>PEKW01000006.1 GCA_002796995.1 Rhizobium sp.
CTGGACACCCAAGACGCTGAGTGCTCAGGCGGCCTGACCTGCGGCCTTCGCCGGATGCTTACGCCGCTGCTTACCGGTCTGGCGGAGCTAACGTCGCTGGCGATGTTGGTAGCGTGGTCGAGCGAAGGGTGCAAAAGGCTGGCAGGCGCTACGCACCATCGTCAGCAGGGATCGCTGCTGTTGGTGGCGAAGGTGGCATGACCGATTCGGGGGCGCAACCGGACTGTCCGTTTTAGAGCCCCCGGCATCGTTAAGCAGTCGCTAGTCGGGAAGTGGCCTTACCTCTGAAGATTTGCGAGGAAATTGGCGTCCGCCGATATATGCCTTGGTGATTGGAAACTTGGGACGGGTCCTGAGTAGTTTTGTAATTTCCCTGTCGACTGAGGCCTTCATTTCCGGCGCAAGATTTTTATGCCTATTGGCGAATAGGGCTATTATCTCCCTTACCTCATCATCCGTAAGCGAACTCGTAAGGACCTTTTCGAGCAGCTTCTTGTCGACAATCTTGGAAAGCAGACTGAGGCGTCGAAGTTTAAAGATAGCTTCGATATTGGTTACCGACTTTACCAGATGGTCAGCCTTGGCACGTTCATATTTATACAGCTCATAAGCGGTTTTCTCCCTCTTCAGGTATTGCCCCACCAATTTCTCATGGAATTCGACGAGCCTAGCTATATCTTTCGAGATGTCGGTCGTTAGGACTGTAAGCTCGATTTCACGGTTTGATTGAATGAACCCTCGAGCTTCGCTCTTCCACTTGTATCCATCAATGACGAGCGAGTCAGACTTGATCAGGAGGGCAGCGGTCCGGACTTCTCCATGAGTTATGATTACGGACGGCCGCAGCAAGTGATGATGGAGAATGAAGTTTCGAAGGTCTTTGACGAAATCGTGCTTCCCGACGTTTTTGGCGATTATTTTCTTGATTGCGCGGTTATAGGCTGGACTTTCCGCGAGTCCTGAGTATCGGCGCAGCCGCCTGCAGATATCAATATAGGTCGCGTAAAGGGCGGAAAAGTTCAGCAGGTTAATAGTCGCTTTGGATTCCTCCCGTTCGTACGACCGAGTGTCAGAGTGCGGAAAGGACATAGCCGACTCCATGCCGGCTTTCGCAGCGTTCAGTGACAGGCCAGCTTCCAGCATCGCGTCCTGAACCAGTCGCAGGTTCTCAAGAGCCGCCGACACTTTATGATACGGCGAAAAGCGTAGTGCGAAGCTCCAAGCTTCCCGCCCAACCGATGATACCATCTGGGCAAATTCTTCAGGTTGGTTCGTAGCGCTGACCGCCATGTATTCGGCGAGGCAGAAAGATCTGCTCAACTCCAGAAGTTGCTCGTCAAAAAGCCTGCCGAAGAGGACTAGGTTACCGGGGAAAAGCCGAAGGAGCGCATAATCCTCCCGCGAAATGCCATTTGCTAACGGGACAATTTCCCACGGGCTAAAGCGGTGGCGAATAAGGAAGGTTTGAAGTGTTTCGCGCGGCATCGCATCCCCCTACTGGCGCCACCATCTGCTCGAGCCAGACAGTCCAATCTTTACACTAGATGTGTCTTTCCTTGACGAGGAACGCACGGGAATTTTATCGCTAGTTCGTGTCAATGCTCCATTATATCGGTGTGTTAACTTGGTTTTCGCTTCCTTTCCCGACTAAGAGATGCATGGGGCTATTCACGACCGACCGAAGTATGCTTATCGGATCGATGTAGCCCATCGAGAAACAGCGTTTGCGCCATAGTGGTCCGCCCATTCGACCGCGAAGAGGACATTCAGCCGACGTAGGCCGAGGGCTGCGTTGGTGCAATCTTGCGACCGATGTGAACGGCCGCCACAAGGCGCTTAAGCGACACTATGTAGAGAACCGAATGGACGGGTCGGCGCCCCGGAGCTAGACGAGATCGACTTTCTGGCGACCGCGACAGAACTCGGCATTTCGATGACGATCGCCACGCTCCTCGCCATGAACTTCAAGTAAAAGACCGAAGTCTGGGATGAATTTTAGGTGTTATTCCCTGCTCGCGAACACCTTGCGCGTCCCAGAGACCTTGCCATCCTTATCCATGTATCCATCAAAAGTCAGCGTGACTTCATCTTCTAGGAACGCATCGAAGATCCGCGCGATTTCGGGCGGCGAAAAATGAAAGAGCTGCGTCTTGCTCTGCGTGTCCGACGCGATCAGCAAGCCGTCCGGCAGATAGGCGCTTCCGGAAAGGACGCCGATAACACGCGCATGCAGCATCTTGTCGGAAATCACTTTTGGCGTTCGTTTTTCGAGACGCCGCGCTGTCAAATCATAGTTGTTGAAGATCTCACTTGCCGTGCGGCTTACGAATGGCTCCCGCCATTCCACATCTTTCTTGACGTCGATCTCGTGAACTTCCAGCGGCGTCTCGCGAAAGCGATCCGTCACCAGACGGCATTCGATTAGCCGTCTCATGCACACGGCGGCGATTCCAACCGCTCTTTCCAGCATGTGATAGGGATTGTGCTCGGTATCCGCCTCCGCCAGCGCCTCGCTGAGATGAAGGACTATTCTGCGGCGCTGCTCTGCGAGCTCGTTCTTCCAAGTGTAAGACTGCCATTCAGTAGAGCTTACACTTCCCAATTTGCGCGCTCTATAAATCCGAGCTTGTAGATCCTGGTCCGACATTACCACTTCCTTTCACTCATCGATGCATCTCTTCACCATATCAGGACCGGCACGTCGCGGTATTGCGCAGAGATCAGCGGGATTGATCAACTCGATGTAACTGTGCGCCAGGACGAGTTCTTGCAGCTAGGCAGATTACTGACGTGCGTCTGTGAACCCTTGTTGGCCATTGCGGTGACACCCGGTGTTCTGGCCCGAAAGTGCCACCGCTTTTAGCCACACGAATGTCCGCTTCCGGGCAACTACCATTATTGCGGCAATACCCGAAATGAAGGCGCAAATCCGCGGCGACCGGCACGCACCTGCCATCACGCCCCCCATCGACACCCACCGCAAATCCCCCTAACCTCCCCCACATGCCCGACACCCTGCCCCTCTCCGACACCGTGCCCGACGACGCCCGCGAAACCATCCTCGCGGGGATCAAGGCGCACAACAATGCCCTGCTCGGGCCGACCGACCGGCGCGATCTGTTCGTTCCGCTGACCGATGCGGAAGGACGGGTCGAGGGCGGGCTGGTCGGTTATACCGGGCGTGGCTGGCTCTATGTGGAAATGCTGTTCGTGCCGGAGCACCGGCGCGGACAGGGGCTGGCCGGGGCCTTGCTGCAAAGGGCGGAGGACGCGGCGAAGGTCCGCGGCTGCAAGGGCGCCTACATCGACACGATCAATCCCGACGCCCGCCGCGCCTATGAGCGGCAGGGCTATTCGGTCTTCGGCACGCTCGACAACTTCACCGGCGAGTTTGCCATCACCTGGCTCAGGAAGCTCTTCTGAGCGCCGCGGCGGCGGCCTCGGCCGCATCGTCCATTGGCCGCCAGGCGATCAGGCCGTTCAGCCGCTCGTGCACGTCGGCGCCGAGCGGCACGACCAGCACCCGCGCCGGATCTACCGGGCCCGGAAAGTCCAGCGCCTTCCACGCCACCTTCTCGAAACCGAGCGGCATGTAATACGGCGGATCGCCGATCAGGATGACCGCTTCGGAGCCGGCACGGCGCGCCGCCTCGATGGCGATGCGCACCAGTTCCCGGCCGATCCCCCGGTTCTTGTGCGAGGGCCGGACGGCGAGCGGCCCGAGCAGATGGCCCTTGACCGAACCGGCGAGCACCGGCGTCATGCGCACGGAGGCGATCGTCTCGCCGTCGTCGGCGCAGATGAAGGACAGGTGCCGGTCATGCGGCCCCTGCTCGCGGATGCGGGCGGCGGCGCGGGTGTGCCGGCCGGGGCCGAAGGCTTCTTCGTTGATATGTTCGATGACCGCGTCGTGCGACGCATCCTCGGTGAGGTAGACAAGGTCGTGATTTTTCATGGATGACCGGACCGTAAGGACAGACGGAGATATGGGTTCTCGTTGACGCCCAAGGGGCGTTCGGGAAGCATCAGCGTCGTCGCAGGGTCCGTGGTGCGGTCATGGAATAAGGGTCATCCGTTTTTGCGAAATCCCGGATAGCAGCAAATTTTCCGGCCGTCCAATGGAAAAACGCACTGTTCACCCCTTGGCATCTCCCAATATGCGCGCCGAGGCGTATCTATGAAGGCAGGACATGAACAACTGACAGGAGAGCGCCGATGGGCATGCTCGTTGAAGGCGTCTGGCACGACGTCTGGTATGACACGAAATCCACCGCCGGCCATTTCGAGCGCTCCAAGGCGCAGTTCCGCAACTGGGTGACGGCCGACGGCGCGGCCGGCCCGACGGGCCGCGCCGGATTCAAGGCCGAGGCCGGGCGCTACCATCTCTATGTGTCGCTCGCCTGTCCCTGGGCGCACCGCACGCTGATCTTCCGCAAGCTGAAGGGCCTGGAAGGCCTGATCTCGCTGTCGATCGTCGATCCGCTGATGCTGGAAAACGGCTGGGAATTCCACGACCGCGACGGCGCGACCGTCGACCATCTGTTCGGCTCGGACTTTCTCTACCAGGTCTACCTGAAGGCCGATCCGGCCTATTCCGGCCGCGTCACCGTGCCGGTGCTATGGGACAAGCAGACCGGGACGATCGTCTCCAACGAGTCGGCCGACATCATCCGCATGTTCAACACCGCCTTCAACGAGCTGACGGGTTCGCAGATCGACTATTGCCCGAGCGATCTGCGCGACGAGATCGACGCGATCAACGCCCGCATCTACGATGCGGTCAACAACGGCGTCTACAAGGCCGGCTTCGCCACGACGCAAGCTGCCTATGAAAGCGCGGTCACGCCGCTTTTTGCCATGCTCGACGAACTGGAAGAGCGCCTCGCCACCGGCCGCTACCTGTTCGGCGCGCGCCTGACCGAAGCCGACTGGCGGCTGTTCACCACGCTGGTGCGCTTCGACCCGGTCTATGTCGGCCACTTCAAGTGCAATATCCGCCGGATCGTCGACTATCCGAACCTCTCGGCCTATGTCCGCGACCTCTACCAGACGCCGGGCGTCGCCGAGACGGTCGATTTCCGCCACATCAAGCACCACTACTACCGTAGCCACAAGACGATCAATCCGACCGGCATCGTGCCCGTCGGTCCCGCCCTCGACCTCGACCGCCCGCACGGGCGCGACGCGCTGGCGGAGGCGCCGGAGCTTACCAGATATCGGCGGGGCTGACCTCGCCGCTCAGTTCGGCCAGCCGTCGCAGCGTGGCGGACGTCACGTCCTTCGGCAGGTCGCGCGGATCGAAGAATGCGGCCTCGACGATCTCGCGGTCGGCGAGCCGCGGCGCCGTCTGCGTGACTTCGGCGCGATAGAGCAGCACGTGGTCGCGCGGGCTGATGCGCCGGTTGAAGTAGACATGGAAGAGCTGCGGCGGCGCGGTGAGCTCGAGATTGCCCTCCTCGCGCAGTTCCTTTTCCAGCGCCTCGAAGGCCGTCTCGTGCCGCTCGACCCCGCCGCCCGGCATGTACCAGCCGGGAACATAGGAATGGCGCACGAGAAAGATCTCGCCCTGCGGATTGAAACAGGCGGCCCGCACGCCGAGCGTCATGCCGCGCGACATGGCGAAATAGCTGTGCAGCACCTTCAGCAGCAGGCGCCGGCGCAGCCCCGTGCCTTCATCCAGGCCCTTTTGCTGGTTCATTCTTCTTGCTCCCGTCGCGCCGCGTCTTTAAGAGTGGCGCCATGTTCAAGCTCGCGCATATATCCGATGTTCACCTGGGACCGCTCCCGAACCTCACCATCCGCGAATTGGCCTCCAAGCGCATCACCGGCTATGTGAACTGGCACCGCAACCGGCGCAAGCATCTTTTCACCAATGCGCTCGATCTGGTGATGGAGGATCTGCGCCGCCACGAGCCCGACCATCTGGCCATTACCGGCGACCTGGTCAACCTCGCCTCCGGCATCGAGATCCGCCTCGTCGCCGAATGGCTGCGCCAGGCCGGCGCGCCGCTCGACACCTCGGTCGTCCCCGGCAATCACGACGCCTATGTGCCGGGCGCCCACGACAAGGCCGTGCAGGCCTGGTACGACTACATGCGCGGCGACGACGACCCGCTGATCTGGCGCGAAGGCTACAAGCTGTTTCCCTATATCCGCCGCCGCGGTCCCGTCGCGATGATCGGCTGTTCCACCTCGATCGCCACCCCGCCCTTCTCCGCCACCGGCTATTTCAGCGCCCGCCAGGCGCGCGAGACCGTGGCGCTGCTGAAGGCCGCCGGCGAGGAAGGCCTCTTCCGCGTGGTGATGATCCATCATCCGCCGATCCGCGGAGCGGCCGCCTCCCACAAGCGCATGATCGGCATCCGCCGCTTCGCCGCGGCCATCGCCATGGGCGGCGCCGAACTGGTGCTGCACGGCCATACCCATCTCAACACCCTCTACTGGCTGGAGCCGCACGGCAAGCGCGTGCCCGTCGTCGGCATCGCCTCGGCCTCGCAGGGACCCGGCGCGTCGAAGCCGCCGGCCGGCTACAATCTCTTCTCGATCGGCGGCGAGCCCGGCGACTGGAAGCTCAAATGGGACCGCTACGGCCTGTTCGACGCCGCCGTCTCCCTGCGCCACGAGCACCACCAGATCCTGTTGGGCTGACGGCGGAGCGCGGTCGCGCCCGGCCCACCTTCCGCAATCGTAGATCACGCAAACCGCGGCCGATCGCCTCGTCTTCGCGGTAAATGCTGGCTAACGTCCCGCTCCCTCAGGCGCGCCGGGCCAGGCTTTGCCGCCCAATCCAATCTTGATCCAAGTCAATGCTGGCAGGCCGGGCAAGGTGCCTAATAGTATTAGTGATGCCTGCTGAAGCCCTGACACGGGCGGGTGCAGCATCGGCAGTTTCCCAGACAGCGAAAGCCGTGAGCGGGGCGACGTATGACGTTTGGCCACGGCGACACAACACATGGAGAGGAGAAACATGGCGACCAAGAATACCCCCGACGTCACCGCGAAGAATGACACGAACATCGCCGGCGTCCTGCCGCCCGTCGTCGAGATCAGCTTGGCCGACGAGCGCAGCGAAGCGGCGCAGGAAGCCGAACTGTCCGCCATGCAGGAGATTGCCGGCGACGGCGCCGGCGGCGCGGAGCTCCAGGCCGGCATCGAGGCGATCATCGCCGGTGCCTCGCCCGACGATGCCAATCGCCTCAGAAAGGGCCTTGGCCTCGCCAAGCCCTCGGGCCATCCTCGCGTCAGCAGCGACGAACTCGCCGATGACTGGCGCGACGGCGGCTATCCCTTCAAGTACAAGATGCTCCGCCGCGACTACGAGCATGAGAAGTTCATACTGCAGACCGAGCTGCTGAAGCTGCAGTCCTGGGTGAAGGAAGCCAATCAGCGGCTGATCATCCTGTTCGAGGGACGCGACGCAGCCGGCAAGGGCGGCGCCATCAAGCGCTTCATGGAACATCTCAATCCGCGCGGCGCCCGCGTCGTGGCACTCGAAAAGCCGAGCGATGTCGAACGCGGCCAGTGGTATTTTCAGCGTTATGTGGAACACTTGCCGACCCGCGGCGAGATCGTGCTCTTCGACCGCAGCTGGTACAATCGCGCCGGCGTCGAGCGCGTCATGGGTTTCTGCAGCGAGGAGGAATATCGCGAATTCCTGCGCCAGGCGCCGGAGTTCGAGCGCAATCTGGTGCGCAGTGGCATCCACCTGATCAAGTTCTGGTTCTCGGTCAGCCAGGACGAGCAGCGCCGCCGCTTCAAGGAACGCAAGGTCCATCCGCTGAAGCAATGGAAGCTGTCGCCGGTCGACCTCGCCTCGCTCGACAAGTGGGACGACTATACCCGGGCCAAGGAAGCCATGTTCTTCCACACCGACACGGCGGATTCGCCCTGGTTGGTGATCAAGTCGGACGACAAGAAGCGCGCCCGCCTCAACGCCATGCGCTACGTGCTGCACTCCCTGCCCTATACCGGCAAGAACCCGGATCGGATCGGTCGCGTCGACAGTCTGCTGGTCGGCCGGGCCAACACCATCCACGAACGCGGCGAATATACGATCGGCGCCAACTAGGCCGGCAATCTACCCTGACTCTCAAAACGCCGGCGGCCCCTGATCGGGGCCGTCGGCGAAGTCTTGTTGCGCGGTGCCGGCCAGGAGCCGGGGCTGAGCGGATATGTCAGGCCGTCATCTCGCGAAGCACGGCGGCCACGGCCTCCGGGCATTCGTCGATCAGCATGTGGCCGGCATTGGCGATCCGGGTCAATGCTATGTTGGCGGGCAGCCGGTCCGCCTGCCAGGCCGGCAGAACGCAGTCTTCCCCGCCCCAGACCACCCGGAACGGGATGGTGAGGGCGGCCAGCGCGTCGAGCGGCAACTCGCCCTGCAGCCGCTCGCCGCTCGGCGCCACGAAGGTGATCGCCTCGAAGATATGCTGGAGCGCCGCCTGTGCGCCCGGCTGATGCCGGATCGCCAGCATGTCGTCGACCAGGTCGTCGTCGATAATCGCGTTGAAGCCCGACATTCCCTCCAGCGCCCAGATCAGGTCGAGATGGGTCTCGGCCTGCGCATAGTGCGACAGCAGGCGGTGGTTGATCGAAGGGCCGAAGCCGCCGGGCGCCAGGAGCGTCGCGCTCAACACCCGCTTCTGCTCGCGCAGCGCCAGGAGCGCGGCCGTCGCGCCGCCGAGCGAATGCCCGGCGACATGGAAGGCGGTGACGCCGCGCAGGTCGAGATCGTTGCGGATGGCTTTCGCCATCTTGCCCGCCCCGCCGATCCCGTCGGCTTCGATCGAGCCGGCATGGCCCGGCATGTCATAGGCGATCACCGGCACGGCGGGGCCGAGCCCCGCCATGACCTTTTTCCAGATGAAGGCGCCGCAGCCGAAACCGTGCAGCAGCACGAGCGGCGGTGCGCTTCTCACATCTCCGATCACCACCGCATGCAGCGCCATGGTTCAGCCCTTCGTCGCGCGTTCGTCGAGAACCCGGTTTGCCGCCGAGACGATCGCCTCGAGCGAAGCCGCGACGATGTTGGTGTTGATGCCGACACCGAACAGCTTGCCGTCCGGATGCACGACTTCGACATAGGCGATGGCCGAGGCGTTGGAGCCGTGCTGCAGCGAATGCTCGGAATAGTCGGCGACCGTCAGCTCGACGCCCAGATAGGTCGACAGCGCATTGATGAAGCCGTCGATCGGGCCGGTACCCTGCCCTTCGATCCGCTTCGTCTCGCCGCCGTCGGTGATCTCGGCAGCGACGATGCGGCGGCCCTTCTGCGCCGGGTCGGCATAGGTGTGGTGATCGACATATTTCAGCCGTCCGCCGGGCTGCTCGACATAGCGTTCGATGAAGCGCTCGTAGATCCGCTTCGAGGGCAGCTCGACGCCCTCCTCGTCGGTGATGCGCTGGATGTCCTCGCGGAACTCCACCTGCAGGGCGCGCGGCATGTTGATGCCGTAGTCCTCCTGCAGGATATAGGCGATGCCGCCCTTGCCCGACTGCGAATTGATGCGGATGATCGCCTCGTAGGTCCGGCCGACGTCCTGCGGGTCGATCGGCAGATAGGGCACTTCCCACAGGGGCGAGTTGGCCGTGCGCCGCGCCTTCATGCCCTTGTTGATCGCATCCTGGTGCGAGCCTGAAAACGCGGTGTAGACCAGCTCGCCGACATAAGGATGACGCTCCGGAATGGTCATCTGGTTCGAATATTCATAGACTGCCTTGATCCGCTCGATGTCGGAACAATCCAGTTTCGGATCAACGCCTTGGGTGAACATGTTCAAGGCCAGCGTGACGATGTCGACATTGCCGGTGCGCTCACCATTGCCGAACAGCGTGCCCTCGACACGGTCGGCGCCGGCCATCAACCCCAGCTCGGTCGCGGCGATGCCGGTACCGCGGTCGTTGTGCGGATGCAGCGAGACGATGACGTTTTCACGGTTGTCGATGTTGCGGCACATCCACTCGATCTGGTCGGCATAGATGTTCGGCGTCGCCATCTCGACGGTCGACGGCAGGTTCAGGATCAGCTTGTTGTCCGGCGTCGGCTTGATGATGTCGATGACGGCATTGGAGATTTCCAGCGCCACGTCCAGCTCGGTGCCGGTGAAGCTCTCCGGCGAATATTCGAAGCGGAAGCCGCCATTCGCCCCTGTCGCGGCCTTCGCCGCCATCTCGGTGATCATCTTCGCCGCATCGACGGCGATCTGCTTGATGCCGGCGACATCCTTGCCGAACACGACGCGGCGCTGCAGCTCGCTGGTCGAGTTGTAGAAGTGGATGATCGGACGCTTCGCGCCTTCCAGCGCCTCGAAGGTGCGGGTGATCAGCTCCGGCCGGCACTGCACCAGCACCTGCAGCGACACGTCATCAGGCACATTGCCTTCCTCGACGCACCAGCGGGCGAAGTCGAAATCGGTCTGCGAGGCCGACGGAAAGCCGATCTCGATTTCCTTGAAGCCCATGTCCAACAACAGCTGGAACATGCGGGCCTTGCGGTCATGCCCCATCGGATTGACCAGCGACTGGTTGCCGTCGCGCAGGTCCACCGAGCACCAGATCGGCGCCTTGGTGATGGTCTTCGACGGCCAGGTGCGGTCCTTGATGTCGATCTGCGGATAAGGGTGGTACTTGGTCGCCGCCTCGGGCATTCCCACAATGCCGGCTCCGGATTTCATCGTCATGTCGTTCATCTCTTCCTCTTCCGCATCTGCCCGGCTCTTAGCGCATCAAGCGCGGCTTTGCGACGGCAAATGCTGGCCTGAAGTCGGCCAAATGGTCTCAGTGTACGGGATTTGCTTCGAGGAGCTGAGCCATGCGGCTATCCGGCCGCCGGGCGCTCCTCAAAGGACCCGGCAACCGCGGATAAGGCTAAGAAGAAGCGAGTTTGGTACCGACGCGACGAAGCCGGCCGCGGGGCGGGCAGCTTTCAAGGTCGCAGACATGGTCGGTTCGAAACGGGTCATGATGACAGAGAGATAACGCGCGCCGTCAAATCGCGCAAGCCCGTTATTCGGCACTGGCTACGGACTTCGTAATCCGGGCATTCGCAAGACTGACGGTCGCGCCTGCCACCCTGTCTGGGGACAGGGATGACGCACCGATCGAGAGAGGATCCCTCTTTCGACTGGAATTTTCTGTTCGCACTTGAACAATCCCGCGGTCTCGGCTCATCTGCTGGAACAACGGAACCTGGGAGGCGGACGATGGACGACAGCATGGACGGGCGGCAGACGGCCGCCGATCGCATCGGGGCGATCCTGGCGCGGCAGAAGGCGGCCTATCTCACCGACATCAATCCGGATCTGGCGTTGCGGCGCGACCGGCTGGACCGGCTGGAGCGCCTGATCCTCGCTTGGCAGGAGCGCCTGGCCCAGGCGATCTCGGAGGATTTCGGCAATCGCTCGCCGGTGGTGACCACGCTTGCCGACATCGTGCCGACCCGGGCGGCGCTGCGTCACGCGCGGCGGCACCTGAACGGCTGGATGCGGCCGCGTCGCGTGTCACTCGCCTGGACCGGACAGCCGGGTTCGGCGCTGATCCTGCGCCAGCCGCTCGGCGTCGTCGGCATCATCGCGCCGTGGAACTACCCGCTCAACCTGATGCTCTCGCCGCTCGTCGGCGCGCTTGCCGCCGGCAACCGGGCGATGCTGAAGCCGTCAGAGCTGACGCCGAAATTTTCCGAAGTCCTCGACGCCGCAGTCAGGGAATTCTTCGCCGAGGATGAGGTTGCGGTGGTCGTCGGCGGTCCTGATGTCGCCGCGGCCTTCAGTGCCGCGCCCTTCGATCATCTGGTCTTCACCGGCTCGACCGCCGTGGGGCGGCGGGTGGCGGAAGCGGCGGCGCGGAACCTCACGCCGATCACCCTCGAGCTCGGCGGCAAGTCCCCAGCGATCATCGACGCCTCGGCCGATCTTGACAGCGCCGTACCGCGGCTGATCTGGGGCAAGCTCCTGAATTCTGGCCAGACCTGCGTGGCGCCCGACTACGCCCTGGTGCCGCGCGATTGCGTCGAAGCCTTCGTTACCGCGGCAAAGGCCGCGGCGGAGAAGCAATATACGAGCCTCGCCGGCAATCCCGACTATACGACGATCATCAGCACGCGCCATTTCGACCGGCTCGCCGGCCTGATCGAGGAGGCGCGCGCCAAGGGCGCCGAGGTGATCGAACTTCTGCCCGGCACCGACGCGGCCCGCCGCATCCTCGCGCCCGTCGTCGTCACCGGGGCAAACGACACGATGGCGCTGATGCACGAGGAAATCTTCGGACCGATCCTGCCGGTCATCCCCTATGACACGCTCGACGAGGCGCTCGCCTACATCAACGCCCGCGACCGGCCGCTGGCGCTCTACTGGTTCGGCACAGACCGGAAAGCCCAGGCGCGCGTGCTGAACGGCACGATTTCCGGCGGCGTGACGATCAACGACACGATCCTGCACCTGGCCCAGGACAACCTCCCCTTCGGCGGCGTCGGCGCCTCGGGCTATGGCCATTATCATGGCGAGGCGGGCTTCGTGGCGATGAGCAAGGAAAAGCCGGTCCTGCGCCAGTCCCGCCTGTCGGCGGTGGCATTGCTTTATCCGCCCTACGGCAAGATCGCGTCAATGCTTTTGAAGGTACTGGCGAGATTCGGCTGAGCCATGGCGCACTTGAGTGAGAGTTGGCCACGACGGTGGTAGCGTGTGGTGGTCCAGACTGGCGCCGACGGTGGCGGCCTCTTCTCCCCGGCGGGGAGAAGGTGGCCCGTTAGGGCCGGATGAAGGGGAGCGAAGCTCAGGCCCAACATACTCGGCCCATCGACCCTGCAGAGGTCCGCATACTCGGCCCCCTCATCGCCTCGTTGCACTCGGCACGTCTCCCCACTGGGGAGAAGAGGGAGCGATCCGCCAGCGTTTCGTCGGTCAGGCCCCCCTCTGCCCTGCCGGGCATCTCCCCCACAAGGGGGGAGATCGAATTGCGGTACCTCAGCCTGCCTTGGCGAGCTTTGCCACTTCCGGGTCGTAGACGCGGCCGAAGCGGTTGGCGAGGAAATCGGGGAGGCTCACCTCCTCCTGGCGGACGAAACCCTTTTGCGGCAGCTTGCCGTCGGCGAGCAGGTCGAGCACGGTGCAGATGCCGGCTGCCGTGGTGATCTGGATGGCGCTCATCAGGCGGCCGCCGATCACGCCGGCATAGACCTTGTTGGCATAGGTTTCCTGCAGGAAACGGCCGTCCTTCACGCCGCAGACGGTGACGAAGACGACGACGACGTCCTGCATGGTGGCGGGCAGCGCGTTCTCGAACAGGTCCTTCAGCACGTCGCGGCGGTTCTTCAGGTTGAAGTCGTTCAGGAGCGCTTTGACGATCGCCTGGTGGCCCGGATAGCGGATGGTGCGGTAGTTCATGGTGCGCACCTTGCCTTCGAGCGTCTTGGCCAGCGTGCCGAGGCCGCCAGACGTGTTGAAGGCCTCGTAGGTGACGCCGTCGAGCGAGAATTCCTCGCGCTCTTCCATGGCCGGCACGTTGATCAGCTTGCCCTCGACGATCGCCTCGCAGGGCTCGATATATTCGTTGATCAGGCCGTCCGTGCTCCAGGTCAGGTTGTAGTTGAGCGCGTTGGACGGATATTGCGGCAGCGCGCCGACGCGCATGCGCACGCTGTCGAGCGTGTCGAAGTGCTTTGTCAGGTCGTTGGCGACGATCGAGATGAAGCCGGGGGCGAGGCCGCACTGGGGGATGAAGGCGGTCTTGGCATTCTGCGCCAGCTGCTCGACCTTGCGGGTGGTGGCGACGTCTTCGGTGAGGTCGAGATAGTGGGTGCCGGTGCGCGCGGCACTTTCGGCGATCGCGCCGGTCAGGTGGAAGGGGGCGGCCGAGAGCACGGCGAACTTGCCGGCCAGCACTGCGTCGAGGGCGTTGGCATCGGTGATGTCGACGGCCGCGGTAGCGATCGCCGGATGGCGGTCGAGAGCGGCGAGCTGCGCCTCGCTGCGGTCGGCGACCGTGATCCTGTAGGCGCCGCTGTCGGCCAGCATGAGTGCAATGGCGCTGCCGATCTTGCCGCCGCCGATGATGATTACGTCCTTCATAAATATCCCCTCTTGAATTTCATCAGGTTTGAACAGGATGACGATTGAAGCTTTCGATTCATAGCGACGAAATGTTCGTTTCGTGGTATCTGCTTCGGCAGATCGCCGAGAGGATTGGACGAAATGCAAATCACCGACAAGGATCGCGAACTTCTGGCGCTGCTCGGCGAGAACGCCCGCATGCCCGTGGCGACGCTCGCGCGGCGACTCGGGCTGTCGCGCACCACGGTGCAGGCGCGGCTGGAACGGCTGGAGCGCGAAGGGGTGATCGCCGGTTATGGGGTCAGGCTGTCGGAGGCCTTCCAGAGCGGGCTGATCCGCGCCCATGTGCTGATCACCATTACGCCGAAGTCCCTGCCCATGGTTTCCGCCGAGCTGGACGCCATCCGCCAGGTGACGACGCTGCATTCGGTCAACGGCTCGTTTGACCTGATCGCCATTCTCGCCTCGAGCTCGATTGCCGAACTCGACGAACTGATCGACCGCATCGGCGCGATCGCCGGCGTCGAGCGCACGCTGTCGTCGATCATCCTGTCGACGCGCATATCGCGCTAGCTGTTAGGATTATGGGTGGGACCGCGGTGCCGGCCGCCCGACACCTCAGGCCCGATTGCGTCCGGCGAAACCGGAAATGTGCTCTGCGCTCACGCCGCCGCGAGTTCGGCCTTGGCCAGCGCCCGCTCCAGCGCCGCGATGCAGTCCGGATCATGGCTGGCACCGGCGCTCTCCCAGAGGATGGCAAGCGCCTTCGCCACGGGCATGGCGGCACGGTAGGGTCGATCGGCGGTCAGCGCGTCGAAGACGTCCGCGGTCGAGACGATGCGCACGTCGAGCGCCAGATCGGCAGCGGTCAGGCCGCGCGGATAACCCTTGCCGTCGAGCCGCTCGTGATGGGCGCCGCCGATGCGGGCAAGTTCGGCAAAGGCGCCGATGCGCGACAGGATCAGCTCGGAGTATTCGGCATGGCGCTTCATCGCCAGCCATTCCTCACCCTCCAGCTTGCCGGGCTTGTCGAGCACGGCATTGGAGACGCCGAGCTTGCCGATGTCGTGCAGCAGTGCGGCGCGCTTGAGGCGACGCCGTTCGGCCGGCGCCATGCCGATCTCCTCGGCAATCATGTCGGTGAACAGCGCCACCCGGTCGCTGTGGCCGGACGTATAGGGGCTCTTCGCGTCGACGACACGGGCAAAGCCCGCGGCGATGTCATCGAGATAGTCTTCGTCGGCATAGATGACCTGCCGCCCGGGCTCGCCCTGCAGCACCAGCCGCTCGATGTCGGCGGAATTCAGCGTCGCCCAGAAATCTTCTTCGGCAGCGATGCGGGTGAAGGCTTCGACCATGTCGGGATCGAACCATCCGCCGGCGCGCTTTTGCACTTCGGCGACCGCCGCCTCCGGGCCGGCGCTGACCTGGAACACGTCAATGACCTGGGCATGCAGCGCGATCCGGGCGAAGGGCGAAATGTCCGTACCTTTCAGCCCGCACGGCTGGCCGCCGCCGTCCCAGTGCTCGTCGAGGTCGAGAATGCCGCGCGCCACGGCCTCGGAGAAGCGCATCTGCCGGGCGATTTCGGCGCCGCGCTGGCAGCGGGTCTGGATGAGGTCGGTGGCAATCGCGCCGCCGTTCCTGACGATGTTCATCAGGCTGCGAAAGCGTTCGGCAAGGCCCGCCTGCATGCCGGTATGC
The DNA here is from genome assembly GCA_002796995.1 of Rhizobium sp. Classification (GTDB taxonomy): domain Bacteria; phylum Pseudomonadota; class Alphaproteobacteria; order Rhizobiales; family Rhizobiaceae; genus Allorhizobium. The sequence continues at coordinate 15,750 of PEKW01000006.1, forward strand.
GAGAGCACGAACCTGAGGATCTGCGGCAGCGAGCCGTCGACGATCTTGAAGTCCTGCTTGAAGGTCAGGTCGTCGGCCAGATAGAGCTCGCAGATGCGGGCGGCATTGCTGGAGCAGCCGAGATCCTTGAGCAGCAGGGTGTAGTAGAGATCGTGCAGCGCCTCGTCGGAAAAGCCGAGTTCGCGGCCGATCGCCGTGCCGATCCAGCAGCAGCGGATGCAATGACCGGGCGGCTGGCCCTCGGTCATGTCGAGCGCCACGCTCAACGCCTCGATGATTTCCGCAAGTCTGATCCGTGTCGTCATGGCCGCCCCTGTGGCGGGACACTATAGGGCGGTGGCGTTAACGCCGCGTATGCGCAGGCAACGGCCGCCCTGCCCCGGCCGGCCGCGCTAACGCGCTGTTCACCGGTTCCGTGCTTCCCCTTTTTCCCGCATTGTTTTACGACATGAGTCGCACTATGTGCGGGTGACCGAATCCAAGTGGAGACTATCCGATGAATGAAGACGAAGACGACAAGAGCAAGGAACTGCCGCTCGGCAAGGAAACGGAAGCGAACCTCTTCAAGTCGCGTTCGATCTTCATCTATGGCGGGATCACCCAGGAACTGGCGCAGAAGGTCTGCACCCAACTGGTGGCACTTGCCGCCGCCTCCGACGACGACATCCGCGTCTACGTGAACTCGCCGGGCGGTCACGTGGAATCGGGTGACTCGATCCACGACATGATCAAGTTCATCAAGCCGAAGGTCATCATCATCGGCACGGGCTGGGTCGCCTCGGCCGGCGCGCTGATCTACGTATCGGTTCCGAAGGAACGGCGCATCTGCCTGCCCAACACCCGTTTCCTGCTGCACCAACCCTCGGGCGGCACCCGCGGCATGGCCTCCGACATCGAGATTCAGGCCAATGAAATCATCAAGATGAACAAGCGCCTGATCAAGATCTTCGCCAAGGCCACCGGCCAGTCGGAAGAAAAGGTCGCCAAGGACATCGACCGCGACTACTGGCTCTCGGCCGAAGAAGCCAAGGAATACGGCCTCGTCGGCAAGATCGCCGAGAAGCAGTCGGAACTCTGAGCCTCGACTGTCGACCGAATTGAAAAAGCCCCTGCCGGTGAAAGCCGGCGGGGGCTTTGCTTTTGGCGGAATGCTTCCGACCCGCGCGGGCGTCGCAGAACACATCTCAACGCCCCTCCATCATATTTTTCGCGCCCCTTCCTGACGATCGTCAAGCCCTGGCCGGTTTTCGCCCCCGGGCCGACGAAGGTCTAGCCCCGGGACGTTTGACTCAGTCGAACGGGCTAATATGGTCGAGAAGGAAATGGGGGGCGGAGACGATGGGGAATTTTGCCAAGGCTGTGGTCGGGCGCCTAATTCTGCTCGGCTGTCTGGTGCTGCTTGGATCCGCGCTTCCGGCGAGCGCGCAGGACACCGTGTTCAGGACCTACAAGGACAATTCGGGGTTCTCCTGCGAATTCCCCTCGGACTGGGATTTCCAGCAGGCTGAAAACACCGACCGGGTGTTTTCCGGGCTGAGCGGCCCCGCCCGCGACGCGACCATCATCGTCCAGGTGATCGACCGGGCCAAGACCAGCGAAAAGACGGCCAAGGCCCAGCTCGCCGTGCTCAAGGCGCAATTGCTCGACATCCGCGACGGCCGCATCCTCAAGGAAGGCGAAGCGCCGATCGCCGGCCAGCAGGCGCCCTTCGTCATCGCCAGCTACAAGACCACCGACACCGCCGGCAAGCTTCGAACCTTCAACCATATCCAGATGGTCGTCACTGCGCCGCGCCTGTTCCTGCTGATGTCCTATTCAGCCCCGGACGGTGTCTTCGAAGAGTACATGAAGGTGTTCGAGAACTGCTCCGCGACACTGTGGATCGGCGAGCCGACGCCGGCCGAGCCGGAAGCCGACGAGGAAAAGCTTCAGGCGCCGCCGCCACCCGCGAGCGAGGCGGAGGAACCCGCCGGCAAGCCGACCCCCGCCGACAACGAGGACACCATCGTCTGGCGGCGCAATTCCGACCGCGGCTTCTGGATCGCCGTACCGCGCATCTGGTCGAGCCAGATCGACGCCTCCGAACCCTATTCCCTCGACATGCGTCATCCCGACCGGGTGGAGGGCGTGATCGTCTGGGCGCTGGATCTCGATCAGAGCACCAAGGCCAAGGATTTTGCCGATGCCTGGGAGGAAAACCTCGCCGACAAGATCTTCTTCATGAACGAGCGACTGGCCAAGCCCGCCGGCGAGCATCCGGGCGTCGGCCTGCCCAAGGTCCCGGTGGTGATGCGCCAGTACCAGGGGGAGGTCAGCGGCGCGACGGTGCAGAGCATTGCCGCCTATCTCGTCTACAAGAAGCGCGGCTATACCATCGTCGGTTACCACTTCCTCGGCGACAAGAAGGGTCAGAAGCACGTGCAGGACGCGGTGATGAGCTTCCGGCTGGCCGCACCGGACAACTGATCGAAGCACGCCCCAGGGCAACGGTCGACGGGGTCTGCGTTTGCGGCAAAGGCCCTTCCAACACCTCGCCGGCACCGTGATCTTGTCACCGTAACAATTCTTCCCTTGTCGCCGTTTCGCGCCCGGATAGCCTCGCCCTCATCGATGTCCCGTCTCGAAAGCTTCACCCGCATGTCCGCACCCAGGACCGGCACCGGCATAGGCCTTGCCATCGTCTGCCTCGGTATTCTCGGCATCATGCCGGTCTTGTCCAACAGTCGGCCGGCGGCGTTCGGTGCCCTCGGTTTCGCCTTCTGGCTTTCCGTCTGGCAGACCGTCTTTGCCATTCCCCTCGTCGTGCATGAGCGGCGAAGCGGCACGTCGAAGCTGCTCGCGGTGCAGGGCGGGGCAGCATCCCGGCGGCGGGCGCTGGCCGTGGTGGTGGCGACGGGGGCCATGTTCGGCCTTTCGACCTTCCTTTACGTGTTCGGGATCGAAAAGGCGGGGGCCGTCAGCGCGGCAATCGCCATGCAGGCCTATCCCGTCTTCGCCATCCTGTGGGAAAGCCTTTTCCTCAACCGGAGGAAGTCCAGGATCGAGCTGTTGCTCACCGCCGTCCTGATCATCGCGCTCTACTATCTGGGGACCGGCGGCAGTTGGCGGATCGACGGTTTCTCCCCGTGGTTCCTGCTGGCGCTTGGCGTCCCCTTCCTGTGGAGCGTCGCGCATGTGATCATCCGCGAAGAACTGGGCCGCACCCCGGTGACCCCGGCCGAGGTGACGCTGCTGCGGGTTGCCGTTTCGACGCTTTTTCTCGGCGGCGTGTTGGCCATCACCGAGCCGCAGCAGTTTGCCCTCGGCCTTCTGCGCGGCGACTTTCTCCTCTTCGGCCTAGCGATGGGCTTCGTCTACCATCTCGAACTGATCGTCTGGTTCTATGCCATCCGCCATATCGACGTGTCGCTCGCAAGCTCGATCACGACGCCCTGGCCGGCATTGACCATGGTCCTGTCGGCGCTCCTGCTCGGCGACAGGGTCGAACCTTATCAGTCGGCGCCTTCGTCCTGATTGCCGGGTGCATCTACGGGTTGATGATTGCCGGGCTGCGGAAGTCGAGAGGCGAGAGGCAGCCGGCCTAGCCGCGCAGCGTACCCGACCGGGCCCGGGCGGCCTTGCCAAACGGCCGTTCATTGGTGTTGGTTGAGGCCTTCGCTTCATTCATTGCCGAGTCCCGCCATGTTCAAAGACCTTTCCTTTCAAAGCTTTTTCATGGGCTGCCTGACCGCCTTCGTCGGTTTCGCCAGCTCCTTTGCCGTCGTATTGCAGGGGCTCAAAGGTGTCGGCGCGACCGACTACGAGGCGGCGTCTGGCCTGATGGCGCTGTCCGTGTCGATGGGGCTCTGCGCGATCGTCTTGAGCGCGTGGACGAAGCTGCCGGTGTCGATCGCCTGGTCGACGCCGGGGGCAGCACTGCTGGCTACCGCCGGCACGGTCGAGGGCGGCTTTGCCGCCGCCGTCGGCGCCTTCCTCGTCTGTGGGGTGCTGATCGTGATTGCCGGGCTGTTCCGGCCACTCGGTCGGGCGGTTGCGGCGATCCCGGCGCCGCTCGCCAACGCCATGTTGTCGGGCGTCATTCTCGGCCTGTGCTTTGCCCCGTTCAAGGCAATCGCCTTCGATCCGCTGCTCGGCCTGCCGATCCTCGTCGCCTGGGCGGCGGTGCTGGCCTTCAAGCGGCTCTATGCGGTGCCGGCGGCGCTCGCCGCCTTCGTCATCGTGATGGTGTTCGGCGTGGACTTGCCGGAGGGCGCGATGGCGACCTGGGCGCAGTCGCTCGCGCCGCCGATGGAACTGGTCGCCCCGGTCTTTACCCTGCCGGCACTGGTGTCGATCGCGCTGCCGCTGTTCATCGTCACCATGGCCTCGCAGAACATTCCCGGCATCGCAGTGCTGAAGGTCAACCATTACAATCCCAATCCCGGACCGCTGTTTGCCGTGACCGGGCTGTTTTCGCTGTTTTCCGCACCCTTCGGCGGCCATGCCGTCAACCTGGCGGCGATCACCGCGGCGATGTGTGCGGGCGAGGACGCCCATCCCGATCCGAAGAGGCGCTACTGGGCGGCGATCATCGGCGGCGTCGGTTACATCGTGCTCGGCCTTCTCGCCGGCGCCGTCACCGCCTTCGTCTCGCTCGCGCCGCCGATCCTCATCCAGGCGGTCGCCGGCCTCGCCCTAATCGGCGCCTTTTCCGGTTCTGCAGTCGCCGCCTTCAAGGAACCCGAGACCCGCGAAGCGGCCGCCGTCACCTTCCTCATTACGGCGTCAGGCGTCTCCTTCGCCGGCATTTCCGGCGCCTTCTGGGGCCTGATCGCCGGCGCCCTGATGCTCGGCTTCCTCAAGCTGGCCGCTGCGCGAAGGTAAGGGGACGCAGGCGGGGCTGCCGTTACGCCGCGTTGGCCCATAGACCTCGATGGCCAAGCCACGAGTCTCCGCATGAGGTGCCGCAAAAGGTAGTCCACCCTCGGGCCTGTCCCGAGGATCTGCGCGCCCCGTCCCTATTCCTTGTCGATCGGCAGCGCCGAGAGTTTCAGCCCCATAGCTTTCATCAGCTTGAGCACGGTGGCGAATTCCGGATTGCCGTTCTCTCCGAGCGCCTTGTAGAGGCTCTCACGCCCAAGTCCTGCCTCTTCGGCTATCGCCGTCATGCCGAGCGAACGCGCAACGGTGTTGAGCGCCCGGCGGATTTCGGAGGCATCCCCCTCCTCCAGTGCTGCGGCCATGTAGTCGGCGCGGGCTTCCGGCGTGGCGAGATAGTCGGCCGCATCGAAGCGGGGCATGTCCCTAATGGAGGTCATTGGGCCAATCCTTCAATTCCGTTGTCAGCCTCTTCGCAGTTTCGATGTCTCGTGCTTGGCTACCCTTGTCACCGCCGCACAGGAGGATCACCACTAGTGAACCGCGCTGTACATAATAGACCCTGTAGCCAGGACCATGATCTATCCGCAGTTCATGCACACCGCCCCCGACACTCTTGTGATCGCCGAAGTTGCCATCGGCAATCCGCTCGATCCTCAGCAGGATCTTCGAGACCGCACGCCCGTCTCGAAGGGATCGCATCCAGCGATCGAACATCGGATGTCTGCGGATATCCATAAAAGTATCCTACGGAATACAATAACGCATATTCAAGACCGACGATAGGGCGTGGTAGGCGCAGATACGAATCTACTATTGCCGGGCATCAACGCTGCCGGACCTCAATTGCTCCTCTATTGGGGACACCCAGTCGAACACCAAAAAATCCGCTATCGTGCTGATTGGTTCTCCAGCCCCCATTGATCAGCGCATCGCAAACCAGAAGATTGAATCCGTTCGAGCGCATGAATGAGGCTACCCTTTCGGCTTGAGCGCGTGGCAAGTATCCCACTGTCAGACCGGAGATGGTGATCCGAACGGCGTTGTCGTCGTGCGGATTGGTAGGCTCCAACTCTAGGCGCGCCTCAACCACTTTGTCGTGACCTTGGCGGCTGAAGCCTCCGCAAATCCGCTTCAAGGCGTCCTGATAGTTGCTCTCTCCCACAACCTCCATCGGGAAGGAACCAACTTTCCAGACGACGAAGTTCTGTCGTTTCAGCTTCTTCGGTGAACCAAAAAGTGAGGACAGCAGCCCCATTGCACGTCTCCTTCTCGCAGGAGAAGTAAACACAGCCAAAATTAGAAAGTCCAGTTCGCCGAAGAAACACCAAGCCGTCACACGCTACTGGATGGCACAACAAAAAACCCGCCGGCCTTTCGACCGACGGGTTCCAATTCTTGCAGGGATCAGACGGCTGATCAGCTCCGCGGCTTCAAATTCTCCGGATCATACAGCGGCTTGTACCCCACGGCGACGACCTCGACTGGATAGGTCTCGGCAAAATACTCGACGTTGAGCTGTCGGCCCACCTGGCAATAATCCCAAGGCAGATACGCCAGCGCGATGTTCTTGCCGATGGTCGGGCCGAAGGCGATCGAGGTGGTGTAGGAACGGCGGCCGAGGCTGTCGACCAGGGTCTCGCCGGTTTCCGGATCCATGACCGGCAGCGTGCCGACCGGATAACGGGCGACGCCCTTGGCGTCGACATTGTCGGTCATGACCAGCGTGCAGAGCATGGCCGGCTGGTGGGGCCTAGCCTTGTATTCCAGGTGCTTGGCCTTGCCACGGAAATCGGCTTCCTTGACCTTCGGGCGGGCGAGGTCCGCTTCGATCAGGTTGTACTGGGTGAGCAGATCGGCGTTCTGCAGGCGCAGGCTCTTTTCCATGCGGCGCGAATTGGCATAGGTCTCGACGCCGAATGCCATGACGCCGGTGGCGCGCAACGCGTCCCAGACGGCCAGCGCATCGTCGTATTTCATGTGCAGTTCCCAGCCCTGCTCGCCGACATAGGAAATGCGGAAGGCGGTGACCGGTTTGCCTGATATCTCGATCGGCTTGATGGCGGCGAAGGCAAAGTTCTCCGGATCGAGCCCGGCCGGGTCGGCGACGACCTTCTTCAGCGTGTCGCGGGCGTTCGGGCCCCAGATACCGATCGTGACGTATTTCTCCGTGACGTCGGTGATGGTGACGTCGAAACCCTTATCCTGGGCGACGCGCTTCATGTAGTGGAAGTCGCGCGGGCCGGCGTCGGCTCCGTCGATCAGCCGGCAGCGGTCGGCCATGCGGATGACGGTGAAGTCGGCGCGCACCATGCCCTCGTCGTCGAGGAAGTGGGTGTAGATGCCCTTGCCGATATTGCCGTCGCCGCCGATCTTGGCGGCACACAGCCATTCCAAGAGCGCCACATGGTCCGGCCCCTCGATGTCGTACATGGCGAAGTGGCTGAGGTTGACGATGCCGCAATCCTCGCTCATCGCCAGATGCTCGGCATTCGACACGCGCCAGAAATGGCGGTTGTCCCATTCATTGGCGCGCACCGGCACGCGGTCGCCATACTTCTCCAGCAGGTGCTCGTTGGCGGCATAGCCATGGGCGCGCTCCCAGCCGCCCAGTTCCATGAAATAGCCGCCCATTTCCTTCTCGCGCTCGTAGAACGGCGAGTGGCGAACATTGCGGCCATTGCCATAGGGCTCGCGCGGATGCACGGCGGGGAAATAGACTTTCTGCGCCGCCTCGAAGGAACGGCCCTCGATGAACTTCTCTTCCAGCTGGTGCGGATAGAAGCGCGAATAATCGATGCGGTTGTGGTCGATCTCGGTGCGGCCGTCGGTCATCCAGTCGGCGATCAGCTTGCCATAGCCCGGGCCGTCCTTGACCCAGATGGCGACGCAGTACCAAAGCCCGCGCACCTTCTGGCTCTCGCCGCAGGACGGACCGCCGTCGGAGGTCACCTGCAACAGGCCGTTGAAGCTGTGGCCCTCGTTGTAGCCGAGTTCGCCGAGGATCGGGGTGAGCTCCATGGCGCGTTCGAGCGGCTCGAGGATCTGCTCCATCTCCAGGTCGCGCTGCGACGGCGACAGGCGCGCCTCGTGTTTTTCCAGGAGTTCGCGCGGATGGCAGAGGCGCGGGTTGGTGGTTTCGTAATAGCCCCATTCGATCTGGCCGCCCTCGGCCGTCTTCGGGTCGCCGGTGTCGCGCATATAGGCGGAATTGCCCTGGTCGCGCAGGAGCGGCCAGCCGATTTCCTTGCCGGTGCCTTCGAACTCGTTATAGGGGCCGAAGAAGGTCAGCGGATGGTCGATCGGCATGACCGGCAGGTCCTCGCCGACCATCTCGGCGATCAGCCGGCCCCAGATGCCGGCGCAGACGATGACGTGATCGGCCATGATCGTGCCGCGATGTGTGACGACACCCTTGATGCGGCCGCCCTCGACGATCAGCGACTGCGCCGGGGTATTGGCGAAGGCCAGCAGCTTGCCGGTCTTTTCCGCCTGGTCGACCAGCTTGCCGGCCACAGTCTGCGAGCGCGGGATGACGAGGCCCGCGTCCGGATCGAACAGGCCGCCCATCACCATGTCCTCCTCGATCAGCGGGAACTTCGCCTTGATCTCGGAGGGGCTGACATAATGGGCGCGGGTGCCGAACGCCTTGGCGGAAGAAAGCTTGCGCTTGATCTCCTCCATCCAGGCATCGTCGCCGGCGCGCGCCACTTCCAGGCCGCCGATGCGGGCGTAGTGGCCCATCTTCTCGTAGAAATCGATCGAATACTGCGTCGTCCAGACCGACAGGAAATCGTGGCTGGTGGTGTAGCAGAAGTCGGAGGCGTGGGCGGTGGAACCGATGTCGGTCGGGATGCCCGACTTGTCGATGCCGACGATGTCGTCCCAACCGCGCTCGATCAGGTGATGGGCGATCGAAGCGCCCACAATGCCGCCCAGCCCGATGATGACGACCTTCGCCTTTTGCGGAAACTCTGCCATAGCCTCAAAATCCTGTTTGATGTTTGACACGGATTTTAGGGCGACCGGACGCGTCACCACATTCTCAATGCGACACCGTCGCCACGCTGTACGACCAGCGCACACCGGCGATTTCGCGGCGCCATGCCGATTTGCGACATCGGCTGAAGCAAAGCCTCAACACTGTAACCGACGCAATGCTACAGGCGGATCGTGCCCGCATCCTCGCCGTCCCAGTAATGGGCAAGATCCGCATGCACCTGGATCAGGACCAGGCCGGGCGTATCGACCCCTTCAGGAAACCAGCGGTCGAGACTGTCGTTCCAGTGGGCCTTGAACGTCTCCTTGTCGTCTATCAGCGACGCTTCTCCTTCCAGCGCGATGAAGATGCCGGGTTTGCCAAGCAGGCTCGGCGGCGCGGAGAAGGTAAGAGTGACCCGGGGATCGCCAGCGATGTCCTTTACCTTGCGGGTATCCCTGTAGGAAAACAGCCAGGTATCCCCGTCATAGTCCACATCGCCATTATTGCTCATCGGCCGGGTGGAGATCGCCCCCGTCGAGCCAAGGGTGCACATCATGCAGAAGTCGATCTTCTGCATCTTCTTCGACAGCTCTGGCAAGGTCATGGTCGTCATCGTCGGTCCTCCGTCACGGGTTGCCGGGAGACAATCGCCACCCCCGCCATTTGTTCCGGTCGAACGGCGCGCACCCTTGATCGGCGCGCGCCCGATGCCCTCGCCGCTCAGATCATGTAGCCGCCGGAGACCTCGATCGACTGCGCATTGACCCAGCCCGCTTCGTCCGACAGAAGGCCGGCGACGACGCGCCCGACATCGTCCGGTTCGCCGATCCGCCCGAGCGCCGTCTGCGATGTCAGCAGCGCCTCAAAGGCGTCGTCGATCCCGCCGCCAAGCTCGGTGCGGATCGCCCCCGGCGAGACCGCATTGGCGCGGATGCGGCGCTCGCCGAATTCCTTCGCCATGTAGCGGGTCAGCACCTCCAGCCCGCCCTTGAAGGCGGCATAGGGCGCGACGCCGGCGGTTGCGACGCGGGTCGTGGCGCTGGTCACGTTGACGATCTGCCCGCCGTCGCGGATCAGCGGCAACAGTGCCTGCGTCAGGAAGAACGGGCCCTTGAGGTGGATGTTGAACAGCCCGTCGAACTGCTCTTCCGTCACGGTCGCGATCGGGTTGAACAGACCGTAGCCGGCATTGTTGACCAGGCCGTCGAAGTCCGTGCGGCCCCAGACGGTTTGCAGAGCGGCGCTGACTGCCTGACGGAAGGCGGGAAAGGACGTGCTGTCCGTCACGTCGAGCTTCAGCGCCACGGCCTTGCCGCCCTCGAACGCGATGTCGCGCACCACCGTCTGGGCAGCGTCCGGCTGGCTGTTATAGGTAAGGATGACGCCCATGCCGCGCTTGGCGCATTGGGCGGCGGTGCTGGCGCCGATGCCGCGGCTTCCGCCGGTGATGATGATGATTTTCATGGGAAATGGCTCCGTTGCGTTGACGGGGCAGGTCTAGCCGGCGAGGCCCTGCCCCGCGCGCCCGATCCTCTTCGAAACTTGCCTATTCCTGCTTTCGGCTTGCGATCAGAACGAGTCTCTGCAAGATCGCCACCCATGGAAGAACAGCTGCAGGAACTGCGAAGACTGGCATCGCGCGCCGAGAACCGGCGGACGGAAACCGGGATTCCGCGCATCGCCATGGTCCGGGGCGCCATTCCGGAACACGAGCTGACGGCGGTCTACGAGCCGATGGTCAACCTCGTCCTGCAGGGCGGCAAGACGATCACGGTGGGCGAGCGCAGCTTCCACTACAACCCCGCCACCTATTTCGTCATGTCGGTCGATCTGCCGGCCGCCGGCGCGGTCCATGACTCGGCTTCCGGTGCGCCCTATCTTTCGGTGGCGCTGACGCTCGATCCCGGCCTCGTCGCCACCCTCCTGGCGGATCTGCCCAAACCTGCCGCAGGCGGGGTCCAGGATGGCGCCTTCTCGGTAGCCCCGGTCACGGGAGAGCTTCTCGATGCCTGGCTTCGCATGCTGCGGCTGATGGATCGTCCCGAGGACATCGCCGCCCTCGCCCCGGCCTATGAACGGGAGATCCTCTACCGCGTGCTGCAGGGACCACATGGCTGGATGCTGCGCGACATGGCCAGCCCCGGCACGGCGCTGGCACGGATCGCCGTGACGATCCACTGGATCCGCCGGAACTTCGCCGAGCCGCTGAAGGTGGAGACATTGGCCGACATGGCCGCGCTCAGCGTTTCCGCCTTCCACCGCCATTTCAAGGCCGTCACGGCGCTGAGCCCGCTGCAATACCAGAAGCGCCTCAGGCTCCTGAAGGCGCGCTCCCTGCTCATCGCCGGCGAGGCCACCGCCACGTCTGTCGCCTACGGCGTCGGATACGAGAGCCCCAACCAGTTCAGCCGGGAATATGCCCGCCTCTTCGGCCTGCCGCCCTCACGCGACCTCGCCCGGATTTCAGCCGAACTCAGGCCGCGCTAGACACCCCGCCATTGTGGCAAAGGTGCCGTCACGTTCCGCAGAAGGTTCGCTCGACGCGTTCCTCGATCGCCGGCTTGTCCTGGTAGGCGGCAAATTCGGGGATCTCGGCATAGGGGTTCTGCAGCGCCGCATGCAGCCGCTCGAACACGGTGAAGTCGCCGCCAAGGCCGGCCTGGATGGCTTCCTCGACGCGGTGGTTGCGCGGGATGACGGCCGGATTGATGGCTTCCATCGCCGCCTGCCGCTCTTCAGGCGTCCGAGGATCGCTCTTGAGGCGAAGGCGCCAGCGCTGGAGCCAGTCGTCGACGCCGATCGGATCGGCGAATTCGGCCGTGAGAACAGGATCGTCCGCACCGCCGGCGACCTTGCCGAGCGCGCGGAACGTCCGGGTGAAGTCCGCCTCGCCGTCCTGCATCAGCTTCAGCAGGCTGTTGATGAGGTCGAGGTCGGCCTCCGCCTCGCCTGCGAGGCCGAGCTTGGAGCGGAACAGGTCGAGCCAGCGCGACTGGAACAGCCGGCCGAATTCCGCCAGCGCGGCATTGGCCGCCTCGACGCTCTCCTCCTCGCTCGCCGCCATCAGCGGCAGCAGCGTCTCGGCAAAGCGCGCCAGGTTCCACTGGGCGATCCCCGGCTGGTTGGCATAGGCATAACGCCCGCGCTGGTCGATCGAGGAGAACACCTTGCGCGGATCATATTCGTCGAGGAAGGCGCAGGGGCCGAAATCGATCGTCTCGCCGGAGACCGCCATGTTGTCGGTGTTCATCACACCGTGGATGAAACCGACCGACAGCCAGCGGGCCACGAGATCCGCCTGGCGCGCCGCCACCGCGTTGACGAGCGCCAGATAGGGCTGTTCCACGCCTTCCAGCTCCGGATAGTGGCGGGAAATGACGTGGTCGGCGAGCGCCCTGATCGCCTCCTCATCGCCGCGCACCGCGAAGAACTGGAAGGTGCCGATGCGGATATGGCTCGACGCCACGCGCGTCAGCACCGCGCCGGGCAGCTTCGTCTCGCGGTGCACCGCCTCGCCGGTCAGCACCGCGGCGAGCGCCCGGGTGGTCGGGATGCCCAACGCCTGCATGGCTTCGGAAACGAGATATTCGCGCAGCACCGGCCCGAGCGCCGCACGCCCGTCGCCATTGCGCGAAAAGGGTGTGACTCCTGCACCCTTGAGCTGGATGTCACGGCGCTTGCCGTCCCGGTCGACCACCTCACCCATCAGGATCGCCCGCCCGTCGCCCAGCTGCGGCACGAAATTGCCGAACTGGTGGCCGGCATAGGCCATGGCGATCGCCGCCGCCCCTTCGGGCAGGCTGTTGCCGGAAAAGATCGCCGCCAGTTGTTCGTCGCTCGCCCCGGCGAAATCGAGGTTGAGTTCTTCGGCCAGCGTCTCGTTGAAGCGGATCAGCCGCGGCGCACGGGCGGCGGCCGGGCTGGCGGGGCGGTAGAACCGCTCCGGCAGACGCTGGTAACTGTTGTCGAATGCAAACACGGCCATCGCTCCGGATTGTCGTTCGCCCGCCGAACAGGCGGGTCTCCTGCCCTCAATATGGGGCCGGGCTTGGCGCGAGCAAGCGCAAAGCCCGCCAGAAGGCGGCGCAACGAAACGCCGGTGGGGAAAACCGGACCAAATTTGGGTGCATATCCGCCGCGCTATTGTCTCGGGGAATGCAGGCCTCTTAACGTATCGTCCGATCGGGATGTGCGCTTCGGGGTCACGGGGCGGCAGAGCCGCATTTTATTCGCTGCGGTTCCTGGCTCTCCCGAACGGGCGGCGCAAGGCCCGGCTGCTGATTTCGAGGGGAAGATCAGACATGAAGTTTCGTTTTGCCGCCGTCGCGGCCCTTTCCGCCGCGCTGCTTGCCGGCTGCACCACCACCGAGGAAGCCAATACCGTCATCCAGTCGCGCTGGATCGGCCAGCCGGCCGAGCTGTTCTTCACCCAGTACGGCCCGCCGATCTCGGAATTCCCGATGGGCAGCGGCAACATCCTCTACACCTGGCGCGGCGGCGACAAGACCCGCTACATCCCGCCGCAGTACTCGACGCCGGAACCGGTGCAGACCACGACGCGCACCGTGACCCGCGAGGCCAAGCCCGGCGTGACGGTGACCAAGACCACCACGCTTGGCGGAGGCTATGCACCCCAGCCGCAGATGATCGCCCCGCCGCGTTACGAGGAGCTGTTCTGCGAGCTGCAGATCACCGCCGACCCGTCGGACCGAATCGTCGCCATCCGCGCCACCAACGACACCGATGGCGAAGGCCTGAGCTTCTCGCGTTGCGCCGAAGTGCTGAACGCCCATCCGCAGAAATAGTCTCGGTCGAAAGGCATTGCGAATCACCCTCCGCGCTCCGTGCGCGGAGGGTTTTCCTTTGTCCGTGACCGCCGCGTTTCCGGCAGGTCCGACGCCGCTTTGGGGACAGCCCTGTCCCCGGCTTTGCCGTAGACAGCGACAAAGCGCTTACGATAATCTTCGCCGTGCGATATAGCCGAAGGCCGGCGCGACTGATTTCCGGGCGCCGTGTCGACCAAATAGAGGGACAAGCATGTTTAAACGCCTTTCGATCACCGCGGCCATTTTCGCCGCTGCCACCGCCCCCGCCTTTGCCCATCTGGATCCGGCCGAGCATGGCTCGCTGATGGCGGGTCTTTCCCATCCGCTCTCGGGCGCCGACCACATCCTGGCCATGGTGGCCGTCGGTCTCTGGGCCTCGCAGATCGGTGGACGCGCCCTTTTCGCCGTGCCGGCCGCCTTCGTCGGCACCATGGCGCTGGGCTTCCTGCTCGCCGTCTCCGGCATTGAAATCCCGTTCGTCGAGCCGGCCATCCTCGCCTCGGTCATCGGCCTCGGCCTTCTGGTCGCAACCGCCGCGCGCCTGCCGGTAGCAGCCTCTGCCGCCGTCGTCGGCCTCTTCGCCCTGTTCCACGGCCATGCCCATGGCGGCGAACTTGGTGCTGCCGGCGCGATCCAGTTCGGCCTTGGCTTCCTCGTCGCCACCGCTGCCCTTCATGCCGCCGGCGTCGGCCTCGGCATCGCGCTCGGCCGCATGGGTCCGCTCGTCACCCGCCTGCTCGGCGTGGTGACCGCAGTCGTCGGTGCGGCCCTCGTGCTCGGCTGATCCGACACAAATCGATTCGGGAAAAATGCGATCGGCGGGTCTTCACCCGCCGATTTTCTTTGTCCAACCGATCGGGGACAACGCTAAACGACCGACAACCGCGGCGTCATCCGGGCCCGCCCGGACAGAAGCACGCTAACATCCTGCTCTGTCATCGGCATGGCGAACAGGAAGCCCTGCAGCTCGTCGCAGCCGATGCGGGTCAGGAATTCGTTCTGCTCCTTGGTCTCGACGCCCTCGGCGGTGGTCTTCAGGCCCTTGGCCCGCGCCAGCTCGACGATCGCCTGGATGATCGCCTCGTCGCCACGATCCTTGCCCAGGCCGTCGATGAACATCTTGTCGATCTTGATATGGTCGACCTCGGTTTCGTGCAGGCGGCCGAAAGTCGAGAAGCCCGTGCCGAAATCGTCGAGCGCGATATGGATGCCGGCGGCCCGCAGAGCGCGGATATTGGCGGCACAGCTGTCGGAACTGTCCATCCACGCCGTCTCCGTCACTTCGAGCTCCAGCTTGTGCGGCGAAAGCCCGGTGGTGGCGAGGATGGCCATGACCTCGATGGCAAAGGCGCTGTCGCGCAGCTGCACGGCCGAGACGTTGACGGCGATATTGTCGATCGGCCAAAGCGCGGCGGCGCGGCAGGAGACTTCGAGCACCAGGCGTCCGAGCTCGCGGATCAGCCCGCACTCCTCGGCGATCGGCACGAAATAGACGGGCGAGATCAGTCCGCGGGTCGGATGCTGCCAGCGCACCAGCGCCTCGACGCTTCCCACCTGGCCGGTCCCGGCGAAATATTTCGGCTGGTAGAGCACCTGAAACTGGCCGGGATCGGCAAGCGCCTGGCGCAGGTCGCGCTCGATCTCCGCCCGCTCGCGCACCAGCGCGTCCATATGCTGGCCGAAGATCGAATAGCAGCCGCGACCGCTCGCCTTGGCGCTGTAGAGCGCGACGTCCGCCTTGCGGGTCAGTTCGGCGCGTTCCGTCCCGTGCAATGGCGAGAGCGCCACGCCGATCGAGATGCCGACGAACACGCTCTGGCCGTCGATATCGATCGCCTCGCCGACCGAGTGCACGATGGCCTCGCAGAGCGCCTCGATCGCGTCGACCTGGTCATAGGGCACCAGAATGTTGAATTCGTCGCCCCCGACGCGGCAGAGCGGGGCGCTCGGCGGCAGGAGCCTGCTGATGCGCGCGCCGACCTCGCGGATGACGCTGTCGCCGGCGGGGTGGCCCAGCGTGTCGTTGATCGGCTTGAAGCGATCGAGATCGAGATAGAGGATGGCCACCTGCGGGGGCTTGCCGTCGGCCATCGACAGCGCCGCGTCCAGCCGCGCCTCGAAGGCGGCACGGTTGAGCAGGCCGGTCAGCGAATCATGGCTGGCGAGGTAGCGGATGCGCTCCTCTTGCTCGCGATTGGCCATGGCGCGGCGGTAGAGCATGCCGATGAAGATGCCGACGACGGTAACCAGGCAGAGAAGGATGATGACCAGAGCCGGGGCGATCGACTGCAGGAAGGCCAGGCCCGGCCGGTACGGCTGCCAGACGACATAGCCGATGATGCCGCCGCTGTTCGTCACCAGCGGCAGGCTGGTCTTGTGGATCGCCGCCTCGTCCGACAGCGAGAAATGCATGTTGGCGAAATCATACTTGGTCTCGAGTTCCTTGAGGAACGGGCCGTCGAGATAGCGAATGGCGATATGGACGAATTCCTCGCCCGGGACCTGTTCGATCTCGCCGCTGTCGCTGACGATCGGCTTGAGGCTGACGACCGCGGGCCGGCCGTTGAGGAAGCGGAAATCGGTGACGCCGGGGCTGTCGATCCCCTCCTCTATGCCGATCGGCTCGCCCTTGCGCAGCGCCGCGTTCAATCGCCCCAGCATCGGCGCCGTGGTCGTCTCGATCGAGGCGTAGCTGTTCGTGTCCTTGGTTTCGCCGTCTGCGAAGGCATAGACGGGCTTGCCGTCCGGAGAGACGACATAGGCCGCGTCGTGGCCGAAATAGCTGTGCATCCACGCGCCGAGATTGGCGTCGATCCACTCCAGGCTTTCGGGTGTCCCGTGGCCGCGGGCATTGACCACCGCGTCGTCCCAGACCGTGGCGCTTTCCTGGTCATGGGCGAGCTGGTAGCGGAAGCGGCCGATCACGTGGCGCGCCATCTGCGTCTGACGCGCGGTCGATACGGCGTCGATCTTCCAGGTCGACCATACGAGGAAGGCGAAGGTTCCCGTCGCCAGGACCACCAGGCCCAGTATGGCGACCGCGACGACCTTCAGGATGGAAATATCGGCCGCGCGACGGAGTCCGGGAATCGCCATGATATGTGAGCCTCTGTTCATATGCTCAACAAATGGCACATCCGCCTTAACGGCGCGCTTCGCGGTAAGGTTTGCGATCCGTTAACGCAGCGGCCCCGCTCAGTTATCCCTGAGGAATCGTCCCCGGGGGCCTCGGTCAGCCGCGGCCCCGATAGGTGGCGACGCCCTGTTCGGGCAGCCAGACACCCTCCGGCGGCGCGCCGGTCTGCCAGAAGACGTCGATCGGAATGCCGCCGCGCGGATACCAGTAGGCGCCGATTCTCAGCCATTTCGGATCGAGCAGCTCGACCAGCCGCTTGGCGATGTAGATCGAGCAATCCTCGTGGAAGGCGCCATGATTGCGGAAGGAAAACAGGAACAGTTTCAGCGACTTGGACTCGACGAGAAAATCGCCCGGAATATAGTCGATGACGATGTGGGCGAAATCCGGCTGCCCGGTCATCGGGCAGAGCGAGGTGAATTCCGGCGCGGTGAAGCGCACGACATAGTCGGTGCCGGCATTGCCGTTCGGCACGCGCTCCAGCACGGCGCTCTCCGGGCTGGTCGGCGCTTCGACACTCTGGCCGAGCTGCGAGAGCCCGCTGACATCGGTCTTGCTCATGATTTCTGCTCCTTGGCTCTTGCCCCGACACCGACCCTGACGCCATGCGCCGCCTCGCTCTCGGGTTCCACATGGATGGTCACGCGTCCGCCCGGAAGCACGGCCTTGACGGCGGCCTCCAGCCGGTCGCAGATCTGGTGCGCCTCGCGCACCGGCATGTCGCCGGGCACGACGAGGTCGAAGGCGACGAAGGTGACGGCACCGCCGCGGCGCGTGCGCAGATAGTGCACGTCGAGAGAGCCGGCCGAATTTTCGGCGATCGCCGACTTGATCGCCGCCTCTTCCTCCGGCTCGACCGCCTTGTCCATCAGGCCGGCGACCGAATGCGAGATGACCTTCCAGCCCTGGTAGATGATGTTGATGGCGACGAGGATGGCGAGAACCGGATCGAGGATCGCATAACCGGTGGCGACCACCAGAACCAGCCCGACGAAGACGCCAGCAGATGTGACCACGTCCGACATGATGTGGTGGCCGTCGGCCGAAAGCGCCGGGGAGCGGTGCGTCTTGCCGATGCGGATCAGGGCGCGCGCCCAAATGAGGTTGATGATGCCCGCAAGGCCGTTGATCGCAAGGCCCAGCACCGGCGCCTCGAGCACCTGCGGGTCGGAGAGCGCGCCCACCGCCTCGCGGATGATCAGCAGGGCCGCGACGACGATCAGCACGCCTTCCAGAACGGCGGACAGATATTCCGCTTTGTGGTGGCCATAGGGGTGGTCGTCATCGGCCGGCTTCTGCGCATAGCGGATGACGAAATAGGCGACGAAGGCGGCGACCACGTTGACCGTCGATTCCAGCCCGTCGGACAGGAGCGCCACCGAGCCCGTCACCCACCAGGCGACGAGTTTCAGGCCCATGACCCCGAAGGCCAGCGGAATGCCCCAGAAGGCGAGGCGCGCGACGATGCCGTTGCCCTGTTCCGTCATCACTTTTCTTGCCCTTGCAGATGCGAACGAATTGCAGAAATTCGCCCGTAGAAAACGCAAAACCGCCCGCGTTCGATGCGCGGACGGTCGTTGGCCCCGGTATGGTCGAAGTCGATCCTCTTGTCAAAGGCCATGACGCCCGCGGTACGCAAAGAGGAACCAGAAGGGCCGTTCTAGCGCCCCTCGCCGGGCTCCAGGGCGTTGCGGAACAGCGAAACGAGGAAGGAGATGCGGACTTCCGCCGTCTCCGGCGCCTGCGAAACCTGCACCACGAGATCGACGCCGAGCGCAATCATCGTCTCGGCCATCAGCGCGGCATCGTGCGGCCGAATGCGGCCGAGCGCCGCCCAGTCGAGCAGGTCTTTCTCCAGGTCCTTCTGGATGTCGGTCTTGCTGTCGGCAAGGTAGAAGATCCGCCGGAAGATCGTCTGGTTGCGCGCGATCAGCAGCGCATTGTCCGGATCCTTGAGCGCCACCTCGGCTGCCAGCGCAAAGGGCGCGCGCAGGAAGGCTTCGACCGTCTCGGCCTCGCGCCGGCTGCGGCGCAGGTTCTCGGCCAGCGGCTGCATGATCTCGGCGACCAGCGCCTCGAACACCGCCTCCTTGTCGTGGAAATAATTGTAGAAGGAACCCGGAGCCAGACCGCTGCCCCGCACGATGTCTCTGACGGTGGCGGCGCCATAGCCGAGCTGCGACAGCACGGCCCTCGCCGATGCCAGCAGGGCATCGCGGTTCGCCTTCTTGTTCTGGTCACGCTTCGATTCGCTCACCCCGGACTTTTCCCACAAACCCGGCCAGGCGTGAAGGGGAGCGCGGCGCGCGACAGCGCCGCAATCAAAAGATGACGCCTGCGTCATTTAATAATTGACACAGGCGTCAATTTTATCGAACGTCAGTTCCAGGGAACACTTTGGGAGGAGGAAACCCATGTCATCGAAACGCGTCGCCGTCATCGGCGCCGGCCCGGCCGGCATTGCGGCCATCAAGAATTTCACCGATCTCGATTTCGAGGTCGTCGGCTTCGACCGCTGCCAGGGCGTCGGCGGCAACTGGCGGTTCGACGATCCGACCGGCCATTCGAGCGTCTTCGAGACCACCCACATCATCAGCTCCAAATACACCTCGTCCTACGAGGATTTTCCGCTGCCGGACAATGTCGCCGACTACCCCTCGCACCGCGTTCTGGCGAAATACTTCGAGGACTATGCGCACACTTTCGGCGTCGACCAGCGCGTGCGGTTCGAGACCGAAGTCGTCAAGTGCGAGCCGGCGCCCGGCGACCGCTGGTCGGTCAGCTGGCGCCGCTCCGGCGAAGAGGCGGTCACAACCGAAGTCTTCGACGCGCTGTGCGTCTGCAACGGCCATCACCATACGCCGCGCATGCCCGACTATCCCGGCACCTTCGCCGGCAAGATGATGCATTCGCACGAATACAAGCGCGCCGCCTCCTTCGCCGGCCAGCGGGTCCTGGTCATCGGCGGCGGCAATTCGGCCTGCGACGTGGCGGTGGAGACCTCGCGCGTCTCGGCCAGGACCGCGATCAGCTGGCGCCGCGGCTACTACCTCATCCCCAAATTCATGCTCGGCCAGCCGGTCGACAAGCTGTTCTACCGCTTCACCTGGCTGCCCAAGCGCCTGCAACTGATGGGGCTCGAATTCCTGCTCAACCTGCTGCAGGGCAAGAACCGCGACATCGGCCTGCCGGATCCCGATCACCGCATTATGGCGACCCATCCGACGCTCAATTCCGATCTCTATCTCGCCATCCGCCACGGCAAGGTGGAGCCTAGGCGGGACATTCAGCGCCTCGACGGCAAGCGCGTGCATTTCGTCGACGGCACGTCGGAGGAATTCGACGTCATCGTCGCCTGCACCGGCTACCAGATCACCCACCCCTTCCTCGACAAGGCCGTGATCGATCTGTCGAAGGCGCCGGTGCGGCTCTACCAGAAAATGCTGCCGGAAAAGCTGAAGAACCTCTATTTCATCGGCCTGTTCCAGCCGCTCGGCTGCATCTGGCCCGGCGCCGAACTGCAGGCCAAGCTTGCGGCCCGCCACCTCGCCGGCCTGTGGCGGCCAAGTGCGCCTCTGCCGCAACTGATCGACCACGAGCTGGCCCATCCGGATGTCGACCAGGTGAACTCGCCGCGTCACACCGTCACCGTCAACGACATGGCCTTCCGCAAGCGGCTGAAAGCCGATCTTGCCCGCTCGGCCCCGGTGCCGGCGCGGCTGGGTCTGGTCACGCCGCGGCTTGCGGCTGCCGAATGAGCCGCCTGACCACCGGGACCATAGCCGGTCCCGCCGGCCGCCTCGGTTTCCGCCGCATGGAGGCCGAAGGGAAGAAGCGCGGCGAACTTCTCTTCGTCCATGGGGCCTGGTCCTCGAGCTGGTATTGGGAAGAGCATTTCATGCCCTTCTTCGCCGCCGCCGGCTTCGACGTCGTGGCGCTGAACCTGCGCGGGCACGGCGACAGCGAAGGCCGGCTGCGGCTGGCGACGATCAACGGCTATGTCGACGACGTCGCGGCGGTCGCCGCCACGCTGACGAACCCCGTCATCATCGGCCATTCGATGGGCGGGCTGATCGCCCAGCACTATGCCGTGCGTCATCCGGTGCGCGGCCTTGCCCTCCTCGCCTCCGTCCCGCCTTGGGGCGCATGGTTGGCGCTGTGGAGTGTCATCCGCGAAAGCCCGGCCAAGCTCATCGCCTGCACGCTCGCCTTCGACCTGAAGCCGATCGTCGCCGACCGCGATCTCGCCCGCCGCCTGCTGTTTTCGCGGGAGCCCTCTGCGCGCGACATGGACCACTTGCTCCACCATCTCGGATCGGAATCCTATCTCGCCTTCCTCGGCATGCTCTTTCAGCGCGTCACCCGCCGCCTTCCCGATCACGTCCCGCGCTTCGTGCTCGGCGCCGAGCGCGACGCGCTTTTCCCGCCAGCCACCGTCCGCGCCACCGCGCGGGCGCTGAAAACCGAAGCCCACCTGATCCCGGAAACCTCGCACACGCTCACCGTCGAACACCGCTGGCGGGACGCGGCGGAGGCGATCCTGGTCTGGCTGGATGGTTACATCCCCGCGCGGCCGACGGCCGACAGCAATCTGAACGCCGGATAGGGAGCCGCCAATGCGACAAAAATCCATCCTCATCACCGGCGCCGGCTCCGGCATCGGTCTGAAGACCGCCCTGCTCTTTTCGTCGCGCGGCTGGCTGGTCGGCGCAGCCGACATCGACGCCGCGAGCCTGGAGCGCCTCGCCGCCACGGCACCGGCCGGCACTATCGTGCCGATCGTCGGCGACGTCACCGATCGCCAGGCGGCGATCCGCATGGTCGAGGCCTTCACCGAACAGACGCTCGGTCAGCTCGACGTCGCCTTCCTTTCGGCCGGCATCCTGCGCATGGGCGCCTATGTCGACATCGCGCCCGAGGACCACGCCCTGCTCAACCGGGTCAATATCGACGGCATTCTGAACATGGTCGGCGCCACCTTCCCGGCGCTGAAGAGAACGCCCGACGCCCACCTGATCAGCATGAGCTCGGCCTCGGCCGAATACGGCGTGCCCGAGCTTGCCGTCTACGCCGCCTCCAAGGCCTTCGTCCGCAGTCTCACCGAGGCGCTCAGCATCGAATTCGCCGAGCACGACATCACGGTGAGCGCCATCACGGTGGCCTATGTCGCAACGCCGATGGTCACCGACGCCAAGGTCAAGGCTCGCTCGATCGAGAAGCTCGGCGTCAAGATCACCCCGGAACGCGTCGCCGAAACCGTCTGGCGCGCCACCCACGGAAGAAAGCTCATGTGGCGCATCGGCCTCGACGCCAAGCTGCTCCACATGGTGGTACGCCTGCTCGGCGACCGGTTCAGTTGGATTGGAAAGAGGCTGGCCGGGTACGACTAGCAGTCAAGCCGCAAGGCGTTTCCATGCAATGACGGCGCCGATTGAAAACCCTCTTCTCCCCAGCGGGGAGAAGTGCCGAGCGCATGCGAGGCGATGAGGGGGCCAAGTGCGCCGCCATCAATTGGCTTCGCCCCCCTCATCCGGCGCTACGCGCCACCTTCTCCCCGCTGGGGAGAAGAGGGACCGATACCGCCCGCCCAAGCCAGTTCGAACCCCGCGACTGACATCTCTGCCAAACATTTCCAGCCGGTCTGAAACCCGCGGAGGGCGGACTTCCCGGATCCCGCAGCCCTACGCCGCCTTCACCTTCACCCTTCTTGCCAGATGCGCCACGACGTTCTCGATCATGCGCATGCCGGCATCGTGGCCGAGCGTCATGATCGATTCCGGGTGGAACTGCACAGCGGCCACCGGTTCCTTGGTGTGCTCGATGCCCATGATCGTGCCGTCCTCGCTTTCGGCCGTGATCATGAAGTCGCGGTCGAGCGTGGTCGGGTCGGCGAAGATCGAGTGATAGCGGCCGACGGTCACTTCCTTGCCGAGGCCGGAGAAGACGAGGCCGGGTTCCAGCACGCGGATGCGCGACGGCTTGCCGTGCATCGGCACCGCCAACTGGCGCAGTTCCCCGCCATAGGCTTCGGCGAGCGCCTGCAGCCCGAGGCAGACGCCGAAGATCGGCAGATTGCGGGCGCGCGCCTTCTTGATCGTCGCCTTGCAGTCGAAATCCTTCGGGCTGCCGGGACCGGGCGACAGCACGACGAGGTCCGGATCCATCCGGTCGAATACCTCTTCCGGCACCGGCGTGCGCACGGTCGAAACCTCGGCGCCGGTCTGGCGGAAATAATTGGCGAGCGTGTGGACGAAGCTGTCCTCGTGGTCGACCAGCAGGATCTTGACCCCCTGCCCGACCTTGGCGACGCCGCGCTTGGTCTTGCCGTCATTGCCGGTCTTGGCGTCGCGGATCGCCGCGATCATCGCCGAAGCCTTGAGTTCCGTTTCGGCCTCTTCCTCATCCGGGATCGAGTCGTTCAAGAGCGTCGCCCCGGCCCGCACCTCGGCAATGCCGTCCTTAATGCGCACGGTGCGTAGCGTCAGGCCGGTATTCATGTCGCCGTTAAAGCCGACCATGCCGATCGCTCCGCCATACCAGGCACGCGGGCTCTTCTCATGCGCCTCGATGAAACGCATGGCCCAAAGCTTCGGCGCACCGGTGACGGTAACGGCCCAGGCATGGCTGAGGAAACCGTCGAAGGCGTCCATGCCGTCGCGCAGCCGCCCCTCGATATGGTCGACGGTGTGGATCAGGCGCGAATACATCTCGATCTGCCGGCGGCCGATGACCTTGACGGAGCCCGGTTCGCAAACGCGGCTCTTGTCGTTGCGGTCGACGTCCGAGCACATGGTGAGCTCGCTCTCGTCCTTCTTGGAATTCAACAGCTTGAGGATCTGCTCGCTATCGGCGATCGGATCGTCGCCGCGCTTGATCGTGCCCGAGATCGGGCAGGTCTCGATGCGCCGGCCGGAGACGCGCACGAACATTTCCGGCGAGGCGCCGACCAGATATTCCTGATGGCCGAGATTGATGAAGAAGGAATAGGGCGACGGATTGATTTCCTTCAGCCGCTTGGAAATCTCCGACGGCTTGCTATCGCAGCGTTCCATGAACTTCTGCCCCGGCACCACTTCGAACAGATCGCCGCGGCGAAAACTCTCCTTGGCCTTCACCACCAGCTCGGCATATTCGCCCGGACGATGGTCGCCGCGCGGGGGGATCGTGTCGGTGTGCCTGAACGGCTCCGGCGCGATCTCGCCCGACTTGTCCCTGGTCGAAAGCCCGCCCTTGGCGAAGTCGTAGCGGTCGATCCACGCCTTGGCCGAATAATGGTCGACGACGAGGATTTCGTCCGGCAGGAACAGCACCATGTCACGCTGGTCCTCCGGCCGCTGGAGCGACAACTTGATCGCGTCGAACTGGAAGGCGAGATCGTAGCCGAAGGCGCCGAACAGGCCGATCGACGAATCCGCATCGGAATGGAAGAGATCGGTGATGGCGCGCAGAACGGTGAAGACCGTCGGGATCTTCGAGCGTTCCTCTTCGGTAAACACCCGGTCCGGCCCGTTGACGACAAGGTCGAGACGCTGCGCGGTGCGGGCGCCGAGCGTCAGATCGGCAACAGTTGCAAGCTTGTCGGCGATCAGCGACAGAAGCACCTCGCCACGCTCATTATAGGCCTCGATCCACACCGTGCGGCCGAAGCAGGAAAGCCCGAGCGGCGGATCGATGATGGCGGTGTCCCAGCGGGTATAGCGGCCCGGATATTCGTAGTTGGACGAGAACACTGCGCCGCGCCGTTCGTCGAGCCGGTCGATATAGCTCGAAATCGCGTCGGCATAGGGCGTCGGCCGCCGCTCGCGCGTGACGGTAATGCCGCCCCGCGTCTCGTAGGTCTCTCCGCCATCGTCCCGAATGATCGTCGCCATGCTTCCGTTTCTCCGTCTTTCAAGGCCCGGATCGAGGCGCCTTGAATACAAAAAAGCCGCCTCAGGTTCTCCGGGCGGCTTTGGGGTCACTTGTCGTTGGACATGACTGGTCAAGGCCGCGTTAGCGTGCCCACCACCAGTTACCGATGTTCATCGACTTGATCATGAGCGATTTCATAGCGTGGGCCGCATTTGCGCGCAACGGGATTTTCCGCGCGACTGGCATTTTCCGGCCGAGCGAACCCGTAGGCCGTCAAGAAACGGCCGCGCCGCGCAACCAATCGCCCCGCCGCGCGTTGTCTTGGGTGCCCATCCAACCGAAAGGCGGCCGAATGACGAAGCGGCTTGCAGTCATCCTGATCGGCCTCGGCCTCCTCACCGGCGCGGCCCTGCCGCCCACAGGACCTGTCCCGACCGAGAAACCGTCCGCGCCCGCGGACCAGCCCGCCGTTCCGGCCCCCGCCGAAAAGCCGCCTGAAGGAGAGGAATCCGCCCCGGCCCCCGTCCCCGCGCCGGGCCCTCCGCCTGCCGAAGACGTGGTTCCGGCGGAGAAACCGGAGGATGCTCCTGCGCCCGCACCCAAAGTCCGGCTGCCCGGCCCGCCGCCACCGGCGCGCGGCCTGCCGCCCGTCCCGGGCCTTCAGCCAGCAAAGCCCGCGGCCATCCGTGTCGCGCCGGAAGATCCAGAACAGTTCGCCGCCTGCCAGGCTGAGCTCAAGACGCTCGGCACCGTGTTCGAGACCGCTCCCCCGATCGACGACGGCGAAGGCTGCGGCATGAGCAATCCCATCGTCGTCCGGGAAATCCTGCCCGGCATCAAGCTCGCGCCCGAAGCGACCTTCCGCTGCGAGACGGCCTTGCAACTGGCGAAACTGACCCGCGAGACGATCATCCCCGCCGCCCGCATCGCGCTTGCCGACAAGGGCGAACTGAAGGCGATCCAGCAGGCCTCGGCCTATGTCTGCCGCAACCGCAACAGTGCGGCGACCGGCAAGATCTCCGAGCACGCCTATGGCAACGCGATCGACATCGCCGGGCTCGAGTTCGACAAGGGCAGCGTGCCCATGGTGATCGCCGCCCAGGATGACGGCACATTCCCCGCCGCCTTCCAGCGCAGCCTCAACGCCGCGGCCTGCCTCTACTTCACCACGGTGCTGTCCCCCGGCAGCGACGACGCTCACAAGGACCACCTGCATCTCGACGTCATCGAACGCAAGAGCGGCTACCGCTTCTGCCGGTGACGGGCTTCGGGTATGTTGCACCGCCTGGATTCAGGGAACACGGCAACGTTCCCCTGGATCCTGCCGATACTTCCGGCTGTGAAATGCGGCCCTTGAAGGAAAGGAGAGAACCATGGCCGTCAAACGCATCATCGCCAATCTTGCCGCTCCCGCCCCTGAAGCTGCCCGGTCATTCTACTGCGACCTGTTGGGTCTCGAAGCCGTGATGGACCACGGCTGGATCGTTACATTTGCAGCCCCGGCGACAGACGGCCGGCCGCAGGTCAGCATTGCCAGCGAAGGAGGTTCCGGAACGGCCGTTCCTCATCTCTCCGTCGAAGTCGACAATCTCGAAGAAGTCCTGCAGCGGGCCGGGAAAGCCGGACTGAAGATCGAATATGGTCCAGCCGACGAGCCCTGGGGCGTCAGGCGCTTCTATGTCCGCGACCCTTTTGGAAACCTGATCAACATCCTGAGCCACTCGAAGGCCGTATAGTCTCCGCCGATCGGCTTCGAGCCCCGGCAAAACGAAAAGAGGTGGCGCCCTGTCCGCGCCACCCGCATTACTGTTGAAAATCAGTCGTCTAGAATTTCTGCGTGATGGAAACCTTGAAGGTGCGGCCGGGCTCGGAATAATAGTCCTTCGGCTGCGAGGCGCTCGAGGCCAGATCGATGTCGCGCCATTTGACCGCATCGTAATATTCCTGGTCGAACACGTTGTAGACGCCGGCGGTGAGCCGCAGACCCTTCATCTGCTCCGGCTCCCACCAGCCGGTCAGATTGACCAGACCATAGCCGTCCGGCTGGAACTCGGCCGTCGAATCCTCGTCCACCGCGGCAACGCCAATGAAGCTCAGGTCCGTGCCCCAGGTCTCGGTCTGGTAGCCGACCCCGACAATGCCCTTGAACGGCGGCACGCTGTCGATGAGTTCGCCGGTTTCCTCGTCCTCGCCATTGGCATAGGCGAAGGAGGCATGCACGTTGAAGCCGTTGTCGAAGACCTTGTGGGCCCGCGCCTCGAAACCGAAGATCCGCACCCGGTCGAGGTTCTCGTAGGTGGTCGACCCCCAGGGGAAGCTCGGATTGGTGTAGCTCGTCTCGCTGTCGATGAAGTTCCTGTACTTGTTGTAGAAGGCCGTCACCCGCCCGCCGAACTCGGCATCGCCGAGATTGGCGCCGATCTCGAAGCCGTTGCTGGTCTCGGATTCAAGGTCGGGATTGCCGATCACCTCGTACATCGGCGGCGTCGAGTAGCTGAGATAGAGTTCCGAAACATTGGGCGCCTTGAAGCCCATGGCCCACTGGGCAAACAGCTCGACCTTGGGATTGATCTCGTAGGCCGCGCGCAGCTTCGGCGAGAACTGGAAGTCGCTGCGATCGTCCGGCAGGCCGCCGGTTGCATAGCCGCTATTGGCCAGATAGTCGTCGGTTTCCTGCGGCTGGTAGTCGAACCAGTCGAAGCGGATGCCGGGCGTCAGGCTGAAGCCGCTGTCGCCAAACGAGATCTTGTCGTCGGCGTAAAGCCCGACGCGGAAGGCGTCGACATCCGGCATGTCGGACTGGTTGGTGTGGTGGAAGGAGCACGAAGAGGGCGGAACCGCCGCCGTGTCGCAGACGTCCTCGCCGGCCGTGTACTGGCCGTATTGCGAGAAGGAGACATTGCCGCCGATTGTCACGTCATGGCGCGTCGTGCCGAAATCATACTGATTGGCCAGCGATCCGACGACGCCCACAGACTGCTCGTCCATCTCGTTGGAGCGGTACCACGGGCCCGCCAGCGAACCGACGCGCGTGCCGTCGACGGCCGAGCTGGTTTCCACCCGCTGCCAGTAGATCGTCAGGTCCGCCTTGTCGACCGGGCCGGTCAGGTCCGGCGCGTCGTATCGGTAGTCGATCGATACGCGGTCGCGCTGCTTCAGCTCGTCGCCGTCGAGTTCGGAATAGTTGCGGGATGCGGTCTCCTCGGTCTTGAGGTCGGTGGCGATGTCCTTGCGGAAACGCTCCGCCGTCAGGCCGATCATGTGGCCGGCGCCGAAATCCTGGCGCAGCTTGAACAGCAGGTTGTGCTGGTCGAAATCGGCCGGGTTGGCCTCGGAGCGGGTGACCCCCGTTCCGCCGACGGACCCCTGGTTGTCGCGCTCGTGGCCGGCCTTGTAGCCGCCCTGGAACAGGATCGAGGTGTTCTCGACCTTCTTGGCGATGGCGACCGATCCGCCGAGCGAATTGTCGGTGCTGTCATAGGTCGTCTTGGCCATGCCTCCGAAGGTGGCGCCCTCGGCGATCAGGTCCTCCGGCTCCAGCGTGCGCAGGATCATGGCGCCACCCAGCGCACCCGATCCGGCCCGGCTCGAATCGGCGCCGCGCATGATGTCGACGGTCGAGAGCGTGGAGAAGTCGAAGGTGTCGATGCCGCCGTCGGCGCGCGTCGAGGAACCGAGCGATGTGGCGCCGGCCTGGCGGGCGTCGTTGACGAGATAGGGGATCGGGATGCCGTCGATCGTGGTGAGCACGCGGTCCGCTTCAAGACCGCGGATGTTCACGCCCGCACCGGCAAAGCCCGCCTGGACGCCCGGCTCGGTGGTATTGCCGAGCTCGTCGATGCTGGTGATCTGCTTCTTCTCGATCTCGGCCGCCGTCGTCTCGGTGGCGAGCGGCGTGTCCGCCGCCGAGCCGGCCGGGATGCGCTTGCCCTTGACCAGAATGGTCTGGAGCTGCGTTTCGCCGGACGGCTGGGCCGCGGCGCTTTGCGAAAAGGCGCTCGAGGCCGGGATCAGCCCGGCGAGCGCCGTGCAGGTCATGAGGAATGCTCTGAAAGGATGCGAGCCCATAAAATTCCCTTTATCCGCGGCCGCAGAAGTCCCCAGCCGCGGATGTGCACCCGCGACGGCCGGCCGGATCAATGTGTGACTAAAACGTGGCGAAGGGCTGAAACTGCCCTCTCAATGCCATCTATAAAACATGATTGTTGGAGTCAACATATAAAACATGATTTCAATTATCATGTTTTATCGCGCGGCTGTGCGCAGGCCGAAAAGCCACATCGGCCTTGCCGGTCGGACCTCGAGAAATGGATGGAACAGCCTAGAAAAGCCCCTCGATGAAACCCTGCTCGTTGAGCACGATGCGCTCCGCAGCCGGAGAACTCGGAAGTCCGGGCATGGTCATGATCTCGCCGGTGATGGCCACCACGAAGCCCGCCCCGGCCGAGAGCCGTACCTCCCGCACATGCACGACATGCCCTTCCGGCGCGCCGCGCAGCGTCGGATCGGTGGAGAAGGAATACTGCGTCTTCGCCATGCACACCGGCAGGTGTCCATAGCCCTGCGCCTCCCATTGGGCGAGCTGGTCGCGCACCGCCTTGTCGGCGGTCACCTCGGCGGCGTGATAGATCTTCGACGCCACCGTCTCGATCTTTTCCATCAGCGGCAGCGCGTCCGCATAGAGCGGCTTGAACGCGGCCTGACCGGAATCGGCGAGTTCCGCCACGCGGTGCGCCAGTTCCTCGATACCTGCCGAACCATCCGCCCAGTGGCGGCAGAGAACCGCATCGGTCCCGAGACGCGCGACGTAGTCCTTGACCGCGGCCACCTCGGCCTCGGTATCCGAGGTGAAGTGGTTGATGGCGACGAGCACCGGCACGCCGAAACGCCGCACATTGGCGACATGGCGGCCGAGATTGGCGCAGCCGCGCGTGAGCGCCTCGACATTCTCGACGCCGAGATCGTCCTTCTTCACCCCGCCGTTCATCTTCAGCGCCCTCACCGTGGCGACGATCACGGCGGCTGCCGGTTCAAGCCCCGCCTTGCGGCACTTGATATCGAAGAACTTCTCCGCGCCGAGATCGGCGCCGAAACCGGCCTCCGTCACCACGTAATCGGCGAGCTTCAGCGCGGTCCTAGTGGCGATCACCGAATTGCAGCCATGGGCGATGTTGGCGAACGGCCCGCCATGCACGAAGGCCGGATTGTTCTCCAGCGTCTGCACCAGGTTCGGCTGCATCGCATCCTTCAGAAGCACGGTCATCGCTCCGTCGGCCTTGAGATCGCGGGCAAAGACCGGGCTCTTGTCGCGCCGGTAGCCGATGATGATGTCGCCGAGGCGCCGTTCGAGATCGGCGAGATCGGCGGCGAGACAAAGGATCGCCATGACTTCGGAGGCGACCGTGATGTCGAAGCCGCTTTCGCGCGGGAAACCGTTGGACGGACCGCCGAGCGAGCAGACGATGTCGCGCAACGCCCGGTCGTTCATGTCCATCACCCGGCGCCAGCTGACGCGACGCACGTCGATGCCCTGCTCGTTGCCCCAATAGATGTGGTTGTCGATCAGCGCCGACAGCAGATTGTGGGCCGAGGTGATGGCGTGGAAATCGCCGGTGAAGTGCAGGTTGATGTCTTCCATCGGCACGACCTGCGCATGGCCGCCGCCGGCCGCCCCGCCCTTGACGCCGAAGCACGGACCGAGCGAGGGCTCTCGGATGCAGACCATCGCCTTCTTGCCGATGCGGTTCAGTCCGTCCACCAGGCCGACGGTCGTCGTCGTCTTGCCCTCGCCCGCCGGCGTCGGGTTGATCGCCGTGACCAGGATCAGCCTGCCGTTCGGGCGTCCCTCCAGCGAGCGGATGAATTCGGCGGAAACCTTGGCCTTGTCGTGGCCATAGGGCACGAGCTGCTCGACCGGAATGCCGAGTTTCGCGCCGATCTCCTGGATCGGTTTCTTGGACGCCGCACGGGCGATCTCGATATCGGACTTGAATTCACGCATGGACTGCAAACTCCCCCCTGGTCCGCTCCGGCTTCTGCGGCCGCTCTGTCGACACTAGATCGCAGACTCGCCGCCAAGGCGATAGCGATGTGGCTTAGGATTTAGCCGACAGCGACAAAAAAGGAAACGATTGCGGCCTCTTGGGGGAAAACTGCCGGCGATCGGCCGTGCCGCCCGGATCTGGCCGCGACCGCGCCATCCGTCGGTCTTGCAGCCGGGGCCCGCTCCGCCTATGTCTGCCAGCCGAAAATCCAACGTCTGTGGAGCAATGCCGCCATGAAATCCCTCGAATTGCTGGTCGAACGGATCATCCTGTCGAGCCGCTGGATGCTCGTCGCCTTCTATCTGGGACTGGTCGCGGCGCTCGCCGTCTATGCGGTGTCTTTCGGCTACAAGTTCCTCAAGGTCGCCGGCAATGTCTTCACCTACAGCGAGGCGGAGATGATCCTCGCCATGCTCGGCCTGATCGACGCCGCCCTGGTGGCGAGCCTGATCGTCATGGTGATGATTTCCGGCTACGAGAACTTCGTCAGCCGCTTCGACGAGGCCGAGGACCAGGTCTCCTTCCTCGGCAAGCTCGATTCCGGCAGCCTCAAGATCAAGGTCGCCTCGTCGATCGTCGCGATCTCGTC
Source organism: Rhizobium sp. (assembly GCA_002796995.1). GTDB lineage: Bacteria > Pseudomonadota > Alphaproteobacteria > Rhizobiales > Rhizobiaceae > Allorhizobium. Next base: position 47,035 of record PEKW01000006.1, read on the forward strand.
GATCCACCTGCTGCAGGTCTTCCTGAACTCCAGCCAGTTCACCGACGGCAAGATCATGTGGCTGACCATCATGCACCTCGCCTTCGTCGTCTCCGCCGTCATGCTCGGCTTCCTCGAGGTGATGATGAACAAGAAGAAGGCGTCGTACGACGACAAGGCATGAATGGACGGGAGGCTTTCGCCCCCCGCCCCGTTTCTGCCGCTCAGCCTTCGCCGATCGCGATCAGGCTGGCATTGCCGCCGGCGGCGGCGGTATTCACCGAGATCACCTGCTCCACCGCAAAGCGCATCAGATAGGCCGGACCGCCGGCCTTGAAGCCGGTGCCCGACAGGCCCGAGCCGCCGAACGGCTGGGTGCCGACGACCGCGCCGATCATGTTGCGGTTGATGTAGACATTGCCGGTGTCGAGCGCCTCGGTGACGGCGCGGATGGTCGATTCGATGCGGCTATGGACGCCGAGCGTCAGGCCGTAGCCGGTGGCATTGATCGACTCGACCACCTTGCCCAGGTCCTTGGCCTTCCACCGCACCACATGCAGCACCGGGCCGAACACTTCCTTGGTCAGCGCCTCCGGCCGGTCGAGCTCGATGATATGCGGCGCGAAGAAGTTGCCCGTGTTCGGCACCGTGCCGGCATAGCGGATCTTCTGGCCCTTGCGCATCTCGGCCACATGGCCTTCGAGCATGGCCTTCTGCTTCTCGTCGATCACCGGGCCGACATCGGTCGTGGTGAGCGCCGGATCGCCGAGATTGAGCTCGCGCGCCGCGCCCTCGATCATCTCCAGCATGCCGTCGGCAATGTCTTCCTGGAGGTAGAGGATGCGCAGCGCCGAGCAGCGCTGGCCGGCCGAGCGGAAGGCCGAGATGACCACGTCGTCGGCCACCTGTTCGGCCAGCGCCGTCGCATCGACGATCATCGCGTTGATGCCACCGGTCTCGGCGATCAGCGGCACGATCGGGCCGTTCTTGGCGGCAAGCGTCCGGTTGATCGCCTGCGCCGTTCCGGTCGAGCCGGTGAAGGCAAGACCGCCGAGCTGCGGATGGGCCGAAATGGCAGCCCCGATCTCAGGACCGCCCGGCAGTAGCATCAGCACATCGGCCGGAATGCCGGCCTGGTGCATCAGCTTGACCGCTTCATAGGCGATGAGCGGCGTCTGCGGCGCCGGCTTGGCGACGACGGCATTGCCGGCGACGAGTGCGGCCGATACCTGACCGAGGAAGATCGCCAGCGGAAAATTCCACGGCGAGATGCAGGCGAATACCCCGCGGCCGCGCCAAAGCAGCCGGTTGCTCTCGCCGGTCGGGCCAGGCATGGCCTCGGCCTCGCCGAACAGCTTGCGCGCCTGGGCGGCGTAGTAGCGGCAGAAATCGACCGCCTCGCGGATTTCGGCAATGCCGTCGTCCAGCGTCTTGCCGGCTTCGGCGGAGAGCAGCGCCAGCAGCCGGTCGCGATTGGCTTCCAGCAGGTCGGCGGTCTTGTCGAGGCAGGCGGCGCGCTCCTCGACCGGCGTCTTCGACCAGGTGGCGAAGCCCTTGCGGCCGGCGGCGAAGGCACGATCGACGTCGGCCACGGCCGCATTGCGCACGGTGCCGACGACCCGGCTGCGATCGGCCGGCGACAGGACCGGCACGGCTTCCGCCTGCCCCGTTGCTCCCGGAACCAGCGGGGTGGCATCGACCTTGGCCGTCTGGCCGGCCAGCGATGCGATCAGGCTCTGAAGGCTCTCGCGATGGCCGAATTCGAAGCCGGCGCTGTTCTTGCGCTCGCCGTAGAGCTCGAGCGGCATGGGGATCTGGTTGTGGCGCACGCTCTTGCCCTGGTCGATGCCCAGCCGTTCGACCGGCCGCTCCAGCAGGTTGGCGATCGGCACGTTCTTGTCGCCGGCGACGGCGACGAAAGACGAGTTGGCGCCGTTCTCCAGCAGGCGGCGCACCAGATAGGCGAGCAGGTCGCGATAGCCGCCGACCGGCGCATAGATGCGGCAGGCGATGCGCTCGTTACCGGACAGAAGATTGTTGTAGAGCGCCTCGCCCATGCCGTGCAGGCGCTGGAATTCGAAGCCGGTGCGGTCGGCGCCGGCCAGTTCCAGGATCATCGACACGGTGAGTGCATTATGCGTGGCGAACTGCGGGAAGATCCGTTCGCGCTTGGCCAGCATCTGCGCGGCACAGGCGAGATAGGACAGGTCGGTCGCCGGCTTGCGGGTCCAGACCGGATAGTCGTCGAGCCCGCGTTCCTGCGCCCGCTTCACCTCGGTATCCCAATAGGCGCCCTTGACGAGGCGCACCATCATGCGCCGGCCGTTCCGCTTGCACAGGTCGTCGATATAGTCGATCACCTGCGGCGCGCGCTTCTGGTAGGCCTGGATGGCAAGGCCGAAACCGTTCCAGCCGGCCAGAGACGGATCGGAGAACACCGCGCCGATGACGTCGAGCGACAGCTCGAGCCGGTCGGCCTCCTCGGCGTCGACGGTGAAGTTCAGCTGGTGTGCCTTGGCCATCTGGGCAAGCTTCAGCAGATCCGGCACCAGCTCGCGCATCACCCGGTGATGATGGGTGGCGAGATAGCGCGGATGCAGCGCCGAGAGCTTGACCGAAATGCCCATGCGGTCCGGCAGCTGGCTGCCCTTGCCGTGCTTGGCCATGAAGGCGCCGATCGAATCGATCGCGTCGGCATAGGACTTGAAATAGCGCTTGGCGTCTTCCGCCGTGCGGGCGCCCTCGCCCAGCATGTCGAAGGAATGGCGGTAGCCCTTCTCCTCGCTCTTGGCGGCGCGGCCGAGCGCGTCCTTCATGTTTTCGCCGAGCACGAAGTGATGGCCGAGGAAACGCATCGCCTGTTTGGTCGCCGAGCGCACGGTCGGCAGTCCGAGCCGCTTGACGAGACCGCGCACCACGCCTTCCGGCGTTTCGCCGGGCCTGATGACGCGGGCCGACAATCCGAGTGCCCAGGCCGAGGCCGAGACGAACCAGCTGTCGCCATGCGCTTCGTGCTCGCTCCAGCCGCCCTCTTTCAGCTTGTCCTCGATCAGCCGGTCCTGGGTCAGCGCATCGGGCACGCGCAGCAGCGCTTCCGCCAGCACCATCAGCGCCAGGCCCTCGCGGGTCGACAGCCCATATTCCCGCAGGAAGTCCTCGACGCCGCCGATCGAGCCGGAATTGTCGCGGATCGCCTCGATGAAGCGCGTGGCGCGCTGGTCGATCGCAGCATTCTGCTGGGCGCCGAGCGTCAGCCGGGCGGCAAAGCCGCGCATCAACTGGTCGTCGTCGCCGGCGAAGGGCGCGGAAAAGCGGGGAAAGTCGGGCATGGCACTCTTGATCATTGTCACCTCCGTGTTATCGGCAAGGTATCGACAGATTGATGATTTTAATCGCTGATTTTTGGTGTATAGTCAGTGACTATAACTATATTTTTGACATATGGTAGCTTTTGATGAAAGAACTCGACAGACTGGACCGGAAGATCCTCAAGACCCTGCAAAAAGAGGGTCGGCTGACCAATATCGAACTCGCCGAGCGCGTCAGCCTCTCGCCGACCGCGACAGCCGAACGTGTCCGCCGGCTGACTCGCGACGGCATCATTACAGGCTACATGGCCATTCTGTCCCCGGAGAAGCTCGGACGCAACTTGCTTGTGTTCATCGAGGTCAAGCTCGACCGCACCACGCCCGACGTTTTCGACGCCTTCGCCCAGGCGGTCAAGCGTTCGGACGACGTGATGGAATGCCACATGGTGGCAGGCGGCTTCGACTATCTGGTGAAGGCGCGCGTCGCCGGCATGGAGGCCTATCGCCAGTTCCTGTCGGAGGTCATCCTGCCGCTGCCGGGCGTGCGCGAAACCCATACCTATGCCGTCATGGAAGAGGTCAAGACCGGCTCGGCCCTGCCGGTCTAGGAGGGGCCGCTATCCCCATGCTTTGTTTACCACGTGACGGGCTTTTTCGGTTTTCCGCGTGGACATTGTTCTATTCCACAGTAAGAAAGTGCTGGCTTTTCAGAATAACTGATATATTTGTTATCGTTAACATATTCCCTTTCTCGCAACCTTTCGAATTCACATATGATTTCCGCCGACCGTCAATCGCTGCTGAGCGGTGAAATAGCGAGCAGCCAGTCACGCGCTCATTTTATGAGTGTCATGGGCCGGGTCGTCGGTGAATTCGGCCTCGACCACGTCACGGTCATGGCGGCGCCCAGCCCCAACGACATCGCGATTGCCCCCTTGGTCCTCGAAAGCACGCTGCCGCCGCAATTCGCCCGCGAATTCGACAAGCACCAGTTCCTGCGCTACTGCCCGATCCTGCCGAAGTTCAGCAATTCGGTCCTGCCGCAGACCTGGCATCTCGGACAGTCCGGTCCCACCGCAAGCTTCGACTGCCCGCAGAAAATGTATGATCTGATGAGCCGCTACGATCTCCTGATGGGCGCCATCTTCCCGATGACCTCGATCGACTCGGGCCGCTATTTCCTGCGCTATGACGGCAAGCGCTCGCCGCTGCACCAGGTGGAGATGAACGAACTGGGCATGATCTCGCTGCATGCCTTCGATGTGTTCGACCGCATGCGCCGCTCCGAGATCGCCGTGCCGAACGTACTTTCGGCCCGCGAACTCGAGGTCCTGCGCTGGACCGCCCAGGGCAAGACATCGGTCGAGATCGGCCAGATCCTCTCGCTCTCCGACCACACGGTCAACGCCTACATGACCAATGCCATCAAAAAGTTGGATTGCGTCAACCGGACGCAATTGGTAGCCAAGGCAATTCGATTGAAGCTGATCAACTGATTCCTGGTGGAATGTGGGCATGCCTGCGATCAGGGGAAAGAGAACCTAAATTGCCCCTGCGTTTCGACCAACTCGATCACAAGCAATTCCAGGACTGCACGTCGGTCGGCATGACCGAGCATGAGGTGGTCGAGCTCGCCCAGGCCTTCCGCCTCTACGGCTTCTGGAGCATCAACCTCGACACCGGCCTTTTCCTCGCCACGCCGGACGTCTACCGCATCTTCGACATGCAGTCGGAAGACGGCAGAATGAACCTCGTCGAGTTCCGCGAACACATCCACCCCGACGATCTCCCGATCCTGATGGAATGCTTCGAGCGCTGTTCGTCGCAGAAGCAGAGCTATCACATGATCTACCGGGTCAAGCGCGGCGCCGACTGGAAGTTCGTCCGCACCGTCGGCAAGTTCCGCGAGAAGCCCGGCACGTCGGGCGAGATAGTCGGAATCACCTACGAATTCTTCGAACGCCTGCGCACCGCGGCGTTCACCGACAGCGACGACTGACTGACAGCGAAAGTGCCGACCCGCCGCTGGCGGGCCGGCAATGACGCTTAGCGGTCCAGCACCGAGCGCAGTTCGACCATGTTGGAACGGACCCTGAGGATATAGAATCCCATGGTCGCCAGATGGGTCGGCATGATCCAGCCGTCTTCGGAACCGTTGGAGATGATCGCGGGCTGGATGCGCAGCGCGCCCTGCAGCTGCTGTTCCATTTGCGTCCAGATGGCGGTCAGGTTGCGCTCGCGGATGACGTCGACGAAGTCGGCCCGGGTCGCCTGCAACAGCGCATACTGCGCATAGAGCTGGCCGTAGGCGAACCAGAAGCGGTCATCGGCGCGCGTGTCGAACCAGCCGGCATTGTACTCTTCCGAGCGGCGGCGAAGAATGTCGGACGTGTTGCCGAGGTCGCTCGCCATGCGGTCGAGCAGCTGCACGAGATTGTCGGCGCGCGCGTCGAACACGGCCGCGCAGGTCTCGAGCGAGGAATTGAACTTGCGCCAGCTTTCGACGGCCGAGCGGTAGTAGTTCGGCGTCGGCGTCTTGAAGCCCAAGGGATCGGTGCCGAAATACCAGGTGCCCTCGTCGAACTGGATATTGCCGCGGGCGTCCTGCAGGTCGTTGTTGATGCTCGACGTGCCGCGCACGCGGCCGAGATTGTCGGCAAGCTCGATCGCCAGGCGGCGCGCCACCTGGTTGGCGCCGCGCTGGAACGAGGCCTTGTTGTCGAAGAACGGGGTATGGTCCCAGTCCACGCCGAACAGGCCGAGCTTGTAGATCAGCGAGGACGAGATCCAGATGTTCTGGTTGACATTGGTATCCGTGAGGTCCGCGACGACGGTGACGATCGCCGAATTCTGGCAGGTCCCCGGCTTGGCAGCGTTCTCCTGCCCCGCCGCGACCTGGCGCGCCGAGAATTTGTAGGCCTGGGCGAATTCGGGATCGAATCCGTACCAGACCTGGGTGCGCCAGATGAACTGGCCGTAAAAGGCGAGCAGCACCAGCACGAACAGCAGGACCGGGATCTTGATCAGCCAGTTGCGCCGCTGATACCAGCTGTGCGCCGCCAGGAACGGCCAGAAGATTGCAGCCACCACCATTCCGATGCCGCGTCCGATGGCGGCGAATACGCGTTGGAAGAACGCGATGATCGGATCAAGCATTGTCGTCTTCTCCTATGCCGTAGAGGCGTTTGCGGAAACCCGCCTTGTCCTGCAGATAGGTCTGCGACAGACGGGATACAACGAATTCCCGGAAGCCATCGCTAAACCCTTCGTAGGCATCGTAAAAGCCCTGCTTGTCGAAAATGAACCGCGACACGAAGTCCATCGGCGTCATCTGCGAAATCAGGCGGTTGGTGAGCCACTGGTCGGCATGGTCGGGCCGCGCCCTGACTAGCAGGAAACGTCTCTGCGCCTCCACATCGTCTATGCGGATGCTGCCGGAAACGCCGACCGCCCGGATCATCTCCTGCAGGAAGGGATAGGTGCCCTCGGCCGCCACGCGCTCGGCATTGCGGTGAATGAAGGTCTGCAGCCAGATGGCGTCGACCTTGGAGAAATCCATCGCCGGATCGGCCGCATAGGCGATGCCAAGCGCCGCCATCTCGGCGCGATGGGCGAGAAGCCCCGAGCTTTCGACCCAGCTCGCCCGCGGCAGCTCGACGCGTCCCGTCTTGGTGAGGAAGTCGAAGATCTGCGCCGGATCTTTGATCGAGATGTAGCTGACCTGCCAGGGCCGCGAGCGGCGGAAACCCGGCGCGGAGGGATCGCAGATGACGGTGGTGATCTTGTCGTCGACGAAGACATAGGTGCCGCCGAAATGATTGGCCCAGAAGGCGTCGTGCCGGAACACCAGCTTGTCCGGCACCAGCACGTTCTGGCGGATGTCGCCGGTCAACTTGGCAAGCTCGACCATGCGGTTGAGCAGCGCGTCGTCGCGCCAGGCATCGGGCTCGCTCTGCAGTCGGTCGGAGAGCCGGCGAAGCTCCGCCGCCTTGCCGAGCACGTCCTCGGCGGAGAGCACCCGGAACTGCACCTCGTTGATCGACAGGAGATCCTCCAGGCTCTCGACCGTCGCCACCGAATCCTCGATCTCGCCGTAGAGCGCATCCTTGATCGTCACCGCGTTGATGGCGCGCGCATTGGCCCTGAAGAACTCGTGCATCAGGCCGGCCGTGTTGGAAAAACTCGTATGCACGACCGGCAGGCTCTCCTGCTCCGGCGTCAGGATGACGAAACGCCGGTTCACCCGGTTGGGATCGAGATAATCCTTGTCGCCCAGCTCGTCGGCGACCTGCGGCGAAAAGCCGGTCATGTCGATATCGAATTCTGAAAGCGCCGTTGGCTTCAGCCCGAACCCGGACAGCGCCTTGTTGTAGCGCGCGACAAGATGCGGCTCGGTGACGGCAAGCAGCCGGCCGTAGATCAATTCGGCTTCGAGGAGACGGTTCATGCTTTGCTCTTCACCCGTCCCCGCGTTCTGTTTCGCCGCTCTTCGGCTGCCCCTCGCCCCACACAAGATCGTCGAGATCGAGCCGCAAAGCCTTGGCGATCTGCCGGAAGACGGAGAGACTGCCTTCCTTTTTTCCGGTTTCGATCTCGGAGAGATAGGCGGCGCTGATCCCTGCCGCCGTCGCCAGTTCCCGGGCCGAAAGCCCGCGAAAATCGCGCCACACCCGGATCGGGTTCTCGCCGTCGATCAGCCGATCGACGAATTCGGACGGAATCCGCTCTTCCTCGCCGGCAGCGACCCTGGCCTCAAAGGCCTGGACCGCCAGAAGGTCTTCGAGGTCCTCGGCCTGTTCCGCCTGACGCAGGAGCGCTTCATAGTCCTTGCGGCTCAGAACCACGAGGTCCTCGCCGTTCGGCGTCGTGAAAGAAACAGCGGTGTTCATTGTTCCAATCCCCTGTAAGCCTCGCCGCGTGCGGCAACCTTGATGACGTCGACGATGAACCCATCCTCGCGGAAGATAACCCGCCAGTCGCCGACCCGCAGCCGATAGTATTCGACGCCTTCGAGCTTTTTGACATTGTTGGCGAGCGACGCTGGATCCTTGGCATATTGCACAATCTTCTGGCGAATCCGATCGGCCTCTGAAGCAGGCATCCGACCCAGTTTCTTGGCAGCTTGCTTGCTGTAGATGACCGTTCGTTTCACTATAGACCGCCCCCAGGTGCCGGGCAAGAAAATTAGCCATCAGCTAATTTTCGCGCCTACCACTTCCCCTCCCGCTTCATCGCCTCGATCGCGCCGATCGCCCGTTCGCGCTGCCGCTCCCGACGGATGATCTCGTTGACCGCCGCCTCGTCCGACTTGTCGGCATAGCGGAATTCGCTGTCGGCATAGCGGTTGATCTCCTGCAGGATCATCTCCATCGTCACCGGCCCGCGCAGCTCGGCGATCATCGCCTTCTTCTCGTCGTAGCCCTTGTGCATGAAGGCCTCGGGCGTCGCGAACCAGTCGTCCGGCAGTTCGACGTCCATCGCCCGCATCTTCACCGCATCGGTGATGTTCTTGATCGCCCGGCCGGTAAAGCGCGGTTCGGCCAGCTTGATCTCGTGCAGATAGGCGCCGACGTCGGCGAGCGTCTCGATCCGTCCGCGTTCCTTCTCGAACCGCTCCCAGACCGCGACGAGCCCCTCCTCTTCCGGCCGGCCGTGCTTTTCGTAGGAGACGCCGACCGCCCGCTTGATCTCCTGATTGGCAAACAACTGGTGATCGCCGAGCGGGATCGTGTGGTTCTTGCCGATCAACAGCGCGAAGATGTCGATGTAGTCCTCTTCCGTCTGTGGACCGTCGACCAGCCAGCGCGCGCCGGCGCGTTGCCTGAGCGCATCGTCGACGTTCTCCGGGTAGTTGGAGAACATGCCGAAGGTGCAATTGCCCCGCACCACGGTGGACGCCCCGGCAAAGGCCTCCATCAGCACGGCGGTGATCTCGTGCTGGCCGGCCGAGGCCCGGTCGTCGGACCGCTTCGCCGCCACCTGGTCGACATCATCGATCGTGCCAAAGCCGATGACGCGCGGATTGACGACATTGTCGATGAAGGCCTTGCAGTTTTGACCCGACTTGCCCTGGTAGGACGAGATCTGATCGACGCCGAAATTCTCGTAGTGGAAGGCATAGCCGGCCACCTGGCAGTAGTCGTTCAGCAGACCGGCGATCATCTGGATCAGGATGGTCTTGCCGGTCCCCGGCATGCCGTCGCCGATGAAGGTGAAGAGAAAGCCGCCAAGCTCGACGAAGGGGTTCATCTGCCGGTCGAAATCGTAGGCCATCAGCATCTTGGAGAGCTTCATCGCCTGGAACTTGGCAATGTGGTTGCCGACGATCTCCTCCGGCTTCTTGAAGGTCATCACCAGCGGCTTGCGCCTCTGCCCGGGCGCGACGTCGAAACCGTCGAGGGTGAAATCGTCCTGGTCGATGCGGATATGCGTGTTCTCGAACGATGAAAGCCCGGTGAACCGCGCCTTGCGGGTCAAAAGCCCGTCGATCGCCGCGCGGGCAAAGGCGCGCGCCCGCTGGCCGAGCGTCGCGTCGTCGGCGGCCCCCTTCAGCGCCGTATCGAGCCCGGCCACCATGCTTTTCAGCGCATCCTGCGGCGTGTCGAACAGGAAGTCCGGCTCCGGCGTATCGTTGACCGGCTCGCTTTCGCCGGCCAGCGTCGAGAGCAGATAGGCGCCCAGCGAAAAGGCCGAGACATAGGCCGAGGCCGACAAGAGCGCCTTGAACCGGGCGGCCTCCTCGCCCTGCAAGGGTGCCGTCACGTTGCGCGCCTGCAACTGTTCCAGATCCGTCTGCCGGCCGAACACTTCGCCGATCGCCAGCGCCACCTGAATACCGCGCCGCACCCGGTAGAGCACGCCGTGCTGCGTCGGCGACAGAAGCGGATCGCCGCTGCCGGCCGACTGGATGGTTTTTTGAAGCTCGACCTCGCGGGTCCGCCGCACGCCGCCGGTCGAAACCGTCGGGACGAAGCGCCGCCCGGTGCCGGCCAGCGCCGTACCCGCCGCCCCCTCGCCCGGATCGAGCGCCACGAAGCGCGTCACCAGCGCCTGCGCCACGGCAAGATGCCGGGCGATCTCGTCCTCGCGAAGGGTGGTGAGGCCTGCGTTCAACCCGTTGCTCATCGGCTAGACCTCGCTGACGACGTTGTTCCCGGAAATGACATGGACCTTGTAATTGCCGAAGATCGCATTGGCCTCGCCGGAGGCATAGAGCGCCTGGTAGGCGTCGTGCGGCACCAGCGCATGTTTCTCATAGGCCGAGACGCCCATGCGGGCGGCTTCGAGGTCGTTCGTATCGATGTGGAATTCCTGCATGGCCGGGGTCGAGGAGAAGAAGCCCTTGGTCGCCGGCCGCTCGGCCTTGGAGAATACTTCCTGCATGGTCCAGGTCAGCAGCCAGGCATTCTCCGGCTTCCTGACCCGCGACAGGATCTCGTTGATGCGCGCATTGTTCTCGGTGATCCCGGCCGAATAGAACGGCCCGAGCACGATGCGCCGCAGCTGCTTGGGATGCAGCGTCGGAAAATCCTTGTCCATGTTGGTGGCGATCGTCGCCGGCGTCAGCGAATAGGCGCCGTTCTTCGAGGCAAAATCGTCGAACTGGGCGGCGAGCTGCGGATTGAGCAGCCCGCCGACCGGCAGCGGAATGTCGAGGTCCGGATTGATCTTGCCGTCCTTGCCGACCAGCAGTTCCTGGATATTCTCCGAGGAATCCTCAATGCCCGCGACATAGACCATCGGCAGCGTGTTCGACCCGTCGAACACCGCCCAGGTCACGACGTAATAGGGTCGCCCCGACTTCTCGTTGACCGCGACGCGCACCGTCTCCGGCAGGACATAGGGTGAGAAGATGTCGCCCTTGCCGATCTGCTCGAGATAGATGCGCTCGGCCATCTGCGACTGAAGGGCGCCGGGAAAGGCCTTTGTGCGCAGGATGAAGTCGGCCATTTCCGCCCGGATCGCCTGGGCGTCGGGAATGTTGGCGAGCCGTTTGTCCGCGGTGAGCCGGTCGTTCTCCAGCTCCAGCACGTTCTGGAACACCGGAAAGCCGCTCTCCGCGCGGGAGATACGGAACTGCTCGGTAAAACCGATGCGGTTTTCCCAGCAGGCGAAGGAATTCTTCAGCCGCGCCACGTAGGGCAACAGCAGCTGGCCGGTAAGCCCGCCGCCCGCCAGCGCCAGGTCCGGATTGGACAGATAGGTCTCCAGCCCGCCGAGCGCGGCGCGGATGGAGTTGAAATACTGGGCGACGGGTGCGCCGTTCTGTTCGAGCATCGTCTGCATTCTTCCAATGGTCTTCGCCGGCGGGGGCGCCGCGACCTTACTTCACTCCGAGGAAAGGCACGGCAGCTCCGGGGATCATCGTCGTCGGCAGCTGGCCGTCCCAGCGCTCCGCCGCCGTCAATTCGATGAGCGAGGGGTTGTCGCGCAAGGCGGCGCCCTTGGCGCGGATCGCATCGGCTTCCGCATCGCCGGCAAGCCGTGTCGCGGCGGCCTGCGCCTCGGCCTGGGCCCGCACGGCGTCGGCCTGGGCATTCGCCTGGGTCACGGTGATCTCGGCCTGAACCTTCTCGCGCTCGGCATTCTGCCGCAGCTTCTGCACCTCGACCTCCGCCAACATGCGGTTTTCGATCGATTGCTCATAGGCGTCGGAGAAATCGATGTTCTCGATCTGCACGCTGTCGATCATCACCGGCCCCTTGACGGATTCGCGGATGGCCGTCTCGGTCTCGGCATTCAGCCTTACGCGCTCCTGGATGGCGGTCACCGCATTGAACTGCCCGAACACGTTTTTCGCCTGCTCGAACACGCGCCGGTCGATCAGCCGCTCGACCAGCCCCTGCTCGCTGCCATAGTCCGCATAGATGCGCTCGACCTCGCCGGCGGGCAGCCGGTAGTTGACCGAGAGCTTGATCACCGCAGCCTGCTGGTCGCGTGAATAGGCCGGAACCTCGTCATAGATCTGCGCCCGGCTCTGGACGCTGATCTTCACCACGCGATCGAGGAAGGGGATCTTGAGACCGAGGCCCGGCTCGGCGGTACCGACGACGGCGCCGGTTCTGAGAATCACGCCGCGTTCGCCCTCGTCGATGGTGTAAAATGACTTGAGGCCGGCGACGAAGAGAAGGAAGACAAGCGCCGCAATCACGACGGTCCTGCCCAGCAGGCGTCGCGAGCCCGTCGTCCCGTCACCGCCCGGGGCGGCACCCAGAAGAAATTTGGTCATTCAGTCCCCCAATGAAGATCCTCTGAAATATGGATCCGGCAAAGGCGGCGCGAGCGCTTCGCGAGCCTTGCCGGAGGGCGCGCGGATCGCCGCTCCGCCCTCCGGACACCCCAAACGGGCGTCACGGCTTCACGTAATTGGCCGAATTATGCTTGTCGAGAACCGTCTGGAAGCGCCGGGCGAAGGCCTCGTCGGCGAGCTTCTTGCGGCGCTGGATGTCCTGGGTCGCTAGCATGTTCTTCTCGTGCAGCTCGAGCAGGTCGCCAATATGCTTCTGGGCCGCGGCGCCGACGCCGGCCATGGTCTCCTCGGCCGCCGTGTCGACCTGGCTGCCGAGCGTGTTGATCTTGTGGGCAACATCCTGCTGGGCCGCCGTCTTCAGCGAGTCTTCCAGCGCCTTGTAGAGCACGATGCGCTGCTCGGTATCGATCGTCAGCTTGTTGATCAGCGTGTTCTGCGCGGCGATCTGGTTGTTCAGGCTGTCGACGAAGGTCTGGAACATCGAGGTATAGCGCTCGAGCGTCTGGCTCTCGGCCAGGAGTTCCTGTTCCTTGGCCTGGGCCTGGTTGTATTCGGTCGCAAGCTTCGAGCGCTCGCCCTCAAGCTCGGTGCGGGCCGACTGGTCGGTCGAGGCGGCGATCCGGTTCTCGATGTCGAGCAGCATCGGGTTCAGCTCCTCGATGCGCTTCTGCGTCGTCTCCAGCGTGGCGATCGTCACCTTGCGCCGCTCGATCACCTGGATCAGGCTCGCCTCGGAACTCTTGTAGCGCTGGTCGAGAACGGTGCGCTGCTCCTTCAGGATGCCGACGATGCTGTCGGACTTGGCCAGCAGTTCCTGCAGATTGCCGGCCAGCGACATGTTGCGCACCCGCTCGGTGCGCATGCGCTGCGCCTTCTGCTTGGAGAAGATGGCGATGAACTTTTCATAGCCCGAATAGCTCTTCATGCTCTCGAACTCGGCGCCGAACACGTTGGTCGCATCCTCCAGCCCGATGATCAGGTCGGCGATGTTCGCCTCCATCACCTTCTGCTGCTTGATCACGTCCTCGATGCGCGCGTTCTCGATGTCGAAATTGACGTCGCCCAGCTTGGTGTCGGCCTTGGCAAACTGGTCGAGCACCACGCTCGACTGCTCCATCTTGCCCCTCACCTCGTTGACCATGGTGCGGGTCTTCTCGATTTCGCTGTCGAAGGATTGTAGCGAGGCCATGCGATCGTCTCCCTGAACTGTCGCCGGATACCCGTCCGGCCCAAGCGGCATGTGACCGCAACCTTATAACAAATCAATGATATTAGAACCGCCGCGGCTGTCGCCGGACAGAAAAATACAAGGCTGATATGGAGGCTGGCGCCCCACCTGCAAGGGCGCAGACAAAAACGGGCAACGGCACGCCTGCGCGCCGCTGCCCGTTTGTGAATGGCGATGAACCGGTGGCTTACTTAGCCGCGGCCGGGTTCTTCAGGTAGGCGATGACATTGGCGATGTCTTCCGGCTTCTTCAGGCCGGCAAAGGTCATCGTCGTGCCCTTGACCAGATCGCGCGGCTTGGGGAGGTACTCGGTCAGCAACTGCTCCGACCAGACCTTGCCGTCGGCACCGAATTCGGTCATGGCCTTCGAATACTTGAAGCCTTCCACGGTGGCGACCTTGCGGTCGACGACGCCCATCAGCGACGGGCCGACCTTGTTCTTGGCTTCGGTGGCCGTGTGGCAGGCCTGGCATTGCTTGAACACCTTGGCGCCGGCGACGGCATCACCTTCGGCAAAGGCTGCACCCGCCGGAATGGTCAGCGAGGCGGCCAGGATCAGACAGCGAAGTTTCATGAACACTCCCTTTGGAATTCGTGGCGCGCCGCGCGGATGCGGCTCGTCCATCGACTACACTAGACCAACCATGCGCCATTTTCCACAGGACGCAATGCCGCGGTCTTAACTATCGTCAAGTGGCGCCAATCTTTTCAACCACTTCGCCGGGTCAAGTTCGACTTAAGAATCGATCGGAAGGGGCATTTTTCCACGTCGCAAACAGGGAGGGGTTTGAGGCGCAAATGCGCAGGTGCGCTTGCTTTTGTGATGTATAGAATGTTGACTTGGGAACATTAAAAAAACGGGAGTACCACTATGATGAAAATCAAATTCCATCGCCTGACCATCGCCACCGCCGCCACAGTCCTCGCGCTCGGCACCGTGCCGGCGATGGCGGCCGAAGCAGAAAGCTGCTCCGCCGTACGCTTCTCCGACGTCGGCTGGACCGACATCACCTCGACCACCGCGACCGCTTCGGTGATCCTGAAGGCGCTCGGCTACGAGCCCACGGTCACCGTTCTTTCGCTGCCGGTCACCTATACCTCGATGAAGAACAAGGACATCGACGTCTTCCTCGGCAACTGGATGCCGAGCCAGGCCAACGACATCAAGCCCTACACGGATGACAAGTCGGTCGAATCCTACGGTCCGAACCTCGAAGGCGCGAAGTACACGCTCGCCACCAACGCCAAGGGCGCCGAGCTCGGCATCAAGGATTTCGCCGACATCGCCAAGCACAAGGACGAGCTGGAAGGCAAGATCTACGGCATCGAGCCGGGCAATGACGGCAACCGCATCGTGCTGGAGCTGATCGAGAAGAACGAATTCGGCCTCGAAGGCTTCGAAGTCGTCGAATCCTCGGAACAAGGCATGCTGGCCCAGGTCGCCCGCGCCGAACAGGACGGCTCGCCGGTCGTCTTCCTCGGCTGGGCTCCGCACCCGATGAACTCCAATTTCAAGCTGACCTACCTGACGGGCGGCGACGCGACCTTCGGCCCGAACTTCGGCGGCGCCTCGGTCTACACCAACGTCCGCGCCGGCTACCTCACCGAATGCCCGAATGTCGGCAAGTTCATCACCAACCTGAAGTTCTCGCTCGACATGGAAAACCTCGTCATGGGCGGCATCCTGAACGACGGCAAGGATCCGGAAGTCGCTGCGACCGACTGGCTGAAGGCCAACGGCTCGGCGATCGAGCCCTGGCTCGCAGGCGTGACCACCAAGGACGGCGGCGACGCTGTGGCGGCGGTCAAGACCGCACTCGGCCTCTGAGGCAACTGACTAAGGGAGCGGCGAAAGCCGCTCCCTCTTCATTCAGGAGTATCACGAGCCGAAAAGGCACTGGGGAACCATGGACTGGCTGACGGATTACAAGATCCCGATCGGGGTTGGCGCCAAGGAGGCAGTCAACTGGCTGACCACCAATCTGAAATTCTTTTTCGACTTCATTGCGACGATCCTCAACGCATCGATCAATGCAATGCTGTTCGTGCTTCAAGCGCCCTATCTCAAGGGCACGGCCTTCGCGGACTATTATCCGCTGATCATGATCGTCGCCTTCACCGGCGTGGCCTGGATCATGCGGCGCTCCCTCGGCGTCGCGGCCTTCACGCTGGTCGGCCTGCTGATCATCTACAATCAGGGCTACTGGAAAGAGACCATGGAAACGCTGGCCCTGGTGCTGGCCGCGACCGGCGTCTCGATGGTGGTCGGCATTCCGATCGGCATCGCCGCAGCCCGCCGTCCCTGGCTCTACTCGGGCATCCGGCCGATCCTCGACCTGATGCAGACGATCCCGACCTTCGTCTACCTGATCCCGGCGCTGATCCTGTTCGGCCTCGGCATGGTGCCGGGCCTGATCGCCACCGTCATCTTCGCCATCCCCGCCCCGATCCGGCTCACCCGCCTCGGCATCATCTCGACCCCGCCGTCGCTGGTTGAAGCGGCCCAGGCCTTCGGCGCCACACCCTCCCAGGTGCTGCGCAAGGTCGAGCTGCCCTTCGCCATGCCGCAGATCATGGCCGGCCTGACGCAGACCATCATGCTCTCCCTGTCGATGGTGGTGATCGCCGCCCTCGTCGGCGCAAGCGGGCTCGGCGTTCCGGTCGTTCGCGCACTCAATACCGTCAACATCGCCAAGGGCTTCGATTCCGGCCTCTGCATCGTCATCCTCGCCATCATTCTCGACCGCATCTTCCGGTCATCCGACGAAGGAGACGCCGCATGACCGCCGTTCAATTCGACAATGTGTCGATCATCTTCGGACCCAATCCGCAGCGTGCCCTGGTCATGGCGGATTCCGGCCGCACCCGCGACGAGATCAGCGCCGAGACCGGACTGGTGCTCGGCGTGGCCAACGCCTCGCTCGACATCAAGGAAGGCGAGATCCTCGTCCTGATGGGCCTGTCCGGCTCCGGCAAGTCGACGCTGCTGCGTGCCGTCAACGGGCTGGCGCCCGTGGTGCGCGGCGACGTCAAGGTGCTCAACGACGGCAAGACGACCAATCCCTACACCTGTTCGCCGCAGCAGCTGCGCGACCTGCGCATGCACACCGTTTCCATGGTGTTCCAGCAGTTCGGCCTTTTGCCGTGGCGGACCGTCGCGGAAAATGTCGGCTTCGGTCTCGAACTGGCCGGCGTGCCCGAGGCCGAGCGCCGCATGCGCGTCGAGGAACAGCTGGAACTGGTCAACCTGGCGAAATGGTCCACCCGCAAGGTTCAGGAACTGTCGGGCGGCATGCAGCAGCGCGTCGGGCTTGCCCGCGCCTTTGCCACCGGCGCGCCGATCCTCTTGATGGACGAGCCGTTCTCGGCGCTCGATCCGCTGATCCGCACCCGTCTGCAGGACGAACTGCTCGAGTTCCAGCGCCGCCTGAAGAAGACTATCCTCTTCGTCAGCCACGACCTCGACGAGGCCTTCCGCATCGGCAATCGCATCGCCATCATGGAGGGCGGGCGGATCATCCAGTGCGGCACGCCGCAGGAGATCGTGCGCAACCCGGCCGACCAGTATGTCGCCGATTTCGTCCAGAACATGAACCCGATCAACATGCTGACCGCCCGCGACGTCATGCATCCCGGTGTCGGCAGCGGCCCCAACGAGGGCAGCGTCGCCGGCACGGCCAAGCCCGAGACGCCGCTCGTCGAGATCCTCGACGTGCTGTCGCGCCAGCCCGGGACAATCGGCGTGGTTGACAATGGTGCGATCATTGGGACGATCTCGGCGCAGGATGTCGTCGCCGGTCTCACCCTTCACCGGCGCAAGGCCTGAGCGGAGGTTTCCGTTCGGCGGCATCGCATGAAACGGAGAAAGCCATGACGGACAAACCTTCGGTGATTCGCGAAACCGACGACGAGGCGCGCGGGCTTGCCCGCCGCCTCCTGCGGTCTGCCCGTTATGTCGCGCTCGCCGTGATCGATCCGCAGACGCATTTTCCCTCCGTCAGCCGCGTGCTGCTGGGAACCGACACCGACGGGGCGGCGGTCATTCTCGTCTCGGCGCTCTCGGCCCACACCAGGGCGCTCGAGGCCGACCAGCGCGTTTCCCTGCTGGCCGGCGAGCCCGGCAAGGGCGACCCGCTCGCCCATCCGCGCCTGACCGTTCAGTGCCTCGCCGAACCCGTCGAGCGCGGCAGCCCGGCCCATGACCGCCTGAGAAGCCGCTTCATCGCCCGCCACCCGAAGGCGAAGCTTTATATCGATTTCCCAGATTTCCGCTTCTTCCGGCTTTTGCCCCAGTCGGCCAGCCTCAATGGCGGCTTCGGCCGGGCCTATCTTCTGCCCGGCGAGGACTTCAGAATCATGCCCGAGCCCACCGGAAATTTCTCCGGAAGGGAGCTGGAACTACTGCAAGATTTAGTGAGTACGAAACCGGAACTCGCCCAGCAGATAGCGATCGGGCGCTGCGGTCAGAAGCCGGGAAAATGGGCCTTTTGTGGCCTGGACAGGGCGGGAATTGACCTGATTGCAGGCGATTTACTGGTTAGATACGATTTTGGGCATCATATAGGGTCGCAAGCAGAACTCTATTCCGTATTAGCTAATACAGCATACCCGATACCTTAAATTTAGGCATATACAATTTTTTGAGTATTGTTAGAGTTCTATCATAACCAATTTGATGGATTGCAAACCGTCGCCTTCCCCCCGAGGCCCGGAAAACGAAAGTTGATATGATGAAAACCAAGGCATTGTCCGAACAGTCCATTGCAGCCGCCGGCCTTCTTACCGCCATGGCAAACCCCAAGCGTCTCATGATCCTCTGCAGCCTCGTCGAAGGCGAAGTTCCCGTCGGCGTTCTCGCCACCCAGGTCGGCCTCAGCCAGTCCGCCCTGTCCCAGCACCTTTCGAAATTGCGCGCCCAGAAGCTGGTGAAGACCCGCCGCGACGCGCAGACCATTTATTATTCCAGCACCTCCGAATCGGTCATCAAGATCCTCGGCACGCTGGAAGACATTTATTGCTCGACCACGGCTAATAGTAAAACGGCCGCGTAACATTGCGCCGCCTGCGGCGGCAAAAGGCAGATCGGTCGGGACCTGACGCTCGCCCGATCTGAGAAGCGGCAATTTGAAATCACGCGATTAATACCTGGACCGGCAGATCTTCGATTTGCCGGTCTTTGTTTTTCTCGGGATGCAGGGGGGGTGGCGGCTACGCAGGCACCGATCCGTCGCTTGGGAACGCCGGGATCGGCACCTGCCAGCGCTTGCCGCCGGTCAGCCGGATGATGCCCAATCTGCCCTTCGGGTCGACCATCCTGCAATCGCCACTCTCCACCACCGACCTTGCCCTGAGCTTGACGAGGCACACGGCGCCTTCCGTTACGTGAAGTACGGAAGGCGCCGAACCACCGATCCAGCCTAGCTGCCGACCACGGCACTGTCGTCGCGGCTGAGCACGATCAGCGCCGGACGCGGCGGCTGGCCTTGCAGGAAATCCGGCCAGTTGGTCCCTGCATCGGCGATCGAGGCGGCATCCTCGTCGTCCTCGAAGCGCAGTTCGCCGGGATGCTGGATCGAGACGAACACCGTCTTGCCATCCGGCGTGAAGGTCGGAGAACAGCATTCCGAACCAACGGGCGCCACGTAGAAGAGCTTCGGCAGCGCACGCCCCTCGCCCTCGGTGTCCATGACGAACAGCGCATCGGCGATGCCCTCCGGCGGCGGACCGTCGGTGGCCACCCACAGCCGTCCCGACGGGTCGACCGACAGGTTGTCGGGATCGGTGAACCAGCCATTGGCAGAAGTCGCCGGATGGAACATGGCGCCGTCCTCGGCCACCGCCGGATTGCCGCAGAGCACGAAGACGTCCCATTTGAAGTTGTCCGCGGCGAAGTCGGCCTTGTCCGGCGCGCCGGGCGGCACCAGTTCGAGCAGATGGCCATGAGGATTGGGCCCGCGCGGATTGGCGGGGTTGACCTGCTCCGCCTCGTCCCCCTCGCCGGTCGGCATGCGGTCCTCGTTCTCGGTCATCGCCACGTAGAGCTTGCCGGTCTTCGGATGCACGACGAAACCTTCCGGCGCATCCATCGGCGTCGCGCCCAAAAGATCGGCGGCGGCGCGGGTGTTGAGAACTACGTCGGCCTGGCTGTTGAACCCGGCCTCCGCCGTCAGCGGCCCCTCTCCGGCCACCAGCGGCAGCCAGGTCATCGTGCCGTCGCTTTCGAACTTCGCCACCGACAACGTGCCGTTGTCGAGCAGGTCGCGATTGGCGGCGCGGTCGGTCGGGTTCCACGGGTCGCGGGTGACGAAGCGGTAGAGATATTCGAAGTCGTCGTCGTCGCCCATGAACACCACGACGCGGCCGTCCGGCGCGACGGCGCACTGCGCGCCTTCATGGGTGAAGCGGCCAAGTGCGGTGCGCTTCACCGGCTTGGCCGTCGGGTCGAGCGGGTCGATCTCGACCACCCAGTCGAAGCGCATCCATTCGTTCGGCTCTTCCTCGAAACGGAAACGCGGTTCGATCCGCCCGGCGCCGTAGATGTCGTTGTCCTCCTCGTCCCAGCCCTGGCGCTCGACCAGTTCCTGGTTCGGCAGTGTGGTGAAATCGCCGGCAAAGACGTCCATCGAGCCTTCTTCGCCCGACAGCAGCGTGCCCCAGGGGGTGATGCCGCCATTGCAGTTGGAAATGGTGCCAAACACCGTCTTGCCGCTCGGGTCCGCCTTGGTCTTCAGCCGGTCGTCGCCGGCGGCCGGGCCGGAAATCGCCATTTCCGTGCCCATGTGGATGCGGCGGTTGTACTGGCCGTCGCGAACGATCTCCCACTGCCCGTTCGTCTTCTTCACCTCGAAGACCGACAGGCCGACCGAGGCCATGACGGCGCGGATCTGATCGTCGGTCAGCTTCTCGCGATAGTCGTCCGCCGTCAGCCCCGGGAACATCAGGAACGGGGTGGCATATTCGTGGCTGACCAGCATCAGCCCATGCTCGGAGCTGGCCGATCCCAGCGGCAACGGCATGAAGAAGGTGAAGTCGTTGTTGTAGCCGAACTGGCGCTCGGCCGCCTTGCCGTCGAGCGTTGCCGGATCGAAGGCCGGGCTGTCGGCAAACAGGCCGTCGCCCCAGCGCGCCAGGATCTGCCGGCTGTAGCCGGTCGGCCAGTGGTCCTCGCGGTCGCGCACCCGCGTCAGTTCGGCAAAGGTCAGCGTCGAGGCTTCGGCAGCAGTTGCCGTGCGGCCGAGATAGGGCATGGCGGCCGCGCCGGCGGTGAGTGCCAGCAGGCCCTTCAGAACGCTGCGGCGTTCGATCCCCTTGGCAAGCACGGCTCCGTAGGTCTCTGCGAATGCGCGGCGCGGATTGGGCCGCGCCCTGGTCTTCTGGCGGTCAGACATGGTTTCTCCCGGTGATGCAATGAATTGATCTGAAATACAGGCAGCGGCGCTTCGTCCGGTTGCTTGCGCGCGCAAGTCTAGGGGCCTCGCGCGAAGTCCTCATGACGGTCGGGACGCCGGAAGATACTTGGCCGCAGACCGCCCGTTCAGGCCCAAACGCGGCCGTCCGCCGGGCAAACATAACCGGAACCCGCACCATCCATGATGTTTCGTGATGACGGTTGACGACCTTGGTCGCCCTGTTAATTTGTCCGGGTTTTCTCGAATATCCGGCATATTCGCCGCCAACCGGGAAATGGCCGCCCGAAACACAAAGGCCATGGAGAAATTTGATGTCGAACCGCCTGAATACAACGCCCAACGACCTGCGCGCCTTCTGGATGCCGTTCACGGCAAACCGCCAGTTCAAGAAGGAACCGCGCCTCTTCGTCGGCGCCAAGGACATGTACTATACGACCCATGACGGCCGCCAGGTGCTCGACGGCACCGCCGGTCTCTGGTGCGTGAACGCCGGCCACTGCCGCCCGAAGATCACCGAGGCGATCCGCGAACAGGCTGGCGAACTCGACTATGCTCCGGCCTTCCAGCTCGGCCATCCCAAGGCCTTCGAGCTTGCCAACCGCCTGGTCGACCTCGCCCCCGACAATATGGCGCATGTGCTCTACACCAATTCAGGCTCGGAATCGGTCGAGACGGCGCTGAAGGTGGCGCTCGCCTACCAGCGGGTCAAGGGTCAGGGATCGCGCACCCGCCTGATCGGCCGTGAGCGCGGCTACCACGGCGTCAATTTTGGCGGCATCTCGGTCGGCGGCATTGTCACCAACCGGAAGATGTTCGGCACGCTCCTGACGGGTGTCGACCACATGCCGCACACCCACCTTCCGGCCAAGAATGCCTTCTCCAAGGGCATGCCGGAGCATGGCGGCGATCTCGCCGACGAGCTGGAACGCATCGTCACGCTTCATGATGCCTCGACGATCGCCGCCGTCATCGTCGAACCGGTGGCAGGTTCCACCGGCGTTCTGATCCCGCCGAAGGGTTATCTCCAGCGCCTGCGCGAGATCTGCACGAAGCACGGCATCCTGTTGATCTTCGATGAAGTCATCACCGGTTTCGGCCGCCTCGGCGCTCCGTTTGCCGCACAGTACTTCGACGTCAAACCGGACATCATCACCACCGCCAAGGGCCTGACCAACGGCGTCATCCCGATGGGCGCCGTCTTCGTCACCTCCGAGATCCATGATGCCTTCATGACCGGACCGGAGCACCTGATCGAGTTCTTCCACGGCTATACCTATTCCGGCAACCCGATCGCCTCGGCCGCAGCACTTGGCACACTCGACACCTATCGCGACGAGGGCCTCCTGACCCGCGCCGCCGAGCTTGCGTCCTACTGGGAAGAGAAGCTTCATTCGCTGGCCGACTGCCCGAACGTCATCGACATCCGCAATATCGGCCTGATCGGCGCCATCGAACTCGCCCCCATCGCCGGCGAGCCGACCAAGCGCGCCTTCAACGCCTTCCTGAAAGCCTATGAGTCCGGCCTTCTGATCCGCACCACCGGCGACATCATCGCCCTCTCGCCGCCGCTGATCATCACCAAGGACGAGATCGACGAACTGTTCGACAAGCTGCGCAAGGTGCTGGTGGCGAACATCTGAGCCCGGAGTTCAGAAGAAGATCCGAAGCGGCCGGCAACGGCCGCTTCTTTCGTTTCGGCCACTCGCCATCCATGCGTCACACCGGGCACCGCGCTCGCCGCAGCTACCCGTGCAGCGGCCACCACGCCAGCGTCCGCTCTTCTCCCCGGCGGGGGTGAGGAATGGTCGGCGCAGCCGGCGAAACGATCCAGTGAATCGCTTCGAATGACGAACGCCCTGAGCCCAAGCGAAGGGCCGGCAGAGGTGGCGCGTAGCGCCGGATGAGGGGCGCGAAGCCCTCTGAGATCGGGAATGGGTGACGGGTCATGCGGGGTAGTCCCCGATACACGACCGAGGCGCCCCCACTCGGCAGCAGCGACCGGGGCCCAGGGGACCCCCTCATCTGCCCTTCGGGCATCTTCTCCCCGCTGGGGAGAAGAGGGAGATCGCCGTCCGCCGCCCGACTAGCCTCGACCTGGAATGATGCTGCACCAGCAACAGCAATCACCGCAGTTGCACATCAAGCGACCCCGACGCCCGCGTCCCCTCTTCTCCCCAGCGGGGAGAAGGTGGCGCGTAGCGCCGGATGAGGGGGTGGCGAAGCCCCTGCTCCGGAGACCTGGCGTGTGGGGTGAGGTCCATAGGGGAGATGCGCCCGAGACATTCCAATCAGCGACAAGCGACCGGAACACAACGCCCTAGGATGGGTGGCGGGTCATGCGGGGTAGCTGTCCCGATACACTACCGAGCAGGCCTCCCTCCGGTGGCAGCGTGGGGCCCCCCTCATCTGCCCTTCGGGCATCTTCTCCCCAGGGGGAGAAGAGGGCGTCGCCGTCCGCCGCCGGCCCTGCGCTATCCTTCCACACCCCGCCTCCGCGCCAGATACGGCTGCGCGAACAGGTAGAGCCCCGTGATCAGCAGCGGGATGAGCGGCACCAGCGCCAGCAGGCCGATCCACACGGCAGGTTCGGCCATGCCCATCGCGGCGATATTGGCGATCACCGCCAGCGTGAAGGCGAGCGACAGCCAGCGGTGCATCTGCCTGATCCATTTGTTCCAGCGCATGGGCGCACTCCTTTCGATTGGGGCCGCACAGGCTGGCCCGGTTGGGATCGTATGGGTTCTGTGAAGCACGGCCGTGCCGTCCGCGGCCCGCCCTGCGACGGGACCGCGGGAAACTGACGGCGGCAAAGGCCGGGGTTTTGTGTCGAATGGAAGCGCGGACCGGGGGCGTCAGTCCATGCGCGCCAGCACGTCTTCCAGGCTGTCGATGAAGCGCGGCCAGCCCTGCTTGGCGCCGCCGTAGAACATCGGCTGGTCAGCCTTGAAGCCGGTCTGCTCCATGCGCAGCATGGTGCCCTTTTCCGTCGGTGTCAGCGTCCAGGTGACGACGCTTTCCAGCGGCTTCGCGTTCCAGCTGTACGACAGCTTGCGGTTCTCCTCGACGGTGCGCACGCTGCATTCGACCGTGCCCCAGTCGGCCCGAAGCGTGAAGGCATGGCCGACGGCCGGCTTGAATTCGTTCTTCATCAGCCATTCCTCGATCAGTTGCGGCTGGGTGAGCGCGCGCCAGATCTTCTCCGGCGCATGCGGCAGCTCCCGTTCGACCACGACGGAAAGCGTCTTGCTGGCAGTATCGGTCATTGATCCATCCTTTTCAGCAGATCTTCGAGATCGTCGAACCGGCTCTCCCAGAAGCCGGTCATCTGTTTCGTCCAGTCCACCAGCGGCGCCAGCGCCTCGAGACGGGCGCTGTAATGAGTCTGACGCCCCTCGTGCCGGTCGGTAACCAGGCCCGCCCGCTTCAGCACGCCGAGATGCTTCGACACCGCCGGCTGCGATACGCCGGCCTGCGCCGTCAGCACGCCGACCGTCTGCTCGCCCCGGCGGCAGAGCCGCTCGAAGATCGCCCGGCGCGTCGAGTCGGCCAGCGCGGTAAAGAGAAAGTCAGGCGTGTCGTTCATCGAAATCCATAACCCGTTGGCTATTGGTCATTTCAATAACTCTGTGGTTATGGGTTTGTCAAGACCAGCCTCCGGGTTGCAGAATCCACGAGGCTGAGCGGCGAAATAAGTCGCACACTGCGCAAAATTCGACTGGTCAGCCCGCCCGCCCCGGTGTCTAATGAGGCCCCGCTAAAGAGCGCCTGCAATCATCCCGACGGCCAGAACCGCCGGGAAAAGACCGCTGTTCGGGAGCAGCAGAAAAACGGCGCCCATCCAAGGAGAAAATGACATGAACCTGAAATTGCTGACGAGCACCGCACTGGTCGCCGCCCTCGCCTTCGCGTCGGGAGCACGCGCCGATATCGTCATCGGCCTGATCGCGCCGCTCACCGGCCCGGTCGCCGCCTATGGCGAACAGGTCAAGCACGGCGCCGAAGTCGCCGTGGACGAGATCAACAAGCAGGGCGGCATCCTCGGCGAGACCGTGGTGCTGAAGCTCGCCGACGATGCCGGCGAACCCAAGCAGGGCGTCTCGGCCGCCAACCAGCTGGTCGGCGACGGCATCCGCTTCGTCGTCGGTCCGGTCACATCAGGCGTCGCCATCCCGGCCTCCGACGTGCTCGCCGAAAACGGCGTGCTGATGGTCACGCCGACCGCGACCGCCCCGGATCTCACCAATCGCGGCCTGACCACGGTGCTGCGCACCTGCGGCCGCGACGACCAGCAGGCCGAAGTCGCCGCAAAGTATGTGCTCGCCAACCTCAAGGACAAGAAGGTCGGCATCATCAACGACAAGGGCCAGTACGGCAAAGGCCTCGCCGACGCCTTCAAGAAGACGTTGAACGAAGGCGGCGTGACCGAAGTCTTCAACGACGCGCTCACCCCCGGCGACAAGGACTTCAGCGCGCTGACGACCCGCCTCAAGGCCGAGAATGTCGAAGTCATCTACTTCGGCGGCTACCACCCCGAAGGCGGCCTGCTCGCCCGCCAGCTCGCCGACCTCGGCGTCAAGGCGACGATCATCGGCGGCGACGGCCTGTCGAACAGCGAGTTCGCCTCGATCGGCGGCGATGCGGCCAATGGCGCGATCTTCACCAACGCCTCCGACGCGCTGAAGAGCCCGGATTCGAAGGCCGCCGCCGACGCGCTCGCCGCCAAGAACATTCCGGCCGAAGCGTTCACGCTGAACGCCTATGCCGCCGTCGAGGTGCTGAAGGCCGGCATCGAGAAGGCCGGCAGCGCCGAAGACGCCGCAGCCGTTGCCGCCGCGCTGAAGAGCGGCGAACCGATCACCACCGCCATCGGCAAGGTCACCTATGGCGAAACCGGCGACCTCACCTCGAAGAGCTTCTCGCTGTTCAAGTGGGACGCCGGCAAGATCGTCGCCGTCGAATAAGCCTCGATCAGCTTGTTCTGCCATCGATAGAGACCACGGGGCGGCCGGCGACGGCCGCCCCGATTTTGAGAGCCCCGACATGGACCTGACACCGCCCTCCCTCATCAATTTGCGCGGTCCCCACGCGTTTACCCGACACAGACCGGGCGAATCCTTTAAGCTGACAGGCATGACAGCCGCCAGAAAGGATTTCCCTTGACCGAAACCGTCCGGATCGAAAGCGACACGCTGACCGTCGAGGTCTCCTCGCTCGGCGCCGAGATGCAGTCGCTGACCCACAAGGACGGCCGCTCCTTCCTGTGGAGCGGCGATCCCGCCTGGTGGCCGGGCCGCTCACCCATCCTCTTTCCGATCGTCGGCAAGGCACCGGGCGATGTGGTGGAAATCTCAGGCCAGCCCTTCCCGATGAAGCAGCACGGCTTTGCGAGGCGCAGCGAATTCGCCCTGGTGGACAAGGGCACAGGCTTCTGCCGCCACAGGCTTGGCGCTAGCGACGAGACGAAGGCCAGCTACCCCTTCGACTTCACGCTGGAGCTGGAACACCGGCTGCACGGCAACACGCTGACGGTCACCGCGACGGTAACCAATATCAGTTCCTCGCCCATGCCCTACGGCATCGGCTTTCATCCTGCCTTCGCCTGGCCGCTGCCGGGCGGCGAAGGCAGGCCGCACCGGATCGTGCTCGACAATGGCGCGGAGCCACCGCTGCACCGCCTGGCCGGCGGCCTCCTCTCGCCGGAGCGGCACGCCTCACCCTTTGCCAAGGGCAGCCTGCTGCTCTCCCACGGCCAGTTTGCCGACGACGCGATGATCTTTCCCGAAGGGGCCGGCACCGGCCTGACCTACGGCGTCGAAGGCGGGGCTACGCTGCGCTTTGCCTTCGACAACCTGCCGAACCTTGCGCTCTGGCAGAAGCCCGGCGCGCCCTTCCTCTGCATCGAGCCCTGGCACGGCATGGCCGCCCACGCGGACGGCACCGCCGAACTCGTCGAGCGGCCGTTCACCGTCGCGCTTTCCAGCGGCCAGGATGCGCGCTACGGCTTTTCCGTGGAACTGCCGGGCTGATCCGGTTGATGCCGATTCCCTTGTCGGCGCCACGGCGATAAGCTTTCACAACGACGCAATCGGAGTAGACGCCATGAGCACCTTGGAAAACCGCATCGACCAGGGCACCGGCCGCATCCCCGCCGACATCGTGCTGAAGAACGGCCGCTACTTCGATCTGGTCACCGGCGAGCTCGTCTCGTCCGACATCGCCATCTGCGGCGATACCATTGTCGGCACCGGCGAAAGCTATGAGGGCCGCGAGGAGATCGACATTTCCGGCCGCATCGTCGTCCCGGGCTTCATCGATACCCACCTGCACATCGAAAGCTCGCTCGTCACGCCGCATGAATTCGACCGCTGCGTCCTGCCCTATGGCGTCACCACCGTGATCTGCGATCCGCACGAGATCGCCAACGTGCTGGGCACGGAAGGCATTCGCTTCTTCCTCGAGAGTTCCGAACGCACGATCATGGACATCCGCGTCCAGCTCTCCTCCTGCGTGCCTGCCACCCATCTCGAAACCTCGGGCGCCGATCTGCCGATCGAGGCGCTCCTGCCCTTCCGCCATCATCCCAAGGTGATCGGGCTTGCCGAATTCATGAATTTCCCCGGCGTGATCCACAAGGATCCGATCTGCATGGCCAAGCTCGAAGCCTTCCAGGACGGCCATATCGACGGCCATTCGCCGCTTCTGTCCGGCCGCGACCTCAACGGCTATCTCTCCGCCCGCATCCGCACCGACCACGAATGCACCAATGTGCCGGAAGCCATGGAGAAGATCCGCAAGGGCATGCATATCCTGGTGCGCGAAGGCTCGGTGTCCAAGGACCTGCACGCCCTGATGCCGATCCTCACCGAACGACTGTCCCCCTTCCTCGCGCTCTGCACCGACGACCGCAATCCGCTCGACATCGCCGAGGAAGGCCATCTCGACTACATGATCCGCACCGCGATCGCCCATGGCGTCGAGCCGCTCGCCATCTACCGCGCCGCCTCGATCTCGGCGGCCAGAGCCTTCGGCCTGCGCGACCGCGGCCTCGTCGCTCCCGGCTGGCGCGCCGACCTCGTCGTCGTCGACAGCCTCGAAAACTGCAAAGCTGACATCGTCTTTGCCGCCGGTCGGCGCGTCACCGACGCCCTGTTCGCCACCCGTGAGAGCGTCGCCCCCGTCGGCCTCGACAGCGTCAAGGCGCGCATCGTCAAGGCCGCTGATTTCGGCGTGCCGGTCAGCGAGGGCGAAACCCCGGTCATGGGCGTGCTGCCCGGCAAGATCATCACCGAATACAGGCGCTTCCGCCTGCCCTCCAACGGCAACCAGACCACCGTCGACCTCGACCGCGACATCATCAAGGTCGCCGTCATCGAGCGGCACGGCAAGAACGGCAATCATGCCAACGGCTTCGTGCAAGGGTTTAGCCTGAAGAAGGGCGCGATCGCCTCGACTGTCGGCCATGACAGCCACAATATCTGCGTGGTCGGGGTCAGCGAGGACGACATGGCGCTCGCCGCCAACCGCCTGGGCGAGATCAAGGGCGGCTTCGTCGTGGTCGAGGACGGCAAGGTCACCGGCGAGATCGCGCTTCCCGTCGCCGGCCTGATGAGCCTCGAACCCTTCGAGACCGTGCGCGACACGCTCCATCACTTGAGAAAGGCCGCCTATGCCCTTGGAACGACTCTGCAAGAGCCCTTCCTCCAGGTCGCCTTCCTGCCCCTGCCCGTCATCCCGCATCTCAAGATCTCCGACAAGGGCATGGTCGACGTCGACAAGTTCTGCCTGATCGGGTGAGGATGGGATAGCGATTGGTGGAAGCAGCCATTCTGCCCGTTCTGGGGGAAATCGGAATAGATGGGGGATCGCATGCCGGTCGTCTTCACAACCAACGGATTGCGGTTTTTCTTCTTCTCCAACGAAGGTTCGCCCCGCGAACCATTGCATGTCCATGTTCGCCGTGGCGGCGATGTCGCCAAGATTTGGCTGGAACCGCAGGTTGCCCTCGCTGAGAGCTATGGGTTCAAGAGTCGCGAACTCTCTGATATCGTCGCCTTGGTGCAGCAGCATCGCAGCGAAATCGAAAGGGCATGGCATGAGCATTTCGGCGACTGAGGTGCGGTTCGATGATGCGACCATGTGGGTCTCCCTCGCCGACGGTCGTATTCTCGGGGTGCCGTTGGCCTGGTTTCCCAGACTTCTGGCGGCTGCCCCCGCCGACCTGCAAGGTTATGAATTGAGCCCGACCGGCATTCATTGGGATGGCTTGGACGAAGACATCTCGATCGCGGGGCTCTTGGCTGGTCGTGGCGACCAGACGCGACCCGTGTCCATGGCAGCGGAATAAGCTGATGCCCATCGCATGACAAAGGATCGGGAAGCACCATCCTCCCTTCGCCAGCGCCTGTCCCGCCTGTATTTCGGCCAGGATGCCGCGGCGATCCGGTTTCAGTTCGCGCTGATGGTGATCGATCTTGCGATCATCGGCTTTTTCCTCGCCGGTCCCTACCTGCGCGACCGGCCGAGCTATCTGATCATCGACTACGTGATCGCCTTCTGGATCGCGGCCGAGCTATTTGCCCAGTGGACGATTTCGTCCTCGACCCGGCGCATGTTCGCCAAGCCGATCACCTGGCTGGATCTGCTGGTGCTGTGCACCCTGCTTTTCCCGCAATGGCTGTTCAATTTCGGCTTCCTGCGCGTGGCCCGCATCTGGGCGGTGGCGCGGCGGCCGGTGTTCAAGCTGATGCTGCGGCGCCTCGGTCTGCGCGAGCAGGTCGACGTCGTCACCGCCTTCATCAACCTCTTCGTCTTCCTCTTCCTGGTGACGGGCTTCGTCTACACCTTCTTCTTCTACCGCGAGGACGCCGGCACCGGTTTCATCGACGCCTTCTATTTCACCGTGGCCACCGTCACGACCACCGGCTTCGGCGACATCACGCTTCCGGGCACGTTCGGCAAGCTCACCTCGATCGTCACCATGATCATCGGCATCTCGCTCTTCGTCCGCCTCGCCCAGGCGATCGTCAGGCCCTACAAGGTATCCTTCCCCTGCCCGGAATGCGGCCTGCAGCGGCACGATGCCGACGCCGTCCACTGCAAGGCCTGCGGCCATATCCTCAACATCCCCGACGAGGGCCTTTGAGATCGAGCGGGCTCAGGTCACCGGCTTGCGGAAGTAGACGACACGCCCGGTCTCGGCAAAGCCGAGCGCCTGATGCATCGCGTGAGAGATATGGTTGTCGATCTCCGCGTCGGACGCAATCTCCCTGACGCCTTTGCCCCGTGCCCAGTCTTCGAAGGCGGCGATCAGCGCCCGCGCCACGCCCTGCTTGCGAAAGGCGGGCGCGACATAGATCCCTTCGAGAAAGGCGACCGGCGATCCCTCGCAGCCATTCACGTAGTCGAAGCGCATGGCGGCCTCGAGAAATCCGGTCACGGCGCCGGCCGCGTCGACGGCGACGAAGGCGGCCAGCGTGTCGGAACTGGCGAGAGCCTCATCGACCTCCGCCGCATGGCCCTGGCCGGACTCTTCCGGCCAAAGCTGCTGCCGAAGAGCGATCCAGCCGGCCCGATCCGCAGCAGTCGCAGGTCTGACTTCCATCGCCACGCCCTCCGTTTAAATCCGCGCGCAAAATCCGTCTTCGGCCTCGACCAGCACCACGCCGTCGACAATGCTGCCGGACAGACCGGGCATACCGATCAGTTCCTTGATCGCCAGGCGCTGCGGCAGCTTCACCTCCTGCGGGCCGCCCCTCAGGTTGAAGACGAAGAGCAGCCGGTCGTCGCCCTTCTTGCGGGTGAAGGCGAGCACGTCCTCGTCGAGATCGAGGAATTCCATGTCGCCGTCGATCAGCGCGGCATGCGCCTTGCGGAAGGCGAGCGTCTGCCGGTAGTGCTCCAGCACCGAGCCCTCCCTGCCGTCCTGCGTGTCGACCGCAAGCGCCGCGTGCTCGGCCGGAACCCGCAGCCAGGGCTTGGCCGCCGTGGTGAAGCCGGCATGATCCTTGTCACCGGACCACGGCATCGGCGTGCGGCATCCGTCGCGTCCCTTGAAGGCCGGCCAGAAGCGGATGCCGTAGGGGTCGGTCAGATCCTCGAACGCCAGCTCCGCCTCCGGCAGCCCCAGCTCCTCGCCCTGATAGAGGCAGATCGAACCGCGCAGCGTCGACAGTACGCTGATGGCAAGCTTCGCCACCGCCGGGCGATCCTCGGCATTGTGGGCGAAGCGGCTGACATGGCGATGCACGTCGTGATTGGAAAAGGCCCAGCACACCCAGCCGTCGGCAACCGACTTGTGGAAGGCGTCGACGCAATGGCGAATGTGGTTCGGGGTGAAATCGGGGCCCAGGAGATCGAAGGTGTAGCACATGTGCAGCTTGTCGCCGCCGGCTGTATAGGCCGCGACCGTTCTCAGCGACCGCGCCCCGTCGCCCACTTCGCCGACCGAGGTGCGACCGTCATACTGGTCGAGCAGCGTGCGGAACCGCTTGAGGAAGCCGATGTTTTCCGGCTGGGTCTTGTCGTAGAGATGGCTCTGCATGCCGTAGGGGTTGACGTCCGGCGCATCGAGACCGGCGTCTTCGCTGTCGGGCATGTGAGCCGGATTGTCGCGCAGTTCCTTGTCGTGGAAATAGTAGTTCACCGTGTCGAGGCGGAAGCCGTCGACGCCGCGCTCCAGCCAGAACCGCACCGCCTCCAGAAGCGCCTCCTGCACCTCGCGATTGTGGAAGTTGAGATCCGGCTGCGAGGCGAGGAAATTGTGCATGTAATATTGCTTGCGCACCCCGTCCCACTCCCAGGCGGGACCGCCAAAGACCGAGAGCCAGTTGTTCGGCGCCGTGCCGTCCGGCTTGGCGGCGGCCCAGACGAACCAGTCGGCCTTGGGATTATCGCGGCTGGTGCGGCTTTCCTTGAACCACGGATGCTGGTCTGACGTATGCGACAGCACCTGGTCGATGATGACCTTGAGGCCCAGGCCATGGGCCTTGGCCATCATCGCGTCGAAATCGGCAAGCGTGCCGAACATCGGATCGACGTCGCAATAGTCGGAGACGTCATAGCCCATATCGGCCATCGGCGAGGTGAAGAAGGGCGAAAGCCAGATGGCGTCGACGCCGAGCGAGGCGATGTAGGGCAGCCGTTCCGTCACGCCCTTGAGGTCGCCGATCCCGTCGCCGTCGGTGTCCTGAAAGGACCGCGGATAGACCTGGTAGATGACGGCGCCGCGCCACCAGTCGGCATTGCTCTTCTGGGGCTTGGCCTTGGCCGGGCTCTTGGTCATGCGCGCTCCTGTGGGGAATGGGTAGTGGATGGGTGCGCCTGCAATATAGGCCATGGCGCGCCCGAGGCGAGTGCCGAAAGCACACAAAGGACAATAGACCGAACGACCATGCGCGGGATGGGCGCTGCTCCGCGTCACCAGCCTGACATGCAGCTGTAACATTGCCCGCCCATAACGGCCCTGAACGATGGAGAAACCTTGAGTCCCGAGGCAGCCTCCCGCTCGAGGCGGGTGTCCGAGCCGGGACGCGACGCGGACCACCGGCCCATGCGCCGCCGGCCCGCCACCGAGAGAACAGCGACCGCGCCATGCCCAAGATCATGATCGTCACCGATGCCTGGCACCCGCAGGTGAACGGCGTCGTCCGCTCGATCGAGACCACCAATCGCGAACTGGCGGCCATGGGCTACGACGTGGCGATGATCACGCCCAAGCCCTTCCGCAGCATTCCCATGCCGACCTATCCGGAGATCCGCCTGTCGCTCGCCACCTACGGCCAGATCGCCCGCCGGATCGAGGCGGAGAAGCCGGACTTCATGCACATCGCCACCGAAGGCCCGCTCGGCCTGATGGCGCGGCGCTGGTGCCTGAAGAAGCACATGCCCTTCTCCACCAGCTACCACACCCGCTTTCCCGAATATGTCCGCACCCGCGTGCCCGTGCCGCTCTCCTGGCTCTATGCCTATGTGCGCTGGTTCCACAATCGCGGCGGCGCCTGCATGGTGGCGACCGAGAGCCTGAGACGCGAGCTGGCGGCCAAGGGCATCGCCAATCTCTGCCTGTGGAGCCGCGGCATCGACCTCTACCTCTTCCATCCCCGCCCGCAGACCGACAGACCCTTCGGCCTGCCCCGTCCGATCTTCATGACGGTCGGCCGCGTCGCGGTGGAGAAGAACCTGCCCGCCTTCCTCGATCTCGACCTGCCGGGTTCCAAGGTGGTG
Source organism: Rhizobium sp. (assembly GCA_002796995.1). Taxonomy (GTDB): domain Bacteria; phylum Pseudomonadota; class Alphaproteobacteria; order Rhizobiales; family Rhizobiaceae; genus Allorhizobium. The sequence goes on from PEKW01000006.1 coordinate 80,431, forward strand.
GTCGGCGACGGCCCCGCCCGCGCCGAGCTGCAGGCTCGCTATCCGGACGTGCTGTTCACCGGGGTGAAGTTCGGCGAGGAGCTGGCGAGCGCCTATGCGCAGGCCGACGTCTTCGTCTTCCCATCGAAGACCGACACCTTCGGCAATACCATTCTGGAGGCGCTCGGCTCCGGCGTTCCGGTCGCCGCCTATCCGGTCACCGGTCCCGCCGACATCATCCCCGCCGGAAGTGGCGCCGGCGCTCTGGACGAAAACCTGCGCACGGCCTGTCTTGCCGCGCTGGAGCGATCGCGCGAGGAAGCCCGTCACCTGGCCGAGGGCTATACCTGGCAGGCCGCCACGACGCAGTTCCTGGACAATGTCATCGAGGCGAAGACGCAGGCCAAGCGGCGGCGCCTGTCGCGGCGACTGCCGGTCCGCCCGGCGGATGCCTGAAGGCGCTAACCTAGGCGGTCAGCGCTTTTTCTTGCGGTTCTCGAACGGGTTTTCCGCCGCCTTGAAGTGGATGCGGATCGGTACGCCCGGCATCTGGAAATCGACGCGCAGACCGTTCGTCAGATAGCGCACATAGCTCTCCGGCAGCGCATCGGCGCGCGTGCAGGAGATCATGAAGGCCGGCGGGCGGGCCTTCACCTGGGTCATGTACTTCAGCTTGATGCGCCGGCCCGACACGGCCGGTGGCGGATGCTGGACCTGCGTATGTTCGAGCCAGCGGTTGAGCTTGGCGGTCGAAATGCGTTTGTTCCAGGTGCGGTCGGTCTCGATGATCGCCTGCATCAGCTTGTCGAGGCCGTAGCCGGTCTGGCCGGAGATCGGCACGGCGCGGATGCCGCGCGCCTGCGGCAAGAGCCGGTCGGTCTTTTCGCGCAGGTCGGCCAGCACCGCCTGCGTGTCCTCGACCAGGTCCCACTTGTTGAAGGCGAGCACGGCGGCACGGCCTTCGCGCAGCACCAGGTCGACGATCTGCAGGTCCTGCTTCTCGAAGGGGATGGTCGCATCGAAGACGATGACGACTGTTTCGGCAAAACGGATGGCGCGCAGCGCGTCGGCGACGGAGAGCTTTTCCAGCTTCTCCTGCACGCGGGCCTTGCGGCGCATGCCGGCCGTGTCGAACATCTTGATGGTGCGGCCGCGCCAGTCCCACTCGACCGAAATGCTGTCGCGGGTGATGCCGGCTTCAGGCCCGGTCAGAAGCCGGTCCTCGCCGAGGAAGCGGTTGATCAGCGTCGACTTGCCGGCATTCGGGCGTCCGACGATCGCCACGCGCAAAGGCTTGGTCTCGTCATATTCCGGCTCGATGTCCTCGCCCGCTTCGCCGCCGACTTCGTCCGCCGAAACGCGAACGTCGGTCTCCGCCTCGTCGATGTCTTCCGGGAAGGCGCGTTCCTCGCCGATCGCGGAGACGATCGCATCGCGCAGGTCGATCATGCCCTGGCCGTGCTCGGCCGAGATCGGCACGGGCTCGCCGAGGCCCAGCGTGAAGGCATCGTAGAAGCCGCCGTCGGAGCCCTTGGCTTCCGACTTGTTGGCGACCAGCACGACCGGCTTGCCGCTGCGGCGCAGGAGTTCACCGAAGGTTTTGTCGAGCGGGGTGAGCCCCGCCTTGGCATCGACGACGAACAGCGTCAGGTCGGCATCGTCGATCGCCATCTCGGTCTGGGCGCGCATGCGGCCCTCGAGCGTGTCCGGCCCGGTCTCTTCGAGGCCGGCGGTGTCGATGATGGTGAAGCGGAGGTCGATCAGCTTGGCGTCGCCCGGGCGACGGTCGCGGGTGACACCCGGCGTATCGTCGACGAGCGCTAGCTTCTTGCCCACCAGGCGATTGAACAAGGTGGACTTGCCGACGTTCGGACGCCCGACGATGGCGACGGTAAAGCTCATGACTGATCGTGTCCTTCTGGCGTTTCCGCCGTGCTGGCTTACGGCGCCTTGCCGGAAGCCGTGATGTTGTCGAGCAGGATCTGGGCGCGGCTGGCGACATTGCGCGGCGCCTCGCCGTCCTCGACGATCTGTTCGAACCATTCGCGCGCCTTGGTCATGTCGCCGGCCTTGTAGGCGGCAAGACCCAGCGCTTCGCGGGCCGAGTGGCGCATCGCGTCGCGCGGCGTCGCCATGGCTTCGACCTCGGCCGAGACCTGCTCATACGTGCCGTTGTCGATCAGCAGCCAGGCGGCCCGCATGCGGGCGACGTCGCGGATGACGGCCGGAACCGAATTGTCCTTGCCGATCGCCGAAAACGCGACGATCGCAGCGGTCGGATCGCCCTTTTCCGCCTCGACGGTCGCCGAGCGCATGCGCGCCAAGACCGCGTAGGCGCCGTAGCCGTCGGTCTCGAGCGCTGCGAGCGCGGCCTTCGCCTCGTCCGCCTTGCCTTCGTTGGCCAGCGTCAGCGCGGCCAGGAACTGGTCGCCGGCATCCGACGACTGGCTTTCGTGCCAGTATTCGTAGCCGCGATAGCCGGCCGTGCCGACAACGATCAAGACGGCGACCGCGATGACGAAACGGCCATAGTTCTTCCACGCGCTGCGGAACTGGTCGGAGCGAAGCTCCTCATTGACTTCGCGGATAAAGCTGTCGTTGTTGTCAACCATGAATGCTTCCGGACCGGCCGGCCTTTCGATGCAATGTGATGCGTGAGCGGCCTTCTAACCGATTTTTCCGCACTTGTAAGCGGAAAACGGCAGGAAGGCCGGTTGGCGGGCGCGATGCCTCACATGGGAAGCGGGGCGACGCCGATCAGAAGCGCATGCAGCTTCCAGATGAACAGAGCCCAGACCAGCAGGCCGACGGCCACGGCGGCGAGGTCCCACTTGGCCGAGACGAAGGGGCGCAGCGTCACTTCGCCGGCACGCTGGCGGCGCTTCAGCGAGATGCGGGCGATCACGCCCCAGGCGAGGAAGGAGCCGAACAGCAGCACCGATGCCAGATCGCCGTTGGAGAGAAGATGCGCCAGCGCCCAGATCTTCACCGACAGCACCATCGGATGCTTGGCCTTGGTGGCGATGTGGCCGGCCGGCAGCATTCCGGCGACGAGACAGATCATGGCGAATAGCATCAGCGTCACCGACAGATGCGCCATGCCCTTGGGCGGGAACCACAGATCGACGACCGGGGCCTGGCGCCAGCCGTAGATCAGCACGACGAGTGCCAGAATGCTGGCCAGGCCATGCACGCCCTTCCAGCCGTTCTCGCCGAGTTTTTGCACCATGGCGCGGCGGAAACCCGGCGCCAGGATGCGGATCATGTGCGTCGCGAGAAACAGAATGATCCCGAGGATCAGGATTGTCATGGTTTGCACCCCAGTTGAGCTTTCGTTCCTATGGCATAGAGGTCCCCGTCCGGAAATTCCACCCTGTTCAAAGCTTCGCCGCATTTGGCTGACAGAAAACCGCCTTGTTTTTTGCCAGGTTTTTCGATGTCGCGTTCCCTTGCCGCCGTTTGTCTCGCCGTCCTCCTCGCCCAGCCGGCCCTGGCCGAGCCCCAGGCCCTGCCGGAGGCCGACCGGCCGAAGCAGCTGCTCTTGATCTCCTTCGACGGCGCCCATGACAATGCGCTGTGGGAAAAGAGCCGCGACATCGCACGGCGCTCGGGCGCGCATTTCACCTATTTCCTCTCCTGCACCACGCTGATCCCGCGCGCCGAGGCGAAGGGCTACAAGGCGCCGGGCAAGAAGGCCGGCCGTTCGAATATCGGTTTTGCCCCGACGGTGGAGGATGTCGCCACCCGCCTCGACCATATCTGGAACGCCCGCCAGGAAGGCCACGAGATCGCCAACCATGCCTGCGGCCATTTCGACGGCAAGGACTGGAGCAAGGCCGACTGGCTCTCGGAATTCGAAACCTTCCGCGACGTCGTCACCAATGCCTGGAAAGCCAACGGTCTCGCCGACCGGGAGCCGGAAGGCTGGGCAAGCTTCGCCCGCACCGGCATTCGCGGTTTCCGCGCGCCCTATCTTTCGGCCCCCGACAGCCTGGTCGCGGCGGAGAAGGATTTCGGCTTCGCCTATGACGCAAGCCTCGTCACCAAGGGGGCGATGTTGCCGGACGAGGACGGATCGCTCGTGCGCTTCGGTCTGCCGCTCATTCCCGAAGGTCCGCAGAACCGCCGGATCATCGGCATGGACTACAATCTCTTCGTCCGCCATTCCGCCGGCATGGACAATCCCTCGCGCTCACAGGAATTCGAGGCCCGCACCTACACGGCCTTCAAGGCCGCCTTCGAGGCGCAATATGCCGGCGGGCGCTTGCCCCTGCAGCTGGGCTTCCATTTCGTCGAGATGAACGGCGGCGCCTACTGGCGGGCGATGGAGCGGCTGGTGACGGATGTCTGCCACCGCGCCGACGTCGCCTGCGTCAGCTATTCCGAAGCGATCGACCTCCTGGCGAAGCAGCCGGCGGGCCCCCGCTCGTAAATTCGGGACGGGGAAGATTTTTCCACCCGCGCGAGAAATTGCCGCGTGCGATCAGCCACTTGGGCACATACCACTATTGCGGTTTTCCCCGCTTGCCGCGAGTTGGCCTATCCTGCAAGGGTCATCGGACGGGGCACCGGGTCGCGAACCGGCTTCTCCACCTCTTCGAGGCGCGGTGCGATGACGGTCGTGACGGCAGGGTTCTGGCGGCAACAAGGATGATCCCCGCGGGCCCCCAAGGCAGCCGACGCGATCGGGGCAGGCGGAAAGCCTGATAGAAACCCCCAATATCCACCCCGCCTGCCCTCCTCCCCAATGCGAAACCGCGCCGGATCGCTCCGGCGCGGCTGAAGGAGCATGCTTTTTCTTTCGTCTCGGTTCAGTCGCGGACGAGCACTTCGCCCTGCTCCGCCAGATATTCCTGGTCGATCTCCGGCAGCGGCTCGTTGTCGATCGCCGCTTCGAAGGCGCGCAGGCGCTTGTAGATCGACAAGAGCTCGACGATCGTCGTCCAGGAGTTGACGAGATACTGGAACGAACTGCGGACCTGGTCGAAGACGTTGTTGATCTGCGTCATCAGGCCGAGCGTCAGCTTGCCGGCGACGATCGACGGCACCAGCACGATCAGGCTGAACAGGTTGTCGGCCTGGAGATAGAAGATGCGGGCGACGTTGAAATACATGTAGTGGAAATAGAGGCGGAAGTAGTTGCGCCGGACGTTGTCGAAGAGTTCGGCAACCGTCAGCGGCTTGGCACGGTTCGGGTCGTCCTCGCCATAGACCAGTTCCTTGCGGTAGGAGGCCTCGACGCGCTGGTTGCGGAATTCCAGCCCCGGAAGCTTGATGCCGACGGCGGCGAGGAAGACGGTGCCGAACACCGACCAGAAGATCGCCGCCCAGACCAGCGCATGCGGGATATGGCCGATCAGCGGCAGTTCGGTGATGTTCTCTCCGAGCTTGAACAGCACCGGCAGGAAGGCGATCAGCGTCATCACCGAGCTGACCAGATTGACGCCGAGCGCCTCGACGGTCGAGGAGAAGCGCATCGTGTCTTCCTGCACGCGCTGCGAGGCGCCTTCGATGAAGCGCAGCTTCGGCCAGTGGCTCATGTAGTATTCGTTCATCGCCCAGCGCCAGCGGAAGATCCAGTGGCTGACGAAGAAGCGGCTCAACACGCCGATGGTGATCGCCACGAAGGCAATGCCGGCGAAGCCCAGCATACCGAGATAGAGCTGTGCCGCAGTTACCGACCCCGGCGTCGACAGGGCTTTCTGGATCATGTCGTAGAACGGCCCGTACCAAGCGTTGATCGCAACCGAGACCTGGACCGAGAAATAGGTGGTGAAGATGATCAAAGCACTACCGAGCACCGACCACATCTGCCAGCGATGCGGGCTGACGATGAACCAGATGGCGCTGAAGGCCAGCACGACGACGGTATAGTAGAGGTAGAACCAGACGAACGGCGCCGACCAGAAAGCCGACACGCCGATCGGCGGCTCCTGACCTTCGGGAAGCGGCGGCAGGCCGATATAGGCGCCCCAGTCGCTGGCACCGGCATACCAGATAAAGATCGCGGCCAGCGACCATAGCGCTGCCGAGGTGAAGAACAGACGCGGTTGAGGAAAAAACGATTTGAACACGGGGATAGCTGCTTTCTCGGCGGGAACGGAAGGGCCTTTGAAACCCGGTCTTTGGCGCGAAACTAGGGCAGAAAAAAGTGGCCAGCAATGCCATCAACCGAATGTGACGAAATTGGCCGCCGCCAATTCACAGTTTCGCGCCGTCCCGCCATACCCCTGTCATTTCAGGGCAGCCGCCGCAGCACCGGCAGGATGAGCCCGGCCGCCGCCAGAAGCACCAGCGCCGCCACCAGGCTCGGCGCCGAAAAGCTGCCGGTGCGCTCCGCCAGCCAGCCGGCGACCAGCGGCCCGAGGATCTGGCCGATGCCGAAGGCGGCCGTCATGAAGGCAAGCGCCCGGCGCTGGCTGTTCGGCGACAGCGTCCGCCCGAGCCTCAGGCCATAGGCGGTGATGATCACGAAGGTCGACCCCAGCAGCACCCCGCCGATGAGAGGCGCTGCCGGCTGCGGCAGCGCGACGGAGGCGAGCACCCCGGCCGCCTCGATCAAGAGGCCGGCGAGATAGGCGCCGCCAAGGCCGATCCTGAGCATCACCGGCCGCCAGGCAAAGAGCGAGGCGGCGGCCGCGACGCCGGTGACGAACCAGGTGAGGAATTCCACCGCCGGACCCGCATGGCCCATGCGCGCCATGGTGACGATGAAGGTCGCGGTCACCACATAGCCGAAGCCGAACAGCCCGTAGGACAGCATGCTCAGCACGACGGTGGCGTTCCACAGGATCGGCGGCTCCGGCGGCACCTGCGACGCGTGGAAGGGCGAGCGCGGCAGGAGCCGCGTGCCGACGACGAAGATGGCGAAGGCGATCGCTGCACCCACCAGCCAGTCGGCCCGCCAGCTGTAGCCGGATAGCTCGACCAGCATGACCATCAGCGACGAGGCGGCGATGCCGAGGCCGACCCCGGCGAAATAGGTCGACTGCACCGCCTCGCTGCCGGCCCGCGCGGCGTGGCCGAGCACGATCGAGGTGATGAAGATCATGGAGAAGGCGCTGGCGACGCCGGCGAGGAACCGCAGCACGACGAAGGCGACGACCGAATGGGTAAGCCCCATGCCGGCGAGAAGGATTGCGGTGGCGAGCAGCGCCGCAAGCCCGATCAGCCGCTCGCGCCCGGCTGCCCAGCCATAGGCCCCGGCCACCGCACCGGCGAGATAGCCGGTGAAGTTGGCCGCCGCGACGATCCCGGCCTCGGTCGAGGTCAGCCCGAGATCGGCGATCATGCCGGGCAGGATCGGGGTGAAGGAAAACCGGCCGAACCCCATGGCGGAGGCCATGGCCAGCGCACCGGCGATCGCGATCGAAACGAGACTGTGTTCTGTGCGGGAGGCTGCCGTCATGCTTGCGTTTATTGCACTGCAGGGGGCGACCCACAAACCACAAATTCTGATTGCCGATGCAACCGCAAGCGATGGATCGCCCGTCTCGCGGCGGCTCCGTCCTCTCTCGGTTCACAATCCCCCGCTTGCCCCGGCCGCAAAAATCGCTAGTGGAGGGGCAACGTTTCCAAGGAGTGCCCCATGAGCGACCTCACCCTGAGCCAGGCCATCGACAACATCTACACCTCGATCAACAATGACAACGAGGACATCGACCTGCACATCGCGGCGCTGAAGGCGGCCATGGCCCGCGAAGGCGTCAAGGAAGCGGTGTTCGAATCGGCCAAGCTTGCCCAGTCCAACCGCCAGGGCCGCAAGATCATGCAGTCCTATTTCAAGAAGAAGGGCGTCGCCGTCGCCTTCTCCGTCTGAGATCGGACGGCTGGCGCTCTCCGTCAGGGCGCCCTGCCCCGTCAGTCGACGAGCGTCAGGATGATCGGGCCGTTCTTCGTCACGACGATGGTGTGCTCGAACTGCACGGTCGGCGCCTTCGGGTCGCTGTAGAGCGTCCAGGGATCGTCGCCGTCCTCGGCCCACATGCCGCCGAGCGACAGGAAGGGTTCGATGGTGAAGACCAGGCCTTCCTCCATGATCCGCGTTTCGTCCGGATCCGGCCAGGTGGACAGTTCCTTCGGCTCCTCGTGCAGCGAATGGCCGATGCCGTGGCTCGCGAGATTCTGGATCAGCGTGTAGCGGTTCTTCCTGGCGAAGGCCCCGATCGCATTTCCGATATTGACCATGGGCTGGCCGGTGCGCACCTGGTTGAGGCCGACCCACAGCGCCCGCTTGCCGTCGCGCAAGAGCTTTTCGGTCTTCGGCTTGGCCGGCGGCACGATGAAGGACGAGCCGGTATCGCCGAACAACCCGTTCTTCACCCCCGACACGTCGATATTGACCAGATCGCCGGCCAGGATCTTGCGGTCGCCGGGAATGCCGTGGGCGACCTCCTCGTTGACGCTGATGCAGGTAGCGCCGGGGAATTCATAGCAGAATTCCGGCGCCGACTGCGCGCCCGCGTCCTCCAGCACCTTGCGGCCGATCTGGTCCAGCTCACGGGTGGTGATGCCCGGCTCCAGCGCCGCCGCCATCGTCTTGACCGCAGTGGCACAGATGCGGCCGATGTCTTTGAGGCCGTTGAGCTCGTCTTCGCTGGAAACAATCATCGTGCGTCTTCCGGGCCTGAGACCCGCTCTTTGTCATTTTGGGATGGCGGGTGCTTACGCCCCCGCTTCCGACGGGGTCAACGCCTTTCTGACCAGCGGCGCGACTTTTGTGCCGTAGAGTTCGATGCCGCGCATGATGTCGCGGTGCGGCATCGGTCCGATCGCCATCTGCAGCAGGAAGCGGTCATTGCGAAAGATCTTGTGGTTGGCGACGATCTTTTCCGCCACGGTTTCCGGATCGCCGACGAAGAGCGCGCCGCGCGCCCCCCGCGACGCGTCGAAATGCGCCCGGTTCGTCGGCCCCCAGCCACGCTCGCGGCCGATGCGGTTCATCACGGTCGCCTGCGGTTCGTAGAAGATGTCGGCGGCGCTCTCGTTGGTATCGTGAATGAAGCCGTGCACGTTGATCGAGGTCTTCAGCGCCTTCTGGTCGACGCCGGCCTTGGCGCCGCTCTCGCGATAGAGGTCGAACAGCGGGGCGAACCGGTGCGGCTCGCCGCCGATGATGGCCAGCGCCAGCGGCAGGCCGAGATAGCCGGCCCGCGCCGCCGACTGCGGCGTGCCGCCGATGGCGATCCACAGCGGCAGCGGATCCTGCAGCGGCCGCGGATAGACGCCGCGCCCGGCGATCGGCTTGCGGGTCTCGCCTTCCCAGGTGACCACCTCGTTCTCGCGGATCTCCATCAGCAGCTGCAGCTTTTCGGCAAACAGCAGGTCGTAGTCCTCGAGATCGTAGCCGAACAGCGGAAAGCTCTCGATGAACGAACCGCGCCCGGCCATGATCTCTACCCGGCCGTTCGACAGCAGATCGACGGTCGCATATTGCTGGAAGACCCGCACCGGATCGTCGGAGGAAAGCACGGTCACGGCGCTCGACAGCCGGATGTTCTTGGTCTTCACCGCGGCGGCGGCAAGGATGGTCGCCGGCGAGGAGGCCATGTAGTCGGGGCGGTGATGCTCGCCGAGACCGAAGACATCGAGCCCCACCTCGTCGGCGAGCTGGATTTCCTCGAGCAGGTCGTCGAGGCGGCGCTTCGCCTCCGCACCCTTGTTGGCCGCGTTCGGATCGACATCCGCGAAAGTGTAAAGCCCGAGTTCCATCTGAGTACGTCTCCTTGAACAGACAGTACAGATAGCGCCGGCCGCGGTCCGGGCCAATGCCGCCGGCGAAGACGCACTGTTCGACGCAGAGCACCAGCGCAGGAATGCGACCGCTCCATCTAAAAACGCAATTGCCAGCCCGCGCGATTCGGGCATAACCTTTCCTGTCTATTGCGGCGCAACAGAACGCCGAGCTGAACGGGAGAAGTCTTGCATGAACAGAACCGTCGTCGTCACCGGATCGACCAGCGGCATAGGACTGGCCATTGCCAGGGCATTCGCCGCCCATGGCGACAACGTCGTCATCAACGGCTTTGGCGATGCGGGTGATATCGAGGCGATCCGCCAGAGCCTGGAAGTGACCGGCGGTCGCGCGATCTATCATGGCGCCGACATGTCGAAGCCCGCCGAGATCGCCGACCTGATGGCGACCGCCGCGCACGAATTCGGCATGGTCGACGTGCTGGTCAACAATGCCGGCATCCAGCATGTCTCGGCGGTCGAGGACTTTCCGACCGAAAAATGGGACCAGATCCTCGCCATCAATCTGTCCAGTTCCTTCCATACGATTCGCCTTGCCGTTCCCGCGATGAAGGAAAAGAAGGCCGGGCGCATCATCAACGTCGCATCCGCCCACGGCCTGATCGCCTCGCCCTTCAAGTCGGCCTATGTCGCCGCCAAGCACGGCATCATGGGGCTGACCAAGAGCGTGGCGCTGGAACTGGCCGAATTCGGCGTAACGGTGAACGCCATCTGCCCCGGCTACGTGCTGACCCCGCTCGTCGAAAAGCAAATCCCCGACACGGCCAGGGCACGCGGCATTTCCGAAGCCGAGGTGAAATCCGACGTGATGCTGAAGTTCCAGCCGACCAAAGAATTCGTCGCCGTGGAGGAAGTGGCGGCGGTGGCGATCTTCCTCGCCAGCGACGCGGCCAGACAGATCACCGGCACGCATATCTCGATAGACGGCGGCTGGACCGCGCAATAACATCGGCCGATGGGCCAGCGAGAAGACAGAGCATGACCGATTGCATCCGTTTCATCCTGAACGGCGAGGATGTCGCCGTTTCAAGCTTCGAGCCGACGGAGACGCTGCTCGACTTCCTCAGGCTGAAACGCCGGCTGACCGGCACCAAGGAAGGCTGCGCCGAGGGCGACTGCGGCGCCTGCACCGTTCTCGTCGGACGGCTCGACGGCGGACGCCTCGCCTATGAGACGGTCAATGCCTGTATCCGCTTCCTGGGCTCGCTGAACGGCACCCATGTGGTGACCGTCGAGCATCTGGCCGCCGAGAACGGCATGTTGCATCCCGTCCAGCAGGCCATGGTCGACTGTCACGGTTCGCAATGCGGCTTCTGCACGCCGGGCTTCGTCATGTCGCTCTATGGCCTATGGCTGTCCAACGACAAGCCGTCGCGCGCCGAGATCGAGCGCGCGCTGCAGGGCAATCTCTGTCGCTGCACCGGCTACGAACCGATCGTCAGGGCGGCCGAACAGGTCTCGCGCACCCGCCCGAGCGCGCTGTTCGACCCGCTGGAGCGCGACCGCACCAATATCATGGCGCGGCTGTGGACGCTCCAGGGCAGCGACACCATTACTGTCGTCAAGGACGACCGCCGGCTGATGGTGCCGGGTTCGGTCGCAGCGTTCGCCGACCTGCTGGCCGAGGAGCCCGAGGCGACGATCGTTGCCGGCGCGACGGATGTCGGGCTGTGGGTCACCAAGCAGATGCGCGACCTCAACCCGGTGATCTTCATCAACCACCTCACCGACCTGCAGACCATCGCGTCGGACGACCGCGCCGTCACCATCGGCGCCGGCGTCAGCTATTCCCGGGCCTTCGACACGCTCAAGGCCGAAATCCCCGCGCTCGGCCGGCTGATCGAGCGCATCGGTGGTCAGCAGGTGCGCAACATGGGCACGATCGGCGGCAACATCGCCAATGGCTCGCCGATCGGCGACACACCGCCGGCGCTGATCGCGCTTGGCGCATCCGTCCGGCTGCGCTCGGCTTCCGGAAGCCGCGAGCTGCCGCTTGAGGATTATTTCATCGACTACGGCAAGCAGGACCGCCGCCCGGGCGAATTCGTCGAGAGCATCCGCGTGCCGCGACCCGAGGCCGGCAGCCACTATGCCGTGCACAAGATCTCCAAGCGCCGGGACGAGGACATTTCCGCGCTTTGCGGCGCCTTCCACCTGACGCTTGCCGAAGACGGCACGGTTTCCCACATCCGCATCGCCTTCGGCGGCATGGCCGCTACCCCGAAGCGCGCCCGCGCGGTCGAGGCCGCCCTGTTCGGCAGGCCGTGGAGCGAGGCGACGATCGCGGGCGCCCGCGATGCCTTCGATCAGGACTACAAGCCGCTCACCGACTGGCGCGCCACCGCCGAATACCGCCAGCTGACCGCCAAGAACCTTCTGACCCGCTTCTTCCTCGAAACGACCGGCACGCCGCAGGAACTGCAGCGGTTTGAGAGGGAGGAGGTGTGATGATGCAGGGACAGCCCCCTCTGTCGGCTACGCCGACATCTCCCCCTCAAGGCGGGAATTGGGCGAAGCCGCACCCGTCTGTCCGTACTCCGGAGATGGCAGGGCAAAAGGCGCCTTGTTCAAATATGAGGTCTGATGCTCGGGCAAGGCGTCACCGCGTGTCGATCTCCCCCCTTGAGGGGGAGATGCCCGGCAGGGCAGAGGGGGTTGAAACGCGCCAGGATACGTCAGCCAGTGCGCGCCCTCTTCTCCCCAGCGGGGAGAAGTGCCGAGTGAAACGAGGCGATGAGGGGGCCGGGTGCGCTGTGGCCGGCGAGCTTCGCTCCCCTCATCCGGCGCTTCGCGCCACCTTCTCCCCGCCGGGGAGAAGAGACGTTCGGCCGCAGGAGCCTGAGTGATGCATAAGCCGACCTTCGAGACCTACAAGCTGATCAACGGCCCGATGCACCAGTCGCTCCGCCATGATTCGGCGCACAAGCATGTCGCCGGAAGTGCCGAATATATCGACGATATTCCCGAACCGGCCGGCCTCCTGCACGGCGCGCTTGGCATGTCCGACCGGGCGCATGCCGAGATCCTCTCGGTCGATCTTTCCGCGGTGAAGGCCTATCCCGGCGTCGTCTGCGTCCTGACCGCCAAGGACGTGCCGGGCGTCAACGACGTCTCGTCCGGCGGACGCCATGACGAGCCGCTGCTGGCCGACGACAAGGTCGAATTCCACGGCCAGCCGGTCTTTGCCGTCATCGCCGAAACCCGCGATGCCGCCCGTCGCGCCGCGCGCCTGGCGAAGATCGAATACCGCGACCTGCCCTTCTGGACCGATGTCGATGCCGCGCTCGCCAACGAGGCGCCGCTGGTCACCCCCGGCATGGTGCTGAAGCGCGGCGAGCCGGAGGCCGAGCTCGACAAGGCCGAGCATCGTCTGAAGGGCTCGATGCGGATCGGCGGCCAGGAGCACTTCTATCTCGAAAGCCACATCGCGCTCGCCATTCCCGGCGAGGACGACGAGGTGGCGCTGTGGTCCTCGACCCAGCATCCGTCAGAGATCCAGCACATCGTCGGCCATGTGCTCGACATTCCAAGCCACGCGGTCACCGTCAACGTGCGGCGCATGGGCGGCGGCTTCGGCGGCAAGGAGACCCAGGGCAACCAGTTCGCGGCGCTCGCAGCCCTCGCCGCCAAGAAGCTCAACCGCGCGATCAAGTTCCGCCCCGACCGCGACGAGGACATGGCGTTGACCGGCAAGCGCCACGATTTCCGCATGGACTTCGACGTCGCCTTCAACGGCGACGGCCGCATCCACGCGCTCACCGCCAACTTCGCCGCGCGCTGCGGCTATTCGGCCGACCTCTCCGGCCCGGTCACGGACCGCGCCCTCTTTCATGCCGATTCGAGCTATTTCTACCAGCATGTGAAGCTGACCTCGCAGCCGCTGAAGACGCATACGGTTTCCAACACGGCGTTCCGCGGCTTCGGCGGCCCGCAGGGCATGCTGGGCGGCGAGCGCATCATCGAGGAGATCGCCTACCAGCTGGGCAAGGATCCGCTGGAGATCCGCAAGGCGAACTTTTATGGCGATATCGGCTCCGGCCGCAATATCACGCCCTATCACCAGACGGTCGAGGACAACATCATCGCCCGTGTCGTCGAGGAACTGGAGACGTCCTGCGACTACCAGGCGCGACGCCAGGCGATCATCGAGTTCAACCGAACGAGCCCGGTCATCAAGAAGGGCATCGCGCTCACCCCGGTGAAGTTCGGCATTTCCTTCACCATGACCGCCTTCAACCAGGCCGGTGCCCTCGTGCATGTCTACCAGGACGGCTCGATCCACCTGAACCACGGCGGCACCGAAATGGGCCAGGGTCTCTACACCAAGGTCGCCCAGGTCATTGCCGAATGCTTCCAGGTGGATGTCGAGCGCGTCAAGATCACCGCGACGACGACGGGCAAGGTGCCGAACACTTCGGCGACCGCCGCCTCCTCCGGCACCGACCTCAACGGCATGGCCGCCCATGACGCCGCCCGCCAGATCAAGGAACGCCTCGTCGCCTTCGCCGTCGAGCATTTCGAGGTTCCGCCCGATGAAGTCGAGTTCCTGCCGAACCGCGTACGCGTCGGATCGAGGGAGATCCCCTTCCCCGACTTCGTCAAACAAGCCTATTTCGCCCGCGTGCAGCTCTCCGCCGCCGGCTTCTACAAGACGCCGAAGATCCACTGGGACCGCGCTGCCGGCCGCGGCACGCCCTTCTACTATTTCGCCTATGGCGCCGCCTGTTCGGAAGTGTCGATCGACACGCTGACCGGCGAATATCTGATGGACCGCACCGACATCCTGCACGACGTCGGCAAGTCGCTCAATCCGGCGATCGACATCGGCCAGATCGAGGGCGGCTTCGTCCAGGGCATGGGCTGGCTGACGACGGAGGAACTGTGGTGGGACGGCAAGGGAAGGCTTCGCACCCATGCGCCGTCGACCTACAAGATCCCGCTCGCCTCCGACCGGCCGAAAATCTTCAACACGCGGCTGGCCGAATGGTCTGAGAACGCCGAACCGACGATCGGCCGCTCCAAGGCCGTCGGCGAGCCGCCGCTGATGCTGGCGATCTCGGTTCTGGAAGCGCTTTCCATGGCCGTCGCCTCGGTCGCCGACTACAAGCACTGCCCCCACCTCGACGCGCCGGCCACGCCGGAGCGCGTGCTGATGGCGGTCGAGCGGCTGAAGGGGATGTGATGGCCACCTCCGTGGACCTCTTCTCCCCCTCGGGGAGAAGGTGGCGCGCAGCGCCGGATGAGGGGGGCGCGAGCGTTCGCAAGCTATCCCGCCGATCCGTCGTTGTACCGCGCCGGCTCGGCACGTCTCCCCTTGGGGGAGAAGAGAGCGCCCCTTCGTCAACTGCGCGCACGATCAGCCCCCTCTGGCCTGCCGGCCATCTCCCCCACAAGGGGGGAGACACCCCGGGGCACCGTTTCCGCCCCCGTAGAGCGTTCGAAACACGGCCCCCGGGGGCAATCAGCCGCCGGTCCATCTTGGTTGCCACTTCCCGGGCTGAAGTCAGATTTGGAGTTCCTGAAGACGCGGGTACTTCTTCGACCTGCAAGGTGGGCGGGACGCCACCGCTGGTCCTCTCCCCCCCTGTGGGGGAGATGGCCGGCAGGCCAGAGGGGGAGTTGCAATGACGCCCCTCCCCGCCTTCCTCGCCAGCCATCCCGATGCCGTCCTCGTCGACGTCGCCGAGGCCAAGGGCTCAACGCCGCGCGAGGCGGGCGCCTTCATGGTGGTGGCGGCTGATGCGCTGTTCGGCACGATCGGCGGGGGGCAGCTGGAATTTCTCGCCATCGACCATGCCCGCACCTTGCTCGCCAGCGGCGCGCCAAGCTCGACCCTCGACGTTCCGCTTGGCCCCGAGATCGGCCAATGCTGCGGCGGGCGCACCGTGCTTGCCTTCACCCGTCTCGACGGGCCGGCACGGCACGCGCTGATCGACCGGCAGGCAAAGCTGGAGACCGCCTATCCCGACGTCTTCCTCTTCGGCGCCGGCCATGTCGGGCGGGCGCTGGCGATCGCCCTTGCCCCCCTGCCCCTCACCGTCACCCTGGTCGAGACGCGCGACCTTGCCCCGGACGGCCTGCCGCACGGCGTCGCGCTGCGCCGGGTTGCCGTGCCCGAAGCCGAGGTGGCGATGATCCGGCCGGGTGGCGCGGCCGTCATCCTCACCCACGACCATGCGCTGGATTTCCTGATCGCCCGCCAGGCGCTTGCCCGCCCCGATCTTGCCTATGTCGGCATGATCGGCTCGGCCACCAAGCGCGCCACCTTCGCCCGCTGGCTGGACCGCGAGGGCGGCGACCCGGCAGCGCTCGACAGGCTCGTCCTGCCGATCGGCGGCAGCACGCTCCGCGACAAGCGCCCCCCGGTGATCGCCGCCCTGGTCGCGGCCGAACTGCTGACAGTGTTGCTCGCCTGACCGACGCCGCGCCGCTGGCAACGGAGGCCCGATTGCACTATTCTGCCGCAACCCGGACCAGGAGCCTGACATGTCCGCCGACAAGATCATGACCATCCATGTGAGCGCCGAAGTCGAGGCCAAGCTCTTGCGCCTCGCCGAACGCACCAGCCGCAGCAAGGAGCATCTGGCGACGGAGGCCGTCTCGGCCTTTGTCGAGCAGGAGCAGCGGACCATCGACAATATCGAGAAGGGCTTGCGCGACGTGGCAACGGGCCATGTCGTCGACCATGACGCCGCCATGGCGGAGCTCCACGACGTCATCGATGCGGCCGAGGCGCGCCGGTCGTGACGCGGCCCGTCCGGTGGTCACGCGCAGCCCTGGACGATCTCAAAGAACAAATAGCCTTTATCGCAATCGACAATCCCGTGGCCGCCAGAAAGGTCGCGGCGAGGATCAACGAGACCGCGCTCGCTCTTGGCGAGAGGGCTGTTGGCAGGCCCGGACGCGTCTCCGGGACCTCGGAGAAACGCGTGGTCGGCCTGCCTTATGTGATGGCTTACGCCGCCAGCGACCGAGGCGACAGAGGTCATCTACATCCTGCGGGTCATACATACCGCGCGCGACTGGCCGAGCGAGCGGTGGCCCACCTGAATCACCGCATGAATCGGCGGAATCAGTTCGTCAGCCCATCGGCGCATAGTCTTGATCCGGCATGGTATTTCCTCAGAGCGGACCGGAGCGCAGCCAGTCGCCGTGGCGTCTGGGGTCGGAGAAATAGGCCTCCGTGCGGTCTCGCGGCGGGCGGCCGCCGAGGAGGCCGAGGTCCTTCCTCACCTCCGGCGGCAGCTCGTCGATGGCCGCCCGGTCGGACCGGAACAGGCGTTCGAGGAAGCCGAAAAGCGGCCGGATCAAGCGGCCGGGCGTCGCATTCGTCTGGGCCCACTGGCGTCTCGTTGCTTGCAGCATGCTCGTCTCCTCTTCATCGGCGACATGATCTGATGAAGGAAAAGATGCGCCGGATTGCCGCCGCTTTCCAATTCGAATACGGTGGGCATCCATCAAGAGAGCTTATCCATGAAACTGTCGAGACAGTTCCCGCTCAATGCCCTGCGCGTCTTCGAGGCGGCGGCTAGGCACAGGAGCTTCACCAAGGCCGGCGAGGAACTGGGCATGACCCAGACCGCGGTCAGCTACCAGATCAAGCTGCTCGAGGACCATGTCGGCGAGGCGCTGTTCCTGCGCAAGCCGCGGCGGATTTCACTCAGCGAGGCCGGCGAGCGGCTGGCGCCGAAGGTGGCCGAAGGTTTCGAACTCCTGCGCGAGGCCCTGGTCGACCTGCGCAACACGGCGGACGGCACCCTCATCATCCACGCGACGGCGACCTTTGCCTCGCAATGGCTGGCGCGCCACCTCGGCCTTTTCCAGCTGCGCAATCCGGGCATCGCGGTTCGACTGGAGACATCGCAGGAGGTCATCGATTTCAGCCGCACGCAGGCGGATGTCGCCATCCGCACCGGCAAGGGAGACTGGCCCGGCCTGCGCTCCCATTTCGTCATGCGCAACCATTTCACCCCGATGCTCAGCCCGAAGCTGGCCGAGAGCGTCGGCGGCATCCGCGAACCGCTCGACCTCCTGAAGCTGCGCATCATCGATCCGGCCGATGCCTGGTGGCGGATCTGGTTCACGGCGGCGGGCCATCCCGACGTCGCCCTCGACACCTATCCGCGCAGCCGGCTGGGCGCGCAGTCCTTCGAGGCGGCGGCCGCCGTCGCCGGCCACGGCATCGCCATCCTGCGTCCGGAATTCTATACCGAGGAGGTCGCTTCGGGCCGTCTGATCCAGCCCTTCGAACTCACCTGCGAGGACGGGTCGCATTATTGGCTGGTCTATCCGGAGGCCAGGCGCAATGCCGGCAAGATCCGCGCCTTCCGCGAGTTCCTGCGTGCCACCCTGCCGGGCTTCGAATCCGTGACGCCGCCCACAGCGCCATAGATGTTGCCCCGGGTCGGCAGATCGGCGGATAGAGCGGCACCCCACTGAAACACCGCATGAAACTTCCGTGCAGCGTTTGCTGCAGCGCCTCCTTTCCCCTTTCCTTCCCGCCGATTTTTTCGCAATGTCGGCAAAAATGGGGAACGTGAAGGACCTGCCCGATGTATGAATACGCGATCGCCTGGGAATGGCTCTCCTTTGCCGTCCGCTGGCTGCACGTGATCACGGCGATCGCCTGGATCGGCTCGTCCTTCTATTTCATCGCGCTCGACCTCGGCCTGGTGAAGCGCGCGCATCTGCCGGTCGGCGCCTATGGCGAGGAATGGCAGGTCCACGGCGGCGGTTTCTACCACATCCAGAAATATCTCGTGGCGCCCGCCACCATGCCGGAGCACCTGACCTGGTTTAAATGGGAGAGCTATGCGACCTGGCTGTCGGGCTTTGCCATGCTCGCGGTCGTCTACTACGGCGGGGCCGACCTTTTCCTGATCGACCGGCACGTGCTCGACCTCAGCCAGTGGCAGGCAATCGCGCTTTCCGTCGCCTCGCTCGCCGTCGGCTGGCTGATCTACGACCAGCTGTGCAAGTCGCCGCTCGGCAAGAACATCTGGGTTCTGATGGGCGTGCTCTATGTCGCGCTGATCGCCATGGCCTGGGGCTATACCCAGGTCTTCACCGGCCGCGCTGCCTTCCTGCATCTCGGCGCGTTTACCGCCACCATCATGTCGGCCAATGTCTTCCTGATCATCATCCCGAACCAGAAGATCGTCGTCGCCGACCTGATCGCCGGCCGCACGCCGGACCCGAAATACGGCGTGATCGCCAAGCAGCGTTCGCTGCACAACAACTACCTGACGCTCCCCGTCATCTTCTTCATGCTGTCCAACCACTATCCGCTGGCCTTCGGCACGGCCTATAACTGGGTCATCGCCGCACTTGTCTTCCTGATGGGCGTCACCATCCGCCACTGGTTCAACACCACCCATGCCCGCAAGGGCCGGCCGACCTGGACCTGGCTTGCCACCCTGTTGATCTTCATCGCCATCATCTGGCTGTCGACCGTGCAGAAGGCCCAGGTCGAGGAGGAAGTGTCGGTCGCGCCGAGCAACCTGCGCTTCGTCGAGAACGCCCATTACGAGGCCGCCCGCGACGTCGTCATGTCGCGCTGTTCGATGTGCCATGCCGCCGAGCCCGTCTGGGAGGGCATCGTGCGGCCGCCGAAGGACGTGAAGCTCGAGACCGACGCCGAGATCGCCGCCCATGCGCGCGAGATCTACATCCAGGCGGGTCGCAGCCATGCCATGCCGCCCGGCAACATCACCGAAGTCTCGACCGAGGAGCGCGCCCTGCTGGTGGCCTGGTTCGAGAGCGCCGTCTCGGAGGCAAAGCAGCCATGAGCGCCGTCCTCTATCGCGGCCGCACGCTGAGCTTCACCCGCGCGCCGGAGCATATCGACGACACCGGCAGCTATCGCTACGAGAGCGACGGCGCGCTTTTGGTCGAGGACGGCAAGATCGTCGCCCTGGGCGATTTTGCCAGCGTCAGCGCCGGCGCGCCGGACGGCACGCCCGTGGTCAACCATCGCCCGCACCTGATCCTGCCCGGCCTGATCGACACCCATGTGCATTTTCCACAGATGCAGGTGATCGCGTCCTATGCCGCCAACCTGCTCGAATGGCTGAACACCTATACCTTCCCCGAGGAATGCCGCTTCGTCGAACAAGCCCATGCCGAGCGCATTGCCAGGGCCTTCTTCGACGAGTTCTTCCGCAACGGCACGACCACTGCCGTCGCCTATTGCTCGGTGCACAAGGCCTCGGCCGACGCCTTTTTCGCGGAAAGCCTCAGGCGCGGCAGCCTGATGATAGGCGGCAAGGTGATGATGGACCGCAACGCGCCGCAGGGCCTGCTCGACACGCCGCAGACCGGCTATGACGAGACACGCCAGGTGATCGCCGACTGGCATGGCAAGGGCCGCAACCACGTCGCCATCACGCCGCGCTTCGCCATCACCTCGACGCCTGAGCAGATGGCGATGACGCAGGCGCTGGCGGAAGAGTTTCCCGACCTGCATATCCAGACGCATCTGTCGGAAAACCACGACGAGATCGACTTCACCTGCTCGCTCTATCCGGAAGCGATCGACTATACCGACATCTACGCGCATTACGGCCTGCTGGGGCGCAGGAGCCTGTTCGGGCATGCGATCCACCTGTCGGACCGCGAGGCCGACGCCATGAGCGAGGCGGGCGCCGTCGCCGTCCACTGCCCGACCTCCAATCTCTTCCTCGGCTCCGGTCTCTTCCCCTTGCGCAAGTACCAGCGGCGCGAGAAGAAGCTGCGCATCGCGGTCGCCACCGACATCGGCGGCGGATCGAGCTATTCCATGCTGAAGACCTTGGACGAGGCCTACAAGATCCAGCAATTGCTGGGCGAACGGCTGAACCCGCTGGAGAGCTTTCACATGATGACGCTCGGCAATGCCGAGGCGCTTTCGCTCGAGGACAGGATCGGCACGCTGGAGCCCGGCACGGATGCCGATTTCGTCGTGCTCAACGCCGCCGCCACGCCCGCCATGGCGCTGCGCATGGAGACGGTCAAATCCCTTGCGGAGGAACTGTTTCTGCTGCAAACCTTGGGTGACGACCGGTCGGTCGTCGAAACCTATGTCGCCGGGCGGAGCATGAAGTCTGCGGGGTGACACACAGCGGTCCGGAACCGAACACATCTTGCTGCAGCTCCTGCTCAATCTCGCTCTCGGCGTTGCCCTCATCTCGATGACCGTGGTGATCCACACCTTCGGACTGATCGGCATCACCCATGTCATGAGCTGGGTGACCTCGCATGTCCGCCTGCACGGGCATAGAAGCCGCATCCTGGCGATGAACACGGTGGTGATCGGCGTCTTTGCCGTCCTGACCGCCGAAGTCTGGCTCTGGGCCGTCTGCTACCGGGTCATCGGCTTCATCGAGGACTTTCCGACCGCCCTCTATTTCGCCACCATCACCTTTTCGACTGTCGGCTATGGCGACGTCATTCCGCATCCGGAATGGCGCATGCTAGCGGCGCTCGAAGGGATCAACGGCTTCGTCCTGATCGGCTGGTCGACGGCCTATCTCGTCGCCGCCGGCATGCGGATCGGCCCCTTCCGCTCCGGAGAACATTTCTGATGGCACTCTGTCGTCCATTTCCAAAGAGGTAATACCCCGTGTCCCCCATTCTTGAGATCGCCGACCTGAAGCGGCTGGCGAAGCGTCGCGTGCCGAAAC
The DNA here is from genome assembly GCA_002796995.1 of Rhizobium sp. Lineage (GTDB taxonomy): Bacteria > Pseudomonadota > Alphaproteobacteria > Rhizobiales > Rhizobiaceae > Allorhizobium. The sequence continues at coordinate 101,823 of PEKW01000006.1, forward strand.
TATTCTTCGACTATGCCGACAGCGGCGCCTATACCGAAAGCACCTACCGCGCCAACGAGAGCGACTTTTCCAGGATCAAGCTTCGCCAGCGCGTGCTGGTCGACATGAGCGGCCGTTCGCTCGAAACGACGATGATCGGCGAGAAGGTCAGGATGCCGGTGGCGCTCGCCCCAACGGGGCTGACCGGCATGCAGCACGCCGACGGCGAGATGCTGGCGGCCAGGGCCGCGGAGGAGTTCGGCGTTCCCTTCACCCTGTCGACCATGAGCATATGCTCGATCGAGGACGTCGCCTCGGTCACCACGAAACCCTTCTGGTTCCAGCTCTACGTCATGCGCGACCGCGATTTCGTGCTGAATCTCATCGAGCGCGCCAAGGCGGCGAAATGCTCGGCGCTGGTGCTGACCGCCGACCTGCAGATCCTCGGCCAGCGCCACAAGGACCTGCGCAACGGGCTTTCCGCCCCGCCGAAGCTGACGCCCAAGCATCTCTACCAGATGGCGACGCGCCCGCGCTGGTGCTGGAACATGCTGCAGACGAACCGCCGCACCTTCCGCAACATCCACGGCCACGCCAAGAGCGTCACCGACCTCGCCTCGCTCAATGCCTGGACGGTCGAGCAGTTCGACCCGCAGCTGTCGTGGAAGGACGTCGCCTGGATCAAGGAGCGCTGGGGCGGCAAGCTGATCATCAAGGGCATCCTCGACGTCGAGGATGCGAAGATGGCGGCCGAGACCGGCGCCGACGCGATCATCGTCTCCAACCATGGCGGCCGCCAGCTCGACGGCGCGCATTCGTCGATCGCCATGCTGCCGCGCATCGTCGATGCGGTCGGCGACCGGATCGAGGTGCATCTCGACGGCGGCATTCGCTCGGGCCAGGACGTGCTGAAAGCCGTGGCGCTCGGCGCCAAGGGCACCTATATCGGCCGCCCCTTCCTCTACGGCCTCGGCGCCATGGGCAAGCCCGGCGTCACGAAAGCGCTGGAGATCATCGCCAAGGAGATGGACACCACCATGGCGCTCTGCGGCAAGCGGAAGATCACCGAGATCGACGGCGACATCATCGCCGAGAACCCGTTCAAGGCCTGAAGCCTGAAGACCCGGAGGCGCGGCATCGCGGCTCCGGGCTCATAACTCCGGTGTCCTGCTTCCCCCCAGCTGCGCCCTGCCGGAAACCGGCTAGGCCGACATGCGCCCCGCCAGATCCCGTGCAAGCGCCTGCATCCGATCCTTCGGCGCATGCCCGATCAGCATCAGCGCATGCGATCCGTTCGACCAGTGGACCACCGTCATGCCGAGGCGCTGTTCGGTATCCGGGGCGATGACCGGTCCGGCCTTGCGCACGATGCAGAAGGCTAGCGGCCCGCTTTCAGGATCGAGATAGAGGATCTGGGCAAGCGGCCGGCCGTCATAGGAAAGGACCTGTGCCCGCTTGAAATCCGCACCCTCGAGGGCGACGGCCTGCGGTGTCAGCGCCAGCGCCAGCCGCTCGTTGACCGCTCCGAGTTCCGCTTCCTGCCGCTCCGGCGGCGGCGCCACGCCGACGAGCGTGTCGGCATCGTAGAGCGCCATGTACTGGGCGACCAGGCCGCGCCATTCGCCGGCCTCCGCCCGTTCCTCGCCCTCGCCGGCGCCGATGCCGCGCAAGGGCTGCAGGGCGAAGCGGTCGAACACCATGCCGAGAGCGACCGAGGCGGCGAGTGCGGCCAAGAGCCCGCGCCGGCTGATGGCCAGGCCTGACCTTGCAGGTCTCGCCGCGGAAGCCTCATCCAACATCGCCTCGAGGCGTGCAACCGGCGCCTCGTCGAGCAGCGGCCGATAGGCCTCCGCGAAGGGCAGGCTCGCCCGCATCAGGAACTCGACGCGTTCGGCGACCGCCGGATCCGTGTCGATCCGCCGTTCGACCGCTGCCGCCTCCTCCGGCGACAGCGCGCCGTCGATGAAGGCCGTCAGGTGTTCGTCGCTCAGCATGTTACCGTCTTCTTTCATCGCGCCGCCTCCGAGGTCGCCTCTGCGAGTCTTGCCCGAGCCGCGGCCAGCCGGCTCATCACGGTGCCGATCGGTATGTCGAGGATCGCGGCGACCTCGCGATAGGCCATTCCCTCGACATAGGCGAGGAAGACGGCGCTGCGCTGCGCCTCCGGCAGGGCATCGACGAGGCGCATGACCTGATTGGCGAGCAGCCGCCGGTCAGCCTCCAGCCCACCGTCGAAGGAAAGCACCTCACCCGCCTCCACCGTACCCTGGCCCTGGCGCACACGGCGCGAGCGAAGCTCGTTCAGCCAGATCGAATGCAGGATGGCGAAGAGCCAGTGATCGATATGCGGGCCAGAAAACTGTGCCGCCCGCTCCAGCGCCCTGACACAGGTCTGCTGCACCAGATCGTCGGCCACGTCGCGGGCGCGCGCCAACACGAATGCATAGCGCCACAACCGCCCGAGATGCGGCACGAGGCCGCTGCGGACATCGGTTTCGCTGGCGATGACTTCCTCCCGAACAGGATGGCTCGCCGCAGATGCCGGACGATCCGGCACCCGCGGGCGCGGGCGTCTCTGGGAGACGAGACTGAACGGCGCGACCGACATTTGCAAGCAACCGGCGGGGAAAAGGGGAGCGGCGGCGGCCGGTTGACGCCGACGGCCTGCACTGCCCGAAAGCATGGCCGCAGACCGTCTCGTCTCCATTCACCTGCGCCGGTGATCAGATCTTCTTCGCGCCGCTGATGACGGCGTGCAGATCCTGGTATTCCTCGCAGGTCGTGCCGCAGATCGCGTCGATGGCCTGCAGCTGCTCCTCGGCGAGATCGACCTTGCCCTTGATGACATAGGCCTCGCCCAGATATTCGCGGACCTTGGCATATTGCGGATCGGCGGCCACGGCCTTCAGATAATAGCCGATGCCCTCGTCGGTACGGCCGAGCTTGCGGGTGGCATAGCCGCGATAGTTCAGCACCTCGGCGCCGGACTGGTCCTTGACGGTGTCGAGCACGGCGAGCGCCTCCTCGTAACGCTCGGCCTTGGCCAGCGAATAGGCATAGTCAGCAAGGTTTTCGTCGCTCAGATTGGCGCCGGACTGCTTCACGCATTTCTGGCTGGTCTTGTCATAGACCTCGCCCTTCTTGCAGACGGGCGTGGTGTCGCTGTCGCTGCCCTCGGCAAAGGCCGGGGCACAGAACACCGTGGCGGACAGCGCACTGGCTGCGACGAGCGATGCGATGCGAAGGGGGGCGGAGATCATCGGGGTTTCCTCTGCTGTTGGGATTGCAGAAGGTGAACACCTCGGCCCGCCGTTTTATTCGGCGCCGTCGCAATCTTTTTTGCAGGCCTCAGGCGATCCAGCCGGTCGAGAGCGCGCTCACCCAGTCGGCCATGCCATGCGCCCTGGCCAGTTCGGCGGCGGCGGCGTTGTCGTAGCGCACCTGCCGGAAGGTCGGCTGCCAGCCGCGGCCGGTCTTTTCCAGCACCGCGTAAGCCGCGAAGGGCGCGCCGGCCTGGGCCTTGTGGTAGAACGGCTTGTCGTAGTCGAAGCCCGGGCAGCCGACGCTGCCGGGATTGACGATCAGCCGCCCGTCGGAAAGCTGCGCGGAGCGGGCGATATGGCTGTGGCCGCAGAGCATCAGCGGCTGCTCGATGCCCTCGGCCATGGCTTCGATCTCGTCGATCGGCCTCAGGTGGAAGATGCCGGCCTCGTGCAGCGTCTCCATCCAGTAGGTGTTGTCGTCCTTCGGCGTCGCATGACAGAGATAAACCTCGTCGCGATAGACGGCGCTGAAGGGCAGCGTGCGGATCCAGTCGAGCTGGGCCGGCGACAGCTGCGCATGCGACGGCCGTTCCCAGTCGCCCATCTCCTCGAACGGCCGGTCGATCAGCGCCCGGTCGTGATTGCCGCGCACCGTCACGGCATCGAGCGGGATCAGCAGGTCGGCGGTCAGCCCCGCTTCGAGCGGGCCGGAAAAGCAGTCGCCGAGATTGACGATCTCGGTAATCCCCTGCCGGCGGATGTCCTCGAGCACGGCCTCCAGCGCCAGGTGGTTGCCGTGCACGTCGGCGATGGCGGCGAAGATCATCAGCTGCCCCGATAGGTCGAATAGCCGTAGGGCGAAAGCAGCAGCGGGACATGATAATGCGCCGCCGTGTCGGATATGCCGAAGCGGATCGGGATCACGTCGAGGAAGGGCGGCTCGGTCAGCAATACGCCGTTCGCCTTCAGATAATCGCCGGCATGGAACAGCAGCTCGTACTGTCCGGCCTGAAAATCGGCGTCCTTCAAAAGCGGTCCGCCGTCGATCCGTCCGTCGGCATTGGTGAAGACCGTCGTGATCAGCTCGGCCTCCTCCCCGTTCATCCGCATCAGCTGGATCTTCAGCCCCTCGGCGGGTCTGCCGAGCGCGGTATCGAGGACGTGGGTGGTAAGGCCGGTCATAGATGGGGCTCCAGGATGCGGTAAGGTGTTGCGAAGAAATGCTCTTCGAGATTGTTGCCCGGACCGTCGCGATCGACAACCAGAAAATCCGAGACCGCACCGATTGCCATCAGCGGGTGGTGCCAGACATTGCGGCGATAGTTCACCCCCTGGTCCGGACGCGCCAGGAAGACCTCGGGCCGGCCGGGTGTGCCGCCCTCGTCCGGCGAGACCGCCACCAGGAAGGACCGCCCCGACAGCGGCGAAAAGCTCTGGCTGCCGAGCGGATGGCGCTCCATCATGCCGATCTCGTAGGGAAAACTGCGCGGCTGGCCGCGGAAGACGTTGACGATCACCCGCGCCCCCTCGCCCGAAACCTCAGGCGAAAACAGCGCATGGAATCGCTCGGTCGTGCCGCCGTTGATCAGCCGCATGGTGGCGGGATCGGCCTCGATCACCTCGCCGAACGGCGAGAAGGCGGCGGCGGTGAGCGGCTGGATGGAGAGGAGATTGGTCAAGCGGGGTCATTCTCCCTGGGCATAGATGTGCAACAGCGCCTCGACGATCCCAACCAGATCAGGCACTTCATGTTTCGCTGTCTGAAAGACATAGTTCAGGTCGATGTCAAAATATCCGTGCGCCATGCGGTTGCGCATGCCACGGATCGTCACCCATGGAATTTCTGGGTGATCGGCAACGAAGTCGGGAGAGAACGCTTCAAGTTGAACGACGCTCTCGCTCGCCATGAGCAGGCTCATGCCTACCCCACGCTGCAAGAGCAGGTCCTTTCGAAACTCCTGCAGTTCGGTACCGGAGACAAATCCGTGGGCATCGAGCGACGCGCTGCGTATTCGTTCAAGCAGCGAGCGAATGCGCGCTTCACGGTTCATATTGGCCGGGCCTCTGCCAGGATCCGGCCCCTATGCTTCTCAGGGATTTCGCTCGTCGTGACCAGATGGACCGGCACGCCTTCCGCCAATTGTTCGAGTGCCGACTGTAGCCCGCCCAGCGTAAAGAGAGAGGAACCGGGCAGCGCGTCCACCAGGATGTCCAGATCGCTGCTGGGACGGTCTTCGCCACGCGCCACAGAACCGAACACACGCGGATTGGATGCATTGTGACGCGCGGTCACCTCGCGAATGGCTTGCCTCTTCTTCTCCAAGATCTCCGACGGTCGCATATCCGGCCTCCTTGGCTGCAATATAGGTTACCGCATCGACAAACGAAAGGCGGCATGTCCCGACCGCCCTGCCCCTCAAACGCAAACGACGCCGGCTTTCGCCGGCGTCGTGGTCATCGTCTTGGGAAATGCGAACCGATCAGGCGGCGCTGCGGCCGTAGTCGGCGGTCGCCACTTCCGAGATCGTCTTCAGCACCTGCGAAGCGATCTGGTAGGGGCAGCCCTGGGAGTTCGGACGACGGTCTTCAAGATAGCCCTTGTAGCCGTTGTTGACGAAGGAATGCGGAACGCGGATCGAGGCGCCGCGGTCGGCCACGCCGTAGGAGAACTTGTCCCACGGAGCGGTCTCGTGCTTGCCGGTCAGGCGCATGTGGTTGTCCGGACCGTAGACGTCGATATGCTCTTTCCAGTTCTTGGCGAAAGCAGCCATCAGGGCTTCGAAATAGTCCTTGCCGCCGACTTCGCGCATGTACTTGGTCGAGAAGTTGCAGTGCATGCCCGAGCCGTTCCAGTCGGTGTCGCCGAGCGGCTTGCAATGGAACTCGATGTCGATGCCGTAACCTTCGCACAGACGCAGCAGCAGGTAGCGGGCGATCCAGATCTGGTCGGCGGCCTTCTTGGAGCCCTTGCCGAACACCTGGAATTCCCACTGGCCCTTGGCCACTTCGGCATTGATGCCTTCGTGATTGATGCCGGCTTCGAGGCAGAGGTCGAGATGTTCCTCGACGATCTGGCGGGCGACGTCACCCACGTTCTTGTAGCCGACGCCGGTGTAGTACGGGCCCTGCGGCGCGGGGAAACCATGTTCCGGGAAGCCGAGCGGGCGGCCGTCCTTGTAGAAGAAATATTCCTGCTCGAAGCCGAACCAAGCGTCCTCGTCGTCGAGGATGGTGGCGCGGGCGTTCGACGGATGCGGGGTGACGCCATCAGGCATCATGACTTCGCACATGACCAGCGCGCCGTTGGTACGGGCCGGATCGGGATAGATGGCGACGGGCTTCAGCACGCAGTCGGAGCTCCGGCCTTCGGCCTGCAGGGTCGACGAACCGTCGAAACCCCAGAGCGGAAGCTGCTCCAGCGTCGGGAAGCTGTCGAATTCCTTGATCTGCGTCTTGCCGCGAAGGTTCGGAACCGGCGTGTAGCCGTCCAGCCAGATATACTCGAGCTTAAACTTGGTCATTCTTCGTCTCTCTTCAGTCAAGCGCTCGCCCAAGAGCGCAACAGAGGGCTGATTCTCCGGCTTCCCGGCGAGTCCCGGTTAAAGAAGCATGAAGTGTGCCAACTTCGCCGAAACGCGCGCCACCGAACCTATTTTTTAGCGCGCCCGCCAGAATTGGCGGCCTTCCGGCGACCCGATCGACGGTCCTTTTGCCTATTTTGTGGGAACCTCTGCAGCCATGGCGTGTTTCCCTGCGCGGCGGATCGCGTGCAGCGAAATGATGAAATCACGATCATCGGCAAAGCGCCGCAAATTATGCCTACATATTAGGCATAATGCACTTTCCGTGTGCATTGGCCTGAAAACTCTGGTAGGTTCAGCCATCGAGCGTGGTCTCGATGAACAACGAGGGCAGTAGCATGACGACGAACATGGTTCGGGAATCGGCGAAGATCTTAGAGTTCCCGGTTCGAAACATACAGAAGCTGATGGAAATGCGGGAGCGCGAGGGCCGTGCACGCCCGGTCATCGTCGAATGCGGCAACTGGTATCACCAGGAAGCGATCCGCGAGATGGAAGAGGCGCCCAAGCAGTAGGCGCCTCCAAGTTTCGGCCTCAGGCCTTGGTGCCGAACAGGCGCAGGCGCATGACACCGCCATCCGGATGCATGGCGAAGCGCACATGGGTCACCGGCCCGATATCGGCGATGAGCGACCCGGAAAATTCGTGTTCGCGGTCCATCTCCAGCTTCTGCCGGCCGAGGATCGGCTTCCAACCTTCGGACTGGGCGATATCCTCCGGGCTGAACGTGTCGCCGGCCTCCGGCAGATAGGCGCCGAGCAGTTCGCAGGTGTCCGGATAATTTCCCTTGAAGAAATGCGTATCGACGACGATGCGCTTGATCAGGCCGGCATGGCCGAGGCGGATGATCGCCCAGTCATGGCCCGGTCCGCGCCGGCGCTTGGTCTCCCAGCCGTCGCCCATGTTGAGGCCACGTCCCGGCCCGAGCATCTTGTCGGGGTGCCCGTAATGGGCATCCGACCAGGCGAGCGCCTTGGCGCCGTGGAAGACATAGGCGAGGTCGAGCTCCTGATCGGCGCCGACCTTCGACCAGTCGAAATGGGCCGCCCCGTAGACGCGCAGCCGCGCCACGCCGCCATCCGGATAGATGTGCAGCCGCAGATGCGTCCACACCCTGTCGCGGTCGGCATTCCCGAAGAAATGCTGGGCACCCGGCCCGAGCGGTGCCTTGGCCAGAAGCTCGGTCCACACCGTCGCCTCGGTCGGATCGCCCTCGGCGACATGGGCCGCCTCGATCGAGCAATGCGGCGGGTAGTTGCCGGTGAAGAAGCGGGTGTCGACGTCGAAGCCGAAGATGCGGCCGGGCATGGCCAGCCGGATCACCGCCCAGTCATGGCCGGGCACGCGCTTGCGCCGGCTTTCCCAGCCGTCCATGTATTTGCCGTTGTCGTCGTAGAGATCCGGGTCGAACTCGGCCGGCGCGTCGTTCAGCATGCGCGACAGCGGCGCGAAGAATTCATCGGTCGAAAAGACGCCCTGGGCGCCGAGGCGGGCCGAGGCGAGATTGACGGCGCCTGCGGCAAAGTCGGGCAGGACCACTGTAGAGATTTCGGGCATGTCAGTCGTTCTCCGGAATGAGGCTTTCGAGGCGAAGCCGGGCAATCTTCTCGACCTGCGCGCAGGCCGTGTCGAATTCCGTCTCGCGGCTGTTGTCGATCCGCGTCTCGAAGGCGGCAAGAATGTCGTCCTTCGTCAGCCCCTTCACGGCGATGATGAAGGGGAAGCCGAATTTGGTCGTGTAGGCGGTGTTGAGCGCGGTGAAGCGGGCGTGCTCCCCGGGCGAAAGCCGGTCGAGCCCCGCCCCCGCCTGCTCCTTACGGCTGTCCTCGGTCAGGCCGCCGGCGATCGCCAGCTTGCCGGCCAGATCCGGATGGGCGCGCAGCACGCCGAGCCGCTCGTCAGGTGAGGCGCTACGGAATTTCTCGGTGAGCGCCGCATGTACGCCGGACTCCGAAAGCGGCTCGACGACCAGACCGGCGTCATAAGCCCGTTCGGCGATGAAGGGCGAGTGTTCGAACACGCCGCCGAAGCGGGAGATGAAGTCCGCCTTGTCCATGAAGTCTCCGGGTACGCGAAGCAGTTGATTGGAACCAAGGCCAAGGAGTAACGAAGCCCGGAAGGCTTGTCGAGGCGCCGCCCCGGCTCGATGAGGCTGATGGCAAGAACGGCCTCCGCGCTCTGTGACGGAAGGTGTCAGGTCTCGACGAGATTGATTTCCAGCCTCGCGCCCGTCGCCTCGGCATAGCGCCTCAGCGTCGAGAGCGACGGCGAGACGCCGCCGCCTTCCAGCCGGGCGATCGCCGATTGCGTCGTCCCGATCCGGCGTGCCAGTTCCGCCTGCGACAGCTTGGCCCGGGTGCGGGCAAGCACCAGCGACTCGATCAACCGGAACTCCTCGTCCGCCTTCTGATATTCGGCCCGGAACTCCGGGTTCTCCATCAGCTTCTTCTTGAGATCGGCGATCCTGGTCATGCTTTCACCTCTTTCAGGCGCGCCCGCGCCAGCTCCAGCACCCCTTTCGGGGTCTTCTGCGATTTCTTGACGAAGACATGCAGCACGACAACGCGTCGCCCCGTCACCGTGACATAGATCCCCCGCGCGATACCCTCCGATGCCTTGGCGCGCAGCTCCCAGAGCTTGCCGTCGAGATGCTTGACGTGCGGCTCGTGCAACTGCTCGAGCCCGACAGCCTCTATCGTTTCGAGGAGACGGATCAGACGCGCCTGCAATCCCGGCGGAAGCGCCAGGATCTCGGCATCAACGGCATCGTGGGTTTCCACAGTCCATCGCATATACGCTATATAGCGCATCCGCTATGACGACACAAGATCGAAGCAGCAGCCCCGCAGACTCAGACCGGCTTGTGGTGCGCGTGCCAGTGTTCGGCGATCTCGATGCGTTTGGGGATCCACACCTTTTCGTGGCTCGTCACGTAGTCGATGAAGCGGGCAAGGGCTGCGGCGCGGCCGGGGCGGCCGACGAGGCGGCAGTGGAGGCCGACCGACATCATCTTCGCGCTGCCCGCCTTGCCTTCCGCATAGAGCACGTCGAAGGCGTCCTTCAGATAGGTGAAGAACTGGTCGCCGGAATTGAAACCCTGCGGCGTGGCGAAACGCATGTCGTTGGTTTCGAGCGTATAGGGGATGATGAGGAAGGGCTTGTCGTCCACGCCTTTCACCCAATAGGGCAGGTCGTCGGCGTAACTGTCGGAGGAATAGAGGAAACCGCCCTCCTCCATCACCAGCTTCAACGTGTTGCTGGACGGCTTGCCCTGGTACATTCCGCGCGGATGGGAACCGGTCAGTTCCTTGTGCAGGCGCACCGCTTCGACAATGTGCTGACGCTCGAGCGCTTCGGGGAAATCCTTGTATTCCAGCCAGCGATAGCCGTGGCTGGCGATCTCCCAGCCGGCCTCCTTCATCGCCGCGACCGCGTCCCGGTTGCGCGCCATGGCGAGTGTTACGCCGTAGACGGTGACGGGCACCTGTCGTTCGGTGAACATCCGCCACAGCCGCCAGAAGCCGGCGCGGGAACCGTATTCGTAGATCGATTCCATGTTGAGGTTGCGCTGGCCGGGCCAGGGCTGGGCGCCGACGATCTCGGACAGCAGGTTTTCGGAAGCCGGGTCGCCGTCGAGAATCGAGCTTTCGCCGCCCTCCTCATAGTTGACGACGAACTGCACGGCGATGCGGGCATCGCCCGGCCAGCGCGGATCGGGAGTATTGCGACCATAGCCGACGAGGTCGCGCGGATAGCTGTCACTGTGCATCAAATCACCCTGAAATCGGACGCCAGACGGTAAGCAGGCCGGCGCCCGATGTCGAGATGCAAACGCAAGCGCGGGGCGCTGCCTTTTGGGCTCCGCTGCGCCTGCGCCCCGCTCAGGCGATCTTGCGGGCGGCGACGCGGCCCATCGGATGCAGCGAATGAACGAGGAAGGGGGCGCCCGGCTCCTTCTCGACGAACAGCGCCAGATTGGCGATCTCGACCGGCTCGCCGAGCACCGGGCCGAAATGGGCGCCGAGCGCCGTCTCGATCCGGCCGAAATCGCGCGACAGCAGCGGGCCCGTGAGCGTCATGTGGAAGCGGAACTCGTCCATCACGTAAGGATGGCCCCAGCGATGCAGGTTGGAGAATTGCGGCGCCGACAGGCCGTCGGGATTGCGCCGCTCGATCTCCGCTTCGCTGAGCGGCGCGCGGTAGCCATCGAACTGTTGCACCACAGCGGCCGCCAGATAGTCGAGCGAGGCGCAGGGCTTCTCCGGCACGAGGCCGTAGAAATCGCCGAGGCGGCCGACCACCAGCCGGGGGATTTCGAAGGGTTCGAGCGTGCCGGCAAAGCGCATGAGTTCGCGCAGCAGCGCCGCCTCGGTGCTCTCCAGATGCAGGTGGAACGGCGCCTTCAGGGTCGCATGGAAGCCGTAGCGGCGCGGCAGCGCCGTGTGAAAGGCGATCTCGTGCATGCCGAGGCCGCGCACCGCCGGATGCTCGACCGGCTCGCCGGAATAGACGTTGCGCCCGAGCCAGCTTGCAGCCGCAAGCGTCAGCGGATCGCTGAAGGACGGGGTGAAATAGATGGCATACCGCATGCGACACCTCGCTTCCGGGGAGCGTCCATTTTAGCAATAGACGTTATACCTGAGCAGTTAGGTGATTTGCGTGACAGTATGACGAAGGGAAACAGGAAAGACGTTCACGCGTTGCGTGTGGCAACGGCGATATGGCTCGCGAGATGGAAACTGTCCGGCATGGTCATCGGCCGGCCCTGGACGGCGCCGAGCGCTTCTTCGGCCAGTCGATGCGCCATGCCGAAGCTTACCTTGAAGCCGCCGGTGAGCGCGACGACGCTGGCATTGTCCGGATGCGGCCCCACCATCGGGTCGCGATCGATCGCCTTGGGACGAAGGCCCGCCCAGCGTTCGACCACCTCGGCCGATTTCAGCACCGGCGCAAGCACACGGGCACGCGCGATGAGGTCCTCGATCTGGCCATCGGTCGAAAAGGGATCGTCGAAGCGGTCCTCGCTGGTGCTGCCGATCGCGGCCATTCCGCCCTCGTGCGGCACGATGTAAAGCCCGTCGAGATAGAGCAGAGGCAGGTCTGGATCGATGTCGCCCTTCAGCATCGCGGCCTGGCCCTTGACCGGCTGGCCGAGCGGGCGGGCCAGCGGTGGGCCGAGCGTTTCCAGAAGGGGGAAGGACCGATGGCCCGCCGACACGATGCAGTGACCGAAGGAGACGCTAGTGCCGTCCGACAGCCAGGCCGTTGTCCCCTCGATTCGCTCGACGCCTGAGCCTTCGACGATGCGGACATTCTGCGCCCTGCGCAGGCGCTCCACCAGCATGCCGGTGAGGCCGCGCGGCGAGACCCGGGCCGCAAAGGTGTCGTGAACCAGCCCGGCACCGGCAACGTCCGCGGTCGGCCAGTCCGGTCCGAAGGGCGAGACATCGATGGCATTCCACCGGAAGGAGCGGTCCCCTGCCCGCCAGTTGACCAGCGCCTCGCGCTCATGGCGTTCGGCAATCGTCCGCAAATGCGGTTTGGGCAGCGGGATCAGGCGGCCGGAACGGCGATAGCCGGCGGACCGCCCGGTCTCGGCCTCCAGCGCGCAAACCTCGTCTTCCAAAGACAAAAGCGCATCGAACTGAAACTGCTTCTTGTCGTTCCACTTGTCCGGCATGTGCGGCATCAGCGCGCCGAGCAGGCCGCCGCTCGCGCCCTGCGCCAGCGGTCCGGCGTCGACCAGCAGCGTGTCGATGCCCAGGCGATCGGCCTTCAGCGCCGCCCAGAGCCCCATCACGCCCCCGCCGGCGATCAGCAGTGCTGCGCACGATTGACCGGCAGGCCCGCTGGCATTATCCGCAATGGTCATGACCCATTCCACCTCGACATCACCGACCGCGCCGGTCGGCCAGGAACTCACCTGGCGCGACGGCGATATGCCCTATTCGACCGCCTTTGACGACCACTTTTATTGTCAGACCGATGGGCGCCTCGAATGCGGCCATGTCTTTCTCGCCGGCAACGGCCTGCCGGAGCGCTGGGTCCGTCCCGGCACCTTCCGCATCGGCGAACTGGGCTTCGGCACCGGCCTCAATGCCTGCGAGACCTGGCGTCAATGGAAGGCGACGCGGCCAAAGGACGGACACCTGCACTTCGTCTCATTCGAACTCTATCCGATGCGGGCGGAAGAGCTATCCCGGGCCCTGTCGCGCTGGCCGCAGATCGATGCCGAACGCGAAGCGCTCACCGCCCTCTGGCCGGAAAACCCGGCCGGAACCGTAGAACTCGACCTCGACGACCAGACACGCCTCACCGTACTCTGCGGCGATGCGCTTACGAGCCTCACTTCGAGCCCGCTTGCCTTCGACGCCTGGTTTCTCGACGGCTTTGCGCCGGCGCGCAACGCGGCCATGTGGTCGCCGGAACTGATGGCGGAAGTCTGCGGCCACACCGTGGCGGGCGGCAGTTTCGCCACCTATGCCGCGGCCGGGTTCGTGCGCCGTAACCTCATCGCGGCGGGCTTTGCCGTCGAGCGGCGCAAGGGGTTTGCCGGAAAACGCGAAATGCTCTGCGGCGTGAAGCCCGGCTCAGTGGCCGGAGTCGGCCAGGACTGAGCCGTCGCGCAGTGAGTGGCCGAGCCAGCGCTCGATCTTCGCCTCGAGCTGCTCCGGGCTGATCGGCTTCGACAGATAGTCGTCCATGCCGGCGGCGAGGCAGGCCTCCCGGTCGCTGTCGAGCGCATGGGCGGTGACGCCGATGATCGGCACGTGCCGGCCCTCGCCCTCGGCCTTCTCCGCCTCGCGGATCGTGCGCGCCGCCTGATGGCCGTTGAGGATCGGCATCGAGACGTCCATCAGGATCAGCCGCGGATTGTGCGCCCGCCAGGCAACGATCGCCTCGCGGCCATTGCCGACGATGCGGTGGGAGAGATCGGTCGACTGCAGGATCTGGCGGAAGACGATCTGGTTGACCTCGTTGTCCTCGGCGACCAGCACGTCGCAGCCGGAGCGTGCCGGCATGGGCGAATTGCGCCGCGCCGCAGAAGGAGGCCTGGGCGATGGCGAACCACCGGCTGGGGCAGCCAAGCTGCGGCGATCAGTCGCCGCGACCGACGCCGGCCGCGCGGCCGGCTCCGCCATGCCAATGGGCCTGCCGAGCCTGGCGGCCCGGACCACGTCGACGATGGCGCTACGCAGCAGGTTGGCGCGCGCCGGCTTCATCAGATGCGCCTGGACGTTCAGCTGCTGGAAGATGCGCTCGTCGCCGACCATGTCCATCGAGGTCAGGAAGATCATCGCGATGCTCTCGAACCGCCGGTCGGCGCGGATCATGCGGGCGACGTCGAGCCCGTTCATCACCGGCATCTGGTAGTCGACGATCAGCGCGTCGATCGACACGCCGATGCGATGGGCTTCTTCGAGCACGGCCATGGCCGCGTGGCCGCTTTCCACGGCGACGCCGTCGAAGCCCCAGAGTTCGAGCTGTTCGGTGAGGATGCGGCGGTTGATCTCGTTGTCGTCGATGACCAGGACGCGCGCGCCTTCGACATTGACCGGCAGCGGTTGCGGCCGCTGGCGCTCGTTGGCGACGGTGAAGGGCACGTGGACGGTGAAGACCGAGCCCTCGCCGATCGTGCTTTCGACGTCGATATGGCCGCCGAACAGGTCGACGAGGCCGGCGGTGATCGCCAGGCCGAGCCCGGTTCCTTCGTGACGCCGCGTCGAGGATGCGTCGACCTGGGAGAATTTCTCGAAGATCGACGCCCGCTTGTCTTCGGGAATGCCGATGCCGGTATCCTCGATGCGCATCGACAGCATGACCTGCGATCCGTCGGAGGGCGTGCTCGACAACTCGATCAGCACATGGCCCTTCTCGGTGAATTTGATGGCATTGCCGACCAGGTTGGTGACGATCTGGCGGAAGCGGCCGGGATCGCCCGACACCATGTGCCGCACCGTCACGTCGCCGCAGACGATGAGTTCGATGTCCTTTTCCGCCGCAGACGCCGACAGCAGCGTCGCCACGTCCTCGATCGCCTCGACGGGATCGAACGGCACCTTGCGTAGCTTGAGCTGTCCCGCGTCGATCTTGGAGAAGTCGAGGATGTCGTTGATGATGGTCAGCAGCGCGTTGCCGGACTTGACGATGATGTCGACGAAGGTCTTCTGGCGGGTGTCCAGCGAGGACTTCGCCAGCAGTTCCGCCATGCCGAGCACACCGTTCATCGGCGTGCGGATCTCGTGGCTCATATTGGCGAGGAATTCGGACTTGGCCTTGTCGGCGGCCTCGCTGCGCGCCAGAAGCTCGGTCAGCTCCCCTTCGCGGGCCTTGATGTCGGTGATGTCCGAGTAGAGCAGCATCCAGTGGCCGCGCCGGCTGACCGTCGCCTCCAGCTGCACCCAGGTCTTGCCGTCGGCCAGGAACACCTCCGAAAAGGACTGGTGGGAGTGGATCTTTTCCTGCCACCGCTTCAGTTCGGCCATCGGCTGGTCGCCGAAATCGCCGCGCTTGGCGCAATAGGCAAAGCAGGCATGCCAGCTCTGCCCCGGTTCGAGATACATCGGCGGAACGTTGAGAATGCTCGCCAGCGCCTCGTTCGACTGCAGGATGACGCCGTCCTCGATGAAGACGAGGCCCTGCGCCATGACGCGCGTCGCATCCTGCATGAACTGGCCGAGGCGTTCGAGCTGCTCGCGCGCCTCGCTGATTTCGCGTTCCCGGCGGCGCACCTCGGTGAAGTCCGAATAGGTGACGAGAAACTTGCGGTCGACGAGCGGCGTCGTGGTGATCAGCACCTGCTTGCCGTCGGGATAGACGAGCTCGCGCTGGATCGTGCCTTCGAGGGCGCGCATTTCGGCGACGCGGTCCTCGAGCCCGGGTTCGAACTCCTTGCCGCCCTCCCAAGCCCAGCCGCGGTCCTGGTTGGTCTTGGCGTATTCGCGGAACGTGGTCCCTTCGAGCAGGCGGTCTTCCGGCCATTCCCAGATCTCGTGGCTCTTGGAATTGGCGAACTCGATGACCAGGTCCTCGTTGAGGATGATCACCCCGACCGGCATGATGCGCAGGATGTTTTCGAGGTCGGCATAGAGCTTCTGCGCCCGCGCCTGGGCCTCCACCAGCTCGCGCTCGCGCGCCTTGAGCAGCGACACGTCGGTGATCGAGCCGACGATGTAGCGCTGTTCGTCCGGCGTGATGATGCGGCCGAGCGAGGTGATGACCGAGTGGATGCGCCCGCCCGCCATCGGCAGTTCCTGGCCGCGCTCCACCGACTCTCCGGTTTCAAGCAGGTGCAGATTGTCCTCGCGCAGCTGCTGCCCCGAACGCGGGAACATCTCCTCTTCGGTGAGGCCGTAGAATTTCTCCCGCTCCCCGCCCTGCAGCGCGCCGTATGCGGAATTGGCGAAGATCAGCCGCCGTTCGCTGTCGCGGATGAAGACCGGCACCGGCAGTTGCTCGATCGCCGTGCGGTAGAGCACGCTCTCCTGTTCGCGCTGATGCAGGGTGGTGATGTCGGAATAGGTGATGAGGATCTTGCCGGTGTCGAGCCGCTTGCTGCGGATCGCCAGGATCCGGCCGCTCACCGTCTCGGCGCGCGAGGTCGTGTCGTTTTCGGTGTCGGCAAAGCGGGCGACGCGGCTGTTGAACAGCCCCTCGACATCGGCCTCGACGGTCTGCGATCCGCCGCGGCGCACATTGTAGGCGAGGAAATCACGGTAGTGCCAGCCGGTCATGTCGATCGGCGCCTCGGCTTCCAGCATGTCGTAGAAGGCGTCGTTGGCGTATTCGATGTCGTAGTCCGCGCCGAGGATCAGAATACCGACCGGCATCGACCGCAGCAGGCTCTCGACGTGCTGATGCAGGCCCTCGGCGTCGTTCTGCGCCTCGATCAGCTGGGCTTCGCGATTCTTCAGCAGCGATATGTCGGTGATCGAGCCGACCATGTAGCGGTCGCCGTTCGCCATCTCGATGCGGCTTGCTCTTGAGATCACCGGCACGACGACCCCGTCCTCGCGGCGGAAGACGTCTTCCTGCTCGCTGGCGACGCCCTCTTCGAGGGTGCGGCAGTTGGCCTGGTAGTATTCGTCGCCCCGGGCGGGAAAACATTCGTGTTCCGTCTTGCCGATCAGCGCGTCCTTCGGCACCCCCACCATCTCGACGAAGGCGCGGTTGACGAAGGCCATGCGGTGGTCGGCGTCGCGCACATAGGTGGCGACGGGAAGGTCTTCGAGCGTGGCATGGAAGAGATCGACCGGTTTTTCTACCGCCGCGGGCTTCGGCGCGGCCTTGGCCGCCGAGCGCTTCGACCGCACGACACGGGACGGCGCCTCGTCGAACAGGCCGAAGACGTAGATCGCGTCGTCGTCGCCGAAGAAACGCTCGAGCCTCAAGGGATAGCGTTCCTGGCCATAGGGATCGAAGACCAGCGTCGTCTGCTCGTCGCCGAACACGATCACCTGGCGCTCGCGGTCGTCGCGCACGCCGTCTTCCAGCCGTCCGAAGAGTTCGCGATCGGTCTTGCCGGCAAAGGCTTCAGGCTTCTCGCGGAAGAAGGCGGCATAGGCGCCGTTCACCGCAACATAGCGCAGCTCGCTGTCCTTGATGAAGGCGGGCACCTCCAGTTCGGCGATCTTCTCGCAGGCTAAGTTGAGCAAATCGCCACCCGTATTCAAGAACCGTACTCCTGCCCAGAAAATGCTCCCGAATGGTAAATGCGAGGTAACCATCGAACCATGTTCGACGGTTGCGCCGGCAAAACCTTAGCCTGAACGGGAGGATAGTGGACGCCCTGCCTTGTCCGAGCCTGTCAGGCGCGCAGGGGCCGGGCTTACGGACGCGAAAAAGCCCCGGTCGGGGGGTGCGCCGTCCGGGGCTTTCTTCTTGGCCGTGTTCACGCGGAGGCTATTCTCCCGGCCTCGAACTCAGCGGCTGCGCTTCCAGCCGTTCAGCATCGCACGCACGAGATTCTCGCGGTGTTCGAAGCTGGCGAAGGCGACGCCGGCAAGATGCAGGACGACGAGACCGAGCGTGCCGTAGACGAGCGCTTCATGCGTCTCCTCGACCCATTCGATCCCCCAGAAGGCATCCGTGGTCATCATGTAGCCGGTGGCGGCAATGCCCGAGATCGCCAGGAGCAGTGCAATCACCATCGCGCCGCCGGCCGGGTTGTGCCCGAGATAGCGCTTGGCCCGCATCCGCGCCGTATCGACGAGGAAGGCGAGCACCGTAGCCGGCCGATAGACGAAACTGGCGAATCGCGCATGTTCCGTGCCGACCAGGCCCCAGACCACGCGAAGCGCCACGAGGCCGGCGATCAGATAGCCCGAAAGGATATGGGCCGACTTCCACTCGTCGCCGGTCAGGAAGGAAAAGGCGAAGAGCCCGACCAGCGACCAATGGAAGATCCGCACGAACGGATCCCACACCTTGATCCATTCCGTCCGCTTGAGGCGGACGGAATGGGCGCCATGCAATTCCTGCGTGGCGTCGCTCATCAGTCGGCCCCGACCTGTTCGCCGGTTTCCGGATTGAAGAGGTCTTCGACCTTCTTGCCGTCCTTGATGCCGTATACTTCGTAGCAGGTGCCTTCGACCTTGACCTGGCGGACTTCATAGCCCATCGCCACGGCCTTGGCCTTCATCGCATCTTCGGTCATCCACTTGTCCTTCGGCACGTTGCCGCAGGCATTGTCGCTTTCGGCGAAAGCGGCCGAGCCGAATGCGGCGGATGCGATGAGGGAGGCGAGAATGATCTTCTTCATGGATTACGTCCTTCGTCGTTAGGCCGTGGCGCTATTGCCATCGACCGTTGACGCAGACCCTAAAGCGCGTCGGCTGAGCGATAACTGACGGGAAATGTCAGCGAAAAATCAGTTTCGTCATGCTATTGAAATGCGATGGGCGGTCGGGCGAGACATATCTATCGGCGAATGATGACAACGGGATGCACGGCCATCCTGATGCTGGCCCTCTCCTTGCCGGCGATGGCGGATGCGACCGACGACGACCACGACGCGGTGCGCCGGGCGGTCGACAGCGGCAAGGCCCGGACTCTGGCCGAACTGAAGCGCGTCGTCATGGAGCGCGTGCCCGGCGAGATCGTCTCCGTCAAGCTCGACCGCGAGCGCTCCATCCTCGTCTACGAATTCCGTATCCTCACGCCCAATGGCCGTCTCGTCGAAGCCGAAGTCGATGCGGCCGATGGCCGGATCCTCGAAATCGAGAACGAATGATGCGGCTGCTGTTGATCGAAGACGACCCGTTGATCGCGCGTGACGTCACGCTGCACCTGGAGCGGGCGGGCTATGTCGTGGTGCATGAAAGGGACGGCGAATCGGGCTGGTATACCGGCGATTCGGAGGAGTTCGCCGCCGTCGTGCTCGATCTCGGCCTGCCCGGAATGGACGGTCTTTCCGTTTTGAAACGCTGGCGCGCCGCCGGGCGGCAGATGCCGGTGCTGATCCTCACCGCCCGCGGCAACTGGCAGGAACGCGTCGAGGGCATCGACGCCGGCGCCGACGACTACCTGACCAAGCCGTTCCAGATGGCCGAGCTCCTGGCGCGGCTGAGGGCGATCATCCGCCGCAGCGCCGGCCAGGCCAATCCGGTGCTGCAGATCGGCGACATCGCGATCGACACGCGCACCAGCACAGTCAGCCGCGCCGGCCTGCCCGTCGACCTCACCCCACTCGAATACCGTTGCCTCGCCCACCTTGCCCACAATCGCAACCGCAACATCTCGCAGCTCGAACTGACCGAACAGCTCTATGCCCAGGATTTCGAACGCGACAGCAATTCGGTCGAGGTGCTGATCGGCCGGCTGCGCAAGAAGCTCGGCAAGGACACGATCTTGACCCGGCGCGGCTATGGCTATCGCATCGGCGGAGACGAGGGCTGATGCAGTCCATCCGCGGCCGCTTCCTGATCGTTTCCGCCGCCAGCGTCCTGCTTGCCATGGTGCTGGCCGCCGTCGTCTTCGTCTCGCTGTTCACCCGCAACCTGGAGCGCCGCATTGACGAAGAGCTGACCGGGCATATCAACCTCTTCGCCGGCACCCTGCGCTTTGCCGCGGACGGTACCCTCGAACTGCCGGACCAGCCCGCCGACCGCCGCTTCACAGAACCCTATGGCGGGCTCTACTGGCAGGTCGAGGATGACCGGAACAAGCACCAGCTGCGCTCACAGTCGCTCTGGGACTATGCCCTGCCCCTGCCCGCCGACGCGCACGAGCCGGGCGCCGTGCACCACTACACGCTGCCGGGACCGGACGGGACCGATCTCATCGTGCAGGAGCGCCAGATCATCGTCGCCGCCCCCGAAGGCCCGCGGCCGGTGCGGGTGGCGCTGGCCATCGACGCGCGTACCCTGACCGAAGCGCGGCGCGCCTTCGTGCTCGACATCATTCCCTTCATGGTCGCGCTGGCCGCCTTCCTTATCGCCGCCTCGCTGGCGCAGCTGACCTTCGGCCTGCGCCCCGTCTCCTCGGTCAGCGAAGGGCTGAACCGAATCCGCGAACGCAAGGCCGAACGGCTGGACGGCCGCTATCCTAGGGAACTGCAGGGCGTCGTCGACGCGGTGAACCGCCTGCTCGACGCCCAGTCGGAGATCATCAAGAAGGCGCGCACCCGCTCGGCCGACCTGGCCCATGGCCTGAAGACGCAGCTGACCGTCGTTGCCAACGACGCGGCGACGCTGAAGGAGCGCGGCCAGACGGAGATCGGCGAGGAGCTGGCCCATCTCGCCTCGGTCATGCAGGCCCATGTTGATCGCGAACTGGCCCGCAGCCGCATCGCCGCCACGGCCGAGCTGCGCGCCTCGGATGCCGATGTCGCTACCGCCGTCGACCGCATCGTGCGCACCCTCAAGCGCACGCCAAAGGGCGGAGACCTTGCCTGGCATGTCGACGTGGCCACGGACGTGACGGTCGAGGTCGATCCGCACGATCTCGAGGAACTGCTCGGCAATATCCTCGACAACGCCGTCAAATGGAGCCGCACGATGATCGCCATTACGCTCGACCGCGCCGGAACCAAGCCCCGGCTGGTGATCGAGGACGACGGTCCCGGCGCCGATCCGGGCGACCTCAAACGCATGACGGAGCGCGGCATCCGCCTCGACAGCCAGATGCCCGGCACCGGCATCGGCCTCTCCATCGTCAAGGACATCGCCTCGGTCTACGATCTCGGCATCGAGATCGCGAATCGCGAGGCGGGCGGGCTGAGGGTGTCCATTTCATTCTGACCCGCGAGTACCGGGGCGCTGACCGCAACGCAGAACCAACCCATGCAGACCACGAAGGACCGCTCCATGCTTCACACCCGCCGCAGCCTCATCGAGGGCGCGCTCGCCTTTCTGGCGCTCGGAGGCGTCGCCCGTGCGGCGGGAAAGACGGCGGCTGCAGGGAAGGAACTCTCCTTCCTCGTGGTCGGCGACTGGGGCGACGGCCAGTCGCCGACCACGGCGGCGGCGGTCGCCAAGGCCATGGGCACGATCGGGGCGGAGAACGCCGTCTCCTTCGTCATCTCGACCGGCGACAATTTCTATGAGAGCGGCGTCGAAAGCACTTCAGACAAGAAGTGGCAGACGAATTTTGAGGACGTCTACGACGCGCCGTCGCTGCAGGTTCCCTGGTATGCGGTGCTCGGCAATCACGACTATGGCGGCAGCACCTCGGCGCAGATCGACTATTCGAAGAAGAGCCGGCGCTGGACCATGCCCGACCGCTATTTCGCCGTCAGCAAGGAGTTCGGCGGCGCAAGCGCGGACTTTTTCTTTCTCGACACGCAGAGGATGAAGGGCGACACGCTGCTGGAGATCGTCTCCCACCTGGATGCGGAGGTCCAGCTTCGCTGGCTCGACCGGGCACTTGGCGAAAGCCGGGCGCCGTGGAAGATCGTGGTCGGCCACCATCCGGTCTTTTCCGGCGGCCGGCATGGCGACAGCGGACTCCTGGGCAAGCGGCTGAAACCCATCCTCGACCGCCATGGCGTCGCCATGTACCTCTGCGGCCACGACCACCACCTCGAAGCGCTGCGCTCGGAAAAGGTCGCCTATTTCGTCTCGGGCGCCGGCAGCCGGAGCCGTCAGCCGCATGCGCACCCGAAAAGCCTGTTCGCCTCGGCGACGCCCGGCTTCCTGCTGGTCAGGCTGACGCCGGCCGGCGGCACCGCATCCTTCTACAGCCAGGATGCCGCCCTGCTCTACAGCCAGCCGCTGACCCTCTGACGCCCAGGCGTCGGTCTTGCTTTCACCGGTCCTCCTGCTTCGAGACCGGCGCGGCGAGCGTGAAGCTCGCGTTGGCAAGGCTTGCGCCATTCACCAGGATCTCCAGCCCGTGCTCGCCCGGATAGTAGACCCGGGTGGTGATCGGCCGGAAGGCATGGCGCTTGTCGACCGTTGCCTCTCCACCGGGCGCAAGCATCAGGCTCTTTCCCTTGAACACCTTGGGACGCAGGCTGCCATCCTTCATGCGGTGGTGGATCGCATAGTCGAGCATGACCTGCTGCGGCTCGGGCGTCGCGTTGGTCAAGCCGACGAGGAATGCGAGCTGGCCGGGAAAGGCGATATCGGCACTCTCAAGCGTTAGGGAAGCGGCCACGCCGTCGAGCGGCCGGAAGCCGAAATTGGCGAGCGCCGCCTGATGGCCCTTCTTCAGCAGCGTGCGGGAGGCATGTTTCAACAGCCACAGCCGTTCCGGCGAGGCGCCCGGGTGGTGAGACGCGACGAAGTCGGCGGCGAGGTCGGGATGATCCTTGGCGATGTCGTTGAGGCTGTTGGCCACCGAGCGGCGCACATAGTCCTCGCTGTCGTCGATCAGGGCCGTCAGGATCGGCAGGATCGGTGCGGGATCGCTGACCAGCGCCGGCAGGCGCATGGCCCAGGGCAGACGCGGGCGCGTGCCTTCGCTCGCCAGCCGCCGGACATGATGGTTCGGATCGCCGGTCCAGCCGGAGATGATCGACAATGCCTTTTGCTGCTCCCGGTGAATGAAAGGACGAATACCGAATTCGGCGGTGAAATGCGGCGTCAGCGCCTTCAGCAGGTCGAGGGCGATCTCGACATGGTCGAGGCCGTGGGCGGCGATATACTGGTTGAACGACAGCAGCGCCCAGCCCGACAAACCACCCTGGCCGCCGCGGCCGCCCTGCGGCAGGCAGGCCCGAAGGATCGGCGCGGCCTTGTCGAAATCCTGCGGCAGGCTTTGGCGCAGCGCATCGGCGATCAACTGGCCGCGCTGCATGAGTTCGAGCGCCTCGATCTTCGGCAGCACGGCAGCGAGAAAGTCGCGCTCGGCAAAATCCGGAAAGGCGCGCGAAAGCGCGGCCGCCGTGTCGCGGGCGGTCTGCGGGGCGATCAGATGTTTCAACGGTTCGGCCATGCTTTCCTCAGTCTCGCCTGTCGCGTCGTCGAAATGTGTCAGCAGGGATACCGCGCCGGTCGCCGCCATGTAAGAGGCGCGAACGATTTCCGGCACGGTCTTGCGGGTTGACAGACTTGCCGGCAAGCGCCTACCTTTTTGCCATTCACCAGGGGGGTCCCGACAAGGGGCTGAGATTCTGCTGGCGTGTCCGGTGGCGAAAGCCGCCCTTCAAGCAGCGCAGTGACCCGTTGAACCTGATCCAGTTCATACTGGCGTAGGGACGGTGCGAGCGCTCAGACACGCGGAATCTCTCCATGCGGGAGGACCGTGTCGGCGTCTTTCCATCTTTCCGGCTGACATGACTGGGTCTCCAACCGCAAACTTGGAGCCTCACGATGAACATTGCCCCGAAAAACTTGACATCCACCATCACCACCGGACCGCTGCCGGCCTCCGCCAAGGTCTACATGCCCGGCGTGCTGCACCCCGAAATCCGCGTGCCGATGCGCGAGATCGCGCTTCACCCGACTTCCGGGGAACCGCCGGTCACTGTCTACGACAGCTCCGGCCCCTATACCGAAACCGCGGAGACGATCGGCATCGAACGCGGCCTTCCCCGCATCCGCGAGCGCTGGCTTGCCGGGCGTAGCGACATCGAGGCCTATGACGGCCGTGATGTGAAGCCGGAGGACAACGGCTTTGCCAGCGGCGACCGGCTGACGCCGGAATTCCCGGTGCGTAACCAGCCCTGCCGCGCGGTCGGCGGCAAGGCCGTCACCCAGCTCGCCTATGCCCGGGCCGGAATCATTACGCCGGAAATGGAATTCGTCGCGATCCGCGAAAACATCGGCCGCCGCATGCCGGAACAGGCGCTTAACCGCGACGGCGAGAGTTTTGGCGCCCATATCCCCGACTATGTCACGCCGGAATTCGTCCGCCAGGAAATCGCCGCCGGCCGGGCGATCATTCCCGCCAATATCAACCACCCGGAGCTGGAGCCGATGATCATCGGCCGCAATTTCCTGGTGAAGATCAATGCCAATATCGGCAATTCCGCCGTCACCTCGTCGATGGAGGAAGAGGTCGACAAGATGGTCTGGGCCGTCCGCTGGGGCGCCGACACCGTCATGGACCTGTCGACCGGCCGCAACATCCACAATATCCGCGACTGGATCATCCGCAACGCCCCCGTGCCGATCGGCACCGTGCCGCTTTACCAGGCGCTGGAAAAGGTCGGCGGCATTGCCGAGGATCTCAGCTGGGAGGTCTATCGCGACACGCTGATCGAGCAGGCCGAACAGGGCGTCGACTATTTCACCATCCATGCCGGCGTGCGGCTCCATTACATTCCGCTCACCGTCAATCGCGTCACCGGCATCGTCAGCCGCGGCGGCTCGATCATGGCCAAGTGGTGCCTGCATCACCACAAGGAGAGCTTCCTCTACGAGCATTTCGAGGAGATCTGCGACATCGCCCGCGCCTACGACGTCTCCTTCTCGCTCGGCGACGGGTTGCGGCCCGGCTCGATCGCCGATGCCAATGATGCGGCACAGTTCGCCGAACTGGAAACGCTCGGGGAGTTGACGAAGATCGCCTGGGCGAAGGATTGCCAGGTGATGATCGAAGGCCCCGGCCACGTGCCGATGCACAAGATCAAGGAGAACATGGACAAGCAGCTGAAGGTCTGCGGCGAGGCGCCCTTCTATACGCTCGGGCCGCTGACCACCGATATCGCGCCGGGTTATGATCACATCACCTCCGGCATCGGTGCGGCGATGATTGGCTGGTTCGGCACGGCCATGCTGTGCTACGTCACGCCGAAAGAGCATCTCGGCCTGCCCGACCGCAACGACGTCAAGACCGGGGTGATCACTTACAAGATCGCGGCCCACGCCGCCGATCTCGCCAAGGGCCATCCGGCCGCCCAGGTGCGCGACGATGCCCTGTCGCGGGCCCGTTTCGAATTCCGCTGGGAGGACCAGTTCAACCTGTCGCTCGATCCGGAAACGGCACGCGCGATGCATGACGAGACGCTGCCGAAGGAGGCCCACAAGGTGGCGCATTTCTGCTCGATGTGCGGGCCGAAATTCTGCTCGATGCGGATTTCCCACGACATCCGCGCCGAGGCGCAGAAGGAGGGCCTGGCGGCCATGGCGGAGAAGTTTCGCGAGGGCGGCCAGCTCTACATGCCGCTCGACAATGCAACCGACACCACGCCGGGCGGTGCGTGACATGCGCCTCCTGATCAAGGGGGCCGGCGTTGCCGGCCTCACCGTGGCGCTCGAACTTGCGCGCCGTGGCATCGAGGTCGACATCGTCGAGCGTGCGGGGGCCGTGGCAACCGGCGCATCCGGCCTGGCCGGCGGCATGCTGGCGCCGTGGTGCGAGCGTGAAAGTGCCGATGAAATGGTGCTGACGCTCGGCAGGACGGCGGCAGACTGGTGGGAGGAGGCCCTGCCCGGCCAGGTGATCCGCAAGGGTACACTGGCGGTTGCCGCCGGCCGCGACACGGGCGAACTCACACGCTTTGCCCGACGAACCAGCGGCTGCGACTGGCTCGACGGCCCCGGCATCGAGGCCCTGGAGCCGTCACTTGCCGGGCGGTTCCGCAAAGCCCTGTTCTTCCGCGACGAGGCCCATCTCGACCCGCGCCAAGCTCTGGCCGGCCTGCACCGGGTTCTCCTCGAACGGGGTGTGCGTTTTCATTTCGGCTGTGCTGCCGAGGACGTGACCGGGAGCTTCGACACGGTCATCGACTGCACCGGCGCCGCGGCGATAGGCCGGACAGCGGACCTTCGCGGCGTGCGCGGCGAGATGCTGTTTCTCGAAACGTCAGAGATCAGCCTGTCCCGCCCGGTGCGCCTGCTGCATCCGCGCATTCCGCTCTATATTGCACCGCGCGGCGACAACCGCTTCATGGTCGGGGCGACGATGATCGAAAGCGACGATGCCGGGCCGATCTCCGCCCGCTCGCTGATGGAATTGCTGAATGCCGCCTATGCCCTGCATCCGGCCTTCGGCGAGGCCCGGGTGGTGGAAATGGGCGTTGGCGTCAGACCGGCCTATCCCGACAACCTGCCTCGCGTCACCGTCGACGGCGACGTCATCAGCGTCAACGGCTTCTATCGCCACGGCTTCTTGCTGGCGCCGGCCATGGCGGGCCAGGTGGCAACGATTTTGACAGAAACGATCCCCAACCGCGAAAGGCACAGCGCATGACCTTCATCGTCAATGGCGAAGAACAGGCCGTTCAGGCCGCCACTCTCGCCGATCTGCTCCGTGCCCTGGACTACGAGGGCGAGTGGCTGGCAACCGCCGTCAATGGCGAACTGGTACACCGCGAAGATCGCCCGACCTATGCGCTCAACCCCCGCGACCGCATCGAGATCCTGTCGCCGATGCAGGGAGGCTGACCATGCTGGAACTCTATGGAACGCCCGTCGCATCGCGCCTGCTGCTCGGCACATCGCGCTACCCCTCGCCGGCCATCCTGGCCGAGGCCGTAAAGGCCTCCGGCACCGAGATCGTCACCGTCTCGCTGCGCCGCGAGACGGCCGGCGGCAGGTCGGGCGGCGGCTTCTTCGAGCTGGTGCGCAGTCTCGGCGTGCGGGTCCTGCCCAACACGGCGGGCTGCCACAGCGCCTCCGAGGCGGTGCTGACCGCGAAGATGGCGCGCGAGGTTTTTGCCACCGACTGGATCAAGCTGGAGGTGATCGGCCATCACGACACGCTGCAGCCGGATGTCTTTGCGCTCGTAGAGGCAGCGCGAACCCTGAGCGACGACGGCTTCAAGGTCTTTCCCTATACCACCGACGATCTGGTGGTGGCGGAAAGGCTGCTCGACGCCGGATGCGAGGTGCTGATGCCCTGGTGCGCGCCGATCGGCAGCGCCGTGGGTCCGCAAAACGTCACGGCGCTCCGCACCATGCGCCATCACTTTCCGGAGGTGCCGCTGATCGTCGATGCCGGGATCGGCCGGCCCTCCCATGCCTGCCAGGTCATGGAACTCGGCTTCGACGCCGTCCTGCTCAACACGGCGGTGGCCGGCGCCGGCGATCCGGTCGCCATGGCCAAGGCCTTTGGCCACGCCATCACCGCAGGATTTGACGCCCATCACGCCGGAATGCTGGAGCCGCGGGACATGGCCGTGCCCTCGACGCCGGTGATCGGCAAGGCGGTGTTTTCATGACCCTTGACCCCTTTTATCTTATCGTCGACAGCGCCGGGTGGATCGAGCGCCTGGTGCCGCTCGGCGTGCGGCTCGTGCAGTTGCGCATCAAGGACCGGCCCGACGCCGAACTGCGCGACGAGATCCGCCGCGCCAAGCTGGTCTGCGTTGCCCATCAATGCCAGCTGGTGATCAATGACCACTGGCGCATCGCCATCGAGGAAGGCTGCGACTTCGTCCATCTGGGCCAGGAAGACCTCGCGGAAGCGGATCTCGGCGCCATCCGGGCGGCCGGTCTGAAACTCGGCTTTTCGACCCATGACGAGGCCGAACTGCAGACCGCCCTGGCGGCGCGCCCCGACTATGTCGCGCTTGGGCCGGTCTATCCGACCGTGCTGAAGCAGATGAAATGGGCGCCGCAGGGCTTGGCAAGGCTGGGCGAATGGAAATCGCGGATCGGCGGCCTGCCCCTGGTCGCCATCGGCGGGCTCAATCCGGAGCGTCTCGATGGCGTCTTCGCGGCCGGCGCCGACAGCGCGGCCGTGGTCACCGACATCATCCGCCACGAGGCGCCGGAGGCAAGAACCCGGCAATGGATCGCCGCGACGGAGAAATGGCGGAAACCGGCGGTCCGGTAGACAAGGATTACGGGGGATGGACGATCCGGTGCCTGTGCGTCACGGGCTATCGAGCGCCCTCAGTCGCGCTTCGGCACAAGTCCGGATTGCGACGCCATGCCCGGAGACTGCAGCCGCTGGCGGGTCTCCGACGGGCTCTCGTGAAAATGGGCGCGGTAGCTGCGGGAAAAGGCGGATGCGGAATTGAAGCCCGTCGCGGCGGCAATGTCGGCAAAGGCGAGCCGCGTCTCGATCACCTTGCGGCGGGCGGCGTTGAGCCGGAGCGCCAGATAGTGGATATGCGGTGCGGCGCCGATCGCCGCGATGAACAGCGACTGCAGCCGCCTTTCGCTGAGCCCGATGCGGCGCGCCAGCCGGACCAGCGACAGCGGCTGTTCGATATGCTCCTCCATGACGCGCATGGCCTGGCTGACGCGCGGATCGGCCAGACGGATGCTGCCGGTCGACGGCATGGCGGTGGCATCGCTGCGAACCCCGCCCTGTTCGTAGATGAACTGGCGCGACACTTCGAGCGCCAAGGAGTAACCGTGCCGGCGCCGGATCAGTTCCAGCATCAGGTCGAGCGTGGGTAGCGCGCCGCCAGTGGTGATCCGCTTGCTGTCGATGACGAAGCGCTCGCGCACGGTGTGGACCTGCGGATAGGCGGCGGCGAACTCGTCGTGATCCTCCCAGTGGAGGGTTGCCGAAAAATTGTCGAGCAACGCCGTATCGGCAAGCAGCCATGCGCCGGATTCGATGCCCGCCACCACGCTGCGGTGCCGCGCGGACTTGGCCAGCAGTCTCTTGACCTCCGAGGTGGCGTGACGTTGCCAGTTGTGGCTCGACAGAACGTAGAGCGGGTTCTCCTCGCTGCCGGGCCGGAAAGCGCCGTCGACCGGAACCGGAATATGGCTCTTGGTTTCGATCGGCCGGCCGTCGGGGCTGAAGATGCGCCAGTCATAGAGTTCGAGCCCGCTCACGCGGTTGGCCAGGCGCAAGGGCTCGATCACCGAGGCGACGAGGATGAGGTTCGTCTCCGGCATGACCAGCAGATCGAGCACGGTCGGCGGGGGTGTGCGCTCGGACATGGGCAAGCTTCTCCGAAAATTTCCGATAATGTACAGATTGAATCCGATCATGCAAAGCATCGCCGCAAATTCTGCCTCGTAATAGGGGCAATGAACGAGGGAGAACTGATCGTGCCTTTAGCCATGAACCGGGATGTCTTCATCACCTGCGCCGTCACCGGCGCCGGCGACACGACATCCAAGTCGCAGCATGTGCCCATCACCCCGAAGCAGATCGCCGAGTCCGCCATCGATGCCGCCAAGGCGGGAGCCGCGATCGTGCACTGCCACGTGCGCGATCCCGAGACCGGCGCCGCCAGCCGGCGCAACGATCTCTACCGGGAAGTCACCGACCGCATACGCTCGGCCGATGTCGACGTGGTCCTCAACCTGACGGCCGGCATGGGCGGCGACCTGATCTTCGGCGATGTCGAGAGCCCGCTTCCGCTCAATCCGAAGGGCACCGACATGGCCGGCGCCACCGAACGCGTCTCCCACGTCGCCGCCTGCCTGCCGGAAATCTGCACGCTCGACTGCGGCACGATGAACTTCTCGCTCGGCGACTATGTGATGACCAACACGCCCGGCATGCTGCGGGCCATGGCACAGAAGATGACCGCGCTCGGCGTGCGCCCCGAGATCGAGGCTTTCGACACCGGCCATCTCTGGTTCGCCAAGCAGCTCGCCGAGGAGGGCCTGATCGAGGACCCGGTACTGATCCAGCTCTGCATGGGCATTCCCTGGGGCGCTCCCGACGACCTCAACACCTTCATGGCGATGGTCAACAACGTACCTGACAACTGGACCTTCTCGGCCTTCTCCATCGGCCGCAACGCCCTTGCCTATCCGGCGGCGGCGGTGCTCGGCGGCGGCAATGTCCGCGTCGGGCTCGAGGACAATCTCTATGCCGGCAAGGGTCAGCTCGCCACCAATGCCCAGCTCGTCGAAAAGGCCGTCTCGGTGATCGAAGGCATGGGCGCGAGGGTCATCGGCCCCGACGAGGTCCGCAAGAAACTCAAGCTCACCAAGCGCTGATACCTGCCCTGCCCCGGCATTGGCGGGGGCGGAAAGTCACAACGGAAAATTCGCGGGAAGACATTCGACATGAGCAGAATCCACAAGGCGGCCTGTATCGGCGGCGGGGTGATCGGGGGAGCCTGGGCGG
This sequence comes from Rhizobium sp., assembly GCA_002796995.1. GTDB lineage: Bacteria > Pseudomonadota > Alphaproteobacteria > Rhizobiales > Rhizobiaceae > Allorhizobium. The sequence goes on from PEKW01000006.1 coordinate 132,022, forward strand.
CCCGCTTCGTGCTGGCCGGCATCGACACCCGGCTGTTCGACCCGCATCCGGACGCCGAACGGATCGTCGGCGAAGTCATGGCGAATGCCGAACGCGCCTATGACATGCTGACCACGGCACCGCTGTCGCCCCGCGGCAAGCTCACCTTCGCCCGCTCGATCGAGGAAGCCGTCGACGGCGCCGACTGGATCCAGGAGAGCGTGCCCGAGCGCGTCGACCTCAAGCGCAACGTGCTGACGCAGATCGACGCGGCGGCCGACCCGAAGGCCCTGATCGCCTCCTCGACCTCCGGCATCATGCCGACGGACCTGCAGCGCGACATGAAGCATCCCGAGCGCATGTTCGTCGCCCATCCCTACAATCCCGTCTACCTTCTGCCGCTCGCCGAACTGGTCGGCGGGGCAAGGACCAGCCGGGCGACGCTGGAGGAGGCCAGGGACAGACTGGCGCCGATCGGCATGAAGGGCGTGATCATCAACAAGGAGATCGAGGCCTTCGTCGGCGACCGCCTTCTGGAGGCGGTCTGGCGCGAAGCGCTGTGGCTGATCAAGGACGACATCTGCGACACCGAAACGCTCGACGACGTGATCCGCTATTCCTTCGGCATGCGCTGGGCGCAGATGGGCCTGTTCGAGACCTACCGCATCGCCGGCGGCGAAGCCGGCATGCGCCATTTCCTCGCCCAGTTCGGCCCCTGCCTCGCCTGGCCCTGGACCAAGCTGACCGACGTGGTGGACCTGAACGACGAACTGGTGGACAAGATCGCCGGCCAGTCGGATGCGCAGTCCGGCGCCCGCGGCATCCGCGAGCTCGAGCGCATCCGCGACCAGAACCTGGTCGGCATCATGCAGGCGCTCAAGGCCGGCGACGCGGGCCGCGGGTGGGGTGCCGGCAAGCTGCTGGCGGATTTCGAGCAGCATCTGTGGAAGAACGCGCCGCCCGCGGTCGTGACCGATACCACCAAGCCGGTCAGGCTGGCGGAGTTCGAAGTCCATCCCTCCTGGGTCGACTACAACGGCCACATGACCGAGTATCGCTACAGCCAGTGTTTTGCCGACAGCGCCGATGCGCTGCTGCGGATGATCGGCGCGGACATGGACTATGTCGCCGCCGGCCACAGCTTCTACACGGTGGAGAGCCATGTGCGGCTGCTGCAGGAGTGCAAGAGTGGCGACCGGCTCTACGTCAGAGCGCAGATCCTGCCCTCGGACGGCAAAAAGCTGCATTCCTTCATGTGGCTGCATGCGGCGTCGAACGACGCGGTCGTGGCGACCTGCGAACACCTGATGCTGCATGTCGCGTCGAAGGAAGGAAAGACGGTGCCGCCAGGGCCGGACATCCTCGCCAGGCTCGAACCGCTGATCGCCGGCCATGCCCGCCTTGAGCAGCCGGAGGCCGTCGGCCGCTACGTCGGACAGAGAAGGTAGGCATCGTTTCAACCCGGGGACCGAAACATGGATTTCGCGCTGACCGAAGAACAGGAGATGATCGTCGACACGGTGCGCAGCTTCGTGGAGACGGAACTCTATCCATTGGAGAACGAGGTCGAGCGCCAGGGCTTCGTGCCGCACGACCTCGGCCTGGAGATCGCCCGCAAGGTCAAGGACATCGGCTTTTTCGGCTGCAACATGCCGCAGGAGATCGGCGGAGCCGGCCTCGACCACCTGACCATGACGCTGGTCGAGCGCGAGCTCGGCCGCGCCTCCCTGGCGCTCACCGTCTTCTTCGGCCGCCCCTCGGGCATCCTGATGGGCTGCAACGCGGAGCAGCGCGAACGTTATCTTCTGCCGGCCGTCAGGGGCGACAAGTTCGACGCGCTGGCCATGACCGAACCGGCCGCCGGGTCCGACCTGCGCGGCATGAAATGCGCCGCCCGGCAGGACGGCGGCGACTGGGTGATCAACGGCACCAAGCACTTCATCAGCCATGCCGACATTGCCGACTTCGTCATCGTCTTCGTCGCCACCGGCGAGGAGCAGACGGCAAAGGGCCCGAAGAAACTGATCACCTGCTTCATCGTCGACCGCGACACGCCGGGCTTCGCCATCCGCGACGGCTATTCCTCGGTCTCCCATCGAGGCTACAAGAACTGCATTCTCGACTTCGACGATTGCCGCCTGCCGGCGGCGCAGATCCTCGGCGAGGTCCACAAGGGCTTCGAGCTCGCCAATGAATGGCTGACCGGCACGCGGCTGACGGTGGCCGCGACCTGCGTCGGCCGGGCGCGCCGCGTCTTCGATCTCTGCGTGCCCTATGCCGCCGAGCGCCACCAGTTCGGCCGGCCGATCGGCGCCAACCAGGGCGTCTCGTTCAAGCTCGCCGACATGATCACCGAGATCGACGCCGCCGAATATCTGGCGCTCGCCGCCGCCTGGCGCCTTGACCAGAAGCTGCCGGCGACAAGGGAGATCGCCTCGGCCAAGCTCTACGCATCTGAAATGCTGGCGCGGGTGACCGACGAGGCCATCCAGATCTACGGCGGCATGGGTCTGATGGACGATCTGCCCCTCGCGCGTTTCTGGCGCGATGCCCGGGTCGAACGCATCTGGGACGGAACCTCCGAGATCCAGCGCCACATCATCAGCCGCGACCTGCTGCGGCCCTTCGGAGGATGAGGATGAACCGCACCGCCTCCCCGATGGAAACGCTCGAGACGATCTGCCGCTCATCCGGGGCCGAGGCAGCCGAACCGTGCGCGGCCGCGGTCAAGGGCCGTGGCGCCTCGGGTGCCGCGACGCACGCGACCGAGGCGGCGCCCAGCGGCGCGTTCTTCAAGTCGCTCGAGGCCCGCTGTTTCCTGGCCGGCAGGTGGCTCGCATGACACCAGCCTCTCCCGCCTCGCTGTCCCGCCTGATCCGCCCGCAGTCGATCGCCGTCTTTGGCGGCAAGGAAGCGGCTCGTGTTGTGGAACAGTGCCGCAAGGCGGGCTATCGAGGCGATATCTGGCCGGTGCATCCGACCAGGACGGAGGTGCACGGCTACCGGTGCTATCGTTCGGTCGCCGAACTTCCGCGCGGACCCGACGCCGCCTTTGTCGGCGTCAACCGGACACTTTCCGTCGACATCGTGCGCGACCTTGCCGCGCGCGGCACGGGCGGTGCCATCTGCTATGCCTCGGGCTTCTCCGAGGCCGCGGCGGAACTGCCGGACGGACCGGCGCTGCAAGCCCGGCTCGTCGAAGCCGCAGGCGACATGGCAGTGGTCGGCCCGAACTGCTACGGCTTCATCAACATGCTCGACGGCGCCCTGCTCTGGCCCGACCAGCACGGCATGGTGCGCACCGAGCGCGGCGTGGCGATCCTCACCCAGTCGTCTAATGTCGCCATCAGCCTGTCGATGCAGGCCCGGGGACTGCCGCTCGCCTATGTGATGACGGCCGGCAACCAGGCCCAGACCGGGCTTGCGGCCATGGCCCTCGCCGCCATAGAAGATGCGCGGGTCACCGCCGTCGGCCTGCACATCGAAGGCTTCGGCGATCTGGCCATGCTGGAGCGTCTGGCCAGTCGCGCCCGCCAGCTGGGCAAGCCGGTGGTCGCGCTGAAGGTCGGCCGCTCGGTTGCCGCCCAGCGTGCGGCGCTCTCGCACACCGCATCGCTCGCCGGCAATGACAGGGTCTCGCGCGCCGTGCTGAAGCGGCTCGGGATCGGCCGCGTCGACACGCTGCCGCAATTGCTGGAGACGCTGAAACTGCTTCACGTCTGCGGCCCGCTTGCCGGCAAGACCGTGTCGTCGATGAGCTGTTCGGGCGGCGAGGCCTCGCTGATGGCCGATGCCGGGGTCGGCAGGGACGTCGAATTCCGAGACCTGATGCCGGCGCAACTGCCGCCGCTGCGGCAGGTTCTCGGCGACATGGTGACCTTGTCCAATCCGCTCGACTACCACACCTTCGTCTGGGGCGACCGGACAAAGCTCACGCATGCCTTTTCCACCGTCATGCAGGGCGATTATGCGCTCAACCTGCTGATCCTCGATTTCCCCCGTGCCGACCGCTGCGACCCGGCCGACTGGGTGACGACCATGCACGCGGTGATCGACGCCCGTCGTGCCACCGGCGCCAATGCCGGCGTGGTAGCCACCATGGGCGAGAACATGCCGGAGACCGTCGCCGTCGCCCTGATCGCCGCCGGCGTCGTCCCCTTCTGCGGTCTCGACGAGGCGTTGGCCGCCGTGGAAGTCGCGCATGCCATCCACGAGGCTTGGGCGCGCGACGAACCGGCGCCCCTGCTCGATGCCCGGACCACGGGCACCGACATCATCACACTCTACGAGGACCGCGCCAAACCGGAGCTCGCCCGCTTCGGCGTCACGGTCCCCGAAGGCAAGACGGCGGCAAGTCCGGACGAGGCCGCGCGCCTCGCCGACCGGCTCGACTATCCGGTCGCGCTCAAGGCACTCGGCATCGCGCACAAGACGGAAGCGGGCGCGGTGCGTCTCAACCTCGCAAGCGCGCACGAGGTGAAGGTCGCAGCCACCGCGATGGCGCCCGTCGCCAAGGGCTTCCTGGTCGAGACGATGGCGCCGCGGCCCGTCGCAGAGATGATCGTCGGCGCGATCCGCGATGCGGCGGTCGGCCCGGTTCTCACCATCGGCGCCGGCGGAATTTTCGTGGAGCTGCTGGACGACAGGGTTATCCTGCCGCTGCCGGCGAGCACGCAGAACATCCGCACGGCGATCGCCGGGCTGAAAGTCTCCGCCCTGATTGCCGGCTATCGCGGCGCGCCGGCGGGCGATCTGGACGCCTTCGTGCAATTGGTCGCCTCTGTGGCAGAATATGTCGCAGCCAATGCGGCCAAGGTCGAGGAACTGGACCTCAATCCGGTTCTGGTGCTGCCGAAGGGCAATGGCGTGATCGCCGTCGATGCCCTCATCCGGACAAGGAGTTGAACGCGTGACCGACCCCATCCGCACCCGCCGCGACAACGCCGTGCTCGAAGTGACGATCGACCGCCCGAAGGCTAATGCCGTCGACCTCGCGACCAGCCGCATCATGGGCCGGATCTTCCAGTATTTCCGCGACGACGACAGCCTGCGCGTGGCGATCGTCACCGGTGCCGGCGAGCGTTTCTTCAGCGCCGGCTGGGACCTGAAGGCGGCGGCCGGCGGCGATGCCGTCGATGGCGATTACGGCGTCGGCGGCTTCGGCGGCATGCAGGAACTCCGCGACCTCAACAAGCCTGTTATCGCCGCCGTCAACGGCATCTGCTGCGGCGGCGGCCTGGAGATCGCCCTTTCGGCCGACCTGATCCTCGCCGCCGAGCACGCCACCTTCGCGCTGCCGGAAATCCGCTCGGGCACCGTGGCCGATGCGGCGTCGATCCGGCTGCCCAAGCGCATCCCCTATCACATCGCCATGGACATGCTGCTGACCGGCCGCTGGCTGGATGCGGCGGAAGCGCACCGCTGGGGTCTCGTCAACGAGATCCTGCCGGCAGGCAAGCTCCTGGACCGGGCCTGGGACCTCGCGCACCTGCTGGCGAGCGGCCCGCCTCTCGTCCATGCCGCGATCAAGGAGATCGTCCGTGATGCCGAGGGCAAGGATTTCCCGACCGTCATGAACAAGATCACCAAGAGGCAGTATCGCACGGTCGACGCTCTCTATGGCAGCGAGGACCAGATCGAGGGCGCACGCGCCTTCGCCGAGAAGCGTCCGCCGATATGGAAGGGCAAGTAGCGTTTGAAAGCAGAGTGAGGCCGTGGCGATCGGCCTGATGGCAACATCGAAAGACCGCCCGCGTCACGGATAAAAATCCGGGCGAACCAACCAACAGAAAAGGGAACAGACGATGAGCGACCATACGAATTACCTCTCCAGCCGCGTCACGGCAGGCGCCATGAATCGCCGCGAATTCATGGGACGCGCCATGGCCGCCGGCCTGACGCTGACGGCGGCGAGCACGCTTTACGCTGCGAGCGCCTCCGCCCAGGAACCCAAGCGCGGCGGCAATCTGCGGCTCGGCCTTGAAGGCGGGGCGGCCACCGACAGCAAGGATCCGGCGAAATTCCTGTCGCAGTTCATGTTCTGCGTCGGGCGCTGCTGGGGCGACATGCTGGTCGAGAGCGATCCCCTGACCGGCGCCGCCGTACCGGCGCTCGCCGAAAGCTGGGAGCCCTCCGCGGACGCCGCGACCTGGACCTTCACCATCCGCAAGGGCGTGCAGTTCCACGACGGCAAGACGCTGACCGTCGACGACGTGATCGCCACGCTCAAGCGCCATACCGACGAGAAGTCGGAATCCGGTGCGCTCGGCGTGATGAAGTCGATAAAGGAGATCAAGAAGGACGGCGACAAGCTGGTGCTGGCGCTGACCGAAGGCAATGCCGACCTGCCGCTGCTGCTCAGCGACTACCATCTGGTGATCCAGCCGAACGGCGGCAATGACGATCCGCTCGCCTCCATCGGCACCGGCCCCTACAAGCTCGTCACCTTCGAGCCCGGCGTGCGCGCGACGCTCGAGAAGAACCCGAACGACTGGCGTTCGGACCGCGGCTATGTCGACACCATCGAGATCCTCGGCATGAACGACGCGACCGCGCGCATTGCGGCACTCGCCTCCGGTCAGGTGCACTATATCAACCGCGTCGACCCCAAGACCGTCGACATGCTGAAACGCGCGCCGAATGTCGAAATCCTCAGCACCTCGGGCCGCGGCCACTACGTCTTCATCATGCATTGCAACACCGCGCCCTTCGACAACAACGACCTGCGGCTGGCGCTGAAATACGCGATGAACCGCGAAGCCATGGTGCAGACCGTGCTCGGCGGCTACGGCAAGGTCGGCAACGACTTCCCGATCAACAGCACCTATGCGCTGTTCCCCGAGGGCATCGAGCAGCGCGCCTATGATCCGGACAAGGCCGCCTTCCACTACAAGAAGTCGGGCCATTCCGGTCCGGTCCTGCTGCGCACGTCGGAAGTCGCCTTCCCCGGCGCCGTCGATGCCGCCGTGCTCTACCAGGGAAGCGCCCAGAAGGCAGGGATCGACATCGAGGTGAAGCGCGAGCCGGGCGACGGTTACTGGTCGAACGTCTGGAACGTCCAGCCCTTCTCCACCTCCTATTGGGGCGGCCGTCCGACCCAGGACCAGATGTATTCGACCGCCTATCTCTCGACCGCCGACTGGAACGACACGCGTTTCCTGCGGCCGGACTTCGACAAGATCCTGCTGGAAGCACGCTCCGAGCTTGACGAAGCCAAGCGCAAGGAGATGTATCGTGACATGGCGATGATGGTGCGCGACGAAGGCGGCCTGATCCTGCCGATGTTCAACGATTTCGTGAACGCCGCGCAGAAGTCGGTCAAGGGCTACGTGCACGACATCGGCAACGACATGTCGAACGGCTATGTCGCGACCCGTGTCTGGCTGGACGCCTGACATCAGGGACCTGAACCGCCGCCTCGCGCGGTTCTTCGTCGAACCGGCTCGCGGAACCGTCTCCGCGGGCCATAGCCCCATTTCTGCATATCGGCTGGATGTTCATGACCCAATTGACCGATGCCGGCGACACCCCGGCCCGCACGTTATCCGATCGGTTTCCGCTGATCGCGCTGGTGCTGCAGCGGCTGGTGCTCAGCCTGCTGCTGCTTCTGGCCGTCTCCGTCCTGATCTATGGCGGCGTCGAAGCCCTGCCCGGTGACTTCGCCACCACCTATCTCGGCCAGTCGGCAACGCCGCAGGCGATCGCCAACATCCGCGCCGATCTCGGCCTCGACCGCCCCATCGTCACCCGCTATTTCGAGTGGCTCGGCGGCGCCGTCCAGGGCGATTTCGGCACGTCCTGGGCGAGCAAGAATTCGGTGACGGAGCAGATCGGCAGGCGGCTCGGCAATTCGCTGGCGCTGGCCGCGCTCGCCGCGGCAATCTCGGTGCCGCTCGCCGTCGGGCTTGGCATGCTGGCGGTGCATTTCCGCAACCGCTTGCCCGACCGCATCATCAACGTGATCTCGCTCGCCGCGATCTCCCTGCCGGAATTCTTCATCGGCTACCTGCTGATCCTGTTCTTCGCCATCAAGTTCAACATCGCCACCTTCCCCTCCACGGTGCATGACGGCATGGCGCTGGCGGACCGGTTGAAGGCGATGGCGCTGCCGACCGCCACGCTGGTGCTGGTCGTGCTCGCCCACATGATGCGCATGACGCGCGCCGCCATCCTGTCGGTCATGTCGTCGGCCTACATGGAAACGGCGGAACTCAAGGGGCTTTCCGCCTTCCGCGTCATCGTCAGGCATGCAGCGCCGAACGCGATCGCCCCGATCGTCAATGTCGTGGCACTCAACCTCGCCTATCTGGTCGTGGGGGTGGTCGTCGTCGAGGTCGTGTTCGTCTATCCGGGCATAGGCCAGTACATGGTCGACGCGGTGACGGTTCGCGACATGCCGGTGGTCCAGGCCTGCGGCCTGATCTTCGCAACCGTCTATATCTTCCTCAACATGCTGGCGGACATTATCGCCATCATAGCCAACCCGAGACTGAGACATCCGCGATGAAACCGAGAGAAATCCCCGTCAGCGCCTGGATCGGCATCCTCGGCATCCTTGTCGCCTTCTTCTGCGCGCTCTTCGCCCCGTGGATCGCACCCTATGGCGAGCGTGAAATCGTCGGCAGCGTCTGGGAGCCGATGGGCGGCACCTACCTTCTGGGAACCGACAATCTCGGTCGCGACCTGCTATCGCGCATGATCTACGGCGCGCGCACGACCTTGCTGGTGGCGCTTTCGGCCACGGTGCTCGCCTTTGCGGTCGGCGTGAGCCTCAGCTTTCTCGCAGCCGTGTCGCGGGGGCTGGTCGATCAGGTGCTTTCGCGCTTCAACGACCTGATGATGTCGATCCCGACACTGATCCTGGCGCTGGTGGTGCTCGCCGTGCTGCCCCAGAATGTCGTAATCTTGGTGCTGGTGATCGCCTTGCTTGAATCGACCCGCGTCTTTCGCCTCGGCCGTGCCGTGGCACTCGATGTCGCCGTGATGGAATTCGTCGAGGCGGCGAGGCTTCGCGGCGAAGGCAAACTCTGGATCATCTTCCGCGAGATCCTGCCCAACACGCTCTCGCCGCTGCTTGCCGAATTCGGCCTGCGCTTCGCCTTCTCGATCCTGTTCGTCTCCACTCTCTCCTTCCTCGGCCTCGGCATCCAGCCGCCGGCGGCCGACTGGGGCGGCATGGTCAAGGACAACAAGGACGGCATCATCTTCGGCATTTCGGCGGCGCTGGTTCCCGGCTCCGCGATCGCCGCCCTTGCCGTCTGCGTCAACCTGGTGGTCGACTGGCTGCTGAAGCGAACCTCCAGCCTGAAGGGAGGCCGTGGCGATGCATGAGCTTCTGTCCGTCCGCAATCTGAAGATCGAAGCGACCGCCTATCCGCCCGGCGAGGCGCCCCGCGACATCACCATCGTCGAGGACGTCTCCTTCGACCTGAGCAAGGGCCGGGTCCTCGGCCTGATCGGCGAGTCCGGCGCCGGCAAATCGACCATCGGGCTCTCGGCGCTGGCCTATGGCCGGGGAAGCGCGCGCATCACCGGTGGCGAGGTCCTGCTCGACGGCGAGAACATCCTCGCGCTCGACAAGGCCGGCATCCGCAAGGTGCGCGGCGCCCGCGTCTGCTATGTCGCGCAATCGGCCGCAGCCGCCTTCAACCCGGCCCACCGGCTGGGAGACCAGGTCATCGAGGCGAGCCTCACGCACAGGCTGATGACCGCGCAGGAGGCCCGCCGGCGGGCGGCCTATCTGTTCGGCGTGCTCGGCCTGCCGGATCCGGAACACTTCGGCGAGCGCTATCCGCACCAGGTCTCCGGCGGGCAGTTGCAGCGCGCCATGACCGCCATGGCGCTCTGCACCAATCCCGAGCTGATCGTGTTCGACGAGCCGACCACGGCGCTCGACGTAACGACGCAGATCGACGTGCTGGCCGCGATCAAGCATGCGATCGAGGAGACCCGCACGGCTGCGCTTTACATCACCCACGATCTCGCCGTGGTGGCGCAGATCTCCGACGACATCATGGTGCTGCGGCAGGGAAGGACGGTGGAATACGGCACGACGCGCCAGATCATCGAACAGCCGGCGCAGGACTATACCCGCGCCTTGGTCAATGTTCGCCAAGCGAAGAAAGACGAGGCGAAGGACCAGAGCGACGCCCAGCTCAGGGTCGATCACGTGACCGCCGCTTACGGCAACGGCTTTACCGTGCTGCACGACGTCAGCCTGCATCTGCCCAAGGGGCAGACGCTCGCGATTGTCGGTGAATCCGGATCTGGCAAGTCGACGCTCGCCCGCGTCATCACCGGCTTGCTTCCGCCGCGCGAAGGCACGATCACCTTCGACGGCAAGCCGCTGACACCGGCGCTGAAGAACCGCAGCCGCGACGAACTGCGCCGCATCCAGCTGATCTACCAGATGGCCGACACGGCGATGAACCCGCGCCAGACGGTGCGCGACATCATCGGCCGGCCGCTGACCTTCTATTACGGACTTCACGGGGCCGAGAAGACGGCGCGCGTCAAGGAACTGCTGGAGCAGATCGAGATGGCGTCCGGCTTCGTCGATCGTTATCCGGCCGAACTCTCCGGCGGGCAGAAACAGCGCGTGGCGATCGCCCGCGCGCTGGCGGCGAAGCCCGAGCTCATCCTGTGCGACGAGCCGACCTCGGCCCTCGATCCGCTGGTCGCCGAAGGCATCCTGTCGCTGCTGATGCGCCTGCAGGCCGAGACGCAGGTGTCCTACATGTTCATCACCCACGACATCGCCATCGTGCGCGCCATCGCCGACAGCGTGGCCGTCATGCATCGCGGCCGGCTGGTGCGCTTCGGACCGAAGTCCCAGGTGCTGACGCCGCCCTTCGACGACTACACCGACCTGCTGCTCAAATCCGTGCCGGAAATGGAGGTCGGCTGGCTGGAAAGGGCGCTCGCTACCCGCAAGATGACGAGCGCGGGGAACTGAGCGCACCATCCCGATACCCCTTCTGGCCTGCCGGCCATCTCCCCCACAAGGGGGGAGAAAGCAAGCGGCAAGCCTTCGGTTCCGCCACCCACCAAAGCGCGCGGCCAGGCTAAGCCCTCCCCCTCGTGGGGAGGGTTTGGGAGGGGCCAAACCACGAACTCAAATTTTTCCATCTGAAGGCACAGCATGTCCCCTCGCCCGTTCACCATCGTCGAAAACCATTGGATCACCCTCAAGGGCGGCACGCGGCTCGCCGCGCGCATCTGGATGCCCGACGGCGCGGACGCCGATCCCGTGCCGGCGGTCTTCGAGTTCCTGCCCTACCGCAAGCGTGACGGCACCTCGATGCGCGACGAATCCACCTATCCGGCCTTTGCCGCGGCCGGCATCGCCGGCGTACGCGTCGACATCCGCGGATCGGGCGAGTCCGACGGGGTGATCGACGGGGAATATACCGAGCGCGAACTGGCCGATGCCTGCGAGTTGATCGCCTGGATCGCCGCCCAACCCTGGTCGAACGGTTCGGTCGGCATGATGGGGATTTCCTGGGGCGGCTTCAATTGCCTGCAGGTCGCGGCCCTGCGCCCGCCGGCGCTCAAGGCGGTGATCTCGATCGCCTCGACCACCGACCGCTACAATGACGACATCCACTACAAGAACGGCTGCCATCTCTCCGCGCAGCTCTCCTGGGCGGCCACCATGCTCGGCTACCAGTCGCGCCCGCCGGATCCCGCGCTTGTCGGCGAGCGCTGGCGCGAGATGTGGCTGGAGCGGCTGGAGAACGAACCCTTCTTCATGCAGGAATGGCTGACCCACCAGCGCCGGGATGGCTTCTGGAAACATGGTTCGATCAAGGAGGACTTCTCCGCGGTTGCCGTGCCGGCGCTGGTGATCGCCGGCTGGGCCGATGGCTACCGCAACACGCCGCTGCTCGCGGTCGAGGGGCTCGGCAACACCGCCAAGGCGCTGATCGGTCCCTGGGTCCATAAATATCCGCATTTCGCCTGGCCCAAGCCGCGCGCCGATTTCCTCGGCGAGTCGATCGCCTGGTGGAACCGCTGGCTGCGCGGCGAGCAAACGGGCGCCGAGGCCCTCCCACAGGTGCGCGCCTATATGCTCGACGGACCGAAGCCCGCACCACGCCGCGATGCCGATCCCGGCTTCTGGATCGCCAAGGCACATTGGCAGGCGCCGGTGATGCTGGGCTTCCATATCGACGCGGCGCAGATGCTGGCAGAAGGCCCGAAGCCAAACGGATCCCCGGCAAGGCCGGTCTATCTGCGCTCACCGCTCGATACCGGCACGGCCTCGGGTGAATGGTTCACCCTGAAGCCCGATGCGGAAATGGCCGGCGACCAGCGCGGCGACGATGCCGGTTCGCTGACCTTCGACAGCGCGCCGCTGACGACGGACCTGGACCTGCTCGGTCGTCAGGAACTCTGCGTCACCGTTTCCTGCGACGCCGATGTCGCCAATCTCTGCGCCCGCCTGGTCGACATCCATCCGGACGGCACCGCGACCCGTGTCTCCTTCGGCGTCATGAACCTGGCGCACCGCGAGTCGAACAGCGATCCGCAACCGATGGAGCACGGCCAGCCGACGACGATCCGCTTGCTGCTCGACGCCTGCGGCTATCGCTTCCGCCCCGGCCACCGCATCCGCCTGTCGCTGTCGACGGCCTATTGGCCGACGATCCTGCCGGCGCCGAGCGATCCGGGATTGACGATCGATGTGGCATCCCTCGGCCTCTCCCTGCCGCTGCTCGACGCGCATGAGCGGATCGACCTCAAGGCGCCGGACGATCCCGATCCGCTGCCGAAATACATCCAGCATGCGCCCGCCGTCACCGACCGCAAGGTGGTACGCGATCTCCAGGCCAATCGCACCCGCTATCATATCCTCGAAGACACCGGACTGGCCGAACACCCCGCGACCGGGCTCTCGACCCGGCAATTGCGCGAGGAAACCTGGTCGATCAGCCCCGGCGATCCCCTGTCCGCCGAGGGCGTCTCGACCTGGACCTGCGACATGCGGCGGCCCGGCTGGTTCGTCCGCACGGTTTCCACGGCGCACATCAGCTGCAGCGAAAAAGACTGGCGGATCAGCGCCCTGGTCGTCGCCTTTGAGAATGAGGTGAAGATCTTCGAGAAACGCTTCGACGAGATTGCCATTCCGCGCGATCTCATGTGAACGGCCAGAAGATCAGGGGCTGGCGGCGAACCGGGCGACCGCGGCGCACAGCGCGGCGAACCCCGCCCGCGCGCCCTCGCTCATATGCCGTGCTCTCAGCCAGGCATGCACCATCTGCGGCTCCTCGCGGAACCAGACCTCGCCCCCCGCCTGCGCAAGCCCCGCGGCAAAGGCGCGGCCGTCGTCGCGCAAGGGATCGAAATGGGCGACGCTGACAAAGGCCGGCGGCAGTCCGGCAAGGGACGAGGCGCGCAAGGGATGGGCGACCGGATCGTCGGCGGGCGCCTGCAGCACGGCACGGTAGTAGGCGACGTCGCTCGTCGTCAGCCCCGGTGCATTGGCCATCTCCGCGTAGGAGCCGGAGAGCAGATCACCACCGAGCGCTGGATAGACCAGTGCCAGACCGGCAATGCCGTCCAAACCTTGATCGCGCGCCCGGACGGCCAGGCCGGCCGACAGATTGCCGCCGGCGCTGTCGCCGATCAGCACGACCCGGCGTTTGTCCGCCAGCAGGTGCTGCAGTAGCGCGAAACAGTCGTCATGCGGGGCCGGCCAGACGTTTTCCGGTGCCAGCCGATAGTCGACCGACACCAGTTCGGCCCCGGCATGCTCGGCCAGTTCGGCGCAGATGGCATGATGGCTGTCGAGCGAGCCGACGACGAAGCCGCCGCCGTGAATGTAGTAGAGCACGGTCGCGGTGGTGACCTTCGCCGGCCGGTATCGCCGCACGGGAATGCGGCCCTCCACCAGGTCGTCCTCGGTGGTCATGCCGTCCGGGAGCGGCCGGTCGAAATGCGCGCAGAGCGCATCATACCATTGCCGCTGCTGCCCGATCGAGGCGCTGACGGCGTCGTCCGGGTAGAACGAGGCGCAGACCTCCAGGAAGCGAAGGATGGCAGGCTCCGTGGGAACGCGATGAACGGGGTGCTGCATGGCGGATGGGACTCGGTTGACGGGTATCGGTCCAGCCTAAAACCAGACCGAACCACGATCCAGCCGGCGAGGAACGAGCGCCGGGAAAAGTCGATGCGAAGGGCCAGGAACGCCACGGTCCTCACCCTCCTGCATGTCGCGGACTTCGAAGGTCACAATCCGAGATGAGACCCGGCCCGAACGGCTCAGGCCTCGGCCGCGGCGGCGCGCTGTTCCTCAAGCAGTTTGAGCGCGACGACGCAGGCGTTCTGTACGTGCAGCGAGGCGATCCGGGCGGCTTCGTCGGCATCCCGCCGCTTCAGGGCCGCAGCAAGCTCGTCGATTTCGGTGAGGCTCTGGGAGATGCGGTTGGGATGCATCAGAGACGTGGCGCGCAGCATGTTGATGCGCGAGAACAGGCTCTGCAGCACTTCCCGGACAAGGTCGTTGCCGCAATTGCCGAGCATGATGCTGTAAAGGCTGCCCTTGGCTTCGAGCACCTTCGCTGTGTCGCCGGACAATGCATATTTGCGCAGAAGCTCGGCGCCTTCGGAGAACTTTTCAATCGCCTCGTCGCTACCATGCAGGGCGAATTCCCGGGCGGCGAAGCCTTCGAGCACGCCGCGAAGCGCGTAGAGTTCCTGCGCCTCGCGCAGACTGATGACGGCGACGACCGGACCCTTGTGCGGAACGATCTCCACCAGCTTCTCGGCTTCGAGCTTTCGCAAGGCTTCGCGAAGCGAAGTCCGGCTCACGCCGAGTTCCTCGCAAAGCTCCCGTTCGATCAGCCGCGCCCCCGGCTGATACCTGCCGGAGGTGATGGCCTGCCTCACGGCATTTTCGATCTGACGACGCAGCGAATCCGCTTGCAGCGCAGGTCCTCGCACATTCATGCGGTGCTTCCATATTACATTATGATCATCCGCCAATAACACAATTCGGCGCCATCTCACAAGTTGGCTTTTCGTCCATGAACCAGCCTCGACCGCCTCCTCCACAACGCAATCTCAGATTGATCGCAAAAGTGTGCGATCGACACTGGCGTGCATACCCCGCCGGCGGCCGACAAGCCGCCGGAAAGCTTGGTGGACAGCCCGTCTGTGGAGGTCAGTTGCCGGCGGCAGACGCCTTGTACTGAGCCTCGGCGACCTCTTCCATCCAGTTGGTCTTGCCGATCGAGATGGCCGTGTGGAGCAGATAGCTGTCAGCGGCCGCACCGTGCCAGTGCTTCTCGCCCTTGGGAATCCATACGGTATCGCCGGCCCTCAGCGGTGCCGCGGCCTCGCCCTCGACGCAGACCCAGCCCTGCCCGCCCAGCACGATCAGCACCTGTCCGGCCTCGTGGGTGTGCCAGAAGGTACGCGCACCGGGCGAGAAGAAGACGTTGTTGATGACGACGCCGTCCTGGGCCGGCATGACCGGATCGGCGAACACCTGCCCGGTGAATGTTTCCGTCTTCACTTCGGAGGGCGTGCCCTGGCGGCCGTGAAACACCTTCATCGTCTCAATCCTTCTTCGTGTGCAGGCGGACACCGCCCGAAATATCGCCGATCGCATCGACCACGCGGTTGCTGATGACGTCGCCGTAGCCCAGTGCCGTGGCAAGCCCGAAGCTCGCCATCGGGCCCGACGCGTTGAGCGACGCCACACCGAGCTGATGCAGGAGATCGCAGTAGAGCACCACGTCCTTGGTCATCAGCTTCGAGGTCAGGCCACCCTCGAGATAGTCGCCGTCGACGATCTTGGGAAAGCGGTTGAGCGTGGCGAAATTGATCCCGCTGCTGGCGTTCAGCACTTCCAGCAGGCGATGGAGGTCGAGGCCCGCCTTCTTGCCGGCGACCATGACCTCGGCCGTGGCCGCGAGGCTGACGGCGTTGAGGAAGTTGTTGAGCAGCTTGGCGGTATGTCCGGCCCCGCTCTCGCCCATGACGATAACCTTCGTAGCGATCAGGGAGAACACCGGCTCCAGCCTGGCGATCGCGCTCGCCTCGCCGCCGACCATCAGGGTGAGTGTGCCCTTTTCCGCCGCAGCCGCGCCGCCCGAAATTCCGGCATCGACGTAGAAGGCGCCCTTCTCGGCAAACAGGTCCGCCAGCCGTCGCGTGGAGGCGGCCGACGCCGTGCTCATGTCGGCGACGATCTGGCCGGCATGGATATGCGCCAGCAGACCGCCCTCGCCTTCCACGACCTTCTCGATGACATTGCTGTCAGGCAAGGAGAGCAGGATGATATCCGACTGTTCGACGACGGCGACGGCCGAAGCCGCAGGCGCCGCCCCGAAGCGTGCGGCCGCAGCTTCGTCCTTGTCGTAACCGAGGACCGGCATGCCGCCCGCCACGATGCGGCGGGTCATGCGTCCCCCCATGTTGCCAAGGCCAATGAAGCCGATTCTGGAGCCAGACATAGTATCGATCCTCGCAATGATGATGCCGAGAGGCAGAAAGAGTGGTCACGGTGAAATCAGGCCCGACAGCTGCCGGACAAAGGGAAACGGTTTGGCAAGGCGGCCGGAGCGCCCCGATCGGATATGTGGCTGCTATTCGGGCTGTGTCTCCCGGGCCGGCTCCTGCTGGGCATGCCAATCCTTGATCGCGATGCTGGCGGTCCGGAAGGCGGCAAGGGCAGCCGGCGCGCCGCAATAGACCATGGCCTGCATCAGCACGGCCTGGATCTCCTCGGGCGTGACGCCGTTGTTGAGGGCGCCCTTCACGTGCACGCCGAGTTCGTGGTGCTGGTTCATCGCCGTCAGCATGGCCAGATTGATCATGCTGCGGACGCGGAACGGGATCGTCCCGTCACCCCAGACCTCGCCCCAGCAATATTCGGTGACCAGCCGCTGGGCCGGCCGATTGAAGTCGTCGGCATTCTCCCAGGATTTCTCGACGTGAGAAGCGCCCAGAACCGCCTTCCGGTTCTGGAAGCCCTTTGCGAACATATCGCTCTCAGTTGGCATTTATTCAGCCTCCGCCATTGCAAGCAGTTGTCCAAAACTGCGGATCACAGAGCCGTGCATCATTCGCCGCCCCCGTATCCGATCATCGCTTTCGTCTCCAGGTATTCCCTGAGCCCGGCCTCCCCCCACTCGCGACCGTTTCCGGATCGGCGGAATCCGCCGAAGGGTGCGCCGAAATCCGCGGGCGGATAGTTGATATGCACCTGGCCGCCGTTCAGCCTGCGGGCGATCGCTCGCGCGCGCTCCCGGTCGGCCGACTGCACATAGGCGGCGAGCCCGTAGAAGGTGCCGTTGGCGATCGCCACCGCTTCCTCCTCGCTCGCATAGGGCATGATCGACAGCACCGGCCCGAAGATCTCCTCGCGGGCGATCGTCATCTCGGGCATCACGTCGCTGAAGACGGTGGGACGGGCGAAGTAGCCGGCTTTAAGCCCTTCGGGACGACCGGGACCGCCGGCGACCAATGTCGCCCCTTCCTCGATCCCTGTGCGAATCAGGCGCTGGACCCGATCGAACTGGCTCGCATTGACGAGCGGGCCGAGTTGCGTCTCGGGATCATCGGTCGGGCCAACGCGATAGCTGTCGGCTGCAGCGGCGGCGATGGCCGCTGCCTGCGCCATGAGATGGCGCGGCACCAGCATGCGTGTCGGGATCGAACAGGACTGCCCGGAATTGGTGAAACAGGCCGCGACACCCCGGCGCACGGCATCCTCGAGGTCGACGTCGTCGAGCAGGATGTTGGCGGACTTGCCGCCCAGTTCCTGGGCCACGCGCTTCACCGTCACGGCAGCGGTGCGGGCAACCTCTATGCCTGCCCTGGTCGAGCCGGTGAAGGAGACCATGTCGATGTCTTCGTGACCGGCGATCGCGGCACCGACATTCGGACCGTCGCCATTGACGAGATTGAAGACGCCGGCCGGCACCCCGGCCTCGTGCAGCACCTCGGCGAGCAGGGCCGCGCTCACGGCGGAATACTCGCTCGGCTTCAGCACCATGGTACAGCCCGCGGCCAAAGCCGGTGCGACCTTGACCATGACCTGATTGACCGGCCAGTTCCACGGCGTGATGAGACCGCAGACACCGACGGGTTCGTAGCGCAGGCGGGTCGTGCCCTTGTCCTCTTCGAACCGGAAGTCCTTGAGCACATCGAGAAGCGTGTTGAGATGGACCGGACCGCGAACGGCCTGGCCCTTCGTCGCAAAGGTGATCGGCGATCCCATCTCGCGGCGCATCGCCTCGGCGAATTCGTTGTAACGCCGCGTATAGACATCGAGTATGCGCTGCAGAAGGTCGATCCGCTCGCCGACCGGCGTCGCCGCATAGGCGGGAAAGGCCCGGCGTGCGGCCTTAACCGCGCGATCGACATCGGCGGCACCACCGAGGGCGAGCCGTCCGAACGGCTTTTCCGTCGCCGGATCGACGAGATTCATCCACGAGGCCGCGGCAGGCTCTGTCCAGGCCCCATCGATGTAGAATTTGTCGAGTTCAAGCATCCGGATGGTCCTCAACCGTCTTCGGAAAGGAAGCGGTACATTTCGGTGTGATCGGTCGAGGCGGAGGCCTTTTCGGCGGCGCGATGCCAGGTCTCGATGCCGTGTTCGCCGAATGTCAGCGTATATCCGACCGAGCCCGCCAGCGATTTGGCGATGGCCAGGTCCTTGTCCATGAGGCGCAGCGAGAAGCCCGATCCGAAGGTCCCGGACAGCATGAACTGCTTGACCTTGTTTTCCGAGGTGTTGCTGCGTCCGGAGGAGGCATTGAGCACGTCGGTCATCACCTCGGGCGAAATGCCGAAACGGCGGGCGACATGCAGCGCCTCGACGGTGACCATCAGGCCGCAGGCCGAGACGAAGTTGTTGAGCGCCTTGGCCGCATGGCCCGACCCCGCAGGGCCGATGAAGAGGATCGACGTGCCCATGGCTTCCAGCACCGGGCGCGCCTTCTCCAGAACGACTTCGCTGCCGCCGACGAGGATGGCAAGGGAGCCCTCCCGCGCCCGCTTCACGCCGCCGGATACCGGGGCGTCGAGATAGTCGAGGTGGCGCGCAGCAAGGCTGCCGGCCAGGTCGCGCGAGCGCACCGGCTCGGACGAACTCATGTCGACGACAAGCGCACCAGCCCGCAGCCGTTCCGCCCATCCGTCGCCCAGGAGCACCTTTTCCACGATGTCGGAATTCGGCAGCATGGTGACGAGCATGTCGAGTTCGCCCGCGACGTCCGGGGTCAGCGGCGATGCGCCAAGTCCTTCGCAGACCGCAGCGACACGGGCCGCATCGGCATCCGCCACGTAGAGCCGGAAACCCGCCGCCGCGAGGCAGGCAGACATCGGCTCTCCCATCATGCCCAGCCCGATGAAACCTATCGTCTTAACGCTCATGTCCTGCCTGTCCCATGCTTTCCATCTGGCCGCGATCGGCGATGCCCGACCGGCCTGGCCCTGTTTCTATCGAAGCGCCGAGAAATCGGTGGGCGCGAGGAAACTGTTCTCCACCCGGACGACGATCGGCCGCTCCCGTTCGGTTTCGCCGCGCGCCGCAATCCAGTCCGGGTCGGCCTGGAAGGCGTTCCACCGTTCCTCGCGCTGCGCCATGCTGTCCCATTTCAACAGATAGGTGAGCGCGTGATTGTCCGGTCCGACCACGGTCGTCCAGAAGCCGATCTGCTCGATCCCGTATTTCTCGAAGAAGGAAAGCGTCGTCGAGCGGAAGCGGTCCAGAAGGGCCGGAAGCCTCGTCGGCGCGCAATAATAGACGCGAAGTTCTACGATCATCGACCCTCTCCTCCAGTTTGTCGCCTGTCCAAAACCATAGTTATTGTCATACAATCTGTCAATAATACAATTATACGGATCGCAGTCATCAGGCCCGTCCTGCAGGCCTGTAAGCGCATTCGGCCTCAGCCCGGCCCGAGCTCATCCACATCCAGCCGGACGACCAATCCTTCGGTCTGGGCACTGAAGGCGGGATAGCGGTTCATGACTTCGGGATCGTGGCCCGGGACGATGCGCCCCGCGCTCCCCGCAAGCTCTTTCAGGCGGCCGTAACCGAAGACCGTGTCGGAAACGCTGTCGCAGGTCGGAAAGACCCGGCCGCTGCGCATGTGCTCGTAGAGGTGGCTGGCATCCGAGGCGAGGACGACCGGGCCCCGCTGCGTTTCGACGCGCACGCATTGCAGCCCGCGGGAATGCCCGCCGATGTGATGCACGGTGATGCCCGGAAAGAGTTCGCGGTCGCCGGCGCAGAACGACACCTTGCCGGCGTAGACGCGCCTGACCATGTCGGTGACGTCGTCCACCTCGTAGGGGTGGTTGAGGAAATGGTGGCACATGCAGGGGCCGGTGGCGAACTGCATCTCGCTCTCCTGCATGTAGAAGCAGGCGTTCGGAAACAGGTCGTTATTGCCGGCATGATCGTAGTGCATGTGGGTGGTGATCACGTGCTCGACGTCGGATCCGTCTATGCCAACGGAGGCCAGCGCCACGTTGACCGGCGTGATCAGTTCGCGCGACCGCCGCGCCCCAGAAGTGGGATTGAAGCCCGAGTCGACGACCACCGTCCGCTGCTCGTTGCGGATGACCCAGACATAATAATCGATCGGCATCGAATGATCGTGCGGATCCCCACCTATGAAGTTGTGCGAGGCCGGCCGGTCGTTGCGGGCATACTTCAATGCGAGGACTTCGTATCTATCGCTCATGCTGCTTTGCCTTCGATGTCGCCGACCGCCGCCATGGGCCGGCAATTCAGATGATGCAGGAGACCCGGCAACCCCCAGGGTGCCGGGTCAGGCCTGTTACTTGCCGGGCCAGACGGGCTTTGCCAGGGCCAGATCCTCTGGGAAGACCGTGACGGGAACGCCGTTCTGCCACTGGATGACGGTCAGGCTCGCACCCTCGCGGCGTCCCTTGTCGTCGAAGCTCAGCGTGCCGCCAGGATAATACTTCGCCGGGCCGGCATCGAGGCTGCGCAGGGCGTCGCCGAGAGCGGCGCGGTCACGGCTGCAGCTCTTCTCGAGTGCCGCCTTGAACAGCCAGATGTCGCCATAGGTCGAGATCGCGTTCTGCGTCATCCACGGCTCGCCATAGACGTCCTTCAGCCGCTTGATGAGATCTTCCTGCCCCTTGGCGCCCCAGTTGGCGACGGCAGACATCACGCCTTCCAGCATGTCGGCCTGCATCGTGTTGAGGACTTCAGGCTCGGCGATGGCGATGCCAAACGAGATGACCGGCACGTCGAGGCGGAATTCCTTCTTCTTCTCAAGGATCAGCTTGCTGTCGGAAATCACCGTCGGCAGGAAGAACAGCAGGTCGGGGCGCTTCTGGCGTACCTGCTGCACGAGCGAGGTGGCGTCGGCCAGCGGCGGCGTGAAGACCTGCTCGAGCACGACTTCCAGCCCGACATCGGCGAGCAGCCCGGCCTTCATCCGCTCGACCGAGGACAAAGAGGCGGCCGTGTTGTCGGTGATGATGGCGACCGTCTTCGGCCGCTTGCCCGACTGCTGTTCGGCGAGGTCGAGGATGATCGGCAAAGCGAGCTGCGCTTGAACGCCGGCGGTCGCCGACGTCTGGAAGATGTTCTTGAATCCGCGGCCGGTGATCTGGTCGGAATAGGAAAGTGTCAGCAGCGGCAGGTTCGCGCGTTCCGTCACCTCGCTGACGGCGAGCGTGAAGGAACTGAGATAAGCGCCTGTTCCGCCGACAAGTTCGGGGTATTCGGCGACCATGCGCTGGGCGGCATTCGTCGCCTTTTCGACGGTGTCGCCGGAATCGATGGTCACCAGCTCGAGCGGCGCGCCGCCCAGGCAAGAAATCCCGCCCGCGTCGTTGACGTCCTTGATGGCCAGCTCGGCGCCCATCTTCATCACCGTGCCGGGGCGGGCATAAATGCCCGATGTCGGCGCGATCAGTCCGATCTGGATCGGCTTTTCGGCCGACTGGGCCCGGGCTGCCGGTGCCGCGAACGCGACCGCCGTGGCCAAGGCCACCGCAAGATGTTTGGTCATATGGTTCTGCATGGTTTTCTCCTCCACTCCCTGTCTAGATTCCAAGATAGGCCTGCCGAACGCGGTCATCCGCCTTCAGCGTTTCGCCGTCTCCCTCCATGACGATGCTGCCGGTCTCAAGGACATAGCCGCGATCGGCAAATTGCAGTGCTTCCGCCACCCGCTGCTCGACCAGCAAGATCGCCAGGCCGAGTTCGCGGCGGATTTCGATCAGCTTCTCGAAGACGAAGTCGGCGATCGACGGCGCGAGCCCCATAGACGGCTCGTCGAGCATGATGAGCTTCGGCGAGGATGCGAGGCCCCGGCCGATGGCCAGCATCTGCTGCTGGCCGCCGGACAGCGTCCCGGCATATTGCGCGGACCGTTCGGCGAGCACCGGAAACCAGGTATAGATGCGCTCCAGATTGGCCGCCCAGTCCCGCTTCCCGGCTTCGGTCGCCGCACCCAGCTCAAGGTTCTCGAGCACCGTCATCGACGGAAAGACCTGCCGACCCTCGGGAACATGGGCGATCCCCAGATGGGGACGGCGCGACGCCTCGAGGTTCGAAATATCCTGCCCGTCGAAGCTCACCCGCCCGCTCTTCAGCGGAATGATCCCGGAGATCGCCTTGAACAGCGTCGTCTTGCCGGCGCCGTTCGGGCCGACGACGGAGATGAACTGGCCGGCCCCGACGCTCAGGGACACGTCGTGCAGCACCGGAACGCTCGGCGAATAGCCGGCTGTCAGACCTTCAATCTTGAGCATTTGCCACCCAATTCTTTCCGAGATAGGCCTCGATCACGCGCGGATCCCGCGTCACCTCGGCCGGCAGGCCCTCGGTCACGACCTGGCCGTGGTCGAGCACCAGGAAACGGTCCACCAGGTGCACCATGGCGTGCATGGTGTGTTCGATAATCACGACGGTGATGCCGGATGCCGACAGGCGCTTGATGACGTCGACGACCTCGACGGCCTCCTCGCGGCCGAGCCCCGCCAGCGTCTCGTCGAGCAGCAGGATGTGCGGCTGGCCGGCGAGCGCGCGCGCCAGTTCCATCAGCCGGAGATCCTTGGTGCTCAGTTCGCCGGCGAGACGGTTGGCGATCGCGGCAAGGCCGACCTGCGCAAGGGCGTCGTCGGCGATGCGGGCCGCCTCCTCTTCGCTGGCGGCTCGCACATAGCTGCCAACCCTGACATTGTCGCGGACGCTCATGCGGGTGAACGGGCGCATGATCTGGAAAGTGCGGCCGACGCCGGCCCGGCAGAGTTCGTGCGGCCTGCGGCGCGCCATGTCGCGGCCGCCGACGATCACCTGACCCTCGGACGGAAACTGGAAACCGTTCAGGATGTTGAACAGCGTCGTCTTGCCTGCCCCGTTGGGACCGATGATGCCGAGGATCATGCCGCGATTGACCGTGAAGCTGACGTCCTGGACCGCCTTGAGCCCGCCGAAGTTCTTCGAGACGTTGCGCACGTCGAGCACCACGTCCGACGAGATCTCGCGCGCCGCGGGCTGAACCGGCGGGGCTTCTGTGACGGCCGGGGGAACCGCCAACTCCGCCTCGCCCTTCTGCGGGCCGCGGGAAGAACGCACCCAGTCGCGCGCCTTCCAGAACATGCCCTCCGGAGCGAGAATGGTGAGGACGACGATCGCCAGACCATAGACGACGCCCTGGATGCCCGGCAGCAGATGGCCGAGTTCGGCATGAAGAATCTCCGCGATCGGGATCAGGAAGCCGGCGCCGATCAACGGTCCCCAGACCGTGCCTATGCCGCCGAACATGGTGACCGTCAGCGCCTGCGCCGAGACCAGCATGCCGAACACCGACTGCGGCGTGATGACGAGGATGACGACAGCGTAGAGCGATCCGGCCATGGCGGCGATGGCACCGCTGAGCGCGATTGCCTTGAGCTTCCAGCGCAGCGCATCGATACCTGCGGCTTCGGCGGCTGCCTCGTTCTGCTTGATGGCAATCAGCGCCATGCCGAACCGCGAATTCTCGATCGCTTTCGACAGCACCACCACCGCAATGAGGAAGATCATCGCGATCAGCGTGTAGACGCGCCCGTCGGAGAACTGCATGTAGGCGGCGGGATTGTCGTGCACGCGGGGCACGCTGACCTCAGGAAAGCCGAGCCAGAGGAAGACATACATCAGCGCCAGCGGGTAGGCGAGCATGCTGAGCGCGAAGTAGTGTCCCCGCAGACGGAAGGTCGGCAGGCCGATGATCAGCGCCACGGCCGCTCCGATGAGGCCCGAGACGAAGAACATGATCCAGGGCGACAGCGACAGATAGATCTGCGCTAGTACGGTTGCGAAGGCGCCGATGCCGAAGAAGCTCGCATGGCCGAAGGAAATGAGGCCGGTATAGCCGCTGAGAATGTTCCAGCTGAGGCCGAAGACCGCCCAGATCAGCACCAGCGTCAGGATGAGCTGGTAATAGGAATTGGTCACGAAGACGGCCAGCACGAGATAGGCCAGCGCCAGGGCGAGGAACACCCCGAGGGATTTCGTCATGATGCGCTTGATCATCAGGTCCGCTCCACGTTCCGGCCGAACAGCCCCTGCGGCCGTAGCATCACCACGAGCAGGAAGCAGACGAAGATGGTCGCGTTCTGCAGCTGGGTCGGCAGGACCAGCGTCGAGAACTGCTGGACGAGGCCGATGATCATCCCGCCCCAGAAGGCGCCGATGACGCTGCCGATGCCGCCCAGCACGACGCCGGCATACATGATGATCACGTATTCGAGGCCGACGAACGGGCTGAAGGGATAGTTCATCGCCAGGAGCCCGCCGGCCATGGCCGTGACCGCCGTGCCGATCGCAAAGGCGACGCGGTGCGAGCGGTCGACGTCAATGCCCATATAGGTCGCGGCTTCCGCATTGTCGGCGGCCGCGCGGAGCGACTTGCCGAGGAAGGTCCGCTGGATCAGAAGCCAGAGACCGGCGATCACCACCGCCGAAAACAGCGCGGCAAAGACGCGGGACTTGTTGAAGAACAGCAGCGCGGGCAGGCTTTCGCCGAACGGCTCCAGCACCCATGCCTCGCTCGACAGCGGCGTGCGGATGGAGACGAGATCGGCACCGACGAGGATCATCGCGCCGTTCTGAAGGATCAGGGCGACGCCGAGCGTCAGGATGAGCTGGGCATAGTGACCGTCCCCTTCCATTCCGGTGGACCGCCTGCCGGTCACCCGACGGATGAGGAAGCGGTGGATCAGCCAGCCGAACAGGAACATGGCGGGCGCGGCGGCAACGACCGACAGATACGGGCCGAGCACGCTGCCGAACACGGTCTGGAAGCCAAGCGCACTGAAGACGAAATAGGTGGCATACATGCCGACCATCATGAAATCGCCCTGGGCGAAATTGATGACGCGCATGATCCCGAAGATCATGGCAAGGCCGACGCACATCATGCCGTAGATGGCCCCGACAAGAATGCCGGTCACCAGAAGCTGCAACACGTTCTCTACGAAGATCTGAAAATCGCTCACGCCGCCCGCTCCCCTGCCAGTGTGCCGGTCAATGCAGCCAGCGCTGCAAGCCCTGCGGCATCGACCTTTCCGTCGCCCATGCCACGCAGGGCCTCGGCGATGTTCGCCCGTTGAGACTGCCCGAGCCGCTTGCCCGCTGCATCGAGCAGCCGTTCGAGAACCAGGGCGGGCGAGGCCGAGCGGACATCGTCTTGCGCCTCCTCGATCACCTGGCCCTGAACGGTTTCGATGCGAAGCCTGGCGCCCTGCTTGGCCGGGAAGGCCTCGTTCAGTCCGGCGTCGACGGTGATCCTCGTGCGACCGATGAGTTCGGCGATGCGGGCATCCGACAGAAGGGCATAGTTCGACTCGGCGATCTCGCCGCGCGCCAGCGTCGCGGCCATGCCGAAGAAGATGCTCATCTTGGCCTGGAGCGGCGTCTCGAATGGCCCGCGGTAATTGCATCCGGGATAGTTGAGCGCGGCGTCATAGGTGGAGAGATGAATGCTCTGGATGTCGTCCCCCGCGGCCATGCGGCGCGAAGCGGCCAGAGCGACCTGGCAGGGCGACTGGGCGAAATTGCAGGCGGGCGCCTCCTTGTTGAAGACGGCCATGATCTCGAGATCGCCATTGGGATAGAGCTCCGGGCGATACGGGAGCGAGGTCCGGCCGAAGGCGGCGAAGAGGCCGGCCACGCCTTCCAGCGCGGTCGAAGAGCCCCTCGCCCCGGATTGCGCCAGCCGCAGCGCCGTCAGGGAATTGCGGGCCGCGAAACCGGGATGGAAATACATGTCGTCGGCGCCGCTGTGCGGCCATTCGTTGAGACCGCCCGCCGTGTTCACGGCCAGCGCCAGCGCATTGACCGTCTGCGCCTCGTCGAGACCGAGCAGCATGGCGCCGGCGAGCGTGCCGGAAAGCGGGCCGACGAGACCGGTCGGGCGGAAGAGCCGCGCCATCTCCGGCGTCATCAGGGCGCGCCCGATCCGGCCGCCGATCTCGTAGCCGGCAATGGCGGCATGCAGCACATTGGCTTTCAGCGCCGGGTCTTCACCGGCAATCGACAGAAGAACCGGCCAGATGACGACGCCCATATGGGAAATGCTGCCGGCATGCATGTCCTCGCGCACGAGGCCGTGGCCGCGCACCGCATTGGCAAAGGCTGCGTCTTCGGCATTGAAGCGGCCGGCCTCGCCGACGACGACGCACGCGCCCGGCCTGCCGGACGCCAGCGCAAACGACTGGCGGCTCCAGGGCAGATCCGCCGCCTCGATGGCGCAGGACAGGAAATCCGCAAGGCAGGTCACCGCCTTGTCCACCGCCTCGCGGGGGAAATCGGTCTTGCCCCTTGCCTGGCGAACCAGCGCCGTCAGTAAAGTGGTATCGGCCATTGTCCTCGCTCCCATCTGTCCGGCGTTCTCTCGGAAATCCGATCCTCGCCAACCACCAGACCGCCCCGTCGCGACGCTCGCAGCGTCAGGGGCGATCAAACCCTTTACGCACCCCGGATCGACATGCCGCAGTCGACCTTGAGGGAAACACCCGTGATGCAGCGTGCATCCGCAGACACGAGGAAGGCGACGGCGCGCGCCACGTCCTCGGGCTCGGCCAGGCGGCCGAGCAGCGACTTCGACTCCCGCTCCGCCCAGCCGCGATCGGTGATCACCGCCTCCGCCCCGGGCGTGCGCACCGAACCCGGCGCGACGGCGTTGACGCGAATGCCCTTGGCCCCGAGTTCCGCCGCCTGTTGGCGGGTCAACGCGTCGAGCGCGCCCTTGATAGAGGTGTAGACCGAGGCGGTGGAGATCGCGATCGAGACAGCCATCGAGGACAGGTTGACGATGCTGGCATTGCCACTCCGTTCGAGATGGGGAGTGGCGGCCTGCGTCGCCCAGAACGTGCCCTTGAGGCCGACGTCGAGCATGCGGTCGATCTTGTCCTCGGGGAAGACGGCCAGTTCGGCATAGTGAAAGGCGACGGCATTGTTGACGAGAATGTCGAGCCCGCCATCGGCGGCAAAATCATTGACCGCCCGTGCGACGGCCAGACGATCGCTGACGTCGCATTCGAGGGGAACGAGCCGTCCCTCCTCCGCCTCGCCGGCCATGCTGCGCAGGCCCTTGCCGTCGATATCGAGGGCGCCGACCTGGACACCGCGGCCGATCAGGTCGGAGACGATCGCGCGTCCTATGCCATTGGCACCGCCGGTCACGATCGCGCGCAATCCCGTCAACATTCCTCCGACCTCCCTGAATTCTTGATGCGCCAGCTTTTCGGAGCGCTTAAGGTCTTCTACCACGTTATGACAATAATACAATATTAAAATGACTGTTAGCCGACTGCGATTGAAACACCAGCGGCGGCCCGGGACGGGCGCGGCCTTCAGTGGACCGCCGCGTACATGATCTTCTCCTCGGTCGCCTCGTCCATTGCGAATTCCTCGACGATTCGTCCCTGGCGCGCGACCAGAATGCGGTCCGAAAGATTGAGCACTTCGGGCAGGTAGGAGGAGATCACCACCACGGCCAAGCCCTGGTCGGCGAGTTTGTTGATGATCTCGTGAATTTCGGCGATGGCGCCGACATCGACGCCGCGGGTCGGCTCGTCGAAGATGACGATGCGGGGATCCTGCACCAGCGCCTTGGCGATCACCACCTTTTGCTGGTTGCCGCCGGAAAGCTCGAGCACACGCGCGTTGGAATCGATCGAGCGGATCGACAACGCGGCACTCCACCGGTCGGCAAGCTCGCGCATCTTGCTGCGGCTGACCAGCCAGGACCCTCCCC
Organism: Rhizobium sp.; assembly: GCA_002796995.1. Classification (GTDB taxonomy): domain Bacteria; phylum Pseudomonadota; class Alphaproteobacteria; order Rhizobiales; family Rhizobiaceae; genus Allorhizobium. Next base: position 160,248 of record PEKW01000006.1, read on the forward strand.
TGTCGGCCGCCATGGCGCCGATATGGATGCTCTCGGCGATCGACATCGTCTCGAAAATACCCTCGGTCTTGCGATCCTCGGTGACATAGGCAATCCCTGCCCTGACCGCCGGCCGAGGAATCCGGTAGCGCACTGCCTGGCCCATCAGGCGGACGATGCCGCCGTGGAAGAAATTGCGTTTGGCCACGCCGGAGACGACCTTGAAGGATTCCGTGCGCCCCGAGCCGATCAGGCCAAACACCCCCGTGATCTGGCCGGCATAGACGGAAAAGGACGTGTTGCGCACCAGCCGCCCCATCGACAGGTTCTGCACGCTCAGCACCTTGCGACCGTAGGCGCGCGCGGGACGGCCTGCGTGACGATCGTAGAGCTGGCTCGACAGCGTCCGGCCGACCATCGAGCGAATGATGATGTCACGGTCGAACTTCGCCGTGTCGTCGGTGACGACGTGCTGGCCGTCGCGCAAGACGGTGATCCTGTCGGAAATCGCCAGCGCCTCTTCCAGCGCGTGCGAGATGAAGACGATCGAGACGTTACGTTCCTTGAGGCGCTCGATCAGCTCGAAGAAATGATGCTTTTCTTCCGGCGTCAAAGTCGCGGTCGGTTCGTCGAAGATGATCAGCCGCGCGTTCTTGCGCACCGCGCGCGCGATCTCCACCATCTGCCGCTGCGCCGCCCCGAGCGTCGAGACGTTGGCGGTCGGATCGACCGGGAAGTTGAGCGACTGGAGGAATTGCTGGGCCGCGATGTAGAGGCCGCGCAGCCGGTTGAACACCTTCTCGTCACCGAGGAACAGGTTCTGCGCCACGGTCAGCGACGGCACGAGGCTCGTCTCCTGGAAGACCATGGCGATGCCGTGCCGCAGCGCGTCGCCCGGCGACGACAGCGAGATCGGCTGTCCGTCGAGCAGGATCTCGCCGCGCGTCGGCGTCACGGCGCCGGCCATCATTTTCGTCAGCGTCGACTTGCCTGCGCCGTTTTCGCCGAGGATCGCATGCACCCGGCCCGCTTCCAGCACGATCGACACGTCGGCGATGGCCGGCACGCCGCGATATTCCTTGGTGATGTTCCTGAGTTCGAGCAATGGCGTCATTGTGCTGCGTCCCCGAGAGTGAGCCCATCGGGCGAAAGGGCGCCGAGCACGCCGTCGCCCCGGCTGGCGAAGACCATTCCGCCGCGCCATTCCTGGATGCTGACGAGGCCGTGCCGCGTTCCGTCGGCCCGGCTGTGGAACGAGCGCAGCGGCTGCAGATCGTGATCGAGGCGAATGGCCAGGCCATAGGAACGCGTCGGCGCCCAGGGCTTGAAGATCCCGTGCACCCTCACCGCGCCGCCCTGCATCGGCTCGCGGAAGGAGCGGCCGGAGCGCAGGCTCGGCGCGATCCAAAGTTCCTTCGGGATCTCGCGCAGCATGCGCGTGCAATAGGGCCGCTCGCGCAACACGAATTCGATCAGCTGGCTGCGCGGCGCGAACACCGCCAGCCAGGCGCCGCCATCGGCCGCGGCCGACAGGCGGCCCGGATAGCCGGGCAGGTCCTCGAGCACGATCTGCGGCCGCCCGCCCGTGCCGTCGAAGCGCAGGAGCCGGTGATTCCAGCTCTCGGAGACCACCACCCCCTCGCCCCGGACGAGAATTCCGTTCGGGAAGCCGAGCCCATCGGCGATGCAGGTCGCGGCCCGCGTCTTCAGGTCGACCTTCCAGACGGAACCGGAGGAGCGCTGCTCCATCAGGTCGCGCTGCCATTCCTCCGCTTCGTTGTGGGCCGAGCCGAGGCAGACGAAAAGGGTGTCGGCATCGCCGAAAGCCAGTGCGGTCGGCCCCCTGGCCGGGCGCGGGCCGACGTCGCCGAGCACCAGGCCGTCATGGGCGCCGCCGAACAGCCGTATGCCGGTGGCGGCAATGCCCGCAGCCAGCGAACCGTCCGGGGCGGAGGCCAGCGCCGTGACGGGCGCGCCGCAATCGAAAAGGAGCGACGACAAGCCTCCCGCAGAAAGGCGGAAAATGCACTGCCCGCTGGAGAAGACGAGATCGTCGCCCACCGTCACGAGATTGTCCGGCTCGGCGACAGTGGCCAGCACCGTCGCGTTTTCCAGCAGGGCATTGGGCCGCAGGACCCCGTCCATGGAAGGGACGGTTGCTCCGTCGCGGCGCAGCAGGCGGTTCAATATGCCGATCACGCGCGCCCCCAATAGCTTGATGGCCCGGTCCAGCTCTCGTCGACGCCGTCGAGCTTCAGACTGCCGATGCGATTGTTGAAGATGCCGCCGATATAGAGCCGGCCCTTGTGCTCCCGCATCGAGGTGATCATCGGGTGATTGGCTCCGGTCTTGTCCCAAAGGCTCTCAAGCACTTCGCCCTGTTCGTTGAAGCGAAGGATGCAGCCGGTGTTGATGTTGGGGTAGAGCCACTCGTCGATCGAGATCTCCCGCGACATGCGCTTGCGGAAACCGGGCATGCGCAGGGCAAGGTCAAGGGCCGGCGAGCGCATGCCCATCAAGGCCAGCCAGTAGGTGCCGTCGCTTGCCCGGTTGATGTTGTCCGGGTAGCCCGGCAGGTTTCCGAGCAAATGCTCGACCGTTCCCGCCTTGGGGCCGTCGAACCAGTAGCGGCTGATGCGGCAGGCCCAGCTTTCGGCAAACAGGATCGACTGGTTGTTGTAGCTCAGGGTGATGCCGTTCGGGAACGTCAAATTGCGCGCCACCGTCTTCGTGGCCTTCGTCGCCGGGTCGTAGCAGACGATGCGCCCGCTCGGCCGGCTTTCCAGCGCGTCCGAAGGCCAGCTCGCCATGTCGAAGCGGGTAGTCGCCTCGCTGAAGAAGACGCGGCCGTCGGGGGCGATGTCGCAATCGTCGGTCAGGCGCAGGCGGGAATCGTCGATGATCGACAGCAGCGAACGATTGGTCTCGTCGGTGAGCTTTTCGACCGTGGCGTCCTGGCGGACGCGGTAAAGTCCCATGCCGCCGACGCAGACCACGATATTGTCGTCGCGGTCGATCGCCATGCCGAGCGGATGGCCGCCGGTATGGGCGAAGACACGGGCCTCCTTGTGGTCGGGACCGTCGAGCCGCATGATATTGCCGAGCCGATCGCCGCAATAGAGGTTGCCGGCGCTGTCGAAGACGACGTCCTCGGGACCGTCGAGCTGCCCTTCCCCGTGAATGTCGACCTTGCCGAGGCGGTCGTTCGCCGCGAAGGGCGAGCCCGAACTGGCATCGGTGGACGGTGGGGACGGAAGGGCGAAATAGGTGGGCGACATGTAGACCCGCGAGAGGATCTTGTCGCGGTTCTTGACCCAGCGCACGTCGAAGCCGATCGCCGCCAGAAGGATCAGGCCAAGCACGAGCTGGCCGGCGCCGCTCTGCAGGCCGAGTTGCACCACCGCCAGACTGATGATCTGCACGATCATGGTGCCGATCACGGCCTTGGCCACCGAGCCGCGGCCGCCGCCGAGGCTGATCCCGCCGACGATCACCGCCGTCAGCGCCAGGACCTCCATGCCGACACCAGGATAGGAGCCGCCATTGCCGAGCCGCGCCGCGTAGAAGAAGGCCGAGATGCCGCAGAAGGCGCCAGAGATGACATAGGTGAGGCACACCGTGTAGCGCACCGCGATACCGGCATTGTGGGCCGACCGGCGCGAGCCGCCGACCGCCATGACATGCCATCCGACGCGCGTCCGGCTGACGACGACATGCATCAGAATGGCGGCCACGATGAAGAGGACGAAGCTGACGGGAATACCGAGGATATTGCCGGAACCGAAGAAGTCCCAAACGGCGGAATCATAGTAGCCGGCCGAGATCTGCAGCGCATAGGTCAACAGCAGCGTATCGACCAGGGCTCGCAGCCCGATCAGCATGACGAGCGTGGTCAGGAAGGCACGCAGCTTCAGCACGCCGATGAGCAGGCCGTTGATCAGCCCGATGAAGGAGCAGGCCGCGACGACGGCGACAAAGACGATGCCGACGGGCAGATCGAAGATATTGGTCAGCGCCAGCGCCAAAAGATTGCCCATGGCGAAGTTCGAGCCGACGCTGAGATCGATGCCGCCGCCCACCACCACGATCATCATGCCGAGCACGACGAAGCCCAGTTCCCCGATCTGCCGCGTGCCGTCCGAGACGTTGGCGGGCAGGAAGAAATTGGGGACGATCGAGCCGAAGACCACGACGATCAGGATGAGGATCGCCGCCGGAACGATGTTGTCGATCCAGGACTTGGACATGAGTTCGCCGACGACATGGGTCGGGATCCACCGGTGCCGGAGCCGGACGAGCGCGTCGGCGAAGCTGGCCGCCGGCACGTCCGGGGCGCGGCTCGACGGTCGCGATGATGTTGATGTGGTCGTATCCATGACAGCCGCTTTTCGAAAATAGCCGGGAATGAACCGGGCCGTCCGCAGACGGCCCGGTTCACGGGAGGACCGCAGAGCGGATTACTTGAAGTCGTCCATCACCCAGCACGACGAAGGCGTCAGGTTGTCCTTCGTCAGCATGACCATCTGGGTCGGCAGGCTGAAGGCCGGCATGTCCACCGGCGGCTTGGACTGCAGCAGGATCTTGATGACCGTGTTGATGTCGTGCGCCATGGTGCGGACATCGTAGCTCATATAGGCCGAATAGGTGCCGTCCATCAGCTTGTCGCAGGCCGCTTCCTTGGCGCCGCCACCCGACGTCACGACATAGACCGGCTCCTTGAGATTGGCTTCCTTGGCGGCTGCACCGGCGCCGATGTCCATGCCGTCCCAGAAGCCGACAATGCCGCAAAGGTCAGGATTCTGCTGCAGCACGGTCTGGGTGATCTCGTGGGCCTTGCCGGCATCCCAGTTCGCCGACTGGTTCGAGACGACCTTGATCTCCGGATGCTTTTCAAAGACGTCCATGACGCCCTTCAGCTGATAGGCGCTGGCGGCGGAGGTCAGAATGCCCTGCAGCAGGGCCACCTTGCCCGACCGGCCGGAGCCTTCGCCGCACTTCGACACGATGTATTCGGCCTCGGCGCGCCCGTTCAGCTGCCAGTCCTCGCCGATGTAATGGGTCGGCACGACCGACTTCAGATTGACCGCGACCAGCTGGATGCCCGCTTCCTTGGCCTTCTTGAGGATCTTGGCGTAGGACTGCAGGTCCGGGTTCATGTAGACGATGACGTCCGGCTTCTCGTTGATCAGCTGGCTCATCGCCTGCGAACCGACGTCGGTGTTCCAGTTCGGATCGCGCACGATGATCTCGTAGCCGAGCTCGTCGGCCTGCTTCTGCATTCCGGCCAGCCAGCCCTTGGCGAGGTCGAAACTCATCGAAAACGGCACATAGCCGATCTTCTTGCCCTTGAAGGCTTCGAGATAGGGCGCAAGCGTCGGGTCCTCCAACCCTTCCGCATGCACGCCGGTCGGCACCGACCAGGCCGTCAGGCCGGCGATGCCGGCGACCGCACCGAGCGTCAGCGCCCGGCGATAGAGTGAGCGTATTTCAGACTTGGCAAATGAAAACATTATCCTCTCCTCCGTTTATTCTCATTGGTCGCATGACCGGGTCGGTCAGATGTCGCCGTGCTGGGACGTCTGCTCGTCTCGGGGATTGATGATCGTGTCGATGGTGATGGCGACCAGAAGGATCGCCGCCTTGATGGCGTTCTGCATGGTGTACTGGACGTCCATGATCGTCATGCCGTTGAGGAACGTCCCGATCAGGAGCGTGCCGACGACGACATTGCGGATGCCCCCGCGCCCGCCGCTCAATCCGACGCCGCCGAGCACGACGACGAGGATGACGTCATAGATCAGCAGCGTGTCGGAGATGCGCGTGTTCATGCTGCTGACCGTCATCGCCTGGGTCAGGCCGGCGACGAAGGCGACGAGGCTGCTGAGAAAATACTGGCCGACGAGCACGTGGCGGACCGGCACGCCCGAGACTCGGGCAGTGGCGTAGTTGTCGCCGACCGCATAGCTGAACCGGCCGAACTTGGTGAAATGCAGGAGCGCCGCGACCAGTGACGCGATCACGGCAAAGGCGATCACCGGCATGGGGATGCCGAGCAGACGACCCTGGCCGAGCTCGACCAATCCGCCGACGGCAGGCGTCACATAGACAAGGTCGGAGTGAATAAGGCTGAAGCGCCCGAAGCCGTAGACGCAGGCGCCCGTCGCCAGCGTGGCGAAGAGCGGCGGGATCTCCGCATAGGCGATCAGCAGGCCGTTGATCGTTCCGACCAGAAGCGCGCTGCCGAGCCCGATGGCCAGCGCCACGGGCAGGCTGACACCCTCCGCATTCAGCTGCAGCGCCCAGGCAACGGACAGCGCCATCGTGGCAACCATCGACAGGTCGATGCCCCGTCCGATGACGACGATGCACATGCCGGTGCTGAGAATGCCGAGCACCGAGACGCCCTGCATCAGAAGAACCAGATTCTGCGTGTTGAGAAAGCCCGGCAAGGCGATGGAAAATATCGCGAAAATCAACACGAAGAGAAGGAAGACAACCTTCTCCTGATTGAAACCGGAAAGGTGGCGCCTCATCGGGGGCACCGCCGGTGACCAGCTTCCGGCGCTTCGCGCCCAGCGCGAACGCGATCGACTGTTGTGGTGCCTCTCCTCAACGCCCCCTCCCGGTTGTTGGCATGTGGAACCCTCCTCCCGGACGACCCACTCAGCATGTTCCTTCTCTAGCACATAATGACAATAATACAATATGAAAATCGTGGATGCGTCAGCGTTCGGTTGGTCGGTTCAGTCAGGTCCAGGATGGGGCACACTTCTCCTCTCCAGACGCACCTGAGTGGTCCTGCTCACGGCCAACAGCGACTCGGCGCTGCCGGCCCGGAAAGGCGGCACGCCCGGTCGTTTCATGGTCCTTTTTAGAATGGCGCGCCTCAAGACAGGCGGCGCGCGCCTCGGTCACCGCTCCGCCGGCCGGAGAGGCTTGCTCAGATAGGGCGACCCTTCGATGGCGAAACGCCAGGCGAGGTCGACCGCCTTGCTGATGCCGATGCGCGGACCGCTGACGATGGCAGGCTTCTCCGCCGCCAAGGCGAGCGAGAAAGGGGGAGAGAGGATCGGCATGCCGTCCATCAGCTTTGTCACGCCCAGCGCCTTGCAGAGATTGCCGGGCCCGGCACAGAGCCGACGCGGATCGGCAAGGCCGCGGCGCTGCGCCATGGTCTCGAGGCCATGAGTCGGCTGAAGGCCGCGAATGAGCACCGCGCTGCCAGTCTCGCAGACGATGTTGAAGCAGAAGTGCAGACCGTAGGAGCGGTAGACATAGGCACGGGCAGGCGCCCCGAACATCGCGGCATTGGCGCGCGTCGGCCCGCGATGGCTGTGCGAGGCCTCGTCGTCCTGGCGGTAGGCTTCGGTCTCGACGATCACACCGCCGACATCGTGCACCAGGAGGCGCGCGCCGAGCAGATCGGCGGCGACCGCAACAGCATCGCGCATGAAGAATTCCTCGTCCATCGCTCTCACTCCCGTCAAAACCGCGCCGCAGCGGGATGTAGCGCGACAGACCCCGTCAGAGAAGACCGTCCTCCCGCCTACGGGCGTGATCGAGTCTCGAGCCGGGAGGTCGATCCGGAACCAATATCGCGTGATGCGGCGGCAGCGGTGCCCTGCGGAGCGGTCAGATCGTGCTTCTCGGCAAACGCGGCGAACAGGCCGCGGGCGGTCTCCGCTTCGATCTCGCCGCGCAATGCAGCGCCGCAAGCCTTGAGCGCAACCGCATGGGCGGCGTCCCGCAGCGAGACGGGCCATTCGCACAGATGTCGGTAGGCATCCAGTACGCCGCGCACTTCCGCCGGAAAGCCGAGGCCAACCAGAATGCGCACAGGTTCCTTGAACATGTCGGGTTTCATCGCACGCTCCTTTCCAACCCGGAAGGCCGCAAAGGCGCCGTCGTGCCAGCGGCGCCCTCCAAGTCTATTTCTCGCGTTCATGCACACCGCTCAGGCGGCCTTGGGCGCTTCGATCTGCGCCGGGGCGGCCGCCGCCGACAGAGCCGGGTCGCTCTGGATGGAAATCTTGCGAGGCTTCATTTCCTCCGGGATTTCCCGCACGAGGTCGATCGACAGGAGACCGTTCCTGAGGTCGGCGCCGCTGACTCGGACATGGTCGGCAAGCTCGAACCGGTGTTCAAAGGGCCGGTCGGCGATGCCGCGATGCAGGTAGCCTTCCGAAGCGGTTTCCTGCCTCCTGCCGGTCACGGTCAGGAGGTTGGACTGGAAGGTGATGTCGAGATCGTCCTGCGAGAACCCGGCCACGGCGACGGAGATCCGGTAGCTGTCGTCACCGGTCTTGACGATGTCATAGGGCGGCCAGTCGCTGATCGAGCGGGCACGCTGGGCGTTTTCGAGAAGATTGAAGATCCGGTCGAAGCCGACGCTCGAGCGGAAAAGCGGTGCATAGTCGTAAGATGTTGCCATAGCCATATCCTCCTTGAAGCAACATGGGTACGGAAGCGCGCAGCGAGCGCGCTTCGAGCAAGGCCAGCCCCGTCCTCAGCGGCTGGCGGCAAAAGATCTGGTTTTTGCCGATTTCGGATTCAAGAGCAGTCGCCGGGAAAAATGTGACCGCGGAGCGCGATCCATCGGACGTTGCCCGCAATGCCCCACCGCCTCGGCCTCCTGTTCGGATCGACCATCTTCGATGCATCTTTTGCCGCCGACGCGCGTTTCTCCCTTCAGCAACCACGATGGAGAAAAACCATGAGCAAACGCGAACTGATCGATACGGGCACCGACAAGCGCTATGTCCGCCGCGACGAGGACGGCAAGTTCAAGGAAAGCGTGGACGTCTCCCGCTCCCTGTCGAGCGATGCGCGCCATGATGCCAAGCACGAGGCAAAGCCGGGCCAGGGCGACAAGGGCGATCGTAAGGACTGATCACAACGCCGGTGAAGATCGCCACCTACAATGTAAACGGCATCAACGGCCGCCTCGACGTGCTGCTGCGGTGGCTGGACGAGGCAAGGCCGGATGTTGTTTGCCTGCAGGAATTGAAGGCACCGGACAACAAGTTCCCCCGTCGCGAGATCGAGCGCGCCGGCTATGGCGCCATCTGGCACGGCCAGAAGTCGTGGAACGGGGTCGCCATCCTCGCCCGAGATCAGGAGCCTCTGTTGACCAGGCGCGGCCTGCCGGGCGACCCCGACGACGACCACAGCCGCTACATCGAAGCGGCGATCGACGGCATGCTGATCGGTTGTCTCTATCTGCCGAACGGCAACCCGACGCCGGGGCCGAAGTTCGACTACAAGCTTCGCTGGTTCGAACGCCTGCATGCCTATGCCGCGGATCTGCTGGAACTCGACGTGCCTGTCGCCCTTGTCGGCGACTTCAACGTCATGCCGACAGACCTGGACGTCTACGCGCCCGAGCGGTGGCGCGACGATGCGCTGTTCCGGCCGGAAGTCAGGCAAGCCTTCGCTGAACTGGTCGCCATGGGCTGGACCGATGCCGTGCGCAACCTCCATCCGGACGAGCGCATCTACACTTTCTGGAAATACTTGCGAAACGCCTTCGCCCGCGATGCCGGCCTTCGCATCGACCACTTCCTGCTCAGCCCTTCCTTGAGGGACCGGCTGACCGCCTGCGGCGTCGACAGAAACGTGCGGGGTTGGGACCACACCAGCGACCATGCCCCCGTCTGGATCGAGCTCGATGACGGATGAGCGGCCGAGCGTTACCGGCGATGACCAACCGCTTCGCCAGTCGCAGTGATGCGACGAGGATAGCCAAGGAGGAGTGACGACATGCCTGATCCAGCCGATTTCGATGCCGCAGACTTTGCCGACCGCCTCGCGCAGATGACCGATGATGAATTGTTCGAGATCATGCAGCGGCTGGAGGACGAGAGCGAGGAGATCCGTCCCGACGAGCGCGACGGCAGCGACGTGTTCGCCCAGATCGCCCTGGTCGAAACGGCCATCGAGGATCGTTTCCCCGGACAACTGCTGGCGCCCTACAAGGACTGGCAGCAGCGCCGCATCGCCACCTGACGGGCCGCGTCAGCGTGCCCCCTCGGCCGTGTCGCGATCACCTTCGACAGCCACTGCCGCAGGGAGGAACGCGTGAAGTCTCGCGCGCCCTTCTCCGCGCCCTCCTCCGCTCAACCTACCGTGAGGCAAACCGCTCCGGCCGGAAGGTCGCGAGCATCGGATGTTCCTGACCCGTCGCCACCTCGTAGGCAAGCAGTTCGCCGACGATCAGGCCGAGCGTCGCGCCGCTGTGGCTGAAGGCGACGTAATAGCCGGGGATGGCCTTCAGCGCACCGACCACGGGTTCGCCGTCGCCGGGGATGGGTTTGCCGCCGACTCCGACGGAGGCGACTTCGAGCTTAGGATTGCCCTCCATCACTTTGGCAGCCTCCGCCAGAAGCGCATCCACCACGGCGTCGTCGATATCATAGCCGCCGTCGGCGCGCGCTTTTACGCCTTCGTCCGCGGCCCAGTCGGCATCCAGCGAAAAAGTGCCGCCGGGCGCCGGCCGAACGGCCACGCGCGGGGTGTTGAGGACGGCGCGCAGCGGATGGGCGAGCGGCTTGGTCTGCACCAGCAGGGCGATCGGGGTGCCGTCGCCGATCACCTGGCCGCTGTCCGCCGCCATGCGCGGCACCGCCGGCCCCGTTGCGACCACGACGGCGTCGCCGAGGAAGCGCCCGCTGGTGGCGGTTTCCGCACCGATGGCCCGTCCGCCCTCGACCAGAACCTGGGCCGCGCCCTGATCCGTCACGACGACGCCTCCGAGTGTCGAAAACTCTTCGAGAAGCATGCCGATCAGGACCGGCAGGTCGACCCAGCCCTCGCCGGGATTGAAGATTGCGCCCTGGCGGGTGATCGCCCTTGCGTCGAGACCGGGCGTGACCGCGGCGACATCGGCTGCGGAGACGTGCCGTGCGTCATAGGCCAGCGAAACCTCGTGGCGGTAGGCGGCGTCGATCTCGTTGCGCTCGTCGTCGGCGTCCCAGGTCAGGCCGCCGTCGAACCGGAGCCAATCCGCGTCGGGGTGCCTGGTGAATAGGGTGCGGTAACGATCGATCCCGGCCATGCGCAAGCGGTGATAGGGCTCCGAGCGCATGCGTGCCGAATTCAGCCAGGAGAGCGAGCGGCCGGAAGCACCGTTGGCCGGCGGGCCGTCATTGAGGATGGTGACCCTGACGCCGCGGCGGGCGAGCTGAACGCCGGTGGAGACGCCGAAAATGCCGGCGCCGATGATGACGGCCGAAGAGATGGTGTTGTCTGTCATGGTATGTCTTTCGATCGGTGGGTCTTGGAAATGGTGGGGAGGTCTCAGGGCTGTTCCCAGCGGCCGGAAACGGCGGAGCGGAAGAGCGCGTCGATCACCTTCATGTTGGCGATCGCATCCTCCAGTCCGGTGTCGAGCGGCTTGCCTGTGAGAATGGCCTCGCAGAAGGCGTCGGCCTGCTCGCGGTACTGGTCGACCGCCGCAATGGCGATCTCCTCGCGCCCGCCGCCGGCAAGATCGCGGCCGTCGTCGAGGATCAGCCGGGTAGGCTGATCGGCCGGCGCATTGAAGGGAATGGGGATTTCCAGGCGTCCGCGCGTGCCGAGCACCGTGACCTTCTGCGTCAGCGCAAGCTGGGTGGAACAGGTGAAGGCGAGTTGCTTGCCCTCCGGAAAGGCCAGGAGCCCGCTCGCCAGCCTGTCCGTTCCGAAGACCGGATCCCGCTCCACAAGGGCGATCGCCTGCAGCGGTTCGGCGCCGAACAGGAAACGGGCGGTGTTGACGGCGTAGCATCCGACGTCGAACAGGCCGCCGCCGCCGATATCCGCGCGGTTGCGCACGTTCTCGGGGTCGTCGAGATAGTAGGAGAAGATCGTCTGGATCGCCCTCGCCTCGCCGATCCGCCCTTCAGTAACCAGCGCCCGCGCCGTCTTCCACTGCGGGTGATGACGCACCATGAAGGCCTCGGCGACCGGCAGGCCGGTAGATTTCTGCACGGCGGCCAGCGTCATGGCCTCGGCGGCGTCGAGCGCGATCGGCTTCTCGCAGAGCACCGGCTTGCCCTGTTCCAGTGCCTTGATCGTCCAGGGCACGTGCAGATGATTGGGCAGCGGATTGTAGATCGCGTCGATCTCGGGATCGGCCAGCAGGTCCTCGTAGCGGCTATAGGCCTTGGCGATGCCGAACCGGGTCGCCATGTCGCTTGCCTTGCCGGCATCGCGCGAGGCGATGGCCGTGACCCGGCCGAGGCGGCTGGACTGGATGGCGGGAATGACCGCCTTGGCGGCGATGCCGGCGCAGCCGAGCACGCCCCATCTGATCGTTGCTGTCATCTGTCTCTCCTCTGCGCCGTCAAAGCACTTCCGCCAGGAAGCGCTGCAGACGCGGGCTTTGCGGATTGTCGAAGATCGCCTCGGGCGTGCCGGCTTCCACCACGCGCCCCTCGTCCATGAAGACCACCTGATCGGCGACCCGGCGGGCGAAGCCCATTTCATGGGTGACGACGACCATGGTCATGCCGCGCCCGCCGAGGTCGGCCATGAGGTTGAGCACGCCCTTGACCAGTTCCGGATCGAGCGCGCTCGTCACCTCGTCGAACAGGATGACCTCCGGTTCCATGGCGAGCGCCCGGGCGATCGCCACCCTCTGTTGCTGGCCGCCCGAAAGGCCGCCGGGGCGGTGATGCTGCCGGCTCTCGAGCCCCACATCTGCGAGCCGCGCCTTGGCAATGCGCTCGGCTTCGGCCTTCGGCAGACCCTTGATCTTGGTCAGCGACAGCATGACGTTTTCAAGCGCCGTATGGTCGGGGAAGAGATTGAAGTGCTGGAAGACCATGCCGACCCGCCGGCGCAGGGTTTCGGGCTTCATCGACAGGATGCTTTCGCCGTCGATCAGGATGTCGCCGCTCTTCGGCTCGACGAGACGGTTGATGCCGCGCAGCAGCGTCGACTTGCCGGAGCCGGACGGGCCGATGATGCAGGTGACGCTGCCCGGCTTCACCGAGAGATCGACGCCCTTGAGCACATCGAGGTCGCCATAGGCCATGCCGAGATTGCGCACGTCGAGGCTGCCGCCCTTGAAGGCGGTCCCGGAAGCGCGGGCGGCGGCGTCGAGTTCGCTGACCTCCTCCAGCCCGCTGGTTACGGCCGAAGGACGCTGCTTTCCCAGTCTCAGGCGATTGTCGATGGCGTTGACGACATGGGTGAGCGGCACGGTGACGAAGAGATAGAACACGCCGGCCAGAAGAAGCGGCGAGAGATTTCCCGTCACGACCGCCTGGTCCTGCCCGACACGAAAGATCTCGCGCTCGGAGGCCAGCAGGCCGAGGAAGTAGACGAGGCTGGAATCCTTGACGTTTCCGATGAACTGGTTGACCAGCGCCGGCAGCACGCGGCGCACGCCCTGCGGCACGACGATCAGCCGCATGCCCTGGCCGTAGCTCATCGACAGCGCCCGACAGGCCTCCATCTGGCCGCGGTCGACGCTCTGGATGCCGGAACGGAAGATCTCGCCGATATAGGCGCCGGCGATCAGGCTGAGCGCCAGGATACCGAGCGGATAGGGCGACGGGCCGAACAGTTCGCGGCCGATGCGGGCAAAGCCCTGCCCGATCAGGAGAATGGTGACGATAGCCGGCAGGCCGCGGAAGATATCGGTATAGAGGCGCGCGGGAATGCGCAGCCAGGCCGAGCGGGAAATGCCCATGATGGCGAGCACCATGCCGATGACGACGCCCAGCACCGTCGATGCGGCCGCAAGGATCAGCGTGTTCTTCAGGCCGACGGTGATCATCGTCGGCAGCACTTCGGCCATCGCGTTCCAGTCAAGGAAACTGCGGCGCAGGTTTTCGAGCCAGTTCATCAGGAAATCCCTTGGAAGAAAGACCGGTCCGACCGACAGGGTCGGACCGGCAAGGCGGCATCACTGCTTGGGAAGATACGAATCCGGCATCGGCGTGCCGGGGAACCATTTTTCGTGCAGGGTCTTCCAGGTGCCGTCCTGCATGGCTTCGTGCAGGGCCTTGTTGAGCGCTTCGCGCAGCGCGTCATTGCCCTTGCGGATCACGAAGCCGGCCGGCGCGTCGAAGCTGGGAATGTTGACCGCGACCTTCAGATCGGCATAGCGGGCGGAATAGTCCTTGGCCGCCTCGTAATCGAGGAAGTGGGCGTCGACCGTGCCGTTGTTCAAGCCCGAGATGGCGGAGTTGTTGTCCGGGAACTTCACCAGATCGGCGCCGGTGAAATTCTTCTCTGCGTAGATTTCCTGCAGTGTGCCCTGCACGACCCCGAGCCGCTTGCCCTTGAGGCCTGCCGCGTCGGTGATGCCGGCATCCGGCGTCAGCACGGTGAGGAAGCCCGCGAGATAGCCGTCGGAGAAGTCGACGGTCTCCTTGCGCTTGTCCGTCGTGCCGATGGCGGCCGCCGCGACATCGAAGCGGCCATTGGCGACCGAGGGCATGAGGGCGGAGAATTCCTGCCCGGTGAAGATCACCTGGTCCTTCTTGAAGCCAAGGCGCTCGGCGATGTTGAGGAAGAGCTCGATGTCAAATCCGGAAAAATTGCCGTCGGCGGTGGTGAAGGCGTAGGGTTTGGCGTCCCCCATCGTGCCGACGCTGATGACGGCGGGATCGATGAGGCCGAGCGGATTGTCCTGGGCAAGCACCGGGGTTGCGGCACCGGCCAGAACGCCGAAGGCAAGCGCGACGGCGGTCGCACGCATCCGGGCAAAGGGGGCATTGAAGGCTTCGATGAATTGCATTGGTTTCGTCTCCTCTGGTGATCTTGTCTGCGAGGTCTTCAGGGCGCACGGGTCCCATCCGGAAGGCAGCGGTATCGGCCCGCCCGGCCCGTGCAGTTCGCATGTCGGTACTTGTTCTTCTTGTCGCAGAGACCGGTCTCAAATTGAAAGAGACCGGTCTCTTTGACTTTTGCCAATTGTTATAGACCCATTTGCCAATCGTCAACATCTCTTGTAAGGCTACCGCTCATGGAGCAGATGCCGCCCCGAAACACGTCCGTCACAGTGGCCGATGTCGCACGCATGGCGGGCGTCTCGAAGGCGACGGCCGCCCGTGTGCTGGGCGGATACGGAACCGTCAGCGAACGGGTGCGCGAAGCCGTCACCACTGCCGCCCGCACCCTCAACTACCGGCCGAACGAACTGGCCCGCAGCATGACCACGGGACGCTCGGGCACGATCGGCGTAGTGGTGGGCGACATCGAGAACCCGTTCTTCAGCCTCGCGGTCCGCGGCATTACCGACATTGCCCGGCAGGCGGGTTTCACCGTGATCCTGATCAATTCCGGCGAGGACGCGGAGACCGAAAAGGCCGCGATCCGCACACTGCTCGCCAAGCGCGTGGACGGCCTGATCGTCTCGCCGGCCAGGGAGAGCGACATCGACCATCTGAGGGAAGCGACGCGCTCCGGCCGGCCGATGGTGCTGCTCGACCGCGGCAGCGAGATGCTCGGCGTCGACACGGTCGTCGCCGACGATCGCCATGCGGCGGAAGGCATCACCCGCCGGCTGATCGCGCGCGGGCACAAACACATCGCCTATCTCACCGCCTGCGACACCCCGGACCACCGTTTCCATACGCCGGCCGACATCAACACGGGCTCGGTGCGCCGGCGCATCGAGGGCTTTCTCGGTGTCTGCCGAGAGGCCGGCCTCGAAGGGATCGAAGACTGGGTGCATGTCGGCGCGACGACGCCGGAGCATACCCATCGCATCGTCGAGACCATGCTGACCTCGGCAAAGCGCCCGACGGCGATCATCGCCTCCGACAGCGTGATCGGTCTCGAAGTCTTCAAGCTCTGCCGCGAGCTTGGCATCCGCATTCCCGATGATCTGTCTCTGGTGTCGTTCCACGACGCCGACTGGACCTCGGTCACGACGCCGCCGGTCACCGTCGTGCGCCAGCCGGTCTATAAGCTGGGCGAGACGGCGGCCAGGCTGCTGGTCGAGCGCATGAACGGAGACGAAGCGCCGGCGACGCGCATCGTGCTCCAGACGGACCTGGTGGAACGCGCCTCCGTCGCCGACGCACCCGCATAGACATTCCGCCAGGCGCGTCGGCGGGCAGAGCCTCTCAGGGCTTCGGAACGACTGTCGCGAGCTTGCGGAAGGGCGACAGGATCTCCAGACGGCTCGGCACGCCTTTGGCGATGCTGACGATCGAGCCGGGGCCAATCTTCACCGGTTCCTCCTCCGCCTGCGCATACATCGCCTCGCCTTCGACGACGACGAACGTCTCTTCGAGATCACGACCCGGGTAGTTGTAGATGCCCGGCTCGGCCTTCCACACCGCGACGATCGTGCCGTTCTCGACCGGATCCTGCCAGATCGCCCGGCGATAGGAACCGCCCTCGCGCCCCTCGGCCGGCATAGCGGGGGTGAGGTCGATGTCGTCGGCAATGTTGTAGATCGGCATGCTCATGGCAGTCTCCTTGGTTGTCCGTGGTGTCGGCCCGCGCGGCGGTGGGCTTCTCGAGGTGAAGGGTCAGGCGTGCGGCGGCAGGTCCGCTCCGGAAAGCCGGGTCTGGAGGTTGTCGCGCAGGCGGTAGTAGCGAAGCGTCAGCGCCGGGCCGAAATTCATGTAGAAGGGTGCCGCCGTCAGCGGCTCGAGTTTCAGCGCCAGTTCGTTCTGCGGCTTGCCGAGCGCCCATTCCGACAGGATGGAGCCGAGCATCGATCCGGTCGGCACGCCGCGGCCCGACAGGCCGGTGAGTGCCACGACGCCGGGCGCCAGGTCGTAGAAGCGCGGCACCGTGCGGTACTGCATGTCGAGTTCGCCGAACCAGAAATACTCCCAGCGGATCTCTTCGTGGATCTGCGGATGCAGCCACTTCAGCCGGTCGCTCATCACCTGGCGCGTATAGGCCATGTCGCGGCCGCGCCTGCCCATCGGGAACATCGAGGCGACGATCCGGCCTTCGGCATTGTACTTGTAGACATAGATGTCGCCGCGCCCGTCGTGGATCGTCGTGTTGCGCGGCAAGACGGTCCGACGCGTCTCCTCAGAGAGCACCTGGGTCGCCGCGACGAAGACGCGCTGGATCTTGAACGTGCGGTCGAGCTTCGGCCAGCCACCGACCGTGTAGGCACCGGTGGTGAAGATCACCTTGTCGGCGATCACATGGCCGTGGTCCGTCTTCACCTCCCAGCCGCCGCCGGCATGGCGGTCGCAGGAAAGCGCCGCCGACCCGGTGAAGATCCTGCCGCCCTCCTGCAGGACGGCGCCGGCAAGGCCCCGGGCGTAGCTCAACGGATTGAGATGGCCCGCCTCCTCGTGCAGCCATCCGCCGTGAAAGCGCGGGCTACCGGTGATCGCCGCGACCTCGTCCCGGCCGATCAGGCGGGTCCGTGCCCCCACAGCATTGTAGGTGTCGACCTTGCGCCTGATCTCGTCGAGCGCGCCCCTGTGCGGCGCGCCCATGACATAGCCGTTCTGCACCCATTCGCAGTTGATCTGGTAGTCGCGGATCATCGCCGAGACGCGGTCATTGGCCCGGGTCTGTCGCTCGATCAGCCGCTCCGCCCAAGGCTCGCCCAGCATGCCCCTCAGTTCGGGCAGGCTGTAATGGGTGAAGGTCGGCGTGCAATGGCCGGCATTGCGACCCGAACCGCCGAAGCCCGCCTCCTGGCGCTCCAGCACCACGACGCTGACGCCGGCCTTGGCGAGTTCGAGCGCGGTCGTCAGTCCCGCATAGCCGGCACCGACGATGCAGACATCGGCCTTGGCCGCGCCGGCCAGAGGCTCGGTCCGGGGTGCGGGTCTTGCCGTCGCATACCAGAGCGTGAGGTCAAAGGGCGAAAAGGCGGCCATGGTCCGATCCCTCAGTTCAGATCGCTGCGGGCGTCGAGCGCGTCGCGCAGGCCGTCGCCGATGAAGTTGAAGCTGGTGACCGCGAGAGTGATCGCCACGCCCGGCACGATGGCAAGCCAGGGCGCCTTGTCGAGATATTGCTGGGCGCCGTTGAGCATGTTGCCCCAGCTCGGCAGCGGCGGCTGGATGCCGTAGCCGAGGAAGCTGATATAGGCTTCGAGCAGGATGGCGCGGGCGACCGTCAGCGTGGCCGCGACGATGATCGGTCCGACCGCGTTCGGCAGAAGCTCGCGGAACATGATCCAGCCATTGGGCAGCCCGACCATGCGGGCAGCCAGGACGAAATCGCGTTCCCGCAGCGAGCGCACCTCCGCCTCAACCAGCCGGGCGATTTCCATCCAGCTGGTGACGGCGATGATCACGGTGATCATGAAGGGGCTGGGCTTGACGAAGGCCGCCAGCGCCAGGAGCAGGAAGATGCTGGGGAAGGACAGGAAGGCGTCGACGAAACGCATCAGCACGGCGCCGACCCGGCCGCCGTAATAGCCGGCGACGACACCGATCACCGTGCCGATCAGCGTCGACAGGATCATGGCGAAAAAGCCGACCAGCAGCGAGATGCGGCCGGCGTTGAACAGGCGGGCGGCGATATCGCGGCCGAGAGGGTCCGTGCCGAAAATATGGTAGCCGGTCAGCGGCGGTGCGAACCGGGCGCGCAGGTCGATATAGAGTTCGTCATAGGGCAGGATGTGCGGCCCGAACACGCAGGCAAGAATCATGATGCTGATCATCACGAGCCCGACCACGGCGAGCTTGTGGCGGGCAAACCGGCGGACCGTGCGGCCCTGCCACCAGCGGGAGCTGGCTGCGGCAGCGGAGGAAGGGAGCGTTGCGGCGGACATGATCTCTCCTATGTGTGACGGCGGCTGTCGCGGACAGGCTTCATCCGAGCCGGATGCGAGGATCGACGAGGGCGACCAGCAGGTCGGCGAGCAGACTGCCGAACAGCACGAGAATGGCGGAAAACATCAGCAGGCCCATCACCACCGGATAGTCGTGGTAGCCGAGGCTATCGAGGAAGAGCCGCCCCATGCCCGGCCAGGTGAAGACCGTTTCCGTCACCAGCGCTCCGCCGAGAATCGTCGGAAGCTGCAGGCCGGCAAGCGTGATCATCGGCAGCAGCGCGTTGCCGACCACGTGTTTCATCAGCACCCGGCGCGGCGTCAGCCCCTTCGCCCGTGCGGTGCGCACGAAGTCCTGGTTGATGACGTCCAGCGTCGCCGTCCGCATGTAGCGGCTCCACACCGCGATGTTGACGAGGGCGAGCACGAGGCTCGGCATGATGAGATGGATGGCGTAGTCGTAGAGGGACTGGTCGCCGATCGTGTACATGTTGCCGGCCGGCAGCCACTTGAGCTTCAGCGCGAAGACATAGATGGCGACGAGGCCGAACCAGAAGGTCGGGATCGAGAGCGCGACCATGGCACCGACGGTGGCGGTGTAGTCGAACAGCGAATAGCGCTTCGTTGCTCCCTTGATGCCGATCCACGTGCCGATCAGGATCGAGACCAGCGTCGACGAGACCATCAGCAGCAGAGTCGCGAACAGATGGCCGGAGATGATGTCCAGGACGGGCCTCTGGTCGCGGTAGGACTTGCCCCAGTCCCCCTGCAGGAGGCGCCAGGCCCAGTCGAAATACTGGATCGGCAGCGGGCGATCGAGGCCCATCTGCTGGGCGATGCGGTCGAGCGCCTCACGCGTCATGCCGGGCGTCAAGGCAAACTGCGACAGCGGCCCGCCGGGTGCGAGGTTGAGCACGGCAAAGCCGATGATCGACACGAGCACGAGCAGCACGAGGCTCTGCGAGAGCCGGTTCAGTAGATAGGTCAGCATGGGCGTAACTCCGGGTCAGTCGAACGGACACGACAGAGGATCGTCAGCGGCAATGCACCGCGCGCCGGCGCAATGGGGCCGGTCGCGGTGGATGGCCGGGCTCCGAAGAGCCCGGCATTGCGACGATCAGCTCAGGCTCCAGCTTCCGACGTTCCAGGTGTCGATGCGGGTGTTGATGTTGAACTTGGCGTTCTCGACACCCTCACGGTGGCCACGCACCTTGGCGTACTGGAAGAGCGGCAGGAACGGCAGTTCCTTGCGCATGATCTCCTGGATCTTCAGATAGGCGACCTTGCGCTCTTCCGGCACGAAGAGGCTGCCGCCCTTGGCCAGCAGATCGTCCACTTCCTTGTTGGCGTACTGCCAGGTGTTCTGGCCGGAGCCGCCCTTGGCGGGGCTGGAGGTGGAGCGGAAGAAGTCGGAGGTGTCAGGATCGGGCCCGGTCAGGAAGTCGAGACCGACGATGACCGTGTCGAACTGCGACAGCATCCAGTAGTCGCCCCACATGACGGCCGGCGGCAGGTTGGAGATGGTCATCTCCACGCCGAGATCCTTGAACGACTGCTGCATGTACTGCTGCACCTGTTCGCGGATGTGGTTGCCCGCCGTGGTCGAGCAGGTGAAAGCGAGCTTCACGCCATCCTTGGCGCGAATGCCGTCGGCGCCCGGCGCCCAGCCGGCGTCGTCGAGCAGTTGCTTGGCCTTCTCCATCGAATATTCGTGCTTCGGCAGATCCGGATTGTAGTAGATCGACTGCTGCGGCATGTAGCTTTCGGTCGGCGTCGGCAGGCCGTAATAGAGCGCGTCGATGATCGATTGCTTGTCGATCGCATGGTAGAGCGCCTCGCGCACCGCCGGATCCTTGAACTGCGGACGTTCCATGTTGAAGGTGAAGGACTCGACGGTCGAGGCCGGATCGACGGTCACGACCTTGCCTTCGAGCGCCTTGGCTTCGTCGTAGTGGTCGGGCGTGATCCACTGCAGGCCGACGACGTCGATGTCGCCGGTCTTGAACTGCGTGTACATGACGTTGAGATCCGGAATGTACTTGTAGATCACCCGCTCGACATGGGGGCCGTCGGCAAAATAGTCGGCATTGGCCTCGAGCAGGATGTAGTCGCCCGCGACGCGTTCCTTCCACTTGAACGGCCCGGTGCCGATCGGCGCATTGTTGTAGGCGGCGGTGTTCTTGTCGGCTTCCGCGCCGAGAATGTGCTTCGGGGTGATGAAGGTGGAAGCGAGGATCGACGGATAGGGTGCGAAGGGCTTTTCCATCTTCCAGGTGAGCTCGGTCGGCGAAACGACGGTCAGCTCGCGGACCAGCTCATGGCCCGTCTTGCGCCACGAGCGGAAATTGGGATCGACCAGGAGTTCGAGGGTGAACTTCACGTCTTCGGCGGTGAACGGCGTTCCGTCATGCCATTTCACGTCGTCGCGCAGTTTCACCTTCCACGACAGACCATCGGCGGAAATCCCGCCATTCTCGACGGTCGGAACCTCGGCGGCGAGCGCCGCGACGAACTTGCCCGTCTCATCGACGTAGAAGAGCGGGTCGAAGATGCTGAAATGGATGCCTTCGTCGACCTCGATATGCGGCATGTGCGGGTTGAAGACGGTGGGCTCCTGCGAGAAGCCGACGGTCAGCTGGCCCTTCGGCGTCTTCGTCTCCTGTGCCAGGGCGCGGCTGAGGCCCGGCAGGCCGGAGAGGATCACCCCGGAGGTGCCGAGCGCCAGCAGGCCGAGAGCCTGACGGCGCGTCGTGTTCATGAACGGCTGTTTCTGGTCGGACATTTTTAGTTCCCCTTTATCCGATGGATTGCTTGATCTCATGTCATTGCGGCGTCCGCCTCTTCGGGCGGTAGGCCTCCCGTCGGCAGTTGCCTGCCGCATGCATCGGAGGCAGGCGGCCAGGCCGCCTGCCCCTCACCTTTAGAAGCCGCTGATCAGTTCGATCTTCGAACCGTCGGAAAAGCGGCTGAAACGGAAATCGCGGCGATCGACGATCGGCGTGCGGCCGGTGACGATATCCGCCATCAGCCGGCCCGCCGCCGGACCGATGCCGAAGCCATGGCCGGAAAAGCCGGTGGCGACGTGGAAACCGGGGATCGCGTCGATGGCGTCGATGACCGGAACGGCATCCGGCGTGACGTCGATCATGCCGCCCCAGCGCTGGGCGATCTCGGCCTTCTTGAACACCGGGAAGGCCTCCGACAGGCGCTTCAGCGCCGCGTCGGACATGGCCTTGGAGGGAATGGGATCGAGCACGCGGTTGTATTCGAAGGGCGACGCCTCATCGAGCGCCCAGCGCCGCGGAATCCGGGCCTCATCGAAGAAGCGGCCGCCGAACCGGAGCCGAAGCGAACGCCATTCATGCGACAGGGCCGGCAGGAATTTCAGCGCATGGCGGAAGGAATCCGGCACGATGTCGACGATGTTCTGAAAACCGTCGGCGATCGTGTAGCCGCCGTCCTGGCGCTTGCGCAGCGCAAAGCCGCTCGCCCACAGGGCCTCCTCCGGTCCTCCCTCCAGTGGTTTCGTGCGCAGCACCGAGTTCAGGACCTTCAGCTGCGGCAGGTCGAGGCCGTTATTGCCGAGGAAGAGGCTGGACCAGGCACCGCCGGCGAGCACGACGGACTTGCAGGCGATCTCGCCCCGTTCGGTCACGACGCCGGACACGCGGCCGCCGGACATCTGCAGGCCGCGGACGGCGCATTCGGTGAGGATATGGGCACCGCGGTCGCGCGCGGCTTCGGCAATGGCGGGTGCTGCCTTCTGGGGCTCGGCGCGGCAATCGCCGGCCGTGTAGAGCGCGCCGGCGATCTTCATCGTATTGCCGGGATATTTCTCGTTGAACTCCGCCGCACTCAGCATGCGGGATTCGATCTGGTAACCTTCGAGGTTGCGGTTCCAGCGTTCATGCTCGTCGAACTGCTTGTCGTCTGCGCAGGTGAAGACGATTCCCGATCGCTTGAAGCCTGTCTCCCGGCCCGTTCGCCGGTTGAGGTCGGCCCAGATTCTCAGCGATTCCGCCATCAGCGGCACCTCGCGCGGGTCTCGCCGGGAGATGCGCACCCAGCCCCAGTTGCGGCTGGATTGTTCGTGGCCGATGCCGCCCTTTTCGCAGAGCGCGACCCTCAGGCCGCTATCCGCAAGTTCCAGGGCAGTCGAAGTTCCGATGATCCCGCCGCCGATGACGACGACATCCACCTCTTTGGGCAGGTCGGCATCGCCATGGACGGGAACGACATAAGGACCGGGCATGTCAGAAAAATTCCTCAAGCTGGCAGTTGACGGCGAATTCGGCGACGGACGCTTCGTTCGGAAGGGAGAGCAGCATGGCGATGATGCGGGCGAGATCGTCCGGCTGCGTCAGCTGATCGCTGGCGCGATCGGTGAGTGCGGCCGCCATGTCGGTGGCAACGAAGCCCGGGCACACCGCGGTGGCGCGCACGCCCTTGTCGAAACCGGTCTGGCGGATGGCGTGCGCAAGCGCGACGGCCGCGAATTTCGACAGCGAGTAGCTTCCCGCAGCGGCCGACTTGACCCGCTTGCCGGAGAGCGAGGCGAGGATGATGACTCGGCCCCGGCCCGTTGCGCACAGCGCCTCCCAGGCCGCCTTCGCCAGCCGTCGCGGCGCCTTCACGTTGACCGACATCATGGCCTCGATGTCGTCGTCGTCGGCTTCGATGACCGTCTTCGGGATCATGATGCCGGCATTGGCGACGAGAGCATCGATCCGGCCGAAGCGGTCGAGTGCCTGGCGCACCCAGCGCTGTTCGCCGTCCACGTCGCCCGCATCATAGGCCGCAAGCTGAACCCGGTCCTCATGGCCCGCGGCCCAGCCCGGCGTGACCGGCGTACGCATGCCGAGCGAGACCGACCAGCCCTGCTGCAGCAGTTCGGCGGCGACATGGCTGCCGATGCCGCGGCTGGCGCCGGAAATGAGCGCGACGGAACCTTTGGGATGACCGTTCATGAAAGCCCCACAATCCGCCGATAGGCGCGCCGAAGAATGTCGATGAGCAGCTTCTGCTCGTCTTCCGGAATGAAGGAGAAGAAGTCGCGGGACTGCTTGGGCACGATGTCGCGAACCTTGACCGCAAGGGCCGCCCCCGTCTCGGTGATGTAGAGTTCCTGCGCGCGGCTATCTTCGGGCGAGACTTCGCGCCGGATCAGACCGTGGTCGACCATCTGGTCGATGAGCCGGCCCATGGCCGAACGGTCCCTCAGGATCAGATGGGCGATCACGGACGGGCGGATGCCCGGATAGTCGTCGACCAGCAGCAATGTCGTGATCTTTCCGGTTCCCTTCGCCACGTCCAGCCCCTCGAGCCTTTCGTCGAGATCACGGGAAACGGCGATGTTGACGGTGCGGATGTAGAAGCTCAGCGTATCTTCCAGGACATCGATGTTGATGTCCTGCGGTATGGTCGGCGGTTTGGCAGGCGGTTTGCTCATGGGAATTCCGTTCGAATGGACAAAAGGTCTCCCGTCCGGCAACGCGCTCTCCAGCGCGCCGCCCGTCAGGGTCTTCCGGCCATGTCGTAGTGCAAATTCGTCATGCTATGAAAGGGCAACTAGTGGATAATATCAACTATTTTCTTGGCATAATTTTGATTATTTTCACTTTAATATCAATGATTTAACAAAACGAGGCGTCAACGCCGGCCCTGCGAAAAGCCAGCGGAAAGAGGGCCGCAAAGGCCGGAACGGGACTGGTGGGAGGGGGCCACCCCCCGCCATTGGTCGCCGTTCGTGATCAGACAGCCACTGCGGCCGGTTCCCAGTCTGCGCCGGGGATCGCGGCGACGAGCTTGCGGGTATAGTCGTGCTGCGGATCGCGGAAGATCCGCGTCGGCGGGCCCTGCTCGACCACCACGCCCTTGTGCATGACCAGCACCTCGTCGCAGATCTGGCTCGCGACCCGCAGATCGTGGGTGATGAAGATCATCGCGACCTTCGTCTCCCTCTGTACCCGGGCCAGAAGCTCGAGGATCTGCGCCTGGATCGACACGTCGAGGGCCGAGACCGCCTCGTCGGCCACCAGGACCAGCGGATCGAACATCAGCGCCCGGGCAATCCCGATGCGCTGGCGCTGACCGCCGGAAAACTCGTGCGGGAAACGGTCATAGGACTGCTCGTCGAGCCCCACCACTGCGAGGAGCCTCAGCGCCTTGGCGCGCGCCTCCTGAACCGATGTACCGTGCGCCACCGGCCCGACGGTGAGGATCTTGCCGATCGTATGACGCGGATTGAGCGAGGCGAAGGGATCCTGGAAGATCATCTGGATATACGGCCGAAGCGGCCGGAAACTCTCCTCCGTCATTTGGGCAATGTCGCGCCCGTCGAAATGGATCGCGCCGCCATCCGGCTCGAGCAGCTTCAGAAGCACCCGGCCGAGCGACGACTTTCCCGATCCGCTTTCGCCGACGACCCCGAGCGTCTGGCCCTTGCGCAGGCTGAAGCTGACGCCATCCACCGCCTTGACGACCCGTCCCTTGCGGAAGAACGACCCGGAGCTGCGATACTCCTTTTCGAGGTTTTCGACCGTGAGCACGACCGGAGGCTCATCGCTGACCGCGCCGGCGCTCGCCCGCATACGCGGCACGGCGGCGACCAGCCTTTGGGTATAGGGATGCGCGGGTTGCACGAGAACCTGGTCCGCCTTGCCCTGCTCCACCACGAAGCCCTTTTCCATCACCACGACCCGGTCGGCGATCTCGGCGACCACGCCGAAGTCATGGGTGATGAACATCACGCTCATGCCCTTGCGCTTCTGGATCTTGCGGATGAGATCGAGGATCTGCGCCTGGGTGGTGACGTCGAGAGCCGTGGTCGGCTCGTCGGCGATCAGCACATCCGGATCGAGCGCAAGGGCCATGGCGATCATGACGCGCTGGCGCTGGCCGCCGGAGAGCCGGAACGGATATTGGTGCCGCATCAGCGGCGGATCGGGCAGGCCCACCTCTTCGAGCAGGTCGAGAACCTTCTTCTTCCGGCTCTCCGCCGTGCCATAGCGGTGTGCCTCCAGCACCTCGGCGATCTGGTCGCCGACGGTCATCAGCGGATTGAGGGCGGACAGCGGATCCTGGAAGATGATCGAGACCGCCTGGCCGCGGAGCGGCCTCAGCGTCTCCTCGCGGGCGGCGAGAATATCCATTCCCTTGAAATGGATTTCGCCGGTGCTGACTTTGATCACCGGCGACAGCAGACCCATGATCGCATTGGCGGTCACGGATTTTCCCGAACCGGACTCGCCGATGATGCAGAGGATTTCCCCGGCATGGAGATCGAATGAAATATCCTTGACCGCGTGGGTGCGCTCCATTCCCGGCGGAAGATCCACCGTGAGATTACGAACGGACAGCACCACGTCGGCCGACGTGGAGGTTTGCGACATAAGTTCCCCTTGTTTTTGTAACTTTGTTCGCGCAGCCGGCGTCTTGTTGCGCCGCAGCAACAATAGTGGATCATGTCCACTATTTTGTCCAGAGGCGGATTCTGTGGGGTGGCCAGATTCGTTCTTCGCTAATGGAAGCCGTGTCGCCTGCCGCGGTTCTTGTGACGAAGTCCTGCACTGATCCGCAGCGCGCGCGAAGGGCAAATGCGATCGGTCTCGAACGCGTCCACGATTGGACTGTGCCCTGCGCAACGTCTGGCGCAGGCCGAAGATCACACCTTTGCCGTCGCTCCGTCGGGCCTGCGGGCCAGCGGATCGGGTGCTGTCGGGCGTTAACCGCGACCTCGCTTTTGCCGCAACGCAAAAACATTTCCTTGACTTTCCGGGTCGAAAGGCCCATCTGCAGGTCAGCTTTCACCTTCCGGCCACCGCGTGAGCGGCCCGCGATCTCGTAAAGACGCGAAGAAGGATCCAAAGCGCACGACAAATGGTTGCTCCATGCAACCGAACGCGCTGGAAAGCTTTTTTCCAACTTACAAGTTCCCAATTCACGCGGGGTTCTTGACGCTACGAGACAGGCAGGATCGCAAGCAGCGATTTCGCCCGATGTCGCGTGGCGCCCCGAAAAGGTATTAGAATTGACCAACTTTCTTGAGCTTGGCCTGTCGCAGAACATTGCCGCCACGGTTGCAGGCCTCGGCTACGACACCCCGACCCCGATCCAGCTGAAGGCGATCCCGATCGTGCTGGAAGGCCGCGACCTGATCGGTCTGGCCCAGACCGGCACCGGCAAGACGGCCGCTTTCGGCCTGCCGCTGATCGAAATGCTGCTCGCCAAGCCGACCCGTCCGGACAACCGGACGACCCGCACTCTCATTCTTGCGCCGACCCGCGAACTGGTGAACCAGATCGCCGACAGCCTGCGCTCCTTCATCAAGAAGACCCCGCTCAGGATCAACCAGGTCGTCGGCGGCGCCTCGATCGGCAAGCAGCAGCTGCAGCTGGAAAAGGGCACCGACATCCTCGTCGCCACCCCCGGCCGCCTGCTCGACCTGATCTCGCGTAACGCAATCTCGCTGCGCGCCGTCACTTATCTGGTGCTCGACGAAGCCGACCAGATGCTCGACCTCGGCTTCATCCATGACCTGCGCAAGATCTCCAAGATGGTTCCGGTCAAGCGCCAGACCCTGCTGTTCTCGGCCACCATGCCGAAGACCATTGCCGATCTCGCCGCGACCTTCCTCAACAACCCGGCCAAGGTCGAAGTCTCGCCTCCGGGCAAGGCTGCCGACAAGGTCGAGCAGCACGTACACTTCGTCGCCGGCCAGAACGCCAAGACGGAAATGCTGAAGAAGATCCTCACCGACAATCCGGACGGCCGTTCCATCGTCTTCCTGCGCACCAAGCATGGCGCGGAAAAGCTGATGAAGCACCTGGAGATCGTCGGCTTTTCGGTCGCCTCGATCCACGGCAACAAGAGCCAGGGTCAGCGCGAACGCGCCCTCAAGGGCTTCCGTGACGGCGAGATCCGCACGCTGATCGCCACCGACGTCGCCGCCCGCGGCATCGACATCCCGGCCGTCAGCCACGTCTTCAACTACGACCTGCCGGAAGTGCCGGACGCCTATATCCACCGCATCGGCCGTACCGCCCGTGCCGGCCGTGACGGCATCGCGATCGCTTTCTGCGGTCCGGACGAAGGCCGCCTGCTGCGCGACGTCGAACGCCTGATGGGCATCGACATCCCGGTCGCCAGCGGCGAAGCACCGACCAACCTCAGCCGTCCGGCCCGCCCGCAGCGTCGTGGCGGCGGTGGCGGCGCCCCCGGCGGCAACAACCGCAACCATCAGGGCCAGGCTCGCCCGAAGCATGACGGCGAAGGCCGTCCGGCCGGCAAGCCCGGTCAGCGCAAGGGCGGCAATGGTGGCGCAGGCCGTCCGGCCGCAGCCCATGGCAAGCCGGCCTCCGGTCGCCCGAGCGGCCCCGGCGGCCAGCAGCGCACCCGTCGTCGCGAGGCGTGAGCCTTACCGGCTGACGGAATGACTGAACGAGATTGATATGGCGCGGCCCCGGCCGCGCCATTTTCGTTGCAGCTTATCAGGCGACCGGCGCCACGGGCTTGCGGTTGGTGAGATAGACGCCTGCCACGACGACGCCCGTACCGATGATCATCGGCAGCGTCAGCTTCTCACCGAAGGCGATGGCCGCTTCGACGGCTGCCAGCGGCGGCACGAGATAGATCAGTGAAGCGGCCTTCGACACGTCGCCGCGCCGGATCAGGTAGAGCAGCAGTGCGATCGCGCCCATCGAGATGCCGACCACCGACCAGACCAGGGTAGCGAAGAGGCCGATGCCCCATTCGATATGCAGGTCTTCCAGCAGAAGCGCGGCCGGAACGGTGACGATCAGCGCGCCGACATATTGCAGGGTCGCCACCGCACGCAGGTCCCCCTCGCGCAGAAAACGCTTCTGGTAGATCGTGCCGGCGGTCACGCAGGCCATGCCCAGCACGTTGACCGCGACCGCATAGGCCGGGATCGCGTCGGCATCGATCGAGAACACCTTCGGCAGCACGGCGATGGCGATACCGGCAAAACCGAGGAACAGGCCGAGACGTTGCGCCAGCGACAGCCTTTCGCCGATCAGGTAGGCGGCGGCCAGACCGGTCATCAGCGGCTGCAGTCCGGCGATGATGCCCGACAGCGCCGCCGGCACACCCTGCCCAATCGCCCACCACAGCATGCCGAGATAAAGCCCGTGCAGGAACATGCCGGACACGATGGCATGGGAGATCGCCATGCGGCTTCTCGGCCAGGTCACACCGAAAAACCGGCACACCAGGTAGAACAGCACGACGGCCACGCCGTAGCGCAGCGAGAGGAAGGTCAGCGGATCGGCGAACAGGTTGGCATATTTGGCCGCCACCCAGCCGGTCGACCACAGGAGCACGAAGAGCGCGGGGGCAATGCGACTGAGGGTCATGAATGGTCTCCAAGAAGGTCCAGGGCCGCCGGAATGCCTGGAGCTCTCCCGGTCGCCTGTCGTTAGCTGCGACATAGGGACACGTCAAAGGAGTTTTCCTGCCGAACGCGATGAATTCCGTTGAACCATATCCCGTCTCAAACATTTTTTGCCTGAGGCGATGACGATATTTTAGGCAAAATGCGGAAAAGCGGATGTCGATCAACCGAAGATCGGTCTCCTCTCCCGCCCGTTCCCCCGCTCCGTCGGGGTACCGGCGCCGACAAACTGCTGAAACTATAGGCTTTTGCCGCTTTTCTGCGCCTGCGAGTTTATTCGCGTTCGACGCCGCACGCTTCTTGCATTGGCCAATGGGTTGTATTCAAATGGTAAAAAAAGGGGATGGCGCCGTTGGCATTTGATGAAATGATTAATGCGGACAACAGTCCGCGACTGCCCTACCAGAACTACCACGACTGGTACTCCCATCAGGATCCGGCCCGACTGATCGCCAAGTCGCGAGACGCGGAAAACATCTTCCGAAAGACGGGCATCACCTTCGCGGTCTACGGCCACGCGGACTCCTCGGAAAAGCTCATTCCCTTCGACATCATCCCGCGCATCATCTCCGGCAGCGAATGGCGTCGCCTCGCCCAGGGCATCGAACAGCGCGTACTGGCGCTGAACGCCTTCCTCGACGACATCTACCACAAGCAGGAGATCATCAAGGCGGGTCGCATTCCGCGCGAACTGATCGAGAAGAACGTCACCTTCCTGCCCGAGATGATCGGTTTCCGGCCGCCGGGCGGCGTCTACACCCACATCGTCGGCACCGACATCGTGCGCACCGGCGAGGACCAGTTCTACGTTCTCGAGGACAATGCGCGCACGCCCTCGGGCGTCAGCTACATGCTGGAAAACCGCGAAACCATGATGCAGATGTTCCCGGAACTGTTCCAGGAGAACAAGGTGCAGCGGGTCGAGGACTATCCCTACCTGCTGCGCCAGTCGCTGGCCTCGCTCGCCCCTCCGGGCTGCAAGGGCAAGCCGCGCGTCGCCGTGCTCACCCCGGGCATCTACAATTCCGCCTACTACGAGCATTCCTTCCTCGCCGACATGATGGGCGTAGAGCTGGTCGAGGGCTCGGACCTGCGCGTCATCGACGGCAAGGTGAAGATGCGCACGACGCGGGGCTATGAGGCGATCGACGTACTCTACCGCCGCGTCGACGACGAATACCTCGATCCGCTGACCTTCCGCCCCGACAGCTGTCTCGGCGTGCCCGGCATCATGGACGTCTACCGCGCCGGCAACATCACCATCGCCAATGCCCCCGGCACCGGCATCTCCGACGACAAGGCGATCTATTCCTACATGCCTGAGATCGTCGAGTTCTACACCGGCCGCAAGGCGCTGCTGGAGAACGTGCCGACCTGGCGCTGCTCGGAAGCCGACAGCCTGAAATACGTGCTCGAACATCTCGAGGACCTGGTGGTCAAGGAAGTCCACGGCTCGGGCGGCTACGGCATGCTGGTCGGTCCGACGGCATCGAAGAAGGAGCGCGCGACCTTCGCCGAGAAGCTGAAAGCCCGGCCGGGCAACTACATCGCCCAGCCGACGCTGTCGCTGTCGACCGTGCCCGTGCTGGTCAACAAGGGGATCGCGCCCCGCCACGTGGATCTTCGTCCCTACGTGCTCGTTTCCGACAAGGTGCAGATCATCCCCGGCGGCCTGACCCGCGTGGCCCTGAAGCAGGGCTCGCTCGTGGTCAACTCCAGCCAGGGCGGCGGCACCAAGGACACTTGGGTACTGGAGGACTGACATGGTCATGCTCGGAAGAACGGCCAATGGCCTCTACTGGATGTTCCGCTATATCGAGCGGGCGGAAAACATCGCCCGCCTGGTCGACGCCGGCCTGCGCATGTCGCTGACCCGCAGCGGCGCCAATGACGACGACTGGGGCGCGGTGCTGCTCAGCGCCGACGTGCGCGACGGCTTCGATGCAAGCCATGCGAAGCTCACAGCCGCCGACGCGATCGACTTCCTGCTGCGCGACACGGCAAACCCGTCGAGTGTTCTCTCCTGCATCGACTCGGCCCGCAACAACGCCCGCATGGTGCGCACCGCGCTCACCCGCGAGACCTGGGAAGCGACCAACGAGTGCTGGATCGAACTCAAGCAGATGCTCGCCCGCAAGCTGAAATCCGCCGACCTGCCGGAGGTGATCGACACGGTCAAGCGCCGCGCCGGCCTGATCCGCGGCGCCTTCCACGGCTCGATGCTGCGAAACGAGATCTACAATTTCGCCCGCATCGGCACCTTCATCGAACGCGCCGACAACACCAGCCGCATCCTCGACGTCAAATATTACGTGCTTCTGCCGGCGATCACCCATGTCGGCTCGTCGCTCGACAACATGCAGTGGGAATCGATCCTGCGCTCGGTCTCGGCCCACCGCTCCTACCGCTGGGTCTATGACGGCGAGTACAAGGCGGCCAACATTGCCGACTTCCTGATCCTCAACGGCCAGATGCCGCGCTCGCTCGCCTATTCCTACGAGAAGATCGTCAGCAATCTCGGCTATATCGCCAAGGACTACGGCGAGCGGCTGGATGCCCACGATACCGCCGAAAAGGTGCGCGCGACGCTGCAGTCGACGACGATCGGGGAGATCATGGACCAGGGCCTTCACGAGTTCCTCGACAACTTCATCTCGCGCAACAACCGGTTGGGCCAGGAAATCACCGAGGGTTACCGCTTCTACAGCTGAGGCAGGCCGGGAATGGACAAGAGATCATGCGTTTGAAGATCACGCACACCACCCACTATCGCTACGATGCGCCCGTCCTCTATTCGCTGCAGCGGCTGCGGCTGACGCCGCCGAGCTGCCCGGGGCAGCATGTGGAAAACTGGCACATCACCGTCGACGGCGCCAAGGTCGAGGCGGGCTACAACGACCAGTTCGGCAATCACGTGCACCTGGTCTCTACCGAGGGCGAGGCGCATGAGGTCCGCATCCAGGCCTGCGGCGAAGTGGTCACCGAGGACCATGCCGGCGTGTTCGGCCCGCATGTCGGCTATTGCCCGCTGTGGCTGTTCCTGCGCGACTCGCCCCGCACCAAGGCCGGCAAGCTGACCCGCGAACTGGTGAAGAGCCTTTCGGCGGACGAGCCGCTGGCGATGATGCACAACCTGATGGAGGCGATCCACGCGGCGATCGACTATCTCCCCGGGTTTACCGACAGCGACACGACGGCCGAGCAGGCGCTCGAAGCCGGACAGGGCGTCTGCCAGGACCATGCCCATGTGATGATCGCAGCGGCCCGCAGCATGGGCCATCCGGCGCGCTACATTTCCGGCTACCTGAAGATGGACGACACGGTCGAGCAGGCCGCGACCCATGCCTGGGCGGAGGTCCATCTGGCCGGCCTCGGCTGGGTCGGCTTCGACGCGGCCAACAATCATTGCCCGGATGCCCGCTACGTGCGGCTGGCGACGGGTCTGTGCTATGCCGACGCCGCCCCCGTGTCGGGCATGCGCATCGGCCTCTCCGGCGAGGATCTCAAGGTCACCGTCGTCGTCGAGTCGAAGGGCCAGAGCCAGAGCCAGACGCAGAACTGACCCCGCGGCGGCGGATGGTCCCGGCGCATC
Organism: Rhizobium sp.; assembly: GCA_002796995.1. Classification (GTDB taxonomy): domain Bacteria; phylum Pseudomonadota; class Alphaproteobacteria; order Rhizobiales; family Rhizobiaceae; genus Allorhizobium. Next base: position 192,930 of record PEKW01000006.1, read on the forward strand.
GCCGGCAGGCGGCGGCAAGCCCGGCGCTACCTTGCCGTGCTCTCCTCCCCGCCAGCCATGAGGAGAGGCGGCGCATGCTGTTCGGAAAATCACTGTTTCAGTCGGTCGTCGAACGGCTCGCCGAAGAGGCCGAGGAGGCGGACCCCGATCCCGTCGTTTCCGCCTACAGGGTCTCCGGCCTGTCGAGCGGCTTCGTCGTCGAAAGCGTCGACCATGCGCCGGCGGACGCCTTCCGCCTCGACGCCTATCTCGCCCTGATGCCGGAGCCCATGGCCGAACCGATCCCGTCTCCGCCCGCGGCGCCGGTCAAACCCGTCCTGCCCGACCATCTGGCCCGGCTGTCGATCGAGGAGATCGCCGAGGATCTGGATCTCAAGGCCGAGGACGACCGGGAACGGCTCGGCGAGAAGCGCCGGGCCTTCGCCCGCCACAATCACCCCGACGGGCACCATCCGGAATTTCGCGACAAGGCCACCACGCGCATGAAGATCGCCAACCTGCTGGTCGACGAGGCGATCCGCAGGCTGGGGCCGGTCTGACGGCGGCGGCGTCCCTGCTCAGTCGTAGAGGCGCTTCAACAGCCCGATCAGCTGGTCGCGGGCCTGCTTGCCGCCCAGCTTTGCCAGCAGGCGTTCCTCGTGCTCCTGCCAGATCGGCAGAAGTTCATCGAGATAGGCAAGCCCGGCATCGGTGATGTGTAGCGACTGGACGCGGCGGTCGATTTCGGATTTCCGCCGGGCGACGAAACCCTTGTTTTCCAGCCCGTCGACGATGGCGACGAAATTGGCCCGCTGGATGCCCAGCGCCTCGGCCACTTCGCTCTGCTTGGCACCCTGGTTGCGGGTCAGCAGCATCAGCACGGCAAAATCGGTCGGCCGAAGGCCCTTGGCCGAGAAGGCTTCGTTGAAATCCTGGAACACCGAAAGCTGCGCCCGCCGCAGGCGGTAACCGACCGCGTCCTCCATCATCGAATAATCTATTGTGGAAGCGCCCCGTGCTACCTCCTCAGCCTGATCGTCCATCATGCCGCCGCCATTCTTGTTCTTGTTTCCCCCCTTCCAGACGAAGGCATTGCGAAAATGCCTTAATATCTGGAAATCTATGGATGATTTTATAGCATTGCATTGCGCGCACAAGGGTTTGCCGGCACCCGCCGGCAAAAGTTGACAGATTTCCCGCCCGAACCGACGAGCAAGGCGACCGCTGGCGGGCACAAACCGCCCGGATTTCGTAAGTCCCAGCACCCCTGCCCGGCCCTCGCCGCCGCGCCCTGCGGATTGCGCATTTTCCGCATTGATGCCGAGGGAAGTCTGGGGTATGACCGCCAAACCAGATGAACGGCGAGTCACACGACCCGCCTTCGGATGCACCCGTAGCTCAGCTGGATAGAGTGTTGGATTCCGATTCCAAAGGTCACAGGTTCGAATCCTGTCGGGTGCGCCATTTCCCATTTGCACACATCGTCCGCTTGCGGCTGGAATTGCTCAGCGATATTTATGCATTATGGCAATCATTCATCGTGGCTCAACTTACCATCTGCGAAAGCGCGGATCCTGCCGTTCGGCGGCGTTGATGGACGCGATGCCGTGAAACTCGCCGAGAGCCTCGCGGCTCGCGTCCAAATTGATATTTTTCTCGACAGACTCGAATCCGAGCTTTCCAGCGCTGCTGCGCCAAAGCGGGCGCAAACGGTTTTCCCGTCGGCATTTCTGGAGCGTCGATAAAATGTCAAAAGAAGAAGCGGTCATGCGATATGTCACCGCTAAAGGTTATATCCAATCTGCAAAGATGATCACCTTAAGCGAGCATTACAAAAAAGAATACATTACGACGTCCATTCTCTCTATTCATCTGCTAGGTGGCTTTGCTTTAGAGTTGTATTATAAATCATGGCTCTTGGGATCTGGAGTATCATCGAAAGAGGTCCGAAATTTCCGCCACGATATCAAGTCATTGCATGACGCTGCCGTAGGAAAGGAATTGCCGTCTATAAACGGACTTATTCCCCTCAAAGACCATTTGGCAGGCCCCCACGCCGACTTCACATTTCGATATATCGAAGATGGCGCAACGGTGCGAAACACAAACTGGCCCGTCGCATTTCAGGTATTCTACCAACTCGATGTTACGGTCGATAGTCATGTTGGCGCTAGTGCTAGTCAGGGACTAACTCCAGGCCACTGAGAGATAAAAATGAGCAGAAAAAAGCAGAAAATTACCTACAATTTCACTCCGAACGCTCTTTTTAAGGGCGGGGATTCCACCGAGTTAAATGCATGTGTTGGCAGCAACGGCGGACCCTATGATCTGATTGACTACGGAAAAGGTTTCTTCGACGGCGCTCAAGAAATCATAAAAGCCGTACGAAACGGGGCGCTTTACGTTGACGTACTTGTCTACCCCGTCTGCTTTTCTTTCCGACACGGGATAGAACTCTATTTAAAGTCGCTTCTCAAGAGCGCGATAAGCTTTAACGGCTCAACTCGTCAGTATGGGAAAAACCACAGCATCGATGAATATTGGAAGATGATTGTCGAGGAATTCGAGAATTTCGATGATAGAGTTATCGATAAAACGGAATTTTCCACCGTCACTCCGATTATCAACGATTTCGTACAGATAGACCCAACTGGTCAAGTTTTCCGTTATCCCGAAGACATTGCCGGCAATGCCCATCTAGACGGGCTCGGACTGATTAACCTGGACGTTCTGTCCGAAGCTATGGCCGTTCTGCACGAGATTTTGGAGAATTGGCACTACCGTATCGAAGACATTCTAGAATATCGCCGCGACGGTTTTTAATAAAGTGATGCGAACTTCGTCAAGTTTTTGCTGCTCGCCAAAAACGCAATATACAATATAACACATCTTGTGGGCGTCGAGAATATTTTGTCTATTTTTATCAGCGCGTTAGGATTATACAGCATTCAAATTGGCGGATGCCGGATTCGCCATCAGCTTCCTCCACCGAAATTACATCAGGCACCACCTCGCCGAAGACACGATCCTGTTTCCCGCTTGGTCGGCGTCCGCGCGGATGCCATACTTGGCGCGCCCATTGATGGTGCATCGGATGAAAGGAAAGATGTGGCGTGCTGAAAGTGTTTGAACAGGCGGCCTTGGCAGCCGGACGCGCCATTCTCGACGTGTGCCAGGCGAGTGCCGCGGTCACGCTGAAACCCGATGCCTCGCCGGTGACCGTGGCCGACGAGCGGGCCGAGGCGATCATTCTCGCCGCCCTTGCCGAAGCCCTGCCGGACGTGCCTGTCGTCGCCGAGGAAGCGGTCGCGGCGGGCAAGATTCCGGATACCGAGGGCTCCACCTTCATTCTCGTCGACCCGCTCGACGGCACCCGCGAATTCATCGCCGACCGGCCGGAATTCACCGTCAACATCGCGCTGATCGAAAACGGCGTGCCGGTCACGGGCATCGTCTATGCGCCAGCGCTCGGCGTCGCCTATGTCGGATCGAAGGCCGGCGCCGAGAAGCTGACGATCTCGCCGCAATTCGAAATCACCGAACGCCGGCCGATCGCCGTTCGTCCTGGCCACAGGCCGCCGGTCGCCGTGGCGAGCCGCTCCCATGGCAGCCCGCAAACGGAGCAGTATCTCACGGACCACGCCATCGACGAATGCCGCTCGATCGGTTCGTCGCTGAAATTCTGCCTGCTCGCCGAAGGCGTGGCGGACATCTATCCGCGGTTCAGCCGGACGATGGAATGGGATACCGCGGCCGGCGATGCCGTACTGCGGGCAGCCGGCGGCACGACGCTTTGCCTCGACGGCAAGCCGCTCATCTATGGCAAGCGCAACCAGCTCCTCGACATCGATTTCGCCAACCCGTCCTTCGTTTCCCGCGGCGGCTGATTCGAACCGGGCGCACTGCGGAGGACGTGGCAGGGGGCGCTCAGTTCACGGCCAGCAGACCGCCCTCGATCCGGCCCTTGATGTGGCGGTCGACGCCGGTGCGGTCGGCACAGGTGTGGAGCCATCCCTTGCAGGCCTCGCTCAACGCCAGCAGGTCCGACCACATTCTGGACACCGGCATGTTGGCCGCGGCAAGCACCCGCGCCGACAGGAAGGCAGCATCCTCGGCTTGGTGCAGCACGCGGTAGTCGATCGGCGTGCCAAAGCCTTCGACGCGGTAGAAGGTCTCGTAGAGCGGCGAACGGAAATCGGTGAGCATGGCCTCCGCCGGGCGTCCGCCGGTCAGATGATCGCGCGTCACCGTCGCGTGATGATCGCCGAATTCGGCGACGACCGTGCCGTGCGGTCCGGGCTCCGCCTTGCGGCGAGCGAGGAAGGCCTGCAGGTCGGCCCGTGCCAGCCAGACCCGCCGCATATATTCGCCGACCTCACCCATACCGTCATATTCCTGCGGCGGCGCCTGCTCGTCCGGCAGCAGAACATAGTCGTAGGGCTGATGGGCGAACATGGTCTGCACATGGACGAAAAGCGGTCGCGGGTCGTTGCGGCGGTGATCGGCCACCAGATCGTCGATGAAGGCGAAATAGCTCTTGTCGCGCACGGTCATGGGTTTGACCCCCATGGCGTCGGCGTCGTAGATCTCCTGGAAACCGATCGACGTCAGGAAGGCGCCCTCGTTCAGCGCGCTGAACGGCAGTGGCATGACGGCGACGGTGCGGTAGCCGCAGCGGGCCAGAACTTCGGGCAGCGCGCCCTTGACGCGCTTCTCCAGCAATTGCGTGACATAGGCGGCCTGCCAGCCGAAATCGGCGGTCGACAGGCCGGTCAGCACCGAGAAATTGGTCATCCAGGTGCCGGCGCCGATCGTCTCGACATGCAATGGCTTGATCGTGCCGTCGCCCGAGCGGAACGTGTCCACCAGCTCGGCCGCCATCGGGATGCGCGGCACCACGCCCGGCGCGGTCTGGCTTTCCGACAGCACCATGAACAGGTCGGGCTTGACCCGGGACGGGCCGCAATCGACCTCGTCGACGAGCGGCGCGGCCGCGCTCGCATGGGCGACGCGGGCGGCGATCGGCAGTTCGCCCAAGAGGTCCGGCAGGTTGCGCAGCGACAGCGGCAGGGCAGAGGCATTGTAGCCGGCGATGTAAGGCAGGTAGTCCGCCTCGCGCGGATTGTGGATCGGATGGGTCACTTCCGCCGCGAGAGCAAAGACGAAGACCAGCGGCAGCCGCACGACGAGCGGCACGCGCAGCGGCCGCTCGCTGCGGAAGAGCCCGGTCAGCAGAACCCCCGCCAGCACGATCGCCAAGCCCCCGACCACGGCATGAAACCTGTAGTGCGCCCACAGGAAATCGACGATCGACAGATCGGTGCCGGTGAAGAAGAAATCATAGGCGTGCAGCGCCAGGCCCTTCAGCTTGAACTTGACGACCGAAAGCAGCGTCAGCAGCATGATCAGCGTGCCGGCCGCATAGAGCGAGAAGACCGCCCGCCGGCTGAAGACGAAGAAGATCCCGGCCAGCGCCAGCGTCACGGCGAAGGTGTAGGGCATGAAGCGCCAGCGCGTGTCGAAGTAGTAGACCAGCAGGAAATACAGCGCCGCCGCGGCCACCACGGCCGCCGGATGCAGGATTACGGTCGCGAAGCGGGGCCGCCAGTTGCCTGTCATGCACACCTCCTCTGATGGGCAGGTGCAAAGCTTTGCACGGCCAGGAGGCAAAGAAAACACGGTTTTCGTGTTATGCTTAATTTGGAAGCAACCAAGGGATGCCGCGCAGCCCGTGCATCGGCATTGCCATTTTCAACGACCGGCTTTCCTGCCAAGTTCCGAGCAAGCGGCGGGTGAGAGTCGGGGTCGGGACATGGGGCGAAGAAGGCGCGGGGAAGAAACGGGTAACATCATCGGCCGGCGCGCGGCGACCGCGAGCATGGCATGGCTTGATCCACGGTGGATCTTGATGCCGGCCTTGCTCGCCTGTCTCGTCGGGGCGATGCCGGCTCGGGCACAGGATGGGCAACCCGGCCCGCTCGATAGCGAAGAGATCGACAAGCTGTTTCCGCCCGCCGATCCGGACGCGCCGACGCCTGAGACTCCGGCCACCGATCCGGGCAAGACGGGCGCCGACACGACGGCGACGGACGATCCCTTGACCGACCTTCGCGAGATCGAGAAGCGCACGCTCGACGAGCGCACGCAGCAGGCGGCCCAGCAATACAAGACGATGGTCGAGACCGCCCGGGCGCTGCTCAAGCAGCCGGAAACGCCCGCGGCCCCGCCCCCGTCGCTCGGCGCCGAATGCAACGACCAGGACGACGTGGTGAAGATGCTGACAAGCCGGCTGGTGCAGGACTACGTCAAGACGGCCGGCGATCCGGAAGCCGCCACCCTCGACGCCCTGATCGAGGCCCGCCGCGGCCTCCAGCTGCTCGGCAGGGAGGCGCGCGAAAGCGAACCGCTGGAAACCGAATTGGCGGCGCGGCTGATGCGCAAGGCGGAACAGCTGTTGCGCAGCACGCGCAAGCAGCGCGACAAGATCCTGCCCGTCGTAGCCTTCGCCAACCGCACCGCCCAATTGATCCAGCTCCTCGGCGATACCGGGCTCGAACAGAAGCTGATTGCCGAAGCCGGCGCCTGGGCGGCGGAACTCATCCCGCCGATGCTCGGCGACATCGCGGCCAAGCACGACTACAGCCTGGTCAACGCGGTGTTCCAGGTGGCGCGGGCCGCCAATTCGGCCGGGCTCGATACCGGCAATGCGGATGTCGACAGCCTGATGCGTCGGATCGAGGCGGTCATGCAGTTCGACCTGACGCTGACCTTCCACCTGACGAGCACGGGCGCCAACGGAAACGTCGAGGAATGGCTGCTGAAGAGCGAGTTCCCGCTGCGCTACACGCTCGGCGGCGGCGGCAAGACCGTGCGCGCGGTGATCGTCGGAGAGGGAACCGGCGATTATGTCAGCTATGTCGACAAGGAGCCCGGCTCCAAGCTCACCATGCAGGCTCCAAGCTTTCCGGTGGGCGCCAAGATCGAGGATTTCGACGCCTGCCTCGGCTCCGCGACCGTCATCATCGATCAGTTCTACAGCGAGACCGAGACCTACCTGACCCATGACGGTTTCCCGGCCGAACTGCCCATGCTGCAATCGGCCTGGATCATGATGTTCGAGGATCGCCAGTCCGGCGGCGCCTACGCCTTCAAGGTTCCGCTGAACAACCTCAACGCCACCGCCATCGACCGGCAGATCCGCGTCATCATGGGTGTGTTCGACGGAACGCTGACGATCAAGCTGGAGCACCGGCCGAAGTGAGGCCTGGGCTTGTCCACGGCACAGTCTCGGTCGGCCCGGCGCTTAGGAGGCGACCAGCGCCAGCGCCGGTTCTGCTGACATGGGCTCGGGCTGCATCACCAGCCCCTGCCCGGTCTCCGCTACGATGGCCTGCGCCACCGTCTCGCCGAGTTCGGCCGAGCTGGTGATCCCCTGGATGAAGGGGAACTGGTGCAGCAGGAACGGCAGGGCCAGGCAGTAGAGCCGGTTGCAGAGCGGCTGGTCGAACTCCAGTCGGTAACATGCATCGAGCCCGACGCCGCCGGCCTCTTCCTGCTCGGCGACCGCGTCGCCCAGGATGATCTGTCCGCCGGTGCGCACCTTGGCCTTGCCCACGACGCCCTGCTTCAACAGGCTCGGAAAGGGAATATCGGAGGCCGAAAGCCGCCCCTGCCCGGTCGCGTCGATGAAGGCGTCGAAATGCACGCGCCCGTCCGGCCATGTGACGATCGCCCCGCGCTCGCAGGTCTCCGAGTCGAGTTCGTAATCCGAGCCGAGCGTGATGATGTCGAGCACGCCGGCACGGCGAAGCGCCAGGATGCGCTCGATCGAGGCATGCGGCACCGTCGCATAATTGTCGACGAACAGGCTCTTGAAGTGGCGATGAAAGCGCTTGAGATCATCGGCATTGAGGTGCGGCACGACCTGGGCGATCACCTCGTGCATGCGCAGGATCGCGTAGCGCCAGGCAATCGTCGTGCGGCTCTCGTAGTCCTGCTTGGCCTCGGCAAGATTGCGCGCCGCCCAGACGAAGGGCTCCTGCGATTCGCGCTCGGCGAAATAGGCAGCCCCGATCGTCTCGACCGTCAGATGGGCAAGGCCGAGCTTGGCCGCGTAGTCGGGATCGCAGGCGGTGAGCTCCCGGGCGAACAGTTCGAAGACCGCGTCGAGCAGATCCTCGCGCCCGCTGGCGACGAGCGCGTCGATCGCCTCCTCGGTGCAGATCGACAGCGGTTCGTAGGGGATGGCGAAATAGAAGTCCGCCTCCGGCAGCATGCCCTTGCGCGACATCAGGCTGATGCGCAGATCCTCTGAACCGCTGGCCGGCTGGTATTCCAGAAGGCCCGCTTCGTCGTGATAGAAGCTGCCATGGCGGGTGGCGACCGTCACCATGGCATCGATGGCGCTGAGCGACGTGCCGAGAATACCGACCTGCACGGCCGGAATGGTCTTCAGCAGGTTTGACGGCCAGGGCGAGGCGAAATAGCCGGGCTTCACTTCGGTGACGTCAGCAAAGCTGTGACCAGTCGCCATGACCACGTGGCCGAACGCATAATGCTGCGGCGGCTCCTCCGGCCGGGCAACGGTCAGGCGGATGTCGTCGCTGCCGAGCGCGATGTCGGTGACCTCGTGGCCGGCTCTGACATCGATTGTGTGGCCGCGGGCGATGCCCTCGGCGACGAGGCGGTCGAACTGCGACTTGAAATATTCGCCAAGCACGATGCGCGGATAGAAGGCGCGTTCGCCGATGGCAGCCCGCTGCACCCGTAGACGATCGAGCTCCGCATCGGGCTGGCGGCGCAGCCACTCGACCAGCGTCTCGCCGATCGGCGGGATCTCGATGCTGGCGATATTGGCGAGCATGGCCCGGTCGTTGACGGCGGGATGGTAGGGCATGCCCTTGCCGGCGACCGCTTCCTTTTCGAAGATGGTGATCGTCAGCGGCCGGGCGGAGGCCAGAAGACTGCGCAGCGTATAGATCGCCGTGGGGCCGGAGCCGATGAGCGCGATGGTCTGGTTCATGTTCCGCCTTCCTGAGGCCGGCATCGATCGGCCGGCTTGAACGTAACGGGCTGGGCGTGAGAACCGTGAGCGGCAGGCCCTCGTGACAGCGACGCCGGGCGCCGCTCGAAAAGTGCCGCTTGGCCGGATATCCATGGAGCCCGCTTCCGCCTCCCGATAGCGCGCGAACGAATTTTTTGTTCCCGGCCGGCAGAAATATTGCTTCAGGGGTCACGCGAGCCGCCTGATCAGCCCTTGACGAGCGCGGCTCCGGCGGGTGGACGCATGGAGGGTCTGGCCGCGGTCTGCGCCACGGCCGTGCGGCGCATGCTGCGATAGAGCGTGGAGCGGCTGACGCCGAACTGCCGGGCTGCAGCGGCCAGCGGCACCCCCTGCCCGATCGCAGCAAGCGCTGCATCGACCTCGTCCGGCATCAGCTTGATGGGCCGGCCGATCGCGCTGCCGCGGGCCTTGGCGGCCGACATGCCCGCCTTGGTTCGCTCCGAGATCAGCGCCCGCTCGAATTCGGCAAGCGCCCCCATGATATGGAAGATCAGGATGCCGCCCGCCGAGGCCGTATCGATCGACTCGCTGATCGAATAGAGGCCGATCTCCTTGCGGCCAAGTTCGGCCACCACCTCGATGAGGTGCGACAGGGACCGCCCGAGCCGGTCGAGGCGCCAGATCACCAGCGTGTCGCCGGCCGACAGCTCGTTCAGCGAGCGGACAAGGCCGGGGCGCGAGCGGGATGCACCCGACAGCCCCTGATCTGCATAGATCTCCGCACATCCGGCGGCACGAAGCGCCCGCATCTGCATCTCGATGTTCTGATCATGGGTGGAAACACGGGCATAGCCAATTCGCATCGTCACACGCGCCAGACATTCGTTTCGCGCCCCGCCTGGGGGCTGCCGCAGTCATGAATGTGTATCATAACCGTTCCTTTTTGAGCACGCCCTCAAATCTAAGTCAATACAAAAATACACGCATAGGTGTATATTTCGGCTGCTTGCACCGTCCGTCGCCGTTTGCGCTAAACCATTCCCTGCACTCATCTTTTCGTCACCCCTACAAACTGCGGGTAAATCCGAGAGCGATAAACCGGATGCGTTCACAGGTTGAAAATGCGGGACAGGGGGTTGTGCAAATAGGAACGCTTTAGCGACGCATGAAGCGTCCCGCGGCACCAAGACCAACCCTTGCAAAGGAAGGAAATTGCCATGCCCAGTTATTCGCTCACCCTCAACATCGACCCCACCGACCTCAACGTCATCAAGGCTGCCGGCCAGCGGCTGACGCTGGCCAAGCCGGTCGGCAGCGGCGATCCGAACGTCGTCTGGCTGTCGATCGACCCCTTCCAGTCGACCACCGTCGAATGGACGGAAGACTACTGGATCTACGCCTCGACCACCGAGGTGACCCAGGGCAACAACATCTCCAAGCTTTCGGAAGTCACGCCCGGCCCGGCTCTCGACGCCGGCTACTACCCCTTCACGCCGGCGGCCACCTTCGGCGTGTTCCAGAACAATCCGGGGATCGCCAGCGGCACCTATGCGGCCGAGAACATGATGCCCTACACCCAGTATCCGGCGCTCACCTTCGGCCTGTCGCAGTCGGCCATGGTCAGCAAGAAGCTGGCCGAGCGCAAGCCGATCTCCGCCCAGTCGGTGCTGTCGCAGCAGCAGATTCAGATGACGCCCTTCACCAATGTCTATGTCTGGCTGCAGAGCCAGTTCGCCAGCGAGACGATCATCACCAAGATCATCGGCAACAACGCCGTGGCGCGCTTCGGCGGCGGCGTGACCGACATCACGCTGAAATACGATCCGAACCGCGGCATCTTCGTCCCGGACGTCGCGTCGGAAGGCCTGATCGAGCGCGGCATGATCGAACTGCGCATGCCGCTGATGATCTGAGCCAGCGAGCGAACAAAGGTGGCCGGGTGATCCGGCCACCTCCCCGTTACCGAACCGCGGGCCGCGAGGCGAATACGCTCCGCGCCGGATGCGCTCCCATGCCGTCGCGCCCGACCAGCAAAGAGGACAGGACAATGAAGAATCTGCATGGCGCCGCGCGCCGCACGACCTCCGCCCTGCTTTCCCTGGCGCTCGCCGCCTCGGTCGCATCGGCGGCCGATCTGAAGATCGAAAACCTGAAGAAGACCAAGGACGCCGCAGCCCCACTCACCATGGAGGAACGGGAGCAGGCAAGACCCATGCCGAGCAAGGAAGTATCGCCCGAACAGCTGAAGGAGATGCAGGAGCGCTTCAGGGCGCTCAACCCGAACATGCTCGACCTGAAGGCGGGCCCTGACAAGCAGGGCACATTGCTCAAGGGCGTGCCCGAAAAGGTGGATGATCCGTCCGCCGCGGCTCCGTACTGGAGTGCCGGACGGCTGACTTTCCGCGACAACAACGGCATTCCTTCCGCCTGCACCGCCCAGTTCGTCGGGGACGCGTCAGTCATCCTGACGGCCGCGCACTGCGTGATGGACGAGGAAACCGGCAATTGGTTCTCCGATTTCGCCTTCGAGCGTGCCTATAATGACGGCGCGAATGCCCAGAAGGTCGGCTGGCGCTGCGTTTCGCTGTTCGACGCCTTCCATGATCCAGCGCCGAATTACGCCTACGACTATGCCTTCATCCTGGCGGACGGCGAGGACGACGAGAAGCCGCTTGAAATGACCACCGGAAGTCCGGCGGACAAGGCACTCACCGCGATCGGCTATCCGGCCAATTTCGGCAATGGCCGTTTCCTCTACAAGGTGGACGGCGAATGGTCCGAGGTCGTGGACGGCATCGTCACGATGAAGGGCAATCCGATGCGCTCGGGCAATAGCGGCGGCGCCTGGTTCACCGACTTCAAGGTCGGCGGCGGCGCGGGCGAAAACCGGGTGATCAGCCTCAACTCGCACCATATCGAGGGCAATACAGAGGACGAGAACGGCCCGCTCTTCACCGCCGACACCAGCCGCCTCCTGGCGCATGTCGCCGACGCCAAGTGCCTCGACTGACACAGCTGGGCGACCATCTTGGGAAACCCGCCGCCCGCGGGTTTCCTGCCCGTTCCGGTTCGGCGTCGAGGCGAGTTTCACGCTCAAGACCGGCGGCGTCAGGCAATCGTAACCAATTCGCGTCATAACGGCGGGACAGCAGGAGTCTCGCCATGAATGTATCATGCGCCGGTTGCCGCGACGGCAAGGCCTTCCACAATCCATTCTCGATGGCGTTCCAGCCGATCGTCGATGTCGAGCGGCGGCAGGTCTTTGCCCACGAGGCGCTCGTGCGCGGCCCTGCCGGCGAAGGCGCCGGCTCCGTTCTGTCGGCCGTCGACGAGGGCAATCGCTACGCTTTCGACCAGCAATGCCGTGTCAAGGCGATCGAGCTTGCCTCGCGTCTGGACCTGACCGCCAGCGATGCCCGGCTGTCGATCAATTTCATGCCCAATGCCGTCTACGAGCCGCGCGCCTGCATCCGCGCCACGCTGGCCGCCTGCAAGACCTTCGACCTGCCGGCCGAACGCATCATCTTCGAATTCACCGAGGGCGAGGCGCTCGACGTGGCGCATCTTGAGAACATTCTCAAGACCTACCGTGAAATCGGTTTCATGACGGCGATCGACGATTTCGGCGCCGGCCATTCCGGGCTCAACCTGCTGGCCAAGATGCAGCCCGACATCGTCAAGATCGACATGGACCTGATCCGCGGCATCGACACCGACAGGGCAAAGCAGGTGATCCTGAAGCATCTGGTCGCCATGCTGGGCGAACTTACGGTCACGGTGGTCTGCGAAGGGATCGAGACCGAAGAGGAACTGAAGGCGGTGCGCGACACCGGGGTCACCCTGATCCAGGGCTACCGGCTCGCCAAGCCCAGCTTCGAGCGCCTCACGCCGCTCGCCGAAATCGCCCTGCCGGACTGATCGGCCTCGCTGCCGGGAGGCCCGTTGCAGGCCGAGGCCGCGCGGCGCACCATTTGTCGCAGCGTTCCGCGCGAAGCCACCCTTGCCCCAGAGGCGCCGAACCGGCAAAAGAGGGAAGCTAACCGAGGCCTGGACGTGACAGAAGAAACGATCACCCTTTACGAAGCGATCGGCGGCGACGAAACCGTGCGGGCGCTCTGCCACCGCTTCTACGAGCTGATGGACACGCTTCCGGAGGCCGCGCATTGCCGCGCGATCCATCCGCCGAGCCTGAAGGACAGCGAAGAAAAGCTCTACGAATACCTGACCGGCTATCTCGGCGGTCCGCCGATCTACATGGAAAAACGCGGCCATCCGATGCTGCGCCGCCGCCATATGGTCGCGGAGATCGGCCCCGAAGAGCGCGACGAATGGTTCCTGTGCTTCCGCCAGGCGCTTGACGAAACGGTAGAGCACGAGAAACTGCGCGAAATCATCTGGGCACCGATCGAGAAGCTCGGCTATCACATGCAGAACAAGGAATAGCGGCGATGATGGGATTTTGCGACCGGATCCGCCCGCTCGTTCTGCTTCTGGCAGGCCTGATCGGCGCTTGCGGCGTGGGGCTCGCCGCCGCCGCCACGCATATGGGCGGCGCGCTGCTCGGACCGGCGTCGGCCATGTGCCTCGCCCATGCGCCGGCCATGCTGGCGCTTTTCGCCGGCCACAGGCTGATCCGGACGGGCACCGGTGCAGGCGCGCTGATGGGCCTCGGCACCCTGATCTTTGCCAGCGATCTCGTCTTCAAGCAGTTCTACGGCACGGGCCTGTTTCCGATGGCGGCCCCCAGCGGCGGCATCATGATGATGCTCGGCTGGCTCCTGGCCGGCGCCGGTGCGTTCTTTCCCTTATCCCGCAGCTGACGTCGCAGCCCGCAGGGCGACAGCCGCGAGACCAAGCCGCGCGGTGTCGACTGTTTCCGCAAGGATCGTCGGGAGCGACCCTGCGGCAGACCGGTACTGACCGGATCAGTCAGAGGCCGGCGGTTTCCCTACGCCCGAACAGAAGCAGGTTGCCGTGGGGATCGCGAATATAGAAACGGGCGATCTTTTCGTCGCCGTCCTCGTCTTCGATCCTGACCAGCCCGTCCACGCCGCGCGCCAAGAACTCTTCGTAGAGCGGCGTGAGCGAATCGCTGCGGATGAAGACCGAGCTGTTGACGGCCATGTGCGGGTCGGCGCAGTTCCAGAAATGCAGGACCATCCGGCCCCGTCTCAGCACGAGGTATTCTTCACAGGCGGCCGGCTGCTGTTCGAAGCCGAGCGCATCGACATAAAAATCACGGGTCTGGGAGAAGTTGAGCGACGGAAGGATCGGCGTGACGTCGACGCCACCAAGATCCACGGGGTTGATCGCGTTCATGCAGTCCGTCCTTGAAAGGTCCTGCGCCGCCGCTAACCTCGGTGCTACCCGTTCTTGCGTAAGGCATTCCGCTGCCATTTCGGTGCAGGAAAGTTGATGATTTTGGCATCGCCATACGGCAACCGGCAAGACATGGGTGTGGGGGGCCGCTGATGCAAGCCCGGCAGGGGTACGATTTCTGCGGTGTGTTGCCGAACGGCCCTGACGTCCGCCAGCCGCTCGTGCAGGACCGGTACCAGACCCTCGCAATTATGCTCCGCCAGCTTGTGCAGGCCGATCAGCAGGGTGGGGTCGAAATCATCGCCGGTCATGAATTGTCGTTCCTCTCATTCAGGGTCTGCAAAGCCCGCTCCAGGCTGGACTTCGAGCCATTGCGCAGGGGAATGAAGGTCTTGCCGAATTTCTTGCAGCCGCTCTTCACCCTCAGACACGCGTCATGGCTGATACAGTCGATGGGGCAGAAGACGCAGTCGACCGAAGGCAGCACGGTATCGATGCGCGACACCGCTTCCCTCAAACCGCCGTCATGGTGAATGAGTTCCGCGCCGTGATTGCTGGCGATCTGGCGCAGGTGCGCCACCTGGCAGTCGCGCCCTCCGACATAAAGGAAGCTGCGGACGCTGAGCGCGGCCTTTGCAGCAGGCGCGCCGGCGCCCTGCTCCGTCTTGGCCGCCAGCTTTTGCGCCGCCTGCTTCTTGCCCTTCTTCGCCATGTCCGTTCCTCAAATCTCGCCGCCACCTGGGGCACGGCTTTCCCGTCTTGTGAGTCCGGACCTTAGTAAACTTGATTTTTACAGTAAAGATTAAAACATGACAATTCGCATCATATTTTGACGCAACGCAATTACGGCCGCACTCGGCAGCCTGCCTGATGCGCAGGAGTGGGACGTTCGACTGTCGTGCTAATAGGGCAGACCGACATAGTTTTCCGCCATTGCGGTCTGGGCGGCCGTCGAGTGGGACAGATAGTCGAGTTCGGCCTCCTGCACCTTCTGGCCGAAATCGCCCTCGTCCGGGAAGCGATGGAGCAGCATGGTCATCGACCAGGAAAAGCGCTCGGCCTTCCAGATGCGCGACAGGGCGCGGCCCGAATAGGCTTCGATGCCGGCCAAAGAACGGTCGCCGTAGAATTCCTGCAGGCCCTCGAACAGGTGGTGCACGTCGGACGCCGCCAGATTGAGGCCCTTGGCGCCGGTCGCCGGCACGATATGGCCGGCATCCCCGACGAGGAACAACCGGCCGAAGCGCAACGGCTCGGCGACGAAGGAACGCAGCGGCGCGATCGACTTTTCGATCGACGGGCCGGTGACCATGGCTTCCGCCACCTCGGCCGGCAGGCGGCGGCGGATCTCGTCCCAGAAGGCGTCGTCCGACCATTGCTCGACCGTGTCCGACAGCGGCACCTGCACGTAATAGCGCGAACGGGTGCGCGAACGCTGCGAACAGAGCGCAAAGCCGCGCGTATGGTTGGCATAGATCAGTTCGTGATCGACCGGCGGCACGTCGGCCAAAAGGCCAAGCCAGCCGAACGGATAGACCTTCTCGTAGGTCTTCAGCCCCCTGCCCTCGACCGCCGCGCGGCTCGGGCCGTGATAGCCGTCGCAGCCAGCGATGAAATCGCAGTCGATGCGGTGGGTTGCGCCGTCCTTCTCATAGGTGAGATACGGGCTCTGCCCGTCGAAATCATGCGGCGTGACATGGGCCGCGTCGTAGATCGTCGTGGCGCCGTCGGCCTCGCGGTGGTCCATCAGGTCGCGTGTCAGTTCCGTCTGGCCGTAGACCATGACCGAAGTGCCGGTGAGACCCTTGAGGTCGATGCGATGACGACGCCCGGAGAAGGACAGGGCGAAGCCGTCATGGACGAGCCCTTCCTTGTGCATGCGCGCCCCGGCCCCCGCCCGGTCCATCATGCCGACGGCCCCCGCCTCGAGCACGCCGGCCCGGATGCGGCCGAGGATATAGTCGCGATCGACGCGATCGACGATGACGTTGTCGATGCCGGCCCTGGTGAGCAGCTGGCCGAGCAAAAGGCCCGAAGGCCCGGAGCCGATGATGGCGACCTGGGTGCGCATGAACTTCTCCTCCCGTTCTTGAGGAATGATAAGCCGCGACGCCTTGCCGGCAATGGAAGATTCCGGCACATTCTTGGACAATTCGGACATGAAGCGGAGACCGAGACGTGGCGAGGCCGGTGCCGATCTACAGCCTGTATGGCGAGAAGCCGACGGAACACACGGAGTTCTGGGCCCATGCGGAAACGATCTTCAGCCGCAGCTCGCAGCACAGCTGGGAGATCCGGCCGCACCGCCATGAGCGACTGTTTCAGATTCTGCACATTCGCGCCGGCCAGGGCGAGGCGCTGGTCGACGGCCGCTGGCAGGCCTTCGGGCCGCTCACGGTGATCGTCATGCCGGAGCGCCACGACCACGGCTTTCGCTTCTCCAGGGACGTGGACGGTGCGGTGATCACGCTGGTATCGCGACGCTTCCCGGCGGATCTTCCGGGCCATGCGGGGCTTGCCGAATGGCTCGCGCGTCCGAGCCTCACCCGCCTGCCGGCCGATCACGGAGACACGGCCTATCTCGGCGAAACCCTCGACCGGGCCGAGCGCGAGATCGTCGAAGGTGCGGCACGGCCGGCGACGCTGGTCGAAACCCTGCTGACGACCGCCCTTCTCCTGACCATGCGCATGAGCGGCGCGGAACGGCAGCGACGCGAGGCCGATCGCGACCGGGAGCGTTTCGCCCGGCTCACGGACATGATCGGCGAGAGCTTCCGCATCCGGCGGCCGGTCGATCATTATGCGGCGCAACTGGGTATATCCGCGACCCATCTCAACCGCATCACCCGCGCCATCGCCGGCAAGCCGGTGAGCCGCATGATCGCCGAACGCATCGTCCTCGAGGCCAAGCGCGACCTCGTGTTCAGCGCGCTGTCGATCCAGCAGATCGCCAGCCGGCTCGGCTTCGACGACCAGGCCTATTTCAGCCGCTTCTTCACCCACAATGCCGGCGTGCCGCCCAAGGCCTACCGCGAGCGCGAGCAGGACCGGCTGGAGGGCTAGAGCCCCTGTCCTGCCTAGGTTTTGGGCATCTGCCGGAGCGAAATTTTACCGTTTGATAAATTTTTTTTCCTGGGTTAGCCTGTCGTCAATCGCACCATAAAAAAGAGGGAACTTCGATGCGACGACTGGAACCGGGCCTCAAGGCCGGGCGGCTTGACGCTGCCGAATACGTGAAGAATTTCTCTGATCTGCATCCGCGCCTCGACGAGCATGAGGCGCTGGTGGCCTCGGACCGCTGCTACTTCTGCCATGACGCGCCGTGCATGACGGCCTGTCCCACCTCGATCGACATTCCGCTGTTCATCCGCCAGATCCAGACCGGCAATCCGATCGGCTCCGCCAAGACCATCTTCGACCAGAACATTCTCGGCGGCATGTGCGCCCGCGTCTGTCCGACCGAGACGCTCTGCGAGGAAGCTTGCGTGCGCAACACCGCGGAGGAGCGGCCGGTGGAAATCGGCCGGCTGCAGCGCTACGCGACCGACATCGCCATCGAGCAGGGCCGCCAGTTCTACACGCCGGCCGCGTCGACCGACAAATCGGTCGCTGTCGTCGGCGCCGGTCCGGCCGGCCTCGCCTGCGCCCACCGGCTCGCCATGCACGGCCACCGCGTGACGATCTACGATCACCGCGAAAAGGCCGGCGGCCTCAACGAATACGGCATCGCCGCCTACAAGACGACCAACGACTTCGCCCAGCGGGAAGTCGACTACATCCTGTCGCTCGGCAATATCGACGTGCTTGACGGCCAGATGCTCGGCCGCGACTTCACCCTCGCCGACCTCCAGGCCAAGCACGACGCCGTCTTCCTCGGAACCGGCCTTGGCAATGTCAATGCGCTCAACATTCCCGGCGCCCATATCAACGGCGTGATGGACGCGGTCGAGTTCATCGCCAATCTGCGCGAGGCAGGCAGCAAGGGCGACGTCCCGGTCGGCCGCGACGTGGTCGTGATCGGCGGCGGCATGACCGCTATCGATGCCGCCATCCAGGCCAAGCTGCTCGGCGCCGAAAACGTCACCATCTGCTACCGCCGCGGCAAGGAGCACATGAACGCCTCCGAGTTCGAGCAGAACCTCGCCGCTTCCAGGGGCGTGCACATCCGCCATTGGCTGCAGCCGAAGGAAGTGGCGCACCACCACGGCCACGTCTCGGCGATTACGCTCGAATATACCCATGTCGAGAACGGCATCATGAAGGGCACCGGCCATACCGCCGAGATCAAGGCGGACCAGATCCTCGTCGCCATCGGCCAGAAGATCGACCTCATGGGCGTGGAGCAGTTCCAACTGCAGGCCGGGAAGATCGCCGTCGACGGCGAGGGCCGGACCTCCGTTCCGGGCGTATGGGCCGGCGGCGACTGCGCCTTCGGCGGCCAGGACCTCACCGTTTCCGCCGTCGCCATGGGCCGCGATGCGGCCGAATCCATCAATCGTTCTCTCGCCGTGCAAGCGGCGGGAGCAAGTGCTGTCGCTTGACCCGGGATCGAGAGGAACGAAACCATGGCTGATATCAGGAACAATTTCGTTGGCATCAAATCGCCGAACCCCTTCTGGCTCGCGTCTGCGCCGCCGACCGACAAGGCCTACAATGTCGAACGCGCCTTCAAGGCGGGCTGGGGCGGCGTGGTGTGGAAGACGCTGGGGTCGGAAGGTCCGCCGGTCGTCAACGTCAATGGCCCGCGCTACGGCGCGATCTGGGGCGCCGACCGCCGTCTTCTTGGGCTGAACAACATCGAGCTGATCACCGACCGCCCGCTTCAGGTCAATCTCCAGGAAATGAAGCAGGTCAAGATGAACTGGCCGGACCGGGCGCTCGTCGCCTCGATCATGGTGCCTTGCGTCGAGGAAGAGTGGAAGGCGATCCTGCCGCTCGTCGAGGAGACCGGCGCCGACGGCATCGAACTCAATTTCGGCTGTCCGCACGGCATGTCCGAGCGCGGCATGGGCGCCGCGGTCGGCCAGGTGCCGGAATATATCGAAATGGTCGTGCGCTGGTGCAAGCAGTATACCCGCATGCCGGTCATCACCAAGCTGACGCCGAACATCGCCGACATCCGGAAGCCGGCCCGCGCGGCGAAGGCCGGCGGCACCGACGCCGTGTCGCTGATCAACACGATCAATTCGATCGTCTCGGTCGACCTCGACAACTTCGCCCCCAATCCTTCGGTCGGCGGCAAGGGCACGCATGGCGGCTATTGTGGTCCGGCGGTCAAGCCGATCGCCCTCAACATGGTGGCCGAGATCGCCCGCGATCCGGAAACCTACGGTCTGCCGATCTCCGGCATCGGCGGCGTGACGACCTGGCGCGATGCCGCCGAGTTCCTGGTGCTCGGCGCCGGCAATGTGCAAGTCTGCACCGCCGCCATGACCTACGGCTTCAAGATCGTCGAGGAGATGATAACGGGTCTTTCCGACTGGATGGATGCCAAGGGCCATCGCAGCCTCGACGACATCACCGGCCGCGCCGTGCCGAACGTCACCGACTGGCAGTATCTCAACCTCAACTACATCGCCAAGGCCCGCATCGACCAGGATGCCTGCATCAAGTGCGGCCGCTGTCACATCGCCTGCGAGGATACCTCGCACCAGGCGATCACGGCGGAGGTCAACGGCCTGCGCCACTTCGAGGTGATGGAAGACGAATGCGTCGGCTGCAACCTTTGCGTCAACGTCTGTCCGGTCGAGAACTGCATCACCATGGTCGGCCTCGACGCCGGAACGCTCGACCAGCGCACCGGCAAGCCGGTCGATCCCAACTATGCAAACTGGACGACGCACCCTAACAATCCAATGGCCATGCAGGCCGCAGAATAACGAGTTCCTTCCCCGAATGGATCAGACCCCCGAAAGGGGGTCTTTTTCTTCGGCTTTACTCGGATAGACCGGCCGCCGGCCCGGCCGGGCAAGATTTCAGCCGGGCGATTCAACAAATTTCAAGGGTTTCATGAAAATCTCCTCATTTAGAGCGGGCCGAAACACAACCAAAGATTGCTAAGGCTCGCTGAATGGGGACCGAAGGCATGGACAGGGGCAGCGGGAAAAGAGGTTGGGGTTCGCTGAGCGCGGCTCTCCAGTATTATATTCCCGCCGTCATCGTCGTTGCCGCCGTGGCGATCGCGCTTCTCTATGCCGACCATCAGAAGAACCGCCTGCACCAGGAAAACCTGCGCAACGGGGTCGCCGAGCAATTGGGGCTCATCCGCGCCCGCCTGGAGGGCGGCATCAACGCCAATATCCAGCTGGTGCAGGGCATGGTCGCCGTCGTCGAGACGGAACCGAAGATAGACCAGGCACGCTTTTCCGCCCTGGCGCGCCGGATTTTCGACACGCCCCACCAGCTCCGCAATCTCGCCGCCGCGCCCGATCTCGTCATCCGCATGGCCTATCCGCTCACCGGCAATGAACGGCTGATCGGCTTCGACTATCGCACCAGCGAAGCGCAGCGGAAGGCCGCGCTGCTGGTGCAGGAATCCGGCCAACTCGTGGTGACCGGGCCGGTCGACCTCGTGCAGGGCGGCCGCGGCCTCATCGCCCGCTACCCGGTCGTCGTCGGCAAGAGCAAGGGCGGGCGCGACTTCTGGGGTCTGGTGGCCGCGGTCATCGATCTCGACAAGCTCTACGCCTATGGCGGCCTCGATGCGGAAGGCCTCGGCATCGACGTGGCGATCGCCAGCAGGATCAAGGACGGCAAGCTCGGCAAACCCTTTTACGGTAATCCGGCGATCTTCGCAGACAGCCCGGTCGGCATGCCGATCAATTTCGGCAACGAGAGCTGGGAAATCGTCGCGACGCCCAAGGGCGGCTGGAACCAGCCGGCGCCGGATCTGTGGATCTCGCGCTTCTTGATGCTTGTGGTGGGCGCCATGATCGTCGCCCCCGTGGCCTGGATCGCCCGGCTGCTCAGCGAGCGCCAGTCCCACATCGCAGCCCTGCGCCAGCGCGAGGAGGAACTGCGGGCCATCTCCCACCGGCTGGAGATCGCGCTCGAAGCCTCGCGCATCGGCGTCTGGGAACTCGACGTCGGCAGCGGCCAGCTGCATTGGGACGCCCGCATGCAGCAGCTTTACGGCGTGCAGAGAGACGGCGTCTACACCTACGAGACCTGGCGCAATGCGCTGCATCCCGACGATCTCGAGGAAGCCGAACGCGTCTTTGCCAGGGCCCTCGAAACCGGCAAGGACTATGTCACCGAATTCCGCGTCATGACGGCCAATGGCGAGGTGCGCCATATCCGCGCCTATGGCACGACCTATCGCGACAGCCGTTTCCGCAAGAAGCTCGTCGGCGTCAACTGGAACGTCACCGCCGACGTCCGGCTGCAGCAGGAACTGCGCGAAGCAAAGCTGCAGGCCGAGCTGCAGAACCTGGAGCTCGAAGAAGCCCGCCAGCACATGGAGCACAATTCGCTGCATGATGCGCTGACCAACCTGCCCAACCGCCGCTATCTCGACCAGCACCTGATGCGGCTCGACGCGGAGGCAGCGACGGATGCCAGCGCGACCGTGCTGCATATCGACCTCGACCGGTTCAAGGACATCAACGATACGCTTGGCCATGGCGCCGGGGACGCGATTCTGCGCCACGTCGCCGGCAAGCTGCGCGAAAACACCCGCATCGAAGACTTCGTCGCCCGCATCGGCGGCGACGAATTCGTCGTCGTCTGCGCCGACACCATGACCGACAGCGAATATGGCGACCTCGCCCGCCGGCTGATCGATGCCGTCAACACGCCGATCACCTATGCCGGCCACGAATGCCGCGTCGGCGCCTCCATCGGCATCGCCATGCGCGAGAAGGGCGACGTCCGGGCCGAGCAGCTGCTGGTCAATGCCGACATCGCCCTCTACGAGGCCAAGCGCCATGGCAGGAACCGCGTCGAGCGCTATACCGACCACCTGAAATCACTGACGATCAACACCAAGAAAACCGCCGACGCCATTCTCCGCTCGCTGGAGCAGAACGACTTCATCGCCTATTTCCAGCCGCAGTTCGACGCCAACACGCTGGAGATCAACGGCGTCGAGGCGCTCGCCCGGTGGGACCATCCGGACGAGGGAATTCTCGGCCCGGACCGCTTCCTGAAGATCGCCGAAAGCCTCAATGTCGTGTCGCAGATCGACGCGGCCATCCTCGACCAGGCCCTGCTCCAGCGCACCCGCTGGCTGGCCAATGATCTGTCTATCGGCAGGGTCTCGGTCAACATCTCCGCCCAGCGGCTGTTCGACGAAAGCCTGCTCCAGCGGCTCGACCAGCTCGATCTCGTGCCCGGCAGCCTGTCCTTCGAGCTTCTGGAATCGATCTCCTTCGACGACAAGGGCGCGGCCGTCACCAGCAGCATCGAACGCATCAAGGCCTACGGCATCGACATCGAGATCGACGATTTCGGCACCGGTTATGCCTCGATCCTCAGCCTGCTCAAGCTGTCGCCCCGCCGTCTGAAGATCGATCGCCAGCTGACGGCGCCGATCATCTCCTCCTCGGCCCAGCGCCGGCTGATCAGCTCGATCGTCGATATCGGCCGCTCGCTCGGCATCGAGATCGTCGCGGAAGGCGTCGAGACCATGCACCACGCAGAGATCCTGCGCGATCTCGGCTGCCAGACCCTGCAGGGCTATGCCTTGGCCCGGCCGATGGACGGCAGCGCCTTCGTCGAATTCGCCCGCGGCCGGTCATGGATGAAGCAGAAGGCGGTGGAGACCGCCTGACCTCTGCCACGCGCAGGACCTCCGTCCATGCGGCCTTTCCTTCGCCGCCGCCGCCGTGATAGACAACTGGCCCCGGCCCTACCGGCCCGCCACCCGATCCGATGCCTGCCTTGACCCAGCCACATGCCGCCCGCGGCCGCCACAATATCCACGCCATGGGACGGGAGAAGCTGAAGGCTCACCTCGCGGTGCTGCTGTTTTCCCTGCTCGTTTCCGGCTCTTTTTCCTTCGGCGGCATCGCCACCCAGCTGATCGACCCGATCGCGCTGCAAGCGCTGCGCTATGCGCTGACGGTCGCGTTGATCGGCCTGCTCTGCCTGAAGCTGGGTGTCTCTCTGGCGCTGCCGAGGGAGCCCTGGCGTTTCGGCGTGCTCGGCCTTTTGATGGCGGTCTACATGACGACCATGTTCATCGCCCTTCAATTCACCAAGCCGGTGGCGACCGGAGCGATCTTCACGCTGATGCCGCTGCTGAGCGCCGTCTTCGCCTGGTTCCTGATGCGCCAGCACACCCGTCCGGGTGTGCTCGTCAGCCTGCTGATTGCCGCGACCGGCGCCGTCTGGGTGATCTTTCGCGGCGATGTCAGCGCCCTCCTCGCCTTCGACATCGGCCGCGGCGAGATGATCTATTTCGTCGGCGTGCTCTGCCATGCCGCCTATGTGCCGCTGTTGAGGCTCTTCAACCGCAAGGAAGCGCCGCTCGCCTTCGTCTTCTGGGCGGCGGTCGCGACCTTCGGCTTCATCCTCGTTCCGGCTGCACCCCGCCTGGTCGCAGTGAACTTCCTGACCCTGCCGCCGATCGTCTGGATCGCCGTTCTCTATCTTTCGGTCATCGCCACGGCCGTGACCTTCTTCCTTCTGCAATATGCCTCGATGCGCCTTCCCGCTCCTAAGGTTCTCGCCTACGGTTATCTGACACCGACCTTCATCATCGTCATCGAAGGGCTGATCGGCCACGGATGGGCCTCGGCTTCGGTCTTCCTGGGTGCGCTCGTCACGGCCTGCGGCCTGCTGGTGATGGCACTGCTGCCGGACTGATCAGGCGCCGTCGGTCTTTTTCGGAATGAGGCCGCGCACGAAGAGTCCTTCCAGGTAGCGCGCCGCATCCTCGAAACGCGACGTGCTTCTCTCGCCCTCGCCGAGCACCGCCTGCACCTGCACGTCGAAATCGGCATAATGCTGCGTGGTCGACCAGATCGAGAAGATCAGGTGATAGGGATCGCAGTCGTAGACCTTGCCGGCCCGGACCCAGGCACGGATGACCTCGACCTTCTCGTCGACCAGTTCCTTCAACTGCCCCTTCAGCATGTCCTCGATATGCGGCGCGCCCTGCAGGATCTCGTTGGCGAACAGCCGGCTTTCGCGCGGAAAGTCGCGCGCCATCTCGAGCTTGCGGCGGATATAGGAGCGGATCTCCTCTTCCGGGTCGCCCTCGGCGTCGAAGGCCCTCAGCGGCTCGAGCCAGTTTTCCAGCACCCGGTCGATCAGTGCCCGGTGCATGCCCTCCTTGGTGCGGAAATAGTAGAGCAGGTTCGGCTTCGACATGCCGGCGACTTCGGCGATCTGGTCGATGGTCGAGCCGCGGAAACCCCTGAGCGAAAAGACGTCGAGCGCCGCTTCGAGGATGAGCTCCTCCTTCTCTTCCTGGATCCGCGTTCGCCTCTGTGTCTGTGCCGCTCTCGGTATCGCCATGCGCTGCCCGCTCCGCCCCGCGACCAAGCCTAAAAGCTTGATCTTTCACAATTTTACCCGTGCACCTTTTTCAGGCAGATGCCCGCTATTTTGTCGTGATTTTTCGCGTTTTCCGTCTTGAGTGCCGCGTCGGAAGTTGTAATGTTTACCAGTCGGTCAAATTATTGGTCAGTTGTCAAACAAAGGCAACCGGCCATTTCGCCAGCCAGAGAAACAAAAAACATCGGCTGTCGGCGACAAGGGGAATTACGGGGCATGCGGTTTGCATGGCCCCTCGAAAACAGGTGAGGATACTGGCATGACGGCTCAACCCGGCGTGAACTTGCGCGTGAATGGCGACCGCCTTTGGGATTCGCTGATGGACATGGCGAAGATCGGCCCCGGCATTGCCGGCGGCAACAATCGCCAGACCCTGACCGACGCCGACGCCGCGGGCCGCAAGCTCTTCCAGACATGGTGCGAAGAGGCCGGCATGACCATGGGCGTCGACAAGATGGGCACCATGTTCATGACCCGTCCCGGCACCGATCCCGACGCCCTGCCGGTCTATGTCGGCTCGCATCTCGACACCCAGCCGACCGGCGGCAAGTATGACGGCGTGCTCGGCGTCCTGGCCGCGCTCGAAATCGTCCGCTCGATGAACGATCTCGGCATACGGACGAAGCACCCGATCGTCGTCACCAACTGGGCCAACGAGGAAGGCGCGCGCTTTGCGCCGGCCATGCTCGCCTCGGGCGTCTTTGCCGGCATCCATTCGCTCGACTATGCCTATGCCCGCCAGGATCCCGACGGCAAGACCTATGGCGACGAGCTGAAGCGCATCGGCTGGCTCGGCGACGAGGAGGTCGGCGCCAGGCAGATGCACGCCTACTACGAATATCACATCGAGCAGGGCCCGATCCTCGAAGCCGAGGAAAAGCAGATCGGCGTCGTCACCCACTGTCAGGGCCTGTGGTGGCTGGAATTCACGCTGACCGGCCGCGAAGCCCATACCGGCTCGACGCCGATGAACCTGCGCGTCAATGCCGGCCTTGCGATGGCCCGCATCATGGAAATGGTGCAAGCCGTCGCCATGGACAACCAGCCGGGTGCGGTCGGCGGCGTCGGCCAGGTGAAGTTCTCGCCCAATTCCCGCAACGTGCTGCCCGGCACCGTGATCTTCACCGTCGACATCCGCACGCCGGATCTCGCCAAGCTGAACGCCATGCGCGCCCGCATCGAGAAGGAAGCGGCCGCGATCTGCGAAACGCTCGGCGTCGGCTGTTCGGTCGAGGCCGTCGGCCATTTCGACCCGGTCACCTTCGACCCGAAGCTGGTGGAGACGGTGCGCAGCGCTGCCGAGCGGCTCGGCTACAGCCACATGAACCTGATCTCCGGCGCCGGCCACGACGCCTGCTGGGCCGCCAAGGTCGCCCCCGCCACCATGATAATGTGCCCCTGCGTCGGCGGCCTGTCGCACAATGAAGCGGAAGACATCTCCAAGGACTGGGCCACCGCCGGCTGCGACGTGCTGCTGCAGGCCGTGCTGGAGACGGCGGAGATTGTGGCGTGATGTCACCCGCCTGCGGCGCCCCCTCATCCGGCCCTTCGGGCCACCTTCTCCCCGTTGGGGAGAAGAGGGTGTCTGTGGCGACCTCGCCATCTCCTCCAACCGGGTCGGCGACGCCACTGTTTGGCTTAGAGGCATGGAGCGGACGGCATCGGCGTGACCTCTTCTCCCCAACGGGGAGAAGGTGGCGCGTAGCGCCGGATGAGGGGGGCACCCACATGGCAGGCGATCAACCGGACATTACCAAGCGGCGCCCCGGCAAGACGGATCAGGCGCGCTCACTGCGGCAGAACGAAACGGAGGCCGAGTTTCGCCTCTGGAGCGATCTTCGCAACCGGCAACTGAACGGCCACAAGTTCTCCCGACAAGTCCCGCTCGGTGCCTATGTCGCCGATTTCGTCTGCCGGGAATGGCATCTGATCGTCGAACTCGACGGCAGCCAGCATGCCGAAAGCATGGCGGACGACGTGCGCACCGGCTGGTTCAACGACAACGGCTATTTGGTTCTGCGGTTCTGGAACGACGAAGTGCTCAAGGAGCGGCGAGCGGTTCTGGAGACTATTCTGGCGGTGCTGGAGGGCCAGATCGTGGATGCATGCGAGACCATCCGCTTCTCGCCAGCGAAACGGGAGAACCGGTGATCGTCATGCCGCAACAGTGCTCGCTTCGCGCCCCCTCATCCGGCCCTTCGGGCCACCTTCTCCCCGCTGGGGAGAAGAGGAAGGATGTGGCGACCTCGCCGTTCCCAGCGACAGTTGCAGTGACGGAAATCCTGGGCCTCGACAAAGGGCGGCGACAACGCCGGCGTGACCTCTTCTCCCCAGCGGGGAGAAGGTGGCGCGTAGCGCCGGATGAGGGGGCGCCGAAGGCGAGCGATCCCTCGCCACGCATCGAAATCATCACAATAGCGCACAAGACACGGGGTGAAACGACATGAGCACAGTCATCAAGGGCGGAACCATCGTCACCGCCGATCTCACCTACAAGGCGGACATCAAGATCGAGGGCGGGGTGATCGTCGAGATCGGGCCGAACCTTTCGGGCGACGAAACGCTGGACGCCGCCGGCTGTTATGTCATGCCGGGCGGCATCGACCCGCATGTGCATCTCGAAATGCCCTTCATGGGCACCTATTCCGCCGACGACTTCGAAAGCGGCACGCGCGCGGGCCTTGCCGGCGGCACCACCATGGTGGTCGACTTCTGTCTGCCGGCCCCCGACCAGTCGCTGCTCGACGCGCTGCAGATGTGGCACAACAAGACCAGCCGCGCCAATGCCGACTACTCCTTCCACATGGCGATCACCGGCTGGAACGAACGCGTCTTCAACGAGATGAAGACGATTGTCCAGGACAAGGGCATCAACACCTTCAAGCACTTCATGGCCTATAAGGGCGCGCTGATGGTGAACGACGACGAGATGTTCGCCTCGTTCTCGCGCTGCGCCGAACTGGGCGCGCTGCCGCTCGTGCATGCCGAAAACGGCGACGTGGTGGCGGCGATGACCGCAAAGCTGCTCGCAGAAGGCAATAACGGCCCGGAGGCGCATGCCTATTCCCGCCCCGCCGAAGTCGAAGGCGAGGCGACCAACCGCGCCATCATGCTGGCCGACATGGCGGGCGTGCCGCTCTATGTCGTGCACACGTCGTGCGAACAGGCCCATGAAGCCATCCGCCGCGCCCGCCAGAAGGGCATGCGCGTCTACGGCGAGCCGCTGATCCAGCACCTGACGCTCGACGAAAGCGAATATTTCGACAAGGACTGGGACCACGCCGCCCGCCGCGTCATGTCGCCCCCCTTCCGCAACAAGCAGCACCAGGACAGTCTGTGGGCCGGCCTGCAGTCGGGCTCGCTCTCCTGCGTCGCAACTGACCACTGCGCCTTCACCACCGAGCAGAAGCGTTTCGGCGTCGGCAACTTCGCCAAGATCCCCAACGGCACCGGCGGTCTGGAAGACCGCATGCCGATGCTGTGGACCTATGGGGTGGCGACCGGCCGCCTGACGATGAACGAGTTCGTCGCCGTCACCTCGACCAATATCGCCAAGATCCTCAACATCTATCCGAAGAAGGGTGCGGTCCTCGTCGGCGCCGATGCCGACCTCGTCGTCTGGGACCCCAAGCGCTCCAAGACGATTTCGGCCAAGAGCCAGCAGTCGGCGATCGACTACAACGTGTTCGAGGGCAAGCAGGTGACCGGCCTGCCGCGCTTCACCCTTTCGCGCGGCAAGGTGGTGATCGAGGAAGCGACGGTGAAGACCGAGGAGGGCCACGGCCAGTTCGTCAGCCGAGAGCCCTTCACGGCGGTCAACAAGGCGCTGTCGACCTGGAAGGAACTGGTCGCCCCGCGCAAGGTCGAGCGGTCAGGCATTCCGGCGACGGGGGTGTGACGGTAGAGATGGCCGCAGTGCTTGAAGCCACCCCCCTCTGCCCTGCCGGGCATCTCCCCCTCAAGGGGGGAGATCGGATGGGGCTGGCCGCTCGGCTAGGACAGACTGCACAGAGCAACATCTCCCCACTGGAACGTCACGTTCCGGCAGAACATTCGCGTGGTCCGATCTCCCCCCTTGAGGGGGAGATGTCCGGCAGGACAGAGTGGGGTAGAGCGCCCACAGCCGAAACCCTCTTCTCCCCAGCGAGGAGAAGTGCCGAGCGCAGCGAGGCGATGAGGGGGCCAAGTGCGCTGGACCTTATGAGCTGCGCTATCCCTCATCCAGCCCTGCGGGCCACCGTCTCCCCGCCGGCGAGAAGGGAAGCCTCAAACCTCCACCAGTCCGTCCAGTTCCGGCAGAAGCACGACGCTTTCCTGCTCGTTGGGATCTGTCCGCGCGATCAGCGCCGTGCAGGGCGCGTTGGAGAGGTTCGCCGGCAGGTGCGGCACGCCGGCCGGGATGTACATCAGTTCGCCGGCATGCAGGATCACATGGTTTTCCAGCCGGTCGCCGTACCAGGTGTGCGCCTGGCCCGACAGGCAGTAGATCGCCGTCTCGTGGTGCTCGTGCAGATGGGCCTTGGCCCTCGCGCCCGGCGGCATGGTCAGAAGATGCATGCAGATGGCCTTCGAGCCGACCGTTTCGGCCGAAATGCCGGCGAAATAGCTCAGGCCCTGCTTACCGTCATACGTGCTTTCGGGCCGAACGATCCGGCAGGTGGGTTTGAATGACGTATCCATGCTGGCACTCCTCCATGAGCTCCGAAATTCCCGCAAAGTCCGATAGGCCGGCCCGTGCCTGCCATGTATTGATAGTGTGCAAGAGGCTTGGCGCCTTTGCAAGAAAGCCCATAGGTTCCCGTCGATGACCGCTCCCTTTTCCGTCGTGTCCGCCAAGGACCTCTGTCTCACCTTCCAGACGGGGGACGGGCCGGTCCATGCGCTGTCCAATGTCGATCTCGAGGTGAAGAAGGGCGACTTCGTCTCCTTCATCGGCCCCTCCGGCTGCGGCAAGACCACCTTCCTGCGGGTCATCGCCGATCTGGAGAAACACACCTCGGGCACGATCACCGTCAACGGCATGACGCCGGAGAACGCCCGCAAGGACCGTTCCTACGGCTATGTCTTCCAGGCGGCGGCGCTCTATCCCTGGCGCACGATCGAGAAGAACATCGCCCTGCCGCTCGAGATCATGGGTTTTTCCAAGGAAGAGCAGAACAAGCGGGTCGAGCAGACGCTGGAGCTGGTCAACCTCACCGGTTTCGGCAAGAAATTCCCCTGGCAGCTGTCGGGCGGCATGCAGCAGCGCGCCTCGATCGCCCGCGCGCTCGCCTTCGACGCCGACCTGCTGTTGATGGACGAGCCCTTCGGCGCACTCGACGAGATCGTCCGCGACCACCTGAACTCCGAACTGCTGAAACTCTGGAACCGCACCGACAAGACGATCTGCTTCGTCACCCACTCCATTCCCGAAGCGGTCTATCTGTCGACCAAGATTGTCGTCATGAGCCCCCGCCCCGGCCGCGTCACCGACATCATCGAATCGACCCTGCCCAGGGAGCGCCCGCTCGATATCCGCGAGACCCCGGAATTCCTCGCAATCGCCCACCGCGTCCGCGAGGGCCTGAAGGCGGGGCATAGCTATGAGGAATAGTGTTTCCCTCTTCCACGCCATGAAGATGCCCCTCACCCTGACCCTCCCCCCGCGCGCGGGGAGAGGGGACGGCCAAGGCCGTGCCACCCGTCCCTTCTCCCGGTCAAGACGGGGAGAAGGTGCCGGCAGGCGGATGAGGGGCACTGGAAGCTTCCACGTGGCAGAGAGCGCTACCCCCCTCTGTCACTTCGTGACATCTCCCCCTCAAGGAGGGAGATCGGGAGCAGACGGTTTCCGTTCGACCATCATCAGCCACGCCAGAGAAAGGGCAAGCGTCGTCCGCACCTGGATCTCCCCCCTTGAGGGGGAGATGCCCGGCAGGGCAGAGGGGGGTGCAAACCTCAAGATGGGAGGCCGTCCATGACCTCCCCCTCCCTCCTCCGCGACCGCGTCCTGCCGATCCTCACCGTCGTCTTCGCCATCCTCGTCGTCTGGCACATCTTCGTCGTCTACCTCAACGCGCCCTTCGTGCGTGACCAGGCGGCCCGGGCGGGCGAAGAGATCACCTTTTCCCAGGTGGTCGAGCGCACCTTTGCCCAGGAGCGGCCGGTCCTGCCCGCCCCGCACCAGATCTTCGTCGAACTGTGGGACACCACGGTCAACAAGGCGGTCACCTCCAAGCGCAGCCTCGTCTACCATGCCGGCGTCACGCTGTCGGCGACCCTGCTCGGCTTCGTCATCGGCACCGTGCTCGGCATCCTGCTTGCTGTCGGCATCGTGCACAACCGGGCCATGGACCGGTCGCTGATGCCCTGGGTGATCGCCAGCCAGACCATTCCGATCCTGGCGATCGCGCCAATGGTCATCGTCGTCCTGAACTCGGTCGGCATATCGGGCATCCTGCCCAAGGCGCTGATCTCGACCTACCTGTCCTTCTTCCCGATCGTCGTCGGCATGGTGAAGGGACTTCGAAGCCCTGACACCATCCTGCTCGACCTGATGCACACCTATCATGCGAGCCCCTCCCAGACCTTCTGGAAGCTGCGCTGGCCGGCCTCGATGCCCTACCTGTTCACCTCGCTCAAGGTGGCGATCGCCATCTCGCTGCTCGGCGCGATCGTCGCCGAACTGCCGACCGGCGCCATTGCCGGCCTCGGCGCGCGGCTGCTCTCCGGCTCCTATTACGGCCAGACCATCCAGATCTGGGCGGCGCTGTTCATGGCCGCCGGCCTCGCCGCCATACTGGTCTCGATCGTCGGCATCGCCCACGCCCGGGTGCTCGCGCGCATGGGGGTCAAGCCATGAACGGCTATCTCGTCTTCGCCCTCGTCTTCTGGCTGTCCGCCTGGGGCCTCAACGAATGGCTGGTCCGCCGGACTTTCAAGGACCGCACGGTGCGCCGCATCGTCAACATTGCCGTGCCACTGATCTTCGGGACGACGCTGCTGGTGATCTGGGAATGCCTGGTGCACGGCTTCAACATCCCCTCGATCCTGCTGCCGGCACCGTCGATGATCTGGGCGCGGCTCATCACCTCGGTGCCGACGCTGTGGGCCGACTTCCAGCAGACCTTCCTGAAATCGGTGATCACCGGTTATGCGCTCGGCTGCGGCCTCGGCTTTGCCGTCGCCATCCTGGTCGACCGCTCGCCCTTCCTGCAGAAGGGCCTGCTGCCGATCGGCAATTTTGTCTCGGCCCTGCCGATGGTCGGTGTCGCGCCGATCATGGTCATGTGGTTCGGCTTCGACTGGCAGTCCAAGGTCGCCGTCGTCGTCATCATGACCTTCTTCCCCATGCTGGTGAACACCGTGCAGGGGCTGTCGGCGGCGAGCCACATGGAGCGCGATCTGATGCGCACCTATGCGGCCAACTGGTGGCAGACGCTGGTCAAGCTGCGTCTGCCGGCCGCCTGGCCGTTCATCTTCAACGCGCTCAAGATCAACTCCACGCTGGCCCTGATCGGCGCCATCGTCGCGGAGTTCTTCGGCACCCCGATCGTCGGCATGGGGTTCCGCATTTCTACCGAAGTGGGACGCAGCAATGTCGACATGGTCTGGGCGGAGATTGCGGTTGCCGCGCTCGCCGGATCGATCTTTTATGGGGTGGTGGCGCTCGCCGAGCGCGCCGTCACCTTCTGGCATCCGTCTGTCCGTGGTGGACAGGCGTAAATAAGAAAGAGGGAACCAAAATGACATTGAAACTCGCATCCCTGCTGCTCGCCGGCGCCGTGTCGCTGACGGCCATGCAGGCGGCCGCTGCCGACAAGGTGACGCTGCAGCTGAAATGGGTCACCCAGGCCCAGTTCGCCGGTTACTACGTCGCCAAGGACAAGGGCTTCTACGAGGCCGAAGGTCTCGACGTCGAAATCAAGCCGGGCGGCCCGGACATCGCGCCTCCGCAGGTTCTCGCCGGCGGCGGCGCCGACGTGATCGTCGACTGGATGCCGTCCGCTCTCGCCACCCGCGAAAAGGGCGTTCCGCTCGTCAACATCGCCCAGCCCTTCAAGGCTTCCGGCATGATGCTGACCTGCCTCAAGGAAACCGGTATCACCAAGCCGGAAGACTTCAAGGGCAAGACGCTCGGCGTCTGGTTCTTCGGCAACGAATATCCGTTCCTCTCCTGGATGGCCCATCTCGGCATCAAGACCGATGGCGGCGCCGACGGCGTGACCGTGCTCAAGCAGGGCTTCAACGTCGACCCGCTGCTGCAGAAGCAGGCCGCCTGCATCTCGACCATGACCTACAACGAATACTGGCAGGTCATCGACGCCGGCATCAAGGCCGAGGACCTGGTGACCTTCCCCTATGAGAAGGAAGGCGTCGCCACCCTCGAAGACGGTCTCTATGTCCTCGAGGATTCGCTGAAGGACGCAGCCTTCAAGGAAAAGATGGTCAAGTTCGTCCGCGCTTCGATGAAGGGCTGGAAGTGGGCCGAAGAAAACCCGGATGATGCAGCCGAGATCGTACTCGAGAACGATGCCTCGGGTGCCCAGACGGAAGTCCACCAGAAGCGCATGATGGGCGAAGTCGCCAAACTCACCGCCGGCTCGAACGGCGCGCTGGACGAAGCCGACTACAAGCGCACCGTCGCCACCCTGCTCGGCGGCGGTTCCGACCCTGTCATCACCAAGGAGCCGGTCGGCGCCTACACGCTCGACATCACCAACGAAGCCCTCAAGTAAAACCGGGGCATACGGTCGAAACGAAGGCGTCCGGATTCAGATCCGGGCGCCTTTTTGCTGGAAGAGAGCGGAATTCCGCCTGCGAAAGCGGCCGACGATTTCCTGCCGGACGCCGCATTGATTTGTGCGCCGCACCAGACTAAAAAATTAGAGCCTTCCAGTTCCCTTGCCGGGACTTGTATCAGGCCGCGTCGATACCAACTAAAGTTCCAGACGATACAATCCGCAGAATTGTCGTTCGGCTGCAAAGACGCTATACCGGCCTGCTTGAGGCGGGAACCGTGCGTTCCGGCCCGTAATGCCCGCATTTCATGATTTTTTTTTAGCCTGTCCAGAAACCTCGGAAGGGACACATGGTCCGCTCTACGAACGTCACTGCCGGATTGCTTGCTTTGTCCGTCGCCTTTTTCCCGTTTGCCGCCGCTGCCGAAGAGGCTCCGGCGAGCCAGCCGAAGCAGTCCTTGCCGTCCATTGTCGTGACCGAGGCGAGCACGCGTGCGCTGATCGACCGGATCGTCGCGACCGGAACGATCAAGGCCACCGAGGAAATCTACGTGCAGCCGCAGGTCGAGGGCCTGTCGATCCGCTCGCTCGAAGCCGATGTGGGCGACCGCGTCGCCGCGGACGCCGTCGTGGCGCGGCTGAGCGATGACAGCCTGCTTTTGCAGAAGAGCCAACTCGTCGCGACCAAGGCCAAGGCCGAAGCCTCGCTTGCCCAGTACAAGGTGCAGCTTGGAGACGCGAAGTCCGGAGCCGCCGAAGCCGAACGCCAGTACAAGCGCGCCCAGACCCTGGGCAAGTCGGGAACGCTGTCGCAGTCCTCCATCGACCAGGCCGAAACGGCGGCCACGAGCGCCATCGCCAAGGTGGAAAGCACGGTGCAGGCCATCGCCATTGCCGAAGCCGACATCAAGGTGGTCGAGAGCCAACTTGCCGACATCGACCTGAAGCTTGCCCGCACCGACGTGAAGACCCCGGTCGCCGGCGTGATTGCCGATCGCAACGCCAAGGTCGGCGCCATCGCCAGCGGCGCCGGTGAGCCGATGTTTACCGTCATCCGTGACGGCGAGATCGAGCTCGTCGCCGACGTCTCGGAAACAGACATCCTGAAGATGCGGGTCGGACAGAAGGCCAGGATCAAGGTCGCCGGTGGCAGCGCCGTGCTGGATGGTTCCGTGCGGCTGATCTCGCCGGTCATCGACCCGCAGACGCGCCTCGGCGCGGTCCATATCGCCATCGACGACGACCAGGGCGCCCGCTCCGGCATGTATGCGAGCGCCGAGATCATCGTCGCCGAGGCCGACGGCGTGGCCCTGCCCCTGTCGGCGATCACAACCGACAAGCACGGCACGACGACGCGCCTGGTCACCGACAACGTTGTCAAGCAGGTCAAGATCTCGACCGGCATCCAGGATGGCGCCTTCATCGAGATCAAGGACGGGCTGAATCAGGGCGACGTGGTCGTCGCCAAGGCCGGCGCCTTCGTCCGCGACGGCGACCGCATCAATCCCGTCCGCGACGAGACGTCGGCAGAGTCGAACTGAGCAGGAGCGCGCCGTGAATTTTTCCGCCTGGTCCATTCGCAATCCGATCGCACCGATCCTCGGCTTCTTCCTGCTGATGGTCGTGGGCGTGCAGTCGTTCCTTGCGCTGCCGATCACCCGCTTCCCGAACATCGACGTGCCACTAGTCGCCATCACCGTTCAGCAGAGCGGCGCATCTCCGGCCGAGCTGGAAATGCAGGTGACGAAGGAAATCGAGGACGCAGTCGCCAGCATCACCGGCGTCGACGAGCTCTCGTCCACCGTCACCGACGGCCAGTCGCAGACGGTCGTGATGTTCCGCATGGAGATCCCGACCGAACAGGCGGTTCAGGACGTCAAGGACGCCATCGACGGCATCCGTGGCGACCTGCCGGCCTCCGTCGAGGAACCGATCGTCGCCAAGGTCGACGTCGAGGGCCAGGCGATCCAGACCTTTGCCGTCTCTTCGCCCAATATGTCGCTCGAGGAACTGTCCTGGTTCGTCGACGACACGATCAAACGGGCGCTGCAGGGCCAGCCCGGGATCGGCCGTATCGACCGCTACGGCGGCGCCGACCGGGAAATCCGCGTCGAGCTGAACCCCGACCGGCTGAACGCCTACGGGATCACCGCCGCCGACGTGAACGGCCAGCTGCGCGGCACCAATGTCGACATCGGCTCCGGCCGCGGCCAGGTGGCCGGCGCCGAGCAGGCGATCCGCACGCTCGGCGATGCGCGCAACGTCTCCGACCTCGCCAACACCACGATCGCACTTTCGGGCGGCCGCTTCGTCAAGCTGTCCGACCTCGGCACGGTCCAAGACACCTACGAGGAGCAGAAGTCCTTCTCGCGCTACAACGGCGAGCCAGTCGTCACCTTCGCCGTGTTCCGCGCCAAGGGCGCCAGCGAGGTATCAGTGGCCGAAACCGTCGGCGCGAGCCTCGCCCAGGTCCGTAGCGAATATCCTGATGTCGACATCGAGCTGATCAACGACTCCGTCTACTTCACCTACGGCAACTACGAAGCCGCCATGCACACGCTGCTGGAAGGTGCGATCCTGGCAGTCATCGTGGTCTTCCTGTTCCTGCGCAACTGGCGCGCCACGCTGATCTCCGCCGTCGCCCTGCCCCTGTCCGCGATCCCGACCTTCTGGATCATGGACATGATGGGCTTCTCGCTCAATCTCGTCAGCTTCCTGGCGCTGACGCTGGCGACCGGCATCCTGGTCGACGACGCGATCGTCGAGATCGAGAACATTGCCCGCCACATCAAGATGGGCAAGACGCCCTACAGGGCGGCGATCGAGGCGGCGGACGAGATCGGCCTTGCCGTCATCGCCACCACCTTCACCATCATCGCCGTCTTCGTGCCGGTGTCGTTCATGCCGGGCATTCCCGGCCAGTACTTCATCCAGTTCGGCCTGACCGTCGCCTTCTCGGTGTTCTTCTCGCTGATGGTGGCGCGCCTGATCACGCCGCTGATGGCCGCCTATCTGATGCGCGCCGAAGACGCGATGGACGACCATCACGACAACGACAGCGCCTTCATGAAGGGTTATACGCGGCTCGTGCGAACCACCACGACGCACTGGTATGCCCGCTATGCCACGCTCATCGGCGCCTTCGCATTCCTGGTCGGATCGATGATGCTGCTCGCGCAGGTCCCGGGCAGCTTCCTGCCTCCGGAAGATGCCGGCCGCGTCACGCTGTCAGTCGAACTGCCGCCGAATGCGACGCTTGCCGAGACCGAGGCGAAGACCGACGAGATCTACGCCGCGGTCAAGGACCTCGACGGCGTCGAGAGCACCTTCATCCTCGGCGGCGCCTCGCCCAAGGGCGACATGGAACTGCGCCGCGCCAGCGTGACGCTGAACCTGATCAAGATCGAGCATTCGCTGCTGAAGACCATCGTCAACAAGGGTATCGGCGGTATTCCGCTGGTCGGCGACTATCTGCCGAAGCTGCCGGTCGAGGGCCGCACCCGTCCGCAATGGGATATCGAGCGCGAAGTCTTCGAAAGGCTGAGGCCGATCGCCGACATCCGCGTGCTCAAGCTCAACGACCGAGGCGAACGCGACCTCGCCTTCAACTTCCTGTCGAAGAACGAGGAAGAGCTGAACGACGCCGTCGGCCTGCTCGAAGCCAAGCTGCGCACCGTGCCGTCTCTGGCCAATGTCAGCGCCGAGGGTGCCCTGCCCCGGCCCGAGCTGCAGATCCGCCCGCGCAAGGACGAGTCGGCCCGCCTCGGCATCACGCCGAACCAGATCGCCGAGACCGTCAGGGTCGCGACGATCGGCGACATCGATGCGGCGCTGTCGAAGATCTCGCTCGACAACCGCCTGATCCCGATCCGGGTCCAGGCCGCGCTCGACCTCAGAACCGACCTGGCCGCGATCCGGGCGCTGAAGATCCAGACGGCGACCGGCGCCACCGTGCCGCTCGCCAGCGTCGCCGACATCGATTATTCCGAAGGTGTCAGCTCGATCAAGCGCAACAACCGCAACCGCGTCGTCACCATCGGTGCCGACCTGCCGCAGGGCGTGGCGCTCGACACAGCATCGGCGGCATTCCGCCAGGCGGTGGAACAGGCCGACATTCCGGCAAGCGTGCGCCTGGCCGAAAGCGGCGACACCAAAGTGCAGAACGAAATGCAGCAGAGCTTCCTCAACGCCATGCTGCTCGGCCTGCTGCTCGTGCTGACCGTGCTGATCCTGCTGTTCAAGGACGTGATCCAGCCCTTCACCATCCTCCTGTCGCTGCCGCTGGCTATCGGCGGCGTGGCGGTGGCGCTGATCGTCACGAACAACGCGCTGTCCATGCCCGTGCTGATCGGCATCCTGATGCTGATGGGCATCGTGACGAAGAACGCCATTCTGCTCGTCGACTTCGCCATCGAGATGCGCCACCAGGGCGTGGCGCGCATCGAGGCCATGGTCGAGGCGGGCCGCAAGCGCGCCCGGCCGATCATCATGACGTCGATCGCCATGTCGGCCGGCATGCTGCCCTCGGCGCTCGGGGTCGGCGAAGGTGGCTCGTTCCGCGCACCGATGGCGATCGCGGTCATCGGCGGCATCATCGTCTCGACCGTCATGAGTCTGCTGGTCGTTCCGGCCTTCTTCCTCATCATGGACGACCTGTCCCGCCTGCTCGGCTGGCTGTTCAGCCGCATGGTCGGCAAGAAGGAAGACGAGCGCCAGCCTCTGTCTCCCGAGACCCTGACCGACATCTCCGAAAGGAACAGTGCGGCGCTCTCGACCATGGAAGAGCGCCTGGCGGCCGTGGAGAAACGCCTGCCGGACGCGCCGCGCAAGAGCGGCGAGAGCGCCAAGCTCATCTCGCTGCCGCCGCTTGCGGCCGAGTGAACGCCCCTGAGACAAGAAGAGGCCGGGCAAATGCCCGGCTTTTTTGTGTGTTTCGGGCGAATTTCAGCCAAAATCGCCGCATTGGGCAAGGTGATTGATCGAAATCAATTCACCTGTTCCCGGCCTTGCCTATCGTTACTTTGCTGAGAAACAAGCGAAGTGAGGGTGGTTTCTTGGCCAGGGAGCGAGACGGGACGCAATAGCCAGTCCCACCCTTTCCGGCCACGGAACACCGGCGTTGCGTGACGGATCGCGTGCCCAGTGTCGGCACGGCGGTGCCGTCGGCCGGACGAGACGACCGCGTTCGCCCCACCCTGCCTTGCCGTTTTTCACCGACTGGCCAACGCGCTCCACCAGGGACGCAATCTGGAGCCGAGAACGTGAACAAGATTTTGAAATTGAACACTCGCGACAAAAACACCCTGCTCAGGACGCCCTTCATGGCATCACTCGGTGCGAGCGCGCAGGCGCGCATGCTCGAGATCGCCACCGTGATGAACTACGAGGCGCGGGACATTCTCTTCCGCGAAGGCGAGGCGGCGGAGAGTTTCTACTGCGTGCTCAACGGCTATGTCCGGCTGTTCCGGCTGAACAAGGACGGCCGCGAGGCGGATATCCGCATCTGCGGCCCCGGCGACACCTTCGCCGAATGCCTGCTGGCGATGGGC
This sequence comes from Rhizobium sp., assembly GCA_002796995.1. Taxonomy (GTDB): domain Bacteria; phylum Pseudomonadota; class Alphaproteobacteria; order Rhizobiales; family Rhizobiaceae; genus Allorhizobium. The sequence continues at coordinate 231,998 of PEKW01000006.1, forward strand.
GACCACTATCTCTACAATTCGCAGGCCGCCGAGACCATCACGGTCGCGCGCTTTGAGCTGCAGAAGGTCCGGGCCCTCGCCGAACAGGAGAAGGACGTGGCCAAGGCCATCATCCAGTGCCTGTCCAGCCACCTGCGCAACACGATGGACTGCATCGCCAACGACCGGCTGCAGACCGCGCCGCAGCGCGTCGCCCACTACCTGCTCGACAACTGCCCGCAGGAGGGCAGTTCCGCCTCGATCCGCCTGCCCTTCCAGAAGAGCCTGCTGGCCGGCAAGCTGGGCCTCGCCCCGGAAGCCCTGTCGCGCGCCTTCTCCTCGCTGCGCAGGGCCGGCGTGACCGTTCGCGGCCGGATCATCCAGATCGCCGACATCAGCGCGCTGAAGCAGATCTGATTCCGCGCACCCCAGCCAGGCATTCAAACGGGCGGGCCCTCAAAGCCCGCCCGTTTCCTTGAGAAAATGAACAATCTCGGCAATGCCCTCGCCGCGCTTCATGTCGGTAAAGACGAAGGGGCGCGCGGCCCGCATGCGCCCGGCATCGCCCTCCATCACGTCGAGATCGACGCCGACATAAGGGGCGAGATCCTTCTTGTTGATCACCAGAAGATCCGAACGGGTGATACCCGGTCCGCCCTTGCGCGGGATTTCCTCGCCCTGGCAGGCCGAGATCACGTAGATCGTCACATCGGCGAGGTCCGGCGAGAAGGTCGCAGCGAGATTGTCACCGCCGGATTCGATGAACACCACGTCGAGATCGGGAATGCGGGCATTGAGATCGGCGATTGCCTTGAGGTTGATCGAGGCATCCTCACGGATCGCGGTGTGCGGACAGCCGCCGGTCTCGACCCCGACGACCCGGTCGGAGGTGAGCGCCTGCATGCGGATCAGCGCATCGGCGTCCTCGCGCGTGTAGATGTCGTTGGTGACGACGGCGACGGAATAGTTGTCGCGCATCGCCTTGCAGAGTTTTTCGGTGAGCGCCGTCTTGCCGGAGCCGACCGGGCCGCCGATGCCGACCCGCAAGGGACCATTCTGGGACTTCATGGTGCAAATCCTGTTCTTGCTGTGATCGTCGAGCGGCCGGTCATGACTGGAACAGCCGCGAATACTGGGTCTCGTGCCGCATGGACAGCATGTCCGCGACCACCGTCGCCGAACCGAGGTCCTCAAGCCCCAAACCCTCGGTGGCCCGTGCCTGGGCTATCAGCTGCCCTTCCAGCCCGGCAAGGATCGCCACGGCCTGGCGCTGGCCGATGACGCTGAGCCGGATGGCAGCGGAGACGAGTTGCCCGCACTGCGCCTGCAGGAAGGCGATGAGCGCATCGCCGAGCGTCACCCCATTGGCCGCGGCGACCGCGCCGACCGCGACGCTGTAGGCTGTGCCGTCGCCAAGCAGCGACAGGACCGGCTGCGGCCAGGCGGAGGAAGCAGCGAGGAACGCGTCGCCCTGGTTGACCGCCTCATGGTAGCGCTCGGCCGAGCCGGCCAGCGCCGCCGCCAGGGCAGCGACCTCGGCCAGCCGGCCGGCGTCGTCGACGGCGCGGTGCGCTTCGGCGAGTAGGATGGCGTCATTGCGGAGAGATCCTGCGTCAAGCACGGTGGCGAGCCATGCCGCGAGATCAGCGGCGCCCGACACGTGCCCCTCGCAGACCGCGGCCTCTAGCCCGCCGGAATAGGCGAAGCCACCGACCGGAAAGGCCGGCGACAGCCAGGTCATCAGCCGGACCAGGCTCTGCGGATTGCTGCTGCCGCCCGGCCGTTCAGGCATGATCATGATTGTGGTTCGAATGCCCGCCGCCATGGGAATGATAGGCGCCGTGCATGGGCTGGAAGCGTTCCGTGACCTCTGTGACGGTGGCGCCGAGGCCGGTCAGCATGTCGCGGATCACATGATCCCGGAGGATGAGGATACGCTCCTCCTCGATCTGCGCCGGCAGATGCCGGTTGCCGAGATGCCAGGCCAGTTCGACCAGATGCCGCCGATCGCGCGGGCGCACGTCGAAGAGCTTTTCCTCGCTCGCCCGCACCTCGATGGCATTGCCGTCGTCCATCAGCAGCAGGTCGCCATGGGCGAGAAGCACCGGCTGCTTGAGGTCGAGCATGACCATGTCGCCATCTTCGAGATGCAGAAGCTTGCGCCTCAGATGCCGCTCGTCGTGACCGAGCGTGACGGAGCCGACGACGCTCTCTTGGGACGTCCCGGCGGGGAGATAGGTGGTGACGCGGCGCATGGTTTTCCCGAACTGGTTATTTTTCAACCATGCAAAAACAAGAGGCAAACAGCAAGGCTGAAGTTCAGCTCGTCGCCGGCATCTGCTCGCCGGAGAACTGCATCACGCCCATGGGTATGGCCTCGTGGCCCTGTTGCGTTTCGAGCGGATCGAGCTCCGCTTGCTCGGCCTCGTGGACGACGCGATTGCGCCCCCCGGCCTTCGCCCGATAAAGCGCGCTGTCGGCAGCCGAATAGACGCTCTCCGGACGCCGATCGGGGCCGAACTCGGCGATGCCCGCCGAGACCGTCGTGCTGATGGCGACACCGTCGCAGTAGATCGCCCGCGCTTCGACCATGTTGCGGGCCCGCTCGACCAGCGCGATGCGCTGGGCGACGCCCCCGCCCCGGACGATCACGCCGAATTCCTCGCCGCCGAGCCGGGCGAACAGGTGCTCGTCGCCGAATACCTCGCGTAGCACCTCCGCCACCGCCTTGATCACCTCGTCTCCGGCGCAGTGGCCATGACAGTCGTTGACCGCCTTGAAGCGGTCGAGATCGAGGATTGCCAGCGACGCGCCTGCCCCGGTCTCGGCCAGGGCCGCATTGAAGGCACGCCGGTTGAGCAGGCCGGACAGCATGTCGGTCAGGCTGAGCCGTTCGAACTCGGCGCGCGACACCGTGAGTTCGCGGATAACATGGCCGGTGACCAGCGCCAGCGCACCGGACACCGCGCCGCCGAACAACCAGGAACAGGCAACGGACAGCTTCACCGCGTCGGCCACCGACAGCGGTACAAGTCCCAGCGCATAGCCGAGCGGAAGCAAGGCAATATTGAAGATGAAGGCGAGCAGAACGGCGCGGAACGTCATCTTCAAGGCGAAATTATAGACGGCCGCACGGCTGTCGAAACTACCGAGATCAACCTGAAGCGACACCCATCGTTTAAGAATATCCACCGCGCCGCCCCCTGTTCATGCAGCACTGATCGAATAGGCCCGTTCCCTTGGCTTATTGCTAATCAAATCACTAAAATGCCGACTAAAGCCAAAATAGAATTGAAATGCCCCGAGGCGAATATTGATAACCTTTGATTGCAGGCTTTACAACATTCCTTATGGAACAAACTTACTTGCTAGGGGCTCAGAAGCGCCAAAATGCGCCCTATTTGGGCCGATGCACTCGCTAGCACTATGATTTGCATACTGCATTCAAGTTGTCCGATGGACGAAAAATGCGTCTCGCCGAGTGTTAACGCGAAAGGCCCACAATCGTCCGGACAACCCTGCCGCGTTAACGAAAACAGGCCCGGGTGATCCCGAGCCTGTTTCATGCGGATTGTGTGGCGTAATGTCTCAGGCGGCGATCTTCGCCTTCAGCTTTTCCATGATGTTCTGCGGCGAGGAGACGCCATAGGGATCGCTGTCGCAATTGTCCGAATAGCCTTCTTCCTCGAACCACTGCTCGATCTGGCCATCATTGATGATGGCGGCGTAGCGCCAGGAGCGCATGCCGAAGCCGAGATTGTCCTTGTGCACGAGCATGCCCATCTTGCGGGTGAACTCGCCCGAGCCGTCTGGGATCAGCTTGACATTGTTGAGGTTCTGCGACTTGCCCCAGGCATTCATGACGAAGGCGTCGTTTACCGAGATGCAGTAGATCTCGTCGATGCCTTCGGCCTTGAACTCTGGATACATCTTTTCGAAGTCCGGCAGCTGGTAGGTCGAGCAGGTCGGCGTGAAGGCGCCCGGCAGCGAGAACAGGATGACTCGCTTGCCCTTGAAATAGTCGGCCGACGTCATGTCCTGCCAGCGAAACGGATTGGGGCCGCCCACCGATTCGTCGCGAACGCGGGTACGGAAGGTGACATCGGGAACTTTCTTACCGATCAACATGGCAATCTCCTTAGAAATCAAAAAAAGATCCGGCCGGCCCGCGCAATCGGGGCGATCGGCCCTGAGAATTAGAACTAACCTAAAATCGGTTGCAACGCAGCATGAAACCGCCGCAACGAGCCTGCGCATAGCAGAATTGCACAGGGCGCATAGCTATGCGTCCCTGCACCTACCTTCCCACCGCTCCATCGACGTGCCTCGCAAACGGGTGGAGCGGCAGAAGCTCAGAACAGGAAGTAGCGCTGCGCCATCGGCAGCACGGTGGCGGGCTCGCAGGTGAGCAGTTCGCCGTCGGCGCGCACCTCGTAGGTTTCCGGGTCGACTTCCACATGGGGAGTGAGATCGTTGAGGATCATCGACTTCTTGGAAATGCCGCCGCGGGTGTTCTTCACCGCCACCAGCTGCTTGGCCACCCCGAGCTTGCCGGCAAGGCCTGCATCGAGCGAGGCCTGGGAGACGAAGGTGACGGAAGAGTTCGTCCGCGCCTTGCCATAGGCGCCGAACATCGGCCGGTAGTGCACCGGCTGCGGTGTGGGGATCGAGGCATTCGGATCGCCCATCGGGGCTGCCGCGATCGTGCCGCCGAGGATGACCATGCTCGGCTTCACGCCGAAGAAGGCGGGATCCCAGATGACCAGGTCGGCGCGCTTGCCGACCTCGACCGAGCCGATCTCGTGCGAAAGCCCCTGGGCGATCGCCGGATTGATCGTGTATTTGGCGATGTAGCGGCGGACGCGGAAATTGTCGTTGTCGCCGGTCTCCTCGGCCAGCTGCCCGCGCTGCCGCTTCATCTTGTCGGCCGTCTGCCAGGTGCGGATCGCCACTTCGCCGACCCGGCCCATGGCCTGGCTGTCCGACGAGATGATCGAGAAGGCGCCGATGTCGTGCAGGATGTCTTCCGCCGCGATCGTCTCCTTGCGGATGCGGCTTTCGGCAAAGGCGATGTCTTCCGGGATCGACGAGGACAGGTGATGGCAGACCATCAGCATGTCGAGGTGCTCGGCGATGGTATTGACCGTATAGGGCCGGGTCGGATTTGTCGATGACGGGATGACGTTCATCTGACCGCAGATCTTGATGATATCAGGCGCATGTCCGCCGCCCGCCCCTTCGGTGTGGAAGGCGTGGATGGTGCGGCCGCGGATCGCGCCGATCGAATCTTCGACGAAGCCGCTTTCGTTCAGCGTGTCGGTGTGGATCATCACTTGCACGTCATACTGGTCGGCCACCGTCAGGCAGCAGTCGATGGCGGCGGGCGTCGTGCCCCAGTCCTCGTGCAGCTTCAGCGAGGAAGCGCCGCCGAGGATCATTTCCTCGAGCGCGCCGGGCAACGAGGCATTGCCCTTGCCGGCAAAGGCGAGGTTCATCGGGAAGGCGTCGGCCGCCTCGATCATCCGGGCGAGATGCCAGGGACCGGGCGTGCAGGTCGTGGCGAGCGTGCCATGGGCGGGGCCTGTGCCGCCGCCGAGCATGGTGGTGAGCCCCGACATCAGCGCTTCCTCGATCTGCTGCGGGCAGATGAAGTGGATATGGCTGTCCATGCCGCCGGCGGTGACGATCTTGCCTTCGCCGGCAATCACTTCCGTCCCCGGCCCGACGATGATGGTGACGCCCGGCTGGGTGTCCGGATTACCCGCCTTGCCGATCGCAACGATGCGGCCGTCCTTCAGCCCGATATCGGCCTTGACGATGCCCCAGTGGTCGACGATCAGCGCATTGGTGATGACGGTGTCGACCGCCCCGTGGGCGCGCGTCACCTGGCTCTGGCCCATCCCGTCGCGGATGACCTTGCCGCCGCCGAACTTCACCTCGTCGCCATAGGTGGTGAAATCCTTCTCGACCTCGATGAACAGTTCGGTGTCGGCGAGCCGCACCTTGTCGCCGGTGGTCGGTCCGAACATCGAGGCATAGGCCTTGCGGGACATCTTGTAGGGCATGACGATCAGACTCCTTGGGAGGGGCAGGACGCAGTGTCTGGATTGAGCCGCACCAGCTTGCCGGAGGCAACATGGGCCTCGATCAGCTGGCGCTCGGCGGTAAACGGATGGCCGTCCCAGCCCTGGTGGCTGAAGCCGGCCAGAAAGATCTGGTCGCGGTCATGGCCGGGATCGGCCAGCACCTCGGCGAGAACCTGCGCCACGACGATCATGCCGCTGCTCGGAACCACGTAAGGACCCGGCTCATAGGCCAGAAGCGCCTGGTCGACCGCCTCGTGCACGTTGCGCGACAAGACGCGGTGCCGCTTGTCGCAGGCTTCGGCGGCTGCGGCGAAGCCGGCCGTATAGTCGTCGCAGAAGTCGTCGAGTTCCGGATGGCTGACCAGCAGGGCCGGCCGCATCTGGCCGAACTTTTCCGGATCGCGCACCGACCAGATTTCCGAGCAGGCGTTGACCGGCGGGCTGTCCAGCCAGGCGCCGGACAGCATGGCGCGCGCCGGCCGGCCGGTATTGCACACCGCCACGACGTCGGTGCGGCTGCCGGCAGCCCCGAAATTGCGGCACTCGTTGAAACGGATGACCCGGTCGGCGGCGTCGATCCTGGCCGCTGACCCTTCCGGTACATCTCCGTTTCCGACGATCATGATGCGCTGTCCCATCTCTCTCCGATCGTCAGTTGCCGAAGCCTTCGACGAGCGCCTTGAGCTCCGCCGTCCGCTTGCGCGTCAGTTCGGCAAGGCACAACTCGACGATGGCCGGCTCGAGGGTGCCGCCGCGCACGGAGAAACCCTCGACCTCGCACTGGCCGTCACGATACTGGATCCAGGCGCGCTGTGCCTTGAGCAGGGCGTCGACCGCCCCGCGCTGGTGGGCGTCCAGATTGGCATCCCATTCGGCGACGGCCTTCTTGGTCTCCGCCCACTGCGCGTTCAGCTTCTTGTCTTCCGCCGCATGCTCCTGCACGGCGCAGAGCGTCATGTCCGACTGGGTGACCGCATCTTCGCACTTGATGATCGGCTCGTCCTCCGCGGAGACGGGCGCGTTCACCAGGAAAAGCGCCACTGCGGCCAGCGCGCTGCGGCTCCATGCGGTAGAGGTCATCGACGTCAGCAAACCACGGGCTCCCTTCACTGCGATGCTCCGTCGAAGGCCTGCGACGGCAGCGCACGCGCATCGACGCCATCAAGGCAGTTGACGTTGACCGCGACCATTTCCTTGCCGTCCGGCGTCGTCCCGAGCGAAAAGCTCTGAATGCCGCAGGTCTTGCAGAAGAGGTGATGGATCGCGTGCTTGTTGAACAGGTATTCGCCGAGATTGTCCTCGCCGGCATTCAGCTTGAACGCCTCCTTCGACGTGAAGGCGAGCACGGCCCCCAGGCGGCGGCAACGCGAGCAGTTGCAGACGACCGTATGGCCGAGATCGACATCGATGTCGAAATCGACCGCGCCGCACTGGCAGCTGCCGTGATAGTGCGCAATCGCCATCAGAGCCTCCCCATGATCTTCTGCCTGAAACCATAGACCTCGCGCTTGCCGGCGAGCGGGATCAGGGTGACCTGCCGCGTCTGGCCGGGTTCGAAGCGCACGGCGGTTCCGGCCGGAATGTCGAGCCGCATGCCCCGCGCCGTGTCGCGATCGAAGGAGAGCCCGGCATTGGTCTCGAAGAAATGATAGTGGCTGCCGACCTGGACAGGACGGTCGCCGGTATTGGACACCTCGATCGTCACGGTCGGCTGGCCGGCATTGAGTTCGATCTCGCCCTCTGCGGCAATGATTTCACCGGGGATCATGGACAGTCCCTCCCTTGATCAGGCGGCCTTGACGGGCTTGCAGCCCTCGGCCTTGAACACGCGTATGGTCGACGCTGGATTGTTTACGAGTTTCGCGGCCGGCCGGATCGGTCGTCGCACCAGTTCCCCGCCGCAGTTCGGGCAGACGCCGCCGAGCACGGTCGCCGCACAGTCGCTGCAGAAGGTGCATTCGAAGCTGCAGATCAGCGCCTCGCCGCTTTCCGGCGGCAGGTCGCGGTTGCAGCATTCGCAGTTCGGCCGGATTTCGAGCGCCATCGCCGCGTCTCCTCAGCGGATCGGTTCGTGGACGGTCACCAGCTTGGTGCCGTCGGGAAAGGTCGCTTCCACCTGCACGTCGTGGATCATCTCGGCAATGCCCTCCATGACCTGGTCGCGGGTTATCACATGGGCGCCGGCCTCCATCAACTCGGCGACGGGACGGCCGTCGCGAGCTCCCTCGACGACGAAATCGCTGATCAGCGCGATCGCCTCCGGGTAGTTGAGCTTGACGCCCCGCTCCAGCCGGCGCCGCGCCACGATGGCCGCCATGGCGATCAGCAGTTTGTCTTTTTCCCTCGGGCTCAGGTTCATGACCGCTCCACGTTCTTGATCACTGTCATAGATTCCAGACTTTCGGCACTGACGCCCCGCCGCGCAAGACGGAAATCACCGGGATCAGGCTTTTTCTCAAAGTGTACCCATCTTCGGCCGCGAGCCGGGCCACCAGCTTGCCGTTCCACTGGCTGGCACCGCCCGGACTATTGACAAGCGCGGCGCGCACCTTGGGCAGCAGCGCCTCGCAGAGCGGCCCGGCGTAGAGCACGGTGGCGAAGGCGACCTTGCCGGCAAGCACCGGCGCCGAAGCCGTGAGGTCGGCGACGTTCCCCTCCAAACGCAGGTCCTCCGCATGGATCAGCCGGCCGCCGCGGCGGATGCGCCAGCGGTCGCGCACCATGCCCTCAGCCATGGCTTCGCCCATGGCCTTGCGCCCGAGCAGGATCGCCTCGACGGCGACGAATTCGGCGCTCTCGTCGAGATCGACCTCAAGCCTGCGCGACAGGGCAGCATTGTCGAAGAGAATGGATTCCTGTGGAAGCCAGTGCACCCTGGCGCCTGCGGCGGCCTCGATGCGGGTGACGACCTCGGCCGCACCGGCGGACGCCTTGTAGACCTTCTCGCAGGCCTGGGTCGTGGCTGTCAGGAACGTGTCGGGACCGGCGGAAAACGACCAGTCCAGAAGGTCGCCGCCGGTCAGCCCCCCGGCGGTGTTGATGATCACCGCCTCCATTTCGGCGGTGAAGGTCTCGGGCAGGCGGATCTTTGCCGCCCCTTCCTGGTAGAGCTCGGCGATGCGCGTGCGCCCGCCGAGCGGCTTGGTTACAAGCCTTCCGACGCCCCGGGCGCGCTGAGGTCTGATTGCACTGGCTGTCTGCACGCTGTTCCCTGCCCGCCTTTTTTGTTCGTGGCGGTTGTTGTCGTGTCGGTGCAGGTCGCCTTGGCGCTCGACGCGGCCATCAGCTCCCCTCCCGCACTGCGAAAGAAGTCCCACATTCTGCCGGTCGCATCAACCTCCCGGATCGCTTCGTCCCCGGTCGAGGCGAGACGGAAGCGGATGTTCTCGCCCGGCCAGTCATGGCTAGCGTCGGCGATCACGTAGGACATGACGCTCGCACCCGCGCGGCAGCCGGGATAGGTGGTGACGGTCAGCGTGTCGCCCTTGTCGGTCATCGCCCGGCCGTCGCAGCCGTTGAGCTCGGCCCAGCGCTTGACCGCGACCTCGCCGCCATATTGCCAATAGGGCTTGCCGCCGCCGGCAAACGGATTGACGTGGTCCTTGAGGCCGGAAAAGGCGATGATCGAGATCGGCTTGGCCGGCTGGCAGCTCGCCTTGCGCGGCCGCCATACACCGTCCTCCTGCTCCGGATAGCCCGCGCGCAGGCCCATGACGAAACCGGCGGCAGCGAAGTCGCCGTGACCGTCGCAGACATATTGCGACAGCATGCGCCCGCCGCCGGAATAGCCCGAGGCGTAGATCTTTGCCGGATCGACGCAGAAGGTTTCCTTCGCCGTCTCGACCGCGTCGCGGATGAAATCGCCCTCGTCGAGCCCGTTGCCGCGGCTCACCCCCGGCAGCGGATTGACGCCCGGCACGTTCCACGCATGGGTGCCCGGCACGCTGCCGTCGAGGCTGCCCTGAAGCGCCATGACGATGAAGCCTTCGCGCTCCGCCACCTCGTCCCAGTGGCTGCGGTTCATCTGCCCATCCGGATGGCTGTTGGAGCCATGGAAATCGAAGACCAGCGGCAGCTTGCGCTTGCCGTCATAGGCCGAGGGGATGAAATAGACCGCCGAACGGTCGGCCCCGCCGGACCGGATATCGAGATCGTGCCTGCCTGCCGGCAATGCCGCGCCGCAGGCCGAGGCCATTGCGCTTCCGGACAGGCCGGTGAGGAAAAGGAGAGCCGTCGCGAGCAGGCCAACGGATTTGCCGCCCCGCAGACGGCGCAAAGCCGTGCTGGTTATCATAGCTATGCCTTCTGTTAGCAGACGCGAGTCCATATCACGCTGGTGCAAAGCATCAACCATATTTCACTAATAATTCATCAACCCTGCTGTGCAGGATCAGACGGTCAGGTGGCGGCGCGCTTCCGCCGTGTCCAGCGTTTCGGCCGCGCCCTCATGGACGATTTCCCCGCGATCCATGATGTAGACATGGTCGGCAAGCTCCCGGCAGAAGTCGAGATATTGCTCGACCAGCAGGATCGCCATGCCGGTGGAATCCCGCAGATATTTGATCGCCCGGCCGATATCCTTGATGATCGACGGCTGGATGCCCTCGGTCGGCTCGTCGAGCACCAGGATCTTCGGCCGCGTCACCATGGCCCGGCCGATGGCGAGCTGCTGCTGCTGCCCGCCCGACAGGTCGCCGCCGCGCCGCGACAGCATGGTGTTGAGGACCGGGAACAGGCTGAAGATCTCGTCGGGAATGAACCGCTCCTTGCGCGGCAGCGGCGCATAGCCGGTCTCGAGGTTTTCCCTGACGGTGAGCAGCGGGAAGATTTCCCGCCCCTGCGGCACATAACCGATGCCGGTGCGCGCCCGGTTGAACGGCGCCATGCCGTTGAGCGTCACGCCGTCGAAGGCGATCGTGCCCGCCGAGACGCCATGCTGGCCCGTGACGGCGCGCAGCAGCGACGACTTGCCGACCCCGTTTCGGCCGAGCACGCAGGTGATCCGGCCCATCTCCGCCTTGATGGAGACGCCGCGCAGGGCTTGGGCGGCGCCATAGTGAAGGTTGACGTTGTCGACGACGAGAGCGCTCATGATGCTGTCTCCTTGAGGAAGTCCCTGATTGCGTTGAACATCTCCGCATTGTGTCCGATCCAGACATGGCCGCCGGTCGGGTAGACGATCAGCCTTGCGCCCGCCACGCTGGCGGCGATGTGGCGTGCCGCGTCGGCGGTCAGGTAGCGGTCGTCTTCGACCGAGATGGCGAGCGTCGGTGCCGTGATCGCCTCCAGCGGCATCGGCTGGGGATCGCCTGCCAGCCACATGTCGTTAAGAAGTCCCCTCGCCCGCTCGCTGACCGGCAGGATGGAATCGAGAATCGCCTGCACGCGGCTACGCTCGTCCCGCGTGGCAGCAGCAAACAGCGCCGGATCCGTCGCCAGGACCGAGCCGATCATCAGGTCGGGCATAGCCGACATGGCCGCCCAGAACAGGAAGTCCGACCCGAGTGCCGCCTCGACCACATGTTGCTGGCCCGGCGACCACGGGCGCGCCGATGGGCGGCCCGGGACATAGGTGGCCGGAACGACCGGGATCAACGCCGAACAGCGATCCGGGTGGCGGATGGCGAAAGAGATGGCCGAGAGCGCCCCGGCCGAGCCGCCGATGACCGCGATTCTGTCGACGTGGAGGGCATCGAGCAGATCGACAAACGCGTCCGCCTGGTTTTCCGACGAGGCGTCGGCCGGAAAGGCCGAGCCGAGATAGCCGAACCGCGACGGGGCAATCACCCGCATGCCGAGCTCGACCAGAGGCGCGGCAAACAGCAAACCCTGGTCGAATCCCCCGCCGCTGCCATGGATCATCAGCACCGGAACACCGGTGCCGGCCTCGGCATATTGAAGCGGGCCGAAACGACTAGTGATCGTCGTGGCGCGATAGCCGGCGATGCGCGTCCGCGCAGCGTCGAGAGCCCGTGAATAACCGCGGTGCAGCCAACCGGCCGCAAGCGCCCCCACTGCGCCGCCCACAGCCAAGGCGAGAAGCGTCCTGCGCGTCAACATCGTCCCGATCTCCGCAACCACATCCATGACGCCCGGCCGCGCCGCCGAGAGCGAGGCCAGACTACCAGCGGTGCGGGTGGCAACATTGACCGTGATCAATTTCATCGTCCCAGATAGTTCTCGATCACCTTCGGATCGGCGGAGACGAAATCGATCGAGCCTTCGGCCAGCACCGAACCTTCGGCAAGGCAGGTCACCTTGACGCCGAGATCGCGGATGAAGCCCATGTCGTGTTCGACGACGACCACCGAGCGGGTCTTGGCGATCTCCTTCAAGAGGATTGCCGTCTCGGCGGTCTCCGCATCGGTCATGCCGGCGACCGGCTCGTCGACGAGCAGGAGCTTGGGTTCCTGCGCCAAGAGCATGCCGATCTCCAGCCATTGCTTCTGGCCATGGCTGAGATTGGCGGCGAGGTCCTGGGCGCGAGCAGTCAGCCGCACCGTTTCGAGGATCTCCTCGATGCGCTGCCTGTCCTCCGCCGTCAGCCGGTAGAACAGCGTGCCGAACACGCCGCGGTCGCGGTTGAGCGCCAGTTCGAGATTGTCCCACACGGTATGGCTCTCGAACACGGTCGGCTTCTGGAACTTGCGGCCTATGCCGAGCTGGGCGATTTCGGCCTCGTCCCTCTTCGTCAGGTCCACCTCGCCGTTGAAGAAGACTTCGCCGCTGTCGGGCCGCGTCTTGCCGGTGATGATATCCATCATCGTCGTCTTGCCGGCGCCGTTCGGGCCGATGATGGCGCGCAGCTCGCCCGGCTCGACGACGAAGGACAGCGAATTCAGCGCCTTGAAGCCGTCAAAGGAGACGGACACGCCGTCGAGATAGAGGATGCTCGTCGGTTTCCTGTCGTTCATGGCAATCACTCCGCGGCCTGGCCGAGCGGCAGCGCCGCATCGGTTGCCTTGTCATTGTTGGCGGCAGCGTCCGCCGCCTTGCGGTCGCGGCGCACTGCCAGGCGCTGCTGGATCGTGCCGACCACACCCTTCGGCAGGAACAGCGTCACCCCGATGAACAGCCCGCCGAGCGCGAACAGCCAGAGTTCCGGAAACGCGCCGGTGAAATAGCTCTTACCGGCATTGACCATCAGCGCACCGATGATCGGCCCGATCAGCGTGCCGCGCCCGCCGACCGCCGTCCACACCACTACTTCGATCGAGTTGGCCGGGGCGAATTCGCCCGGATTGATGATGCCGACCTGCGGCACGAACAGCGCGCCGGCAATACCCGCCATCATCGCCGAGACGACGAAGGTGAAGAGCTTGATGTTCTCCACCCGGTAGCCGAGGAAGCGCACGCGGCTTTCGGCATCGCGCACGCCGACCAGCACCTTGCCGAATTTGGAGCGCACGATCGCCGAGGAAATCACCAGGCACAGCGACAGCATGATCGCCGAGAGCGCGAACAGCACGGCGCGCGTGCCGTCGGCCTGGACGTTGAAGCCGATGATTTCCTTGAAATCGGTCAGTCCGTTATTGCCGCCGAAGCCCATGTCGTTGCGGAAGAAAGCCAAGAGCAGCGCATAGGTCATCGCCTGGGTGATGATCGACAGGTAGACCCCGTTAACACGGGAGCGGAAGGCGAACCAGCCGAAGACGAAGGCGAGCAGGCCGGGCACGACCAGCACCATGATCATGGCGAACCAGAACATGTCCATGCCCTGCCAGAACCACGGCAGTTCCTTCCAGTTGAGGAAGACCATGAAGTCCGGCAGGATCGGATTGCCGTAGACGCCGCGGCTGCCGATCTGGCGCATCAGGTACATGCCCATGGCATAGCCGCCGAGCGCGAAGAAGGCCCCGTGGCCGAGCGAGAGAATGCCGCAATAGCCCCAGACCAGATCGAGCGCCAGCGCCAGCAGCGCGTAGCAGAGATACTTGCCCATCAGCGACACGGCATAGGTCGGGATGTGGAAGACGCTGTCCGGCGCCGTCAGCAGATTGAGGGCCGGCACGAGGATCGCCACACCGAGAAGAATGGCGACGGCAACGACGACCTTGCCTTCGAGTGCCCTGAAAATGAAGCCCGTGATCATGCTTCCACCGCCCTTCCCTTGAGCGCGAAGAGCCCGCGCGGTCGTTTCTGGATGAAGAGAATGATCAGCACGAGCACGAGGATCTTGCCCAGCACGGCGCCGACCGAGGGTTCGAGGAACTTGTTGAGGATGCCAAGCGACAGCGCACCGACAAACGTGCCCCAGAGATTGCCCACCCCGCCGAACACCACGACCATGAAACTGTCGATGATGTAGGCCTGACCAAGGTTCGGCGAGACATTGTCGATCTGGCTGAGCGCCACGCCTGCGATCCCGGCAATGCCGGAGCCGAGCGCGAAGGTGAAGGCATCAACCCAGGGGGTGCGAATGCCCATCGACGAGGCCATGCGGCGGTTCTGGGTCACGGCGCGCATCTGCAGGCCGAAGGCCGAGCGCTTCATCAGCGTCAGGAGGGCAAAGAAGATTGTGAGCGAAAAGAGCACGATCCACATGCGGTTCCAGGTGATCGTCAGCCCGCCCAGCGCGAACGAACCGGACATCCAGGACGGATTGCCGACCTCCTGGTTGGTCGGGCCGAAGATGGTGCGGATCGCCTGCTGGAGGATGAGCGAAATGCCCCAGGTGGCGAGCAGGGTTTCGAGCGGCCGGCCGTAGAGGAAGCGGATGACGCCGCGCTCAATCACGAGGCCGATGACGGCGGTGACGAGGAACGCGACCGGCAGGGCGATGGCAAGCGACCAGTCGAACAGGTCCGGATAGCCGATGCGGATCACCTGCTGGACCATGAAGGTCGAATAGGCGCCGATCATCACCATCTCGCCATGCGCCATGTTGATGATGCCCATGACACCAAAGGTGATGGCAAGGCCGATGGCCGCCAGCAACAGCACGGAACCGAGCGAGATGCCGTACCAGATGTTCTGCGCGGCGTCCCACAGCGCCAGATCGCCCTCGATGGAGGCGATCGCCTTGTCGAGGTCGGGTTTCAGGCTCTCGTCGATCGAAGAGGAGACGGTCATCAGGATGCCGATCGCTTCGCGCCCGCCAAGCGAGGCGACCATGTCGATCGCGGCGCGTTTTTCCTCGACGGAGCGGTCGGAGGCCAGCAGCGACACGGCGCGCGCCTCCTCCATTCGGGCCTTGACTTCGGAATCTGTCTCCTTGGCAAGCGCCGTCTCGACGAGGTCGAGGTTTTCGGCGCTCGGCGATTGCAGAACCTGCTGCGCTGCCTGCAGCCGGACCTCGCAGTCGGGGCTCAGCAGCGTGAGCCCGCCGAGCGCGGAGCGGATGGCGCGGCGGAGCGTGTTGTTGACCTTGATCTTGGTGAAGGCGCCCTTCGGCTCCTCGCCGATCACCTCGCCGGTCAGCGGATCGATGGCCGAAAGCTTGGCACCGGCGGCCTTTGTGATGACCACGGCACCGTCCGACTTGCGGACATAGAGATCGCCCTCGGCGAAGGCCTCGAGCGCGGGAACGACGCGCGGATCCCCCGTCGCGGCGATCTGCGTCAAAAGCTCTTCGGCCTGCTTGAAGCTGGCCTTGCCGAGCGCATCGATCAGGTCTTTCGGATCGCTCTGCGCCAGGGAGGGCGCGGCGAGGGAGAGGAAAAGGAAAAACGTTGTGAGAATTCGACGTATCATTGTGGCAGTCCCCCGTCGCCCACCAGGAAATCGGCGATTGCGGCTTGCTCCCTCTTCTCCCCCGCGGGGAGAAGTGCCGAGCGGATGCGAGGCGATGAGGGGGAGCCGTAAGGCTTCGCCTCCCCCTCATCCGGTCCTTCGGACCACCTTCTCCCCGAAGGGAGAAGGGGATGATCAGCTGCCCTTGCCGCCGCACTTGCCGGTGGCGACGTTGAAGTTGCCGCATTCCATCGGCTTGCGCCAATCGGAGATCAGGTCCTTGGAGTCGGGCAGGTAGTCCGACCATTCGTCGCCGACGACGGCGGGCGTTTCCTGGACGATTTCGAACTGGCCGTCGGCCTGGATTTCGCCGATCAGCACCGGCTTGGTGATGTGGTGGTTGGGCATGACGGTGGAATAGCCGCCCGACAGGTTCGGCACGGCGACACCGATGATGCTGTCCAGAACGGCGTCGGTGTCGGTGGTGCCGGCGGCTTCGACGGCCTTCACCCAGGCGTTGAAGCCGATATAGGCGGCTTCCATCGGGTCGTTGGTGACGCGCTTGTCGTTCTTGGTGAAGGCGTGCCACTGCTCGATGAACTCGGCATTGACGTCGGCGTCGACGGACTGGAAGTAGTTCCAGGCGGCGAGATGGCCGACCAGCGGTGCGGTGTCGAGACCGGCGAGCTCTTCTTCACCGACCGAGAAGGCGACGACCGGGATGTCTTCGGCCTTGATGCCCTGGTTGCCGAGTTCCTTGTAGAAGGGAACGTTGGCGTCGCCGTTGATGGTCGAGACGACGGCGGTCTTCTTGCCGGCCGAGCCGAACTTCTTGATGTCGGAGACGATCGTCTGCCAGTCGGAATGACCGAACGGCGTGTAGTTGATCATGATGTCCTCTTCGGCAACGCCCTTGGACATCAGATAGGCCTTGAGGATCTTGTTGGTCGTCTGCGGATAGACATAGTCGGTGCCGGCGAGAACCCAGCGCTCGACGCCTTCTTCGGCGGCCAGATAGTCGACGGCCGGGATGGCCTGCTGGTTCGGGGCGGCACCGGTGTAGAAGATGTTGCGCGAGGATTCCTCACCCTCGTACTGGACCGGGTAGAACAGGATCGAATTAAGCTCTTCGAAGACCGGCAGGACCGACTTGCGCGACGACGACGTCCAGCAGCCGAACACGGCGGCGACCTTGTCCTGCGAAATCAGCTGGCGGGCCTTTTCGGCAAACAGCGGCCAGTCGGATGCCGGGTCGACGACGACGGCCTCGAGCTTCTTGCCGAGCACGCCGCCCTTCTTGTTCTGCTCTTCGACGAGCATCAGCATGGCGTCCTTCAGCGTCGTCTCCGAGATCGCCATGGTGCCGGAAAGCGAATGCAGGACGCCGATCTTGATCGTGTCGTCGGCGGCGAAGGCGCCGCTGAATGCCGTCGAGGACAGCATGGCGCCGAGCACTGCGCCGGTGAGTTTTGCCTTCAGTTTCATCTGGTTGAACCCCTCTTCTTGTTCCCGCAACCGGTGGGTAAAGAAAACTTTAACCGTTGCTGGGAGGGACTATCCGATGCTGCGGCGCAAAACCGTATACGTCGTTTGACGTATGCCAGGGGGGAAAGACGGCGCGGGAGCTTGGCCAAGCCGAAAACGAAAACGCCGGGCTCCATGCTGGAACCCGGCGCGGCAGCCGCCCATCAGGCGGCAAAGGCAGGTTTTCGGCTAGGCGAGGTAGCCGATGACGTAGGGCCAGACCTCGACCAGGCCATGATAGACCATGGTGACAGTGACGTAGGCGATGACGCCGAGGCCGACATAGGCGATCCAGCGATGCCTGTGCAGCAGGCTCGCCACCAGGTTTGCGGCCAGACCCATCAGCGCGATCGACAGGACGAGGCCGATCGCCAGGATGCTGGTATGTTCCTTGGCGGCACCGGCGACGGCCAGCACGTTGTCGAGCGACATGGAAACGTCGGCGACGACGATCTGGGTCGCTGCCTGCACGAAGGTCTTTTCCTTGACGGTGAACTCGGTATCGTCCGTCTCGCCCTGCTTGTGGGGCTCGTGGGCGACGGCGCGCAGTTCGCTCCACATCTTCCAGCACACCCAGGCGAGCAGCAGGCCGCCGAGCAATTGCAGCCCGACCATGTTGAGAAGATAGGCGGTGATGGTGGCAAAGCCGATGCGCAGCACGGTGGCAGCGAGGATACCGACCAGGATGGCCTTGCGACGCTGGCTGTCCGGGAGGCCGGCGGCCGCCATGCCGATGACGATTGCATTGTCGCCCGCGAGAACCAGATCGATCGCAATTACCTGAAAGAGCGCCGCGAGCCCGGCGGCGGTAAAGATTTCCATCATGACAGTTGGTCCGTCCCCACGTTTCAACAAAATCTGGACACTCGTTACAGTCTGGGTGCCCGGAAAGAAACGGGTAAACGCGCATCCGGCGCAGAGTTTCCGCAGTTTTCCGGCCCTGGACGGATTTTTTCCTCCCGCCCGGCCGTCGATTGCGGGTCGTGAAACACGGCAAGAGCCGCGACGGGTCGTGACGCCACGCCTTGATGGTCGGAGCGCTCCTCCCCCTTGCATTTCCTACCATTCCCGTGAAAATGCCTATTCTGCAATCACACCCCCAAGGGCGCTAGAAATTAGGCATGGCCGCACGCCAACGCATCATTCCGGTCCGGCGCGAATACAATCGCTGGGTCGCCAACCAGACGCTGGAAGACTATGCGCTGCGCTTCACCGCCAAGAGCGCCCGGCAGTTCTCCTCGAGCCGGATTTCGCAGACGGCCATCGGCGCGATCTCCTTTCTGGCGCTGGAGGCCATCGGCGGCACGATCACGCTGTCCTACGGCACCACCAACGCCTTCTTCGCCATCATCGCCGCCGCCGTGCTGATGCTGCTCGTCGGCCTGCCGATCAGCCGTTACGCGATCCGCCACGGCGTCGACATCGACCTTCTGACCCGCGGCGCCGGCTTCGGCTATATCGGCTCGACGATCACATCGCTGATCTATGCCAGCTTCACCTTCATGCTGTTCGCCATCGAGGCCTCGATCATGACGGGGGCGCTGGAACTCGCCTTCGGCATCCCGCTGTGGATCGGCTACATCATCTCCGCCATGGTGGTGATCCCGCTGGTCACCTACGGCGTGCGGCTGATCTCGAAATTCCAGCTGTGGACCCAGCCCTTCTGGATCGTGCTCAACATCCTGCCCTTCATCTTCATCGCATTTCTCGACTGGGAGAAGATCGACCTCTGGCGCGCCTTCGCCGGCATCGGCCACTCCAATGCCGATGCCGGCGGGGCAGCCCCCTTCGACCTGATCGAGTTCGGCGCCGCCTCCGCCGTCATCCTAGCGCTGATGCCGCAGATCGGCGAACAGGTCGACTTCCTGCGCTTCCTGCCGCCGGAGGGCGGGCGCAAGCTGCGTCATCGTTTTGCCGTCTTCCTCGCCGGTTCCGGCTGGGTCGTGCTCGGCGTTCCGAAGCTGCTGGCCGGTTCCTTTCTCGCCGTGCTGACGCTGTCGACCGGCGTTCCCGCCCGCGAGGCGGCCGATCCCGCCCACATGTATCTCGCCGCCTTCGGCTACATGATCCCGAACGAGACGGCAGCCATGCTGTTGATGGCCTGTTTCGTGGTGATCTCGCAGCTCAAGATCAACGTGATGAACGCCTATGCCGGCTCGCTCGCCTGGTCGAACTTCTTCTCGCGGCTGACCCACAGCCATCCGGGCCGCGTCGTCTGGCTGGTGTTCAACGTGGCGATCGCCCTGCTGCTGATGGAGCTCGGCATCTACCGGCTGCTCGAGGAAACGCTCGGCATTTTCTCGATCATCGCCATGAGCTGGCTCTGCACGCTGTCGGCCGACCTCTTCATCAACAAGTCGCTCGGCCTTGCCCCGCCCGGCATCGAATTCAAGCGCGCCCATCTCTACGACATCAACCCGGTCGGCTGCGGCACGCTGGTGCTGTCGGCCGGCATCGCGCTCGCTGCCCATTTCGGCCTGTTCGGACCGCTGATGGCCTCGCTCGCCACCTATGTGACGCTGATCGCCTTCCTGATCTCGCCGCTGATCGCCTGGGGCACGAAGGGCAGATACTATCTCGCCCGCAAGCCGCGCCACAGCTGGAAGAACCTCACCTCGATCACCTGCTCGATCTGCGAACACCCGTTCGAGCCGGAGGACATGGCCTGGTGCCCGGCCTATGCCGCGCCGATCTGCTCGCTGTGCTGCTCCCTCGACAGCCGCTGCCACGACATGTGCAAGCCGCACGCCAAACTCAACGCGCAGGCGACCTTCGTCGCCGCCCGCTTCCTGCCCGAACCGGCACTGGCCTGGCTCTCCACCCGCCTCGGCCGCTATGCGGTGACCGCGGTCGTCGCCGTCTCGCTGATCGGGGCGATCCTCGCGCTCATCGCCCACCAGGTCTCCACCGCCTCGCCTGAGACGGCGGACGTGGTCAACCGCACGGTGCTGATCGTCTTCATCGTCTCCGCCGTGATCTCCGGTGTCGCCAGCTGGTTCTACGTGCTCGCCCATGACAGCCGGGTGGTGGCGGAAGAGGAATCCTCGCGCCAGAACACGCTGCTGCTCAAGGAGATTGCCGCCCACCGCAAGACCGACGCGGCGCTGCAGACGGCCAAGGAGACGGCGGAGGCCGCGAACCGGGCGAAGAGCCGCTATGTCGTCGGCCTGTCACATGAACTGCGGACGCCGCTCAACGCCGTTCTCGGCTATGCCCAGATTCTCGAGCGCGACGAGACCATCCCGCCCGCCCGCCAGTCGGCGATCAAGGTCATCCGCCGCTCGGCCGACCATCTCTCCGGCCTGATCGACGGGCTGCTCGACATCTCCAAAATCGAGGCCGGGCGCCTGCAGGTCTTCTCCAACGAGCTGAACATCCAGGATTTCCTCGACCAGCTGGTGGACATGTTCGCCCCCCAGGCCGCCGCCAAGGGACTGACCTTCGAACACGCGCGCTCGCGCGCCCTGCCGCTTTACGTCCGCACAGACGAGAAGCGGCTGCGGCAGATCCTCGTCAATCTGCTTTCCAACGCCATCAAGTTCACCGAGCAGGGCACGGTGCGCTTCGAGGTCGGCTATCGCAGCCAGGTCGCGACCTTCACCGTGTCCGACACCGGCACCGGCATCGCCGAAAAGGACCTGAAGCGCATCTACGAGCCGTTCCAGCGCGGCGAGGCGGACAATATCCGCCCGCGGCCCGGCCTCGGCCTCGGGCTGACCATCACCAAGCTTTTGACCAACACGCTCGGCGGCGAGATCTCGGTGGAAAGCGAGCGCGACAAGGGGTCAACCTTCAAGGTCCGGCTGATGCTGTCGGCCATCGACCGCCCGAGCACGGCCCCTGCGCCCGAACGCAAGATCGTTTCCTATACCGGCCCGCGCCGCACCATCGTCGTCGTCGACGACAACGAGGACCATCGCGACCTGATGCGCGAGGTGTTGGGCCCGCTCGACTTCGTCGTGCTGACGGCGGCCGGCGGGCCGGAATGCCTGACGCTGATCGAGGGTGTCAGGCCCGATCTCTTCCTCGTCGACATCCAGATGCCGGGCATGAACGGCTGGCAGCTGGTCGAGAAGCTGCGCGACGCCGGCCAGACGGCGCCGATCATCATGCTGTCGGCCAATATCGGCGATGCGCCGGGGCCTGGCGGCGAGGGTCATGACGATGCCATCGCCAAGCCGGTCGACGTGCAGCGGCTGCGTGACAAGCTCGCCATGTATCTCGGCCTCGACTGGATCTATGCCGACGAGCTGGCCGCCCTGCCCGCGCCCGTGCCGGAGGCCGATCGGCCGCTTGCCTCGCCAGGCACCGCCCATCTCGCCGAGCTGTCGCGCCTGAGCGAGATCGGCTATGTGCGCGGCATCGAGGCCAAGCTTGCGGACCTTTCGAAAATCGAGGAAAACGGCGCCTTCGTCGATGCCTCGCGCGGTTTCGTCCAGGCCTTCGACTTGGCCGGCTTCGCCGCCTTCCTGAAGGACGTCGACCGCGGGGAGGAAAAGAGCCATGGCTGACGTCAACCGTCCGCGCGACATCGTGCTGCTCGTCGACGACAGCCCGGAGGCGCTCGGCTTCCTCACCGACGCGCTGGAGCAATCCGGCTTCTCCGTGCTGATCGCCACCTCGGGCCAGGCGGCGCTGTCGATCGTCGACAAGATCAGCCCCGACCTCATCCTGCTCGACGCCATGATGCCAGGCATGGACGGCTTCGAGACCTGCCGCAGGCTGAAGGCCGACCCGGTCGTCGCCCAGGTGCCGGTGATCTTCATGACCGGGCTGAC
Organism: Rhizobium sp.; assembly: GCA_002796995.1. Classification (GTDB taxonomy): domain Bacteria; phylum Pseudomonadota; class Alphaproteobacteria; order Rhizobiales; family Rhizobiaceae; genus Allorhizobium. The sequence continues at coordinate 254,037 of PEKW01000006.1, forward strand.
CGAGACCGAGCATGTCGTCCACGCGCTCGATTCCGGCGGGGTCGACTACCTGACCAAGCCGATCAACATCGACGAGCTGCGCGCCCGCATTCGGGTGCATCTGTCGAATGCCCGCTCGGCCCAGAGCGCCCGCGTGGCGCTCGATGCCGCCGGACGGCATCTGCTGGCGGTTCGCGCCGACGGCTCGATCCACTGGTCGACGCCCCAGGCCACCCGGCTCGCCGACAGCGCCACGGGCAGCGCCAGTGGCCTCGACCTGGTCGCCGGCGCCATTGCCGGCTGGATGGCACGGCGCGACGCGCCCGCCCACAGCGCAGAGACGGCCTTCTGCTTTACCCATGCGGGCGGCACCGAGCTGCAGCTCGGCTTCCTCGGCGGGCTCGGCCCGGACGAATACCTGTTCCGCCTGACGGTCGCCAACCGCAAGCACGAGGACGAGATCCTGCGCGGCCAGTTCGGTCTGACGCAGCGCGAGGCGGAAGTGCTGCTATGGATCGCCAAGGGCAAGGCGAACCGCGACATTGCCGATATTCTCGGGCTATCGGCACGCACGGTGAACAAGCATCTGGAACAGATCTACGTGAAGCTCGGCGTGGAAAACCGCGCCTCCGCGGCCGTCAAGGCAGCGCATGTGCTGCATGTGGACTAGGGGCGCACATCTGAGCGCAAGCGTCGCCCCCTCTGGCCTGCCGGCCATCTCCCCCACAAGGGGGGCGAAGACTCGCGGCGCCGCTCTGCCACGCATGAGACGAAGGCACCGGGGCATCAAAGCCCCTCCCCCTTGTGGGGAGGGGTTGGGGAGGGGTCTTTTAACCCCTACAGCGCCTTGGCCTTCTCGCGCAGCACGTATTTCTGGATCTTGCCGGTCGAGGTCTTCGGCAAGGGTCCGAACACCACCGTCTTGGGCGCCTTGAAATGCGCCATGTTGGCGCGGCAGAACGCGATCAGTTCCTGCTCGGTCACGGTCGCACCCGGCTTCAGCCCGACGAAGGCGCAAGGGGTTTCGCCCCATTTCTCATCCGGCCGGGCGACGATCGCCGCTTCCATCACGGCCGGGTGGCGGTAGAGCACGCCTTCGACCTCGATCGAGGAAATGTTCTCGCCGCCGGAAATGATGATGTCCTTGGAACGGTCTTTGATCTCGATATAGCCGTCCGGATGGCAGACCGCGAGGTCGCCGGAATGGAACCAGCCGCCGGCGAAGGCCTTGGCCGAGGAGGACGGGTTCTTCAGATAGCCGCGCATCACATTGTTGCCGCTGAAGAAGATCTCGCCCATGGTCTCGCCGTCGCGCGGCACGGGCTCCAGCGTTTCCGGATCGGCGACCATCAGCCCGTCGAGTACGGAATAGCGCACGCCCTGGCGGGCCTTGAGCCGCGCCTTCTCGGAAATGTCGAGTTCGTTCCACTCGTCATGCCAGGCGCAGACCACGGCCGGCCCGTAGGTCTCGGTGAGGCCATAGGCGTGGGTGACGTCGAAGCCGAGTTCCTCCATCGCCTGGATGACGGCCGCCGGCGGTGCCGCACCCGCCGTCATGACGCTCACCTTGTGGTCGATGCCGGCCTTCATTTCGTCCGGCGCGTGCGCGATCAGGTTCAGCACGATCGGCGCGCCGCAGAAATGCGTCACCTGCTCGCTCTTGATCAGTTCGTAGATCGGCTCGACGCGCACCGCGCGCAGGCACACCGAGGTGCCGGCCGCCGCCGCGATCGTCCAGGGGAAGCACCAGCCGTTGCAGTGGAACATCGGCAGGGTCCACAGATAGACCGGGTGGTTGGCCATGTTCCAGGTGAGGATATTGCCGATGGCATTGAGGTAGGCGCCGCGGTGATGGTAGACGACGCCTTTCGGATCACCGGTCGTGCCCGAAGTGTAGTTGAGGCTGATCGCATCCCATTCGTCGGCCGGCCGTTCCCAGCGGAAATCGGCATTGCCCTCCGCCAGCAGTTCGTCATAGGTGGTCGCCCCGACGCGGTGGCCGCCCTCGAAGCTCGGGTCGAGAATGTCGATCACCTCGATCGGCCGCCCGGCAATGTGCACGGCGCGCTCGGCGACATCGGCGAATTCCGGATCGACGATGAGCATGCGCGCTTCGCCGTGATTGAGGATGAAGGCGATTGCCTCGGCGTCGAGACGCGTATTGATGGCATTGAGCACGGCGCCGACCATGGGCACGGCGAAATGGCATTCGAATATCTCGGGAATGTTGGCGCAGATCACGGCAACCGTGTCGCCCTTGCCGATACCCCGCCCGGAGAGCGCACTGGCCAGCCGGCGGACCCGGTCATAGGTCTGCACCCAGTTGCGGCGGACGTCGCCGTAGACGACGGCGGTACGGCCCGGATAGACGGACGCGGCACGTTCGATGAAGCTGAGCGGCGTCATCTGCGAAAAATTCGCGGCGTTCTTGTCGAGTTCGCGATCGTAGATCCCGTCGCCGGGCGCCACTGCTGAAATCTGCATGCTGGTCGAGCCTCCCACTCTGTTCAAGGCGGGCAGTATTACCCAAACCGCGCAACCTGCAAAATCATCCCTTCGCCTAAAGCAGTCGGGCAAGTGTTGGTCCACCGTCGAGTGCTACGCAGGACCTGCGGCCTGTCCGCAAGCCCAGCCGAGCCGGAGCGGCTGAAAAAGGAAAAGCCCGGCGCGTAGGCCGGGCTCCCCTTGCTTTTCGGCAATCGATCGAAAGACGATCTTAGTCCTGGAAATACGAGTACTTGCCGTCCTCGCCCTTCTTCCAGGTGTACATGACGTAGTCCGGACGGGTGATGTCGCCCTTGGCGTCGAAGCCGAGTTCGCCGATGACGGTCGTGTACGGACCCTTTTCCTTCAGCGCTGCAGCAACAGCTTCCGGATCGTTCGAGCCGGCCTTCTTGGCGGCTTCGGCGATGACCTGGAGACCCGCGTAGGAGTACAGCGTGTAAGCTTCCGGTTCGAAGCCGGCATCGCGGAACTTCTTGACTGCGTCAGCTGCATTCGGGTTCTTGCGCGGATCCGGCGGGAAGGTCATCAGCGTACCGTTGACGGCGTCGCCGGCGATCGAAGCAAGTTCGTTCGAGGTGATGCCGTCGCCCGACATCATCACAGCCTTGAGGCCACCATCGGCCATCTGGCGCATGATGAGGCCGGCTTCGGTGTGCAGACCGCCGAAGTAGACGACGCCGATGCCGGCCTCCTTCATCTTCGAGATCAGGGCCGAATAGTCCTTGTCGCCGGCGGTGATGCCTTCGTACATGACTTCGGTGATGCCCAAGGCGTTCATAGCCTTCTTGGTTTCGTCGGCAAGGCCCTGACCATAGGGGGTCTTGTCATGAACGACGGCAACCTTAACGTCCTTGAAGTTGTCGGCGATGTACTTGCCGGCAACTGCGCCCTGCTGGTCGTCGCGACCGCAGGTGCGGAAGGTGTTCCACATGCCGCGTTCGGTGAAGGTCGGGTTCGTCGAAGCCGGGGTGATCTGGAGGATGCCGTTTTCGGCATAGACTTCCGAGGCCGGGATCGAGACGCCCGAGTTGAAGTGACCGACCACGAACTTGACGCCGTCGGCGACGAACTTGTTGGCAACCGAAACGCCCTGCTTGGCGTCGGAAACGTCGTCGCCCAGAACGACCTTGACCATCTCGCCGTTGATACCGCCGGCAGCATTGATATCAGCGGCCGCCTGTTCCGCACCCTTCTGAAGCTGTGCACCGAAGGCAGCATTCGGGCCGGTGATCGGACCTGCGACACCGACCAGAAGCTCAGCCGATGCGTTGCCCGCGAAGGCAACCATTGCGGAAATCGCAACGGCTGAAAGAAGAGACTTCTTCATTTTGTTACTCCCAATTTTTTAGGCGGGTTAGGTTTCAAGAACCCTGCGCAATACCCACCATGACTGCGCCGGAAAAGCTGTTCCACTCTTATGAAAGCTCACGCTCTTGCCGCACATGTGAGACAAGAAAAACGCGGCTGTCAATCTTTCTTCTTCCACGAGAAGGCCGAGGTCCTCTCGTATAGCCAGTAATAGTTGTCTACCATCTGCGTGGTTCGCCGCGTCTGGAAGCCAGCCGTGGCAAAGACAAGCAAAATCAACACGTCAATCCCGTAAAGCAGCGGGCTGAGCATGGGTCCCTGGAACAGCGCGTAATGCAGGAACCGCATTACGATGCCCAGCAGCAGGGCGTAGATCACAACCGTCGCATAGCCCTGCCATCCCTCGGCCGTGGCCTTGCCGGAACGCCACGCGGTCCAGAAGCCAAGCAGAAGAACCAGGAAGCGCAGGACGTAACGCACGCCGGTATCGCTTTCGAAAAACAAGCCTTGCATATTCTATTCCCCCTGTCCGCTCAGTGGTGGCCGCCTTCGAGATAGGCTGCCCGGACCTGCGGATCGGCGAGCAGTTCCTTGCCGGTTCCGCTCATCGTGACTTTGCCGTTGACCATGACATAGGCACGGTCGGAGAGCTTGAGAGCCGCGAACGCGTTCTGCTCGACGAGGAAGACGGTCAGCCCCTCTTCCTTGTTGAGCTTCTTGATCGCCTCGAAGATGCCCTTGACGATCAGCGGCGCAAGACCGAGCGACGGCTCGTCGAGCAAAAGCAGCTTCGGACGGGCCATCAGCGCGCGGCCGATCGACAGCATCTGCTGTTCGCCGCCAGAAAGCGTGCCGCCGCGCTGGCTCTGACGCTCCTTCAGACGGGGAAACAGCGTGAAGATCTTCTCCACGTCCTCGTTGAAGTGCTTCAGATTGTCGAGGCCGGCCCCCATCTGCAGGTTTTCGAGCACCGTCATGCGCGGGAAGATGCGGCGACCTTCCGGCGACTGGGCGATGCGACGGCGGGCGATCAGGTGGGTCGGCATCCTGGTGATGTCGGTCCCGTCGAAGGTGATCGTGCCGGTGCGCGCCTGCGGGCTGCCACAGATGGTCATCATCAGTGTCGACTTGCCGGCGCCGTTGGCACCGATCAGGCTGACGATTTCCCCCTGGCGGACTTCGACGTCCACTCCGCTGAGCGCGCGGATATTGCCGTAATAGGTCTCGACGCCCTGTACTTTGAGAAGCGGTTCAGCAGACATCAGACCTGCCCTCCCGCAACGGCTTCGACCTCTGAGATCGCTTCATCCAATTCTTCATCCTCGACACCCAGATAGGCCGCGATGACCTTCGGGTCGTTCTTCACATGATCCGGCGTGCCGTCGGAGATCTTCTGACCGTATTCGAGCACCACGACGTGGTCGGAGATTTCCATAACCACCGACATGTCGTGCTCGATCAGCAGCACCGAGGTGCCTTCGTCGCGGATGCTGCGCAACAGGGCGTTGAGCGTCAGCGACTCCTTCGGATTGAGACCGGCGGCCGGTTCGTCGAGGCAGAGCAGTTCTGGCCCCGTGCACATGGCGCGCGCGATTTCCAGACGGCGCTGGGCGCCGTAGGGCAGATCGCCGGCCGGATCGTCGGCACGCTCCATCAGATCGGCCTTGTCGAGCCAGTACTTGGCCTTTTCGATCGCGGCCGCTGCCGCCCGCTTGTAGGCGGGAAGGCCGAGCAGACCGAGAACGGTATAGCCGGACGCCCGCATCAGGGCGTTGTGCTGGGCAACCAGAAGGTTCTCCAGAACGGTCAGGCCCGAGAACAGCCGGATGTTCTGGAAGGTACGGGCGACCTTGGCCTTCTTGGTGATCTCGAAGTCGGGCAGACGCTCGAGCAGAAACTCGGGCCCCGCCTTCTGGCGCAGCGTGATCATCCCCATCGTCGGCTTGTAGAAGCCGGTGATGCAGTTGAACACCGTCGTTTTGCCGGCACCGTTCGGTCCGATCAGCGCGGTGATCTCACCGCGCCTGGCCTCGAAGGAGAAGTCGTTGATGGCCATCAGGCCGCCGAACTTCATCGAGAGATGTTCGACCTTGAGGATAGTGTCGTTCGTCATCGTGTTCGTTCCGGAAGTCATCAGCCGTGACCTTCCTTGGTAAAGCTTCCCGAGACGGCCTTGCTCTCCTTGAGGAAGGCTGTCGGTTGACGCGAGCCGACGAAACCGCGCGGCTTGAACAGCATGACCACGATCATGGCAAGGCCGAACAGCAGCATGCGATAGAGTTCCGGCGTGAAGTCAGGCCCGAAGACGTGCTTCAGGAACTCCATCTCGCGCAGCAGCTCCGTGCCGCCGACCATGACGATGGCGGCAATCGCGATACCGGTCAGCGAACCCATGCCCCCGAGAACGACGATGGCGAGGATGACGGCCGATTCCAGGAAGACGAAGCTTTCCGGAGAGACGAAACCCTGGCGGGCGGCGAAGAAGGAGCCGGCGAAACCACCGAACATCGCACCGATGGCAAAAGCCGTCAGCTTGGTCGTGACCGTGTTGATGCCGAGCGAGCGGCAGGCGATCTCGTCTTCACGCAGTGCTTCCCAGGCGCGGCCGATCGGCATGCGACGAAGCCTGATCGTCACGTAGGCCGTCAGCATGCAGAGCGCCAGGATGAGATAGAAGAGGAAGATCTTGTAGTAGGCCGAGGACATCGGCAGATCGAACATCTTGGCGAACCCGGTCGGCGAGGCGTCGAACTTGATGCCGAACAGAGTAGCCTTCGGAATGCCGGAGACACCGAACGTGCCCTTGGTGACGTCGGTCCAGTTGATCAGCACGAGGCGGATGATTTCTCCGAAGGCGAGCGTCACGATGGCGAGGTAGTCGCCGCGAAGGCGCAGAACCGGGAAGCCGAGGATGATGCCCCAGAAGGCCGCCAGAATGCCCGACAGCGGCAGAAGCACCCAGAAGGACAGGCCGAAATGCTGCGACAGAAGCGCATAGGAATAGGCCCCGACCGCATAGAAGGCGACATAGCCGAGGTCGAGCAGACCGGCCAGACCGACGACGATGTTGAGACCCCAGGCCAGCATCACGTAGATCAGGATCTGGATGCCGAAGTTGTCGACGAACTTCAGCGAACCCTGTATGCCCGACAGCCAGACCACGACCGGCGGATAGAGCACCAGCGCGAGAAGCGCGATCTTCAGGAAATGCTGATGAAAGAACGAGGGTTTGGCCTCGATGTCATGCACCGGCATTTCCGAAAGGCGCTCCTTGCGGGCGCGGCTCCACGGATGGAAGAAGCCGACGATCAGGAAGCGGCCGACGGCGGCGACAGCGACGAAGATCGCCAGCAGCCCCCAGCGCGGATACCAGATCGGCGCATTGTTGATGTCCTGATCGGTCTTGATACCGACATAGAGACTGAACAGGCCGAGCGCGAGCACACCCGCGAAGAGGCCTTCCTTGAGCGCGCGCGCAAGGGTACCGGATTGAGACGTGCCGGTCACGTTTGCAGGATTTGCCATGGGATCAGACCTTCTCGACTTCCGGCCGGCCGAGGATACCGGTGGGCTTGAAGATCAGCACGAATGCCAGCAGACCGAAGGTCGCGACATCCTTGTAGGCGATGCTGAAATAGGCCGACCAGAGCGACTCGATGAGACCGATCAGCAGACCGCCGAGCACAGCACCTGGAAGCGATCCGATGCCGCCGAGAACCGCGGCGGTGAACGCCTTGACGCCCGGAATGAAGCCGTCGTTGAACGAAGCCACGCCGTAATACATCAGGTACATCGTGCCGGCGACCGCGGCGAGCGCCGCACCCATCACGAAGGTGATGGAAATGGTCTTGTCGACGTCGACGCCGAGAAGGGCCGCCATCTTGCGGTCCTGCTCGGTGGCGCGCTGGGCGCGGCCGAGCGGCGTCTTGTTGACGATGTACCAGAAGGCGGCGAGCAGCACCGAGGTGATGGCGACGATGAGCAGCTGCTTCAGCGAGATGGTGATCGCGCCGATGTGGAACACATCATTGACCAGCGCCGGGATCGGCTTGTTGCGCGGACCCTGGGTGACCTGGATGAAGTTCGACAGGGCGATCGACATGCCGATCGCCGTGATCAGCGGCGCCAGGCGGAAGGATCCGCGCAGCGGCCGATAGGCGACCCGTTCGATGGTCCAGTTCCACAGACCGGTCATCAGCATCGCGATGACCAGCATGATCAGCAGCGCAAGCGCCACCGGAATGCCGGCGAAGAACGATGTCAGGATGAGGTAGACGATGAGAGCGGCGAAGCCGCCGAGCATGAAGATATCGCCGTGGGCGAAGTTGATCATGCCGATGATGCCGTAAACCATCGTATAGCCGATTGCCACCAAGCCATAGATGGATCCAAGAGTCAGCCCGTTGATGAGCTGCTGGATGAAGTACTCCATTACCAATCCCCCGGACGCAAACTTTTGGAGCGTCCCTTTTTATGTTGTCCCCTAGCGGGGTTCTTAACATGCTCGGATTTGATAGCGTTTTCGGCAAAAATGTGAAGTCCAAAAACTAGGCAGCGCGCATTTTACCGCCAATTGACCACAGTTTGGTGTTTAAATTGGCTGACCCGCCAAAAAAGCGGCACAAAATGCCGAAAAATTAGATCGTGCCGTGTTTTTCGCTGTCAGGATTTAGCCGCATTCGGCCGCGATCACGGCCGAATTCCGCCGAAAGTATGAGACCGCCATTGCTCGCAACGGGGGCCGCACCAGGGGATTGCCGCATCTTTGCTAACATAACCAAGAAATTGCCGAGAGGCCAATCACAAAGCGACAAGTCACATTGCTGAATCCGTCGCCGGGCTGGCGGCGGGAGGGCGGGGAAAATCGTGCATTCGTTCCGGACCGGCGAATTCGGCGTGTCGGCCATCCTCCCGTGACGGGAAACGGGGAAGTCCGAACGGGAAAAGCCAGTCGTTTCAATCCGCACCCCCGCCATTCGTCCCCGCGACCGGAAACCGGTGCAGGATCGGGGCATCGAACCGATCGCAGCGGCGAATGCAGTCATGTCGGATATCACAGTCAATCTTGCCCTGCCCTACATCAAACCGGCCCAGGCGCAGAAGCACGTCACCCACAACGAGGCCCTGCAGGTGCTGGATGCCACGGTGCAGCTGGTGATCGCCGCGCGTCTGGCCAGCCCGCCCGCCGCACCGGCCGAAGGCGAATGTTTCTGGGTCCTGCCGGGCGCGACGGGCGCCTGGGCGGGCCGATCGGGCCGCCTCGCCTTTCGCCAGGACGAAGCCTGGATCTTCATCGCACCGGTTCTCGGTTGGCGCGCCTTCGATCGCGCCGAGGGACGACTGAAGCTCTTCACCGGAACGGACTGGGACGACATCCCCCTGCCCGCCTCGCCGCAGGTCTCCGCCTTCGGGATCGGCGCCACGCCCGATGCCACCAACAGGCTTGCCGTGTCGGCGCCGGCCACCCTTCTGACCCATGCCGGCGGCGATCATCGGCTGAAGATCAACAAGGCCTCGGGCGCCGATACGGCATCGCTGCTTTTCCAGTCCGGCTGGCAGGGCAAGGCGGAACTGGGGCTTGCCGGCGACGACCGGTTCGCCATCAAGGTCAGCGGCGACGGCGCGGTATGGACCACGGCGCTGACGATTTCGCCGCAGGGCGTGGTGCGCACCGGTCAGCGACCGCTCGTCCGCGCCTCGCGCACGGCAGGCAGCCTCTCGCCGTCGGCCGGCATGGCAACGGGCTTCGACGATCTTCATCTGGCGGCGGGGGGATTTGCCCTGGGCGCGATCCTGGGATCCGGACAAGGGCGCGAACTGGTGGCTCCGGCGGACGGAACCTATCTGCTGACGCTCAACGTCGAGGCGCAGACGTCATCAGGCCACGGGGTGGCGCTTCGTAGAAACGGGACAGACGATCTCGTCGCGGTGGCCGGTACGGTCGGCACGCAGTCGTCGAGCGCCATCGCCGCGCTTTCTGAGGGCGACATACTGACGCTTCGCCATACCGGGAGCGCGCAGCTTCTGTTCGGCTACAGTCACACGGAGATTTCGGCATTCATGCTCTAGTGGCAAGGTGGAAGGCCGCGCCACAGAGAGCGCGACAAGCCGGCCGGATCAGAGCAGGCGGAAGCGGCAGGCCCGGGCGACCGCCTGCATGCGGTTGACCGAGTCAAGCTTGCGCATGGCGCTCTTCAGATAGCTGACGACGGTGTGGCTCGAGATCGACAGGATGATGGCGATCTCGTCGCTGCTCTTGCCGGCGGCCGACCAGCGCAGGCACTCGATCTCCCGGGCCGACAGCTTCTCGCGCGGGCCGTCCTTCTGGGCGATCCGGCTGGAGCAGTTGTCCAGCAGTTCGAGGCTTTCGAAATAAAAGCTCGCGATTTCCTGGCGGTCGAGCTCGGCCCGCTCGCCGGAAAAGACGAAGAGATAATGGGCAAGCTCGGAATCATGGATGGCGAAGGCAAGACTGGCGCCCATGCCGAAGTCGCGGAAGGCGCCGGCGATGCCGCCCTCGGCGTCCTTGTCCTTGCCGTCGGTGAAGACGCATTCGTCGGACTGGAACGGCAGAATGCTCTGCTTCAGCCGCGCCACCAGCCGGCTCGACGCGAACTGGTCTTCGGTCCGATAGCGCGTCTTGAGCTCGTGCGGCCAGTTGCAGAAGAGGATGTTTGCCGAAAACTCGGGCTTGTCGGCCTTGGGAAAGGTGCTGACGAGGAAATAGTCGAAACCGTAGCGCCGACCGAGGGCTGCAAACTGCCGGCCCAGAGGGCAAAGGCCCGCGTCGTCGACGGGGATCGCCGAAACGCCTTTGCCTTCTTCTTCGCGGCAGATTGACTCGGACACCCTGAACATTGCGCTCCTTTCGACCGAAGCTATCTGGCCGCACCTGTGAGAGTAACTATCGAACGAATATATCTGGAACGGTAGAGAACGGAACTGGCGCCGGTCTTTCGGTTCTGGCTCGGGGAGGGAAAATTCGCATGCCCGAGTTTACGACGGCGCATGGAAAACCACACGCCCCGTCATTGTTCGAAGCTTCTACTACATTTTTAAATCTGGAAAATTTCTAAATCAGCATAACTCCTATGCAGATGCCGCAAGTTTACGCAACGGCAGGCAAGGCACCGCGGCGGCTGTTTGATCCCCGCCGCAAGTCGTGAAAATTATTATCAAATGCTTACAAGGCGCTTAGGCAAATTTTAAAGGTGGGCAGCTACGATGCGCTCGTGTGGTCTTGAGTATGTATAGAGAGTCCAATGACCGAAATGATCCGCCCCCGAGTGAAATATGTCATCGGCCCCGATGGCAGCCCGCTTACCATCGCCGATCTGCCGCCGGCCAATACGCGCCGCTGGGTGATCCGCCGGAAGGCTGAGGTTGTCGCCGCGGTGCGCGGCGGCCTGTTGAGCCTGGAAGAAGCCTGCGAGCGCTATACCCTGACGGTCGAGGAATTCCTCTCCTGGCAGTCCTCCATCAACGACCACGGCCTGCCGGGCCTGCGCACCACGCGCATCCAGCAATATCGCCATTGACGAGACAACCGGGCCGGTTCTCGCCGCCCGCATCTCCGATCGTTTCATCGTGCGCGCAGGATAACCTCCTTGCGCGCACTTTGTCTATTGCGCCCGCCCCTGCCTCTGCAGCAGGTGGTGCAGCACGCCGGCCAGTACCGACGACGCCGCGTAGAACCACAGTCCCGGCTGGGTGAAGGCCTCGGCAAGGCCGCTGGACTTGGCCGCGAAGATGACGATCGCCACCAGCAGCACGTCCATCATCGACCATTTCGACAGGAACGGAACGAGCGCATGCAGCAGTCCGCTACGCGCACCGGCGCTTGAAGCAGTGAAGGCCTCCGCGCCAAGGCCGACCAGCTTGATCGCCGGAAAGGCGATCGACAGCAGTCCCACCAGCACGGCAAGCCCGCCATTGCCGTCCCGCCACAGCGCGGCGACGATCTCCACCAGCGACGGGTTTTGGGCAAAGAAGTAGAGCTTTTCGAAGCGGACCAGGGGCAGCACGAGGCCAAGCGCCAGAAACATCGGGGCCAGCACCAGCATCGCCGCCTTCACCCAGATCATCCCCACGCCCCCGCTCGAATCGCAGCCCGACCGGTCGGCCGCGCGCCCGGCCATCATTGCCGTGAAAAGCGGGCGATGTTAAGCCGTCGGGATCTCGATTGCGAAAGGGCACCCATGGATATTGCTAGTGAGGAAGTCGGCTCGGGCGGCCGTTATGTCGGTCGGTTCATCGAGGGAGAGACGCCGGCGGTGATGACCTATTCTCGCGCGTCGCCAAGCCTGATCATCGTCGATCATACCGAAGTGCCGGAAAGCATGCGCGGCAAGGGTGCCGGCCAAGCGCTCGCGCTCTTTGCGATCGAGCAGGCCCGCAGCGGCGGCTGGAAGATCATTCCGCTCTGCCCGTTTTTCCGCGCCCAGGCGCAGCGTCACCCCGACTGGGCCGACGTCATCAAGTTCTGATTCTGTCCGGCCGGCGGTTCGCCGCCCGGACAAGTTTCGACGAACGGCTCGACGGCGGTCGCGGATCTCTCCGCACCGCCACCGGCCGCGCCTTGTCGAGAACGCTCCGGAGCCTAGGCCCGGATGCGCATCTGGCCGTCGCGCTCTTCGAGCGCCGCGGCCTTGGCATGCTCGGCCTCGGCTTCTTCGAGCAAAAGCTCGGCCGCTTCCTGCTGAACCTTCAGTTCGCGAATCGAAACCTGGAGATTGTCGGCCCGCTGCCGGGCCGCCTTGGCAAAGGTTGGATACGCGAAATGGTTCGGATCAGTGATCCCGGACTTCTTCTCCTCGATGGCGATCTGGTTTTCCAGCTCCTTCGCCATCCGCTCGAACTCCGACATCATTGACTGCAACTGCTGCAATTGCCGACGTTTTTCTGTGACCTGAAATCCTTTCAGGCGCACTAGGCTCTCACGCGACTTCATACGCAATACTCCCGTGATGCGAGACCCCCCGCCACACTTACTGACAAAATGCCAAGCCGCTCTCCCCGACGAATCATTCTCGAAAAAAAGCGGCGGCGTTAACAAAAAGCTACCCTTGGTAACCTTTCGTTTACGGGCATCGTTAATGATAGGTGAGATCATTTAAGGGTCAGTAAATGCCACGGCCTTAAAAAGCCCATGACAATGATGAGTCAAATGAATCGGTTAGTGGGAAAATCTCATCTTCTGATTCAATTGTGGCGATGCCGGAAACAGATGAAAAATCAGGAGACTGGTATCTTTGTTTAATAAATTCGATACACCTTGCCAGAAGGAATCAGAATTTGTTAACCATTTGGTGGCAGCCTTCAAATCAGGCAACGACTGGATCCGTATCGCGTAGGGGGCCAAGTACGACCTTTCGGCGGCGGTAAAGGGGATAATTATGCGGGTTCTACTCATTGAAGACGATAGCGCCACGGCGCAGAGCATCGAACTGATGCTCAAATCGGAGAGTTTCAACGTCTACACGACCGACCTGGGCGAGGAAGGCGTGGATCTCGGGAAGCTCTACGACTACGATATCATTCTGCTCGACCTCAATCTCCCGGACATGTCGGGCTACGAAGTGCTGCGCACGCTGCGGCTTTCGAAGGTCAAGACGCCGATCCTCATCCTCTCCGGCATGGCCGGCATCGAGGACAAGGTTCGCGGTCTCGGCTTCGGCGCCGACGACTACATGACCAAGCCGTTCCACAAGGACGAACTGGTCGCGCGCATTCATGCCATCGTCCGCCGTTCCAAGGGCCATGCCCAGTCGATCATCACCACCGGCGAACTGATCGTGAACCTCGACGCCAAGACCGTCGAAGTCGGCGGCCAGCGCGTTCACCTGACCGGCAAGGAATACCAGATGCTGGAGCTGCTTTCGCTCCGCAAGGGTACCACGCTGACGAAGGAAATGTTCCTCAACCACCTCTATGGCGGCATGGACGAACCGGAACTGAAGATCATCGACGTCTTCATCTGCAAGCTGCGCAAGAAGCTCGCCAATGCCGCAGGCGGCGCCAACTACATCGAAACCGTCTGGGGCCGCGGCTACGTGCTGCGCGAGCCGGATGGCGCCGAATATATGGAAACCGCCTGAGACCCGCTTTAGCGCATCCCCCGCGCTGCATTCGACCTGCCCCTCACCCGGGCAGGTTTTTTGTTTTCCGGCTTCAGACCCTCCCCCGCTCCGCACTTGGTGGACATACGGCCACGCAAAACGAAAAACGCCCCGGACGTGCGGGGCGTGGAGTTCAGTGCCGAATGGGAGAGAATGTCAGGCGGCGATCGCCTTGTCGGTGAACATCTGGGTCAGGATCTTGCGGTCGAACGGCTTCAGCAGGAAGTCGTTGGCGCCGGCGCGCTTGCCCGCCATCATCGTCTTCAGGTCGGCCTCGACCACGCAATAGTAGATCAGCACGCTCTTGCCGTCCGGCAGTGCGCGAATATTGGCGATGAGGTCCAGCGCGCCGTCCAGGCCGGCATCGACGATGATGATGTTCGGCAGTTCCGTTTCGCTGCGCGTCAGCGCCTCGCGTGCGGTGCCGGCCTCGAGCACGAGAAAGCCGATCTCCGACAGGATCTTCTTGCCGACCTTGCGGACCACGTCAGAACTGTCCGCAATCATCAAACGCTGCATCGTGAACTCCCATGTCGCGACCCCTCCCGTCATGGGAAGGGCGGAACCTGACTGCGACAATAAGCGCTTTCGACTAATGAAACGTTACCGCTCTCCAGCCCGCCGTGCACGCAAAACGAGAAGCACGCCGAGGTGGCTTGCTTCTTCAAGGGTTTGCAATGGCGGTGGAGGGTCGAACCGCTCAGGCCGCGGCCACGGTTTCCGCGGTGAAGACGATTTCGTCCTCGGTGGCGAAATACTTCAGTTCCATGCCGCATTCGTCGGCGAGCAACACCGTGTAGTAGGGCTGGATCGAGTGGGCGTCGATCGCCTCCTCGATGGTGCCGCTGCAGATCTCGGCGAATTTCGGCGGCACGCGCATCATCCGGCCCTTGGCGGTCAGCTTGAACTTCGCCTCGTATTCCGGATTTTCCAGCGTGATGTCGATCTGGCCGCCGCGCGGGATCGCGCCATAGGCGACGAGGAAGAGGTTGAGCAACAGCTTGACGCGGTTCTTGGCGATGATCGCGCGCGGACCGTTCCAGCTGACCTCGGTCTTCTTTTCCGCCGCGGCGAAATCCTTGGCGGCCTTCTCGGCCTCGCCGGTGTCGATCGAGGCGCCGACCGAGCCCGAGGCGCCGAAGGCGAGCCGGGCGAACTTCAGGCGAACCGAGGCGTTGAGCGCGCTGGTGCGGATGAGGTCCATCGCATCGGCATCGGCACCACCCTCGTCGAGCAGTTCGAGGCCGTTGTTGATCGCGCCCACGGGCGAGATTACGTCATGGCAGACGCGGCTGCACAAAAGTGCAGCGAGGTCGGGACCGGCTAGGGTCAAATTCGGATTTTTCGGCATCGGTCGCTCCTGAAGATCGATCCCCACGGAAGGGCCGGATGCGCAATAGAGGGCGCCCGGTGTGGTCGGATTCCTTTCGGCCATAATGACACCATATTTGGTAAACCGATTATTAATAGGATGCTCGCTAAATAGCTTTACCCGCATTGGACATGCCAATAGCGCCGATTACGGATGGAGGAGACCCCATGCGCCTTGTGACGACCCGCGATTTCGCCGCCCTCCGGATGTTTCTGGTGGCCATGATTCTCTCCGTTGCCGGCTTCGGTCTGGCGGCCGGGGAAGCGAAAGCCGAAGGCGAGTACAGCATCCAGGAAATCGTCGATGCCGGCCACGGCTTCTTCGGCTCCACCAGCGGCGCGCTGGCCAAGGTCATCGAACAGGCCTTCCAGCAGCACGGCCTGCCGAATGGCTACATTCTCGGCCAGGAAGGCTCCGGCGCCTTCGTCGCCGGCCTCACCTATGGCGAAGGCCAACTCAACACCAAGAATGCCGGCCAGCATGACGTCTTCTGGCAGGGTCCCTCGCTCGGCATCGACTACGGCGGCAACGGCACGCGCGTGATGATGCTGGTCTACGACCTGCCCTCGGTCGACGGCCTCTTCGCCCGCTATGGCGGCGTCAGCGGGTCGGCCTATGTGGTCGCCGGCGTCGGCATGACCGTGCTGAAGAGCCGTGACGTCGTCCTGGTGCCGATCCGCACCGGCCTCGGCGCCCGTCTCGGCGTCAATGTCGGCTACCTGAAGCTCACCCGCGCACCGACCTGGAATCCCTTCTGAGCCACACCGCGCAGGGTCCGCGCAAGCTCGCGCCGCTCTTCTCCTCACTGCAAAGATTCATGATCCGCCCCGGCCTGCGCCGCTTGTCCTGACAGGCGGCGCGTGTTTATTGATTGCGGACCTTCGAATAAACTCAAAGTGGCTCGCCCGTGATCGAATACGCCCTGCTTTTTGGATTGGGTTTTCTCGCCGCCGCACTCATCGTGATGCTGGTCGCACCGGCCATCCACAAGCGCATCGTGCTCTACACGGAGAACCGCCTGAAGGCCACGATGCCGCTCAGCCCGCAGGAAATCCGCGCGCAGAAGGACATGGTGCGGGCCGTCTATGCCGCCGAGAACGCCAGGACCGCCCAGGAACTACTGCGCGAGCGGGAGGCCTCGATCGCGCTGAGGTTGGCCAACGACACGCTTTCCAGGGAAGCAAGCCACCTGGTCGCCGACAATCAGGATCTTCGCGCGCAGATCCACGACATGAGCGTCGAGGCCGCCGACTTCCGCTCGAAGCTGCGGCGCGCCGAGGTCGAGGCCGACAATCTCAAGGAAGCACTGCGCCGCACGGAAGAATCCGCCGCCGCCAAGGATCTCGAGATCAGCACCCTCGGCCGGCGCATCGAGCGCATCATGGCCGATGTCGACAACCTGAAGATCGAGCGCACGACGCGCGAGACCGAGATCGAGAACCTCAAGATGCGGGTCCAGGCCCTGCGCGATGAGCGCGAGGAACTGCGCCGCGAGACCAAGCTCCTGACCAAGCGGGCCAAGGACGCCGAAATACGGCTGGCCCAGGAGGAACACAAGCTGCTCAGGCTCGATGACCGCCTCGCCCGCGAAATGGCCGACAATGTCGACAAGGATGCCCTGCTCGAGCGGCGCGCCAAGGAGATCGCGCGCCTCAAGCAGGGGGTGAAATCGGCCAACAGCCAGGTGCGCGCCGCCATGAAATCGCTGCGCGCGGCCAATCTTCCCGTCCCGGATTTCAAAGAGATCGCCATCGTCGAGGACGAACCAGCCGCCGTGGCTGCCGCTGTCGGCGCCGTTGCCGGCACCGCGGAACTGGAGGACGAACTGCGCCACCGCCATACCGCACTGACCGAACGGCTGCTCAAGGCGAAGACCGCGACCAACGACAAGGCGCTGCGCGAGGAAATCGCCGACATCGCCGCCAAGATGATCGTGCTGACCGCCGCCCGCGAGGGTGAGAAGTCGCCGATCCCGGACCTGCTGCGGGCCAAGTCGGCGAAGGGTCCGGGCAAGGGGTTGACCTTGGCCGAACGCGTGCTTGCGATCGATCCGTCGCTGGCCGGCTCCGCCGCGCCGCAGGGGCCGCTCGCCGAATAGAGCGACAGGCCTGCCCGGCGGCAAGTCCCGCCTATCCCTGCAGGCGCCCCATCGACTTCGCCAGGCTGTAGAGGGCGATGCCGCTCGCCGTTCCGACATTGAGGCTGTCGAGCCCGGGCATTTGGGCGATCCGCGCCGTGTGGAACCGCTCGAGGATGGCCTTGGGCAGCCCCTCGCCTTCCGTGCCCATGACCAGCGCCATGCGCCGCGTTGGCGCGATCTCGCCAATCTCGACCTCCCCCGAGGGCGACAGCGCCCAGATGGCAAATCTGGCATCCGCGAGGACACCGAGCAGCGCCTCGCTGGAGCCGTCGCGCGTATAGGGCATGGTCAGCACCGAGCCGACCGAGACGCGCAGCGCCTTGCGGTAGAGCGGGTCGCAGCAGGTCTCGTCGAGCAGAACGGCGTCCGCGCCGAAGCCTGCGGCATTGCGAAACAGCGCACCGATATTGTCATGATTGGAAATACCACAGCCGACCAGCACCAGTGCGTCCTCGGGCAGGCGCGCGATCAGTTCGGCCGTTTCCGCCGTGCCGTCGCGCCGGCCGAGCGCGAGCACGCCACGATGAAGATGAAAGCCGGCAATGGCATCGAGCACCGGCGCCTCGGCCACATAAACCGGCACGTCCTCGGGAAAGGCCGAGAGCAGTTCGTACACACCTTCGACCCGATTGCGCAGCAGCAGCAGCTTCTCCGCCCGGATACCCCGCCCGGCCGCGTGGGCTGCGGCGAGCATCCTGAGGACCACCGTGCCCTCGGCGATGAACCGGCCGCCGCGACCGGTGAGGTCGCGCTCGCGGATCTGCGAGAACTCGGCGATCCGCGGATCGGCCGGGTCCTCGATGACGATCAGCGCGCGTTCGCTCATCGACGGCGACGCGCTCAGTTGCCGGAAACGGCGATGTCGGCGATGATGCGTCCGACCGAGAGGTCATAGACCAGCGCCTTCCTGGCGCCGTCGGCCGTCGTGCCGAAGAACAGGATCTGGTTGTTCGACAGGTCTGTCGACAGAACAGTGAAGCCGGCCGGCAGACTGGCCGTGAGGTTCAGCGGCTGGTCGGCCGGAATGGCAAGGCCCGAGGAAGCGACCGGCTTCTCGCTGCCGTCCGGCCGGGTCACCTTGTAGACGATCGCGGCCAGCACGGCCATGAACATCAAGAGCATGATGCCGCCGGAGACCAGCTGCAGCTTCACCATCTTGCGACGGACGTTCTCCATCGCCGGATCGAGCGGCTTTTCTTCCTGTTCGTCGGGTTCGACATGGGCCATGGTGGTCGTCTCTGTTCCTGAAGTCCGCAAGGTTTGGTCTTTTTCCCTGATGCGAACCATTGTTCAGGGAAAAACAGCCATGAAACATGGCGGACGATTGTCGAAGGCCCCAGTCTGTGCCAAGTGGCAGCGAAACCAATGAGCCGCAACGCCGGTGGTTCTACACGCGGGATGACAGAATGACAGACCCCTTTAACGAAGCCGGGCCGGCAAGAAAAGACCTGATTGCCGGGGAAGACGCCGAAGGGAGGCTCGACGCCTGGCTGGCGGCGGCGCTCGAGGGCGAATTCTCGCGCAATCGCGTCAAGGCGCTGATCGAACAGGGCGCCGTCACCATCAACGACGTCGCCGTCACCGAACCGAAGCGCAAGGTGCGCCCCGGCGACCGGCTGTCGATCGTCCTGCCCGAGCCGGAGGATCCCGAGCCGAAGGGCGAGGACATCCCGCTCGAAGTGCTCTACGAGGATTCCGACCTCATCGTCATTGCCAAGCCGCCGGGCTTCGTCGTCCATCCGGGTGCCGGCAACTGGACGGGCACGCTGGTCAATGCCCTCATCCACCATTGCGGCGACAGCCTATCGGGCATTGGCGGCGTCAAGCGCCCGGGCATCGTGCATCGGCTCGACAAGGATACGTCCGGCGTCATGGTCGTCGCCAAGAACGACCTCGCGCATCGACATCTCGCCGACCAGTTCGCCGACCACGGCCGCACAGGCCCTCTGGAGCGCGCCTATCAGGCGATCGTCTGGGGCCGTCCGCGCGGCCTCACCGGCACGATCGACGCACCGCTCGGCCGGGCCGGCGACCGCACCAAGCGCACGGTGAAGAAGGAAGACACCGACGACGCGCGCGAGGCGATCACGCACTACCAGGTGCTCGAACGCTACGGCGAGAAGCCCGACGCGACCTGCATCGCCTCGCTGGTCGAATGCCGCCTGGAGACCGGCCGCACCCACCAGATCCGCGTGCACATGGCCCATATCGGCCACCCGCTGATCGGCGACCAGGACTATGGCGCGGCCTTCAAGACCAAGGCCAACCTGCTGCCGGAACCCGCGCAGACCACGGTCAAGAACTTCCCGCGCCAGGCCCTGCACGCCTACCTTCTCGCCTTCGAGCACCCGACCACCGGCGAGACCATGCATTTCACCGCGCCGATCCCGGCGGACATGCAGGAAATCATCGACGCGCTGCGGTCGATCTGACGCCAGCCGTCCTGGCGACGGCGGGCGGCCGAAACCGGCCTGCCCGCTGCTAAGAGCCTGAGCTGGCGAACCGGCTTGACCGCAGCCTCCGGCTCGGCTCTACAATCGCGAAAGCGGGCCGGCCCAAGGAAATATCTTCCGGAACTCCTCCGCACGCCCTCACGGCCTCGTGATGCTGACGCGCCCTTGTATCCGGGTTTTGCCACACTTATCTGTTAGCCGGGTTTCTGTGGGATTTTGGGAAATCCACGGAAATCAGGCTCGCCCACTCGCCACTGGGGGGCCGAAACTTATAAGGGGGTGCTCTATGGCCCGCAATAATTTGCCTTCCATTACCGCCGGCGAGGCCGGTCTCAATCGTTATCTCGACGAAATCCGCAAGTTTCCGATGCTGGAACCGCAGCAGGAATACATGCTCGCCAAGCGTTACGCCGAACATGGCGACCGCGACGCGGCCCACAAGCTCGTCACCAGCCATTTGCGCCTCGTCGCCAAGATCGCCATGGGTTATCGCGGCTACGGCCTGCCGATCGGCGAAGTCGTGTCCGAGGGCAATGTCGGCCTGATGCAGGCGGTCAAGAAATTCGACCCGGAACGCGGCTTCCGCCTGGCGACCTACGCCATGTGGTGGATCAAGGCCTCGATCCAGGAATATATCCTGCGTTCGTGGTCGCTCGTGAAGATGGGCACGACCGCGAACCAGAAGCGGCTGTTCTTCAACCTGCGTCGCCTCAAGGGCAAGATCCAGGCGATCGAGGAAGGCGACCTCAAGCCCGACCAGGTCACCGAGATCGCCACCAAGCTGAAGGTCTCGGAAGAGGAGGTCGTGTCGATGAACCGGCGCCTCTCCGGCGACGCTTCGTTGAATGCCCCGATCCGCGCCGCCGAAGGCGAGTCGGGTCAGTGGCAGGACTGGCTGGTCGACGACCATGAAAGCCAGGAAGCCGTACTGATCGAGCAGGACGAACTCGAGACCCGCCGCCGCATGCTGGCCAAGGCGATGAGCGTGTTGAACGACCGCGAACGCCGGATCTTCCAGGCACGCCGCCTGGCCGAGGATCCGGTAACGCTCGAAGAGCTGTCCGCCGAGTTCGACATCAGCCGTGAACGCGTGCGCCAGATCGAGGTTCGCGCCTTCGAAAAGGTGCAGGAAGCCGTGCAGAAGGAAGCGCTGGAACGCGCCTCGGCGCTTCGCGTCGTCGAGGCCTGAGCGCGGCGACCAAACGGTATCCGCCGATCGCACAGCATTGAATTGCCGACAAAGAAAAACCCGGGTCTCGCGATCCGGGTTTTTTTGTTGGTGAGCCGTTGGCCGAAGGTCAGTTGCCCGGCTTGCCGAGCGCTGCCCATTCCTTGATGACCTGGTCGAACACCGCCTTGCCGGCCGCGCCCTTGTCGAGCGTCAGCAGGGCGCGTCGACCGTTGCGATAGCTGATCGGCATGTCGATCCAGCCGCGGGTCGACAGCAGGTCGAGGTTGGCCTTCATCACGTCTTCGAAGTCGTTCAGCGCCACCAAATAGGTATCGTCGGTGACCTTGGCCGAGACGGCGACCAGCGGATCGCCGCGGTCCTGTTCGGTCCGCTTCATGGCGATGCGTTCCAGCTTGTCGATCGCTCCGCCTTCAAAATCGGCCGGCAGTGAGAACACGACCTCGATCAGGTGGCTGGCGGGCAGCGAGCTGTCGGAATTGCGCTTGATGGTGATCAGCGCCGTCAGGCCGCGATCCGGAATGGTGATCTTGCCCTGGATTTCCGGATTGGGCTTGCCGTCCTCCCCGGTTTCGCGCAGCGCCGTCCAGGCGACCGTGCCGGGCACGGCCGTGGGCGAGGTCTGCCCGAGGCGTTCCTCGTAAAGGAAGACCCGCTCGCCATTGGCGGCCGCAGCAACCGTATCGCCCGCAGCCGGGGCGGCCGCGGCCGGGGTCGTGCCGGCAGGCGTCGCCGCCTGCGGCAGACCGGCATTGGTGCCGACCGCCGGCTGATCGGTCGGATCGACGGTCGAGGCGACGTTCTGTTCGGCGACCGACTTGCCCTCGCTCGCGGGGCCGCCCGGTGCCGTGGTGCCGACCCCTTCGTCGACCTCGGTGCCATCCGGCATGAGGCGCTGGGTGAACTTCTGCCCGGTGACCGAACCGTCGTCCGGCGTGCCGTTGACCGGCGCAGTGGTCTCGGCGGCAGGTGTAGGTTCGCTGGTCGCGGTTTCGGCCGTCGGCGACGTCTCGGGCGTGGTCTGCTCGGTGACGGCGGACGGAGAGGAACCGGTCAGGCCGCTGACGAATGTCGTGACCTGGTCGCGATAAGTCCAGGCGGCATAGCCGCCGCCGGCGAGCAGCACGATGCCCAGCAGACCGAGCACGATCGGGGCATAGTTGCGGCCCTGCTTCGGTTCGATGCGGTAGGCGCGCTGCTGCGATTCGGCGAGGAAGGAATCGACGTCCTCGATGCCGCGCGCGGGCTGGGCCGCGGGTTCCGCCACGGCCTCGGGCGGCACGCTCCTCGGCTCGGCGACCGCCGGTGCGGGGGCTGCAGCTTCGCCAGTGTTCGGCTTGTCGTATTCGGCGAACCAATCGGAGAAATCGTCGGCAGCCGGCATGTCGCGCGACTGGCTGTCCACCGTCGTTTGGGTCGGCGCGGCATAGGCCGAGCTTTCCCAGTCGAGCAGATCCAGCGAAGCGGGAACGGCGGGCTTGGATGCCACGGAAACGTCGGTTGCGGCCGGCTCGGCCCAGGACGAAGTGTCCGTCGCAGGCGCGGCAGGGGTAGCTGTCCAACCCGGAGTTTCGGCCGGGATCTCCCAGGATTCGTACGACTGCGTCTCTGCCGGTTGTGCCGGGGCTTCCGGCTGCTGCGGTGCAGCCGGGGCCGGGCGGGCGCCGAAATCGGTCCCGCGCGTCGGCATCCAGCCGTCGTCGCTGGTCAGCGGCATTTCGACCAGCCGGTTATAGGCCGGGACGCTCGGCGCAGGTTCGGCCGGGCTCGTTTCTCCTTCGGCGATCTCCGCCTCGGCTTCGTCCGCCCTCACGCTCTCGCGATGCTCTTCCGGTTCCTCGTCTGCGACGGGTGCGGCATAGATTTCTTCCGGCTCGACTGCGGGCGCGGCATAGTGGTCGACGTCAACATAGGCGGGCGCTGCAGGCGGCGCCGGTTCCGCGACGGTCTCGACCGGCTCCTCGGCCCAGTGCACCGTTTCCTCGCGGACGGGTTCAGCGACGAACGGCTCGGGCGCTGTGGCCTGCTCCGGCTCGTGCGCATAGACGTCTTCCGGCGCGGCCTGGGGCTCCGGTTCGGGCTCGGCCTGCGGCCGGTATTCCGGCTCTGCCGGTTCGGCCCAGGGATCTTCCACCTCGTCGGCCGGCGTCTGGTTCACGGCCTGCGGCGCGACTTCGGCGACCGGCTGCGGCTCCTCGACGGGCGCTTCGGAAACCGGTTCCTGTTCCTCGCGCCATTCTTCCTCGGCAGCCGCAGGTGCCATCGCCTCCTCGAAGGTGGCGGCGGCTTCCTCGTCCGGCAAGGCCTCGGCGTGTTCCGCCTCGACCTCGAGGATGGCGGCATCCAGCTTGGCCAGCTGCCGCTGGAGCATCTGCTCCGGCGGGCGCGGATTCATGTTTTCCAGCTGCCGCAGGACGGCGCTGCGTGCCTTGTCATAGACCTTGGCACGCATCTCAGGTGTATTGTTCGACAGGCCGTCCACGGCACGCCGGATAACCGCTATGAAGTCAGCCATCAGCACTTTCTCGTTGTCGCCGGCGCGCGCCGGCTGGCAAAAGCTTAACGAAATCTAAGCTTAGTCTTCAAATGGATCAGTCACAAGTATGGTGTCGTCGCGCTCCGGGCTGGTCGAAAGCAGCGCCACCGGCGCGCCGATCAGCTCCTCGACCTGGCGGACATACTTGATCGCCTGGGCCGGGAGATCGGCCCATTTGCGGGCGCCGACGGTGGATTCCTTCCAGCCTTCGAGCGTGATGTAGATCGGCTCGACCCGGGCCTGGGCAGCCTGGGCCGCCGGCAGGTAGTCGATCTCCTGACCGTCGAGCTTGTAGCCGACACAGATCTTCAGTTCGTCGAGACCATCGAGAACGTCGAGCTTGGTGAGCGCGATACCGGTGATGCCGTTGGTGGCGACGGACTGGCGCACCAGGGCGGCATCGAACCAGCCGCAGCGGCGCTTGCGACCGGTGACGGTGCCGAATTCATGGCCCTTCTCGCCGAGGAACTGGCCGATTTCGTCGGTCAGTTCGGTCGGGAACGGGCCTTCGCCGACGCGGGTCGTATAGGCCTTGGTGATGCCGAGGATATAGCCGAGCGAGCCCGGACCCATGCCGGATCCGGCAGCCGCCTGGCCGGCGACCGTGTTCGACGAGGTGACGAAGGGATAGGTGCCGTGGTCGATGTCGAGCAGTGAGCCCTGAGCACCTTCAAACAGAATGCGCGAGCCCTTTCGGCGCTCCTTGTCGAGCAGAACCCAGACCGAATCCATAAACGGAAGCACGCGATCGGCGATCGAGGTCAGCTCTTCCATGATCGTCTTGTGCTCGACTTCGGGCGCGCCGAAACCGCGACGAAGGGCGTTGTGGTGGGTGAGGATACGCTCGACCTTGCCTTCCAGCGCTTCGAGGTCGGCGAGGTCCATGACGCGAATCGCGCGACGGCCGACCTTGTCCTCATAGGCCGGGCCGATGCCGCGGCGGGTGGTGCCGATCTTCGTGCCGCTGTTGGTGGCCGCATCCTCGCGCATGCCGTCAAGCTCGCGATGCAGAGACAGGATGAGCGTGGCATTTTCGGCGATTCGCAGGTTTTCCGGTGTCACCTCGACGCCCTGGTCCTTGAGGCGGCCGATCTCGGCGATCAACGCATGCGGATCGACGACGACGCCGTTGCCGATCACGGCCTTCTTGCCTGGGCGCACGACGCCCGAGGGCAGCAGCGACAGCTTGTAGCTGATGCCGTCGATCACCAGAGTATGGCCCGCGTTGTGGCCGCCCTGGAACCGGACGACGATATCCGCCCGCTCGGAGAGCCAGTCGACAATCTTGCCCTTGCCCTCGTCTCCCCACTGCGAACCCACAACCACGACATTCGTCATTTCGAAATCCTGTCTATCGCGCAAACGCTCTGCGCCTTATCCAAACCCGCGCATCTATACTGTGTTGTTTTTATGAAATCGACCCGTTTGTGCGAGGAGAATCGGCTTTTTGCGTGACAAAGCGCGGCCCCTCACCTATCCCATCCGGCAAAACAACGCCTCCCCGCGTCCCATCTCCCAACCCGCCGGTGAAATCCCTTGCTTCGCAGAGCCTATTTCTTTCTGACCGTCGCGACGCTTTTCTGGGGAGGAAATACGGTCGTCGGCAAGCTCGCGGTCGGTCACGTCAGCCCCATGGTGCTGAATTTCTCCCGCTGGACGATCGCGCTTCTCATCATCTCCGCCATCTCGGTTCCGCAACTGAAGAAGGACTGGCCGGAGCTCCGGCGCAACTGGCTGCTGATGCTGGCCTTCGGCGCGATCGGCTACACCGCGTTCAACGGCGCTCTTTATACGGCGCTCAAATATACGAGTGCCGTCAACGGCGCGATCGCACAGGGTGGCATTCCGGTGCTGATCTTCATTCTCAACTTCCTGCTGTTTCGCATTCCCGTCTCGTTCGTCCAGATCGTCGGCTTTGCCATCAGCTTCATCGGCGTGGCGATGACGGTGAGCCGCGGCGATATCAACGTGCTTTTGTCGCTGTCGCTGAACTTCGGTGATGCCCTGCTTCTGGTCGCGGTCGTCGCCTATGCGGTCTATACCATTGCGCTGCGCTGGCGCCCGGCGATCCACTGGAAGAGCATGATGGCGGGCTCGGCGCTCGGCGCCTCGATTTCCGCCATCCCGCTGGTCGTCTGGGAAGAAGCCAGCGGCCACATGATCCTGCCGGACCTGATCGGCTGGGGCATCATCGCCTATGCCGCCCTTCTGCCCTCGCTGATTTCGCAGGTCTTCTACATCATGGGCGTGGAAGGCATCGGCGCGAACCGCGCCGGCCTCTTCATCAACCTCGTTCCGGTGTTCGGCACGCTGCTGTCGCTCTCGCTTCTCGGCGAGGCGCTCCAGCCGCTGCATCTGATCGCTCTGGCACTGGTGCTCGGCGGCATTGCCATCGCCGAACGGGGAAAGCCGAAGCTGACGACCTGAGGCGGAGACAAGCGAGACCCCACGCTTGTCCCATCCGTCACATCGCGCGCTTTAAGGCAGCGCCCTGCACGCATTATGATGCTTTTCCAAGCCCGCATTATTGCCTAATCCAGTGGGTGAGGCACATATGAGGGAAACAGCCATGGCCAAGCCATTCTTCTGGAACGAACTGAACACCGCCGACTTTGCCGGGCTTTCCCCCGAAACGACCATTGCCATCCTGCCGATCGCCTCGACCGAACAGCACGGCCCGCATCTGCCGATCGCCACCGACGTGGCGATTGCCAACGGCATGCTGGCGGAACTGAAGAACCAGCGTCCCGACGATCTCGATTTTCTCGTCCTGCCGACCCAGGAGATCGGCAAGGCCAATGAACATATCTACGGCCCGGGCACCCTGTCCTTCGGCCCCGAGATCCTGATCCCGGCTTGGACGGCGATCGGCACCAAGGTGGCGGAAGCCGGCATCCGCAAGATGGTGATCGTCAATTCGCACGGCGGCAATGTCGACGTGATGAGCATCGTCGCCCGCGAACTGCGCGTGCGCCACCAGATGGCCGTGGTCTCCACCCAGTGGGGCCGCTTCGGCAATCCGGATGGCATGATCTCCGACCATGAGAGCCGCTACGGCATCCATGGCGGCGAGGTCGAGACCTCGCTGATGCTGTATTTCCGCCCTGAGCTGGTGCGCATGGACAAGGCCGAGAACTTCGTCTCGCGCGCCGAGGAGATGAAGGCGAATTCGAAATACCTGACGCCGCTGCCGCCGCATTCGCTCGCCTGGATCGCTCACGACCTCAATCCAAACGGCGTGGTCGGCGATGCCTCCAAGGGCACGGCGGAAAAGGGCGAACTGATCTGCAAGCATCAGGTGAAGGGCTTCGTCGAACTGCTGCGCGACCTCGCCCGCTACCCGCTGTCGAACCTCTACACGCGCTAATCCTCGTCGCGGGCAGCCAGGGTCCGCTCGCCCGGCTTCTCGCTCGGCGGAATATGGCCCTTGCCCTGCAGTTCGAGGACCAGCGCCAGCAGTTCCTGCATCAGGTATTCGACGAACAGGCTGGTCGCCGCATCGAGCGGCGCCCGCGCCCGGGCAAATAGCTTCATCGGCTGGTGACGCAACTGCCCTTCGAGCAGCGGCCGGAACATCAGCTCGCCGGCGCGGCACTCGGTGATCACGTCGAGCGGATTGAGCATGGTGAGGCCGGCGCCGCACTTGACCAGCTGCTTCATCAACTCGGACGAATTGGTCTCCATGACCGGCTCGACCGGCAGCGGCACCGGCGCCAGCGCCAGGTCGATGATGTTGCGCAGGCTGGTGCCGGACTGGGCGAGCACCAGTTTCTCCTGCACGACGTCGACCAGGTCGATCGGCCCCGCCTCATGCGACAGCGGATGGCCGGGCGGCAGCACGACGCCGACCGGCACGTCGAAATTGGCAAGCGTCCGGATGCCGGGGGTGGCGGGAATGTTGAAGCCGAGGCCGATATCGACTTCGCCGGTCAGCACCGGATTGATGGTCGTGGAACCGCCGTCATTGCGCAACTGGATGCGGACCCGCGGATGCGCTTCGAGAAACCGCGCCAGGATCAGCGGCAGCGGCCCGGAGGCGAGACCCACCGTCGTTACCAGCGTGACCTTGCCGGCCTGCGGCATCTTCAGGCCGCGAATGCGGGATTCGAGCTTTTCATAGTTCTTCAGCACGTCGCGGATGTGCTCGACGCAAAGCTCGCCGGCCGCCGTCAGACGAAGACCGCGCGGCAGGCGTTCGAACAGCGGCGCGCCGAGTTCTTCCTCGAGCGCGAGGATCTGACGGTTGACGGCCGAGGAGGCGACGTTGAGCCGGGCGGCGGCCTTGCGGATCGAGCCGCAGCGGACGATCTCGTTGATGTACTGGAGTTTTCTGGAATGCAGCATGGGGCACCATTGCATAAAATTTGTTCAACAAGCATTATTTGTGCATCAAACTCAGTGCGATGCAAAAAAGGCATCAATGTGGACGAATTTTGATGCTTTTCAAAGCGCAAGGCAACCGCTCAAATGAAGGAAATGGAGCCCCATGGCGGAGCTCCGGACAATGGACAGGGGAACCCGATCGACATGCGCGACACTCTCAGCAAGACCACCTTCCTCGCCCTTCTCGGGCTCGGAACGGCTCTTTCGGCTTCGCAGGCCTATGCTCTGGACGAAGTCAGCTACGGCACCAACTGGCTGGCCCAGGCGGAACACGGCGGCTTCTACCAGGCGGTCGCCGACGGCACCTATGAGAAGCACGGCCTCAAGGTCACCATCGTCCAGGGCGGTCCGAACGCCGCCAACCGCGCCCTTCTGATCGCCGGCAAGGTCGATTTCTACATGGGCAGCCCGCTCGGCGAGATGGACGCCGTGAAGGAAGGCATCCCGCTGGTCGACGTCGCCGCAATCTTCCAGAAGGACCCGCAGGTCCTGCTCGCTCACCCCGACCAAGGAATCGAGAAGTTCGCCGACCTCGCCAAGCTCGACGCCATCTTCATGGGCAAGGACGGCTACGTCACTTACTTCGAGTGGATGAAGAAGAACTACGAGGGCTTCAAGGACGAGCAGTTCAAGCCCTACACCTTCAACCCCGCCCCCTTCATCGCCGATCCGAAATCCGCCCAGCAGGGCTACCTGACGTCGGAACCCTTCGAGATCGAGAAGCAGGCCGGCTGGGCGCCGAAGGTCTTCCTGCTCGCCGACAACGGCTACAATCCCTATTCGACGATGATCACCACCACCGCCACCATGGTCGAGACCAAGTCCGACTTGGTCCAGCGCTTCGTCGATGCCTCGCTCGAAGGTTGGTACAACTACCTCTACGGCGACAACAAGGCCGCCAACGACCTCATCAAGAAGGACAATCCGGAAATGACGGATGGTCAGATCGAATACTCGATCGCCAAGATGAAGGAATACGGCATCCTCGAATCCGGCGAAGCACTCGAAAAGGGCATCGGCTGCATGACCGAGGCGCGCTACAAGGAGTTCTTCGACGACATGGTTTCGATCGGCGTCCAGCCGGCCGATCTCGACTACACCAAGGCGTTCACCACCAAATACGTCTGCAATGGCGTCGGCATGGCGCTGAAGAAGTAAGTTCTGATTGCCCCTCCTCCGGCCGACGGCCCGCTCCTTCTCAACGGGAGTGTCAGGATGAGGGGCAATTCCAATTCCAGCAGCATTCAAGGCCCGCAATGACAGCTTCAGACGCCGAGACGGCAAGCTCCTCCGCCCAGAACGGCGCATCGCCGACCGACGCGCGGCGGCGCCCGCTCGTCGTCATGGATCAGGTGACGAAGATGTTCTCGAGCGGCACAGTGGCGCTCTCCGACATGTCGCTCACCGTCAACGGCGGCGAGTTCGTCAGCCTGCTCGGCCCGTCGGGCTGCGGCAAGTCGACGGCGCTTCGGATCATCGCAGGGCTCGGCGACGTCTCGACCGGCAAGATTGACTGGCCAAGCTCGCGCATCAATTCCAAAGGCCTGCCGGAAGGCGACATTTCCTTCGTCTTCCAGGAGCCGACGCTGATGCCGTGGCAGACGGTGTTCGGCAATGTCCACCTGCCGCTGAAGCTCAAGGGTATTTCCAAGGCCGCCGCCCGCGACGAGATCATGGCGACGCTGGCGACCGTCGGCCTCCAGGATTTCGCCGACGCCTATGCGCGCGAACTCTCCGGCGGCATGAAGATGCGCGTCTCGATCGCCCGCGCACTGGTGACCAAGCCGAAGCTGCTGCTGATGGACGAGCCCTTCGCCGCACTCGACGAGATCACCCGGCAGAAGCTCAACGACGACGTGCTGCGGCTGTGGAAGCAGACCGGCATCACAGTCATTTTCGTCACCCATTCCGTCTTCGAGAGTGCCTATCTCTCCAGCCGCATCGTCGTGATGAAGGCGAGGCCCGGCCGCGTGCATGCCGATTTCCCGCTGCACACCAGCCTCGAACGCGACGCGCATTACCGAACCTCGGAAGAATATCGCCAGGCCTGCGAGACTGTGTCGGAGACCCTGCTGGAAGCCATCGGCGGAGAGGACGCACACTGATGACCACGAGCCCCCTCTCCCCCGTCGCCCTGAGGCCTGTCATCCCGTCGCGCACCCGCGAAACGCTGTTGAAGATCTTCGTGCCCTTGCTCGTGGTCTTCGTGCTGCTGACGATGTGGCATGTCGGCGTCACCGTCTCCGGCGTGCCGCAATATATCCTGCCGAGCCCGCTTGCCGTGGCGAACGCGCTGGTCAAGGACTGGGGCACGCTCTCGCCGGCGCTTTGGGTGACCACCAAGATCACGCTCGCCTCGCTGGCGCTGGCGCTGATCGGCGGTGTCGGCATCGCCGTCTTCCTCGTCCAATCGCGCTGGATCGAACTCGCCTTCTATCCGATCACCGTCATCCTGCAGGTGACCCCGATCGTCGCCATCGCGCCGCTGATCCTGATCTACGCGCCGTCGACCCAGGTGGCACTGCTGATCTGCGCCTTCCTCGTCGCCTTCTTTCCGATCCTGTCGAACATGGTGCAGGGCCTGAAGAGCGTCGACCACAACCTGCTCAACCTCTTCGACCTCTACGGCGCCTCGCGGCTGCAGACCCTGCTTTACCTGAAGCTTCCGGCATCGCTGCCCTATTTCATGACCGGCCTTCGGATCGGCGGCGGCCTCGCCCTGATTGCCGCGGTGGTCGCCGAATTTGCCGCGGGCTCGGCCGGCGCCGGTTCCGGCCTCGCCTTCCGCCTGCTGGAAGCCCAGTACCGCCTGAACATTCCCCGGCTCTTCGCCGCCCTCTTCCTGCTCTCCTGCCTCGGCGTGCTGATCTTCGCCGTCACCTCGTTCATTTCCTGGCTGGCCCTGCATCGCTGGCACGAAAGCAGTCTGAAGAGAGAGAATTGATGCCGTTTCCCGCGTTCTCCCTGCCCGCCGCCGACCGCTATGTGCTGACGAACGCGACCCTGCCGGCCGTCGCCGTCGACGGTTTTGCCGGACCGCTCGGGCGCGAGGGCCTGATCGATGCCGATATCGTCATCGCCAGCGGCAAGATCGAAGCCATCCTGCCGGCCGGTACGGCTCCACAGGATCTGCCGGCGGCCGATCTCGACGGCGGCATGGCATGGCCGTGCTTCGCCGACATGCACACCCATCTCGACAAGGGCCATATCTGGGACCGCCGGCCCAACCCGACCGGCGATTTCTTCGGCGCGCTCGACGCGGTCCGCACCGACCGGGAGGCCTGCTGGTCGGCTGCCGACGTGCGCACCCGCATGGAATTCTCGCTGAAGACGGCCTATGCGCACGGCACGGGCCTCATCCGCACCCACCTCGACAGCCTGCCGCCGCAGCACCGCATTTCCTTCGAGGTCTTCTCCGAGCTGCGCGATGCCTGGAAGGACAGGATCGCGCTTCAGGCCGTCGCCCTCTTCCCGCTCGACATGATCACCGACGAGGCCTTCTTCGGCGACCTCACCGACGTGGTGGCAAGCCATGGAGGACTGCTCGGCGGCGTGACCTACCTCATGCCCGACCTCGAGGCCCATCTCGACAAGCTGTTCCGCACCGCCTCCGAACGCGGCCTCGACATCGACCTGCATGTCGACGAGACCCAGGACCACGAGGTCCTGACCTTGAAGACCATCGCCGAGGCAAAGATCCGCAACTGCTTTGAAGGGGCCGTCACCGTCGGCCACTGCTGCTCGCTCGCCCGCCAGAACGACGAGCTGGCCAAGGCGACGATCGATGTCGTGGCGAAGGCCGGGCTTTCCGTCGTCTCGCTGCCGATGTGTAACATGTACCTGCAGGACCGCACGCCGAACCGCACCCCGCGCTATCGCGGTGTCACGCTGTTCCACGAACTGGCGGCGGCCGGCATCGCGACCGCGATCTCCTCCGACAATACCCGCGACCCGTTCTACGCCTATGGCGATCTCGACCCGGTCGAGGTGTTCCGCGAGGGCGTGCGCATCCTGCATCTCGACCATCCGCTCGACGAGGCTGCGCGCGTCGTCACCCGCACGCCGGCCGATATTCTCGGCCGCGCCGACCACGGGCGCATCGCCGCCGGTCTCCCGGCCGACCTCGTGCTGTTTTCGGCACGGCGCTGGAGCGAATTCCTTTCCCGTCCGCAGGCTGACCGCATCGTTGTGCGGAATGGCAAGGGCATCGACCGTAGCCTGCCGGATTATCGTGACCTGGACCCGCTGATGAAAGACTGACCAT
The DNA here is from genome assembly GCA_002796995.1 of Rhizobium sp. Lineage (GTDB taxonomy): Bacteria > Pseudomonadota > Alphaproteobacteria > Rhizobiales > Rhizobiaceae > Allorhizobium. The sequence goes on from PEKW01000006.1 coordinate 286,284, forward strand.
GCCGGATTACCAGCAGATCAAGAAGGAAGTCGAGGGCATCGCGGTTGAGGACAATCCGGCGCTCGTGAAGCAAAAGAGCCGCGACTTCTATTGGTACTCGCCGATCCTGAAAGCCCAGCTCGACAACGTCGTCGGCGACCTCGTCGTTTCGCCGAAGAACGAAGAGGAAGTGATCCGCACTCTGAAGGTCGCCTATGCCCATGGCGTGCCGGTCACGGCGCGCGGCGGCGGCACGGGTAACTATGGTCAGGCTATGCCGCTCTCCGGCGGCATCATCCTCAACCTGCTCAACATGAACAAGATCAAGGCGATCCATCCAGGCCGCGTGATCGCCGAACCCGGTATCATCACCGCCGAACTCGACCGCCTGACCAAGGAGCATTCCGGTCAGGAACTGCGCTTCCATCCCTCGACCACCGGCACGGCGACGCTGGCCGGCTTCATCGCCGGCGGCTCCGGCGGCGTCGGCTCGATCACCTGGGGCGGCCTGCGCGATCTTGGCAACATCCTGCGCCTGCGCGTCGTCACCATGGAAGCCGAACCGCGCGTTCTGGAACTCTCGGCCTGGGACCTGCAGAAGGTGTCGCACGCCTATGGCACCAACGGCATCATCACCGAAGTCGAAATGCCGCTCGCCCCGGCCTATGACTGGGTCGACGTCATCGTCGGCTATGACGAATACATGGACGCCGTGCGCTTCGCCGATGCGCTGACCCACCGCAACGGCATCCTGCTCAAGGAAGTCGCCCCGATCGCCGCTCCGGCGCCCTTTGAATACTTCACCCGCCACAAGCCATGGCTGAAGGAAGGCCAGTCGGTCGTCGTGCTCATGGTCGCGCCGCACTCGATGGAGCCGTTCGCCGCCTATGTCGAGAAGATGAAGGGCGAGATCCGCTTCCGCTCGGACAAGGTCGAGAGCATGAAGGGCATCCCCCATGCCTATGAACTGGCCTGGAACCACACGACCCTGCGGGCGCTGAAGATCGATCCGGGCTTCACCTATCTGCAGGTCCAGTATCCCGGTCCCGACCACGTCGAAAAGGTCGGCAAGCTCGCCGAGATCTTCGGCGACGAGGTCATCGGCCATCTCGAATTCATCAAGTTCGACGGCGCCATCCAGTGTGCCGGCCTGCCCATGGTACGTTACACCACGCCGGAAAGGCTGGAGGAAATCATCAAGATCCACGAGGATCACGGCTGCCCGATCTTCAACCCGCACCGCTACACGCTGGAAGAAGGCGGCATGAAGCAGACCGACACCGTCCAGCTCGAGTTCAAGAAGGAAACCGACCCGAAGGGCCTTTTGAACCCCGGCAAGATGATCGCCTGGGACAATCCCGACTTCGACTTTGCCGCCGGCAAGAACTACCTCTTCCCCGGCCTCCAGGCATTCCAGGAGGCCTGATACCGCCAAGACCCGACTAACTTCCGAAGGTACTCCCGACCGGGGCAGCCCCCCTGCCCCGGTGCATGGAAACGACCATGGTGATCGACGGCCCGGCTATGGCGGCGGGCTCTCGCTCATCGGGACAAACGGCGCGGAAAATTTTCACTCAACGCCCGGCAGCCACGGTGGCCGGGTCACGACATGGAGTTTTTCTGAAATGCGCGTACTCGTTCTGCATTCCCATCCGCTCGACGAAAGCTATGGCCGGGCACTTTATCGCCAGACCTGCGAGAGCCTGACCAAGGCCGGCCACGAGGTCGATGGCTGCAATCTCTACGAAGAAAGCTTCGATCCCGTCCTCTCCGCCCATGACCGCACCGTCTATCACGACTATCCGGAAAACACCGTCCTGGTAAAATCCTATGTCGAGCGGCTGAAGGCGGCGGAAGGCCTGGTCATCGTCACCCCGGTCTGGAACTTCGGCTTCCCGGCCATGCTCAAGGGCTATTTCGACCGCGTCTGGGTCAAGGGCGTGTCCTTCGATCTCGAAGACGGCAAGCTGACGCCGACGCTGCGCCACATCAGGAAGCTCGCCGCCGTGATGACCTATGGCGCAACCCCCTGGCGCGCCTTCTTGGTCGGCAATCCGCCGAAGAAGATCGTTACGCGCGTGCTCAGGGCGCAGATCAAGATCGGCGCGCCGGTCAGGTACATGGCCCATTACGACATGAATAACTGCACCGACGAGACACGCGCCGCCTTCCTCGCCAAGGTCCGCCGCGAGATGGAAGCTTTCTGATCCGTCGCGGCCCTTGTCCGGCATCTCGTTTTCCGGCAGAAAACTTGTGTTTTGTCAAAGCGAGATGCCCATGGCCGCCCTGATTCCTGCCCTCCGCAACCTCATGTCCCCGCTCAGGCCGCGCGATCCGGAAGAGCATCACCGGGCGGCGACCCCGCTCGAACTGCTGTTCGACCTTGTGTCGGTGATCGCGATTGCCTCGGCCGCCGTTGGCCTGCATCACGGGCTGTCGGAAGGTCATGCGCTCGAGGCGACGATCACTTTCGGCATGGCCTTCTTCGCCGTCTGGTGGGCGTGGATGAACTTCACCTGGTTCGCCTCGGCCTACGACAATGACGACACGACCTACCGGCTGCTGACGATGGTCATCATGGCGGGATCGCTGGTCATGGCCGCCGGGCTCCCGAGCCTCTTTTCCGCCACGCCCGATTTCACGACGGTGATCATCGGCTATGTGGTGATGCGCATCGCCATGGTGGTGCTCTGGCTTCGCGCCGGCTGCGCCGACACGGCCCACCGCAAGTCGGCCGTCGCCTACGCGATCGGCATCGCCGTGGTCCAGATCTACTGGTTGGCCTTCATGCTGGTTCAGCCGCTGTCGAGCGCCAGCTCCTACGGCCTTTGGGCGGTCGGGGTCATGCTGGAGATCTCCGTGCCCGCCATCGCCGAATCGCTGACCTCCACGACGCCCTGGCATCGCCATCACATCATGGAGCGCTACGGGCTGCTCAACATCATTGTGCTGGGCGAAACCCTGCTGGCTGGGACATTGGCATTGCGCCAGACGGTCGAGCATTTCGACATCATGCTGATCCACACGGCGCTTTCCGCCCTGGTCATCGTCTTTGCGCTGTGGTGGGTCTATTTCCTGCCGGAGGAACATCTCCCGACGCGATCGCTGCGCCGGGCCCTGGTGTGGGGCTACGGGCACTTCTTCATCTTCGCCTCGGGCGCCGCCGTCGGAGCGGGCTTCGCCGCCCTCGTCGACATCATCACCGATCATTCCAAGGTCTCGCTCATCGCCGGCGACTACGGCGTGGCGATCCCCGTCGCGGCCTACTTTCTGAGCCTCTGGGCGGTCCGTGATCGCTACACTTGCAGGGGTGCCTGTGTCGCCGTCCTGCCCGCATTCGCCTTGCTGGTTCTCGTCGCCCCGGCCATCGGTCTTGGCCTGGAGGGCGTCGCCGGCGCGGCGGCGCTTTGTGCCGTCGTTCGCAGTCGCCTGGCACAGCCGGCACCCGTCTCCCATGACAGCGCGACGGCCAAGCCGGCCATCGTGAAGAAGCCGTCGAAGGCCAAGATTCGCGGAACGGCCAAGCGCCGCTGAACTTGGTGACAAAAAGAGAAAACCGGCCCTCCCCGAAGGAGGACCGGCTTTCATACGCGACTGGCAGCGAGAGGGGTTACTGACCAGCCGGCGCGGGGGCCGTGGACGGGGCCGGTGCGGCGGGTGCCGGGGCAGCCGGAGCAGCGTCGGTTGACGGAGCCGGGGTTGCCGGAGCAGCCGGGGCCGGTGCGGCGTCATTGGCAGGGGCCGGGGTGGCCGGAGCCGAGGTCGTCGGTGCCGCCGTATCCGCATCACCGGAATTGCCGGTCAGCGAAAAGTCGGTGAACATGAAGACGGCGCCGATGCCGAGCGCGACGGCGACGAGCAGGGCGATGGCCCAGCCTGCGCTGCTGCTGCGGTCATTGTTGACGACCGTCGTTCCGCGGTCGGCCATGGGCCGGGTATCCTGCGGATGGACGGGGCGGGTCGTGGTCGTCGTGGTGTTGCCCGGGTATTGATCGGTCATGTCAGGTCTCCTCGGTTTCAGCGCCCGAGATCGAGCGCGTTGGCCGGATCGGGAAAGAAACGCGGCCCGACCCGACGAATGTTCAGTCTGTGCTCAGGAATCGGACGCGGTGCGAATACATCGACCGGCCGATTGTTTCCGACATCCAGGGGCTCCTGATGAAGCACCGCCTCGACCGCCAAGTCGGCGACTTGCGCCTCCGGCTGAACGACGACCGCCCCTGCGGAACGATCATTCGATTGCGGCGCGGCCTTCACCGAAAGGGCGATGGAAAGACCGATGACTAACGCACTCAGTGCGAGGACCGACGTTTTCATCGCCCGCTCCTTGGTCAGGTTGTTCTGGTTGTCGAAAGGGTTGTGGATGATGCCGGACAGCCATGCCGTCCGGCATCATTCAGAATGTTACTCGACGACCTGAACGACCACGTGGGTCTGCGGATCAACGATGACGCGCTGGTTGTTGACCACGGCGTAGGCATAGGTCGGGTCTTCGGCGACCGGCGTCAGTACGACCGTTTCCGGGATCGGCTTGCCGACTACGATCGGCTGCTCGATGACGACCGTTTCGGTCGGAACCGGCTGCTGGCGCACATAGGTGACCACCTGGGTCGGCGGCGGAGCAACGGCGGTACCGGCAATGGCGCCGACGACACCACCAACTGCGGCTCCGACAGGGCCACCGACGATCGCGCCGGTCACTGCACCACCGGCGGCGCCGGTGACGGTGCCTTCCTGGGCGACGGCCGGAGCGGCAATGGAGCCGAGGACGACGGCGGCGACTGCAAACATCTTGGTGTTCATGACGGTATCCTTTCCTGTAAGCGTGTCAGTGACCGTAGAACTTGCGGAACGGCCTTTTGTTCCTGCGGCCATTTCTTCGATACGGACAAGGATCGGCATCACCGCCGGGCATCGCGCCCGCCAGTCGCTCACTGGATTCGGATGTTCAGTTGTTCAGGCGCGTCAGGCGAGCTTGGCCGCCGTCACCTCGACCTCGACCAGAAACTCCGGACGGGTGAAACCGCCGACGACGATCAGCGTCGAGACCGGCTTGGGTTCCAGCGTATAGCGGTCGCGTACCGCCATATAGGCGGCGAAATCCTCCCGGCGGGTGACGAAGCCGGAGATGCGGATCACGTCGGCGAAGCTCATGCCCGCGTCATCCAGGATCGCCTTGATCGCCTCGAAGCACAATTCCGCCTGGCCGGTCACGTCGGAGGGAATGCTGTCGTCCGGCCGGATGCCCAATTGCCCGGAGGTCACCAGCAGGCTGGCGCCGGGTGGCACCAGGAGCCCGTGATTGTACTGGCCAAAGGGCGGGCGAACGGACGGCGGATTGAAGACGCGTTTCATTGGGGCAGCACTTCCCGGAGGGATTAGAGGGGCAAGGCCCGCAGTTAATCGGCTTGCGGCCGAACTGGCAAGGCTCTGGCAGAGCGTAACAGGAGATCCGCGTCGCTCGTCCTCAGTCTTCGAAACCGTCGAGCATGCGGTACCACGCGATCATCGCGCCGACGCCGATCTGCCTCAGTCCGTGCAGGGGGATCGGGCGGATCGGCGACACTGGAAACGGCAGAGCGGCAGGATCGCCATGTTCGACATAGTCGGCGAGGCGCGGCCCGAGCGCCGTCATCAGCCCGACGCCCCGTCCCTGACAGCCGGCAACCGCGAGCAGGCCCTTCTCCGGTTCATGGATATGGGGGAGATGGTCGGGCGTCATCGCCACACGACCGAACCAGCGGTGCTCGATGGCAACGCCTTCGAGCTGGGGAAAGAGCCGGATCATCGCAAGCTGCAGATGGGCCCAGTCCTTTTCGCTGCGCGGCTCGCTCATCCGGCCGCGCCCGCCGAGCACCAGGCGGCCGTCCGGGCTCTTGCGGTAGTAGACCAGGATGCGGCGACTGTCGGAGACGGCCTGCCCATGCGGCAGGATGGTCGCCTGCATCTGGTCCGACAACGGCGCCGTGGCGATCTGGAAGGAATGCAGCGGCACGAGGCTGCGCGCCAGCCCCGGCACCAGCGCGTCGGAATAGGCATTGGTGGCGACGACCACCGCGCGTGCAGTCACCGTTTGGCCGGCCGATGTTTCGACCTGCCAGCCGGTCCCTTCACGCCGTAGACCCGTCGCCCTGACGCCGGTGGCGATCCTGACCCCGACTTCCGCGGCAAGGCGGGCCAGTTCGAGGGTGAAGGCGAGCGGATTGATCGTGCCGCCGCGGCGGTCGAGCCAGCCGCCGAGATAACCGTTCACCCCGGTGAGCAGTGCGGTCTCCTCACCGTTGAGCAGCACGACGTCGGCGCCGCGCGCGCGCCATTGCCGGTTTCGCTCCTCGGCGGCGGCGACCGCCGTGTGGGTATGCGCGGCATTGATCCAGCCGGACCGGACATGCTCGACGTCGAGCCCTTCCGTTTCGATCAGGTCGAAGACCGCATCTGCCGTCCCGGCGGCGAAATCGGCAAGCGCCGTGCCCCGGGCTTCGCCGAAATGCTCGACCAGCCACTCGGGATCGTATTTGAGACCGGGGATCACCTGCCCGCCATTGAGCCCCGAGGCCCCCTCGCCCAGGGCAAGCGCCTCGATGACGCGGACCGACATGCCCTTGCAGGCCGCCGCATAGGCCGTCGAAAGTCCCTGCAGGCCGCCGCCGACGACGGCCAGATCGACGCGCTCCGGCGCAGCTATCGGCTGGTCCGGTGGCGGCGCGCGATCGGGCCGACGCCAGACTGGCCTCGAGAAATGCGAGCGGTTCATGCCATTACGTCCTGAAAAATGCCTAGGAATATCAGCGGGCATGCTGGACTTGGCAAATGTGAAAATCAATAGAATTTTAGGGAGTATACGGCCCGCAATACACGTCAGGGAACCCCGCCGAGAGGGGTGTCCGGCAGCCGCCAATCGATCGGATCGAGACCCCGCGAAACGAGGAAATCATTGGCCTTCGAAAAATGCCGGCAACCGAAGAAACCGTTATGCGCGGACAGCGGCGAGGGATGCGGCGCCTTCAGCACCAGATGGCGCTTTGTGTCGACGAAGGCAGCCTTCTTCTGCGCATAGGAACCCCAGAGCATGAAGACGACGTTCTCGCATTCGTCGTTGACCGCCCGGATGACGGCGTCGGTGAAGCGCTCCCAGCCGCGGCCCTGGTGCGCACCGGCACGCGCCTCCTCGACGGTCAGCACGCTGTTCAGGAGCAGCACGCCCTGCCGCGCCCAGCTTTCGAGAAAGCCGTGCGAGGCCGGAGGTATTCCAAGATCGCTCTGCATCTCCTTGTAGATGTTGACGAGCGAAGGTGGAATGCGCACGCCGGGCTGCACGCTGAAGCACAGGCCATGGGCCTGCCCCGCGCCGTGATAGGGATCCTGGCCGAGGATGACGACCCTGACCCGGCCGAGCGGCGTCAGGTCGAGTGCGCGAAAGTACTCCGTGCCCTTGGGAAAGATGCGCTTGCCGTCGCCCTTCTCGGCGATCAGGAACTCGCGGAGCTGCTGCATGTAGGGACTTTCGAATTCCCGGCCCAGAGCCTTCTTCCAGCTCTCCTCCAGACGAACATCAGATGCGCTCATTGCCGCAACATGCCTTTTCCGATTACATGACCGGGCCGATTGAAAGCCAGCGGGACAAGCTGTCAAGCCCGGCTGCGGTCGATACGGGGGATTCAGTGGGGAACGTCGGTTGAAGGCTCTTTCGATCCTGTGGCAACGCCATCGCCTGCTGCTGGGCGCCTTCCTCGGCGCGACGCTGATCGCGCTCTATTTCGCCTCCCGTTTCCTGCTGTCGGTCCTCTACTGGAGCGACCCGGCCCATCGGAACCAGCCGCTCGAAGGCTGGATGACGATCGGCTATGTGGCGCACTCCTACGACGTGCCGCGCGACAGGCTGATCGAGATCCTCGGCCTTCAGCCGCCGGACAAACCGGACCGGAAGGCACGGCCGACACTGGAGCGGATCGCCAGTGACCGCGGCCAGCCGCTTGACGCCTTCGAGTCCGAGATTAAGGCCGCGATCGCCCGGCTGCGCGCAGAAGAGCCGCCCAAATGACGGAGCAATTGCTGGCGCTGCTCCCGCTCTACGGCCTGCCCCTGCTCGCAGCGGTCACGGGCTTGAGCTGCCTCGGCCTGCCGCTGCCCGCCTCGATCGTCATGATGCTGATGGGCGCCTTCGCCGCTGCCGGCGATTTCAACCTGCTCGCCGTCTTTGCGACGGCCCTCGCCGCCTCCGTGCTCGGCGATCAGGCCGGCTTTGCCATCGGCCGGCTGGGCGGAGCCGCCATCATCGCGCGGCTGGCGACCACTCCGTCGCGACAGGAGACGCTGGCGCGGGCCGAGGCGCGGATCAACAGCCACGGCCCCGTCGCGGTTTTCCTCACCCGCTGGCTGCTGGCTCCGCTCGGTCCCTATGTCAACCTGATCGCCGGCGCCACGGCCTTTTCCTGGACGCGCTTCACCGTCTACGGCGTGGCCGGCGAACTCTTCTGGGTCGGCGGCTATACGGGCCTCGGGGTGATTTTCAGCGACAATGTCATGAGCATTGCCGAAATCGTCGGCGATCTCAGCGGTTTCCTCGCCGCCGGCGTCATCGCCCTCTACCTCGGCTGGCGCATCGTCAAGGTCCTGCGGCACCACGAGGTCGAGACCAAACCGTAGCGACCGTCGCAGACCTGCTGCCTTGGCGCCCCGCCCGCGCGGGTCTATGGTTGCCGAACTGTCATATGCCGGTGCTATGCGGGAATCGCCCCGCAACGAGGATGTGCCATGACCGTTTTGATCTGGACCTTAGCGATCGCTCTTTCCGTTCATCTCCTCAGCATCCTGGTCGTGCTGGTGCGCAAGTCGCGGACGGAGCCGGCGACGACCGCGACGGTCCGCCCGCCCGTCACCATCCTCAGGCCGCTCTGCGGCGCCGAAAACAATCTAGCGGAAACCCTGAATTCGGGCTTTGCCCTCGACTGGCCGAACTACGAGGTGGTCTTCTGCGTCGCCTCGCCGGGCGACCCGGCGATCGAAATCGCGCGCGGCTGCATGGCCGCCCATCCCGAAAGCGCCGCGCGCCTGCTGATCGGCGAGGATGTCTTCAGCGTCAATCCGAAGATGAACAACTTGGTCAAGGGATGGCGCTCGGCCCAGCATGACTGGATCGTCATCGCCGACAGCAATGTGCTGATGCCGGCCGACTATCTTCAGCGCCTGTTCGCGCGTTGGACACCGGGCACCGGCCTCGTCTGCTCGCCGCCGATCGGTTCGGCGCCTGAGGGCTTTGCCGCCGAACTGGAATGCGCCTGGCTGAACAGCTTCCAGGCGCGCTGGCAATTGCTGGCCGACACCGCCGGCTTCGGTTTCGCCCAGGGCAAGTCCATGCTGCTCAACCGCCAGGTCATGGCGCGGGCCGGCGGCTTCGAACGCCTCGGCGGCGAGATCGCCGAGGATGCGGCGGCAACGCATGTCATCCGCCAGATCGGCCTGAAGGTCAGGCTGGCGCGCGAGCCCTTCGAACAGCCGCTTGGCCGCCGCTCGCTGGCGAGCGTATGGAAGCGCCAGCTGCGCTGGGCGCGGCTGCGCCGTTCTTCCTTCCCGCTGGTCTTCGTGCCGGAACTGTTCGCCGGCGGCGCCCTGCCGATCCTCGCGCTCGCGATCCTGACCGCTTTCGGCGTCTGCTCGAAGCTGACCTTTGCGCTCTATGTGCTCGCCTGGTACGGCGGCGAGATCCTGCTGAGCAAGGCCTTCCACTGGCATATCGGGCGGATGACCCCGCTCGCCATGATCCTGCGCGACCTGGCCTTGCCGGTGCTGTGGGTGGCCGCCTGGTTCGGCGACAGCTTCGTCTGGCGCGGCAACCCGATGACCGTCGCCTCGGGAACCCAGGCCAGGGCGCCCGCCACCATGCGCATCCGCCGCATCGTCGACAAGACGAAGGAACGCGCCAAGGCGCTGGCGACCTTGCGCCACTGAGCCGGATAGATTTCAAGCGCCTGCAGCTGCGTGAGCATGAGGCGCCGGAGACACGTGCGCAACGGCGGCCCGAACGCAGAACGGGGGCGGCACCGGAAACCGGCCACCGCCCCCGCCCCCGCCCGCAGGGAGGTTCCTGTCAGATCGAACCCGCGCCCATCTGTTCGGCGATGTAGTCGGCCTGGCGGATCGCCAGCGTCACGATGGTGAGAGTGGGGTTCTCCGCCGCACCCGTGGTGAACTGGCTGCCGTCGGAGACGAACAGGTTCTTGATGTCGTGGGTCTGGCCATGCTTGTTGACCACGCCGTCCTGGGCTTTCTCGCTCATGCGGTTGGTGCCGAGATTGTGGGTCGACGGATAGGGCGGTGTTGGGAAGGCGCGGGTCGCCCCGACCGCCTCGTAGAGCTTGATGCCCTGGCTGTAGGCATGGTCGCGCATCGCCACGTCGTTCGGATGGTCGGTGAAGGACACGTCCGGGATCGGCATGCCGTACTTGTCCTTGAGTTCCTTGTGCAGGGTAACCCGGTTCTGCTCCTGCGGCATGTCCTCGCCGACGATCCACAGGCCCGCCATGTTGGCATATTTGTCCATGGCCGAGGCAAACGACCGGCCCCAGCCGCCCGGATCGAGGAAGGCCGCCATGAACGGAATGCCGAGCGCCAGCGTCTCCAGCTCATAGCCGCCGACGAAGCCGCGCGACGGATCGTGCCGCGCCTCGTCGCGAATGATGCCGGCCATGGTCGTGCCGCGGTAGAAGTGCACCGGCTTCTCGAAGACGGCATAGACCGAGCCGGTGGTGTGGCGCATGTAGTTCTTGCCGACCTGGCCGGACGAGTTGGCCAGCCCGTCGGGGAACATGGACGACGCCGAGTTGAGCAGCAGGCGCGGGCTTTCGATCGAGTTGCCGGCGACGCAGACGATGCGGGCCTTCTGGCTCTTCAGATTGCCGTCCTTGTCGGCATAGACGACCGCCGTCACCTTGCCCGACTTGTCGTGCTCGATCTTGACGACATGCGAGTTCGGCCGCACTTCCAGCTTGCCGGTCGCCTCGCCCTTCGGGATTTCGGTGTAGAGCGTCGACCACTTGGCGCCCCATTTGCAGCCCTGGAAACAGAACCCGGTCTGCTGACAGCTGTTGCGGTCGTCGCGCGGCGCCGAATTGATCGCCATGTTGCCGGTGTGGCATTCCTTGTAGCCGAGCTTGTCGGCACCGGCTTTGAGGATCTTGAAGTTGTTGTTGCCGGGCAGGCCCTCGATGCCGTTGGTGCGGGTGACGCCCATCTTGTCCTCGGCCTTGGCATAGTATGGCTCGAGATCGGCAAGGGTGATCGGCCAGTCGAGCAGGTTGGCACCCTCGACCTTGCCGTAGGTCGTCAGGTCCTTGAACTCGTGCTCCTGGAAGCGCAGCGAAGCGCCCGCCCAGTGGGTGGTGGTGCCGCCGACTGCCTTGACGATCCAGGCCGGCAGGTTGGGGAAGTCCTTGGCCACCCGCCAGCCGCCGCCGGTGGTGCGATTGTCGAGCCAGGCGAGCTGCGAAAAGCTCTCCCACTCGTCATTGATGAATTCTTCGTGCTCGATCCGGTTGCCGGCTTCGAGGATGACGACGTCGATGCCCTTCTGGGCGAGTTCGTTGCCGAGCGTACCGCCGCCCGCACCCGAACCGATGATGACGACCACGCTGTCGTCGTTGAGATCATAAGGCGCTGCCATGATTTCCTCCCAGGAATGTCAAATCGGCATATGTTCGAGAATGCGCCGCCGTTCCCATCCACGATGGGCCTCCTCGGGCGGCGATGCTGTTGTCTTGCGCGAGCGGCGGCGTCTAGAGCCACTCGAGATCGTTGAAGCCGCGCTCGATATAGCCGCCCTTGGAATAGGACTCGCCCTCGTAGCCGAAGATCGGCCACAGCTCCTTCTGGTTATAGAGGCTGACGACGAGGTCGCCGCGCACCGCCTGGAAGAAGGGCGTCGTCTCGATGTCGCGCAGGATGGCGACACGATCGTCCTCCCAGCCGAGGCCGCGATAGCCGCCAGGGCCTGCGCGCTTGTCGAGATCGGCGATACCGTCCTCGATCAGCGTCTTGTGCGCTTCATCCTTGCCGGCGCGATCGTCCTGTCCCTTGACGGCGATCGCATAGAAGCGGTCGGCCAGCTGGTCGTGCGGATAGATGTCGCGGGCGAGCTTGATCAGCGTCGCCATGGTTTCCGGCTTGAGCGCCTTGGCCTCCAGCGCCCAGGCGGCCTGCGGACAGATCACCGCCGAGCCGCTGATCACCAGCAGCGCGCCGACGCTGCCGCTGCGCTTCAACAGGTCGCGGCGGGAAATCCCATTCGATTTTTCGTAAAGCGTGACCACGTCATTCTCCTCCCAGGATCGTGTGGCATTGGCGGCGGCCCTTCCCTTGCGGGCCGTCGGTGGGCGGCGCGGAGCCCGCGCCCTCCCCTGTCTCGGCAGCGCCCGGCAGGTCCTCCAACCCGCCGGTCCGCGGCCCTTACTTGAAGCGCCCGTGGCGCTGCAGAACCTCGATCTTGTAACCGTCGGGGTCCGTCATGAAGAAGAAGCGCGCGAGCAGAGCCCCGTCGCGGTTGAATTCGACGATCTTGCCGGGGGCGAGCCCGAGATCGGTCACCCGTTTGTGCTCGCTGTCGAGATCGGCGACGCTGACGGCGAGATGGCCGTAGCCAGTGCCCAGATCATAGGCCTCTTCCCGCCCCTTGTTGACGGTCAGCTCCAGTTCGAACTCGCTCTCGGCATTGCTGAGATAGATCAGCGTGAAGGTGTCGAAATCGAGCCTCTCGGCAATGTCGAGGCCGAAGGCCTTCCGGTAGAAATCGACGGAACGGGCTTCTTCCATCACCCGGATCATCGAATGGATCATCTTCGCCAAGGGCTGCTCCTCGTATATGGCAAACATCGAATGATCGAAGTTTCCGACACCGGTGGCAAATCGGGTAGCAGCCCGCTACCGCACCGACGATTTTTGCCCGATCGGCCACGGATTTATTGCGCCTTGCGCAGAAACCGCCACGTTTTGGGAAATTGACCGGCAATCCATCGGGCCGCATAATGCGTATCAAAAGAAAAGCCGGAGGAGCATGCCATGTGTGAAGTCTTTGCGGGACAGGACCCCGCCCGTTACCGTGCGGTCAACCGATCGGTCCGGATCGCCGGCCATTCCACCAGCATCCAGATCGAGGCCGCCTTCTGGGTGCTGATCGACGAGATCGCCGCCAGCCAGTCGATGTCGACCTCGCGCTTCCTGTCGACGCTCTATGACGAAGCCCTGGAGATCAACGGCTCCGTTTCCAACTTCGCGTCGCTCCTGCGCACCAGCTGTCTGATCTACCTGATGGGCAAGGCACAGCACCCGGAAGCCCATCACGAGTTCCACATCCTCGCGGCGGAATGAGCGGCACCGCCCGGCCCTTCGCTCCTTAGGCGCAGCGAAAGCGTGTTCGGCTACGCCGGCCAATCGCGCGGGATGCGCGACCGGCTCTGATCGGGGCCGAGAGCGGAGCGGCAGGCTCCGCCACCTCCCAAACCACTTGACGGTTATTGGCGCGCGCGGCGCGGCCTCAGGGCTTCTTGACCTCGGCGAGAAGCGACTGCGCACCCTTTGCGAGAATGCCGACATCGCTGCCGACGGCGATGAAGCAGGCGCCGGCGTCGCGGGCCAGCTGGATCATGTCCGGATCGGTGGTCATGATGCCGGCCGGTTTGCCGAGCGCGACGATCTTGCGGATCAGCGCATCGACCGCCGTCATGACGTCGGGATGGCGCGCATTGCCGGTATGGCCGAGGTCGGCCGCCAGATCGGCGGGGCCGATCAAAACACCGTCGACGCCCCTGGTGGTGACGATCGCCTCGGCATTGTCGATGCCGAGCTGGCTCTCGATCTGGACGATCAGGCAGATCTGATCGTTGGCCGTTTCCACATAGTCGGCGATCCGGCCGAAATCGGATGCCCGGCCGAGCCCGGCGCCCATGCCGCGAATGCCCTCCGGCGGATAGCGGCAGGCACGGGCGAGCCGCAGAGCCTCCTCGCCCGTCTCGACCATCGGGATCAGCAGCGACTGCGCGCCGATATCCAGCGCCTGCTTGATCAGCCAGGTCTCGCCCATGGGCAGCCGGACCATCGCATGGGCGGGATGCCGCGAAACCGCCGCGAGCTGGGAGGCGAGCAGCGGAATGTCGTTCGGGCCGTGTTCCGCATCGATGAGGATCCAGTCGAATCCGGAGCCTGCCGAGACTTCGGCCGCATGCGGGCTCGCCAGCGCGACCCAGAGACCATAGAGGGTCTGGCCATCGAGCATGGCCTGCTTGAAGACGTTGACGGGTGCGGGCATGAATATTCTCCTCACGCAAATGGCAGGCTGACGGTGCCCTGCGGCACGGCATAGTTGGTTATGGTGTCACCGTGACGGGGCCAGGCGGAACGGATGACCGAACCGCAGGCATGACATGCCCGCATCGATCTTCGCACCGTACTGGTGCAGACGATTGGCCGGCCCGGCAAGGCCGCCAGCGGGCGAATTGAGCACATCGGTGCCGAGACCGGATCTTTTCCACTTCTGCGTTGCCCGATCGCTTCTCCCGATCCATGTCGGTGAACGGGGTCGGGTCCACCCGCACCGGAAGGCGCCGATTGATATCCGGCGCCCCGTCGTGATACGTGAGCCAACGTTTCTCGACATTGAAAGAATGCCATGCTCCCCTGGATCCAGCTCGATTCCGCCGTCATTCCCGGTGGGGGTGGCGAATTGCGCCTCAAGCAGCGCGGCACCGAATTCTCGATCATGCTCGGCACCAACGAGCTGATGAACAGCCGCCTGAGCGGTTCGGAAGAGGCGCTGGCGACGCTCGCCTGGGAACAGATCGCCCCGCGCAAGCGCCCGCACATCCTGATCGGCGGCCTTGGCATGGGCTTCACGCTGCGCGCCGCCCTCGCCGTCCTGCCGGCCGACGCACGGGTGACGATCGCCGAACTCGTGCCGGCCGTCGTCGCCTGGGCGCGCGGCCCGATGGCGGAGATCTACAAGGGCAGTCTCGACGATCCGCGGGTCAAGGTGCATGTCGGCGACGTGTCCTCGCTCATCCACACCTACCGCCACAGCTATGACGCGATCCTGCTCGACGTCGACAACGGCCCGCAGGGACTGACCCGGTCGGCCAATGACGGTCTCTACGACTATGCCGGGCTGCGAGCGGCCAAGGGCGCGCTGCGTGCCAGGGGCGTGCTGGCCGTCTGGTCCTCCGGCCCCAATCCGGGCTTCACGCGCCGTCTGGGCACCCTCGGCTTCAAGGTCAAGGAAGAGCACGTCCGCGCCGGCAAGAAGCGTGGCGCACGTCACGTCATCTGGCTGGCGAGCACGGATGGCGGCGACGGTCCCGCGCAACCATAACACCTTCCGGCCACGGGCTATATCGCGGCCGGACAGTGCGGTGCGGGTTCAGCCCCAGAGCGCCGGTTCCGGCACCTGCATGGTCGAGCCCTCGTAGCGGATCGGCACCTCACGGTCGGCGGCAAGCAGCAGCGGACCGTCGAGATCGGCGAATGCCGCCCCTTGCGCGACGAAGAAGGCCGGCGCCATGGCAAGCGAGGTGCCGAGCATGCAGCCGACCATGATGTCGAAGCCCTCGGCAACCGCCGCATCGCGCATCAGAAGCGCTTCGGTCAGCCCACCGGTCTTGTCGAGCTTGATGTTGATCGCATCGTACTTGCCTTTCAGATGGGAAAGCGATGCCCGGTCGTGGCAGCTCTCATCGGCGCAGACCGGCAGGACGCGCTCGATTTGCCGGAGGGCATCGTCCTTTCCCGCAGGAAGCGGCTGCTCGACCAGCGCCACGCCGAGCCTGACCAGCGCCGGCGCCAGCGCCAGATACTGCTCCACCGTCCACCCCTCGTTGGCGTCGACGATGATGCGGGAATTCGGTGCACCGGAGCGTACGGCCTCGATGCGGCCGAGATCGTCGTCAGTCCCGAGCTTGACCTTGAGCAGCGGACGTTCCGCATTCTTGGCCGCCGCGTCGCGCATGCTCTCCGGCGCGCCAAGCGAGAGGGTGAAGGCCGTTTCGATCGGCTTCGGGGCGGTAAGGCCGGCCAGTTGCCAGACCGGCTTGCCGGCGCGCTTGGCCTCGAGGTCCCAGAAGGCGCAGTCGAGCGCATTGCGGGCCGCGCCCGGCGCCAACCGGTCCTGCAGGCCCTGCCGGTCGAGACCGTCGCCGAGATCGTTCGCCGCGCCGAGGATCGCCTCCATCACCCCGTCGACCGTCTCGCCATAGCGGGCATAGGGCACGCATTCGCCCCGACCGGCATGGACGCCGTCTGACAGCGTGACGGCCACGACCCGGATTTCCGTGCGCGAGCCGCGCGAAATCGTAAACGTCCCGGCGACCGGAAAGACATCCTCGACGACCGTCAGCCTCAAACCATTCGCCATGTAAACGTCTCTCCTCCGCCGGCGCCGAACCACGTCGCGAATCGGCGCCCCTTGCGCGTTGCGACATTCCTTTCTATATCCGTCAACAATTAGGTCGAGGCCTGAACAGTCGACGGACTGCAATATGCCCCAATCCCATACCAGCAAGCTGGCGATGGCAACAGGGCGTCCCTTACCTCGCCTTCGAACGCATCAGATTGGCGGAAAAGCCCGTGAATACGCTGGATTTTGACAAGAAGCCGGAAGATACGCGCGTCGTCGTCGCCATGTCGGGCGGGGTCGACTCCTCGGTCGTGGCCGGGCTGCTGAAGCGCGAAGGCTATGACGTTCTCGGCATCACCCTGCAGCTCTACGATCACGGCGCCGCCGTCCATCGCGCCGGCTCCTGCTGCGCCGGCCAGGACATCGACGATGCGCGCCGCGTCTGCGAAACGCTCGGCATCCCCCACTACGTGCTCGACTACGAACAGCGCTTCCGCGACACGGTGATCAACCCGTTCATGGAAAGCTATGTGGCCGGCGAGACGCCGATCCCCTGCGTCGCCTGCAACCAGACCGTCAAGTTCGCCGATCTGCTGGCGACGGCCCGCGAACTCGGCGCCGATGCGCTCGCGACCGGCCATTACATCCGCTCGAAAGCCGTTCCGCTGCCGAACGATCCGGGCCACCGCGCGCTGTTCCGCCCGATCGACAGCGAACGCGACCAGAGCTATTTCCTCTTTGCCACCACGCAGGAGCAGATCGACTATCTGCGCTTCCCGCTCGGCGCCATGTCCAAGGCCGAAACGCGCAAGCTCGCCGAAGACATGGGCCTCGTCGTCGCCCAGAAGGCAGACAGCCAGGACATCTGCTTCGTGCCGCAGGGCAAATATGCCGATGTCATCAACAAGCTGCGCCCCGATTCGGCGCTGGCCGGCGAGATCGTCCATCTCGACGGTCGCATTCTGGGTCACCATGACGGCATCCTGCATTACACGATTGGCCAGCGGAAGGGCCTCGGCGTCGCCACCGGCGAACCGCTTTACGTCGTCTATCTCGACGCCCGCTCGCGGCGCGTCATCGTCGGTCCGCGCGAGGCGCTGGAAACCCATCGGGTCTATCTGCGCGACATCAACTGGCTGGGCGACCACGCTCTCGAAGAAACGGCCCGCGAGGGTTTTGCCTGCTTCGCCAAGGTCCGCTCGACCCGTCCGCCGGCCCCGGCCGTGCTGCACGCCGACGAGCGCGGCGTCTATGTCGACCTTGAGATCGGCGAAGCCGGCGTCGCGCCGGGCCAGGCCTGCGTGCTCTATTCGGCGCCGGGTGCGGATGCGCGCGTCTATGGCGGCGGTTTCATCGAGCGGTCGGAGCGCGCGCCGAGCGCCGAAAGCCAGCTGAAGGCCCTTCTGGCGAGCCCCGTCGCGGCCTGAAACCGGGACCGCGCCCAAGTCCACAGAAGTGCTTCGGTTTTTGCTTGTCTCGCGCTTGACACTGGCAGGATCATCGCCTTATAAGCCGCCCATCGCTTCGGACGGCTCCGCTTTTCAGCAGGCCTTCGCGATGTGTGGCGGGGTAGCTCAGGTGGTTAGAGCGTGGGATTCATAACCCCAAGGTCGGCGGTTCAAGTCCGCCTCCCGCTACCAAATCTCTCTCAAGACAAGATCTGATTGCCCTGAGCGCAGGCCGCGGCCTGCGCGCCGCAGAGTGCGCTCTCACGCGCCGTGATCTCCGGTTCGGAAACGGTCGAAACCTTCGGCAAACCTGTCGTCGTCGAACGGATAAAGCCAGCGGCCGAGCCGCCTGAGGGCCGGGTCCGACTGCTCGCGAAAGAACCCGATCGGGTCGCGGCGATAGGAGGCCGCGTCATCGGCATTGCCGATCCGGGCAACCAGCGGTCCGACGACCAGCGGCAGCAGATGTCGCCAACCAAGCAGGCCGAAAGCGCCGAACGGTCGCCACGGCGACGGGCGCCGACGCGTCGACAGCAGGCGCCGGCTGTCACGGGGCACACCGTCCCTCTGCCATTCGACCATCTCGGCAAGCGTGGTCTCGAAGCATCGCGGTGTGCCGGTGCGCGGATCGAAATAGCGCGGATAGAGCAGATAGACCCCGGCAAACACCGCTTCCAGGCTAAGGGAGCGGCCGCGTCGCGGGTTCGGCTGGCGATCGTCGGTCAGTCCCCAGCCGGCGTAGAAGGGCGAGCCGGACACCGTCACCCGCTTGCCCCGCATCAGCGCCTCGAAACCGGCAAGCGAAGTGATCGTGTAGACGTGGTCGACGGCATCGAGCACGTCGGGCAAGGCCATGGGAGCAATCAGGACATGGCAGAGATCCGCCACTTCAGCCGGATCGGAGCTCGGCTTTCGCACGCCCTTCAGCACGTCCGGATGCGGCTTGTAGAGGATCGTCGCGCCAGGATTTTCCCGCGCCGCCTGCCGCACCAGGTCGTTGTTGAGGATCGGCCGCTCGGCGCCGTAGCGGATCGAGGCATCGCTCTCGACCTGACCGACCACCAGCACCCGCGGTCCCGGCCCTCTCGGCAAATCGACCGTGCCGCGCGCCGGCAGTCCGCCGTATTTTCCGATGCGATGCGCGAGCATGGCGGCAATCCCTGCCCGCGCCCGCTCGAGCAGCGCCGGGTCGGTATCGAAGTCGTAGGTTTTCAGCAGATCTTCCAGGTCGGACGGCCCCCGGCTGTCGAAGAACGGCCGCTGCCGGTCGATGGTCAGCGAGAACGGCGCACTCTGCCCCGCACTCCCGCCGACCGAGCGCAGGAAGCCATCCTCGACGAAATGGACCGGGATGTTCCGGCTGACGCAGAAGTCCGCCGCCGCCTGTGGCAGGTTCGGTCCCCAGACGATCACGCTCGGATTTTCGAGCGCGGCGATCCGCGCCTGCCAGACGTCAACGAACGCCTTGTCGCCGACGAAGAACGGCAGGTAGTGGAAGTCCCATTGCGGGAAATACGCCTCGAGCACCGACCGCTTCCACTCATGGATATGGAAGGCAACGACAGGCTGGCGATCGGTCGGGTTTCGCGGCATGGGCCGGGCTCAATCCTCGTTGGCGGACAATCGTTCATAGCCCGCCATCGCCGGGCCGACAATCGCCGCCCGGCCATCCTTCCCACACCCCGTCCGACCCAATGCGAAGTCGGTTCGCCCGCCCGAACGGGTGGGCGACGACCGTTAAGGATCCGAAAACCTTTCGTTAAATTTTAAGTAATATCCTAGCGGGCCTGAGTGAGGATGAACGATGCGTGGCGTAATTGTCGTTGGCCTTCTGCTGGCATTGACTGCTTGTGCGAAACCGCCGAGCCAGACCAAAAATGCCTGCGCGATTTTCGAACAGCGTGACGGCCTGTTCAACAACTGGCGGCGTGCGGCCGAGAAGACCGAGCGCGAATATGGCGTTCCGGTGCCGATCCTCATGGCGACGATCTACACCGAATCCGGCTTCCGCCATAACGCCAAGCCGCCGCGCAGGAAGCTGCTGGGCTTCATTCCGTGGAAGCGCAAGTCGAGCGCCTATGGCTATTCCCAGGCCCTCGACGGCACCTGGGATCGCTACCAGCGCGAGACCGGCCGATGGGGCGCGCGGCGCACCGACTTCTCCGACGCCATGCAGTTCATCGGCTGGTACCACCGCGAGACGGCAGCGAAGACCGGCATCCCGCTCAACGATCCCTACAAGCTCTATCTCGCCTATCATTCCGGCCATGCCGGTTATGTGCGCGGCAGCTGGCGCAACAATTCCGAGGCGCTGAACGGCGCCAAGCGCTTCACCGACATCACCTATACCTATGCCCGGCAGCTGAAGACCTGCCCGAACTGAGCATCCACCGCCGGCAGAAACGAAAAGGCCCGCGTGAAGCGGGCCTTTTTGTCTATCGCAAAGGGGGCGTTATTCCGGATCGCCGACGGCCTGGATGGCGGAAATCTGCCAGTCCGTGCCGGGGCGCCGAACGAAGGTCCAAATCTCGGTCGATTCCGAGACATTGTCCGGATCGCCGCTGACCACCTTGCCGCTGGCGCGCTCGCGCAGCACGTCGATGCTCTCGTAGCGCATGGCGACGGTCGCATAATCGACATTGCCCTCCCGCCAGCTCTCGGACACGTCGCCCTGGACCAGGTGCACGTCGCGCACCTCGTTCTTGAGGCCCTTGGTGGCGTTGTCGCTCAGTTCCTCGGCGAGATAGGACATGGCCTCGGGCGTAGTGATGCGGCGCAGGCTCGCATAGTCCTCAGCAGCATAAGCCGCCTGCATTTCCTGCAACAACCGCTCGAAACGCTCGAGATCCTGCTGACCGATGCCGATCTCGTCGGCAGAGGCCGACGGACCGCGCGTCGCAGCCGGGGCGGACGAGCCGCCGAGATTGATGCCGCCCATGCGCGGGATCTGGAAGCCGGGACCCGTCGCAGCATTGCTGCGGGCCGAAGGACCGGCGCCAGCGCCCGAATAGGCGGTCTGGCGATTGCCGAACATGCGCATGGCGAAGCGGACGAGGAAGAAGATCAGCACACCCTGCAGCAAAAGCCCGAGGAAGCCGAAGCCGCCGCCGAAGCCCGAGCCCATCAGCATGCCGAACAGGCCGCCCATCAGCAGGCCGCCCATCAGACCGCCGGCTAGGCCACCGAACAGGCCGCCGGGGCGTCCTGCCTGGGTCTGGGCGTTCGGCGCGGTGGCCGGGCGCGTGGTCTGGCCCTGCGGCGTCATGGTGCGCTCGATCGGGGCTGCCGGAGCAGGAGCCGTGCGGGTGGCGGCGGGCGCCTGGAAGGTGCGCGTGCCGCGGCTGCCGAAACCACCGCTCGCGCGGCGTGCTTCGGCAAAGTCGGCCAGAGTCAGCATGGTTGCCAGGCCGATCGCCAGAATTCCAAAAAACTTGCCGTAGCGCCGCATTTCATCTCCTCGTTTTAATGCCTGGGCGGATTTCAACATCCGTTGCGCCTTCATATGGCGTTCCCTCGCGGAGAATTGAAGCCTTGGCTGCCTATTTTTCGATCACGATCGCGCCATCGGCCCGATCAGGCCCCAAGCGCCAGCTTGATCGCGTAGGCGACGACCCCGACCGCAAGCACGCCGGCAAACCACAGACCGACGAACCAGCCGAGGCGTTTGATGAGGGAAGCCTGCGCCATCAGTGGTAGCCCTCCTCCGGGTCGACCTTGCCGCGGAATACCCAATAGGCATAGGCCGTATAGGCCAGGATGATCGGCACCAGCACCGCCGCTCCGACCAGCAGGAAGGCAAGGCTCGACTGCGGCGCCGCCGCGTCCCAGATGGTGAGCGAGGTCGGCACGATATAGGGGTAGAAGCTGATGCCGATGCCCGCATAGCCGAGCACGAACAGCCCGAGTGCGGCGACGAAGGGCTGGGCATCCTTGCCTGCGCGCAGGCCGTTGAGGATCAGGTAGAGGCAGCCGAGCACCAGCAGCGGCACGACGAAGGAGAAGACCGCCGTCGGATAGCCGAACCAGCGCTCGAGATAGAGCGGTTCGAGCCAGGGCGTCCACAGGCTGAAAACGCCCATTGCCGCGACGGTTGCCAGCGCCGCGCCATAGGCAAGGCGCCGCGCCTTTTCCGCCAGCGGGCCGCGCGTCTTCATCACCAGCCAGGTAGCGCCGAGCAGCGCATAGCCCAGCACCAGCGCCACGCCGGTCGCGATCGAGAACGGCGTGAACCAGTCCCACCAGCCGCCGGCATAGGCGCGGTCGACGACCGGAATCCCCTGGACGAGGGCGCCAAGCGCCACCCCCTGCGCGAAGGCCGCGATCGTCGAGCCGCCGGCAAAGGCATAATTCCAGAGATGCTCCGCCCGTTTCGTGCGCCAGCGGTATTCGAAGGCGACTCCCCGGAAGACCAGCCCAAGCAGCATGGCGATCAGGGGCGCATAGAGCGCCGGCAGGATGGTCGCATAGGCGAGCGGAAAGACTGCCATCAGCCCTCCCCCGCCGAGCACCAGCCAGGTCTCGTTGCCGTCCCAGACCGGGGCGACCGAATTCATCATCTGGTCGCGGTCCGCCTTTTCGGGAAAGAGCGGAAAGAGAATGCCGACCCCGAGGTCGAACCCGTCGAGGATGACATAGGCGAGAACGGCAAAGGCGATGAGGGCCGCCCAGATGAATGCGAGATCAAAGGCCATGCTTGCCTCCCTCGGTTTGCGCCGCCGGCGTAATGCCGGACGTGCGGATCGGTCCGTCGTCGAGATCCGGCATCGGATCGCGCGGCAGGCGCGCCATCAGCCTGAGGATGTAGAAGGTCCCCGCCCCGAAGACGAGGAAGTAGACGATGATGAAGGCGATCAGCGAGGCCGCGACGGCGGGAGCGGCGATCGGCGAAAGGGAATCGGCGGTCAGCAGATGGCCGTAGATCGTATAGGGCTGCCGCCCGACCTCCGTGGTGATCCACCCGGCCAGCACCGCCACGAATCCGGCAGGCGCCATGGCGAGCGCCACGCGATGCAGCAGCCGGTTTTCGAAGAGGGTGCCACGCCAGCGACACCAGAGGCTGAACAGGCCCACGCCCAGCATGGCAAAGCCCAGCGCCACCATGACCCGGAACGACCAGAACACGACGACCACCGGCGGCTCCTTGTCGTCGTCGATCGTATCGAGGCCGGCCAGCGGCGCGTTGAGATCGTGCTTGAGGATGAGGCTGGAGAGCTTGGGGATCTGCACGGCATAGTCGATCCGCTTCTCCGCCTGGTTCGGCAGGCCGAAGAGGATGAGCGGCGCGCCATCCGGGTGACTGTCGAAATGCCCTTCCATCGCCATCACCTTGGCCGGCTGGTGCTCAAGCGTGTTTAGGCCATGAGCATCGCCGACGAGGATCTGGATCGGTGCGACGATCGCCGCCATCCACATGGCCATGGAAAACATCGTACCGGCCCGGTCGGGCGAGGTGCGGCGCAGCAGATGGTAGGCGCCGACGCCGCCGACGACGAAGGCGGTCGTCAGATAGGCGGCGATCACCATATGCGTCAGCCGATAGGGGAAGGATGGGTTGAAGACGATTGCCCACCAGTCGACCGGCACGAACTGGCCGACATCGTTGATGGCAAAACCGGCCGGCGTCTGCATCCACGAATTGACCGAGAGGATCCAAGTGGCCGAGATCAGCGTGCCGAGCGCCACCATCAGCGTCGCCAGGTAGTGCAGGCCGGGGCCGACGCGATTGCGGCCGAACAGCATGACGCCCAGGAAGCCGGCCTCGAGGAAGAAGGCCGTCAAAACCTCATAGCCCATCAGCGGCCCGATGACCGGCCCTGCCTTGTCGGAGAAGACACTCCAATTGGTGCCGAACTGGTAGGACATGACGATGCCGGAGACCACGCCCATGCCGAAGGCGACGGCAAAGATCGTCTTCCAGAAGTCGAACAGCTCCAGATAGACCTTGTCCTTCTTCCACAGCCAGAGGCCCTCCAGCACCGCCAGGTAGCTGGCGAGACCGATGGAAAAGGCCGGGAAGATGATATGAAAGGACACGGTAAAGGCAAACTGCAGCCGTGCCAGCAATTGCGCGTCGAATATCTCGAACATCGTCCTACCGCTCTCGTTGCCGTCTTGATTGAAGGTCTCAGACAGCAAATAGGCTTTGTTCCCTTGCGATCAATGCGACAAGCCGCCCTGCGTCAACTTGACTTCCATCAAAACAGACCCGCCCGAAGGACGAAAAAAGGCGCGGACGTTGCCGCCCGCGCCTCTCGTCTGTCCTGGGAGGACTTCAAGTTCAGTCGACGTTGAAGCTCAACGGCTTCGCCTGGCGGATCGCCGAATGGGCGATCAGCTTGTCGAGCACGTCCTGCTTGATCGGTTCATCGACATAGAGCAGCGCAATCGCATCGCCGCCCTGCTTGTCACGGCCGAGCTGGAAGTTGGCGATATTGACGCCGCCTTCGCCGAGCGTGGTGCCCATGAAGCCGATCATGCCGGGCACGTCGGTGTTCGAGATGTAGATCATGTTGGCGCCGACATCGGCGTCCATGTTGATGCCCTTGATCTGGATGAAGCGCGGCTTGCCGTCCGAGAACACCGTGCCGGCGATCGAGCGGGTCTGGTTCTCCGTCGTCACCGTCAGCTTGATGTAGCCGTCATAGACGCCGGTCTTGTCACGCTTGACCTCGGAGAGCACGATGCCCTTTTCCTTGATCATGATCGGCGCCGAAACCATGTTGACGTCGGAGACCTGGCTGCGGATCAGGCCGGCCAGCAGCGCCGAGGTCAGCGCCTTGGTATTCATCTGCGCGGTCTGGCCGTCGTAGAGGATCTCGATCTCCTTGATCGCGCTTTCCGTGACCTGGCCGACGAAGGCGCCGAGCACGTCGGCAAGCTTGATGAAGGGCTTGAGGATCGGGGCTTCTTCCGCCGTGATCGACGGCATGTTGATGGCGTTGGAGACGGCACCCTTGATCAGATAGTCCGAC
This sequence comes from Rhizobium sp., assembly GCA_002796995.1. Taxonomy (GTDB): domain Bacteria; phylum Pseudomonadota; class Alphaproteobacteria; order Rhizobiales; family Rhizobiaceae; genus Allorhizobium. Next base: position 311,054 of record PEKW01000006.1, read on the forward strand.
ATCTGTTCGGCGACCTGGAGCGCGACGTTTTCCTGAGCTTCCGTGGTGGACGCGCCGAGATGCGGGGTGCAGACCACGTTCGGCAGGCCGAACAGCGGGCTTTCGGTCGCGGGTTCGACCTCGAACACGTCAAAGCCGGCGCCGGCGACGTGGCCCGACTTGATGGCTTCGGCAAGGGCTGCCTCGTCGACCAGGCCGCCGCGGGCGCAGTTGATGATGCGCACGCCAGGCTTGGTCTTGGCGAGCGCTTCCTTGCCCAGGATGCCGCGGGTCTTGTCGGTCATCGGCACGTGCAGGGTGATGAAGTCGGCCTTGGCGAGAAGCTCGTCGAGCTCGACCTTGGTGACGCCCATCTCCTCGGCGCGTTCCTTCGACAGGAAGGGATCGTAGGCCAGCACATGCATCTTGAGGCCAAGGGCACGCGAGCAGACGATCGAGCCGATATTGCCGGCCCCGATGACACCGAGCGTCTTGCCGGTGATCTCGACGCCCATGAACTTCGACTTCTCCCATTTGCCGGCCTGGGTCGAGGCGTCGGCGGCGGGCAGTTGGCGGGCGACGGCGAACATCAGGGCGATGGCGTGCTCGGCGGTGGTAATCGAGTTGCCGAATGGCGTGTTCATGACGATGATACCGCGGCGCGAGGCGGCCGGGATGTCGACATTGTCGACGCCGATGCCGGCGCGGCCGATGACCTTCAGATTGGTCGCGGCGGCGATCAGCTTTTCCGTCGCCTTGGTGGCGGAGCGGATGGCGAGACCGTCGTAATTGCCGATGATCTCGGCGAGCTTTTCCTTGTCCTTGCCGAGCTTCGGCTGGAAATCGACTTCGACGCCGCGGTCACGGAAGATCTGGACGGCGGTTTCCGACAGTTCGTCGGATACGAGAACGCGAGGTGCCATGTGAGGCCTCCTTCAAAGGGGTTCAGGTCTGGTACGGATATGGGAATGGGCGGCCTCGCCTCGAGGGCGAAGCCGGATCAGTCTCAGGCGGCCTTGAGCGCGGCCTTCTGGGTCTCGAAAGCCCAGGTGAGCCAGGGCATCAGCGCCTTCATGTCGGCGGTTTCGATCGTCGCGCCGGCCCAGATCCTGAGGCCCGACGGGGCGTCGCGATAGGCGCCGATGTCGAAGGCGACGCCTTCCTTGTCGAGCGCCGTGACCATGCCCTTGGCAAAGGCGGCCTGGGCGTCGGCGTCGAGAGCCGCCACGTCCTTGTCGACGATGGTGAGGCACACCGAGGTGTTGGAGCGGGTCGCCGGAACCTTGGCGAGATTGGCGATCCAGTCATTGGCCTCGACGAAGTCGAACAGCACCTTGGCATTGGCATCGGCCCGTGCCATCAGGCCCTTGAGGCCACCGATCGACTTGGCCCAGAGGAGCGCGTCGATATAGTCCTCGACGCACAGCATCGACGGGGTGTTGATGGTCTCGCCGGTGAAGATACCCTCGATCAGCTTGCCGCCCTTCGTCATGCGGAAGATCTTCGGCAGCGGCCAGGCCGGAACGTAGGATTCCAGGCGCTCGACGGCGCGCGGCGACAGGATCAGCATGCCGTGGCCGCCCTCGCCGCCCAGAACCTTCTGCCAGGAGAAGGTGACGACGTCGAGCTTGGTGAAATCCATGTCCTGGGCGAAGGCGGCGCTGGTGGCGTCGCAGATGGTCAGACCCTTGCGGTCGGCAGGGATGAAATCGGCGTTCGGCACGCGCACGCCAGAAGTGGTGCCGTTCCAGGTGAACACGACGTCGCGGTCGAAATCGACGACGGCAAGATCGGGAAGCTCGCCATAGGGCGCTTCGAACTTGCGGACGTCCTTGAGCTTCAGCTGCTTTACGACGTCGGTGACCCAGCCGGCGCCGAAGCTTTCCCAGGAGAGCATGTCCACGCCACGTTCGCCGAGCAGCGACCACATGGCCATTTCGACGGCGCCGGTGTCGGAGGCCGGAACGATGCCGATGCGGTAGTCCGCCGGCACATTCAGAATTTCGCGGGTGAGATCGATGGCCTGCTTCAGCTTTGCCTTGCCGACCTTGGCGCGGTGCGAGCGACCGAGCGGGGCATCGGCAAGCGCTTCGAGCGACCAACCGGGGCGCTTCGAGCAAGGGCCAGAAGAAAAATGGGTGTTGTTCGGACGGAGGTCCGGCTTGGCGAGTGTCGTCATCGTGCTACCCTTCCAGGTATATGGCCTCTCGTTGGGGAGAGGTGTCCCGCCGTCGGAACTACGCCTGTCGAAAAACCGCGTCAAGAAAATTCTATGTCGCGGAGAGAAGAATTTTTGACGCACCCGTGTAACCGCCCGAGTCGCGCGAAATACAGCCTGAACGCGAAAAGGCCGCCCACTGTGGGGCGGCCTTCGGCAATTCAAACTGTAGTGGAATTACTTGTAGACGATCGGCTGCGGCGGCGGCTCGTATGCCACCGGCTGCTCGCAGCCGCCGAACAGATAGCGGGCGCCGACATGCGCCTCGTGGCTGTAGAAGCCCTTGTCGCGGCCCGGTCCGCCATTTTCCTCGAAGCCGAACATGCCGCCGGCAAGCGTATGACGGAAGCGGTAGCCGACATCAGCCTTGACGTTGCAGGTGACGTCGATCGAGGCGCCGGCCATCAGCTGATAGGCAAACCGCCAGTTGTGGTAGCCCTTGTGCGTGACAGTGTCGTCGCAACCGCCGCCATCGTCCTGGCAGGCCGTGTTGCGCAGCTTGTCCCACTTGACGTAGGCGCCGCCGATACCCGCGCCGACGTAAGGCGTGAACATGCCGTAATTGCCGAGGTCGACATAGGCATTGGCCATCAGGTGGTAGGCGCGCATGGCCGACACGTCGCTCGACGTGCAGGGCTCGAGCGGGCTGCCGCAGGTGCCTGAGGTCGAGCCTTCGAAATCGGACTTGAACATGTAGTCGAGGGTCAGGTCGGTGCGCAGGTAGTTGTTGACCTGGTAACCGACGCCGACGCCGAGCGTGAAGTTGTCCTTCAGGTCGGTATCGTCGAAATCGACCAGGTTGCCGTTGGAGCCCTGGAAATATTCGGCGCCACGCATCTTGTTGAAGGAATAGCCCACGTCGCCCCGCAGGTACCAGCCGGAAGCCTCCGAGACTTCGACTTCGGGCGCCATGATCGGGGCAGGCTCAGGCTGATAAATGTCCGCAGAATGGGCTGCTGTGCCGGCGAGCAGAACGGCAGCCACGGCGAAAAGGCTCGTCTTCATGGCAAGATACTCCAATATCCATCGTTGTTGCACGGGCCTTGTCGCGGCCGATGTTCTTGATCAGGATGGATAATGAAGCAGAAAGGTTAAGGTGCGCTTAACTACGTCTGTTTACCTTGATCGCCGAGGATATTCTTGCGGGCTTACGGAAAGCGGCGCATCGACCGCCCCTCCGCGACCGCGAAATTCACCCGTCGAAGTTCTTCCGGGATGGGAAAGGGGCCGAAAGCATGCTTCCGACCCCTTGATACAGACCTGTTTTGAGAGCTGTCAGCTCGCCCGGCGCAACGGCTGGGCGCTCATTCCCTGCTGGCCGGCCGAATGACCGCCGCCGAGCGAGAAATGGCCGAGACGCTGGTCCATCTCGCCGGCCTCCTGGGCCAAACGGTGAATCGCCGCCGTCGTTTCCTCGACCATGGCCGCGTTCTGCTGCGTCATCGCATCGAGCTGGTTCACCGAGCCGTTGATTTCCGACAGCGTCTGCGCTTCCTCGCGGGTCGAGCTCATGATTTCGCTGATGCGGCCGTTGATCGCCAGGACGTGGGAACCAATGCCCTGCAAGGCGGCCCCGGCCTTCTCGACCAGCGTCACGCCATGGCTGACCTCAGTGGTCGACTTGGCCAGCAGCGCGGCAATCTGCTTGGCAGCCGCGGCCGATCGCTGGGCGAGTTCGCGCACCTCCTGGGCAACGACGGCAAAACCCTTGCCGCTTTCGCCGGCCCTTGCCGCCTCGACGCCGGCATTGAGCGCGAGAAGGTTGGTCTGGAAGGCAATCTCGTCGATCACGCCGATGATCTGGTTGATCTCCTGAGACGAGCCCTGGATCGCCTCCATCGCGGCGATGGTCTCGCGCATGATGTGGCTGGACTGTTCCGTATCGTTCTTGGCGTTGCGGGCGATCTTCTCCGCATCCTCGGCGCGGGCGATCTGGGTGCGCACGCCTTCGGTGATCGCCTTGATGGCACTGGCCGTTTCGGTCAGCGCTGCCGCCTGGCGTTCGGTGCGTTCGGCCAGCTGGTCGGCGCCGGAGCGCATCTCGTCGGACCCTTCGCGCACGGCGACCGAGTTGCCGCCGATGCCGGCGAGCGTGACGCTGAGCGTCGAGAGCGCCTTGTTGAAGTTGTGGCGGAGCGATTCCAGCTCCTGCGGGAAGGCGCTGCGGAGCTCGAAGGCGAGATCGCCGCGTGCCAGCCGGTCGAGGCCCTCGTCGAGAGCGGCGACCACCGCCTGCAGGCTCTGGGCTTCCGTTTCCCGTTCCGCCATGCGCTGGCGACGCTCGATGTCGGCGCGTTCGCGTTCGGAGCGGGTCTCGCCTTCCAGGCGCTGCTGCGCGATCAGGCCGATGCGGAAGCGCTCAAGCGCCTTGGCCATGGTGCCGATCTCGTCGCGACGGTCCTGGTTGGCCACCGCATCGTCGAGCTTGCCATTGGCGACGTCACCGGTGACGGTGGCGAGCCGGGCGAGCGGCGCAAACAGCCGGCCGGTCAGGTAACCGGTGGCGACCGCCATCACCACCAGCACGACGACCGCCGTGACGAACAGGGTCATGGCGATATGCCAGGAACCGGCGCCGAGCTCGGCATGGGTCAGGCTCTCGGTCACGAGATACCTGTCGCCGCCATAGGACACGGGACGGCCATAGGCATTGGCCGGGCCGTCGGCGCGCTCGAACTTGGAGATGACGATCTTGTCGCCAGTGATGGCGTCGGCGGGGAAGCCGAAGGGGGCTGCGGAAATGTCGGTAAGCTTGCCGTCGGCCGAAAGGCTGATGCCGGTTCCGTCCTCGGAAAGGATCGCCACCTGCTCGCCGCTGTCACCATTGATGCCCTTGGAGAGGATGCTGGTGATGGCGGTGTCCTTGAGCTGGAACAGGATCGCGCCCTTGAAGGCGCCGTACTTCACGACCGGAACGGCGAAATAGATGTCCGGCGACTGCGGATTGCTGCCGGCCTTCAGCCCGGAGAACCGGGTCGGAGCAGAGTCCTCGACGGCCTTGCCGGCCTCCTCGACGCTGCGGGCATAGGCACGGCCGAGGCCGGTCGCGGCGAGCGGACCGCTGGCGACGTTTTCGCCGAAGGTCTCGCCCTTCTTGTAGGAATAGATGACATTGCCGGTCTGGTCGAGGATCAGCAGATCGCGGAACTGGGTGCCCTTGAGAAAGCCGGCGACCTGCGTCTGGACCGTCTCATGACTGGAATAGTAGAAGCCGCTCGGGCCTTCCGGCTTCAGCAGCTTTTCCAGTTCGGTCGGATTGGGGTTCTTGGTGATGAAGACGTCGCGCAGCTCCTTGCGGGCGTCGCCGGACGTCTTGACGATCGTGTTCCAGCCGCTCTTCATCGCGGTGATCGACTGCTGCAGGCTTTCGATCTTGGCGATCGAGGTCGCCTGGTTTTCCAGCTGCGCCAGCTGTTCCTGGAGAATGTCGCCGCGGAAGGTGAGCGTGGAGCTCATCGACTTGAAGGTCTGCTCCTCGAACACGGCACTGGAGGTGGAATAGGCGAGAACGTTCAGCAGCCCCACCGACATGACGGTCAGCAGGAGAAAGATGCCGATGACCTTGGAGGACAGCGAGTTGAAACGACTTGTCATCTTGAATCCCGTTTTACCGCGCCCACTCTGCGCGTAGATGCCGTTTGAAAGCGACTTGACGGCCAGGAGCACACTCCTCGCCGTCAGATACTCTACGGTCGGGACTTTTCTTTAAACGCCGGTTAAAAAGCGCGGCTATTTCTCATCACAAAGTCGAATTAACGGCCTCGCGCCCTCAATCGAGCATTTTTTCGCGGAGATCGGCAAAGATCTCGACGGATCGCAGCCGTTTCTCCACGGAATGGATCGGCATGGAAACGATCAGTTCGTCCGCACCCGTCATCTTGAGGAATTCCGCAAGCTTGTTGCGGGCCGTCGCCGCAGCGCCGACCACGGCATAGCGCAGGGTATGCTCGACCCCGTAGCGCTCGACCTCGCTCCAGTACCCTTCCATGGTTTCAATCGGCCGTGGAAACGCCTTGCGCACGTTGCGGCGCAGGTTGACGAACTGCTGCTGCGACGAGGTGAACAGATGCTCGGCCTCAGCATCCGTCTCCGCGGCGACGCCCATGATGCCGACCATGACGTAGGGCTTGTCGAGTTCGTCCGACGGCTGGAAACGGTCCCGATAGATCGAGATCGCCTCCATCAGCTGGTCGGGGGCGAAGTGCGAGGCAAAGGCGTAGGGCAGTCCGAGTGCCGCCGCGAGGTGGGCGCTGTAGAGGCTGGAGCCGAGCAGCCAGAGCGGGACATGGCTGCGCATGCCCGGCACGGCGAGCAGGGCCTGGTCCTCCGTCGGTTCGCCGAGCAGGCGCCTGAGTTCGATGATATCGTGCGGGAAACTCTCCGTCCCGGCCTCCATGTTGCGCCTCAGCGCCCGGGCGGTGCGCATGTCGGTCCCCGGCGCGCGGCCGAGGCCCAAATCAACACGGCCCGGAAACAGCGCTTCCAGCGTACCGAACTGCTCGGCGATGACCAGCGGCGCATGGTTCGGCAGCATGATGCCGCCAGAACCGATGCGGATGCGCTTCGTCGCCGCGCCGACATGACCGATCACGACAGACGTGGCCGCACTGGCAATGCCTGGCATGCCGTGGTGTTCGGCCAGCCAGAAGCGGTTGTAGCCGCAATCCTCGGCCTTGACCGCCATCTGCCGGGAGGCGTCGAGGGCTTCGGTGATCGAGTGGCCCTCGGCGATGGGCGAGAGATCGAGGATGGAAAAGGGGATCATGGCGCGGGTCCGGTCTATGTGTCGGGAGCTGAGCCCCTTATGTAAAGAGCGTTGCGCCGAATGCCAGAGCCGGAATGACGAGTTTCGCTGATCGTCACTTCAGTGTTTTTGTTTTGTTCACTTAATTCTGGCAGACCGGCAGGCAGGAAGCTAGAGTGACGCCATGCACAACGCGATTCGAATTATCGGCATTGATCCGGGCCTCAGGCGATGCGGCTGGGGCGTCATCGAGACGCTCGGCAACTCCCTGCGTTTCGTCGCCTCCGGCACGGTGACCTCCGACGGCGACATGGATCTGGCTTCCCGGCTATGCCAATTGCATGACGGGCTGTCGGAAGTGGTGCACGCCTACCAGCCGCACGAGGCGGCGGTCGAACAGACCTTCGTAAACAAGGACGCGGTGGCCACCCTCAAGCTTGGCCAGGCCCGCGGCATCGCCATGCTGGTTCCGGCCCGAGCCGGGCTGCGGGTTGCCGAATACGCGCCGAACGCGGTGAAGAAGGCGGTCATCGGCGTCGGCCACGGCGAGAAGCAGCAGATCCACATGATGCTGAAAATCCTCATGCCCAAGGCCGAGTTCAAGGGCAATGACGCAGCCGACGCGCTCGCCATCGCCATCTGCCACGCCCACAATCGCGGCGGCGATCGCATGCGCCAGGTGCTGGCCAGCGTCTAGTTTGTTCTTGACTTGTTCCGTGTGTAAGATATTTTCTTACCGCAGAAGGAGCGAGATCATGCGCGTCACATCCAAGGGTCAGGTCACCATACCGCGCGACTTGCGCGAACTCGTCGGCATCGAGCCGAACAGCGAAGTCGTCTTCACGGTCGAGGACGGCAAGTTGATCTTGGCGCCCAAAGGTAACCGGCATTCCGATTCCGACCGCACGCGCCTCGCCGCCTTGATGCAAACCCTCGACGCACTCGAAGGAACCGGTGACCAGACGATCGATGCCGAGGCCCTGATGGCCATGACGAGGGATCGCTGATCTATGGCGACATTGGTCGACACGAATGTTCTGGTCGACGTGGCGGTGCGCGACCCGGTCTGGCTCGGCTGGTCGCGCGCGGCGCTGACCCGGGCGGCGGCCGGTCAGCCGCTGGTGATCAATCCGGTCATCTATGCCGAGTTTTCGGTCCGCTACGACGATATCGAGACAGTCGACCAGTTGCTTCCGCAATCCGATTTCCATCGTGAGGGCTTGCCATGGGCGGCAGCCTTTGCCGCCGGCGTGGCTTTCCGCAGATATCGCAGGACCGGTGGAGCGCGCGAGCGTGTGCTGCCGGACTTCATGATCGGCGCACACGCCGCCATTCGCGGCTATTCGATTCTCACGCGCGATCCGAAAGGCTACCGCACCTATTTCCCGATGGTTCCCCTCATCACTCCCGAAACCCATCCCTGACGGACCTCTCCCATGATCGGCAAGCTCAAAGGCACCATCGACGAAATCGGCGACGACTATGCGCTGATCGACGTACATGGCGTCTGCTACGTCGCCTTCTGCTCCGCCCGCACGCTGTCGCGCCTCGGCTCGCCGGGCGAAGCCGCGGTGCTGTTCATCGAGACCTATGTCCGCGAGGACCAGTTGAAGCTGTTCGGCTTCATGACGGCGCTGGAGCGGGAATGGTTCAATCTTCTGCAAAGCGTGCAGGGCGTCGGCGCCAAGGTGGCTCTTGCGCTGCTGTCGACACTCACCCCCTCCGAACTCGCCAATGCCATCGCGCTGCAGGACAAGACCGCCGTGTCGCGCGCCCCGGGGGTCGGCCCGAAGGTCGCGGTCCGCATCATCACCGAACTGAAGAACAAGGCACCGGCCTTCGCCGGCGAGGCGGCCGCCAATATCGGCCTCAAGCAGGAGCTCGGCGAAGGCGTCGCCCCTGCCCCGGTTGCCGATGCCGTCTCGGCGCTGACAAATCTTGGCTATTCCCGCGAGCAGGCCGCCAACGCTATCTCCGCCGCCCTGAAGAACGGCGGCGAAGGCGCCGACAGCGCCAAGCTCATCCGGCTGGGGCTGAAGGAGCTGTCGCGGTAAGAATTGGTGCGCAGACGAAATGCTGATATGCTTCTCGTAAGAATTCCTTGAGGAGGTAAGACATGGGTGCCTTTACCGTTATGACCTCCAAGGGTCAGATTACGATCCCGAGTGAAGTGCGCGAAGCGTTGAAACTCGAACCCGGAACACGCTTCTATGTGTCGGCGCGCAACGGTCAGGTCGTGGCAATCCCTAAGAACAGAAAGCTGTCGGAATTCGCCGGAATCCTGGGTAACCCGCCTGTCGGCGTCAGCCTCACGGTCGAGGAAATGGACGAAGCTATAGCGCAACACGTGTCCGAGGATGACCAACGCATCAGGCGCGAATGGTCGGAGGCTGAACGGTGATCGGCATCGACACCAATGTTCTGGTGCGGTTTCTCGTCGATGACGACCCCGCCCAGAACGCCTTGGCGCGCACGTTTCTTTCGGCGAGAACGGCCGAGGAACCGGCATATATAAGTGCGATCGTCATCGCAGAAACCGTCTGGATCCTGCACAACAGGCTGCAATACCCGATGTCCACTGTGGCGGAGCTTTTTCAGAATCTCCTGGCGGCGGACGGCCTCGTCATCGAATATACGGAAGAGCTCGACGCACTGCTGAGCACCGGCCAGCCCCTGGCCGATTTAGCAGACCACCTGATCGCATGGGCTGCGAAACGGGCAGGAGCTCCAACGACCCTGACCTTCGACAAACGCGCCGCCTCCCGCGTGCCCGGCATGGAATTACTCGCATGAGCACCCCGAACCCCATCCTCTCCCCCGACAAGCGGGGTGAAGACCTCGATACGGCGCTGCGTCCGCAGTCGCTCGACGAGTTCACCGGCCAGGCGGAAGCGCGCGCCAACCTGAAGATCTTCATCGAGGCGGCGAAGAACCGGGGCGAGGCACTCGACCACGTCCTGTTCGTCGGCCCGCCGGGGCTCGGCAAGACGACGCTCGCCCAGATCATGGCGAAGGAACTCGGCGTCAACTTCCGCTCGACCTCCGGCCCGGTTATTGCCAAGGCCGGCGACCTTGCTGCGCTTCTCACCAATCTCGAGGAGCGTGACGTGCTCTTCATCGACGAAATCCACCGGCTGAACCCGGCGGTCGAGGAAATCCTCTATCCGGCGATGGAGGACTACCAACTCGACCTGATCATCGGCGAAGGTCCGGCCGCCCGCTCGGTCAAGATCGACCTCTCCAAGTTCACCCTCGTCGCCGCCACCACGCGCCTCGGGCTCTTGACCACGCCGTTGCGCGACCGTTTCGGCATTCCGGTGCGCCTCTCCTTCTACACGGTCGAGGAACTGGAGCTGATCGTTCGCCGCGGCGCCCGGCTGATGGGGCTTGGCATGACCGACGAAGGCGCCCGCGAGATCGCCCGCCGCGCCCGCGGAACGCCGCGCATCGCCGGTCGCCTGCTCCGCCGCGTGCGCGACTTCGCCGAAGTCGCCCGCGCCGAGGCCGTCACCCGCGAGATCGCCGACGAGGCGCTGACCCGGCTTCTCGTCGACAATATGGGGCTCGACCAGCTCGACAAGCGCTATCTCAACATGATCGCCGTGAACTTCGGCGGCGGCCCGGTCGGCATCGAGACGATCGCCGCCGGTCTCTCCGAACCGCGCGATGCGATCGAGGACATCATCGAGCCCTACATGATCCAGCAGGGCTTCATCCAGCGCACCCCGCGCGGCCGCGTTCTGACCACCACGGCGTGGAAGCATCTGGGCCTGCAGCCGCCGAAGGATCTGGAGGCCGCCCAGTTCCGCCTGACGCTAGAGGACGACTGATGATCGCGCGGCGCGGTTTCCTCAAGCTTTTTGCCGGCCTTATCATGGGTGCCTTCGGAACCGCCACCTACGCAGTCGGCGTCGAGCCATTGTCACAACCGCGCGTCACCCGCTACGCGCTTACACCGGCCAGATGGCCGCATGGGCTAAAACTCAGAATTGTCGGCCTTGCCGACTTCCATGCCTGCGAGCCGTGGATGCCGGCGAGCCGCATCGCCACGATCTGCGAACAGGCGAACAGTTTCAACGGAGACATCGTCGTCCTACTCGGCGACTATATGACCAGCATGCGATTCAACTCCGGCTACGTAAAGCCGGAACGCTGGGCGGAAGCCTTGGCGCGCCTGCGGGCACCGCTCGGCGTCCATGCCATTCTCGGCAATCATGACTGGTTGAATGACCCCACGGCCCAGGCGGCAGCAATGGGACCGACACTGGCACACAGGGCCCTCGCCGACGTCGGCATCCCGGTTTACGACAACCGTGCTATCCGCATCGAGAAGGATGGGCAACACTTCTGGCTCGCCGGTCTTGCCGACCAGCTCGAACCCGGTTACGCCGCACCCGACGGCTCCGGCTGGATCGATGGCCTGGACGACCTGCCCGCCACAATGGCGCAGATAGACGACGACGGGCCTGTCATTTTGATGGCCCATGAACCGGACATATTCACCGACGTTCCCGGACGGGTTACCCTGACGCTCTCGGGCCATACCCATGGCGGCCAGATCCGCATACTCGGTTATTCGCCGCTCGTGCCGTCGCGGTTCGGAAACCGCTACGCATATGGACATGTGTTCGAGAACGGCCGTCACCTGATCGTGTCCGCTGGTCTTGGACTTTCCAAATTGCCGGTGCGGCTGGGCGTACCACCGGAGATCGTCGTCGTCGAACTCGGCTAATATCGGTTTGCCGCTCGGGATCGCAATAGCGTGGCAACAGTCGTACCAACGAAGAAGGGACCGTCCATGACCGATGCCCTCGACCCCACCCGCGTCTTCCGCAAGCTCGGACGCGCCAATGCGCTCGCCAATCTGCGTTTGCACAAGGCCGTGGCGCTTCTCCAGCCCGGCGAGTTCGAGGCGACCCGGACGAGCTTCTTCCCATCGATCCGGGCGACGCTCAACCACATCCTGATCATCGACTGGTTCTACGTCGATGCCCTGGAGGGCGGCACGCTCGGCCCCAAGGCCTGGGAGAACGAGGAGCCCTTTGCCGACCCGACGGAACTGCGCGCCGCACAGGCCGATGTCGACCGTCGCCTCGTGAAGCTTTGCGATAACTTGACGTCCCACGACCTCGCCCGCCCCGTCGCGGTCCACCGCGGCAGCCGCATCCAGACCGATCGGCTCGACGATATCCTCAGCCACCTGTTCCAGCACCAGACCCATCATCGCGGCCAGGTCCATGCCATGCTCGCCGGCACGAGCGTCAAGCCGCCGCAGCTCGACGAGTTCATCGTCGGCGACGATGCGCAGGCTCGGGCTGCGGACATGGCCGAGCTTGGCTGGAGTGAAACGGATCTGATGGACTGATCGGTTCAGGCTGAAGTGCTGTCGGCGAGACAGTGGACCGTGCTTTCCAGCAATGCCAGCCCGCCGGGCTTCCAGCCAAGCGCGCGGATCTTGTCCGTCACCATGCCAGCGACGACGGTCTTGTCCGCCGGCCGGGGCAACGGATGCCGCGATCCGGTCGCCGATTTCAACACCGAGAGGATTTCGTGGCTGTCGGTGACGATGTCGGAGACGTTGAACACTTCACCGCCCACTTTTGCCGTGTCGCTCTCCAGGATCAGCCGCACCGCCTGGCCGACGTCACGACCATGCACTTCCGAGCCGGCACGCACCGGCACCGCCCTGCCCGCCTGATACTCGGCGAACAACCCGTCCCACTTGTTGGGCCGAAGGTGCCCATAGACCCCCGTCAGCCTGAGGCTCGATCCGCAAAAGCCCGGGCCGGACATGTCTGTGAGCACCTGCTCGGCCAGCAGTTTGACTTCGCCATAGAGGCTCGTCGGACGCAGTTCCGCCGTCTCGACCAGCGGCACCCCCGGCGCAATGCCGTCATAGACCGCCCGGCTCGACAGGAAGACCACGCGCCGCACCCCGGCGCGCCTCGCCGCATCGAACAGGCGAACCGTGCCGTCGAGGTTCAGCCGGCGGAAGCGCGCCGGATCGTCGCCCTCCCCGTCCCGGTATTTGCCCGCAACGTGATCAAAGGCGGCGTGCACGAAGACATAGCTGTCGTCGAAGGCCTCGATCGGGTCGAAATCGGGATCGAGCGACATTGACCGGAACTGCACCGGCCGCGAAAAATACTCGGCCGGAGGCTGGGAACGTCCGCCGACGGTCACGTCATAGCCGCCCGCCAGCAGGGCTTCGACGACGTATCGGCCGACAAGGCCCGTGCCCCCGGAGACCAGGACTTTCATGCCGCAGCCGAAACCGGATTGGCCAGCGCCCGGACGTCGGGAACCTCCTCTCCGGAATAATAGGCCTGCCAAAGGTCGATCAGCGGCTTCAGAACTGCGGCCCTCGGATGATCGGCCTCCCATGGCTTTTCATACTGGAAATGCAGTACGCCGATCTCTTTCCAATCCCAGAGTTCCGGCAGGTTGAACCAGACATATTGCAGCATGTTCATGAAGACCGGCAGGCCATGCCAGTCGGGAAAGAAGGTTTCGAGAAATGTCTGGTCGGTACGCCGCCAGAACACGTCCGGTTCGTCCAGTTTCTTGAGCATGGCGCCGAAGGTGGCGAGCGAAGGCCTGGCGACGAAGACGCCGGAGTTCAGCCGGTGGAAATCGGCAAGGCTTTCATAAACGTTCGGCGCCGCGGAGAATTCCGGATAGTCGAACAGCTTGTCGATGTTCTTCAGCACGATTGCGTCGGCATCGATGAAGACGCAGGTGGCGTAGTCGATCAGCTGCCAGAGCCGGAGCTTGCAGAAATTGTCGAGCGGCGAGTGGAAGGCCGGCTTGCGCCCCTTGGTGAAGGGCGCATTGGCATGCAGATTGCCGCGCGCATGACGCAGGTTGAACGCATGCGAGAGCGGCAGGTGATCGACCTCCACCAGCCGGCAGCCGAGCGTATCCAGCGGCCGGAGTGCGCTTGCCTCCACCCCGCCGGTAAACAGTACGACGATGTCGGCCGGGCTCCTGGTCAATCGGATCGACCGCGCCAGCGCCACGGCACCCATCGCATAGTCCGCATTGGTCACCAGGGTGACGAAGGCATTGCGCGAACCGGCCGTGGTCTCGGGCCGGATGCCGTGCAGCATTTCCGTGCCGATCATCATGACACGGATTTCAGCTTCTTGCCTTCCGGATCGCGGTTGATCGTCTTGGCGATGTCCTTGGTCCAGGCCGAAACGGCAGGCACGCGCGAACGATCGACGCGATAGGCGAATTTGCGGGCGACGTCGACGATCTCGTCGAGCAGACCGCCCTCAAGCGTGGTCGGTTCGAGCCCGAGGCCGAGGAACTTCTCGTTCTTGACGATCAGGTCGTTCTCCGGCGCCTCCTTGCGCGGGTTGGGCAGCCAGACGATCTCGGCGCCGGTCATCTTCGAGATCATCTCGGCGAGATCGCGCACCCGGTGCGTTTCCGTCATCTGGTTGAAGATCTCGACGCGCGAGCCCCGCGCCGGCGGGTTCTTCAGCGCGATCTCGATGCAGCGCACCGAGTCCTGGATGTGGATGAAGGCGCGGGTCTGCCCGCCCGTGCCGTGCACGGTCAGCGGATAGCCGATCGCCGCCTGGATCAGGAAGCGGTTCAGCACCGTGCCGTAGTCGCCGTCATAATCGAAGCGGTTGACGAGCTGCGGATGGCGACGGGTCTGTTCGGTGTGCGTGCCCCAGACGATGCCCTGGTGCAGGTCGGTGATGCGCAGACCGTCATTCTTGGCGTAGAACTGGAACAGCAGCTGATCGAGGCACTTCGTCATGTGGTAGATCGAGCCGGGATTGCTCGGGTAGAGGATCTCCTGCGAAACCGTCTCCCCTTGCGTCGTCTCGATGCCGACCGGCAGATAGCCTTCGGGGATCGCCGCGCCGATGGTCGAATAACCGTAGACGCCCATGGTGCCGAGATGAACGAGGTGCGAATCGAGGTTGAGTTCGGTCAGCGCGTTCAACAAATTGTGCGTGGCGCTCACATTGTTGTTGACCGTGTAGTTCTTGTGGCGGTCGCTCTTCATCGAATAGGGCGCGGCGCGCTGCTCGGCGAAATGGATGATCGCGTCCGGGCGGTTCTCCGCCAGCCAGTTCTTCAGCAGTTCATAGTCCTTGGCGAGATCGATCAGGTGGAAATGGATCCGCCGGCCGGTCTCCGCATGCCAGATGCGGATGCGCTCCTGGATCGAGTCCATCGGTGTCAGCGACTGTACGCCGAGCTCCGTATCGATCCAGCGGCGCGACAGGTTGTCGAGGATATGGACGTCGTGACCGGCATCGGAGAGGTGCAGGGAAGTCGGCCAACCGACGAAACCATCTCCGCCCATGACTGCAATTTTCATATGATAGTCTCCTGTGCCGGTGAGCCCCCAAATCTGATAATGCCAATTTGTGACAGAACTACAATGGGCGCGGAAAGGCTATGTGCCATAGCGACCGAGCTTGTCGGAAAAACAAGGTAAGAATATGAATCAAAATAAGATTTCTCTCTGTGGAGAACTGACTGCCGAAGGACACCGCCTCACCCAGCGCGTCTATTATGAAGACACCGACTTCTCCGGCCTGGTCTACCACGCCCGCTATCTGCACTTCCTCGAACGCGGCAGAACCGACTATCTGCGCTGCCTCGACGTCGAGCAGAGCACCCTGATCGGGATCGACGAGGAAGGCCTCGTCTTTGTCGTCCACCGCATGGAAATCGACTTCAAGGCGCCCGCCCGCATGGACGACGTGCTGGAGATCCGGACCGTGACCACCAAGGCCGGCGGCGCAAAGATGGTGCTGGAACAGGAGATCCGTCGCGCCGGCGACCTGCTGATCGCCGCCAGGGTCGTCATTGCCGTGGTCAATCGCATGGGCCGGCCGCGGCGCCTGCCCGAGGGGCTGGCCGCCCGTTTCCTCGGCTGACAGGTCGTCGCTCGCACCCTCACGCTAACGATCCCTTAACGATAATGATGTCTTACTGCCCCATGGAAATTTGTGCGGCGCACGCCTTCCTTTGACCAAATTTGAAGGCAAGAAGGCAATCTGGGAGCTTGAAGCGGAATTAGGGCGTTCGGCAACGGCAACCGCACAATTCCGCAACAGAGCTTTTTCACCGCCCGGTCATGTGCCGGGCGTTTGGATTTCGGGGATTTAAAAGCGATGGAAGAAGTAGGTTTGGCAGCGGCGACGCATGACGTGAGCCTTTGGGCCCTGTTCATGCAGGCAGGCTTCGTCGTCAAGTTGGTCATGCTCGGACTGCTCGCCGCCTCGGTCTGGACCTGGGCAATCGTCATCGACAAGTTCATGAGCTATTCGCGTGCGCGCCGCCAGTTCGACCAGTTCGAACAGGTGTTCTGGTCCGGCCAGTCGCTCGAGGAACTCTACCGGACGCTCGCCGAACGCAGCAATACCGGACTTGCCGCCATGTTCGTCGCCGCCATGCGCGAATGGAAGAAGAGCTTCGAACGCGGCGCCCGTTCGCCGATCGGGCTGCAGATGCGTATCGACCGCGCCATGGACGTGACGCTCGCCCGCGAATCCGAAGCCCTCGAGGCCCGTCTTTCTTCGCTCGCCACCATCGGCTCGGCAGCCCCCTTCGTCGGTCTGTTCGGCACCGTCGTCGGCATCATGACCTCGTTCCAGGCGATCGCCGGCTCGAAGTCGACCAACCTTGCGGTCGTCGCCCCCGGTATCGCGGAAGCCCTGCTCGCCACCGCGATCGGCCTCGTCGCCGCTATCCCGGCGGTCATCGCCTATAACAAGTTCTCCGGCGAGGCAGGCAAGCTGACCGCCCGCATGGAGGGTTTCGCCGACGAGTTCTCCGCCATTCTTTCGCGCCAGATCGATGAGAAGCTGCAGCCCCGTCAGGCCGCGCAGTAAACGTCCGGCTTAGGAGACGCTTAGTATGGGTATGAATGTTGGATCGAGCGGCGGCGGTGGCCGTCGCGGCGGCAGGCGCAGCGGCAAGAAGGCGCCGATCAGCGAGATCAACGTCACGCCGATGGTCGACGTCATGCTCGTGCTCCTGATCATCTTCATGGTCGCAGCACCGATGATGACGGTCGGCGTACCGATCGACCTGCCGGAAACGCAGGCGAAGGCGATGAATTCCGACACCCAGCCGATCACCATCTCGGTGAACCCGGCCGGCGAGATCTATCTCCAGGAAACCGCTATACCCATCGAAGACGTGGTTGCCAAGCTCGAGGCGATCGCCACCACCGGCTACAACGAACGCATCTACGTGCGCGGCGATACCGCCGCCGCCTACGGCACCGTCATGCAGGTCATGGCTCGCATATCCGCGGCAGGATTCAAGAATATCGGCCTCGTGACCCTGCAAGAACAGGACAAGTGATCGGACGCGATGAGAGCTAGTCTCATTTCTTCGGCTGTGCTGCACGGGCTGGCGCTTGCTTTCGCGCTGGTCAGCATCAGCGCGCCCGAATCCTTCGACGTCGCGGACGTCGAAGCGCTGCCGGTCGATATCGTGCCGATCTCCGAACTCACCCAGATCCAGCAGGGCGACAAGAGCGCGCCGGTCGCCGAGAAGTCGGCACCCGTACCGACCAAGAAGCCGACCTCCGTTCCCGATGCCCAGAATGTCGGCGAGAACGATGTCGACCTGAAATCGGTTCCGAAGCCGGTCGAGAAGCCGACCAAGGCGGAATCCTCGGCAGCACCCGAGAAGGTCGAGAAGGTCCAGCCGACCCAGGATGACGTCACCAACGACATCAAGGACATCATCAAGGAAGAAACGGTCGCCGAACCGACCAAGCCGACCGAGGTCGCCAAGGCCGAACCGACCAAGCCCGAGGTAACGCCCGAGCCCAAGCCGCCGGCCGAGAGTGAGCCGAAGCCGGAAGAGGCGCAGGCCGAAGAAATTCCGCTGCCCGACAGCGTGCCGGTCCCGACCGCCAAGCCGAAGCCCGAAAAGCCGAAGCCCACCGAGGCGAAGCCCGCCGAGACCAAGCCGACCCAGAGCGAGACCGCCAAGGCTGACAACAAGAAGAAGGACGTCAAGACCCAGGAGACGGCGAAGTCGAAATCCGCCAAGGAGAGCGACTTCAACGCCGACGAGGTCGCTGCCCTCCTGAACAAGAACGACCCGACGGCCGGCGGCGCCAAGGCATCGCCGGACAAGGCAGCCTTCGGCGGCAAGAAGACCACCGGCGGCTCGGAGCTCAGCCAGAGCGAGATGGACGCCTTGCGCGGCCAGATCCAGAACAACTGGTCGGTCATTCCGGGCCTCGCCGATGCGGCGGACGTCCGCATCAAGGTGAAATTCCAGCTCGACGAGTCCGGCGAGCTGATCGGCGAACCGGAAGTCACCGCGACCGGCGGAACGCCGCAGACCCAACAGGTGCTGATGGGCGGCGCACGCCGCGCCGTCCTGCGCTCCGCCCCCTTCAAGAACCTTCCCCGGGACAAATACGATGCCTGGTCGGAAGTGATCGTCAATTTCGACCCCAGCGAACTGATGTAAGAGCTGAAAGGCTTGGATCTTATGATGAAACTCAACCTTCTACGAACCCTGATGGTGATCGTCGGCATGGCCGGCGCTTTTGCCACCCCGGCGAGCGCAGTCGTCGAAATCAACATCAACAAGGGCAATGTCGAGCCGCTGCCGATCGCGATCACCGACTTTGTCTCCGGCGACGGCATCGGCGCCAAGATCGCCGCCGTCGTCGAAGCCGACCTCAAGCGCTCCGGTCTCTTCGCCCCGGTCAACCGCGCGGCCTTCATCGAAAAGATCACCAATCCCGACCAGGCTCCGCGCTTCGAGGACTGGAAGGTGGTCAACGCCCAGGCGCTCGTCGTCGGCCGGATCAGCAAGGAAGGCGACGGTCGTCTTCGCGCCGAGTTCCGCCTGTGGGACACCTTTGCCGGCCAGCAGATGACCGGCCAGCAGTTCTACACCCAGCCGGAGAACTGGCGGCGCGTCGCCCACATCATCGCCGATGCGATCTATGAGCGCATCACGGGCGAAAAGGGTTATTTCGACACCCGCATCGTCTTCGTTTCGGAGAGCGGGCCGAAGACCGATCGCAAGCGCCAGCTCGCCATCATGGACCAGGACGGCGAAAACGTCCGCATGCTGACCGGCTCCAAGGACATCGTCCTGACGCCGCGCTTCTCGCCGAGCCGCCAGGAAGTGACCTACATGTCGTTCGAGGGCCAGCAGCCCCGCGTCTACCTTCTCCAGCTGGAGACCGGGCAGCGCGAAGTGGTCGGCAACTTCCCCGGCATGACCTTCTCGCCGCGTTTCTCGCCCGACGGCCAGCGCGTCATCATGAGCCTGCAGCAGGACGGCAACGCCAACATCTATACGATGGACCTGCGCTCGCGCACCACCACGCGGTTGACCTCGACCGCCGCGATCGACACCTCGCCGTCCTATTCGCCGGACGGCGCGCGGATCGTCTTCGAATCCGACCGCGGCGGCCGCCAGCAGCTCTACGTGATGAACGCCGACGGCTCGGGCCAGCAGCGCATCTCGTTCGGCGACGGCTCCTACTCCACCCCGGTCTGGTCGCCGCGCGGCGACCTCATCGCCTTCACCAAGCAGTCGGGCGGCAAGTTCTCGATCGGCGTGATGAAGACCGACGGCTCGGGCGAGCGCATCCTAACCTCGGGCTTCCACAACGAAGGCCCGACCTGGGCGCCGAACGGCCGCGTGCTGATGTTCTTCCGCCAGTCCGCCGGCTCGGGCGGCCCGCAGCTCTACTCGATCGACCTCACCGGCTACAACGAGCAGCTCGTCAAGACCCCGACTTACGCCTCCGACCCGGCCTGGTCTCCGCTTCTTGAATAGGCCGCATTCATGCCGTTTTCCTGCCGCAAGGTCCGCCCCAACAGCGCCTTGCGGCAGCGATTTGACACTTTCTTAACCATGTTCGTTGGATGCCGGTTAACCTCGAATGGTTAAAGTCCGGCAACCCTAACGGAAGACATCAAGGAGACCGGCTATGAGCCGCATTCACACTCCGGCGAAGAGCCGCATGCAGCAGATCGCCAGCAACCCCGCCGTCCTCGCCATCGCGTTGACCCTGGCGCTTGCCGGTTGCGCCTCGAAGAAGAACCTGCCGAACAGCGCTTCCGACCTCGGCCTCGGCGCCGGTGCGGCGACCCCGGGCTCGACCCAGGACTTCACCGTCAATGTCGGCGACCGCATCTTCTTCGACACCGACTCGACCTCGATCCGCGCCGACGCCCAGCAGACCCTCGACCGTCAGGCCCAGTGGCTTGCCAAGTATCCGAACTATGCGATCACCGTCGAAGGCCATGCCGACGAGCGCGGCACCCGCGAATACAACCTCGCGCTCGGCGCCCGTCGTGCGGCCGTCACCCGCGACTACCTCGCCTCGCGCGGCGTTCCGGCAAGCCGCATGAAGACCATCTCCTACGGCAAGGAACGTCCGGTCGCCGTCTGCGACGACATCTCCTGCTGGTCGCAGAACCGCCGCGCCGTTACCGTTCTCGGCGGCGCCGGAATGTAATATCCGCCTCAGGCGGCAGACGTGCGAAAGGCGGCTTCCCCCGGGGAGCCGCCTTTCCGCTTTTCTCCATACTTTGGCCGAACTTCGGTTGCTTTTTGCCGGCAATTGGAAAAAATCTTCCGGTTGCGCCAAACCCGGCGCGACGATTCATGAAGACAGGAACAATGACATGAAAAGACTTGTCATGGCCGCATTGCTCGGGGCGGCGACTGTGGCCGGCCTGCACGGAAACGCCAGTTCGATGCAGCTCCTCGCACCGCGCCCCGCGCCGGAAGCGCGGACTGCCGAGACTGCGCCAGAGCGTGCGCCGGTGATACTCGCCCAGAGCGCCGACCCGTCGATCCGCGTCCTGCAGCTCGAGGAGGAGATCCGCAACCTCAACGGCCGGATCGAGGAAATGAGCTTCCAGATCCTGCAGATGCAGGAGCAGATGCGCAAGACCCAGGAAGACAACGAGTTCCGTTTCCAGGATCTCGAAAAGGGCGGCACCAAGAAGAGCGGTGCCCTCGGCACACCGCTCGACGGCGGCGGGCAAGCCGACTCCGTCGCCGGGGTCATCACCCAGGATCCGGTACCCGGCAGCAATGCCGGGGCCGACCCGATCGGCCAGCCCGAGCAGGTGCTCGGCTCGATCGAGCTCGACCCCCAGGGCGTGCCCAGCGCGGCGACGCTGAACCCGGGTGCGATCGATAACGAATCGACGGCCCTCCCCGGCGTCGAAACCGTCCAGCCGAACCAGACCGCGTCGCTCGGCTCGGAAGGCGACGCCTATCAGGTCGCCTACGGCCATGTCCTGTCCGGCGACTATGCCATGGCGGAGAACGAGCTGAACGGCTTCATCGCCAGCTACCCGCAGAGTGCGAAAATCGCCGACGCCAACTTCTGGCTGGGCGAAGCGCAGTATTCGCAGGGCAAGTTCAACGAATCGGCGAAGACCTTCCTCAACGCCCACCAGGCCTATGGCTCCTCGCCCAAGGCCCCCGAAATGCTCCTCAAGCTCGGCATGTCTCTGGCCGCCCTCGACAACACCGAAACAGCCTGCGCCACGCTGCGCGAAGTCACCAAGCGCTACCCCAAGGCATCGCGTGCCGTGGTTTCCAAGGTCGCATCGGAACAGAAGCGGCTTCGCTGCTGACCGGCCGCGGCACAACCGCCGTGGACACGCCTTCCCCCGCCTCCCCCGAAGACGCCGCCCGCCGGCTCCTGATTTCCCTTCGCAATCCCACCCGCCTTCTCGTCGCCATCTCCGGCGGCAGCGATTCGACCGGGCTTCTGGTCTCGCTGAAGCAGGCGCTCGCCGATTGCGCCATTTCCCACAACCTTGTCGCAGCGACCGTCGACCACGCCCTTCGCCCAGGCTCTTCCGACGAAGCCCGGGCTGTCGCCCGCCTCTGCGCCTCGCTCGGCATTCCCCACCGCATTTTGACCTGGCATGGCGCCAAACCCACGACCGGCATTTCGGCGGCCGCCCGCGAGGCGCGCTACCGTTTGCTCGCCGATGCGGCAGCCGATTTCGGCGCAACGGCGATCGTCACCGGTCATACGGCCGATGACCAGGACGAGACGATCACCATGCGCGCCGCTCGCGCCGAGGACGACAATCTCGGTCTCTCCGGCATGGCAGAGGCCATGCTGTACGATCGGCGCATCTGGGTGCTCCGGCCCTTTCTCTCCGTCAGGCGCGAGGCGATCCGCGCCTATCTTTACGCCACACGCCTCGGCTGGATCGACGATCCGAGCAATACCGACCGGCGCTACGAGCGCGTGCGCGTCCGACAGGACCGCGGCACGGCCACGCGACCGCTTGGCGTGGAGGCCGCGGAGCGGCGCCGCCGGTTATCACGTCACGCGGCCGAGCTGATCGCGCACTGCGCCACACTTCATGCCGGCTGCCTCATTGCGCTAGCTCCCGATGCGCTGGACGCCGAGCCGGCAATCCTGCGCCATGCGCTGGCGACCCTGGTGGCGGTCGCTGGCGGCAGGCCGCACCGGCCGGGCACAGCGGCCATGGACCGGCTCATCGATTTCGTCGCCTCCGGATCGCCGGGCCGGATGACGCTGGCGCGGACCCTCGTGCAGCGCCGCCGCGACGGCCTCTATCTGATGCGCGAACTCCGCGATGTTTTGCCGCGTCAGATCCCGCCGCATGCGTCCATGCTCTGGGACGGCCGCTTTCGCGTCACCAACCGCACCGGTCAAGTGCTGCAAGTCGAGCCGCGTAGCGAGCCGCTTCCGTCGTCCGTAGTCGGCGTGCTGCCGCCTTCCATGCAACGCCACATTGCCCGGATCTCCCCGCAGATCCTAACAGTCGGGGGGATGGAGACTGGCGCGGACGAGACTTCGATCCAGGCCATGGTCGAGCCCGTCTTCCCGCTGTTCGACCTCTTCCTCGCCGAAACCGATCTTACGCTCGCCGATGGGGTCGCCCGCCTCTTTGGACGGAAGGCCTATTTGCCGCCTCCGGCTTAAGCGGTTATTGACGGAAAACGCACTCATACCGCCGCTTTGCCTTGGCAAGGCCCCAGTGCGCTCCTATGTTAGTCGACAATCAGGCGGGCTCTTCAGCGCGCAACACATGTTCGGGGAGTTCGATGAACCCAAATTTTCGGAATTTCGCGCTATGGGCGATCATAGCCCTGCTGCTGATCGCCTTGTTCAGCATGTTCCAGACGTCGCCGTCGCAGACCAGTTCGCGCGAAATCCCCTATTCGCAGTTTCTCCGCGAAGTGGATGCGGGCCGCGTACGTGACGTGACCGTCACCGGCAACCGCGTGCTCGGCACCTATGTCGAGAACGGCACCGCCTTCCAGACCTATTCCCCGGTCGTCGACGGCAGCCTGCTCGACAAGCTGCAGTCGAAGAACGTGATGATCGTCGCTCGCCCCGAGACCGACGGCTCCTCCGGCTTCCTGAGCTATATCGGCACCCTTCTGCCCATGCTGCTGATCCTCGGCGTCTGGCTGTTTTTCATGCGCCAGATGCAGGGCGGTGGCCGCGGCGGCGCCATGGGATTTGGCAAGTCGAAGGCCAAGCTACTGACCGAAGCGCATGGACGCGTGACCTTCGAAGACGTCGCCGGCGTGGACGAAGCCAAGCAGGATCTTGAGGAAATCGTCGAATTCCTGCGCGACCCGCAGAAGTTCCAGCGCCTCGGCGGCAAGATCCCGCGCGGCGTGCTGCTGGTCGGCCCCCCGGGCACCGGCAAGACGCTGCTCGCCCGCTCGGTTGCCGGCGAAGCCAACGTGCCCTTCTTCACCATTTCCGGTTCTGACTTCGTCGAAATGTTCGTCGGCGTCGGTGCCAGCCGCGTCCGCGACATGTTCGAGCAGGCCAAGAAGAACGCGCCCTGCATCATCTTCATCGACGAAATCGACGCCGTCGGTCGCCATCGTGGCGCCGGTCTCGGCGGCGGCAACGACGAGCGCGAACAGACCCTCAACCAGCTGCTGGTCGAGATGGACGGCTTCGAAGCCAATGAGGGCGTCATCCTCATCGCCGCGACCAACCGTCCGGACGTTCTCGACCCGGCGCTGATGCGTCCAGGCCGTTTCGACCGCCAGGTCGTCGTGCCGAACCCCGACATCGTCGGCCGCGAGCGCATCCTCAAGGTGCATGCCCGCAACGTGCCCCTCGCTCCGAACGTCGACCTCAAGGTACTCGCCCGCGGCACGCCGGGCTTCTCCGGCGCCGACCTGATGAACCTCGTCAACGAGGCCGCCCTGATGGCCGCACGCCGCAACAAGCGCGTCGTCACCATGGCCGAGTTCGAAGACGCCAAGGACAAGATCATGATGGGTGCGGAACGCCGCTCCTCCGCCATGACCGAAGCCGAAAAGAAGCTGACCGCCTATCACGAAGCCGGCCATGCGATCACCGCGCTCAACGTGCCGGTCGCCGACCCCTTGCACAAGGCGACCATCATTCCGCGCGGCCGTGCACTCGGCATGGTCATGCAGCTGCCCGAGGGCGACCGCTACTCGATGAGCTACAAGTGGATGGTGTCGCGCCTGATCATCATGATGGGCGGCCGCGTCGCCGAGGAACTGACCTTCGGCAAGGAGAACATCACCTCCGGCGCATCCTCCGACATCGAGCAGGCCACCAAGCTTGCCCGCGCCATGGTCACGCAGTGGGGCTTCTCCGACGTGCTCGGCCAGGTCGCCTATGGCGAGAACCAGCAGGAAGTCTTCCTCGGCCATTCGGTTTCGCAGACCAAGAACGTCTCGGAATCGACCGCCCAGAAGATCGACACCGAAGTGCGTCGCCTGATCGACGAGGCCTATACCGAGGCCCGTCGCATCCTCACCGAAAAGCACGACGACTTCGTCGCCATGGCGGAAGGCCTGCTCGAATACGAAACGCTCTCGGGCGACGAGATTAAGGCGCTTCTGCGCGGAGAAAAGCCGGCCCGCGACATGGGCGACGAAGGTCCGTCCGGACGCGGCTCGGCGGTTCCCTCGACCGGAACCAAAAAGGACGCGCCGAAGGGCGGCGAGCCTGAAAGCGGCCTCGAGCCTCAGCCGCACTGACTTCGGCGGATAAATGCAAAGGCCACCCTCCGGCTTCGGAGGGTGGCCTTTTACTTTTCACTCACAAGATGTAAGCGCTATTGACGCTAATTGACGTGCCATCCGCCGCATTTTGTGGCAAGAGCACGCGCATTGGCATAGCCGGCCCTTGGCCGGTCGGGAATCCAGCGCCTTTCGCCAGCGCCTCGTGACGCCGGCTCGATCATTGCAGGAGAACAGATGACTCGTCGCTATTTCGGCACGGACGGCATTCGCGGCCAGTCCAACAAGTTTCCGATGACCCCCGATCTCGCCATGCGGGTCGGTATCGCGGTCGGCACGATCTTCCGCCGCGGCCATCATCGCCACCGGGTGGTGATCGGCAAGGATACGCGCCTCTCCGGCTACATGCTGGAAAACGCGCTGGTGGCCGGCTTCACCGCCGCGGGCCTCGACGTCTTCCTGCTCGGACCGATCCCGACGCCCGCCGTCGCCATGCTGACGCGCTCGCTGCGCGCCGATATCGGCGTGATGATCTCCGCCTCGCACAATCCCTTCGCCGACAACGGCATCAAGCTGTTCGGCCCCGACGGCTACAAGCTCTCCGACGAGATCGAGCAGCAGATCGAGGCCCTGCTCGACGACGACATCTACGCGCAGCTGGCGCCCGCCCATGAGATCGGCCGGGCCAAGCGCGTCGAGGGCGACATCTATCGCTACATCGAATTCGTCAAGCGCACGCTGCCGCGCGACGTCACCCTGCATGGCCTGCGTGTCGCGATCGACTGCGCCAACGGTGCCGCCTACAAGGTGGCGCCGGCCGCACTGTGGGAGCTCGGGGCCGAGGTGGTCACCATCGGCAACACGCCGAACGGCACCAACATCAACCTCGACTGCGGCTCCACCCATCCGGCCGCCCTGCAGAAGAAGCTGCATGAAGTACGCGCCGATATCGGCATCGCACTCGACGGCGACGCCGACCGCGTCATCATTGTCGATGAGAACGGCACCATCATCGATGGCGACCAGCTGATGGCGGCGATCGCCGAGACCTGGGCGCAGGACCAGACGCTGAAGGGCGACGGCATCGTCGCCACCGTGATGTCCAATCTCGGCCTCGAACGCTTCCTGTCGGACAAGGGCCTGTCGCTGGCCCGCACCAAGGTCGGCGACCGTTATGTCGTAGAGCACATGCGCCAGCACAATTTCAACGTCGGCGGCGAGCAGTCGGGCCATATCGTGCTGTCCGACTTCGGCACCACCGGCGACGGCCTGGTTGCGGCCCTGCAGATCCTCGCCTGCGTCAAGCGCACCGGCAAGACAGTGAGCGAGATCTGCCATCGCTTCGAACCCGTGCCGCAGCTCCTGCGCAATGTCCGCTTCGCCGGCGGAAAGCCGCTCGAGGACGCTGCCGTCAAGCAGGCGATCGCCGACGCCGAGAGCGAGCTCGCCCGCAACGGCCGCCTCGTGATCCGCCCCTCCGGCACCGAACCGCTGATCCGCGTCATGGCCGAAGGCGACGACCGCGAACAGGTCGAGCGCATCGTCAACGAGCTGGTGAGCGTGATCGGCAGCGTGCGCAGCGAAGCGGCGTAAGGGCTGGCGCGAACCACACGCGTCATGCGTTGAATGGTTGCATTCGATTGGTGCCACGACTATCTTCTCGCGAAAGAGGATATGGCGATGTCCCAGGAGACGATCGATTTCAGCTTTCTGGCAAAGCTCGGACAAAAGACCTTTGACGAGCTGAAACTGCTTCGCAGGGAAGTGGCGGAGATCCGTACGCTGTCTCTGCAGAGCTACGAATTCGTCAAGCGTGTCGAACGGCGCCAGGCGGAAATGCGCGAAGATCTGGAGCTTGCCGTCAAGATGGAATTGGGCGGAAGCATCGGCCACCTGCAGACCATCCTGGAGGGCGCGCTGGCCAAGATCGAAGACAAGGTCGACAACGCGCTGGAGCGGATCGCCGCGATCGAACAGAACCCTTGAAACACAAAAGCCCGGTCAGATCCTGACCGGGCTTCTTTCTTGACAGACAGACTGAAAGATCAGGCCGAAAGCTTGGCCATGACTTCGTCCGACACTTCGAAGTTCGAATAGACGTTCTGCACGTCGTCGTCGTCTTCCAGCGTGCCGATCAGCTTCATCAGCGACTGCGCCTTTTCCTCGTCGACCTCGATCGTGTTCTGCGGCTTCCAGATCGCCTTGACGCTTTCCGCCGCGCCGAGCACGTCTTCGAGCGCCTTGGACACTTCGTTCATGTCCTCGAAGGCGCAGTAGATCGTGTGCCCGTCTTCATCGGATACGACGTCCTCGGCACCGGCCTCGATCGCCGCTTCCATGACCTTGTCGGCATCGCCGACCGAGGCCTTGTAGGTGATCTCGCCGACGTGATCGAAGGAGAAGGACACCGAGCCGGTTTCGCCCAGCGCGCCGCCCGCCTTGGTGAAGGTCGAACGGACGGTGGATGCGGTGCGATTGCGGTTGTCGGTCAGCGTCTCGACGATGACGGCGATGCCGCCCGGACCGTAGCCCTCGTAACGGATCGCGTCATAGCTCTCGGCGTCGGCGCCCGACGCCTTCTTGATCGCACGGTCGATGTTGTCCTTCGGCATCGACTGCGCCTTGGCGTTCTGCACGGCCAGACGAAGGGCGGCGTTCATCGTCGGGTCGGGCAGGCCCATCTTGGCCGCAACCGTGATTTCGCGCGCCAGCTTGGAAAACATCTTGGAACGGATACCGTCCTGTTTTCCCTTGCGGTGCATGATGTTCTTAAACTGTGAATGGCCAGCCATGGCACCCCTGATCAGGTCTATTTGTGAGGAATGGCGCCTTATACGAGCGAAACCGGACCTGTTCAAGGGGAAGTGCACGATTAGCCGGCCCGCCGCGTTCCGTCCGTGAATTCGCGCCGCCGGCGCTTTCGCGGGAACAAGAATACCGGCCGGCCCGTTGCATTGCCGAAACCCACCAACAACAGGAGATGGTTCATGGCAAGCTTCAGCGAAGCGCGCGAAACCCCGGTCGAGCAGCTGTGGGAGGAAATCGACGATATCCATGCCGGCATGCTCGGGCTCGAAGGCAGCCACATGCACATGCAGCCCATGGCACCCTTCGCCGATCCGAAGACCAACACGATCTGGTTCTTCACCAAGACGGATTCGCATCTGGTTCAGGCTCTGAAAGCCGGCAGCCGCGCGCACTTCTGCGTCATCGGCAAGGACCACGACTATCACGCCTGCCTCGGCGGCACGCTCGTGGAACGCAAGGATCCGGCGAAGATCGACGAATACTGGAGCTCGATCGTCGAAGCCTGGTATGACGGCGGCAAGGCCGACCCGAAGCTCACCATGGTCGCTCTCAAGCTCGACGACGGCGAGATCTGGGCATCGACCGGCAATCCGCTGAAGTTCGGCTGGGAAATCGCCAAGGCCAATCTGAGCGACGACAAGCAGCCGGATATCGGCGTCCACCGCCGCGTCTCCTTCAGCTGAACATTCAAGATCCGAAATGACGAAACGCCCGGCCAGTGTGCCGGGCGTTCCAGTTTGAGCGGTCAGGCGGCCGAGATGGCCTGCTGCCGGCCGATCATGGCGCAGATGCCGTGTTCTTCGGCTGTGAATTCGGACCCCGTGATCGCGCCGAACGCCTCCGCCGCCTGCCGGCTGCGCGCTTCTGCATCACCCAGCGCATCCGGGCCGGTCAGCCGGAACGAGACGGCGGAGAGCGGTCCGAACAGAAGCGCCCGCTCCAGTTCCGGCCATTCTGCCGGGTCCGGCTCGACCCCGGCACGGGCGGCAAACATCAACGCCGCCGCATTCATCGGCATGCTCGGCGGGCCGGCCCGCATCGCCCTGCTGCGCGCCACGCCTTCGCGCATCTCCGCCTGGGACGGCATTGGCCGTAGACCGGCGAAGCAATAGCTGATCCACCGCGCCTGCAGTTCGAGCACGGGCAGATAGGGGCCGACGAGGTCGTAGAGCCCGAGGAAGGCGAGCCCCGGCAGATCCGGATGGAAGCTGTGATCGTGCAGATCGAGATGGGTCTCATCCAGATCGACCGCCTTGGCGATGTCTGCTTCGAGCCATGGCAGCGACAGACGGTATCCGGTGCCGAAGATGATGCCGTCCGCATCGAAGGCCGAACCGTCTTCGAACAACACCCTGCCGCCTTCGATCCTGCGGATCCAGGGCGCAACCGTGATCCGCCCTTCGGCGACCGCCGGCAGGAAATGGTGCGACTGGGTGATACCGGCCGCGAAGATATTCTCGTCCGGGGCCGGCGCGCCGAACTGTGCCGGATTGCCCGCAACGCTCAGCACCTTCGCCTTCAACCCGGCCGCCAGCGCCTCAGGCGGTGCCACGGCCCCCAGGAGCGCCGAGGCGCGATTGAACATCACATGCTCGGTCGGCACGCCGGCAATCAGCTTCGGCAGGACATAACGCTGGCGGCGGTTGGCGACCACGACCTTGGCGGCGCCGCCATAGGCAAGCTCCGAGGCGATCTCCAGCGCACTGATCGAACAGCCGGCGACCAGAACCTTGCGGCCGCGATAGCGCTCGACACCGTTATACTGGGCCGCATGTACCGCGCCCAGGCTGCCGCTGAAAGTGTCGAGGCCGGGAACCTCGGGAACTTGTGGCGTGCGGTGGCGGCCGCTGGCGACGATCGCCAGCTTGAACACTTCCTGACGGATACGGCCGCCAGCAACCGAACGCACGAGCCAGCCGCCCTCCGGTGCGCGCTCCAGCGCCTCGACGCGGGTCGAGAGCCGCAGATGCGGCAGGAGGCCGGTGGTGAAGGCATAGCGTTCGAGGTAGTCGAGCATGTCCTCCTGGGTCGGGTAGACCGGCGTGCCGGGCGCATGGTCGAGATCGGAGAAGGCCGTCATCACCCGGCTGGTATTGGTGCGCATGCCCGGCCAAGTGGCACTCGACGCCGAGGCCGAGTTCCACTGGCCGCCGACCCGGGCCGCGGCCTCGAAGATCACCGGCTCGAAACCGTGGGCGCGCAGCCATCGGCCCGCGGCGAGGCCACCCGGGCCTGCCCCGATGATCGCCACGGCATTCTCCGGCATGCTGATTGTCTGTTCCTGTTGCATGAACTTGCTCCTTCGGCTGTGATGGAGCGTGGCTATAGGCGCATGCGCCGATGTCGTTTCCTAAAAGCTTCCTAAGCCGCGGATCGCTTATCCTAAAACCTGCATAACTGCGGTATGGATCGGTCCTTGAGGGAGAACACCATGCTGGATGCGGAGCTTGCGGCTTTCATCGAAAGCCCGGTCATGCAGGTCGTCGGAACGGCGGACGCCGCCCAGCGGCCCGGGATCGCGCGCGGCGTCGGCGCCTGGCGCACAGGAGATCCGGACGCGATCGACCTCGTCCTCTCGGCCTGGCAATGGCCGGAAACGATTGCCAACATCGAGGCGAACGGCCGCATCGCGGTGACTTTCTCCCGCCCCTCCGATTACGTCACCTACCAGATCAAGGGAACGGCGACGCTGAGGCCCGCCAATGCGGCGGAGATCGAGCGATCCGCCGGCTATACGGTCGCGATCGTCTCGGCATTGATGCGAAACGGCCTCCTGCCGGAAATCATCGCTCCCTGGCTCACGACGCGCGACGCCATGGTCGCCACTATCAGGCTATCCTCGGTCTACGTGCAGACCCCCGGCGCGCAGGCCGGCACGAAGCGTGCGAGTACCGCCCCATGACGGGCACGCTTGCCGAACTCGAAGCCTGTTTCGAAGGCGTCATTCCGTCGATCATCTCGACGGCCGATGCAGACGGCCTTCCCAACATCTCCTATCTCTCGCATGTAGCGATCGTCGACGATCACCACGTCGCCCTGTCCAACCAGTTCTTCGCCAAGACCGCCGCCAATATCCGGCTCAATCCGCAGGCCACCCTTCTCGTCGTAGACGGACACAACGGCGCCCAGTTCCGCCTCGACCTGCAATTTGCCTATTCCATGGAGAGCGGTCCCCTGTTCGACAGCCTGGCCCTGCAGGTCGAAGCCAGCAGCGCCCAGGCCGGCATGGCCGACGTCATGCGCTTGCGGCATGTGGACGTCTTCCGGGTTCTCGCCGTCGTCGACATCCCCTCCCCGGTCGCAACGCCGGTCCGACGCAAGCTGGAGAGAAACCGTCTCGACGCCACACGCCGCATCGTCGAGCGGATCGCGGCTGCGGCGGACGTGGACGGCATCGTCGATGCAATGCTCGACGGAATCCGTGAGGGTCTGGGTTTCCACCATGGCCTGTTCCTGCATTGCGAGCCCGACAAGGGCCAGGTCGTGGCGATCGGCAGCACCGGCTACGCCCCATCCGGCATCGGCGCCGAGGTTCCGCTCGGCGAGGGCCTGATCGGCGCGGCCGCCGGGAGCGGCAAGACGGTCAAGGTCAGCGACATGAGCCGCATCCGCCGTTTCGGTTCGGCGATCCGGGCGACAACGCCCGACGAGAACCGGACCCGCTCCATCTCCTTGCCCGGCATGGCCGAAGCGATGAGTCAGATTGCCGTGCCGCTGCTGGTGCAGGATACGGTGGAGGGCGTGCTGTTCTTCGAGAGCGCCGAGAGGCTCGCCTTCGGCCGCGACGATGAGGCGGCCCTCGCCATCATCGCCCGGCAGGCGGCCGCATCGCTCGCGCTGTGCGAACGCCTGTCGCTGGAGGGCGAGAGCGCGGGCCACCGCCCTTCCGACCCGCCGGCCGGCGAGATCCACATCGACGTCATCCATCACGGTTTCGACGACAGCGTCTTCGTCAACGGCGATTACGTCATCAAGGGCGTCGCCGGCCGACTGCTGGTCTTCATGATGGAGCAGAGCCTTGCGAGCGGACGACTGGAGTTTTCCAACCGCGAGATCCGGCTCGATACCAGCCTTCGGCTGCCGGACTTCAAGGACAATCTCGAGACCCGCCTGCTGCTCCTGCGGCGAAGGCTTGAGGAGAAGACGTTGCCTGTCCGCCTGATCCGCCTCGGGCGCGGCAAGATCGGGCTGGAATTCGACGGACATCTGCGGCTGACGCGCCAGTGAGAGCCACCGCCGCGCCAGGCGCGGCTGTCAAACTCCGCTCAGCACCAGGATCAGCGGCTTTCGCGGCAGGCTGCGCACCGAGACGTTGACAGTGGTGGTGTTAGCAATCTTCCAGTCGAAGCTCGGATCGAACATGGCGAGGAAAGTCTCGATCGGCGGACCACGGCGATGCATCGGCAGGATCAGCGCCGAGCGCAGGCGCTTGATGGTGTTGCTCATGCTCTGCGCGCCCATCGTCAGCCCGCCGTCGACGGGCACCATGACGACGTCCAGCCGCCCGATCTCGGCGAAATGCGCGTCGGTCAGTTCGTGGTGCAGATGGCCGAGATGGCCGATGCACAGGCCCGCCACCTCGAAGATGAAGATCGAATTGCCGTTCGGCTCGAAGGCACCGCCCCAGCTGCGGATATCGGTCGGCACGTTGCGGATATAGGCGTCGCCGACGACGATGCGATGCTCGGCCTTCTCTCCCGGCCGTTCGTCGTTCCATCCATGCAATACGGTCGTGATGCCCGGATCGGGCATCAGCGTATAGTGGCTCGAATGGGCCTTGTTCATCGTCACCACGTCGGGAAGCTGCGCGGTGCGGAGCCAGCCGTTGAAATCCGTGGCGATCGAGATCCCGCCCGGCGTTTCGATCTGGAAGGTCGAATGGCCGAGAAAGCGGATCGTCACCTCTTCGTCTAGGGCGGCGAATTGCGGCCGCAGCGGCTCGGGCTTGAAGGCGGCGAAAGTGGCGGAGGGAAGCCTCTCCGCGACCAGCTGGCACTGGCTGACCGGCGGCCGGTCATTCTCGGCGGCGGCGGACGTCGCAAGAACCGTCATGGCGCAAAGCGAAAGGAACAGTCTCAGCAGCATCGGCCGCTCCCGTACCTCGTTCAGACGGAGAAAGCATGCGGCAGAGCAAAGGCCGGGTAAAGCCGCGAGCCAAGCCCACGGCCTCACAATGGCGTTACCGAAGGCGGAGGATCAGTCGACCGCGCGGCGCTCCAGACGCTTCAGCCCGTCGAGCACCTCCGCCGAAGCCACTTCCACGCAACGCAGTTCGCTCAGCGCCCCGCGGATGTCGCCCGCATTGTAACGGCGCACCGCTTCAATGCCGTGGCTGTGGACGCGCGCATGCGGATCTTCGATCGCGACGAATTCCGGGCTACCGGCCAGCGCGGTGTGACGGCAACCGTCATACCACTTGCCGAGGCGGCAGGTGTGGTGATCGGCAAGCTCGTTCGGCTTCAGACCTTCGCGGCCAATAATCATGTTGGCGAGACGGCGCTTCCAGATGACGTGGTCAGACTGGGCGAGCTTGACGATCTTGCCGGGCACATTGGTGCCGCTGAGTGCCTGCAGGCGCGCATTGAGGCCACCCTGCGCCTGCTCCATTGCGCCGACGATGCCTTCCAGCTGGGCCGTTGCCTTGCCGGAGCTGGCCGCCACGGTGCTGACGCCGCTCGCAACGTTCTGCGAGGCTTCACGCTGCTGGTTGAGCGCCACCGAAATGTGATCGGCATTGGTGATGACGTTGTCGAGTTCCTTGGCGGCGACGGTCAACGCGTCCTGCAGCGTGACCAGCGAGCGGCTGCCCAGCTCGGCGGATTCGCGGCTCGAGGTCATGGCGTTGACCATTGCGGTCAGCCCGCTGTCGAGCTTGCCGATGATGTTGCCGATCTCCAGCGTCGCATTGGCGGTCCGGTCGGAAAGCGCCTTCACTTCGGCTGCAACGACGGCAAAGCCGCGGCCGGCCTCCCCGGCGCGGGCGGCTTCGACCGCGGCGTTGATGGCCAGCATATTGGTCTGCGAGGCGATCTTCTTGATGTTGCCGGCGATCGTCGAAATGCTGGTGCCGAGGTCGTGGATGGCGCCGATCCGCTCATTGGTCTCGACGAGCGCGCTGTTGATGGCGGTCATGCGCTGACTGGTCTCGATCAGGGCCTGCCCGCTGGTCTTGCAGGTCTCGCCGGCGCGCCGCGCATTGTGCAGGATTTCCTCGCCGTGCTGCGCCACCTCGTTGACGGTCGCCGCCATCTCCTCCGCCGCGGCGGCAATGCCTTGCGCTTCGTCGTCGACCTGGCGGAGATCGTAGAGCAGATGGGCCGACATGCCCGCCGTCTCGTTGACGCTCACCGAGACGGACACCACGTCGTCGAGCTGCGCCGATGTCTGGCCGCGGGAGCGTTCGATCAGCGCGGCGATGGTGCGCGACAAGGCGTCCGATCCGGTCGGCACGCGGCTGAAATCGTCGTTGAGCGCCGCTTCCACGCAGGAGAGAAGATCATCGGCATCGGAGGGGGATTCGGTAAAAAGCGCATGCGCGGCGGAACTCAAAGTCTTCTCCCAAAAACTGAATGTCTTGTGGAGCTTAAACCGAGAAACCTCCGCCCCACCTCAGGGCAAATTATTGCCAGATTGAGTTAATTAAACTTTTACGGATCGGCACTCGCCGCAGATTTAACGCCCGGTCAACGCCAGAAGTCCGGAAGGGCCTCGGCGAGCCGCGGTCCGAGGCGCAGCGGCGCGATCTTTTCTGCGAGACCGGTGCGATCGGAGATCTCCACGCCGACGCCGCAGATGGTCGCCGGACCATGCGCCGCCTCGAAACGACCCTTCGGCATCTTGGAAATGAACCGGTTGAGCGGCTCTTCCTTCTCCATGCCGAGCGAGGAGTCATAGTCGCCGCACATGCCGGCATCCGACATATAGGCGGTGCCGCCGTTGAGGATCTGGTGGTCGGCGGTCGGCACATGGGTGTGGGTACCGACGACGAAGCTGGCGCGGCCGTCGACGAAATGGCCGAAGCATTGCTTCTCGCTGGTCGCCTCGGCATGGAAGTCGAAGATGATCGCGTCGGCCTGTTCCTTCAGCGGGCAGGCCGCCAGGATCGTCTCGGCCGACTTGAAGGGATCGTCGAGCTCGGGGTGCATGAACACCCGGCCCATGATGTTGGCGACGAGAATACGGGCGCCGTTGCGGGCATAGAAAATGCCCGACCCCTTGCCCGGCGTGCCGGCCGGATAGTTGGCGGGGCGCAGGAACTGGTCGTGCCGCTCGCAGAAGCTGACGGCTTCCTTCTGGTCCCAGACGTGGTTCCCAGTGGTCACGACATCGGCGCCGGCATTGATCGTCTCGAGATAGATGTCTTCGGTGATGCCGAAGCCGCCGGCGGCATTCTCCCCGTTGACGATGACGAAATCCAGCTTCAGGTCGGAGATCAGGCCGGGCAGACGCTCCCACACCGCGGTACGCCCCGTCTTGCCAACCATGTCTCCGAGAAAAAGAAGCCGCATTCCACCTGTCCAATCGCCTTCAGAATTTTCTGAACCCGCTCTCGGTCAGTATGGCCTGCAGCCGGACGTCGTGCGGTTCTGCCGGCACTTCTGCCACCTCCTGGCAGTCGAATGCAATGCCGATAAGCCTGGGATCCCTGCCTTTTTGCAGCAATCGCGCGATCGCACGGTCATAATGACCCGCACCGTAGCCGATGCGGTTGCCCAGGGCATCGAAGGCCGAGAGCGGTACGAGCAAGATCTCGGGGTCGAGAACGGCCGCATCCGGACTTGGGCCGCGGGTTCCAAAGCCCGTGTCGACGAGCTCCACGCCGGTCACCAGTTCGCGGAAGACGATGGTCATCCGATCCTGCACGATCGGCAGGCAGAGCCGTGCGCCGCGCGCCTTCAGCCGCGCCATCAGCGGCCGGATGTCGGCCTCCGAGCGGATCGGCAGGAAACCGGAAATGATCGTGCCGGGCTCGAAATCGAAGGCGTCGCCGCCATGATCGGCCATCCGCAGGCTGAATTCGGTGCGGGTCTCCGCCGGGAGCTGATCCCGGGCGGCCAGCCTTTCATTGCGAAACTGCGCCTTGAGGTCTTTGATCGTCATACGTGCTCGTCCTCGAAATGGGCGGGACGATAGCCGGGATGGCCGGCCTTGCAAAGCCGGCAGACACCCTCGAATTCCCGATTGATCGCCGGCCCACCGCCACCGCATCCCGGATTTTTAACAGGTGCGGTGCTGCGCTTTTTCGCTAACATGGTGGCCTGATTGGTGAAACCGCCATGAGGTGCGCATGTTTCTGCTGTCGCATATGCTCAAATCCTTCATCCGCAAGGGCCAGTTGACCGTCATCGATGCCGAGGGAAAGCGGCATGTCTTCGGCGGCGGCGAGCCCGGTCCGCAGGTCACGATGCGGCTGACCGATCCGAAGCTCTATCGTTCGCTGGTGTTCAAGGCGGAGCTGGTCGCCGGCGAGGCCTATATGGACGGAACCATGCGCTTCGAGGAAGGCTCGAGCCTGCGCGATTTCCTGATGCTGTTCTCGGTCAACCGCCTGTCGCTCGGCTCCTATCCGATTCAGAAGGTCCTGCGCGCCATCAAGATGCGCTTCCGCAAAAGCCTGCAATCGAACAGCAAGGGCGAGGCGCAGCGCAACGTCGCGCACCACTACGACCTCGGCAATGAATTCTACAAGCTCTTCCTCGACGAGAACATGCTCTATTCCTGCGCCTATTTCCGCGAGGAGGGCGAGACGCTGGAACAGGCGCAGCGCAACAAGCTGAGGCTGCTGGCCGCCAAGCTCAACCTGAAACCCGGCATGAAGGTGCTCGACATCGGCTGCGGCTGGGGTGACCTGGCGCTCTATCTCGCCCAGCTGGAGGACGTGTCCGTGATCGGCGTGACCCTGTCGAAGGAGCAGCACGCGCTAGCGACCAAACGAGCGAAAGATGCCGGCCTTGCCGGCCGCGTGCGGTTCGAGCTGAAGGACTATCGCGATGTGGAGGAGACCTTCGACCGCATCGTCTCGGTCGGCATGTTCGAGCATGTCGGCGTGCAGCACTATGACGAGTTCTTCAAGAAGCTGAACGCGCTGATGCCGGACGACGGCGTCGCCGTCATCCACTCCATCGGCCATATGAGCCCGCCGGGCATGACCAGCCCCTGGCTGCGCAAGTACATCTTCCCCGGCGGCTATTCCCCGGCGCTGTCGGAAGTGGTGTCCGTCACCGAGCAGAACAGCCTGTGGGTCACCGACATCGAGGTCCTGCGTCTGCACTACGCGCTGACGCTCGCGCATTGGTGCAATCGCTTCGAGGCCAACCGCGACAAGGTGGTCGCCATGTATGACGAGCGTTTCGCACGCATGTGGGAATTCTATCTCATCAGCTGCGAGATGATGTTCCGCGCCGGCAGCCAGATGGTCTTCCACCTTCAGCTGTCGCGCAAGCGTGATGCGGCGCCGATCGTGCGGGACTACGTGACCGACAGGCAGCGCGCCTATATCGAGCGCGAGAAGGAACTGGGCCTTGCCGTCTGAGGCATAAGACTAGTCGAGCCCGCCATAGGTCTTGACCAGGTCGGCCATCGCGCGTGCCTCGGCGGTCCCCATGCCCGTCAGGCCCTCCGCGACGCCCCGGCGGTCCGGCTCGCCCCGGTTCTGGCTGACCTTCCACTTGCCGTCGATCGCGGTGATCTCGACCTCGATGCCGACAATGCCCTTCAACTGCGCGATGATGAACTCGTCGGGCGCATCGCCGACAGCCCAGGGTATCATGCGCTTGCTCTCGTGGCCGTCGGTCAGCCGGTCGACCTGCGCCCGGATCCACTGGCTGTCCTCGATCACCCGCACCCTGCCCCTAACCTGAACGATGGCGTAGTTCCAGGTGGGCACGACCTTGCCTGTCTCG
Organism: Rhizobium sp.; assembly: GCA_002796995.1. Lineage (GTDB taxonomy): Bacteria > Pseudomonadota > Alphaproteobacteria > Rhizobiales > Rhizobiaceae > Allorhizobium. Next base: position 348,702 of record PEKW01000006.1, read on the forward strand.
CGCTTGGTTTCGTACCAGGATGGCGTGATGTAGTGTTCGGCGCCCTGGAAGACGATCAGCGCCTCCGCACCCTTGGCCAGCGCCCGCCATTGCGGATTGGCCCTTGCCATATGCGCCTGCAGCGTGCCCAGCCCATGGCTCTCCTTCGCCAGCCGGAAGGGGATCGGATTGGCGATCAGCCCATCCTCGCCGGACGAAATCAGCAGCCCGAGCGGATGATTGCGGATGAGGGCATGCTGGACGTCGAGGCGTTCCTCGCGAAAATGCGGCGGCTGGTACATGCGGACTCTCCCGGGCACGGACGGAGAGGCCCTATGAAGCAGCACCGCAGCCGCGCGTCAACACCACCTCCTTGTTGCGAAGTCGCACGCTGCGGGATAGAAAAGAGCTCCTCCTCCTGCGAGCCGGTATGCGCCCATGTCCCTCCACGCGATCCTTTGGTTCATCCCCGCCTGCTTTGCGCTCAACATGGCATTCGGGCCGAACAACCTTCTTGCGCTCACCAACGGCATGCGCTGGGGCGTCGGCGTGGCGCTCGCCGCCTCGCTCGCGCGCATCGCGGCCTTCGCGATCATGATCGTCATCACGGCACTCGGCCTCGGCGCATTGCTGACCACCTCGGAAGTTGCCTTCTCGGCGATCAAGTGGGCGGGCGCTGCTTATCTGGTCTGGCTTGGCATCAAGATCCTGCGCGCCGGCGCACCACAAATCGAACAAGAAACGAAGGTCAGGCCCGCCCTTTCCCTGAAAAACCTTGCACTGCAGGAATTCTGGGTGGCGATCGGCAATCCGAAGGCGATCCTGATCTTCACCGCCTTCTTCCCGCAATTTCTCGATGCCGCGAACTATGCCTCGAGCTTCACGATCCTCGGCGTCGTCTTCCTTGTTCTGGAAATGATCGCAATCACCATCTACGCCATGGCCGGCCGCCGTCTCGCCCGCTTCACGACCGGCAAGTCGTCGCTCGGGTGGGTGAACCGCGTGAGCGGCAGCATGATGATCGCCTTCGGGGCGATGCTCGCGCTCGCGCAGCGACCGTCGATGTAAGAAAGAGAAGTGCGATCCACGGCAACCGATGGAGTTTTACGATCCTGGGTGCCTACAAACGTAGGTGGGCGCCGTGTGTCCAAGCCCACGGGCCTAGCCAGGGACAGCTCCCTTTGGATCGAGTATGGCCCCAGGGATTGTGTTTCCTGTCGTGAGGCGCAGACCGCAACTCAGATATAGGTCCAATTCGCGCCGGGCGCCAGTGGCCGCATTCAAACATTCGCACATTGGCGCGAATACCGGCTGATCAGTGCTCCGGCCGTGCTACGGGTGCCGGCTTGGCGGTCAGCTTGCGGGTGATCCCGTTCAGCCGCTCCGTCAGTTCGCCAAGCGCCGTCGTCAGCATTTCCTCGCGGCGCTGCGCGCCTTCCAGCGCGCCGTCGCGGCCCTCGCGGAACGAGGAAAGCTCCTTCTCCATCGCCGCCACGCGTCGGTTGACCTCCGAAAGCTCGTCCATCACCATGATGCCGGCCATGACCGTCAGCCTCAGGTCGCCGATCTCGCCGAACTGGGTCTTGAGGTGGCTGACATAACGGTCGAGTTGCGCGGCAAGATCGGTCAGATGGCCTTCCTGGCCCTCCTCGCAGGCCATGCGGTAGGCTTTGCCGTCGATGGTAACCGTCACCTGTGCCATGCATTTTCCCAATTGGCGCCGAGATTTCGGCTTCGCCCTTGACTGATCCTAGCGGTCGAGAACCGCCCGGATCGTTTCCATGGCGGTCACCAACCGCCGCGAAACCTCGCGATTGACCTCTTCCAGCCGGTTCGCACGGAATTCCGACTGGTCGAGCTCCTGCGCCAGCCGCGAGCGGTCGGCGTGCACGCGGCGAACCTCGCTCTCGACCTCGCCGCTCTCGCGCTGAACCTCGATGCGCATGTCGATGGCGTTCTCAAGCCCGGCGATCGCCTGCCTGAGCGCGCCGAGCGCCGCTTCGACCGAATTCCCTGTCGGCATGTTGTTGTCCCGGCTTTCCAGAAGCGGCGTTCGAATCGACCCTGAAGACCCGCTACATTGATCGCTGACAGTAAGCCCCTCAATTGCCGCCCGTCAATAAATGGGGGCGCACCCGGGACCGCCAATCCTGTGGACGACGCTGCCCCGGGCTGCCCAATTCCGGGCGTATGGGTGCAGTGCACAGGAAATAGACAAAAGCATGATTTATCGCGCATCAAAAGGCCAGAATACCCGGCATTTATTGACTCGCACGATTCACCTGCTATGGATCAGCCGCTTTCTGACGGACCGTGCCGAGTACGGCCGTCCCTTGAGACCCGGAACAAGCGGAACAGCCATGATCTCTCCCGAAAAACACAACCGGATGGCCAATGCGATCCGTTTCCTCGCCATGGACGCGGTGGAAAAAGCCAATTCCGGCCACCCCGGCATGCCGATGGGCTGCGCCGACGTCGCCACCGTTCTCTTCACCCGGTATCTGAACTTCGACCCGAAGAACCCGCTCTGGCCGGACCGCGACCGCTTCGTCCTGTCGGCCGGCCACGGTTCGATGCTCCTCTACAGCCTGCTCTATCTGACGGGCTACGAGGACATGACCATCGAGGACATCAAGCAGTTCCGCCAGATGGGCGCCAAGACCGCCGGCCACCCGGAATATGGTCACGCCACCGGCATCGAGACGACGACCGGCCCGCTCGGCCAGGGCATCGCCAATGCCGTCGGCATGGCCATTGCCGAAAAGAAGCTCGCCAGCGAGTTCGGCGCCGACCTGATGAACCACTACACCTATGCGCTGGTCGGCGACGGCTGCCTCATGGAAGGCATCAGCCAGGAAGCCATTTCGCTTGCCGGCCACCTGAAGCTCAACAAGCTGATCGTGCTGTGGGACGACAACGGCATCTCGATCGACGGCGCAATCTCGCTGGCCGACTCGACCGATCAGCATGCCCGCTTCAAGGCCTCCGGCTGGAACACGCTGTCCGTCGACGGCCATGATCCGGAAGCGATCGCCGCGGCCATCGAAACGGCAAAGGCCTCCGACAAGCCGACCCTGATCGCCTGCAAGACCGTCATCGGCTTCGGTTCGCCGAACAAGGCCGGCACCCACAAGGTGCACGGTTCGCCGCTCGGCGCCGACGAGATCGTCGCCACCCGCAAGGCGCTCGGCTGGGCCGAGGAAGCCTTCGTCGTTCCGGCCGACGTGCTGGACGCCTGGCGCCTCGCCGGCCTCCGCTCGACCAAGACCCGCAAGGACTGGGAAACCCGCCTTGCCGCAAGCCCGGCCGAGACCAAGGCCGAGTTCACCCGCCGCTTCGCCGGCGACCTGCCGGGCAATTTCGCCACCGCGATCGACGGCTACAAGAAGAAGCTTGCCGAAGCCAAGCCGACGGTTGCCACCCGCAAGGCCTCGGAGGACGCGCTGGAAGTCATCAACGGCGTGCTGACCGAGACGCTCGGTGGCTCCGCCGACCTGACCGGCTCGAACAACACCAAGACGAGCCAGACCAAGTCGATCACCCCGAACGACTTCTCCGGCCGCTACATCCACTACGGCATCCGCGAGCACGGCATGGCAGCCGCCATGAACGGGATCGCGCTGCACGGCGGCCTGATCCCCTATTCCGGCGGCTTCCTGATCTTCTCGGACTATTGCCGTCCGTCGATCCGCCTCGCCGCGCTGATGGGCATCCGCGTCATCCACGTGCTGACGCATGACTCCATCGGTCTCGGCGAAGACGGCCCGACCCACCAGCCCGTCGAGCACATGGCAGCACTACGCGCCATCCCGAACCTCATGATGTTCCGCCCGGCCGACGCGACCGAAACGGTCGAATGCTGGCAGATCGCCCTGGAACACAAGCATCGTCCGTCGGGCCTGGCCCTGACCCGCCAGAACCTGATCGCCGCCCGCACCGACTACGAAGAGAAGAACCTCTGCAGCTTCGGCGCCTATGAGCTGGTTTCGGCCAGCGACGCCAAGGTGTCGATCTTCGCCTCCGGCTCGGAAGTCGAGATCGCGCTCAAGGCCCAGCAGATGCTGGCCCAGAAGGGCATCTCCGCTCGCGTCGTGTCCGTTCCCTGCTTCGAACTCTTCTTCGAGCAGCCGGATGCCTATCGCGAAGCGATCCTCGGTACGTCCGCCGTCAACATCGCGGTCGAGGCCGGCATCCGCCAGGGCTGGGACGCGTTCATCGGTTCCGACGGCACGTTCATCGGCATGAAGTCCTTCGGCGCCTCCGGCCCGTACAAGGAACTCTACAAACATTTCGGCATCACCCCGGAAGCGGTCGTTGCCGCCGCCGAGGCCAAGCTCGGCTGAGACGACAAATTGTCGCATGGGCGTTCCCGGACGCCCATTCTTCCCATAATCTGAAGCTCTGATTTAAACGCGGGAGTGAATCTATGACTGTAAAAGTTGCCATTAACGGCTTCGGCCGCATCGGCCGCAACGTGCTGCGCGCCATCGTCGAATCCGGCCGTACCGACATCGAAGTCGTTGCCATCAACGACCTCGGCCCGGTCGAGACCAATGCCCACCTGCTGCGCTACGACTCGATCCACGGCAAGTTCCCGGCGGATGTGAAGGTCGAAGGCGACACGATCATCGTCGGCGGCGGCAAGCCGATCAAGGTCACCGCGATCAAGGATCCGGCGACCCTGCCGCACAAGGAACTCGGCGTCGACATCGCCATGGAGTGCACCGGCATCTTCACCTCGCGCGACAAGGCCGCCCTGCATCTCCAGGCCGGCGCCAAGCGCGTCATCGTTTCGGCCCCGGCCGACGGTGCCGACCTGACCGTCGTCTTCGGCGTCAACCACGACAAGCTGACCAAGGATCACCTGGTCATCTCCAACGCTTCGTGCACCACCAACTGCCTCGTGCCGGTGGTCAAGGTTCTGAACGACGCGATCGGCATCGATCATGGCTTCATGACCACGATCCACTCCTACACCGGCGACCAGCCGACCCTCGACACCATGCACAAGGACCTCTACCGCGCCCGCGCAGCGGCCCTATCGATGATCCCGACCTCGACCGGGGCAGCCAAGGCCGTCGGCCTCGTTCTGCCGGAACTGAAGGGCAAGCTGGACGGCACCTCGATCCGCGTGCCGACCCCGAACGTCTCGGTCGTCGACTTCAAGTTCGTCGCCAAGAAGAACACCACGGTCCAGGAAGTCAACGACGCCATCAAGGCCGCTTCGAACGGCGCCCTGAAGGGTATCCTCGGCTACACCGAAGAGCCGCTGGTCTCGCGCGACTTCAATCATGACAGCCACTCGTCGATCTTCGCCATCGACCAGACCAAGGTGCTCGAAGGCAACTTCGTCCGCATCCTGACCTGGTACGACAATGAGTGGGGCTTCTCGAACCGCATGTCGGACACCGCGGTCGCCCTGGCCAAGCTCATCTGATCGCATAAAAATTAGCGCTCGCTTTGAAAAAGGCGGATCGGAAACCCCGGTCCGCCTTTCAAATTTTAAAGTTCCGCCCTACTCTGATCACGATTGAAGACGATAGGTTTTTCATCTCGTCTTCCGGCAGTCCTGCCAGATCATTTCACCCCCGTCACCGGCCTTGCGCGCGGGACGAAAAGCACCGCCGACACCGCGTCGAGCCGCGCCCGTGGTATGACCTGATCCAGCCCTGTCGGACGACGGCGCGGTTGATGAGAGGGGCAAGGGGTGGACGAATTTTATGCCATGACGCTGGTGGCGACGGCCTTGGTTCTGCTGGCCGCATTCTCCAGTCTGATCGCCTTCCGCTTCGGCGCCCCCCTGCTTCTCCTCTTCCTGCTGATCGGGCTTGCCACCGGCGTCGACGGCCTGGGCATCGAATTCTCCGACAATGCCTTCGCCTACGCGCTGGGCTCGATCGCGCTGGCCGTCATCCTGTTCGATTCCGGTTACGGGACGTCGCTGCAATCCTTCAAGCTCTCCGCCGCGCCCGCCTTGACGTTGGCAACCGGCGGTGTGCTGCTGACCGCCGGCCTGTTCGGCCTCGTGGCCCATCTCCTGCTCGACTTCTCCTTCCTCGAAGGCCTGCTGCTGGGTTCGATCGTCGCCTCGACCGACGCGGCGGCCGTCTTCTTCCTGCTGCGCATCGGCGGCATCAATATCCGCGATCGCGTGCGCTCGACGCTAGAGGTGGAATCCGGCACCAACGACCCCATGGCGATCTTCCTCACCATGGCGCTCGTCCAGCTGCTGTCCGCCGGCGAAGGCTATTCCGGCTTCGACATGGACCTCCTGCGGCTCTTCGTCGAGCAGATGGGCCTTGGCCTGGCGCTCGGTCTCATCGGCGGCGCGCTGATCGTCTTCGTGCTCAGGCGGATCTCGGTCGAGCGCGGCCTTGCACCGATCTTCATGCTGGCCATGGCGCTTCTGGTGTTTTCGTATACCGGTGCCGTCGGCGGCAGCGGCTTCCTCGCCGTCTACGTGGCTGGCATCTATGCCGGCAGCCAGAAGATCCCGGCAAGCGGCGCGATCACCCGCTTCCAGGACGGCATGACCTGGCTGGCTCAGATCGTCATGTTCCTCGTTCTCGGCCTGCTGGCCACCCCGTCGCAGTTCCCCTCGATCCTCATTCCCGCCGTCCTGCTCGGCCTCTTCCTCGTCTTCGTCGCGCGTCCGCTGGCTGTCTGGGCCTGCCTCCTGCCCTTCGACTTCACCCAGCGCGAGACCGGCTTCATCGCCTGGGTCGGCCTGCGCGGCGCCGTGTCGATCCTGCTGGCCATCCTGCCGATCCTCGGCAATCTGGAAAAGGGCCAGACCTATTTCAACGTCGCCTTCATCGTGGTGATGATCTCGCTCGTGCTGCAGGGCTGGACCATCAAGCCAGTGGCCCGCAAGCTCGGCCTGATCATCCCGCCGCGCATCGGCGCCATCGACAAGCTGGAACTCGACCTGCCCGGCGCGGCCCATCACGAGCTGCTCGCCTATCGCGTCGTCGCCGACAGCCCGGTCCTGCGCGGCGAACGCATCCCGCGCTGGGCCATGCCCTCGCTCGTCATCCGCGACGGCAAGTCGATGCGCTACCAATATGCCGGCCGCCTGCGCGAGAACGACCAGGTCTATCTCTTCATCGCGCCGGGCTATTCCAAACTGCTCGACCGCCTGTTCGCCAGCAAGGCGCCGGTGGAGGAAGACGACAGCGAGTTCTTCGGCACCTTCGCCATATCCCCGAACACCCGGGTCGAGGATCTGAACCAGGCCTATGGACCGCTCAGCATCTCCGAAGCCGACCGCGCCAAGACGGTGGCGGAGCTGATCGCGCAGCGGCTCGGCGGCCAGGCCGACTATGCCGACCGGGCCAGGCTCGGCACCATCGTGCTGATCGTGCGCGACCTCGACGAGACGGGACATATCGCCTCAGTCGGCGTGTCGTTGGAACCCGTGGCACCCGCCACCAACCTGCCGATCTTCCTGAACATTCGCGAGCTTGCCCATGCGATCCGCGACTATCTGCGCAGGCAGCGCGCCAAGGCCGGCGAAGGCGAAAAATGATCCGGGTCGCCTTGCGCAGCCGTTCAGGCGGTGTAAGGTCCGACCCCGTCAGCCCCATTCCAGCAACACCTTAACGACGGGTATCATCATGCCGGCTTTCAAGACACTCGACGATCTCACCGACATCGCGGGCAAGCGCGTGCTTGTGCGCGTCGACCTCAACGTTCCCGTCGCCGACGGCAAGGTGACGGATGCGACCCGCATCGAGCGCGTGGCCCCGACGATCAAGGAATTGTCGGCCAAAGGCGCCAAGGTTATCCTGCTCGCCCATTTCGGCCGGCCGAAGGGTGAACCGGTCGCCGACCAGTCCCTGTCGCTGATCGCCCCTGCCGTCGAGGAAGTGCTGGACCAGAAGGTCGCCTTCGCCTCGGACTGCATCGGCGCGCCCGCCGCCGACGCGATCGCCAAGATGGGTAACGGCGACATCCTGCTCCTGGAAAACACCCGCTTCCACAAGGGCGAGGAAAAGAACACTCCGGAATTCGTCGCTGAGCTCGCCAAGAACGGCGACATCTTCGTCAACGACGCCTTTTCCGCCGCGCACCGGGCGCATGCCTCGACCGAGGGCCTCGCCCACCACATGCCCGCCTATGCCGGCCGCACCATGCAGGCCGAACTCGTGGCGCTGGAAAAGGGCCTCGGCAAGCCGGCCCGTCCGGTCGTCGCCATCGTCGGCGGCGCCAAGGTCTCGACCAAGATCGACCTCCTGTCCAACCTGGTGAAGAAGGTCGACGCGCTGGTGATCGGCGGCGGCATGGCCAACACCTTCCTCGCGGCCCAGGGCATCAATGTCGGCAAGTCGCTGTGCGAGCACGATCTGGCCGACACCGCCAAGCAGATCATGATCGACGCCGAGAGCGCCGGCTGCGCCATCGTGCTGCCGGTCGACGGCGTCGTCGCCCGCGAGTTCAAGGCCGGAGCCGACAACGAGACCGTCGCCATCACTTCCATCCCGGCCGATGCCATGGTGCTCGATGTCGGCCCGAAGTCGGTGGAGACCATCAACGGCTGGATCTCCAAGGCCGAGACGCTGGTCTGGAACGGCCCGCTCGGCGCCTTCGAGATCGCCCCCTTCGACACGGCAACCGTTGCTGCCGCCCGGCACGCCGCCGAACGGACCCGCGCCGGCAAGCTGGTCTCGGTCGCCGGTGGCGGTGACACGGTCTCCGCGCTCAACCATGCCGGCGTTGCCGACGACTTCTCCTACGTCTCGACCGCGGGCGGTGCCTTCCTCGAATGGATGGAAGGCAAGGAATTGCCGGGCGTTGCCGTCCTGATCGCCGAGAAGTAATCTCTCACGATGGCGGGCTCTACGGCCCGCCATCGTTAAGCATCGGCGGATATTTCCAAGACTTTCAAACGATTAAATCGATTTCAATCGTTTCAACATTTTAAGCCGCCATTTTCCTGTCGCAAAACATCTGCTATCCGCCTCATCTAAATTCGGGAGATTGATCATTTCGGCTTTGCCGATGTGGTCGTGACATCGACGAATATGGGTGAGCGCGTATCGCGCCAGTTTTAGGGATAGGAGTGAGATATGGTGGACGCGAAGATGTTGAACAAAATCAGCTCGGCGCCTGGTTTCATTGCGGCGCTGGATCAGAGCGGTGGTTCGACACCTGGTGCGTTGCGCCTCTACGGCGTGTCCGAGTCCGACTATCAGGGTGACGAGGAAATGTTCCGCCTGATGCACGCCATGCGCGTCCGCATCATGAGCGCACCGGCATTTACCGGCGACAAGGTCATCGGCGCCATCCTGTTCGAGCGGACCATGGACGGCGACGTCGACGGTCAGGCTGTTCCCTCCTACCTCTGGGAAAAGCGCGGCGTCGTGCCGTTCCTCAAGATCGACAAGGGCCTCGCTGGCGAGGAGAACGGCGTTCAGATGATGAAGCCGATGCCCGATCTGGACGCTCTCCTGATCCGTGGCCGCGACAAGGGAATTTTCGGAACCAAGATGCGCTCGGTGATCGCTCAAGCCGACAAGGCCGGCATCGCCGCCGTCGTGAAGCAGCAGTTCGAGGTAGCGCGCCAGATCATCGGCCAGGGCCTCATGCCGATCATCGAGCCGGAAGTCTCCATCAAGAGCCCGACGAAGACCGAATCCGAAGCCATTCTCCGCGACGAGATCGCGGCCCAGCTCGACAAGCTCCCGGCAGGCGAAACCGTCATGCTGAAGCTGACGATCCCGACGGTCGTCGATTTCTACGCCCCGCTGGTCGCCCACAAGTCCGTCGTTCGGGTCGTCGCCCTTTCCGGCGGTTACAGCCGCGCGGATGCTTGCGAAAAGCTGAGCCACAACCACGGCATGATCGCCAGCTTCTCGCGCGCGCTGACGGAAAACCTGCGCGTCTCGATGAGCGACGCAGAGTTCAATTCAAGCCTGGCCGCGACGATCGACGAGATCTACGCTGCAAGCGTGAACAAGGCCTGATGGCGCCCTGACAGTTGCCGCGGCAGACCAGAGAACGCCGCATCCGCGAAAAGGCCGCCTGATCTGTAAGGTCTTCACGACCTAAATTTGAAGCCCCGCCCAACGGCGGGGCTTTTTCGTTTGGCGACAGGCGAGCGGCTGGCCTCTTGCCTTCCCAGTCCGGCAAACTATATTCGTCGGTGCTGAGGACGACCTCTCCCCACGACGGGCTTTTGACCGGGACGACCCGACCGACCCTCTGCGGGAGACCAGACATGCGCTCGACCAGCGACCGTATCCGCCACGCCATCAGTTTCGAAATCCTCGCTCTCCTCCTCGCCACGCCGCTGGGCGCCTGGGTGTTTTCGCTGCCGATCACCGATATCGGCGTGGTCAGCGTCGCCAGCGCCACGATCGCCATGCTGTGGAACTACGTCTACAATCTCGGCTTCGACCACGCGATGCAGCGTTTTGCCGGCACCACCTACAAGACCGTGCCCATCCGTGTGCTGCATGCCGTACTGTTCGAGGCCGGGATCCTCATCGTGCTCGCGCCCTTCATCGCCTGGTATCTCGGCGTCGGCCTGTGGCATGCGATCGTGATGGACGTCTCCTTCTCGCTCTTCTACCTTGTCTACGCTTTCGTCTTCAATTGGAGTTACGACCGGCTGTTCCCGATCCCGGAATGGCAGCAGCCGGCAAAGCGAGTCTGAAGGGACGGATCCGACAGGACAAGAAATGATGCGCGACGTCCCCTTCGTCACCGTAGACGTGTTCACCGATCGGCGTTTCGCCGGCAATCCGCTGGCGGTCATTCTCGACGCACGCGGGTTGTCCGACGGCGAAATGCAGCAGGTAGCCAGGGAATTCGGCTATTCCGAAACCACCTTCGTCCTACCGCCGCAGGATCCAGCCAATACGGCCAACGTTCGGATCTTCACGCCGACCACCGAGGTTCCGTTCGCCGGACATCCGAATGTCGGAACGGCCTTCGTGCTCGGCAATCTCGGCTCGCTGTTCGGCAGGAGGGTCGGAACGCAGCTGCGCTTCGAGGAGAAGGCCGGACTGGTCGAGATCGAACTCGCCCGGGACGGCGCGCGCATGACCGGCGCGACCATTCAGGCTCCCGGCCCGCTAACCGTGGGCAGCTCTGTGCCTCCGGCCGAACTGGCCCCGTGCATATCGCTCGAGGCCGCGGACCTCGAGACCCGGCATCACGCACCCGTCTTCGCCTCGGTCGGACTGAAGTTCATCCTCGTGGAGGTGAAGGATCTCGCCGTGCTCGCACGGGCGGCGCCGCGGCTGGAGCCGCTTGCCGTCTTGCATGAGGCCTATGCTCACGAAGAGACGGACTGCGCCATCTTTCTCTACGCCAGGGTCGGGAGCGACCATGTCCGCGCCCGGATGTTCGCGCCGCTCGACAACGTGCCGGAAGATCCGGCCACGGGAAGCGCCTCGGCAGCCCTTGGTGCCTACCTGGCATCGCTGGACGCCGAGACCCGCGACCGGCACCTGCTGGTCGAGCAGGGCGTCGAGATGGGCCGCCGCAGCCTGATCCATGTCGATGTGGAAACCAAAGCCGGCCGGTTCGAACGCGTCCGCATCACCGGCGCCTGCGTCGAGGTCATGCGCGGCACGATCAGCCTTTGAACCGCGTCACGGCCGCACGAGCAGCGTCACCGACCAGATGACGAAGGCGATCACTGCGACCTTCCAGAAATCGCTGCGTTTCCTCAGCCCTGGCAGACCGAGCGGCCGGATCACCTGCACCAGCATGGCGAGGATGAGGAGAAGGCCGATCACCTTGGTCATGGATAAATCCTAGCACGCCTGTTCCGGCCCTTGTCACAACGGCGACACTTTTGCCCTCCAGAAGGTTTTCCCGCAAGTACCGATGTCCATTCAGAGATCGGTAGTAACCTTGCCCTAATCTGTGACGTTTCAGGAACCTGTTCTCACAGCGTCCCCAACCCCTCTCGATTGCCAAGCCATGCGACGAAATCTCCTGCCAGTCATGGCGCTCCTTCTCGGCACGCTGTTCCTGTTTCTCGGGAACGGCCTGCATGGTCTTCTGCTGCCGGTGCGCGGCTCGGCCGAAGGCTATTCAAACGAAATCCTTGGCCTGCTCGGCACGTCCTGGGCAACGGGTTTCGTCGCCGGCTGCCTGATCGCGCCGAAGCTCGTCATGCGCGTCGGCCATGTCCGCGCCTTCTCCAGCTTCATCTCGCTGATCGCCATCATCGCTCTGCTGAGCGGCATTCTGGTCGATCCCTACTGGTGGGTGGCCCTGCGCGCCGTCACCGGCTTCTGCATCGCCGGAACATCGATGATCATCGAGAGCTGGCTGAACGAGCGCGCCACCAACGAGAGCCGCGGCACGATCTTCTCCTTCTACATCTCCGTCACGCTGATCGGCGTGGTGGGCGGCCAGATGCTGGTCGGCATCGTCGATCCGTCGACGACCATCCTGTTCATGATCTGCGGTATTCTCTACTGCCTGGCCATGCTGCCGACGACGGTCTCGACCGCGGCCACGCCGCAGGCGCTCACCTCCGTCAAGCTCAACCTGCCGCGCCTCTACCGCAATTCGCCGGTGTCCTTCGTCGGCATCCTGCTCGTCGGCATCGCCAACGGCGCCTACGGCACGCTCGGGGCCGTTTTCGGCGCCCGCGCCGGCCTGACGCCGAACATGATCGCCATCATGCTGTCCGTCACCATCTTCGTCGGCGCACTCATGCAGTTTCCCGCCGGCAAGGCCTCGGACCGCACCGACCGCCGCTATGTGCTGGCGGCACTCTCGGCCGTCGCGGCCATCGCAGCGCTCCTGCTGATCGTCCTGCGGCCCCAGGACGCCATGACCATGATCATTCTAGTCGCCATCTACGGTGGTGCCGCCAATGCGCTCTATCCGATTGCGGTTGCCCATGCGAACGACTTCGCCAGCTCGGACGAGTTCGTCCAGGTCTCGGGCGGACTTCTCCTGCTTTACGGCATCGGCACGATCATCGGCCCGACGATCGCCGGCCCGGTCATGACCGAACTTGGCCCCCACGCCCTCTTCGCCGTCACCGCCGTCGCCCATGTACTGCTGACGGCTTATGCGATCTACCGCAGCCGCCTGCGCGCCGCCATTCCCTACGCCGAACGCGACAACGTGCCGAACATGCCGGTCTCCGCCTCGCCGATGAGCACGCCCGAAAGCCTCAGTCTCGACCCGCGCGCAGCCCCGCTTCCGCCGCATGCAGAGGAGGCTGATTCGAACGAATCACCCGTAACCGGAGAATCGAGATCATGATCTTCGACGACGAACGCCCGAAGAAGCCGGTGGCCCACGATATCGGCAGCGATCTTTCCGCCCTGTCGGCGGAGGAATTGCAGGCCCGAATCGACCTGCTGCGCGGGGAAATCGAACGGCTGGATGCGGAACGCGTTCGCAAGGAAGCGGGAAAACGGGCGGCGGATAGCTTCTTCAAACCCAAAGTATAACGCATGTATTGTCGGCGTATTTTCGCCCAATTTCGGAATCTATCGCATTTTCCGCTTCATGTTTACCATCTGTTAAGCGTTATATGCGATTGTGAGTCATCCGGTTCTGCCGGGTTCAGGCAGTTTCACCGTGTGGCGAAAGTCTGATTTTTCTCCCTGTTTTACCTTGAGAGCCGCTTTTGCGGCTCTTTTTTTATGTTCTCGGCATCCCTATATCCAAAATTGTGGGAATTAACCCTTCTTTAATAAACGGCTTGCGCATTTGGGGTATTGGTATCATCGTACGGCCATGAAAAGCGGCAGGAACAAGACAGCGTCCACGCCGTTACCCAGTTAAAGTGATGCGTAATTCAAGGGTGAACCGATGTCTGAACTCGGACTGAACACTGTGAGCTTTGCCGGCCGTGCCGCTGCTTCGACGCAGTTCAAGGCAACCTACGCCGAAGGCATGGGCCTGGTCGAAGAGACCGCTGCCTATCTCGACGGCCCCGGTCGCGCTGCCGCCAAGGTCCTGCCGCGCATGGCCTCGGTCCTCTACGCCGCCGAATCGATGCGCCTCACCACCCGCCTGATGCAGATGGCCTCGTGGCTGCTGCTGCAGCGCGCCGTCAACAACGGCGAGATGAGCCGTGATCAGGTCCTGTCGGAAAAGAGCAAGGTTCGCCTCGACGGCTTCAACGTCGATCGCCAGGCTCCGGGCTGGAACGATTTGCCGGAAACCTTCCGTGACCTCGTCGAGCGCTCGCTGCGCCTGCAGAACCGTATCGCCCTGCTCGACCGTGAGATCTATCGCCCGGCCGATACCCCGGTCGTGCCGGACAACGAGAACAGCGTCCAGGCCCAGCTCGATCTGCTGCGCACGGCCTTCAATCTCAACTGACATCCCGACTTCGCATCAGCACTTCTTTGGCCCGGCATGCTCACGCATCGCCGGGCATTTTCTTGTCCGCCGGCGATGCGCGTGAGGCAGAATCCGGGCAACAAAAAAGCCCGGACGAGCCGGGCTTTGATGAAAACGATCGATCGAGGATCGATCAGAGGCCGAGGCCGCCGAAACGCTTCTTGAACTTCGAGAGACGACCGCCGCGGTCCATCAGCTGCTGGTTGCCGCCGGTCCAGGCCGGATGCGAGTTCGGGTCGATTTCGAGGTTCATGACTGCGCCTTCCGAACCCCAGGTAGAACGGGTTTCGTATTCGGTGCCGTCGGTCATGACAACCTTGATGACGTGGTAGTCGGGATGGATATCAGCCTTCATTGCGATCTTCCTGCTGTGCCGGAGGGTCCAAATGTCGCGATTGCGTCATGGAGACCTATTCAATAAACCAAGCCGATGTCCGAACAGGCCACGGCTTCCCAATTCGATGCGGTGCCTATACATGAAGGGCGCAAGGATAACAAGTGCCATGGCACGAAAGCCCGCAAGGCGGGCCGGAGAAGTAAATAGTGTCCGCAATCACCGAAGCCGAACAGTCGAAACGCCGCTCCCTCAAGCCCCTGTCGCGGCTCTTTCCCTATGTCATGCGCTATCGCAAGCTGGTCGCGGGTGCCCTGTTCTTCCTCGGTCTGGCCGCCGTCACGACGCTCGCCCTGCCGCTCGCCGTGCGCCGCATGGTCGATCACGGCTTCAGCGCCGCCGACGGCGCCTTCATCAACAACTATTTCGGCATGATGGCGGTGCTCGCCATCGTTCTCGCGATCGCCAGCGCCATGCGCTACTACTTCGTCATCACCATCGGCGAGCGCGTCGTCTCCGATCTGCGCCGCGACGTCTTCGCCCATGTGACCCGTCTCTCGCCCGCCTTCTTCGACGTCAATCAGTCGGGCGAGATCGTCTCGCGGTTGACCGCCGACACGACGCAGATCAAGTCCGCCGTCGGCGCGACCGCCTCGCTCGCGCTCAGGAATTCCATCCTCTGTCTCGGTGCGATGGGCATGATGATCTATACCAGCCCGCGGCTGTCGATCCTCGTGCTGGCCGCCATCCCGATCATCGTCTTCCCGCTGGTCGCCTTTGGCCGCTCCGTGCGCCGCCGCTCGCGCGCCGCGCAGGACACGCTGGCCGAAGCTTCGGCCTTTGCCGGCGAGACGATCGGCGCGGCCCGGACCGTCCAGGCCTTCAATGCCGAGGGCATCGCCACCGAGCGCTACGGCGCCTCGGTCGAACAGGCCTATGAAGCGGCCCGCGCCGCCATCAAGTCGCGCGCGCTGCTGACCGGCGTCGCCATCACGCTGGTCTTCGGCAGCATCGTCGCGGTGCTCTGGTTCGGCGCCCAGAGCGTACTTGCCGGTACGCTGTCGGCCGGTACGCTCGGCCAGTTCCTGCTCTACTCGCTGATCGCCGCAGGCTCGATGGGAACCCTGTCCGAGGTCTGGGGCGAGCTTTCCCAGGCGTCCGGTGCCGCCGAACGGCTGGGCGAGCTGTTGCAGGAGATTTCCCAGGTCGCCGCTCCCGCCAATCCGACCCACCTGCCGAAGCCGCCGTTGGGCCGTGTAAGCTTCGGCGACGTGCACTTCGCCTATCCTTCGAGCGCTTCCAAGTCGGCGCTGAAGGGTCTCAGCTTCCGGGTGGAACCGGGCGAAACGGTTGCGATCGTCGGCCCTTCGGGCGCCGGCAAGAGCACGGTTTTCTCTCTCATCCTGCGCTTCTACGATGCGGTCAGCGGCACGGTTCGGATCGACGACGTCGATGTCCGCGAGGCCGATCCCGAAGAGGTGCGCGCCCGCATCGCCATCGTACCCCAGGACGTGACGATCTTCGCCTCGTCCATCCACGACAACATCGCCTTCGGCTCGCCGAACGCGACGCGGCAGATGGTCGAAGCCGCGGCGGAAGCGGCCCAGGCCACCGAGTTCATCCTGCGGCTGGAGAACGGCTTCGACACCCAGGTCGGCGAACGCGGCATCACGCTTTCCGGCGGTCAACGCCAGCGCATCGCCATTGCCCGAGCGCTCTTGCGCGATGCACCGCTGCTGCTTCTCGACGAAGCGACCTCGGCGCTCGATGCGGAAAGCGAAACCCTGGTGCAGACGGCGCTGGACGGCCTGATGCAGAACCGCACGACCATCGTCATCGCCCATCGGCTGGCGACCGTGCTCAAAGCCGATCGCATCCTCGTGCTGGACGACGGCCGGATCGTCGAGGAAGGCACCCATCACAGCCTGATTCAGGAAGGCGGCCTCTACGCCAAGCTGGCGCGGCTGCAGTTCGAGACCGGCGGACGCGATTTCACCGCGCCGGCCACCGAGTAGTACCCGGCCGTTCGTGTCGGGGCCCTCAGGCTCCGACAGAGCGGCCGGCGATCCGGCCGGAGAACAGGCAGCCGCCGAGAAACGTGCCTTCCAGCGCGTTGTAGCCGTGGACCCCGCCCCCGCCGAAGCCCGCCACCTCGCCCGCGGCATAGAGCCCCGGAACCGGCTTGTTGGTGTCGTCCAGCACCCGCGACGATAAATCGGTGTGCAGGCCACCCAGCGTCTTGCGGGTGAGGATATGCAGCCGCACCGCGATCAGCGGGCCGGCATTGGAATCCAGCAGCCGATGCGGCTTGGCCGTGCGCATCAGCCGGTCGCCGAGATAGTGGCGCGCCCCGCGGATGGCTGTCACCTGGGCATCCTTGCTGAAGGTATTGTCGATCTCGCGGTCGCGCGCCTCCACCTGGCTGCGCAGATGGTGGATCCCGATCCGGTGCTCGCCGGTGAGTTCGTTCATGCCGACGACAAGGTCTTCGAGCGTGTCGCGCACGACGAAATCCTCGCCCTTGTCCATGAAGGCCTGGACCGGACCCGGCGGGTTCTTGCCGAGACGCTTCAACAGCAGCCGGATGTTCTTGTCGGTGAGGTCGGGGTTCTGTTCCGAGCCGGACAGCGCGAATTCCCGCTTGATGATCGCCTTGTTGAGAATGAACCAGCTGTATTCCTCGCCCTTGGCGCGGATCGCCTTCAGCGTCGCCAGCGTGTCGAAGCCGGGCATGGCCGGCGCGGAAAAGCGGTTGCCGCTTGCGTCGCACCATAAGGACGAGGGACCGGGCAGGATGCGAATACCGTGGTTCGGCCAGATCGGATCGAAGTTGCGCAGCCCCTCGGTATAGTGCCACATGCGGTCGCTGTTGATGATCTCTCCCCCGGCCGCCCGGGCGATGTCCAGCATGCGCCCGTCGACATATTGCGGCACGCCCGCGACCATCGACTTCGGCGGCGGCCCGAGACGCTCGGTCGGCCAGTTCTTGCGCACCAGGTCGTGATTGCCGCCGATGCCGCCCGACGAGACGATCACGGCCCCGGCCGTCAGCTCGAATTCGCCGACCACGGCCCGTGATGTCGCGGCACCACGCGGTGCCGGATCGGCCGCAAGAATGCTGCCGCGCGCGCCCGTCACCGCACCATTGGTGCGGATGAGCTGGTCGACCTGGTGGCGGAAGCGGAAGACAAGACCGCCATTCTGCTCGGCGGTGCGCGCCCGACGGATAAAGGGGGCGAGCACGGCCGGACCGGTGCCCCAGGTGACATGGAAGCGCGGCACCGAATTGCCGTGACCGTCGGCAAGCGAGCCGCCACGCTCGGCCCAGCCGACGACGGGAAACCAGCGCATGCCCTGACGATGCAGCCAGTCGCGCTTCTCGCCGGCGGCGAATTCGAGATAGGCCTCGGCCCAATGGCGCGGCCAGTAGTCCTCGACGCGATCGAACCCAGCCGAACCGAACCAGTCCTGCCGGGCCAGATCGAAGCTGTCGCGTATGCCGAGGCGCCGTTGTTCGGGACTGTCGACGAAGAACAGGCCTCCGAGCGACCAAAAGGCCTGACCGCCGAGATTCTGCTCCCCCTCCTGATCCAGCACGCAGACCTTCAGACCGCGTTGGGCGGCTTCGGTGGCAGCCACGAGTCCGGCCAGACCCGCCCCGATTACCAGCACATCGTAGTTCATCCGGACTCCCCCTCGAATGCCCTTGCTTTTCTTACTTTTACGGGCACGTAAGGAATCGCACAACCCAGCACTTCTGCTAATGCGCAGTGAGGCCGGTCAGCGCTCGGTGAGCTTGAGTTCGATACGCCGATTCTGGGCGCGGGCCTCCACGCTGTCGCCCTCGGCGATCGGCTGGTTTTCGCCGAATCCGGCGGCCACCAGGCGATTGGACGGGACGCCCTTGGAGATCAGATATTTGACGACGGAGATGGCGCGCGCGGCCGAGAGCTCCCAGTTGTCGGCATAGCGGCCCGAGCCGCTGAGCGGCACATTGTCGGTATGGCCGTCGACGCGCAGCACCCAGTTGATCTCCGGCGGGATTTCCTTGGCGAGATCGAGCAAAGCGCTCGCAAGCTTGGCCATCTCGACTTCGCCCTCCGGATTGAGCACGTTGCCGCCGGAAGGAAACAGGACTTCCGACTGGAAGACGAAGCGGTCGCCGACGATGCGGATGTTCTCCCGGTCGGAGAGGATCTCCCGCAACCGGCCGAAGAAGTCGGAGCGATAGCGGTTGAGTTCCTGGACGCGCTGCGCCAGCGCGACATTGAGCCTCCGGCCGAGGTCGGCGATCTTCACCTGCGAATTCTGGTCGCGCGCTTCCGACGCCTGCAAGGCCTCCTCTACGGCGGCGATCTGCGCACGAAGGGCGGCGATCTGCTGGTTGAGCAGGTCGATCTGGCTCATCGCTCGCTCGCTCACCTGCTTTTCCGCATCGAGTTCTTGGGTCAGGCGCCCGAGCTTCTGGTTAGCGGCGTCCGTCGAGCCGGAGCCGGCGTCGAGCAGTTGCTGCAGCCGGCTGCGTTCGCTTTCGGAAACGGAGAGCGAAGACTGCAATGTGGCGAGCGTATCCTCGAGATCCTGCTTGCCGCTCTTCTCCAATGCCAGCAGCTGGGTCAGTTCGGCGATCTGGCTGTTCAGCCGGTTGAGCACTTCGTCCTTGCCGGTGATCTCACGGCTGAGGATGAACTGCGCCAGCACGAAGACCGTGAGCAGGAACATGATCGCCAGGAGCAGCGTCGACAGCGCGTCGACGAAGCCCGGCCAGTAGTCCACGCCCCTGTCGCGGCGGCGGTTGCGGCCGAGCGCCATGGCTACTTGCCCCCGCCCATCTTGTCGTTCAGCTTTTCAAGCGTCTTGCGCATGGCGCGCGCGTCTTCCTGCTGCGCCTCGATCCAGTCGCGCAGCATCTGCTGCTCGTTGCGCATGTTCTTTACAAGCCCCTGGATGCCCTCGGCGAGGCCTGCAATGGCGGCCACCGAACGGTCGCTGCCGCCGGCATTCTCCCGGTTGGCGATCTTTGCCAGCTGGTCGACCAGCCGCTTGATGTCTTCCGCCGGCACGCCGGTCAGGGCGCCCGCGGGCGCTGCGATGTCGGAATCGACGTCCGTCACCGAGGAAAGCCAGTTCTCCAGCTCGGTATAGAACCGGTTCTGCGCGCGTCCCGCCTGCAAGTCGAGAAAGCCGAGGATGAGCGAGCCGGAAAGGCCGAGCAGCGAGGACGAGAACGCCGTGCCCATGCCCGACAGCGGCCCGGTCAGGCCTGTCTTCATCGCCTGCAGCACGTCGGCACTGTCGCCCGCCCCGGGATCGAGCGACTGGATGACCTCGCTGATCGAGGCGATCGTGCCGAGCAGGCCCCAGAACGTGCCGAGCAGACCGAGGAAGACGAGGAGGCCGATCAGATAGCGCGAGGTGTCGCGTGATTCGTCGAGGCGCGTGGCGATCGAATCAAGGATGGAACGCAGCGCCGTGGTCGAGATCGCCATCGAACGGCGGCCGCCGATCAGCGCCCGCATCGGCGCCAGCAGCCGCGGATCGCGGCCGACCTTGTCGGCATGACCGGCGGCACGGAAGGAATTGAACCAGCGAACCTCGGGCCGCAGCGCCAGCACGTGGTTGAACACCAGCACGATGCCGACCGCCAGAACCCCGAGGATCAGGCCGTTGAGGCCCGGATTGGTGATGAACGCCGCATGCGCCTGGCGATAGAGAATGGCGGCGATGAAACCGACGATGATCAGGAAGATCACCATCGTCGTGAAGAAGGGCATAGGGCTGGAGAGCTTGTGACCGTATTCGCCCGGCGCGGCTTCCGCCGCCTCCAAATCCGCCAGCTTAACTTTCGCCATGTCGTCCGTAGCCTCCGGTAATCTGTGCGCCGGAGGCTAGTGGAAAATTGCGACGAATTGAAGCTAAAAGCCGCCGATCAGGATCGACGGCTGTGTACAGGCTCAGGCCTTGGGGATCGGCCGCGCAATCGCCTCGATCAACTGCTTGCGGATATATTCATTGCCGGCAACGACGGTGCCGGTGTGGAACATGTCGGTGCCGTCGTGCATGTCGCTGACGAAGCCGCCGGCCTCGCGGATCAGTAGCAGGCCGGCCGCCATGTCCCAAGGGTTGAGCTCGGCTTCCCAGAAACCGTCGAGCCGTCCGGCTGCCACATAGGCGAGATCGAGCGCCGCAGCGCCCATGCGGCGCACGCCGGCGACTTCGCCCATGACGTGGCGCAGTTCGATCAGGAACTTGCCATGCGCACCCCGGCCGAGATGCGGAATGCCGCAGCCGATGACGCAATCGGACAGCACCTTGCGGGCCGCGACCCGGATGCGGCGGTCGTTGAGGAAGGCTCCGCCGCCTTTTTCAGCGGTGTAGAGTTCGTCGGTGGCCGGATTGAAGATGACGCCGGCGACGACTTCGCCATTGCGTTCGAGCGCGATGGAGACGGCGAACTGCGGAATGCCGTGCAGGAAGTTCGTCGTGCCGTCGAGCGGGTCGACGATCCAGCGATGCGCGCCGTCCGTGCCCTTGATCTCTTCGCTCTCCTCGCCGAGGAAGCCATAGGTCGGACGTGCCTTCAGCAGCTCGTCGCGCACGATCTTCTCGGCCTTGATGTCGGCCTGCGAGACGAAGTCGCTCGGACCCTTGACCGAAACCTGCAGGTTCTGCACCTCGCCGAAATCGCGCGCCAGGGACTTGCCCGCCTTGAGCGCGGACTGAACCATGACATTGAGGAGTGCTGAACGGGCCATTTAGGGTTTCCTTGAAGTGCGGCATGCGCCGGGCGACGGCGGCAGGAGCGGCGCGATGGATCGCGGCTGCGGTTTGGGCGGTTCAAGACCACAAAAACAGCCGGAATTCAAGGGGTATCGCCGCATGGGGCGTGACCGGCACGCTTAGACAATGCCGCTGAGCGCCCAGGCGGCAAGGGAGGCGGCACCGGAGAGCAGGGTCGCCGCCCACAGGTGCAGGGAAAACCGCAGGCTGCCGAAAAGGCTCGCATAGACGGCCTTGGCGGCCATGTTGGTCAGCACCGCAATGCCGATCGCCTGCGCAGCCAGGCCGGCATCCAGCTTCGGCAACAGGCCTGCGACCGTGACGGTTGCGGCATCGACGTCGGCCAGGGCGGACAGAGCGGAGACGAAAATCAGGCCGGCATCGCCGAACTGCTGGCTCGCGGCCCGCGCCAGAAAGGCGACGCCCGCAAGCAGAAAGGCCATCCTGGCCACCGCCGCGAGTTCAAACGGATTGGCCGGCACGCCCGACCCTCCGGCCGCCTGATGACGGCGCGCCAAGATCAGGGCGTAGAACGCCAGCACCCCGGCGCCGACTATCAGCGGCCACAGGAGGGCCGGCAA
Source organism: Rhizobium sp. (assembly GCA_002796995.1). GTDB lineage: Bacteria > Pseudomonadota > Alphaproteobacteria > Rhizobiales > Rhizobiaceae > Allorhizobium. The sequence continues at coordinate 370,707 of PEKW01000006.1, forward strand.
CAGAGCCGGCGCAAGTGTCGCGACCAGCAAGGCCGTGCGCAGCAGCGATACGGCACCGGCACTGATCGCGCCGGCAATCAGGGTGAGCCCCGCCTCCCCGGCGCGGCTGCGGCGGGCAAAGGCGACGGTGGTGCCGGTCGAGGAGACCAAGCCGCCGATCGCGCCGGCCAGCACGTCGCCGCGGGTCGAGCCGAACATCCTCACCGCGACATAGCCGGCAAAGGAGATCGAGGCGAGCATGATGACGAGCAGCACGATGCTCTTGGGCGACACCCCGCCGAACGGTCCGTAGGGCGTATCGGGAATGATCGGCAGGAGCACGAAGGTCATGGCGAGCAGGATGACCGCCGAGCGCAGTTCGATCCATTGCAGGCGCCGGATCGCCGCATGCAGGAATTCGCGGCTCGCCAGGATGGTGATCAGCGCAGCACCGCCGGCCGAGGCAAGCGCCATGTCGCCCAGCGCCGCAAGCGCGCCCAGCCCGAACGTCAGGATGGCGGCGATGACGGATGTGACGCTGTAGGACTTTTCCGCGATCGCCTCGCGCATCTCGAAGACGGCCATGACGGTGGCGATGGCGATCAGGAAGCCGGTGAGCGCGATACCCGGATAGCCCGACGCGACGCCGAAGCTTCTTTCGATCAGTCCGGCGACCCCGCCGGCCATGCCGAACATGGTGAAGGTGCGGATGCCGGCCGTGCGGGCGCCTTCCGGCTCGTCGCGTTCACGCCAGTGGCGCTCGACCCCGACGGCTGCGCCGATCGCGATGGCGAGGCCGAGGCGCTGAAAAAGTTCGACATTGTCCACGCCCACCCCCTCGCGGCTGCAGCCACCGTCAGCCGCGCCGGAACTTGTTCGCCGCGTCGATCGCCTTCTTCTGCTCTTCGTCGGTCAGCCCGAGATAGAAGTCCTCTAGCGCCGGGTCCTTGAGGCCCGCCCGTCGGGACAGGACATACCACTTGGCGGCCTCGATCGGGTCCGGACGCGTGCCGAGCGCGTTGATGTAGAGATGCGCAATCCGGTTCTGCGCGATGACATTGCCGCGATTGGCGGCGACGTTCAGCCACCGGAAGCCTTCGTCATAGTTGCGCTCGCCGGCGATGCCGTTGACCAGCCAGATGCCAATGTCGAGCTGGGCGGTGTCGAAGCCCGCCTTGGCCGACCGTTCGAGCCAATAGCGCGCCTTGCTGCGCTTCTCCTCGGGCAGATCCTTCAGCGATTCGTAGATCTGTGCCACGGCGTATTGCGCGTCGGCGATGCCGTCTTCGGCCGCCTTCTCGTAATAGGGCAAGGCGAGCGACAGTCCCTTGGGGCCGGGATTGTCGGCGACCAGGGTCTGTGCCCAGTTGAACTGCGCCGAGCCATTGCCTGCATCCGCCGCCTTGCGCATGTATTCGTCGGCCTTGGCCTTGTCGTGCGGGACGACCTTGCCTTCCATCAGCAGCATTGCGTACTTGAACATGGCGGCCGGATCGCCGCCGGCGGCCGCCTGGCCATACCAGAAGGCGGCGCCCTTCAGATCTTTCTTGATGCCGAGGCCCCGGTCCATGAGTTCGGCAAGCAGGGTCTGCGCCGCCGGATCGCCGAGCTGGGCGCGCGGCAGGGCCTTGTCGACGGCGGTCAGGAAGAAGCCGCGCTGGAAGGCGCCATAGGCCTCGTCGACCTTGCCCTTGTATTCCGGTTCGGGCGGCAGGTCCGGCAGGGGAGCGCCCATGCGGGCATAGATGTTGATGCCCTGCGGCTCCGTCTCGCCTTCGGCCGCTTCCCGCTTTTCCGCAGCCTCGGAACCCGGACGCGCGCTACGGTCGAGCGTGCCGTCGGATGGCGCCGGCTGATCGCCGCGCTCCAGAACCCGCACGTCGGACGGCGCGAGAGGCCGCATCGGCGGACGATCGAAGGCCTGCTGCGCGTGCGGGGAACCCGGCACGGCGACGCTGGCTGCGAGGCACGCGGCGAGGGCAAAGAGCACGGGCCGATGGAGAAGACTTGAGCGCATGATGCGTATCAATCTTCAAACCGTGGCGCTTTTTCGTCAAGCTCCGCATTCACCCGTGCGACGACCGTCGCCGCAAGCGCCGGATCGGCGAAAACCGCCTCGCGCAACGCCACGAATTCGACACCGGCTTCGGCGACGGCAAGCGCGGAAGCCGGATCCTGGCCGCCCATGACGATGCTGGGAATGGCGATCATCGACGACCACCATTCGCCGAGCGCCAAGTTCTTCGAGTGCGCCTCCGGCTTTATGTCGCCGTCGAGCTTGCCGAAGAAGATATAGTCGGGCTGTACTTCGCCGATCTCCAGCGCATGGTGCCGGTCCATGGCATTGCCGCCGCCGACGATCATCTTCGGCGCGTGATTTTCCTTCGCATCCGCAAGCGCCGCCGCATTGCCGCTGATGTGCAGGCCGTCGGCCTTGACCCGCCCGGCAACGCGGCTGTTGTCGACGACGAGGGCAGCAGCCCCGGCATCCTGGATCAGCGGCACGAGCAGTTCGGCATGCTTCTGGAAGGCCGCGTCATCAAGGCCGTATTGCGGGATGATGACCGACGCGACGTCGCCACCCTTCAGCGCATCGCCGACCACGCGCGCCTTTTCCTCGGCGTCGGCGATGTCGGGAACGATCAGGACGAGGCGGCAGCGATCTTCGGGACTGGTCATGAGTGATTCCGTTTCCGGAAGGACGCAGCTTTCTCCGCGTTCCTCCCTCGTTTTGCGTGAGTAAATCCGATAGACCGGTCCTTCGAAAGGATCAACCGAAACAAATGAGTCCCGATCTGCTGTTCTATGCCGCGGCCATTCCCGCCGTGGCCCTCGTCGGCCTGTCGAAAGGCGGCCTGGGCGGTGCCTTCGCCCTGATCGGCGTGCCCCTGCTCGCCATGGTCGTGCCGCCGATGCAGGCGGCGGCGATCTTCCTGCCGATCCTGCTGGTGATGGATGCGGTGGCGCTGTGGGCCTGGCGACGCCACAACAACCGCCCTACCCTGCTGGCCATGCTGCCCGGCGGCATTCTCGGCATCGCGATCGGCTGGGCGACCTCCGCCTATGTTTCGGTTAACGTCATGCGCCTGCTGCTCGGCGGCATTTCCGTGCTTTTCGCCCTGCGCTATTTCATCGAGGCCGCCCGCACCTCTTCCAAGGCGCCGCCCGAGGCCGCGCCTGAGCGGCCCGTCGCGGCGACCCTTTGGGGCACGCTGTCCGGCTATGGCAGCTTCGTCGCCCATGCGGGCGGCCCGCCGTTCCAGATCTACACCCTGCCGCTGCGCCTCGACCCGCTTTCTTATACCGGCACCAGCACCCGCTTCTTCGCCATCATGAACGCGGTCAAGGTACTGCCCTATTTCGCGCTCGGGGAACTTAGCGCCGCGAACCTGTCGCTGTCGGCGACGCTTCTGCCGATCGCGCTCGTTTCTACCCTCATCGGTGCCCGGCTCGTGCACTATCTGAAGCCTGCACTCTTCTACCCGCTGATGTATTCCATGGTGCTGATCGCCGGCAGCAAGCTGCTTTATGACGGGATCACGGGACTATAGGCGGACGGCGGGCGCCAAGCTTTTGCTGCACTGCACAACGCGCTTGCCGGAACCCCGAGATTGACGTAACCTGAGGCCATGTCGAACCTGGACCCTTTCGTCGCGATCGCCGACCCGCACCGCCGGCACCTGCTGGAGGTGTTGCGGCGCGCACCGAGAACGGTCAACGAACTGGCCAGCGGTCTGCCGATCAGCCGGCCCGCCGTCTCCCAGCACCTCAAGGCCCTGCTCGACTGCAATCTCGTGACGGTCACGTCGGAGGGCACGCGGCGGATCTATTCGGTCAACCGCCCGGGCTTCGACCGCCTCAACATGTGGCTTGACCAGTTCTGGTCCTAACCTCCCCGCCAAGGCAAAAAGAAGCCCCGAAAACCGCTCTGGCTTCCGGGGCATTGATCTCACGAATTCTCAGTGGATTTTCCGCCGGCCGCAATCTGCCTTGAGGCGATCTCCGGCCGGCGTGCATGGGAAAATCAGTGTCTGGTCGACGCCCTGAGGCGCTCCATTTCGTCCTTGATACGCAACTTGAGGCGCTTCAGTTCGGCGATGTGCTGGTCGTTGATGGAGGGAGACGTAAGAGCGGTATGGAGCTTCTCCTCAAGAGCACCGTGCTTCTTTTCGAGCGATTCAAGATGAGCCTGCATGGTCATTTGACACGTCCTTCCTATAGCCTACCTCCAGCCCTCACAACGCTGGAGTTTCAGGCTTTGCGAAAGTAATGTGACACGAAGAATGGGTTTTGTCGAAGGCGAAATAGGGGAGAAAGCGCGGCAAATTCGCTGACAGGGATAACTTCCCGTTACCAGTATTTGGTGATAGGAGCTTGCGCGAATCTTGGACGCATCCCACAAAATGGATACGTTGAAAGCGAGAATGGGGACACACTAATGGCCGATCAGGAACAGGCGGACATTCGGCTGGCGCTCGCGCGGCTCCGGCAGGAGCACGAGGACTATGACGCCGCCATCAATGCCATGATCGTCACCGGCTGCGACGCCTTGAGAATCCAGCGGATGAAGAAGAAGAAACTGGGAATCAAGGACAAGATGACCTCCCTTGAGGACCAGATCATCCCCGACATCATCGCGTGAACAGGCAAGGACCGCCACGATGACCGAAAAACGCCCGCCCGTCGCCATCATCATGGGCAGCCAGTCCGACTGGGAAACCATGAAGAACGCCGCCGATACGCTGGACGTGCTGGGCGTCGGCTACGAGGCGCGCATCGTTTCGGCCCACCGCACCCCAGACCGACTGGTCGCCTTTGCCAAGGGCGCCCGCGACGAGGGCTTCCAGGTCATCATCGCCGGTGCCGGCGGCGCGGCCCATCTTCCGGGCATGACCGCCGCCATGACGCCACTGCCGGTCTTTGGCGTTCCGGTCCAGTCGAAGGCGCTTTCCGGCCAGGACAGCCTGCTCTCCATCGTCCAGATGCCGGCCGGCATTCCGGTCGGAACGCTCGCCATCGGGAAGGCTGGTGCCGTCAATGCCGCCCTGCTAGCCGCCGCCGTGCTGGCGTTGCATGACGAGGACCTTGCCGAACGGCTCGACGAATGGCGCGCGCGGCAGAGCGCCGCGGTTGCCGAATACCCGATGGACGAAACCCCATGAGCGCCCGCACGATCGGCATCATCGGCGGCGGACAGCTCGGCCGCATGCTCGCCATAGCCGCCGCGCGCCTGAATTTCCGCACCGTGATTCTCGAGCCGCAGGCCGGCTGCCCCGCTGCCCAGGTCGCCAACAGCCAGATCACCGCAGCCTATGCCGACCCGCTGGCGCTCGCCGAGCTTGCCGCCGCCTGCGACATCGTCACCTATGAATTCGAGAACGTGCCCGTCGAGGCCGCGGAAACGCTGGCCCGCAACGTGCCGGTCTATCCGCCGCCGCGCGCGCTGGAAGTCGCCCAGGACCGGCTGACGGAAAAGCGCTTCCTCAACGGTTGCGGCATCCCGACCGCCCGCTTTCATGCCGTCGACAGCCAGGAAGAGCTCGAAGCTGGCCTTGCCGATTTCGGCGGACAGGGCGTGCTGAAAACCCGCCGGCTCGGCTATGACGGCAAGGGACAGCGGGTCTTCCGCTCGCCGGCAGACAGACCGGACGGCGCCTTCGCCGCGCTCGGCAACGTGCCGCTGATTCTCGAAAGCTTCGTGCCCTTCGAGCGCGAGATCTCGATCATCGCGGCGCGCGCCATCGACGGGACGGTCGCAGCCTACGATCCGGCCGAGAACGTCCATCGCGACGGCATTCTCGACACCTCGACCCTTCCGGCGCGAATCGGTTCGGAGACGGCTGCAGCCGCGCACGAATCGGCCGGCAAGCTTCTGGCCGCCCTCGACTATGTTGGCGTGGTGGGAATCGAATTCTTCGTGCTGCCCGACGGCAGCCTGGTTGCCAACGAGATCGCCCCGCGCGTCCACAATTCCGGCCACTGGACGGAAGCGGCCTGCGTGGTTTCGCAGTTCGAACAGCACATCCGCGCGATCGCCGGTCTGCCGCTCGGCGACACGGCGCGCCATTCCGATTGCGTGATGACCAACCTGATCGGCAACGACCTGGACGACGTTCCCATGTGGCTTTCCAGGCCGCAGGCGCTGGTCCATCTCTACGGCAAGACCGAAGCCCGGCCCGGCCGCAAGATGGGTCACGTCACCCAAATTACGCGCGCCAAGGGCTGAAAAAGCCGGAAAAATCCGGGTTCTCGCCGTTGAATCAGGGCGGGGCCGGTTGACACGAAGGGTCGGGACGGAGTATCTGCCACCAACCCTTTAAGAGCGCGCCCCGTAGCGCGCTTTTGATTGATCGAGACAATGGCGGGTGAACCATTCGCCGATAACCTTTGCGGACCAGTAAAATGAAGATCAAGAACTCGCTGAAAGCGCTCAAGGCCCGTCATCGCGACAACCGTCTGGTTCGCCGCAAGGGCCGCGTATACATCATCAACAAGCAGAACCCGCGCTTCAAGGCTCGTCAGGGCTGAGGCATGGGCGCCACCTTCGGGCGGTGCTGCTTCTTCGCCTGACGGGACCTCGCGGTCCAATATCGTCGATAGCGAAGAATTGAGTTTGAAAGCCGGCGCAAGCGGATTACCTTATCCGCATGCGCCGTTTTCGTATTTGTGCCCCACTCATCACCCTCCTGCTGCTCGCAACCTCCCACGGGTTGCCTACCCTGGCGCAGGACGGCGCCTCGGAAACCGTGTCGCTCGATTCGCCGGCAACAGGCCAGGCACCGAAGGGCGTGGACGCGTTGCTCACCGAACTGAAGCGTGAGCGCGATCCGGAAGCCGCCAACCGTCTCACCGAAGACCTGATGGAGACGTGGAACGACTCGGACAGCGCGACGGTCGACCTGCTGATGCAGTGGGCGCTGACGGCGGCCGCGGAAAAGCGCAACGCCGCCGCACTTGATTTTCTCGACCAGGCCATCGTGCTGAAACCCGACTTCATCGGCGCCTGGAACCAGCGGGCAACGCTCCACTACACCATGGGCAATTACAAGAAGGCGGTTTCCGACATTAATCGTGTGCTGGCGCTGGAGCCCCGCCATTTCGGCGCGCTGGCCGGCCTTGCGGCGATCCTCAGCGAGCGCGGCAGCGAGGAAATGGCGCTGAAGGCCTGGGAACGCTACCTCGAGATCTACCCCGCCGACCGCCAGGCCCAGGAGATCGTCACCAAGCTCTCGGAAAAACTGGCCGGCAGCCGGACGTGATTTCCCAACGCTTCCGCCGCCGATCCGCAGCCCCTCCCTCCGTCGCCCCTGCTCGCCCGCCCCGGACTCGAACCGCCCGCATCCGCTCCATGCTGCTCACCGCCCTCACCTCCCTCGTCGCCATCGCCTCGGTCTCCGCGGCCGGCACGGCGCTGCGCGCCCGCGCCATCGAGGCGGGCGCTGCCAATATCGGCACGCTCACCGATGTCGGAGGCTATTCCATGAACGCGCTGCAGGTGCCGGCGGGCGCCGAAGCCGAGCTTCCGCCGATCGTCTTCATTCATGGCGCGAGCGGCAATCTGCGTGACCAGGCCGCCACCTTCCTCGGCCCCCTCCGCGGTCGTGCGGAACTGCTCTTCGTCGATCGCCCGGGCCATGGCTATTCCGAGCGCGGCGGATCGGAGAACGCCTATCCGGACGGCCAGGCCGCAGCCATCGCCCGTCTGATGGAAGAACGCGGCATCGATCGCGCCATCATCGTCGGCCATTCCTTCGGCGGCGCGATCGCCGCGAGCTTCGGCGTGCTCTATCCGGAAAAGACTGCGGGGCTGCTCTTCCTCGCGCCGGCCACGCATCCCTGGCCGGGCGGCGTCGACTGGTACTACAATCTGGCCTCGACGCCGGTGGTGGGCCCGCTCTTCTGCCACACCATTGCGCTCCACGCCGGCATGGCGCGGCTCGACGCGGCGACCCGCGGCGTCTTTGCCCCCAACCCGCGGCCGGAGACTTATGTCGGCGACACGGCCCCTGCCCTCGTGCTGCGCCCGGGCGCCTTCTGCGCCAACGCCACCGACGTCGCCAACCTGCAGGGCTACGTCACCCGCTTTGCGCCGCGCTACCGCGAGATCACCGCGCCGACGGTGATCGTCACCGGCGACAGCGACGACATCGTGCTGGAGGAGATCCATTCGCGCGGATTGGCGCGCGACATTGCCGGCTCCGAACTCGTCTGGATCAAAGGGCTGGGCCACAAGCCCGACTATGCCGCCCGGGACCTCGCCATCGCCGCGATCGAGAAGATCGCCGGTCGCTCGCGCGACCTGCAGGCCATGGCACGGGAACTGGAGCCGAAGCTGGCCGCAACCCGTGTTGCCGCACCGGCCACTGCCCCCGGCTTGCAGGCCGGCCAGTAGGCGGCACGAACCCGACGCATTCCCCACAGTCCAAAAGAAAAGCCGCCCGGAGGCGGCTTTCACACGTCGATGTGGCGCTGGCCGTCAGATACCCGACAGGCCGTCCGAACCGATATAGGCGATGCGCAGCATGTTGGTGGCGCCCGGCGTTCCGAGCGGCACGCCGGCCGAGATGATCACGCGGTCGCCCGGCTTGCCGAAGCCTTCGGCGACGACGATGCGGCAGGCGCGGTTGACCATGTCGTCGAGATCGGTCGGCTCTTCCGAGACGACGCAATGCAGGCCCCATACGACCGACAGGCGGCGCGCCGTCTGGATGACCGGCGAAAGGGCAATGATCGGCACTTCGGGGCGCTCACGCGCGGCGCGAAGCCCGGTATTGCCCGACGAGGTGTAGCAGACGATCGACGTTAGCTTCAGCGTCTCGGCGATCTGGCGGGCGGCGAGCGAGATGGCGTCCGCGCCGGTCGCTTCGGGCTGGGCGCGCTGGGCGTAGATGATGCCGGGGTAATGCGGCTCGCGCTCGACCGTGCGGGCGATCGAGGCCATGGTGGAGACCGCTTCGACCGGGTACTGGCCGGAGGCCGATTCGGCCGACAGCATGACGGCATCGGCACCTTCGAACACGGCGGTCGCGACGTCGGAGACTTCGGCGCGGGTCGGTACCGGCGCCGAGATCATCGATTCCAGCATCTGCGTCGCGACGACCACCGGCTTGCCGGCGCGGCGGCAGGCGCGGATCAGCTGTTTCTGCAGGCCGGGAACCGCCTCGAGCGGCATTTCGACGCCAAGGTCGCCACGGGCTACCATCAGGGCGTCCGACAATTCGATGATCTCGTCGATTCGTTCGATCGCCTGCGGCTTTTCGATCTTCGACATCAGGCCGACGCGGCCGCGGGCGATCTTGCGCACTTCGGCAAGGTCTTCCGGGCGCTGGATGAAGGAAAGCGCCACCCAGTCGACTTCATTGGTCGCCAGCACGGCGTCGAGGTCGGCATGGTCCTTGTCGGTCAGGGCGCCGACGGCGAGCAGCGTATCCGGCAGGCTGACACCCTTGCGGTCGGAAATCTTCGTGCCGGAAACGACCGTGGTGACGATGCTCTTGCCGTCGCACTTTTCAGCGCGCAGGTGCAGCTTGCCGTCGTCGATCAGCAGGCGATGGCCCGGCTTCACCGAGGTGAGGATTTCCGGATGGGGCAGGAAGACGCGCGTATTGTCGCCCGGCTCATCCTTGTTGTCGAGCGTGAAGGTCTGGCCCGGCTTCAGTTCCACCGTGGTGTCGGCAAACTTGCCGACACGCAGCTTCGGCCCCTGCAGGTCGGCGAGAATGCCGATCGGGCGGCCGCACTCGGCTTCGACCGACCGGATCTTGGCGATCAGGCTGCGCATCACATCGTGGCTCGCATGGCTCATGTTGATGCGGAACAGGTCTGCGCCCGCCTCATGCAGCTTGCGGATCATCGCTTCGTCGGACGAGGCCGGCCCAAGCGTTGCGAGGATCTTCACTTTGCGATTACGCTTCATCAGTTCTGGCTTTCCTGCGTGCCGGGCGTATCGGAAAGCTGGACCATCCAGCTGCCCTGACGGCCCGTGTCGTATTCCTTGAATCCCATCTGCTGGTAGCCCCGTGCGAAGCAGTCCTGCACGCCGACGATCTTGAATTCGTTCTCGGCGGCGCACATGTTGATGTCGCCCGTCCAGCGTCCGCCGCGGGCAGCATCTTCGGCATAGAGATAATAATAGCGTGATTGCAGCTCGCCCTCGATCAGCGTCGCGCAGGTGGAGGCCGGAACCTGCCACCAGCCTTCGGTGATCCAGCCTTCGGTCGCGCGGTAGCCGATCGCCACGCCGACAAGGTTCTGCGTACCGTTGCAGACCCTGAATTCGGCATGGGCGGCGCCTGCCGCGAACAGCGGCGCAATCAATGCGCTGGCGATGAGAAATTGTCTGAGATGACGCGCGCTCCCCAGGGCGCTTGGAATTCTATCTTGCTTCAGCACGGTTTCCGCCGGAACTCCATGTTTGTGCGTCGACTGCTTTCTTGCGATGATGGCCTAGGAAAGTCAACGCAATTCTAATCGATTATATTTGTGAAATAAACCATCGACCGCGATCTTGGCACAAACGTGGCCGGGGCGAAAGCTTGCGCTCGTCTTTCCCCCATGTCATCAAGCCCGCACCCCCATTTTGGCAGCGCCCCATGCAAGACTTCACGCCTTTCGAAATCCTCCCCGGTCGGTATGACCGCGGCCTCGTGCTGCTCGCCGACCATGCGATGAACCGCCTGCCGGCGCGCTATGGCCGCCTGGGTCTTCCCGAGACCGCATTCTCCCGGCACATCGCCTACGACATCGGCATTGAGGCGCTGACCCGCACGCTATCTGCAAGGCTCGACGTGCCCGCCGTGCTCGGCTGTTTTTCACGTTTGCTGATCGACCCGAACCGCGGCGAGGACGATCCGACTCTGATCATGAAGATCTCCGACGGCGCGATCATCTCGGGCAATCACCCGATCAGCGCAGAGGAATGGAACCACCGTATCGAGACGTTCCACCGGCCCTATCACGATGCCGTCAGCCGGACGATCTCACAGACCGCCGAGGCGACCGGCAAGGCGCCACTGGTTCTCTCGCTGCATTCCTTCACGCCCGCCTGGAAGGGCGTGCCCCGCCCCTGGCATGCCGCAGTGCTGTGGGATACCGACCACCGCGCCGTCGAGCCGCTGATCCGCTATTTGCGCGCGCCCGGCGATATCGTCGTCGGCGACAACGAGCCCTATGACGGCGCCTTGAAGGGCGACACCATGTACCGCCACTGCATGATGACCGGCATCCCGCACACCCTGCTCGAGATTCGACAGGACCTGATCGGCCACGATCCGGGCGTGGCTGCCTGGGCCGACCGGCTCGCCCCGATCTTCGACAGCCTAAATGCCGATCCCGCCCTGCACGGCTACGAACGCCACGCGTCGCGCACCGGCCCCTATCCCGAACAGGGCTGACCTGGCACAAGGCCTTCGCTCCCTCGAGCCGGCGACGACGGGATTTTAGCCGCGCGCCGGAAAAAGCTCGCACGATAGGTCTTGACGCGAGCCGCGCTTCGCGGCAGGTCAGCCCCACCGAATGAAATTGCCGCTATTCAAGGAGAATGCCCATGTCTGATGCCGCACACAGCGTCGCCCGCGACCAGCTCCGCGCCTTCGTCGAGCGCATCGAGCGCCTCGAAGAAGAAAAGAAGACCATCGCCGACGACATCAAGGACGTCTATGGCGAAGCCAAGTCCATGGGCTTCGACACCAAGATCCTGAAAAAGGTGATCGCGCTGCGCAAGAAGGACGAGCAGGAACGCATGGAAGAGGACCTGATCCTCGACACCTACCTGCATGCCCTCGGCATGATCGAGACCCCGCCGGAAGAATAATCCGGTCGATCGCCTTCAGACGAAAAAACCCGCCGGTTCGCCCGGCGGGTTTTTTCATGCCTATCGTCTGGAGGACCGCCGGACTTACGGAGCGCCGAAGCGGCTCGGATCGACGGCGACCGTGCCTTGCTGGAAGCCGACCGGCAAGGCTGCGGTCGGAGCCGACAGCGAGCGGCTGACGACGCGGGGCGCCTTGTTGGTCTTTTCGACCTTTTCGAAGCGGTCCTGGTTGAGCGCCCAGTAGGAAATCATGTCTTCGGTCAGACGGCCGCCGGTCATCGCCGTGCGGGCCTTTTCGGCTTCCGCCTGACTCGGACGCTTGCCCTTGGTCGGCAGGCCAGCCTCGATGCCATCGACGGGAGCGGCCTTCGGCATGTCGAAACCGTCGCCGAATTCATCCTGGTCGGCGGGCTTCGCCTGCGGATTGACCGATGCGACCTCGACGGGAGCCGTCTTGGCCACGGGTGCCTCGGCGCTCGCGGCCGCGGCTTGCGGACGTTCTGCCGGCATCGGCATGTTGCTTTCTTCGAGAGCGGCGGCGGCTTCCGGCGAAAGGATGGCCTGCTCGATCTCGTCAGCCTCTGCCTCGGCCTCGCCTTCAGCACCGGCAAGCAGGGCCTCGGCGACGGCCGGACGGGCGACCGGAACCGGCACGGAGGCCAGCTCGCCTTCCTGCGCACCGGCAAGGGCCGGATCGACGGAGGCCGTCATCAGCTCGGAGGTATCCGCATCGCCCTTCATGCCGCGTGGGCCAAGAAGCGTGGGAACGGGAATCTTCATGGCCTGCAGGTCGGGCACGCCGGCCTCGACGGCGGGCTCGCCGGACGCGACCCGCGACAACGCGTCCTCAGCCGGATTGCGGGCGGACGAATAGAGCGCGACGGCCAGGCTGTTGTCGGCCGGGGTCAGAGATGGGCGGGCCGCCGGCACCGGCGCATTGAGCGCGACGGTCGGTTCCGGCATTCTCAGTTCGGCCTGGGGCGGCGGCGGGGCCGCACTCGCCATCATCACCGGTTCGGACGCGGTCACGACCGGCTGCGGCGCAACGGCGGGACGCTCGGCCGGAACGATGACGTCTTCCTCTTCGTCCTCGTCGCCGCCGCCGAACAGCATGGCCAGCAGGTTCTTGCGCTTGCCGCCGCCCGACTTTTCGTCGGCGATCAGGATCTGGTTGGAGCTCAGCCGCTTCTTGTATTCGGCGAGCGCCTGCTGGTAGCCCGGCAGGGGCTTGCCATCGGAAGGAATGTGGACGGTCTTGCCGTCGGGGAACAGGCGGACCAATTCCTGGCGCGACATGCGCGGCCAGGCGCGGACGCCGGCGACGTCCATGTGAACGAAGGGCGAACCGGAATTGGGGTAATAGCCGACACCGCCGGCCTGCGCCTTCATCCCCAGTTCGCGGAGCCGCTTCAGCGGCACGCCGGGAATGTAGAAGTCCATCGCCGTGCCGCGCATATGCTGGCTTTCCTTGGCGACGCCCTTGGAGCGCGAACGCAACATGGAATTGGTTTCGGGCGAGCGGTAGCCGGAGACGACGTTGATGTAGCCGCTGCCGCCGGAGCGCTGATAGACTTCCCATACGAGGTCGAACAGGCGCGGGTCCATCTTGGTCGGCTGATTGCGGCGCCAGTCGCGCACGATGTAGTTGAGCTGCTTCAGGCCCTTGGCGTCGTAGCGGCCATTGCGCTTGAAGGTGATCGCCGCCTTCTCGCCGGTATGGACGAAATGGATCTTGAGAGTGCGGGTCTCGGCGGATGCTCTGCTGGCCGCGCCGAAGAGCATCATGCAGCTGACCAGAAACAGTGCGAGAATCGACAGGGCGGACTTTGCGAAGAACCGAGTACGCACAGCCCGAGGACTGCGCCCGATTCCGCCGAGAGGCGCGCTGCGATCATGCGTTGTCAGCAATTCAATCCCCGTCCGAAAGACTACGTCCCGCACCTATTTAGATGACTGCCAAATGCGGTAACACCATGGCAAATCTGCCACACGCACGCAAGCAATCCATATATAGTGAACGTATGCCTAACAAGTGATTAGCCGTAGGTAAGTGAACAACTTTACCCAACAGTTAACAATGGGGCACGATCGCGGCATCATGCCGCGTGCTTTTGCGGGTCGTCGGGGTCGATTCCATAGTCCTTGAGCTTGCGATAGAGGGTCGAACGGCCGATTCCGAGCTTGCGTGCCACCTGGCTCATCTGGCCGCGATAGAACTTCAGCGCGAATCGGATCAGCTCCTCCTCGATCTCGGCAAGCTTGCGGACATTGCCGGCTTCGTCGGTGCTGATGATCACATTGGCGGAGATGTCGCCCGGTGCTGCGGCCCTGGACGGCGCCGGCGATTCGGTGACCTGCGCCGGGCTCGGGGATGGCACGGGGGTTTCCTGGACGGCCATACCGGTGACGGGTCCGGGCTCGCCCGCGCTGCGCGTACCGGCCGTATCGCCCGATGCACGGACCGAGGCCATGTGCGTCCGGATCTGCGGGAAGTCGCGCTCGCCGAGGACCGGCCCGTCCGCCAGGACGACCGCCCTGAAGACTGCATTCTCCAGCTGCCGCGTATTGCCCGGCCAGTCGTAGCCGGTCAGGAGCGCCAGCGCGCCGGCATCGATGGCGAGAGGCTTCGGCAGACGCTGTTCTGACGAGAAGCGCTCGACGAAGGCGCGGGCCAGATGTGGGATATCCTCCTTGCGGCGGCGCAGCGCGGCAATCGTAATCGGAAAGACGTTGAGGCGGTAGTAGAGGTCCTCGCGGAAGCGGCTCGCCTTGACCTCCTCGATCAGGTCCTTGTTCGTAGCGAGGATCAGCCGGACATTGACCTTGCGCGGGCGCTTTCCCGCACCGGGCTCGATCTCGCCGCCCTGCACGACAGAGAGCAGCCGCGTCTGCACGTGGGCGGGAAGTTCGCTGACCTCCTCGATGAACAGCGTGCCGCCCTCGGCTTCGCTGAACTTGCCGGGAAAATCGCCGGGGCCTGCCGGACCGTCCTGGCCGAATAGCACGCCCTCGAGCAGGCTGTGCGGAATGATGGCGCAGTTGACGGTGACGAAGGGACGGGCGGAACGTTCGCTGGTCGCATGAATCGCGCGCGCCATCATTTCCTTGCCGACACCGGCCTCGCCTTCCAGCATGACCGGAATGACGGATTGCGCGGCCCGGCGGCCGAGCTCCACGGCGCGCCCCATGGCCGCGCTGGCCGCGACGATGTCGCCGAAACCGACGGTACCGGTGCGGGCGCGGCGAACCGGCTTGCCCTGCGAGCCGCTGCGGGTGAACTTCAGCGCGCTGTCGATCGCGGCGGCAATCCGCTCGATCGAGCAGGGCTTGACGAGAAAGTCGAAGGCTCCGGCCCGCATGGCCTCGACGGCGTGATGCGTCGCACCTTCCGACGTCTGGACGATCACCGGAACACTGGCGTGCAGATCGCCGAGTGCGCGCAGGAACCCGTTGCCCGCCCGTTCGGGCGCCGAGAGATCGACGAGCACGGCCCCGATCTCGTCGCGATGACGGCGGAACACCTCGAGCCCGGCCTGATCGCTGTCGGCGACGTGCACCGCATGCCCCAGCGCCTCGATCGCTGCCTTGAGGGAGCGGCGCTGAGCGGCATCGTCATCGATTACAAGGATATGAGGGGTCAAGTTCGAGCTCCCGGATTCATTCTGGCGCTTTAGGCGGAATGCGGTCTGCAATCCATGGTGCGGGGGAGCCTGCCAGAAAGGACTGAACATCCAGTTTTGAGAAAAGCTCGCATTTTATCAATTCGATAGCGAAGTTTGGGGCTTTGGTGCACGGGCCTTGAGGGCGCCGACGCTTGCCCCGTCGGGCCCGACTGACTACATCTCCCTCTTCGATCAGTTCGGAAAAGGAAGGACCACCATGCCGAGAGATTTCCAACCCGCCCGCGTCCTGTCGGCAGCGCCCGCCGCGGCCGCTACCCCGCAGGCCGAACTCGGCGATCTTCCGCTCTGGAACCTCACGCATCTCTATCCTTCGCAGACTTCCGAGATCTTCCTCGCCGACCTCCAGAGGGCGGAAACGGATTCGCTGGCCTTCGAAGCGAAGTGGAAGGGCAAGCTCACCGAGGCCGCCACCACAGTCGGCGAGCACGGACTCGCCACCGCGCTGCGCGAAATGGACGCGCTGGAGGATCTGCTGGGACGCGTCGCGTCCTTCGCCGGCCTCACCTATTATTCCGACATGACCAATGCCGCGAACGGCAAGTTCTTCGGCGACGTGCAGGCCAAGCTCACCGACATCTCCGCGCACCTGCTGTTCTTCCCGCTGGAGCTGAACCGGGTCGACGACGCGTTCGTCGATGCCGGCATGGAGAAGGATCCGGCGCTCGCTCATTATCGTCCGTGGATCGTTGATCTGCGCAAGGACAAGCCGTTCCAGCTTGAAGACCGGATCGAGCAGTTGTTCCTGGAAAAATCGATGACCGGGGCCGCCGCCTTCAACCGGCTGTTCGACGAGACGCTCGCCTCGCTGCGCTTCAAGATCGGCGAGCAGGAACTGCCGCTCGAAGCCACCCTCAACATGCTGCAGGATGCCGATCCTGATATCCGCGAGCAGGCGGCCAAGGCGCTGTCGCAGACCTTCAAGGACAATATCCGCATCTTCACGCTGGTGACCAACACCCTGGCCAAGGACAAGGAAATCTCCGACCGCTGGCGCGGCTTCGAGGACATCGCCGACAGCCGCCATCTGGCGAACCGCGTCGAGCGCGAGGTCGTCGACGCGCTGGCCGAGGCCGTGCGCGAAGCCTATCCGCGCCTGTCCCACCGCTACTATGCGATGAAGGCGAAGTGGCTCGGCATGGAGCAGATGAATTCCTGGGACCGCAATGCCCCGCTTCCCGAAACGCCGGACCGGCTGATCCCGTGGAACGAGGCGAAGGACACCGTGCTGTCCGCCTACCGTGCTTTCGCGCCGGAAATGGCCGAGATCGCCGGTCGCTTCTTCGACGAGCAGTGGATCGACGCCCCGGCGCGTGCCGGCAAGGCGCCGGGCGCCTTTGCCCATCCGACGGTGCCCTCGGCACACCCCTATGTGCTCCTGAACTATCTCGGCAAGCCGCGCGACGTGATGACACTCGCCCACGAACTCGGCCACGGCGTGCACCAGGTTCTCGCCGGCGCGCAGGGGCCGCTGATGTGCCAGACGCCGCTGACGCTCGCCGAGACGGCCTCCGTGTTCGGCGAGATGCTGACCTTCCGCACGCTGCTCGACCGCACGGTCGACAAGCGCGAACGCAAGGCCATGCTCGCCCAGAAGGTCGAGGACATGATCAACACGGTCGTGCGCCAGATCGCCTTCTACGAATTCGAACGCAAGGTGCACACCGCGCGCAAGGAAGGCGAGTTGACGGCGGAAAAGATCGGCGAGCTGTGGCTGTCGGTCCAGTCGGAGAGCCTGGGGCCGGCCATCCGGATTTCCGAAGGCTATGAGACCTGGTGGGCCTATATCCCCCATTTCATCCACTCGCCCTTCTACGTCTACGCCTATGCCTTCGGCGACTGCCTGGTAAACTCGCTCTATGCGGTCTACCAGAATGCCGAAGAGGGCTTCCAGCAGAAGTATTTCGAGCTGTTGAAGGCCGGCGGCACCAAGCACCATTCGGAACTGCTGGCCCCCTTCGGCCTCGACGCCACCGATCCGTCGTTCTGGGCCAAGGGCCTGTCGATGATAGAAGGCCTGATCGACGAGCTGGAGGCGCTTGATAAGGCGTCCTGAACCGGAGAACGCATAAGGCCCCATGGCTGACCATTCGCCCTATGCCCTGTTCCGCGACGACAAGCGCGGAGAAAGCCTGCTGTTTGCCGATCCGTGCGACATCGTCGTCGCGCGGACGGCCTGCGAGGTGCTGCCCGCCTTCAAGCGGCTGGAGGCGGCGCGACGGTCGGGCAAATGGCTGGCAGGCTATATCTCCTACGAGGCGGGCTATGTGTTCGAGGATAAGCTGAGGCCTCTGGTCAAAGACGGTCGGGAGACGCCGCTCGTCGCCATGGGCATTTTCGACGGTCCCGCGCCGGTTGGGCATTCCTTTGCGGCGCCGGTCGAGACGGACGACGCCCCCTTCATCACCGAGCCGCGTGCCGGCTGGGATTTCGCCGCCTATCGCCAGCGCTTCGAGCGCCTGCACGATCACCTGCGCAGGGGCGACTGCTACCAGGCGAACCTCACCATGCCGATAGGGGCCCGCTGGCGTGGCGATCCGCGGTCCGCCTTCTGGTCTCTGGTGGCCCGGCAGCCGGTCCACTACGGCGCACTGATCGATCTCGGCGGGCCGGCCATCCTGTCGCGCTCGCCGGAATTGTTCTTCAAGGTCGATGGCGAGGGCTGGATCGAGACCCATCCGATGAAGGGCACGGCCCCCCGGGGCGAGACCCCGGAGGAGGACGAGGCGATCATCGCCGCCACGCTCGCCGACGAGAAGACCCAGGCCGAAAACCGCATGATCGTCGACCTGCTGCGCAACGACATTTCCGCGATCAGCGAGGTCGGCACCCTCTCCGTTCCGCGCCTGTTCGAGATCGAGACCTATCCGACCGTGCACCAGATGGTGAGCCATGTGCGGGCACGGCTCGTCGACGGAACCGGTCTGCCCGAGATCTTCCGCGCCCTCTTCCCCTGCGGCTCGATCACCGGCGCGCCCAAGATGTGGGCGATGCGCATCCTCGCCGAACTCGAGACCGGCCCGCGCGACGTCTACTGCGGCGCCATCGGCTTCTGCGACCCGTCCGGTCCCATGCGCTTTTCCGTGGCCATACGAACTCTGACACTGTTCAAAGACCATCGGGCAGTCTTCAATGTCGGCGGCGGCATCGTCTTCGATTCGAAGGCGGAAGCGGAATACGAGGAATGCCTGTTGAAGGCGCGCTTTGCGGTAGGGGATCAATGGATTTCTCGCTGATCGAAACCATGCGATGGCAGCCGGGAGACGGTTTTCTCCGGGTCGACCAGCATTTGCGGCGGCTTGCGCGATCCGCCGACGCGCTGGGCTTCCGCCAGCCGCAGGATGCGCTGGCCAAGCTGAAGGCGGCGGTCGAGGGCGACAGCCCGCTGCGCGTGCGCCTCACCATGAGCTTTCGCGGCAAGATCGACGTCACCGCGACGCCCTTCGAGCCGCAGTCCGAAGACACCGTCTGGAAGCTCCGCATCGCCGAGACCCGGCTGAAATCCGACGACAGCCTTTACCGTCACAAGACCTCGCGCCGCGAACCCTATGAGGCGGCCCGCGCCGAGTTCAAGCCGGAAGAGGCCGACGAGGTGCTGCTGCTGAACGAGCGCGGCGAGGTCTGCGAGGGCACGATCACCAATCTCTTCGCCGAGGTCGAGGAAGGCCAGTTCGTCACCCCGGCCCTGTCCAGCGGCCTGCTGCCCGGCGTCTTGCGCGCAGAACTCATCCGCGAACGCAAGGCGAAGAGCGAAGTGTTGCGGCCCGAGGATTTGAAATACCGAAAGCTTTATGTTGGCAATTCGCTGCGCGGCCTGATCCGCGCCGAACTCGTGGAAGGCGACGCCTGATGTTCATCCTTTCCCTCAGCTATGTGAAGCCGCAGGAAGAGGCGGACCGCCTGATGGAAGCGCACATGGACTGGGTCCGGCAGGGCTACGACTCCGGCATGTTCCTCGCGTCGGGCCGCAAGGTGCCCCGCACCGGCGGCGTCATCCTTGCGAGGGGCGAGCGCGCTGCCATCGAGGCCTTCGTCGCGCACGATCCCTTCGCGGTCCACGGCGTGGCGGACTACGACATCACCGAAGTGGCGCTGACCCGGACGGCGGATGGACTGGATGGTCTGAAAGGGTGAGGCCACTCTTGTTTCAGAACTTCGTCCTGGGACAGCGGCGGCGCGCATCGAAGACCTCAACAATCTCGAGATCTTCGTCCCTCAAGCGATAGATCAAAACATAGACCGTCCCGCCGATGACCAGTCTGCGATAGCCCGGTTTGGGCAGAGCGGTACCGAGGGCCGGATTGAGCACCAGCAATTCGGCCGTTGCGACAATTTCAGCAGCGATGCGGGCTGCTGCCTGCGGATGGTACTGAGCAATGTAGGCGCGAAGGGCAATCAGCTCCAACAGCGCCGACCCCGCCCAGAGTATCCGCATGTCAGGCGGGTTTTCTGATGTCGGCCTCCGGAGCCTTTCGCTCGTCAGGCATACCCCAGCTATTCAGCCAGTCCATCATTGCTTCATTCGAGACGAAGAGGTCCGAAGCCTCGCGCTCCGCCGCATCGAGATACTCGCTCAACGCCTCGGCAGTGATGTCGGAGACGTCGCGCCGGACCCGTCGCGAGAGCGCATCAAGCCGCTCTTTGAGCTCAACGGACACCTGGACCGAAGCGTCATGTTTCATGGTCGGGCTCCTATTCGACTTGACCTCAGATTATCAATTCAGATGATAGTCGGCAAATCGAGATTTGCCGACTATGACCGCACCCACCTACACACCCTATGCCAGCAACACGACCAGGCCCTTCTCCATCGGCCTGTCGGCGCTGGATCCGAAGCGCTGGATCGAGCCGGACGACGATCTCGGGCGCTATCTCGACGAAAAGCGGCGCCTCGAAGAGGAGCATTTCGACGACATCTTCCGCGCCGCGCCGGAGAGCCTCGATGCCCAGCAGGAATGCCTCGACCTGCTGGTCGGCCACCTCGAGCAGTCCCAGGGCGACCGCTACTGCCGCTCCGGCTCGATCATGGCCATGGCCGGCCATACTGTCGATCTGACCGACGAAAGCCGCCCGCCGCTCCTGCGCGCCGGTTCGCTGGTTCAAGATGATCTCGTCATCCTGCGCAAGAAACCCGAAGGCTGGACGATCATCGCCGCCCACCTCGCCTTTCCCTCCTCATGGTCGCTTGCGGAAAAGTTCATGCGGCCGATGGCGAAGGTCCATGCGCATGTGCCGGGCTTCGAGGGTGGCACGCGCAACGACACGATCATCAACCGCGTGTTCGACAACCTGCAGCCGGACCTGCCGGCCGAACGCTTCAACTGGTCGATCAACTGGCGCTATGCGCTCTATCATCCGGTCAGCATCCGTCCCTCGACCGACCCCGCGTCCGTCGGCATCGATCCCCGTTCGGCCTTCGTCCGCGTCGAGCGCCAGGCCCTGCGCAAGCTGTCCGTCTCCGGCGACATCGTCTTCACCATCCGCATCTATCTCGACCCCGTCGCCGTCTTCGAACACCATGCCGACGGCGCCCGGATGGCCGAGGGCCTGGCGGCCCAGTTGGAGGCGATGAGCGACGAACAGATCGACTACAAGGGGCTCGCGGAAAAACGCGACGCGCTGGTGCGCTGTCTTCGCTCCGGTGTCTATGCGTGAAAATCCGCCGCGAACGTGCCTCGCGATCGAAAAGCGCCCTTTATTGTGTCAGGGTTTTATGATCTAGAACCGCCGATATCAGCGGGCCCGGCCCGCATTGCAAGGAGAAGGAAATGACCAAGCAAACCTATCCGGTGTACGGCGAGATCACCGGCCCGATCGTCATGATCGGCTTTGGTTCGATCGGCCGCGGCACCCTGCCCCTGATCGAACGCCATTTCAAGTTCGACAAGAGCCGGATGGTGGTCATCGATCCCCGCAACGACGAAGCCGAGCTGCTGGCCAAGCATGGCGTCAAGCACATCCAGGCGCACATCACCAAGGACAACTACAAGCAGGTGCTGAAGCCGCTGCTGACGGAAGGCGCCGGCCAGGGCTTCCTGGTCAACCTGTCGGTCGATACCGGCTCGGTCGATCTGATGAAGTTCTGCCGCAAGCTCGACGTGCTCTACATCGACACCGTCGTCGAGCCGTGGCTCGGCTTCTATTTCGACAAGAATATGAAGAATTCCGAGCGCACCAACTATGCGCTGCGCGAAACGCTTCGCGCCGAGAAGAAGAAGAATCCGGGCGGCACCACCGCCGTTTCCACCTGCGGCGCAAACCCGGGCATGGTCTCGTGGTTCGTCAAGCAGGCGCTCGTCAACCTCGCCAACGAAACCGGCCTGAAGTTCGAAGAACCGACGGTCGATGATCGCGAAGGCTGGGCCAAGCTGATGAAGAAGCTCGGCGTCAAGGGCGTGCACATCGCCGAGCGCGACACCCAGCTCACCAAGAACCCGAAACCGCTCAACGTCTTCTGGAACACCTGGTCGGTCGAAGGCTTCATCTCGGAAGGCCTGCAACCGGCCGAACTCGGCTGGGGCACCCACGAGAACTGGATGCCGAAGAACGCCAAGAAGCACAAGAAGGGCTGCAAGGCGGCGATCTACCTCGAGCAGCCCGGCGCCAACACCCGCGTACGCACTTGGTGCCCGACCCCTGGCCCGCAGTACGGCTTCCTCGTCACCCACAACGAGTCGATCTCGATCGCCGACTACTACACCGTCCGCGACAAGGACGGCGAAGTGACCTATCGCCCGACCTGCCACTATGCCTACCACCCGGCCAATGACGCCGTGCTTTCGCTGCACGAGATGTTCGGCAATGGCGGCACGGCCCAGCCGGTCCTGCACGTTCTCGACGAGAACGAGTTGGTCGACGGCGTCGACGAACTCGGCGTGCTGCTCTACGGCCACGAAAAGAACGCCTACTGGTACGGCTCGCGCCTGTCGCTGGAAGAAACCCGCCGCATCGCGCCCTACCAGAACGCGACCGGCCTGCAGGTCAGCTCGGCCGTTCTGGCCGGCATGGTCTGGGCCATCGAGAACCCCAAGGCCGGCATCGTCGAAGCCGACGAAGTCGACTACAAGCGCTGCCTCGAAGTGCAGTCGCAGTATCTCGGCCCGGTTGAAGGCCACTATACCGACTGGACCCCGCTCGATGGCCGCCCGGGCCTCTTCCCGGAAGACATCGACACCAAGGACCCGTGGCAGTTCAAGAACATCCTCGTTCGCTGATTCGGCCTGAAGAAAGAACAAGCACGCCCGCCGCCCCAAGCGGCGGGCGTTCTGTTGCCAAATGTCCATAAGTCGCTGCCAATCCTGAATATCCAGGCCCTGGAACGGGCAGCGGCCTTGCTTTCACCATGCCTTCGCGGCATGGTTTGGCAAAATCAACCAGACGGTTCGGGACCGTCCGGACGGACACGAAAATGCGGAGACGGCGATGAAGATCAGGTCCATTGTAACTTTGCTGGCATGCACGGCGACGCTGTCGGCCTGCTATTCGAGCGGCCCGCGCCCCTTGCCGGCGATCAGCCGGGCCCCGACCGTCGATGGCGCCTGGGTCGACACGAACGGCCTGGTCTCGACCTTTGCCGGCGGACGTCTGGAAACGCGCACGACGGATGGAAGCGACAAGGTCATGGCAACGGGTTCGTATACCATGCAGTCCGCGAACGTCGTCGAGATCACCCTGTACTCGAACATCAAACAGACGACCACACGCGCCAATTGCGCCATGGTCACGCCGAACCAGCTGAACTGTACGTCCGACGGCGGTGCCCAGTTCTCGCTCGCCCGTCGCGGCTGAGCCCCGGTTCAACCACGTCTGCATCAGCAACCGGTCGGCGGAAACGCCGGCCGGTTTTGTATTTTGCCGCCATCGCAGGCTTCCCCGCCCGGCGCATTTCCCCTTGCAGTCATGGCCGCTTGATGAAAACATCGCCCTCAAAGACTTTGTGAACGCCGTGGGAATGCCGGACGGCCTCTCGCGGCCCTATTGCGAAAACAGGAGATAAGCGATGTTGAAACACCTGCGATCTGGCCTCTTGAGCGCCTCCGTGCTCGCCCTCTCAGCCAGTGGCGCCTTTGCCGATTTCGAGCTGAACATCCTGCACACCAACGACTTCCATTCGCGCGTCGAGGCGATCAACAAGTTCGATTCCACCTGCTCGGCCGAAGAAGCCGGCAAGAACGAATGCTTCGGCGGCGTCGCCCGCATGAAGACAGCCGTCGACACCCGGCGGGCCGAATTGAAGGACACCAATGTGCTGGTGCTCGACGCCGGCGACCAGTTCCAGGGTTCGCTGTTCTACACCACCTACAAGAGTGCCCCGATCGCCGAGTTCATGAATGGCATCGGCTATGACGCGATGGCGATCGGCAATCACGAATTCGACGACGGCCCGGAAGAACTCGCCCGCTTCATCGACGCGCTGAAGTTCCCGATGGTCTCCGGCAACGTCCTGGCCGGCCTCAACACGCCGATCGCCGACAAGTACAAGCCCTACATCATCAAGGAATTCGGCGGCGAGAAGATTGCCGTCGTGTCGGTCCTCGCGACAGACACGGACGAAACCTCGTCGCCCGGTGACGATGTGCTTTTCATCGACGAGATCGGTTATCTCAAGGATGCCGTGAAGGAGATCGAGGCGGCTGGCGTCAACAAGATCATCCTGCTCTCGCATGTCGGCTACACCGTCGACCAGCGCATCGCGGCGGCGGTCGACGGCATCGACGTGATCGTCGGCGGCCACAGCCACACGCTGCTCTCCTCCACCGACGAGAAGGCGGCCGGCCCCTATCCGACGCTGGTCAAGAACCCGTCGGGCAAGGACGTGCCGATCGTCACGGCCTATGCCTATTCCAAATATCTCGGCGACCTGAAGGTCGTATTCGACGATGCCGGCGCGGTGAAGACCGCCGAAGGCGCTCCGAAGCTGCTCGATGCCTCGGTCACGCCGGATGCGGCCTACACCGCCAAGGTGGCCGAGCTCGGCGCACCGATCGAGGAACTGAAGAAGAAGGAGATCGGCGAGACCTCTGACGTCATCGACGGCTCGCGTGAAGTCTGCCGCGCTGCCGAATGCTCGATGGGCAATCTCGTCGCCGACGCCATGGTCGACCGCGTCAAGGACCAGGGCGTGACGATCGCCATCCAGAACGGTGGCGGCCTGCGCGCATCGATCGACGCCGGCACGGTCACCATGGGCGAGGCGCTCACCGTCCTGCCCTTCCAGAACACGCTCGCCACCTTCAAGCTGAAGGGCTCCGACGTCGTCGCGGCACTGGAGAATGGTCTCAGCCAGATCGAGGACGGCGCCGGGCGCTTCCCGCAGGTCTCCGGCCTGAAATATTCCTTCGATAAGTCGAAGCCGGCCGGCAGCCGCGTGGTCTCGGTCGAGGTCAAGGAAGGCGACGGCTTCGTCGCGCTCGATCCTGAAAAGCTCTACGGCGTCGCCACCAACAACTACATGCGCGCCGGCGGCGACGGCTACAAGATCTTCGCCACGGCCGGCCAGAACGCCTATGATTTCGGCCCGGGCCTCGAAACCGTACTCGCCGACTACATCGCCACGAACAGCCCCTACAAGCCCTATACCGACGGCCGCATCACCGAAGTCGCCGGCACGGCGGCCCCGGCGGCAACGACCGAGGCACCCGCTGCCGCAACCGCACCGGCGACCACGGAAGCACCGCCAGCCACGACAGCGCCGGCCGCCGCCGAGGCCGTCGCGACCGCAGCCAAGAAGTACACGGTCACGCTCGGCGACAGCCTGTGGAAGATCGCGGTCGCGACCTATGGCGACGGCATGCTGTGGTCGAAGATCGCCGAAGCCAACAAGCTGAAGAACCCCGACCTGATCGGCGTCGGCGAGGAACTTGAGCTGCCGGCGAAGTAAGGGACACGTTGCCGCATGCATTGAGCCGGCCCGGGCTTTCCCGGGCCGGCTTTTGCTTTTAAGACATGATCCTCAAGACGCTCTCCGACGTATTGGATATCGAGCGCCACCATCAGGAATCCGCAATGACCGCAGACATGTCCAATCTCCCAGCCAATCATCCGCCTGTCCGTTTCGGCAAGGTGGGCGTATTGCTCGTCAATCTCGGCACGCCCGACGGCACCGACTACACCTCGATGCGGCGCTATTTGCGGGAATTCCTCACCGACAGGCGCGTCATAGAATGGTCCCGGTGGAAGTGGTACCCGATCCTGTTCGGCATCGTGCTCAACACGCGCCCGCAGAAGGTCGGCAAGGCCTATGAGGAAATCTGGAACAAGGACAAGGACGAGAGCTACCTCAGGACCTATACGCGCAGCCAGGCTGAGTTGATGGCGGAAGCGCTGAAGGATCACCCGAACGTCATCGTCGACTGGGCGATGCGCTACGGCCAGCCGTCGATCGCCTCGAAGATCGATGCGCTGCATGCCGCCGGCTGCGAGAAGATCCTGCTCTTCCCGCTCTATCCGCAATATGCCGCATCGACGACCGCCACCGTCAACGACAAGGCCTTCGAGCATCTGATGAAGATGCGCTGGCAGCCGGCGCTTCGCACCGTGCCGCCCTACCACGACGATCCGGCCTATATCGATGCCCTGGCGGTTTCGGTCGAAAAGGCGCTGGCCAAGCTCGACTGGGAGCCGGAGATCCTGATCACCTCGTTCCATGGCATTCCCCAGTCCTATTTCAGGCAGGGCGACCCCTATCACTGCCACTGCATGAAGACCGGCCGCCTGCTGCGCGAACGCCTCGGCCTGCCCAAGGAAAAGTTCATGGTGACCTTCCAGTCCCGCTTCGGACCGGAGGAGTGGCTGCAGCCCTATACCGACAAGACCATGGAGAAGCTTGCCAAGGACGGGGTCAAGCGCCTCGCCATCATGAATCCCGGCTTCGTATCGGACTGTCTCGAAACGCTCGAGGAAATCGCCGGCGAAGCGGGCGAGATCTTCCACCACAATGGCGGCGAGAAATTCGCCCATATCCCGTGCCTGAACGACAGCCCGGAGGGCATGGGCGTACTGGAAACCGTCGTCCGTCGCGAGCTCCAGGGCTGGGTATAATCGAGAGCTTTGCCAGGCGCCGCTCGAAGCGCGGCCTTGCGTGGTCCGGCTTCCGACGTTTGAGACCGGAGCTTCGGCCTGGGTTGGCCCGTGGTGAGAACGCAACCCAGAAAAGAGTCGGTCGCTGGCCAACACTTTTCGGAAGCATGCGACACATCGCCTCACATGCGCAAAAAATAGACACATTTCAGTCGCTTGCACCAAAAGGCGGCGGGAATATCCTGCCGCCTGCAACCACCCTGAAGTTGCGTCGCCGCTTATACAGCAGGCACTTCACCACGACTAAGCCATTGGTTTTCAATGGGAATTCTCAAGGGTAATTTTTAACATTAACGCTAATTTAAAAAGTCGCTCCTAGAATCCACGCATAGAAGGAGAGACCTATGGCAAAACTCAAGACCACTCTGGCCGCAGGGATGCTGGCGCTGTCCGTGTCGCAAGCCTTGGCCCAGTCGCCGGAGCCCAACATCAAGGCGCTGGTCACGCCGGCCGTTCTGGAAGACATGCACAAGCTCATCGATTCCGAGATCGTCCGGATTTCGATCAATGCGCAGAACCAGCAGCACCAGAAACTCGCCCAGTCGGCGATCGACGCCCTTGACGCGCAATGGCGCGCCGAACGTGAAAAGGATGACAAGCCGCTGATCGCAGCGACCCTGTCCAATCCCCTGTCGGTCTATCTCGCGCGCCTCCAGGGCCGCTCGCTCGGTCTCTACGCCGAAATCTTCGTCATGGACCAGAACGGTCTCAATGTCGGACAGAGCTCGGTGACGAGCGACTTCTGGCAAGGCGACGAGGACAAGTTCCAGAAGACCTACAACGTTGCAGGTGACGCCGTCTTCATCGACGCGCCGGAATGGGATGACGAGGCCAAGATCTGGCGCGGCCAGGTCAGCTTCACCGTCACCCAGGACAAGAAGTCGATCGGAGCCGTCACCGTCGAACTCAACCTGACCGAGCTCGAACGGCGGGCGGCCGTGGGGATCTGAAACCGGGCGACATCGCACATGCGGATCGTCCGATGGCAGTGCCCCCCAGAACCGTCGTTCGATCGCCACGTCCTGCGAACCAAATTAAGGTTAGACCATGATCAAGAACATATCAGTCAGCGCCAAGGGCTTCGCGGCATTCGGCATATTGGCGGTCATCGCCATCGGCGCCTCCGGCTTCATCTACACGAGGGCCAAGACAGCGACCGTTCTGGTCGAGAACAAGCTGGTCATGGACCAGTTGCTCTCGAAAACCGCCGAACTGTCCGACGACATGGTGCAGTCGAACCTGGCGCTCAAGAACTTTCTGCTGACCGGCAATCGTGATTTCGTCGCGGCGCTGGAGCAGTCGACGCAGAAGATCGACGGCCAGGTGCCCGCTCTCGACAAGCTGTTCGACGCGGAAGCGCAGAGCGAACTGCCGGTGCTGCGCGAGGCGGTCGCCAAGATCGGCGAATGGCGCACCACCGTCGCCGATCGCCAGATCAAGCTGATGCGCGATCCGATGACCGTCGAACTGGCCCGTGCCATCGAACTGACCGGCGACGGCTCGCGGCTGATTTCCGAATTCAACGACAAGCTCAAGACGGTGACGACGGAACTGCAGAAGCGCGCCGACGCCGCATCGGCCGACCAGAAGTCGGCGCTCTCGGCCGTGGAACTGATCAGCCTCCTGGCCTCGGCCTTGGTTGCCCTGGTTGCCGCGCTGATGGGTTTCCTGAATTTCCGGCTCGTGTCGCGGCCACTCGCCCGCCTTGCCGACGTCACCTCGCGTCTCGCCGATGGCGACCTGAACGTCACGATCGACAAGGGCGGCAAGGATGAGATCGGCCAGATGGCGGAATCCATGCAGGTGTTCCGCGAGGCCGCCATCACCAACCAGCGCCTGCAGGCCGAAGCAGAAGAGACCCGCTCGCATGCCGAGGCCGACCGCATCGCCGCCCAGCAGCGTGTCGAAGCTGAGGCGGCCGAGCGCCTGCGCATCGCAACCTCCGGCCTCGCCCATGGCCTGAAGCGTCTCGCCGCCGGCGAGCTCTCCTTCCAGCTCGAAGAAGCCTTCGCGCCGGACTTCGAAGCCCTGCGCCACGACTTCAACCAGTCGGTCCGCCAGCTGAACACCACGCTTGCAGCGATCACCGACAGCGTCGCCACCATGGAGACCGGCACGCAGGAGATCGCCT
This sequence comes from Rhizobium sp., assembly GCA_002796995.1. Taxonomy (GTDB): domain Bacteria; phylum Pseudomonadota; class Alphaproteobacteria; order Rhizobiales; family Rhizobiaceae; genus Allorhizobium. Next base: position 399,388 of record PEKW01000006.1, read on the forward strand.
CGGGCACCGACCACCTCTCCAAGCGCACCGAACAGCAGGCAGCAGCGCTCGAGCAGACGGCCGCCGCCGTCGAGGAAATCACCGCCAACGTGCTCAATTCGACCAAGCGGACGGAAGAGGCCCGCTCGGTGGCATCGCAAGCCAATTCCTCGGCAAACCAGTCCTCCGAGGTTGTCGGACGCGCCGAAGAGGCGATGCGCAAGATCGAGGAAAGCTCGCGCCAGATCTCCAACATCATCGGCGTGATCGATGAAATCGCGTTCCAGACCAACCTGCTGGCGCTCAATGCCGGTGTCGAAGCGGCTCGTGCCGGTGAAGCCGGCAAGGGTTTTGCCGTCGTTGCCCAGGAAGTGCGCGAACTCGCCCAGCGCTCGGCGAATGCGGCGAAGGAGATCAAGGCCCTCATCCACAATTCGTCGACCGAAGTGTCGAGCGGCGTGGACCTGGTCCGCCAGGCGAGCGAAGCCCTGCGCACCATCGGCGCCTTCATCGCCGACATGAACACCCACATGGACGCGATCGCGATCTCCGCCAAGGAACAGTCGACCGGTCTCTCCGAGGTCAACCAGGCCGTCAACCAGATGGACCAGACCACGCAGCAGAACGCCGCCATGGTCGAGGAATCGAACGCGGCTTCCGCCGCCCTGGCAAGCGAAGCGGCCAAGCTGCGGGAGCTGATCTCGCAGTTCACCATCAACGGTGCGGCAACGACCCAGGCCTCGGCGTTGCGCGCCACCGCCCGCAGCATGGCCCAGCCGAGCCGGCCTGCCGCCTCCCGGCCGGCCCAGTACGCCCAACCGGCCCGCACTAGCGCGCCCGCCATGCGCAGCCACGGCAATGCCGCGGTCGCCAACGAAAGCTGGGAAGAGTTCTGAGACTATCGCAAGTCACGGCGGTCTCAGGGACCTCAAGATAAAGAAGGGCCGCGCAGGCGATTGCGCGGCCCTTTCCCGTTGATTTTCCCCATTTGAAACAACACCCGGCGCAACGCGGCGCCTCCCCACCAAAACCTGACGCGTCTTACGGCCTGCGCCGTCGTCTCATTCCGCTTTTGCCGCCGCTTCATCTTGCTATCGGCCGCCAGATCGCCCACTTGTAAGGCAGGTCACGGCTCGCTCGCCGTTCATGAGGAGAGATTTCCATGCCTTTCGCAGGTCCCGATATCGTCGTCATCGCGCTGGTCGCGCTGGTCATCCTCGTACTCTTCGCCGGCATCAAGACGGTGCCGCAGGGCTTTCGCTACACGATCGAGCGCTTCGGCCGCTATACGCGTACGCTGGAACCCGGCCTCAACCTGATCGTTCCCTTCATCGAGCGGATCGGCTCCAAGCTCAATGTGATGGAGCAGGTGCTCGACGTTCCGACCCAGGAAGTCATCACCAAGGACAATGCCAGCGTCTCCGCCGACGCCGTCGCCTTCTACCAGATCCTCAACGCTGCCCAGGCCGCCTACCAGGTCGCCGATCTCCAGAACGCCATCCTCAACCTCACCATGACCAATATCCGCTCGGTCATGGGCTCGATGGATCTCGACGAACTTCTGTCCAACCGCGAGGTCATCAACGACCGTCTGCTGCGCGTCGTCGACGAGGCCGTCGGCCCCTGGGGCATCAAGGTCACCCGCGTCGAGATCAAGGACATCCAGCCGCCCAAGGATCTCGTCGATGCCATGGGCCGGCAGATGAAGGCCGAGCGCGAAAAGCGCGCCCTGGTGCTGGAAGCCGAAGGTTTCCGCAATGCGCAGATCCTGCGCGCCGAGGGCGCCAAGCAGTCGGCCATCCTGCAGGCCGAGGGCCAGCGCGAGGCCGCTTATCGCGAGGCCGAAGCGAGGGAACGGCTGGCCGAAGCGGAAGCCAAGGCGACGCACATGGTGTCCGAGGCGATCGCCGCCGGCGACCTCAATGCCATCAACTACTTCGTCGCGCAGAAGTACACCGAGGCGATGAGCGCGATCGGCACGGCGCCGAATTCCAAGATCGTGCTGATGCCGATGGAGGCCTCGAGCCTGATCGGTTCGCTCGGCGGCATCGGTGCCATTGCCCGCGAAGTGTTCGGCGAACAGACCTCGGCGCCCAAGCCCCGCCCCGTGGCCCCGCCGGCTGCCCCTGCCCGCGCCACGCCGGTCGTCAATCCGTTTGCGCCTGAACGGGAGAACTGAGCATGCTGAGCCGCGCGGTCGCCGAATTCGGTCCCTGGAGCTGGTGGCTGCTCGGCCTGCTGCTGCTCGCCGCCGAACTGCTGCTGCCGGGCGTCTTCCTAGTGTGGATCGGCATCGGGGCGATCGCCACCGGCGTGCTGTCGCTTCTGCTGTGGGAAACTGCGGTGTGGGGCTGGCAGATCCAGCTGCTGGTCTTTGCGACGCTGGCTGTGGTGGCGACCTTGCTCGGCCGCCGGCTGCTGTCGAAATCGGATCAGGTGACGGACGAACCGCTGCTCAACCAGCGCGGCGCGAGCCTTGTCGGCCGCACCGCCACCTTGCAGGAACCCATTGCGGAAGGTCGGGGACGCATTCGCCTTGACGACACCCACTGGCCGGTGCTGGGTCCGGACCTGCCGGTCGGCACCAAGGTCAGGATCGTCTCCTGGAACGGCCGTGACCTGACGGTCGAGGCCGCCTGATCAGGCCACGCCGATGCGCAGCAGGTCGTGGAAGTGCACGATGCCGAGCGGCGTGCCGTCTTCCTCGGTGACGAACAGCGCCGAGATATTGTGCTGGTTCAGGATGCCCATGGCGCTGGTCGCCAGCATGGTCGAGTTGACCGTCTTCGGATTGCGCGTCATCACGTCGTCGACGATGCTCTCGCCGAGATTGATGCTCAGGTGACGGGCAATGTCGCCGTCGGTGACGATACCGCACAGCGTGCCGGCTTCGTCGATCACGCCGACGCAGCCGAAGCGCTTCATCGACAGAACGGTGATCGCTTCCGGCATGCCGGTGCCGACCGGGACGAGCGGAATGCTGTCGCCGGTATGCATGATGTCGGAGACATGGCTGAGCATGGCACCCAGCTTGCCGCCCGGATGGAAGGTGCGGAAATCATGGGCCGTGAAGCCGCGCGCTTCGAGCAGCGCAATGGCCAGCGCATCGCCCATGGCGAGCTGCATGATGGTCGAGGTCGTCGGCGCCAGGCCATGCGGACAGGCTTCCTGTTCCTTCGGCAGCAGAAGAACGATGTCGGCTTCGCGCGCGAGCGTCGAGGTCGCACCGGAGGTGAGGGCGATCAGCGGAATGGAGAAGCGGCGGGAATAGGACAGGATGCCGTGCAGTTCGGTGCTCTCACCGCTCCACGACATGGCCAGGATCACGTCGTCGCGGGCGATCATGCCGAGGTCGCCGTGATTGGCTTCGACCGGATGGACGAAGAAGGACGGCGTGCCCGTGGAGGCGAACGTCGCGGCGAGCTTCGTGCCGATATGGCCGCTCTTGCCGACGCCGGTGACGATGACGCGACCGGAAATGCCGCCGATCACCCGGATGGCGTTGCAGAAGGGACCGGCCAGGCTGCCGGTCAGGGCCGCCTCAAGGGCGTCCAGTCCGTTTCGCTCGGTTGAGACCACCCGGAGAGCCGATTCGATGGCTCCGGCTTCGACGAGATTTACAGCGCGCTTGATCATTCCGGTTCCTTAACGCTTTTGCCTGCCGGTGTCCAGAAAATGACGGAGACTCCCGTCCAGGTCGGGCATGTCGTGCACAGCATAACGGCGAAAACTCGTTCGTCCGGGCGCAGATATCTCATTTTGAGTCAGCAGCGCCATCGCAACCAAACGTTAACCACAAGGCTTTACGTTTGGGTAAGCATTTCAGCATTGCCGGGCGAAGTCCAGATGGTTCAGAACGTAAAGACCGAAGCGGAAGCTGCGCGCCGCAGGGTTAATTCCCTGTCGGCCGGTCTCTTGACCTGCGGCCTGCTCGGCCTTGGCCTGCCCGCCGCCGCGCAGACACTCGCACCGACGACGACCTGGACCCCGCTGCCGAGAAGCAGCACGACCTCCACGACGACCGCCGCCGACCAGACCACGGCCACAACGACCGATGCCACCGGGGCGACCAGCGCCACCGGGACGGCCGTAGATCCGACGACCACGGCCACGACAGGCAGTCCGAACGGCACCACGCCTCCGCTGGAAGGCGATGCGGCGCTCGACCCCGAACTGGACCCGGATGCCAACGCGCAGCCGCTCGACTTCGGCCGGCAGAACCTGCGCGAGACGACGCTCGACGACCCAACGGCGCTGAGAACGCGGCGTGACGCCGAGGTGGCCAGCGACGGGGTCAGGCTTGGCACCATGGTGCTCCGCCCCTCCATCACCGAGAAACTCGTCCACGAGCGCAACAACAGCGGCGGCGAGCGGACCAACCGCACATTTTCCGAAACCGGCCTCAAGGGTAGCCTGACCTCCGACTGGTCGCGTCACGAGCTGACGATCGGCGGCGAAGGCTACTGGCAGAAGAACCTGTCCGGCGACGGTGCGACCGATCCGCGCGCCAACCTCAATGCCGACCTGCGCCTCGACCTCGCCGACGATACCGTCGCCCACATCAAGGGCGGCTACGCGTTCAGCCGCGAAGACAGCGACGATCCGAACGCCATTTCCGGGGCATCCGTCCAGTCCGGCATCCACCAGTATACTGGCGGCGTTTCGGTGGAGCATGATTTCGGCCGGCTGCGCGGCACGATCGCCGCCGACGTCACCCGGTCGCAATATTCGGATGCCGAACTCTCCGACGGGACCAGCCTGACCCTCAGCGATCGCGACCGTTGGGCCGGCGAGTTGCGCGGCCGCGTCGGCTACGAGATCTCCCCTGCCCTCACCCCCTTCATCGAAGTGGCGATCGGCAAGATCACCTATGACGAGAAACATGACACGTCCGGCTATGCCCGATCGGCCGACACCTACGCGGCGAAGGCCGGCGTGGCCGCCGATTTCGGCGACAAGCTCAAGGGCGAACTGGGCATCGGCTACGAGCGCCAGCGCTTCGAGGACTCGCGCCTCGACGAGCTTGCGGCGCTTACCGTGGACGGCAATGTCACCTGGTCGCCGCGCCAGGGAACGGATGTCGATCTCGGCCTGTCGACGACCATCGATCCCTCCACCACGGCCGGCCTCAACGGCTCGGTCATCTACGCGCTGAACTCCGCCGTGCAGCACCAGCTGCGCAGCAACCTCGTGCTGCGCCTGGCCAACTCCGTCGAATGGACGCAGTACCCGAGCAGCGCCTCGTCCGAGGATTCGGTCACCTACACGACCGGCGCCGGGCTTACCTGGAGCATCAACCGCTATCTCGACCTGACGACTGACGTCGAATACGAGCGCAAGGAACAGAACGGCTCTTCGGGCAGCGACGTTCTGACCACCTCGATCGGCCTGACGGCCAAGCGATAGGCGCCTTTCACGCAACAAAAAACCGCGCCCTCGACGGGCGCGGTTCGTGTGTCTGATAGACTTGAAGCCTTACTTCAGCGCGGCCAGCAGCGCCTTCAGCGGTTCCTCGATGGTCGGGCGGATGTCGGCGCGCTCGATGGCGAAGGCGACGTTCGCCAGGATGAAACCGTCCTTGGCGCCGCAGTCAAAGGTCTCGCCCTTGAAGTGATAGCCGGCAAAGGCCTGGTCTTTGGCAAGCTTGAGCATGCCGTCCGTCAGCTGGATCTCGTTGCCGGCACCCCGTTCCTGCGTCTCAAGGATCGCGAATATCTCGGGCTGCAGGATATAGCGGCCGTTGATGAAGAAGTTGGACGGCGCCGTGCCCTTCGCCGGCTTCTCCACCATTTCGGTGATCTCGAAGCCGCCTTCGAGCGTCTTGCCGACGCCGACGATGCCGTATCTGTGCGCCTGGGATGGGTCGCATTCCTCGACGGCGATGATGTTGCCGCCGGTCTTTTCAAAGAGCTCGACCATGCCCTTGAGGCAGCCCTTCTCGCCGCGCATGATCATGTCCGGCAATAGCAGCGCAAACGGCTCTTCGCCGACGATGTCACGGGCGCACCAGACCGCGTGGCCGAGGCCGAGGGGTTCCTGCTGGCGGGTGAAGCTTGCGGAGCCCGCCTTCGGCAGCAGCCCGGAGAGCAGGGTCAGCTCGGCATTCTTGTTTCGCGCCTTGAGCGTCTGCTCCAGTTCGTACTGGATGTCGAAATAATCCTCGATGACAGCTTTGCCGCGGCCGGTCACGAAGACGAAATGTTCGATTCCCGCCTCGGCAGCCTCGTCGACCACGTATTGAATGACCGGTTTGTCGACAACCGTGAGCATCTCCTTCGGAACAGCCTTGGTGGCAGGAAGAAAACGCGTGCCGAGACCGGCGACAGGGAAAACGGCTTTACGGAGTTTATTACGTTGAACCACACATTCCTCCTCGAGGATTCTGCCAGGGCGCCTTCAATACGCACACGCCCACTACTATATATTCACTACCATTTCGCAAAGGTTTCGCGAGGGCCTGTGCCATGGTAAAGACTTTGTTGACGCTGTTGCCTTAACCTAGGGTGAACAGCCTCCAGACCGGCTGGAAAAGAACCGTAACAGAGCGGGGATGTTCCCATGACGAGTAAAAATCGCAAGCTTTTCGGAGCGATTGCCATTTCCATCGCCGCCGGCCTCATGCCGGGAACGGCCTCGGCGGACGCCGGTTTCAAGAAATGGATCAACGGCTTCTATTCGACGGCGGCCAAGAACGGCATCAGCCAGAAGACCTATAACCAAGCCTTTGCCGGCGTTTCCGAACCGGACCCCTTTGTGCTCGAAAAGGCGCGCTACCAGCCCGAGTTCAAGTCGCAGATCTGGGACTACCTGGATTCGCGGGTCAATCCGTACACCGTCCAGGTCGGGCGCGAGATGGCGGCCAAATACGGCTCGACGCTGGCCGCGCTGGAGCGCCATTTCGGCGTGGACCGCAACATCCTGCTCGCCATCTGGTCGATGGAGTCCAATTACGGCGCCGCGCTCGAAAGCCCGGACCGGCTGCATCACGTGCCCCGCGCTCTCGCGACCCTCGGCTATGCCGACGCCAAGCGTTCGAAATACGCCAAGAACCAGCTGATCGCGGCGTTGAAGATGCTGCAGAACGGCGACGTCGCCTCGAAGAACCTCATGGGTTCCTGGGCCGGCGCGATGGGCCATACCCAGTTCATCCCGTCCAGCTATCTCCTTTACGCGATCGATGCCGACGGCAACGGCCGCAGGGACATCTGGCATTCGGTTCCCGACGCGCTGGCCACTTCCGCCAACCTGCTGGCCAAGAACGGCTGGCAGACCGGCAAGACCTGGGGCTACGAGATCGTCGTGCCGAAGGGCGGCCATGCCCATGCCGGCAAGACCAAGACGCTCGCCCAATGGGCGGCGCTGGGCTTCGTGCGGCCGAGCGGCAAGGGCTTCAAGAACGGCGGCGAGCGGGCCGAGCTGAAGATGCTCGGCGGCGCCAACGGCCCCGGCTTCCTGATGACCAAGAACTTCTTCACCATCAAGCGCTACAACGCCGCCGACAGCTACGCGCTGGCGGTTGGCCTGCTCGCCGACGAGCTCGCCGGCTATGGCGGCATGAAGCAGGGATGGCCGCGGCCTGACGGTAGCCTCGACATCAAGGAAAAGTTCGAGCTTCAGAGCCGCATGCAGGCGCTCGGCTACTACGACGGCAAAATCGACGGCAATTTCGGCTCGGGCTCGAAGGCGGCGATCGCCGCCATCCAGTCGCGGCTCGGCATGGCCGCGGACGGACAGCCGTCGAAGGTTCTGCTCGACAAGCTGCGCAATTGACAATCGCTTGAGCTCGCAGCACATATCCGATCATCTCGCCTGAACAGGCGAAACGGACAGGGACGGCGAACGGGATGCGGCAGATACGGCAAAACAGGGCCGCTCGAAGCTGGTTGGCTCGCGCCATTGCGCTGGCCTTGCTCGCCGTGTCGGTGCTGGCGACCCGTGTCGAAGCGCAGCAGACCCGCCAGCCCCGCAACCTGATCGAACTCTTTTTCGGCCAGCGCGAGCCGCGTTATCCGGAGCCTCCGCCCCCGCGCAAGGTGAAGACGCCGCGTGCGGTAAAGAAGCAGACGAAGAGCGTCACCAGCATCACCACCGCGCCGGCACCGCCGCCGCCGCCTGCGGCCAAGATAGAAAACGCCCGCAAGGTCCTGGTGATCGGCGATTTCGTCGCCGACGGCCTTGCCGCCGGTCTGGAAGAGGCTTTCACGGCCTCACCGGGCGTCGTGATCGACGAGCGCAGCAACGGTTCCTCCGGCCTTGTGCGCACCGACTATTTCGACTGGCAGACCGAGCTGCCGGCCATGATCGCGGAGGTCAAACCCGCCGTCGTGATCATCGAGATCGGCGCCAATGACCGCCAGCAGATGACGGCGGTATCGGGCAAGCTGAATTTCCGCACGCCCGAATGGTTCGAGGAATATGAGCGGCGCGTGACCGCGCTCGGCAAGGTCGTCACCGACGCCAAGATTCCCTTGCTGTGGGTCGGCATGCCGGCCTTTCGCCCGCAGAACATGACGGCGGACGCGCTGACGCTCAACGCCGTCTATCGCCGCGCCGTCGAGCGCATCGGCGGCGAGTTCATCGATGTGTGGGAAGGCTTCGTTGACCAGGACGGTCGCTTCATCGTCACCGGCTCGGATATCAACGGCCAACAGGTCCGCCTGCGCGGCTCGGACGGCATCAACCTGACGGCCGCCGGCAAGCGCAAGCTCGCCTTTTATGTCGAGAAGTCCGCCCGCCGCCTGCTCGGCGACATGACGAGTCCCGATCTCGTCCGCCTCGACGCCAGCAACCTGCCCGAGCTGCTGAACCTGCCGCCGTCGGAAATGCAGAATCTGGTCAGAACCCAGCCGATCGACCTGTTCGATCCGGAGCTGGACGGCGCGACCGAACTGCTCGGCGCAACGCCCCTGCCCGTCGCCGCCATGCCGACGCCGCGCGACCAGCTGGTCAAGAACGGCACCCTGCCGCCGCCGCCGTCCGGCCGTGTCGACGATGTGCGCATCCTGCAGACCGGCACCATCCAGAAATGAAAAGGGCCGCGAACGCGGCCCCTCCAAGCTTGTTGATTGCAGCCGCTCAGCGCGGTAGCACGCTTGCGCCCATCAGCGCCTCGTCGATCGCCCGCGCCGCCTGACGGCCCTCGCGGATCGCCCAGACCACCAGCGACTGGCCGCGGCGCACGTCGCCCGCCGTCCACAGCTTGTCGACCGAGGTCTTGTAGTCGCGATCGTTGGCGACGACGTTGGTCGAGCCGCGACGGTCGGTGTTGAGCGTCAGCTTGCCGTCGAGTTCCTTGACGACGCTGTCGTTGAACGGTCCGCGGAAGCCGATGGCGATGAAGGCGAGGTCGGCCTTGATGATGAATTCCGAACCGGCGATCGGCTTGCGCTTGTCGTCGACCTGGCAGCACTTGACGCCGGTCAGAACGCCGTCTTCGCCGACGAATTCGAGCGTGCCGACCTGGAACTCGCGGATCGCGCCCTCGGCCTGGCTGGACGAGGTGCGCATCTTGGTCGCCCAGAACGGCCAGATGGCCAGCTTGTCCTCGGTTTCCGGCGGACGCGGGCGAATGTCGAGCTGGGTGACCTTCACCGCACCCTGGCGGAACGCGGTGCCGACGCAGTCTGACGCCGTGTCGCCGCCGCCGACGACGACGACATGCTTGCCGCCGGCCAGGATCGGGTCTGACGGCCAGCCGTTGCTGTCGATGTTCTCGCGGCCGACGCGACGGTTCTGCTGCACGAGATAGGGCATCGCGTCATAGACGCCGTGGAAATCGACGCCGGGCATGCCGGCCTCGCGCGGGGTTTCCGAGCCGCCGCAATAGAGCACGGCATCGTAGTCCGCCAGGAGCTTCTCGGTCTTGACGTCGACGCCGACATTGACGCCGCAATGGAAGGTGACGTTCTCGCCTTCCATCTGCTCGACGCGGCGATCGATGAAGTTCTTCTCCATCTTGAAGTCCGGAATGCCGTAGCGCAGCAGCCCGCCGGGCTTGGTTTCGCGCTCGTAGACATGCACTTCATGGCCGGCGCGGCCGAGCTGCTGGGCGGCGGCGAGACCCGACGGGCCGGAACCGATGATAGCCACCTTCTTGCCGGTGTGCACGGTCGCCGGATGCGGCACGATGAAGCCCAGTTCATAGGCCTTGTCGGCGATCGCCTGCTCGACCGTCTTGACGGCGACGGGCGTATCTTCGAGGTTCAGCGTGCAGGCTTCCTCGCATGGAGCCGGACAGACGCGACCGGTGAATTCCGGGAAGTTGTTGGTCGAGTGGAGGTTGCGGATCGCCTCCTCCCACTTGTTGTTGTAGACGAGGTCGTTCCAGTCCGGGATCTGGTTGTGGACCGGGCAGCCGGTCGGACCATGGCAGTAGGGAATGCCGCAATCCATGCAGCGCGCCGCCTGCTTGGTGACCTCGGCATCCGACATCGGGATGGTAAATTCGCGGAAGTGACGGATGCGGTCGGACGCCGGCTGGTACTTCATGACCTGCCGGTCGATTTCCATAAAACCTGTAACCTTGCCCATAATCTGGATCCTGCTCATTATCTCGTGGACGGCACACTCTGGTGCCCGAAGGGTGCCCCGCCGCATGACCGGCGGGACGGCTTCGAAAGGCGGTTATTCCGCCGCAACTCCCATGCGCATGCGTTCCATTTCCTCGAGCGCACGGCGGTACTCGACCGGCATGACCTTGCGGAATTTCGGACGGAAGCCTGCCCAGTTGTCGAGGATCTGCTTGGCGCGGGCCGAGCCCGTGTAGTGCAGATGGTTCGAGATCAGTTGGTAAAGGCGTTCCTCGTCATGCCGGGTCATGTCGCCAGAGACGTCGACACGGCCCTTGTGCATCAGGTCGCCGCCATGGTGGTGCAGCTTCTCCAGCATGTCGTCCTCTTCCGGAACCGGCTCGAGTTCGACCATCGCCATGTTGCAGCGCTTGGCGAAATCGCCGCTCTCGTCGAGCACGTAGGCGACACCGCCGGACATGCCGGCCGCGAAGTTGCGGCCGGTTTCGCCAAGCACGACGACGACGCCGCCGGTCATGTATTCGCAGCCATGATCGCCCACGCCCTCGACCACCGCGACGGCGCCCGAGTTGCGCACGGCGAAGCGCTCGCCAGCCACGCCGCGGAAATAGCACTCGCCGGCGATCGCACCGTAGAGAACCGTGTTGCCGACGATGATCGACTCCTCGGCGACGATCTTCGTGTTCTCCGGCGGACGGACGATGATGCGGCCGCCCGACAGGCCCTTGCCGACATAGTCATTACCGTCGCCCACCAGATCGAAAGTGATGCCGCGGGCAAGGAAGGCGCCGAAGGACTGGCCGGCCGTGCCGTTGAGCGTCACATGGATCGTGTCGTCCTTCAGGCCCTTGTGGCCGTAGCGCTTGGCAAGCTCGCCCGACAGCATGGCGCCGGCCGAACGGTCGACATTCTTGATGTCGACGTCGAAGACGACCGGCTGCTTGGCCTCGAGAGCCGGCATCGCCTTTTCGATCATCCTGCGGTCGAGCACGTCGTCGATCGGGTGCTTCTGCCGCTCGGTCCAGTAGGTCGCGGGCTTCGGTGCCGGGACCTTGTGGAAGATCTTCGAGAAGTCGAGACCCTTGGCCTTCCAGTGCGCCAGCATTTCTTCCTTTTCGAGCAGTTCGGAAGCGCCGATGATCTCGTCCAGCCGGGCGACACCCAGCGAAGCGAGGATCTCACGCACTTCCTCGGCGACGAAGAAGAAGTAGTTGACCACGTGTTCCGGCGTACCCTTGAAGCGCTTCCTCAGGACCGGGTCCTGCGTGGCGACGCCGACGGGACACGTGTTGAGATGACACTTGCGCATCATGATGCAGCCGGCGGCGATCAGCGGCGCGGTGGCGAAGCCGAACTCGTCGGCCCCGAGCAGCGCGCCGATGATGACGTCACGGCCGGTCTTCAGGCCACCGTCGACCTGCAGCGCGATGCGCGACCGCAGGCCGTTGAGCACCAGCGTCTGCTGGGTTTCGGCAAGGCCGATTTCCCAAGGGGAGCCTGCATGCTTCAGCGAGGTGAGCGGCGATGCGCCCGTGCCGCCGTCGAAACCGGCAATGGTGATGTGGTCGGCGCGTGCCTTGGCGACGCCGGCGGCAACCGTGCCGACGCCGACTTCCGAGACGAGCTTGACCGAGATGTCGGCCACCGGGTTGACGTTCTTCAGGTCGAAGATCAGCTGGGCCAGATCCTCGATCGAATAGATGTCGTGGTGAGGCGGCGGCGAGATCAGGCCGACACCCGGGGTCGAGTGGCGGGTCTTGGCAATCGTCGCATCGACCTTGTGGCCGGGCAGCTGGCCGCCCTCGCCGGGCTTTGCACCCTGCGCCACCTTGATCTGCAACACGTCGGCATTGACCAGGTATTCGGTGGTGACGCCGAAGCGGCCGGAAGCGACCTGCTTGATCGCCGAGCGTTCCGGGTTCTGGCTGCCATTGGCGAGCGGCAGGTAGCGGTCGGCCTCTTCGCCGCCCTCGCCGGTGTTCGACTTGCCGCCGATCCGGTTCATGGCGACGGCGAGCGTGGTATGCGCCTCGCGGCTGATCGAGCCGAAGGACATGGCGCCGGTCGAGAAGCGCTTGACGATCTCGGCGGCCGGCTCGACCTCGTCGATCGAGATCGGCTTGCGACCGAGTGCCTCGGCGCCCTTGATCTTGAACAGGCCGCGGATGGTGTTGAGTCGAAGCGAGGTGTCGTTCACCAGGCTGGCGAACTCGCGGTAACGGTCCTGGCTGTTGCCCCGCACCGCATGCTGCAGGGCGGCGATCGAGTCCGGGCTCCAGGCATGGTTTTCACCGCGCATGCGGTAGGCATATTCGCCGCCGATGTCGAGCGTGTTGGCCAGCACCGGATCCTTGCCGAAGGCCGCCTTGTGGCGGGCGACGGTTTCCTCGGCGATCTCGGCAAGGCCGATGCCCTCGATGATCGTCGCGGTGCCGAAGAAATACTTCTCCACCAGTTCCGACGACAGGCCGATCGCGTCGAAGATCTGCGCGCCGCAATAGGACTGGTAGGTCGAGATGCCCATCTTGGACATGACCTTGAGGATGCCCTTGCCGACCGCCTTGATGTAGCGATAGACGACTTCGTCCTCCGAGACCTCCTTCGGGAATTCGCCATGCTTGTGCATGTCGAGCAGCGTGTCGAAGGCGAGATACGGGTTGATCGCCTCGGCGCCGTAACCGGCGAGACAGCAGAAGTGGTGGATTTCGCGCGGTTCGCCCGATTCCACTACGAGGCCGACGGAGGTGCGAAGCCCCTTGCGGATCAGGTGATGGTGCACGGCCGCCGTCGCCAGCAGCGCCGGGATGGCGATGCGGTCCGGGCCGACCTGGCGATCGGACAAAACGATGATGTTGTAGCCGCCCTTGACGGCTGCCTCGGCGCGCTCGCAGAGCCGGTCGAGCATTTCCGGCATGCTTTCGGCACCGCGATCGGCATCATAGGTGAAGTCGAGCGTCTTGGTGTCGAAGCGGTCTTCGGTGTGGCCGATCGAGCGGATCTTCTCCAGATCGCCATTGGTGAGGATCGGCTGGCGCACTTCGAGCCGCTTGGCATGGGCCATGCCGGCATGGTCGAGAATGTTGGGCCGCGGGCCGATGAACGACACGAGGCTCATGACCAGCTCCTCGCGGATCGGATCGATCGGCGGGTTGGTGACCTGGGCGAAGTTCTGCTTGAAATAGGTGTAGAGCAGCTTCGACTTCTGCGACATGGCGGAAATCGGCGTGTCGGTCCCCATCGAGCCGATGGCTTCCTGGCCAGTCGTCGCCATCGGCGACATCAAGAGCTTGGTGTCCTCGCTGGTGTAGCCGAAGGCCTGCTGGCGATCGAGCAACGAGACGTCGCGGCGAAGCGCCCGGGGTTCCACCGGCTTCAGGTCCTCGAGGATCAGCTGGGTACGGTCGAGCCATTCGCGATAGGGATGGCTCTTGTAGAGTTCAGACTTGATCTCCTCGTCGCCGATGATGCGGCCCTTTTCCATGTCGATCAGCAGCATCTTGCCGGGCTGCAGACGCCACTTCTTGACGATCGTCTCTTCCGGCACCGGCAGCGTGCCGGCTTCCGAAGCCATGATGATGCGGTCATCGGTGGTGACGATATAGCGGGCCGGACGCAGACCGTTGCGGTCGAGCGTCGCGCCGATCTGCTTGCCGTCGGTGAAGGCCACGGCGGCCGGGCCGTCCCACGGCTCCATAAGAGCGGCGTGATACTCGTAGAACGCCTTGCGCTCCGGGCTCATCGACTGGTTGCCGGCCCAGGCCTCGGGGATCAGCATCATCACGGCCTGCGCCATCGGATAGCCGCCGCGCATGAGGAATTCGAGCGCGTTGTCGAAGCAGGCGGTGTCCGACTGGCCTTCGTAGGAAATCGGCCAGAGCTTGGAAATGTCGCTGCCGAAAAGCGGCGACGAGACCGAAGCCTGGCGTGCCGCCATCCAGTTGACGTTGCCGCGCAGCGTGTTGATTTCGCCGTTATGGGCGACCATGCGGTAGGGATGCGCGAGCTTCCACGACGGGAAGGTGTTGGTCGAAAAGCGCTGATGGACGAGCGCCACGGCCGACTCGAAACGCGGATCGGCGAGGTCCTTGTAATAGGCGCCGACCTGGAAGGCGAGGAACATGCCCTTGTAGACGATCGTCGAGGACGACAGGGACACCGGGTAGAAGCCGGTATCCTCGCCCTTGAACTCGTCATAGATGCGGTTGGAAATGACCTTGCGCAGCAGGAACAGGCGGCGCTCGAAGGTCTCCTGCGTCGCGGCATCGCGGCCGGCGCCGATGAAGACCTGGATATGGCGCGGCTCGGTCGCGGCAATGTCCGGCGCCTTCGACAGCGAGGAATTGTCGACCGGCACGTCGCGGTAGCCGATCAGCACCTGACCCTCGGCCTGACAGACCTCGGCGATGATCTTCTTGAAGTGCGCGATCTGCGTCTCGTCCTGCGGGAAGAAGAAATGCCCGACGGCATATTCGCCGGCCTTCGGCAGGGTGATGCCCTGCTTCGCCATTTCCTCGCGGAAGAAGCGGTCCGGGATCTGCACCAGGATGCCGGCGCCGTCGCCCATCAGGGGATCGGCACCGACGGCGCCGCGATGGGTCAGGTTCTCCAGGATGAACAGGCCGTCCTTGACGATCTGGTGCGACTTGCGGCCCTTCATATGGGCGATGAAGCCGACGCCGCAGGCATCGTGCTCGTTCTTCGGATCATAGAGACCCTGTTTGGCGGGAAGACCATAGGTGGCCGCTCGCGCCGCGCGATCTTCGTTCGCTGCGGTGGATGCCTGCACAATCTCTTCGGATGGCGTCATCTTGGTCATTGCCTTCCCTCCATTTGCGTCCCGGAGCCGGGGTTCAGTCCCGCCAGAACCGCTGGCGTCGATGCCGGCGCAGCCGCTGCATTCTGGAGAGAAAAGCTCTCACCATCATGACAAGCGAACCGAACCGGCTCAAGATCATTGAATTAGGTCAATTGTTCTGACCTATTTTCCATTTTTCTATGACAGAAAGCGTATAGCGGCGCAAGGCGGTTCGGCAAAAAATTAACGCCCATCGGAGCCGAAAGTTACAAGTTCGGGCCACATTGAGTAATTTAATTACTCGTAAGCGAAAAATTCACCCCGGTTATTGCGCGCGCGTATAATTCCACATCGGTCCGCTGCAGAATGGATTGATCGGGCCGTCGAAATCCCTAATCTGCCGATCACCGATTTCACCCTTCGCAAATGGAATCCCTGCCATGTTCTTCGCCTCCGACAATTGGGCCGGCGCCCATCCGAAGATTGCCGAAAGCCTCGCGCGCGAAGCGGCCGGCTACGCCGCCGCTTACGGCACCAGCGACCTCGACCGGCGGATGGAAGAGCGTTTCAACGACCTGTTCCAGCGCGAGGTCGCTGTCTTCTTCGTCGGCACCGGTACGGCCGCCAATTCGCTGGCGCTGGCCGCGGTGGCAAAACCCGGTGGCGTCACTTTCTGCCATTCCGAGGCCCATGTCACGGCCGACGAATGCGGCGCTCCGGAATTCCTCACCGGCGCGTGCCGGCTGGTCCCTGTGCATGGCCCGGGCGGCAAGATGGACAAGGATGCGCTGTCCAACGCCATCGGCCGCTATCCGGCCGGTGCCGTGCACCAGGGACGCCCCATGGCCGTCACCATTACCCAGGCGACGGAATCGGGCACGGTCTATTCGCTCGACGAAATCGAGGCGATCGGCGCCGTCGCACGCGCGAACAGCCTGCCGCTGCACATGGACGGCGCCCGCTTCGCCAATGCGCTGGTCGCCCTCGACGCCAGCCCCGCCGACATGACCTGGAAGCGCGGCGTCGACATCCTGTCCTTCGGCGCCACCAAGAACGGCTGCTGGTGCGCCGAGGCGATCATCTTCCTGAAGCCCGAGCTGGCGAGCGAAATGCCCTTCATCCGCAAGCGCTCAGCCCAGCTCTTCTCCAAGACGCGCTTCATCTCGGCCCAGCTCGAGGCCTACCTCGAGGGCGGCCTGTGGCTCGAGCTGGCGCGCAACGCCAATGCCACGGCCGACCGCCTGCGCGCAGGCATCGGCGCGGCATCGAAAAGCAGGCTCGCCTGGAACACCACGACCAACGAGGTGTTTGCCGTCCTCACCAAGGATGCGGCGGCCCTGGCGGAAAGCCGCGGCGCCAAGTTCTACGACTGGCCCGTGCCCGCCGAAACGCCGGACCTGCTGCAGGACAACGAGATGTTGATCCGTCTGGTGACGAGCTTTGCCACGACGGAAGACGATGTCGACCGGTTCCTCGACGTGCTGGCCTGACATTCGCTGCTGAGCGACAGTCATGAAAAGGGCGGCACCCATGCGGGAGCCGCCCTTTTCAATTTCCAACCGTTGCCTGGATCAGGCGACGCGGGCCTCGATGGCCTTCGGTGCGTTGCCGGCCTCGGCGCTGATCGAAATCCGGCGCGGCTTCATGGCTTCCGGAATGTTGCGCAGAAGGTCGATGTGGAGCAGGCCGTTCTTCAGCGAAGCGCTCTGCACTTCCACATGGTCGGCAAGCTGGAAGCGGCGCTCGAAGGCGCGCTTGGCGATGCCGCGGTAAAGGAATTCGCTCTGCTCGGCCTTGTCTTCCTCGGCCTTCTCGCCCTTCACGGTCAGCACCTGGGCATGGGCTTCGATCGACAATTCGGATTCATCGAAACCGGCGACCGCCATGGTGATGCGATAGGTGGTCTCGCCCGTGCGTTCGATGTTGTAGGGCGGATAGGTCTGGGCCTGCTCCGGCTGGCCGAGGCTGTCCAGCATGGTGAACAGGCGGTCGAAACCGACGGTGGAGCGGTAGAGGGGGGAAAAATCGACGTGACGCATGATGTCCTCCTTGAAGCGACGTTTTGCGGTTTTCTCGTCCGGCGCCCCGTGACCGGCGGCGGCGGAATGGCTTGCGATCCCTTGTTGGCGACCACAGGAAAAAAGATGGGAACCGCGCATTTCGAATTCAAGCCCGTCGGCGGCCGATGAATTCAACGTGAACGGACGGTTCAGCGGAAGTTCAAGGCAAAAGCGCTAGACCCTCATCATCGGATGTCTCATCCCGATGGCCGGAAGAAAACGTCCCTTCCCTTCCGGTCGCCTTTCGCCGGAACCGCGCCCGTGTCCCTCATGCGGTTCCGGCTTTTTTCTTTGACCTCGCCCGGCCTTCGTCCTATCCGGTTGGATGAAGCGGCGATTGCGCCCGCGCACGATTCGGTGAATGCGAGCATGGACCCCATCCTTCACGCCACTCCCGGCAATCCGATCCCCGGCACCCCCATTACCGGCTTCTTCACCGGCCATCGCGGCGTCAAGCTGCGTTATGCGGTCTTCCGCTCGGATGCCCCGGTCGCCAAGGGCACTGTGGTCCTGCTGCACGGACGCAACGAGGCGATCGAGAAATATTTCGAGACCATCCGCGACCTGAACGCCCGCGGCCTGTGGGTTGCGACCTTCGACTTTCGCGGCCAGGGCGGCTCGCAGCGCCTGCTGAAGAATCCCCGCAAGGGCCATGTTCACCGCTTTTCCGACTATGTCCGGGATCTCGAACTCTTCATCGAGCATATCGTCCTGCCCGATACCCGCCTGCCCTTCTTCCTGCTGGCGCATTCGACCGGCGGCCTGATCGCACTGACGGCCGCGCCGCGTCTGGCGAACCGCATCGACCGCATGGTTCTGCTCGCCCCCTTCGTCGGCCTCGGCGGGCAGAAGCTGTCGCCGAAGAACATCCACCGGATTTCGCGGCTCGCCACCTTCACCGGCCTCGGGCGCATCTGCCTGACCTCGGACGATCCGACGAAGCCCTATGACGACAACCCGCTCACCTCCGACCAGCAGCGTTACCAGCGCAATGTCGACATCCTGAAGGCGCATCCGCATCTGGCGCTGGGGCCGCCGACGGCGCGCTGGCTCTACGAGGCGCAGGAAACGATCAGGCAGGTCTCGTCACCGAAACATCTGGCCTCGATCACCGTGCCCACCGTGATCGTCGCGCCGGGCAACGATCCCATCGTACCCTTTGCCTATCAGGAGAAGCTGTCGCAGTATTTCCGCGCCGCCCAGCTGGTGCCGGTGCCCGGCAGCCGCCACGAAATCCTGCAGGAGCGCGATCGCTTCCGCGCCCAGGCGCTCGCCGCCTTCGACGCCTTCATTCCGGGGGGCGATCCCGAGCCGGAATCGACCAATGCACCCGCCCTTGCGGAATTCTCCGAGGATTGACGCGATTTCGGCGATTGGCTCTCAGTTGTCGCGGAGCATTTCGAGTGCCTGCGCGTGGAGCGCGGCGCTACCGGCGGCCACGATGCAGCCGCCCGCTTCCGGACGTTCGCCGTCCCAGGTGGTGATCTTGCCGCCGGCCTGTTCGATCAGCGGGATCAGCGCGCCGACGTCGTAGGGCTTGAGCACAGTCTCGATGACGAGATCGACGTGGCCGGCCGCCAGAAGCGCATAGGCATAGCAGTCGATGCCGTAGCGGAAGAGCTTCACCCTGTCCTGCACCGCCTGGAACTTGGCGATCTCAGCACCCTTGAACAGATGCGGCGAGGTGGTGAAGAGGATCGCATTCTCAAGGCCGCCGCAGTCGCGCGTGCGGATCTGCCGCTCCCCGTCCGGCCCGCTGTACCAGGAGCGCTCGCCGTCGGCGAAATAACGCTCGCCGGTGAACGGCTGGTCCATCAGCCCCATGACCGAGCGGCCCTTCTCCTGGAAACCGATCAGGGTTCCCCAGACCGGTACGCCGGAGATGAAGGCGCGGGTGCCGTCGATCGGATCGATCACCCACACGTGTTCGCGGTCGGTGCCGATGTCCTCGTGCTCCTCGCCGAGAATGCCGTGCTCGGGATATTCCGCTTCGATCAGCGTGCGGATCGCCGCTTCTGCCGCCTGGTCGCCTTCGGTCACCGGGTCGAAGCCGCCATGTTCCTTGTTGGAGATGCTGAGCGGCGAGCGGAACCGCGGCAGGGTTTCGGCCTTGGCGGCTTCGGCGAGACGATTGAAGAAACTGCGGTCGGGACGCATCGGCTTTTCCGCTGGCTGGAAATGGATCGGACTGCGTTCTCTTAAAGCAGTTTCGCCGATTTGCAATCGCCGGAGGCACCGTGGCCCGTCGGCACGAATTGCGTAAAAAAGCGCCGTGCTCAAAAAAGTGACTGCTGGCGTCTTGACGGTTGTGCGCTGCAGCAATAATATGGCCTTGCAGTCTCCGGACTGTAAATACCCTCCTTGGGTGTTTCCTCCCTAGACTTAGCCGCGCCAATGGCGCGGTTTTTTTTGATCTGCGGAGGATTTACTCGGCGGCGAGCGCCGTGTCGCCGGAATAATCGGCAACGAATTCAGCCATTTGCTGCATGAATACGGCGATCGAGCCGGCCAGCGCGCCGAAATCGCCGCGCTTCGCCAGCGTCATCTCGTCGACATAGAGCGAGCGGTTCACCTCGATCTGCAGCGCATGCAGGCCGCGGGCCGGACGGCCGTAATGCTCGGTGATGAAGCCGCCGGCATAGGGCTTGTTGCGCACGGCGGCGAAGCCCAGCCCTTCGAGAAACTCCTGCGCGGCGTGGGAAAGTTCGGCCGAGGCGCTGGTACCGTAGCGATCGCCGATGATGAAATCGGGCCGGATGCTGCTGCCGGCGACGCGGATATTGCCCGGCATCGAATGGCAGTCGATCAGCACGCCAAAACCGAAGCGGGCATGGGTGCGCGCAATCAGTTTCCGCAGGCAGGCATGGTAGGGCTTGTAGATCGCCTCGATGCGTTCGAGCGCTTCCGCCACCGGCAGCCGCTTGGCGTAGATCTCGACATTCTCGGCGACGATACGAGGAATGGTGCCGAGCCCGCCGGCGACGCGCACTGAATTGATGTTGGCAAAGGGCGGCACCGCGTCGGAGAACATGCGCGGGTCGAGTTCGTAGGGCTCGCGATTGACGTCGACGAAGGCGCGCGGGAAATGCGCAAGCAGCAAAGGCGCGCCGAAATCCGGCGCCGCGCCGAACAGCTCGTCGACATAGTGATCCTCGGATCGGCGGATGGCGAGGCCGTCGAGGCGCGACTGATCGAGGAAGCCGGAGGAGTACCGCCGCCCGCTATGGGGCGAGTTGTAGACGAAGGGAATGGACTGCGTTTCCGGCTCGCGCACCTCGAACAGCTCGAAATCGCCTGTCATCCCGTTCACTGTTCCTCTTTTTTACCAAGTCACAACCTTGTTGCGTCGACCATGTTGCCAGTTGCCCCTGCGAAAGTCCATATTGGCGGCAATGGCGATCGAGCCCGGAAAACCGGTTCTTCACCGGATGTTTACTCGACGAGAGCAGACTTTAAAGCCCGAAAGCCTTCCATGGAAATGAGTGAGTAGCGGACCTCCAATGATTCAGAAAATTCTTCTCGCCGAAGACGACAACGACATGCGCCGGTTCCTGGTGAAGGCACTGGAAAAGGCGGGCTACAAGGTGTCCTCCTTCGACAATGGCGCAAGCGCCTATGACCGCCTTCGGGAAGAACCCTTCTCGCTGCTGCTGACCGACATCGTCATGCCCGAAATGGACGGCATCGAGCTGGCGCGCCGCGCCACCGAACTCGATCCCGACCTCAAGGTGATGTTCATCACCGGCTTTGCCGCGGTCGCACTCAACGCCGACTCGCAGGCTCCGAAGGACGCCAAGGTGCTTTCCAAGCCTTTCCACCTTCGCGACCTGGTGAACGAAGTCAACAAACTCCTTGCTGCGTAAGGGCTTGCCGGAGCGCTGTAAAAAACTCTTCACAAAACCCGAAAAAGCCTATTGACGGGCCTAAGTGTTTTGTGGTCTTAAGCCGCCATCGGATGGGCGTGTAGCTCAGCGGGAGAGCACTACGTTGACATCGTAGGGGTCACAGGTTCAATCCCTGTCACGCCCACCATCCTAATTCAAACAAGGGCTTGCCGGAAATTCGGCGAGCCCTTGTTGCGTTTCCGGACCTCGTTTGCGCGCCCCTCGCCGGCGAAAAACCGAAGCGGCACCCGCGCTCCTCTCGCACGATCCTGGCGACTTCGCGCTCGACGAAACGGCCCTCCGACGGGTGCGTGTCCGATCCGGCGCCGCGCCTTTCAGCAGCGCCCCACAAGTTCGCGATACCGAGACCGCCAGCCATGCAGATTTCAGGGGGCAGCGCCATATCGTCCTTGCCTGCGGCAAGCCGATGAAATCTTATCGCCTTCCCGCCCTTCGGCTCCTCAACAGGCAAGCGCACGACACATCATGACCAGCATCGATCTCTCCGGCCTCGAACGGGAAATTCACGACATACCGGTCAAGTCCAAAGGCCCCGGCGGGGTCGTCGGCGTGGTCAAGGACGGCCGGGTGGTCCTGCGGCAGGCCTGGGGCTTCGCCGACCTGAAGAACCGGCGCCCGATGAGCGCCGAGACGCTGATGCCGATCTGCTCGATCAGCAAGCAGTTCACCTGCGCCGCCCTGCTGGATCTCGCAGGCTCCCTGGACGAGCTGGACACCCGCCTGGCCGACGTGCTTCCCGCCCTTGAGGGTCGGCGGCCGAGCGTCGCCGAACTCTGCCACAACCAGTCGGGCCTTCGCGACTACTGGGCATTGACCGTTCTGCACGGCGCCGATGCCGAAGGAGTGTTCCGCCGCGAGGATGCCAAAGAGCTGTTCCGCCGCATGCGCAGCACGCATTTCGCGCCGGGCAGCCGCTATTCCTATTCCAACGGCAATTTTCGCATTCTCTCCGATCTGATCGAGGATCTGGCCGGCCGGTCGCTCGGCGAGGTCTACCGGTCCAGGATCTTCGACCCGGCCGGCATGCCGACGGCCGCCCTGATCGCCGACACGTCCAGGACCGAGACCGTCGGCTACGAGGGCAATGACACGGTCGGGTTCTTCCCGGCGACCAACCGCATCTACTGGACCGGCGATGCCGGGATCTCGGCTTCGCTCGATGACATGCTGGCCTGGGAGAGCTTCATCGACCGCACCCGCGACGAGCCCGACGGGCTCTATCGCCGCCTGTCGACGCCGCAGACCTTCTCCGACGGAAACCCGGCGCCCTACGGCTTCGGCCTGTCGCACGGCAAGGTCGGCGGGATCGCCACGACCGGCCATGGCGGGGCACTGCGTGGCTTCCGCTGCCACCGGCTCCACGCAGCCTCCGAGCGCCTCTCCGTGGTGGTGATGTTCAACCACGAGGCCGACGCCCACGGCACCGCCGTCCGGCTGATGAAGGCGGCCCTCGGGCAAACCGCTGCACCGTCGACCGGCCAGGAAGCCGGGCCCGGCTGGGCCGGCCGTTACCTCGATCCGGAAACGGGCCTGCTGGTCGCTGTGGCGAAGAGCCATCGCGGCATCAGCCTGCGCTTTGCCGGGGCCTCCGATGCACTGACGCTCGGCGACGACGGCATCGCCCGGTCCGATGCGGTGGAGCTGTCGCGCGATGGCGACGTCGTGCGCATGCGGCGGCCAAGGGAGAATCTCGACGTTTCCGCGACCCGCCTGTCCGGCGATGCGAAGGGCGACATCGCCGGGCGCTTCGTCTCGGCGGAGCTCGATGCCACACTGGAGATCGTCGAGACTGGCAGCGCGTTCTACGGCGCCTGCGACGGTTTCCTCGGCAAGGGCGAGATGATGCCGCTCTATCCCGTCGCCGAAGACGTCTGGATCATGTCCTGCCGCCGCTCGATGGATGCCCCGGCACCCGGAGACTGGACGATCCACGTGAGGCGGGATGCTTCCGGCGCGGTCAGCGGCTTTACGCTCGGATGCTGGCTGGCCCGCAAGATCGAATACACTAGGACCGCCTGAAAATCCGCCCTCGGTCGCACAGCCACGGACACAAAAAAAGCCCACCGGCCGCGACTGACTGGCAGTCGTGGCAGGCGGGCAGTTGGTCGGGAGTCCGTCTATTTCCGAACCCTGTCAGTCCGGCCGGTGCCGCCCTCATCGGGCAGCACCGGCCGTCAGCTCAGTTCTTGACCGTGTCCTCGAGGAAGAAGCGGCCGAGCGGGTTCTGGTCGAAGTTCTCGATGCCCTTGCGGGTCACGTTGATATAGGGGCTGTAGTAGAGATCGACCCAGTGGACGTCGTCCTTCGCCATCTTCTGGATGTCGACATACATCGCCTCGCGCTTGACCGGGTCCATCTCGATGCGCGCGGCGGCAACCAGGTCCTTCACCTTTTCGTTCTTGTAGCGCGTCATGTAGTTCAGGTTGGAGTCATGACCCAGCACGAAGGTCGTCTTCTGGTCCGGGTCGAGAATGTCGTTGGTCCAGTACATGACCGACAGGTCGTAGTCGCCGGCCACCAGCATGTCCCAGGTCTGGCTCGGATCCATCTTCTGCAGGTTGACGGTGATGCCCGCCTTCAGCAGTTGCTGCTGCAGGAGAACGGCGATCTGTTCGTCGACCTCGTTGCCGGCATTGACCAGGTAGCTGAGCGTCAGGCCGGAAGCGCCGGCCTGTTCCAGCAGGGCCTTGGCCTTGTCGGGATCATAGGGACGCTGCATGTTGTCGGCGAAGTGATAGAGCGCGCCCTTCGGAATGTAGGAGTTGGCGACCTCGCCGAAGCCGAAGGTGACCGCGTCGACCACCGCCTTCTTGTCGATCGCCAGGTCGAGCGCCTCACGCACTTCCTTCTTGGCCAGCGCACCATGCTCGTGGTTGATCAGCAGGTGATCCTCGCGGGTGGAGGTGTCGAGGTGAACGGTGAGGTTCGAATCCTTCTTGAGCTCCTCGACGCGGGAGAACGGAACGAAGATCGCCGCATCGAGTTCGCCGGCCTGCACGTTCAGCATGCGGGTATTGTCGTCGGGAACGGAGATCCATTCGACGCCGTCGAGACTGACGCGGTCGGCCTGCCAGAAGTTGGGGTTCTTCTCCAGGATGACGCGGTCACCGCGACGCCATTCCTTGACGACGAAGGCGCCCGAGGAGGCGGTCGGCAATTCCCCGAAGGCGTCCTCGCCGGCTTCGACCGCCTTCTTCGACAGGATCGAGACATTGGGCAGCGCCAGGGCCGAGAGGAAGGGCGCGGACGGGGTCTTGAGCTTGACGACCAGCGTGCGGTCGTCGGCGGCTTCCGCGGTATCCACCACCTTGTAGGAATCGCTCCACAGCGAACCCTCGTTGTCGCGGATACGCAGCAGGCTGAAGGCGGCGTCTTCCGCCGTGATCGGCGAACCGTCGGAGAACTTCGCATCACGGATCTTGAAAGTATAGGTGAGACCGTCGTCGGAGATCGTCCAGCTCTCAGCGAGACCCGGTTCGAGCTTGGTGCCAGTCTTGTCCACCCGGATCAGCACGTCGAAGACGTTGGAAAACACCCAGTTGTCGACGTTCTGCGCCGTCTTGATCGGATCGAAGGTCGTCGAATCCTCACGACGGCCGATGGTCAGAACGCCCGCCGCTTCCGCGAGACTGGCGCCCAGGGACAGGGAGGTCATCACCGTGACCAGCCCGATTTTCATCCATTTGTTCTTCATGCTCTTGTTCCCTTTTTTTGGTGGTTTGGTTGATCGAAGGCGTCAGGCGGCAGACGACATGCCGGGCGGGATCACCGCGAGCAGCGGCTTGTCCGGATCGATGTCGGGAATGGCGCCGATAAGGGCTGCGGTATAGGGGTGCCTGGGATTGGCGAAGACTTCGGCCGACAGGCCCTCTTCGACGATCTCGCCCCGATACATGACGACCACGCGGTCGCAGAGATTGCGCACGATGGCGAGGTCATGAGCGATGAAGAGCAGCGTCAGCGACATCTTCTCCTTCAGCTCGCGGAAGAGGTCGATGATCTGTGCCTGGATGGTGACGTCGAGCGCCGCGACGCATTCGTCGGCGATGACAAGCCGCGGATCGATCGCCAACGCCCGCGCAATGCCGGCGCGCTGGCACTGGCCGCCGCTCATGCTGCGCGGCTTGCGGTCGGCAAACTCCCGTTCCAGACCGACGAGGTCGAGCAGTTCGCCGATGCGGGCGGGGATGCTCGACGGGTCCTTTCCGTGCACCCTCAGGACCTCGCCCAGCATCTGACCGACCGTCAGGCGCGGGTTGAGGGCGTTCAGCGGATCCTGGAAGACCATGGCCGCCTCGCGCCTGAGCTTCGCGAGCGCCACCCGCGAATTTTGCGCGAGATCGGCGCCGTCGAAGCTGACGTGGCCCGACGACAGCGGCGTCAGGCCGAGAATGGCGCGCGCAAGCGTGCTCTTGCCGCTGCCCGATTCCCCGACGATGCCGACGGTCTCGCCGGGCATGACCCGGAGGCTCACGCCCTTGACCGCGCTGACCGTCTTGGCGCCGGCCTTGAACAGCCCGCCGCCGACGGCAAAGCGCACATGCAGGTCGTCGATTTCCAGTAGCGGACGAAGGGGAGCCCCGGCCGTCGTCGCGGGTGCGTGGGCGGGGGTCGGGCCCAAATGGTCGGGAAGCGAGGGATGGCTGGCGATCAGGGCCTTGGTATAGGGGTGCTGCGGCGCGGACAGGATCGATCGCTTGTTACCCTGCTCGACGATCTGGCCCTGGCGCATCACGGCGATCCGGTCGCAGGTCTGGGCGACGATGCCGAGATCGTGGGTGATCAGGATGATCGACAGTCCGCGGCTTTCGCGCAGGCTCATCAGCAGTTTGAGGATCTGCGCCTGGATGGTCACATCCAGCGCCGTCGTCGGCTCGTCGGCGATCAGGATCTTCGGATTGCACGACAGCGCAGCGCCGATCATGGCGCGCTGGCGCATGCCGCCGGAGAACTCGTGCGGGTAGCTGTCATACTGGCGGGCGGGATCGGGAAAACCCACCTGGCCCAGGATCTCGATTGCCGCCGCGCGGGCCGCACGTGCATCCAATCCCTCGTGGTAGCGCAGACCCTCGGCAATCTGGTCGCCGATCCGCATGACCGGGTCGAGATGGCTGGTGGGATTCTGGAAGATCATGCCGATATCGCGTCCGCGCACTTTCAGCATCTCCGCCTCGCTGGCGCCGATCAGGTCGCGCCCCTCGAGCAGGACGGATCCGCTTTCGACGGCAAGGCTCGGCGAGGGCAGAAGACCGACCATCGACCGGCAGAGCAGGCTCTTGCCGGACCCGCTCTCGCCGACCAGCCCGAGCACCTCGCCCTTGTGGAGATCGAGCGACACGCCGTCGATCAGCGTGCGCGCCGCATCGCCCAGATGCGCCCTGACCACCAGATCCCGCACGGAAAGCATCGGCGCGCTCATTCGTGAACTCCCAGAAGATCGCCAAGCGCATCGCCGAGCAGACTGAAACCGAAGGCAAGCACGACGATGGACAGGCCCGGGAAGAGCGTGATCCACCAGGCGGTGGTGACGAAGGCCTGGCCCTCGGCGACCATGATGCCCCATTCGGCAAGCGGCGGCTGGACCCCGAGGCCGAGATAGCTGATGGCCGCGCCGTTGAGCAGCACGAGCACGGCATCGGACATGACGAAGACAAGCGAACCGGCAACCGCATTGGGCAGCAGGTGACGGAACATGATGCGAATCCGGCTGTAGCCGAGGCTGACGGCGGCGACCGCATAGTCGCTGTTCTTCAAGACGAGGATCTGCGCGCGCACCAGCCGGGCATAGGAAACCCAGCCGACCAGCGCCATGGCGATGTAGAAGCTGCCGAGACCCGGACCCAGGATTGCGATGATCGACAACATCAGGACGAGGAACGGGAAGGCGAGAATGATGTCGATCAGGCGCATGAAGACGATGTCGACGATGCCGCCGAAGAAGCCCGCGACCGTGCCGGCGATCGTGCCGATCAGGAAGGGGAAGATGACGCCGATCACCGCGATCTGCAGGTCGATCCGGGTGCCCCAGATGACGCGGGAGAGAATGTCGCGGCCGAAATTGTCGGTGCCGAAGGGGTGAAGCAGCGACGGCGCCTGCAATCGCGCATCTGCGGCTTGCGAGATCGCATCATAGGGCGCGATCAGGGGCGCGGCAACGGCGAGGAAGACGAAGAAGGCGAGGATGCCGGCGCCCGCGACAAGCGTCAGTCGCTTGCCGAGAAAACGGCGCCATTGGACGGCGAAGGACGGGGCGAAGGTTTCGGCGCTCATAGCTTCACCCTCGGATCGGCGGCCACCGTGACGATGTCGGCCAGGAAGTTGACGAGCACGGTTGCGCAGGCAAAGACCATGGCGACGCCCTGCACCACCATGTAGTCGCGCGAGAAGATCGCCCGCACCAGCAATTGCCCCATTCCGGGAAGCGCAAACACGCTCTCGATCACCACCGTGCCGCCGATCAGCCAGCCGATATTGACGGCAAGCAGATTGATGGTCGGAACGAGCGAATTCGGTACGACATGGCGCCAGAAGACGATGCTTTCCGGCATGCCGCGGGCGCGGGCCGCCGTCGCCACATCGGATTTCAGTCCCTGCACCATGGCCGCGCGCAGGCTGCGCGTCAAAACCGTCGACAGCGACAGGGCGACGGTCAGGCCCGGAAGCGCGAGATGCCAGAGCTTGTCGCCCAGGCTGTTGCCATAGCCCGATACCGGGAAGACGCCGAGCTTGACGCTGAACAGGATGATCAGCATCAGCGCCAGCCAGAAGGGCGGAAAGCCGATGCCGAGTGTCGAGACGACGCGCACCGCATGATCGGGAACGCCGCCCTGGTTGCGGGCCGCCAGCGCCGCCATCGGCACCGCGATCAGCACGGCCAGGAGGACGCTCACCAGCACCAGCGCCAGCGTCGGCTCGATGCGCGTGGCGATCAGTTTCAGCACGTCGATCTTGTAGAGGATCGACTTGCCCATCTCGCCGCGGCCGAGATTTTCCAGGAAGTAGAAATATTGCAGCCACAGCGGCTCATCGAGGCCGTATTGCGCGCGGATCTTGGCGATTGCCGTCGGCGTCGCACGCGTGCCTAAGAGCACCCGGGCCGGGTCGCCGGGAATGAGGCGCACGAGAATGAACGTGATGACACTGATCCCGAAAAGCACGGGCAGGAACTGCAGCGGACGATAGAGAACGAACTTATAGCGATGCATGGCAGATGCCGTCTCTCCTTGCCGAATTCCGTCGTGGGGGGATGAACACCATCAGCTTGCCCTGTTGCGCGCGAGAAATCCGGTGAGCACCGGATAATATTCCCCGGGATTTTCGTAGAACGGCATGTGGCTCGCATTGCGGATCACCTTGAGCTCGGAACCGGGCAAGGCGATCTTCATGCGCAGCGCGCAGGCCGGGGTCAGTTCGTCGTGCTCGCCAACCGTGATCAGCACCGGCACCT
Source organism: Rhizobium sp. (assembly GCA_002796995.1). Classification (GTDB taxonomy): domain Bacteria; phylum Pseudomonadota; class Alphaproteobacteria; order Rhizobiales; family Rhizobiaceae; genus Allorhizobium. The sequence goes on from PEKW01000006.1 coordinate 428,103, forward strand.
TGATCTTCGGCAGGTCGGGGATCCGGTTCCAGTCCTTGAGATTGCCGGTGTAGAGAAATTCATTCGGTCCCTGCATGGTCACATAGGGCCCCATGTTCCAGTCGTCGAGCGAGCGCTTGACCGGGGCCGGCCATTCCGGCAGGCGGCAGACATGGCGATAGTTGAGGATGGTGACGGCGGCCATGTATTCGGGATGGTCGAAACTGCCCGCAGCCTCGTGCTTCTGCATCATCGCGACCGTCTCGGACCCGAGCGCCGCGCGCAGCCGTTCCAGCTCGACGACGAGATGGGGCATGTCGGCGACGGTATCCTCGAGGATCAGGCTCGCCAGGTTTTCCGGATAGGTCAGCGCATAGTCGATGGCGAGCCAGCCGCCCCAGGAATGGCCGAGCATGTGGACCTTGCCGAGGCCGAGCGCCTTGCGGACGGTCTCCGTTTCCTCGACATAGCGCCCGATCGTCCACAGTGCCTCGTCCTCCGGCCGGTCCGAGGCGCCGGTGCCGAGCTGGTCGAAGGCGACGACGCGGTAACCGTGGTCCACCAGGCAGGAATGGGCCTCCCGCAGATAGTCGCAGGGCAGGCCCGGACCGCCGTTGAGGCAGAAGATCGTCTCCGTACCGCTGCCGAAGCTGTAGGCAATCACCCGCCGCCCCTCGACATCGACCTCAATGCGCGCGTCCGGCTCGATCTCTCGCCACATATGCCCGTCCCTGCCCTCGAATTCCCATGCCCAACATTTGAGCATGGCTAATTTTTAACGGAATGACGGGTCCACACCAGCTATAAGAAGTGATAGGTTGCCCGGATCGGGATGCTTGCCGGAGCAGGAAATGCTGGACGAAATTGCGGTCCTCAGGGAGCGGTTTTCCGCCGCCGGAACGGTGGACGGCAGCGTCGACCAGATGTACGAGACCGCGAAACAGCTCGGTTTCGATGCCCTGATCTACGACTATACGCCGGTCCCCTTCGACTACAACGGCGACATCATGCTCCCGTCGCTGCTGAAGCTGCGCAACATCGCCGACGACATGCCGGACTACTGGTGCAATCGCGGCTATTTCCGCATCGACCCCGTGCAGCGGCTGGCGTGCCGCACCACAGTGCCCTTCTTCTGGAACTACGATCCGGACGCGGCAACGCTTATCAGCCGGTTCATGACCGAGGAGACCGGGCCGGTTGCCCACTATCTCAGGGAACGGGACATGTCGCGCGGCATCACCGTACCAGTGCACACCCCGCGCGGCGACTATGCCACCGTCACCGCCGTTCATTTTGGCCGGGGCGGCGACTTCTCCCGCGAGGCGCAGCACCATATCGCCGAGTTCAGCCTTGCCGCACAGGTCTTCCACGACGCGGCCTATGCGATGTTCGACGCCGGCGCGCGCAGCGTCTCCACGGCGCGCCTGACGGAACGGGAAAGCGAATGCCTGCGCTATTCGGCGGAAGGCTACTCGGCCAAGGAAATCTCCCGCATCATTGACCGATCGGTGCCGACCGTCGTCATGCACCTGAACGCGGCGGCCAAGAAACTCGGCGCCAGGAACCGCACCCAGGCGGTCGTGCTCGCCAGCCATTACCGGCTGCTGTAAGGCCGGGCGCACCCTATAACTTCTGATAGCTGCCTGACGCACTTCCGCTACGCTATGGTCTCGCGACCCAAGCCGAGGAACGGAGATGCCCATGACCGACACGAATGCCACCGAAGGCTATCTGCCGTTTCGCGACTATCGCACCTGGTATCGCATCACCGGCACGCTGGATTCCCAGAGGCTGCCACTGGTCGTCGCCCATGGCGGGCCGGGCTGCACCCACGACTACGTCGATTCCTTCAAGCATATCAGCGACCTCGACGGCCGAGCGGTGATCCATTACGATCAGCTCGGCAACGGCAACTCGACCCGCCTTCCCGACAAGGGTCCGGACTTCTGGACCGTGGAGCTCTTTCTCGAGGAACTCGACGCGCTGCTTGCTCATCTGGGCATCAAGGACCGCTACGCCTTTCTCGGCCAGTCCTGGGGCGGCATGCTGGGCGCCGAGCACGCGGTACGCCGCCCGGCCGGCCTGAAGGCGCTGGTCATCGCCAATTCGCCGGCCAACATGAAGACCTGGGTGGAAGAGGCAAACCGCCTCAGGCGCGAACTGCCGCAGGACGTGCAGGACACGCTCACCCGCCACGAGGCGGCCGGCACCCTGACCGACCCGGACTTTATCGCCGCCTCGCGCGTCTTCTACGACCGCCACGTCTGCCGTGTGGTTCCGTGGCCGCCGGAGGTATCGCGCACCTTCGCCATCATGGACGAAGACAATACCGTCTACCGCAACATGAACGGCCCGACCGAATTCCACGTCATCGGCACGATGAAGGACTGGACCATCGAGGACCGCCTCCCCCTCATCGAGGCCCCCACCCTGCTGATCTCGGGGCGATATGACGAAGCCACGCCGGAAGTGGTTCGCCCCTATGTCGAACGCGTGCCCGGCTGCCGCTGGATGGTCTTCGAGCAATCGAGCCACATGCCGCATGTCGAGGAACAGGAGGCCTGCCTCAAGGCCGTGTCAGAGTTTCTGAAACCGCTCGACGACTGACGGCGGCGGCGCGAGCCGTCACAAGATCCTTTCCGCCGCCATCTGCCCGATCATCATCGCCGGTGCGTTGGTATTGCCACCGATGAGGGTCGGCATGATCGAGGCGTCCGCGACCCTCAGATTGGCAAAGCCGCGAACCTTGAGTTGCTTCGGATCGACGACGGCCATCGCATCCGTTCCCATTTTTGCCGTGCCGACCGGATGATAGACGGTCAGGGCCTCGGCCCTCAGATAGGCAAGGATCTCGTCATCCGTATGGACGTCCGGACCCGGCAGGATCTCCGGACCGCGAATGTCCCCGAAGACAGGAGAGGAGAGGATCGTGCGGGCGACCTTGATGCCCTCGACGAGGGTCAAGGCGTCGTGTTCGTCGCTGAAAAAGCGGTGGTCGATCGCCACGTTCCGGCGACTCCCGTCGCGCACCAGCGCCAGTTCGCCAATGCTGCGCGGCCGCAGAACGCAGGTATGGACCGCGTAACCATGGCCGTATTCGACCAGCCGGCCGCGGTGGCTGCGATAGCCGGGAACGAAATGGAACTGGATGTCGGCTATGTCGCCCGCATACTTCGTCCTGGCGAAGCCACCGGCTTCCACGTAATTGGTGCTCAGCATTCCCTTGCGGCGGGCGAAATACTGGAACGGTGCCGCCAGCATCGCCGGCAGGTTGGCGACCGACAGACCAAGGGTCTTCGTGCTGGCGGAACGTACCGTGATCATGCCGTCGACATGGTCGCGCAGGTTCTTGCCGACGCCGGGCACGTCGGCGACGGGGGCGATGCCGGCGGCTTTCAGCTCTTCCGCTGGGCCGATACCGGAGGCCAGCAGGATGCGCGGAGAGCCGATCGCACCGGCGCTCAACACGACTTCGGCCCGGCAGACCAGACGTCGCGGGCCTCCGTCCCTGACGATGTTGACCGCGCGGACCCGACCGTCCTCAATCTCGAGGTCGACGACCTCGGTGCCTGACATGACCGTCAGGTTCCTCCGGCCAAGGACCGGACGCACGAAGGCGGTAAAGGCCGAGAAGCGCGCGCCTCGGTCCTGAGTCACATTGTAGATGCCAAGGCCGAACTGGCTTTGGCCATTGAAGTCGCGGTTTTCCGGCAGGCCGGCGCTCTTTCCGGCTTCCACCCACATCTTCGACACGACATTCGGATCGCGCGGATTGTCCACCAGCAACTCGCCGTCGAAGCCGTGATAGTCGGCATCCTGCGAGAGGAGGTTTTTCTCCAATGCCTTGAAGGTCGGCAGGACATCGGCATAGGACCAGCCATCGCAGCCGAGTGTGGCCCAATCGTCGTAGTCCTGGGCCGCACCGCGGATATAGACCATCGAGTTGATGGTGCTCGAACCGCCGAGCGCCTTGCCGCGGTTGACCGGAATGCGGCGGTTGTCGAGATGCGGCTGGGGCACGCCGACATAGCCGTAGTCGTATTTCGGATTGCCGTAGAGCGAGAGGATGCCGGCGGGCACGCGCACCCGCATGCTGTCATCGCTGCCGCCCGCCTCGATCAGGCAGACGCGGTTTGCCGGATCTGCGCTCAGCCGGTTGGCAAGAACACAGCCGGCCGAACCGGCCCCGATGACGATGTAGTCGAACTCCGCGTTTTCCAAGTCTGCACCCTCGTACTGTGCGATTGCGTGACGACCCGTTGCCGCGGCCCTGGGCCGGGGCAGGCTTGTGTCGTCAGTGATCGTCGTCCTCGTCGTTCTTCAGAAGCTCGAGGATTTCCCGCTTCATGGCGATGAAGTCCTGTTCCATGACCAGGTCCATGCTGCGCGGCCGGGGAATGTCGACGCGGATTTCCTTCTTGATCTGGCCCGGACGCCCGGACATGACGAAGACGCGGTCGGCGAGCAGGATGGCCTCGTCGATATCGTGGGTGACGAACAGCACGGTCTTTTTCGTGTGGTCCCAGACCTTGAGCAGCAGCTTCTGCATGCTGTGGCGCGTCTGGCTGTCGAGCGCGCCGAAAGGCTCGTCCATCAACAGCACTTCCGGGTCGTTGGCGAGCGCCCGCGCAATCGCCACGCGCTGTTTCATGCCGCCGGAAAGCTGGGAGGGATAATGGTTGGCAAACTTCGCCAGACCGACCTCGGTCAGGAAATGGTTGACGATGTCCTTGCGCGCGGCGGGCGCTATGCCCTTGCGTTTGGGACCGTATTCGACGTTCTGCGCGACGGTCAGCCAGGGAAACAGCGTATAGGCCTGGAACACCATGCCCCGGTCGGGGCCGGGCTCGGTCACCGGCTTGCCGCCGACCTTGATCATGCCGGCGGTGCGATCCTCGAGCCCGGCGATGAGGTAGAGCAGGCTCGACTTGCCGCAGCCGGACGGCCCGACGATGACGCAGAACTCGTTGCGCTCGACATGGAAGGAGATGCCGTCCAGGGCCAGCACGGCGCTGTCGCCCTTGCCGTAGCGCAGCACGACATCGTCGATATCGATGTCGGAGCTGATGGGATTGGTCGAGATGTTCAACACGGACATTACGGGGAATTCCTCAATTGGCCCAGGGGGCGGCCACGCGGCGAACGATGCGGAACAGCTGATCGGTGAAGAGACCGAGGATGCCGATCATCGCGATCGCCATGAAGATGACGTCGACCTGGAAGCCGCGCATGGCCTTCAGCGAGATGTAGCCGAGGCCGCTGCGGGCGGCGACGAGCTCCGCCACGACGAGATAGGTCCAGGCCCAGCCCATCGTCACGCGCAGCACGTCGAGCACATTGGGCAGTGTCGCCGGCAGCACGATGTGGAAGACCGTGTCGACGCGGCGCGTGCCGAGCGTATAGGCGGCATTGACCAGATCGCGCGGCACGCTCCGGGCGCTGTCGGCGATCATCACCAGCTGCTGGAAGAAGATGCCGAAGATGATGACGGCGACGCGTTGCTCGATGCCGATACCGATCCACAGGATGAACAAGGGTACGAACGAGGTCACCGGCAGGTAGCGGATGAAGTTGACCAGTGGATCCAGAAAGGCCTGGACGATCCGGTAGGTCCCCATGGTCAGACCGAGCGGCACGGCGACCAGGCTGGATACGACGAAGCCGATCAGCACCACCTGGACACTGGCGAGCATATGTTCCCACAGGCTGCCGTCGGCGGCCATCTTGATGGTCGTCATGAAGACGGCCTCGGGCCGGGGCAGGAACATCTCCTTCACGGCGCCGGAATAGGTGAGCGCGAACCAGCCGACGATCACCAGCACCCAGACGAGGATGCTGAGCGTGACGGCAAGACCACGCGGAATGGCGCGGAATGGCGTGCGGATGGATTTAAGCAGGGATTGATCGCTCACGGGGCGTGCTCCGCTCCTTCGGTTGACCGACAGCACCGGCCGGGGAAGGAAAAACAAGGATATTCGGCGGGCGGACGGGTCCACCTCGGCCTGATGATGGGGGCGCCTTGAGCCGGCGCCCCGCTTGACGGTTACTGCGCGTCGACGAAGGTGGTATCGACCAGGTCGGCGAACTTGATGTCCATCTTGAGCTTGCCGAAGCTGCCCCAGATCTCGGTGCCGAGCTTGATCAGCTTGCCGGCTTCGCCCTCGTCGCCGCCCTTGAAGAACTCCGCATTGCGGTCCTTGCCGTAGAAGTTGACGCCCTTGGCGGAGGAGGCGAATTCCTTGGGGTCCTCGAGCCAGCCGCCGACGCCCTTGGCCATGACTTCATAGGCCTTTTCCTGGTCCGACTTGATGAACTCGTTCGCCTTGTAGAGACCCTTGATCAGTGCCTCGACGTCCTTCGGGTTCTTGGCGATGTAGTCGCAGTTCAGCGCCACCACGTCGACGATCGCGCCCGGGGTCTTGGACGAGTCGATGAGGACCTGGCCCTTGTCCGCCTGCTTGGCGAGCGTCAGGTGCGGCTCCCAGGTGACGGCGACGGGGATGCGGTCGGCCATGAACGCGGCGGCCGCGTCGTCGGCGGTCATGTTGGTGATCTTGACGTCGGCTTCGGTGAGCCCGGCCTGCTTGAGCAGGATGTTGAACCAGAACTGCGAGACCGAGCCTTCGTTCATCGCCACTTCCATACCCTTGATGTCGGCGAGGCTCTTGACCTCCTTCGGCGCCAGCACGCCATCGCCGCCATGGCTGTCGTCGAGGGCGTAGACGGCCTTGAAGCACACGTCGGAGGAGCGGTATTTCATGATTTCGTCGATGGTCGACGCGCTGCCATCGAGTTCGCCGGCAGCGGCGGCGGCCATGTACATCGACGATTCCTCGATGATCTCAAGCGTCACGTCGAGGCCGTTTTCCTTGAAGTAGCCCATGTCGCGGGCGAGGAAGAGCGGGCCATAGCCGACCCAGGTGGTCATGCCGAGTTTCATCGTGCCGGCTTCCGCAGACGAGGCAGAGGCAGCCAGCATGGCAACCCCAGCTGCCAGTGCGGCCTTCCGAAGCTTGGAAAATGTCTTAGTCATGGCGTTCCCTTTTTTGTTCTGAGGTGCGATCGGGGGGCCTCTCTGCCAACAGAGAATTGGATCGATGGCCGCGAACTGGCAGCGCCCGCCCGTTTCCCGTCGGCTTGCCGGCCGATGAAAAAAGGAAACCACGCTTCATTCGTCGGAAAAATAAGCATTTTCGGTGAAGCTGCTTAGGCGCAGCCTAAGCAGGTCTAAAGCCGGGGAAGAGAGGCCTAGCGGCGCTTCTGACTCATGGCCGGCGCCACCATGCCGGGGATGTAGGCATCGGAGATGAAGGCCCGGGCATGGTTGGCAAAAGCGGTGAGAAGCCGGGACTTGCGCAGCGATTTCAGCGTCGCGAAACCGATCGTCATCGGGCGATGGTCGCCGGAGAGACGAACCCGCGCCACCTTGCGGCCGTCGAGCGCAGTGTCGGAGCGCGGGGTGACGTTGGCGAGCGTGTAGCCGTAGCCGTTGGCCACCATGGTCCGGATGATGTCCGGGTGCGCGATGCGAAAGGCGATGTTGGGCTGGACCCCTTCCTTCATGAACAGCGCCAGGAAATATTCGCTGGACAGCGGCAGGTCGAGAAAGACCATCGGCAGTTCGGCGAGTTCCTGCAGGGTGACGGCCGAATGGCGGGCGAGCGGATGCGACTCGCCGACCAGCGCATGCACCGGCAGGTCGACGAGCGGGGTAAACTCGACGTCGTCCGGGATCTGCAGGTCATAGGTCACGGCCACGTCGATCACCGCCCGGCGCAGTCCGCTGAGCAGCATTTCCTGGTTGTCGGCATGCGGCCGGATGCTGGCCTTGGGAAAGCCAGCGGTAAAGGACAGCGCGAGTTCCGGCAGGATCATGGGTGCAAGCGTGGTCAGGCATCCGACGTTGAGCTGACCCCGCACCTCGTCGCTTGCTTCAGAGGCGACGCTGTAGAGTGATTCTGCCTGCTCGATCAGCCGCTTGGCTTCGAGCAACATGGACCGTCCGGCCGGCGTCAGCGACAGGCCCTGGGCGTGATGCCGGACGAACAGCTGCACGTCGAGTTCCAGCTCCAGCTGGGAAATCGCCGTCGAGATGGAGGGCTGCGAGATGTTGATGCGCTCGGAGGCCTGGGTGATGCTGCCGGTCTCGCCGGCAGCAATGAAATATTCGAGTTGTCTGAGCGTAAAGCGCATGCGTGGGGTCCCGTATCAGGACCCTAGTATTTGATCCAGGTGGTCTTGAGTCCACTGAATTTATCGAAGGCATGCAGGGACAGGTCCCGCCCGATGCCCGATTGCTTGAATCCGCCGAAGGGCGTCATCGGCGAAAGCGCATCGACGGTGTTGACCGAGACCGTGCCGGCGCGAAGCTTTTCCGACACGCGATGGGCGCGCGACAGGTTCGAGGTCCAGACCGAGGCGGCAAGCCCGTAGATCGTGTCGTTGGCGCGAGCGATGGCCTCCCCTTCGCTGTCGAAGGTCGACACGGCCAGCACCGGGCCAAAAATCTCTTCCCGCGACAGCCTGTCACCGGCATCGACATCGGCGAAGATCGTCGGCTGGACGAAACAGCCCTTGCCATCCACCCTCACCCGCTCGCCGCCGCTGACCAGCCGGCTGGTCTTCCGGCCATGCGCGATGAAGGACATGATGCGCGCCGTCTGGCTCTCGTCGACGATCGCCCCCATGCTGGAGTTCGGGTCGAGCGGATTGCCGGGCGTATAGCGCCTGGCCCGCTCCGCCATCTTTTCGAGAAAGGCCTCGGCAATCGGGCGTTCGACCAGCAGGCGCGAATTGGCCGAGCAGATTTCACCCTGGTTGAAGAAGATGCCGAAGGCGGCCATGTCGGCGGCGGCATCCAGATCCTCGCAATCGGCAAAGACCAGGTTGGGGCTCTTGCCGCCGCATTCGAGCCAGACCTGCTTCATGTTCGACTGGGCGGAATAGCCGAGGAAATATTTGCCGACCTGGGTCGAGCCGGTGAACGTGATGCAATCGACATCGGGATGCAGGCCAAGTGCCCGGCCGGTCACTTCGCCAAGGCCCGGCACGACATTGAGAACCCCCTCCGGCAGGCCCGCTTCAATCGCCAGTTCCGCAAGGCGCAGGGCCGAAAGCGGCGATTGTTCGGCCGGCTTCAGCACAACGCAATTGCCCATGGCCAGCGCCGGGGCACATTTCCAGGTCGCCATGTCGAGCGGGAAATTCCACGGCACGACCGCGCCGACGACGCCGAGCGGCTCGCGGCGGATGATCGCCAGATTGCCCGGACCGGTCGGAGCCACCTCGTCATAGACCTTGTCGATCGCCTCGGCATACCATTGGAAGATGGCGGCGGAGCCGGGCACGTCGACCGTCGCCGCGTCCATGACCAGCTTGCCCATGTCCAGGCTGTCGAGCAGGGCAAGTTCGATCATGTTGGCGCGGATGAGATCGGCAAGCTTCAACAGCACGGCCTTGCGTTCTGCCGGCGACTTACCCGACCAGCGCCCATCCTCGAAGGCGGCGCGGGCAGACTTCACCGCCCGGTCGACATCGACATCGCCGCAGGCGGCGACCTTGGCAAGAAGTCCGCCCGTTGCCGGATTGATGCAGTCGAAGGTCTCGCCCGAAAGCGCATCGACCGGCTTGCCGCCGATGAATGCCTTGTCGCGAAAGCGGACCGCTGCCGCCTCCTTCGTCCAGTCGTGCCTTGCCAGATCCGTCATCGGGAACCTTCCGCCTGTCTGTTCAGAGATCGCCCGGCACGCCGTAGCTGGGTGCCGCCGTCGGATTGATCGCCCGGGTCACATAGTCTTCGAGCTGCGGCTTGTAGATCGACCACAGCTTGCCCAGTTCGCCGATCGGGTCTTCTTCCGCCCAATCGACCCGCAGGTCGGCAATCGGCCAGGAGACATTGCGCACGAGATAGAGCCCCGCCGAGTGAACGGGCCCCGCCTCGCCGCCCGCGGCAAGCGCCGCCTGCATTGCGACGAGCAGCCGGTCGCCGAGGTGACCTTCCGCTTCCTCGAAAGCCGCCACCATGCGCTTCGGCACGAAGGGATTGGCGAGAAGGTTGCCGGCGGCGGCGCAATCCTTGCCCTGCGCGACGGCATGGGTGCCGAGGGTATGCTCGCCCGAGTGGATCGCCGTGCGGCCTTGCGCATCGAGCAATACGACCTGGCGCCACGGCGCCGTGTCGTAGCCTTCGAGCAGGGCGGCGAGCGCCTGTTCGGCATCGAGGCCCTTTGCCATCAGGTCCAGGCCTTTCGCCCCGAGCGAAGGATCGGTAATGTTCTGCGTCGCGACGACACCGGCGCCAGCCCGGGCATGGGCGCAACGGGCAGCGACCGCCGGCGACGACGAGGAAATCGCAATGCCCATCATGCCGGTCTTCGGGCAGCGTGCCGAGATGGAAAAGGTCATGGGAACCTCACTCGGGGATAACGGCGGTGACGTCGATCTCGACCAGCCATTCCGGACGCGCCAGCGCCGAAACGACGATACCGGTCGAGACGGGGAAAACGCCCTTCAGCCACTTGCCGACGACGCGATAGACCTGCTCGCGATACCGCGGGTCGACGATATAGATGACGATCTTGGTGATGTGGGCGAGCTCCGAGCCGGCCTCGTCGAGCAGCATCTTGATATTGGCCATGGCCTGCTCCGCCTGGGCGGTCACGTCGCCAATGCCGATATTCTCGGCCGTGTCCAGATTCTGGCCGATCTGGCCGCGAACGAAAACCATCGTGCCCCGGGCGACGACGACCTGGCAAAGATCGTTGTCGAGCTTCTGCTCCGGATAGGTGTCCTTGGTGTTGAACTGGCGGATGCGCTTGTGCACTGGCATGGTCATTCCATTCTTCCGTTGAACAGGGCTCGCAAAGGCTGGCAGGGGCTTCGGAACTGGGTCCGCAATGGGCGTCGAAACGGCTCCTGCATGCGGCAATTCCTGCGGTCTCTTCCCGGTCTCCGCAAAGCGGTCGCCATTACTGGAGCCACATGTCGCGGGAGAATGAAAGAAGGCTTTCCATGCGCCCTGCATCAGGAAATCCGAAGCACCCACCCCGTCTGGTTAGCTGAATTCGGAATGCGACGCACAAGCCTGGCGAAGCCGACCTGCGTCACCGGCGCGCAAAGCTACTTCGAAATATCCAAACCAAGGCCGAACTAAATCATATTTTGCCGAACCAGCGGCTTCGACTACGAATTCTCCCATTCCTCAGCCCCCCGGGTTGAGAGGTCAGGAATTCCAGAGAAGGAGCCCGTGCATGACGGTTGAAAAGGTCGATACACTAGTCATCGGTGGTGGCCAGGCGGGGCTTGCGGCGAGCGAACACCTGACCAATAGCGGCGTTCCTCACCTCGTCATCGAGCGGAGCCGGATCGCCGAACGTTGGCGCAGCGAACGCTGGGACACGCTGGTGGCCAACGGTCCGGCCTGGCACGACCGCTTTCCCAACATGACCTTCGACATGGACCCGGACGGGTTTGCCAGCAAGGACAGCATCGTCAGCTATTTCGAGGCCTATGCCAAGCAGATCAATGCGCCGATCCGCTGCGGCGTCGAGGTGATCGCGCTCAGCCGCAAGCCGGACGGGTCCGGATTCATCGCCGAAACCAGCCAGGGCACGATCGAGGCCAGGAATGTGGTGGCAGCCACCGGGCCGTTCCAGAAGTCTGTGATCCCGCCGGTCGTGCCGGCCGACAGCGGCATCACCCAGATCCATTCGGCGTCCTATCGCAATCCGGCGCAGTTGCCGGAAGGTGGCGTGCTGGTGATTGGCGCAGGTTCGTCCGGCGTGCAGATTGCCGATGAACTGGCGCGTGCCGGCCGCAAGGTCTATCTCGCGGTCGGCCCGCACAACCGGCCGCCGCGCAGCTATCGCGGCAAGGATTTCGTCTGGTGGCTCGGCGCGCTCGGCCTCTGGAACATGGAGACACCGGATCCGTCCACCGAACACGTCACCATCGCCGTCAGCGGCGCCCGCGGCGGCCACACTGTGGATTTCCGCGATCTTGCCGCCCAGGGCATCACGCTGGTCGGCCGCGCGGAATCCTATGCAAACGGCACCATGCACTTTGCATCGGATCTCGCCGCAAACATCGCGGCGGGCGATGCCGACTACCTCTCGGTGCTCGATTCCGCCGATGCGCATATTGAACGCGAAGGCCTGGATTTCCCCGAGGAGCCGGAAGCCCGCATCATCGGTCCCGAGCCCGATTGCGTCAAAAACCCGATCCTCGAACTCAATCTCGCCAAGACCGGCATCACCACGATCATCTGGGCGACCGGCTATGCGCTCGATTTCGGCTGGCTGCAATTCGACGTGATGGATGAAAGGGGCCGGCCGGCCCACCAGCGCGGGGTCTCCAAGGTTCCGGGTTTCTACTTCCTCGGTCTCGCCTGGCTATCGCGCCGCGCCTCGCCCTTCATCTGGGGCGTATGGCACGACGCCAAATACATCGCCGAACAGATTGCCGCAAAGGCACGCTGAGGCCTGCAATTTGGTTGGGGCGGCTCTCCAAGAGGGAAGCCGCCTCAATTGCGTTCAGCAATATGCGACCACGGACGGATCCGACAAATCGGGCGCCTGCATCGGACTCATGGGCAGGCTTGACGCCGATGGTGCGTGATGCCGGCTCTATTCCGCCGCAGCCGTGGAAGGAACGGCGGTGTTGAACCACTGGCTGACCGCGCTGTCGCCTGCGGTGCGCGTCGTACTTCCCAGCACGTTTTCCGAAAGGCCGGCGGCCTTCTGAACCAGTTCGAGCGGTCCGTCCCAGTCGAAATTGCGGTAGACGGCGGCCAGATGCGCAAAGGGCGGCGACTGGGCAAAGAGCTGGAAGGTCAGCCGGTGGCCGGCATAGTCGGAATTGAGCAGATCGCGGGCAAAGGCCAGGAGCTTGCGGCGGTCGTCGGCGATCCAGTCCTCGTTGACCGTATAGAACTTGTCGAGCCATGGCTTGGTCTCTGGTGCGTCGAAGTCCGCCTTGTCGGGGGTCACGCAGATCTGCCCGCCGCACAGTTCGCGGGCGATGTGCATCATCTCATGCAACTGCGAGCAGGCCAGAACGCGGCCGGTATAGAGCAATGACTGGTTCGGCATCATCAGCCCGCCGGGCGAGCGCTCGGCCAGGGCGATCGCGGCGGTCAGGTGCGCATTGATGCCTTCGCGGTAGACCGCGAGCTGAGCGAGCTTCTCCTGGACGGCCTGATGCTTGTCGAGACCGGTCTGGCGGGCATTGAAGAGGGCCGCCCCGATCATCATGTCGGCGAGCTTCAGATTGCGCTGCACGAAGGCGAAGGCCGAATAGCGATGCAGCGTCGCGCGCATGAACATCGCCGCCCGGGTATGGCGGTAGAACAGCACGTTTTCCCAGGGGATGAGCACGTTGTCGAAGATGACCAGCGTATCGACCTCGTCGAACTTGCTCGACAGGGGATAGTCGGCCGGGGGCGCCCGCCCGGCAAAACCGGTCCGGCAGATGAATTTCAGCCCCGGCGAGCCGAGATCGCAGATGAAGCCGACGGCATAGTCGGAATAGGCCTCGCTGCCCCAGTTGGCGATGGTCGGCTTGGTGAAGGCCTGATTGGCATAGGCGGCCGCCGTCTCGTACTTGGCGCCGCGCACGACGATACCGGCATCGGTCTCCTTCACCACATGCAGCAGCATGTCCGGATCCTGCTCCTGCGGCGGGCGGGAGCGGTCGCCCTTCGGGTCGGTATTGGCCGAGACGTGGAAGGGGTCGGCCTTTATCACCCGGGATATATGGTTTCGGATATTGGCGGAGAATTGCGGATCGACCTCGTTCAGCACATCCTGCCCGTCGAACAGCGACCACATCTCGCCGACCGTCTCGTCGCCGACGCGGGTGACGATACCGCCGATATCCTCGAGCAGCGTATCCGTCGCGCGGCGCTTATCCCACCAATCGGCCTGGGTGTGCGGCAGCTTGTTGCCGATGGCGCTCCATTCGCCATCCTCCTCGTAAGCCATGACGTGCCGGGTCCTGGCATCGTGCTGCATGTCGTAGATGCGGGCGCGGATATCGACGAGCGGCTTGAACATCGGATGGCTGGCGACATCCCTGACCTTCTCGCCGCCGACATAGACCTCGCGGCCGTCGCGGATCGAGTCGATATATTCGTCCCCTGTGCGGATCATGCTGAAGGCCTCCGGTCGCATCGAGCCCAAGGGCTCGGCCAGTCTCTCATCCAGAACATTGTTGGCAGCGCCGGAGGCTTTGAGAAATTAGTTCTTTCGAGCATTCTGCCTTGGTTTTTCCGAAGCTGTGGTCAGGCCGCGGCGAGACCGAAGCAGAGGCGCGCCAGCATGGCGCGGCACGCCTCGATCTGGCTGCGTTCGACGAATTCGTCGGCCTTGTGCCCCTGCTCCATACTGCCGGGGCCGCAGACGATGGCGGGCACCGCCAGCGCCTGCTTGAACAGGCCGCCCTCGGTTCCAAAGGCAACCTTGATGCTGCGATTGGCACCAGTGGCGGAAAGTGCCCGGGCAAGGGCGCCGTCTCCCGCGTCCGCGGCAAGGCCCGGATATTCGTTAACGACCTCGATCGATATTCCGGCCTTGGGAAAGCGCTTTCGGGCGACAGCGGAGAGTGCCTCCGCCTTGTCGAACAGCCGATCGAGCAGGCCTGCCGCATCGTCCGCCGCGACGTTGCGGATCTCGAAATCCAGCAGGCAGTGTTCGGGCACGATGTTGAGGGCCGTTCCGCCCTGGATGATGCCGGCATGAACGGTGGTGTAGGGGATGTCGTATTCCTCGTCGCGGCTGCCCCCTTCGGCAAGCTCCGCCTGCAGTCCGCGGAGTTCGCCGAGAAAATCGGCGGCAAGATGGATGGCGTTGAGGCCAGTCGGCGCCAATGCGGAATGGGCGGCCACCCCGCAGCACGACGCGCGGGCCGCGAGCTTGCCCTTGTGCCCGGAGGCGACCTGCATGGCGGTCGGCTCGCCGATCAGAACCCAGTCCGGCCTCAGTCCCGCCTTGGCCAGTTCCGCCAGCATCGGGCGAACGCCGACGCAGCCGATCTCCTCGTCATAGGAAAGCGCCAGATGCAGCGGTGCAGCGAGCGGCTTGGAGCGCGTCACCACCATGGCCTCGATCGCGCAGGCGACGAAGCCCTTCATGTCGGTGGTGCCGCGCCCGTAGAGGCGGCCATCCTGCTCCGACAGGCGGAAGGGATCGCGCGTCCAGTCCTGACCGTCGACCGGAACCACGTCGGTGTGCCCGGACAGCACCAGGCCGCCAGGGCCAACAGGCCCGACGGTGGCGAACAACGAGGCGCGGTCGCCGGCCGGCGACGGATACAGACGACATTCGACACCAGCCTCTGCAAGCACAGAGGAGACGTAGCGGATGAGGTCAATATTCCCGTCCCGGCTGACGGAGGGGAAGGCAATCAGCCGCTCGAGAATGTCGTAGGCGTTGGCCATGCCGATCCGCCCTTACAGATCGACGGTCGTGGCCAGATAGCTCTTGCGGATCGACGCGGACCGGATGTGCCACAGGAGGGGCGTGCCCTTGGCGATGATCCAGCTGTCGCCTGGGCCATAGACCACCGTTTCGCCGCTTGCCTCATCGGTGATCGCCAGTTCCCCGTCGAGCAGCGTCGCGTGCTCGTGGAACGGATAGGTGACGCGATACTTGCCCTGGGTGGCGCTGTAGAGGCCGCCGGAAACCGGGGTCTCGAACGAGCCGAAAAGCAGCTTTCCGGCAACCTGGATCGGACCTTCTACCGTCGTCGCCCCGATGTCTTCCGGAGAGCCCCAGGCGTCCAGCGGGTCGCGGGACATGTCGAGTTTGAATGGCAGCATGGTCTATCCTCAGTCGATTGGCAGGAGTTCGGTGATTTCACGTTTGAATGGCAGGGCGCCTTCGGCGAGCGGTTCGCCGTCAAGCTCTTCGGCATAGCGGCGGCCGGCATAGGTGGCGTGGGCAATGGTGGCCGGCGCCAGCGCATCGCCGATGGCGGTGACGCTTTCAATGCCGGCATCGGCCCACTCAGCCTGGCGTGCAACGAGATCGAGGAAAAGCCCCTCGTTCGGCAGGCGGGCGGTGACGAGCACGACGGCATCGGCCTCGATGCGCTCCTGGCGTCCGGTGAACGTGCAGGACAGCGTCGCCTCGCCGGCACCGATCGCGTCCAGCGCCATGAAGCTCCTCACCGTCACGCCCTTTTCGAGAAGCCGCTTCTGGATGAAGTGCTGCTCCATCGTGTTGCGCGTCCAGGTCGACGCCTCGGACGCAGGCGTGGCATAGATGGTCTCATAGCCCTTTTCCGCCATCAGCTCGGCCATCACGCCGCCCATATAGTAGTGGTCGTCGTCCCAGACGATGACGCGCTTGCCAGCCGGCAGGCGTCCAGCCATCACGTCGCTCGGACAGAGGACCTGAGCGCCCTCGGCGATCGGCAGCGGCATGGTGTGGAGATGTCCGACGCCGTCATTGCGCCAGGTCGATCCGGTCGCAATGGCTATCCGCGGTATGCCGAAAGCCAGCACGTCTTCGGCCGTCAGGCGGCTGTCGAAATAGGTTTCGACATTGGCCAGCTGGTTGAGCTGCAGCTTGCGATAGTCGGCAACGCGGGTCCAGGCAGAGAGCCCCGGCAGACGCGCCTCCTGCAGCACGCGGCCGCCGAGTTCCGTTCCGGCTTCCGCAAGCGTCACGGCATAGCCGCGCTTGCCGAGCGTCTGCGCCGCCTCGAGACCGGCCGGTCCGCCGCCGACGATCAGCACGGGCTTGTCCGACTTCGCCTTGCGCACCTTTTCCGGATGCCATCCCTTGCGCCATTCCTCGGCCATGGTCGGGTTTTGTGTGCAGCGGATCGGCGACATGGTGAAATCGCCCGAAACACAGATATTGCAGCCGATGCATTCGCGGATGTCGTCGAAACGGCCCTCCTCGATCTTCTTCGGCAAGAACGGGTCGGCGATCGACGGACGCGCTGCGCCGATCATGTCGAGAATGCCCTTGTTGACGAGGCTGACCATGCGGTCGACCGAGGTGTAGCGGCCGACACCGACGACCGGCTTGGAGGTCAGCCGCTTGACTCCGACAATGAAGGGTTCCTGGGCTCCCTCTTCGGCAAACCGCGAGGTGCGGCTGTCGTTTTCCCAGCCGGCAAGCGTCACGTCCCACAGGTCCGGCAGATCCGCCATCAGGCCGATCATGTCCTCGACCTCTTCCTTGTAGAGGCCGCCCTCCCCCATCAGTTCATCGACGGAAATGCGGATCGGCACGGCACATGTGTCGCCGACCGCATCCTTGGTCTCTTCGGTGATCTCGCGCAGCAGCCGGATGCGGTTCTCGATGCCACCGCCGTATTCGTCGGTGCGCTGGTTGTAGCGGCGCGACAGGAAGTGGTGCAGGAAGCCCAGGGAATGGGCCGCATAGACATAGATCAGGTCGAAACCGGCGCGCTTGGCGCGGTTGACCGCGGCCAGGTGCCATTTGCGGATGTTCTTGATGTCGGTGGCATCCATGCGCCGCGCCTGCACCGGATCATAGGTGAAGGTGGCGACGGGCAGATGCGCAGGCCCCATCGGCACTTCGCGCGAGTAGAGGTTCGAACCATTCATGCCATTATAGGCAAGCTCAATACCGGCCAGCGCCCCGCCCTCGTGGATCTTGTCGACCATGCGCGACAGCGCCGGGATGTCCCGATCGTCCCACAGGCGCAGCTCGATGAACGGCGTGATCTCGGAGGTGTAGTGAAACTCCACCTGCTCGGTGCAGACGACCGCCCAGCCACCCTCGGCCTTCACCCCGCGCATATGGGCCAGCGCCGTCGGGTCCCGATAGCCCATGCCGTTGCAGTGCGGCACCTGGTAGAACCGGTTCCGGGCGGTCACCGGACCGATCTTCACGGGTTCGAACAGGACGTCATAACGGCTCGGCCGCGCCTGCGGCGCGCCCCAATTCACCCACTCGCTCATATCGGTCCTCGGCATTGCATCGACCGGGACGATAGGACGATATCCGCTTAGGGGAAATAACACTTTAAATGGAGCTTGCTTCGCAAATCCGGAAGCAAGCCAGCCAGACCGCCAAACCACACCTCCTGAAGTGAATTCCTAAACATCCGAAAATGTGTGACTTCTCCGCATTTGATGTTGCATTTCCAACATTAATATTGTTGGATTTGCCAACTACGATCCGAACGGGCGCGCAAAATGTTGTATGATGCAGATTTTCTGTCGAGGCTGGAACATGGCCTGAAAGGCCTCTCGTCGGTCTGGGGCGTCTCGCCGGAGGCCGATCTCAAGCTCCTGACGATTTCTGAGAACGCCACCTTCCGCATTGCCGACGCCAAGGGCGGGCGCGACCTGATCGTGCGCGTGCATCGGCCGGACTACCATACCGAAGGGGAAATCCTCTCCGAGCTCGCCTGGATCGAGGCGCTGCGGCAGGAAGGCGTGGTCGCCACGCCGCAGCCGATCACGGCCATGGATGGAAGCCTGCTGCAGGTCTTCTCCGACGGCGAAACCACGCGCCATGCCGTCGCCTTCGAATATATGCCCGGCAAGGAGCCGGATGCCGAATCCGATCTCGTCCGCTGGTATGGCGCGCTCGGCGAGATCAACGCCCGCCTGCACGCCCACAGCCGCGGCTGGAGACGGCCGGAGAAGTTCATCCGCAAGACCTGGAACTTCGACCGCATTCTTGGGCAGGGTGCCTATTGGGGCGACTGGCGTGCGGCCCTGGGCCTGACGCCCGAGGGCAGAGAGATCCTCGAGCGCACCCACACGCTGCTCGAAACCCAGACCGCGGCCTATGGCTACGGCGCCGATCGCTTCGGCCTCGTTCACTGCGACATGCGCGCCGCCAATCTGCTGGTCGAGGGCGACCGGCTGGGCGTCATCGATTTCGACGATTGCGGCCTGTCCTGGTTCGCCTATGACTTTGCCGCCGCGATCAGCTTCATGGAGCACGAGCCCTTCATTCCCGACCTGATGGCGGCCTGGCTCGAAGGCTATCGGCGCGTCGCACCGCTCGATGCCGAACACGAGGCGGCTTTGCCGATGTTCATCATGCTCCGCCGGATGCAGCTCACCGCCTGGATCGCCTCGCATGCCGAGACGCCGACGGCCCAGTCCATGGGCACCGCCTATACCGACGGCACCGTGGCGCTCGCCGAGCGCTATCTGGCCGAAAACCGTTGAGGAGCGCCCGATGAGCGTCGCCACCAAGGAAATTCTCGACCTCAACCGCTTCGATGCCACCCGCACCGAGGGCTTTCCGCCCGAGCTGGCCGAGCGCGTCGCCAAGCGCCAGGCGGCCTTCGGCGCATCTTCCGTGCTGTTCTACGAGCAGCCGATCGAGATGGTGCGCGCCCGGGGCGCCTATATGTATGACGCCGGCGGGCGCCGATATCTCGACGTCTACAACAACGTGCCCTCCGTCGGCCATTGCCACCCACGCGTGGTCGAGGCGGTCGCCCGCCAGGTCGGCGAACTCAACATCCACACGCGTTACCTCAACCGCGTCGTCGAGGCCTATACCGAGAAGCTGCTCTCCAAATTTCCGCAAAGCCTGAGCAATGTCGTGCTGACCTGTACCGGCAGCGAGAGCAATGATCTCGCCATGCGCATCGCCCGCATCGCCACCGGCGCGGAAGGCTTCATCGTCACCGAGGCCGCCTATCACGGCAATACGGCGCTGGTGACGGAAATCTCCCCCTCCTCACTACGCAAGCGCAAGCCCGCCCCCTTCGTGGCAATCATCCCCGCGCCCGCCGCCCGCGACGGCATGAGCGTCGAAGAGAGCTTCGCCGCCTCGGTCGAACAGGCGATCGCCGAGCTGAAGTCTCGCGGCATCGGCCTTGCCGCGCTGATCATCGACACGATCTTTTCGAGCGACGGCATCTATGCCGATCCGGCCGGCTTCCTGAAAGGGGCGACCGAGGTCGTGCACCGCGCCGGCGGCCTGTTGATCGCCGACGAAGTCCAGCCCGGCTTCGGCCGCACCGGCGGCGGCTTGTGGGGTTTCGAGCGCCACGGCGTGACGCCCGACATCGTCACCATGGGAAAGCCCATGGGCAACGGCTTCCCGATGGGCGGCGTCGTCACAAGGCCGGAATTCCTGAAAAGGTTCTGCGAGGAAACCGGCTATTTCAACACCTTCGGCGGCAATCCGGTGGCGGCCGCGGCCGGCCATGCCGTGCTGCAGGTGATCGAGGACGAAGGGCTGGTCGAGCGGTCCGCCACGGTCGGCAGTTATTTCAAGCAATCGCTCGAGACCTTGCAGGGCACGCATTCCGAGATCGGTGAGGTGCGCGGCGCCGGCCTCTTCATCGGCCTCGATTTCGTCGACCCGGCGACAGGGGAGCCGGACACGGCACTGGCCACCCATGCGATCAACCAGCTGAAGCACAACGGCATCCTGATCGGGGCTGCGGGCAAATACGGTGCGACACTGAAGATCCGCCCGCCGCTCTGCTTCTCGCAAGAGGATGCCGACCTCTTCACCGGCACGCTGGACACCATTCTCAAGGCGCGCTGAGGCGCGTGAACACCTTGCGAAGGAGCCGGGCGCGACATCGTGCCCGGCTTCTTCCGTTGTCAGCCCATGGCTTCGAGCGCGCCGAGCGATTCCGGCAGGATCTGGCCGCCATCGACGACGATCGACTGGCCGGTGATATAGGCGGCCTCCTCCGAAGCGAAGAACAGCGCGGCATTGGCGATATCGGCCGGCGTGCCGAGACGGCGCAGCGGCACCGAGGCTTCCATCGAGGCAATATATTCAGGGCCGTTGCCTTCGAGGCCTTCCGTCATGATGTTGCCGGGCATCACGGCATTGACGGTGATCTTCTTCGGCGCAAGCTCGATCGCCGCCGTGCGCATGAAGCCCAGCTGGCCGGCCTTGCTCGCCCCGTAATGCGACCAGCCCGGATAGCCGGTGATCGGTCCGGTGATCGACGAGGTGATGATGATGCGGCCGGAGCCCGCCTTGGTCATCGCCGGCAGAACCGCCGAGACGCTGAGGAAGGTGCTCTTGAGATTGGTCGAGATGACGTGATCGAAATCGGCCGCCGTCATTTCGCCGAGCTTGGCGGCCGGAAAGATGCCGGCATTGGCGCACAGCACGTCGACACCGCCATAGCGGGCGACGGCCGCCTCGACCATGCCCATGCAGCCCTCTTCCGTGCTGACATCGGCGGCATATCCCGATGCGTTCGGACCGATCTCGGCGGCGACAGCGTCGGCATCCGCCTGGCTGCGCGACACGACGAGCACGTTCAGCCCGGCTTCCCCGAAGCGCAATGCGATGCCCTTACCGATCCCGCGGCTGCCACCCGTGACAATAACTGTTTTACCTTGTAGCGACTTCAACATTTCTGGCTCACTTCGTTGTTCTGGACCAAGGGGGCTCAGCCGCCGATATTGCCCGATTTTTTTGCGCGAGATTAAAACCTAGCCACTCTTGCATTGGCGATTGCCCAAAAGAAATGCAAAGTAATTCTCGTACATTAGGTGGAATTCGGCGACGGATGCCGGACGCAGGCAAGCGTCATTTCGCTTGCCACATCCTCATTGCGCAATGCACAATGAAGAAGAAAATAGATGTTGTAAACCACACATTTTTACGACACAGTTCCAACATTATAAGTTCACAAGCCGCCACAGTCGGCCAAAAACAGGGGAACGATAATGATGAAACTCTCCAGACGTAACATGATGCAGATGATGGGCGCGGCCGCCTTCTCCGGGCCGCTGGCAAGCGCCACGCGCGCCTTTGCCGCGCGCGAGAAGGAACTGAACATCCTCTGCTGGGAAGGCTACAACTCCGCGCAGGTACTCGACCCGTTCCGCTCCAGCCAGTCGGCGACCGTCAAGGCCGAAAGCCTGACCAACGACCCGACCATGATCAACCGCCTGCGCGCCGGCGAAACCAAGATCTGGGACCTGATCAACGTCAACAATCCCTGGGCCCGCAAGGTCATGGCACCGGCCGGCCTCATCAAGCCTTTGCCGCGCGCCGAGTTCGAGCCCTATTTCGACACCATGCTGCCGGACTTCAAGGCGCCCTATCGCTGGGCGATGAGCGACGACGGCAAGGACCTGCTCGGAATGGCCCAGCGCTTCGGGCCCTACAGCTTCGTCGTCAACACCGACAAGGTCAGCAAGGCGACGGCGGAAGAACAGGGCTGGGACCTGTTCAACGACACGGCCCTTGCCGGCAAGTACGGCATCCAGGAATCCGACGACTGGAACGTCTTCAACATCTTCCTGATCGCCGGGATCAATCCGTTCAAGGAACACACGGAAGAGGAATTCAAGACCTTCTCCGCGACCGCCGAGAAGGTGTTCAAGGGCGCCAAGATGGTCGGCGACATGGCCTCGCTCAACCAGGCGCTGGTTTCCGGCGAAATCGACCTCTACATGACCGGCGGCACCTATTCCGTCTCGCCGGCCCGCGCCGACGGTTATCCGAACCTGCGCGCCATCACCCCGCTCAAGGGTCCGATCGACGGCAAGGGCGGGATTTCCTGGATCGAGATCACCTCGACCGTCAACAATCCGGACCTGTCGCCGCTCGCCATCGAATTCCTCAAATATGTCCAGGATCCGGAAGTCGCCCACACCGTGGCCTTTGCCGAAGGCACCTTCAACCCGGTCAGCCAGATGGGCAATCCGAAGTGCTTCGAACTCTTCACCAAGGACGAGCTGGACGCCATCCAGTGGGACAGCCTTGAAGAGGACATGGCCCGTTCGGCCGAGTACGACATCGTGCCCGACTACGACAAGGCACTGGAACTGATGACGGCGGCCAAGCGCCTGCGCGGCTGAGCCGGTCCTGTCCCGACGGAGCAAACGAAATGAGCCTTGCGATGATCTCGCCCACCCTGACCGACACGAAATCGGAGACCGAAAACGCAGTCCAGGCCACAACGGCACCGGTTCTGCAGCTGGTCGATGTCCGCAAGATCTTCGGCGACTTCGCCGCGGTCGACGGCATCAATGTCGACATCAAGGAGGGCGAGTTCGTCACCATTGTCGGACCCTCCGGGTCCGGCAAGACGACGCTCTTGCGCATGCTGGCCGGCATGGAATCGCCGTCCGAAGGCTACATCACGCTGCGCGGCGAACTGATCAACGACGTGCCGGCCGACAAGCGGCCGACATGTCTTGTCTTCCAGTCGCTGGCGCTCTTCCCGCACAAGACCGTCGGCGAGAACATCGAATTCCCGCTGAAGGTCCGCAAGATGCCGGCAGCCGAGCGCAAGGCCCGCGCGCTCGAGCTGATGCGCATGGTGCGCCTGCCCGAGAGCTACTATTCCAAGAACGTGATGCGCTGCTCGGGCGGCGAAAAGCAGCGCGTGGCGCTGGCCCGCGCCTTTGCCTACGACCCGGACGTGCTGTTCTTCGACGAACCGCTGTCGGCGCTCGACTACAAGCTGAAGAAGGTACTGGAGAAGGAACTGAAGGACCTGCACCGCGAGAGCGGAAAGACCTTCGTCTACATTACCCATTCGCTCGAGGAAGCCATGGTGATGTCCGACCGCGTCGGCGTCATGAGCCGCGGCCGTCTCGTGCAGATCGGTACGCCGGAGGAGATCTACACCCGGCCCGCCACCCGCTTCGTCGCCGAGTTCTTCGGCGAGGTGAACAGTTTCGAGGTCAAGCGCGAGGGTCACGGAACCTGGACTCTGACCGACGGCAAACCGATCAAGGTTGCCCCGGTCGGCGAGACGATCGGTGAGACGGCCACCGTCATCGTTCGGCCGGAAACCATGCGCTTCGTCACCGGCCCCTCGAGCGCCGACAACCTGATCACCGGCAAGATCTACAACGAATACTCGCTCGGCTCGCGCATGCAGTACCAGGTGCATTCGGGCGAACGGATCTACCTCGTCGAGGCGGCACGCACAGCGGTCGCTGGCATCTCCGCCGGCGACACCGTCACCATCGGCTGGGATGCCCGCGACGCGATCGTGGTGGGAGACTGACATGGCGGTAGCGACCCACGAAGACATGGCAAGCCGTGCAAGCGCCCTGCCCGCAATCCCCGCCGGCCTTCGCGCCGCCGGCCCTGTCGTCATCCTGTTGGTGCTCGGCTTCCTCGCCCCGCTGTTGACGGTCGCGGCTTACGCCTTTGCCACGCCGAAGAGCTTTGACGTCTTCCGCTCCTTCACCTTGGCCAATTTCACGGCGATCTTCGACACCTCCAACACGGTGTGGATGTCGTTTGCCTGGTCGCTTGCCTACGCGTTCGCCACCGTGGTGCTTTTGGCTGTGATCGCCTATCCGATCGCCTATGGCCTCAACCGCATGTTCGGCAAATGGTCGGGCTTCGTCGGCGTGCTTTTCGTCTTCCCGCTCTTCGTCTCGGAAAACGTCCGTCTCTATGGCTGGGTGCTGTTCTTCATCAAGAACGGCGTGCTCGACGGCGGGCTGAAATGGCTGGGCTTCTCCGGCGGCCCGGAAGTGCTCTACACACCCGGCGCCATCCTCTTCGGCATGCTCTATGTCTACCTGCCCTTCATGCTCTTCCCGATGTCGCTCGGCATCGCCATGATCCCGAAGGACTTGGTGGATGCGGCCCGCGACCTGGGTGCAGGCCGGCTGATGATCTGGCGGGAGATCGAACTGCCGCTCGCCATGCCCGGCATCCTGATCGGCATGCTGCTCACCTTCGTGCTCGGCGCTGGCGCCATCGCCGAATCCAAGATCCTCGGCGGCCAGTCGGTCATCACCATCGCCCAGGACATCGAGGTCGCCTTCACCTATGCGCAGAACTGGCCGCTGGGTTCGGCACTCGCCATCCTGCTCGTCATCATCGTCAGCGGGCTTGCCCTCTACGTTCTGTCGAAGCTCGATCTCGACCGCATTCTCGGAAAGAAGTGAGACATGGAAACCCGCTCGCAGATCCGCGCCCGCGCCTTCGTCAAGCTCTGGACCGCCTTCGTCGTTCTCGCCATCTACCTGCCGATCGTCTGCGGGGCGCTGGCCGGCCTGTCCAAGGGTCGCTACTTCGCCTTCCCGATCCGGGTCTTCTCGACCGAATGGTGGGGCAAGACCTTTGCCTCGCTGGAAATCCAGACGCTGTTGCAGAACTCGCTGCTGATCGCCTTCATCGTCACGCTGGTCTCGGTCGTCTTCGCCTTCTTCGGCGCGCTCGCCTTCGCCCGTTACGACTGGAAGGGCCGCAAGCTCTTCCAGAAGGCAATCCTCCTGCCGGTGTTCTTTCCGCAGCCGGTGCTGGGACTTGCCCTCCTCTTGTGGTTCAACGCGCTCGGCATCAATCCGAGCTGGCAGACGGCAGTCGTCGCCCATCTCGTCTGGATCGTGCCGGTGGTGACCCTGGTCATCGCCATCCAGGTCTATTCCTTCGACCCGACGCTCGAAGAGGCCGCCCGCGACCTTGGAGCGAGCCGCTGGTTCATCCTGCGCGAGATCACCCTGCCGATCCTCTGGCCCGGCATCTGGTCGGGCGCGCTCTTTGCCTTCCTGCTGTCCTGGGGCAATTTCCCGCTGTCGCTCTACACGGCGGGCGTCGACTCGACGATCCCGAAATGGCTCTATTCGAAGATGGTCGCCGGCTATTCGCCGATGGTGCCGGCGCTCGGCACGATGAGCACGCTTTCGGCCGCGGCCCTGTTGCTTGCCGGTGGACTTGTCATCATGCTGGTGCGCCGCCGCCAGGCGGAAGCATGAGGATCACCGCATGAGCTGGAAGACCGAACGCCGTTCCTTCTACTATCAGGGCGCCCCGGAGCCCGAGGATCCGGTGCTCGAAAAGGGCAAGGTGGCGCTGCTCGTCATCGACATGCAGAACACCTATCTCGACCGCCCGGACCCGGCGACCCTTTCAGCCGGCGACCTTGCCCGCTATCACGCCTGGACGCCGTTCCATGAGCGCATGCACGGCACCGTGATCCCCAACAACCAGCGCCTGCTGGAGCGTTTCCGCACGATTGGCCTCGACGTGCTCTTCGCGCGCATCGCCTGCCTGCGCTCGGATGGCCGCGATCGCTCGCTCAGCCAGAAGAAGCCCGGCTGGAACAACCTGCTGCTGCCGAAGGACGAAGAGGCCTCGCAGATCCTGCCGCAGATCGCCCCGCTCGCCGGAGAAATCGTCGTCACCAAGACGACCGACAGCGCGCTGACCGGCACCAATCTGAGACTCGTGCTCACCAATATGGGCATCACCCATGTGGTGTGCACCGGCATCTTCACCGACCAGTGCGTCTCCTCGACGGTGCGCAGTCTCGCCGACGAGAGCTTCGACGTGATCGTCGTCGACGATGCCTGCGCGGCCGGCTCGATGGACCTGCATGTGAGCGAGCTGGAGCGCATCCACATGATCTACGCCAATGTGATGAACACCGACGAGCTGATCGGCTATCTGCCGCCCGCGCAAGGATGAGACAGTCGGGGATGGCGCGCGCCCGAGACTTGTCCCACTTGGCCGTTCCTGACACTACTTGGCCGATGAAAGCGCCCGAAATCCTCTGTGCCGGCAAGACCCTTGCCGTCCGCTTCGCCGCCGAACAGGCGGTGCTCAGCTGGTCCCTGACCCGGCCGGGCTTTGTCCGCGCCGACACCGTCGCCTGGCTCGAAGTCTCCGAAGCGGACCTGCCGATCGGCGTCGATCCGGCGGCCCTTCTGCGCGAGCGGCTGGCGGCGGCGGGCTACGGCGATGCCGTGCAACTGATGACGTCGCGCGACGTGGCAAAACATCATCAGGCCACCCGGCAAAGCGGCGATGCGACGGCCTTCTGCCTGGCGACCGTCGGCCTTGCCAATGCCGGCCGCGTCGGCGCGGACACGCCCCATTCGGGGCGGACCGGCACGATCAATCTCGTCGCCAATATCGACCAGCCGCTCAATGAAGCAGGCCTGATCGAGGCCCTGTCGATCGCCACCGAGGCGCGCACGGCAGCGGTCATCGATCTCGGCTGGACACGGGACGGCCAGGTCGTCACCGGCACGGGAACCGACTGTGTCGCGGTCGCCTGCCCGGTCGCCGATCGGCGTGAGACCTATGCCGGGCTTCACACCGATGTCGGCCGGGCGATCGGCGGCGCGGTCTACGACGCGGTGCTCGCCGGCGGACGAGAATGGGTGAACGAAAAGACGGACTGGCGGCAGGAGAGCAAGCGGCGATGAAGAAACCGAAAAGCGTGCGCCAGGAGCGCATCCTGACCGAACTCAACCAGGCGCCGAGCCTGCGCGTCGCGGAACTCGCCCGGAGGCTCGACGTCTCGACCGAGACCATCCGCCGCGATCTCGACGAGATGACCGAACAGGGCCTGCTCAATCGCACCTATGGCGGTGCCGTGCGCTCGCTTTCCACCGAACCCTCGGTCACCGAACGCCACACGCTCTTCGTCGCCGAGCGCGAGCGGATCGCCCGCGCCGCGGTGCAGATCCTCAAGGGCGCGCAGGTGCTGATGATCGGTTCCGGCTCGACGACGGTGCACACGGCCCGCCGCATCGCCGTCGAGATGAAGAACATCACCGTGCTCACCCATTCCTTCGGCGTGGCGACCGTGCTCTCCATCAATCCGACGATCAAGGTCGTCATGCTGCCCGGCGACTATCACGCCACCGAAGGCGCGACCGTCGGCGCTCATACCGTATCGTTCCTCAACTCCTTCTACGCCGACTTTGCCATCCTCGGCGCCAGCGGGCTCGGTCCCGACGGCCCCTCCGATGCGCTGCTCGAATGCGGCGCGGTCTATACCGCCATGGTATCGCGGGCCGCGCGCACCGTCGTCGTCGCCGACCATTCCAAGCACGACCGGCTGTTTCCGGCCCGCTATGCGCCCTGGCGCGACATCGCGAATGTCGTCACCGACCTGGCGCCGGGCGACGAACTGAAGGAAAGCCTGGACAGCAACGGCGTGAAGCTCACGGTGTGCTGAGAGAAGACGGATTGCCAGAGGGAGCGATGCCATGAGCGACGACACGACCGCGCCCCGCAGGAAACGCGCCCGCGATTTCGGCATTGCCTTCGACGGCACGCCGGGTCCGCTCAACGCCATCACCGACGTCGCCGGTCTCCATGTCGGCTTCTCGACCATCCGCGAGGAGACGCCCCGCCCCGGCCGCAAGCTGCCGGTGCGCACCGGCGTCACCGCCATCCTGCCGCATGCGGCAGCGGATGAACCGGTTCCCGTCTTTGCCGGCATCCATCGCTTCAACGGCAATGGCGAAATGACCGGCTCGCACTGGATCGAGGACGGCGGCTATTTTGTCGGCCCGGTGCTGATCACCAATACCCACAGCGTCGGCATCGCCCATCACGGCGCGGTGCGCTGGATGATCGGCCGATATGCCGCGACCTACGAAGGCGACGAGCATCTGTGGATCATGCCGGTGGTGGCCGAAACCTATGACGGCCTGCTCAACGACATCAACGGCCAGTATGTGACCGTCGACCATGTCTTTGCGGCGCTGAACGATGCTGCATCCGGTCCGGTCGCGGAGGGCAATGTCGGAGGCGGCACCGGCATGATCGCCTACGGTTTCAAGGGCGGCACCGGCACCGCCTCGCGCCGCATCGCCATCGACGGCGAGCCTTACACGGTCGCAGCCCTGGTACAGGCCAATCACGGCCAGCGCGACTGGCTGACGATCGGCGGAGTGCCGATCGGCAAGCTGCTGCAGCAGGATGACCCCGGCCTTTCCGAACGCGGATCGATCATCGTCGTGATCGCCACCGACCTGCCGCTCGCACCCCACCAGTTGCAGAAACTCGCCCGGCGCGGCGCGATCGGCATCGGCCGCAACGGCACCATCGGCGGCAACAATTCCGGCGACATCTTCCTCGCCTTTTCGACCGCCAACCCCCATCCGATGCGCCACAAGGCCGGCCCGATGCTCGCGTTGAAGATGGTCAACGACGAGATCCTCGATCCGGTCTACGAGGCCGTGGTGCAAAGCGTCGAGGAGGCCGTGATCAATGCGATGATCGCGGCGGAAACGACTGGCGGCACGCCGCATGACCGCTACCGCATCGAGGCGATCGACGGCGACAGGGTCGCCAGGCTTCTGGCACAGAGGATAGCCGGCTGAGGAGAAATCCACCCCTTCATGGGCACGGATCAGGGCGTGCCCAGATCAGTCCCCTGCACCTTCGCGACCTCGTCGCCCACATAGACGATGACATAGCCACCCGCCGGCTCCGCTTCCGCCGCCCGACGTTTCAGCTGACCGAAATAGGGCTCCCGCCGCCAGGTCTCCGGGTGGCGCGGATCGACCAGCACGGTGAGCTGCGGTCCCTGGGCATAGACCATCATGTGGCAGACCGTCGGATCCCATTCCGCGCCCCAGTCCCCGTCCGACATCCAGGCGCAGAGGAAATCGCGGCAGGTCGCCGGTCGCGCGGCATAGGCCGTGCAGCCGTGATCCCGAACGCAATGGCGACAGAGCGTATTGGCCGGCTTGTTCAGCTCGTCGATATCCGGCAGGTCACAGCACAGCGTGCACGACCGGCAGGATCGGTCGGAAAGCAAGAGGTCGGAAAGATCAGGCATCGGCGCGCTTCTTCATGGCGCCGCGCTTCTAGCACGTGACGGGCCATAAGGCACCTCCGTGCGAACCCAGTGGTCTTCGCGACGCGGTCGAAGCCTCCACCCAAAATCAGAAGCCGCCGGCTCGTCATGAACCGGCGGCCGCAATGGCGCCCTTTCGGGCCGCTGATCGTCCGCGCCAGGGCGCGGCGAAGGCTTGTTTCGTTCAGACCTCGGCCGGCGGCAGGGAGCCGCGCAGCGATTTCTCCGAAATCTCGATGATCGGCTTGGTCACCGGCGCCTCGATCGGCAGGCTCCAGCTGTCGAGTGGGCCGAGCGATGCGGCCGGCATGGCCACGGCGGGCGCGGCCTGGCGGTCGGTGCGGGCGACGTCCAGCTGGCCGGTGAGGATGGCGATTTCCGAACGCAGCTGGCGGATCTCGGCCTTGGCCACCTCCGCGCTCTGACGGTACTGGCGGATCTCTTCCAGGTCGGCGCGGTTGCGCTGGTCGAAATCGCGCTTCATCGTCTCGGCGTCGCGGTCCCGCTTGCCGCGCATGCTTTCCGAGTCGCGCAGCCGCATGGTGAGTTCGCTGACCTGCAGCGACAGGTCGCGACGCTGGGACTCGTTTTCGGAATGGCTGGCGCGGGCTTCGCCGAGCTCCTGGGCGAGGCGATCGGCGCGCAGCGTCGTCGTCGCAAGTTCCGCCTTGGTCTGCTTCAGCTCCGCGCGCGTCGCCTGCAATTCGTCTTCGACCAGCTTGACGCGGCCGCGTGCCGTCACCAGCAGCTTCTCGACCAGCTCCGCCTTAGAGCTGATCGCCTCGTGGCGGGTGGAAAGCTGCGACATCTCCACCGACATCGCGCTCTGCCGGGTGTCCAGATCGGATTGCAGGCGCTTTAGCTTCTCCTCGGTGAAGGAAAGTTCCTGACGAAGGGTGGTGACTTCACCGACGAGATTGCGCGACAGGTTTTCATGATGCGCAAGGCCGTTCTTCAGCTGGCCCTTTTCTTCGGTCAGGCGGGCGATCTCGCGGGCCTGTGCATCGGCCTCGCGGCGCGTGGTTTCGCTGAGCACCTGATGCTGGGTGCGTTCCGTCTCGTATTTTTCGCGCATCTGTGCGAAATCGCGGTTGCGCTGCTCAAGGTCGTTATGGGCGCGCTTCAGCAGCGCCGCAGTCTCGTCATACTGGCTGATGCGCTCGTCGAGCTCGCGGGTGACATCGCGCAGCCGCACCTCGACGACGCCGAGGTCATGGGCATTGGCCTCGTAGAGCGCTTCCAGCCTTGCGAGCTTCTCGCGGCCGTCTTCGGCATCGGCCCGCAACTGCGTGTTCTCCGCCTTGAGTTCCTTGCACTCCGCCGCCAGGCGCACGCTGTCGGCGTCGAGCCTCTTGCGGGCATTGCTCTCATAGTCGAGCAGCGAGGCGATCCGTGCCCGCTCGGTGCGCAGCGCGCCGAGTTCGGCAAGGGCATCGCCATGCGCGGTCAGAAGCGAGGAGACGCGCTCCTGCAGGAAACCGAATCCGGAGAGAAGCTGCTCCGACGACAGATGGCTTTCCTCGACCACCGAACCGAAGGCCTGGCATTCGCCGAACTCGCCTCTGGGCTGTGCCGGCGTCGTCGCCGAGGCGGAAGGCGGGATGCCGTTTCCTGAACTTGCAGCCTGGCGCGTGCCGGTCTCAGACCTGCCCTGCTCTTCGGTACGGCGAAAAAAGCTCATGACCATCCTGTTCCCCAATCCGACCCCGACGGCTTCATCGAAAATGACTAAAATATTGTTTTAGAAAACACTTTCAATCGTCTATTGCCGATGCAAGTACCCCACGGAGAGAAGATCAGACATGTTTTGATTTGCGTCAAAGCAAAGTTTGGCCGCTTCGGCCTGCCCGGCTGCGATTCCAACAACTTTCTTTTTCGTGCGACGGTTTGACGACGCGGCGGGGCAGCCGATCTGTGCCAGAATGCTACTTTCGATGGTATGCGGGGCGGTTCGGCCGCCCCGCATCCGGAGCTCAGCGGAGCGCGACGGTGCGGCGCGCCTCGGCAACCGACTCGCGAATCACCCGTGACAGGGTCGTGACGATCTCGCCGAGTTCCTCCTCGCTGGAATTGTAGGGCGGCGCGAGGATGACGGTGTCGCCGGCGGTCCCGCCGACATTGCCGGTACAGGGATAGCAGATCAGGCCGGCATCGAAAGCCCGCCGCCCGATCGCCGCGTGCAGGCTGGCATAGGCGGGGAACGGATCCTTGGTGATCGGATCGCTCACCAGTTCCAGCCCGATGAAGAAGCCGCGGCCGCGCACGTCGCCCAGCTCGCCGACATCGGCCAGGGCCGAGCGCAGTTCCTGCTGAAGGACCGCGCCACGATCGAGGACCCGTTCGAGCAGGCGGTCGCGCGTGACGATCTTCTGCACGGCGACGCCGGCGGCACAGGCCGCGGTGTGGCCGGTGAAGGTATGGCCGGTCATCGCCCCGCCATGCGCAGCCATCAGGGTCTCGTGCACCTTGTCGCTGTAGAGCGCGGCACCCAGCGGCTGGTAACCGGCGGCAAGCCCCTTGGCCACGCTCATGATGTCTGGAAAAATGCCGTCATGTTCCAGCGCCCGCCAGGTGCCGGTGCGGCCCGATCCGCACATCACTTCGTCGCCGATCAGCAGCACGCCATATTTGTCGCAGACCGCGCGGATCGCCCTGGCATAACCTTCGGGCGCGGGCACGACACCGCCGGCCGCACCGACCACCGGTTCGAAGATGAAGGCGGCGACCTTGTCCGGCCCGATCTCCAGGATCTTGTCTTCCAGTTCCTTCGCCAGATGGGCGACCAGCCCCTCGGCGGTGACGCCTTCCGGCGGCCGATAGGCGTTGGCGGCGGAAACGAAGGCGACGTCGAGCAGGCTGCCCTCAAACGCGTCGCGCCGGGTCTTGAAGTGCGAGACAGACAGCGCACCGAGCGTGTTGCCGTGCCAGGAGCGCTCGCGCGCGATGAAGCGGCGGCGGCTCTTCTCGCCCCGCGCCGTATGGTACTGCAGCGCGATCTTGAGGCAGGATTCGACCGCTTCCGAACCGCTCGACACATAGATGATGTTGGGGAAATGCCCGCCGGTATTGTTCGTGATGATCTCGGTCAGCTCTTCCACTGCATCCGATGTGAAGAGATAGCGATAGGCGTGCGCAATGCGGTCGAGCTGCTGCTTGACTGCCTCCGTCACTTCCGGATGCGCGTGGCCGAGGCAATAGACCGCCGGACCACCGGAACCGTCGAGATAGCGCTTGCCGGTGACGTCGTAGAGATAGCTGCCACGGCCATAGTCGATCTTGGGCAGGGACTGCACACCATAGCTGCTGCCGGTGCTGGTGATTTTCGGACTGGACATCGTGGCTCTCTCAGGGTTGCGCGGACGGCGTGGAGTGACTGGGCGCCGACACACACGCCGGCCTTTGACGACGCGATGATACCGCCGCCGCCGTCAGAGGCAAGAGAAATTAAACGAGTGTTCAGTTTTGTCGCGCGCTGCTCGACCCGACCTCGCTGGCGAGCATGGAATCGGTCCATTGCTCGCACAGCCCGATCGCCTCCTCCGACGAGAAGGTGTGCGGATTGAGGCACCATTCGAGCCACAGCCCGTCATGGATGGCGACGAGCCCGATCGCGGCGAGCCTCAGATCCGGCATCGGCCGGCCGGACGCTTCCCACACAGCCGCCAGAAGCGTTTCCAGCAGGCGCCGGTATTCGGCATAGGTGCGGTCGTGGACCTCGGTCATGATTGTCGAATGATCGATCATGCCCCAGAACACCACCCAGGTTCTGAGCGTGCTGCGCTCCAGCACCGGCGCCGACAGCGAGGCGCGGAAATACGCGCTGAGCCGGGCCCGGGGATCGGCCCCCGCCGCCTCCACCTTGTCACGGATATTGGCGAGCAGGCCGAGCGACAGCGTCTCGTAGGCATGGCCGACGAGTTCGTCCTTGCTGGCATAGTGATGGTTGATGAGGCCGACGGAAATGCCGGCCTCCTGGCTGATCTTGCGAATCGACAGCCCGGCATGGCCCTCGCGGGCAAGACAGGCGAGCGTCGCCTCGATCAGCGCCCGGCGACGCTCCTCCGGCAGCTTCCGTTCGAATTTTCCAAGCTCGCCCATTCGAGGCTCCTCGCCGCCGCACGCCGCTAAACCCTATTCCGCGGCACCGATGGCGATCGTCACCGGCTGCAGCCCGTCGATTTCGCCGGTGATCCGGTCGCCGGGGGACAGCGGACCGACACCGGCCGGCGTTCCGGTGAAGATGAGATCGCCGGGAACGAGATGATAGAAGCGCGACAGGTGGCTGATCAACTCCGGCACCGACCAGACGAGGTCGCTGAGATGCGCGTCCTGGCGGATCTCCTCGCCGACCTTCAGCCAGATGCGCTGGGGGCCGATCTCGGCGAAGTCGGCGGCCTTGGTGATCTCCGCGATCGGCGCCGAATTCTCGAAGGCCTTGCCCAGCGACCAGGGCCGCTGCTTGGCCCGCTCGGAAAGCTGCAGGTCGCGGCGCGTCATGTCGAGGCCGGCAGCATAACCGTAGATGGCCTTGGCGGCGTCCTCGACGCTCACCCGGAAAGCCGGGGCGCCGATCGCCACCACAAGTTCCATCTCGTAGTGAAAATTGGAGGTTCCGGGCGGATAGGGAATTTCGCTGCCGGTCGGCACGATCGCCGATGCCGGCTTGGTGAAGTAGAAGGGCGTTTCGCGATCGACTTCATAACCCATTTCGGCGGCATGTTCGGCATAGTTGCGCCCGACGCCGAAAATGCGGTGAACCGGATAGCCGGCCGTCTCGCCCCGCACGGGAACGAGCGGCGTGGCCGGGATGTCGAAAAGTCTCTGCATCGGATTCCTCACGCTCGCTGCTTGCACCGGCCGCGCTTTCCAGCATCCGGCCCGCGTCCAACATAAATCAGGAACGCCCGGGCCTTGCCAGTCCCGGCGCAGAAAAAGGCCGCACCCGATCCACAGTCCGGTCTGCTCGCAGCTCGATCTGTGGCGCTCGCGGACCGGCGAGATCTCTCGAAAACGCCGCTCTTTTTTGTTGGCGCGATAAGCGCTAGAGAAAAAGCATAAAATTTGCGGGGGGAACGCAATCGTGATGCTCGAAATCTATGAGATGCCCGGCCATCTGGTCCGGCGACTGAACCAGGCCGCCGTGTCCGTGTTCATGGACGAAACCGGCAAGAAGGGCTTCGACCTGACGCCCGTGCAATATGCGGCGCTGAGCGCCATCGAGGCGAAGCCGGGGCTCGACCAGGCGACGCTGGCGAGCCGCATCGCCTATGACCGTGTGACCATCGGCGGAGTGGTCGACCGGCTCGTGCAGAAGGAGCTGGTGCGTCGTGAGACCAATCCGAGCGACCGAAGGGCACGCAATCTCTTCGTCACGGAGAAAGGCACCCAGGCGCTCGCCGAGATAAGGCCGATCGTCAAGGACGTGCAGTCGATCCTGCTCGAAGGGCTGGACGCCGACGAACGCCGGCAGTTCATCAGCCTGCTGCAAAAGGCATGCGAAGCGGTCAACGACCGAAGCCGCGCGCCGCTCCGGGTCACCTGACGGAGTTCGTCCGCAGCAAGGCGGTCACGGCACCAGAACGGCCGCTCCCTGAAACCGGCCGGCCCTGAGATCCGCGAGCGCCTCGTTGGCACGTTCCAGCGGATAGGTGGTCGTCGTGGTGGTGACCCCGGCCCGCGGCGCCAGCTCGAGGAATTCGACGGCGTCGGCACGGGTGAGATTGGCGACCGAGAGCACCTGCCGCTCGCCCCACAGGATCGAATAGGGAAACTGCGGGATGTCGCTCATGTGGATGCCGCCGCAGACGACACGGCCACCCTTGGCAACGGCGCGAAGGGCGGCGGGGACGAGTTCGCCCACCGGCGCGAAGATGATCGCGGCGTCCAGCAGAACCGGGGGGCTCTCCTCGGAGCCGCCGGTCCAGACGGCGCCGAGCGAGCGGGCCAGCGCCTGCGCCGCATCATCCCCGGCCCGCGTAAAGGCATAGACCTCGCGGCCCTGATAAACGCAGACCTGCGCGATAATGTGGGCAGCCGCGCCGAAGCCGTAGATGCCGATCCGCCTGCCCTCGCCCGCCATCTTCAGCGACCGCCAGCCGATCAGCCCGGCGCACATCAGGGGTGCGGTGGCGACGGGATTGGTGAAGCCATCGAGCGGAAAGGCGAAATCCGCATCCGCCACCACATGGCTGGCAAACCCGCCGTCGCGGGTGTAGCCGGTGAACCCAGGATTGTCGCAGAGGTTCTCCCGCCCACTGTCACAATAGATGCAGCAGCCGCAGGTATGGCCGAGCCAGGGAATGCCGACGCGCCGGCCGGGGACAAGATCGACGCCCTCCCCGCAGCTCTCGACGATGCCGACGATCTCGTGCCCCGGCACGAGCGGCAGCTTGGGCTCCGTCAGGTCGCCGTCGACGACATGCAAGTCGGTGCGGCAGACGGCGCAGGCCTCGACCCGAACGACGATCTCGCCCGGACCGGCAACCGGATCGGGCCGCTCTTCCAGCCTCAAGGGCTGGCGCGGCGCATGCAGCACCATGGCTCTCATCTCTTTGGCCTCCGGGCTCGCCAATGCATGGCAGTTCGCAGTCCGATCGTTTATGCTGGATCAGCCTTCATGACGCCGTGATCGGAATCAAGTTCTTTCGCCGATCACCAAGCCGAACCCGGATGCCCCCATGCCTTCCTCCCCTGTTCCCTTCTCCTTCGAAGCACCGGAAAAACGAGCCTATTGGAGCCGGCCCCAGGCCGAACTCCTTGCCCTGCTGAAGACCTCTCCTCAAGGCCTGACCGGCGAGGAGGCCGAGGCGCGCCTGGAGAGCGTGGGTGCCAATGTCTTTCGCGAGGAAGGCCGCTGGTCGGGCTTCCGGATCTTCCTGTCGCAATTCGA
This sequence comes from Rhizobium sp., assembly GCA_002796995.1. GTDB lineage: Bacteria > Pseudomonadota > Alphaproteobacteria > Rhizobiales > Rhizobiaceae > Allorhizobium. The sequence goes on from PEKW01000006.1 coordinate 464,473, forward strand.
AAGCCCACTCGTGCTGATCCTCGTGGCGGCGGCGGCCATCTCGATCGCCGTCGGCGAGTGGAAGGAGGCGACGATCATCACCATCGTCATCCTCGCCAGTTCGCTTCTGAGCTTCTACCAGGAGTATTCCGCCTCGCTGGCGGTGCAGAAGCTGAAGGAACGCATCGCCTTCAAGGTCAAGGTCTGGCGCGACGGCGAGATGCGCCCGCTGGCGGCCAGCGCGCTGGTGCCCGGCGACGTGATCGAGGTGGCGGCCGGCGATCTCATTCCCGCCGACTCCGTGGTCATCGAGGCGACCGATCTGCATGTCAGCCAGTCGGCGCTGACCGGCGAGACCTATCCGGTGGAAAAGCGCGCCGGCGAGATCCCGGCCGAGACCACGCTTGCCAACCGCACCAATGTGCTCTTCACCGGCGCCTCCGTCCGCAGCGGCATCGGCCGGGCGGTCGTGGTCGAAACCGGCTCGGCGACCGAATACGGCACGATCGCCGGCCACCTCAAGCTAGAGCCGCCGGAGACCGACTTCGCCCGCGGCATCCGCCGCTTCGGCTACCTGATGACCCGCATCACGCTGATCATGGTGGTCGTCATCTTCGCCGGAAACCTCATTCTCGACCGGCCGCTGATCGATTCCCTGCTGTTTGCCCTGGCGATCGCCGTTGGTCTCACGCCGGAACTGCTGCCGGCCATCGTCAGCGTCACCCTGTCGAACGGCGCCCGGCGCATGGCCGAGGGCGGCGTGATCGTCCGGCGCCTCGCCTCGATCGAAAACCTCGGCAGCATGAACCTGTTGTGCACCGACAAGACCGGAACGTTGACGGAAGGCGTGGTCCGGCTCGAGCGCGCCGAGGGACCGCTCGGCACGCCGCGCGCCGACCTCATGCGTCTGGCCGCGCTCAACGCCCGCCTGCAGAACGGCATGGCCAATCCGCTCGACGATGCGATCGCGGCGGCAGCGACCGCCCAGGGCATCGACACGACGGCCGTCAGCAAGGTCGCGGAGATCCCTTACGACTTCCTGCGCAAGCGGTTGTCGGTGATCGTCGAGGATGCCGATGTCACCGGCCATCTGCTGATCGCCAAGGGCGCGCTCAGCAATGTGCTCGAAACCTGCAGCATGGTTCAGGACGGCGACGCGGTCCGGCCGCTCGATCCGGAAAGCCGGGCGGCGATCGAGAGCCGTTTCGCCGCCTGGGGCGACGAGGGCTACCGCGTTCTCGGACTCGCCGTCCGCCACTTCGCGACGCCTGCCGAACGCTATGATCGCGACAGCGAGCAGGACCTGACCTTCGCCGGCTTCCTGCTGTTCAGCGACCCACCGAAACCGGGTATCATCGAAACGCTTTCGGCGCTGGCCAAGCGCGGCGTCGGCGTCAAGGTGATCACCGGCGACAACCGCTTCGTCGCCGCCCATCTGGCCCGCTCCGTCGGACTGAAGGCCGATCACATCCTGACCGGCGAGGAACTGGCGCGCACATCCGACGAGGCGCTGGCCGCGCTCGCCGGTCGCACCGACCTGTTCGTCGAGATCGACCCCAACCAGAAGCAGCGCATCATCGCCGCTCTGCGCAAGCACGGCAATGTCGTCGGCTATCTCGGCGACGGCATCAACGACGCGCCGGCGCTGCACGAGGCGGATATCGGCATTTCGGTCGAAGGAGCCGCCGACGTCGCCCAGCAGGCCGCCGACATGGTTCTGGTCGACAAGAACCTCGACGTGCTGCTGGAAGGCATCGACAACGGCCGACGCACCTTCGCCAATACGCTGAAATACATCTCGACCACGACCAGCGCCAATTTCGGCAACATGATCAGCATGTCGGTCGCCTCCTTCATCCTGCCGTTCCAGCCGCTGCTCGCCAAGCAGATCCTGCTCAACAACTTCCTCTCCGACATCCCCTCCCTCGCCATTGCCAGCGACAATGTCGACGAGGATGCGGTGATCCGCCCGCAGAGCTGGAACATCGCCTACGTCCAGCGCTTCATGGTCGTCTTCGGCCTGATCAGCACGGGCTTCGACATGCTGACCTTCGGCTTTCTGATCTTGGTCGCCAGGGAGACGGCGGCCATCTTCCAGACCGCCTGGTTCGTCGAGTCGCTGATCACCGAACTCGCCATCGTGCTGGTGATCCGCACCTCGAAGCCGTTCTGGAAGAGCAGGCCGGGCCGCTGGCTGGTGCTGTCGACCGTCGCGGTGATCGTGCTGGCGCTGGCGGTGCCCTACCTGCCCGGGGCCGACTGGTTCGCCTTCGTGCCGCTGCCGCCGCACATTCTCGTCGGCCTCGGCGTGATCACGCTGCTCTATCTGGCGGTGTCGGAGATCGCCAAATATTGGTTCTTCGCGCACGAGCACAACCGCTTCCTGCCGAAGCGGGGGAGCCGGGCCGAGCGACCGGTCAGAACCGTGCGCCACCGGCAATGACGGTGGTCGTGATGGATCAGCAGCGCTCCGACAGCCGGCATCCGGCATCGGCCCACAGACCTGCCCGCCGCCGCTTGGCATCCTGCTCGACGGCGATCAGGCCAGCATCCCGCGCCGCGCGCACATAGCCCGAGGCGACCAGCGTCTCGGCGACCCTATACTGTCCGATCCGACAGTCGATCATCACGGTCTGCAAGGCGATCGGCAACGCCCGGCATTCAAGATAGCGGCGGTTGATCAGGCTTTTCAGGAAGGCCCTCGACTGGCTGCCGCATGCCCGGATGCTGCCGTCGTCGGCGTGACAGATGCGCTTCGGGTCAGGCCCCACGACATCGGCGATGATGTATATCATGCCGTCCTGCTGGAAGGAGCCGCCGTCGAAGGCCTGGGCCTGGGGTTTGACGCGGATCTTGGTCACGAAGGCGTCGAACAGCCCCGCAACCCGTTCGTACTGCTGCGCCGCCTTGTCGACCCTGACCGGACGGTCCGTCCAGATCGGCTCCTGCGAACCGGCATAGGGCAGCTCATTGGCCCCGGCGTCATGCGCGGCGGAAAGCACGAGCAGAACAACAAGGGTGTTTATCCGGCGAATGGCAATCCTCCAGACCGGCCGGCGCGCCGCGCTGAAATATCGCCGGACCTGTCGGAAGTAGAACAGGGACCGGAGGGATCTGGGTCAAAGAGTGATGAAATGCAATTTATCATTAATGCCGTCACCCCAAGCTCGTAAGCCTAATAGCCGGTCAAAAACACCACGATTCCGTGCAAATGACCATGACCATCCGCTCGATAAAGGAGAAATATCCGCTGGATCGCCGAGGAAATTCTGCCGCGCCCGCGGCGGCGAGGAGCGGCCCGGGCTTGGAGTCGGCGACAAAAAATGCAACAACCCAGCCATCCGGGCGTTAGAACCATCGGCAAAGCCACGCGCGAGCGGGGAAAGACCGATTCCATGCCGTCCGCCCCGCCGCCCATCGTCCGCCAAACCGAAAGGCAAAGCAGAATATGACCGAGAAGATCGTACCCGTCATCATGGCGGGGGGAAAAGGCACCCGCCTCTGGCCGCTGTCGCGCGCCACCGCCGCCAAGCAGTTCATCCGCTTCATTGGCGACAAGACGCTTTTCCAGGGCACACTCGACCGTGTCGCAGATCAGAGCCTCTATGAGCCGGCGCTGGTGATCACCAACGAGGAATTTCGCTTCCTGGTCGCCGAACAGGCCCGCGAGATGGAATCGAGCCTTTGCGGCATCGTGCTGGAGCCGGAAGCGCGCAACACGGCGGCCGCCGTCGCCGTCGCCGCCCTGATCGTCGCCGATCTCTACGGCAATGACGCGCTCCTGCAGGTCCTGCCGTCCGACCACGACATCGCCACCGACGAGCGTTACCGGACCTGCGTCGCGGCGGCCGTGGCCGCCGCACGCGCCGGCAAGATCGTCACCTTCGGCATCACGCCCACCGAGCCGGCCACCGGCTACGGCTATATCGAGATGGGCGAGCCGCTGACGTCAGGCGCCAACGCCGTCAAGCGCTTCGTCGAAAAGCCGAAGGCCGAGGACGCCGAGAAGATGCTCGCCGCCGGCAACTACTTCTGGAATTCCGGCATGTTCGTCTTCACCGCCGGGCAGATCATCTCCGAACTGCGCCAGCTGGCTCCCGAAGTGCTGGCCGCCGCGGAAAAATCGGTGCGCGCTGCGACCAAGGATCTCGACTTCACCCGTCTCGACGCCGAGGCCTTCGCCGAGAGCCCGAGCATCTCGATCGACTACGCGGTGATGGAAAAGACCGCCAATGCCGCCGTCGTTCCCTCACCGATCAGCTGGTCCGACCTCGGCAGCTGGGACGCCGTGTGGAAGCTCGGCAATGCCGATCCGGACGGCAACGTCGTCAGCGGCAATGCCACGTTGGTCAACACCCGCAATTCGCTGGTCATGTCGCGCGACAACCATCTGGCCGTCCAGGGCATGGACGGTGTGGCGGTCATCGCCAGCGAGGACGCCGTCTATGTCGGTCGGCTCGACGACAGCCAGCAGGTCGGCAACCTCGTCAAGCTGCTCGCCGCCGACAAGAAGACCGCAACGCTCACCGAAAACCACCCGACATCGCTTCGCCCCTGGGGCGGCTATACCTCGGTGCTGAACGGCGAGCGCTTCCAGGTCAAGCGCCTCTTCGTCCATCCGGGCAAGAAGCTGTCGCTGCAGAAGCACCACCATCGCTCGGAACACTGGATCTGCGTCAAGGGCGCGGCCGAGGTGACGATCGACGACAAGGTGACGATGCTGCACGAGAACCAGTCGATCTATATCCCGCAAGGGGCCGTGCATCGCCTCGGCAATCCCGGCAAGATCCTGCTCGAACTGATCGAGATCCAGACCGGCTCCTATCTCGGCGAGGACGACATCATCCGCCTGGTCGACGAATTCGGCCGGAGCTGATCCTCCACCGAAGCAGTCCGGAATACCGGAGAGATACGTCAAGACCCGCGAAACCCGGTTTCGCGGGTTTTTTCTTTGCCCCGTTTCGGAGAGCTTTCGCGCCAGACCAGTTGCCAAAGGCAATACATTAGATTAATGACTGACCAACCAGTCATTAACGGACAGAGATCCCATGAACGAGAAAACCCGCATACGGCGGGACCCGGAAGAACGCCGGGCCGAAATCCTGGCGGCAGCCTTCGCGCTCTTTTCCGAGCGAGGCTTTGCCGCGACGCGCATCGAGGATGTGGCCGCGCGCGCTGGCATCGCCAAGGGCACGGTCTACCTGCATTTTCCCGACAAGGAAGCCCTGTTCACCTCGCTCGCCTCCGGCATGGCCTCTCCCATCCTGGCAAATATGGAGACCATGGCCGCCAATGATGCGATCCCCGGGCGCATGATGATCGCCGGCCTTTACGCGCTGGCGCAGAACGAGATCCTCGGCACCGACCGGCGCCACATGCTGCGCCTGCTTCTGTCCGAGGGGCAGTTCTTTCCGGTGGTCGCGGAATTCTACCACCGCAATGTGATCACCGTCGGCCTGCGTGTATTGCGCCAGGTCCTCGAACGCGCCGCCGAACGCGGCGAACTGCGCAATCCGAAGATCGCCGCGATGCCGCAGATCGTCTTCGCCCCCGTCCTGATGTCGATCATCTGGACGACGTTGTTCGAACCTTACGAACATCTCGACACGCATGCCCTGTTCGACACCTTTCTCGAAACCCTCTTCCTCCCCGTGCAAGGAGACGCGCCATGAAGCGCATCGCCCTCCTGGCGGCCGTTGTCGCGTCCGCGCTCTTCTTCTTCCTGCCGATCTATCTCAACGGCCATGCCGAGCGTCCCTACCAGGGCTGGGTCGAGGCCGACCTGCTGTTCATCGGCCCGGAAACGGCGGGCCGGCTCGCTGACGTCACGGTCAAGGAGGGTGATCGCGCCGACGCGGGCAGACTGCTGTTCAGGCTGGACGACACCTCAGCCCAGGCGGCCGTATCCGCCAAGGAAGCCACGCTGGCCGCGCTTCAGTCCCAATATGACCTCGCCGTCGCCGCCCAGAAGCGCCCCGAGGAGATCACCATCCTCAAGGCCTCGGAGCGGCAGGCCGAGGCCCAGCTTTCGCTCTCCGTGCAGGAACTCGACCGCATGCGCTCGCTCGCCCGCAGCGGTACGGCGACCCGCGCCAACCTCGATGCCGCGATCGCCGCAGAAGCCGCCAACCGCGCAGCGCTCGACAACATCCTCGGGCAGGTCGCACTCGCGGGCCTTCCCGCGCGCAGCGAAACGATCCGCCAGGCGGAACAGACGATGGCGGCGGCAAAGGCCGAACTCGCCTCCGCCCGCGACGCGCTGGCCCGCCTGTCGGTCAAGGCCCCGGCCGCAGGCGCCGTGCAGACACTCTACTACAAGCCCGGTGAAGTCGTGCCGGCCGGACGCCCGGTCGTGGCCATACTCGCACCCGAGGACATCCGCATCCGCTTCTTCGTCGCCGAAGCCGAGATCGCCAGGGTCGCGATCGGCCAGACGGTGCACATGACCTGCGACGGCTGCAAGCCGATGGATGCCAAGGTGAGCTTCATCTCCGACAAGGCCGAATACACGCCTCCGGAAATCTACAGCCTCGAAGAGCGCGCCAAGCTCGTCTATCGCGTCGAAGCCGTCCCGCAGGACCCGACCGCCGTCCGCCCCGGGCTTCCCGTCGATGTGACGCTTTCGCCGCCGGAGAGCCAGTGATGAACGCACCGTCCGCGCCATCGGCCCAGGCCGAACTGGTGATCGACGTCACCGACCTCACCAAGAGTTTCGGCGACCGCGTCGTCGTCGACAAGCTGTCGCTTGAGGTCCGCAAGGGTAGCATCCACGGCTTCCTCGGCCCAAACGGCTCGGGCAAGACGACCACCATCCGCATGCTGTGCGGTCTGCTGACCCCCGACAGCGGCAGCGGCACCTGTCTCGGCTATGACATCCTCACCCAGTCGGAAGCGATCCGCCGGCGCGTCGGCTACATGACGCAGAGATTCTCGCTCTACCAGGACCTGTCGATCCGCGAGAACCTCGAATTCGTCGCCCGCGTCTACAATCTCGACGACCCAAGACGCAAGGCGCGCGACGCCATCGAGCGCCTCGGCCTCGGCGGCCGCGAGAACCAGCTCGCCGGCAATCTGTCCGGCGGCTGGAAGCAGCGGCTGGCGCTCGGCGCCTGCATCCTGCCCGAGCCGGACCTGCTGCTGCTGGACGAGCCGACGGCCGGCGTCGACCCGAAGGCGCGGCGGGAATTCTGGAGCGAGATCCATGCGCTCGCAGCCGAAGGCCTCTCGGTGCTCGTCTCCACCCACTACATGGACGAGGCGGAACGCTGTCACGAGATCGCCTACATGGCCTATGGCAAGCTTCTGGTGCGCGGCACGGTCGACGAGGTGATCGCCTCGACCGGCCTCAACACCTGGAGCGTTTCCGGCCCGGACGTGCACAAGCTTCAGGCCGAGCTGGAACGGAGCCCGGGCATCGACATGGTCGCGCCCTTCGGCACGAGCCTGCATGTCTGCGGTAGAGACGAAGCCCTGCTGCTCTCCGCCATCGCGCCCTTCCGCCAGCGGCCAGGCCTCGTCTGGACCCCGAGCGAGCCGACGCTGGAGGATACCTTCATCGAACTGATGAACCTGTCGAAGGACAATTTCCAATGAGTGTGGCAAGCGTTGGCAACGGTTTCCTGCGCCGGTTCTGGGCGATGACGATCAAGGAATTCATCCAGATGACCCGCGACCGCATCACGCTCGCGACCATGGTGATGATCCCGGTCATGCAGCTCTTCCTCTTCGGCTTCGCCATCAATACCACGCCGCACAACCTGCCGACGGCCGTTCTGATGCGGGAGAACACCGATCTGGGCCGCTCGATCCTCGGCGCGCTGAAGAACACCGACTTCTTCGACATCCGCCAGGTCCTGACCCGCGCCGAAGACATGGACCGGGTGCTGGAATCCGGCAGCGCGCTGTTCGTCGTCGAGATCCCCGAAGGCTTCGAGCGGGCCGTCCGGCGCGGCGAGAACCCGGCCCTGCTGGTCGCCGCCGACGCGACCGATCCGGTGGCGGCGAGCTCGGCGCTCGGGGCGCTCTCCGGCGTCATCGCGAGCGCCCTCGAACGCGACCGCCACGTGACGATCGCGGAGGCGAGCAAGCCGCCCTTCACCATCGTCCAGCACCGCCGCTACAATCCGGCCGGTTCGTCGACGCTGAACATCGTTCCGGGCCTGCTCGGCACCATTCTGACCATGACGCTGCTGATCTTCACCGCGCTCTCGGTCACGCGCGAACTGGAACGCGGCACGATGGAAAACCTCTTGTCCATGCCGATCAAGCCGGTCGAAATCATGCTCGGCAAGATCGCGCCTTACGTCATCATCGGCCTTGCCCAGGCGATCATCATCATCGCCGCCGGCTACTTCGTCTTTCGCGTGCCGATTCTCGGCAGTCCTCTGGCGCTGGCCGCCGTGACCGCCCTCTTCGTCGTCTCCAACCTGTCGATCGGCTATACCTTCTCGACCGTCGCCACCAACCAGCTCCAGGCCGTGCAGATGGCGATGATGTATTTCCTGCCGAACATCCTGCTCTCGGGCTTCATGTTCCCCTTCGCCGGCATGCCGAACTGGGGCCAATGGATCGGCGAGGCGCTGCCGCTCACCCACTATATCCGCGTGGTGCGGGCCATCATGCTGAAAGGCGCGTCGATCGAGGTTCTCGCCTATGACACGCTGGCACTGGTGGTGCTCACGACGATCGCCATGACGATCGCCGTCAAACGCTTCCGCCGCACCCTCGACTGACGGGAAAAGCGCTGGACCCGGATGGCGTCCGGACAGCAATGCCGGCGATGCGGCGAGGCTTTGTGCCCTTGCTTTATGGCGCTGCATTGCACAAGATCGCTCTTTAGCCCGGCAAAAAGAACAACGGGCGAAGAGGGCGAACAGCAGACATGTCGATCAAGGCGAGCATCTACCATCTCACCCACTACAAGTATGACAAGCCGGTCCGGCTAGGCCCCCAGATCATCCGGCTGAAACCGGCCGCCCATTCGCGCACCAAGGTGCTGAGCCATTCGCTCAAGGTCACGCCGGCCAATCATTTCGTCAATCTGCAGCAGGACCCCTACGGCAATTACCAGGCCCGGTATGTCTTTCCCGATCCGGTCACCGAGTTCAAGATCGAGGTCGATCTTGTCGCCGACATGACCGTCTACAATCCCTTCGACTTCTTCGTCGAGGAGGAAGCGAGCAAGTGGCCGTTCGAATACCCGGCCGACATCCGCGACGACCTGAAGATCTACATGACGCCGGAACCGGATACGCCGGCACTCAGCGCCTTCATGCAGACGCTCGACAGGACGCCGGGCCAGGGCACGGTCGACATGGTCGTCGGCCTCAACGCCGCCCTGCAGCAGAAGATCGGCTATGTCATCCGGCTCGAACCCGGCGTGCAGACACCCGAGGACACCCTGACCATCGGCCAGGGTTCGTGCCGCGATACCAGCTGGCTGCTCGTCCAGGTCTTGCGCCGCCTCGGTCTCGCCGCCCGCTTCGTCTCGGGCTATCTGATCCAGCTGAAGCCCGACCTGAAGGCGCTCGACGGTCCGTCGGGCACGGAGGTCGACTTTACCGACCTGCATGCCTGGGCGGAAGTCTACCTGCCCGGCGCCGGCTGGGTCGGCCTCGACCCGACCTCGGGCCTGTTGACCGGCGAGAGCCACATCCCGCTTGCAGCGACCCCGCACTACCGCAATGCCGCGCCGATCACCGGCGGCTATTTCGGCCACGCGAATACCGAATTCGATTTCGCCATGACCGTGACGCGGGTCGCCGAGCATCCGCGCATCACCAAACCGTTTTCCGACGAGAGCTGGGATGCACTGAATGCGCTCGGCCACCGCGTCGATGCCGAGCTTCAGGCCCGCGATGTGCGCCTCACCATGGGCGGCGAGCCGACCTTCGTGTCGATCGACGATTTCCAGTCGGAGGAGTGGAACACCGACGCGGTGGGGCCGACCAAACGCGACAAGGCCGACACGTTGATCCGGCGGCTGCGCGAGCGCTTTGCGCCGGGCGGTTTCCTGCACTACGGCCAGGGCAAGTGGTATCCGGGCGAAAGCCTGCCGCGCTGGACCTTCTCGCTCTACTGGCGCAAGGACGGCAAGCCGATCTGGCAGAACCCGGAACTGGTGGCCGAGGAAGGCAAGCGCTACGAGGTCACCGCCGACGATGCCGGCCGGCTGCTCGGCGAGATCGCCGGCGCTCTCGGCATCGAATCCGAAATGGTGGTGCCGGCCTATGAGGATCCCGGCGAATGGATCCTCAAGGAGGCCAATCTTCCCGACAATGTCGATCCGGCCAATTCCAAGCTGAAGGACCCGGAAGAGCGCAGCCGCATCGCCCGCGTCTTCGAGCGCGGCCTGACCGAGCCGAGCGGCTATGTGCTGCCCGTCCAGACCTGGAACAGCAAGGCCACCGGCAAGCGCTGGGTGAGCGAGAAATGGAAGACCCGCCGCGGCAAGATCTTCCTCGTGCCGGGCGACAGCCCCGTCGGCTACCGCCTACCGCTCGGCGCCCTGCCCTATGTCCCGCCTTCGCAGTTTCCCTATATCCACCCCGCCGATCCGAGCGAGCCGCGGGGACCCCTGCCGGAGGTCGTTGAGCCCGCCGGCCGCGCCATGCCCGAAGCCTCCTTCCAGGTGGACGATACGATCCAGCAGGGCCGAGTCGAGCAGGTGCTCGGCGAGATCGGCGGCGCGGTGCGAACCGCCATGTCGGTCGAGGTGCGCGACGGGCGCCTCAGCATTTTCATGCCGCCGGTCGAGCGGATCGAGGACTATCTCGAACTGGTCGCCGCCGCCGAACAGGCGGCAGCCGCCCTCGGCCTGCCGGTCCATATCGAAGGCTATGCGCCGCCGCATGACGAGCGCATCAATGTGGTACGCGTCGCCCCCGACCCCGGCGTCATCGAGGTCAACATCCATCCGGCAGCCAGCTGGGATGACTGCGTATCGATCACCGACGCCGTCTACGAGGAGGCCCGCGAATCGCGCCTCGGCGCCGACAAGTTCATGATCGACGGTCGCCACACCGGCACCGGCGGCGGCAACCATGTGGTGGTGGGCGGAGCCAATCCGGCCGACAGCCCGTTCCTGCGCCGTCCCGACCTGCTGAAGAGCCTCATTCTGCACTGGCAGCGTCACCCGTCGCTGTCCTACCTGTTCTCCGGCCTTTTCATCGGCCCGACCAGCCAGGCGCCGCGCATCGACGAAGCGCGCCACGACAGCCTCTACGAACTCGAGATCGCCATGGCGCAGATCCCGATGCCGGGATCGGGCGAGGCTCCGCCTCTGCCCTGGCTGGTCGACCGGCTGTTCCGCAACCTCTTGATCGACGTCACCGGCAACACCCACCGCGCCGAGATCTGCATCGACAAGATGTTCTCGCCCGATGGTCCGACCGGCCGGCTCGGCCTCGTCGAGTTCCGCGGTTTCGAAATGCCGCCGAATGCCCGCATGTCGCTCGCCCAGCAGCTTCTCGTGCGCGCCCTGATCGCCCGTTTCTGGAAGAACCCGACCGGCGGCAGTTTCGTGCGCTGGGGCACGGCCCTGCACGACCGCTTCATGCTGCCGCACTATATCTGGCAGGACTTCCTCGAAGTGCTGGCGGACCTGCGCGACAACGGTTTCGACTTCAAGCCGGAATGGTTCGCCGCCCAGCTGGAATTCCGCTTCCCCTTCTACGGCGAGGTCGAATACGGCGATTCGCGGCTGGAACTCCGGCAGGCACTCGAACCCTGGCACGTCATGGGCGAACAGGGCGCGATCGGCGGAACCGTGCGTTATGTCGACTCCTCGGTCGAGCGGCTGCAGGTGCGGCTGGAAACCGGCAATCCGGAGCGCTATGCGATCGCCTGCAACGGGCGGCGCGTTCCGCTGTCGAAGACCGGCACCAATGGCGTTTCGGTCGGCGGCGTGCGCTACAAGGCCTGGCAGCCGGCCTCGGGCCTGCATCCCGTCCTGCCGGTCAACACACCGCTAACATTTGATGTTTATGATATGTGGTCGGGCCGGTCGATCGGCGGTTGCGTCTACCATGTGGCGCATCCCGGCGGTCGAAACTACGACACATTCCCTGTGAACGGGAATGAAGCGGAGGCAAGGCGGCTTGCGCGTTTCGAACCGTGGGGTCATACAGCAGGCAATTTTCCGCTATGGCCGGAGACGGTTTCGCCGGAATTCCCCCATACATTGGACTTGCGGCGACCCCAGGGTATTTGACTAGATGGCGAACAAACCGGCGGCGGACAGAGGCCCGGCAGACGAAGAGATGAAGGAAGCGCGAACCGCCGGTTATCGCGTCCTTCCGGGCGCCGCCGACGAGATGATCGACGCCGAAGGCAAGATCCGCCCGGTCTGGCAGTCCTTCGTCGCGGCCCTCGACCGCATGTCCGAACACGACCTGCATGAGCGGTTCGCCAGGGCCGACCGCTATCTGCGCGATGCCGGCGTGTTCTACCGCGCCTATGGTGCTGCCGGCTCCAGCGAGCGCGTCTGGCCCTTCTCCCACATCCCGGTGCTGATCGACGAGAAGGAATGGAACGTGCTGGCCGCGGGGCTGGTGCAGCGCGCCAACCTGCTCGAGGCCGTCGTCGCCGACGTCTACAGCGACAACAAGCTGGTCGAGCAGGGTTTCCTGCCGCCAGCTCTCGTCGCCGCCAATCCGGAATTCCTGCGTCCGCTCGTCGGCATCAAGCCGGCCGGCGGCCACTATCTACATTTCTGCTCCTTCGAGATCGGCCGCGGGCCGGACGGCAACTGGTGGGTGCTGGCCGACCGCACCCAGGCGCCCTCCGGCGCCGGCTTCGCCCTGGAAAACCGCGTGGCAACGGCCCGCGCTTTCTCCGACATCTACGGCGAAAGCCATGTGCATCGGCTCGCCCCCTTCTTCGGCGCCTTTCGCGAAGCCCTGCAGGCGCAGAAGCAGAACAGCGACGACCGGATCGCCGTCCTATCGCCCGGTCCCGCCAACGAGACCTATTTCGAACACGCCTACATTGCCCGCTATCTCGGCATCATGCTGCTCGAGGGCGAGGATCTCGCCGTGGTCAACGGCCGTGTCATGGTGCGGACCGTCGCCGGCCTGAAGCCCATCAGCGTGTTGTGGCGCCGCCTCGACGCGGCCTATGCCGATCCGCTGGAACTCGACCAGAGTTCCCATATCGGCACGCCGGCCATGGTGCAGGCGCTGCGCAACGGCTCGGTCACCTTCGTCAACGCGCTCGGTTCCGGCATTCTGGAAACCCGCGCCTTCCTCGCCTTCATGCCGACCATCTGTCGCCACCTGCTGGGCGAGGAGCTGGCGCTGCCGTCGATCGCCACCTGGTGGTGCGGCCAGAAGAGCGAGCGCGACCACGTCGCACGCAACATCGACCGGATGGTGATCGGCCCGGCCTATTCCCGCCTGCCCTTCTTCGACGACAACGGGCGTTCGGTGCTCGGCTCGCGGGTGTCCGGCCTGTCGCGCCATTCGACGACCGAATGGCTGGAGACCGAAGGCTCGAACCTGGTCGGCCAGGAGGTCGTGACCCTCTCCACCACGCCGGCGCTGGTCGACGGCAAGCTCACTTCGCGGCCGATGTCGCTGCGGGTCTATGCGGCCCGCACCCGCGACGGCTGGCAGATCATGCCCGGCGGCTTTGCCCGCATCGGCTCCGGCGACGACGTCACCGCGCTCGCCATGCAGTCGGGCGGCAGTGCGGCGGACGTCTGGATCGTCTCCAGCAAGCCGGTCGACCGTACCTCGCTCCTGCCGGCCGAGGAGAGCTTCACCCGCAACATGCCCGGCAGCCTGCCGAGCCGGGCCGCCGACAACCTCTATTGGCTCGGGCGCTATATCGAGCGTTCGGAAGGCGCGCTGCGCATCCTGCGCGCCTGGCATGCGCGCTTCGCCGAGTCTGCCGATCCCGACCAGCCGCTGCTCGCTTATGTCACCCGTTATCTCTCCGACATCGACGTCGAGATGAAGCACGGCGTGCCCGAAAGCCTGCTGCGCAACATCGACAGCGCGGTCTATTCCGCCAGCAATATCCGCGACCGATTCTCGCCCGACGGCTGGCTGGCGCTGAACGACCTGGCAAAGACCGCGCGCCGCTTCCACGACACCGTGAAGCTGGGCGACGACGCCGCGCATGCCATGACCGTGCTTTTGCGCAAGCTCGCCGGTTTCGCCGGCCTCGTGCACGAGAACATGTACCGCTTCACCGGCTGGCGCTTCCTCACCGTCGGACGCCTGCTCGAACGCGGTCTGCACATGACCCGCCTGCTCGGCCACATGACGGCCGAGGAAGCCCCCGACGGCGCGCTCGACATGGCTCTGGAGATCGGCGACAACGTCATGACGCATCGCCGCCGCTACAATGTCAGCACCGCCCGGCTGACCGTCACCGACCTGCTGGCCCTCGATCCGCTCAATCCGCGCTCGATCCTGTTCCAGCTGAACGAGATCCGTACCGAGGTCGAGCAATTGCCGAACGCCTTCGTGAACGGCCAGATGTCGCCCTTCTACCGCGAGACCATGCGGCTGCACTCGTCGCTCGCGGTGATGACGCCGGAAACCATGGACGCCGAGATCTATGCCGGTCTGGAGCGCGATCTCGAAAAGCTCTCCGACCTCCTCGCCAGCACCTATCTCGGATAGCCCCATGCTTTACGATCTCTCGCTGCATATCGGCTATCTCTACGACGTGCCCGCCTCGGGCGCGCACCACATCCTGCGCCTGCTGCCGCTGTCGCTGCCCGAACGGCAGCGTCTCGTGGCGGGCAGCGTCACCGTGACCCCGAAGCCGGACGAGCGGTCGAACTTCACCGACTTCTTCCAGCATCCGGCGACCTATGTGATGTATCGCTCACCGCACGAGAAGTTCGACATCCGCATGCAGGCCCGCGTCTCGGTCCAGGCCCAGCCGTTGACGGCCGATTTTTCGCCGATACTGGCAAAACTGCCCGAAGAGCTGGCCGACTACTGGTCGCTCGGTCCGGAATCGCCGCACCATTTCCTCGGCACCAGCCCGCGGCTCGGTGCCGAACCGCTGATCGCCGACTATGCGCGCGCGACGCTGAAACCCAGCCTCACCGTGCGCCAGATCGCCGAAACGATCTGCACCCGGATCTACGACGACTTCAAGTACGATCCTGAAGCGACCACGGTCGACACGCCGCCGCTCGAGGCCTTCCTGCTAAAGCGCGGCGTGTGCCAGGACTTTGCCCATGTGATGATCATCGCGCTGAGGAGCCTCGGCATTCCGGCGGGTTATGTCAGCGGTTTTCTCAGGACGATTCCCCCGCCGGGCAAGGAACGGCTGGAAGGCGCCGACGCCATGCATGCCTGGGTGCGGGTGTGGTGCGGCGAAACCGTCGGCTGGATCGAACTCGATCCGACCAACAACATCACGGTCGGCGGCGACCACATCGTCACCTCCTACGGCCGCGACTATTCGGACGTGGCGCCCGTGATCGGCGTGCTGAAGAGCTACGGCAGCCACCAGACGGCGCAAGCGGTCGACGTTATCCCGGTGAAATAGCCGCATTTGCGGGCGTTCCAGCCCGTTTCCTAGAATTTTACCTTTTCGCTTAAATCGAAAAACAGGTTTCTTCTGTATCAGATCGTCAAAGTGCTCGTTTTTGACGGATGAACATGATGGTCGATACCACAAAGAAGCACACTCTTCTCCGCGGATTCATGAAGGATCGCCGCGGCAACTTTGGCACGATGACGGCAATCCTGCTGCCCGTGCTCCTGGCCGGCGCGGGCGTGGCGATGGACCTCGCCAAACTGGTGCAGGTGCGATCCGCGCTGCAGGATGCCGCCGATTCCGCCGCACTGTCCGCCGCCTCGGCGCTCGCCGGCAAGGGCATCACCGACGAAGAGGCCATCGAACTGGCCAAGAAGTTCATGGCGGCCCAGTTCACCAACACCAACCGGAACGGCGCCCTGCCGACCGAGGGCGACGAAGAGGACGCCAAAGATCTGGCCGACACCGCCCTTGCCAGCGTGCATCGTACTGCGGGGGCCAGCGGCGCCACCAACACCTATGAGGTGACGGTCAACGGCCAATACGACGTCAGCATGAACGCCTTCACCAAGCTGCTCGGCTACGACAAGGTCCGCGTCAGCGTCTCCAGCACGTCGGAAAGCACGACCGAGAGCAAGAACGCCCTGTCGATGTATCTCGTGCTCGACCGCTCGGGCTCGATGGAGGAGAACACCAGCACGGTCAACACCGCCCAGCCGACCAAGGTAGAGTACTACAACTGCGGCAGGTACACCTGCTCGCGCACCGTCACCAACTACGTCCTGAAGATCGAGGCGCTGAAATACGCTGTCGCCGACCTCGTCGAACAGCTGAAGACGGCCGACCCCGACAAGAAATACGTGCGCACCGCCGCGATCTCCTACAATTCGTCCAGCCAGACGCCGACGACGTTCGAATGGGGAACGAACAAGGTGACGAACTATGTCAACGCGCTGACGGCGACCGGCGGCACGGATTCGTCCAATGCCTTCAAGACCGCCTACCAGAAGGTGACGGCGACTTCCGAGGTCAACGCCCACATCGCCAAGAACGGCCAGAAGGATCCGGGCAAGTTCATCATCTTCATGACCGACGGCGACAACAACTACACCAGTGCCGACACCTCGACCAAGGCATGGTGCGACAGCGCCAGGGCGGCCGATGTGGAAGTCTTCAGCGTCGCCTTCATGGCGCCGACCCGCGGCCAGCAGCTGCTGTCCTACTGCGCCACCGATACCTCGCACTACTATGACGCAAACGATGCCGCCCAGCTCGTCGCCGCCTTCAAGGAGATCGGCGAGAAGGCCTCGATGGCGGCCACACGCCTGACCAACTGAGTTCACAGAAGAACCGGCCCGAGGCCTCGCGACATCCGGCAAAACAGGCCGCGCCCCGTCAGGGACGCGGCCTGTTTTGTCTTCGGCACCCGGCCTGCAAGTCTTTGAAATTCAGCCACTTGATGGAAACCGCCACGACGGGGCGATTTTCGCCCTTGCCGATTTCCTGTGTTGCAAGACCTTCGTAACGATGCGTAAACTGTGTTTTGTAGACGCGTGCCGTTAGGGGAGAATCGGCGCTGCATCCCGATTGGCGAGCAACCGAACTGGCGACATCATGATCAAGAGCCTGAGCAAAGCCGACCTGCCCCTGCCGCAGCCCCGCGTTTCCGATCCGGAGGTTTTGGCCGCCGAGATCATCGAGCGCCTGACCTATGGGATCGGCAAGGACGCCAAGGTGGCCACGCCGCATGACTGGCTGACGGCCACCATCCTGGTCGTGCGCGACCGCATCATCGATCGATGGATGGAATCGACCCGCGCCGCCTATAACAACAACGCCAAGCGCGTCTATTACCTGTCGCTCGAATTCCTCATCGGCCGCCTGATGCGTGACGCCATGTCCAATCTCGGCATGATGGACGAAATCCGCCAGGCCCTCGCCTCGATGGGAGTCGATCTCGACGTGATCGCCGGCCTGGAAGCGGATGCCGCCCTCGGTAACGGCGGCCTGGGACGCCTTGCCGCCTGCTTCATGGAATCGATGGCGACCGTCCACATCCCCGCCTATGGCTACGGCATCCGCTACGTGCACGGCCTGTTCCGCCAGCAGATGGCCGACGGCTGGCAGGTGGAGCTTCCCGAGACCTGGCTTGCCCACGGCAATCCCTGGGAGTTCGAGCGCCGCGAGAGTTCCTACGAGATCGGCTTCGGCGGCGCAGTCGACACCGTCTCCGGCCATGACGACGAACCGCACTTCGTCTGGAAGCCGGGCGAACGGGTGATCGCGACCGCCTACGATACGCCCGTCGTCGGCTGGCGCGGCGACCACGTCAACACGCTGAGACTCTGGTCGGCCCAGCCGATCGATCCGATCCTGCTCGAGGCCTTCAACGCCGGCGACCACATCGGCGCGCTCAAGGAAAGCAACAAGGCCGAAACGCTGACCCGCGTTCTCTACCCGGCCGACGCCACTACGGCCGGCCAGGAGCTGAGGCTGCGGCAGGAATACTTCTTCTGTTCAGCTTCACTGCAGGACATCCTTCGCCGCCATCTGCAACAGGGCAACGAGCTCTCGGCCCTGCCGGACAAGGTGGCGATCCAGCTCAACGACACACACCCGGCCATTTCCGTCACCGAGCTGATGCGCCTGCTCTGCGACGTGCACGGCCTCGACTTCGATACTGCCTGGGACATCACCTGGCGCACCTTCTCCTACACCAACCACACCCTGCTTCCCGAAGCGCTGGAAAGCTGGCCGGTGCCGCTGTTCGAGCGGCTGCTGCCGCGGCACATGCAGCTGGTCTATGCGATCAATGCCAAGATCCTGCGCGACGCCCGCAAGAACCGCAACTTCTCCGACCACGAGATCAGCCATATCTCCCTGATCGACGAGAGCGGCGACCGGCGGGTGCGCATGGGCAATCTCGCCTTCATCGGCTCCCACAGCATCAACGGCGTGTCGGCGCTGCACACCGAGCTGATGAAGGAAACGGTGTTCGCCGACCTGCACAAGCTCTATCCGGACCGCATCAACAACAAGACCAACGGCATCACCCCGCGCCGCTGGCTGATGCAGTGCAATCCGCGCCTGACCTCGCTGATCCGCGACACGATTGGTCCCGACTTCCTCGACGACGCCGAGAAGCTCAAGGCGCTCGACTCCTATGCCGACGACAAGGAATTCCAGAAGCAGTTCGCCGCCGTAAAGCGTGCCAACAAGGAGCAGCTGGCCAATCTCGTCGCCAGCCGCATGGGCATAAGGCTCGACCCGTCCGCGATGTTCGACATCCAGATCAAGCGCATCCACGAATACAAGCGCCAGCTCTTGAACATTATCGAGACCGTGGCCCTCTTCGACCAGATCCGCACCCATCCGGAGCGCGACTGGGTGCCGCGCGTCAAGCTGTTCGCCGGCAAGGCCGCGCCGAGCTATCACAATGCCAAGCTGATCATTAAACTCGCCAACGACGTCGCCCGCGTCATCAACAACGATCCGGCCGTCCGCAGCCTGCTGAAGGTCGTCTTCATCCCCAACTACAACGTCTCGCTCGCCGAGGTGATGGTGCCCGCCGCCGACCTCTCCGAACAGATTTCCACCGCAGGCATGGAAGCATCGGGAACCGGGAACATGAAGTTCGCGTTGAATGGTGCGCTGACGATTGGCACCCTCGACGGGGCCAATGTCGAGATGCGCGACCATGTGGGCGAGGAGAACATCGTGATCTTTGGAATGACGGCCGGCGAGGTCGGAAAGCTACGCACCGGAGGACACAATCCGCGCGCCGTGATCGAGAGCTCGCGCGAGCTTTCCCAGGCCCTGTCCGCAATCGCGTCCGGCGTCTTTTCTCCCGATGATCCGGGCCGTTTCGCCGGCCTGGTCGACGGGCTCTACCAGCACGACTGGTTCATGGTCGCCGCCGACTTCAATGCCTACGCCAAGGCGCAGCGTGAGGTCGACGGGCTGTGGGGCGACGATGCCACATGGTATTCCAAGACGATCCGCAACACCGCGCGCATGGGCTGGTTCTCCTCGGATCGGACCATCCGCCAGTACACCGCCGACATTTGGAGAGCCTGATGGCAAAATCACCGAAGAAGATCGGTGATACCGCGCGGCCGGACACCCCACCGCCCGCCGAAATAGACGCGATTGTTCAGGGCAGCCACGCCGACCCGTTCTCGGTTCTGGGCCTGCAA
Organism: Rhizobium sp.; assembly: GCA_002796995.1. GTDB lineage: Bacteria > Pseudomonadota > Alphaproteobacteria > Rhizobiales > Rhizobiaceae > Allorhizobium. The sequence goes on from PEKW01000006.1 coordinate 484,152, forward strand.
AAGACCGCATCGGGCTTCATGGCACGCTGCTTCGTACCCGGCGCGGAGGCGATTTCGGTCTTTTCCATCAGCGGCGCTCCGCTCGGGGAACTGCAGTGCCTCGATCCGGCCGGCTTCTTCTGCGGGCCGGTCGCCGCCGAGAGCTTCCAGCCGCTGCGCTACCGCGCGACCCGCGGCGATGTCGAGTGGACGGTCACCGACCCCTACAGCTTCGGGCCGGTGCTCGGACCGATGGACGACTATTTCGTCCGTGAAGGCTCGCACCTGCGCCTGTTCGACAAGATGGGTGCCCATCCGCTGAAACATCAGGGCGTCGACGGCTTTCATTTCGCCGTCTGGGCACCGAACGCCCGGCGCGTGTCCGTCGTCGGCGATTTCAACGAGTGGGACGGGCGCCGCCATGTGATGCGGCTGCGCCGCGACACCGGCATCTGGGAAATCTTCGCACCCGACGTCAGGCCCGGTTCCGCCTACAAGTTCGAGATCATCGGCAAGAACGGCGAACTGCTGCCGCTGAAAGCCGACCCCTATGCGCGGCGCGCCGAGCTTCGGCCGAAGAACGCCTCCGTCACCACCGCCGAACTCGAGCAGACCTGGGAGGATGCGGAACACCGCAAGCACTGGTCGACCATCGACCAGCGCCGCCAGCCGATCAGCGTCTACGAGGTCCATGCCGGTTCCTGGCAGCGGCGCGAGGACGGCGGCATGCTCACCTGGGACGAGATGGCCGCACGCCTCATCCCCTATTGCGTCGACATGGGCTTCACCCATATCGAATTCATGCCGATCACCGAGCACCCCTATGATCCGTCCTGGGGCTACCAGACGACCGGGCTTTACGCGCCGACGGCGCGCTTCGGCGAGCCGGAGGGCTTCGCCCGCTTCGTCAACGGCTGCCACAAGGTCGGTCTCGGCGTCATCCTCGACTGGGTTCCGGCCCATTTCCCGACCGACGCCCACGGTCTGCGCTGGTTCGACGGCACGGCACTCTACGAACATGCCGATCCGCGCCAGGGCTTCCATCCCGACTGGAACACGGCGATCTACAATTTCGGCCGCCTGGAGGTCGTCTCCTATCTGGTCAACAACGCGCTCTACTGGGCCGAGAAATTCCATCTCGACGGCCTGCGCGTCGATGCCGTCGCTTCCATGCTCTACCTCGACTATTCGCGCAAGGAAGGCGAGTGGGTCCCCAACGAATATGGCGGGCGGGAAAATCTGGAGGCTGTGCGCTTCCTGCAGCAGATGAACAAGGCCGTCTACGGCACCCATCCGGGCATCATGACCATCGCCGAAGAATCCACCTCCTGGCCCAAGGTATCCCAGCCCGTGCACGAAGGCGGTCTCGGCTTCGGCTTCAAGTGGAACATGGGCTTCATGCACGACACGCTGAGCTATTTCGCCCGCGATCCGGTGCACCGCAAGTTCCATCACCATGAGCTGACCTTCGGCCTGCTCTACGCCTTCTCGGAGAACTTCGTCCTGCCGATCTCCCATGACGAGGTCGTGCACGGCAAGGGTTCGATGATCGCCAAGATGCCGGGCGACGACTGGCAGAAATTCGCCAACCTCAGGAGCTACTACGGCTTCATGTGGGGCCATCCGGGCAAGAAGCTGCTCTTCATGGGCCAGGAATTCGCCCAGTGGAGCGAGTGGAGCGAGGAGCGCTCGCTCGACTGGGACCTCCTTCAATATTCGCTGCACGAAGGCATGCGGCGGCTGGTGCGAGACCTGAACTTCACCTACCGCTCGAAGCCGGCGCTGCATGCCCGCGACTGCGAGGGCGAAGGCTTCGAATGGCTGATCGCCGACGACCAGGACAATTCCGTCATCGCCTGGCTGCGCAAGGCACCCGGCGAAAAGACCATCGCGGTGATCTGCAATCTGACACCGGTCTATCATGAGGGCTATGTCGTGCCGCTGCCCACAACCGGGCGCTGGCGCGAAATTCTCAATACCGACGCGGAAATCTACGGCGGCAGCGGCAAGGGCAACGGGGGACGCGTGGAGGCCGGACCGGGAGACGGCGGCCGCGCCTATGCCATCCTGACCCTGCCACCGCTGGCCGTGATCATGCTGGAACAAGAAAACTGAGGCGGGAGGCGAAATGATGGAGAAGCGACCCCAACCCCTGGCGCGCGATGCCATGGCTTATGTGCTTGCCGGCGGCCGGGGAAGCCGCCTCAAGGAACTGACCGACCGGCGCGCCAAGCCCGCCGTCTATTTCGGCGGCAAGGCCCGCATCATCGATTTCGCCCTGTCCAACGCGATCAATTCCGGCATCCGCCGCATCGGCGTGGCGACGCAGTACAAGGCCCACTCCCTAATCCGCCACCTGCAGCGCGGCTGGAACTTCCTGAGGCCCGAGCGAAACGAGAGCTTCGACGTGCTGCCGGCCAGCCAGCGCGTCTCCGAGACCCAGTGGTACGAGGGCACCGCCGACGCCGTCTACCAGAACATCGACATCATCGAGCCCTACGGCCCGGAATACATGGTCATCCTGGCGGGCGACCACATCTACAAGATGGACTACGAGCTGATGCTGCAGCAGCACGTCGATTCCGGCGCCGATGTCACCATCGGCTGCCTGGAAGTGCCGCGCATGGAAGCCAGCGGTTTCGGCGTCATGCATGTCGACGGCAATGACGAGATCATCGCTTTCATCGAGAAGCCCGCAGACCCGCCGGGCATTCCCGGCAACGAGGAATTCGCGCTCGCCTCGATGGGCATCTACGTGTTCCACACGAAGTTTCTGATGGACATCCTGCGCCGCGATGCCGCCGACCCGCATTCGAGCCGCGACTTCGGCAAGGACATCATTCCCTACATCGTCTCGAACGGCAAAGCGGTGGCCCATCGCTTCGCCCATTCCTGCGTACGCTCCGACTTCGAGAGCACGCCCTACTGGCGCGATGTCGGCACGCTCGACGCCTATTGGCAGGCCAATATCGACTTGACCGACATCGTTCCGGAACTCGACATCTACGACAAGTCCTGGCCCATCTGGACCTATTCGGAGATCACCCCGCCGGCAAAGTTCGTGCACGACGACGAGGGTCGGCGCGGTTCGGCGATCTCCTCGCTGGTGGCCGGCGACTGCATCATCTCCGGCTCGTCGCTCTACAAGAGCCTGCTCTTCACCGGGGTGAGAGCCAATTCCTATTCGCGTCTCGAAGGTGCGGTGGTCCTGCCGAAGGTGATGATCGGCCGTCATGCGCGGCTGACCAATGTCATCATCGACCATGGCGTCGTGATCCCCGAGGGCCTGATCGTCGGCGAGGATCCGGAAATGGACGCCCGGCGTTTCCGTCGCTCGGAGGAGGGCATCTGCCTGATCACCCAGCCGATGATCGACAAGCTCGGCATGGCCGGATGATGAAGGTCCTCTCGGTCACGTCCGAACTCTATCCGCTCGTCAAGACCGGGGGGCTTGCCGACGTCGCCGGCGCATTGCCGCTGGCGCTGAAGGCCTATGACATCGAGACCAAGACCCTGATCCCCGGCTATCCGGCCGTGATGAAGGCGATCCGCAATCCGGTGAAACGTGCCGAATTCGCCGATCTGCTGGGCGTGCAGGCGAACCTCCTCGAGGCGCGCCACGAGGGCGTCGACATCTTGGTTCTGGATGCCCCTTCATTGTTCGAACGCGCCGGCGGTCCTTATGTCGATCCCAACAGCCGCGACTATCCCGACAACTGGAAGCGCTTCGCCGTGCTTTCCAAGGCCGGGGCGGAAATCGCGACCGGCGCCATCGCCGACTGGCAGCCCGACCTCGTGCACGCCCATGACTGGCAGAGCGCGCTGACGCCTGTCTTCATGCGCTACGGCGAGGCGCCGGAGCGGCCGAGCCTCATCACCATCCACAACATCGCCTTCCAGGGCCAGTTCGGCTCGGACATCTTTCCGGAGCTCGGGCTGCCCGCGCATGCCTTATGGGAGGCGCTCGAATATTACGGCACGATCAGCTACCTGAAGGGCGGCCTCGTCGCCGCCCATGCGATCAGCACTGTCAGCCCATCCTATGCCGAGGAAATCCTCACGCCTGCTTTCGGCATGGGGCTGGAGGGCGTCATCGCCAGCCGCGCCGACGACCTCTACGGCATCGTCAACGGTATCGATGCGACCGTCTGGAATCCGGCGACCGACCAGCATATCGCCCAGACCTACGCGTCGGCCGCGCTGAAGAAGCGCCAGGCAAACCGCGACGCCCTGGCTACCCGCTTCTCGCTCGACAATGATGACGGGCCGATCTTCTGCGTCATCTCGCGGCTGACATGGCAGAAGGGCATGGACCTGCTGGCCGAAGTCACCGACACGATCGTCGCGGCCGGTGCCAAGCTCGTTATCCTCGGCTCCGGCGATCATGCGCTCGAATCCAATCTGCTCGCCGCTGCCGCCCGCCACAAGGGCCGGATCGGCATGGTGGTCGGCTATGACGAACCGCTGTCGCATCTGATGCAGGCCGGCGCCGATGCCATCCTCATCCCGTCGCGCTTCGAGCCTTGCGGCCTCACCCAGCTCTACGGCCTGCGTTACGGCTGCGTACCGGTGGTCGCCCGCACCGGCGGCCTGGCGGACACCATCATCGACGCCAACGAAGCCGCGCTTACCGCCCAGACCGCGACCGGCATCAAGTTCGCACCCGGTTCGGCCGACGCACTGCGTTCGGCGATCCGCCGCACCGTGCGCCTTCATACCTCTGTCAAAATCTGGGGCCAATTGCAGAAGCAGGGGATGAAATGTGACGTCTCCTGGGGCAGAAGCGCCGAGCGCTATGCCGAACTCTATCAACGCCTCGTCTCGAAAGGCCAGTAAGTCCATGATCTCGACCGTCGCCACCAAGCCCTTCGCGGACCAGAAGCCGGGAACCTCCGGCCTGCGCAAGAAGGTTCCGGTCTTCCAGCAGCCGAACTATGCGGAGAACTTCATCCAGTCGATCTTCGACAGTCTCGAGGACTTCGCCGGCAAGACGCTGGTGATTGGCGGCGACGGCCGCTTCTACAATCGCGAAGTGATCCAGAAGGCGATCAAGATGGCCGCCGCCAACGGCTTCGGCCGAATCCTGGTTGGCAAGGGCGGCATTCTCTCGACCCCGGCCGCCTCGCACGTCATCCGCAAGTACAAGGCCTTCGGCGGCATCATCCTCTCGGCCAGCCACAATCCCGGCGGACCGACCGAAGACTTCGGCATCAAGTACAATATCGGCAATGGCGGCCCGGCGCCGGAGAGGATCACCGACGCGATCTTCCAGCGCTCGCGGGTGATCGACAGCTACCGGATCGTCGACGCGGCCGATGTCGATCTCGATGCGATCGGCACCACCGTGGTCGACGGCATGACGGTCGAGGTCATCGACCCCGTCGCCGACTATGCCGCGCTGATGGAAGAACTGTTCGACTTCGGCGCCATCCGCAACCTGTTCGGCCTCGGCTTCCGCATGGTATTCGACGCGATGAGCGCCGTCACCGGCCCCTATGCCAAGGAGATCATCGAGGGTCGCCTGGGCGCGCCGGCCGGCACGGTCCGCAACTTCATTCCCTTGCCCGACTTCGGCGGACACCATCCCGACCCGAACCTCGTGCACGCCAAGGAACTCTACGACGAGATGATGGCCGGAGACGCCGCACCCGATTTCGGTGCCGCCTCCGACGGCGACGGCGACCGCAACCTGGTCATCGGCAAGGGCATCTTCGTCACCCCCTCAGACAGCCTTGCCATTCTTGCCGCGAACGCGCACTTGGCGCCCGGCTACAACAAGGGCATTGCCGGCATCGCCCGCTCCATGCCGACCAGCGCGGCCGCCGACCGGGTGGCCGAAAGGCTCGGCATCGGCATGTACGAGACACCGACCGGCTGGAAGTTCTTCGGCAATCTGCTGGATGCCGGCAAGGTCACCATCTGCGGCGAGGAATCGGCCGGCACCGGCTCGAGCCACGTGCGCGAGAAGGACGGGCTCTGGGCCGTGCTTCTCTGGCTCAACATTCTAGCCGTGCGCGGCGAGAGCGTTCGCGACATCGTCACCCAGCATTGGGCGACCTATGGCCGCAACTATTATTCGCGCCACGATTACGAGGAAGTGGACAGCGACGCGGCCAACGGCCTGATGGCGGCCCTGCGCGCCAAGCTCGCCACGCTGCCGGGCACGAAGATCGGCGACCTCGTCGTCACCGAGGCCGACGATTTCTCCTATCTCGATCCGGTCGACCAGTCGGTCAGCAACAACCAGGGTGTCCGCATCCTGTTCGAAGGCGGATCGCGCGTCGTCTTCCGGCTCTCCGGTACGGGCACCTCGGGCGCAACCCTGCGCGTCTACATCGAGCGATACGAACCCGACGCCAGCCGCCATGATCTGGAGACGCAGGGCGCCCTTGCCGACCTGATCGATGCGGCCGAAAGCCTCGCGGACATCCGTACCCGGACCGACCGCGATGCGCCGAGCGTGATTACCTGATCCCAACATGAACCGTATCGAAAACCGGCCGGGCGGCGTGGCACTGACGGACAGGGGCACGGATTTCGCCGTCTGGTCGCATCATGCCGAACGGATCGAGCTTTGCCTGTTCGACAGTGTCGGCCGGGCGGAGATCTGCCGCCTGCCGATGAACCGCGGCGACGACGACGTGCACCGGCTACATGTCGACGGCGTGGTGCCGGGCGCCCGTTACGGCTACCGCGCCCATGGCCGCTACGCGCCGGACCAGGGCTTCTGGTTCGATCCGTCGAAGCTCCTGGTCGATCCCTATGCCAAGGAAATCGACCGGCCCTTCGCCCACGATCCACGCCTCTCGGTATTCGGCACGGACACGGCGGCGCTGGTGCCGAAGGCGATCGTCACCGACGATCCGCTGGCAAGACCCATGCGCCCCCTGCTGCCGAAGGGCGGCTTCATCTACGAGGTGGCGGTCAAGGCCTTCACCCAGCGCCATCCGGACGTTCCGGCAGAGCAGCGCGGCACGGTCGCGGCCCTCGCCCACCCCGCCGTCATCAAGCACCTGAAGAGGCTCGGCGTCGACGCCATCGAGCTGATGCCGATCGTCGCCTGGATCGACGAGCGGCACTTGCCGCCGCTCGGCCTGACCAATGCCTGGGGCTACAACCCGATCGCGCTGATGGCGCTCGATCCGCGCATCGTCCCGGGCGGCATGACCGAACTGCGCGAAACCGTGCACACGCTGCACGAGGCCGGCATCGGCGTCATTCTCGATCTCGTCTTCAACCACACCGGGGAAAGCGACAAGCTCGGCACGACGCTCTCCCTCCGCGGCCTCGATAACCTCTGCTGCTACCGCCATCTACACGACAATCCGGGCGTCCTGGTCAACGACACCGGCTGCGGCAACACGCTCGCCTGCGATCACCCCTTCGTCCGCCGTCTGATCATCGACAGCCTGCGCCATTTCGTCATTCATGCGGGCATAGACGGTTTCCGCTTCGATCTGGCGCCGATCATCGGCCGGAGCGCGCATGGCTTCCACACCACCTCCCGCACGCTGCATGCCATCCTGACCGACGAAGTGCTGGAAGACCGGGTGATGATCGCCGAGCCTTGGGATATCGGCCCGGGCGGATACCAGCTCGGCAATTTTCCCGACGGATTTCTCGAATGGAACGACCGGGCCCGCGACGACATCCGGCGCTACTGGCGGGGCGACGGCCACATGATGGGCGCCCTTGCGACCGCGCTCGCCGGCTCGTCGGAGATTTTTGCGCACGACGGCGGAACGGAGACCCGCAGCGTCAATTTCGTCGCCGCGCATGACGGCTTCACCCTCTTCGATCTCGTTTCCCACAGCCACAAGCGCAACGGCCGAAACGGCGAGCACAACCGCGACGGCCACGACGAGAACTATTCCTGGAACAACGGCGTCGAGGGCGAGCACGAAAACCATGTGGTGCTGCCCCATCGCCGCCAGGACGTCGCGGCCCTTCTCTCCACCCTGTTCGCCACCCGCGGCACGATCATGCTGACCGCCGGCGACGAGCTCGGCCGGACCCAGCACGGCAACAACAATGCCTACTGCCAGGACAACGAGCTGACGTGGCTCGACTGGGAAAAGGCGGACGAGCACCTGATCGCCCATGTCGCCGACCTGTCGGCGATGCGGAAGCGGTTCTCCGTCTTCTCCGAGACGAAGTTCTTTTCCGGCGAGGCGGACGTCGCCTGGCTATCGCCCGCCGGAGAGCCGATGGCGGTCTCGGACTGGGAGGACGAGGCGGCGCCCGGCCTCGTCGTGCTGCTCGAGACGATCGATTTCAAGCTGAAGACCAAGGCCCGGATCGCCATTCTCTTCAACCGCTCGCGCACCGCTCTGGACTTCCACCTGCCGGCAGGCGAGAAGAAGAACTGGCGCCACCTGCCGGGCGATCACCAGGTCCGACAGATCCGTCTCAAGCCGAGATCGGTCGAATTTTACGTCGAACGCTGATTTGTTCATTATCCCTAGGCAATGACGCGCTATTCCCTGTTCGTCAGAGCCCCTGTAAGAATTTGTCGACTGCAACCATTGGTGAGGTTCCATGCCCCGTGAGATTTCCCTGTCCGAGGTTCCGTCGCTGATCGGCCAGGAGATCGGCGTCTCGAAATGGATCACGGTCGATCAGACAATGATCGACGCCTTCGCTGGCGCGACCGACGATCACCAGTTCATCCATGTCGATCCGGTCCGGGCCGCAGCCGAGACACCGTTCGGCGGCACCATCGCCCACGGCTTTCTCACCCTGTCGCTGCTGTCGACAATGAACTACGACTGCCTGCCGAAGATCCGCGAGCAGACGATGGGCATCAACTACGGCTTCGACAAGGTCCGTTTCATGACGCCGGTCAGATGCGGCAAGCGCATCCGCGGCCATTTCGTCCTGTCCGAAGGCCGCCTGCGTGGCGCCGGCATGATGATGACCTCGTACGAGGTGACGATCGAGATCGAGGGCGAACGCAAGCCGGCGCTCACCGCCACCTGGATGACCATCATCCAGTTCGACCCGAAAGATCGCCCGGAAGGTCTGTGAGCATGGACACGGCTGAAGCGGTCCGCCAGTCCTTCCGGCGGCAGGCAAAGGCCTGCGACGACCTTGGTTCGCCACTCACCGCCCGCCTCTGCCGGATGGCGGCCGAAAGGCTGGACGAAGAGACGGCGGTCGGCCGGCGCCTGCTGCGATGGCAGGGAGATCCGACGGGTACAGGCGACGCCTTGGCACTGAGGTTTGTCGGCGCGTTGCATGCCGTCGTTCGTTCCGGGCAGGACCCGGACCTTGCCGCCGCCTATCCGCCCAACAATACCGCGAACGACGAAAGCCTCTGGGCCGCGGTCGATGCGGCGCTGCGTCGTGACGAGGCGTTCATCCTCAAGTGGCTTCGCTCGCCGCCGCAGACCAACGAAGTGCGCCGTTCCGGCGCGCTTCTGCCGGGCTTCCTCACCATTGCCAGACTGTTCGGCAAGCCGCTCGTGCTGTCGGAAGTTGGCGCCAGCGCCGGGCTCAATCTGCAATGGGACCGCTATGCCATTCGGCTCGGCGACTTCGCCTGGGGGCCGGCCTCGAGCGTCACGCTCGCGCCCGACTGGCACGGGCCCCCGCCGCCCGAGGCCGATATCGAGGTGTCGGAGCGGGCCGGCTGCGATCTCAATCCGCTCGATCCGGCATCACCCGAGGACCGCGAGCGCCTCGCCGCCTATATCTGGGCCGATCAGGCGGGCCGGCTGGAGAGAACCCGCGCCGCGCTCGAAATCGCCGCCGCGTCCGGCCTGAAGGTCGATCGAGCCGACGCCATCGAATGGCTGGCAATACGACTGGAACGACCGCAGGCCGGATCGACTCATGTCGTCTACCATTCCATTGCCTGGCAGTATTTTCCGCAAGGATTGAAAGCTCGGGGCGAGGCGCTGATCGCGCAGGCCGGCGACCGGGCGACGAGCGAGGCACCGCTTGCCCGGCTGCAGATGGAAGCGGACGGCAAACCGGATGGCGCGGCGCTCATCCTGCAGGTCTGGCCGAGCGGCGAGCGCCACGAGATCGGCCGTGCCGACTTCCACGGGCGCTGGGTTCAATGGAAAGGCTGGCCGGGACTTTAGCCCCGGTCACTTTTCACGCTTTACGCCGCAGCATCTTCCGCCGCCTCGGCCAGCAGGCCGAAGGCGTATTCGGCAAACGAGCGCCAGCACTCGACCCGGAAGGTCTCCTCGTCGATGCGGTAGAGCACCATCTCGATCTTGCCGAACACCGTGCGCGTGACAGCGCCCACCGGGAAGGTGGCGAGCGACAGGTTGAGTGCGCAGCCGGCATTGATGGCGTTGGCGGCACCCGGCCCCGAAACGATGATCGCCGTGTTCCGGTGCGAGACGTCGGTCGCCGAGTGGACCACGCCCGACGCGGCGCAGTCGGCCATCAGGTCGCCGCCCTTGTCGTCGATCAGCAGCCATTCGTCCGGCCCGAGCCAGAAGGCCATGCGGCCCTTGGTGCTGGCCGAGCCCTTGGGCTTGACCGGCAGCTTGACTCCGAGCGACTTCGACAGCGCTGCGACGTCTTCGGCCCCGGCCCTCAGCGACACCCGCGTCGCGGGCTCGGCGGGTCTCAGCCGCACCGACGGTGAACCGCCATGCGCTCCGGCGAGTACGGACTTGCGTTCAGCGACGGTGACATCAGCCATGGATGCGGCCCCCTTCCTTGTCAAAGAATACGGTATCGGTCACCTCGACCGCGATGGTCTTGTCCTTCATCGGCACGTAGAGCGTTTCGCCCATGCGCGCCCGGCCGCCGACCAGCGTGGCGATGGCGATCGACCGGCCGAGATTTTCCGACCAGTAGGACGAGGTGACGTGACCGAGCATGGTCATCGGCTTGGGCTGGTTCGGATCGGCGACGATCTGGCCGCCCTCCTCCAGAACCTCGTTCGGGTTCTTGGTCAACAGGCCGACGAGTTGCTTGCGCCCTTCCTTGACCAGGTCCGGACGCTTCAGGCCGCGGATGCCGACGAAGTCCTTCTTCTTTTTCGACACCGCCCAGCCATAACCGGCATCGTCCGGCGTCAGCGTGCCGTCGGTATCCTGGCCGACGATGATGTAGCCCTTCTCGGCGCGCAGCACGTGCATGGTCTCGGTGCCGTAGAGGCAGGCGCCGAGGCTCTCGGCCCGTTCCCAGATCTTCTGGAAGACATCAGCGCCGAAATCGGCCGGCACGTTGACTTCGAAGCCGAGCTCGCCGGTGAACGACACACGGAACAGCCGGGTCGGCACGCCGCAGAACTTGCCTTCGGCCACGCTCATATGCGGGAAGGCTTCGTTCGAGATGTCGATGCCTTCCACGAAGGGCGCGATGATGTCGCGCGCCTTCGGTCCCTGGACGGCGATCACCGCCCACTGCTCGCTCGACGAGGTGAGCCACACCTTGAGATGCGGGAATTCCGTCTGCAGGTAGTCTTCCATGTGGTTGAGCACGCGCGGCGCACCGCCCGTCGTCGTCGTCACGTGGAAGCGATCCTCGGCCAGGCGACCGACAACGCCGTCGTCATAAATGAAGCCGTCGTCGCGGGTCATGATGCCGTAGCGGCACTTGCCGGGCTTCAGCGTGTCCCAGGCATTGGTGTACATGAGATTGAGGAATTCGGCCGCATCCGGGCCGACCACCTCGATCTTGCCGAGCGTCGAGGCGTTGAACACGCCGGCGGCCTCGCGCACCGTCTTGCATTCGCGGTTGACCGCCGCATGCATGTCCTCGCCGGGACGCGGATAGTACCAGGCGCGCTTCCAGTTGCCGACATCCTCGAACGCCGCGCCAAGCGAAGCCTCATAGGCGTGCATCGGCGTCTTGCGGGTCGGATCGAACAGCTCGCCGCGCGAGTGGTTGATCAGCGTGCCGAAGGTCACCGGCGTATAGGGCGCGCGGAAGGTGGTGAGACCCACCTTGGGGATCTCCTTGCCGAGCATTTCCGCGGCGATCGCCAGGCCGTGCATGTTGGAGAGCTTGCCCTGGTCGGAGGCCATACCGTTGGTGGTGAAGCGCTTGATATGCTCGATCGAGTGCATGCCCTCGCGCACCGCCAGCCGGATGTCCTTGGCGCAGACGTCGTGCTGGAAGTCGATGAAGGCCTTGACGCTGGTGTCGCGCCCTGCCCCTTCGGCCGCACCGATCATGCCGCCGGTCCAGTTGAAGACATTGACGCCAGTCGGCGCCGACGAAACGGAGCCGGTGGCGCCGGCTTCCTTCGCCATCCGGGCGCCGGCTGCAAAGGCTTCGTCGATGATCGACTGCAAGTCGTCGGTGCCGTTGCAGGTGCCGACGCAGATGCTGTCCTGCGCATAGACATCCGGCAGGAAGCGGTCGTTGGCGGTATCGAACTTCAGCTTGCCGCGCGATTGCGAGAACAGGTGAACGGACGGCGTCCAGCCAGCCGACACGATCAGCGCGTCGACCTCGATCTTGCGGGCGCTGCCGCTGCCGTTACGCTTGACCGTCATCGAGCGGATGCGAAGGCGCCCCGCNNCCCCGCCGTATCCGTGACGGAATGGCCGACCAGCACCTCGATGCCAAGCGAGCGGGCCTGGGCCAGAACCTTCTCGCCGGGCTTTTCGCGGCAGTCGACGATCGCCGGGATGCTGATGCCGGCACGCTTCAGGTCGAAGGCTGCCTCATAGGCCGAATCATGGGCGGTATAGAAACCGACCTTGGCCCCGACGGCGACGCCGAAATGGTTGAGATAGGTGCGCGCAGCAGACGCCAGCATGATGCCCGGCCGGTCGTTGTTGGCGAACACCATGTGGCGCTCGATGGAACCGGTGGCGAGCACGACCTTCTTGGTGCGGACCTGCCACAGCCGCTCGCGCGGCAGGCTCTTGGCGGGCTTGGCCATATGGTCGGTGACGCGTTCGGCGAGGCCGACGAAATTGTGGTTGTAGTAGCCGAAGGCCGTGGTGCGGGAGAGCACCCGGACGTTCGGCATGACGGAAAGGCGCGCGGCGGTGGCCTGCGCCCAGTCGTAGCCGTTCTGGCCGTCGACGGTTGCGCCGGTATCGTAGTGGAAGGCACCGCCCAGTTCCGGCTGTTCGTCGCAGAGGATGACCTCCGCACCGGTCTCGGCTGCGGCTAGTGCTGCGGCTAGGCCTGCCGCCCCGCCGCCGACGACGAGAACGTCGCAATGGGCATAGCGGCTGGAATAGTGGTCGGGGTCTTCTTCCTTCGGAGCGACGCCAAGACCGGCGGCGCGGCGGATGAACGGCTCATAGACCGAATGCCAGAAGGACTTCGGCCACATGAAGGTCTTGTAGTAGAAGCCGGCGGCGAAGAAGGGCGAGAAGAAGTCGTTGACCTCGCCGATGTCGAACGACAGCGACGGCCAGCGGTTCTGCGTCTCGACCTTCATGCCGTCGAACACTTCCTGCACGGTGGCGCGCACGTTCGGCTGGCGGCGGGCCGCGTCGCGCGACACGTCGAGCAGCGCGTTCGGCTCTTCCGGACCTGATGTCAGGATGCCGCGCGGACGGTGATACTTGAACGACCGGCCGGCCAAATGCAGGCCGTTGGCGAGCATGGCAGAGGCGACGGTATCGCCCTCGTAGGCGGTGATGCTGCGGCCGTCGATGGTGAACCGGGCGGTGCGGGCCGGCGTCAGGCGACCCCTGCCGGGAATACGATTGGCGCCGCTCATTTCGACGCTCCCTTCTCGAGTGCGTTCGGGAGGAAGGCCGTGACATCCGCCTTCGGCTCGCCGGCCTTGTAGGTCAAGTGGATCTTGTCGCTGACGGAATCGCGCACCGCGTTGAAGAAGCGGCCGCAGCCATGCATGTGGCGCCAGCGTTCGAAGATGAGGCCCTTCGGATTGTCGCGCAGGAAGAAATAGTCCGCGAACTCTTCATCCGTGATGTCGGCAATGTTGGACGGGCGGGCGATATGCGCCTCGCCGGCGGCGCGGAATTCGAGCTCAGAACGCTCTTCCTCGCAATAGGGGCATTTGATCAGCAGCATGATGAACGTCCTTTGAGGATCAGTGCGCCACGGCGGCGGCAGCCGCCTCGTCGATCAGGCGACCGGTGCGGAACCGGTCGAGGGTGAGGCCGGCCGCCAGGCGGTGTGGCTCGCCCTTGGCGATCAGGTGTGCGAACAGGTTGGCAGAGCCGGGCGTCGCCTTGAAGCCGCCGGTTCCCCAGCCCGCATTGACGAACAGGTTGGGCACCGGCGTGATGCCCTGGATCGGTGAACGGTCCGACGTGTTGTCGGTGATGCCGCCCCACTGGCGCATCATCTTGACGCGGCGGAACATCGGGAACAGCTCGCAGATGGCATCGAGCGTATGCGTGATGATCTGCAGGCCGCCGGTCTGCGAGTACGAATTGTACTGGTCGGTGCCGGCGCCGATGACGAATTCGCCCTTGTCGGACTGCGAGATATAGGCGTGCACCGTGTTCGACATCACCACGCAGGGGAAGATCGGCTTCATCGGCTCTGACACGAGCGCCTGGAGCGGCGTCGAATGCAGCGGCAGGCGCACGCCCGCCATCCCCATGACCACCGAATTGTGACCCGAGGCCGATACGCCGACCTTCTTCGCGCCGATGAAACCGCGATTCGTCTCGACGCCGGTGACTTCGCCGTTCGGTCCGCGGCGGATGCCGGTGACTTCCGTGTTCTGGATGATGTGAACGCCACGATCGGAAGCCGCGCGCGCATAGCCCCAGGCGACCGCGTCATGGCGAGCCGTGCCGCCGCGCCGCTGCAGGGCCGCGCCGTTGATCGGGTAGCGGGCCGTCTTGGCAATATCGAGCGGCGGGCAGAAGCCCTTCGCCTGCTCCGGCGTCAGCCACTCATTGTCGATGCCGTAGAGATTGTTGGCATTGATATGGCGCTTGAACGACTGCTGGTCGTGCACATTATGCGACAGCATCATCACGCCACGCGGCGAGTACATGACGTTGTAGTTGAGATCCTGGCTCAGGCCTTCCCACAGCTTCAGGGAATGCTCGTAGATGTCCATGCTCTCTTCATAGAGATAGTTGGACCGGATGATGGTGGTGTTGCGTCCGGTATTGCCGCCGCCGATCCAGCCCTTCTCGATCACCGCGACATTGGTGATGCCGTGTTCCTTGGCCAGGTAATAGGCTGCGCCGAGGCCGTGGCCGCCGCCGCCGATGATGATGACGTCATAAGCCTGGCGCGGCTCGGGGGAGACCCACTGGGCTTCCCAGCCCTTGTGAGCTCTGAGCGCCTCGCGGGCCACGGCAAAAACCGAATATTTGCGCATTCGCCTCTAACTCCTGTAGTTAAGGCAATTGGATAGGCTAGCACAATTGACAGATCCATATGCGTCACGACCGCCCTTTTGCGACGTGGCGACATCCGTCTTTCGACACGCCGTCGCCGGCCAGGCTTCCGGACGAAAATTCTTGTCGCAACCGCCTGCGCCATATGGACTTCCGGGAGGCAATCTGTTATCTGGCCTCCCTAATCGCAGGGCCGGGGGCCAGGCGCAAGCATTGCCTTTATCCCGCAGAAGGCCTGACTTTGGCGGGATTGCAACTCAAAACCAAAGGAACGGGATAAACGTGCAGGTACTAGTCCGCGACAACAACGTTGACCAGGCGCTCCGCGCTCTCAAGAAGAAGATGCAACGCGAAGGCATCTTCCGCGAAATGAAGATGCGCGACTATTATGAAAAGCCGTCGCAGAAGCGCGCGCGCGAAAAGGCCGAAGCGGTTCGCCGCGTTCGCAAGCTGGCTCGCAAGCGCATGCAGCGCGAAGGTCTGATCGCTGCGCCTCCGGCACGCGTCGCCCGCTGATCTGTCGTTTTTTCGACGTTTTCCGATGTTCTAAGGGCGGGGGCGATCGTTTCGCCGCCGCCTTTTCCTATATACTCAACATCGCTGCCGTTCGGTCCCTCGGCGGCGGCCAGACCGCCGGACAAATTGGCCCGCCATGATTGATCATACGCTCTTCCAGACATCCAGGATTTCTGTTGCTGGCACCCGCCGCCTTGCCGGCATGGTCGCGATCGCCGCGATGATCGGCCTCGCCGGCTGCCAGTCGATCGAAACCCCCGACACGATTCGCATCGATCGGGATCAGGGGTCGGACGAGAACATCGCATCGCTGTCGTCGGTCATCGCCGCCAATCCGCGCGATCCGGAAGGCTACAATGTTCGCGGCTCCGCCTACGGCCGGGCCGGCCAGTTCAACAAGGCACTGGACGATTTCAACACCGCCCTGCAGCTCAATCCGAACTTCTACCAGGCCTATGCCAACCGCGCGCTCGTCTACCGCAACATGGGCAAGCCGGTCGAGGCCGCCAAGGATTACAACGCCGCACTCCGCCTGAACGCCAACTACGACGTCGCCTACATCGGCCGCGGCAACATCTATCGCCAGGCCGGCCGGATCGACGAGGCCTTCGGTGACTTCAACCGCGCCATCCAGCTCGACACGACCGATGGCCGCGCCTACCACAATCGCGGACTGATCTATCAGCTGCGCGGCCAGCACGACAAGGCGATCGACGACTTCTCGAAGGCCATCTCGCTGTCGCCGAGTGCGCCCGAGCCGTATAACGGCCGCGGCGTTTCCTATGTCGCCCTGAACGACGACGAGAATGCCTTCGCCGACTTCAACCACGCCATCGAACTGAACGGCAAGATCGCCGAATCCTGGGCCAACCAGGCACTGATCTATGAGCGTCGCGGCGACAAGGCCCGTGCGGCGAAATCCTATTCGCACGCCCTCGGCCTCGACCCCAAATATCTGCCCGCCCAGCAGGGCCTCGCCCGCACGCGTGGCGGCGGCGCCTGATAGGGTATCCATATTCCAAGAGAAACAGTGAGAAGCCGGCCATGCGCCGGCTTTTTTCTTGGCCTGCTGGCAAGCGGCGCGGACATCCGGCCGTCAGCGCCGCTTGCCGAAGAGCATCCGGATCGGCCGTCTTCCGCCTTCGTGGCACAGCCCCGAGAAGACGGCGACCATGGACGCACCGACCAGTCCGCCGGCAATGATCAGCAGCAGGCTGGCGAGGGCGAAGCCGATCGCCGCCGTTGCAAAGCCGCACAGCGCCGTCAGGAGCACCGACAGCGGCCAGCGCGCGTTTTCATCCAGCGGCAGCACGACGAAGACGCCGGAGAGCAAAGCGGCAGCGGCGCTCAGCCAGAAGCCCGGCAAGGCGTTGGTCACCAGAAACACGCTCGCCGTCAGCACGCTTGCCGCCGCGAGCGCCACCTGCGCATAGGGCAGCCAAAGCGACGACAGCCGCACCGAACGGAGGCGCTGGGCAAAGAGCACGCCCCCGCCGCCCAGCACCAGCGAGCCGGCGATCGCCGCGATCATCGCCGAGCCTCTACGCTCGACTTCGCCAGGCCCCATGCGGGCATGCCAGAGCACGGCGCCGGTATCGGTCGCCGCAAAGGAGAGGAGAAGGGCCACCAGGCCATAGAGAACCAGAAAACCCGTCAGCACCAGTGGGATGCGTGCAACCGATACGCCGATCGCGGCTGCGGCCCCGAGGGTGCCGCCGACGCCGAGGGCAAGCACGACGAGCAGCAGATTGCCGAAGGACGGCTGTGCGGCGAGCACCGCCGCCAGCGCCGCGAAACTGAGGCCCCAGGCCAAAGGGGGAACGATGGCGTGCAGCGTCTGTCCCTTGGCGCCGCGCATGGCAGCGAGCACAAGCAGGACGGCAGCGCCGAGATCGCAGATGACGGACAGACCATGCATGGCCGGCCCTACGGATCGCGGCGCGTCACGGCGGAGATCCGCCGGCGGGCGATGAGAAGACCGGCGACCACGCCGGCCGAGGCCAGGAGCAAGGCGGCAAATGCGAGGCTTCGCGCCTCGCCGGCTGGCAGAATGGCCACGGAACGGATCGCCCCGCTCGAGATCACCCCGGCGACTAGTCCGGCGATCAGCACGAAGGACTGGCGATGGCCCCGCAGGTTGCGGGACACGGCGAACCAGCCGGCGCAAACCGCCAGCATGAATACGGCCAGTCGAAACAGAAACGGATCGGATGCGGCGGCGAACATGCTTGCGCCCTTCCCCTGCCGCGCGCCGGTCAGCGCATCATGAAGATGCCGGCGACGGTCAGCACGACGAGAACGATCAGGCCACCGATGAAACCGGCGCCGCCGAAGAAGCCGGCCGCCATGGCGATCAGCAGCGCGACGAGGAAGACGCTGCTGTATTTCGTTGCGGAGATGAAGAGATCATAGGTCTTTTCATGCTCGTTGTAGTTCATCGAAGCACCGGTTTCGACCGGACCGCTGTGGTGTTCGCTCATGATCTGTCTCCCCTTGGACCCACCGCATCACGCCTTTGGCGGGCCGCCGACTTGAATTTCGTCAGGTGCCGAGTTGCGTCGAAGACGCCTCCCCTGTTTCCGCCTTACACAAAGCCGCCGTGAAGCGCAATGGATCAGAGCGGCAGATCGACTCCGAGATCTCCCGCCGGCATGTAGCGGGCGGTCGGCAGGATGGTGAGCGGCGGCAGCGTGCTCACTTCGCCGCGCGCGAACATCATGCGCCGTTCGCTGGGCGAGGAGATGAAGAAGGGGAAACGGGTCAGCAGCTTGCGCCCGACATCCTTCGTGTCCGTCGCCATCAGGGTGAGGTCGATATTGTATTTGCCGCAGTTCCGGGTCGGCGGGACGATGGTCTGGGCATAGAAGACGCGCTTGTAGAAAGCGGCGTGTTGCGGGCTGACGAGCTGGAGTACGCGGTCTGTGTCGAAATAGGCCGCTGCCATGATGGCGATCCGCAAGGTGAGATAGGGAATGGCCGGCATTTCCTTCATGATCGCCGGATCGGCGGCGAAGCGAACTGGATCGATCAGGGACATGCCGGCATCGAGGAAGGCGTCGATCTCCGCCGGGAAGATGTCCCGCGACGAGCTCACCCGGTGGTCGGGCGTGACGTGATGCATGCGCACCGTGCTGATGAGTTGCTCGTCGTAATAGACGCCGAACACATAGGCCTGCGGATCGAAGTCGACGTCGTCGATCAGTTGCGTGCCGCTGAGCGGCAGGATGTCGGCCATCTTGTAGGCCTTGTAGCGGATGCGCGCGACCTCCTCCATGTCCTCGCTACTCTCCACCCGGCGGTACTCGACATGGTCGAGGATTTCCATGAGCTTTACCGAGAAGCTCTCAGTGACCGACGTGTGGAGGTTCATGCGATTACCCGCGGTTTACGTTTCGTTAACCAACACTAGCAACCCGCGAGAGGTTGCGCAGTTGCGAAATCTAGTACTGCGGCCATTTACCGTTCATTAAGGTTAACAAATGCTTAGAAAACATGGTTAACCAAAGGTTGCGATCAAATTCGCACCCTTTAATTGCAGGGGATTTTGCGGATGAGGATGTCGTTGAACCTCAGGCGACGTTCGCGGCGCCGGCCGGAACCATCTTTTTTTGCGCCCGCTCCGCGAGGTCGGTGACCGCGCCGGACGCGATCGGCATGGAGTAGACGTAACCCTGGATGAGGTCGGCCAGGTTATATTTGGCCAGCAGCGCGAGCTGCTCCTGGGTTTCCACCCCCTCGACGATGATGCCGAGATCGAGCTGGCGCGACAGCGTCACGATGCCGCGCAGCAGCTTCAGCCGCTTGGCATCCTCACCGATATTGCGCACGAAGGACCGGTCGATCTTGACCTGGTCGACCGGCAGCGAGTCGAGATAGCTGAGGCTGGAGAAGCCGGTGCCGAAGTCGTCGATGGCGATGGTGATGCCGTGCTTGCGCAGTTCCTCGAGGATGAGGCTGACCGCCGCCAGTTCCTCGATCAGGCTGGATTCGGTGACTTCGAGATGCAGCCGTTTCGGATCGAGGCCCGACTCGGCCAGCGCATCGAGAACCGTCTTGACGATATCGTCGTTGCGCAGGTCCAGGACCGAGAGATTGACGGAGACGCCGATCGACTTCGGCCATGTCGCACAATCGCGGCAGGCCGTGCGGATCATGAAACGGGTAATGTCGGTGACGATCGCCATTTCCTCGGCGATCTGGATGAAGATGTTGGGCGGGATCGCCCCCTTCTCCGGATGTGTCCAGCGCGACAGCGCCTCGCAGCAGGCAATCCGCGATCCGTCGGGCACGAACATCGGCTGGTAGACGACCTGCAGCGCGTCGTTCTCCACCGCCGTCTTGAGGTCGGTCTTCAGCCGCTGCCGCTCGATGTAACGCGCATCCATCTCCTGGGCGAAGACGGTGAGGTTGCCCTTGCCGCGCGACTTCGATTCGAACACCGCCAGATCGGCCTTGATCTGCCATTCCTCCATGCGCAGCTCGGCGCTTTCGATCAGCACCGCGCCCGCACAGAACGTGACGGCGAAACTGGTGCCGTCGATGTCGTATTGCCCGGCAATGGCGGCGTGGATGCCGCGCATGCGCTGTTCGAGGTCCGGCCGTTCCTCGATATTGGGGAAGAACAGCACGAACTGGTCGCCGACCAAGTGGCCGACGATCGCCTCCCCCGCGGCCAGCTTCAACAGCCGATGGGCGATCTCGGCCAGCAGCCGGTCGCCCGTCACATGGCCCTTCATGTCGTTGACGTGCTTGAACTCGTCGACGTCGAGGACCATGAAACCGATCTCGCCGCTCTTCTTGCGCGCGGCGATCTGCTCCTTGACGAGATCGGCGAAATAGCCGCGTTGCGGCAGGCCGGTCAGGGAATCGAACCGCACCATGTGCAGTATCTTGCGGTCGGCGCGCACGCGCGCCGTCACGTCCTCGAAGATCAGCACGACGCCGCCTTCGGGGCGGCGGCTGGCGGAGAACTCAAGCACGAGATCCTCGGAGAACTGCATGATGGCGCGTGAGATCGTCCCGTCCATCAATTGTGCCAGCTGACGCTGGATCAGGCTCGGCATCGACCCATCGACGAAGGTGTGGCGCACGCCGTAGCGCAGCACCACGTCGAGGTCGCAGTTCTTGAGGCGGTAGCGGTCGCCGAGATTGAGCAGTTCGCAGGCCTTGCGGTTGATCACCTCGATGCGGTTCTGCGGATCGAGCATGAGCAGGCCGTGCGTCATGTTGTTGAGCGCGGTGTCGAAGGTCTCGGCGATCAGCACGTTCTCGCGCGCAACGATGACGTTCTTGTAGAGGAACTCGCGCACACCGTTCGCCATCTTGCGCGTGGTCAGCATGAACGGCAGCAGCATGATCGACAGGATGACCATGTGGACGTCGCCGACCATCAGGCAGCCGATCATGATCGGCAGGCTGGCGGTTGCCGTCTGCAGGTTGACCGCCAGGCGCGAGCCGAAATTGCGCCCGACGACGGATACCATCGAGGCCATGGTTACGGCGATGCAGGCAAGCTCGGCGAAGGGATCCTGGATGATGGCGATGGCATAACCGCTGCCGACGCCCAGCACCGTCGTCGTCGCCACGCCGCCATAAAGATAGATGCGCTCCCAGTTGGCGATCTCGTCGCGGCGAAGGGCAGCCTTGTCGATCTGGTCGAAGCGCAGGAACCAGTAGATGCGGAAAAGGCAGATCAGCGCAAAGACCGCGATGAGCCAGAGATAGAAGACGGAGCCCGACTTCTGGTAGACCGCGACATAGGTCAGGATATGGACCAGCATGCCGGTGAACAGAGTCTGCCTGTTGCCGAACAGCGAGCTGACGAAGGACAGGTAAACGTCCGTCGGCACAGCTTTCGTGCTTTGAGCCTTCATCTGTTGGCCTCCTTATCCTCGCAACCTATGCAAAACGATTTAAAAATCGATTGCCAAGGACACCGGAAAATCCATAGTCGAGCAGCGTCTGCCATGCGGTCGAGACTGGTCTCGCGGCAAGGGGCGCCGGGCCATGATTGATCGTTGCCTTATTCCCTGCCGGAAGGCAATTCGGGATTGCTAATCGAGTAAAGCCCGGTGAAACGCAAACGGCCTTCCTGCTCCGAAATGACACACTTCGGAAGGCCTCGACGATGGTTCGGACCGGCGTCCCAGTCACGGCTTCTCCCAGGCCGAAATTGACGAAATGCATTAGACGAAAGACTATGCGGAACGGGCCCCGATATTGTGAAAAGGCCGGAATCCCGGCGGTTCCACCCGTTGCGTGACACTTATGCATGCTCTAAGGACGACCTTAGTATTTGGGGAGACAAACATGAAAATGTTATTGGCAATCACCCGGGTGATCGACGCGATCAATGGGGCGATCGGACGCTGGGTTTCCTGGCTGCTGCTCGCCGCAGTCATGATCAGCGCGGGCAACGCGGTTGTCCGCAAGATGTTCGACATTTCGTCGAATGCCTGGCTTGAATTGCAGTGGTACCTCTACGGCACCGTGTTCATGCTGGCTGCGGCCTACGCCCTGCTGAAGAACGAGCACATCCGCATCGACATCGTCTCCAGCTCGTGGAGCAAGAGGACGCGCGACTGGATCGACCTAATCCTGCACATCATTTTCCTCGTCCCCTTCGCCTTCCTGATGACATGGCTCGCCTGGCCGTGGTTCCTCAACTCCTTCATGATCGGCGAGATCTCCTCGAGCGCCGGCGGATTGATCGTCTGGCCGGCCAAGGCCGCCGTGTTCTTCGGCTTCCTGCTGCTCAGCGCCCAGGCGGTTTCCGAGATCATCAAACGTGCGGCCATCATCTTCGGTTATCTCGAAGACAAGGCCGATGAAAAAGACACCGCCGAAGTGACGGGGCACTGACATGATCGATTTCATCGCACACAATCTCGCCCCGATCATGTTCACGACCGTGATGCTGATGCTTCTGCTCGGCTATCCGGTCGCCTTCACGCTCGCCGCCGGCGGCCTGATCTACTTCGCCTTCGGCGTCGAACTCTCCTCGATCTCCCCGGAAATCCGGCTCTTCTGGCCCCTGCTCCAGTCCCACCCGGACCGGATTTACGGCATCATGTACAACGACACGCTGCTGTCGATCCCGTTCTTCACGCTGATGGGCCTCATCCTCGAGCGCTCGCGCATGGCGGAAGACCTGCTCGACACCATCGGCCAGCTGTTCGGTCCGATCCGCGGCGGCCTCGCCTATGCGGTCATCCTCGTCGGCGCGCTTCTCGGCGCCACCACCGGTGTCGTCGCTGCCTCGGTCATGGCCATGGGCCTCATTTCGCTGCCGATCATGCTGCGCTACAACTACAACCGGCCGCTGGTCGCCGGCACGATCGCCGCCTCGGGAACGCTCGCCCAGATCGTCCCTCCGTCTCTCGTGCTGATCGTCATGGCCGACCAGCTCGGCCGCTCGGTCGGCGACATGTATGTCGGCGCACTCTATCCTGCGCTGCTGATCATCGCTGCGTACTGCCTGTACATCTTCGCCATCACGATGATCAAACCGCAATGGGCCCCGGCCCTGCCGCTCGAGGCCCGGACCCTTGGCGGTGGCGTCACCTCGCTCATCGTCATGGTCGCCATCAGCGTCGGCCTCTACTTCCTCGGACAGCAGGTGCTGTTCACCGGCATCGCCAGCCCGGAATGGCGTGAAGTGTCGGCGCTCGCCTTCGGCGTCTTTGCCGTCTATCTCGTCGCCCTGGCAAACCGCACGTTCAACCTCAACATCATCTCGCGGCTGACCCAGCAGGTCATCATCGTGCTGATCCCGCCGCTGGCGCTGATCTTCCTGGTGCTCGGCACCATCTTCCTCGGCATTGCCACGCCGACCGAAGGCGGCGCCATGGGTGCGGCTGGCGCGATCATCATGGCGGCCATGAAGGGCCGCCTGTCGATGGCGACCATGAAGCACGCCCTCGACGCCACGACGAAGCTCTCCGCCTTCGTCATGATGATCCTCATCGGCGCCCGCGTCTTCGGCCTCACCTTCTACGGCATCAACGGCAATGTCTGGATCGAGGAACTGCTGACGGCCCTTCCGGGCGGCGAATACGGCTTCCTGATCGTGGTCACGATCATCGTCTTCATCCTCGGCTGCTTCATCGACTTCTTCGAGATCGCCTTCATCATGGTGCCGCTGCTGGCGCCCGTAGCCGACAAGCTCGGCATCGACCTGGTATGGTTCGGCGTCATCCTCGGCATCAACCTGCAGACCTCGTTCCTCACCCCGCCCTTCGGCTTCTCGCTGTTCTACCTGCGCTCGATCGCGCCGGCCGGACGGTGGAAGGACGAGGTGACCGGGAAGATGATGGACGGCATGAAGACGCTGGACATCTACAAGGGCGTGCTGCCCTACATCATCATCCAGTTCATCATGATCATGGTGGTCATCGCCTTCCCGGGCCTCGTCATGCGCTACAAGGGCGATGCGCCGACCGTCGACCCGGCCGGCGTGAACATCCAGATCCCCGGCTTCGGTCAGGGCGGCGGCATGTCTCTGCCGCCCCTGGGCTCCGACGGCGGCAACGGCTCGCCGAATTTCGGTCTTCCGCCGCTCGGCGGCGACAACAGTGCCCCGGCCATGGGCCTGCCGCCGCTCAACCTCGGTGGACCGCAGCCGGCCCCGGCACCGGCCGCGCCCGCCAATCCGGCGACCGACCTCAGCCAGCCTCCGGTCATCAAGTAAGGATCGGGCGGCGCCCGAAAGGCGTCGCCTCCTGTCGCAAGGAACAGAGATGCCCCGGGCGTGCCCGGGGCTTTTTCTTTGCGCAGATCCCTCGGACACACCGAAGGAGACCGCCACTGCCGTCTGACCCGCGCGGCACCGGCGAGGTGAGGCGTCGGCCGGTTCAGAACCGCCGACGCCAGTCCCTTTCATCGCCAAGCAGGCAGCAAAAAGCCCCGGACTTGCGCCCGGGGCTTCTCGTTTCAAGACAGTCGCGTCGAAGCTTAGAGCTTGCCGGCGCGCTGCTGGATCATCATGAACGTGTCGAAGGTGTATTCGCCGAGCTGGGCCCAGAGATAGGCATCCTTCTTGAACGCCAGCTGGTCGTCGTAGACCTTCTTGAAGAACGGGCTCTGCGCCGACAGCTCGGTGTAGATTTCGAGCGCCGCCTGGTAGCAGGCTTCCATGATCTCCTGGCTGAACGGACGAAGGACGGTGCCTTCCGATACGAGCTGCTTCAGAGCCTGCGGGTTCTTGGCGTCGTACTTGGCCATCATGTTGGTGTTGGCGAAGGCGCAGGCATCCTGCAGGATCGCCTGGTAGTTCTTCGGCAGGCTGTTGTACTTCTCCAGATTGAAGAAGCCGTGAACCACCGGTCCACCTTCCCAGAAGCCCGGATAGTAGTAGTACTTCGCCACCTTGTGGAAGCCGAGCTTGGAGTCGTCGTACGGACCGACGAATTCGGCAGCGTCGATCGTGCCCTTTTCGAGTGCCGGATAGATGTCGCCGCCGGCCAGCTGCTGCGGCACGACGCCGACCTTTTCGAGAACCTTGCCGGCGAGGCCGGCGATGCGCATCTTGAGGCCCTTGAGGTCGTCGACGGTGTTGATTTCCTTACGGAACCAGCCGCCCATCTGAACGCCCGTATTGCCGGCCGGCAGGCCGTAGACGCCCTGGGTGGCGAAGAATTCGTTCATCAACGTGTTGCCGTTGCCCTGGTTGAACCAGGCATTCTGCATACGGGCATTGAGGCCGAAGGGAATTGCGGTACCGAAGGCGAAGGTCGGTTCCTTGCCCCAGAAATAGTAGGAGGTGGTGTGGGCAGCTTCGACCGTGCCGGCGGCGACGGCATCGAGAGCCTGCAGGCCGGGGACGATTTCGCCCGCTGCGAAGACCTGGATCGAGAAATTACCGTCTGTGGCAGCTGCCACGCGTTCGGCGATGTCGACCGCGCCACCGTAGATGGTGTCGAGCGACTTCGGGAACGAAGACGTCATGCGCCAGGTAACCTTCGGGTTTTCCTGGGCGATGGCAGGCGCTGCCAGTACTGTGGAAGCCGCGGCACCGGCACCGGCCACGCCCGCTTTCTTGATAAATGAACGACGATCCATGAATTGTCCTCCCATCATGGTTTGCTCCAAACGGGGGAAACCTTGCGCCCCCTCCCGCTGGCAATGCCGGCGAGATAAACATTTTGTCCAAAGCGTTTCAAGCGCTGGCACTGTATTCTTTCGGCGTAGAAAGCCTTTCGCTGCGTTTATCGACGCACAGCCGTCCGGGCGATTGTAATTGCTGTTTTTTCAGGCAATTCTTGTGCCTCTGCGGCCCGGACACGGTGCGGGGCCATCGACTCCATGCGGGGCCATCAGGCTGCGGGCGCCAGTCCACGCGATTTTGGCAAAGATCAACTGCCGGCGGG
This sequence comes from Rhizobium sp., assembly GCA_002796995.1. Classification (GTDB taxonomy): domain Bacteria; phylum Pseudomonadota; class Alphaproteobacteria; order Rhizobiales; family Rhizobiaceae; genus Allorhizobium. Next base: position 510,280 of record PEKW01000006.1, read on the forward strand.
GCTATCCGGGACAGGCCCATCGAACGTGCGGGACGGCGTCGCTAAGACGGCGGTTCCCCGGTGCAGACCGCCTAAGGCGGCCGTTCCACACATATCGCATATTGACTTATCCCCCCGGCTCACTCCAAGAAAAGCGGAGCCGCGAAGGCTTTTCCCGGAGTCCTTTATGCCCAAACCGATCATTGCCATTCCCGCCGATATTCGCGAATTCGACGGCACGAGCTGGCACGCCGCGCAGAACCAGTATGTCAGGGCCGCCCTGAAGGTCGCCGGCGTCATGTCCTTCATCGTCCCGGCCTTCGAGGACGGCAACGAAACCGATGCGCTGCTCGACCGCGTGGACGGCCTTTTGGTGTCCGGCTCGGCCACGAACGTGCATCCCTCGCTCTACGGCGCCGAAGCGCGCGACAGCGACGGCCCCTTCGACCCGGCGCGCGATGCCACCACCCTGCCGCTGATCCGCCGTGCGCTGGAACGCGGCATCCCGCTGCTCGCCATCTGCCGCGGCATCCAGGAACTCAACGTCGCGCTCGGCGGCACGCTGGCCACCGAGATCCACGAGCAGGAAGGTGTCTGGGATCACCGCAAGCCGCAGCATCCCGACCGCGACGTGATGTACAGCATCCGCCAGGACGTGATCGTCGCCGAAGGTTCGTGCATCGCCCGCTATCTCGGCGCCGGCTCGATCCCGGTCAACTCGCTGCACCGCCAGGCGATCTCCAAGACCGCTCCTGGCCTCCAGGTCGAGGCTATCGCCGAGGACGGGACCATCGAGGCCGTCTCAGTGATCGGCGCCAAGGGCTTCGCCATCGGCGTGCAGTGGCATCCGGAATACTGGGCGGAAACCGACCGTCCCTCGCGCGCCCTGTTCGAGGCCTTCGGCGACGCCGTGCGCGCCTACGTCAAGACGAAGGCGTAAACGTCGGCCGTCGTCGCGGCGCCTCAGGGCTTCTGAGGCGTTTCCGGGACCGGCGTTAGCGCCCATCCCGTCTTGAACCAGGCAATCAGATTGTCGACCACCAGATCGGCCATGGCGTTTCGCGTCGGCACCGAGGCCGAGGCCACATGCGGCAGCAGCGAGACGTTCGGCAGGTCGATCAGCGCCTGCGGCACCTGCGGCTCGTTCTCGAACACGTCGAGGCCGGCTGCCGCAATCGTACCATCCTTGAGGGCTGCGATCAGCGCCGCCTCGTCGACCGTCGTTCCGCGACCGACATTGATCAGCACGCCGTTCGGCCCGAGCGCCTTCAGCACGTCCGCATTGATCGACTTCACCGTCTCCGGCGTCTTCGGAACGATGGAGATCAGCGTATCGACCGCTTCCGCAAGCGCGAGCAGGCTCGCATAATGGCCATAGCTGACATCGGTACGCGGGCGGCGCGTATGATAGCTGATCTTCACCTTGAAGGGTTCGAGCCGCTGCGCGATCTCCATGCCGATCCGCCCGAGGCCGTGAATGCCGACATGCCGGCCCTTCAGCGACAGCGGCGAGAGTGGATACGGGCCCTCGCCCGACCAGCGGCCCTGCCGCAGCCAGGTCTCGGCCTGCGGCAGCTGCCGCACCGTGTTGATCAGCAGCGCAACCGCGGTGTCGGCGACCTCGTCGTTGAGAACATCCGGCGTGTTGGAGACGATCACGCCGCGCCGCGCCGCGGCCGCGACGTCGACCCCGTCATAGCCGACGCCGAAACTGGCGATCATTTCCAGATTGGGAAGCGCGTCGATCCAGCTGGCCGGCAGCGCACCGGAGACCGCGACGCCGCGGATCGTCTCGGCGTCCGGCCCGGAGATCTCCAGCGTCTTGCCATGCGGCACGGTGCGGATCTCGAAATGTTCGGACAGTCTCTCCACGACCCGCGGGTTGATACGGCCCGGCACAAGGACGGTGATAGGTGCGTTCGGCATGGTCGGCCCCATGATTGGTGTTAGCGGCGGTGGATCGGGCCAGTGGACTGGCGAATGCGCATTTCCGGCTTGATGAGGTGAATGCCGTCCGGCTCGTGGCTGCCGGCCAGCTTGTCGAGCAGCGCGCGCGCGGCGAGCCGCCCCACTTCCGCCTGGCCGTTCCACACCGTGGTGAGCGCCGGCGTGGCGATCGAGGCTTCCTCAAGGTCGTCATAACCGGTGACGGAAATGTCCTGCCCCGGCACCAGACCGGCGCGGGCGATGCCGTTCATCAGGCCGATGGCGACGAGGTCGTTCCAGCACACCGCGGCGGTCGGCTTCTGTGGCAGCGAGAGGAAATGCACCGCCGCCTCGAAACCACCCTGCTTGGTGCGCGGTCCCGGAATGCGCAGTTCCGGATCCACCTCGATGCCCGCCTTGCGCAGCGCGTTGACATAGCCTTGGTAGCGGTCGCGGCCGGTCGATGTCTGGTCGGTGCCGCCGATCATGGCGATCGTCCGGTGCCCGAGCCCGATCAGGTGGTTGGTGGCCAGCGAAATGCCGTAGCTGTCGTCGCCGCGATAGGTCGGCACGTCGAGCCCGTCCATCTGGCGGGCGATCAGGATCGCCGGCATGTTGTTGTCTTCAGCGAGCTTGATGTCCTCGACCGGCGTGCCGATCGCCGGCGACATGATGACCCCGTCGCCGCCGAGTTGCAGCAGCGTCTCGATGAAGGTGCGCTGCTTTTCGACCGAATCGTAGTGGTTGGACAGGATGAAGGTATGCCGGCTGCGGTCCAGTTCGCTCTCGATGGCTTTCAGGATTTCGCCGTAGAAGGGGTTCATGATGTCGTGCACGACGACGCCGATGATGCCTGAGCGGGACGTGCGCAGACTGGCGGCGCGGCGGTTGTAGATATAGCCAAGCGCCCGAGCCTGTTCCTTGATCTTCTCGCGCGTATCGGCCGCCACCAGCGGACTGTCGCGCAAGGCGAGCGATATCGTCGCCGTCGACAGACCCAGCGTTTCGGCGATCGTTGACAGTTTGACTTTCTGAGCCACTTTGCCTCCCTTGGCGGTCCGATGCATGCTTCCCGCTTAGCCCCCTGCACACTTAAACAGTTTAATTAAATAATTTAAGTGCGCATATCAATTCCCGCTTCGGCGGAATTCGGCGGGTCTTTCAGCTTTTTGCTGGCTGTTCGTGCAGGTTCTCCTCGACCGCCGCCAGCAGCTTCACCAGTTGCTTGACCTCCTTGCCGGAAAGGCCCCTGGTCGCCAGCCGTTCCGCCTCGCCGACGGCCTGGACGATGGTGTCGAGGCAGGCGCGACCCTCGGCGGTCAGATGGACCATGGTCAGCCGTCCGTCTGCATCCCCGTTGCGCCGCTCGACGAAACCCTGCGCCTCCATGCGCCCGATGGTGCGCGTCATGGTCGGGGCCTTGACGCCGAGCTTCTGCGCCAGCGCGCCGGGCGTGAGGCCATCCTGCTCGGCAAGTAATTGGACGACAGTGTCCTGGCCGGCATAGAGGCCGCTTTCCGCAAGGCCGCGGGACAATTGCGTGCGCATGGCACGGGCGACCTGGGTGACGGCGACCGAGACCGACGGGCTTCGCTCACCGTTCTCCTTTTTCTTGGCGGACTTGTTTTTCTTGTCGCCCTTGTCCTTTTTCGCCATTCTGCCCTCCTGCCGCCCCTGATGCGGCATCCCAATTCTTGTGCCGGCTAACATTCGGCGCCCGAAATCCTTAGCGAAGAACGAAGATCGACGCCAGATGCCGCAGCCAAAGGTCTATTACCCCGACAACGACCCCGCGCTTAAGCCCGACGCCCGGCGCGACTGGATCGTCGTGCTGCCGCTCGGTGCCCATGAGCAGCACGGCCCGCATTTGCCCTTCGAAACCGACACGCTGATCGTCGAGGGCATCGTCGCCCGCCTCGCCGAAAGGCTCCCCGCCGATCTGCCGGTGACCTTCCTGCCAGCCGAGCCGGTGGGCTATTCGATCGAACACATGGATTTCGCGGGCAGCAAGACGCTTGCCTACGCGCAAGCCGTCGAGCGCTGGCTGGCGATCGCCGAGGATCTGTCGCGAAAAGGCATCCGCAAATTCGTCATGCTGAATGCCCATGGCGGCAACTCGCCGCTGATGACGGTCGTCGCCACCGAAGCCCGCGTGCGCTACGCCATGCTGGCCGTCGCCACGAGCTGGACGCGCTTCGGATTGCCCGAGGGCGTGATCGCCCCCGAAGAGAAGGCGATCGGCATCCATGGCGGCGAGATCGAAACCTCTGTCATGCTGGCCCTTCACCCCGACCGGGTGGACATGACGAAAGCCGAAGACTTTCCGTCCTGTCAGTCGGACCATGCCGCCCGCTTCACCCATCTGCGCGCCTATGGCCCGCACGCCTTCGGCTGGAAGATGTCGGACCTCAACCGGCAGGGCGTCACCGGCAATGCAAAGGCCGCCACGGCGGAAAAGGGCGAGAAGCTGATCGACCACGCGGTCGATGGCCTTATAGCCCTGCTTCGGGATGTGCAGGCGTTTGATGTCGATACTTTTGTCTGCGCAGCCGATCGAGGCGACAGCAAACAAAGCCTTTGAACTGGTGCGGGTCAACGCCTATATGGGGTAACACCATTACAGGCGCATCGTTCCCGCGCCCCCATCCGATCGAGGTTTTTAATGACCGAAGCTGCCGCAAAACCCATTCCCGTCACCGTCCTGACCGGCTATCTCGGCGCCGGCAAGACGACGCTCCTGAACCGCATCCTGTCCGACAACCACGGCAAGAAATATGCGGTCATCGTCAACGAGTTCGGCGAGATCGGCATCGACAACGACCTGATCGTCGAGTCGGACGAAGAGATCTACGAGATGAACAACGGCTGCGTCTGCTGCACCGTGCGCGGCGACCTGATCCGCGTGGTGGAAGGCCTGATGCGCCGCCCCGGCCGTTTCGACGGCATCATCGTCGAGACCACCGGCCTGGCCGATCCGGTTCCGGTCGCCCAGACCTTCTTCATGGACGACGACGTGCGCGCCAAGACCGAGCTCGATGCCGTGGTCGCGCTGGTCGACGCCAAGCATCTGCCGCTGCGTTTGAAGGACAGCCGTGAGGCCGAGGACCAGATCGCCTTTGCCGACGTCGTCGTCATCAACAAGACCGACCTCGTCAGCCATGACGAACTGCATCGCGTCCAGGACATCGTGCGCGCCATCAACCCTTCGGCCCGCATCTATTCGACCACCCGTTCCGGCGTCGATCTCTCCAAGGTCCTGAACCAGGGCGCCTTCAATCTCGAACGGGCGTTGGAAAACGATCCGCACTTCCTCGATCACGACGATCCGGACCATGTCTGCGGTCCGGAATGCGATCACGATCACGATCACGGCCACGACCATCACCACCATCATGACCACGACCATGATCATGACCACGACCATGATCATCACCACCACGATCATCACGGCCATGACCACCACGATCATGCCCCCTCGCCGATCCATGACGTCACGGTGATGTCGATCTCGCTGCGCGGCGGCGAGATGAATCCGGACCGCTTCTTTCCGTGGATCCAGAAGATCACCCAGACCGACGGCCCGAACATCCTGCGCCTCAAGGGCATCATCGCCTTCAAGGGCGACGAGGAACGCTACGTCGTCCAGGGCGTGCACATGATCATCGAGGGTGATCACCAGCGACCGTGGAAGGATGGCGAAAAGCGCGAGAGCCGCCTCGTCTTCATCGGCCGCAATCTTGATCGCGAAAAGATCGAGAAGAGCTTCCACGCCTGCGAGGCCTCTTCCTGATGCCGACGGTTGCACCCCTCGACATCGAAGGTCACGTCGTCACCGCCGCCTTCCTCGGCGACATCCCGGTCTTCGCTGCGGCTTCCGGCAGCATCCACCGCCTCGACGGCGGTGAGAAGGTGACGGAAGCGCATCAGGGCGGCCTGCTGGCCTGCGTCAAGGACAGCACCGACCAGACGCTCGTCACCGGCGGCGAGGATGGCCGGGTTCTGCGCATCGGTCATGACGGCAGCGTCACCGAACTCGTCCACGTGCCGCGCAAATGGGTCTCCGTCGTTGCCGCCGGACCGCAGGGCGCTGTTGCCTATGCGGTCGGCAAGGTCGGTTACGTCCGGCTCGCCGACGGTACGATCCGTGAATTCACCGAGGAGCGCACCATCGAGGGTCTGGGCTTCGCGCCGAAGGGCCTGCGCGTCGCCGCAGCCCGCTACAATGGCGTGACCCTGCACTGGATCGGCACGACAGGCGCGCCGGTCGATCTCGAATGGAAGGGCGCCCATACCGGGGTCACCTTCTCGCCCGACGGCCGCTTCGTCGTCACGACCATGCAGGAGAATGCGCTGCACGGCTGGAAGCTCGACAGCAAGTCGGCCGAGACCCGCCACATGCGCATGACCGGCTATCCGGCCAAGGTGAAGTCGCTGTCCTGGTCGGTCAAGGGCAAGTGGCTCGCCTCCTCCGGCGCGCCTGCGGCCATCGTCTGGCCGTTTTCCGGCAAGGAAGGCCCGATGGGCAAGGCGCCGCTCGAACTCGGCACCCGCGCCAACATTATGGTCACCCAGGTTGCCTTCCATCCCGCAGAGGAGGTTCTGGCCATCGGCTACGTCGACGGCATGATCCTCGCCGTGCGCATCGCCGACGGCAAGGAGGCGCTTTTGCGCCGCCCCGGCAAGGGCGCGATCACGTCGATCGGTTGGAGCGCCAGCGGCAAACTCCTGGCCTATGCTTCGGACGCGGGTGATTGCGGCGTGATCGACATATCTGCATGATTGAATTCGAGATTGCTTAAATAAATCAGGGATATGCCTGTCGCATTCCTGCGACAGGAAAAAACCGGAAAATGACAAGTTTTCTCGTTTTTTTTACTTTACGCTCATCGTGCTTAACAACTCGGTAATGCTTGCTGCATAGTTTTTGCTATGTCCAAACCTTCTCACCGCGGGCAAACCAAGCAACGGTGAGATCGGTCTCTCCCGGACGAAAAGATATTTAAAGCTCTGCCAACCGGCCTGCCCCGGGGGTGCCATTCTTGGCGCGTCCCTGCCTCGACGCTTGGCGTTTTCATGGAAACACGCGATGCGCTTCGATATTTCCTTCATGGTCACGTCCGCAGGCCTGGCTCTGGCTGCGGGCCTCGTCGCCACGGTCGGCATCGGCATGCAGACCCTGCAGACGCTGAAGATCAACGGCCCGATCTATCAGCAGATCGTCGACGGCAAGGACCTGATCGCCGACATCCTGCCGCCGCCGCTCTATCTCACCGAAGCCTATTCGCTGACCAGCGAGACCGCCCTGCATCCGGAGACGGCGCAGGCCAATGTCGCCCGGCTCGAGGTGCTGAAAGGTCTCTATGCCGAGCGTCGCGAATACTGGAAGGATTCGACCCTGCCGCCGGAACTGGCGAACAAGCTCTATTCGGAAGTCCTGACCAAGGGTGACGTGTTCTGGCAACAGCTCGACGCCGCCTACCTCCCCGCCGTTGCCTCGGGGGATGCAGCCGCCGTCAGCGCCGCGCTGCCCGGGCTGAAGGAGAGCTTCCACGTCCACGAGACGGCGGTGAACGAACTCGTCGAGCTCTCCAACGCCTATCTCAAGACCCGCGAGGAATTTGCCGCCGCCGAGACGGCCCAGCGCGAGATGCTCGCCCTTGGCGGGGGGGCCGCGCTGACGCTGACGACGCTCGGCGCCGTGCTGTTCATCCGCCGTCGCGCGCTGAAACCGCTCGGTCATATCGGCAGCTACATGACCAGCATGGCGGAAGGCGATTACGACCAGACCGTGCCCTACGCCATGCGCAACGACGAGATCGGCGAAATCGCCGCGGCCGTGGAAGTCTTCCGCGTCGCCGGTCTGGAGAAGCTTCGGCTGGAAGCCGAGGCGGAGCAGGCCCGCAGCCTGTCCGAAGGCGAACGGGCGGCCCGCGAGGAACGCCGTCTGGCGGAAGCAGAGTCCCTGCGCATCGTCGTGGAAGCGCTCGGCGCCGGCCTCAATCGTCTGGCAGAATGCAATATCCGCATGACCATCGACGAGCCCTTCGAGCCGCGTTTCGAATCGCTGCGGCGCGACTTCAACAACTCGATCGCCACCTTCCAGGCAACGCTGGAGGAAGTCCTGTCGGAAACCAAGGCGCTCTACGACAACGGCCAGGAAATGCGCGCTGCCGCCGACAATCTGTCGCAACGCACCGAGCAGCAGGCCGCAGCGCTCGAGCAGACCTCGGCCGCCCTCGAGCAGGTGACCTCCACCGTCCGTTCCTCGGCCGAGCGCACCCAGGACACCCGCAATCTCGTGCGTGACGCCAAACAATGCGCAATCTCCTCCGGCGAAGTCGTCCGCGACGCTATCAGCGCCATGCAGCGCATCGAGAAGGCCTCCTCGGAGATCAGCCAGATCATCGGCGTCATCGACGACATCGCCTTCCAGACCAACCTTCTGGCGCTCAATGCCGGGGTGGAAGCGGCCCGTGCCGGCGAGGCCGGCAAGGGCTTTGCCGTGGTTGCCCAGGAAGTGCGCGAGCTCGCCCAGCGTTCGGCCACCGCCGCCCGCGAGATCAAGGGCCTGATCCAGAACTCGACGGTCGAGGTTTCGGCCGGCGTGCAGCTGGTCGGCGACACCGGCCAGGCGCTCGATCAGATCCAGGGTTTCGTTGCCCGCGTCGACACCAATATCGATGCCATCGCCACCGCCGCCCGCGAACAGGCGACCGGCCTGCAGGAAATCTCCTCGGCGATCCACAGCATCGACCAGATGACCCAGCAGAACGCCGCGATGGTCGAGGAAACGACCGCCATCAGCCACACCCTGGCGGAAGGTGCATCACACCTGACCATGCTGGTCGGCCGGTTCCAGCTCAACCGCCGCGCCGCCGTCCGCGAGGCCGGCTCCGCGCCGGAAACGGCTCCGATGGCAGCGCCCTCGCGCGCTGCCTGACAAAGCCTTAGTCAGAATACGGAGTTCAGGCGGCAGGCCAGGAAACCCCTGGCCTGCCGCTTCGTTTCCGGGCAGGCCGTGTTTGGGTCTGCGGCGGAAGCTGGGGACGGTCGGAACACCCACGGCGCCGCGAACCACATCGCTCGCTTGAATTGGCGGCCCCGGTAGGTTATCGCTCAGGCATGGCCACAGTTCCTTCAAAGCCCGCAAAGAAGACCCTGCGCTACAAGCTCCTGCGCGCGCTCAAGCTCGTCGACGAGCCGGAGCGCGAGGATCAGATCTACTACCAGACCGGCGGCGCGAAGCGCAAAGCGCATGCGACCTGGTATCGTGGCGAGACCACCAATTTCTTCCCCGACAAGAAGGCAATCGCCCAGCCCAACGCCGTCGATGAATATGTCGGCAAAGGCTGGTTTCCCGATGCCCCCTTCATTACCCGCGAGCACTACATCACCGCCTTCGGCAGTTGCTTTGCCAGCGAGGTGACGAAATACCTCTATCGCGAGGGCTATCAGGTCTTCGGCCGCGACATGAAGCTGAACTCCTATGTGGTGCGCAGCGGCGAAGGCATCGTCAATTCCGCCGCGATCCGCCAACAGTTCGAATGGGCCTTCGAGGGCAAGACGCCGAAGATCGAGCTGTGGCACGACAAGGAAGGCGTTCCCGGCGACTATTCCGACGAGGTCCGCCAAGCCACGCGGGCGATCTTCGAGAAGTCCGACATCTTCATCCTGACACTCGGCCTGTCCGAGGTCTGGTACGACAAGCCAACCGGCGAAATCTTCTGGCGCGCCATTCCGAAGCGCGACTTCGATCCCGAGCGTCACGGCTTCCGCGTGCTGGGCGCGGTGGAGAACCTCGACAACCTGCGCCGCACCTACCAGCTCATCCGCGCCCACCGGCCCGATGCGACCGTCATCATGACGCTTTCGCCCGTGCCGCTCGCAGCAACCTTCCGGCCGGTGTCCTGCATCACCGCAAGCGCAGTTTCGAAAGCCTCGCTCCGGGTGGCGATCGACGAGCTGATGCGCGAAGTCGGGCCGTCCGCCGAGAGCAAGCTCTACTACTTCCCGTCCTATGAGATGGTGACGTCGTTCCTGCCGAACCCGATGAAGGACGATTTCCGCCACCCGACCGAGGAATCGGTCGAGTTCATCATGCAGACCTTCAAGCGGAACTTCCTGCGGTAACCGGGCCTTGACGCCCGGCTATCGCAACCGGGATCAAGCCTTCGCGAGCGCCGCGGCAATGCGCGACTTGATGTCGGCGGTCACGCGCTTCTTCGTCTCGGCAATGTCGAGCGGCTGCGGCCAGGCTTCGATCCTGCGGGTGAAGGGGTGCTTCAGCGGATGCCAGGTATTGTGCCGCTGCAGGCCGACTTCCTCGACGATCTGCGTGCGATAGCTCTTCGGCCCGACGAAGATCACCGGAACGCCCATGGCGATGCAGGGCATGGCGCAATGGATGCGCGTGGTGACGACGAGCGCCGCCTTCTTGCCATAGGTCTCGACGATTTCCTTGGCATATTGCAGGCGCGTTTCCGCCGACACGTCGATGAAACGATGGCTGACCGTCTTCACCGTCAGCCCCTTCTTGAACAGCTTGGGCGAAAGCTGGTCGCGATTGGCCTCGACGAGATAGATCGAATCGGGATCGCGGTCGGCCGGTGCATTGAAGGTCAGCGTGTTGCACAGCGACAGATAGGCCTCGACGCCGAGCGAGCGGATGAAATCCACCGTGCCCTGGTCGCGGCAGCCGATCGGCTGGTGCTTCTTCAGATAGTCGACATGGCGCGCGATCGTCGGCTTGGCGTGCTTCTGCACGTGAAAACCGAAGAAGATCGGCTTGATCGACGGGCTCGGCGGCCAGTTGTCGAGCTTCGACAGGAACCAGCCATTGGTGACGAGCAGGGTCTCGGGGCCGTCATAGCTGTTGAGATGGTCGCGGTTGAGGAACACGTCGACGGGAGGCAGATGCTGCATGACGGCCACGCTCTGGATATCGTCGCCGATATTGTTGCCGTTCCAGCTGAGAGCACCGATTTTCATGCCGCACATCCCCTTAAGAGCTACCGCGCGGGGATAGTACGCGGCCGAGGCGATTGCAACCCCCGCCGGCCGGCTCACCGATCCCCGCAGCGGTGCCCTTCTGCAACGTTGCACCTTCGACCTTTGCGACGATGGACCAAAGCAAAGGCCGGGAACGATGTGCTCCCGGCCTTCCAGTGCGGTGATCGGATCGTGACGATCAGAAGCGGTAGGTGACGCCTGCGCCGACCAGCCACGGATTGAGCTTGGCGGTACCGTCGACGTCGGACGGAACCTTGGCGTCGAATTCGGGCTCGAGGAAGATCTTCTTGACGTCGAAGTTGACGCCCCAATGTTCGTCGACCATGTAGTCGAAGCCGACCTGAACGGCCGCGCCAAACGCATTGTGAATGTCGAGGTCGTCAGCGTTGGCGCCTTCCTCATTGTAGAACATGGTGTAGTTCAGACCGGCACCGACATAGGGCTTGAAGGCGCCGAAATCGGTGAAGTGGTACTGAAGGGTCAGCGTCGGCGGCAGGATCCAGGTGCGGCCGATCTTGCCGAGGCCGGCGATCGAGCCTTCGCCCCAGACGTTTGCATAGGTCGTGCCGAGGATGAGTTCGGCGGCGATGTTGTCGGTGAAGTAGTAGGTGATGTCGAGTTCAGGAATGTAGGTATCGCTGTAGGACAGGTCGGATCCGGCAACGCCGTTCACATGGCCGTTGTCCTCGGAGATCACGCCAAGACCACGCACGCGAACCTGCCACGGGCTCGATGCTGCCGCCAGCGGAGCATCCGGCGCCGGCTCCGCCACGGGCGTCATGTCCGCCGCGCCGGCCGCCTGGCCGATGAGGAACAATGCGGTGGCTGCGGCAAGGGCGCTGATCCGCCGCGTGCAGGTCTTGGTCATGGGGTCTCTCCTTGAGTAAATCAATGGCTTGTGCCGCGCACAAAATACGCTGCCAGAAACGCAAGGGCATTTGAGCTAGATCAATAGATGCATGGGGAATCAAACAGATGCTGCTACTGCAGTGCGGCTGTCACAATTTAGCCACAGCGCCACTTGACGAATGAAAAGCCTGTTGTCTCCCGGCATTCAGAGCACCCTTCGCGAGGCACCCTGAACCGCTCGCAGGGCATTCCCGCAGAGGTGATTCTCCGATAGGTTCGTGCGACGACAGAGATCGGACGAGACTTCGATGCGTGCATTTTTCGCCCTCGCCGCCCTTGCCTTCATGACGCTGGCGCCGTCCTTCGCCTCCGCCGCGGAAAGTCGGCTGGAGAGCCTCGACACGCCGGTCGCCGGAACCGACAAGACCTATCTCGATCTCGCACTTACCTTCGTGCCCGACCTGGCCGCCGACGGCATGAGTTGGAAAGGCAGCGCGCTCGACGCCGACTTCGCCGAACGTTTTGATCTCGACGAGGACTGGCCGGACGGGCTCGCCATCAGCGGGGTGGAAACCGTGTCCTTCGAGCGGGCAGGAAGGAAGGAACTGGCTGTTCTTTTCGATTTCGGTCTGTCCAACGACATGCCGGAGGCGCCGGCGATCCTCGCCCTCTACGTGGTGGAGAAGGAACCGCGGCTGGTCGGCTCGCTCAATGTCGGCCTAGACCGCGAAACCGGCTTCGCCGAACCGCCGCTCCTGGACCTCGGCGGCGGCGCAAACGTGCTCATCACCCGCAGCAGCCACTGGAATTCGAATCAGAGCTATCTGATCACCAGCCTGACGCTGGTCACCGAAGACGGCCTGGAACCGATCGACACGGTGCTGACCTTTTCCGAGCGCCTGTGCGGACTGAGCCGCACCCAGGAACCGACCATCAGCGTCGATTCGAGCGGCACGCGCCCGGCGCTGCGCGTCGCGGTCGATATTCGGGAGGAGAAGGTGGAGGAAGGCTGCGACACGGAGCCGACGCCGGGCCCTGCCCGCATCGTTGCGGCAACCTATCGGCTGAACGACAAGACCGGCCGTTACGAACCGGATACCGACGCACTGGACGCACTCGCCCGCGAAAACATGGAGCGGTTCTGAGCGGAGGCGCAGGTCAGACGCTCATGCCCGGCGGACCATCTCAGGTTCGCCGGGCATCGAGATTGCAGGGGACGTCGTCGATCAGAACTTCACACCGATGCCGACATTGACGACATGCTGGTTGAAGTCCGTATCGACTCCCAGCACTTCCTTCTCGAAATAGTCGTTGTAACGGTATTCGAGACGGGTGAAGACGCGGTCGGTGATCGCATAGTCGAAGCCCGCACCAAGCGTCCAGCCGTGCAGCGTCTCGCTCTCGTCGAAGCCACCGCCGTCGACCGAGAAATTGGTCGCCGTCCAGCCGCCTGCCGCATAAAGCAGGACACGGTCCATCGCATAGCCGACCCGTCCGCGGACGGAGCCATTGAGGCCCGTGCCGACATCGACCGCGCCATAGCTGTTCTCGTTCCAGTCATAGTTCAGGTCGGCTTCGAGACCGACGACGGCACTGGTGCCGAAGTCCCAGTTGTAGCCGACGAACCCGCCGAACCGGCCGCCGTCGAAATCGTCCGAGGCGGAGGCGACGCCGTCGTAGAAGTCGCCATTGCCCCAGCCATAGCCGCCCTGCATACCGATATAGCCGCCCGCCCAGCTGAACGCCGGCATGGTATCGACCACTTCCGGCGGAACGGCCGGAGCCTCCATGACGGCATCCGCGGCGAGAACCGGCGTGGAGGATATGATGAGCGCCACCGCGCCCCACCCGAACTTCTTCATCATCGCTGCTACTCCCTCTCAGGCTGCCCCACATCGGGGACTGCGCGCTGTGCCGTGACGAAACGCGTCACACGGAGACTAACAAGCTTGGCGGGGCGATTTGTTCCGAGGTCCCGTCGATTTTTCCGCCGTGGGGAATTGGGGACACGCTTGCGAAAGGCCGAAAGCCCTCGAAGGTAGATGCGAAAACGCCCCCTCTCCGTGGATGGAAAGGGGGCGCCTGCCCCGCCATACCGTGACGGCGGGATGAAAGGCCCGCTCCCCTTCAGGCTCCAGATGCAAGCACGCATCGAGCGCTGCCGGGGGCGAGCCGGTCTCGTCTATTAGGCCGTCCGGCGCAGCGTCGCGTGCGACAGCTTGCGGCCGGACGCCACAACCATGCCGGCAGCCCCGTCGAGCCAGCCGGGCTTGAGCTCGAGCGCGAGGAAGCGTTCGCGGGCAAACGGACCCGGCATGACGAGATGCTGCGCCTTTTCGGCAAAGAAGCCGAAGCGTTCGTAGTAGGCGGCATCGCCGACCAGAAGAACGGCGCCATGGTCGCGCTTCTTGGCTTCGAGGATCGCGGCGCGCATCAGCGCCGAGCCGATGCCCTTGCCTTCGTGTGCGGCATCGACCGCCAGCGGGCCGAGCAGCAGCGCGTCGATCGACCGGCCCTCGCGCGAGACACCCGCCTCGACGTTCCACAGCCGTACGGTGCCGATCACATGCCCCAGGGCATCGCGGGCGACGATCGCCAGCCCTTCCGCCGGCAGCCGGTCGCGACGGATCTTCTCCGACGACTTCTTGCGGCGATCTCTGCCCATGGCGCGATCGAGCAGGGCTTCGCGGGCGACGGTGTCGGCCGGCGTTTCGTTATCGATGACAAAGGCAGGCGCAGTTGCAGGCGCGAAAAAGGCGCGCACGACGTCCAGAACAGCGGCCATGGTGGCCTCCCGTACCAAGAAGTGTTTCCGATGATGGTGGGTTGCGCCGCGCCGGATGAACCGGCGCGGTCGTCGAAAGACCCGGTCGGGTCTTAGATGACGTAGGCCTTGAGCGGCTCGAAACCGTTGAAGGCAACCGCCGAGTAGGTCGTGGTATAGGCGCCGGTGCCCTCGATCAGAACCTCGTCGCCGATCGTCAGCGAGACGGGCAGCGGATACATGTTCTTCTCGTACATGACGTCGGCCGAATCGCAGGTCGGGCCGGCGAGCACGCAGGGCTCCATCTCGTCCATGTCACGATCGGTGCGGATCGGGTAGCGGATCGCCTCGTCCATGGTTTCGGCGAGACCGCCGAACTTGCCGATGTCGAGGAAGACCCAGCGATGCGCGTCATTGTCCGACTTCTTCGAGATCAGGACGACTTCCGCCTTGATCACGCCGGCATTGCCCACCATGCCGCGACCCGGCTCGATGATGGTCTGCGGGATGTGGTTGCCGAAGTGCTTCTTCAGCGCACCATTGATCGCGCGGCCATAAGCCTCGGCCGACGGGATGTCGCGCAGGTATTTGGTCGGGAAGCCGCCACCCATGTTCACCATCTGCAGGTGAATGCCCTGCTTGGCGAGCGAGGTGAAGACGCGCTTGGCATCGGCAAGGGCCGAATCCCAGGCATCGACCTTGGTCATCTGCGAACCGACATGGAAGGACACGCCGAACGAATCGAGTCCCAGTTGATGGGCATAGACCAGCACGTCGACGGCCATCTGCGGCACGCAGCCGAACTTGCGGGAAAGCGGCCATTCGGCACCTTCGCCATCGGTCAGCACGCGGCAGAACACACGGGCGCCGGGGGCGGCACGGGCTACCTTCTCGACTTCCTCATGGCTGTCGACGGCAAAGAGATCGATGCCGAGCGCATGCGCCCGGGCAATGTCCCGTTCCTTCTTGATCGTGTTGCCGTAGGAGATCCGGCCAGCGGTCGCACCGGCGTCGAGCGCCATCTGGATTTCGGCGACAGAGGCGCAATCGAAGCTCGAGCCGAGCGAAGCGAGCAGCTTGAGGATCTGCGGCTCCGGGTTGGCCTTGACGGCATAGTAGATCGAGCTGTCGGGCAGGGCGTGACGGAATGCACCGTAGTTCGCACGCACGACGTCGAGGTCGACCACGAGGCAGGGACCTTCGGGACGTCGGGTATTGATGAAGTCGAGGATACGAGCGGTGGTCATGGGTCTATCCCTCTCAAGTTCCAAGGTTCCCGGACTCGTCGCCGAGTACGGAAGGACAAAGGACGACGAGAACCCGATCGAAACCAGCCGGTGGAGACGCTGATGCCGTACGAGCGCTCGAAGCGCGAATAGTGAACCGACACCCTGCCAGGAGCGTCAATTCGGCTTTGTCTGCCATGGATTGGTGGGAGAACCCGACCGCACTTCCGGCAATGATGGTGTGCCTCTGAAGTAACTCCGGCTGATGGAAAGCCGGAAGAGACTAGAAAGGCCCGCACCGTCGTTGCTTCAGATGTCCTCGCATTTCCCGGATGGCCGGAATAGCGACTGGAGGGGTTAGTTCCAGGTACCTTACCGATTTCCTCACCACATCGAGGATCGGCGGACACCCATGGGCACGTGCGACTTTGGGCTGAGCAGGAGATAAGAATGTTCGCGGTCATAATCAAGCGTTTTTTGACCCCGACGGCAGAAAAATGATTGAACGATCCGGCCGTTGTGTTCACAGTTCGCGCATCATTTCGCAAGGAACCGATCCATGGACACGCTGACGCGCATCCGCGCCTTTATCGACGTCGTCGAAGCCGAAGGTTTTTCCGCCGCGGCGCGCAAGACCGGGCGGTCCAAGGCCTTGCTGTCGAAATATGTCCGCGAGCTGGAAGACGAACTCGGCGCCCTTTTGCTGAACCGCACCACGCGGCAGTTCTCGATGACCGAGGCGGGACACACATACTACCGCAGCGCGACCGAAATCCTGAAGGAGATCGACAGCCTGGCCGACCTCGTGCGGGAGAACAACACCGACCTCAAGGGCAAGCTCAAGGTCACCGTGCCGCGCACCTTCATCGACGCCGAAGTGGGCCAGTCGCTGATCGACTTCGCCACCGGACACCCCGACCTCTCCCTTGAGATTGTCGCCGACGACCGGTTCGTCGATCTGGTCGAGGAGGGCTTCGATCTGGCGATCCGCATCACCAAGCTCGATGATTCGGCCCTGATCGCCAAGAAATTGTCCGATTTCCGCATCTTTGCCTGCGCCACGCCGGCCTTCGTCGCGAAGTACGGACCTCTCATCCACCCGCAGGAGCTGGCGCGCGTACCCTTCCTGGTCGACACCAATTCCCGCTCGCACAACAGCGTTCGCTTCGCCGACCCGCAGGGCGGCACGATATCGGTCAGCGTCAGCGGCCCGATCGAGGTCAACAGCCCGCTCGCCACGCTGCGCGCCGCGCGCGCCGGCCTCGGCGTCGCCATGATCCCCGACTTCATCGCCCGGCCCTATATCGAGACCGGCGAGCTGGTGCCGCTGTTCGACGACTACCTGCCCAAGGATCGCGGCATCTATGCCGTCTATCCCCATCGCCGCTACCTGCCCGCCAAGGTCCGCGTTTTCGTCGACTTTCTCCACGGCTGGTTTCGCCAGCAAGCCTCTTGAGCCATGCGCAACCGGACCGAAGTCCCATTTCCGTCGAAATTGTCAGACAGGGAGAAAGCTCGGGATTCGGACGCGAAGGCGGGCAAGGCATGAAAAGACGGTTGGCGTTGATCGCGGCACTCATGGGCATGCCCCTGCCGGCGCTTGCCCATCCGCACATCTTCGCGGAAGCCCGCCTCGAAGTGATCGCCGGCGCGGACGGCACGATTTCCGAACTTCGCAATGTCTGGCGCTTCGACGACATCTTCTCGTCGAGCGTGCTGATGGACTTCGACAAGAACAGCGATCTGAAACTCGACCCCAGCGAGTTGAAGGAGGTCGCCGAGACGATCCGCACCTCGATTGCCGATTACGGCTTCTTCACCTCCATCACCAGCAACGGCGCGTCCGTTTCCGTCGTCAAGCCGGAGGTGTTCAATGTCGACTTCAAGGACAACCAACTCCTGGTCTTCTTCGTCGCCAAGCCGGAAAAGGCGCTGGCGCTCAAGGGCAAGCTGACCATCGGCGTCTACGACCCGACCATGTACACCGCGATCGACTTTGCCAAGGACGAGGACATGGCCACCGAGGGTGACGGCTTCAAGGTTTGCAAGCGTGTCGTGGTCCGTCCCGACCCGGACGAAGTGATGGCGCAGAATCAGGCGAATCTCACCGAGGCCTTCTTCAACGATCCGGCCGGCACCGACATGAGCAAGCTGTTCGCCACCCGGCTCGAGCTGACATGCTGATGCGTCGCTTCCTGGCTCCGGCAGCCACCACCGTCGCGCTTCTTCTCATCGCCGCCTCGCTGGCGCATGCCGGCTCGCCGCTTGGCATTGGCACCGCCGAACCCTCTTTCCAGGCGACCGGCCCCTTCGCCGGCTGGCTTGCCTTCATCAACCAGAACCAGCAGGCCTTCTACCGCTCGCTGACCGGCGCGCTGAAGGCGATGCGCGAGGATCCGGCGCATCTGTGGACGCTGATCGGCCTGTCCTTTGCCTACGGCGTCTTCCATGCGGCCGGACCCGGCCACGGCAAGGCGGTGATCTCCTCCTATATGATCGCCAACGAGACCGAGCTGAAGCGCGGCATCGCCATTTCCTTCGTCTCGGCCTTCCTGCAGGGGATCGTCGCGATCGCGCTGGTGGGCATCGGCTACGCGGTCCTGCGCGGCACGTCGATCTCCATGACGGAAGCGACCCAGGCGCTGGAGATCGCTAGCTACGGCCTGATCGTCGCCTTCGGCACATGGCTGTTGCTGCGCAAGATGAAATCGTTGTGGCTCACGCGCAGCGCCCCGATCAGCGCCGGCCTGTTCGACGCACCGGCGACGGCCGCCCTGTTCGACGCGCCGGCAGCCGCGCGCCCGGCCGGCACCGGGCTTTCCTTCCGCGCCATGGCCGTCGAACACGGCCACGACGCCCTCGCCCCGGGCTCGGTCTGCCCCGATTGCGGGGTAAGCCACCTGCCCGACCCGCGCATGCTGTCGGCAAAGAATTTCAGCCTGCGCGAGGCCTGGTCGGCGATCGTCGCGGTCGGCCTGCGCCCCTGCTCCGGGGCCCTGCTGGTCATGACCTTCGCCCTGCTGAACGGGCTCTACCTCGGCGGGATTTTGTCGGTCTTCGCCATGGCGCTCGGCACCGCGATCACGGTCTCGGCGCTCGCCGCCCTCGCGGTTTCGGCCAAGGGGCTGGCCGTACGGCTGTCAGGCCCCGGCTCGCCGGCGGCGCGGCACGTGGCCAATGCGATCGAGATCTTCGGTGCGCTGCTGGTGATCGTGCTCGGCGCGCTCCTGCTGGCTGCAAGCCTGCAGGGCTGAGAACGGCGCCTACTGATTGCCGTCGCGCCGACGCTGGTAGCGGGCGCGAAGCCACAGCACGATGAAGAAGGACATAATGCCGACCGTGCCGACGACGGCCGCCAGCACCGGCGAATAGTCGCCGATCCACAGCACCAGCTTCGGCAAGCCGAGCAGCACCAGGCCGAAGCCGAGCACGATGAGAAGGGCGGCGAGCGCCGCCGAGCGGTTGCCGGCGTTCATTCTGCTGCTCCCTTTGCGCGTTCTGCGCGGACGTCTTCCAGCCTGCGGATCTGCCGGCCCTCGGCGTCGAAGTTCTCAGGCGCAAGCCAGGCCTCGAAGGCGGCACGGATCACCGGCCATTCGCCGTCGATCATCGAGAACCAGGCGGTGTCCCGGTTCTTGCCCTTGGACAGCATGTGCTGGCGAAAGACGCCCTCGAAGGTGAAGCCGTAGCGTTCCGCCGTCGTCTTGCTCGGCGCATTGTCGTTGTGGCACTTCCACTCGTAACGGCGATAGCCGAGGTCGTCGAACACATGCCGCGCCATCAGGTAGTGCGCTTCGGTGGCGAGCGGCGTGCGGCTCATCGCCGGGCCGTGCGCTACGCCGCCCACTTCGACGACACCATTGGCGGGGTCCGCCCGCATGTAGTTGGCCATGCCGACGATCTTGCCCGTCTGGTTGTCGCGGAACACTTCCGTGACCCAGCCACCCTTGCTCTGCACGCCCTCGAGCCAGGCACCAAAATCTTCGATACTGCCGAAGTCCGGCTGAGTGAAATAGGTCAGCAGCGGATTGATCTCCATGCCGCCGAGGCCGTCCCACAGGGCCTCAAGATGCGTCGCCTTGTCGAAAGGCTCGACGGTGACGAAACGGCCTTCGAGACGAACCGGCTTCGGCGCCGGGCAGCCCTTGAATGTGGAGAGATCGCGCATGTTTGCCTCTTGCTGTGTCGGCAAACGATTAGGCCAGCCGCCCGGCAAAGGCAACTGGCCGCATTGTCATGGAGACGGGATCAGACCTGAGCGGACGACACGGTCGCCTCGATATGGTCGACCAGCCCGTCGGCAAGGCCGAGACGACCGGCCAGGAGGTCGAGATAGCCGCGCTCGGCCCGGCTGTCGGGATCGATCGCCAGCCGCGAGGCGGTGTAGAGCTCGACTTTCTGCTCCTCGGTGACGGCGGCCTTGACCAGCGCGTCGAGATCGGAGGGCGAGGTTAGTTCCTTCTCGAGAAAGGCTTCGGCTTCCGCGCCGAGGCCGGAGAGGTGGATCTTGTCCATCACGCGGGCGCGTTCGGCGGCATCGATATGGCCGTCGGACTTGGCGGCAGCGATCATCGCGCGCACCAGCGTCAGGGCAAAGTCGTTGGAGGCGGCGGGCGCCTCGACGCTGAACGGCGAGTCGGCCGGCGGCGGCAACAGCTTCTGCTCGGTCTCGGCGACCTCCTGGGGCGACTTGCCGGCCTGGTAGTTCTTGTAGGCCTGGTAGCCGATCCCGGCGATGGCGGCGAGCCCGCCGAGCGTCAGCGCATTGCCGGCGAGGTTGCGGCCCGTCTTCGTGCCGAGGAGAACCGCGGCGATCGCGCCGGTCGCCAGCGGATTGTCCTTGGCAAGCTGGACGGCATCGCCGGCCTTCTGCTTCACGCTTCCGGTCGTTCCCGGCACCTGCGAACCGAGGAATTGATCAAGCAGCTTCTTGGCGTCGAACATCGGGCGTCTCCATAGGTTCAGTCTCGACTGCTAGATAAGAAGGCGATCATGAAAATACAAAGACGTCCCCGCGCTTCGATCGAACTTTCCGTCAGCCGGCGAGTGCGCAGGCTTCGGTGGCGAGCTTTGTGATGCCTGCCCAGTCGCCGGCTTCGACCATTTCCTTCGGCGCGACCCACGAGCCGCCGACGCACACCACGTTCGGTAGCGACAGGTAGTCCCGGGCGTTCTTCAGCGAAATGCCGCCGGTCGGGCAGAACAGCGTGCCGGCGAGCGGCGAGGACAGCGACTTCAGATAGGCTGCACCCCCGGCCTGCTCGGCGGGGAAGAACTTCAGCACCTGATAGCCTTCTTCGCGAAGTTGCATGACTTCGCTGGCGGTCGCGGCACCCGGCAGAAGCGGGATGTCGGAGGCACGCGCCGCATGGATCAGTTCGCGGGTCGTTCCCGGGCTGACGATGAACTGCGAGCCGGCCTTCACCGCCGCTTCGAAATGCGCGGGATTGAGAATCGTGCCGGCACCGACCACCGCGCCCTCGACTTCGCCGGCGACGCGACGGACCGCTTCGAGCGCCGCATCAGTGCGCATGGTGATCTCGATCGCCTTCAGACCGCCGGCCACCAGCGCCCTTGCGAGCGGCACGGCACTGGCCGCATCCTCGATGATCAGCACCGGAACGACCGGCTGCAGCTTGAGGGTGGAAAGGAGCTTTTCGGTTTTTGCACTCACGCCGGCCATCCATTTCAAACGATTGAATTCGTCCCAAGGATTATCGCGAACGGGTGTCATTGTCGAGACAAATGCGCGCGGTAAGGATGCTGACCGTTTGCATGACGGCTCAACTGCGCTAGGGTGCTGGAGGTTTTCACGATGGACGGCGAGATGGCGAAAGAAATCGAGCGCAAGTTCCTGGTGATCAACGACAGCTGGCGCGACCGCGCCACGTCGGCGACAGCGATGCGCCAGGCCTATCTCTCGGTCAATTCCGATCGATCCATCCGCGTTCGCACCAGCAATGAAAAAACGGCGAAGCTTACCATCAAGTTCGGCAAGACCGCACTGGTGCGCGACGAGTTCGAATACGACATCCCGTTCGAAGAAGCGCTCGAGATGATCACCTTCGCCATCGGCAGCGTCATCGAAAAGGTCCGCTACACCGTCGATGTCGGCGGCTTTACCTGGGAGATCGACGTCTTCGAGGGCGCCTTCCAGGGCCTGGTCATCGCCGAGGTGGAAATGCGCTCGGAGCACGACCGTCCGGAACTGCCGGCCTGGCTCGGCCGCGAGGTGACCGGTGATCGCCGCTATTCGAACCAGGCGCTCGCCACCGAACGGCTGAAGCCCGAGGTCGTGCATGCCGTATCGAATTAGACCGGGCCGCCCGTTCGGCGAGGAGGTCGCGGCCGTCGCGAGCGAACAGCTCAACCGGGCCATTGCCGCGCTCGAGGAACAGCCCGAAGGCCTGCACGAAGCCATCCACGAAGCCCGCAAGAAGTTCAAGCGGGTCCGCTCGCTCTATCGCCTCGTGGCCCTCGACCAGAAAACGTTTCGAGCTGCAGAGAACGCCCGGCTGCGCGACACCGCCCGTACGCTTTCCGTCGTGCGCGACGCCGCGGCCCTGATCGAGACCGTCATCTACCTCGAAAACCATGCGCTGAACGACGAGGAGAAGAGCGCCCTTTCCCATGCGCGCGCCGCCCTGACCGAGAGGCGCGACGCGCTGGCGCTGGCCGAGACCGACCTGTCGGATAAGGTCGCTGCGGCGATCTCGGCCTGCCACGACGCGAGCGCCGCGCTGGAATCGGCATCCTTCCCCTCGAGCCCGCGCAAGGCCGCCAAAATGCTGGCAAAGGGCTGGCGCAAAGGTCTCGGCCGCGGGCGCGCCGCCCTCGACGACTGCCACCACAGTGTGCACGAGGAAGTCTTCCACGAACTGCGCAAGGCGGGCCAGGCCTACTGGATGAACCTCTCGCTCCTGCGCGGCATCTGGCCGTCGGCCATGCATGCCAAGCGCGCCGAGGCCAAGGCGCTGGTCGACACGCTGGGCCATGAGCACGACCTCGCCCTGCTCGCCGACCTTCTCGACCGGGAGACCGGTCTGATCGGCGGCGGCGAGGAGTTCTCCCACCTGCTCGGCGCCATCATCCGCCAGCAACAGGAACTGCGCCGCAATGCCCTCGCCCTCGCCGAGCGGGTCTTTGCCGACACGCCGGAGCGCGAGGGCATGATCATCGAAGCCTTGTGGATCGCCGCGGCGACCGAATAAGCGTCACTGCTGACAGTTTTTGACAGCATATCCTGTATCATTGTTCAATGAGTCGCTCCGAACGCTTGCTCTCGCTCCTGCAGGTGCTGCGCCGCCATCGCCAGGCGGTGAGCGGAGCCGCGCTTGCGTCCGAGCTCGGCATTTCGCTGCGCACGCTCTATCGCGACATCGCGACCTTGCAGGCGCAGGGCGCCAATATCGAGGGCGAGGCTGGCGTCGGCTACGTGCTGCGCCCCGGCTACATGCTGCCACCGCTGATGTTTTCCCGCGAGGAGATCGAGGCGCTCGTCCTCGGCGCAAGACTTGTGGCCCAGAGGGCGGACCCGGAACTGGCGATCTCCGCGCGCGACGCGCTGGCCAAGATCACCGAAGTCCTGCCGGGCGATCTGCGCGAAGAACTCACGGCAAGCACACTGTTCGCCGGGCCTGGACTGCCTCTGCCGGAGGAACGCATCGATCTTGCCCGGCTGCGCGAATTCATCCGCTCCGAGCAGATGATGAAGATCGCCTATCGCGACGAGAAGGGCTCCGCCAGCGAGCGGCTGATCTGGCCCTTCGCCCTCACCTTCTTCGAAGGCGCCCGCGTGGTCGTCGCCTGGTGCACCTTGCGCGACGACTTCCGCAGCTTCCGGACCGATCGCATGGACCTCATGGAGGGGCCACTCGGCCGCTATCCGAAGCGCCGGATGCAGTTGCTCAAGGCCTGGCGGCAACAGCACGGCATTCCCGAACGCATGCTGTAGGATGCTGCCATTTTTTGGCAGCATGTCGGCGTAGGAATGGGCTCTCAACACAGGAGAGACCCATGACACCGAACCTCATCATCCTTTATGTTGCCGATCCGGACCGCAGCACCGCCTTCTACGAAAACCTGCTGGGTGCCGCGCCGGTCGAACGCTCGCCAGCCTTTGCCATGTTCGTCTTCCCCGGTGGAATCAAGCTCGGCCTCTGGTCCAGGACGGCCGTGGAGCCGGCCGTGACCGGTAGCAGCGGCGCCTTCGAGATCGACGTGCCCCTGGCAAATGCAGCCGAGGTCGACACGGTCTTCGCCCGCCTGTCCGCCGCCGGTCACACGGTCCTGCAGGAGCCGACCGACATGGAATTCGGCCGCACCTTCATGCTGGCCGATCCCGACCAGAACCGCATCCGTTTCTACAATCCGCCGGTGTGACCGATGGCCTGGATCATCACTGCCTCCGCCGACCACGTCGCAAGAGGGGTTGAAGGCGGATTCGTCCAGGCTTGCCATGGGAAGGATGCGCCGCTCAGGCGCATCCGGACCGGCGAGACCGTGATTGCCTACTCCCCGGTGACGGTGTTCGGCGGCAAGGAACGCCTGCAGGCCTTCACCGCCATCGGAACGATCCAGGAGCGGGAACCCTACCGGGTCCAGATGAGCGCCACCTTCCATGCCTCGCGCTCAGACGTCGACTGGCGGCCGAGCCGGCCTGCTTCCATTCATCCCCTGCTCGACCGGCTGGACCTCACCCGGGGCAGGCACAATTGGGGCCAGGCCTTCCGCTTCGGCATCGTCAGGATTTCGGAGGCGGACGCTGGGATCATTGCTTCGGCGATGGCGGCACCGCTTGTGGAGGGCGAGATTTGCCCGCCCAGGCAGGCTTCTTTGCTTGCCCTGCTCGGCATTTGACAAAATTCAAAGTGCGGCCCATCGCGCGAAAATCGTTGCACGGCAGGGGCCGAGGCAGTATTCCCCCGCCATGACCGATGATTTCCAGACCCCTCGCCACGAAGAGGGCGGCGCCTTCTGCGTCGCCGCGCTCTATCACTTCGCCCGCTTCCCGCGCTTCGAGAGCTTTCGCGCGGAGCTCGATGCCGTCGCCCGCGAGAACGGCATCAAGGGCACGCTTCTGCTGGCCGCCGAAGGCATCAACGGCACCATCGCCGGCACCGACGAGGGCATCGCCAATATCCTCGCCTTCATCCGCTCCCAGCCGGAATTTGCCGGCCTGGTGCACAAGGAAAGCCGTGCGGCGAAGATGCCCTTCCTGCGCATGAAGGTGCGGCTGAAGAAGGAAATCGTCACCATGGGCGTCGAGAACATCGACCCCAACAAGATCGTCGGCACCTATGTCGATCCGAAGGACTGGAACGCGCTGATCTCCGATCCGAAAACCATCGTCATCGACACCCGCAACGACTACGAAACGGCGATCGGCATCTTCAAGGGCGCCATCGATCCGAACATCAAGACCTTCCGCGAATTCCCCGACTGGATGCGCAACAATCCCGGCCTGCACAACAAGCCGAAGCTTGCCATGTACTGCACAGGCGGCATCCGCTGCGAGAAGTCGACGGCCTTCGCCAAGGAAATGGGCTTCGACGAAGTTTACCACCTCAAGGGTGGCATCCTCAAATATCTCGAGGAAGTGCCGGCGGAAGAAAGCCTATGGGACGGCGCATGCTTCGTCTTCGACGAGCGCGTGTCGATCACCCACGGCCTGAAGCAGGGCGAACACACGCTCTGCCACGCCTGCCGCTATCCGCTGACGGCGGAAGAGGTGAAGTCGCCGAAATTCGAGGAAGGCGTCTCCTGCCCGCACTGCTACGACAGCCGCACCGAGGCCGACCGCGACCGCTACCGCCAACGGCAGATGCAGATCGCGCTCGCGAAGAAGCGCGGCGAGAAGCACATCGGCAGCTGACCGGGCCGCCGATGTGCGGCCCTCGCCTTACGACCCCGGCTCCCGATCGCGCATGAACAGCCCCCATGCCAGGCCGTGTTGCCTGGCTGTCTGCGCCAGCACCACGACAGCCAGAACCAGAAGCATCAGGTCCGCAATCGGGATGGCGAGCCAAATTCCCTGCTCGCCGAAGACCATCGCAAAGCCGATGATCAACGGGATCGTGAAGAGGTAGGGCTTCGACAATCCGAGGATCGCTGCCCGGCCGGCATCGCCGATTGCCTGGAAATAGCCGGTCAGCATGATCAGCGGGCCCGAGACGACATACATCGCGACCATCACCGGCATGATCCGGGCGATCTCGCTCACCACCGCATCCTCGCTGACGAACAGCAGGCTGACCGGCCGGATTGCGCCGACCAGGAGGCATTCGACCGCAAGGCAATAGAGGAATGCCGCCATCAGTCCGAACCGCAGGCTGTCGTTCGAGCGCCGCCAGAGCCTCGCGCCGACATTATTGCCCACCATCGACTGCATCGCCTGGCTCATGCCCAGCAGCGGAAGATAGGCAAATGTCATGATCCGGGTGATGATGCCGTAGCCGGAAACGACCGCTTGGTACCGGTCGCCCGCCGAGACCTGCAACGCCGCAATGATCGTCGCCGATATCCCCGCAAGGCCGATGAAGCCGAGGCTCTGTGGCGCACCCAGAGAGACGATCCGGCGCCACGCCGTCGTCGGCCTGTGCCGCAACAGCGCGGAAAGCCGGACATCCGTACGACCGACCAGGCGAAAGACGACCAGCAGGCTTAGCGCAACCCCTTGCGCCAGCGCCGTGCCAGAGGCGGAGCCTACCACTCCCCAGCCCAGTCCGACGATAAGGAGATAGTTGAAACCGATATTGGCGAGCGATACCACAAGGCTCATCGCCGCCATCAGTCCGGCCCGGCCCTCGCTGCGCAACGCATCAGCCTGGACCGAGAGCAGAAACTGCAAGGGTGAAGAGAAGACGATGGTCGCGGCAAAGGCGTAGGCCATCTG
Source organism: Rhizobium sp. (assembly GCA_002796995.1). Lineage (GTDB taxonomy): Bacteria > Pseudomonadota > Alphaproteobacteria > Rhizobiales > Rhizobiaceae > Allorhizobium. The sequence goes on from PEKW01000006.1 coordinate 536,927, forward strand.
GTGAAGCACAGGCGATCCGTTGGCGAGGCGCAGCGTGAGGCGATCGCCGAAGACGACAAAACCGACGATCAGCAGGGCACTGATCACCAGCGCGAGCATATGCGCCCCGGCAAAAATACCTTGTGCCTCGTCGATCCGTCCTGCCCCGAGACTGCGCGCGAGCAGGCTGGACATACCTGCGGATACCAGCGTCGCAAGGGCGACGATCAGCATGTAGACCGGAAACACGACGGTGACGGCACCCACCGCCTCCGGGCCGACAAAGGCCCCAAGGAAGATCGCATCGACGACGGTCAGGACGCCGTTCATGCTCATCACGAAGACGATCGGCAGCGCAGTCTTTACGAACAGGCCGGCAATGGACCCGCTGAGATAGGCGTTGTGGGTGGAGGTGCCAGACGACATCCCACGCTCCTCAAAAAGGCATTTCGCTCTGAAGGAGGGGGCTCGCGTTGCCCACGGCGCGAAATGCACAGAGGGTGAGAAATCGTCAAGGTCAGACCTTCACCGAGACACATGTCCGCGAGCGGCAGGCGGCTGAAACCTGAAGGCTGCGTAACGTCGAATACCGAATACGTCAATGCGAATCGAAAAAGATCGGGCGGGCGATGGTTCTCTCCATCGCCCGCCCGTTATGATTCCGGGATTGTTGCCCGCTTACCAGCCGGCGACAACGGCGCCCTTGAACTCTTCGGCGACGAAGGCCTTGATCTCGTCGTTGTGGTAGGACTCGAGCAGGGTCTTCAGCCAGGCGGCGTCCTTGTCGGCGGCACGAACGGCGATGACGTTGACGTAGGGAGCCTTCTCGCCTTCGATGGCGATCGAATCCGTCTTCGGGTTGAGGCCGGCTTCGATGGCGTAGTTGGTGTTGATCACCGAGGCGTCGACATCGTCGAGCGAACGCGGCAGCTGGGCGGCGTCGAGTTCGACGAATTCGATGTTCTTCGGATTTTCAACGACGTCCGCCGGGCCGATCTTCAGGCCCTTGGCTGCATCGACCTTGATCAGGCCCTTGTCGGCCAGCACCAGCAGCGCGCGGCCGCCATTGGTCGGGTCGTTCGGGATCGACACCTTGGCACCGTCCGTCAATTCGTCGAGGCTCTTCACCTTCTTGGAATAGACGCCCATCGGGAAGTTGACGGTCGGGCCGACGCTGATGATTTCATAGCCGCGGTCGGCGACCTGGTTGTCGAGATAGGGTTGGTGCTGGAAGGAATTGGCGTTGAGGTCGCCGTCGGCGAGCGCCTGGTTCGGCACGACATAGTCCGAGAATTCGAGGATCTCGATGTCGAGGCCCTTCTTGGCGGCGACTTCCTTCACCTTTTCCATGATCTGCGCATGCGGGCCGGGGGTCACGCCGATCTTGATGCTTTCGGCCAGAGCCGCGCTTGCGGAAAAGAGAGCGGCGAGAGAGGCCGCGAGGATCAGTTTCTTCATGGAAATCACTCCTTGGGTTTTCTGAAGAGGGGGGAATTCAGTTCTTGCGGCTGCGCTTGTCGAAGCGCCGCGCCAGATGGTCGCCAGCGCTTTGCACCGCCTGCACCAGGACGATCAGCACCACGACCACGGCCAGCATGACGTCCGGCATGAAGCGCTGGTAGCCGTAGCGGATGCCGAGATCGCCGAGCCCGCCGCCGCCGACCGCACCGACCATGGCCGAGAAGCCGATCAGGCTGACGAGCGTCAGGGTGAGCGCCAGCACGATGCCCGGCCGGGCTTCTGCGAGAAGCACCTTGCTGACGATCTGCAACGGCGTCGCGCCCATGGCGCGGGCGGCCTCGATCAGTCCCTTGTCCACTTCGCGGATCGCCGCCTCGATCAGGCGCGCGACGAAGGGAATGGTGGCGACCGTCAGCGGCACGATCGCCGCAATGGTGCCGATCGAGGTGCCGGTGACGAAGCGGGTGAAGGGGATGATCGCCACCACCAGGATGATGAAGGGCGTCGAGCGCGCCGCATTGACCACCAGGCCGACGATCCGGTTGATCGTCGGGGCGGCGAAGAGCTCGCCCTTGCCGCTGGTGGCGAGGAAGACCCCGATCGGCAGCCCGACCAGAGTGCCGATCACGCCGGCCACGGCGACCATCTGCAGCGTCTGCCACAGGGCCTTCGCCAGCAGGTTGAAGAGCATATCAAACGCCATAGCCGATCACCTCCGTGGTCAGTCCGGTTTCGGTGTAGAAGCGTTGCGCCCGCGCCAGCGTGGCCGGATCGGCGGGATAGGAAACCACCAGCGAGCCGAAGGGCTCGCCGGCAATGTCATCGATGGCGCCGGCCAGGATATTGACGTCGGCGCCGAGCTCGGCCACCAGCCGCGCGGTCAGCGGCTGGAACGCCGTCTCGCCGAAGAAGATCAGCCTCACGAGCGCCCGGTCGCCCGGCGACGGCTCGGCTTTCAGGTCGGAGCGGATCCACTCGGGCAGCTTCGTCCCGATCGAGGCCGAAAGCAGCGCCTGCGTCGTTTCGTGCTTCGGTGCGGTGAAGACGTCGAAGGTCCGGCCGTGCTCGACGATCAGGCCACGGTCGATCACGGCCACCTGCGAGGCAATGGTCTTCACCACTTCCATCTCGTGAGTGATCAAGAGCACGGTGAGGCCGAGATCGCGGTTGATGGTCTTCAGCAATTCGAGGATCGACTGCGTCGTTTCCGGGTCGAGCGCCGAGGTCGCCTCGTCGGAGAGCAGCAGCTTCGGTTCGGTGGCAAGCGCCCGGGCAATGCCGACTCGCTGCTTCTGTCCGCCGGACAGCTCCGCCGGATAGCGGTCGGCCTTGTCCGAGAGCGCAACAAGCTCCATCAGAGGCCTGACGCGCTGGTCGATCGTCTTCCTGTCGAGACCGGCGATCTCCAGTGGCAGCGCGATATTGTCGTGAACGGTGCGCGAAGAAAGCAGGTTGAAATGCTGGAAGATCATGCCGACTTCGCGGCGCAGCGCGCGAAGGGCTGCATCGTCAAGCGCGCCGACATCGACGCCATCGACCAGCACCTTGCCGGACGAGGGAATTTCAAGGCCATTGACCAGTCGGATCAGCGTCGACTTACCGGCGCCGGAGCGGCCGATGATGCCGGTGATGGAACCCCGCGGGACGATGTAGTCGACGCCCGCCAGCGCCGTGAAGGCCGGCTGGCCCTTCGCGCCGCCGAAATGCTTGGTCACGCCCTCAAAGGCGACCATGGGATTTTCGACATTCGGTGAATTGTCGGCAGCCGCGCTCATCGGGAGCCTCCTGTCGAGGCGTCGCGCGGATTCGGTCGGTGGGTCATGCTAGTCTCTTCGGTGATCGCCGCTCAAAAAAGCGGCCAAGATGGCTGGATGTCGGATGGTCTATCGCGACATACACATTCGGACGGTTCGGCGCCGATCTAGCATCTTTGGTTTCACCTTTTCAAACCCGCGAAGCGCAGGTCAGCCATGCGTCGCGGAAAACTGATCCGCTTATGCCACTGGTCCTTGCCGCCGAACAGAGATGTTTTTCCGCGAGATCATACTACAGGCGGAAAATTCGTCCAAACGCCACCGACCGCGGCGACCGTCCTGCGGGAGGCCCACGCATAGCCACGAGGCGTGCCGGGCGACGAGCCCGACACGCCGGATCGCTTACTTCACTTCGGTGATGAAGCTTTCCTTGGGGCGCCGCACCTTCTTGAGGTTCACCAGCCAGTCGCCGTCCGCCTGGCGATAGCCGAGCGGCATGATCGTCACCGAACGCAGGCCGCGTTCGCGAAGGCCCAGGATCTCGTCGAGCTTGGCGGCATCGAAGCCTTCCATCGGCGTCGCATCGACGCCCTCGAAGGCGGCGGCGGTCAGGCCGATGCCGAAGCCGATATAGGCCTGGCGCGCGGCATGTTCGAAATTCACCTGCGGATCGCGCTGCGGATAGGTATCGAGCAGCATCTTGCGATAGTTTTCCCATCCCTCGTTCTTCAGGCCGCGCTCCTCGTTGACGAGGTCGAACATGTCGTTGATGCGCTCAGCGGTATAGTTGTCCCAGGCGGCGAAGACGAGCAGGTGCGAGCCGTCGGTGACCTGCGCCTGGTTCCAGGCGATCTCGCGGATCTTCGCCTTGGTCTCCGGATTCTTCACCACGATCACTTCGTAGGGCTGCAGGCCGCTCGAGGTCGGTGCGAGCCGGATCGCTTCGAGGATGCGCTGGACCTTGTCTTCGGAGACCGGCTTGGAGGGGTCCATCTTCTTGGTGGCATAGCGCCAGTTGAGTTTATCGAGGAGCATGGGAGGGTTCCTATCCTGGTTGGCCGCACGCGCCTCTTCGAGCCTTGGGAGGCCAGGCCGGACGGAGGCAGCGAGCACGGTATTGATTAGTAACCAGGTCTAAATAGGGAACTTGAAATCTTGGGCAAGAAGGCACATTTTTGTAACCAACCAAACGGAGAGGCGGGATGCCGAAACACTACGACCCGGCCAAATGCCAGACGGTCAGCGAGATGCTGTCGCGCATCGGCGATAAATGGAGCGTGCTGGTCATCATGATCCTGGGCGACGGCCCGGCCCGCTTCAGCGATCTCAAGCGCGCCGTCGTCGGCGTCTCGCAGCGCATGCTGACGCTGACACTGCGGGCGCTGGAGCGCGACGGTCTGGTGAAGCGCAGCGTCTATCCCACGGTCCCGCCGCGGGTCGAATATGAACTCACCGAGCTCGGCCAGTCGCTGCGCGAACCGATCCAGGCGATGGGCGGCTGGGTGTTCGCCCATCACGACAAGATCCACGCGGCCCGCGCCGAGTTCGACAAGCGAAACGCCGCCGAGCGCACCGATCCGAAACTCGTCAAGCTCGGCTGAGGCGCGGCGGACCCGTTGGTATCGCTGATTGACGGGCCTGGAGGCTCACGCCGTCTTGTGGTTGCCCTTGGGAAACTGCGCGGCGAGTTCGCTATACCACTTGCCGCTCTTCTTCATGGTGCGCACCTGGGTGTCGTAGTCGATATGGACGAGTCCGAAGCGCATGCGATAGCCTTCCGCCCATTCGAAATTGTCCATCAGGCTCCAGGCGAAATAGCCGCGCATCGGATAGCCGTCCTTGATCAGGTCGGCAACGACGCCAAGGTGCTCGGCATAGTAGTCGAGCCGCGGCTGGTCATCGACCTCGCCGTTCTCGACGTCCATATTGTAGCAGGCGCCGTTCTCGGTGATGTAGCAGACCGGCAGTTCGTAGCGCTTGTAGAGACCCTCGACCAGCGACTTCAGCGCCGGCGCATAGACCTCCCAGCCAATGTCGGTCTTGATCTCGGAAACGGGCGGCGCATCGACGGTTGCCGGGAATTCCGTGCCGGGCGTCGGATCGTCGGCGACGCGCATCGGCGTATAGTAATTGAGCCCCCACCAGTCGAGCTTCTGGCTGATGATATCCATGTCGCCGTCTTCGATCTTCGGCAGACGGCTTCCCAGCGCCGAGAGGAATTCGGCAGGATATTCGCCGTTGAACACCGGATCGAAGAAAACGCCGTTGTGGAACTGGAAGGCGCGCTCGGCTGCTGCCTTGTCCGCCGGGCTGTCGGAACCGGGCACCACGGAATGGGCATTCAGCACCAGCCCGACCGGCACCTGCGGCGCCACTTGGCGGATGGCGTCGACCCCAAGGCCATGCGCGAGATTGGTGTAGTGCAGGGCGTGGAGCGCTGCGTCCATGTTCTTCTCGCCAGGCGCATGTACGCCGTAGAGATGGGAAAGCCACACCGAGCACCAGGGCTCGTTGAAGGTCGCGACCGCGTCGAGCCGATCGCCGAGCCTGGCCATGACGATCTTGGCATAGCGCTGGAAGGCGTAAGCCGTCGAACGCGCAGTCCAGCCGCCGTCGCCCATCAGCGCCAGCGGCAGGTCCCAATGGTAGAGCGTGGCAAAGGCCTTGATGCCGCGATCCTTCAGGCCGTCGATCAGCTTGTCGTAGAAATCGAGGCCCTTCTCGTTGATCCTTCCGGTCCCCTCGGGGATTATCCGCGGCCAGGCGATCGAGAAGCGATAAGCCGAGACGCCCATTGCCTTGATCAGATCGAGATCCTCTTCCCAGCGATGGTAGTGATCGCAGGCCACGTCGCCGTTGTGCCGACCGTAGACGCGGCCCGGCATGTTGGAAAACGCATCCCAGATCGACGGCTTTCGCCCGTCGGCCTTTGACGCCCCTTCGATCTGGAACGAGGCGGTCGCCACGCCAAAGGTGAAATCGCCGGGGAAGCGGGATGCGAGTGACTTGGGATCAATCATGGCTGGTCTCATCCAGGCTATGCATCTGGCGCAGGTCGTCGCGGCGGGATGCAGAAACTTTGTCCGTGGCGGTTTAGCCCATGTTCCGTTCGGGGTGAAGAGCCGGACGCACAATTCTGCAACGTTGCAGGTCTGGTAAATGCCCGGACGGCGCCGGTGGCTCGTTTCGAGACGGATCTGCCTTGCCGATCACCCTTTCGTCGCCGATCCGATCACCGGCGCGCCGCCCGACTGGACCTCGTCCTTCAGGGCCGGTAGCCTTGCCCGCATGACCAGCAAGGAAAGCGACAGCGCGCAGACGGTTCCACCCGGCGCAAACCTGCAGACCCGGCACGTGGGCTCCGCCGGCGTGACCCTGACGCGCCTGCGCTATTCCGACTTCGAGACCCTCCAGCCGTCGCTTCCCGAATATACCTTTTCCATATTGCTTGCCGGACGGTCCAGGCCCTGGCGCGACATAGGCGACGGCCTGACAATTCCGAAGGGCGCGGAAGGCTATCGGCATCAGGGAGCGGGCATCCTCACCCCTGCCGACACGTCGGCGCTCTGGCGGGTCGAGGGCGATCACGACTGCCTGATCTTCTCCTTCCCCAAGGACATGGTTGCACGCATGCTGGGGGAGCTTACATCGACGGGCGCAGCCTCGCTCGACCGGCTGACCGGGCATGTCGTGCAGGATCCGATCTTCGCCGCGGTCTCGACCGCACTGTGGAAGGAAGGCACGTCGGCAGGCGCGGACGCAATCGCGCGCGCCTATGGCGACCATGGGGTCGCTCTCATTCTTGCAAAACTCGCGCAGGAAGCGGAGCGAAACCCGTCCGTCGAGGGGGCGCGGCAGGCGAAGGAGCGACTGTCGCCAGCCAGTCTCAGGCGGACGATCGACTATATGCGGTCGCGAGTGGCAGATGATCCGAGCCTCGAGGAGATCGCGGCTGCGGCTGGTCTGAGCCAGTTCCATTTCCTGCGCGCGTTCAAGGCCTCCACGGGACGGACGCCGTTCCAATGGCTGCAGGACTTTCGCATCGAACTCGCCTGCGGCTTGCTGGCGGCCACCGACATGCCGCTGGCACAGGTCGCCCTGGACGTCGGGTTCAAGAACCAGAGCCATTTCACCAACGTCTTTCGCCGCTCAACCGGAACGACCCCGGCGCAATGGCGGTCGCGGGCACGCGGATAGTTTTCGCAAGGGCAGGCAATAGCCCGCAACCAGCCGACAGAACGAGCGCTCAAGATCCTCTAGGGAACACGCACCGGCACCGATGCCGCCCGAAGGAGATTCGTCATGCAAGCCAACACAGCACGGGATAACTCGGCTGAAAACCACCCCTGCCCGCTCGACGTCGTGCGCGCGGTCTACCGGGCCTATGCCGCCCGCGACCTGGCCGCCATCCAGGCTCTCTACCATCCCGACTGCGAGATCTACCAGTCCGACCTTCTGCCCTGGGGTGGAGAGCATCGCGGCCACCCCGGCCTGCAGCAGTTCTTCATCCGCCTGACCAGCACGATCGACACCCGGATCGTAGACGAGCAGCTCTTCGAGGCAGGCGACCGCGTGGTGAGCATCGGCCGCACACGGGGCAAGGCCCTCGCGACGGGCCGGCAATTCGAGCTTCCCGCGGTTCATGTCTATACGGTGCGAGAGGGAACGATCCGCCGCTACGAAGCCTATGTCGATACCCCGGCCATGCTCTCGGCCTGCGCACCGAACTGACCGGTCCCGACTTGCCTCGGCATCTCCAGAACCTGTCTACGTCCGATCGGTCACCCCTCTCCGCACCTGCGGGGAAAGCGGGGAGCAAGCCAGTTGCTCCCCGTGGTGAGGGCGGCGTGGGCGAGGAGAGTTTGCGCTCGGCCCCACGAGCGTTCGGTCACACCTTGACCCACGCCCCGTTGCCCTTCGACGAGGCCACGCAGGCCTCGACGAAGGCAACGCCTTTGACGCCGTCGTCGATGGTCGGATAGACGACCGCCGGATCGACGGCCGTGCCGGCCTTGACCGCATTGATGGCGGCTGCCGCTTCCGTGTAGATCGTCGCGAAAGCTTCGAGATAGCCTTCCGGATGACCGCCGGGAATGCGCGTGACGCGCTGCGCCGAGGCTCCGGCACCCGCACCGCCGCGCGTAATCAACTGCTTCGGCTCGCCGAGCCGGGTGAACCACAGATAGTTCGGATCCGCCTGCACCCATTCGATGCCGGCCTTGGTGCCGTAGACCCGGACCTTCAGCCCGTTCTCGTGGCCGACGGCCACCTGGCTGCACCACAGCAGCCCCTTGGCGCCGCCCTTGAACCGCAGCATCACATGGGCATTGTCGTCGAGCTTGCGGCCGGCGACGAAGATGTGCACGTCGGCGGCAAGTTCCTCGATTTCGAGACCTGAGATGAAACAGCCGAGATTATAGGCATGAGTGCCGATATCGCCGGTCGAACCGCCGGCGCCGGACTGCTTGGGGTCCGTGCGCCAGGCCGCCTGCTTCTGGCCGGTCTGCTCGATCGGCTCGGCCAGCCAGTCCTGCGGGTATTCCATCTGCACCAGGCGGATCTCGCCCAGTTCGCCGGACCGCACCAGTTCGCGCGCATGGCGCACCATCGGATAGCCGGTGTAGTTGTGGGTCAGCACGAACAGCGCCTTGGACTGGTCGGCCACCGCCTTCAGCCTTTTGGCATCCTCGAGATTGGACGTCAGCGGCTTGTCGCAGATGACGTGGATGCCCCGCTCAAGAAAGGCCTTGGCCGCCGGATAGTGCACATGGTTCGGCGTGACGATCGACACGGCCTCGATGCCGTCGGGGCGGGCCGATTCCTTCTCGGCCATCTCCTCGAACGAGCCGTAGCAGCGCTCAGACGCGAGCCCCAGTTCGCGGCCCGAGGCCAGCGATTTTTCCGCCGTCGACGACAGCGCTCCGGCCACCAGCTCGAAATGATCGTCGATCCGCGCCGCCATGCGATGCACGCCGCCGATGAAGGCGCCGGAACCGCCGCCCACCATGCCGAGCCTGATCTTCTGCGTCCGCGCTTCCGTCTTTCCTTCGATCGCCATGAAATACCTCCTGGAAAAATCTGATGTGGTGGCGCTGCCCCTCATCCGGCTACCGCCACCTTCTCCCCGCAAGCGGGGAGAAGGACCCGTGCGGCACCGTCGCGCCGAAATCGTGCACCCGGGGTTGGAATAGGCAAGTCCCCTCTCCCCGCCCGCGGGGAGAGGGCTAGGGTGAGGGGCGAACGCTGCCTCTCAAAGCCCGAGCATCCGCCGGTTGGCCGCATCGTCGGTGCCGCCGGCGGCGAAGTCGTCGAAGGCGTGATCCGTGACCCGGATGATGTGGTGCTTGACGAACTCGGCGCCTTCGCGGGCGCCGTCTTCCGGGTGCTTGAGCGCGCATTCCCATTCGACCACGGCCCAGCCGTCGAAATCATTGGCCGCCATCTTGGAGAAGATCGCGCCGAAATCGACCTGGCCGTCGCCGAGCGAGCGGAAGCGCCCTGCCCGGTCCACCCAGCTCTGGTAGCCGCCATAGACGCCCTGCCGGCCGGTCGGATTGAATTCCGCGTCCTTGACGTGGAACATCTTGATCCGGTCCTTGTAGATGTCGATGTGGTCGAGATAGTCGAGGCACTGCAGCACGTAGTGCGAGGGATCATAGAGCATGTTGGCGCGGGTGTGCCCGCCGACGCGTTCGAGGAACATCTCGAAGGTGACGCCGTCATGCAGATCCTCGCCCGGATGGATTTCGTAGCACACATCGACGCCCTGGGAATCGGCGTAGTCGAGGATCGGCTTCCAGCGCCTGGCCAGTTCGTCGAAGGCGGTCTCGACAAGACCAGCCGGCCGCTGCGGCCAGGGATAGAAATAGGGCCACGCCAGCGCCCCGGAAAAGGTCGCATGGGCATTGATGCCGAGATTGTTGGACGCCTTGAGCGCATACTTGACCTGCTGCACGGCCCATTCCTGCCGTGCCTTGGGATTGCCGCGCACTTCCGGTGCGGCAAAGCCGTCGAACGCCTCATCATAGGCCGGGTGAACGGCGACCAGCTGGCCCTGAAGATGGGTGGAAAGCTCGGTGATCTCGACGCCGTTCTGGCGCGCAACGCCTGCGAGTTCGTCGCAATAGTCCTTGGATTCGGCCGCCTTTTTCAGGTCGATCAACTGTCCGGCCCAGGTCGGCACCTGCACGCCGAGATAGCCCGCGTCCGCCGCCCATTTGGTGATAGCATCCCAGGAATTGAACGGTGCGGCATCGCCGGCAAACTGGCCGAGAAAGATCGCCGGCCCCTTGATCGTCTTCATGAATTCTCCTCCCAAAGTCTTCCTGCAACGTTTCAGCCACGATTACAGGAGATGCAAATTCGATACAACGGCGATGATGGCGGCGGCGAAAATCTGCCCGGGAAAACCCGGGCAGATGCCTGTTTCTGGTGGATGCCGCCGATCAGAACGGCGAGTCCGGGAAGTAGTAGTTCTTGGCGTTGTCGGCGGTGATCAGCGTCGCGTCGAGCGTGTAGGTGCCGTGGACCGGGACCTGGTCGTAGATCGCGGCCGCGGTCAGTTCCATCGCGGTGCCGACCATTGACGGCGGATAGAGCACGTTGACCGGCACCATCTTGTCGCCGTCCATGACCTTCTTGATCATGTCCTTAGAACCCGCGCCGCCGATGATGTACTGGATGTCGGTGCGCTTGGCCTGTTCGATGGCCTGCAGTACGCCGACGGCCATGTCGTCGTCCTGGCACCAAACCACGTCGATCTTCGGATACTTGGTCAGGTAGTCCTGCATGACCTTGAAGGCGTCGTCGCGGTTCCAGTTGCCGAACTGGCGGTCGAGGATCTTGACGTTCGAGCCGGCAATACCCTTGTCGAAGCCGTCCTGGCGCTGCTGGTCGATCGGGATCGGCATGCCGCGGATGACGACCACTTCGGCATCCGGCGTGTTCTTGGCGATGTACTGGCCGGCGACTTCGCCGAGCGCCGGATTATTGCCGGCGACATAGAGGTCACGCACCGAGTTGTCGTTGACCGAGGGCGCACGGTCGACGATCGTGACGAAATGGCCCTTGCCCTTCACTTCCTTGATCGCGTTGACCAGCGGGTCCGGATCGGTCGGCAGGATGACGAGTGCATCGATGCCCTGGATCTCGAGGTCCTGCACGGCATTCGCCTGGGTGGCAGGATCTGCCGAGGTCTTGACGATGACGTTGAGGCCGGGATGTTCCTTCATCAGAAGTTCGGCGACGCGGTTGGCGTGGTAGACGACGCCGGCGGTCCAGCCGTGGTCGGCGGCCGGAATGGAGACGCCGATCGTCTTCGTCTCCTGCGCCTCAGCCGCGGTGAAGATCGACGCCAGTGCCGTCATGGCGACGGCAAGGCCGAGCAGTTTCTTGTGCATTGGTTTCCTCCCAAGATGCCAGGGTCTCAATGATGGACGGACCGGGCGACCCTCCTGCCCGGCCGCGGTTCACGCCTTGCGCGCCAGCGACCGCTGGACGAGCATCGCGATGATGATGATCGTGCCCTGGATGGCGCCGATCAGATATTCGGAGATGAAATTGGAGAGCAGCATGATGTTGCCGACGAGCTCCAGGATGAAGGCGCCGCAGATCGTGCCCCAGACCCGGCCGGCGCCGCCCTTCAGCGCCGTGCCGCCGACGACGACGGCGGTGATCGCCTGCAATTCCCACAGGATGCCGGTGGTCGCGGACGTCGAGCCGAGGCGCGGCACGTAGAGCAGCACGGCGATGGCCACGCAGAGCCCCTGGATGATGAAGGCGATGGTGCGCACCCGGTCGACCGCGATGCCGGAATAGCGCGCGACGTCGCGATTGGAGCCGACGGCGACGACATGCCGGCCAAAGCGCATGCGGTAGAGCACGAAGGCGGCGATCGCGGTCACGACGAGGATGATGAAGATCGGCACCGGCAGCCCCAGGATCGAGCCGAAATAAACCGGCCGATACATTTCCTGCTGCGCCGGGTCGCGCAGCGTGATCGCCCCGCCTTGGCTGAGCCAGGTCGTCAGCCCGCGATAGATCCCCATCGTGCCGAGCGTCGCGATGAAGGGCTCGATCTTGCCGACCGTGGTGATCAGGCCATTCACCAGCCCGCACAGCGATCCGATGACGATGGTGAGAAGCATGGCGGCGGCGATCATCATGCCGGGATCGGCGATCACACCGGAATTCATGAACAGGATCATCAGGCTGGCGACGAAGGCCACCATCGAGCCGACGGAGAGATCGAGGTCGCCCGACGAGATGACGAAGGTCGCACCGACCGCGATGATGGCGATGAAAGCCGAGCGGGTGGCGACATTGGCGAGGTTGGTGAGGCCGATGAAATTCGGATTGACCATCGCCCCGATGATCAAAAGCAGGAGCAGGGCGGCAAAGGGCGCGACCGCTCTCAAGTCCACGTCCCGCCAGGTGCGGCGGCCACGGATGTCGGTTGCGCTCTCGGTCTCGGTCGTCATTGTCTCTCGTCTCCTCCGGCAGCCTGCCCAGGTCGGCGGCTGCGCCGTCCCATGTCTCTTGTCCAAGCCCGGTCTTGCCGCCGGGCCTTCGTCGCAGAAACGCTCTCTCAGCTCGCCATCTGGCGTTTCAGGCCCGCGGCGTAGCGCATGATGGTCTGCTCGTTGATTTCCTCGCCTTCCAGCAAACCGACCATGCGCCCTTCGCGCATGACGGCTACCCGGGTGCACAGCCCGATCACTTCCGGCATCTCCGAGGAGATGACGATGATCGAGCGGCCCTCGCGGGCAAGTGCTGCGATGAAATGGTAGATCTGCTGCTTAGTGCCGACATCGATGCCGCGCGTCGGCTCGTCGATGACAATCACCTGCGGCTCGATCTCCATGATCTTGGCGAGCAGCAGCTTCTGCTGGTTGCCGCCCGACATGCGACCGACCTTGATCTTGTCGTCGCGCACCCGGATGTCGAAGCGGCGCTTGGCCCGGGCCATGGCCTTGGCTTCGCTCGCCGGATCGAGATATATGTGGCGGAGATGCCGCTCCATCGATTGCAGCGTCAGATTGGCAGTCATCCCCTCGCCGAGCAGCAGCCCCTTGCCCTTGCGGTCCTTGGTCATATAGGCGAGCCCGCGGCGGTTCGCCTCGCGGAAATCCTGCGGCTCGAGCACGGCACCCTTCAGCCACACTTCTCCCGACAAGCGGGGACGCAGGCCGGCGACAGCTTCCATCAGCTCCGTTCGTCCCGACCCGATCAGGCCGGAAAAGCCCAGCACCTCGCCGCGCCTCAGTTCGAAGCTGGCATTTTTGACGAAGCCGGTGGAGAGCCCCTTGACCGACAGCACGATTTCTTCGTCGACGTCAGGCTCGTGCTTGTTGGGATAAAGGCTCGACAGCTCGCGCCCGACCATCAGCTGGGCGATCGCCTCGCCGTCCAGCGCCGACGTCGGCGCGGTCTTCACCCACTGTCCGTCGCGCAGTACGGTGACCCGGTCGGTGAGTTCCATCACCTCGTCCAGCTTGTGCGACACGAAGACGAAACTCGTGCCGCTGGCGCGCAGCTTGCGCACCTGGTCGAACAGCACCTCGGTCTCCTCGCGCGACAGCACGGCGGTCGGCTCGTCCATGAACACGATGCGCGCCCGGCGGCTGATCGCCTTGGCGATCTCCACCATCTGCTTGTCGGCCACGGCGAGCGAGCTGATCAGCGCATTCTCGTCGATCCGCGAGCCAAGCTGGTCGAGCACGCGGCGCGTCTCGGCCCGCATGTGCTTGCGGTCGAGCATGCCGAAACGGGTGACCTCGCGTCCAAGGAAGAGGCTCTCGGTGACGGTCAGGTGGTCGGCGAGGTTGAATTCCTGGTGGATGAGCACGATGCCGAGCGCCTCGGCCGCGCCGTTGGGCGGCAGGATGACCGGCTCGCCGTCAAGCAGGATGGTCCCCGAGCTTGCCTGTTCGAAGCCCGACAGGATCTTGACCAGCGTCGACTTGCCCGCGCCGTTCTCGCCCATCAGCGCGTGCACCTCGCCCGGCAACACGTCGAAATCCACGCTGAACAGCACCTGGACGTCGCCGAAAGATTTCGAGATCCGCTCCGCCGCAAGCACGGGTGCGCGCGCAGAGTCCCCAACTGATGTCATGCAAGCCTCCCCGCGGCTCCTCAACCGCTCCTAGCATTTTGTGTAAACCTTTACATCGCCGATGTAAAGGTTTACATCCTCGCATCATGGGGACAAATGCGACGTCCTCAGCTTTCGCAGTCGCAACACAAAAGATAGTCTCTCCAGCGATTCCAGACGGATAGGGGATGGTGTCCGCGTGCAGAATTCAGCACCAGCGACGATCGAGGACGTTGCGCGCCTGGCGGAGGTGTCGATCGCGACGGTGAGCCGTGCGATCCACACGCCCGACAAGGTCGCCACGTCGACGCGCCAGCGGGTGAACCAGGCAATCGCGATCACCGGCTATACGACCAATGCCATGGCACGCTCGCTGCGGATGGGTCGGTCGAACATGATCCTCATCCTGGCGCCGGACATCGGCGACCCGAACTTCTCCTCCACCCTGATCGGGCTGGAGAACGAGGCCCGCGCGCATGGCTACGGCGTTCTCATCGGCCACACCCAGAACGACCCCGAGCGCGGCCTCGAATATCTGAAGTTCCTGAGCTCCGGCCAGGCGACCGGCCTCGTGCTGTTCACCGGCCACGAACCCTTCGGCCATCAGGTGGCCGGCACGCGCTTGCCGCCCACGGTCGCCGTGTTCGAACCCGTTTTCGGCTCGAAGATCTCCTATGTCGGCGTGGACGATGTCGCGGGTGCCCGAAAGGCCGCCGAACATCTGCTCTCGGCCGGGCACCGCCGCATCGCCTTCATCGGCGACAGCCGGACCCGCCTCGGCCACCAGCGCCGCCGCCAGGGCTATGACCTGGCGCTCGACGCGGCACGCATCGCGCCCGAGAACCGCATCGTGATCGAGGGCGAAGGCACGATCGAGAGCGGCCGCCTGGCGGTCGAGCAGCTCTTCATGCGCGACACGCTGCCGACCGCCTTCATGTGCGTCAACGACGCCACCGCCATCGGCGTGATCAACGGGCTCAATGCGCGCGGCTACGACCTGCCGAAGGATTTTTCCGTCATCGGCTTCGACGACGTGCCGCAGGCGACCTATCTCAATCCGGCGCTCACCACCATCCGCCAGCCACGCACCGCGATCGGCAAACAGGCCATGGCTCTGCTGCTCGCCCAGCTCGCCGAGCGCCCGACGGAGCGCCGCGAAATCCTGCTGATGCCCGATCTCATCGTGCGCGGTTCGGTGACCGGTCCGGCGGCAAAACGCTAGGCTCTCGGGTCGGATGGCCCATCGAAGAAGAGGAAGGTTCAATGTCCTTGGAGATCCGGCCGGCCACGCCACAGGATGCGGGCGCAATGGCCAAACTTATCAACGAAATCATCGCAATCGGAGGAACCACGGCCCATGCCGAGCCTTTCGACGAGTCCGGGATCATCGACACATTCATCGCACCTCGGCTCGCCATCAGCTGCTTCGTTGCCGTGAACGGATCGGAGATCGTGGGTTTCCAGTCGCTCGAATGGGCCGATCCCGAGTGGCCCGGCGAGGATCCCCTGCCCGCCGGCTGGGCGGTCATCGCGACCTATGTGGATCCCCACGCGCACAAGATGGGCATAGGGCGTTCATTGTTTGCCGAAACGGCCAGAGCCGCGAAGGCGGCGGGCGCCGTCTTCGTCGATGCGACGATCCGGCGGGAGAACAAGGGCGGCCAAGCCTACTACCACGCAATGGGCTTTCGCGACTATCGGGAAGGCACGGCAACCATATCCAAGCGCTATTCACTGGGCTGAATGGCCCGATCCGCCGCGGGGCGGAGCCCTCTCCCCGCAAGCAGGGAGAGGGCCTATTGCTCTTAGACGTAGCGGTTGACCACGTTCTCCAGATACTCCTGCCGGCCCGACTTCGGCTCCGGATTGACATTGCCGTCCTCGACCATTTTCGTGATCGCCTCAAGCGAGAGCTCACCGCGCAGCATGCGCTGTGCCTCGGGGCTCTCCCAGTTGGCGTAACGTTCTTCCAGCGGCTTCGACAGCGCGCCGTCCTCGATCATCTTCGCCGCCGCCTTTAGGCCACGGGCGCAGCAGTCCATGCCGCCGATATGACCGTAGAGCAGGTCGGCCGGATCGAGCGACTGGCGGCGCAGCTTGGCGTCGAAATTGGTGCCGCCGGTCTGGAAGCCGCCGCCCGACAGGACGTGGTAATAGGCCAGCGCCATTTCCGGCACGTTGTTGGGGAACTGGTCGGTGTCCCAGCCCGACTGGTAGTCGTTGCGGTTCATGTCGATCGAGCCGAAGATGCCGAAGGCGTTCGCCATGGCGATTTCATGTTCGAAGGAATGGCCGGCGAGGATCGCGTGCCCCTGCTCGATATTGACCTTGACCTCGTTCTCCAGCCCGTTCTTCTGCAGGAAGGCATAGACCGTCGCGACGTCGTAGTCGTACTGGTGCTTGGTCGGCTCCTGCGGCTTCGGCTCGATCAGGATCGTGCCCTTGAAGCCGGTCTTGTACTTGTATTCGACGACGAGGTTGAGGAAGCGGCCGAGCTGGCTGAGCTCACGCTTCAGGTCGGTGTTGAGCAGCGTCTCGTAGCCCTCGCGCCCGCCCCACAGCACGTAGTTCTCGCCGCCCAGCCGCTGGGTGGCGTCCATGCAGGTCTTCACGGTCGCCGCCGAAAAGGCAAAGACGTCCGGATCGGGATTGGTGGCTGCCCCCGACATGAAGCGGCGGTTGGAGAACAGGTTCGCCGTGCCCCAGAGGAGCTTGACGCCCGTTTCGGCCTGCTTCTTCTCGAAATAGTCGACAATCTCGTTGAGGTTCTTGGTATTCTCGGCGAAGGTCCTGCCCTCGGGCCGCACGTCGGCGTCGTGGAAACAGTAATAGGGAACGCCGAGAAGCTGGTAGAATTCGAAGGCGACGTCGGCCTTCATCTTCGCCGCTTCCATCGTGTCGGAGAACCACGGCCGCTCGAAGGTCTGCCCGCCGAACGGATCACCGCCGGGCCAGGTGAAGGTATGCCAGTAGGCCACCGCGAAGCGCAGATGGTCTTCGAGACGCTTGCCGAGCACTACTTCGTCGGGATTGTAGTGGCGGAAGGCGAGCGGATTGGTGCTGTCCGGGCCTTCATACTTGACCTTGGCGATATCGCCGAAGAAGCCTGTCGTCATGGGTATTTCCTCCTGGTTCGTGTTCGAAATGCACTTGATTGTTCAACATTGCGCCAAGCGGCGCTCCCCTCCCCAACCCCTCCCCACAAGGGGGAGGGGCTTTCCCGCCTCACCGCCCTTGCGGTCCAAGCAGAGCCGAACCGCGAGTCTTCTCCCCCCTTGTGGGGGAGATGGCCGGCAGGCCAAAGGGGGTCTTGTCTCAAAGCCCGCGGATCGCCGGATAGAGCGACCGGTAGCGCCCGTAAGCCTGCTCGTAGGCACCGGCGAGCGCCGTGACGGGTTCGATCGTCTCGGCCGTCTTCGGCGCCGTGCAGACGGAAAGCGGATCCGCCCCCGTCGCCGCGATCAGCCCGAGCCGTGCCGCACCGAAGGCCGCGCCGAAATCGCCGTCGGCCGGAATGTCGACCGGAAGCCCGAGCGCGGTTGCGATCGAGGTCAGCCAGTAGCGCGAGCGCGAGCCGCCGCCGATCGCCGTCACCCGGGAGATCTGGGTGCCCGCCGACCTCAGCGCCTCAAGATTGTCGCGGATGGCGAAGGTTACGCCCTCGAGTACGGCCTGCGTCAGCACCTCGCGCGAACTCTCATGGCCAAGGCCGATGAAGGCGCCGCGGATCTTCGCATCGTTGTGCGGGGTGCGCTCGCCCGAGAGGTAAGGCAGGAAGGTGACGCTTCCCGGCGCCCTCAGATCGTTGCCAAGTTCGCCGGTCAGGTCTCCGGCTGCCTTGCCGGTGATGCCGCTCAGCCAGTTCAGCGCATCGGTCGCCGAGAGAATGACGCCCATCTGGTGCCAGGTGTTCGGCAGCGCATGGCAGAAGGCGTGCACGGCGCTCTCCGGCTTCGGCAGATAGGAGCCGTTGGCGGCGAAGAGCACGCCCGAGGTTCCGAGCGAGACGAAGGCCTGGCCCTCGGCGACCGTGCCCATGCCGCAGGCCGACGCCGCATTGTCCCCTGCCCCGCCGGCAATGGTCACGCCGCTGGCCATGCCCCATTCGGCGGCCAGCTGATCGCGCAGCGTGCCGGCCGGGTCGGTGCCTTCGACGAGCCCCGGCATCTGCCGCTCGGAAAGCCCGGTCGCTTCCAGCAGTTCCGCAGACCAGCGGCGTGCGCCCGTGTCGAGCCAGGCGGTTCCGGCCGAATCCGACATGTCGGAGAGATATTCGCCTGACAGCCACAGACGCAGGAAATCCTTCGGCAGCAGGACCTTGGCGACCCGGGCAAAGACGTCCGGCTCGTGTCTCGCCACCCAGGCGAGTTTCGGCGCGGTGAATCCAGGGAAGACGATATTGCCGGTGATGGCGCGGAAGCGCGGATCGGCGTCCATCTCCGCCGCCTCGACATGGCTGCGCGTGTCGTTCCACAGGATGCAGGGGCGAAGAACCTGATCCGCCATATCGATCAGCGTGGCGCCATGCATATGGCCCGAGAGCCCGATGCCCGTGACGGCCGCAAGTGCCGCGCCATGCGAGGCCTTGAGCGCCCCGACCGCCTCGCGGGTCGAGCGGATCCAGTCGAGCGGATCCTGTTCCGACCAGCCCGGATGCGGGCGCGAAACATCGAGCGCCGCATTGGCGACGCCCACCACCCGCTGGCCGTCGTCGATCAGCATGGCCTTCACACCGGAGGTGCCGAGGTCTAACCCCAGATACATGTCGTCTCTCCTATTTCCCGCCGTTCACGGCAGGTTGTCCTTCAAGAAAATGTCGATGCGGATGCGTTCCTGCGCGGCCAGAAGCGGCAGGCCGTCGGCCTTGGCCTTCAGCACCCGGATGGCGCTGCGGACTTCGTGGCCCGCATCCTGGTTCAGCACCGCGTCGATCAGACCGTCGGTCAGCGCCCCGCGCGTCGTGCCGGTCAGTTCATGGGCGACCACCGCCGGGCGCCGCTCGAAGCTGGCCTTGCCGAGCGCTGCCACGAGACCACGATTGCCGGCGCCGAGGCTGTAAATGCCGAGAATGTCGCCGCGTTGACGAAAGAGATCGGCGAGCAGACGCTCGACCAGCGCCGGGTCGTCTCGCCCCTCGACGACCTCGAGCAGCGAAAGAAGCGGATACTCGGCAGCCATGACCGAGCGAAACCCTTCCAGGCGCTCGCGATGGTCGCGTACCAGCATGGAGCCGGCCAGCACGGCGATCGAACCGCGCCTGTCGCCTACGAAGCGGCCGAGCAGGCTCGCCGCCGTCCGGCCGGCCGCCAGGTTGTCGATGCCGGCGAAATGGACCCGCCGCGAAGCCGGCAGGTCGGATACGAGCGTGACGACCGGAATGCCCACCTCGACCAGCCGGTCGACGGCGCCTGCCACTTCTGGCGCATCGACCGCGACGAGCGCCACACCCGAAGGCCGGTCGTCCACCAGTGCGTCCAGCGTCTCGACAAGGGCGGCCGCATCGAAGGGCGGCACCTTGAGGATGCGGATATCGGTGCGCTCCGAGGGCGAGCGCGCCACGGCATCGTGCACCGCAGCCTCCAGCTCGCGCATGAAGGAATTGTCGTTGGAAGGCAGGATGAAGGTCAGCGGGTAGACCCGCCCCTTGGCGAGATTGGCCGCGGCCACGTCCCGCACGAAACCGAGCGTCGCGACGGCCGCCTCCACCTTGTCGCGGGTGCGCGCGCTCACCCCCGGCCGCCGGTTCAACACACGGTCGACGGTGGCGAGGCTGACGCCCGCGGCGGATGCGATGTCGTGCACGGTGGGCTTCATGTTTCCTCCGAGCGGACTCCTAGCGCAGCTTCCGAGGTACGTAAATCATTTTCTGATGTACGTACCTCATATTTTCTTCGACGCCCGACGAAAAGGACCGTCTTCCTGTTGGGAAGACGGTCCTCGGCGCAGCGGTGGATTTCGAAAGGGCGCCTGGAAAGCCCGGCTTAGTGGCCGGAGCCTGCCGGCGCGGGCGCGCTCGGCTTCTTGATCAGAAGCGTCAGGAAGACCAGCGCGAAGAACAGGACGGTCAGTCCCATGAAGACGTCGATGAACGACAGCAAGGTGGACTGCTGGGTGATCACGCCGGAGAGCTTCTTGATCGCGACCGCGGTCCCGTCGAGGCCATAGGAATCGTAGTTGGCGCCGACGCTGGCCAGCCAGTCGAGGGCGGCGCGATTGCCCCAGTCGGCATGCTCGGACAGTCGGGCATAGTGCTCGTCCGAACGCTGGGTCAGCATGGTGTTGATGATGGCGAGCCCGACGGCGCCGCCGAGATTGCGCGTCAGGTTGAACAGGCCCGAGGCGTTCTTCATGCGGTCCGGCGGCAGCGTGCCGAGCGCGATGTTGTTGATCGGCACCATGCACAGCATCAGCGAGCAGCCGCGCAGGATCTGCGGCAGCAGCAGCTCGTAGAAGTCCCAGTCGGCCGTCATGTAGGTCATGGTGTAGGTGCCGGCGGCAAAGCCGGCAAAGCCGATCATCATCATGATCCGCGGGTCGAGCTTGCTCGACAAGGCCCCCGCCACCGGCGCGGTCAGGAACATCGCCGCGCCCGAGACGAACATGGTCTCGCCGATCATCATCGAGTCGTAACCGCGGATACGGCCGAGATAGACCGGATAGAGATAGGTGAGCCCGTAGAGGCCCACGCCCATGACGAAGGAGAACAGCGAGCCGAAGGCGAAGTTGGCGTTGGAGAACGCCCTGAGGTCGACGACCGGGAAGTCGACCCTGAACACCCGGTGGAAGAAGAAGAACCCGCCCGTCACCATGGCCACGGTGCCGATGACGATGTTCTCGTCGTTGAACCAGTCCTTGTTGTTGCCCTCTTCCAGCACGAATTCCATCGTGCCGAGGAACAGCGCCATCCAGAAGAGGCCCCACCAGTCGAATTTCTTCAGGAGCTTGAAGTCCGGCTTGTCGAAGTCGATCAGGCTGAAGGTCACCGCCGTGACGATGATGCCGGGCACGACGTTGACGAGGAACAGCCAGTGCCAGGACATGGCATGGCTGATATAGCCGCCGATGGTCGGCCCGATGGTCGGCGCGAGCGTCGCGACCAGACCGACGATCGGCGAGACGATGTTGCGCTTGGACGGCGGAAAGATGGTGAAGGCGGCGGCGAATACCGACGGGATCATGCCGCCACCGATGAAACCCTGGATCGCCCGGTAGATTATCATCTGGTCGATATTGGTCGCGGTCGCGGCCAGCGCGCTCGCCAGGGTGAAGCCGGCGGCGGAGAAGGAAAACAGGATACGCGTCGACAGGATACGCGCCAGCGCCCCCGAGAGCGGGATCATGATGACTTCGGCGATCAGATAGGATGTCTGCACCCAGGCGATCTCGTCCGAGCCGGCGCCGAGGCCGGCCTGGATCTCGGCCAGCGAAGCCGAAACGATCTGGATGTCGAGGATCGACATGAACATGCCGAAGACCATCGCGAAGAAGGCTATGACGCGCTTCGGATCCATGCGCTCGTCGGCAACGGGCAGCGCCACGGCACCTGCCCCTGTCGTTCCCGCTGCCGCCATTGTCCCGGTCTCCTGCGGTCCGCTTTACTTGGCCGCCAGCGCGGCGCCTTCGGGCGCCGTGCGCGTGTCGACATCGACCACGACGCTCAAGCCGGCGCGCAGATGGCCCGAATCGAGCACGTCCCGCGGGATCTCGATGCGAACGGGAACACGCTGCACGACCTTGGTGAAGTTGCCGGTGGCGTTTTCCGCCGGCAGCATGGAGAAGACCGCGCCCGAAGCCGGGGCGATCGACGTCACCGTGCCTTCGATCGCCTGGTCGCCATAGGCGTCGACATGGATCGCGACCTTGGAGCCGGGAACCAGTTCGGCAATCTGCGTTTCCTTGAAATTGGCCTCGACATAGAGGTCCTGAACGGGAACCAGGGCGGCAAGGCGCTTGCCGGCCGAGACGAGGTCGCCCGTCTGGACCGAAAGATTGCCGACGATGCCGTCATAGGGAGCCTTCAGCACGGTAAAGGCGAGATCGCGCTCGGCCTTTTCCAGTGACAGCTCGGCCGAGCGCATGCCGGCATCGGCTTCGGCGCGCTGCGCCTTGAGCACGGAGACGCTGGCTTCGGCAGCGGCGATATTGGCATCGGCGGCAGCCAGGCTCGCCTTCGCCTGCTCGAGCTGGGTTTTGGCGCTGTCGAGATCGGCGGTCGAAACCACCTTCTGCTCCTGCAGGCCGCTGACGCGCTTGAGCGAGAGCTCGGCAAGGCTGAGCGTCGCCTGGGCCGACTGCTTCTGCGCCACGGCCTGGGCCAGCGAGGCGTCGCCGCCCTTGATCTGCGCGTCGATCCGCGCCAGCGTCAGGCGCTGCACGGCGATCTGCGCCTGGGCCTGCTCGGCCGCGATCCGGTAGTCGCCGTCGTCCAGCGTCACCAAAGGATCGCCAGCCTTGACGCGCTGGTTGCTCGTCACGTCGACCGCCTTCACATAGCCCGAAACCTTGGGCGAGATGATCGCGATGTCGCCCTCGATATAGGCGTCCTCGGTCGAGACCATGAAGCGCCCCTCGGTCCACCAGCCGTAACCGTACCAGGCGGCACCAGCGAACAGCGCAGCCAGGATCACCGGCAGCACCATGTTGCGGCGCTTCTTCGGCGCGACCGGCTCTGCGGCGGCGGCCGGGGCAGCCTGCTGTTCCGCGGTCACGCCGGGGCGTGCCTCGAGCATTGTGGCGTCGGTGTCGGCGGGCTGCGCATCGGCGGCATTGACGGAGCGGACGGCACTCGTCCTCTGGGATCCTGACATGATCAAACCATTCGCTGGCAAAAAAGGAAATCGAACTGAACCGTTCGGTTCGATTGACATAGAGGCTTTTCTATCACATATCAAGAGGCAGAAAGTCAGTACGTTTCCTATCTGACGGGATGCAGTTAATTTTCGGATAGTCCATGACCCGCAAGCCTAAAAAGGTCGAGGAGATCGCCGCGACCGACTTCCCCTACCCTGTCGTTCCCAACCGTTTTCCGGCCGGTGCGGACCCGGTCAAGCGCGGCCAGATTCTCGACGGCGCCAAGCAAGTCTTCATGAAGATGGGCTTCGACGCGGCCAGCATGAACGACGTGACCCGCGAGGCCGGGGTCTCGAAGGGCACGATCTACGTCTACTTCCAGAGCAAGGAAGACCTTTTCGCCGCCCTGATCGAACGGGAAAAGGGCCGCTTCACCGAAGCGTTGCGCGACATCCTCGCCGAAAGCAAGGATGCCGAACAAGGCCTGCGCCGCTTTGCCACCGTCTTCATCAACCAGATCGTTTCCACCGACATGATCCCGGCGATGCGCACCGTGCTCGGCGTCGTCGACCGCATGCCCGGGCTCTGTCATCGCTTCCTGTCAAATGCGCCTGCCAACGCCCGCAGCGTGCTTGAGGACTTCATCCGCCGGCAGATCGACGAAGGCGCGCTGAAGACCGAGGATCCGGATCTCGCCGCCCGCCAATTCATCGACCTGTCCACCGGCACCTATTTCAAGCAGCGCCTGTTCGGCGAGATGCGGCGCGATCCGACGCGCGAGGAGGTCGAGCGTGTGGTCGAAAGCGCCGTGCGCGTCTTCCTGTGTGCCTACGGGACGCAATCCTGCTCCAAGCCCGGCTAAGCCGGCCGGACAATCTTTTTGACCCGCTCTTTGCTCCGGCCCTTGCCCTTGCGAGGGCCTTGCTCCATTTGTTGCAGCGACCGCCAATGCAAACCGGAAAGAGCTCATGCAGGAAATTGTCCTCCTCCTTCAGGATCCCGCCGCCTGGATCGCGCTCGTCACCCTCGTGGTGATGGAAGTCGTCCTCGGCATCGACAACCTCGTCTTCATCTCCATCCTGACCAACAAGCTCCCGGCGGAACAGCGTGAGAGGGCACGGCGCATCGGCATCGGCCTTGCGCTTGTCATGCGCCTCGCCCTGCTCGGCACCGTCGCCTATATCGTCAAGCTGACCACGCCGCTGTTCGAAGCCTTCGGCCACGGCTTCTCGTGGAAGGACCTGATCCTGATCGCCGGCGGTCTGTTCCTCGTCTGGAAGGCGACCAAGGAAATCCACCACAGCGTCGATCCGGTCGACCATGACGAGGATTTCATCGCCTCCTCGAAGTCGGGCACGATGACCGCCGCCATCGGCCAGATCCTGCTGCTCGACCTGGTCTTTTCGGTCGACAGCATCATCACCGCCGTCGGCATGACCGACCATCTGCCGATCATGATCGCCGCCGTGGTCATCGCGGTCGCCGTCATGCTCGTCGCAGCGACCCCGCTTGCCAACTTCATCGAGAAGAATCCGACGATCGTCATGCTGGCGCTCGGCTTCCTGCTGATGATCGGCATGACGCTCATCGCCGACGGCATGGGCTTCCATGTGCCGAAGGGCTATGTCTATGCCGCCATGGCCTTCTCCGGCCTCGTCGAGGTGCTCAACATGTTCGCCCGGCGCAAACGTCAGGCGGACAAGGCATCGAAGACCAAGCTGCACTGACAGGCGACCTTCGCCGAGGAGCAGACCATCGGACAGGCCCGCGACCGCGTCGCGGGCCGCCTTTATTTCTCCGGCAGGTCGACGGCGAGGAACAAAGGTTTCCAGCCGGCATTGTTAGTCCGATCGCCTGCCCTCCACAGCCCCCTCGACACAACTTATCCGGAGTCCCATGACCACCGAGCAAATCCTTGCCTTCGCTGTCATAGGCGCGATGATGGCCGCCTTTCTCTGGGACCGTCTGCGCTATGACGTGGTTGCCTGCGTCACCCTGATCGTCGCCGTCGCCCTCGGTCTGGTTCCCGCCGCAGAGGCCTTCTCCGGGTTCAGCGACGACATCGTCATCATCGTCGGCAGCGCCCTTGTGGTCAGCGCCGGCGTTGCGCGGTCCGGTATCGTCGACCTAGCCATCAAGAAATTCTTCCCCTCGCTCACCTCGATCCGCGGCCAGATGCTGCTTCTGGTCGTGACGGTCACGATCCTTTCGGCCTTCATCAAGAACATTGGCGCACTGGCGATCATGATGCCGGTCGCCTTCCAGTTTGCCCGACGCTCCGGCACGCCGGTCTCCGCTTTTTTGATGCCGATGGCCTTTGGCGCCCTGCTCGGCGGCCTGATGACGCAGATCGGCACCTCGCCGAACATCGTCGTGTCGCGCCTGCGCGCCGAGATTACCGGCGAAGCCTTCACCATGTTCGACTTCACTCCGGTCGGCGCGACGCTCGCGCTGGCCGGCACCATCTTCCTGATGTTCTTCTACTGGCTGGTGCCGCGGCGCGAAAACCAGACCCCTTCGGTTCAGGAAGCGCTGGAAAGTTCGACCTTCTCCACCGAGGCGACCGTCGGCAAGCAGTCGCCCTTCCTCGGCAAGTCTCTCAACCAGCTTCTGGCGATCGCGCCCGGCGAAGTCATCGCCACGGCGATCCTGCGCGGCCACACCCGCATCTCGCCGTTCCCCGACATCGTGCTGAAGGAAAACGACACGGTCCTGCTGGAGGGCGCATCCGAGCCGCTGGACCGGATCGTCTCGCAGGCCAAGCTGTCCCTGTCCGGCAAGCCGATCGGAAAAAGCGAGACGAAGGCCAGCGGCGAGATCGCCGCGATCGAGGCGGTCATCAGCCGCGACTCCGCCCTCATCGGCCTGTCCGCCCGCGAGCTGTCGCTCTACAATACCTACGGCGTCAATCTTCTCGCCGTCAGCCGCAAGGGCAAGCGCATCCGCGAACGTCTGGGCGAGCTGACGCTCCGTTCCGGCGACGTCGTGGTGCTGCAGGGCCAGCGGCAGGCCCTGCCGGGCCTGCTGCTCGAACTCGGCTGCCTGCCGCTGGCCGAACGCGAGATCCTGCTCGGCACCAGCCGCAGCGCTATCGTGCCGCTGGGCATCCTGGTCGCTGCGATGGGCGCCACAGCCCTCGGCTTTGCGCCGGTGCCCATCGCCTTCTTCGCCGCGGCTCTTGCCATGGTCATCTTCAAGGTCATCCCGCTCAGCGAGATCTACCGTGCGGTGGATGGGCCGATCCTCGTCATGCTGGCCGCCCTGATCCCGGTCAGTGACACGCTGCGCACCACAGGCGCAAGCGAGGTGATCGCCGGCTGGCTCGGCACGGCGGCGGACGGGCTGCCCGCCTATGGCGCGCTGACCCTGATCCTCGTCACGGCCATGGCGGTCACCCCGTTCCTCAACAATGCCGCCACCGTGCTGGTCATGGCACCGATCGCCGCCAGCTTCGCCGCCGGCCTCGGCTACAAGCCGGACGCCTTCCTGATGGCGGTTGCCATCGGCGCCGGCTCGGACTTCCTCACCCCGATCGGTCACCAGTGCAACACGCTGGTGATGGGTCCCGGCGGCTATCGCTTCAGCGACTATCCGCGCCTCGGCCTGCCGCTATCGATCATCATCGTCGTGGTCTCGATTCCGATGCTGCTGCTGGTCTGGCCCGTTCAGTAGGAAGTTGCTGAGCCTCGACACAAGGACAGGCCCGGTCAAGAACCGGGCCTTCTTTCGTTACGGTAATCGGATCGTTCTTCCCCGGGCACAAATAGGAAAAGCCTGCATCGGCGGGATGCAGGCTTTCCTGGGGGCGGGGGACTAGGAACGAGCGCGGGCCGAACGGGTAAGGGGCTCGTCTGCCGTTTCGTTGGCTACGGAGAGAAACCGGAAAAATCTCCGTATTCCCCATTTCCCGTCGCGTCCGGTTGGCACGGCCTGCGCTCTGGTCTAAAAACGCCTCCGGCCGTCTTTGGTTCCCGGGCTCCGCGCTTTTTCTTCGAACTTGCGTTGGAGCAAGGCTGCCATGCCGGGCGCGCCAGCAGTTTTCCTTGACGCCTGCGGCTGAATATGGCCTAAGGCCAGCCGACGGAATTGATGGCATGGGCGTGTTTATAAGGCCTTTTCTCGTCTTTCCGACCGATTGTTTTCCATTTTTTCGCTGATCCTGCGGCCACCGCTCGATCACCCCGCACGTCACTACGAGCAAGATTCCATGAGCACTTCCGGCGTCCGCGTCCGCATCGCACCCTCCCCGACCGGCGAGCCCCATGTCGGCACCGCCTATATCGCGCTGTTCAATTACCTCTTCGCCAAGAAACATGGCGGCGAGTTCATTCTGCGCATCGAGGACACCGATGCGACGCGCTCCACGGCCGAGTTCGAGCAGAAGGTTCTGGATGCGCTGAAATGGACCGGACTCACCTGGTCGGAAGGCCCCGATGTCGGCGGCCCCTACGGCCCCTACCGCCAGTCCGAGCGCAAGGACATCTACCGGCCCTTCGTCGAGCAGATGGTGCGCGACGGCCATGCCTTCCGCTGCTTCTGCACGCCCGAGCGCCTGGAAATGATGCGCGACGCCCAGCGCGCCAAGGGCCTGCCCCCGGGCTATGACGGCCACTGCCTCAACCTCAAGGCCGAGGAAGTCATCGAGCGCATGGAATCCGGCGAACCGTCGGTCGTGCGCCTGAAGGTCCCGACCGAAGGCTCGTGCGATTTCCACGACGGCGTCTATGGCGACGTGTCCATTCCGTGGGAAAGCGTGGACATGCAGGTTCTGCTCAAGGCCGACGGCATGCCGACCTATCACATGGCCAATGTCGTCGACGACCATCTGATGAAGATCACCCACGTCGCGCGCGGCGAGGAGTGGCTGGCCTCGGTGCCGAAGCACATCCTGATCTACAAATATCTCGGCCTCGAGCCGCCGAAGTTCATGCACCTGTCGCTGATGCGCAATGCCGACAAGTCCAAGCTGTCGAAGCGCAAGAACCCGACCTCGATCTCCTACTACTCGGCCCTCGGCTACCTGCCGGAAGCCCTGATGAACTTCCTCGGCCTGTTCTTCATCCAGATTGCCGAAGGCGAGGAACTGCTGACCATGGACGAGCTGGCGGAGAAGTTCGACCCCGAGCACCTCAACAAGGCCGGCGCGATCTTCGACGTGCAGAAGCTCGACTGGCTGAACGGCCGCTGGATCCGCGAAAAACTGTCGTCCGACGACTTCCTCGCCCGCGTCTTCGGCTGGGCCTCGGAAAACGATCGGCTGACGGAAGGCCTGAAGCTGGCCCAGAGCCGCATTTCCAAGCTCGGCGAACTGCCGCAGCTTTCCGGCTTCCTGCTCGCCAGCGACGTCGGCCTGACCCCCGCCTCGTTTGCCGGTCTCAAGACCTCGCCGGCCGAAACGCTGGAAATCGTCAACACGGTGGCCTTTGATCTCGAGAAGATCCTCGAGTGGAATGTCGAAACGATCGAGCAGGAACTGCGCGACATCGCCGACCGCCTCGGCAAGAAGCTGCGCGTGGTAACCCCGCCGCTCTTCGTCGCCGTGTCCGGCTCCGCGCGCTCGCTGCCGCTGTTCGATTCCATGGCGTTGCTCGGCCGCTCGGTCGTGCGCCAGCGCCTGAAGGTTGCAAGCCAGGTGCTGACGTCCATGGTCGGCAGCGAAAAATGAAAATGCTCAGCTATGAGCTCAGCATTGCATCAGACGCCGCGTACGAAAGGCTCGTCGCTGAGTTGGTATTCAGCGATGGGTCAATAGTTGTTGTGAGCCAGGAGCGCGATATCGAAAACTTTGAGATAGGTTTTCAGTCTCCTCAAAGAGACAGTGCCGACTTGACCGACGGGCCTACGCTGGTCGACCTCGAAGTATTCCTGGGAGCAATCGCGGAAGCAAAAACACGGCTGCAATTGTTGGACATTCCTTCTGCACCAACACATTAATACCAGCCGAGTATCGCCAGAACGCGAAACCCGCCTAAAAAAGCGAAACACGATGACCGAACAGAAGACCGCAGCACCCGCCCTCTCCTCCGACGTGACCGAAGTCCGCGCCCAGAAGCTCGCCCTCCTGCGCCAGCAGGTCGGCGACGTCTATCCGGCGCACTTCCACCGCACCATCACCAATGCGGAGCTTGCCGAGAAATATGCCGACCTGGAGCTCGACACCGAATCCGGCGACATCGTCACCGTCGCCGGCCGTGTCTACTCGTCGCGCAATTCCGGCATGTTCATGGACATCCATGACGCCTCGGGCAAGATCCAGATCTTCTCCCACAAGGACACGACCCCGGAGGAAGCCCGTGCGCTTCTGCCGATGATCGACCTCGGCGACATTATCGGCGTGACCGGCGCGGTGCGCCGCACCAAGCGCGGCGAGCTGACGATCAATGCGCATGAGATCACCATGCTCACCAAATCGCTGCTGCCGATGCCGGAAAAGTATCACGGCCTCGCTGACATCGAGACGCGCTACCGCAAGCGTCATCTCGACCTGTTGACCAACGAGGAATCCAAGCTGCGCTTCCAGCAGCGCTCGAAGATCATCTCGGGCGTGCGCCGCTTCATGGAGAACGACGGCTTCATGGAAGTCGAGACGCCCATGCTGCAGACGATCTACGGCGGCGCCACCGCCGAGCCCTTCAAGACCCACCACAATACGCTGAAGATGGACATGTTCCTGCGCATCGCGCCGGAACTCTATCTCAAGCGCACGCTGGTTTCTGGCCTGTCGGACAAGGTCTTCGAGATCAACCGCAACTTCCGCAACGAAGGCGTCTCCACCCGGCACAATCCGGAATTCACCATGATGGAATGTTACTGGGCCTATGCCGACTACGAGGACATCATGGACCTCGTCGAGCGCATGTTCTCGGAACTGGCAATGACCATCCACGGCACGACCGAAGTGCCCTACGGCGACAAGGCCCTGTCCTTCAAGGGTCCGTTCCGTCGCATCTCCATGCCCGGCGCCGTCAAGGAGAAGACCGGCATCGACTTCCTCGCCATCAAGACCGACGAGGAGGCGCGCGCCGCCGCCCGCCATGCCGGCTTCGAAGTCGAGAAGGATTCCACCTGGGGCGAATGCCTCGCCTTCGTCTTCGAGGAAACCGTCGAGGGCGACCTGATCCAGCCGGCCCACGTCATCCACTTCCCCAAGGACATCTCGCCCTTCGCCAAGGAAGTGCCGGGCGAGCCGCGCCTGGTCGAGCGCTTCGAGACCTATGTCAACGGGTGGGAACTCGGCAACGCATTCTCCGAACTCAACGATCCGGAAGAACAGCGCGCCCGGATGGTCGAACAACTGACGCAGGCCCACGCCCGCGGCGAAAAGGAAAAGGCCCTCGACGAGGACTTCCTCGACGCCATGGACCAGGGCATGCCGCCGGCCGGTGGCCTCGGCGTCGGCGTCGACCGCCTGATCATGGTGCTGACCAATGCGCCGTCGATCCGCGACGTCATCCTCTTCCCGGCCCGCCGTCACAAGGGCGACTGAGCCGGTCAGGACATCCGCTTAAATAGAGAAATCCCGGTGCAGCCCCCTGCACCGGGATCTTTTCGTTGTCGCTCGGTCTGCCTCAGTTCGTTGCTTCTACGTGCTCTTCGGCGTCGGCCTTGACACTCGCCTTCGGCGGCAGGACAGCGGAATCCTCGGCCGGTATCTCGCCGGCGGCCGGCGCGGCACTCGCACCCTCCAGCGGCTGGGACCTCAGCTTCTCCAGCCACGCGGCGCCGGCGGCTTTCGCCTTGCCTTCCGCCGCAGGTTCAGGGGCATCCTCGTGTTCCGCGGCTGCCGCATCTTCAGCCGGCGCAGCGTCATGCTCGGCCGGGGCAGCCGCCTCTTCAGGTA
The DNA here is from genome assembly GCA_002796995.1 of Rhizobium sp. GTDB lineage: Bacteria > Pseudomonadota > Alphaproteobacteria > Rhizobiales > Rhizobiaceae > Allorhizobium. The sequence continues at coordinate 567,843 of PEKW01000006.1, forward strand.
CAGCCGCTTCGGCCGGTACGGCATCATGGCCGCCAGCGGCGTCTTCCGACGTCGCAGGCGCAGGCGTTTCCTCATCGCTGCCGAGCACCATGCCCTTCAGCGACGAGAACCAGCCGCCGCTCTCGGCCGCTGCTGCGGCTGGCTCGGCGGCCTTGGCATGGGCATCGGCCTCGGCGGCATGCAGGGCAACAGCCTCGCCCTGAGCGCCTTCGCCAGCCAGCATTTCGTGGGCGGGAGCTGCGTCGGCGGCATGGCCCGCATCCGCACCATGCGCATCGGCTTCGACCGGCGCAGCAGAATGGGCATCTGCGGGAGCTTCGTCATGGGCGCTCGCCGCTGCCTCGGCGGGGACAGCCGAGTGCTCATTGGCGGGAGCTTCCGCATGGCCATCGGCCGGGGCGATTGCATGGTCTGCCGGGGCCGCATCGTGGCCATCGGCAGGCGCTGTTGCATTATGGCCGGCATCCGCACCGTGGCCGCCTTCGGCCGGCGCCTTCTCATCCGAACCGAACACCATGCCAGTGATCGAGTCGAGCCAGCCCTTGCTTTCCGCGGCACCCTGTTCGGGCGCTGCCGCGCCATGTCCATCGGCCGCGGCTTCTGCACCGTGCCCGGAGGCCGGAGCTTCTGCTCCGTGACCATCCGCGGGCGCTGCCTCGCCATGGCCGTCGGCAGGGGCTGCTTCGCCATGGCCGGCCGGTGCACCATGTTCGGCAGGTGCCCCGTGTTCGGCTGGCGCACCATGCCCCTCGGGAACGACCACTTCGGGCTTGATGCAATCGGTCTTGTCGTCGAGCCGGGCGACCAGCGTCTCGATGTCCGCCTCGGGAAGGGCGATCTTCTCGCCGTAGAACAGTCCGTCGGCATTCGCCGGCTTGTCGACATAACGCGCGGTGAACTTCTGGCCGTTCGCCTCTTCCGGCACGCGGCTCGGATCGGCAATGTAGACGACGTCGGCGCCGACGGCACGGCCGCGCATGGCCGAACGATCGGTCGGGCCGCTCTTGTCGAGCACGACCACCTGCACGAGATCGGGCTTCTCGCGCTCGTAGACCGCACCGGCCACGCGAAGCGCGGTCTTGACGCGCGTCATACCGTCGCCGGGCTCATCCGTGGTGATGTATTTGCGGACCCAGAAGCGGTCCTTCTTCTTGATCGTGACGGTTTTGACCTCGGTGCATTCGAGGCCGTTCAGGTCCGCGTAGGACGGGCCGAGGATGGCGTCGGCGCCGATGAACACGGCCGCGGCACCGGTCGCGCCGCACAGGACTAGCACGCCGCCAAAGGCGAGGACGATCTTGCGAGAGATCCGGATCTTGCTGAAAAGACCCTTCACGCCATGAACTCCGACATCAATCCCGCCCCGCCTCAACACGCAATACTGACGTCGATACTTGCCACAACGGTCTTGATGAAGGTTTAATCCAGTCGCGACAATCCTCCGCACGTTGCCCGGCCGGCTGCCAGAACCACCGCTTTTGCGTCTTTTTGCGAGCCATTCGCAAAAAGCATTGACAATCCGATTTTGCGCCTTAGCTTTTAATGAGAATTATTCGCAAGAAGCCCCAGGAGTTTTCATGCTGCCCCGCATCGCCGGCTTTCTCGCTGCCGCCCTTATCCTGCTGCCGCTCCCGCTTGCCGCGGCGGAAAAACCGAAGGTCATCACCACCTTCACCGTCATCGCCGACATTGCCCGCAACGTCGCGGGCGACATGGCGGAAGTTGACAGCATCACCAAGCCGGGTGCGGAGATCCACAACTACCAGCCGACGCCGCGCGACATCCTGAAGGCACGCGACGCCGATCTCGTCCTGTGGAACGGCCTCAACCTGGAACGCTGGTTCGAGAAATTCCTTGCCAATCTCGGCTCGGTGCCGGCCGCCGTCATCAGCGACGGCGTGCAACCGATCAGCATTTCCGGCGGCGGCTATGACGGCAAGCCCAATCCGCATGCCTGGATGTCGCCGGACAATGCGCTGATCTATGTCGAGAACATCCGCGAGGCGCTGGCCGAAGTCGATCCCGAGCATGCCGAAGCCTATGCTGCGAACGCCAAGGCCTATTCCGACAAGATCCGTGCCGAGATCGAGCCGATGAAGGCGCAGATCGCGGCCCTGCCGGCCGAGAAGCGCTGGCTGGTCACCAGCGAGGGCGCCTTCTCCTATCTCGCCCGCGATCTGGGCCTCAAGGAACTCTTCCTCTGGCCGGTCAATGCCGATGCGCAGGGCACGCCGCAGCAGGTGCGCGCCGTGATCGACGCCATGCGCGAAAACCGGATCGCCGTGATCTTTTCCGAGAGCACGATCTCCGACAAGCCGGCCCGGCAGGTGGCCGAGGAAACCGGTGCGGCCTATGGCGGCGTTCTCTATGTCGACTCGCTGAGCGAGGAAGGCGGCCCGGTCCCGACCTATCTCGACCTGCTGAAGATCACCGTCTCGACCATCGCCGAGGGGCTCGCCCGATGATCATGGGACCCAGCACCAGAACACGGCCCGAGGGCCTGACCGCCAAGAACGTGACGGTCACTTACCGCAACGGCCTGACCGCGCTCAAGGCCGCGAGCTTCTCGATCCCGAAGGGCACGATCACCGCGCTCGTCGGCGTCAACGGCGCCGGCAAGTCGACCCTGTTCAAGGCCATCATGGGCTTCGTGCCGCTCGCTGCCGGTGAGATCAGCGTGCTCGGCATGAGCGTGCGCCAGGCGCTGCGCCAGAACCTCATCGCCTACGTGCCCCAGGCCGAGGAAGTCGACTGGGACTTTCCGGTCCTGGTCGAGGACGTGGTGATGATGGGCCGCTACGGCCACATGAACTTCTTCCGCATTCCGTCGCGCAACGACCACAAGATGGTCGCCGACGCTTTGGCGCGGGTCGGCATGAGCGATTTCCGCAAGCGCCAGATCGGCGAACTGTCCGGCGGCCAGCGCAAGCGCGTCTTCCTCGCCCGCGCGCTCGCCCAGGAAGGACAGGTGATCCTGCTGGACGAACCCTTCACCGGCGTCGACGTCAACACAGAGGAACAAATCGTCGCGCTGATGCGGGACCTGCGCGCCGAAGGCCGCGTCATGCTGGTCTCGACCCACAATCTCGGCAGCGTGCCGGAATTCTGCGACCGCACCATCTTCGTCAAGGGCACGGTGATCGCGTCGGGCCCGACCGAGGAAACCTTCACCGAGGAGAACCTGAAGACAGCCTTCGGTGGGGCCTTGCGCCACTTCGTTCTCGGCGGCGCCGACCTGCATGACGACGCCGATGCGCGCCAGCTCAAGGTCATCACCGATGACGAACGTCCTTTCGTCATCTACGGCAAGCCGCAGACGGGAAAAGCCGATGACAAGCCTTCTGCTTGAGCCCTTCACCTACGACTACATGCGCAACGCCATCCTGGTGAGTGCACTCGTTGGCGGGGTCTGCGGTTTCCTCTCCGCCTATCTGATGCTGAAGGGCTGGTCGCTGATCGGCGACGCCCTCTCGCACGCCATCGTCCCGGGCGTCGCCGGCGCCTACATGCTCGGCCTGCCCTTTGCCTTCGGCGCCTTCATCTCCGGCGGGCTCGCCGCCGCCGCCATGCTCTTCCTCAACCAGCGCACGCGGCTCAAGGAAGACGCGATCATCGGCCTGATCTTCACCTCCTTCTTCGGCCTTGGCCTGTTCATGGTGTCGCTCTCGCCGGTCTCGGTGAACATCCAGACCATCGTGCTCGGCAACATCCTTGCCATCACCCCGGCCGACACGCTGCAGCTCGTGCTGATCGGCGGCGTCAGCCTCGTGGTGCTGACCGCCAAGTGGAAGGACTTCATGGTCGCCTTCTTCGACGAGAACCATGCCCGCTCGATCGGCCTGCGCCCCGACCTCCTGAAGATCGTCTTCTTCACCCTGCTCGCCGGCTCGACGGTCGCTGCCCTCCAGACCGTCGGCGCCTTCCTCGTCGTCGCCATGGTGGTGACGCCGGGCGCCACCGCCTATCTGCTCACCGACCGCTTCCAGCGGCTGATCGTGCTCGCCTTCCTGATCGGCGCCGGAACGAGCTTCACCGGCGCCTATGCGAGCTATTTCCTCGACGGGGCCACCGGCGGCGTCATCGTCGTGCTGCAGACCGCACTCTTCCTGCTGGCCTTCGTATTCGCCCCGAAGCACGGCCTCATCGCCGCGCGCCGGCGCGCGGCTGAGGCCCTGGAGCCGACGCCATGAACAACGAGACCTTCGAACTCCTGCTTCTGCCGTTCCAGCTGCCCTTCATGCTCTCGGCCTTCGCCGTGACCCTGATGATCGCCGTGCCGATGGCACTGCTCTCCTGCTTCCTGGTGCTGAAGGGTTGGTCGCTGATGGGCGATGCGGTGTCCCATGCCGTGCTACCCGGCGTCGTCATCGCCTACATGGTCGGCCTGCCGCTCGCAATCGGCGCCTTCGTCGCCGGCATGATCTGCGCGCTCGCCACCGGTTATGTGAAGGAGAACAGCCGGATCAAGGAAGACACGGTGCTCGGCATCGTGTTCTCCGGCATGTTCGGTCTCGGCATCGTGCTTTTCGTCAAGGTCGAATCCGACGTCCATCTCGACCATATCCTGTTCGGCGACATGCTCGGCATCCTGCCCTCGGACCTGATCGAGACCGGCCTGATCGCCCTTGCCGCGACCGCATTCCTGGTGATCCTGCGCAAGGACCTTCTGGCTCATGCCTTCGATCCGCAGCACGCCCGCGCCATCGGCCTGCCGGTCCGGCTCCTGCACTATGGCCTGCTGGCCGTGCTGTCGCTGACCGTGGTCGGCGCGCTGAAGGCCGTCGGCATCATCCTCTCGGTTGCCATGCTGGTCGCCCCCGGCGCCATCGCCTTCCTCATCACCCGACGGTTCCAGACCATGCTGGTCGCCGCCGTCGTCGTTGCCGTCACCGCAACCGTGCTCGGCATCTATCTGAGCTTCCTGATCGACAGCGCACCGGCGCCGACCATCGTCCTGCTGATGACCGGCATGTTCATCCTCGCCTTCCTGCGCACTGTGTGGAAGGCCCGCGACATGCGCAGGCAGCCGGTGCCGGAGACTGACGGTTAGGCTTGCCGGATTTGCCTTGAGTCAAGTCGCTTCCTTCCGCAGTCGTCTAGGGTTAGCGTCACGCCTGAGCAAGGAGCGAGCCCGATGACATCCATGACGCTGCTGACCAGACCGAACCGCCACCTGTTCTTCACCGGCAAGGGTGGCGTCGGCAAAACCTCGATCAGTTGCGCCACTGCAATCGCGCTGGCCGACAAGGGACTGAAGGTCCTGCTGGTCAGCACCGACCCGGCCTCCAATCTCGACGAAATGCTCGGCGTAGCGCTCGGCAGCGATCCGACGCCGGTGCCGGGCGTGTCCGGCCTGTCGGCGATGAACATCGACCCGGAAACGGCGGCAGAAGACTACCGCGGCCGCGTGCTCGACCAGATGGGGCCGGCCGCCACCGACAAGGACAAGGCGACCGTGCGCGAACAGCTGTCCGGCGCCTGCACCACCGAGATCGCCGCCTTCGACGAGTTCGTCGGCCTGCTCGCCGACGACAATCCGCAATTCGACCACATCATCTTCGACACCGCGCCGACCGGCCATACGCTGAGACTGCTCAGCCTGCCCAAGGCCTGGACCGGCTTCCTCGAGGCCAACGAGCGCGGCGCCTCATGCCTTGGACCGCATTCCGGCCTGAAAATGCAGGAGGACCGTTTCCGCGAGGCACTCGACTGCCTGGGAGATCCGGCCCGGACCACCATCGTGCTGGTAACCCGTGCCGACCGCGGCGCCATCCGCGAGGCCGCGCGCACCGCCGGAGAGCTCGCCGAACTCGGCCTCTCCAACCAGATGCTCGCCGTCAACGGCCGCTTCACGCCCTCCGATCCGAACGACACCGTTGCGACCGCCTTCGCCGCCGAACAGACGGCAGCGCTGGCCGAACTGCCCGCCTCCCTCGCATCCCTGCCGCGCGACGAGGTGCCGCTGAAATCCTTCGACATGGTCGGCCTCGAAGCCCTGCGCGCCCTCTTCGCGCCACAGGACGATCTGACCGGTTCCACCGCCGGCGACCTCCCCGCCGTCACCGACCTGCCGAGTCTCTCGACGCTGGTCGACGACATCGCAGCGGGCGGCAAGGGTCTCGTCATGGTCATGGGCAAGGGTGGTGTCGGCAAGACGACGGTGGCGGCCGCCGTGGCGGTCGGGCTGGCCGCCCGCGGCCATTCCGTCCACCTGACGACCACCGACCCGGCGGCCCACCTTTCCTTCGTCGTCGGCTCGGACGCCATGCCGGGCCTGACCGTCGACCGCATCGATCCGGAAGCAGAGACCGCGCGTTACATCGACAAGATCATGACCACCAAGGGCCGCGACCTCGACGAGGACGGCAAGGCCCTGCTGCGCGAGGATCTGGCCTCCCCCTGCACCGAGGAAGTCGCCGTTTTCCACGCCTTCTCCCGCGTCGTCGGTGAGGCGCGGAGCAGCTTCGTGGTCATCGACACGGCGCCGACCGGCCATACCCTGCTGCTGCTCGACGCGACCGGCGCCTATCACCGCCAGATGACGCGGCATCTCGACGAAAACGCCCCCGGCCGCATGGTCACGCCCCTGATGCGCCTGCAGGACCCGGCCTATACGCGCGTCCTGCTCGTCACCCTGCCGGAAACCACGCCGGTCTCCGAGGCCGGCGCGCTGCAGGAAGACCTCCGCCGCGCCAAAATCGAGCCCTATGGCTGGGTGGTCAACAAGTCGATGGCGATCACCGGCACGCGCGACCCGCTGCTGCGCGCCCGGATCAAGGGCGAGGCCGCCCAGATCGAGCGGGTGAAGCGCGATTTCGCCAGCCGCGTCTACGGCCTGGATTTCCGCTCGGTCGCACCGGTCGGGCTGACCGAACTGCGCAAGATCGCCGATCCGGCATGACGTGCCAGGCGGCTACAGCTTAAGAATCGCCAGCAAGGCCGCTGCGGCGGCCCTTGCCAGGCATATTGCAGATCAGAAGCGAACGTCCAGGCGCCCCTTGACCTGCTGTTCCCACTCGCCTTCGCCGGCCTGGCCCGCATAGCTGAGGCCAAGCAGCGCATTCTCGCTGACGGGAACCGAGAACCCGGCTTCCATCACCGCGACGTCGCGCGCTGACGGCACGCCGTAGACGGTGAAGCTGTCGCTGCCGGCAAAGGCCAGTCGCGCATCCGGCAGACCGTCGCCGAAGTCGTGGCGCCAGCCGACCATGCCGTGCAGCACGGCCTTGGTATCGCCAAGTGCGAGCGGCGCCTCACCGCGCAGTCCGAGCGTGCCATAGGTCGTGTCATAGCTGTCCGCTTCGACGGAAACGGCCGTCACGCCGCCCGTTTCGGTGAAGCCGTCGGTGCGCAGATGAACATAGGCGAGACCGGCAAAGGGCGAAATCCGGCCGAGGCTGGTGTCGATGTCGTAGCTCGCCTCGCCGAACAATTGCGCCGTGCGGGCGTCGTAATCCGCTTCGTTGCGGTCATCGAGACTGCCGGCATCAACCGTGCGTTCGGTGGAAATCTCGTGCCAGGTATAGGCCGCGCCGAAGCGGAGATCGAGCGCACCGAAGGAGCGGCCGCCATAGAGGCCGAGCGAAGCGTTGTCGGACGTGCCCGAGGCACCGCGCGATGCCTCGTCGAAGGACGTTTGGCTGTAGGCACCGGCGAAACCCATCCGCCATTCGTCGGCGAGAACGGTGTCCGCACCGCCGGCAAAGCCCCCCGTCGAATGGGCGAGCGATCCGGCATTGCCGTCGCTTTCGGAGCGTGCCCAGGCGCCGAAGGCCGAGGTCCAGAAACCATGGCCTTGCGAAGAGTCGCCGAGCAACCGGGCGTTGAACGCATCGCGGACATAGTGGCTGTCGTCGACCAGCATGCCCTTGGTCGAGGCGTGGATGTCGCCGGACAGGTCGTCGAAGGCGCCCTGCACATCGGCGGCGCCAAGTCCGACGACGGCGTCGTAGAGCGCATCCCCGATCGCCAGCGATTCCAGCGCGGTGCCGACGGCGACCTGGTTGCGCGTCTCGGCGAGGCTGGAGAAGGCGATGTCATTGCGCAGCAGGGTGAGGAAGACATTGTCGGCATCATAGGTCAGCCGACCGTCGAGGAAGGCGAAGCTGTCGGTCAGCGTGCCGAAGCTGCCGTTCACGCCGCCCGCCGCGCTGAGGATCGTGTAGACGGTGCCGGACGTGTAGGTCGAACCGTCGTCCGTGCCGTTCTCCGGTCCGACGGTCACGGTTGCGCCGCTGTCGATGGTGGCCGTCCCGGAGGCATCGATCAGATCGCTGTTGCCGAGGTCGTCGACCTCGACCGAGTAGAACGAACCGGAGGCGAAGGTGATGTCGCCGACGCTGATCGTGCCGATCGAATTGCCAGGAGCCACCGTGCCGCCGCTCGCCACCGCGACATTGCCGAGCGTACCGGTGCCGCCGAGCGTTGCGCCGTCGAGCACGTTGGCCACAACCGACAGCGTGTCGGTGTTGACCGATACTAGTCCGCCCTCGATCGACAGGCCGCCGGTGAAGGCAGAATAGTCGCCGGTGAGTTCGGTGATGCCGGAAAGGAAGGACAGCGTGCCCGTGCCCGTCACATCCGCCCCGAAGACATAATCGGTTGCCGTATGGTTGAAGACGATCTCGCCGTCGCCGTCGCCGAAGATCACGGTGTCGGTGTCGATGACGCCGGCAGTCGCAGCCGCGTCGCCGGCTGCCGCACCGATGTTGAGGATACCGCTGGAACCGGCATCGTCGGCGATGACGATACGGTCGGCGCTTAACGTTACACCATTGGCGACGGTCAGTTCGCCGTCAAGCACGCTGACGACGGCCGAACGCATGTCGGTATTGATCGATACCAGCCCGCCGTCGATCGACAGATCGCCGGTGAAGCCGGAGTAATTGCCCGTCAGCTCGGTGGCACCGGACAGGAAGGACAACATGCCGGTACCGGTCACGTCCGCACCGAATACATAGTCGGTCGCCGTGTGGTTGAAGACGATCTCACCGTCGCCGTCTCCGAAGATGACGGTGTCTGTGTCGATGACACCCCTGGTCGCCGCAGCATCGCCGGCTGCCGCACCGATGTTGAGAATACCGCTGGAACCGGCATCGTCTGCTATGACGATGCGATCGGCGCGCACCGTTGCTCCATTGGCGACGGTCAGTTCGCCGTCACCCTCGATGCCGATCGACAAGCGGTCGTCCAACGCCAAGGTGGAGCCGGGGCCAGAGACGATGACCGTGCCGGACGAGCCGACTTCATTTCCAATATGCAGGCGGTTGCCGTAGACCGCGCCGGAATTGACGACCGAAAGATGACCGGTCCCATGGCGACCGACATTGAGATCGCCGGAATAGAGCATGGCCGGATCGACGACGGCCGCCCACATCGACCTCGAACCGGTCACGGTCATGGTGCCCACCGAGCCGGCGAGGTCGCCGAGAATGCCCTGCGCGCTGCCGACGTAGCCACCATTGGCGATGGTAACCGTTCCTTCCGCGCCACTATTGTGACCGACGAAGAAGGCCCCGCTCAATGTCCAGCCTGACCCTGAGCCCGTTACCAGAAGCTCACTGTCGGAACCGGCCTCGGTGCCCACATAACCGTCGGTGCTCGAGACGTCTGCGTTACTGGCAATAGTCAAGAAACCGTCGCCCAGATTGCCGACATAGAGCGTGCCCGTATTGCGCCAACGGCTGCCGGCGCCGGTCACAGTGGCTGTGCCGGTCGAGGCCGCGTTCCAGCCGAGGATCGCGCCATCCGAACGGACAAATGCGCCGTTGCGGATCGTCAGCGACCCGGTGCCGTTGTAGCCGATGCCGATGCGGTCGGCGATGGAAAGGATCGCGTTGTCGACGACGATTGCACCGCTGCCGGCGGCGGTGTAACCCAGATAGGCCGCGCCAAGGTCGACGTTGGCATTAACCGTGACATTGAGAGTGCCGGAGCCGCTCGCGCCGAGATAGAGATCGCCGCGCACCAACCATTGGCTGCCGAGGCCGTCGACATTGACGCTGCTACCCGAGGCGGAGGCCAGATTGGCGATGGTCGCGGTGCCGCTTTGGACAAAGCCTTCATTGATCACGTCCAGCGTACCCATCCCGCCGCCGCCGACAAGCAGGCCACCCGTCGTGGTCCAGGTCGAGCCGGTCCCGCTGACCAGGGCCTCTCCGATGGTATTGGTGCCGTTGGCGATGATGCTGTCGGCGCTCGTCACGTCGGAACCGGAGAGGATGTTGAGATAGCCATGGCCGCCGCTGGAGGCGTCGCCGCCGAAGCCGACATAGAGAAGGCCGGAAGTGGTCAGGCTGGCATTGTCCTGAAGGTTGACCGTGCCGGTCGATGTCGTGCCGGACGCAATGTTCATTTCCCCGGTGGTGACCGCCGCGCCGTCCAGGATGCTGATGACGCCGTCGCCGCCATTGCCGACATAGATCGCCCCGGAATTGGTCCAGTCATTGCCGGCTCCGGTGATGGTGGCCGACCCCGTCGAACCGCTGTTCCAGCCAAGCGACACGGAATCCGACGTCAGGTCGTCCTCCATGGTCAGATCGGCCGCGCCGCCAAGCCCAAGGAACAGCGTTCCGACATTGGCGCCGGCGCCGTCGATCACCACGCCGGGCGCATCGATGCGAGCGGTGTCGCCGGCATTCGGCGTGTGCCCGTCCCAGACCCAGTTGCTGTCGACGAACCAGTCATTGGTGCCGCCGCTCCAGTAGACGGAATCGGCCTGCGCTGCGCCGGAAAAACCGGCGGCAAGGGACAGCGCCAGGGCGCTCGTCGACGACAGACGGATACGATGCGCGAGACGGGCGTTGTTCATGCAGGGCCTCCCGGAGACACCGCGACGGCCAAACCAGCCGTCCCGGCACCTCTAAATTGATTAAAGAATCGATCCGATCCTTTTCCCAAGCCGGGAACAAATCCGTCAATGGAAAGCACACGTACCTTCCCGATACACCCGAAAATGGTCGCGGATAGCAGCATGCGCGCCACACGCTACCATTCGGCGATGGGCGTCACAGATCGATAGCTGCCTAGAGTGCGTTGCGCCTTGCCAGCACGTTTTCCCGCCAGACCGTGAACAGCCCGGCGCCGACGACGATCGCCGCGCCGATCACCATATTGGCCCGCAGCACCTCGCCGAAGACGAGGACGGCGATACCGGAGGCCAGTACAAGCTGCAGATAGGTGATCGGCTGGACCGCCACGGCATGGAGATTGTCATAGGCCTTGATCAGCAGATAGTGACCGGCAATTCCGGTGCAGCAGAGCAGGATCATCCATTTCCAGTCGGACGGCGAAATCTCCGTCCAGAAGAACGGCCCGGCAATCGACAGCGCCACCGCACCGACCGTGCCGATATAGAAGAAGCTCGTCATCGGCCCGTCCACCCGGCTGACCAGCCGCGTCATCAGTCCGTAGAGCGCGCCGATCACGGCCGTCGAGATCGGCAGGATCACCAGCGGACTGAACTGGTCGCCGCTGGGCGACAGGATCAGCAGTACGCCGCACAGGCCGACCCCGATGGCCGTCCAGCGCCGCCATCCGACCTTCTCGCCGAGGATCGGCACCGACAGCAGCGCGACGATCAGCGGCCCGGAGGCGAAGATCGCCTGCGACTGGGCAAGCCCGACCTTGGCGAAAGCGGTGATGGCGATCGGGATCTGCACGGCCAGCAGCAGGCCGCGGGCGATCTGCAGGACCGGGCGTCTGGTAGCGACCGCCGCCCTCAGCCCGCCGCGTGCCCGCATGGCGAACAGGATGGCGAAGATCGCGAACGCCCAATAGCGGAACATCGCCACCAGCACCGGCGGATAGTACATGCCGAGATGCTTCGAGACGGCGTCCTGCACCGAAAATATGGTGAAGGCGATGATGGCGAAGGCATAGCCGAGCGGCGTGGACTTCATGAAACCGGCTGACCTGGGACGGGCGAAAACGGGAGCGCCACAGGGAGAGCGGCGAATCGATCGTATACGTCTCTTGTCATTTGCAAAGTCGGAACTTTGCACACCTGCCCTGCGGCAGACGAAGCCGAGGGACGTCGTGGCCAGCCAGCAACTCCTGCCGCTTGCCCTTGCGCCACCGCCCATGCTCTAACGGCGCCATGGCCTTCACGCTTCGCCAGCTGCAGTATTTCATCGCCGTCGCCGAGCAGGGCTCCGTGACGCGGGCGGCCCAGAACCTGTCGATCTCGCAGTCCTCGGTGACCGAGGCGATCAAGGAACTGGAGGGCGATCTCGGCGTCGAACTGTTCGACCGCCATCCGCGCGGCCTGTCGATCACCCATAACGGCCACCAGTTCCTGCGCCACGCCACCAAGATCCTGGCGACCGTCTCCGATGCGCGCAACGCCTTTTCCGAGACCCAGGAAAACACAGGCGGCACGCTCAATATCGGCGTCACCTCGCTGGTCGCCGGCTACGTGCTCTCCGACCTGCTCGCCCGCTATCGCCGCGCCTGCCCCGGCGTCGAGGTTTCGGCCATCGAGGACAATGGCTCGTATCTCGAACACCTGCTGATCGGCGGCGAACTCGACGTCGCCGTCATGGTCATCTCCAACCTGCGCGACCGCATGGCGCTGCAGGCCGAAATCCTCGAAACCTCGCCCTACCGCCTGTGGCTGCCCATGGGCCACCCGCTCGTCTCCGCCGACATCATCTCGATCGCCGACATCGCCCGCGAACCGCTGATCATGCTGACCGTCGACGAAATCGAGGAAAACACCGGCAAGCTCCTCTCGGCGCTCGGCGCCCGCCCGCACGTCGCCTTCCGCACCCGCTCGGTCGAAGCAGTGCGCAGCCTGGTCGCGACCGGCGCCGGCGTGGCGCTCCTGCCCGACCTCGTCTACCGCCCCTGGTCGCTGGAAGGCGACCGCATCGAAAGCCGCGACGTCTCCGGCGCCCTGCCGGTCGTCCAGGTCGGCATGGTCTGGCGCAAGGGCTCGAGCCTGCCGCAATCCGCCCGCGACTTCGTCGGCATAGCCGAGGCTCTCAGAAGCGGGCGGGGACGTTAAATCTCATATTCTTGGTGGACTCCCCCTCTGGCCTGCCGGCCATCTCCCCCACAAGGGGGGAGAACACGCGTGGGACCGTTCTGCCCTGAACCTGCCGCAGCTTTCGCGGAAAGGCCCCTCCCCCTTGTGGGGAGGGGTTGGGGAGGGGTCTTCATGCCTTACCTTTCGGAAAAACCGATAGCGACTTTCTGACAAATGAATTTGCGAATGCGGCGATTTCGCGTCACCTTGATCCTCGGGAACAAACGCCGCGACAAGGCGGCCCCCAACCGGGAGAAATCGCTATGAGAAAGTTATTGCAGTCCTGCACCGCAATCATCGCCGTTGCCAGCTTCGCCACCAATGCCATCGCCCAGGAACCGCTGAAGGAACTCGGCAAGGGTGAAGGCGCGCTCTCCATCGTCGCCTGGGCCGGCTATATCGAGCGCGGCGAAACCGACAAGAATTACGACTGGGTCACCAAGTTCGAAGCCGACACCGGCTGCAAGGTCACCGTCAAGACCGCCGCGACCTCGGACGAAATGGTCGCCCTGATGAACGAAGGCGGCTTCGACCTCGTCACCGCCTCGGGAGACGCGTCGCTCCGCCTCGTCGCCGGCAAGCGCGTCCAGCCGATCAACACAGACCTCATCCCGTCGTGGAAGACCATCGACGAGCGCCTGCAGAACGCGCCCTGGCACACCAAGGACGGCGTTCACTACGGCACGCCCTATGTCTGGGGCCCGAACGTGCTGATGTACAACACCGAAGCCTTCAAGGAAGCGCCGACCAGCTGGAAGGTCGTCTTCGAGGAAATGACGCTCGCCGACGGCAAGTCCAACAAGGGCCGCGTCCAGGCCTATGACGGCCCGATCTATGTCGCCGACGCCGCCCTCTACCTGATGAAGCACAAGCCGGAACTTGGCATCAAGGACCCCTACGAGCTGAACGAGGACCAGTACAAGGCCGCCCTCGACCTGCTGCGCGTCCAGCGCACGCTGGTCGGCCGCTACTGGCACGACGCCATGATCCAGATCGACGACTTCAAGAACGAAGGCGTCGTGGCTTCCGGTTCCTGGCCGTTCCAGGTCAACCTGATGAAGGCCGAAGGCGCCAAGATCGCCTCCACCTTCCCGGAAGAAGGCGTCACCGGCTGGGCCGACACCACCATGCTGCACGCCGACAGCGAGCACCCGAACTGCGCCTACATGTGGATGGAGCATTCGCTCTCGCCCAAGGTCCAGGGCGACGTCTCCGCCTGGTTCGGCACCGTTCCCTCGGTTCCTGCCGCCTGCAAGGGCAATGAACTGCTGACCGACGAAGGCTGCACGACCAACGGCTACGACAATTTCGAGAAGATCAGCTTCTGGAAGACGCCGACTTCGAAGTGCGAAAGCCAGGGCGAATGTGTGCCGTATCACCGCTGGGTATCTGACTACATCGGCGTGATCGGCGGACGCTAAAATCCCCTTCTCCCCAGCGGGGAGAAGGTGCCCGAAGGGCGGATGAGGGGGCCGAGCGTTCCGCCCCCTCATCGCCTCGCATTCGCTCGGCACTTCTCCCGCTGGGGAGAAGAGGTCGACGCGTCGAGGCCATCCAAAACCATCCGGAGTACCTATGACCGCAGCCGTTGAATTCACGCAGGTGTCGCGCCATTTCGGCGCCGTCAAAGCCGTCGATGCCGTCGACCTGAAAATCGCGCCCGGCGAGTTCTTCGCCATGCTCGGACCCTCCGGTTCCGGCAAGACGACCTGCCTGCGCCTGATCGCCGGCTTCGAACAGCCGACTTCCGGCCATATCGAGATCTTCGGCGAAACGGCCGAAGGCGTGCCGCCCTATCGCCGCCACGTCAACACGGTGTTCCAGGACTATGCCCTTTTCCCCCATCTCAACATCCTCGACAACGTCGCCTACGGGCTGATGGTCAAGGGCGTGGAGAAATCCGAACGGCTGCAGCTCGCCGAACAGGCGCTCGACCTCGTCAAGCTGCCGGGCTACGGCGCGCGCAAGCCGGGCCAGCTGTCGGGCGGCCAGCGCCAGCGCGTCGCGCTCGCCCGCGCGCTCGTCAACAAGCCGAAGGTGCTCCTTCTCGACGAACCGCTCGGCGCGCTCGACCTCAAGCTGCGCGAGCAGATGCAGGAAGAGCTGAAGACCTTGCAGCGCTCGCTCGGCATCACCTTCATCTTCGTCACCCATGACCAGGGCGAGGCACTGTCGATGGCCGATCGCGTCGCCGTGTTCAACGACGGCAAGATCGTTCAGGCCGGCACGCCGGAAGAAATCTACAACCATCCGAAGACCCGCTTCGTCGCCGATTTCGTCGGCTCCTCCAACGTCATCGCCCCGGCCGAGATGCTGAAGCTCGGCGGCGAGGCGAAATGGGCAAGCCTGCGCCCGGAGGCCATCCGCCTGATGGCCGGCGGTATTCCCGCGACCGTGCGCTCGCACAGCTTCCTCGGCGCCGCCACCCGCGTCACGGTAGGAGCCGGCAATATCGTCCTGTCGGTCATGGTGCCGGCGGGCCAGCCGGTGCCGGACATCGGCGCCGCGACCGGGCTTTCCTGGCAGCCCTCCGACCTGCACTACATGGACGACGCGGCATGAGCGAGGTCGCCACCACATCGATCCTGCCGGGGCGCGGCGGCGTCATGGGGCGCCTGTCGGACCTGTTCTGGCGCCGCCCCAACCTGCTGCTCGCGCTGATGCTGATCCCGCCGCTCCTGTGGCTCGGCATCATCTATGTCGGCTCGCTGGTCGCCCTGCTGATGCAGAGCTTCTTTTCGATCGACGAATTCTCCGGAATGATCAACTACGAGCCGACGCTCGCCACCTATGGCCAGCTGCTCAACCCGGCCAATTTCGACATCATCCTCCGTACCGTGCTGATGGCCGCCGTCGTCACGCTCGCCTCCGCCGTGCTCGCCTTCCCGATCGCTTACTATGCCGCCCGCTACGCCACCGGCAAATGGAAGGCCTTCTTCTATCTCGGCGTCATGCTGCCGCTTTGGTCGAGCTATCTGGTCAAGGTCTATGCCTGGAAGCTGATCCTCGCCAAGGAAGGCATCCTCACCTGGATCTTCGCGCAACTGCACCTGACCTGGCTGCTCGACGCCATCCTGGCGATCCCGGTGATCGGCGGCAATTCGCTGTCGATCAGCTATATCGGCACCTTTCTCGTCTTCGTCTATGTCTGGCTGCCCTTCATGATCCTGCCGGTCCAGGCAGCGCTCGAGCGT
Organism: Rhizobium sp.; assembly: GCA_002796995.1. Taxonomy (GTDB): domain Bacteria; phylum Pseudomonadota; class Alphaproteobacteria; order Rhizobiales; family Rhizobiaceae; genus Allorhizobium. The sequence goes on from PEKW01000006.1 coordinate 584,064, forward strand.
GTGCCCGGCAACCTGATCGAGGCCTCGGGCGATCTCGGCGCCCGGCCGAACCAGACTTTCCGCCACGTGCTTCTGCCGCTGGCGCTCCCCGGCCTCATCGCCGGCTCGATCTTCACCTTCTCGCTGACGCTCGGTGACTACATCATCCCGCAGATCGTCGGCTCCTCGCGCCTTTTCATCGGCCAGGCCGTCTATGCCCAGCAGGGCACGGCCGGCAACGTGCCGCTCGCCGCCGCCTTCTCGGTCGTGCCGATCGTCATCATGGGCCTTTATCTCTGGGCTGCCAAACGCATGGGGGCTTTCGATGCGCTCTGATCGATCCTCGGCCGGATGGCCCCTCAAGATCGCAGCCGCCGGCGGGCTCCTGTTCCTGCACCTGCCGATCCTCCTGATCTTCGTCTACGCCTTCACCACCGAGGAAAAGAGCTTCCAGTGGCCGCCGCCGGGCTTCACCACCAAGTGGTTCGCCGTCACCTGGAACCGGCCGGACGTGTGGGAAGCGCTGACGCTTTCGGTCAAGGTCGCCTCGATCGCCACCGCCGTTGCGCTGCTGCTCGGCACGCTGGCCGCGGCCGCCGTCTCGCGCACCAAGTTCTTCGGCCGTGAAGTGATCTCGCTGCTGGTCATCCTGCCGATCGCGCTTCCCGGCATCATCACCGGCATCGCGCTGCGCTCGGCCTTCTCGCTCGCCGACGTCCCGTTCTCGATGTGGACGATCATCCTCGGCCACGCGACCTTCTGCGTCGTCGTCGTCTACAACAACGCGGTCGCCCGCTTCCGCCGCACCTCGGGCTCGCTGATCGAGGCGTCGATGGATCTCGGCGCCGACGGCTTCCAGACCTTCCGCTACGTGGTGCTGCCGAATATTGCGACGGCCCTTCTCGCCGGCGGCATGCTCGCCTTCGCGCTGTCCTTCGACGAGGTCATCGTCACGACCTTCACCGCCGGCCAACAGTCGACGCTGCCGATCTGGATGCTCGAAGAACTGATCCGCCCGCGCCAGCGCCCGGTCACCAATGTGGTTGCCATGCTGGTGGTGATCGTCACGCTCCTGCCGATCCTGGCCGCCTATTACCTGACCCGCGACACCGACCAGATTTCCGGCAGCGGCAAATAACATCAAAGACAACTCGATACGTTGAGGGAGAACGACATGGACACGCAAATGCTGATCGGCTCGAAATTCGAGGCCGGCACCGAGATCGAGGAAAAGGTTCTGAACCCGAAGACCGGCGAGACCATTCTCTCCCTGCCCGAGGCCTCGCTCGCCCAGGTGGACGCCGCCGTCGATGCCGCCGAAAAGGCCTTCGACAGCTGGTCCGCCACCACCCCGTCGCAGCGTTCCGCCTATCTCTTGAAGATCGCCGACGCGATCGAGCAGGATGCCGCCGGCTTCGCCACACTGGAAAGCCTCAACTGCGGCAAGCCGATCAATGCCGTCCTGAATGACGAAATCCCGGCCATCGTCGACTGCTGGCGCTTCTTCGCCGGCGCCATCCGCTCGCTGCACGCCCCGGTCGCCGGTGAATACCTGCCCGGCCACACCTCGATGATCCGCCGCGATCCGGTCGGCATCGTCGGTTCGATCGCACCGTGGAACTATCCGCTGATGATGATGGCCTGGAAGCTAGCGCCGGCGATCGCCGGGGGCAACACCGTCGTCTTCAAGCCGTCCGAACAGACCCCGCTCACCGCCCTGAAGCTGGCCAAGCTGCTCGCCGACATCCTGCCGGAAGGCGTGGTCAACGTCGTGCTCGGCCGCGGCGAAAGCGTCGGCAACGCCATCATCAACCATGGCAAGGTCAACATGGTGTCCATCACCGGCGACATCGCCACCGGCAAGAAGGTGCTGGCCGCCGCCGCCAAGTCGGTCAAGCGCACCCATCTCGAACTCGGCGGCAAGGCCCCGGTCATCGTCTATGACGATGCCGACCTCGAAGCCGTCGTCGCCGGCATCCGCACCTTCGGCTTCTACAATGCCGGCCAGGACTGCACCGCCGCCTGCCGCATCTACGCCTCCGACAAGATCTACGACAACTTCGTCGCCGACCTCGCCTCGGCCGTCTCGACGCTGAAGTTCAACCAGGCCGACGACACCGAAAACGAGATCGGCCCGCTGATCTCCAGGCGCCAGCGCGACCGCGTCGAAAGCTTCGTCACCCGTGCCTCCGAGCACAGCCACATGGAGGTCGTCACCGGCGGCAAGGTGTCGGGCGAAAAGGGCTTCTTCTACGCCCCGACCGTCATCGCCGGCGCGCTGCAGGACGACGAGATCGTGCGCCGCGAAGTCTTCGGCCCGGTCGTCTCGGTCACCCGCTTCTCGGACACCGACGATGCGATCGCCTGGGCGAACGACAGCGATTATGGCCTTGCCTCCTCGGTCTGGACCAAGGACATCTCCCGCGCCATGAAGACCGCAGCGCGGCTCCGCTACGGCTGCACCTGGATCAACACCCACTTCATGCTTTGCAACGAGATGCCGCATGGCGGCCTGAAGCAGTCCGGCTACGGCAAGGACATGTCGGTCTATGCGCTGGAGGACTACACCGCTGTCCGCCACGTGATGATCGCGCATTGAGGCTCGGTCGCGGATAGGAGATAAAATCGGCGTGGCGAACCGCTACGCCCGAGCTTGCTGGACGATTGCACCAGCATTCCCGTCGTAGGTTCGACGGAAACGAAGCCCCTCTTTTGTGAATCCCTCTTCTCCCCGTCGGGGAGAAGTGCCGAGCGAATGCGAGGCGATGAGGGGGCGGGATGGTACAGCGAGAGTGGCCCGAGCTTCGCTCCCCCCTCATCCGGCGCTGCGCGCCACCTTCTCCCCGCTGGGGAGAAGCGGTCCCGAAACCGCTCGTCCCCGACTGACGAAGGCCTCTTTCAAAACCTGAAGAATAGGGAAAATCCCGCCGATATCTGCCCGCGCCCCCGTAGCGCCAGTGTCGATCGTACAGCCAACGCGTCCCTCCGGTACGCACCGCTTGCCCCGCACGCGACAGCCCCCGTTTACCTTCGCCTGAGATAATCTGGCGACGCACTGGCCGCTGTACTATCGTCGCCGCAAATCATGGAGAACCGCATGCGCCGCATCCTGCCCGTCCTGATCGCCCTGGCGACCTTGTCCTGGCCCGCCATCGCGCCAGCACAGGAACCGCTGGTCATCCCGGCGCCGAATCTCGGCGGCAATCCTTCGGACGATGCAGCGATCTGGCATGTCTACGGGTTGATCCCCGGCGATGTTCTGAACATCCGCTCAGGAGCGGGCCCGGCCTTCCGGGTCATCGGCGCGCTGCAGGAAGGCCAGCCGGTGCGCAATCTGGGTTGCCGCGAACGCGACGGCGGCTTCTGGTGCCGGATTTCCACCTATGACCGGCCGAGCATCAGCGGCTGGGTCAACGGTCGCTACATCACCGACGAATGGGTGCCGCCGGCCGGCGCGCTGCCTGAGGACGACGAGGACCGCGTCATTCCGGGAACCGCCTATCACGCCACCGGCACGATCCGCTGCCAGATGCCGGGCGACGCCCGCATCGGCGCCTGCGCCTTCGGCATCGTCCGCAACGGCCCCTTCGCCGAGATCGACCTGACCTTTCCCGACGGCTATACCCGCGCGCTGACCTATCGCGCCGGCCGGTTTTCCGCCAAGGACGGCGCAGAGGTCCGCAGCCACAAACAGGGCGGCGTCGCCATCGTCACCGTCAACGGCGAAGAGACGTTCCACATTCCCGACGATGTCGTGATGGGGTGGTGAGTCGCGGCGGGAATCGTATGGGTAATCCAACCTGAAAAGCCGCTGAAGACACCCCCCTCTGCCCTGCCGGGCATCTCCCCCTCAAGGGGGGAGATCGGCAGAAAGGTGCCCGCTCGCCCGACCACCGGCGAGGCAGCGGTCGGAGGCTTCCGGCGTAGCACACGACCGCAAGTCGGCCTTATCACCGATGACAAAGACTATGACCGTTCAGTAAGCTTGGCGAGGACCGCGCCACACGCCGATCTCCCCCCTTGAGGGGGAGATGCCCGGCAGGGCAGAGGGGGGTATCCTCCACGCCCGCCAATCAGAAATGCCTTGCGCCTTAAGCCGCCAGCGCCTTGGCGATCTGGGCGCGCAGGGTGCCGAGATCCTTGGCAAAGCCGCGAATGCCTTCGGCGAGCTTTTCGGTCGCCATGGCATCCTCGTTCATCGCCCAGCGGAAGGCCTTCTCGTCGAGCGAGATGCGCGGCTCGGCCTTGACGCTTTCCGGCGACAGCAAACGCGGCAGGTCGCCGGTCGCGGCGTCGAGTTCGTCGAGCAGCTGCGGGCTGATCGTCAGGCGGTCGCAACCGGCCAGCGCTTCGATCTCGCCGGCATTGCGGAACGAGGCGCCCATGACGATCGTCTTGATGCCGTTCGACTTGTAGTAGTTGTAGATCGAGCGCACCGAGAGAACGCCCGGATCGGTCTCCGCGGTGTAGTTCTCGCCGGTCGACTTCTTGTACCAGTCGAGGATACGGCCGACGAAGGGCGAGATGAGAAACACGTTGGCGTCGGCGCAGGCGATCGCCTGGGCCTTGGAGAAGAGAAGCGTCAGGTTGCAGTCGATGCCTTCGCCCTGCAGCACTTCGGCCGCGCGGATGCCTTCCCAGGTCGAGGCGAGCTTGATCAGGATGCGGTCACGTTCGATGCCGCGCTCCTTGTAGGCGGCGATGATCCCATGCGCCTTTTCGATCGACGCCTTGGTGTCGAAGGAGAGGTCGGCATCGACCTCGGTCGACACGCGGCCCGGCACGAGCCCGGCCAGCGCCGCGCCGACAGAAACGGCCAGGCGATCGGCGATAGCCTCGACCACGGCCTCGTCGGCACCGCCCTTGGCCTTGCCCCAGGTAATCGCTTCCTTGAACGCGTCGGCAAAGGCGTCGGTCCCGAGCGCCTTCAGAACGATCGAGGGATTGGTCGTGCAGTCCACCGGCTTCAGGCGCGCGACGGCCTCGATGTCACCGGTGTCGGCGACCACGGTGGTCATGGCGCGAAGCTGTTCGAGTTTGGAGGTCATGATCGTTATCCCTGTTCTTCGAAGCGGCCCGGTTGAGGAAGGGTCGGGGCCGAAAAATTCGAGCCGACTATCACCAGCGGAAGATGGCAAAGTCAAGAATGCGGGAAAACGAATCTAATCGATTAATTGATCCATCCGCATCGACGCTCAGCCGCAGATTTTTCCCGCCTCCCAGCCGAGCATGGCGCGCTTGCGTGTCAGACCCCAGTGATAGCCGGTCAACGCGCCGCTCTTGCCGAGCGCCCGGTGGCACGGCACCACGAAGGAAATCGGATTGCGGCCGACCGCCGCACCGACCGCCCGGCTCGCCGTCGGCTGGCCGATCCTGGCGGCGATGTCGGAATAGGTGACCGCCTTGCCGAGCGGGATTTCGAGAAGGCTCTCCCACACCCGCACCTGGAAATCCGTGCCGATCAGCACGACGCGCAGCGGCTGCTCGCCGGACCATTTCTCGGGATCGAAAATGCGGCCCGCATAGGGCGCGGTCGCGGCCTGGTCGGCGACATAGTTCGCATGCGGCCAGCGCTCGGCCATATCGTCGAAGCAGGCAGCCTCCCCGCCCGGATCGGCAAAGGCCAGCCCCGCCAGACCCCGCTCGGTCACCATCACCAGCGCCAGGCCGAAGGGTGAGGGATGAAAGCCGTAGCGGATGGTGAGCCCGGCCCCCCGCGCCTTCCATTCGCCCGGCGACATGGCCTCGTGCGTGACGAAGAGATCGTGCAGCCGGCCAGGTCCCGACAGGCCGAGCTCGATCGATGTTTCCAGCAGCGGCATGCCTTCCCGACCGAGCAACCGCTTGGCGTGGTCGAGCGTCACCGCCTGCAGGAAACCCTTCGGCGTGAGGCCCGCCCAGCGGGTGAAGGTCTTCTGCAGCTGGCTCGGCGACTGCCCGAGCCGCGCCGCCATCACCTCCAGCGACGGCTGCGCTTGGTAGTCGAGCGTCAGCATCTCGATCACCCGGCGCACGGTCTCGTAGTCCGAGCCCTCGGGCGTGATGTCGGTGGTCGTCGAAAGGTCGATCTGTTGAGCAAGGGTCATGGCTTAATCCTCATCTATGACCCGACTTCACCACGCGCGAGGCCAACGCGCCACCCGTTTCTGGCAGGGCGAGCGAAGTCATCGGTCTGCGCAAGCCAGCCCCCCTCTGCCCCGCCGGGCATCTCACCCACAAGGGGGTAGAACACAGCGCGGATATCGCTCGGCCTGATCATCCGTCATGCAGACTGAAGCCCAAGATGGTGTCTCAAGTTCGCCGCCCACACGAAGCCGTTCTCGCTTCTTTGCAAGCGTATGAATGCGGCAGGCGGGTGCTCCAGATTGCTCTCGCCCCTTGTGGGGGAGATGCCCGGCAGGGCAGAGGGGGTATCCGCCTACGAAGCGCTCAAATCCGCTGCTTCGCCGTCGCCAGCGCGCCCTTGAAGGCCCGGGCAAAACTCTCCCGGTCGTCGGGATTCAGAAACGAGCCGACATCGGTGCGCCGACCCTGCCCGGCCACCTGCATCGAGACGATGCCGATCTCGTCGTGGCGCCTGACGAAGAAGCGCGCCCAGAAGGGATTGAAGCGATGTTCGGTCAGGCGGCCGGAGGGCGAGAATTTCAGGATCGCGAGATCGGTGCGCGAGACATAGACCTCCTCGCGCGCCCGGCCCGACCGGTAGTTGAGCCAGAAGGCGCCGTAGAGCAGCAGGAAATCGAGGCCGAAGAACAGGCCGATCGGCCAGGCGCCGGTCGCCATGAAGAACACGGCATGCACGGCGCAGACCGCGCCGGTGATCATCAGCAGGATGCGGAAACCCTTCCGGCCGAGCGAACGATAGGGCACGAGTTCGGCAGCGAAAATCGGCTGCTCTGCGGCGGGGTTCACATTGCCTTTGGTCATTGGGGCCGACTATAGATTGTCCATGACGAGTCCGATGAAGAAATCCAGCACCGAAACTTTGAAAAAGTCAAATCCCGCAAGCGTGAAGCGCAAGCCCGCGGTCCGCTCGGCCTATTCGAAGGCGGAGATCGAGGAGATCTTCCGCCGCTTCTCCATCCAGCGCCCGGAACCGAAGGGCGAGCTGGCACACGTCAACCCGTTCACCCTCGTCGTCGCGGTGGCGCTGTCCGCCCAGGCGACCGATGCCGGCGTCAACAAGGCGACGCGCGCCCTGTTCAAGGTGGCCGACACGCCGCAGAAGATGCTCGATCTCGGCGAGGAAAAGGTCCGCGACTACATCAGGACGATCGGCCTCTACCGCAACAAGGCGAAAAACGTCATCGCGCTCTCGCAGCGCCTGGTCGACGTCTATGGCGGCGAGGTGCCGAAGACCCGCGAGGAACTGGTGACGCTGCCCGGCGTCGGCCGCAAAACCGCGAATGTCGTCATGTCCATGGCCTTCGGCATCCCGACGATCGCCGTCGACACCCACATCTTCCGCATCGCCAACCGCATCCGCCTCGCCCCCGGCAGGACGCCGGACGAGGTGGAAGACAAGCTGATGCGGATCATCCCGAAGCACTGGCTGTTCCACGCCCATCACTGGCTGATCCTGCACGGGCGCTACTGCTGCAAGGCGCGCAAACCGGAATGTGAGCGCTGCGTCATCGCCGACATCTGCAAGTCGCCGGAAAAGACCTGCGACGTGCCGGCCCCCTTGGTGGAGTTGCCGCCGCAGGTGATCGGTCCGGCCGACTAGACGGCGACGACCTCTCGCTTCGACAGCATCTTGTGCAGATGCACCATCAGGCCCGCGGCGAACAGCGGGGTCAGCAGGTTGAGGATCGGGATCGCCAGGAAGGCGGAGATCACCAGGCCGGCGGCGAAGACCGTTCCGGAATGGCGCGAGCGGAACAGCCGCGCCTCGTCGGGCGAACGGAAGCGCATGGCGGCGAACTCGAAGAATTCCCGGCCGAGCAGGTAGCCGTTGACCAGGAAGAAGGCGATGATGTTGATCCCCGGCACGAGCAGCAGCATCAGGGCGATGATATTGCCGACGAGCACGATGCCGAAGAACTTCAGCGAGGACAGGATCGCCGCGCCGATCGGCATGGCCGTGCCCGGCCGGTCGCCCGGATAGTCACGCGTCTCGATCACCTCGGCCACGTCGTCGAGGAACAGCCCGGCAATGATCGCCGTCACGGACGAAAGAAGCAGGGCAAGCGCCAGCGCCAGGCCGATGCTGGCGAAGATGCCGAAGACGAAGGTCAGCCACCCCGCCCATTCCGGCATGCCGGGCATCAGCTGATCGACCCAGGGCATGGCATAGGCGACGAAGGTCTCGCGCAGCGCAAACCACAGCCCGGCCAATACCAGAAGCGTGAGGCCGATCACCTTCCAGAAGACCGACCGGGTCTCCGGCGCGAAGAGATTGCGCAGGGCAAGTCCTGCAGCGTCAAGGATCATCCGGAGCCTCCATCGATGTCCCACACGATGTAGGACGCACAGACCGCGCCGACAAGGCCGCGATCCCTCCCGTCGCGCGGGCGGGAGGGACGGCAGATCGGCCGACGGAGCGCATACGGGTGTCTGCCGGCCTCGGTTACAGTTCAGAACCAATTAGTAATTGTGCTGCGCAAATATACCCGCCGGCGATAGCCGAACTTTGCTTGCGCCACAGAGCAACGATCCTTGCCAATATTACCGGCCGGACGTATACAAGAAGGCATCAGCTATTCTCGAACTGAAAATCGCTTCCGTCACGACGGAAAATGGTTTCCGCCGTCAGCGCGCCGAGGATTACATCATGCCAACGACATTGATCTTGAGTGAGGCCGGCAGCTACACCATCGAGGACGATGGCACGCCCGGCAATGCCACCTCCGTTGTCAAGGACGGCGACGGTACGGTCGTCGCGGTGATCGCGCACCCGGCGGACCAGCTGATCATCAAGGCGACCGTTCCCGGCGTGAACGTCACCCTCAACATCACGGACTCGCTCGGGACCGGAGGCCTGCAAGTGGGCGATCTCGCGGATTCGGGACAATGCCCGGACTCGATCGTGGTTGACAACATCGCGACGAGCAGCACCGTCACGCTTGTCGCCAACGGCAGCATCACCGAGGGCGGCTCCGACGCTGCGGTCGACATACAGGCCTCTTCTGTCGTGATGAGCGCGGGAACCGGCGTCGGCACCCCCGGAAATGCCATCGAGACGCAGACTGGCGCCATCGAGGCCGAGACAAACACGGGCGGCATCGCCATCAGCAATGTCGGGGCGGTTCAGGTCGGCGGGCTGACGGATTCGGTGTCCGGCCTCAGTGTGGCCACCTCCGGCGACCTCAATTTCACGAACCTCGGCACGATCACTCTGAGCGACGTGAACGGCCTCGAATCCGTCCATGGCGGGGCGATCTCAGGTGACGTAAATCTCACGGCCCTGGGCTTCGATTCGGACATTACGTCCGCTGTCGACCGCGATGCGGTCGCGGCTCCGGGCGGCGACGTCACGTTGACCGCCGGCCGCGACATATCTCTGGGCACGGCGGGAGCCAATTTCGACAACGACGTCCGCGCCAACGGCGACCTGACGCTGGTCGCTGGTCGCGACGTCCTGCTGAGCGGCTTCGCCGACATGGTCGCGGACAGTCAATCGGGCACTACCGGCGGAAACCTCGTGGTCAATGTCGGCCGGAACATCAGCGTCCTGGATGATACCGGCGGCGATGCAGGCCTTTCCACGTTCGGAACGGGTACTGTCATCCTCACCACGGGGCCCAATGGCCTGCTCTTTCTGGAGGCCCCCACGGCGATAGCGATCTCGTCGGGCGGTGGCGTCGTCGTCAATTCGGACCGCATGACGATCGCCGCTACGTCCGGGATCAGCGCAGCCGGCGACATCATGCTGCGCCCGCTGACGGACGGGCGGGCCATCATCCTGGGTAGCGCAACGGACGTCGCCGCCGCCCTGGAACTGTCGGACGCCGAACTGGACCGCATTTTCACCTCGGGCACGCTGACGATCGGTGGCGACAACGCCGGATCGATCCTCATCAGCGCCCTCATATCCCCGGCAGGCGTACCGAACGTCACCCTGCGCACTGGAGAATCCGTGCGCTTCGACGCGGGGTTCACCATTACCGACATCCTGACGATCCGGGCCGGTGACGACCTGTTCCAGCTTGGCGGTTCCGTGATCACCGCGAGCGACGTCAACGCTTTCCTCGACTTGGCCGGCGACGACGGAAACCAGGGTGGTTTTGTCAACGTGCTCGGCACCATCACCGCGACGACCCGGACCTTCACCGGCAATGGAGATGCCGACACGCTGCTGGGCAGCGCCAATGACGACGTGCTGAACGGCCGCGGCGGGAGCGACACCATGCGCGGCCGTGCAGGCAACGACACCTACGTCGTCGATTCGATCGCCGACCAAGTCATCGAAGGAGTCGGCGAAGGGACCGATACGGTTCAGTCCGCCGTCAGCTTCACACTCGGGAACAATGTCGAGAATCTGTCCATGCTTGGTACCGCCAATATCAACGGCATCGGCAATAGTCTGGCGAATGTCATCGACGGCAATTCGGGAAACAACATCCTCGACGGAGCGGCAGGGGCTGACACCCTCAACGGCGGCCTCGGCAACGACACTTATGTACTGGGCGACGAAAACGACACGGTAACCGATACCGGCGGCACCGATACGATCACGTCGACGATCACCCGCTCGCTCGCCACCCTTGCAACGATAGAACGCCTGACGCTGCTCGGCGCCGGCAATATCAATGCCACCGGCAACGATCTCGCCAACCTGCTGACAGGCAACAGCGGCAACAATGTGCTGAATGGCCGGGCCGGCGCCGACACCATGGCGGGGCTCGCCGGCAACGACACCTACGTCGTCGATTCCGTCGCCGACGTGGTCACCGAGGCGGTCGGCAATGGCACGGACACCGTGCAAACCGCAGTCGACTTCACACTCGGAAACAATGTCGAAAACATCTTCTTGCTTGGCGCCGGTAATATCAACGGCACCGGCAATGGCGTCGCCAACGTCATGACCGGCAATAGCGGAAACAACGTCCTCAACGGCCGCGGCGGCGCCGACACGATGACCGGATTGGCGGGCAATGACACCTACGTCGTCGACTCCATCGCAGATCAGGTCGTGGAAGCCTTCGGCGGCGGAACTGACACCGTGCAGACGGCGGTCAGCCTCACGCTCGCAGAAAATGTCGAAAACCTGTTCCTGCTCGGTGCGGGGAATATCAACGGCGTCGGCAACACCCTGGACAACGCTATTACCGGCAACAGCGGCAACAATACACTCAATGGTGCAGCCGGCGATGACACACTGATCGGCGGGGCTGGCAACGACAGGCTCTTTGGAGGTTTCGGCAACGACGACCTTACGGGCGGGACAGGCATCGACACCTTCATTTTCCACTCGGCGCCTAACGCTGTGACCAATGTCGACACGATCACCGATTTCTCCGTGGCCGACGACACGATCTCGCTGGAAAACAGCGTCTTCACCACGATCGGCGCGGTCGGCACGCTGGCGGCGTCCGCCTTCGTGCGCAACACCACCGGTCTTGCCCAGGATGCGAGCGACCGCATCATCTACGAAAGCGACACCGGCAATCTCTTCTATGACAGCAATGGCAACGCCGCCGGCGGCAGCGTGCTGATCGCCGTACTCGATCCGGGACTGCTGATGACCAATCTCGACTTCACGGTGATCTGAGGTCGGCGGCGATCCGTCGACCTATCCCAGCCGATAGAGCCCTGTCCGCCGGTCGGCGAGATAGGGGTTCTGGCGGCGGCAGTCGTCGTAGGCGGCGGGGTCCATCTCGGCGACGAGTAGGGTTTCTCGCGTGCCGGCGCGGGCCAGTTCGTCGCCGTCAGGGCCGATGATCGCCGAGCGGCCGCTGTAGGAGAACGTGCCCTCCTCGCCGCAAAGATCGGCATAGACGAGGAAGATGCCGTTTTCGAAGGCGCGGGTCGGCACCACCATGTCGGCGACGCGTCGGCTGATTTCGCCGTTCGGAAGGGCCGTGGGCACCAGCACCAGTTCGGCACCGGCCAGCGCCAGCGTGCGGACATATTCCGGAAACTCGACGTCGTAGCAGATCAGCATGCCGGTGCGGATGCCGAATAGGTCGAAGACCGGCGGCACGTCCGCGCCGGGCACGAAGCATGCCCGTTCGCCATCGCCGTAGAGATGCCCCTTGCGGTAGAATTCACAAGTGCCGTCCGGCCGCGCCACCACCGCCGAATTGTAGACGGCCTCGCCGTCGCGCTCGGGAAATCCCGCGCAGACCGCCAGCTGGAACTCGGCGGCTATGTCGCAGAGCGCCCCGACGATCTCGCCGTCCCGGCCCTCGGCGATTTCGGCAAAGCGCTCGGGCGTCAGGCCGTAGCCGCTGACGGCGAGTTCCGGCGTGACCAGCAGTTCTGCGCCCATGTCGCTCGCGGCTTCCGCCGCCTGGGCGATCTTGGCGAGATTGGCGGCCGCATCGCCGGAAACCGGCTGCATCTGGTAGAGCGAGATCAACATGACATGTCCTGCGCGTGAAATGGAATGCGCGGACGATAGGCTGCCTTCAACCGCTTTGCAAAGCGGTTGAAGCGCGGCGAACAGTTTTCCGCCGTCAGAAAATCGTCGTCGTCAGCAGCAGGATGAAGCCCTTGACCAGAGCAAAGAGCACGCCGGCGACCACGATCAGCGAGACGACGAACATCGCCGTTCCCAGCACCACGCACAGACCGTCGCGTTCGAGAATTCCGAAGGAGAACAGGCAGATCGCCATCGCCGGCAGGATATTGCCGAGCGGCACGGGCAGGATCAGCACGGTCGACAGGACGAGACAGAGCAGGCCGATGAGATATTCGGCGGGCGGATAGATGAGAATGCCGAGGCGCGGCCGCAGCATGCGCTCGCCCCGCGCCAGCCAGGGCGAGATGCGGCTGACGATCGAGGCGAAGTCACCGCGCGTCATCGACCGTTCGGCGATGATCTTCGGCAGCCAGGGCGACTGGCCGAGCATCAGCTGGGCGGAGAGGAAGACGAGCGGAGCACCGGTCAAGGCCGAGGTGCCGGGCGGCGTCGGAATGATATTGGGCAACGCGAAGATCAGGATCAACGCACCGAAGGCGCGATCGCCCATGGCCCGGAATATATCGGCGACGGATACACGCTCGCGGCTCTCGTCGCCGGCGATCGACATCAGGATGTCGGAGAGCCGGCCGCCATGCCTCTGCGATTTGCGATCCCTCGGATCGTTCGCATGCTCGCCGCTCGTCTCTGCCATTCCATTTCCCCACCGGCTCACGCCCGAATACCCTATTGCCCCTAGCGCAAAACAATGACGGATGTTTGATCAGCGGCCGGCAAAGCGCGCGCCCGGAGGCGGAAATTCGTCATGCAGGCGCGGACGCTCGCCCTTACATTTGCACGAGATGCCCGGCCGAGACCTCGCGGTATTGCCGCACCGGCGGCACATAGCCGACCGGCCGCACCGGGCTCTTGATCTCGTCGGTGGAGATGTTGCGCTTAAGGCTGCGCCGGGCAGGGTCCGGGATCGGCACGGCCGCCATCAGCTTGCGCGTATAGGCATGCTGCGGATTGTCGAAAACCGCCTGGCGCGGACCGATCTCGACGATCTCGCCGAGATACATCACCGCCACCCGATGGCTCACCCGCTCGACCACGGCCATGTCGTGGGAAATGAACAGATAGGCGAGATTGAAGCTCTGCTGCAGGTCGAGCAGCAGGTTGCAGACCTGCGCCTTGATCGACACGTCGAGCGCCGAGACGGCCTCGTCGGCGACGATCACCTTGGGATCGAGCATCAGCGAACGGGCGATCGCGATGCGCTGGCGCTGGCCGCCGGAGAATTCATGCGGATAGCGCCGCATCATGTCGGCCTTCAGCCCCACCCGCTCAAGCAGATCGGCGGCCTTGTCGCGGGCCTGCGCCTTCGGCCCCAGCCCATGCTCGACGAAGGGCTCCATCACGGCGCTGCCGACGCTCATGCGCGGATCAAGGCTGGCGAACGGATCCTGGAACACCATCTGGATGCTGCGGCGCATCTTGCGCAGCGCAGTCCGGTCGAGGTTGACGACGTCATAGCCGTCGAGCGAGATCGCACCGGCGGTCGGCTCGACCAGCCGGGTGATGGAACGGCCCGTCGTAGACTTGCCGCAGCCCGATTCGCCGACCAGCGCCAGCGTCTCGCCTTCCCTCAGATCGAAGGACACATTCTCCACCGCGTGGACCGCGCCGCTCTTGCGGCCGAGCAGACCGGAGTGGATGTCGAAGCGGGTCGTGAGATTCTTCACCTCCAGCACCGGCCGCTTGGCACCGTCGACGCCGCCGGCTTCCGTCTCCGGAATGCGGGTCTCGCCCGTGACGATGTCGATCACCGGAAAGCGCATGGGCCGTTCGCGACCGCCCATCGAGCCGAGCTTCGGCACGGCAGAGAGAAGTGCGCGCGTATAGGGATGCTTGCCGCGATTGAAGATGTCGTCGGTCGTCCCCGTCTCGACAGCCTCCCCGCGGTACATCACGATCGTCCGGTCCGAGACCTCCGCCACCACGCCCATGTCATGCGTGATGAACAGCACCGCCATGCCTTCCTCGTCCTGCAGCACCTTGATCAGGTCGAGGATCTGGCCCTGGATCGTCACGTCGAGCGCCGTCGTCGGCTCGTCGGCGATCAGGAGCTTGGGGCGGCTGGCGAGCGCCATGGCGATCATCACGCGCTGTCGCATGCCGCCGGAAAACTGATGCGGATAGTCGCCGAAACGGTTCTTGGCGTTCGGGATGCGGACCTTGTCGAGAAGACGCAGCACCTCGGTCTTCGCCTCGGCGGCCGAGACGTCGCGATGACAGGTGATCGCCTCGGCGATCTGCTTGCCGATCGGGAAGATCGGATTGAGCGAGGTCATCGGCTCCTGGAAGATCATGGCGATCTCGTTGCCGCGCACCCTGCGCATCTCTTCCGCGCCGAGCGTCAGCAGTTCGCGCCCGTTCAGCTTGACGCTACCCTCGATGCGGCTGGAATTCTGCGGCAGCAGCCGCATGATCGACAGCGAGGTGACGCTCTTGCCCGAGCCGGATTCGCCGACGATCGCCACGGTTTCGCGCGGCGCCACATCGAAGCTCACGCCCTTGACCACGGATCGCCACTCGTCGCCGACCTTGAACGAAGTCGTCAGATCGCGGACCGAGAGAACCGGGCCGCCACCCTGAAGATTGCCATTCGCCTTATCCACCATCTGAGACATCCCTTGAAGCCTGCGATTTCCGACAAGAACTCTGGGGGTCGCGGCCTTACGCCGCGAGCGCCGTCTCCGCGAGCGTCACCCAGTAGCTGATGCCATAGGGGATCGCCTCGTCATTGAAGTCGTAGGCCGAATGATGAAGGTTGGCGCTGTCGCCGTTGCCGATGAAGACGAAACTGCCGGGACGCGCCTCCAGCATGTAGGAAAAGTCTTCCGCCCCCATCATCGGCGGCAGGTCGCCCTCCACCGCCCGTTCACCGGAGATCCGGCGCATCACGCCCAGCGCGAATTCGGTCTCGTGGGCATGGTTGAAGGTCACCGGATAGCCGCGCCGATAGTGCACGTCGGCGGTGGCGCCGAAGCTCGCGGCAATGCCGTTCGCAACTTCGTTCAGCCGCTTCTCGGCATAATCCCTGGTCTCCGGCAGGAGCGTGCGGATCGTGCCCGTCATCTTGACGGTATTGGGGATGACGTTCGAGGCTTCACCGCCATGAACCGTCGCCACCGTGACGACCACCGATTTCAGCGGGTCCATCTCGCGCGAGGCGATTGCCTGCAGCGCAATCACGATGTGGGAGGAGACCAGCACCGGGTCGATGGTCTTGTGCGGCTGGGCCGCATGGCCGCCGCGCCCGTGCACGATGATCTCGAACTCGTCGGCCGCCGCCATCACCGAGCCCTTGCGGGTGGCGAAATGGCCGACCGGAATCCCGGGATGATTGTGCATGCCGTAGACCTGGGAAATCCCGAAGGTCTCCATCATGCCGTCCTCGACCATTTCGCGGCCGCCGCCGCCGCCCTCTTCGGCCGGCTGGAAGATCACCGCGACCGAGCCGCGAAAATTTCGGGTCTCGGCGAGGTATTTCGCCGCGCCCAGCAGCATGGCGGTGTGCCCGTCATGGCCGCAGGCATGCATCTTGCCCGGCGTCTTCGACGCCCATTCCTTGCCGCTCGTTTCGTAGATCGGCAGCGCATCCATGTCGGCGCGGAATCCGACCACCGGCCCGTCGCCGCGATTGCCCTTGATGATGGCGACGACGCCGGTCCGGCCGATGCCGGTCTCGACCACATCACAACCAAAGGATGTCAGCTTCTCGGCGACGAATTCGGCCGTCTCGTAGACATCGAACAGCAGTTCGGGGTTCTCATGGAGGTGGCGGCGCCAAGCGGCTACCTCGCCCTGCAATTCGCTGGCACGGTTCAACACAGGCATGCGTTCGGTCCTCGGTTATTCTTGTGGTTCCCACTCTTGTTGGCCCATACTGCGCTGCCTCAAAGCGCTTTTGCAAGCCGCAATTTTCCGCCTTGAACGCAAAATAGGCCTATGCTTAGATAGCCCAAATTTTGATCAGGCCCGCCATCTTCGGATGTCTTTTTCGAACCGGCGGCGAGTTCAGCGGAGGCCAGAAAATCAAAATTACGAAACAAGGCCCGATATATAAACACGACGGGCCTTGATCGCCGGGAGAGCGGGAACTCTCCTTCGGCCGCAATGACGATCACAACTCCAACTATAAAAACAGGGGAATGACGACATGCAGAAACTTCGCATACTATTGGCAGCTTCGGCCGCAGCGCTGGCCTTCCAGGCCGCGCCTGCACTGGCCGAGCGAGGCTCGGACGGCGAACTGAAGATCCTCTTCTGGCAGGCCGTTTCCACCCTCAACCCCTATCTCTCCGGCGGCACGAAGGAAGTCTACAGCTCGTCCATGGTGCTCGAGCCGCTCGCCCGCTATGACGAGACCGGCGCGCTGGTGGCCATGCTCGCCGCCGAAATCCCGACCGTCGAGAACGGCGGCGTCGCGGCCGACCTCAAGAGCATCACCTGGAAGTTGAAGCCGGACCTCAAATGGTCGGACGGCACGCCGGTGACCGCCGATGACGCCATCTTCACATGGAAGTACTGCACGGCGCCGGACGGCGGCTGCGCCCAGGCCGCCTATTACGAAGGCGTGACCAATGTCGAGGCGGTCGACGCCTCCACCATCAAGGTGTCCTTCGCCGAAGCCAAGCCCTACCCCTACAGCGCCTTCGTCGGCGCCCAGTCGCCGGTCATCCAGGCCGCCCAGTTCAAGGATTGCCTCGGCGCCAAGGCGCCGGAATGCACCGCCGCCAATTTCGGTCCGATCGGCACCGGCCCCTTCGTCGTCAAGGAATTCAAGGCCAACGACGTCATCACCTTCGAAGCCAACAAGAATTATCGCGACCCGGCAAAGCCGGCCTTCGCCACCGCGACGCTCAAGGGCGGCGGTGATGCGGCATCGGCCGCCCGCGCAGTGCTGGAAACCGGCGAATTCGACTATGCCTGGAACATGCAGGTCGAGCCGGAAATTCTCGCCACCATGGTCGCCGCCGGCAAGGGCAAGCTCGTCACCGCCTTCGGCACCCAGGTCGAACGTATCGACGTCAACGCCTTCGCCGTCGACTCCTCGCTGGGCGACAAGCGCTCCACCAAAGAAGCAGGTCCCCATCCGGCCTTCAAGGATCCGGCCGTGCGCAGGGCCCTGTCGCTCGCCATCGACCGCGACATCATCGACGAAGCCGGCTACGGCGAAGCGGGTCAGCCGACCTGCAACATCCTGCCCGCCCCGGATATCTACAAGTCGACCGATGTCGACTGGTGCCTGAAGCAGGACGTCGAGGGCGCCAACAAGCTGCTCGACGACGCCGGCTGGGTGAAGGGCTCCGACGGCATCCGCGAGAAAGACGGCGTGAAGCTGTCCTTCCTCTACCAGAGCTCGACCAACTCGGTGCGTCAGGCAACCCAGGCGCTGGTCAAGGACATGTGGTCGCAGATCGGCGTCGAAGTCGAATTGCGCAACATCGCCGCTTCGGTCTTCTTCGGCGGCGATCCGGCTTCCCCGGACACCTTCCAGAAGTTCTATGCCGACCTCCAGATGTACACCAACAACTTCGACGGCACCGATCCGGAGAAGTACATGGCCGGCTGGATGTGCGACAAGATCCCGAGCCCGGCCAATGGCTGGCAGGGCGAGAACATCGTCCGCTACTGCAATGCGGACTATGACAAGCTCGTCGTCGAACTCGGCAAGACCGCCAAGCTCGAGGACCGCGCTGTCATCGCCAAGAAGCTGAACGACATGCTGACCAACGACGTGGCGCAGATCCCGCTCATCCATCGCGGTAGCGTCTCGTCCCATTCGGTCACCCTCGAAGGCGTCCGGATGAACGCCTGGGACAGCGAACTGTGGAACGTCGCTGACTGGACTCGCAAGAAGTAAGTGCCGTTTCGCCGGGCCTGCATCTCCGCCGGCCCGGCGACCGCCCTCTTCGTGACAGTCAGGGAACCATCCGATGTTCACCTACACTCTGCGGCGATTGCTGTTTGCAATCCCGACGCTGCTGATTATCAGCTTCATCATCTTCGCCCTGCTGGATCTCGCTCCCAACGATCCCCTCGGCGACCTGCCCTTGACCATTCCGCCCGAAGTTCGCGAACAGATGCGAGCCGCCCTGGGCCTGGATCAACCCTTCTTCATCCGCTTCCTCAAATGGCTGCAGCAGTTCTTCATCAACGAACCGCTGAACATTTTCGAACAGCTCACCGGTTTGACCATCGGCACCGGGGAGCGCCTGCGCGTGCTGTCCTGGGCCACCCGCAGCCCGGTCGTCGACCTCATCGTCCAGCGCCTGCCCCAAACGCTCTGGGTCGTCGGCCTGTCCTATCTGTTCGGCGTCATGCTGGCGATCCCGATCGGGGTGATCTCGGCCTACAAGCAGTATTCGGTGTTCGACCAGATCGGCACCTTCGTCTCGATGGTCGGCTATTCCGTGCCGACCTTCTTCACCGGCGTGCTGCTGATCGTCGTCTTCAGCTCGCACCTGCAGTGGTTCCCGTCGATCTACGACACCAATCTCGTCGTCAACGACTGGTCGAGCTTCGTCGCCCAGGTGAGGCAAATGTTCCTGCCGGTCGTCGTGCTCACCCTCTACAACACCTCGCAGATCAGCCGCTTCGTGCGAGCCTCCATGCTGGACAACCTGCACCAGGACTATGTCCGCACCGCGCGGGCCAAGGGCGTGAAGGAGAAGGTCGTGCTTCTGGTCCACGTACTGCGCAACAGCCTGATCCCGGTGGTCACGGTCATCGCGCTCGGCGTTCCCACCATCTTTTCCGGTGCCATCATCACCGAGCAGATCTTCCGGGTGAACGGGCTTGGCCAATTGCTGATCACCGCTATCCAGGGCGCGGACATCCCGCTGGTGCAGACGCTCACCTTCATCTTCGCGGTGCTAATCGTCCTCTTCAACCTGATTGCCGACGTCCTCTACGGCATTCTCGACCCGAGGATTCGCTATGACTGACGCCATCGCCACCATCGAAAAGCCGAGCGGCTCGTTCGCCGGCGATCTCTGGCGCCAGTTCCGGGCGCATCCGGGCGGCGTCGCGGGCCTTATCGTCTTCGCCTTCATCGTGGTCGCCGTCTATCTCGGGCCGTTCATCCACACGATCGATCCGAACAAGATCGACATCAAGGCGAAGAACCAGGGCCCGTCCTGGACACATCCCTTCGGCACTGACAATCTCGGCCACGACATGCTGGCCCAGGTTCTCGCCGGCGGGCAGATCTCGCTCGCCGTCGGCATCACGGCCATGCTTCTGGCCCTGCTGCTCGGCACGCTGGTCGGCGTCCTGTCCGGCTACTTCAAGCAGATCGACGGCATGCTGATGCGGATCACCGACCTGTTCCTCGCGCTGCCGCTGCTGCCGCTACTGCTGGTGATCATCATGCTGTTCCGCGACACGCTCAGGGCTGCCTTCGGCCCGGAGACCGGGATCTTCATCCTCATCGTCTTCGTCATCGGCGTCACCAGCTGGATGCACACGGCCCGCATCGTGCGCGGCGACGTGCTGGCGGTCAAAAGCCACGAATTCGTGCTGGCGGCCAAGGCGAGCGGCATGTGGGAATACCGGGTGATCCTCAAGCACATCCTGCCGAACGTCATGAGCTCGATCATGGTCTCGGCGACGCTCGGCATCGCCTCGGCGATCATCACGGAATCGGCGCTGTCCTTCCTCGGCCTCGGCTTCCCGTCGGACTTCCCGACTTGGGGCCGCCTGCTGTTCGACGGCGCCAACTTCCTGCAGATCAACCCGTCGCGCGTGCTCTGGCCGGGCCTCGCCATTTCGCTCACGGTTTTGAGCGTCAACTATATCGGCGACGCCATCCGCGATGCGCTCGATCCGAGGATGGTGAAACGCTGAACTCCCTTCTCCCCATCGGGGAGAAGGTGGCCCTAAGGGCCGGATGAGGGGGGCGAAGCCAACTGATCTCGTGCGCATGGCCCCCTCATCGCCTCGCATTCGCTCCCTCAAACCCCGCTGATGATCTCGATCTTCGAGCCGTCGAAGAAACGCGACAGGCGGAAGGCTGTCGGGTCGACGCAAGGAGCGTGTCCGGTGACGAGGTCCGCCATGAGCCGCCCCGCCCCCGGACCGATGCCGAAACCATGGCCGGAGAAACCGGTGGCGATGAAGAAGCCGGGAACTTCCTCGACCGGCGAGATCACCGGCACGGCGTCCGGCGACACGTCGATATAGCCGGCCCAGCGCTGCTCGATCTCCGCCTTGGCGAAGACTGGATACTCCTTCTTGAGCTGCGCCAGGGCATGGTTGGTCCATTTGTCCGAGGGCTTCGGGTCGAGCACGCGGCAACGTTCGAACGGCGTCTCCTCGTCCATGCGCCAGCGCTGCGCCATGCGGCCCTCCTCGAGGAAGCGGCCGGAGATGCGGAAGCGCAACGAGCGCCATTCGCTTTTCAGCGCCGGCAGGAACTTCAGCATGAAGCGGAAACTGTCCGGCACGATTTCGACGATGTTGTCGTAGCGCGAGGCGATCGTGTAGCCGCCGTCCTGGCGCTTGCGGAAGGCGAAGTCCTTGCCATAGAGCGTGTGTTCCGGCCCGCCCTCGATAGGCTTGGTGCGGATGACGGTGTTCATCACCTTCAGTTGCGGCAGGTCGATGCCGGCATTGCGGGCAAACAGGCTCGACCAGGCGCCGCCGGCCAGAACGACCGACGAGCAGGCGATCGACCCGCGCTCGGTGACCACGCCGGAGATCTTCCCGCCCGACGTCTCGATGCCGCGCACCGCACAGTTCGTCAGGATATGCGCGCCCTTGTCGCGGGCGGCCTCGGCGATCGCCGGTGCGGCCTTCTGCGGCTCGGCGCGGCCGTCGGCCGGCGTGAACAGCGCGCTCTTGAAGTCGTGCTTCATGCCGGGATAGAGCCCGCTGAATTCCGGCCCGTCAATCATCCGCGACTTCATCTGGTAGTCGCTGAGAATGTCCGGCCACTCGGCATTCTTCGCCGCATATTTGTCGTCGAGCGAGGCAAAGACGATGCCGCACTGCTTGTAGCCGGTGTCGCGGCCGGTGCGGGCGTCGAGCCCCTGCCAGATACGGATCGCCTCGGCCATCAGCGGGACCTCGCGCGGATCGCGCCAGGAAATGCGCACCCAGCCCCAGTTGCGGCTCGACTGTTCCTCGCCGATGCCGCCCTTTTCGCAGAGCGCCACCGACACGCCGCGTTCGGCCAGTTCCAGCGCCGTCGACACGCCGATGATGCCGCCGCCGATGACGACGACGTCGACGCGGGCAGGCATGTGCGCGTCACCTTGAACGGGAACGACCTTGGGACCGGGCATAGGGATGAACTCCTGAAAGACGATTGGGTCCGGCAGGAGGGGAAGGACGTCGGTTGGCTGCCGGTGCAATGCCGAGCTATAGCACCGGCAAATCGCTTCGTCACGCCGGCAGGCTGACGCAGCGCGTTCGAAAAACGACAGTTCTGGTCGGTCCCGTCCGTCAGTGGTACTTGGCCTTCTCGACGGTCAGGATATGCTCCGCATCGAGGGCAGCGATCGGCAAGTCGGGATTGGCCGGTATTTCACCGGACAGCTGAAGCGCCAGATAGCGGCCACAGCAGACGCGCAGGAACGAGGTGAAATTGCCGAGATCGTGCCCGGCGTCGATCGATTCATGATAGAGCTTGGCGATCAGCTGGATCACGGTCATGCCGTCGCGACGGCCGACCTCCTCCAGCGTCATCCAGAAGAAGTTCTCCAGCCGTACGCTGGTCACCATGCCGTCGATCCGGAGCGACTTCGTCTGGCTTTCCCAGAGACCCGGATCGGCCTGGATGAAGAGTTTGCACATGGTTTCCTCCCGAATGTGCGGCCTCGACGTGGATCAGACCCTATCGCGGAACGGCGGAGCTCGCAAAGCCCCGCCGCCTCGGCAAAAGGTCGTGGATCAGGCGGAAAGCACCGCCATGAACTGCTTCAGCCATGCCGGATGGGCCGGCCATGCCGGCGCGGTCACCAGCTTTCCGTCGGTCACGGCCGCGTCGATGGCGATGTCGGCATAGGTGCCGCCGGCGAGTTCCACTTCGGGACGGCAGGCCGGATAGGCCGAGCAGGTACGGCCCTCGAGCACGCGGGCGGCGGCGAGGATCTGCGCGCCATGGCAGACGGCGGCAACCGGCTTGTCGGCGTCGAAGAAGTGCTTCACGGCGGCGATTACCTCCGGATTGAGGCGCAGATATTCCGGCGCCCGGCCGCCCGGAATGACCAGCGCGTCATAGTCCGATGCCTTGATGTCGGCGAAGGTGGCGTTGAGCGCGAAATTATGGCCGCGCTTTTCCGTATAGGTCTGATCGCCTTCGAAATCGTGGATCGAGGTGGCGATCGTCTGACCCGCCTTCTTGCCGGGGCAAACGGCGTCGACGGTGTAGCCACAGGCCAGCAGCGTCTGGAACGGCACCATGGTTTCGTAGTCTTCGGCGAAATCGCCGGTAATCATCAGGATCTTCTTCGACATGTCATCCTCCCGTTCTGGAATGTCGGGCGGACGCTAGCAAATCGCCTGCGGCGGCGGGTATTATCGCCATACTACAGCGATAATTTTCAGAAGCCAGGAAGTGACCTCTCTTGCGGCCTGATGCCCCTCCGGCGCCATCCTCCTTCCATGGCTTGATTCCGATCACGGACGAGGCCAATCTCCGCGCATATTTTCAAGGCCATAGGTGGTTCCCATCGAACCAAAGCGCATACGAGGAGCGGCATGACGTCCCAACTCAATCTTCTGACCGATGTCGAGGGCGTTGCCGTCGGCCATGCGACGGACCTGAAGCTCGGCTCCGGTGTGACCGTGATCGTCTTCGACCGGCCGGCCACCGCCTCCGGCAGCGTGCTCGGCGGCGCGCCGGGTGGGCGGGAGACGGCCCTGCTCGATCCGGGAATGACGGTGGAAGCGGTCGACGCCTTCGTGCTGTCGGGCGGATCGGCCTTCGGCCTCGATGCCGCCGGCGGCGTGCAGGCAGGGCTTCGCGCCATCGGACGGGGCTTTCCGGTCGGCGATGTCAAGGTGCCGATCGTGCCGCAGGCGATCCTGATGGACCTGCTCAACGGCGGGAACAAGGACTGGGGCCTGCATTCGCCGTATCGCGACATGGGCTATGATGCCTTCATGGCGGCGAAACACGGGCCATTCGAACTCGGAAGCGTCGGTGCCGGCACCGGTGCGACGACGGCCACCTTTAAGGGAGGCCTGGGCTCCACCAGCGCCATGACCAGCGGCGGCCATACCATCGCCGCCATCGCCGCAGTCAATGCCATGGGCTCGGCGACGATCGGCGACGGCCCGTTCTTCTGGGCAGCCCCCTTCGAACTGGACGACGAATTCGGCGGCATCGGCCTTCCGGCCAATTTCTCCTCGCCCGACACCATCCTGCGGGCCAAGGGCATCAACCTCACCGCCACCACGATCGGCGCGGTCGTGACCGACGCGGCGCTGACCAAGGCGCAGACCCACCGCCTGTCGATCATGGCTCATGACGGCCTTGCCCGCGCCGTGCTGCCCGCCCATCTTCCGGCCGACGGCGACACGATCTTCTCCGCCGCGACCAATCGCCGGCCACTGACCAGTTCCGCCGATTTCATGGAGCTCTGCCACCTCGCCACCCTCGTCATGGCCCGCGCCATCGCCCGCGGCGTCTTCGAGGCGACCTCCCTGCCCGTGGACGGCGCGCAAGCCTCCTGGCGCGACCGTTACGGCTGAAACGACGCTTCGCCCTTGCGCTTTGTCAAATGGCATCGCGGCCGAGGGGCGGACGCGCAAGAGGGCGTTAAGCGTGCGACGTTGCTTCGATTGAATCACGACTGCAAAGGCTTATATTGCATTGCAGCAACGACGATCGTGCAGGCCGCCGGAATGCGGCGGCAGGTTCGTCTGCCCGTCATGCTGCTGCGCTATCCGTGGGCGCAAATGACACGCCGAAGCGTGCTGGAGAGATCGCATGTCTACATCGAGTATGGTCCGGGCCGGTGACCCGTCGCGCGCCAACATGGATACGGCCCTCGACGTCATGGGGTTCGACGATGGGTCCCAGGCCGCCGGCTTCGAGGCCCTGACGCGCATGAACGAGGCGTTGATCGCGCCCCTGACCGGCGGCCTCTCCCCCGCCGCCCTGTCGCTTGCGATCTACGACTGGGCGGTGCACCTGGCCATGGCGCCGGGCAAGCGACTGGAACTGGCGCAGAAGGCGGTGCGCAAGAGCAACCGCCTTGCCGCCCACATGGCGGCAGCGGCCGTCGATCCGCAGACGCCCCCGTGCATCGAGCCCCTGCCGGGCGACGACCGTTTCAAGGGCGAGGAATGGCAGCATTTTCCCTTTAACGTGATGGAACAGTGCTTCCTGCTGAACCAGCAATGGTGGCACAATGTCACCAATGACGTCCCCGGCGTCGCGCCGCATCATGAGGACGTGATCTCCTTTGCCACGCGCCAGATCCTCGACATGTTCTCGCCGTCGAATTCGCCGCTGACCAATCCGGTGGTGCAGAAGCGCGCGCTGGAAACCGGCGGCATGAACTTTCTCGAGGGTATCCGCAACTTCATCGAGGACACCAACCGCCAGCTGACCCTGCAGCCGGTCTCCGGCACTGAGGCTTTCCAGCCCGGCGAGACCGTTGCGGTCACTCCGGGCCGGGTCGTCTATCGCAACCGCCTGATCGAGCTGATCCAGTATGCGCCCGCGACCGAGACGGTCCATGCCGAACCGATCCTGATCGTCCCGGCCTGGATCATGAAATATTACATCCTCGATCTCTCGCCGGAGAATTCGCTGATCCGCTACCTGGTCTCCCAAGGGCACACGGTCTTTTGCATATCCTGGCACAATCCGACCGCCGCCGACCGGGATCTCAGCCTCGACGACTATCGCCGGCTCGGTGTCATGGCCGCGCTCGATGCGATCAACGCCATCGTGCCGGAGCGCAAGGTCCATGCGACCGGTTATTGCCTCGGCGGAACGCTGCTTTCGATCGCGGCGGCGGCCATGGCGCGGGCAAACGACGAGCGGCTGGCCTCGGTCACGCTGTTTGCCGCCCAGACGGATTTCAGCGAACCCGGCGAACTCGCCCTGTTCATCGACCACAGCCAGCTGCATTTCCTCGAAAGCGTGATGTGGAACCGCGGCTTCCTCTCCGCCGACCAGATGGCCGGCGCTTTTCAGCTCCTGCGCTCCAACGACCTCGTCTGGTCGCGCATCGTGCACGACTATCTCATGGGCGAGCGCACGCCGCTCAACGACCTGATGGCCTGGAATGCCGACACCACCCGCATGCCGTTTCGCATGCACTCGGAATATCTCCAGCGCCTCTATCTCGACAACGAACTCGCCTCTGGCCGCTTCATGGTCGACGAGCGCCCGGCCGCGCTCCAGAACATCCGCGTTCCGCTCTTTGCGGTCGGCACCGAGCGCGACCATGTGGCGCCTTGGAAATCGGTCTACAAGATCCATTACCTGACCGACACAGACGTGACCTTCGTGCTGACCAGCGGTGGCCACAATGCCGGCATCGTCAGCGAGCCGGGCCATCCGCACCGTCATTTCCGCACGACGACGAAGAAGGCCGTCGACCCTTGCGTCAGCGCCGAAGAATGGATGGCCGAATGCCCGCCGCAGGAGGGGTCCTGGTGGCCGGCCTGGTCGGACTGGCTTGCATCCCATTCCTCACCGGTTATGGTTGCTCCGCCGCCGATGGGATCGAGCGAAAACGGCTACGTCGCCAAGAAAGCGGCCCCCGGCACCTACGTCCATCAGAGATAGAATAGCAATGAACCAGTCCCTGCTTACGAACCGCACCTTCGACGAATTGAAGGTCGGTGACAGCGCGACCCTCATGCGCAGTGTGGGGCGCGAAGACATCGACCTCTTCGCCCGAGCCTCCGGCGATTTCAATCCGGCCCATGTGGATCCGGTGTTCGCCGAAAAGGAGTTCTTCGGCCAGATCATCGCCCACGGCATGTGGACCGCCGCAATGGTCTCGGCCGTGCTCGGCACCAAGTTGCCCGGCCCCGGCACGATCTATCTCGGCCAGGAGCTGCGCTTCCAGAAGCCGGTTTTCCCCGGCGACACGATCACCGCGATCGTCACGGTGACGGAGAAGCGTGCCGACAAGCGCATCGTCGTGTTCGATACGCGCTGCACCAACCAGAATGGCGAGGACGTGCTGAGCGGCCAGGCGACCGTGATCGCCCCGTTCGAACGGGTGGAATGGCCGCAGCTTGCCTTTCCCGCCACCGTGGCGCAGCACCATGACCGCTTCGAGGACATCATTGCCGAGGCACGCGCCCTGCCGCTCATCAGAACCGCCCTCGTTCATCCCTGCTCGCCCGAGGCGATCCAGGCGGCCATCGAGATCCGCGACGAGAACCTGCTCGATCCGATCCTGATCGGGCCGGAGGCGAAGATCCGCGCCGCCGCGGCAGAAGCCGGGATCTCGCTCGACGGCTTCGAGATCATCTCGGTCGAGCATAGCCATGCGGCGGCCGAAAAGGCGGTCGAACTGGCGGTCGCCGGCAAGGTCGCCACCCTGATGAAGGGAAGCCTGCACACCGACGAACTGCTCGGCGCCGTCGTCGCCCCGGGATCCGGTCTCAAGACCGCGCGGCGCATCAGCCATGTCTATGCCATGGACGTGCCTGCCTATGAAAAACTGCTGGTGGTCACCGATGCGGCGATCAACATTGCGCCCACGCTCGACCACAAGCGCGACATCTGCCAGAACGCCATCGACCTGCTGCGCCTGTTGGGCAACCCCGATCCCAAGGTCGCAGTGCTCGCCGCCGTCGAGACGGTCAACGACAAGATGCAGGCGACGCTCGATGCGGCCGCCCTCACCGTCATGGCGTCGCGCGGCCAGATCACCGGCGGCAGCGTCGACGGACCGCTGGCCTTCGACAATGCCATCAGCTTCGAAGCCGCGCGCACCAAGGGCATCGTTTCGCCGGTCGCCGGCCAGGCCGACATCCTGCTCGTGCCCGATCTCGAAGCCGGCAACATGCTGGCCAAGCAACTGCTTTACTTCGCCGGCGCCGATGCCGCCGGCCTGGTGCTCGGCGCCCGCGTGCCGATCATCCTCACCAGCCGCTCCGACAGCCTCAAGGTGCGCATCGCCTCGGCCGCGCTTGCCAAGCTCGTCGCCGCCAAGCGCGGCGCGCAGGGGCTGCCGGCCCAATGAGGGAAAAGCTGCTCCTCACCTTCAATGCCGGCTCCTCGACGGTGAAGATCGGCCTCTTCCTGCGCGAGGACGACAAAGCCCGGCGCATCGGCAAGGGCATGATCGACTTCCGCCACAAGCCGCTGACCTTCCACCTGGTCGAAGGACCGGAAGTCTTCGACGTGCCGCTCGAGGCCGAAGGCGGCGATGTGCTGCACGAGGTGCTGGACGAAACCTTCGGCTGGCTTGCCGACCATTTCGACATCGATGCCGTGACTGCCGTCGGCCACCGCGTCGTGCATGGCGGCGACGTCTTTGCCGGCCCGGTGCTGATCGATGACGCGGCGCTCGCCGACATCGCAGCCCTGACCCCTCTGGCGCCGCTGCACCAGCCGCAGAACCTGCGCCTGATCGAGGCGATCCGCCACCTGAAGCCGCATTTGCCGCAGACGGCCTCCTTCGACACGGCCTTTCACCGGACCCAGTCGCCGACGGTCCAGCGCTTCGCCATTCCGCGACAATATTTCGACCAGGGCATCAAGCGCTATGGCTTCCATGGCCTGTCCTACAAGTACATCGCCGGGGCACTGGCGAAGATCGGCCCGGATCTCGGAAAGGCGCGAACCGTCGTTGCCCATCTCGGCAGCGGCGCCAGCATCTGCGCGATCAGCGACGGCCAGAGCCGCGACAGTTCCATGGGCTTCTCGACCATCGACGGCATCCCCATGGCGACCCGCTCCGGCGCGCTCGATCCGGGCGTCATCTTCCACTTCATGGCGCGCCTGGGCCTCTCACGCGAAGAGGTCGAGGACATCGTCTATCATAAGTCGGGCCTGATCGGCCTCTCCGGCATCAGCGCCGACAGCCGCGCCCTGCTTGAAAGCGGCGCCGCGGAGGCCGCCGAAGCGATCGACGTCTTCACCTTCCGCATCGCCGGCGAGATCGCCAGGCTTTCCGCCACGATTGGCGGTCTCGATACGCTGGTCTTCACCGCGGGCATCGGCGAGAACCAGCCGCCGATCCGCCGCGCGGTGTGCGAACGCCTCGCTTTTCTCGGCGTCGAACTGGACGACAGCGCCAACACCGCCAATGCTGCGACCATATCGACGGCTGGTTCAGGCGTGCGGGTCATGGTCATCGAGACCGACGAGGAACAGGTGATCGCGGACGAAGCGTTGTCCGTCCTCTGAGACGGACAACCGACGCCGCCGACATAGAACAGTCATATGCCGCCGCTATGCACACTCGCATATGGGGGCCTGCGCGAGTCGCATGGACATCCCCCAGCCTCCCTTGAGCCGAAACGAGGATGCACGATGCTGGTCGAGACCTTTCAGAATGGCGAGCCGCGCCCCAACGCCGTGAACGATCGCCTTGTCATTACCAATGCCCGGATCGTTCTTGCCGACGAAGTCGTCCATGGCACCGTCGTGGTCGAGGATGGCCGCATCGTTGCGGTCGAGGACGGATCGCCGATCTCCGGCGCGCTGGACTTCGGCGGCGACTACCTTCTGCCTGGCCTCGTTGACATCCACACCGACCATTTCGAAAAGCACGTCTATCCCCGCCCGCATGTCCGCTGGGACTATATGCGCGCGGCGCTGTCCCACGACGCCCAGATCATCGGCGGCGGCGTCACCACCGTCTTCGACAGCCTCTGCGTCGGCGTCTCCTCGGAAGACAGCGAACGGGCAGAAATCCTCGGCCCGATGATCGACGTGCTGGAGCGCGCCCAGGCCGCCGGCATGCTGCGCGCCGAGCATTTTATTCACCTGCGCTGCGAAGTCGTCGACCCGCGCACGCCGGAACTGACCGCTGCCAACATCGACCGGCCGCTGGTGCGCGTCGTCTCGGTGATGGAGCATCTGCCCGGCATCCGCCAGAGCCGCGACATGGACGCCTATGTCAACCGCCTGCAGAAGGCGGGCGGCGAGAGCGAGGCGGTCATCCGCGACCGCATCGCCCAGATGGTGGCGGAGAAATCCGACATCGGCCGCACTGTGCGCCCCGAGGTCGTGGCGCTCGCCCGCGCCCGCGGGCTGCCGCTTTTGAGCCATGACGACACCGACATCGAGCATGTCGACCTCGCCGCCGATGAAGGCGTGGCGATCTCGGAATTCCCCTGCACGCTGGAAGCGGCCCGCGAGGCGCGCGCGCGATCCATGCTGATCGTCGGCGGTGCGCCCAACATCGTGCGCGGCGGTTCGCAGTCCGGTAATGTCGCTGTGCGCGAACTGCTGGAGGAACGGCTCATCGACATCCTCGCCTCGGACTACGTGCCACGCTCCATGCTCGATGCCGCCTTCCTGATCGCAAACGATCCGGCGCTCGCCTACGCACTGCCGGATGCCGTGCGCCTAGTAACGAAGGCGCCGGCCGAGGCGGCCGGTCTTTCCGACCGCGGCGAGATCGCCACGGACAAGCGCGCGGATCTCATCCGCGTCGGCCTGCACGACGGTCATCCGTTCCTCAAAGCCGTCTGGCGCGAGGGGCACCGGGTCGCCTGATCGCTCAGGCCTCCCGCACGAAACCCTCGCTCGCCACCATCAGCTGGCGGGTATAGTCGGTGGAGAACTCCCTGGAGCGCAGCTGCGCGACATCGAGCGCCTCGACCACCTTGCCGGTCTTCATCACGGCGAGCCGCTCGCACATATGGCTGATGACCGCGAGGTCGTGGCTCACCATGACGAAGGTGAGGCCGCGATCCCGGCGCGCCTGTTCGAGCAGGTTGAGGATTTCGGCCTGGATCGAGGCATCGAGCGCCGAGGTCGGCTCATCGAGCAGCAGGATCTTCGGCTCGACGATCAGCGCCCGGGCAATGGCGATGCGCTGGCGCTGGCCGCCGGACAGCTGGTGCGAGAAGCGGAACCGAAAGCCGGTTCCCAGCCCCACCTCGTCGAGCGCGCGGGCGATCCGCGTCTCGGTGTCGGTGAAGCCGTGAATGGCCAGTGGCTCCAGCAGCAGCTTGTCGACCGTCTGGCGTGGATGCAGCGAGCCGTAGGGGTCTTGGAACACCATCTGCACGGTGCGATAGAATTCATGATCACGCTTGTGGCCGGTGAAGCTGCGGCCGTTGACGGTGAGCGTGCCGCTGTCGAAGCGGTTGAGGCCGGCCACTGCCCTCAGCAGCGTCGACTTGCCGGAACCGGATTCGCCGACGATGCCGAAGGATTCGCCCTCGGCGATGTCCAGGCTGACCTCGTCGAGCGCGCGGAAGCCATTGAAGCTCACCAGCATGTCGCGAATGGAAAGTGCAGGTACGGTCATAGCGCCCACTCCGCCTGGCGTTCGAGGACGGGCAAGGGATGACGGTCGGAATTGATCTGCGGCAGACAGTTCAGCAGCCCACGCGTATAGGGATGCTGAGCCTCGGAGAGACGCGATGCCGGCAGCTCCTCGACCACCCGCCCGGCATACATGACGAGCACCCGGTCGCAGAAGGACGAGACGAGCCGCAGGTCGTGGCTGATGAAGATCAGTCCCATGCCGCGTTCGGACACCAGCTTGTCGAGGATGCCCAGCACTTCGAGCTGAACGGTGACGTCAAGCGCCGACGTCGGCTCGTCGGCGATCAGCAGTTCGGGACCGCAGACCAGCATCATGGCGATCATGACGCGCTGGCCCATGCCGCCCGAAACCTCGTGCGGATAGAGATCGAAGACGCGTTCCGGATCGCTGATCTGCACCGCCTCCAGCATGGCAAGCGCCCGCGCCCGGGTCTCGGCATTGGAGAGCCGTTCGTGGGTCTGCAGGGTTTCCATGATTTGCCGGCCGATCGGCATGACCGGATTCAGCGAATATTTCGGGTCCTGCAGGATCATCGCGATCTTCTTGCCGCGCAGCGAACGCCGCTCTCGTTTCGAGATCGACAAGAGATCGGTGTCGCCGAAGGAAAGCGTGTCGGCGGTGATCTTCGCGTGGCCGGGCGTCAGCCCCATGATGGCGCGGCCGGTCTGCGACTTGCCGGAGCCGCTCTCGCCGACGATGCCGAGCCGCTCCTTGCCGAGGGTGAAGTTGACGCCGCGCACGGCCTCGATCAGCCCGGTGCGGGTCGGGAAGCTGACCTTCAGGTTTTGAACGGTGAGGAGCGGCGTCATTGGCCGGCCTCCTTCGGATCGAGTGCATCGCGCAGGCCGTCGCCCAAAAGGTTGAAGCCGAGCGAAACGATCAGGATGGCGAAGCCCGGCATGGCCGCGACCCACCACTGGTCGAGAATGAAGCGGCGGCCCGAGGCGATCATCGCACCCCATTCCGGCAGCGGCGGCTGGGCACCGAGACCGAGGAAGCCGAGGCCGGCCGCGGTCAGGATGATGCCCGCCATGTCGAGCGTAACGCGAACGATCAGCGACGACATGCACAGCGGCATGATGTGGGAAACGACGATGCGCAGCGGCGAGGCGCCCATCAGCCTGACCGCGGCGATGAAGTCCGAGTTGCGGAAGGTCAGCGTCTCGGCGCGCGCGATGCGGGCATAGGGCGGCCACGAGGTAATGGCGATGGCGAGCACCGCATTCTCGATGCCCGGGCCCAGGGCCGCCACCAGCGCCAGCGCCAGGACGAGCTTCGGGAAGGCGAGGAAGATGTCGGTGATGCGCATCAGCACGGCATCGACCCAGCCCCCGGCATAGCCGGAAACCGTGCCCACGATCAGGCCGATCGGGGCGGCGATGATCGCCACCAGGAAGATGACGAACAGCGTGAGCCTCGAACCGTGGATCAGGCGCGAAAGGATGTCGCGGCCCTGGTCGTCGGTGCCGAGCAGAAAACCGGCCGTGCCCGGCGGCAGGAGCCGGGAATTGCGCAGGTCCCCCTGCACCGGCGAGTGGGGCGCGAGCACGTCGGCGAAGGCCGCGACGAACAGCAGGCCGATCAGGATCAGCAGGCCGAGCACCGCCAGGCGGTTCTCGGAGAACCGCTGCCAGATGATGTAGAGACGGCCGAGACGGGCCTGGCGGCGCGATTGCGGCCGGTCCGAGAGCAGCCAGTCGCGCAGGCTTTGGGTGGATTGCATTTGTGTCTCGCTCATCGGCTGCGCGTCCTCGGGTCGAGCGTCCGGTACAGGATGTCCGAGAGCAGATTGATCGCGATGAACACGGCACCGATGATCATCGTGCCGCCGAGCACGGCGTTCATGTCGGCGTTCTGCAGCGAATTGGTGATGTAGAGGCCAAGGCCAGGCCAGGAGAAGATCGTCTCGGTCAGCACCGAGCCTTCGAGCAGGCCGGCATAGGAGAGCGCGATCACGGTGATCAGCGGCACGGCTGCGTTTCGCAGCGCATGGAACCAGATGATGCGGGTCTCGGACAGTCCCTTGGCACGGGCGGCGACGATATATTCCTGGCTTAGCTCGTTCAGCATGAAGGAGCGGGTCATGCGGCTGATATAGGCGAGCGAAAAATAACCGAGCAGCGCGCCGGGCAGGATGATGTGGCGGAACAGATCCCACAGCACGTCCCACTGCCTCTGCCAGGCGGCATCGAGCAAGAAGAACCCGGTCACAGGCGTGAACGAATATTCGTAGAGGATGTCGACGCGGCCCGGATAGGCGACCCAGTTGAGCTTCGCATAGAAGAACACCAGCGCCAGCAGGCCGAGCCAGAAGATCGGCACGGAATAGCCGATCAGGCCAGTCACCCGGACGATCTGGTCGGCGATCGAACCGCGCTTGACGGCGGCGAGCACGCCGAGCGGCACGCCGAGGAACGCGCCGATCAGCGTGCCGACGGTGGCAAGCTCGATCGTCGCGGGAAAGACCCGGCGGATGTCGGTCATCACCGGATTGGTGGTCAGAACCGAGGTGCCGAAGTCGCCGGTCAGCGCTTGGCGGATATAGATGAAGAACTGCTGGTAGAGCGGCAGGTTGAGGCCAAGCTCTTCGCGCACGCGTTCGACGACATGCATCGGCGCCCGATCGCCCACGATCGCCAGGGCCGGATCGATCGGCACGACGCGACCGATGAAGAAGGTCACGGCCAGAAGGCCGAGATAGGTCGTCACTACGGTCACGAGGAACCGTAGCAACGACATGGCGAGGGCCGAGGCGCCGGCGCCAGAGCGCCGCGCCTCGGTTTTTGTCTCGAGAAGGGCCAAGGGCCTTAGTCCTTGGACACGTTGTAGACGAAGTTGGTATCGAAACTCGGGCCGAGCTTGAAGTCCTTCACCTTGGCCGAGTAGCCGGCGACTTCGGTCTGCTGGAAGACGACGACGAACGGACCGGCTGCGAGAACCTGCTTCTGCAGGTCTTCATAGATCGCGGCGCGTGCAGCCGAATCCTTTTCGAGCAGGGCGGCCTGCGTCTTGCCAGAGAGTTCCTTCGGATCCCAGGAATTGCGCCATGCCAGCGTCTTGTTCTTGCCTTCGTCCGAATTGTCCGGGTTGAAGGTGAAGGTTTCGGCGTTGGAGTTCGGGTCGAAATAGTCCGAGCCCCACTGGCCGATGTAGATGTCGTGCTGGCGGGCACGATACTTGGTCAGCGTCTGCTTGCCGTCGCCCGGGATGATTTCCAGCTTGATGCCGGCCTGGGCGAGCGTCTGCTGGACATTTTCGGCAATGCCGGTGACCGGCTGGGTGTTGCGCACGTCCATGGTGACGGTGAAGCCGTCGGCAAGGCCGGCCTTGGCCAGCAGTTCCTTGGCCTTGGCGACGTCGAAGGTGTAGGGCGTGTCATCGAGCGCGCCGAGCTGGCCGGACGGCAGGAAGGTCTGGTGGATGGTGCCGATGCCCTTGATCAGGGTCTCGCCGATCGCGTCATAGTCGACGAGATACTTGAAGGCCTCGATGACTTCCGGCTTGGCCAGGTTCGGGTTCTTCTGGTTGAGGCTGAAGTAGTAGAGCGTGCCCTTCGGAGCCGACGTGGTGGCCACGCCTTCCTTTTTGGAAACGGCTTCGATGTCGCCCGGCTCGAGGTTGCGCGCGACGTCGATGTCGCCGTTCTCAAGCGCCAGGCGCTGGCCGGAGCTTTCCTTCATGTGGCGGTAGATGACGCGGGCGAGCTTGGCCTTTTCGCCGAAGTAGTTGTCGTTGCGTTCCAGCACGACCACTTCATTGGCGCGCCATTCGCGGATCTTGAACGGGCCCGAACCGGCATAGCCGGTCTTCAGGAACTCGTTGCCGAAGTCGTTGTCGTACTTGTATTCGTCGGTCGGGGTGACCGGCTTGACGTTCTCGGAGACGAGCTTCTTGTCGACGACCGAAGCGACCGTCGAGGTCAGCACGTTGAGCACGAAGGTCGGCGCATAGGCCTTGTCGACGGTCAGGACGAAGGTGCCTTCATCGGCAGCCTTGGCCTTTTCCGCGACGTTGTCGCCGGAGAGACCGAACTGGGTCAGGAGGAAGGCCGGCGACTTGTCGAGCTTGACGGCGCGCTCGAAGGAGTAGGCCACGTCTTCGGCGGTGATCGGATTGCCGGAGGCGAACTTCAGGCCGGGCTTCAGCTTGAAGGTATAGGTCATGCCGTCGTCGGAAATCGTCCAGCTTTCGGCCAGTTCACCGACGACCTTCGAGGTGTCGTTCGGATCGAGGCCGACCAGCTTGCTGTAGGTGTTGGCGGTGATTTCGGCGGTCGACAGCTCGAAAGCTTCGCCCGGATCGAGCGAGATGATGTCGTCGAAGGCAAAGCCCTCGACCAGAGTGTCGGCCGGCGTCGCGGCAAAGGCCTGCGGGGCGGCTGCGAGCAGCAGCGCCATGGCCGCACTGCTGGTCAGCAGGCGCATCGTCTTGTTCAATGAGTGCATCATCTTCTTCGTTCCCCTGTTTGCTTAAGGTCGGTTTTCCGGAGCGTCCGCGGGCTATTCGTGCCAGGCGGATGCCAGAACTCTCAGCCAGTTTTCCCGGCATATCTTTGCAAGATCTTGATCAGCGTATCCGGCGGCCCTGAGGGCCGCAACCAGATTCTGGTTGCCGCTGGCGTCGGCGATTTCGGCCGGAATCGTGGCGCCGTCGAAGTCCGAACCGAGCGCCACGCAGTCGATCCCCATGCGCTCGACCATGTAGTCGACATGGCGCACCATGTCGCTGAGCGGCGTGGCGGCGTCGTCGCGCGCATCGTCGCGCAGCATGGTGACGGCGTAGTTAAGACCCACTAGGCCGCGGCTCTCCTTGATCGCGTCGAACTGTTTGTCGGTGAGGTTGCGCGCGACCGGGGTCAGCGCATGCACATTGGAATGGCTGGCGACGAGCGGCTGGTCGCTGGTCTTCGCCACGTCCCAGAAGCCCTGTTCGGTGATGTGGGCAAGGTCGACCAGGATGCCGAGCCGGTTGCAGGCCTTCACCAGTTCGAAGCCCGCGGCGGTCAGTCCCGGGCCGGTGTCCGGCGACATCGGATAGGCGAAGGGCACGCCGTGGCCGAAGATATTGTTGCGGCTCCAGACCGGTCCGAGCGAGCGCAGCCCGGCGGCGTGGAAGACTTCCAGCGCGTCGAGATCCTCGTCGATCGCCTCGCAGCCTTCCATGTGCATGACCGCGGCGAACACGCCATCGTCCATGGCCTTGCGGATTTCCGCGGTCGAGCGACAGAGCCGCCAGCCCCCTGCCCGGTCGAGCCTGACGGCGATCGACGCCATCTCCAGCGCGATGTCGAGAGACGGCGCGCGGGTCAGCGGCGCCTCGAGCGGCGTCGCATAATGCCCGTTGGCATCCGGCTCCTTCAGCGCGAACTCGCCGGGCGACGGAATGAAGATGGCGCAGAGACCGCCCACAAGGCCACCGGCCTTGGCCCGCGGTCCGTCGATGTGGCCTTCGTTCGTGCCGTTGACGAATTCCGCCACGGGATCGGAGCCGTTCGCCCGTCCGCGCCAGAGCCTCAGCAAGACGTCGTTGTGA
Organism: Rhizobium sp.; assembly: GCA_002796995.1. GTDB lineage: Bacteria > Pseudomonadota > Alphaproteobacteria > Rhizobiales > Rhizobiaceae > Allorhizobium. The sequence goes on from PEKW01000006.1 coordinate 620,643, forward strand.
CCGTCGAATACCCGTTCCATGAAAAGAAATTCCTGCCGTCTGATAGCCAGATTAAAAGAAACCAAGGCGACGAAGCGGCCCTGTCCGACGTCGAGAAGACAGTGGCCGAAAACGCTTGTTGAACTAACGTAGAACTAAATCGACGGCCGGTTCAAGCCAAAAAAAATTGTGAACTTACAAGACGATGCACGGACCGGTAGAGTCGGAGCCGGCGCACTCCCGTCAATTTCCGTACATTTGCCGCGGGAACAAATGACGGGCTGCGGAGGCGAAAACCGGGGGCGCTCAAATTTTGCTCCGACTGGCGAAATAAAAATGGTCAACCGACCAAATTTGCGGCAACATACAAAAATTCCGCTCCCGGCGGGATGGGGCTTGGAGGAGCCTCGGGAGGATTGACGATGCCTGAGACAGCGCATTTGTCGTCGGTTCGGGGCAATTCGCGCCCGGAATTGGACAGACGCGGAGGAATTACTCACTTTGCCGTGCGTGGCACGCTTATTGCGTCGCCATGGCCAGACGAGCCGACCGGACGGGACCTGAGGTCGACGATGCCGGGACGCGGATGTTGCCGAAAAGATTCATTTGAAACTGGGGATATTTCTTGAGTTCGATATCGAAAGAGGCCGCAATCGAAATCCGGGGTGTGAGCCGAATCTACGGCTACGGCAATGCCCAGGTGACCGCGCTGGACAGAGTTCATCTGACCATCCGGGAAAACGAATTCTTCACGCTGCTCGGACCTTCGGGCTGCGGCAAGACCACGCTTCTCCGGCTGATCGCCGGCTTCGACTTCCCGACCAGCGGCGAGATCCTGCTGCACGGTCAGGACATCGCGCCGCTGCCGCCGTTCAAGCGCCCGGTCAACACGGTGTTCCAGTCCTACGCGCTCTTCCCCCATATGACGGTCGCCGAAAACATCGGCTTCGGCCTCAAGATGCTCGGCAAGCCCGCAGCCGAGATCAAGGCGCGCGTCGACGAGATGCTGGCGCTGGTGCACATGGAGGCCATGAAGGATCGTCAGGTCAGCCAGATCTCCGGCGGCCAGCAGCAGCGCGTGGCGCTCGCCCGCGCACTGGCGCCGAAGCCGAAGGTGTTGCTGCTTGACGAGCCGTTGTCGGCCCTCGACTACAAGCTGCGCAAGGAAATGCAGATCGAGCTGAAGCGCGTGCAGGCCGAGACCGGCATCACCTTCATCTTCGTCACCCACGACCAGGAAGAAGCCCTCACCATGTCGGACCGCATCGCGGTCATGTCGAATGGCGAAGTCCGGCAGGTCGGCTCGGCCCATGAGATCTACGAGCGTCCCGCCGACCGTTTCGTCGCCGACTTCATCGGAGAATCGAACTTCCTGGCGGGCGACATCCTCGACCTGTCGGAAACCACCGGCAGCGTGCGCCTCGGCTCCGGCGCAGTGATCGAAGCCTCGCTTCCCGAAGAGGGTCGCCCTTCCGGAAAGGTCACCGTCGTCGTCCGGCCGGAACATGCCTCACTCGACGCACCTGGCACCGGAAATTTCGACGGCGAACTGGTCGATGCGATCTATTTCGGCACCGACACCCACTTCCACGTTCTGCTCGACAGCGGTGACTCGTTCATCGTGCGTGAGCAGAACATGCGCTCCGGCGGCGTGCCCCATGTGAAGGGATCGCGCGTCGCCATCCGCCTCGGCCCGCAGGCCGCACAGATCCTGAGGGATTGACGGATGAGCACCGCAGCCGAAGCCGCGAGCGCGGCAAAAAGCAAGGACATCCGCAATCGCTGGCTCCTGAGCGCGCCGGCCCTGATCCTGATCACGCTGGCCGGCGTCGGCCCGCTGCTGATCGTCCTGATCTATTCCTTCCTCGCACCGGGCAGCTACGGCGACGTCAAGTGGGAGTTCTCGACCCAGGCCTGGTTCAGCGTGTTCCTGGAGCGTGACATCTTCGACGATACGCTGTCGATCGCCGACGCCCATGTGAGCATCCTATGGCGCTCCATAAAGCTGGCGGTCGCCACAACCATCGCCTCGCTGGTCTTCGGCTTTCCGACGGCCTATTTCATCGCCAGCCGCCCGGCCCGCTACCGCCAGGTCTGGCTATTCCTGATCACCATCCCGTTCTGGACCAACATGCTGATCCGCGGCTTCGCGATCCAGGAGATGATCCGCAACGAAGGCCTGGTCAACACCATCCTGATGAAGCTCGGGGTCATCTCGGCGCCGATCCAGATGCTCTATACCGACTTCGCCATCCTGCTCGGCATGGCCTATGTGCATCTGCCGCTGATGGTGCTGCCGCTCTATGCCAGCATGGAAAAGATCGACTTCCGCCTCGTCGAGGCCGGCTACGATCTCTACGCCACCCGCTTCCAGGTCCTGCGCCGGATCATCATCCCCCTGGTCAAGCCCGGCATCATCGCCGGCTCGATCCTGGTCTTCATCCCGGCGCTGTCGTCCTACGTCATCCCGCGCATCCTCGGCGGCGGCAAGAACCTGATGATCGGCAACCTGATCGAGCTGCAGTTCGGCCAGGGCCGCAACTGGCCGCTCGGTGCCTCGCTGTCGATCACGCTGGTCATCATCGTGCTGGCGGCCATGCTCTACTACGTCAAGAATGCCGGAAAGACGGGAGGCGGCCATGCATAAGCGCTTCGACATCCGCGTCCAGCCGGGCTTCGCCGCGATCGCGATGCTCTGCTTTGCCATCCTCTACGTGCCGATCTTCACGCTGGTCGTCTATGCCTTCAACTCGGGCACGTCGATCGCCCGGTGGGAAGGCTTCTCGATGCGCTGGTTCGCCGCCGCCTGGAACAACAGCCAGGTGATCGAATCCTCGATCCGCTCCGTCGAGATCGCCGCCGTCGCCGCGGTCATCGCCACGGCGGCCGCAACGCTCGCGGCCATCGCCACGACCCGCACGGAGCCCTATCGCGGCCTGACGTTCAAATATTCCTTCATCAACATGCCGCTGATGGTGCCGGAAATCGTCACCGCCGTGGCGCTGTTGATCTTCTTCTCGCGGGTCAAGGTCTGGAGCGGCTATTCCGGTCTCGGCTACCTGATCATGGCCCATACCGCCTTCTGCATTCCCTTCGCCTATCTGCCGATCCGCGCCCGCCTCGAAAGCATGGATCTGGCCCTCGAGCGCGCGGCCGCCGACCTCTATGCGACCCCGTTCAAGGCGTTCCGCTATGTCACCCTGCCGCTTCTGTGGCCCGGCATTCTGGCCGGTCTGATGCTGGCTTTCGTCATCTCGCTCGATGACGTGGTGATCACCGAATTCGTGAAATCCGGCGGTCAGGATACCCTCCCGACCTACATGCTCGGCCAGTTGCGCCGCGCCATCACGCCGGAAATGAACGCCATCTCGACAGTATTTCTGCTGCTGTCGCTGGCGGTCGTCACGATCTTCTTCTTCCTCAGCAGATCCAACGAAAAAACCGAGTAGAAAACAGGAGTGGGAACCATGAAGCATACCCTCAAGCTCGCCGCCAGCGTGGTGGCTCTGATCGCATCGGCGACGTTCGCCCATGCGGAAGGTGAACTGAACATCTTCAACTGGGGCAATTACACCAACCCCGAACTGATCAAGAAGTTCGAGGAAAAGTTCAAGGTCAAGGTGACCCTGACCGACTACGACTCCAACGACACGGCACTCGCCAAGATCCGCCAGGGCGGCCACGGCTTCGACATCGTCGTTCCCTCGGCATCCGCCATGCCGATCTTCATCGGCGAAGGCCTGCTGCTCGAGTCCCGCCCGGATCAGCTGGAAAACTTCAAGAATGTTGACCCGCAGTGGGTCGACGTGCCGTTCGATCCGGGCCGCCACTATTCGGTTCCGTGGCAGTGGGGCACGACCGGCGTGGCCGTCGACAAGTCGGTCTATGCCGGTGATCCGAACACCTCGGCCATCTTCCTCGACCCGCCGGCCGAACTGGTCGGCAAGGTCAATGTCGTGCCGGAAATGTCCGACGTCATGCACATGGTCGTCACCTATGCCGGCGGCGAACCCTGCACCGGCGACATGGAAGTGCTGAAGAAGGCCCGCGACCTGCTCGTCGCCGCCAAGCCGAAATGGATCTCGATGGACTACGGCACGGTCGAGAAATACACCAAGGGTGACCTTGCGGCATCGGTCGACTGGAACGGCGCAACCTTCCGCGGTCGTCTGGCCAACCCGAACATCGTCTATGGCTATCCGAAGGAAGGCTATCCGATCTGGATGGACAACGCTTCGATCCTGAAGGACGCGAAGAACGTCGACAATGCCAAGCTGTTCCTGAACTTCATCATGGAACCGGAAAACGCTGCCCTGATTTCCGCCTTCGCCCGCTATGCGAACGGCATCAAGGGTTCGGACGCCTTCATGCCGGAAGACATGAAGACCGCCCCGGAAGTGAACATCCCGGAATCGGCCAAGGCCGCCGGCAAGTTCAACCTCGCCTGCAAGCCGGAAGTCCAGGAAATCTACACCAAGATCTGGACCGAAATTCAGAAGTAACCGGCCCCTATCCCGACATCACGAAGACGGGAGAGCCCTCGGGCTCTCCCGTTGCAAGGATCCGCGTCCCATGACCACCGAATTCAAGACGACCCACGGCTTCGAGCGCAGCGACGTGACGATCGCCAACTGGCGTACCGCCCCCTATAGCCGCTGGTCGTTCCAGAACCTGCGCGAAATGGTGCCGACCACCGAGATCCGCGCCGCAGCCGAAGAGCCGGAAACCGCGCTCGTCACCTCGCCCCTGCTCGATGCGGCGCTGGAAACCGGGCTTGCCGGCACCGCCAATGCCCGCGCATTCCTCGACCATGCCCATACCGACGCCTTCGTTCTGATGAAGGGCGGCCGGATCGTCGCCGAACACTACGCGCCGCACACCCATGTCAACGCGCGCCACATCGTCTTTTCCGTCAGCAAATCGCTGACCGCGCTGGTCTCCGCCGTGCTGCAGGACCAGGGCGTCATCGATCCGGACTGCCCGGTAATCAGCCTGATTCCCGAAGCCAAGGGCTCGGCCTATGGCGATTGCAGCTTTCGCGACGTGCTCGACATGCGCGTCAGCCTCGACTTCGACGAGGCCTATCTCACCAAGGACGGCGCCTTTGCCCGTTATCGCCGCTCGACGCTGTGGAACCCGGCCGAACCCGGCGCCCCGGTCGAGACCCTAACCGAATTCCTGATGACCCTCCAGAAGGCCGACCGCCCGCATGGCGGTCCCTTCTTCTATGCCTCGCCCAATTCCGACCTGCTCGGCATCCTGATCGAGCGCGCCTCGGGCCGGCGCTATGCCGACCTGTTCTCCGACCTCTTGTGGAAGCCGCTCGGCGCGAAGAACCACGCGCTCGTCAGCGTCGATAGCGCCGGCACGGCCCGCTCGGCCGGCGGCGTCTGCGTCACCGCCCGTGACCTAGCCCGTGTCGGCCAGATGCTGCTCGACGGCGGAACCGCGAACGGCCGCCAGGTCGTGCCCGCCGCATGGGTAACGGATATGCAAACCGCCGGCGACCCGAAGGCCTGGGCCGCAAGCCAGCCGACCATGCTGCCGAACGGCCGCTACCGCAGCAAGTGGTATCAGACGGGCGAGCCGGACGGCGCCTTCTGCGCCATCGGCATTCACGGCCAGTGGCTCTATGTCGACCCGTCGACCGAAACGGTGATCGTCAAGCTTTCGTCGCAGCCCAATCCGCTGGATGACGAACTCAAGCAGGACAATTTCGCCTTCTTCCGCGCCCTCAGCCGCATCGCCGCCTGACCGCCAGATTATTTACCGATCCAGGACTGACCCATGCCCCTGACCGCCGACCTCATCATCCGCAATGCCCGCGTTCTGACCATGGACGAGGACTCCCCAAAGGCCGAAGCAGTCGCCGTCGCCTGCAACCGCATCCTCGCCGTCGGCTCGAATGACGCGATCACGGCGCTGGCCGGGCCGTCTGCGAAAGTGATCGACGCCCAGGGCGCCACGGTGCTGCCGGGCTTCAACGAAGCCCACATGCACATCTTCCCGGGTTCCGTGTCGCTCCGCCAGCTCAACCTGCACGGCATTCAGGGCTTCGAGGCGCTGAAGAAGGCCATGCAGAACTATGCCGCTGCCAACCCGGATGAACCGCTGCTGATGGGCTTCTCCGCCGACTATTCGATCATTTCGCTCAACGAATCGGTCACACGCCACCACCTCGACGCGATCCTGCCGGATCGGCCCTTCATGATGTTCGCTCCCGACCATCACACCGCCTGGGCCAACACGGCCGCCCTTGAAAAGGCCGGACTGCTGCACGGCAAGGATGTCGGGGTCGGCAATGAGGTCGTCATGGGCGACGACGGGATGGCAAGCGGCGAACTGCGCGAAGGCAATGCCTTCGGTCCGGTCTCCGCACTCGCCTCGACCGGCGGCCGCGAGGAACTCGGCATGGTCACCGGCATGGACCCGGAAAACGTCACGCCCGAACAATATGCGCTGGACCGGGCGATCCTCAAGAGCGGCCTGGAATATTGCGCCTCCTGGGGCGTCACCTCGATCCAGAACTTCGATGGCAACCATTACCAGCTGCGCCTGATGCATGACCTGGAGCAGTCGGGCGAACTCCCCTGCCGCATCCGCATTCCCTTCCACATGAAGAACTTCATGGATCTCGCCGAACTCGACAAGGCGGCGGCGTGGAAAAGGGAATTTGCCACCGACATGGTGCGCGGCGACTTCGTCAAGGTCTTCATGGACGGCGTGCTCGACAGCCAGACCGCCTTCATGCTCGAAGGCTACGGCGATCGCCCCGGGTACACCTACGAGCCCCTGTTCTCCGCCGAGGCCTTCAACGCCATCGCCACCAAGGCCGACGCGCTCGGCCTGCAGGTTGCCGTGCACGCGATCGGCAGCGCCGCCATCCGCCAGACGCTCGACGGCTACGAGGCAGCCGTCAAGGCGAACGGCAGACGAGATCTCCGCCACCGCATCGAGCATATCGAGATCATCGACCCGACCGACATCCCGCGCTTCAGGGAACTCGGCGTGGTGGCGTCCATGCAGCCGGTCCACGTTCCCGGCGGCACCTGCTTCCCGCTGGAGCCGACCGATGCCCGCATCGGCGAGGACCGCTGGGAATATGCCTATGCCTGGCGCACGATGAAGGAGGCCGGCGCCCCTGTCGTCTTCGCCTCCGATTGGCCGGTCTCGCCGGTATCGCCCTTCCAGTGCATCCAGGATGCGCTGACCCGCAAGCCGTGGAAGGACAGCCTTCCCGACCAGCGATTCACGCTGATGGAATCGCTGGAGGCCTATACCGCGATCGGCGCCTGGGTCGAGTTCATGGAAGACCGCAAGGGCAAGCTGAAGCCCGGCTTCCTCGCCGACATCGTCATCCTCTCGCACGACATCGAGCATGTCGCGCCGGACCAGATCATGGATACGGTCCGCGCCGCCGTCACCATCTGCGACGGCCGCATCACCCATCAGGCGGCCTGAAGGCCGGCCTTCGGCGCGGGAACGCAATAGCCGCTTCCGCGCCCCAGAATCCCGAACAGAAGGGCGAAGGCGTCGCCCTGCCCCCAGCGTGTCGAAGACACCCAGCAAGACGGACGAACGGCCATGGATATCATCATTCGCAATGCACGCGTGCTCAGCATGGACGACGATGCGCCTCAGGCGCAGGCCGTGGCGATTGCCGGCAACAGGATCGCAGCCGTCGGCAGCGACGCCGAGATCGCAGCGCTGGCGACGCCCTCGACCCGCATCATCGATGCCGGCGGCGCCACGGTCATGCCGGGCTTCAACGAAGCCCACATGCACATCTTCGGCGGCTCTGTGTCGCTCAACGAACTGTCGCTGTTCGGGGTCAAGGGCTTCGATGATCTGAGCGCGGCGATCAGGGCCTATGCCGCGGCCAATCCGCATCTTGAGCTCCTAGTCGGCCAGTCGGTCGACTATACCGTGCTCTCGGAAGAGGAACGCGTCACCCGCCACCATCTCGACCGCATCATTCCCGACCGTCCCTTCATGATGGTCGCGCCCGATCGCCACACAGCCTGGGCCAACACGATCGCGCTGGAAAAGGCCGGCATCCTCCACGGCCGCGATGTCGGCGTCGGCAACGAGATCGTCATGGGCGATGACGGATTGGCCAATGGCGAACTGCGCGAGTCCAATGCCATGCGGCCGGTCGCCATCATGAGCGCGACCGGCGGGCGCGAAGGACTGGGAGTCGGCACCGGCGGCGAGCCGGAGTGTGTCACGGCGGCCGAGCGCACCGGCGATATCGCCGTGCTCAAGCAGGGCCTCGCCTACTGCGCCTCGCTCGGCATCACCTCGTTCCAGAACATGGACGGCAATCTCTACCAGCTCGAACTGCTGAAAGAGATCGAGGACACGGAAGGCCTGCCCGCCCGCGTGCGCATGCCCTTCCACATGAAGAACTTCATGCCGCTCACCGATCTCGAGGAAAAGGCCGCCGCCTGGCGCGACCGCTTCAACACCGACAAGCTGCGTTGCAACTTCGTCAAGGTCTTCATGGACGGCGTGACCGAAGGCGAGACCGCCGTCTTCGTCGACGACTACGCCCACAAGCCCGGCTGGAAGGGCGAGCCGCTGTTTTCCGCCGAGCACTTCAACCAGGTCGCCGTCGAGGCCGACCGCCTCGGCCTGCCGGTCGCGGTCCACGCCATCGGCGACGGCGCGGTGCGCATGGTGCTCGACGGCTACGAGGCGGCGATCAAGGCCAACGGCAAACGCGACAGCCGCAACCGCGTCGAGCACATCGAGGTGGTCCATCCCGACGATATTCCCCGCTTCGTCGAACTCGGCACGATCGCCTCGATGCAGCCCACCCACCCGCCGGGCTCGGCCGGGCTTCCCCTCGAACCCTACCTCACCTATATCGGCGAGGAGCGCTGGCCCTACGCATTCGCCTGGAAGACGCTGGTCGACGCCGGTGCCCGGATCGTCTTCGCCACCGACTGGCCGGTCTCGCCGCTGCCGCCGCTGTCGTGCATCCACGACGCCATGACCCGCAAGCCCTGGAGGGACGACATGCCCGATCACCGCCTGACGCTCGACGAGACGCTGAAGGCCTATACCCGCACCAGCGCCTGGCTCGAGTTCATGGAAGACCGCAAGGGCATCCTGAAGCCGGGATACCTCGCAGACGTGGTCGTGCTCTCCGGCGACATCGAAGCGGTCGCAGCCGAGGACATCGCCGCCCTGGCACCCAAATTCACGATCTGCGATGGTCGCATCACCTACGAGGCAGCCTGACGACACCATGGACGAAGAACGCCGCCCATCGATTTCACCGCCCGGCAAGACGCCGGGCGCCACCCGCAAGGGGATCGAGACCCGCGCCCGCATCATCCGCGGTGCGTTGGAGGCGCTGGAGAACGGCGGCATGGAGGCGCTGACGACGCGCAAGATCGCCGCCAGCGCCGGCGTGAAACTGGCGACGCTGCACTACTATTTCGACAGCAAGGAAAGCCTGCTGCTGGCCGTACTGGACGACCTGATCGCCGACATGGATACGGCCTACCGCCAGGACATGCCCATGCCGACCGATCCGCTGGATCGCGTCGAGGGGCTCATCCGCGCCAGCTGGCGCTATGTTCAGCGCACCCGCAACAAGCAGCTCGCCCAGACCGAGCTCACGCTCTACGCGCTGAGGACCCAAGGGGCCGACTGGCTCGCCGCACGCCAGTACGGCGCCTATATCGACTTCTACAGCAAGCTGATCTTCGACGGCATGGGAGAGATGACCGAGGAGAAGTCGCGCATCGGCAGTGCGGTCGCCCGCTTCATGCTGATCGGCATCGACGGCCTGATCCTGCAGAACTTCTCGCTGTATCGCAACGGCGACACCAATGAGGGCGTCGAGACCCTGGTGATCGCGACGCGCGACCTGCTGCGCCGGCTGCAATCCGAAGCCGGGGCCGCGGCGGGCTGAACACTCCGCCCGTGCCGTGCTAGGATGCCCGCAAAGCTTTCATCGAGCGGCCCGATCCCATGACCGACACCGCCCAGGCATCCCCTCGCCCTCCCCGCCCCAACCGGGTGACGCCCTTCGGCGAGCTTGAAGCCACGCCGGCGCGCGGAATACTGATGGGCAATCGCGGCGACCTGCACGGACCGGACGGCGCGATCCGCCGGCACCATGTCGGCAAGGTCTGGATCTGCTGCACGCTCGCCGAGCGCAACGGCCGCCGCGTCGTCTTCGACACCAAGGGCCACTACACGCCGCTGTTCTTCCTCGACGAAGCCGTGGCCTTCGCCGCCGGCCACCGCCCCTGCGCCGAATGCCGCCGTGCCGATTTCCTCCGCTTCAAGCGGCACTTCAACCGCGCCACCGGCCGCCCCGACGACCAGTTCGTCCCGGCCCGCGAGATCGACGCCCTCCTCCACCGGGAACGCCTGGACGGCAAGACCAAACGCGTCTACCGGGCGCCCGTCGCCGACCTGCCGGACGGCAGCTTCTTCACCATGGACTCTGCACCGCAGGCACCGCTCCTGCTCTGGCAGGGCAAGGCCCATTCCTGGAGCCACGCAGGCTATGGCGCGCCCTTCGCCCTGCCGGACCGGGCCGAGGTGACCGTCCTGACGCCGCCCACGCTCGTTGCCGTCCTGCGCACCGGCTATGCGGTAACGCCCCGGCTCTGATCCTTCGGCGGCGGCACCCGAGGCCGACCGTAAACGATCTCCCCCCTTGAGGGGGAGATGTCGGCGAGAGCCGACAGAGGGGGTATCCGCCCAGCACAGCGCACGAGGGCGTGTATTCACCGACCCACAGCGCAAGTCGCCCCCCTCTGCCCTGCCGGGCATCTCCCCCACAAGTGGGGAGAGCAACCGCCGCCGCCGTCCCAAACAACGAAAAGGCCGGGCGTTTCCGCCCGGCCCCTGTCATTCACACCTGCGTGCGACCTTACTTGATCATCGGCAGCAGTTCGCTGACGGACTTCTTGGCGTCGCCGTAGAACATCCGGGTGTTCTCCTTGTAGAACAGCGGGTTCTCGATGCCGGAATAGCCGGTGCCCTGGCCGCGCTTGGAGACGAAGACCTGCTTGGCCTTCCACACCTGCAGCACTGGCATGCCGGCGATCGGCGAGTTCGGGTCTTCCTCCGCCGCCGGATTGACGATGTCGTTGGAGCCGATGACGATGACGACGTCCGTATTGGGGAAGTCGTCGTTGATCTCGTCCATTTCCATGACGATGTCGTAAGGCACCTTGGCTTCGGCCAGAAGCACGTTCATGTGGCCCGGAAGACGGCCCGCCACCGGATGGATGGCGAAGCGCACATCCTTGCCGCTGGCGCGCAGCTTGCGGGTGAGTTCGGAGACCGCCTGCTGCGCCTGTGCGACCGCCATGCCGTAGCCCGGCACGATGATGACGCTGTCGGCTTCGTTGAGCGCGTTGGCCACGCCTTCGGCGTCGATCGCCACCTGTTCGCCGGCGATCTCCATCTGCGGGCCGCTCGTACCGCCGAAGCCGCCGAGGATGACCGAGATGAAGGAGCGGTTCATCGCCTTGCACATGATGTAGGACAGGATCGCACCCGAGGAGCCGACAAGCGCGCCGGTGACGATCAGAAGATCGTTGCCGAGCGTGAAACCGATCGCCGCTGCCGCCCAGCCGGAATAGCTGTTCAGCATGGACACGACCACCGGCATGTCGGCGCCGCCGATGCCCATGATCAGATGATAGCCGATGAAGAAGGCGAGCAGCGTCATCAGGATGACGGCCCAGATGCCGGCACCGTTGAAATACATCACCAGCAGGATCAGCGAGGCGATCGCCGCGCCGGCATTGAGCATGTGCCCGCCCGGCAGTTTCTTCGCCTTGCCGTCGACCTTGCCGGCAAGCTTGCCGAAGGCGACGACCGAACCGGTGAAGGTGACCGCACCGATGAACACACCGAGGAAGACCTCGACCTTGAGGATGGCGACCAGAGCACCGCTCGGGTCGGCCAGCTTGTGCCCCAGAACGGCGGCAAAGCCGGTCAGAGCATGCCGCGCCGTCTCGTCCATGCCGGCAACCCGGCCGAGTTCGAGCTCGGCATTGTAGCCGATGAACACGGCGGCGAGGCCGACGAAGGAGTGGAGCGCCGCGACCAGCTGCGGCATCTCGGTCATCTGCACGCGCGAGGCGACGTAGTAGCCGAGCACGGAGCCGCCGGCGATCATCACCAGGATGACGAACCAGTTGCCGACATCCGGTCCGAAGACGGTGGCGGCAACGGCGAGCCCCATGCCGACAATGCCGTACCAGACGGCGCGCTTGGCGCTTTCCTGGCCGGAAAGCCCGCCGAGCGAGAGGATGAATAGAACGGCCGCAGCGATATAGGCGGCGGAAACGATACCGATCGTCATGACCCTATCCCCCTCAAGACTTCTGGAACATGGCGAGCATGCGCCGGGTGACGAGGAAGCCGCCGACGATGTTGATCGTCGCGATCAGCACCGAAAGCGCGGCCAGGATGACGATGAGCCAGTTGCCGGAGCCTACCTGCAGCAGCGCGCCGATGATGACGATGCCGGAAATGGCGTTCGTCACCGCCATCAGCGGCGTGTGCAGGGAGTGGCTGACATTCCAGATCACCGAGAAGCCGATGAAGCAGGCGAGCACGAAGACGATCAGATGCGCCATGAACTCGGACGGCGCATAGGCGCCGACCAGCGCCATCAGCAGGCCGCCGATCACCAGCAGGCCGACCTGGTTGCGGGTCTGGACCTTGAAGGCGGCGACCTCCTTGGCCCGCTTTTCCTCCGGCGTCAGTTCCTTGACCTTTTCCTTCGGCTTGGCCGCGGCAATCGCCTGGATCTTCGGCGGCGGCGGCGGATAGGTGATCTCGCCGTCCTTGGCAACGGTCGCGCCGCGGATGACGTCGTCTTCCATGTTGTGGACGATCATGCCGTCCTTGGCCGGCGTGAGGTCCGTCATCATGTGGCGGATATTGGTCGAGTAGAGCGTCGAGGCCTGGGCCGCCATGCGGCTCGGGAAGTCGGTATAGCCGACGATCGTCACGCCGTTCTCCGAGACGATCTTCTGGTCCGGCACCGTCAGGTCGCAATTGCCGCCGCGTTCGGCGGCCAGGTCGATGACCACCGAGCCGGGTTTCATCGAAGCCACCATGTCGGCAAGCCAGAGCTTCGGCGCGTCGCGGCCGGGGATCAGCGCCGTGGTGATGACGATGTCGATCTCGGGAGCCAGTTCGCGGAACTTGGCCAGCTGCTTCTCGCGGAATTCCGGCGAGGAAGGTGCCGCATAGCCGCCGGTCGCAGCCCCGTCCTGCGTCGCTTCGAACTCGAGATAGACGAACTGCGCGCCCATCGATTCGATCTGCTCGGCGACTTCCGGACGCACGTCGAAGGCGTAGGTGATGGCACCGAGCGAGGTCGCGGTACCGATCGCGGCAAGACCGGCAACGCCGGCGCCGATGACCAGCACCTTGGCCGGCGGAACCTTGCCGGCGGCCGTCACCTGGCCGGTGAAGAAGCGGCCGAAATTATTGCCGGCCTCGATCACGGCGCGATAGCCGGCGATATTGGCCATCGACGACAGCGCGTCCATCTTCTGGGCGCGGGAAATACGTGGCACCATGTCCATGGCGATGACGTTGGCGCCCTTGTCCCTGGCGCGTTCCAGAAGCTCCTTGTTCTGGGCCGGGTAGAAGAAGGAAATCAGCGTCTTGCCCGAAGACAGACGATCGACTTCCGCCGTTTCCGGCGGGCGCACCTTGGCGATCACGTCGGCGCTGGCATAGAGCGCCTCGGCACCCTCGACCACCTCGACGCCGGCGGCGCGGTAGGCGTCGTCGGAAAACCCGGCAGCCTTGCCGGCTCCGCTTTCGATGATGCAGTCATAGCCCAGCTTTTTCAGCTGAAGCGCGCTGTCGGGGGTCATCGCGACGCGTGCCTCCCCCGCAAACAACTCCCGTGGCGAACCGATCTTCAAACCCGTCTCCCATCTCGCATAAGGCTAAAGTCGAACAATTTCGGCGTGAAAACGAGCAGAATGCGACAAAGCTGTCCAGCCCACTTTCCCCCTCATGTGAGGGTTTCGCGCGGATGATACGGCTCCGTCAACGAATAATTCACATCTTCCGACTTCTGCGGCGTTTGGCGCTCCTCAAGCTGCGGCCCGAATGGAACAAATCCGCCTTTCGGCGGTTCACCCAGCGGTCAAAAAAGAATGGAGAGCATCATGCTGCAATGGATTCTGATCTTCCTGGCGATTGCCGCCGTCGCCAGCCTTCTCGGCTTTCGCGGTGTTGCCGGCGCCTCGGCCGGGATCGCGAAAATACTCATCTTCATCGTGCTGGTGATCTTCATCATCGCCCTGTTTGCCGGCGTGCTCGTGGTCGCCTGACCCCGAGCCCCGGACGACAAAGGAAACCGTCGGCCTCACCGCCGACGGTTTTTCGTTGCAGCCACCCTGGATCGCCGGGGTCGACAGATGCTTCAGATGAGCGGTCGAAGCTGCGGTATGCCGGGATTCCAGTTCGCCACGGCCTGCAGGCCTTCGGGATCGAGGATCTCGCAACCCCGGTCGAGCCACTGGATCAGTCCGCGTTCCGCCAGCTTGCGCAGCGTCTTGTTCGTATGGACGATCGACAGGCCGAGAGTATCAGCGACATGCATCTGCGTGACCGGAACGTGGCGCCGGTCCTCATCGAGTAGCCCGGCATTGCGCCCGCGCTCGAACAGGAAGGCCAGCAGATAGGCGGCACGCTCGGTGGCCGTGCGCCGGCCGACACTGAGCAGGTGCTCGTCGAGAATGCTCTCCTCGCGCGCCGCAAGCCAGGTCAGGTCGAAGGCAAGCCCCGCATGTTTCTCAAACAGGTTGAACAGGCGGCTTCGCTCGAAGACACAGAGCGTCACCGGCGTCAGCGCCTCGACGGAATGCTGCATCTCGGCCATGACCGCGCCCTGCAGGCCGACCATGTCACCGGGCACGACATAGTTGAGGATCTGCCGGCGGCCGTCCTCAAGGATCTTGTAGCGGAACCCCCAACCTTCCAGTAGTGTATAAAGATGAGCGCTGTGGGAGCCTTCGACGATCACGGTCGCGCCCGCGTCGGCGTTGAGATCGCCGCGTTTGAAATGCGAAACGAATTCGAGTTCTTCGCTGCTGAAAGGGCGAAAGTGCTTCTTCTGGCGCAAGGGGCATTCGAAACAGCTGACACGGACCGGGTTCTTGCGAGAGTCGCTTGCCATGCACTGTTCCCTTGTTTCAGCGCCGGATGAGGACCGGCGACTGCCCTGTCGGGCATGTCTTATTTAAATGACCTCCTTCGCCAAACGGCCGATAAGGCGCTTTGGCAAAAAAGGAACAGCCATGCCCAACCCGTCGCTGCGCGTTCTCGTTGCGGAGAACCAATACCTGATCGCGATGGAAGTCGAGCAGATTCTTGTCGACGCCCTGGACTGCACCGTTACCATCGTGCCGCTTGCCCGCCTCGAGCAGCAGCTCGGCGACGACCAATTCGACGTCGTCCTTCTCGACAGTGCCCCGATCCCCGCCGTCAACCTCGATCGGGCGCGGCGGGTGAAGGAGAGCGGCGCGGCTGTCGTCATCCTGTCGTCCTATGACGACGTCGGCACCGAAGCATCCGGTATCCAGGCTTTCCCCGTGGTGGCAAAGCCCATCTTCGCAGACGAACTCATCCGCGCCGTAAAGACGGCGACGCGCGCCTCTGCCTGAGCTCAGACTGCGAAGGCGCGCTTGGTCACGGCCGAACTATGGGCGTCCGGACCGTAGTCCCCTTCCCCGGTCACGCCGAGAATTTCCTGCAGCTTGTTCCGGGCACGGTTGATGCGGCTCTTGATGGTGCCGACCGCGCAACCGCAGATCTCCGCAGCCTCTTCGTATGCGAAACCGGACGCGCCGACCAGAATGATCGCCTCGCGCTGATCGCTCGGCAGCTGATCCAGCGCCTTCTTGAAATCCTGCAGATCGAGCGAGCCGTACTGCTGCGGATGCGTCGACAACTGCGCCGTGAAGAAACCGTCGCTGTCGGACACTTCGCGGCCGCGCTTGCGCATCTGCGAGTAGAACTCGTTGCGCAGAATGGTGAAAAGCCAGGCCTTCATGTTGGTGCCCGGCTCAAAATGATCCTGCTTCGCCCAAGCCTTCATGATGGTGTCCTGCACGAGGTCGTCGGCGACGTGATGGCGGCCCGTCAGCGACACGGCAAACGCACGCAGATTCGGCAGAGCGGCGAGCAGATCCCGCTTGAACGAGCGTTCGATGGACGTGGCGTCATCGGTCATTGGGCTGAATCCTTGATGCGAAGAGCCTGATCGGCCTGCTGCTCGGCCTGGTCGAGTTTTTCGAGGAGGCTGAGGAACCGGTCGGGGATCGCTTCATCCTGCACCGACTGGTAGAGCTGGCGCAACTGCGTAGCAATGCCGGGCTGTGAATCAGCCATGATTTGTCTTTCCTTGGCTGATGGATCGTCTGGTGAATTGGTCATGCTTTTCCAACGGGGTTATGTCTCTCATGGGCTCACAACGGCCAACCGGTCCGAAGGTTCCCTAGTAAAACTGTTATTTTTCCATGCCTTTTCAAGGCTCAAACAGCGTCGTTCCGCTATTGAAGCTTTGCCATGGAACAAATCGCCCGAAGCCTCGTTTTCCTGCCATCGAAATAGGAGAACCGCCATGCTTTACTACGCCCTCGTCTTCCTCGTCGTCGCCCTGATCGCCGGTGTACTCGGCTTTGGCGGCATTGCCGGTGCATCCGCTGGCATCGCCAAGATCCTGTTCCTGGTGTTCATCGTGCTGTTCCTCATCTCGCTGGTCTCGCAGCTCTTCCGCCGCCGCGCCTGAGCTGAGCAAGCCATCAATCAAGTCGAAAGAGCCGGGCCTGCCCCGGCTCTTTCCATTTGTACTTCGTGTTCCGTGCAAAGCGGCCGCCAAGCGCCAGAACGCAAGAAATCCGCCGGAAAGGCGGATGCATGAAGCAGACAATGCGGGAACTAGGCTAGATCAGCGCCGAACCGATCATGACGGCGAACGCCAGAAGGATCATCGACACGACAATGACGGTCGAAGCGCGCCAGCGTGGTGGGACCATTGAACCGAGATCGGTATCGAGCTTCGCCTCCTGCGCGATTTCGCGTGTCTGGAGGTCGATACGGCGATCTCTTTCGGTCAAATTGTCGGACATCACTTCGCCTCCCCATAGCTGTCGAACGGACCTGCGCCGGGCGTCATGGCGGTGGCCGAGAAGGCCTTCACGGCGACGCGGGCCTTGGACGTGGCGGTGAGCGCGGAGAGCTTGACGGGATCGATCGTGCGGCGGATCTGCCGGCCGGCGAGCAGTTCGGCATTGACCGGAACGCAGTCGCCGTAGATCAGCTTCGCCATGCGGCGCGCCTTGTCCATTTCGCTCGGCAGCGCCGCGCGGCACTCGGCGCCGGAAGCATAGGAGATGACGGCGACCGGCTCTTCGAGACAGCTGGTCTGCTGCGGATGACATGCCACGAGTACCATGAGGGCGGCAAGCGTATTCATCGACGTTCTCCTTGTTGGGAGGTTAACGCCGATGTTCGATGTAAGTTCCTTTGAAAGACCCGGAATGGCCTTGTTTTCGCCGGTTTTCCAGCGATCAGCCGACCGGCGGCGCGTGAATGATGTCGTGGATGTACTGCAGCTTGCCCAGCACCGGCGCCGACAGCACGAAGGGATAGAGGTCCCGCTGGCCCATGCTGCGGTTGATGCTGTTGATGGCGATCGTCAGCGGCACCCAGGCGTCGAGCAGCACGCGCGCATTGACGGCGCGGTAGCTGTCGAATGTCGTAGTCAGGGACAGCTCCGGCGCGTCGGTCTCGGGATGGGTCCTGAGGCCAAAGGCATCCGCCGTGTCGAGCGCATCAACGATGTGGAAGTAATGCGCCCAGGTCTCGGCAAAATCCTCCCAGGGGTGGCTCGCCGCATAGGCGCTGACATAGGACTGTTCCCAGCCCGGCGCCGGACCTTGCGCATAGTGCTGCTGGAGCGCCGCGTCATAGTCCTGGCGCTCATCGCCGAACAGCGCGCGAAAGGCCTCCTGGCCGTCCCGGTCGCGCACCAGCCGGTCCCAGTAATAGTGGCCCACCTCATGGCGAAAATGGCCGATCAGCGTGCGGAACGGTTCGCCGAGCGACACGCGCCGCGCCTCCCGCTCCGCATCCGAAGCCTCGGCGATGTTAAGCGTGATCAGCCCGTTGGCATGACCGGTCAGCACGCGAGTCCCGGTCTCGTTTTCGTCGGCGAGGAATTCGAAGCCCAGCCCGTTCGACGGATCGTCGGCACGGCTCACCAGCGGCAATCCGAAGCGCATCAGCGAATAGAACAGATAACGTTTGGCGAGCTCGATGCGCTGCCAGTTCTCGACATTCTGCTGGGTCGATAGATTGGGGATGGTCAGGTTGTGCCGGCAGGCCACGCAGAAGCCCCCCGCATGGCCGTCCTCGACGAGCCAGTTGCAGGCGCCCATATCGGCATTGGCGCAGGGCGTGAGAAGGGTCTGCGGCTCGGCCGGGTCGCGAAAAGCGCCGCCGTCCGGCTCCATCGCGACCATGTCGAACCGGCTCGGGCGATAGGCCAGCCGCATGCCGCAACTGACGCAGCCGCTGTTGTCGAAGTGGACCACATTGGCGCAATTGGAGCAGTGGAAGATACGCATTCGAGGTTCCCGTGACGAAAGAAGGCGCGGCAGGAAGGAGATGGCGGAGATGCCAAAGACGCAAAGCCCGGCACGCGCCGGACCGACCGGATAAGTCGTCAGACCAGGAAACGTTCCGCGGCAATGCGCCTATTCGTAGATTTCCTGCGGGAACGTCAGATCATAGCGCACCTGGTCGCGCTCGACAGTGTGGTGGGCGTGGCCGTTGACCGAGGACGGGACGACCCTTTCCAGGACGGTACTGCCGAACCGCGCTGTCTTTGCCGCGGCAATCGCCTGCTCGTCGAGCGGGCCGACCGGCTCGATCCAGGTCATGCGGATCTGCGGTCCACTGCCCGTGTCGATGCGTTCGCAGCTGATCTCGATCGGCCGCCGGCTGGCGAGGAAATCGCCATGGCTCACCGCGTTGACGATCAGTTCGTGCAGCGCCAGACCAATATGCAGCGAGGCATTCGGGGTCAGCAGCACGTCTTCGCCGGACACCTTCACCAGATCGGCGTTCTCCTGCACGTAACGATCCACCTGCTGCTTCAGCAGGTCGCGGAAATAGGCGCCCCGCCAACTCGAATCGGTGATGAGGTCCTGCGATTGCGACAAGGCGTGCAGCCGGCCGCGGAACTTGCCGAGGAAGGCCTCGAGCGTTCCCGAATGGCGCGCTGTCTGCGAGGCGATGCTCTGGATGATGGCGAGCAGGTTCTTGGAGCGGTGACTGACTTCGCGCAGCAGCGCCCTGAGCAGCCGCTCCCGCCGGCGATCTTCCGTCCGGTCCATCACCACGGTGAGCATGTTGATTTCCTGGCTACTCATCTCGACGACACGACACCGGAATTCGAAGTAGGTGTCGTCCCCGGCTTCGATTTCCAGTTCGGCGCGATCGCCGGGCTTGATCAGCCCGGCCTTGAGTTCCTGCAGCCGGGCGCCGATCTCGGCGCCGAAGATGCCGTCGTCGCTGGGCCGCTGGCCCGGCTTCAGCGACCAGCGTGCCGGCAGGGTGGTGATGCAGATATACTGGCCATCGCTGTCCTGCAGGATCAAGCTGGCACTCATGTCGATCAGGGCGGTTATGAAGAATTCGCGCAGCTTGTCGTCGCCGCGCTCAGGTTCAAACCATGTCAACCGATGTACCAACTTCTCACTCCGCCGCTGCTCGGCTATCCGATCTTGGCCTGTGGGCCTTCATGCCCCGGACGTGCGGAGCGCTCCCGTCTCCTGGTCCCTCCGAGAAGCGCTTAGGCGCCCTCGGCCACCCGCTCGTTGAAGAACAGCGCCTGGCTGATGAGCGCCTTGACCATGTCGGGATTGAACGGCTTGGTCACGAGGAAGGCCGGCTCGGGACGCTCGCCGGTCAGCAGGCGTTCCGGGAAGGCCGTGATGAAGATGACAGGCACGGTGTCGACCTTGAGAATGTCGTTGACCGCATCGATGCCCGAGCTACCGTCGGCAAGCTGAATGTCCGCGAGCACCATCTTCGGATTGGTGCGCTTGTAGAGCTCGACGGCTTCCGCATGGGTGCGGGCGATGCCGGTGACGCGGTGGCCGAGATCCTCGACCATCTGCTCGATATCGAGCGCGATCAGCGGTTCGTCCTCGATGATCATGATGTCCGTCGCCACCTGACGCGAAATCTCGGTCGATGCTTCGTTGAACAGCGCGTTGAACTGCGCCTCGTCGACGCCCAGCACCTCGGCCGCTTCGGACGGCGAGAAACCCTCGACGGTGATCAGCAGGAAGGCATGGCGCGCGCGCGTCGGCACGCTCGCGAGATTGGCCGCAGCACGCTTTTCCCAGGCGAAGGGAGAGGAGATTTCCGGAATTTCGACATGGGTCGAATCGAACAGCTTGACGAACAGCTTATAGAGAGAAACGCGGTCGTTGGCGCCCTTGGGAAAGATCGAGATGTCGGCGATCAGCGCTTCGAGCACCGCCGCGACATAGGCGTCTCCGGAAGTCTGTGAGCCGGTGACGGCTCGTGCGTATCGCCGAAGGTAGGGCAGGTGAGCGGCAACGCGGGCAGTAAGAGACATGCGGTTTCTCCAATTGAATACAGTATGGGTGCGGACTGGGCTGGAAACGCGCCTTCCGAAAAAATGTTCCGCGTGTAAGGAACTTTTTTCCGTTGACCCACTTAATAGACTAATCTCAATTTCGACTAGGGGACAAACGGGGCTGAATGACAATGCCGGATAAGAAATCCGAACCGGGCAAGCAGTCCGACGCTTCCGCGTCGCGCAAGCAGGACGCCAATACCATGATTGCCCAGAGGCTCCGTGGCTATTACGACAGCATCATCGACGAGGGCACGCCGCCAGCCTTTCTAGACCTGCTGGAAAGGCTCGACAAGGCGGAGCGCGGCGAAAAAGACTGAACCGGGTCCGCACCATGGTCCCATCCTTTCCGCCTTGACCCCATTCCCTCTGCCGAAATCTATCAGCTACGGTCGCGAGGGCGTCGTCCAAAGCCGCGACTGCGGGCCAGCACATAGACCAGGCTGCTGACCATCAGGGTCGTGACGATCGGGCTTTCCCGCATCATGCCCGGCAGTTCGGCCACCAGCCGGGCCGTAACCGGATCGGGACCGCGAGCCGCCATGGCTGCCTGCCTCTGCAGCATGAGACGCTCGGTCTGCCGGTTGAGCACGGCGACGATCGCCAGCACCACCAACGCTCCGGCCATTGCCGCAGCCGCAACCACGAGAGCGGCCGCCACCGGTCCGGCTTCCGCCGCGACATAGAAGGCCAGCGCCATCACCAATGCCACATAGGCGGTCAGCAGGAAGACCGTCGCGATCAGCCCGCCAATGGTCTTGCGCTTGACCTCGACGGCCGTCGTCGCGACATTTCCCAATGCCAGAACGGCGATCTGCTCGATCAGTCCGCGCATCGATCAGCGCCGCGTCAGCAGGGCGGCGACGAAACCGACGCCCGCTGCGATGGCGATCGCCTGGAGCGGCTTGTTGCGGATATGCGCCTCAAGATCCTGCTCGGCAGAAATCAGGGTGCTCCGCGCGCTTTCCACATACTGCACCGAAGCGTCCGCGGCTTCCGCGCCGAGCTGGGTCGCCCGATTGCTGGCTTCCTTGAGCTTGCCCGTGCCGAACGAGGCGACGGTCTGCGTCAGCGCGGCAATGTCGCGACGCAGGTTCTCCAGTTCGGCCTGCACGTCGCCGGCGCTTGCGCTGGTTGCGATTTCCGCTTCGTCGATGAGGCTGTCTGCCTTTGCCTTCGCCTTGTCCGCCATGGATACAGTGGCCATCAGAAATCTCCTTGTGATCTGCTTCGTGCTGAAAACGTCCCAACCGCCGATCGGTTCCCATTTTTGTAGGCCTTACGCCGATAGGGCGCAAGACGGCTGGCACGGCTCCGGCGGGCGCATGGTGCCGCACGCGTTCGTTCCTCTCGCACATGCGAGAAAATTTCAGGCGGCTGCGGATCTACGGCGGAACCTAACTCCGCCCGTCGCGTTATTGGACCGAGGACAACGGCCTCTACCGTGACCAACCGAGAAGGAGATCGACATGAACTGGAATCAGATCGAAGGCAATTGGGAGCAGTTCAAGGGCAAGGCTCAGGTTCAGTGGGGCAAGCTCACCGGTGACGACATGGATGTGATCGCCGGCAACCGCAAGCAGCTCGCTGGCAAGATCCAGGAAGCCTACGGCAAGACCGAAGAAGAAGCCGAACGCGAAATCGACACCTGGCTCGGTCGCCACTAAGACTTTCCGCCCCCTATTCGAAGGCCCGGGATATGCGTCCCGGGCTTTTTTGCGTCCGGTTTTTCCTTGGATCGGCTCGCGCCGGGTTAGGCAGTCTCGACGGCGTGACGCCATTGCCGGCAATAGTCGACGAGTGAAGGGTCGGCGACGATCGAGCGCTCCTCGCCGGGTTCGAGAATGATGCCCGTGAGCAGGCCCGCCCCTTGGGCTGTGCCAGTCGGCGCCGCGCCCGTCAGGACGATGACCGCGCGACCGGCCGCCGTGGCAAGGGCGCGCAGATAGATCTCGTTTGCGGCAAAGGGCCCCTCGACGACGATCGGCCCACGATTACCGATGAGTTCAAGGCAGGTCGCGGTCATCATTGCCGCATAGAGCGATGCGGCCACCCGCCGCTCGGCAGGCGTTTCCGCCACACCCCGCCATTCCATCCTGCGCCCCGGATAAGGCCCCGAGCCCGTTGCCACATTGGGAACTATCATCACCGAACGCGACACTACGGCCGCCAGCGCCGCGTCCAGCTCCGCCTCGCTCGCCGGCTCAAGGGCCTCCGTCAGCATCTCGTATTCGCGGCCGCCCATGAAACGTGCCGAGGGCACGGCACGGCCGAACGCATCGACATTGGCGAGCGTGTCGCGTGCCGGATCGAGGCCTTGAAGATTGCCGCCGACGGCAAAACACACGATCCAGGTTCCGGTCGACACCACGGCAAAGGGCGCCTCCCGCCGCAAGAGATGCGTCAGCAGCGACGCGTTGGAATCGTGAATGCCGCAATGGACCGGCACCGCATCCTTGAGACCGATCCTCGCGCTGATCTCCGGCAGGAGCGGTCCGAGCGCATCGAAGGCCGGCCGCACCGGCGCCATCAGCGAACGGATGCCGAGCCGATCGACCAGCGTCGAATAGGTCCCCTCGCCCGGCAGCCAGAGATCGGTGTGGCAGCCGAGCGACGTCGCCTCGTTGGCGGCGACCCCGGTCAGCCGGAAGGCCCAGTATTGCGGATAGGTGAGAATGGTCGCCACCCGGCCGAAATAGTCCGGGTACAAGGCCTTCTGGAAATGCAGCTGGGCGCCCAGATTGAGACCGCCGGAAAGTTTGGGCGAGCACGTCTCGGCAAAGTCCGGGCGCAGCCGGTCATAGGCGTCGCGAATGGCTTCAGGGTATTCGAACTCATAGTCGAGCACGGGCAGTGCCAGCCGCCCCTGAGCGTCGAGCAGGGCGGCACTCGCGCCGTGCGTGGTGATCGAAATCGCCTCGAAACCCGGCGTGCCGGCGAACTCAGAAAGCGAGGAGAGGATGAAGCTCCACAGCGCCTCCACGTCATAATGCGGGTAAGGCGTGCCGCCGATCACCCGGTTGGGCGTCCTGCGCGCCGCGATTTCCGCCCCGCTCGTTCCGTCGAGCACGACGACCTTGGCATTGGTCTTGCCGATGTCGATGACCGCCACGCGGGCATGTTTGGAGGCGGTCATGGCAGATGGAACACCGTGACCAGATCGGTCGCGACCGGCGAATTGTCCGGATTGCTCTCCATGATGTCGGCCATATGCGCCCACCAGCGCTTCATCACCGGATGCTCAGGCAGGCTCGCCATCGTGTGATCCTTCGGGCGCGTGAGAACGCCGAACAGGATGTTGGTCTCGCGGTCGAGATGGATCGTGTAGTCGCTCACGCCCGCCTCGTGCAGCAGATCGACCAGGTCCGGCCAGATCTCGTCATGGCGCTTCTTGTATTCAGCCTCCATGCCGGGATGGAGCTTCATCTTGAAGGCATGCCTTTCCACTCCGCTCATCGCGCCGCCCTCGCATTGCGGATGCGCCGGCCGATGATCGGCAGCGCGATGGTGACGATCAAGAGCAGGCCGATGAAGATCGACATGACGATGCCGGGCACGTTGAGCAGGCCGAGGCCGAAGGTGACGAGGCCCATGACGAAGGCGGCGATCACCACGCCGGCGATCGTGCCGGCACCGCCGAGGATCGACACCCCGCCGAGCACCACCATGGTTACCACCTCAAGTTCCCAGCCCTGCGCGATCGAGGGACGGGTCGACCCGAGCCGCGAGGTGAGGCAGACGGCGGCAATGCCGCTCATCAGGCCGGTCAGCAGGAAGAGGATGAACTTCACCCGCTCGACCGGAATGCCGGAGAAGCGCGCGGCCAGCGGATTGTTGCCGATCACATAGACCTGCCGGCCGAAATTCGTGGCGTGCAGCAGCACGGCGAACAGCCCGGCCATGACGAGGAACAGGACGAATTCGAAGGAGAACACCCAGAAGACGTAGCCCTGGCCGAAGAAGGCGAAGTCGGCCGGGTATTTGCCATAGGCCTGGTCGCCGAGCACGATATAGGAAATGCCGCGAAACAGGCTCATGGTGCCGATGGTCACGACGATCGACGGCAGATTCAGCCCGGCCACCAGGATGCCGTTGAAGGCGCCGCAGGCGAGACCGGTGCCGATGCCGATCGCCACCAGCCCCGGCGCGCCGATGCCCATCTGCGCGGCATAGCCCATGGCGGTGGAGGAGAGCGCGATGATCGCGGCGACCGAGAGGTCGATCTCGCCGGCGATGATCAGGAGCGCCATGGCAAAGGCGATCATCGCCTTTTCGGTGAAGTTGAAGGTGGCGTCCGAAAGGTTCCAAGCGTCGAGGAAATAGGGCGAGGCCAGCGAGTTGGCGATGAAGATCACCACCGCCACGCCGAACAGAAGCACTTCCCAGCTGGCCAGCAGCCGCTTGAACGGCGTGCCGAGCCGGTCGGGGATCTGTCGACGGGTCGTCGTGGTTTCGGAAGTCTCGGTGCTCATGCGGTCACCTCCTGGCTATCCTTGGCTGCGCGGTCGCGCAGGATGATGCGGCCCTTCTTGGCCTCGGCCCGGGCGTTGAAGACGACGGCAAGCACGATGACGACACCCGAGATCGCCATTTGGGCGAAAGGCGAAATGCCGATCACCGGCAGCGCGTTCTTGATCACGCCGAGGAACAGCGCGCCGAGCACGGTGCCGATCACCGAGCCGATGCCGCCGGCGATCGACACGCCGCCGATGACATTGGCAGCCACGCTGTCGAGCTCGAAGCCGGCGGCAATGTCGACATAGGCGACCGCATAGCGCGACACCCAGAGATAGCCCGACAGGCCGGCGAGCGCCCCCGACAGCACGAAGGCGAGGAAGCGGGCGCGTCCGACATCGATACCGGCATAGACCGCCGCCGTCGGATTGCCGCCCGCCGCATAGGTCGAGCGGCCGAAGGGCGTGCGGGTGAGCACGAACCAGATCAGGAAGACGATGGCGATCGCCGCCCAGGACAGGATCGGCATGCCCAGCACGCTGATGCGCGGCAGGCCGAGGAAGTCCGGCGTCATCTGGTGGGCATTGACCCAGCTGCCGCCCGAGAGCACGAAGGCCATGCCGCGATAGATGGTGAGTGTGCCGAGCGTCACGACGATCGGCGGAATCTGCAAGAGCCAGACAAGAAAGCCGTTGATCGCGCCGAGGGCCGCGCCGATGCCGATCGCGATCACGATCAGCAGCGCCAGCGGCAGGCCGGGATAGGCGGCATCCAGCATGGCGACCGCCATGCCGGTGAAGGCGAGATTGGCGGCGACCGAAAGATCGATCGACTTGGTCAGGATGACGGTCATCTGGCCGAGCGCCAGGATGATCAGGATCGAGGTGTCGTTGAAGATCGTCGTCAGGTTGCCGGGCGTGGCGAAATTCGACGCCCGCGTCGAGAAGCCGGCGATCATCACGATGATGATCAGCGCCAGCAGGATTTCGCGGTTCTTGAGAAGCCGTTGCATGTCGAATGTCCTTAGCGGTTGCCGGTCGCGGCGCGCACCAGCGTCTCGGCGGTCAGGCCGTCGCGGTCGTAGAGCCCGGCCATCAGCCCCTCGTGCATCACCAGCACGCGGTCGGACATGCCGAGGATTTCCGGCAGTTCGGACGAGATCATGATGATCGACAGCCCCTCGCCCGCAAGTTCGGAGATGAAGCCGTGCACGGCGGCCTTGGAGCCGATGTCGATGCCCTTGGTCGGCTCGTCGAGAATGATGACCTTCGGCTGCGTGGCGAGCCACTTGCCAATGACCACCTTCTGCTGGTTGCCGCCCGACAGCGTGCCGACCGGCACCGAGAGTGCGGCGGCGCGCAGGTCGAGCCGCTCGGCATATTTACGGGCGAGCGACAGTTCGTTGACCACCTTGAGGAAACCGCGCGCGGACGTGCGCGCCAGCGACGGCAGCGACATGTTCTGGTAGATCGGCATTTCGAGCGCCAGGCCATGGCGGCCGCGCTCTTCCGGCACGTAGACGATGCCGGCAGCGATCGCGTCGGCGGGGGTGCGGATCGATATCTCCCGGCCCTCGAGCGACAGCCGGCCGGAGGCCGGCGCGGTGATGCCAAACAGCGACTGGCAGAGTTCGGAGCGCCCGGCGCCGATCAGGCCGTAGACGCCGAGGATCTCGCCCTTCTTCAGGTCGAAGGAAATGTCGCGGAATTCGGTGTCGTGGCAATAACCCTCGACCGAAAGCACCGTGCCGCCGATCCTCGCGGGCACCTTGGGGAAGACGTCATGCACGTCGCGGCCGACCATCAGCCGGACGATCTCGTCCTGCGGCGTGGCTTTCAGCGCGCCGGAGCCGACCATCTTGCCGTCGCGGAACACCGCATAGTTTTCGGCGATTTCGTAGACCTCGTCGAACTTGTGGCTGATGAACAGTATCGCCTTGCCCTGCTTCTTCAGTCCTTCGACGATGCGGAACAGGTCGTCGATCTCCTTGCGCGACAGGGCCGCGGTCGGCTCGTCCATGATGACGATCCGGGCCTCGACCGACAGCGCCCGTGCGATCGCCACCAGATGGCGCTGGGCGATCGACAAGTCCTTCAACCGGATGGTCGGGTCGATGCTGCTTTCCAGTTCGGCCAGCAACTGGCGGGCACGCTGGTTGATGGTCTTCCAGTCGATCAGGCCGAACCGCGTGCGCGGCGCGTGGCCGAGGAAGATATTCTCGCCGACCGTCAGTTCGTCGAACAGCACGGTTTCCTGGTGGATCGCGGTGACGCCCGCATCAATCGCGCCTTGCGCATTGGCAAAGGCGATCGGCTTGCCGTCGATCAGGATCTCGCCCTCGTTCGGCCGGTAGATCCCGGTCAGGATCTTGACCAGCGTCGACTTGCCGGCGCCGTTTTCACCGATCAGCGCCGTCACCTTGCCCGGATAGAGCGCGATGTTCACGCCATCGAGCGCCTTCACGCCTGGAAAGATCTGCGAAATGCCGCGCATTTCGAGAATGGGCGTGTCGGCGGCCAATGGCGCGGTATCGAGAGGTCTGGCTTGAACGGTCATGGTCCGGCTTTGCTTCAAAACCCCTCCCCACCCTCCCCACAAAGGGGAGGGCTTAACCCGGACGCAGCGCCGAAGCCCAATGCGGGCAACACGAATGCGGCAAGGTTTCTCCCCCTTGTGGGGGAGATGGCCGGCAGGCCAGAGGGGGGTCTGGTTTACTCAATCAGCGAGTTTCAGCAGATCAGAAGATCTTCGAGAACTCGTCGATGTTCGACGAATTGTAGACGAAGGGATCGGCCATGGCCGCTTCGCCATTGTCGCCGACCTTGATCTTGCCCATGCGGCCAGCTTCGATTTCCGAGCCCGGCGCGCCGTCCGTGTCGCCCTTGACCAGGTGATAGGCGATCTGGGTGGCCGAGTAGCCGAGGTCGATCGGGTTCCAGATGGCGAATTCCTTGGTCGCGCCCGACTTGATGGCGCCGGCCATTTCGGACGGCAGGCCAAGGCCGGTCACGAAGACTTCGCCGATCTTGCCGGCATCCTTGACGGCCTGCGATGCGGCCAGCACACCGACCGTGGTCGGAGCAACGATGACCTTGACGTTCGGCGAGGACGACAGAAGGCCGTTGGCTTCGCGGTAGCTCTTGTCGGCCAGGTCGTCGCCATAGACGGTCGTGGTCAGGTTGAGGCCCGGAAAATCCTTGAGCTGCTTCTTCATTTCCTCGATCCAGATGTTCTGGTTGGTCGAGGTCGTGGTGGCGGACAGGATGGCGAAGTCGCCCTTGCCGCCTTCAAGATGGTTGGCCGCGAGCTGCAGGCACATCTTGCCGATCAGTTCGTTGGACGACGGGTTGAGGTGCATGATGCGGCCTTCGGCGGCAACGCCCGAATCCCACGAGATGACCTTGATGCCGCGCTGGGCGGCCTTCTTCAGCGCCGGAACTACGGCGTCCGGATCATTGGCCGAGATCGCGATGGCGTCGACGCCCTGGGCGATCAGCGAATTGATGACTTCGATCTGGCCTTCGGCCGTGGTCGTCGTCGGGCCGGTATAGATGATCTCGACGCCGCCGAGTTCCTTGGCGGCTTCCTCGGCGCCCTTGTTGGCGGCCTCGAAGAAGCCGTTGCCGAGCGACTTCACCACCAGCGCGATCTTCATGTCGGCCGCGTTGGCACCGGATGCCATTGCCATGGCGGCAAGGGCAACACTGGCGAGCAGTGTCTTGGACAGTTTCATTTGGTCTTCCTCCCAGGTTGATAGACTGTTTTGAACTCCCCACGCGGCCGGATCACATCATGCGACCGACGTGGTATCCTCCTTCTCGGCCGAAGCCAGCGGCTTGACCGTAATGAGCTTGATGCCGGCATCGGTGACCATGGCGGCCGCCTCGTCGGGAATTTTGTCGTCGGTGATGATCGTCGAGACGTTCTCGAGCGGACACAGGATCAGGCTGGAGCGCTTGGCGAACTTGCTGGAATCCACCATGACGATCAGCTCGTCCGCCTGGCGCACCAGCTTTTGCTCGCTCTGGATCACCAGCGCGTCCGACTCCATCACGCCATGCGCGTTGATGCCCTGGGCTCCGATAAAGATGCGCCGCGCATAGAAATTGCGGATCGCGTCATTGTCGAAGGGCGAAAGGATCAGGCTCTGGTCGCGATAGATCGCCCCGCCCGGCACCGACACCGTGCACTTCGAGTGCTTCACCAGGTGCTCGGCGATGGCGAAGGAATTGGTCATGACCTGCAGGCGGCGCGCCGACATGAAATGCACCATCTGGAAGGTCGTCGTGCCCCCGTTGATGATGATCGAATCGCCTTCCTCGCACAGATCGACCGCGGCGCGCGAAATTGCGCGCTTCTTGTCGATATTGACCGATTCCGAAACACGGAACGGTCGCGCGGCGAGATTTCCGAGCTGCGGCGGATGAACCGCCTCGGCCCCGCCACGAACCCGACGGAGCTTTCCCTGCACGTGAAGCGACGCGATATCCCGACGGATCGTGGCCTCTGAAGCCTCGGTCAGCTCGGCGATATCCTGCACGGTGATGACCGGCTTTTCCTGGATCGCGCTT
The DNA here is from genome assembly GCA_002796995.1 of Rhizobium sp. GTDB lineage: Bacteria > Pseudomonadota > Alphaproteobacteria > Rhizobiales > Rhizobiaceae > Allorhizobium. The sequence continues at coordinate 650,337 of PEKW01000006.1, forward strand.
AATATGATGCGATGACGTTCGCGTTCGTGCATGGGCTCCTCCTGAACGTGATTTATCCGGATTGCTTTTACGCTGTCAATCATAAACGATCAAAAAAGATAATGTTGCGTCGCACAATGAATGTTTATGATCGAAATTGATTGACAACTATCGGCAGGATGCGCGATACCGTCGACCAGAAGGAGATGGGCCGCCTTTGCGCGCCGCCCATGAATCGACATGCACAGGGAGGAAGCAATGACGGGCCAAACCCGCCTTCTCGAAAACCGTTGGGACGACGCTTACGCTGCAAAGCTCGACGAGCCCGGCAAGCTGCTCTACCGGTCCAATCTCTTGGGCGCCGACAAGCGCATCACCAATTACGGTGGCGGCAATACCTCGGCCAAGGTCATGGAAACCGATCCGCTGACCGGCGAGAAGGTTCGCGTCATGTGGGTCAAGGGCTCCGGCGGCGACGTCGGCACGATCAAGCTCGACGGTTTCGCCACCCTCTACATGGACAAGCTCGAAGCGCTGAAGACGCTCTATAAGGGCGTCGAGGACGAGGACCGCATGGTCGGCTTCCTGCCGCATTGCACTTTCAACCTCAACCCGCGCGCCGCCTCGATCGACACGCCGCTGCATGGTTTCGTGCCGTTTACCCATGTCGACCACATGCATCCCGACGCGATCATCGCGATCGCCGCTTCGAAGAACTCGAAGGAGCTGACGCAGAAGATCTTCGGCGCCGACATCGGTTGGTTGCCCTGGCGCCGCCCCGGCTTCCAGCTCGGCCTCGACCTCGAAGCCTTCGTCAAGGCCAACCCGACCGCCAAGGGCGTCGTGCTGGAAAGCCACGGCCTGTTCACCTGGGCCAACGATGCCAAGGACTGCTACCTGCTGACGCTCGAGATCATCAACAAGGCGATCGAGTGGTTCGCCAAGGAAACCGAAGGCAAGACCATTTTCGGCGGTGCCGTCGCCAACAGCCTGCCGGAAGTGGAACGCCGCGCAATCGCCGCAAAGTTGATGCCGGAAATCCGCGGCCGCATCGGCAAGGCGGAGCGCAAGCTCGGTCATTTCGACGATCAGTCCGCCGTGCTCGAATTCGTCAATTCCAGGGACCTGCAGGCGCTGGGCGCGCTTGGCACCTCCTGCCCCGACCACTTCCTGCGCACCAAGATCCGCCCGCTGATCGTCGAATTCGATCCGGCGAAGCCCGATGCCGATGCGGTGATCGCCGGCCTCGACAAGGCGCTGGAAGACTACCGCGCCGACTACACGCGCTACTATGAGAGCTGCAAGCGCGACAATTCGCCTGCCATGCGCGACCCCAACCCGGTCATCTTCCTGGTTCCCGGCGTCGGCATGCTGTCCTTTGCCAAGGACAAGGCGACCGCCCGCATCGCCGGCGAGTTCTACGTCAACGCCATCAACGTCATGAAGGGCGCCTCGACCGTCTCCGAGTACCAGGGCCTGCCCGAACAGGAAGCCTTCGACATCGAATACTGGCTGCTCGAGGAAGCGAAACTCCAGCGCATGCCGAAGCCGAAGTCGCTGGCCGGCCGCGTCGCCTTCGTCACCGGCGGCGCCGGCGGCATCGGCCGCGCCACGGCCGAGCGTCTCATGGCGGAGGGCGCCTGCGTGGTACTCGCCGACATCGATGCCGGCGCGCTCGCCGACACCATGACCGATTTCGCCAAGCGCTATGGCGGCGACAGCGTTCGGTCCGTCACCCTCGACGTGACCAAGGAAGAGGCCGTCGCCTCCACCTTCGCCGAGGCCTGCGTCGAGTTCGGTGGCGTCGACATTCTCGTCTCCAATGCCGGCATCGCCTCTTCGGCCCCGGTCGAGGATACGACGCTTGAGATGTGGAACAAGAACATCGACATCCTGGCGACCGGCTACTTCCTCGTCTCGCGCGAGGCCTTCCGCCTGTTCCGTCGCCAGGCGATCGGCGGCAATATCGTCTTCGTCGCCTCGAAGAACGGCCTTGCCTCCTCACCGAACGCGTCTGCCTACTGCACCGCCAAGGCCGCCGAGATCCATCTCGCCCGCTGCCTGGCGCTGGAAGGCGCGGACGCCGGCATCCGGGTCAACACGGTCAATCCGGATGCGGTGCTGCGCGGCTCGAAGATCTGGAACGGCGAATGGCGCGAACAGCGTGCAGCCTCCTCCAAGATCGAGGTCACCGATTTGGAAGAACACTACCGCAAGCGTTCGATGCTGAAGCTCAACGTCTTCCCCGAGGACATCGCCGAGGCGATCTACTTCCTCGCCTCGGACCTCTCCGCCAAGTCGACCGGCAACATCATCAATGTCGATGCCGGCAACGCCCAGAGCTTTACGCGCTGATCAAGCCTCCCAAGCCCGCCACGGCGAAAATGCCGTGGCGGTGGCCGCTATTTGCGCAGGATCACCCAGATGGCGTGAATGATCCCCGGAACATAGCCGCACAGGGTCAGCAGTATGTTGAGCCAGAAATGCAGGCCGATACCGACCTGCAGGAAGACGCCGACCGGCGGCAGGATGATGGCGAGCAGTATGCGTACGACGTCCATGAATGCCCCATTTTGCAGTGATCGAATTGACGTAGAACGCGGACGGACGACAATCGTTCGCGGGGAGGAGAGATAAGATGACGGACAGCCAGATTTCGTCGGACCTGATCGGCGCCGAGAACGACAAGCGCGCATCCGCGCTCCAATCCGACTATGCGGCGCTCGGCGAAAAGCTCGCCCGCGGCAATGTCGACATCGACACGGTCACCGCCAAGGTCGCCGACTTCTTCGTCGCCGTTCCCTCCTGGGGCGTCGGCACTGGCGGCACCCGTTTTGCCCGTTTCCCGGGCATTGGCGAACCGCGCCACATCTTCGACAAGCTCGACGACTGCGCCGTCATCAACGAACTGACGCGCGCCACGCCGACGGTCTCGCTGCACATTCCCTGGGACAAGGCCGATCCGAAGGAGCTGAAGGCCAAGGGCGAGGCGCTGGGCCTGAGCTTCGACGCGATGAACTCCAACACGTTTTCGGATGCGCCCGACCAGGCCCATTCCTACAAATTCGGTTCGCTCTCGCACATCGACGCGGCGACCCGCGCCCAGGCCGTCGAGCACAACATCGAATGCATCGAGCTTGGCAACGCGATCGGCTCGAAGGCGCTCACCGTATGGGTCGGCGACGGCTCCAACTTCCCGGGCCAGACCAATTTCACCCGCCAGTTCGAGCGCTATCTCGCCGCCATGGCCGACATCTACAAGGCGCTGCCCGACGACTGGCGGATCTTCTCCGAGCACAAGATGTACGAGCCGGCCTTCTATTCGACGGTCGTCCAGGACTGGGGCTCCAACCTGCTGATCGCCCAGACGCTTGGGCCCAAGGCCTTCTGCCTCGTCGACCTCGGCCACCACGCGCCCAACACCAATATCGAGATGATCGTCGCCCGCCTGATCCAGTTCGGCAAGCTCGGCGGCTTCCATTTCAACGATTCGAAATATGGCGACGACGACCTCGACGCCGGCTCGATCGAGCCCTATCGCCTGTTCCTGGTGTTCAACGAACTGGTCGACGCCGAACATCGCGGCGTCAAGGGTTTCCATCCGGCCCACATGATCGACCAGAGCCACAACGTCACCGACCCGATCGAAAGCCTGATTTCGAGCGCCAACGAGATCCGCCGCGCCTATGCCCAGGCCCTGCTGGTCGACCGGGCGGCGCTTGCCGGCTTCCAGGACGGCAATGACGCGCTGATGGCGACCGAGACGCTGAAGCGCGCCTATCGCACCGATGTCGAGCCGATCCTCGCCGAAGCCCGCCGCCGGGCCGGCGGCGCCATCGATCCGGTCGCCGCCTACCGCGCCAGCGGCTATCGCGCCAAAGTCGCCAGCGAGCGTCCGGCCGTCAAGGGCGGCTCCGGCGGCATCGTCTGATCGCCAGAGTCATCACGAAGATATTTCGCAATGCCGGGCTCGTCCCGGCATTGTCCGTTTTGCGCCTGCCGACCGTTTGAGCGCCAAACCGGCCTTGCCATCGTGATTTCCCCTATTTCTAATGCGCTCGCCTGAGCAAGGAGTGCTGAAAACCGATGCTGAAGATCGTCTTTCTCGACCGCGACACACTTTCCCCCGAAACCGTTTTGCGCGCGCCCGCCTTTCCCCACGAACTGATCGTTCATGATCGCACTACGCCGGATAAAGTCGCCGAACGCATCGCAACGGCCGACATCGTCATCTCCAACAAGGCGCCGCTCAGCCGCGCAAGCCTTGGCCGGGCCACGCGCCTGAAGTTGATCGCGGTCTCCGCCACCGGCACCGACATCGTCGATCTGGCCGCCGCCCGCGAGCACGGCATCACGGTCTGCAACATCCGCAATTATGCGAAACACACCGTGCCGGAACACACCTTCGCGCTGATGCTGGCGCTGCGCCGCTCGATCCTGCCCTATCGCCAGTCGGTGCTCGACGGCCGCTGGCAGGAGGCGGCGCAGTTCTGCTTCTTCGACCACCCGATCGCCGATCTCGGCGGCTCCACGCTCGGCATCATCGGCAACGGCACGCTCGGCAAGGCCGTCGGCCGCATCGCCGAGGCCTTCGGCATGAGCGTGCTGGTCGCCGGCCGCAAGGGCTCAAGCGAACTCAAGCCCGGCCAGACGCCGTTCGACGAAGTGATGCGCCGCGCCAACGTCATCACCCTGCACTGCCCGCTCAACGCCGAAACCCGTGGCATCATCGGCGCGCGCGAATTTTTCCTGATGGAGCGAAAGCCGATCCTGATCAACACCGGCCGCGGCGGACTGGTCGACGAACAGGCCCTGGAGCAGGCGCTCGACAAGGATCAGATCGCCGCCGCCGGATTCGACGTCACCGACGGCGAACCGCCCGCCGCCGACAGCCCGATGATGCGCATCGCCGCGCGCCCCAACGTCATCCTCACTCCGCATGTCGCCTGGGCCAGCCGCGAAGCCATCCAGGCGCTCGCCGACCAGCTGATCGAAAATATCGAACTCTTCGTCGCCGGCACGCCAAGGAATGTGGTGGGCTGACGGACCGACCGGACCTGGCGACGTGCGTCAGGTGATCTGGAAGGGCCCGCCCCGCCCCATCACCTGGAGTTTGCCCCTCATCCGCCTGCCGGCACCTTCTCCCCGCAAGCGGGGAGAAGGACCAAGTGGCACCGCCGTGGCCGTCCCCTCTCCCCGTTTACGGGGAGAGGGTCAGGGTGAGGGGCAAATGCCAAAAGCAACGACACCCCCTTGGTTTCCGCTCGCGCGCTCCTCATCCGGCGCTGCGCGCCACCTTCTCCCGGCCGGAAGCCAGGAGCACCCGCCCAAAAGATAGCACACTCCCTTTTCGCAACCCCGACTTTCGACAGGGGTGATCGCGGGGGCGAACCTGTGTTAAGCCCGTGGGCAATAAAGGGCGCCCAGACGGAGGCGGTGCCCATCTCTTGGAGGAGAGCCATGGATTTCACCCTGAGCGACCAGCAGCAGGCCTTTGTCGACATGGCGGCCGATTTTGCCGCCGAGGAGCTTGCCCCCTTTGCCCTCGACTGGGACCAGACCAAGCATTTTCCCGTCGACACGCTGAAAAAGGCCGGCAGCCTCGGCCTCGGCGCCATCTGCGTCGCCGATGACGTCGGCGGCTCCGGCCTCGGCCGGCTCGACACGGCGCTGATTATCGAGGCGCTGGCTGCCGGCTGCCCGACGGTCGCCGCCTATATCTCGATCCACAACATGTGCGCGACGATGATCGACCGCTACGGCACGCCCGAGCAGCGCGAAACCCATCTGCCCGCCCTTGCCACCATGGACGCGCTGGCCAGCTACTGCCTGACCGAACCCGGCTGCGGCTCGGATGCGGCGGCGCTGAAGACCCGCGCGGTGCGCGACGGCGACGATTATGTGCTGACCGGCCAGAAGCAGTTCATCTCCGGCGCGGGTGCCAGCGCCCTCTATATCGTCATGGCGCGCACCGGCGAAGACGGCCCCAAGGGCATTTCCGCCTTTCTCGTACCGGGCGACGCCAACGGGCTGACCTTCGGCGCCAACGAGAAGAAGATGGGCTGGAACGCCCAGCCGACCCGCGCCGTGATGATGGACGGAGTGCGCGTGTCTGCCGAAAACCGGCTCGGCGCCGAGGGCGACGGCTTCCGGATCGCCATGTCCGGCCTCGACGGCGGACGCCTGAACATTGCCGCCGCCTCGCTTGGCGGCGCCCAGTTCGCTTTCGACAAGGCCGTCGCCTACATGAAGGACCGCAAGGCCTTCGGCAAACCGATCGCCGAATTCCAGGCGCTGCAGTTCGAGCTCGCCGACATGGCGACCGACCTGGAATCGGCCCGCACCTTCCTGTGGCGCGCCGCAACCGCGCTCGACGATAAGGCGCCCAACGCCACCACACTCTGCGCCATGGCCAAGCGCCTCGTCACCGACCGCTGCTTCGATGTCGCCAACCGTGCCTTGCAGCTGCATGGCGGCTATGGCTATCTCGCCGAATACGGCATCGAGAAGATCGTCCGGGACCTGCGCGTCCACCAGATCCTCGAAGGCACCAACGAAATCATGCGGGTGATCGTCGCCCGCTCGGTGATCGGCGCTTAAGGAGACAGGCATGCGCTATCTGACGACCGAACTGACCGGCGAGGAAGTTCTCACCGGCCGCACCGGCGCGCTGGGGCTGATCGCCCTCAATCGCCCGCGCATCATCAACAGCCTGTCGCTGGTCATGATCCGCCAGATCGAGACGGCACTGGACGGCTTCGAGGCCGATCCGACGATCGCAGCCGTCCTCGTCACCGGCGAGGGCGAGCGCGGCTTCTGCGCTGGCGGCGATATCCGCATGCTCTACGAAAGCGGCCGCACCGGCGATCCGGAAGCGGCGACCTTCCTGCGCGAGGAATATCGGCTGAACGGCCGCATCGGCCGTTATCCGAAGCCGTATGTCGTCATCGTCGAAGGCATCACCATGGGCGGCGGTGTGGGCCTTTCCGGCCATGCCAGCCACCGCATCGCGACCAACACGACGAAGCTCGCCATGCCGGAAACCGGCATCGGCTTCTTCCCCGATGTCGGCGCCACCTGGCTTTTGTCGCAGGCGCCGGGCGAACTCGGCACTTATATGGGCCTGACCGGCGAGCCCATCGGCCCGGGCGACGCGATCGCCGCCGGTTTTGCCGACTGCTTCGTGCCCGCCGCAGCCCTTGTTGCGCTCGCAGAACGTCTCGCCGCCCTGCCTGCGACAGCGGACGCCGGCACGGTTTCCGATCTGATCGCTGATTTTGCCAAAACGGCGCCGGAGGGGCACTTCGCCGAATACCGCGCGCTCATCGACCGCTGCTTCGCCTTCGACACCGTCGAGCAGATCCTGGCCGCGCTCGACGCCGAGGAGAGTGACTTCGCCGCGAAGGCCAAGGCGACCATGCTGACGAAATCTCCGACCAGCCTCAAGGTGACGCTGGCGCTGTTGCGCGCCGGCCGCACCTCGCCGGATCTCGAAACCTGCCTGGCCCGCGAGTTCGCCGCGACCGCACAGACGCTGAAGACCCCGGACTTCTACGAGGGCATCCGCGCCGCCATCATCGACAAGGACCGCAATCCGGAATGGTCACCGGCGACGCTCGACGACGTCGGCCCTGACATCGTCGAGGCCTTTCTGAAACCCCACCCGCAGCCGCTGTTCGGCTGAACCTCCGTAGGCGGGCGGGCGTTGCCCGCCCGCTCATGCCAAAAACCAAGCTACCCTGCCGTCAATCGGGAAGCCGGACGGTCATTTCCATTTCCATCTGCAGGTCGGGGCCGGCAAGGGCCGCGACCCCGACGCCGGTGAGGCTCGGCTTGGCGCCGTCGAAGAAGGCGGTGATATGCGGCATGACCTCGCCGATACGCTCGGGCGTGAGATCCGTCATGTAGACGCGCACGATGACAATGTCCTGCGGGGCAGCACCGATCGCATCGAGAGCGGCCTTGGCATTGGCGCAGACCAGACGGGCCTGCTCGCCAAGGCAATCAGGCGCGGCTTCGCCGCCCGCCCGCCAGGCGACCTGGCCGGAAACGAAGGCAAGCCTGCCGGGCTCCATGACGCTGATCTGCGAATAGCCGAGTGCGCCCGCATCGGGCAAAGTCGGCGGGTTCAAACGGAGAAGTGTTTGTGCCATGTCTCTTCCTTCCTGTCGTCGTTCCGCTTCCCGGTCCAAAGCCGCCGCAAAGCACGGCCGCTATAGCCGGTTGATTGGCGAATGGGCGTCGACACAGAAGCGAACGAGCGGAGTGAGCCGATGCTGCGTGCCAATCTGAACGACATCCAGGTGTTCATGGCGGTCGTCGACGCCGGCAGTTTTATCGCCGGCGGCAAGGCGATGGGCCTGTCTCGCTCGGCGGCCGGCAAAGCCGTCATGCGCCTGGAGGACCGGCTCGATGTGCGCCTGCTTAATCGCACGACGCGCACGCTGAGCCCGACCGACGAAGGCCGGCTGCTCTATGATCGCGGATTGCAGATCCTCGCCTCGGTCGACGAGGCGGAGGCAAGCGTGGCGGGAAAGAGCGGCATGCCGCGCGGCGTGCTGAGACTGACCGTGCCAGATGCCTACGGGCGGCACGTGCTTCTTCCGATCATCGGGAAATACCTGAAGGCCTGGCCCGACGTCCAGGTCGAGGTGAGCTTCACCGACCGCATCGCCGACATCGTCGAGGAAGGTTTTGACCTGGCGATCCGGATCGGCGTCACCAGCGCGGATTCGAGCCTCGTCTCGCGGGTCGTCGCCCGCTGCCGGGCCATGCTCTGCGCTTCGCCCGCCTATATCGCCGCGCGGGGGGAGCCGACGGATCTCGACGATCTCGCCGCCCATGACTGCCTCGTCTTCAGCAGCCGCAACCAGCGCCAGGCTTGGCGCTTTCCCGGAGAACAGGGCGGATGGATCAAGGCGCAGGGGCGGAGCCGGTTACGGCTCGACAGCGGCGAGGCGCTGCTGGACGCCGCACGCGCCGGCCTCGGCATCGCCTTCCTCCCGGATTTCCTCGTCGCCGAGGACCTTGCAGCCGGACGTCTGCGTCGGATCCTGCCCGCGCACGGCTCCGGCGACGTGCCGATCATCGCGCTCTATCCCGACAAACGGCTGCTCGAACCCCGCGTCAGGCGCTTCATCGACCTGATGGTGGAGGAGTTGGGAACGTAACGTACCGGCTAACGCACGATTGGGCGATCACCCTATGGTGCGGGGTCGATCGCGCTGACGACCCGCGCGACGATTTCGTTCATCGTCGCAGCGTCGAGAGTCTCGATATACTGCGCGGTCTTCTGCTGGACCCTGGCCGGGATATCGAAGCTGCGAACCTGATTGCAGACGGCAACGCCGGTCGTTTCATGACCGGAAACGACGACCGCCAGCCCGACGCTTCGGGTAAAGCCGCCTCCGCTGGTGATTGGAACCGTCATGCTGACGCCCAGCGCATTGATCTCCTTCGGCGTTATCACGACGAACCGGTGCCGGTTCATCATTTCCCGGCCGGCCACGGGATTGGGGTCGATCCAATAGACGTCGCCGCGCTTGGGAACATTGCTGCGGACCATCAGGAAATCTCGTGCCCGACGGCATCGCCGTCCCGAGCTCCCGCCACCTGGGCATTGAGCCCCGCCATCAGCTCCTGCCCTTCGAGCAGTTCGCTCAGGCTGTAGCGTGCCTTGCCGACCTCGACCGGCCGCGCGACCAATTCACCATTGCTCACCGCAAGCGACATCTGGTCGCCTACCTCTATATCCAGCATCTTCAGGAGGGCCGGTGGAATGGTCATTACAGCCGCCCCGCCCTGGCGCCTGATCTTCGTGGTGACTGCCATGCAGAACTCTCCATGCCTATGTGCTACATATATAGCACATAGTGGCGCGACTTCAAACCGGCCCTCACTCGATCTCGTAAGGTGTCGCGTTCCGCACGCTGTGGTCCACAACCAGCTTGCGCTTCAGTGGCGGCACGGCGCGGCTGGTGCATTTGACCCTTTCGCAGATCCGGCAGGAAATGCCGATCGGGTCGAAGGCGGCGCGGTTGGAGAGGTCGAGATCGTCGGCATAGACGAATTGATCGGCGTAGGAGATCTCGCAACCCAGCGCCAGGGCATAGCGCGGCTGGGCGGCGCGAAAGCCGAGCGTGCCCTTGTTGACCTGCATGGCGAGACAGAGATACCGCACCCCGTCCGGCGTCTCGGCCAGCTGGCGGATGATCCGCCCCGGCGCCTCGAAGGCCTGATGGGCGTTCCACAAGGGACAGGCCGCGCCGAAACGGGCGAACTGCAGCCGCGCCGCGCTGTGTCGCTTGGTGATGTTGCCGGCCCGGTCGATGCGGGCGAAGAAGATCGGCACGCCCTTCAGCCCCGGCCGCTGCAGCGTCGAAAGCCGGTGACAGACCTGCTCCAGCGAGGCGCCGAACCGGGCAGCGAGAAGCTCGATGTCGTGGCGCAGCTCGCGCGCCGCCTGGTGGAAGCTCCGATAGGGCAGGATCAACGCCCCGGCGAAATAGTTGTGCAAGCCGATGCGACAGACCTCGACGGCCTCCTCGGTGCGGAAGCCCGCCTGCTTCAGCACCTGCTCGATCGTGTCGCGGGCATGGAGCTGGGCCACCTGGATGGCGATCTGGAAATCGCGGGTCGGCGCCGAGGCGTAACGCGAGAGCGTCAGGATGCGGCTCGCCGGGTCGAAGCGGCGGATCGCCTCCTCGCCCGCATCGCCGCGCACCACGCGCACCCCGTGGCGGCTCTCGAGGAAGCCGGCGAGCGCCGCGTAATTCTCCCCCTCCCCGAGCTTCAGCTGGCCGGCCAGGCTTTCCGCCAATATGTCGATGTCGTGGATGTAGTTGTCGACGAAGTGGAAGAAGTCGCGCACCTCGTCATAGGAGGTGGTCTCGTTCGAGGGAGCAGCGCCGAACCGGTCGTCATAGCTCACCAGCTGTTCGCTGTTGCGACGATAGGCCTGGTGGCAGGTGATCAGCGCATGGGCGAGCCCCGGCGCGTTCTGGGTGACCAGCTTCAGTTCCTGCAGGCTCGGCGAATAGGTCTCGAACAAGGGGTCGCTCAGCGCCTCCGACAGCGCTGACAAAAGCCGGTCGTTCTGACCCGACGAAAGTTCAGTGATGTCGATGCCGAACTTCTCCGCCAGCGCCAGCAGCACCGAGGCCGAGACCGGCCGCTGGTTGTTCTCGATCTGGTTCAGATAGCTGGTGGAAATGCCGATCTTGTCGGCAAACTGGGCCTGCGTGGCATGGCCCGCCTGCCGAATTTCGCGCACCTTGCGCCCGATGAAAAGCTTGCCGATCGCCATTTGCAATTTCGCATTTCGCTGTTTGCAAATTCATAAATCCACAATTGCACCTGTTCAATCATTTTCTTTGCAAGCCCCTGCGTTTAAGGGCACAAATCACATAGGCGCCTTGCATTTTGTCGGGAGGAAGCATGCTACAGATTCTGGACCAGCTCGAGGCGCGCCGCGCCGAGGCCCATCTCGGCGGCGGCCAGCGCCGCATCGACGCCCAGCACGCCAAGGGCAAGCTGACGGCGCGCGAGCGCATCGAAGTGCTGCTCGACGAGGGCTCCTTCGAAGAATACGACATGTACGTGACGCACCGCTGCACGGACTTCGGCATGGCCGAGCAGAAGATCGCCGGCGACGGCGTGGTCACCGGCTGGGGCACGATCAACGGCCGCCAGGTCTATGTCTTCTCCCAGGACTTCACGGTGCTCGGCGGCTCGCTGTCCGAGACCCACGCGCAGAAAATCTGCAAGATCATGGATATGGCGCTGAAGAATGGCGCGCCCGTCATCGGCCTCAATGATTCCGGCGGCGCCCGCATCCAGGAAGGCGTCGCCTCGCTTGCCGGTTATGCCGACGTGTTCAAGCGCAATGTCGATGCCTCCGGCGTCATTCCGCAGATCTCCGTCATCATGGGCCCCTGCGCCGGCGGTGCGGTCTATTCGCCGGCCATGACCGACTTCATCTTCATGGTGCGCGACAGCTCCTACATGTTCGTCACCGGCCCGGACGTGGTGAAGACCGTCACCAACGAGATCGTGACGGCCGAGGAACTCGGCGGCGCCGGCACCCATACGAAGAAGTCCTCGGTCGCCGACGGCGCCTACGAGAACGACATCGAGGCGCTGGAACAGGTGCGCCTGCTGTTCGACTTCCTGCCGCTCAACAACCGTGAAAAACCCCCGGTCCGTCCCTTCCACGACGACCCGGCCCGCGTCGAAGCCCGCCTCGACACGTTGATCCCGGACAGCTCCAACAAGCCCTACGACATGAAGGAGCTGATCTACGCGCTCGCCGACGAGGGCGATTTCTTCGAGATCCAGGAAGCCTTCGCCAAGAACATCATCACCGGCTTCATCCGCATGGAAGGCCAGACGGTCGGCGTCGTCGCCAACCAGCCCATGGTGCTCGCCGGCTGCCTCGACATCGACAGCTCGCGCAAGGCCGCCCGTTTCGTCCGCTTCTGCGATGCCTTCAACATCCCGATCCTGACGCTGGTCGACGTCCCCGGCTTCCTGCCCGGCACGGCGCAGGAATATGGCGGCGTCATCAAGCACGGCGCCAAGCTCTTGTTCGCCTACAGCCAGGCCACCGTGCCGATGGTCACGCTCATCACCCGCAAGGCCTATGGCGGCGCTTACGACGTCATGGCTTCCAAGCATATCGGCGCCGACATTAATTATGCCTGGCCGACCGCCGAAATCGCCGTCATGGGCGCCAAGGGCGCGACCGAAATCCTCTACCGCTCCGAACTCGGCGACGCCGAGAAGATCGCGGCCCGCACCAAGGAATACGAGGTCAACTTCGCCAACCCGTTCAAGGCTGCCGAGCGCGGCTTTGTCGACGAGGTGATCATGCCGCATTCCTCGCGCCGCCGCATCGCCCGCGCCTTCGCCTCGCTGCGCAACAAGCAGGTCGGCACCCACTGGAAGAAACACGACACCATCCCATTGTAAGGGGAAGACGCCCATGGCCAAGACCCCCGAAATGACCAAGCATCGCGGCTTTCCGTCCGGACTGCCGGGACACGGTCATCACTTCACCATCCGGCGACCGAACCAGAACGGGGCGACGCCGCTGAAGCCCCTGCAGCGGCTCGCCCGGCCCAACACGATCGAGCAGAAGGTCGACGCGGCCTTCCTGCACGCGCTCTGGCACCATTTCGGCGACGAACCGTTCGAACGCGGCAATCTCGATGCCGGGCGGCTGAACCTGCTGTTCGGCCGCGAGGTTATCCCGGCCGAAAGCCCGTTCGACCCGACCTCCTACCAGGCGCTGCTGCGGATCGACGAACGCGTCGGCCGCAAGAGCTTCCCGGAAGCATTCGAAGACGTGATGGAAATCTGACATGGCGCCCGACGAAATCCGCAAGCGGGGTTGCTGCTGATGGCCAAGGACCCGCTCATGCCCAAGCACGCCGGCTTCCCGGCCGGACTGCTCGGAACCCAGTGGCAATTTACCATCCGCCGGGCCAATTCCAAGGTGACGCCGTTGAGCGCCTGGCCGCGGCACCGGACCATGGACAAGTCGGTGGCGCTCGCCGACATCGAATTCGTCCAGGCTCTCTGGCGCCATTTCGGCACGGAGCCGTTCCAGCGCGGAAACCTGGATGGCGAACGGCTCTGCCGCCTGTTCGGACGCGAAGTGCTGCCGGCGGAACGGGCCTTCGACCCTGCCTCCTATTTCGCCCTGCTGAAACTCAATGCAAGCCTGGCGCGGAAGAATTTCCCGCAAGCCTTCGAAGACTCTATGGAAGCCGGAAAGCCATGATCAAGAAACTCCTCATCGCCAACCGTGGCGAAATCGCCTGCCGCGTCATCAAGACCGCCAAGAAGATGGGCATCAAGACCGTCGCCGTCTATTCCGACGCCGACCGCGACGCGTTGCACGTCAAGATGGCCGACGAGGCCGTGCATATCGGCCCGGCACCGTCCAACCAGTCCTATATCGTCATCGAGAAGATCCTCGAGGCGATCGCCAAGACCGGCGCCGACGCCGTGCATCCCGGCTACGGCTTCCTGTCGGAAAACGCCGTCTTCGCCGATGCGCTGGCCAATGCCGGCATCACCTTCGTCGGCCCGCCGGTCAATGCCATCCAGGCCATGGGCGACAAGATCACCTCGAAGAAGCTCGCCGCCGAAGCCGGCGTCTCCACCGTTCCCGGTCATATGGGCCTGATCGAGGATGCCGACGAGGCGGTAAAGATTTCCGACCAGATTGGCTATCCGGTCATGATCAAGGCATCCGCCGGCGGCGGCGGCAAGGGCATGCGCATCGCCTGGAATGCCGAGGAAGCCCGCGAAGGCTTCCAGTCGTCCCGCAACGAGGCGAAGAACTCCTTCGGCGACGACCGCATCTTCATCGAAAAATTCGTCACCGAGCCGCGCCACATCGAGATCCAGGTGCTCGGCGACAAGCACGGCACCGTGCTCTATCTCGGCGAACGCGAATGCTCGATCCAGCGCCGCAACCAGAAGGTCATCGAGGAGGCCCCCTCGCCCTTCCTCGACCCCGCCACCCGCAAGGCCATGGGCGAACAGGCCGTCGCTCTTGCCAAGGCGGTCGGATACCACTCCGCCGGCACGGTCGAGTTCATCGTCGACGGCAAGCAGAACAAGTTCTACTTCCTTGAGATGAACACCCGCCTGCAGGTCGAACATCCGGTGACCGAACTGATCACCGGCCTCGACCTCGTCGAGCAGATGATCCGCGTCGCCCAGGGCGAAAAGCTCTCCTTCGGCCAGGACGACGTCAAGCTGAACGGCTGGGCGATCGAAAGCCGCCTCTATGCCGAAGACCCCTACCGCAACTTCCTGCCGTCGATCGGCCGGCTCACCCGCTATCACCCGCCGGTCGAAGGTGTTCAGGACGACGGCACGATCGTGCGCAACGACACCGGCGTCTATGACGGTGGCGAAATCTCGATGTATTACGACCCGATGATCGCCAAGCTCTGCACCTGGGCGCCCGATCGCCTCTCAGCCATCGACGCCATGTCGAAGGCACTCGACAATTTCGAGGTCGAAGGCATCGGTCACAACCTGCCCTTCCTCTCGGCGGTCATGCAGCAGGAGCGTTTCCGCTCCGGCAAGATCACCACCGCCTATATCGCCGAGGAGTTCAAGGACGGCTTCACCGGCGTCGCGCCGGATGCCGCCTCCGCCCGCAAGCTCGCCGCCATCGCCGCCGTCATCAACCAGACGCTGCAGGAGCGCGCGGTCGCCATTTCCGGCACGATCGGCAATCATCAGCGCAAGGTCGGCAAGGACTGGGTCGTCACGCTCGCCGGCCATGAATTCCCGGTGGCTCTGTCCACCGGCGTCGACGGCATGGCCGTCGCCTTCGCCGACAACGGCAAGTGCGCCGTCACCGGCGGCTGGCTGCCCGGCCAGTTGCACACCGTCTTCCACATCGACGGCGAGGCCGTGGGCGTGAAGATCAATCTCGTCGGCCCGGCCATCCGGCTGCGCTGGCGCGGCATGGACGTCACCGCCCGCGTGCGGTCGCCGCGCGTCGCCGAGCTTGCCAGGCTGATGCCGGAAAAGCTGCCCCCGGACACGTCGAAGATGCTGCTCTGCCCGATGCCGGGCGTCATCACCTCGGTCGCCGTCAAGGAAGGCGACCAGGTCGAAGCTGGCCAGGCGCTCGCCACCGTCGAGGCGATGAAGATGGAAAACATCCTGAAGGCCGAGAAGCGCAGCGTGGTCAAGAAGATCGCGGTCAAGGCCGGCGAAAGCCTCGCCGTCGACGGCCTGATCATGGAATTCGAATAACCGTCCCGACCTCTTCTCCCCCGCGGGGAGAAGTGCCGAGCGAATGCGAGGCGATGAGGGGGCCGCAGGCACGATGCTTCGCCCCCTCATCCGGCCCTGCGGGCCACCTTCTCCCCGTTGGGGAGAAGAACAACCAGGCCTCGCCCCGCAAGCGGGGAGACGGACGAGCCGCAGCGTTTCAATTCACTCTCCCCGCTTGCCGGGAGAGGCTCCGTGTGAGGGGCAATGGATGTTCAGGGAGACCGATCGATGACCGAAAAGACGATCAAGGACTGGGAAGTACTGGCCGAGAAGGAGCTGAAGCGTCCGGCCGACACGCTGACCTGGCACACGCCCGAGGGCATCGACGTCAAGCCGCTTTACACGGCGGACGACCTGGCCGGCATCGACCATCTCGGCTCCCTGCCGGGCTTCGCCCCCTTCGTCCGTGGTCCGCGCGCCACCATGTATGCCGGCCGCCCCTGGACCATCCGGCAATATGCCGGCTTCTCCACGGCGGAGGAATCGAACGCCTTCTACCGCAAGGCGCTCGCCGCCGGCCAGCAGGGCGTCTCGGTCGCCTTCGACCTCGCCACCCACCGCGGCTATGACAGTGACCATCCCCGCGTCGTCGGCGATGTCGGCAAGGCCGGCGTGGCGATCGACAGCGTCGAGGACATGAAGATCCTGTTCGACGGCATCCCGCTCGAGAACATCTCGGTCTCGATGACCATGAACGGCGCCGTCATCCCGATCCTCGCCAACTTCATCGTCACCGGCGAGGAGCAGGGCGTTTCGCGCGACAAGCTTTCCGGCACCATCCAGAACGACATTCTCAAGGAGTTCATGGTCCGCAACACCTACATCTACCCGCCGGAACCCTCGATGCGCATCATCGCCGACATCATCGAGTACACGGCAAAGGAGATGCCGAAGTTCAACTCCATCTCGATCTCCGGCTACCACATGCAGGAAGCCGGCGCGACGCTGGTGCAGGAACTGGCCTTCACGCTCGCCGACGGCCGCGAATATGTCCGCGCCGCCCTTGCCAAGGGCCTGAACGTCGACGATTTCGCCGGCCGCCTGTCCTTCTTCTTCGCCATCGGCATGAACTTCTTCATGGAGGCCGCCAAGCTGCGTGCCGCGCGCCTGCTCTGGACGCGCATCATGCAGGAATTCCAGCCGAAGAAGGCCTCTTCCCTTATGCTGCGCACCCACTGTCAGACCTCGGGCGTGTCGCTGCAGGAGCAGGATCCGTACAACAACGTCATCCGCACGGCCTATGAGGCGCTCTCGGCGGCCCTCGGCGGCACCCAGTCGTTGCACACCAACGCGCTCGACGAAGCGATCGCGCTGCCGACCGACTTCTCCGCGCGCATCGCCCGCAACACCCAGCTCATCCTGCAGAACGAGACGGGCGTGACGAAGGTCGTCGATCCGCTTGCAGGCTCCTATTATGTCGAGAGCCTGACCAACGAACTGGCGGAAAAGGCCTGGGCCCTCATGGAAGAAGTGGAAGCCATGGGCGGCATGACCAAGGCCGTCGACGACGGCCTGCCCAAGCGCCTGATCGAGGAGGCCGCGACCCGTCGCCAGGCCGCCGTCGACAAGGGCGAGGAAGTCATCGTCGGCGTCAACAAGTTCCGCCTGGAAAACGAAGACCCGATCGACATCCTCGCCATCGACAACACCGCCGTGCGCACCTCGCAGATCAAGCGGATCGAGCAGACCCGCCGCCAGCGCGATCCGAAGGCGGTCCAAACCGCGCTCGCCCGCATCACCGACTGTGCCCGCACCGGCCAGGGCAACCTGTTGGAAGCCGCCGTCGAGGCCGCCCGCGCCCGCGCCACCGTCGGCGAGATCTCCGACGCCATGCGCGTGGTCTATGGCGACCATGCCGCGACCCCCATCGTCGTGCACGACATCTACGGCAAGGCCTATGAAGGCGATCCGGAAATGCAGATGCTGTCCGGCCGCCTGAACGACTATGCGACGAAGGCCGGCAGGCCGCGCATCATGGTCGCCAAGCTCGGCCAGGACGGCCATGACCGCGGCGCCAAGGTGATCGCCTCGGCCTTCGGCGATATCGGTTTCGACGTCGTCGCCGGCCCGCTCTTCCAGACTCCGGAAGAGGCCGCCGACCTCGCTGTTGCCGAGAAGGTTCAGGTCGTCGGCATGTCGTCGCTCGCCGCCGGCCACAAGACGCTCGCCCCGCAGCTGGTTGAGGCGTTGAAGGCCAAGGGCGCCAAGGACGTCATCGTCGTCGTTGGCGGGGTCATCCCGCGCCAGGACTACGACTATCTGATGCAGCACGGCGTCTCGGCCGTCTTCGGCCCCGGCACGAATGTCATGGAAGCGGCCCGCACCGTTCTCGACCTGATCGAGGGGCGGCTGCGTAACGCCTGAGGCGTCAGCCCACCGCCTCGATAACCGGCCGCCCGACCAGGGGGCGTCCGGTGAAGGACATGGCATTGCCGTTCACCACGCCGCGCAGGAACTCGATCACTGTGCGCACCCGCGCCACCTGCCTGAGATCGTGATGGCAGGCGAGCCAGTAATGGCGGCAGAGATCGATCTCGTCTTCCAGCACCACCTGCAGCTCCGGATAACGCTCGGCGATGAAGATCGGCAGCACGCAGAGCCCCAGTCCGCTGCGGGTTGCGGTCAGCTGGGCAAAAATGCTCGAGCTCTGGAAATTCGGCCGGATGCGCGGATGGATGTCGCCGAGATAATCCAGCCCCGGAGCGAAGATCATGTCCTGAATATAGCCGATGAAGGCATGCTCCAGCAGCTCGTCCCGGCTCTTCGGCTCGCCCCGCCTGGCGATATAGTCGCGGGTCGCATAGATCTTCAGGTGATAGTCGGTGAGCTTCTCGGTGTAATACGGCCCGCCCTTCGGCGGATCGAGGACCACCGCGACATCGGCCTCCTTGCGTGACAGCGCCATGATCTGCTGGATCGTCACCAGCTCGAGCGAAACGCTCGGATGGCCGGTGGTGAAGTCCGGTAACATGTGCGTGAAGAAGAAGTTGGAAAAACCCTCCGGCGCGGAAAGCCGCACGACGCCGCGCTGAGCCGTCGGCCCGCCGGCGAGATCGGCCTGCAGCCGGTCCGTCTCCTGCTCGATCTTTTCCGCCGTCTCGATGAAGCGCTGGCCCATAGTCGTCAGCACGTAGCCGCGCGGGTTGCGTTCGAAAAGTTTGACCTTGAGGTCGAATTCGAGCCGGTCGATGCGCCGCGACACCGTCGCGTGACTCGATCGAAGCTGGCGTGCCGCCGTCGAAAGCTGTCCGGTCCTGGCGACGGCCAGGAAGAACTGCAGATCGTCCCAGGTGAAACTGGCGTTGCTCATGGCCCCTCCCTCTGTTCAGAAATGAACAGACCCTGTTTGCAATTAGTCAAGCCTTGCGCTTGCGTCAACCGGCGCTTTCCGGGATCATGCCCCCATGACATGCCGTTCTGAGGAGTACGGCTGGTCAATTTTGAACAGGTTCGCGACCTGCACTCTGGGAGGAGATCAAATGCGCAACAAGCTCATCGCGTCCATGGCTATGGTACTGGCATCGAGCACGGCAGTTCTCGCCGAGCCGTCCGACGGCAAGGTGAAGATCGGCATCCTGAACGACCAGTCCGGCGTCTACGCCGACTTCGGCGGCAAGTCGTCGGTCGAAGCCGCGAAGATGGCGATCGAGGACTACGGCGGCAAGGTGCTGGGCGTGCCGGTCGAGATCGTCGACGCCGACCATCAGAACAAGGCCGACATCGCCTCCAACATCGCCCGCCAGTGGTTCGACACCGAGCAGGTCGATGCGATCATGGAACTGACCACCTCGTCGGTCGCACTGGCCGTCCAGGCGATCGCCAAGGAAAAGAAGAAGATCGACATCGTCACCGGTGCCGCGACCACCGAGCTGACCGGCAAGCAGTGCAGCCCCTACGGCTTCCATTGGGCCTATGACACCCACGCTCTCGCCGTCGGCACTGGCGGCGCGCTCGTCAAGCAGGGCGGCGACAGCTGGTTCTTCCTGACCGCCGACTACGCCTTCGGCTACTCGCTCGAACAGCAGACCTCCGACTTCGTCAAGGCCAGCGGCGGCACGGTGACCGGCTCGGTCCGCCACCCGCTCGCCACCACCGACTACTCGTCCTTCCTGCTCCAGGCCCAGTCGTCCGGCGCCAAGGTCGTCGGCCTCGCCAATGCCGGCGCCGACACCCAGAACGCCATCAAGCAGGCGGCCGAATTCGGCATCACCCAGGGTGGCCAGCGCCTCGCGGCCCTGCTCTTCACCCTCGCCGAAGTCCATGGCCTCGGCCTCGAAGCGGCCCAGGGCTTGACGCTGACGGAAGGCTTCTACTGGAACCGCGACGAGGAGAGCCAGAAGTTCGGCAAGCGCTTCTTCGAGCGCACCGGCAAGATGCCGAACATGGTTCACACCGGCACCTATTCGGCGGTGCTCCAGTACCTCAAGGCCATCGACAAGGCCGGCACCGACGAAACCGAGGCCGTCTCCAAGGCCCTGCATGAAATGCCGGTCGACGACGTCTTCGGCCGCGGCGGCACCGTCGGCCCGAACGGCCGCATGATCCACGACATGTACCTGCTGGAAGTGAAGAAGCCGGGCGACAGCAAGGAACCCTGGGACTACTTCAACGTCCTCGCCACCATTCCTGGCGCGGAGGCCTATATCGACCCCGCCAAGAGCGGTTGCGAGCTGGTCAAGTAAGCGCCGACTGATGACGAACGTTTCAGTCCCAACTGAAAAGGAGCCGCGGGTGGTCTTGTCCGCCCGCGGTCTCCGCCGCGACTTCGGCGGCTTCACCGCGGTGCGCGATGTCGATCTCGACGTGCACCACGCACAGGTTCATGCCCTGATCGGTCCGAACGGCGCCGGCAAGACCACGGTCTTCAACCTGCTGACCAAGTTCCTGCCGCCCTCGGCCGGCACCATTACCCTGCTCGGCACCGACATCACCCGCACGCCGCCCGACAAGGTCGCCCGCATGGGGCTGGTGCGCTCGTTCCAGATTTCCGCGGTCTTCCCGCACCTGACCGTCCTCGACAATGTCCGCGTCGCCCTGCAGCGGCCGAACGGCCTTGCCCATCAGTTCTGGCGGCCGCTTTCGGCGCTCGACACGCTGAACGTCCACGCCGAGGATCTGCTGGCAAGCGTCGGCCTGACCAAGGAGCGCGACCATGTGGCCGCCGACCTGTCCTATGGCCGCAAGCGCGTGCTGGAGATCGCCACGACCCTTGCCCTCGACCCTAAGGTGCTCCTGCTCGACGAGCCGATGGCGGGCATGGGCCAGGAGGACGTCAGCGTGATCGCCGAACTGATCCGCGAAGTCGCCAAGACCCGCGCCGTTCTGATGGTCGAGCACAATCTCTCCGTCGTCGCCGACATCTGCCACCACGTCACGGTCCTGCAGCGCGGCGAGATCCTCGCCGAAGGCGATTATGAAACGGTGAGCCGCGACCCGCGCGTCCGCACCGCCTACATGGGAACGGAGGACGCGTGATGACGGCACTTCTGGAAGTCCGCGGCCTCAACGCCTGGTACGGCGAAAGCCACGTCCTGCATGGCGTCGACATGAACGTCCGTGAGGGCGAGACCGTCACCATTCTCGGCCGCAACGGCGTCGGCAAGACGACAACGCTGCGCACCATTACCGGCATCGTCCGCTCGCGAAAGGGCGAGATCCGCCTCGGCGGCAAGGACCTGATGCAGGTCCCCCTTCACCGCAGCGCCCATCACGGCGTCGGCTACGTGCCGGAGGAGCGCGGCATCTTCTCGACGCTCACCGTGCTCGAGAACCTGATGCTGCCGCCCGAAGTGGCCAAGGGCGGCATGACGCTCGAGGAGATCTTCGAGCTCTTCCCCAACCTGCACGAACGACGCAACAGCCCCGGCACTCGGCTGTCCGGCGGCGAGCAGCAGATGCTGGCGATCGCCCGCATCCTGCGCACCGGCACCCGCCTGCTGCTGCTCGACGAGCCGACCGAGGGCCTCGCTCCCGTCATCGTCCAGCGCATCGGCGATGTCCTGAAAACCCTCAAGCAGCGAGGCATGACCGTGCTTCTGGTCGAACAGAACTTCCGTTTCGCAAGCCGCGTCGCCGACCGCTTCTACCTGATGGAGCATGGCCAGATGGTGGCCGAGTTCAAGGTCGAGGAACTGCCGGAGCGCATGGACATGCTTCACAAGGTCCTGGGGGTCTGACGATGACGATGATCTTCGGCATTCCCCTCCAGGCGCTGTTCGGCCAGTTGCTGATCGGCCTCATCAACGGCTCCTTCTACGCGCTGCTGTCGCTCGGTCTCGCCATCATCTTCGGCCTTCTCCGGATGATCAACTTCGCCCACGGGGCGCAATACATGCTCGGCGCCTTCGTCGCCTACCTGCTGCTGACCTTCGCCGGCATCGGCTACTGGCCGGCGCTGGTGCTTGCCCCGCTGATCGTCGGCGGTGTCGGTGCGGTGGTCGAACGCTTCTTCCTGCGCCGCCTCTATGATCTCGATCCGCTCTACGGCCTGCTGTTCACCTTCGGCCTGGCGCTGACGATCGAAGGCACGTTCCGTTATTTCTACGGCTCTTCGGGACAGCCCTATGCCACGCCGGCCGCCCTCGCCGGCGGCACCAATCTCGGCTTCATGTTCCTGCCGATCTATCGCGGCTGGGTCGTCGTCGTCTCGCTGATCGTCTGCCTCGCCACCTGGGTGCTGATCGAGAAGACCAAGCTCGGCTCCTATCTGCGCGCAGCCACCGAGAACTCGACGCTCGTCCAGGCCTTCGGCGTCAACGTGCCGGTGCTGCTCACCTTTACCTACGGCCTCGGCGTGGCGCTCGCCGCCTTTGCCGGCGTGCTTGCGGCTCCGATCTACCAGGTCTCACCGCTGATGGGCTCCAACATCATCATCGTCGTCTTCGCGGTGGTCGTCGTCGGCGGCATGGGCTCGATCATGGGCGCCATCGTCACCGGCTACATGCTCGGCATCGCCGAGGGCCTGACCAAGGTGTTCTACCCGGAGGCCTCCAACATCGTGATCTTCGTCATCATGGCGATCGTTCTTCTCATCAGGCCTGCAGGCCTCTTCGGCCGGGATGCGTGACATGGCTCATACCACGACGACAACCTCGACCCACGTTCCGCCAGCCTCGGGCAATGCGTCCACGGCCCGCGCCGTCCTCATTGGCGTCGGACTGCTGCTGCTCATCGCCGCACCCTTCTTCCTCTATCCGGTGTTCCTGATGAAGGTGCTGTGCTTCGCGCTGTTCGCCTGCGCCTTCAACCTGCTGCTCGGCTATACCGGACTGCTCTCCTTCGGCCATGCCGCCTTTTTCGGCGGAGCCTCCTACTTCACCGCCCATGCGGTGAAGGAATGGGGCTTTTCGCCCGAACTCGGCATCCTGACCGGCGTCATAGGTGCGGCCATGCTGGGCCTTGTCATGGGCTTCTTCGCCATCCGCCGGCAGGGCATCTACTTCGCCATGATCACGCTGGCGCTGTCGCAGATGTTCTTCTTCTTCTGCCTGCAGGCCGAATTCACCCATGGCGAGGACGGCATCCAGTCGGTGCCGCGCGGACATCTGTTCGGCTTCATCGATCTCAGCCAGCCGCTGTCGATGTATTATCTCGTGCTCGCCGTCTTCGTCATCGGGCTGCTGGTCATCTGGCGCTTCATCAACTCGCCCTTCGGCATGATCCTCAAGTCGATCCGCGAGAACGAGGCGCGCGCCACCTCGCTCGGCTACTCGGTCGCCCGCTACAAGCTCGGCGCCTTCGTCATGTCCGCGGCGCTGACCGGCCTTGCGGGGTCGCTGAAGGCGCTGGTCTTCCAGTTCGCCACGCTGACGGACGTCACCTGGCAGATGTCCGGCGAAGTAATCCTGATGACCCTGCTCGGCGGTATCGGCACGCTGATCGGCCCGATCTTCGGCGCCGGCCTCGTGGTGACGCTCGGCAATTATCTGGCGACCACCGGCTTCCCCGTGACGGTCATCACCGGCGTGGTGTTCATGGTCTGCGTGCTGGTGTTCCGACGCGGCATCGTCGGCGAATTCTACGCCTCGCGCCTTGGCCGCAGATTCGGCTTCGAATACCGGCGGTAAGGACGAAGCAAGGTTTACCCCCCTCTGCCCTGCCGGGCATCTCCCCCTCAAGGGGAGAGATCAATTGCGGGATCGTCCCGGTTCCCTCTTCTCCCCATCGCGGAGAAGGTGGCCCGAAGGGCCGGATGAGGGGGCGCAAGCAAGCCGGCGCCTCCCCCTCATCGCCCGCACCTCTTGCCGATCTCCCCCCTTGAGGGGGAGATGCCCGGCAGGGCAGAGGGTGGTGCTTCAGGACAGGACCTGTCGCCAATTTTGACAAAAATCGGTCCCAAGCCGATGCGGAGTGAAGCATGGAAAGCTACGACTACATCGTCATCGGCGCCGGCACGGCCGGCTGCGTGATGGCCAACCGCCTGGCGGCCGATCCGGCGACGCGCGTCCTTCTCCTGGAAGCCGGCGGCAGCGACAATTACCACTGGGTGCACATCCCCGTCGGTTATCTCTATTGCATCAACAATCCGCGCACCGACTGGTGCTTCACCACGGCCAAGGAAGAAGGCCTGAATGGCCGCTCGCTCAGCTATCCGCGCGGCAAGGTGCTCGGTGGCTGCTCATCGATCAACGGCATGATCTACATGCGCGGCCAGGCACGGGACTACGACCAGTGGCGCCAGATGGGCTGCGAAGGCTGGGGCTGGGACGACGTGCTGCCGCTCTTCCGGAAATCGGAAGACTACTACAAGGGTGCCGACGAAATGCACGGCGCCGGCGGCGAATGGCGGGTGGAAAAGGCCCGTGTGCGCTGGGCAGTGCTCGAAGCCTTCCAGCAGGCGGCCAAGGAAGCCGGCATCCCCGAGACTGCCGACTTCAACCGCGGCAGCAATGAAGGGTCGGGCTATTTCGACGTCAACCAGCGCTCCGGCATCCGCTGGAACACCGCCAAGGCCTTCCTGCGCCCTGCCGTCAAGCGCGGCAACCTCACCGTTCTGATCAAGGCGCATGTCAAGCGACTGATCATCGAGGATGATGCGGTGACCGGCGTCGAGGTGCATCATGACGGCGTGACGAAGCAGTTTTCAGCCAGGCGCGAGACGGTGCTGTGCGCCGGCGCGATCGGCTCGCCGCATATTCTCGAACGCTCCGGCATCGGTCGTGGCGAGGTGCTGAAGAATGCCGGCATCGAGGTGAAGAAGGACGTGCGTGATGTCGGCGAGAACCTGCAGGACCATCTGCAGCTGCGCCTCGCCTTCAAGGTGACCGGCGTACCGACGCTGAATGAGAAGGCCTCCAGCCTGATCGGCAAGGCCTCGATCGGCCTGGAATACCTGTTGAAGCGCTCCGGCCCCATGGCCATGGCCCCGAGCCAGCTCGGAATCTTCACCCGCTCCGGCCCGGACAAGGAAACGCCCGACCTGCAATACCACGTCCAGCCGGTGACGCTGGAGAAGTTCGGCGAGCCGGTCCACCCCTTCCCGGCGGTCACCGCCAGCGTCTGCAATCTCAGACCCGAAAGCCGCGGCTCGGTGCACGCGACGGCACCGGACTTCGCCGCCCAGCCGATCATAGCGCCACGCTACCTGTCGGCGCCGGCCGACCGCGACGTGGCGGTCAGGTCGATCCGGCTCACCCGCAAGATTGCCCAGCAGCCGTCTTTCGCCAGGTACAATCCGCAGGAATTCAAGCCGGGACCGACCTACGAGTCAGACGAAGATCTAATGCGCGCGGCCGGCGATATCGGCACAACGATCTTTCACCCGGTCGGCACCTGCCGTATGGGTTCGGACGTGCAGAGCGTCGTCGATCCCCGCTTGAGAATGCGGGCGCTGAAGCGGCTTCGGATCGCCGACGCTTCGATCATGCCGACGATCACCTCCGGCAACACCAATTCGCCGACCATCATGATCGCCGAGAAGGCGGCCGAGATGATCCTCGCGGACAATCGCTGACGCCTAGAGACAGGAGACTGAAATGGCCAATATCGCATTCATCGGACTGGGCAATATGGGCGGGCCAATGGCTGCCAACCTCGTCAAGGCCGGCCATGCCGTGAAGGGCTTCGACCTCTCGGCCGAGATCCTGAAGAGCGCGGCGGAATCCGGCGTCTCGCCGGCAAGCTCGATCAAGGACGCGATCGCCGGCGCCGACACGGTCGTCACCATGCTGCCGAAGGGGGCGCATGTGCTCTCCGTCTGGGGCGAACTCGTTACGTCGGCCCAGGCCGGCACGCTGCTGATCGACTGCTCGACCATCGATGTGGAAAGCGCCCGCAAGGCGCATGAGCTTGCCGCCGGCGCGAAATGCCTGTCGCTCGACGCGCCCGTTTCCGGTGGTACCGGCGGCGCTTCGGCCGGCACGCTGACCTTTATGGCCGGCGGCGCCGACGAGGCCTTCGCCCGGGCAAAGCCCGTTCTCGAAGCCATGGGCAAGAAGATCGTCCATTGCGGCGGAAACGGCGCCGGCCAGGCCGCCAAGATTTGCAACAACATGATCCTCGGCATTTCGATGATCGGCGTCTGCGAAGCCTTCGCGCTCGGCGAAAAGCTGGGGCTGAGCCATCAGGCGCTGTTCGACGTCGCATCGACCTCGTCCGGCCAGTGCTGGTCGATCAACACCTATTGCCCGGTTCCCGGGCCGGTGCCGACCTCGCCCGCCAACAACGACTACAAGCCGGGCTTTGCCGCGGCCCTGATGCTGAAGGATCTGAAACTGGCGCAGGAAGCGGCCCTCGCCGCCGGTGCTGCAACCCCGCTCGGCGCCGAAGCCGCCCAGCTCTTCGACCTGTTCGACAAGCAGGGCCATGGCGGGCGGGATTTCTCGGCGATCATCGAGATGCTGCGTGGCTGAGACTCCTCCCTTCTGCGCAACAGAACGGCCGACGGAAGCGATTCCGTCGGCCGTTCTGTTTCGGAAGGGGTGGAGGAGCACGACTCTGGGGGGGTGGGGGCGTGCCGTGCTCCTCCCGCGATGCCTATTGAGGTCATGGGCCGTCCGGCATGGGGTGACGGGACGGACACCGACAGGCATCGCGACGGTCCCTTGGCGGGACCGATGGCGTGACTATCTGGACCTCGGGGCGCGCGGGCTCGCCGCGACGGCCGCTCGCACGGCGCGGGCCAGTCGAGGGATGGCCGCAAGTCTGGAAATACTGGAGCGGATCGGCCAAAGGGCCGAAGTCCCGGGGAACCCGGGAACCGAAGGGACCGCCGCTAGGGATCCCGGAAAGGCCGTCACGGACCGCGACGGCAGGTGTCGATTCTCGTCCGCAATGATCGCGGACCCTGTTGCGCACGTCATGTGCCTCATCCCCATGTCTCATCATCCGCTACGTCATGCGCGGAGTTCCATCCGGAACAAAGCAAGGGTTAGGCCGCAAATCTGAACGAAGGGTAAATGCGGGCGGCTAGTCTTTAGGATTTACGCTTACGAACTGGAAAGACGCCGGGGCGAACCCCCGCGCCGGTGCAGGATCGCCGGTCAGCGCTCGTCTTCGGCCATGGCGCCGAGCAGCTTCGGCAGGTCGCCGAACCGGGCGACGAGGCCGAAGACCAGCGCCGCGACCGCGACGAACAGGATCGTCACCGAGGCCATGGTCGGCGTGTAGCCGTAGCGCAGCGCGTTGAAGATCTTGATCGGCAGCGTCTCCATGGTGAAGCCGACCGTCATGTAGGCGACGATGTATTCGTTGAGCGACAGCACGAAGGCAAACGCATAGCCGGAGACCAGATAGGGACGGATCAGCGGCAGGACGACGGTGCGGAACACCGTCCGGTCGTCGGCGCCCATGGTGGCCGCCGCCTCGACCAGCGAGCGGTCGATGGCGGAAAAGCCGAGGGATAAGGTCACCAGCGGCAGCGTCACGAAGAAGATCGCATGGCCAATCACCGCCGTCCAGGGCTGGCCGTAGAAGCCGGTGGTCGCCCAGAAGGTCAAAAGACCGAGCGCCGTGATCACCGGCGGCAAGGTGAACGGCGCGATGCCGAGCACCTGGAAGATGTTGGCCCAGGGGGCGATGCGCCGCCACAGGAACCAGGCGAGCGGCAGGGCGATCGCCACCGCCAGCGCCGCCGAGGCGAGCGCCAGCACGACCGAGGCGAAGAAGGCCGCGCGCCAGCCGGTGTCGGTGAAGATCGCGCCATACCAGGCCAGCGAAAAGCCCTGCGGCGGGAAGGTCAGGCTCTGCTTCTCGTTGACCGAGACGCCGGCGACCACGACGATCGGGGCGGCGAGGAAGATACCGATCAGGGTGAAGTAGAGGCGGGTCAGCAGCGTGTTCATGCCGTCTCTCCCTTGCGGCCGACGAACAGCGTCAGCGCCACCATGCCAAGGGTCACTAGCACGAGGAAGACCGCCATGGCCGCTGCGAACGGCATGTTCGACTGGTAGATCGCCTGGTCGGTGATCAGCACCGACAGCGTCCAGTGCTGCGGCCGCCCGAGGATCTGCGGCAGCAGATAGGAGCCGAGCGCGAAGATGAAGACCATGATCAGCGTCGCGAGAATCGTATTGCGAAGGGCCGGGACGACCACGGTGAAGAAGGCGCGGATCGGCGAGGCGCCGAGCGTACGGGCCGCCTCGGTCAGCGTCGGGTCAAGCCTGACCAGCGCGGGGTAGAGCACCAGTACGGTGTAGGGCAGCGCCTGATAGGCCATGCCGGTCAGCACCGCGCCGAAATTCGGCATCAGCGCCACGGGCTTTTCCATCAGCCCGATCATGACGAGCAGGTTGGTGATGCCAGCGGTGCGCGAAAACAGAGTCGACCAGGCAAAGCCGATGATGACTTCCGACAGGGACAGGATCGACAGCAGCGCCACCAGCCACAGCACCTGGGCTCTGCGCGACATGCGGGCGAGCAGATAGGTGAACGGCAGGCCGAGCACCACGCAGACGACGGCGACCGCGATCGCCAGCATCAGCGAGAAGCCAAGCACGCCAGCGAAGAAGGGGCTGATGAAGCGGGCGTAATTGTCGAACACGAAGGCCGGCGAGTAGAAGCCGGCGGGATTGCGCTGGAAGAAGCTGACGGCGATCATCGTCGCGAACGGCACGACGAAGAACAGGATCAGCATGGCCGCCGGAAAGGCGAGCGGCGCATAGTCGAGAGCTCTCTGGGGCGGTTCGCGTCTCATGCGGCAAGCACCACGGCAGTGGCGGGATCGATGCCCACGCCGACATCCTGGCCGACCGACACCACCGGCCGCTCGCGCGGCGTCGAGACGACCACCACTTCGGTGCCGCGCACATCGATGAAAGTCTCGATCGTGCCGCCGAGATCGCGGATGAAGGTGACGCGGCCGGTGAGTCGCCCCTCGCCCGGCGCGGAAAGATGAATGTCCTCCGGGCGGACAGACAGGCTGGCCGCGGCGAGGCCCGCAGGCGGCGCAAAGCCCACGACCGCCTGGCCGAGCACCAGCGTTCGCCCGCCCTCGACGGTGAGCGGCAGCAGATTGGTGGAGCCGATGAAGTCGGCGACGAAGCGGTCGGCGGGCTTGCGGTAGATCTCGATCGGGCTGGCCGCCTGGCGGATCTTGCCGCCGTTCATCACCACCACGGTGTCGGCCATGGTCATGGCCTCGCGCTGGTCATGGGTGACGACGATGGTGGTGATGCCGAGTTGCTGCTGCAGCTTGCGCAATTCGACCTGCATGGCCTCGCGCAGCTTGGCGTCGAGCGCCGAGAGCGGCTCGTCGAGCAGGAAGAGTTTTGGCGAGATGGCGAGCGCCCGGGCGATCGCCACGCGCTGGCGCTGGCCGCCGGACAACTTGGTGACGGGCCGGTCGGCATAGCCGGTGAGATGGATCATGGCGAGCAGTTCGTTGACGCGCTTCACCTGTTCCTCACGGCCGATGCCGCGGATGCGCAGCGGATAGGCGATGTTCTCGCCCACCGTCAGATGCGGAAACAGCGCCAGCGACTGAAACACCATGCCGAGATTGCGCTTGTGCGTCGGCACGGCCGTGATGTCCTCACCGTCGAGCACGATCGAACCGCCGGTCGGCGTGTCGAGGCCGGCGATCATCCGAAGCAGCGTGGTCTTGCCGCAGCCCGAAGGCCCGAGCATGCAGACGAAGGTGCCGTGCGGCACGGCCAGTTGCACCTGGTCGACGGCCGTGAACGGACCGAACTGCTTGGTGACGGCATTGAGGATGAGTCCGGACATCATGTCTCCGAGATATAGGGGTAATGGGAATTCGTCCCTGTCTGCCCCGGCTGCGTCATCCCATCAAGGGGTTTGATTGTCGCGCGATCTTGTTTGGGGTTCAAGCGGGATACGGATCTTGTCGACTTCCGCAAAGGCGCACACATGTGCTCATCCGCCCTGCCGGGCACCTTCTTCCTGCGGCGGGGAGAAGGAAACACGCCGCAGCACCTGCAGTCCCCTCTCCCCGCAAGCGGGGAGAGGGTCAGGGTGAGGGGCAAGCTCGTCCTCAGCCGACGATCAGCTCGGTCCACTTCTGGTTCAGCCAGTCCGATTTGGTCTGGTACATGTCGTAGCGAGGGGTGATCGGCTCGATATCGGACGACACGGCGGCAAACTCTTCCGCGGTGAGGTCCAGCAGTTCGCGCTTGACCGTCGGTGCGGTACCAACCTTGCGTGACAGGGTCGCCTGGATCGACGGCTGGCACATATAGTCGATGAAGACGTGGGCCTCTTCGGTCTTGGTCGAGGCGCGCGACAACGCCCAGCAACCCGAATCCTGGATGCCGCCTTCCTTCGGGAAGGTCGAGCGGACCGGATGACCGTCGGCAGCGGCAAGGCCGGTGACGTCGTGGTAATACTGGCCCATCGGGATCTCGCCGGACTTCAACGCCTGTTCGAACTGGGCTTCGTCACGATACCAGAGACGGACGTTCGGCTTGACTTCGGCCAGCTTATCGAAGGCCTTGAGGATGCCTTCCTCGGTGTCGAGGGCATTGGTACCGCCGAGGAAGGTCTTGGCGGTCACTTCGAGCAGGAAGGAGTTGGAGACGAGAGCCAGCAAGCCGAGCTTGTCTTCGTTCGCCGGATCCCAAAGGGCTTCCCACGAGGTCGGCGCTTCCTTGTAGACGTCGGTGTTGGTGACAAGCGTGATGTACCAGGCAACCGCACCGATGCCGGCGATGCGGCCGTCCGGGTATTTGTTGACGAAACGGTCGATCAGGTTCGGCGCATTCTTGATCTTGGCGGTGTCGAGCGGCGCCCAGAGCTCGGTCGACTGGCCCTTCAGCATCGATACCTGCGACACCATCGAAACGTCGGCCGGGGCCTGGCCGGCCTTGGCCGCCTGCTCGAGCTGCACGAGCCAAGCTTCGCCGGTCGGCTCGGCGACCGATTCGATGGCGATGCCGGTCGCCTTGGTGAATTCCGGGAAGATGTTCTTGTCGAACGAATCCTTGAAGTAGCCGCCATAGACGCCGACCTTCAGCGACTTGTCCTGAGCCTTGAGGATCGACGGCATGGCGAGCATGCCGGCTCCGGCAAGCGAGCCGGCCAGCACGCCGCGGCGGCTGACTGAGGCATTGAGAATGTTCTTCATATTCCGTTCCCTTTTCTTGATTGCTAGTCGTGAACTCTGTTGCGGGGCGCCGAGCGCCGCCCCGGAGACGATGCGCCCGCTCAGCGGCCGTTGATTGCCGGACTATAGACCATCAGGCTGAGAATTTCGAAGAGAACCTGCGCACCGGCATGGGCGGTATTGTGGGTCGCGTCATATTGCGGCGCCACCTCCACGACGTCACCGCCGACGAGATTGATGCCCTTGAGCCCGCGGATCAGCTCCAGCACTTCGCGCGAGGAAAGTCCGCCGACTTCCGGCGTGCCGGTGCCCGGCGCGATGCTCGGATCGAGGCTGTCGATGTCGAAGGAGATATAGGTCGGGCCATCTCCGATGATCTTCTTCGCCTTCTCGATGATCGCCGGCATGCCGAGGCCGGTGATCTCTTCAGCATGGATGACGGTCATGCCGGACTCGTACGAGAACTCCCACAGATATTCGGCCGGACCGCGAATGCCGATCTGGATGGTGCGGGTCGGATCCAGCGTGCCATCGAGAACGGCATTGCGGAACGGTCCGCCGTGATGGAACTTCGACTGGTCGAATGGCCCGCCGGTATCGCAATGGGCATCGATATGGACGAGCCCCACCGGGCCATGCTTCCTGGCGATCGGCTTCAGGATCGACTGGGTGATCGAATGGTCGCCGCCGACCGACAGCGGCAGGATGCCCGCCTCGACGATCTTCGACATATGGCGCTCGATGTCCTCGTGGCTGAGCTCCAGGCGGTAGCGGCTGGAGAACGGCACGTCGCCGATGTCCCCGACCTTTATGTCGAAGATCGGCGAGCATTCGAGCACGTGGTTATAGGGGCCGATACGGTCGATGGAGCGCAAAGCGCGCGGCCCGAAGCGCGAGCCAGGACGGTTGGAGACGCCGAGATCCATGGGCACGCCGACGATCGCCACCTGCAGGTCTCCAAAATCGGGATTCTGCGGATCGATCGGCCGGTGCGGGGCTGACAGGAAGGTCGGGACGCCGGCATAGGGCGCCGCCCGGGTGCCGTTCTGGAAGATCTTGGCGCCGACCTTGGCGAACTTCGGATCGAAGATCTCGCCGGCATTGTCGCCGCCATATTTGGCGCGCAGGTCCGCAAGCTTCTTTTCGTCGAACGTCATCTCATCACCCTCTTCGCATGCGCACGATGGCAGGCCTTTCGTGCAACGACTGTTTATGCGGCAGATCGTCGGCCTGCCTTTAATGTGAGCATTAATTCGCAAAGCCTATGGAAATGCAATTCACGATGTTATAGCAATCCTTGTGAGAAAAATTCATAGAGTCGTTCCCTGATGTCGAACCGCCTGCCGCCGCTCAACCCGCTCCGCGCCTTCGAGGCGGCGGCCCGGCGCGGCTCGATTTCGGCGGCCGCGCGCGAGCTGAACGTCACCCACGGGGCCGTCAGCCACCAGATCAAGACGCTGGAGGAAACGCTGAAGGCGGCCCTGTTCGAGCGCGGCGGCAAACGGCTGAAACTGACGCCGCAGGGCGCCCTGCTGCTGCCGGCCGTCTCGTCGGCCTTCGACGGCATTGCCGCCGCAACTGCACTGATGAACCGGCCGTCGACAAGCGGACGGTTGCGCATTTCCTGCGTGCCTGCCCTCCTGTCGTTCTGGCTCATTCCACGGATGAACGCCTTCTCC
The DNA here is from genome assembly GCA_002796995.1 of Rhizobium sp. Lineage (GTDB taxonomy): Bacteria > Pseudomonadota > Alphaproteobacteria > Rhizobiales > Rhizobiaceae > Allorhizobium. The sequence goes on from PEKW01000006.1 coordinate 683,301, forward strand.
GAGCAATATCCGGAGATCAGCCTCAAGCTCTCGTCGAGCAATGATGCGGATCTCATCCACTCGCCCGACATCGACGTCGCCATTCTCTACGGCCCCGGCGGCTGGCGCGACTGCTGGACACGCCAGTGGAGCACGCTCCAGCTCTTCCCCGTCGTTTCGCCCTCGCTTCTCAACTCGCGCCCGCTGCGCTCGATCCGCGACCTGCGCGATCACGTGCTGCTGCACGGCGACGACGGCCGGGAATGGAACACCTGGCTCGCCGCCGCCGACCAGTTGGACATGCCGCGCGGGCGGGAACACTTCATGAGCGATGCGCGGCTCTCGATCGAGGCCGCGCGCCACGGCCAGGGGGTGGCACTGGGCGACAGCATCACCGCCTCCAGCCTGATTGCCGCGGGCGAGCTGATCATTCCCTTCGATCTCTCCGTGCCCGCCTCGGACGCGTTCTACGTCGCGACCCGCAACGAAATGCGCGCCGCGCCGATCGTGCGCGTCTTCATCGACTGGCTGTTTGCCACGCTGGAAAACGAGCGCAGTTCGCAGCCGAGCCCGGCGATCCGCCAGGCCGGACGCAGCCGGGCGCCGCGTGCCACCAAGGTGGCGCCGGCCCTCGAGACGACCCTTTCCGACACCGGCGAGACCGCCGACCAGACCCCTTGAAACAAACGAGCAAGACAATGCCTGCACCCGCCTTCAACCCGCTGATTTCCCGCCTCTCGCCGCCGCCCGTCCCCTCGGTCTTCGCCTGGGCGCGCGCCTATGACGGCGCCCGTGGCCCGCTGATCGACTTCAGCCAGGCCGTGCCCGGCTATCCGCCGCATCCCGACATGCTGACCTGGCTCGGCGAGACGGCCGCATCGCGCGCCTACGCCGGCTACGGTCCGATCGAAGGGGAGAGTGATCTGCGCACCGCCTATGCGGCCGAAATGGCGGAAGTCTACGGCGCGGCCGTCGGGATGGAGAACATTCACATCACCTCGGGCTGCAACCAGGCTTTCATGGCGGCCGCCATGGCGGTCGCCGGACCGGGCGAAGCGGTGGCGCTGACCAATCCCTATTATTTCAACCAGGAAACCACGCTGGCCATGATGGGCGTCGAGCGCCGCCTGCTGTGGCTCGATGCGGCCGGCGGTTTCGTGCCGGACATCGGCACGGTCAGGAAGATCCTCGCGACCGGCGTCAAGGCGCTCGGATTGGTTTCGCCCAACAATCCGACTGGGGCGATCTATCCGGCCGGACTTCTGCGCGAGATCTTCGACGCCTGCCGCGCGGCTGGCGCCTGGCTGATGCTGGACGAGACCTATCGCGACTTCCTGCCCGAAGGCCAGCGCCCGCACGATCTCCTCGGTGTTCCCGGCTGGGAGGACAACCTGATCCTGCTCTACTCCTTCTCCAAGTCCTTCTGCATTCCCGGCCATCGCCTCGGTGCAGTCACGGCTGGACCGAAGGCCGTCGCGGAAATCGCCAAGGTGATGGACAACCTGCAGATCTGCGCACCGCGCGCGCCGCAGGCCTCCGTCGCCCGCGCCATCCCGGCGCTGAAGGACTGGCGCAATGTCAACCGCGCCGAGATCGCCAGCCGCGCCGACACGCTGCGCGCCGTCATGGCCGAGCTGCCGGACTGGAAGATGGATTCGATCGGCGCCTATTTCGCCTTCATCCGCCATCCCTTTGCCGGCACGCCCTCGGCCGAGGTGGCGGAAAAGCTGGCGCGCCAGGCCGGCGTGGTCTGCATTCCCGGCGCCTATTTCGGCGAGGGCCAGGAAAACTACCTGCGCTTCGCCTTCGCCAATGCCGACAGCCCGACCATCGCCTCGCTGGCCGACCGCCTCGCCGGCTTCACCCTCGGCTAAGCCGCGACAAGGAACATCGATCCCATGGCGGTAAAGCGCATCGCGATCATCGGCGGAGGACCGGCCGGCCTGATGGCCGCCGAGCAGCTGTCCCGCGCCGGCCACACGGTCACGGTCTACGAGGCCATGCCGACGGTGGCGCGCAAGTTCCTGCTCGCCGGCAAGTCGGGTCTGAACATCACCCATGCCGAACCCTATGAGCGCTTCGTCACCCGCTTCGGCACGGCGGCGCAATGGCTTCGCCCGATGCTCGACGGCTTCACGCCTGAGGAAGTGCGCGACTGGGCGGACGGCCTCGGCACCGAGACCTTCACCGGCACATCGGGCCGCGTCTTTCCCACAGTGATGAAGGCCTCCCCCCTGCTGCGGGCCTGGCTGAAGCGGCTGGAGACACAGGGCGTGACGATCCTCACCCGCCATCGCTGGATCGGCTTCGACGGCAATGCCTGCCGGATCGACACGCCGCAGGGACCGGAGACCGTCGAGGCCGACGCCGTACTTCTGGCGCTCGGCGGCGCAAGCTGGCCGCGGCTCGGATCGGACGCGGTGTGGGTGCCATGGCTCCAGGCCCAGGGCGTCGAAGTCGCCCCCTTCCGCCCCGCCAATTGCGGCTTCGACTGCGCCTTCAGCGAAAGCTTTGCCGAACGTTTCGCCGGAGAGCCGGTCAAATCGGTCACTGCGACCAGCGCCGCCGGCACCACGCAAGGCGAGTTCGTCATCAGCCGCAACGGCATCGAGGGCAGCCTGATCTACGCCCATGCCAGCGCGTTGCGCGACGCATTGCAGAAGGACGGCACGGCCAGCCTGGTTCTCGACCTCGCTCCCGGCCGGACCGTCGACAAGCTTGCCCGCGACCTGGAACGCCAAGACGCAAAGGCGAGCTTTTCCAACCGCTTGCGCAAGGGTACCGGCCTCGACGGGGTCAAGGCCGCACTGGTCAGGGAACTGGCTCCCGACGCCAATCGTCTCGACGCCCGGCGCCTCGCCGAAACGATCAAGTCGCTGCCTCTACCGGTCGTTTCGCCCCGGCCGATCGCCGAGGCGATCTCATCGGCCGGCGGCATCACCTTCGACAGCGTCGACGAGAACCTGATGCTGAAAGCCCTGCCCGGCACCTTCGTCGCCGGCGAGATGCTGGACTGGGAGGCGCCGACCGGCGGCTATCTGCTGACCGCCTGCCTTGCCAGCGGACGAAGCGCTGCTCGCGGCATCGAAGACTGGTTGAAGAAAGCCTAGCGCCACGAAGTTCGATCCCGCCACGGACATGCGCCCCGACTATGCCGCTCGGCCGACGGCGCGCGCGCCCCTAGGTTCGCCGGAGCTGACGCTTTGACGCTGCAGCAGGGCTGGCCTACGCTCACGCGTGCGAGGGCGGCGCGATCGGGCGCCGCCGGGAGGAAACCAAAACCGATGAAATTTGCCCTCAATCACATGACCGCACCCGCCATGCCGGTCGCCGATTTTTTCGCCCTTGCAATCTCGCTCGGCATCACCGCCGTCGAGATCCGCAACGACCTTGCCGACAACGCCATCCTCGACGGCACCGCACCCGCGGAAATCCGCAGACTGGCGGCGGATCGCGGCGTGGAAATCATCTCGATCAACGCGCTGCAGCGCTTCAACGAATGGACCGATGCGCGCGCAGGGGAAGCCGATGAACTGATCGCCTATGCCCGCGATTGCGGCGCCAAGGCCCTGGTCCTGGTGCCGAAGAACGACGGCACGGGCCTAAAGGACGGCGAGCGCCAGCAGAACCTGCGCGAAGCACTCTCGGCGTTGAAGCCGCGCCTCGAAGCGACCGGCGTGATCGGCCTGGTCGAGCCGCTCGGCTTTGCCGTCTGCTCGCTACGTTCCAAGCAGGAGGCGGCCGACGCGATTCGTGAGGTCGGCGGGGAGAACGTGTTCCGGCTCGTCCACGACACCTTCCACCATCACCTCGCCGGAGAACCCGCGATCTTTCCGGCGTTGACGGGGCTCGTCCACATCTCCGGCGTCACTGATCCCTCCGTCGCCGTCGCCGACATGCGCGACAGCCATCGTGTCCTCGTCGACCCCGCCGACCGGCTCGACAATATCGGTCAGATTCTTGCCCTGCAGGCCGCCGGCTATAACGGCCCCTTTTCCTTCGAGCCATTCGCCGACAGCGTCCATGCGCTCAGCGATCCAAGCGCTGCGGTGAAGGCCAGCATGGACTACATTAGGGCCGCCATCTGATCCTGGCGCGGGCGGGAGTTCGACAGAGTCTCCCGCCCACCAGGCCAACGTGCTCGCGTCCGCCCCTAAGCTTCTGCCTACCCGGGCGCCACGCACAAACCCCTCATCCGCGCAACCGAAACGCTCCGAAGCAAATGGAATGGAAATTCCATTCCATCGGTCGGCCGTCGGCCGCGTTTTTTCCCGGATTTCCAGCGCTCTAACGGAAATCTGCTGTGGGGGAGTGCAAGCGCCGTTGACGCACGGCCCAAAAAATGGAATAAATTATCTGCATTTCAGGGTCAGCGGTCTATTCATTCCGTTTTATCCGACGCGTCGGGAGCGCGAAGCAAGTGCAAGGTCGGCCCGAACGGGCGACCTCCGGCAGGAGAAGGTGGAGCCGGACACCATCTGAGGAGGAGATACCATGAAGAAGTTTATTCTGGGCGCCGCCATGTCCGTTCTGTTGAGCACGGCCGCCCATGCCGAGACCGTCGGCGTATCGATGGCGCTGTTCGACGACAATTTCCTGACCGTGCTTCGCAACGGCATGCAGGATTATGCCAAGACGCTCGACGGCGTGACGCTGCAGGTCGAAGACGCGCAGAACGACGTCGCCAAGCAGCAGAGCCAGATCCAGAACTTCATCGCCGCTGGCGTCGATGCGATCATCGTCAACCCGGTCGACACCGATGCGACCGTCGCCATGTCGAAGATCGCTGCCGATGCCGGCATTCCGCTGGTCTATGTCAACCGCGAACCGGTCAACGTCAACGAACTGCCGGACAAGCAGTCCTTCGTCGCCTCGGAAGAAATCGTCGCCGGCACGCTGGAAGCCAAGGAAGTCTGCCGTCTGCTCGGCGGCAAGGGCAAGGCCGTCGTCATGATGGGCGAACTGTCCAACCAGGGTGCCCGCATGCGCACCAAGGCCGTCCATGACGTCGTCGCCACCGACGACTGCAAGGGCATCGAGATCGTCGAGGAACAGACCGCCAACTGGCAGCGCACGCAGGGCGCCGACCTGGTGACCAACTGGCTGTCGAGCGGGCTGGAGTTCAACGCCGTCATCGCCAACAATGACGAAATGGCGATCGGCGCGGTGCAGGCGCTGAAGGCTGCCGGCAAGGACATGAAGGACTATGTTGTCGCCGGTGTCGACGCCACCCAGGACGCGCTTGCCGCCATGGAAGCCGGCGACCTCGACGTCACGGTCTTCCAGAACGCCGCCGGCCAGGGCAAAGGCGCGCTTGATGCGGCCCTGAAGATCGCCAAGGGCGAAAGCGTCGAGAAGAAGGTCTACATTCCCTTCGAACTCGTCACGCCGGAAAACCTCAAGGACTACCAGGCCAAGAACTGATCCCCGTTAGGGATCCGGGAATGCGGGCTCCGGCCCGCATTCCGACCGCATGAAGCGTGAGGAGATTTGCCATGGTCAGCCCGACTACGATGGCCGCTGTCCGCAGGAGCGGCGCAGTCCCCAATTCCGAATATCTTCTGGCCGCCGAGGGGGTACGCAAGGAATTTCCGGGTGTCGTCGCGCTCGACGACGTGACGTTTCGGCTGAAGCGCGGCAGCGTGCACGCGCTGATGGGCGAAAACGGCGCCGGCAAGTCGACGCTGATGAAGATCCTCGCCGGCATCTATCATCCCGACAAGGGCACGGTGCAGTTGAAGGGCGTCGACATCCAGCTGCAATCGCCGCTCGACGCGCTGGAAAACGGCATCGCCATGATCCACCAGGAACTGAACCTGATGGCACCGATGACGGTGGCGGAAAACATCTGGATCCGCCGCGAACCGCTCACCCGCCTTGGCTTCGTCGACCACAAGGAGATGAACCGCAAGACGGCGGAACTCTTCAACCGGCTGAACATTTCCATCCACCCGCAGACCAAGGTCGGTGAACTGTCGGTCGCCAACCGGCAGATGGTCGAGATCGCCAAGGCGGTCTCCTACGAATCCGACGTGCTGATCATGGACGAGCCGACCTCGGCGCTGACCGAGCGCGAGGTGGAACATCTCTTCCAGATCATCCGGGGCTTGCGCGACCAGGGCATCGGCATCGTCTACATCACCCACAAGATGAGCGAGCTGTTCGAGATCGCCGACGAATTCTCGGTCTTCCGCGACGGCAAGTATATCGGCACCCACGCCTCTACCGACGTGACGCGCGACGACATCATCCGCATGATGGTCGGCCGCGAGATCACCCAGATGTTCCCCAAGGAGGACGTGCCGCTCGGCGAGGTCGTGCTGTCGGTCAAGAACCTGACGCTCGACGGCGTGTTCAACGACGTTTCCTTCGACGTGCGCGCCGGCGAAATCCTCGGCGTCGCCGGCCTTGTCGGCTCGGGCCGCTCCAATGTCGCCGAGACGGTCTTCGGCGTGACGCCGGCATCCTCCGGCACCATCGAGATCGACGGCAAGCCGGTCGACGTCTTCAGCCCGACGGAAGCGATCCGCAACCGCATGGCCTTCCTCACCGAGGACCGCAAGGACACCGGCTGCCTGCTGATCCTGAGCGTGCTGGAAAATATGCAGATCGCCGTATTGCAGGACAGGTTCGTCAGCCGCGGTTTCGTCGAGCAGGCCGCGCTGTCGGCGGAATGCGAGGAGATGTGCCGCAAGCTGCGCGTCAAGACGCCGAACCTGGCCGAGCGCATCGAGAACCTGTCGGGCGGCAACCAGCAGAAGGTGCTGATCGGCCGCTGGATGCTGACCAATCCGCGCATCCTGATCCTCGACGAGCCGACCCGCGGCATCGACGTCGGGGCCAAGGCGGAAATCCACAAACTGGTGACGGAGATGACCAGGAACGGCGTCGCCGTGATCATGATATCGTCGGAAATGCCGGAAGTGCTCGGCATGAGCGACCGCATCATGGTCATGCACGAGGGCCGCGTCACCGGCTTCCTCGATCGCGCGGAAGCCACACAGATTAAGGTCATGGACCTGGCGTCGCGTTAAGCGGCAGCCGTCCACGGACCTTCGAGGGAGGAAGACATGAACAGCAAGATCCTGACCAAGGGCGAGGTCGACCTGAAGACCGGGCAGCCCCTTCACCGCCGCATCCCGCCGGAAGCCAATATCCTGTTCGTGCTGATCGGCATCGCGCTGATCTTCGAACTGCTCGGCTGGCTCTTCGTCGGCCAGAGCTTCCTGATGAACCAGCAGCGCCTGACGATCATGATCCTGCAGGTCTCGGTGATCGGCATCATCGCCGTCGGCGTAACCCAGGTCATCATCACCGGCGGCATCGACCTCTCCTCCGGTTCGGTCGTCGGCATGACGGCGATGTTTTCGGCGAGCTTCGCACAGGCCTCGACCTGGCCGCGCGCACTCTATCCGAGCCTGACCGACATGCCCTTCTTCGTGCCAATCGCGGTCGGCATCGCCATCGGCCTGCTGGCCGGCTTCATCAACGGCCAGCTGATCGCCCGCACCAAGATCCCGCCCTTCATCGCCACGCTCGGCATGATGGTTACGGCCCGCGGCATTTCCAAGTGGTACACGAAGGGCCAGCCGGTCTCGGGCCTGAGCGAAGACTTCATCTTCATCGGCACGGGCATTGCCCCGGTCGTCGTCTTCCTCGTCGTCGCGATCATCTTCCACATCGCCCTGCGCTACACTCGCTACGGCAAGTTCACCTATGCGATCGGCGCCAATGTCCAGGCGGCCCGCGTCTCGGGCATCAACGTAGAAGCCCACCTGATCAAGGTCTATGCGATCGCCGGCATGCTGGCGGGGCTGGCCGGTGTCGTGACCGCTGCCCGCGCCCAGACCGCGCAGGCCGGCATGGGCGTAATGTACGAACTCGATGCGATCGCCGCCGCCGTCATCGGCGGGACGTCGCTTGCCGGCGGCGCCGGCCGCATCACCGGCACGGTGATCGGCACGATCATCCTCGGCGTCATGACCTCCGGCTTCACCTTCCTTCGGGTCGATGCCTACTACCAGGAGATCATCAAGGGCATGATCATCGTTACCGCCGTGGTTGCCGACGTCTACCGGCAGAAGAAGCGCAAGGTCTGACAATAACTCCCACCGCGGAAGCCCCCTGGCGGCGCCCCGGCGCCGCCTTTTTGTTTTCACGGAAGAACGATCAGCGCGACCGTACCTTGCCCTTAGCAGCGCCCGCCTTTTCGAACGACACGACGGTCCTTGCGACCGGCAGGCCGAACTTGGTGACGAGCGCGGTGTTGAGCACCGTGCCGTCGCTGCGCAGGACCATCTTGTCGTAGAAGCGGACCTTGTTCGCCTGTTTGGCGGAATCGAGATAGACGAGGTAGCTGAAGCGCGCGACATTGCCCTGCAGCGTCACCTTCGTCTCACCGATCACGTCCTCGCGTGTGCCGGAATAGGTGGCGGGGCCGGTCTTGACGAAGCGCCAGGTCTTGGTGTCGCGGGTGCCATCTTTGAAGACGAAGTCCTCGCGCAGCGTGAGTGTGCGCCCGTTCCATTTGCCGATGAGATCCACCGTGAATTGGCGTTTCACGCCGTTGATGGCGCTGAAGGATCCCACCGCCTTGCTCTTGCCGGCAAAGAAACCCTCCAACGTGAACTTGTCGGCGGCGGCGACGCCGGAGGCAGACAGCATGATGGGCAAGATCAGTGCGAAGAACAGGGAAGCGGTCTTGAACATGGGGAGGGTTCCTGTGTGAATTCTCTTAGGCCAGTACGCACCGCAAGCGCCGGCGGATCTTCCGGCCGGTCATGTCACCAGGGGATGGCCTGGCCGTCATAGGCATAGAAGCCGCCCGTCTGGGCAGGCTCCAGCGCATCCAGCACGGCGAGCAAGCGTCGCACGCTGTCGTCGGGCGTGAACCGCTCATGGCCGGGCGAGAAGCGATCGGAGAGCACGGTGGCGACGGTTCCCGGATGCAGCGCCGCCACCACCGCCTGCGGCCGCGTGCGGGCGATCTCGATCGAGGACGTGCGCACGATCTGGTTGAGCGCCGCCTTGGCCGCGCGATAGGAGATCCAGCCGCCAAGCCTGTTGTCGCCGATCGATCCGACCCGCGCCGACAGGAAGGCGATCAGGCTGCGGCGGTCGCGGTGCAGCAGCCCGCTGAAATGCTTGAGGACCAGAGTGGGGCCGATGGCATTGAGGGCGAACTGCGCCGCCATGGCATCCGCCTCGATGGCGCGCATGGATTTCTCCGGGCCGACACCGCCGATGGTGAGCGCACCCGTGGCGCAGACGATCACGTCGAACCGGATGCCCTCGTCGTCCAGCCGCTTCGCGGCATCGGCGACGGAGGGCTCGTCGGTCACATCGAAACCGTCACCGCGGCGCGAAAGGCCGGTCGCCCGCACGCAGGCCGGATCGTCTTCGAAGGCGCGGAGAAAGGCAGACCCGATGCCGCCCGATGCGCCGAGCACCAGCGCGTGATAGCCGCGCCCGAGCGACGGCAGAATTTTGCTTTCCATGATCGACCCTCCGCGACGAGGCGAGGCAGCGGACAGCTGTCGCCGCGTCTCTGCCATGGACTACGGCCGGAAGGCGACGGCGGATCAATCGGACCGAAAGCGAGGGAGACTATCCCTCGACCGACACCCAGCGCTGCTCGGCAAAGGACTGCGCCATGGCATGAACGCTGCGCTCGATCCTGAGGCCGTCGTCGAAGCCAATCACATGCGCCTTGTCGCCGCCGATCGCGGCGATCAGCTCGCGGCATTCGATGACCTTCAGGTCGTTGAAGCCGAGGCCGTGGCCGGGGGCCGGGATGAAGCGGTCATAAGGCTTGTGATGCGGGGCGGCGAGGATGGTGCGGAAGCCCTGCTCCTCCGGCCGGCCGGATGCCTGGTAGAGCTGGAACTCGTTCATGCGCTCCTGGTCGAACAGGATCGATCCGGCCGAGCCAAAAATCTGCACGGCGATGCGGCCCTTGCGCCCCCAGGCCGAACGATTGGCCATCAGCGCGGCGGAGATACCGCCCTCGAGGCGCAGCAGCACGCTGGCAATGTCGTGGTTCTCGACCGGTCGGCTACCACCGCCGGCCAGCGGCCGCGTCGCGTAGGGCTTCACCATGTCGGTCACCACGGCCTCCACATGGCCGAACAGCGTGAACAGCAGCGACAGCGGATGGACGGCGAAATCGTCGAGCGCGCCATATCCGGACGAAGCTTCGCTCTTCCAGTAGAAGGGCTGGGCCGGGTCGGCCATGAAATCCTCGTCCATCTCGATGCGGACGTGATTGACAGAACCGATCGCGCCCTCGCCGATCAGCCGGCGGATATGGCGGATCATCGGGTTCTGGATGTAGTTGTAGCCCATGACCGCCACCCTGCCCGACCGGGCGGCCGCGTCGCGCATGCGGATCGCGTCGGCCAGGGCCGGCGCCATCGGCTTTTCGCACCAGACATGCTTGCCGGCTTCGAGGGCTGCGATCGCCATTTCGGCGTGGAAGGCGTTCGGCGTCGTCACCGAGATGACGTCGATCGACGGGTCTGACAGCAGGTCCCGCCAGTTGCCGGTCGACCGGGCAAAGCCGAGCTCCGCCGCCTTCTTCGCCGCAAGCTCGGCATTGACCTCGGCCAGCGTGGCCAGATGCGGCCTATCGACGTCGCCGAAAATGCTCGAGACATTGTTCCACGCCAGCGCGTGGCACTTGCCCATATAGCCAGTGCCGATGAGCCCGATGCCGAGACCCGCCATGTCTTCCTCCCAGAAGTCGATCTGTGAATAGCCGTGAGGCACTCACAGATTGTCGCGCCGATAGATCCAGTCGTGGTCCGGATGGTTCTGGAAGCGCCATTTGCGCAAGGGGCCGGCCATGACGTTGAGGTAGTACATCTCGTAGCCATAGGGCGCGCCGCAGGGATGATGACCCTTGGGCACCAGAACCACGTCACCGTCGTTGACGGCCATCGTCTCGTCGAGCGAACCGTCCTCGGTGAAAACGCGCTGGAAGCCGAAACCCTGGGCCGGATTGAGACGGTGGTAATAGCTCTCCTCGAGATAGGTCATCTCGGGAAACCTGTCCTCGTCATGGCGGTGCGGCGGATAGGACGACCAGTTGCCCGACGGCGTGAACACTTCCGTCACCAGCAGCGCATCGGCTACGTCGCGATCTTCCATGGCGATCGGGAAGATATAACGGGTGTTCGCCCCCTTCCCGCGCTCGACCAGCGAAATGCCGGCAGGGCCGATCACCTGCGCCTCGCGGCCGGGCATGGCCGGCGCCGTGCAGACGGCGAGCGTGCAGTCGGTGGTGGCGGTGGCCGACCAGTCGGAACCGGCCGGCACATAGACGCAATGCGGCGGGGTGCGCTCGAAGACGCTCATCCGCTCGCCCAGTTCGCCGAAGTCCTTGCCCGCGCCAGAGATCTCCGCCTTGCCTTCGACCAGAACGAGAATGACCTCGGTCTCGCCCGTCGGCTCGGAAGCCGTCTCGCCGGCCTTCAGCCGATAGAGGCCGAAACCGACATAGCCCCAGCCGGCATCCGCCGGCGTGATGTCATGCACCTTGCCGAAGGACCCCTTCGGCTTGCGCAGCAGATTGTTCATCCCTCGTCTCCCTTGTCGTCCCTGGCCGCCTCGTCCGCCTGAGGCTTTTCACCCGGCGCCGGCTGCGGTGCCAGGAACAGCTCGTAACCCGCATAGGCCGCCGCCCCGATGAAGACGATGGCCCAGCCCGCCTCACCGTTCGAGAACTCGACGAGGCCCCAGGCCACCGGCGCGACGACGGTCAGAATGCGGCGCCAGAGCGGCTTGAAGAACGGATGCTGCGGGTCGAGAAATTTCACGCTGTCTCCTTGTCCAGCCCGGCCTCCCTGGCCATGGCCTTCAGCGATTTCAAACCAAGGCTCTGATATTCGCAGGGATTTCGGACATCCGGGTCCTGCTCGGCTTCGATGACCAGCCAGCCTTGGTAACCATGCTCGGCGGCGATCCGCAAGACCGGCAGGAAATCGACCCCGCCTTCCGCGTCGCCCGGCACAGTGAACACGCCGCGGCGCACGCCTTCGAGGAAGGAGAGATTTTCGTCGCGCACCTGCCGGGCGATGACCGGCCGGATGTTCTTGGCATGGATGTGGCCGACGCGGTGCATGTGGTTCTTCGCCACCCGCTCCGGATTGCCGCCGCCGAACAGGCAATGGCCGGTGTCGAGCAGGAGCTTCGCGTGCGGCCCGGTATGGGCCATCAGCCTGTCGATTTCTTCCTCGCTCTCGACGATCGTGCCCATGTGGTGGTGATAGACGAGCGCGATGCCCTGCGCGGCGGCGTATTCGGCCAGCGCCTCGACGCCGGCGCCGAATTTGGCCCAGTCGGCATCGGAGAGCTTCGGACGGGCGTTGACCGCGACGGCGTCATTGCCGTGGATGGCGTTGGAGGTCTCGCAGACGATGATGACCTTCGAGCCCATGGCCTTGAGCAGATCGAGCGCCGGCTGCATCGCCGCCTTTTCTTCCTCGATCGTGTGGGTGAGCAGGTTCAGCGAATGCCAGCCCGACACATAGCGCAGGCCGCGCGGTTCGAGCACGGCCTTGAGACCGGCCGGATCCTGCGGGAACTTGTGGCCCTTCTCGATGCCGTCGAAGCCGATCTTCGCGGTTTCGTCGAGGCACTGCTCAAGGCTGAGATGGGCGCCAAGCGAGCGATCGTCGTCGTTCGACCAGGCAATCGGATTGGTACCATAGGAGATCATGCTTAGCGTCTTTCCTTGAGAGCCGCCTCGTAGCGGACACGGGCTTGATTGACTTCGGCGCGGGACGAGACTTCCGGAACGGCGACGTCCCAGAAATGCCCGCCGGCCTCCGGCGTCGGATAAGGATCGGTATCGATGACGATGACGGTGGTGACGGTCGCGTCGCGTGCGGCGGCGAGCGCCTCTTCCAGCTCGGCGATCGAGGAGACCTTGCGGGCGCTTGCGCCCATGGCGGCGGCATGCGCGGCGAAGTCGATCGCCATCGGATGCACATTGGTGTGGGCGTAGAGATTGTTGAACTCGGCCCCGCCGGTGCCCATCTGCAGACGGTTGATGCAGCCGTAGCCGCGGTTGTCGGTGATCACGACCGTGATCTTGAGACCCATGGCGACGGAAGTCGCGAGCTCCGAATTCATCATCATGTAGGAGCCGTCGCCGACCATGACGATGGCGTCGCGGTCCGGTTCGGCCATCTTGATGCCGAGGCCGCCGGCAATCTCGTAGCCCATGCAGGAGAAGCCATATTCCATGTGGTAGGAGAGCGGCAGCTTCGCCTTCCACAGCTGGTGCAGTTCGCCCGGCATGGTGCCGGCCGCGCACATCACGACCGTGTTGTCGCGCGACTGGCGCTGCACGGCGCCGATCACCTGCATGTCGGTCGGCAGCTGGTTTCCATCCTTCGGCGGCGCGGTGACGGCATCGGCCTTGGCGAACCAGCCGGCCTTGATGGCGGCGTCCGGCGGGGTGAAGCGATGATCGCCGAGCGCGGCCGACAGTCTTTCGAGACCGATCTTCGCGTCCGAGGTCAGGGGGATCGCGTCGTGCTTGGTGCTGTCATAGGCCTGGACGTTGAGCGCCAGGATGCGTCGCTCCGGGTTCTTGAACAGGCCCCAGGAGCCGGTGGTGAAATCCTGGAAGCGCGTGCCGACGCCGAACACCAGATCGGCCTTTTCGGCGATGATGTTGGCGCATTCGGCCCCGGTCACGCCGACCGGACCGAAGTTGTGATCGTGGTCCCAGGCGAGCGCCGACTTGCCGGCCTGGGTTTCGACGACCGGGATGCCGTGTTTCTCGACGAAGGCCGCGAGCGTGTCCGTCGCGCCGGAGAAATGCACGCCGCCGCCGGCGACGATGACCGGGTTCTTCGCCGCCTTCAGCGCCGCGACCGCCGTCTCGAACTCGTGCGCATCGGGCTCCGGCCGGCGCTGGCGCCAGACCTTCGGCTCGAAGAAGCTCTCGGGGTAGTCGTAGGCCTCGGCCTGAACGTCCTGGCAGAAGGACAGCGTCACCGGACCACAATCGGCCGGGTCCGTCATGGTACGCAGGGCGCGCGGCAGGGCCGTCAAAAGCTGTTCGGGCCGCATGATGCGGTCGAAATAGCGGCTGACCGGCTTGAAGCAGTCATTGACCGTCATTGTGCCGTCGCCGAAATCCTCCAGCTGCTGCAGCACCGGATCGGGGCCGCGATTGGCAAAGACGTCGCCCGGAATGAAGAGCACCGGCAGGCGGTTGACATGCGCCAGCGCCGCTGCCGTCACCATGTTGGCGGCACCCGGGCCGATCGACGAGGTCACGGCCATGGCGCGGCACCGGCGCAACTGCTTGGAATAGGCGATCGCCGCATGGGCCATCGACTGCTCGTTCTGGCCGCGCAGCGTCTGCAGCCGATCCCGCACGCCGTAAAGCGCCTCGCCGATGCCCGCCACATTGCCGTGGCCGAAGATCGCCCAGACACCGGCGATATAGGGGACGCCGTCCTCGTTCAGCTGGTTGGCGAGATAGCGCATCATCGCCTGCGCCGCCGTCAGTTTCACCGTTTTCATGCCTTTTCTCCCAGTGCGCCTGATCCTTGCCGGGCCTTGTCCCAGACGGAACAGAGGCTGCGGTAACGCTGTGCCATTTCTTCCACGGCCTGCCGGTCGCTGATCGCGCCGGACAGCCACTTGCGTGCCGCCTCGCCGAAGATCGTCCGGCCAACAGCAAAACCCTTCACCAGCACGAAGCGGGCTGCCAGCGCGAAGCTCTCCTCCAGCTCGGCCTGCGGCGCATCAAGCCCGAGCACGACGATGCCGCGGGTATAGGGATCGTGGCGCTCGACGGCAGCGCAGGCATTGGCCCACGAAGCTTCGGTCCGCATCGGTTCCAGCTTCCACCAGTCGGGATAGACGCCGATCTCGTAGAAGCGGTCGATGATCCGGGCAACCGTGTCGTCATCGGTCGGGCCAACCTTGGACGGGATCACCTCCAGCAGCATTTCCAGCCGGTTGCGGCGGGCGGCGGCAAACAGCCGCAGCACGGTCGCCTCCTGCTCGGCGCGCATTTCGGCGGTATCGTCCGGATGGTAGAAGCACAAAACCTTGACGACGTCTTCGAGCGGCCATTCGACGAGCCCGCCGAAGTCGGGACCGATCTCGGGCTCCAGCGCCAGCGGACGCGAACCCGGCCACTCCACCGGTCGGCCGATCCACAGGCCCGAACCGCTCGCCGCATAGAGCGCGTCGCGGCCGAGCCGGCTGTCGCACAGGATGCCGTAACCCGGCGCGCCATCGGCGACATCGAGCGCCGCCTTCAGGCACAGGGTCTTGAAGGCTCCGATCCGCTCGCGCGGGACGCCCGCCTCGTCGGCCATGGACTCCAGCTGCATGCGGTGGTCGAAGGCGAAGACCCGCATCCTAGACCAGTCGCCCTTGCGATTGGTCGACCAGTGCACCTGCTCCAGCGCCTCGTCCTTGCGCAGCGCCTTGTTGCGGATGCCGGTCCTGAAGAAATATTGCAGCTCTTCCCAGCTCGGATAGGCCGGCGTGCAGCCATGGCGCGAGACGGCGAAGGCGCCGCAGGCATTGGCGAACTTGAGGCTGGTCGGCCAGTCCTCGCCAGTCAGCCACCCTTTCAGAAGGCCGGACATGAAGCCGTCGCCGGCACCCAGCACGTTGAATACCTCGATCGGAAAGCCCTGCCCCGCCTGGCCTTCGTCGAGACTGTCGGGGATGGCCCCCTCGAACACCACCGCGCCCATGGCGCCGCGCTTGCAGACCAGTGCGGCGTCGGAGACGCGCCGCACGGCCTTCAGCGCCTCGACCGTGTCGGTCGTGCCGCCGGCGATGTGGAATTCCTCTTCCGTGCCGACGATCAGGTCGAACAGGTGTAGCGTCGCCTGCAGCTTGGCGGTGACGGCCCTCGATTCAATGTAGCGGCTCTCGCCCGCGCCATGGCCGGCGAGCCCCCAGAGATTGGGGCGGTAGTCGATGTCGAGCGCGGTCCTGGCGCCACCGTCGCGGGCGATCTTCAGAGCCTTCAGTACCGCGGCCTCGGTGCGCGGATGGGACAGATGGGTGCCGGTCGCCAGCACGCAGCGCGCCGCGCCGATGAAGTCGGGATCGACATCGTCTTCGCACAGCGCCATGTCGGCGCAGTTCTCACGGTAGAAGATCAGCGGAAACTGGTGTTCGTCACGAATGCCGAGGAGAACGAGCGCGGTCAGCCGCTCCGGATCGGTCTTGACGCCGCGCACGTCGACCCCCTCGCGCACCAGCTGCTCGCGGATGAAGCGGCCCATATGCTCGTCGCCCACCCGGGTGAGCACGGCGGACTTCAGCCCGAGCCGGGCAGTGCCGGCGGCGATATTGGTGGGAGAGCCGCCGATATACTTGTTGAAGGAGGCCATGTCCTCGAGCCGGCCGCCGACCTGTGCGCCATAGAGGTCGACCGAAGACCGGCCGATCGTGATCAGATCGAGTTGTGCCAAGCGAACCTCCCTGTCGGCGACGCGGTCGCTTGCCCCGCCGTCCGTCCTTTCAGGCAACCGCGCGGCGGCGGCCTCCCATCTCCTCTAAGAATGGACTATAAATTCTATTTTTAGAACTTTCAATACAAATATTCAATCGTCCTGCCGCGCCGTGCCCACCGCGACGGACAGCGTGATCGCCAGACAGAGCGTTGCCGACAGCGAACGGAAGGCGCCGAAATCGACCTCCGATACAGACAGCGTGATCGCATCAAACCGCCGCAACGGGCTGACGATCGTGTCGGTGACGGCAACCACCGGAATGCCGCGGGCGGCAACCGCCTCGACCAGTTCGATGGTCTCTGTCGAATAGGGCGAGAAGGTGATGGCCAGCAGCACATCGCCCGGCCGGATGGCGTGATGGTTCTCCAGCTTGCCGACTGCGCTGTGCAGCATGGCCGGAACATTCATCTTCTCCAGCGCATAGGCGAGATAGCTGGCAACCGGGAAGGAGCGCCTCAGACCGATGATATGGATCATCTTGGCCTTGGCGAGCGTCTCGACCGCCCGCTCCAGCATTTGCGGCTCGACCGTTTTCAGCAATCCTTCCAGCGACGTGCGTCCGGCCTCGACGAACTCCGCCAACAACGCCGTCGGGCTGCCCTCGGCCTTTTCCCGCAGATGCTGCAGGCGCGTCGTATAGTCCGGCCAGCCTCCGACGAAGGAATCGCGAAACAGCTTCTGCATTTCGGAGAAACCGGAAAAGCCGAGGATCTGGCAGAAGCGCATGAAGGCCGAGGGCTGGACTCCGGCCCCTTCGGCCATTTCCGCCACGGTCGAAACCGCGATGCGATCCTTGTTGGCCGCCACGTAGTCGGCGCACTGGCGCAGCCGTTTCGGCAGGTTTTCGGAGACCTCCAGCAAGCGCTCCTCGAATGCCTTGATGCTGGTTGGCCCGCCGGTATCCGTCATGTCCGTCCTTTCCGCAATGTCGCTTGACACAAACGATATCGCAATCTAGCAAAATAGAATGTATATTCCAAACAGAGATTTGGAACGTCCATTCGGGAGGCAGACCCCGCTCGCTTTCAGCGTTTCTCAGCGCAGTAACGCTGCCGGGCGCGGTGGAATGCCAGAACATGTGTCTAGGGCGCTTGAGGCCGGTTCGGCAAGGCGACCAAGGGAGGAGAAAACCATGGTAACGAAACTGGCCCTTCTGGGCGCCGGACGGATCGGCAAGGTACACGCACGCGCCATCGCCGAAGACAAACGGGCAAAACTGGTGGCTGTGGCCGACGCCTTTCCCGAGGCGGCGAACGCGATCGCGGCGGCTTCCGGCGCCGCGGTAAAGACGATCGACGAGATCGAGGCCGACAAGGACATCGACGCCGTTATCATCTGTACGCCGACCAACACCCATGCCGACCTGATCGAGCGTTTTGCCAAGGCCGGCAAGGCGATCTTCTGCGAAAAACCGATCGACCTCGACGTCAACCGCGCCCGCGCCTGCCTGGAAACCGTGCGCAAGGTCGGCGGCAAGGTCATGCTCGGCTTCAACCGCCGCTTCGATCCGCATTTCCAGGCCGTGCGCAAGGAGATCGACAAGGGCTCGATCGGCAAGGTCGAGATGGTGACGATCACCAGCCGCGACCCGGGCGCCCCGCCGGCCGACTATATCAAAGTGTCCGGCGGCATCTTCCGCGACATGACGATCCACGACTTCGACATGGCCCGCTATCTGCTCGGCGAGGAGATCGACACCGTGATGGCCTCGGCTTCGGTTCTGGTCGATCCGAAGATCGGCGAACTCGGCGACTACGACTCGGCGAGCCTGATCCTGACGACCAAGAGCGGCCGCCAGGCGATGATCTCGAACTCGCGCCGCGCTTCCTATGGCTACGACCAGCGCATCGAGGTGCATGGTTCGCTGGGTGCCGTCTCCGCGGAAAACCAGCGGCCGGTGTCAATCGAGATCGCCACCAAGGACGGCTATACCCGCCCGCCACTGCACGATTTCTTCATGACCCGCTACACTGCGGCCTATGCCGCTGAAATCTCGGCCTTCATCGACAGCCTGGAAAAGGGCACGCCGCTTTCGCCTTCGGCCGAGGACGGCCTGATCGCGCTGGCGCTGGCCGACGCGGCCATCAAGTCCGTCGAGCAGAAGGCGGCCGTGAAGGTCGCCTACTAAGGCTTCGCGCTTTACTTAGAGGCTTCGCCTCCGAGTCGACCAACGCTGCGCCTCCCTCTCCCACAACGGGGAGAGGGAGTAGGGCAGTCTACACCGCGAGTTCCCGCCGCTCGATCTCCGTCACAAGCGCCAGATCGAGGATCTTCTGCAGGTTGGCGGCATGGCGGAAGCTCGGCTCCTGCATGTGGCCACCGCGGATCGCCGCAATGAACTTCTGGTAGTTGGTCTCGACCGGATCGACCTCGATCTCCTTCCACACCGCCGTTTCCACGTCCTCCTTGAGGCAGGCCCTCAGTTTGGAACCATCGACGCGGTGGATGACCTCCAGCGCGCCCTTGTCGCCATGCACCCGGAGCCTGAGCTCGTTCAGATGCCCAGTCGCCCAGCGGCTGGCATGGATCACGCCCATGGCACCGTTGGTGAATTCGGCGGTCATGGTGAAGCTGTCATTGGCATCCAGATCATATTCGCCGATGCGGTTGCCTGGCGCCTTGTCGAAGGTCTTGAGCCGGGCGAAGACATGATCGATCTCGGTCGCAGCGCCGAAGCCGGCGAAGTCGAGGATGTGGATGCCGACATCGCCGAGCACGCCGTTCGAGCCGTGCTTGGTCGACAGGCGCCAGAGCCACTGGCTCTCGGTCGCCCAGTCGCCCCAGGCCTTGGACACCAGCCAGCTCTGCAGGTAGGAGGCTTCGATGTGCCGGACCCGGCCGATCTCGCCGTCGACCACCATCTGCCGCGCCTTCTGCACCTGCGCCACGTTGCGGTAGGTGAGGTTGACCATGTTGACGAGGCCGGACGCCTCTGCCGCCGTCGCCATCTCGTCGGCCTTGGCATAGGTTTCGGCGAGCGGCTTCTCGCACATCACATGCTTGCCGGCGGCGAGCAGCGCAAGCGTCGTCGCATGATGGCTGCGATCGGGCGTGACATTGGTCACGGCATCGAACTGCCCCCAGGCGATCGCCTCGTCGAGCGAGGTGAAGGTATTGGCGATGTCGTGGCGGGCGGCAAAGGCGCGGACCTTGGCGAGGTCGACGTCGACCGCCGCCACCAGTTGCACATCCGCGATCGTGGCGAAGTTCATCGCATGGGTATTGGCCATGCCGCCGGTGCCCAGCACCAGAAGACGGATCGGAGCCATCACTTGTAACCCTCTTCGCCCGCCTGATGCAGTTTCGGGCCGCGTTCGGTGATCGGCTCGAGCGCCTGGTCGATCGGCACGTTCGGAGCATCATGCACGCCGGCATAGGCCGGCCGCGGATTATGGGCCCATTTCACCGCATTGCGGATAACCTTCTGCACGGTCGCGTCATGATAGGTCGGATAGGTTTCGTGGCCGGGGCGGAAATAGAAGATGTTTCCGGCCCCGCGCCGCCAGGTGAGACCGGAACGGAAGACCTCCCCCCCGGCGAACCAGGAGATGAACACCGTCTCCAGCGGTTCCGGCACGGAGAAGAATTCGCCATACATTTCCTCGTTTTCCAGGACGAAGTTTTCCGGGATGCCCTCGGCGATCGGATGGCCGGGATTGACGGTCCAGATCCGTTCGCGCTCGCCCGCCTCGCGCCATTTCAGCGCGCAGGGCGTGCCCATCAGCCGCTTGAACGGCTTGGAGAAATGCCCGGAATGCAGGACGATGAGCCCCATGCCCTCCCAGACGCGGCGCGCGACGCGCTCGACCACTTCGTCGGACACGGCACCATGGTCCTTGTGGCCCCACCACAACAGCACGTCGGTCGCAGCCAGGCGCTCGACGCTCAGGCCGTGCTCGGGCTCCTGCAGTGTCGCGGTCGTCGCCTCTATGCCTTCCTGCGTATTGAGCGCTGCGGCGATGGTGGAATGCATTCCGTCCGGATAGATGCCCCGGACCACGTCATTGGTGTGCTCATGGATGTTCTCGCCCCAGACAACCGCTCTGATCGCCATGTTTGTTCTCCTGCTGCTGTAACGTGAGCGACGATGCTCGCTGTCGAAATGAAATCGGACCTGACCCGGTTCCGCAAGAAGCGCGAAGGATGCGGGACGACCTGCCGGGCGCTCCTGTTGAAATGGGTCTTGCCGCCATTCTGCCGCAAGGGCATGTTCCTGACCGGCGACCGAATATTCAGCATCCTGACCCCATCAAAAAGGCGACCGCAAGGCATGCCCGATTTGCCCACAGCCACCGCATCCTCCGTCGTCGTCATCGGCCATATCAACCACGACCGCATCTGGCGGCTGAAGGCGCCGCTGCGCTCAGGCGCGCGAATCACCTGGTCGGAACGCCGGATCCGTCTTGGCGGCGGCGGCTATTACACCGCGCGGCGCCTGATGGATCTCGGCCGCCCGGTATGCCTGGTGTCGACGCTGTGCAATGACCGGCACGGGCGCTGGGCCTTCGACGTGCTGAGCGCCCGGCACTACGACCTCTCGCATGTCGGCACGTCGAACAGCCAGACGGACTGTGCCGACATCCTGCTCGAACCCAATGGCGAACGGACGATCCTGTCGGGCGAGAAACGCATCAGCCGCAGCTTCTCCGTACCCGCCCCGGTCGAGGGCAAGGCCTTCTACGTCAACGGCGCCCGGCTGTGCGACAACATCATCCGCTCGCTGGCTTCCGCTCCTCTGGTGGTCTCGCAGTTTCCCCTGGGAACGCCCACCCCTCGCCCTGCCGATATCATGGTCGGCTCGAAGGCCGACTTTCCGGGTCTCGGCCTGGAGGAGATCTGGCAGACGGCGCTCAAGCTCTGCGGTGACCGCCTTCGGCACCTCGCCCTGACCGACGGCCCGCGCGAGACCACCGTCTACGACGGCAGGGACCGCCACGATGTGCGTGTCGCCCACCCCGTTTCGACAAGCGACACGACCGGCGCCGGCGACAGCTTCAGCGCCGCCCTGCTTCATGCCCTGATCGGCGGCGAGAGCCTGATGCAGGCGGCGGAATGGGCAAGCGAAGCGACCGCGACATGGCTGAAGGCACGCGACGCCGCGGCACGGCCGGACTGGTCCGACGAACCCGAGGATCTCGCCGACTAGCGGCCGGGACCGCCACGCCAACCTGCCGGTCGTCCATCACAATCAATTGAAATGGCCAGCGCACCGGTGCGGAACTTTTGCCCTGCCCAGGTGTTCGGGTCGGCGCAATGGAGAATGCCATGAACGACAGCCATCCCACCTGGCCGGATCCCGTCGAGATCAGACTGCAGTCCGGCCTCAACAGAACCTTTCGCGAAGCCTTCGACGCCCTCTATTTCCTTGAGGAAGAATGGCCGACCCGCCACGGCGCCGCCTATGACCGCGCCCGGCGCTGGTGCCGGCTGGCGATCGAAACCGACCAGGCCGCGGAAGTCGCCCGCAAGGCCTTCATCGCCGCCGCCCGACAGGCCGGCATGCTGGCCGGCGAACCGCCGGGAAGCGCGGACCCCGCTCCCAACCGCTCGGTCGCCTGAGCTTTTGACAGGAGGGCGACGCCCTTCGCATCTGACCCGTAATTAGATTAGGCCGGGGCGAGTTTGCTCGCCCCCGTCCGCGGTCTTCGCGGCCTCACCCCTGCCGCCCGTCAAGACGAAGGCAGCAGCGGCCAGCTGCAAATCCGTACGCCGGACTTCCCCTGTGATCCCTAGTGAACCGAGAACGCAAAAAACCGCATTGTGCCCGCGGCGGCGAGATGCCAGTATTTTTGCAGTGCGCCATGGCTGACATGCCGGAACGGAAAGAGCGCCAGGAACAGGGGAATTTCATGACCGATGTTTTGCTTGCCTCGAGCCCCAGGGCCTTTCGCAGCCTCGCTTTCGGCCTGGCCGTCACCGTGGCCGTCATCTTCTCCGGCCCCACCCTCGCCGCCCAGAAGGACCTGACGCTCGGCATGACCATCGAGCCGACCGGGCTCGACCCGACCATCGCCGCTCCCGTGGCGATCGGCCAGGTGACCTGGCAGAACGTCTTCGAAGGCCTGGTGACCATCGACCGCGACGGCAAGATCAAGCCGCAGCTGGCAAAGAGCTGGGAGATTTCCGACGACGGGCTGACCTATACCTTCAAGCTCGAGGAGGGCGTCAGATTCCATGACGGCGAGGCCTTCGATTCGGCCGTGGCCAAGGCCTCGCTGGAGCGTGCCCGCGGCGCCGACAGCGTCAATCCGCAGAAGCGCTTCTTCGCGGCCATCGACACGATCGAGACGCCGGATGCGGCCACCCTGGTGCTCAAGCTGAAGGAACCGGCCGGCAGCCTGCTCTACTGGCTCGGCTGGCCGTCCTCGGTGATCGTGGGCACCAAGAGCGCCGCCGAGGACAAGACCACGCCGATCGGCACCGGCCCCTTCAAGTTCGTCAGCTGGGCCAAGGGCGACAAGGTGGAGCTTGCCGCCAATGCGGACTACTGGAACGAAGACGTCAAGGTGAAGCTGGACAAGGTCACCTTCCGCTTCATCGCCGACCCGCAGGCGCAGGCCGCGGCACTGAAATCAGGCGATGTCGACGCCTTCCCGGAATTCGGCGCGCCGGAACTGGTGGAAAGCTTCAAGGATGACGCGAAGCTCACGACCGTGATCGGCAATACCGAACTCAAGGTCGTGGCCGGCATGAACAACGAGCGCAAGCCGTTTGACGACAAGCGCGTGCGCCAGGCGCTGATGATGGCGCTCGACCGCGCGGTGATCGTCGACGGCGCCTGGTCCGGCTACGGCACGCCGATCGGCAGCCATTATACGCCCAACGATCGCGGCTATGTCGACCTCACCGGCACCCATCCCTACAATCCGGAAAAGGCCAAGGCGCTTCTGGCCGAGGCCGGCTATCCGGACGGCTTCACCTTCACCATCAAGACGCCGCAGATGGCCTATGCGCCGCGTTCCGCCCAGGTGATGCAGGCGTTGTTTGCCGAGATCGGCGTGACGATGAACATCGAGCCGACCGAATTCCCGGCCAAATGGGTGCAGGACGTGTTCAAGGGCCGCGACTTCGACATGACCATCGTCGCCCATGCCGAGCCGATGGACATCGACATCTATGCCCGCGACCCCTACTATTTCGGTTACAAGAACCCGGCCTTCAACGACATCCTGAAGAAGATCGAGGCGACGTCCGACACCGCCGAGCAGGACCGGCTCTACGGCGAGGCACAGAAGATCCTCGCAGAGGACGTGCCGGCGCTCTTCCTGTTCGTCATGCCCAAGCTCGGCATCTGGGACAAGAAGCTCAAAGGCCTATGGGAAAACGAACCGATCCCGTCCAACGTGCTGACCGAGGTCTATTGGGAGGAGTGAGGGCGGTAGCTAGACCGAGTTCCGGGATGCCTGTCTCCCCCTCTGGCCTGCCGGCCATCTCCCCCGCAAGGGGGGAGAAGACCAAACGCAGAACTCACCGTTCCAACGTCCACGATCGCGCGGTGGTGGCGGTTCGCTCAAGCACGGAGACATCAGACTGGAGGCGGGACGCCTGCCTCACGTGCTCTCCCCCCTTGTGGGGGAGATGGCCGGCGGGCCAGAGGGGGTGTCGCGCCACAGTGAGGGAACACCGATGCTGACCCTCATCGCCCGGCGGCTCGGAAGTCTCGTCCTGACGCTCGCCGCAGTCTCCGCCCTGATCTTCTTCGTCATGGACGTGCTGCCCGGCGATCCGGCGGCGATCATGCTCGGTACCTCGGCAAGCCCGGACACGCTGGCTGCCCTTCGCCACGAGCTCGGCCTCGATCAGCCCTTGCCGGTGCGCTATTTCTTGTGGCTCGGCGGCCTGGCGACCGGGGATCTCGGCACGTCCTATACCTATGGCGTGCCGGTGGCCGGCCTGATCGCGGAGCGGCTCGCCGTCACCCTGCCGCTCGCCATGATGGCGATCCTGATCTCGGTGGCGATCTCCATCCCGCTGGGCGTCGCTTCGGCGGCCAAACGCAATTCGGGCTTCGACTATCTCGCCGGCGTGCTGTCCCAGCTGTTCATCGCCGTGCCCGGCTTCTGGGCGGCGCTCCTGCTGATCCTTGGCTTTTCGATCTCGCTCGGCTGGATGCCGGCCGGCGGCTTTCCCGGCTGGGAGACGGGCCTGCTCGCGGGATTGCAGGCCTTGGTCCTGCCGGCGATCGCACTTGCCCTGCCGCAGGCCGGCGTGCTGACGCGGGTGACTCGGTCCTCGGTGCTCGAAGTGCTGCACGAGGATTTCGTCCGCACCGCCCGCGCCAAGGGACTGCCGCGACGGGCCGCGCTCTGGCGCCATGCCGTGCCCAATGCGCTGGTGCCGGTGATCACCATTCTCGGGCTGCAATTCACCTTCCTGATCGCCGGCGCCATCCTGATCGAGAACGTCTTCAACCTGCCCGGTCTCGGCCGCCTCGCCTATCAGGCGCTGACCCAGCGCGACGTGATCGTCATGCAGGATGTGGTGCTGTTCTTCGCCGGCCTCGTCATCGTCATGAACTTCCTGGTCGACCTCTCCTATCTCGTGCTCGACCCCAGGCTGAGAGGACGCGGCCGATGAGCGCGCCCGCAGAGAAAACCGCGGCAAAGCCTGCGGCCTACAGCCCTTGGCTCTTGCTGCGCCGGCCCAATCTGGCGATCGGCGGGGCGATCATCCTGACGCTCCTGGTGATCGCATTGCTGTCGCTCGTCTGGACGCCGCTGCCGCCGGCCAAGATGCAGATCATCCACAAGCTGAAGCCGCCGCTTGCCTACGGCCTTCTCGGTACCGACCAGTTCGGCCGGGACATCGCCTCCATGCTGATGGTCGGCGCGTGGAATTCGCTGTCGACCGCCGCCGCCGCCGTGGCGCTCGGCGGCTCGCTCGGCACGGCGCTTGGGGTGCTCGCCGCCGCTCGCAGGGGACTGACCGAAGCCTTCGTCATGCGGGCCAACGACGTGATCTTCGCCGTGCCACCGATCCTCTCGGCGATGATGCTCGGCGCCCTGATGGGTTCGGGGCGGTTCACCGCGATCATCGCCATCGCCGTCTTCATGGTGCCGGTCTTCGCCCGCGTGACGGCCAGCGCGGCGCAGCAGATCTGGTCGCGCGACTATGTGCTCGCCGCCCGCGGCGCCGGCAAGGGGCCGTTCCTGATCACGGTCGAGCATGTGCTGCCCAACATTTCCAGCCAGATCATCGTCCAGGCGACGATCCAGCTCGGCCTGGCGATCCTGACGGAAGCCGGCCTGAGCTTCCTCGGTCTCGGCATGCCGCCGCCGGCGCCCACCTGGGGCCGCATGCTGGCCGACGCCCAGACCTATCTCGCGACGGCGCCATGGCTGGCCATCCTGCCGGGCCTCGCCATCGCGCTCACCGTCTTCGGCTTCAACATGCTGGGCGACGGCTTGCGCGACCTGCTCGACCCTCGTGAGAAGGGGAGGATGTGACGATGACGGACGCCCCTCTCCTCTCCGTCCGTGATCTCTCGGTCTCCGTCCGCCTCGGCGACGGAAACCGCATGCCGATCCTGACTGATGTCGCCTTCAACCTCGAAGCCGGGGATACGCTCGGCGTGGTCGGGGAAAGCGGGTCGGGCAAGTCGCTGCTGTCGCTGGCGATCATGGGGCTTCTTCCCGGCGTTGCGGAAGCCAGCGGCACGATCGCGCTTGCCGGCGAAAACCTGCTCGCCGCGCCGGAAGAACGGCTGTGCGAGATCCGCGGCGGCAGTATCGGAATGATCTTCCAGGAGCCCATGACGGCGCTCAACCCGGCCATGACCATTGGCGACCAGATCGCTGAAGGGCTGGTCTGGCATCGCGGCCTGTCCTGGCGCGATGCACGGGCGCAGGCCGTGGACCTGCTCGACCAGGTGCGGATCCCGGATGCAAAACGCCGGGCGAGGACCTATCCGCATGAGATGTCCGGCGGGCAGCGCCAGCGGGTCGGCATCGCCATTGCGCTGGCGCTGAAGCCCGCCCTGATGATCGCCGACGAGCCGACGACCGCGCTCGATGTCACTGTGCAAGCCGAAGTGCTCGACATTCTCGGCGAACTGGCCCGTGAATACGGCATGGCGCTGATGCTGGTCAGCCACGACCTCGGCGTCATCGCCCGCATGTGCCGGCGTACCATCGTCATGTATGCCGGGCGCCGGATGGAGGAAGGCGCGACCCGCGACGTCCTGACGGCACCGCGCAATCCCTATACGCGCGGACTGATCGCCGCCGTGCCGAAACGCATCGGCGACGGCGGCCGGCTTTCGACCATTCGAGGCACCGTGCCCGGCTTCGACCGGCTGCCGGCCGGCTGCGTCTTCTCCGACCGCTGTCCGGACATGATCGCCGCCTGCCATGCCGTCGAACCCGGATGGACGAGCTTTGCCGACAGCCGCGGCGTGCGCTGCATCCGGGCGGAAGGGGAGGCTGAGTGATGAGCTGGCCGACTTCGAAGTTTTCCGTTCTTAGAAATGCCCCTCACCCTGACCCTCTCCCCGTAAACGGGGAGAGGGGACGGCCAAGGCAGTGCCGCTCGTCCCTTCTCCCCGTCCCGACGGGGAGAAGGTGCCGGCAGGCGGATGAGGGGCCAAGCCGATGCACGCTATGACCCGTCCACTCCTCGATATCCGCACCCTCACCCGCGACTATGTCAGCCATTCCCTGTTCGGCGCTCCACACCACACCCGCGCCCTCGACGACGTGTCGCTCACCGTCGATGCCGGCGAGATCTTCGGCGTGGTGGGCGAGAGCGGTTGCGGCAAGTCGACGCTCGCGCGGCTCGTCATGGCGCTCGACAAGCCGACCTCCGGCCACGTCCTGTTCGACGGCGACGACCTGTTCTCGCTGGCGCCGAAGGAGCTGATGCGCAAGCGCGAGAATTTCCAGATGGTCTTCCAGGACCCGTTCGGCTCGCTCGATCCGCGCCAGAAAGTCGGCCGGATCGTCGCCGAACCACTGCATGTACTGGCCCGCAGGCCCGGACGAGCCGAGATCCAGGACCGCGTCGTCGACATGCTGGAGAGCGTCGGGCTGAAGGCCGAACACGCCGAGCGCCATCCGCACGAGTTTTCCGGCGGCCAGCGCCAGCGCATCGCCATTGCCCGCGCGCTGGTCACCGAACCGAAGCTGGTGGTCGCCGACGAGGCGGTCTCGGCGCTCGATCTGTCGGTGCAGGCGCAGGTGCTCAACCTGCTGATGGACCTGCGCGAGAAGCGCGGCGTGACCTTCCTGTTCATCAGCCACAACCTCGCCGTGGTCGACTGCATCGCCGACCGCGTCGGCGTGATGTATCGCGGGCGGCTGGTGGAGACGGGGCCGGCGCATGCGGTCTTCGAACAGCCGCTGCATCCCTACACGAAGGCGCTGGCCGACGCGGAGCCGAGCATAGAGCGCTTCGGCCGGCCGCAGCCATCCGAACGCGCGCCGCCGCGTGCCCCGCACGCCGAGACCGGCGGATGTGCCTTCCGCGACCGCTGTCCGCTCGCCATCGCGCGCTGCGCCACCGAGACGCCCGAATTGCGGACGATCGTGCCGGGGCGCCAGGCTGCCTGCCACAGGGCCGAGGACATGGCGTCCCGACCGGTATCGGATTGACCGCAAACGTTTAGACCAATGCATTTGAGCAGAGACGGAATGTCGATATGACCGATGACCTGCATTTGACCATCAAGGATCTCCTCGCCAATTTCCGGGCGAAAACGCTGTCCCCTTACGAATACTGGCTGGCGGTGGAAGCGCGCATCGAAGCCTTCGAGCCGCATGTCGCCGCGCTCTATGCCTATGACCCGGAAAGCGCCCGCGCCCAGGCCAAGGCCTCGACCGAACGCTGGCTTCGCGATGTGCCACAGGGCATGCTCGACGGCATTCCGGTGACGCTCAAGGAACTGATCGCCACCAAGGGCCAGCCGGTGCCGCTCGGCACGGCGGCGGTCGAACTCGTCCCGGCCGAGGCGGACGCGCCGGTCGCCGCGCGGATGAAGGAAGACGGCGCGGTGATCTTCGCCAAGACCACCTGCCCCGACTACGGCATGCTGTCCTCCGGCCTTTCGAGCTTCCATCCATTGAGTCGCAATCCCTGGGACCTCAGCCAGAACCCCGGCGGTTCGAGCGCCGGTGCGGCAGCAGCCGGCGCGGCCGGCTACGGCCCCTTGCACATCGGCACCGACATTGGCGGTTCCGTGCGCCTGCCGGCCGGCTGGACCGGGCTGTTCGGCTTCAAGCCGAGCCATGGCCGCATTCCGGTCGATCCGTTTTATGTCGGCCGCTGCGCCGGGCCGATGACGCGCTGCGTCGACGATGCGGCCATCGCCATGGCGACGCTGTCGCGGCCCGACTGGCGCGACGGCACCAGCCTGCCGCCCAACGACTTCGACTGGATGGACCGCGAAATCGACGTGCGCGGCATGCGGATCGGCGTCATGCTCGACGCCGGCTGCGGGCTCAAGGCCGAGCCGGAGATCCGCGACGCGGTGCTGGCGGCTGCCAAACGCTTCGAGGACGCGGGCGTCGTGGTCTTCGAGGTCGAGCCGGTAATGACGCGCGCCATGCTCGACGGGCTGGACGCATTCTGGCGCGCCAAGTTCTGGGGCGACATTCGCAACCTCCCCGGCGAACGCCGGGCGAGGATCCTGCCCTATATCTACCAATGGGCGGAAAAGGGCGCCGATGTCACCGGCGTCGAGGCGGTGCAGGGTTTTGGCCAGACCATCGAGATGCGCAAGGCCTGCGGCAGGCTGTTCACTACGGTCGATGCGGTGCTGACCCCGACCAACCCGATCGTCTCCTACCCCGCGGAGTGGGCCTCGCCGACCAACGATCCGGAACAGCCCTTCGAGCACATCGCCTTCACCGTGCCGTGGAACATGTCGGAACAGCCAGCCGCCTCGATCAATTGCGGTTTCTCGAAAAGCGGCATGCCGATCGGCCTGCAGATCATCGGCCCGCGCTTCGACGACATGCGGGTGCTGAAGCTCTCCAAGCTTTACGAGACCTGGACCGGCGGCGTGAGGAACTGGCCGGAACCACCCGCCATCTAGGGGCGATTCTCAGCCCTGTCTCACCTCTGTTGCAGATCGCTTCGGATTTCGTCGAACTGTCACGTTCGCGCTATTGCACCTGCGAAGAGGATGTTGCTTTAATCGAACGAACAGAAATGAAGCGGGGCCTGCCCCAACGGTGGAAGGACCCCGCTCTACAGGAGATCGAAGCGGTGAAACCAGCCAGCCGAAACGGGATTATTGTGGCTCTCTTGCTCGCCGCGGCGGCGGGCGGCGGCTATTATTTCTGGCATTCCCTGCAGGCCTCCGAACTGGCCGACGGCATTGCCAGCGGCAACGGCCGGATCGAAGCAGTCGAGATCGACGTGGCGGCCAAGACCGCCGGACGCATCAGCGAGATGTTCGTCGACGAAGGCGATTTCGTCAAAGCCGGCGAGAAGCTCGCTCAGATGGATATCAAGCAGCTGGAATCGCAGCTCCGCCAGGCCGAGGCGGAAAAGCGCCGGGCCGATATCGGCATCGAGACCGCCCAGGCGCTGGTCGAACAGCGCAATGCCGAGAAGAAGGCGGCGATCGCCGCCGTCTCGCAACGCCAGATCCTGCTCGATTCCGCTGACCGCAAGATGGTGCGCTCCAAACAGCTCGCCAGTTCCAGCACCATTTCGCAGCAGACGCTGGAGGATGACCAGGCGGCCGCCGAAGGCGCGCGCGCGGCCCTCGCCGCCGCCGAAGCCCAGTCGGCCGCAGCCGACGCCGCCATCAGCTATGCCAAGGCCCAGGTGGTGAACGCAGAGGCCGCCGCCGATGCGGCGGAAGCCGCGATCGACAACATCGAGACCGTCATCGCCGACAGCACGCTCACTGCCCCGCGCGACGGCCGTATTCAGTTCCGCGTCGCCCAGCCGGGCGAAATCGTCGCCGGCGGCGGCAAGGTCATCAATCTGGTCGACCTCGGCGACGTCTATATGAGCTTCTTCCTACCGACCGACCAGGCTGGCCGGGTGGCGATCGGCGCGGAGGTGCGCTTGAAGCTCGACGCTGCGCCGCAATACATCATTCCGGCGACCGTCTCCTTCGTCGCCAATGTCGCGCAGTTCACGCCGAAGACGGTCGAAACGCAGATCGAGCGCGAAAAGCTGATGTTCCGCGTCAAGGCCAAGATCAACCCGGAACTGTTGCTGAAGCATATCGAGATGGTCAAGACCGGCCTGCCGGGCGTCGCCTATGTGCGGCTTGATCCCGCGGCGCAGTGGCCGGCCGGCCTCGAGGGCGACGTCGTCCAATGAGCGAGCCCGCGCGGAACGAGGCGGCCGGGATGTCCGACACCGTCGTCGGCATCAAGGGCGTCTCCCTGTCGTATGGCCGTACCCGGGCACTGAGCGACATCTCGCTCGATCTGCCGAACGGCCGCCTGATCGGACTGCTCGGGCCCGACGGCGTCGGCAAGTCGAGCCTGCTGTCGCTGGTCGCCGGCGCCCGTGCGGTGCAGCAGGGCACGGTTCACGTGCTGGGCGGCAACATGGCCGATTCCGGCCACCGGGCCCGCACCTGCCCGCGCATAGCCTATATGCCGCAGGGCCTCGGCAAGAACCTCTATCCGACCCTCTCGGTCTTCGAGAACGTCGACTTCTTCGCCCGCCTGTTCGGTCATGGCCACAAGGAGCGCCAGCGCCGCATCGCCGAACTGCTGAAGAGCACCGGCCTCTCCCCCTTCGCCGATCGCCCCGCCGGCAAACTGTCCGGCGGCATGAAGCAGAAGCTCGGCCTGTGCTGCGCGCTGATCCACGACCCGGACCTCTTGATCCTCGACGAGCCGACGACCGGCGTCGACCCGCTGTCACGCCGCCAGTTCTGGGAACTGATCGACCGCATCCGTGAGGGCCGCCCCGGCATGACGGTCCTGGTCGCCACCGCCTACATGGAGGAGGCCGCCCGCTTCGACTGGCTTGTCGCCATGGACGACGGCAAGGTGCTGGCGACGGGCACGCCGCAGGATCTGCTGGAGCGCACCGGCGCGCCGAACCTCGACAAGGCCTTCATCGCCCTTCTGCCGGAGGAGAAGCGCCGGGGCCACGGCGAGCTCTCCATTCCGCCGCGAAATCCGGAGCTCGACGGCGAGATCGCCATCGAGGCGAGCCATCTGTCGATGCGCTTCGGCGATTTCACCGCCGTCAACGACGTGAGCTTCCGCATCGAGCGCGGCGAAATCTTCGGCTTCCTCGGCTCGAACGGCTGCGGCAAAACCACGACGATGAAGATGCTGACCGGGCTTTTGACCGCCAGCGAAGGCACGGCCGAGCTTTTCGGCCGTCCGGTCGACGGCTCCGATCTCGCCGTCCGCCGCCGCATCGGCTATATGAGCCAGGCCTTTTCACTCTACGGCGAACTGACGGTGCAGCAGAACCTCGAGCTGCATGGCCGCCTGTTCGACTTGCCGAAGGAACGCATCGCCGCGCGGGTCGCGGAAATGGCGAAACGCTTCGACCTCATCGACGTGATGGATGCGATGCCGGATGCGCTGCCGCTCGGCATCCGCCAGCGCCTGTCGCTTGCCGTTGCCATGGTGCATGCGCCGGAAATCCTGATCCTCGACGAGCCGACCTCCGGCGTCGACCCGATCGCGCGCGACGATTTCTGGCAGATCCTCGGCGAGCTTTCGCGCAAGGACGGGGTGACCATCTTCGTCTCCACCCATTTCATGAACGAGGCCGAGCGCTGCGACCGCATTTCGCTGATGCATGCCGGCACCGTGCTGGTCAGCGACACGCCGGACGGGATCGTCGAGAAGCGCGGCGCCGCCTCGCTGGAGGAGGCCTTCATCGCCTATCTCGAGGACGCGATCGCCGGCAATGCCGAGTTCGCAGCCGAAGCATCGCCGGAGACGGTCACGGTCGCCGAGCCGGAGCCCGTGGCAAAGGCCGCGCCGCGGCAATCGCTGTTCCGTCGCTTCTTCGATCTAAGGCGGATGATGAGCTATTCCCGCCGGGAGGCGCTCGAACTGCAGCGCGACCCGATCCGCGGCACGCTCGCGACCATCGGCAGCGTCATCCTGATGTTCGTCATCGGCTACGGCATCAATCTCGACATCGAGAAGCTCAGCTTCGCCGTGCTCGACTACGACCGCACGACGATCAGCGACGACTATGTCGCCCAGCTTTCCGGCTCGCGCTACTTCGTCGAACATCCGCCGCTCAAGGACTATGACGACCTCGACAAGCGCATGCGCAGCGGCGAGATCAGCCTGGCGATCGAGATCCCGCCGAATTTCGGCCGGGATGCCCTGCGCGGCGACTCGGTCGAGATCGGGGCCTGGATCGACGGCGCCATGCCGACCCGCGCCGAAACGGTGAGCGGCTATGTGCAAGGCATGCACGCCCACTGGATCACGGAAAAGATCCGCGAAGCCTATGGTGAAGAGGCGACCAAGGGCAACTACACGCTGGAAACCCGCTATCGCTACAATCCGGACGTCAAGAGCCTCGTGGCCATGGTGCCGGCCGTCATCCCGCTGCTCCTGCTGCTGATCCCGGCCATCCTCGGTGCGCTCAGCGTCGTGCGGGAAAAGGAACTCGGCTCTATCATCAATTTCTACGTGACGCCGACGACGCGGCTGGAATTCCTGATCGGCAAGCAGCTTCCCTATGTCGTGCTCGCCATGATGAACTTCGTGCTGCTGACCGCCTTCGCCATCCTGGTCTTCCGCGTGCCGTTCACCGGAAGCTTCGTCACCTTCGCCGTCGCCGCCCTCCTCTACGTCATCTCGACGACAGCGCTCGGCATGCTGGTCTCGACCTTCGTGTCCAGCCAGATCGCCGCCCTGTTCGGTACGGCGCTCCTGACCCTCATTCCCGCCGTGCAATATGCCGGCATCATCGACCCGGTTTCGTCGCTCAAGGGTGCCGGTGCCTTCATCGGCAGCATCTATCCGACGACCCATTTCGTCACCATCGCCCGCGGCACCTTCTCCAAGGCCCTCGGCTTTGCAGACCTGCAGCCGCAGATGATTTACCTGCTGATCGCCATCCCGATCCTGGTCGGGCTGACCGCCGTTCTCCTGAAAAAGCAGGCGAGGTAAGGCCATGCGCATCCGCCATATCGGTCATCTCATCGTCAAGGAACTGCGCGGCCTCGTGCAGGACCGCATGCTGCTGGTCTTCATCCTCTATTCCTTCTCGCTGTCGATCTACACCGAGGCGCGGGCGCTGCCCGAGACGCTCAACATGGCAGCCATCGCCATCGTCGACGAGGATCTTTCGCAGCTTTCCCTGCGCATCCAGGACGCCTTCTACCCGCCCTATTTCACCAAGCCGGAGATCATCACGGCCAACGAGATGGACAAGCGCATGGATGCGGGCCTCTCGACCTTCGCGCTCGACATCCCCGCCAATTTCCAGCAGGACGTGCTGGCCGGGCGCGTTCCGACGATCCAGCTCAATGTCGACGCCACCCGCATGACCCAGGCCTTCAGCGGCTCCGGCTATATCCAGAGCATCGTCAACAGCGAGGTCAGCGAGTTCGTGAACCGCTATCGCAGCACGGTCGACCTGCCGGTCAACCTCACCATGCGCGCGCGCTTCAATCCGCAGCTGAACAATGTCTGGTTCGGCGCGATCAACAACATCATCATGAACATCACCATGCTGTCGATCATCCTGACCGGCGCCGCCCTGATCCGTGAGCGCGAGCACGGCACGATCGAGCATCTGCTGGTGATGCCGGTGACCGCCTTCGAGATCATGGTCAGCAAGGTGCTCGCCATGAGCCTGGTGGTGCTGGTGGCCTCGGCCTTCTCGCTGGTCGTCGTCGCCCACTTCATCCTCGACGTGCCGTTGCAGGGCTCGCTGCCGCTGTTCATGGCCGGCACGGCGCTGCAGCTCTTCGCCACGACCTCGCTCGGCATTTTCCTCGCGACCATTGCCGGCTCCATGCCGCAGTTCGGCCTGTTGCTGATGCTGATCCTGCTGCCGTTGCAGGTGCTGTCAGGCGGGCTCACCCCGCGCGAAAGCATGCCGGAGATCATCCAGCTGATCATGAACTTTGCCCCGAACACGCATTTCATCGCAATGGCCCAGTCGATCCTGTTCCGCGGCGCCGGCATGGACGTCGTCTGGCCGGATTTCCTCTGGCTGATCGGGATCGGCACGGTTCTCTTCCTCTTCTCGCTCGGCCGGTTCCGCGCCTTCCTGAGATAGGCGGTCCGGATCAGCTCGCCGGTTCAGCGGGAGGAAAGGTGACGGTCGCTTTGAGCCCGCGTCCGCGCGAACCCTGGGCAAGGTCGAGCCGGCCGGCAAAGAGGCGGGCGATCTCCTCGACGATAGGCAGACCGAGGCCGGCGCCCTCGCCCTTCTCGCCGCGGGAAAAACGCTGCCGCACCGAGGCGAGCTTCTCGGGCGGGATGCCCGGGCCGTCGTCCTCCACTTCGAGGCAGACCCCGTCAGGTCGGGGAAACACGCGCACCGTGACTTCCGTATCCGATCCGGCATAGGCGATCGCGTTGGAAATCAGGTTGCCGAGCAATTCGCCGATCAGCAGCGGCTCGGCCAGCACCAGGGCCGTCCCCTCGCCTTCGAAACCGAGATCGATACCGGCCTGGGTGGCCTTCGGCACGTTGTCGGCCGTGACCTCCTGTGCGAGCCGGACCAGATCGATCCGGGCGACCGGCGGCCGTTGATCGGAACCGGCGGCGTCGATCTTCGCCATCAGAAGTAATTGCGCCAGCACGTGCTCGGCATGGCCGACGGCGCGATCGCCCTTCAACGCCGCGGCCCTCGCCTCCTCCAGCGTCGTCGCCCGTGCCGAGAGCGCCAGCTGGGTGCGGATGATGGCGAGCGGCGTGCGCAGCTGGTGGCTGGCATTGCCGGTGAAGTTGCGCAGCGCGTCGAGCGCGGAGCCGAGACGGATCATGAAGGAATTGACGGTATCGACTAGACCCTGGACTTCGGTCGGCACGGACTGCTCGATCGGGTGGAGATCGTCGGGATTGCGCTCGGCGATCGCCTCGCCGAGGCGATAGAGCGGCCGCAGCGAATAGGTAACCGCGATCCAGACGATCGCCCCCGCGCCGCCGATCATCAGCGCCAGACGGGCGGCCGAGCGCAAGAGGATCGCCTGCGCCAGCTGCTGTCGGGCGATCGTGGTTTCCGCGACCGTGACGGCAAAGGGCACGGAATCGATGCCGGTCGAGGCTGAGCGCTGCAGCACCGCCACCCGGATCGGCTCGCCGCGGAAGATGGCGTCGGTGTAGAAGGACGACTGGCCGCCAAGATCGACGAAGGTAGGCAGGTTCTGGTAGCCGGTGATGAAACTGCCGGGCGGCCCGTCGACCCGGTAGAACACGCGATCCTGGGCCGCCGAGGTCAGCATTTCGAGCGCCACATAGGGAATGTCGACTTCGAGCGTCCCGTCCTCGGCGACGATCACCCGCTCGGCAATCGCCATGGCCGAACCGGCGAGCACCCGGTCGGAGACCGTGTCGGCCGTGCGCACCGCCTCGCGATAGGTATCGACCAGGGCGACGACGCCGAGGACGGCGGTCGCCAGAAGCAGCCAGCCGAGCAGTCGCCGCCGCAGCGAATAGACCGCGGCCCTCATGCCGGCTCCGCCGCCTTGTCGAGATAGTAGCCGATGCCGCGCGCGGTGCGCACGGTCAGGCCATAGGGCCCGAGCCGCTTGCGCAGGCGGCTGACATATTGCTCGATGGCATTGGCGCTGAGGTCGTCGTCGAAGCCGGCCAGCGACTGGATGATCGCATCCTTCGGAACCACCTTGCCGGCCCGCATGAACAGGACTTCGAGAATGCCGAGCTCGCGCGCCGGCAGGTCGATCAGCACGCCGTCGGCGGAAAAGGTCCGCGAGGTGAGATCGAGAGACACATTGCCGTATTGCACGGACGAGGAATGCAGCCCGGCGCGCCGGCGCAAAAGCACGCGCACGCGCGCCTCGAGCTCGCTGACGTCGAAGGGCTTGGTCATGTAGTCGTCAGCGCCGAGATCGAGTCCTTTGACCCGCTCCTCCGTCGTGCCGCGCGCCGTGAGGATCAGCACGGCCGCCTTGTCCTGCCGTGCCCGCATCGAGCGCAGCACCTGCAGGCCACCCATTTCCGGCAGGTTCAGATCGAGGATGACGAGATCGAAGGTCTCCGTCGCGGTAACCGCATCGGCCGATGCGCCGTCACCCACCACGTCCACGGCATAGCCGCTGCCGCGCAGGATCGAGGACAGCCCGTCTGCCAGCGTCTCGTTGTCCTCGACCAGAAGTATGCGCAAGTTGGTCCCCCTCCTCGCCACTCTAACGGCGAGCCCGCGGCTTGTGAACGCCTGCCGGCCACGGCATTATGAATTTATGCGCATTGTTCTCCTGATCATTCTCTTCCTCCTCGGCCAGTCGGTTGTCGCCCGGGCCGGCACGACGCTCTTTCCGGCTCGCGCCGCCGGCGCCGATGCGCGGACCCTCGTCGTCTATTCCTCGCTCGACGAACCGGTGGCCCAGCCGATGATCGAGGCCTTTCAGGCGGCCCATCCCGATGTCGCCGTGCGCTATGAGGACATGCTGACCGGCGAGATCTACGACCGCATCGTCAAGGAGACCGACAGCGGCGCCCGCACTGCCGACTTCGCCTTCTCCTCGGCGATGGATCTCCAGGTGAAACTGTCGAACGACGGCTATGCCCAGCGCAGCGACCTGCCGATGAGCGCGCGCTGGCCAGCCTGGGCCAACTGGCGCAACACGGCCTATGCGCTGACCTTCGAGCCGGCCGTCTTCGTCTATCACAAGCCGAGCTTCACCAAGGAAAAGCCGCCCGCCACCCGGGCCGAATTCGTCGACTATCTGAAGCGCCAGGGCAATGCCGTCTATGGCCGCATCGGCACCTACGACATCGAACGCTCCGGCGTCGGCTTCCTGTTCATGGCAAGGGACCAGGAGCAGTTCGGCGACATCTGGTCGGTGATCCAGACCATGGGGGCCGCCGGGGTGAAGCTCTACTCGACAAGCTCCGCCATCCTTGAGCGCATCGCCGACGGCCGCTTCGTGCTCGGCTACAACATCCTCGGCTCCTATGCCGCCGACTGGGCGTCGCGCCATCCCGACCTCGGCATCGTGCTGCCGAAGGACTACACCGTCGTCATGTCGCGCATCGGCCTCGTGCCGCAGGCGGCCAGTTCTCCGGACCTCGGGCGGGCCTATCTCGAATTCTTCATGTCGCGCGAGGGCCAGACCATCATGGCGCGGCAGCTGCAGATCGCCGCGGTCAGCCCCGACGTCGCCGGAGAGAACACCGCGACCACGCTGCAGGAGCAGCTCGGCAAGCAGCTGAGGCCCGTCCCGGTCAGTCCCGGCCTCATGGTCTATCTCGACCAGGTCAAGCGCGCACGGCTGATCAGCCGGTGGAACGAGGTCTTGCGGCTGCAATAGTTCGGCGTATGCTTTTCGGTGGCCCACATCGTCCGGACGGGAGAACGCCGGCGATGTCAGGCAAATGTCAGCTTGGTATGATCTTATTCGAGTGCGGTCACGCGTGGAGGCGTTTGGCCGGCAAGGTCGGGAGGAGACCTGGTAGGATCCGGCACCTGTCCGTCTGGACACGGTCTTGCCGATTGCCGGAACGCTCCCCTGTCCGCTCAACAAGAAATGCACTGCCGATGAGCAGTGCCTGACGGAGGAGTTCATCTTGAAACAGTTTATCCTGGCAACCATCATGGCCGGCGCGATCGCGCTGCCGACCTTTGCCGCCGACTACACCATCATGGCGCCCGCTAATCCGGGCGGCGGCTGGGACCAGACCGCCCGCTCGATGCAGACCGTGCTGCAGCAGGAAGGCATTTCGCCCGCTGCCCAGGTTCAGAACGTTCCGGGCGCCGGCGGCACGATCGGCCTTGCCCAGTTCGCCAACCAGGCGAAGGGCAACCCGAACGCGCTGATCGTCGGCGGCTATGTCATGGTCGGCGCGATCCTCACCAACAAGTCCCCGGTTTCGCTGAAGGACGTCACACCGATCGCCCGACTGACCGGCGAGTATGAGGCCATCGTCGTTCCCGCCGCCTCGCCGATCCAGACCATGGGCGATCTCGTCGAGGCGCTGAAGAAGGATCCGGGTTCAGTCTCCTGGGCTGGCGGCTCCGCCGGCGGCACGGACCATATCGCCGTCGGCCTGATCGCCAAGGCGGCCGGCGTCGATCCGACCAAGATCAACTACATCGCCTTCTCCGGCGGTGGCGAGGCTCTGGCCGCCATCCTCGGCAGCCAGGTGACCGCAGGCATTTCCGGCTACGGCGAATTCGAAGCGCAGGTGAAGTCGGGCACGCTGCGCCTGCTCGCCGTCTCCAGCGCCGAGCGCCTGGCCAATGCCGACGCACCGACGCTGAAGGAAAGCGGCCTCGATGTGGTCGTCGAGAACTGGCGCATGGTCGCCGCCGCTCCGGGCCTCACCCCGGAACAGACCGCCGCCGTTTCGGCTGACGTCGAGAAGATGGTCAAGTCCGCCAGCTGGCAGGAAATCCTGAAGACCAAGGGCTGGCAGGACACCTACCTCGCCGGCGACGCCTTCAAGGCCCAGCTCGAAAAGGACGTTACCGCCACCGAAGCTGTCCTCAAGGACATCGGGCTGGTGAAATGAGCGAGGCAAACACCTCAACGACGGAAACACGCCGCCCCGACGGGGCGGCGCTTGTCATCGCCCTGGTGCTCGCGGCGCTCGCCGCGCTCATTTTCTGGGACGTCGATCGCCTGAGCGACGTCGTCGGCTATTCGCCGGTCGGCCCGGCCACCGTGCCGAAATGGATCGCCTTCGGCCTCGCCGGCCTTTCCGTCTGGACGGCGATCGCCGCCTTCCGCCGCGACTTCCCCGAGCGCGAGCATCAGGAAATCGCACCCGTCGCCTGGATCATCGGCGGCCTGGTTGGCCAGATGCTGCTGCTCCCGACGCTCGGCTTCTCGATCGCCACCGGCGTGCTCTTTGCGGCGACCGCCCGGGCCTTCGGCAAGCGGCAGCTGTGGTTCTCCCTGCCGATCGGCATCGCGATCTCGCTCGCCGTCTGGCTGATCTTCGCCCTATTGCTGCAACTCTCGTTGCCGGCCGGACCGCTCGAACGCCTGTTCCTCTGAGGAGTAGCCACTCATGGATACCTTCGAATTCCTCTGGCAGGGCATGCTCGTCGCAGCCCAGCCGATGAACCTCTTCTATGCGCTGGTCGGCGTAACGCTCGGAACGGCCGTCGGCGTCCTGCCGGGCATCGGCCCGGCGCTCACCGTCGCGCTGCTGCTGCCCATCACCTTCAAGCTCGACCCGGCCGGATCGCTGATCATGTTCGCCGGCATCTACTACGGCGGCATGTATGGCGGCTCGACCACGTCGATCCTGCTCAACACGCCCGGCGAGAGCGCCTCGATCGTCACCGCGCTCGAGGGCAACAAGATGGCCCGCGCCGGACGCGGCGGCCCGGCCCTTGCGACCGCTGCCATTGGTTCCTTCGTCGCCGGCCTGATCGCCACGATCGCCCTTGCCTTCATCGCCCCCTTCATCGTCAAGCTCGCCCTGGTCTTCGGTCCGCGCGAATATTTCGCCCTGATGGTGCTGGCCTTCGTCACCGTCTCCTCGGCCTTCGGCGACTCGACGCTGCGCGGCCTGACCTCGCTCTTCATCGGCCTGACGCTGGCAACCGTCGGCATCGACCAGCTGACCGGCCAGACGCGCATGAGCTTCGGCGTGCCGGACCTGCTAGACGGCATCGAAGTAACGACGCTCGCCGTCGCCATGTTCGCCATCGGCGAAAGCCTGTTCCTCGCCGCCCAGGGCGACCGTGGACCGGACAAGGTCGAGGCGGT
The DNA here is from genome assembly GCA_002796995.1 of Rhizobium sp. Classification (GTDB taxonomy): domain Bacteria; phylum Pseudomonadota; class Alphaproteobacteria; order Rhizobiales; family Rhizobiaceae; genus Allorhizobium. Next base: position 723,597 of record PEKW01000006.1, read on the forward strand.
CAAGGGATCGGTGTGGATGACTGCGGCCGACTGGGGCCGCTCGTGGAAGCCCTGGCTGCGCGGCACGGCGATCGGCTTTCCGATCGGCGCCATGCCGGCTGGCGGCGCCGAGATCGGCACCTTCCTCTCCTATGCGACGGAAAAGCGGCTGACCAAGCATCCCGAGGAGTTCGGTAACGGCGCCATCGAAGGCGTGGCCGGTCCGGAAGCTGCGAACAACGCCTCTGCCGCCGGTACCCTCGTGCCGCTGCTCACTCTTGGCCTGCCGACCACGGCGACCGCCGCCATCATGCTCGCCGGCTTCCAGCAATACGGCCTGCAGCCCGGCCCGCTGCTGTTTGCCACCAATCCGCAGCTCGTCTGGGGCCTGATCGCCAGCTTGCTGATCGCCAACTTCATGCTGCTGATCCTCAACCTGCCGCTGATCGGCCTGTGGGTCCGCCTGCTGACCATCCCCAAGCCCTGGCTCTATGCCGGCATCCTCTTGTTCGCGACGCTCGGCACCATCGGCGCCAATCCGTCGATCTACGAACTCGGCATGCTGCTCGCCTTCGGCGTGATGGGCTACATCATGCGGATCTTCGGCTATCCGATCGCCCCAGTGGTCGTTGGCCTGATCCTCGGGCCGCTGGCCGAGCAGCAGCTGCGCCGGGCACTGTCGATCAGCCAGGGCGACGTGACGGTACTCTTCACCTCGCCGATCGCCGCCGGCCTTCTGCTGCTGGCCGCCACGGCGCTCATCCTGCCGCTGATCCTGCGCGCTCGCGGCAAGGGCGAAGTCCTGTCGCATCTCGCCGCCAGCGAAGACTGACCCTGATAGAAATGACGAAGATCAATGCGGGCCGGAACCCAACAGTTCCGGCCCGCATTTCTTGCATGGCTGCACTGAATATATCGCCATTGTAGAAACCGCTAATGAGGACCATCTTTCTCTTGTCAACACACAGAGAAAGCAAAGACAATGTCTGTCCTTACAGGTTCCATGCATAAGGGTTTCCTTGGTAGGGCCTTCGCCGTCATCGGAGCAGCAAGCGCCGCCGCCGCAGCCGTCGAGGCTCATCGCAGCCCGCGCGCCCGTGATCTGCGCACGCTCGGCATCGATCCCGAAGGCTTCCGCAAGGTTCGCCTCTAAACGCTGACCGAAACTCCCAGTACCCAAGACCAAGGCCGACGTTTTCGCCGGCCTTTTGTTTTTTCAGGCATTGGTTTCCGCCGCATGGCGCCGCCGCGCGGCAACCGGCGTGATGGCAAATTCCTTGCGGAACTTGCGGATGAAGTGCGAGACGTTCTCGAAGCCCGTCTCCAGCGCGATGTCGATCAGCGGCTTGTCGGTGAACACCACCAGTCGGCGCGCATGTTCCAGCCTCAACCGGATATACATGGCGACCGGCGTCGCACCGAACTCGGTTCGGAACAGCCGCTCCAGCTGGCGGCGCGACAGGCCGACCGCTTCCGACACATCATCGATGCTGACCACATCCTCGATATGCTGCTCCATCATGATCAGCGCCATGTTGGTGCGCTTGTCCCTGACCGGCGTCGAACCGAGCGGATTGCGCGTCTGCATCTCGCTGGCATCGCGGCGGCGGGTGATCTGCATGATTTCCAGCGCATTGCGCTCGGCAGCCTCCCCCACATGGCGGCGGATCAGATAGGTGGCAAGATCGGCGACGCTAGACCCGCCGGCGCAGGTGATGCGGCCATGGTCCTCGACGAACAGGCGCTTGGACGTGGCGTCGATCGAGGGAAAGCGCGAGCGGAACTCGACATAGTGCAGCCAGCTGACGCAGGCGCTGCGGTTTTCCAGGAGGCCGGCCTCGGCGAGAATGAAGCTGCCGGTGCAGACCCCGATGATCGGCACCCCGGCAGCTGCGGCTTCATGCAGGAAGGCGATCGCCTCGCGGTCGATGGGTTCGGCAACGTTGAGCCGCCCGCCGACGACGGCGATGTAGCTGAACTGCGTCGGATTGCCGAGCGGCGCGGTCGGCGCGACCTGGATGCCGCAACTCGCCGTGATGAAGTTGCGCGTGCTGCCCAGTACCGCCCAGTCGCAATTCACCCGGCCGGAGCGATCCTCGACATCGCTGCCGAGGCGCAGCGCATCGGCAAACAGCGAAAATGCGCTCAGCGTGAAGCTGCGCGCGAGGATGAAGCCGATGCGGAGCACCGGCTGGTTCTTCTGCGCTTTCGCTCTGCTGGCGTTTGCCTGCGTCATGAATGACCGTGACCCGATTTCAGTAGGAACTTCGCAAATAGCAAAGGCGGGCAGGAATATCCACTGCCCGCCTTCAGGCGACGAATTCGAACCGGGCCTTTGAGCGGCCTCAGCCGGCCTTGGCGACCGGGCGGACGCGCTTGGCCATGCGGGCGCGGATGGACTCCACGTCGGCGCGCGGCGTCGCGGCGAACAGCGTTTTGGTGTAGTCGTGCTTCGGATCGGAGAAGACTTCCTCGCGCGTGCCGTATTCGACCGCCTCGCCATAATACATCACCATCACCTCGTCGGCGATGTAGCGCACCACCGACAGGTCGTGGCTGATGAAGACGTAGGTGAGGCCGAACTCTTCCTGCAGGTCGGCCAAGAGGTTCAGCACCTGGGCCTGGACCGAGAGGTCGAGCGCCGAAACCGGCTCGTCGAGCACCAGGAGTTTCGGGTTCAGCATCAGCGCGCGGGCAATGGCGATACGCTGGCGCTGGCCGCCGGAGAACATGTGCGGATAGCGGTTGTAGTGTTCGGGGCCAAGGCCGACCTTGATCAGCATCTCGGTCGCGCGTGCACGGCGCTCCGCCGAGCTCATGTTCGTGTTGATCAACAGCGGCTCGCCGAGCACGTCGCCGATCTTCTGGCGCGGATTGAGCGAGCCATAGGGGTTCTGGAATACGATCTGCACCTTCTGCCGCATGTCGGCCGTCAGGTGCCCCGGACGCGTGTCGACGGGCTTTCCTTCGATCAGCAGTTCGCCTGATGTCGGCTCGTCGATGAAGGTGAGGATGCGGGCAAGCGTCGACTTGCCGCAACCGCTCTCGCCGACGATCGCCAGCGTCTTGCCGGCCTCGAGCTTGAACGACACGCCCTTGACCGCGTGAACCACCTTCTCCGGCTTCAGGAAGCCGGTCGGTACATGGTAGTCGCGCGTGATGTTGCGGATTTCGAGCATGGGGGCTTTGTCGGTCATGCGTTCTCTCCTGCGGCCGCACCCGCCATGAAGTCGGAGACGGTGGTGAGGCGGTCGCCCGTGGCGTTTTCCGGCAGGGCCGAAAGCAGGGCCTTGGTATAGGCGTTCTTCGGCGCCTCGAAGAGCGAGAGCACGTCGGCCTCCTCCATCTTGCGCCCCTGGTACTGGACGATGACGCGATCGGCGGTCTCAGCGACCACGCCCATGTCATGGGTGATCATGATCAGGCCCATGCCGGTCTCGGCCTGCAGGTTCATCAGGAGGTCGAGGATCTGCTTCTGGATCGTCACGTCGAGCGCGGTGGTCGGCTCGTCGGCGATCAGGAGCTTCGGGTTGCAGGCGATCGCCATGGCGATCATCACGCGCTGGCACTGGCCGCCCGACATCTGGTGCGGGAAGTGATTGAGCCGCTCGGCCGGATCGGGAAGACCGACCAGCTTGAACAGCGCGATCGCCCGCTCGCGCCGGGCCTGTCGCCCGAGGCCCATGTGGATGCGCAGTACTTCCTCGATCTGGAAGCCGACGGTGAAGCACGGGTTGAGGCTCGCCACCGGCTCCTGGAAGATCATGGCAATGTCCTTGCCGATCAGCTTGCGCCGCTCGGCAGCCGAAATGCCCTGAATGTCCCGGCCCTGGAACAGCATCTTGTCGGCGGTGATCTTGGCCGACCACGGCAGCAGGCCCATGACGGCCAGCATGGAGACCGACTTGCCGGATCCGCTCTCGCCGACGATCGCCAGCACTTCGCCGGCCTCGACCGAAAGCGTCACGCCGTCGACGGCCTTGAACCAGCCGGACGCCGTCTCGAACTGGACGGTCAGGTTTTCGATTTCGAGAAGCGCCATGTCAGGACCTCTTCAGCTTGGGATCGAGGGCGTCGCGCAGGCCGTCGCCCATCAGGTTGATGGCAAGGACGGTGATCAGGATGGCAAGACCCGGGAAGGTCACCACCCACCAGGCGCGCAGGATGAACTCGCGCGCTTCGGCGAGCATCGTGCCCCATTCCGGTGCCGGCGGCTGGGCGCCCATGCCGAGAAAGCCGAGCGCGGCCGCATCGAGGATGGCGTTGGAGAAGGACAAGGTCGCCTGGACGATCAGCGGCGCCATGCAATTCGGCAGGATGGTGCGGAACATCAGGCGGATCGGGCCGGCGCCGGCGAGCCGTGCGGCGGTCACGTAGTCGCGGGTCTTTTCGGTCATCACGGCGGCACGCGTCAGGCGCACGAAATGCGGCTGCAGCGTGAGCGCAATGGCGATCATTCCGTTGGTTAGGCTCGGGCCGAGAATGGCGACGAGCACCAGCGCAAGAAGCAGCGACGGGAAGGCGAGGATGATGTCCATCAGCCGCATGATGACGGTGTCGATCCAGCCGCGATAGTAGCCGGCGATCAGGCCGACCAGGATGCCGGTCGACAGCGACAGGGTGGTGACGAACACGCCGATGAACAGCGAATACTGCGCGCCGTAGATCAGCCGCGAGAGAATGTCGCGGCCGACCGGATCGGTGCCGAGCAGGAACGAGGTATTGCCACCCTCGAGCCAGGACGGCGGCAGGAGGGTTGCGTCGCGGTACTGCTCGAAGGGCGAATGCGGCGCGACGAGCGGTGCGAAAATGGCAATCAGCACGAGCGCGAGGAAGACGAACAGCCCGATGACGGCGCCGCGGTTTTCCGAGAAGTAGAACCAGAATTCGGCCAGCATCTGGCGACGCAGCGCGGCGGTGGAGACCGGTTGAGTGGTGGCGGTATCGGCCATGGGATTTGCTCCTTCTAGTGGCGGATGCGCGGGTTGATCAGGCCGTAGAGCAGATCAACGATGAGATTGACGACCATGATGATGCCGGCGATCAGCAACAGGCCGCCCTGGATCACCGGATAGTCGCGGCGGAACACGCTGTCGACCATCCACTTGCCGATGCCCGGCCAGGAGAAGATCGTCTCGGTCAGGATGGCGCCGGCAAGCATGACGCCGATCTGCAGGCCGATCGTGGTGATGACCGGGATCATGGCGTTGCGGAGCGCATGCAGCCCGACGACGCGCAGCGGCGACAGGCCCTTGGCGCGCGCCGTGCGGATATAGTCCTCAGAGAGGACTTCCAGCATGGCCGAGCGGGTCTGGCGGGCGATGACGGCAAGCGGGATGGTGGCCAGCACGATCGACGGCAGGGCGAGATGGCTGAGCGCCGACGCGAAGGCGCCCTTCTGGCCCGACAGCAGCGAGTCGATCAGCATGAAGCCGGTGACCGGCGGAAAGAAGAACATCAGCGAGATACGGCCTGACACCGGCGTCCATTGCAGCATGCCGGAGAACAGGATCATCAGCAGCAGGCCCCACCAGAAGATCGGCATGGAATAACCCACGAGGGCGACGCCCATGACCGACTGGTCGAAGAAGGATCCGCGCTTGATCGCCGCGATCACGCCGGCGGGAATGCCGAGCACGATGGCGATGATGATGGCACACAGCGACAATTCCACCGTCGCCGGGAACAGCGCCAGGAACTGGTCGAGGATCGGCGACTTGGAAACGATGGATGTGCCGAAATCGCCGGTGAGCACGCCGCCCAGGTAGTCGAAATATTGAATGACGATGGGCCGGTCGAGACCAAGATGCGCACTGATCTCGGCGTGCCGTTCGGGCGACATCACACGCTCGCCCGACAGAAGGGCGACCGGATCGCCCGGCAGAAGACGGATGAAGGCGAAGGCGATGACGGAAACCCCGATGAAGGTCGGGATCAGTACGGCGATCCGCCGCAAGAGAAAGCCAAACATGATGGACCTGCTGTTGTTCTTCTTGGAGGTCTGTGGTCGCTGTAAACGCAGCGGGCGTATCATGACCCGGACGATCTTTGATCCGTTCCGGGCGTTCACGGGCCAACCGTGACTATCGGTCGTTCGTAATGCAATTGCCGCGGGACAGGCAAGCTGTCCCGCGGCAAAATTCATCAGGATCGACCGTTACTCGGCGATATCCACGTTTTCGAAGGTGAAGTCACCGAGCGGGCTCTGGACGAAGCCCGAGACTTCCTTGCGCATCGGAACGACGGACAGGGAGTGGTCGATGGTGGCCCACGGAGCTTCGCGCTTGAAGATCAGCTGGGCTTCTTCGTAGAGCTTGGTGCGTTCGGCCTGGTCGGACGTGACCTTGGCCTTCTTCACCAGTGCATTGAACTCCTCGTTGCACCACTGAGCGCGGTTGTTGCCGCCGACGGCTTCGCAGCCGAGCAGCGTGTCGAGGAAGTTGTCCGGATCGCCGTTGTCGCCGGTCCAGCCGAGCATGACGGCGCCGTCACGATCCTTGGCCTTCGAACGGTCGAGATATTCGGCCCATTCGTAGGAAACGATCTCGACCTTGACGCCGACCTTGGCGAAGTCGTCCTGCATGATTTCAGCCGCACGGCGGGCGTTCAGCATGTAGGGACGCGAAACCGGCATGGCCCAGATCTTCATCGAGAGATCCTTGACGCCGGCTGCTTCGAGTTCCTTCTTGGCAGCGTCGAGATCGTAGGCGTCGTCCTGGGTCGCGTCGTTGTAGGACCACATGGTCGGCGGGATCGGGTTCTTGGCAGGCGTCGCCATGCCCTGGAACACGGCGTCGACGATGGCGGGCTTGTTGATCGCCTTGTTCAGCGCCTTGCGGACTTCCGGCTTGTCGAACGGAGCCTGGGTCGTGTTGTAGGCGAGATAGGCGACGTTCAGGCCCTCCTGTTCCATGACGGTCAGGGTCGGGTCGGTCTTCATCGCGGCAACGTCGGCAGCGTTCGGGAACGGCATCAGGTGGCATTCGCCGGCCTTGAGCTTCTGGTAACGAACGGCAGCGTCGGTGGTGATGGCGAAGACGAGATCGTCGATCTTCGGAGCGCCGCCCCAGTAGTCGGCGTTCTTCTTGTAGCGGATGACGGCGTCCTGCTGGTAGCCGACGAAGATGAACGGACCGGTGCCGACCGGCATCTGGTTCAGCTGTTCCTTCTTGCCATCGGCTTCGAGCTTGTCGGCATATTCCTTCGAAACGATCGAGGCGAAGGGCATGGCGAGGTTGGCGAGGAACGGCGCTTCCGGACGGTTCAGCGTGAACTTGACGGTCAGGTCATCGACCTTTTCGATCGACTTGATCAGTTCCGGGAAGCCCATGCCGGCGGCATATTCCCACGAGGTACCGGCGACGTACTGGGCCCACGGATGGTCGGCCTTGATCTGGCGCTCGAGCGAGAAAATGACGTCGTCCGCGTTCAGCTCGCGGCTCGGGGTGAAGAATTCGGTGGTATGGAACTTGACGCCCGGACGCAGCTTGAAGGTGTATTCGGTGCCTTCGGCATTGACTTCATAGCTTTCCGCCAGACCGGCTTCCGCTTCGGTCGTGCCGGGCTTGAATTCCATCAGGCGGCTGTAGACCGGATGTGCCGAGGCATCGAAGGTGGTGCCGGCGGTGTACATACCCGGATCGAAGCCTTCCGGCGAGCCTTCCGAGCAGTAGACGAAGGTCTTGGCGCTTGCGGCGCTGGAAAGGAAGGTGGCCGCGAGCAGAGCCGCTGCGGCAAAACCGAACTTGTACTTCATGACATTCTCCCCTTTGCGCTTATCCGGCCGAGCCGGATGCGCTGGTTTCTGTACTGAACGGCGCGCCCCAAAATCGCGCCATGGTTTTAAGTCCGTGATGTCCACCACGAAGCCCGGAGTCGTCCGAACAGAGCCAGATCGGGCATCCGAAGCGCTTGCGCTCCCTCGCCCGCTGGCCGTGATCGTCGACACACTCCTTTCGTCTTATCGGTTGTTGCACGCTTGTAAAGAGACTTTCTGCCTCAATTTTGCTGCATGTTGGACAATTTTTTGTAATCTCGCGGTTTCTTTGGAAGTTTCGCAGTGCAGCAAATCGCCGACAAACGAAAGCGAATCGAACTTCGGCGATATGCCCCATCCGCCAAGGCGCGGGCGGCCTTGCGGTCCGGATCGATATGCAGAGGCACGGCCGGGTTGCGGAAGGTCAGGCTTGGGCGGGCGCCAGGCGCTTGGCGCGGATTTCGCGCCAGACGGTGAAGATGCCGGCACCGACGACGATCAGCGATCCGAACCACACATTGGCCGACAAGTGCTCGCCGAACAGCAGGACGGCGATGAAGCACGCAATCACCAGGTGCAGATAGCTGAACGGCTGGACCAGCACCGCATCGAGATGGTCGAGCGCCTTGATCAGACAATAGTGGCTGATCATTCCGGTGCAGCAGAGCGCGGCCATCCAGCCCCAGTCCGCGGGCGCCATCGGCTCCCAGGCGAAGGGGCCGACGAAGGACATGGCCACCGCACCGACGGCACCGATGTAGAAGAAACTGGTCATCGGCGGATCGCTGCGGGCGACGAGTCGGGTGGCAAGGGCGTATCCGGCCAGCATGAATGCATTGAGCACGGCCAGAAGCAGGATCGGATCGAAGATCCCGGCATCCGGCTTCAGGATGAACATCACGCCGACGAAGCCGGCACCGATCGCCAGCCAGCGGCGCCAGCCGACGTGTTCGCCGAGCACCGGCACGGAGAGGGCAGCGACCAGCAGCGGGGTCGCGGCGAAGATCGCCTGGGAATGGGCAAGCCCGACCAGCCAGAAGCAGAAGATCGCGGTGACGATCTGGGTCGCCAGCAACAGGCCGCGAAAGACCTGGAGATACGGCCGGGTGGTCGTCATCGCCATCTTCAGGCCGCCGGGCGCGCGCATGGCCAGCGCCACGGCAAAAGCGCCGAAGGCCCAGTAGCGGATCATGGTGATCATCACCGGCGAATAGCTCTGGCCCAGATGCTTCGAAATGGCGTCCTGCGCTGCGAAGATGACATAGGTGGCAAGGGCGAAGAGGTAGCCCGCTCGGTCTGATTTGATGCGCAACTGCAGTCTGTCCCTGCGACTTGGAAAGGCGTTCAGTAGAGGAGGAAGGCGAAAAGCCGCAATCCCTCGGTTGGTAGGTAGCGTTTCCGCGTCAGCAGAGTTCGACGGCAGTGGCGGTCGCCTCGCCGCCGCCGATGCACAGCGTCGCCATGCCGCGCTTCAATCCATGGCGACGGAGCGCCGCCAGCAGCGTGACCATGACGCGGGCGCCAGAGGCGCCGATCGGATGGCCGAGCGCACAGGCCCCGCCATGCACGTTGACCTTGTCATGCGGCAGGTCGAGGTCGCGCATCGCCGCCATGGCGACGACGGCGAAGGCCTCGTTGATCTCGAACAGGTCGACGTCCTTCAGCGACCAGCCGGTTCGCTCGGAGAGCTTTTGCAAGGCGCCGATGGGTGCCGTGGCGAAGAGACCGGGCGCCTGGGCATGGGTGGCATGGCCGCGAATGACCGCCAGCGGCGTCAGACCGGAAGCCTCGGCGCGAGAACGGCGCATCAGCACGAGGGCTGCGGCCCCATCCGAAATCGAACTGGAATTGGCGGCCGTCACCGTGCCGCCCTCGCGAAAGGCGGGCTTGAGCGTCGGGATCTTGTCGCGCTTGGCCTTGCCCGGCTGTTCATCGCGGTCGACCACCTGCTCGGCCTTGCCGGTGCGCACCGTGACAGGTACGACCTCTTCCTGGAAGGCGCCGGTGTCGATCGCCTTCACCGCCCGGTCGAGCGAGGCGATCGCGTATTCGTCCTGCGCTTCGCGGGTGAACTGATAGGCCTCGGCGCAGTCCTCGGCGAAGGTCCCCATCAGCCGGCCCTTGTCATAGGCGTCTTCCAGTCCGTCGAGGAACATGTGATCGATGACCCGCCCGTGACCGAGACGGTAGCCGCCGCGCGCGCGGTCGAGCAGGTAAGGGGCGTTGGTCATGCTCTCCATGCCGCCGGCGACGCAGATCTGCGCACTGCCGGCGAGGATCAGGTCATGGGCCAGCATCGCCGCCTTCATGCCCGAGCCGCACATCTTGTTGACCGTGGTCGCGCCCGTCGAGAACGGCAAGCCGGCGCCAAGTGCGGCCTGGCGCGCCGGCGCCTGTCCCTGCCCTGCGGGCAGCACGCAGCCGAAGACCACTTCGTCGACTGCATCGGCCGGTACGCCGGCGCGCTCGAGCGCCGCGCGGATTGCCGCCGCGCCGAGTTCGGAGGCCGTCATTGCGGCGAGCGCGCCCTGGAAACCGCCCATCGGCGTGCGGGCGGAACCAACGATGACGACCGGATCGTCGATGACCATGTCACTCTCCCTAGTCAACATCCAAGACACTTACCACATCGACCGACGCGTCAGACGCCGACCCGGCGGGTCAGCCGTGCGCCGGGTTCTCGACGATCACCGCGATGCCTTGCCCGCCGCCGATGCACATGGTGGCGAGGCCATAACGTCCGCCGGTGCGCATGAGTTCATAGATCGTCTTGATCAGGATGATCGCACCCGATGCGCCGACCGGGTGGCCAAGCGCGATCGCGCCGCCGTTCGGATTGACCTTTTCCGGCGTAAAGCCGAGTTCCGCCGAAACGGCACAGGCCTGCACGGCAAAGGCTTCGTTCGATTCGATGACGTCGATATCGGAGACCTTGAGGCCCGCCCGCGACAGCGCCTGCTTGACGGCCGGCACGGGACCAAGACCCATCACCTCGGGGGCGACGCCGCCAAGGCCATAAGCGACGATGCGGGCAAGCTGCCGGACGCCCCGCGCAGCCGCCACGCCCTCTTCCATGAGCACCACCGCGGCGCCGGCGTCGTTGATGCCGCTGGCATTGCCGGCCGTGACCGTGCCCTCCTTTCGGAAGGCGGGGCGGAGCTTCGCCAGGTCTTCGGGCTTCACATCGGCGCGCACATGCTCGTCGGTGTCGAAAACGAACTCCTTGCGGCCCTGCTTGACGGTGAGCGGCAGGATCTGCTCGGCGAAGCGGCCCTCGGCAATGGCATGCGCCGCACGCTTGTGGGATTCCAGAGCGAAGGCATCCTGGGCGGCGCGATCGATACCCGTCCGCTCGGAAATGTTCTCGGCGGTTATCCCCATATGGCCGTTGCCGAAGGGATCGGTGAGCGCGCCGATCATCATGTCGATGGCGAGCGTGTCGCCCATCTTCTGGCCGTGCCGGGCCTGGGTGAGCAGGTGGCCGGCCCGGCTCATGCTTTCCGCACCGCCGGCGAGCGTGATGTCGGCATTGCCGAGAATGATCTGCTCGGCAGCGGTGACGATCGCCTGAAGGCCCGAGCCGCAAAGGCGGTTGAGCGTCAGCGCCGGCGCGGTTTCCGGCACGCCGGCGCGGATCGCGGCGACGCGGGAAATATACATATCCTCGGGAGCGGTATGAATGACATGGCCGAACACCGTCTGGCCGATGTCGGTCGGCGAAATGCCGGCGCGAGCAATCGCCTCGCGGGCCACGTTGGCGGCGAGGTCGCAGGGCGAGATTCCCGCAAGGGAACCACCGAAGTCGCCGATGGCGGTGCGAACGCCCGAGGCGATGACAACTGTTCTGCTCATGGTCCTGTCCTTCTCCCGATGCCCGCTGGCGGGCTGAAAACCTGATCCCGACGGCGACCCGCGATCAACGCGTCGCTCGTCCCTGCCATTGGCCGTACATCCTCCAAGCCCCGGCCCGCAAGCCCCGAAACCTTGTCATCGGTTTCGCGGGCCCTGAAGATCCGAGCAATGGGAGGGGATCTCGTTCGCGGGGCGTCTCAGGTGTCCTCAAGAGGAGAAGACGCATGGTGACATAAGGCGCCGGGCAGGCCGTCTCAGCCGGCGCCGGGCGCCACTTCGGCGACCAGTCGGAGCATCAGGCTCTGCGCCGACGTCGGCCGCCAGTACTCCCGGTAGGTGAGTCCGATCGGGCGCACGAGATGGTCCGTCGGATAGGTGAGCGAAATAAGCAGCTCGTGATCGCATTCGCGCTGCGACTGGTGCCGCGACAGGCAGCCGAGATGCTCGCTCTCGTTCAGGAGCTCGCGCATCAGCAGAAGCGATCCGGACTCGATCAGTCGCCGCGGCGGTTCCTTGCCGGCCGAAGTGAAGATCGTCTCGAACTGCTCCCGTGTCGGCGTGCCGAGACGCGGAACGACCCAAGGATAACCCAGCAGATCCTCGACGGTGATATCGGTCCGCGAAGCGAGCGGATGATCCGGCCCGGCAAGCAGGGCCAGCCGATCGTCGAACAGCCGCTGCTGCACCACATCGCCGATCGGCGCCGGTTCGCGCAACGCACCGACGAGAAAATCGATCGCGCCGCGCCGAAGCGCTCCAAGCAGTTCGTCATAGGGGCCGTCGTGGATGCGCACCGGATAGGTCGGCTGCTGCTGGCGAAAGCGCGCAAGCGCCCGCGGCAGCAGGACGGACCGCGCCAGAGGCATGGCCCCAATGACGATCGCCCCGGCTTCCCCGCCATTGAACTCGGCCAGCTCCGCATCGGCCTGATCGAACTCGTAGATCGCCAGCCGGGCCGCCTGGGCCAGCGCCTGGCAGAGCCGCGTCGGCAGGATGCCGAAGGAGGTGCGCTCGAACAGGCTGCGCGCCGCCTCCTGCTCTATCTGGGTGACGGCGCGATGCACGGTCGGTTGGGCAAGGCCGAGGCGGCGGGCGGCCAACGTGAAATTCTCGCTCTCGCTGACCGCGACCAGAGCCTGGAGCTGTGCGAAGCTCAACGACAAACGCAACCTCGGCGAGATGTCGTTCAGCACCGGATCGAGCAGGGCGAAGGCGCTTTCCACGCGGGCAAGGAGAACCTCGCCACGCGGCGTGAGGAAGAATCCGTGGCGGCTGCGCTCGAACAGCGCTCCGCCGGTCTCGCGCTCGAGCTTGTTGATCGCCTGGGTCACGGCTGGCTGCGAGATGTGCCATCTCTCCGAAGTGAGCGTGAGCGATTTCAGTTCCGCAACCCCGGCAAACAGCCGAAGGTGTCTGAGGTTTCGCGAGATCATAGAATGCCCAAGACCGCATCGCTTCGCCGCGCCAGGTCATCCTCCCCGGGATCGATATCGAGCGACGATACCAGCCTCTGCCATTCGACGGTGCCCCGGCTCATCCAGTCGGGCAGACCGAGGCCGCACAGGGTGGCACAGACCTCCTCGACCTCGGCGGCGCGCCGCGCGCCATGCACCATCATACGCTCCAGATTGTAGGAACCCCGCGCGCGCCAGTCGATGCCGGGATCGGACGCCTGGAGCGATGCGAGGACCGCATCCTCCACGCCGGCCCGCCGCGCTGCGAGGAGGCATTCCGTCGTCAGCGCCTCCAGCCCCTTGATCATGACGGAGCGCAACATCTTGATGCTCGATGCATCGCCGACCTTCGGACCGGACACACTCGGTCGCATACCCAGCCGTTTGATGAGAACCGCGGCCTGAGCCGCGTTCGGACCGGCGAGCAGCAGCGGCACTTCATGACGCTTGGGATAGACCGGTGCCATGACGGCGACATCGACATAGCGGCCGCCCGCGGCCTCGATGAGCACGGCCGCCTGCTGCTTGGTCTGCGGCGCACAGGAATTGCAGTCGAGCCAGAGAGCACCGTGCGCCAGATGCGGCGCGCAGGCCCGCGCCGCCTCGAGCGCCTGGTCCGCCGTCACCACGCTGAAGATCAGGCCTGCGCCCTCAAGCGCCTTCTTCGTGTCGGCGGCCGGCTCCACACCGGCACTTGCGCAGCGTTCCAGAACCGGTCCGGCGATCCCGGCATCCTGCAGTTTCACGTCATAGGCTCTCGGTCGGAAAGCTGGCGGGGGAAACCAACCGGAGGCAAAGGCGTGGCCCGCCTCGCCGAACCCCACCAGAGCGATACCGGGAAAATCATCCACAATCTCGGGCATCTGAACCCCGCCTTTCTGTGGGACGACTGTGGCAAATCCCGCCAGTCAATACCAGACCCTATAGCCTGAACTTATGGAGTGTCTTTGCCTTTCGATTTGATCTGACGCCCTGGGGGTAGCATGCCTAGTAGTCCAAGGATCAGGGAGGCACGACGATGTCCAAGGAAGACGTGGCGGGCAAAACCGCCCTGGTGATCAGCGCCCACGCTGCTGATTTCGTCTGGCGCTGCGGCGGCGCGATCGCGCTGCATGCGCAGCTCGGCTACGCAGTTACAGTGGTTTGCCTTTCCTTCGGCGAACGCGGCGAAAGTGCGAAACTTTGGAAGCAGGAAGGCATGACGCTGGATCGCGTCAAAGACGCCCGCCGCGCCGAGTCCGAACGCGCGGCACAAGCGCTCGGGGTACACGATCTCATCTGCATGGACCTCGGCGACTATCCGCTGGAACTCACCCGCGACGACAAGAACGCGCTGGTCGACGTGATCCGCAAGGTGCAGCCGCGCTTCATGCTCAGCCACTCCCAATACGATCCCTACAATACCGACCACATGTACGCGACGCAGGTGGCCCTCGAGTGCCGCATGATCGCCCAGGCCTGGGGCCACAATCCCGGCGAGAAGGTGCTCGGCGCGCCGCAGCTCTATCTCTTCGAGCCGCACCAGACCGAGCAGATGGGCTGGAAGCCCGACACCTTCCTCGACATCACACCGGTGTGGGAGAAGAAGCGCGCTGCCATCGAGTGCATGGAAGGCCAGGAGCATCTGTGGGACTATTACACCCGCGTCGCCATCAATCGTGCCAATCATTTCAAGCGCAATTCCGGCGGCCAGTCGGGCGGCCGCGACTGCAAGTATGCCGAAGGCTTCCAGTCGGTCTTCCCGCGCACCGTCGACGAACTCTGAGGGACGGCCATGGAACCCTGCTTCGACATCGCCCATCTCGCCCATGTCGAGATGTATACCGACAAGTTCGAGGAGAGCCTCGACTTCTTCACCCGCGTCTACGGCCTGAAGCTGTCCGGCCGGGACGATACCTCCGCCTATCTGAGGGCCTGGGACGACTATGAGTTCTGCTCGCTCATGCTGACCCGCTCTGACACGACAGGCGTGGGCCACGTCGCCTATCGCGCCTCGAGCCCCGAGGCGCTGGAGCGCCGGGTCAAGGCCATCCTGGCGAGCGGTTACAAGGTGATCGGCTGGATCGACGGCGACCTGAGCCACGGACCCGCTTTCCGCTTCGAAGACCCCTTCGGTCATGTCTTCGAGATCTACTGGGACACGGTGAAATACCAGGCGAAAGGCGCCGATGTACCGGCGCTGAAGAACACGGCCTCGGCCTTTACCGGAGCCGCACCGCGCCGCCTGGACCACCTCAATCTTTTGTCGTCCGATGTTTCTGAATTCCGCCGGTTCATGCAGACCTGCCTCGGCAGCCGGGTGACCGAAATGATCCAGCTCGACAACGGCCGGATCGGCGGCTGCTGGTTCACCATCAACAACAAGACCTACGACCTCGCCTGTACGGAGGAACATGGCGGCGGCGTGGGGCGCCTGCACCATGTCACCTATGCGACAGACCAGCGCGAGGACATTCTGCGCGCGGCCGACATCTTCCTGCAGAACGGCGTGCATATCGAGACCGGGCCGCACAAGCACGCCATCCAGGGCACCTTCTTTCTCTATGTCTGGGAGCCGGCCGGCAATCGTGTCGAGCTTGCCAATGCCGGAGCACGCCTCATCGTCCAGCCGGACTGGGAACCGGTCGTCTGGACCGAGGCCGACCGCAGGAAGGGACAGGCCTGGGGCCTGAAGACGATCGAGACCTTCCACACTCACGGTACGCCGCCGGTAAAGAAGGAGCACTGACATGGCCGTCGTCGTCCAGAATATCCAGCGAGCCGATCCGGCCGTGATCGACGGCCTTGCCCGCGCGGGCGTCGCGACCGTGCACGAGGCACAGGGCCGCAAGGGTATGCTGGCGAGCTACATGCGGCCGATCTTTTCCGGGGCGCAGATCGCCGGCTCGGCCGTGACCATCTCCGCACCACCCGGTGACAACTGGATGGTGCACGTCGCCATTGAGCAGCTGAAAGCCGGCGACATCCTGGTGCTCGCCCCGACCAGCCCCTGTGACAACGGCTATTTCGGCGACCTGCTGGCAACGTCCGCCCAGGCCCGCGGCTGCCGGGGTCTGGTGATCGACGCCGGCGTGCGCGACATCCGCGATCTGACCGCGATGAACTTTCCGGTCTGGTCCAAGGCGATCTCGGCGCAAGGCACGGTGAAGGAGACGCTGGGCTCGGTGAACGTGCCGATCGTCTGCGCCGGCGCCGCCATCGAGGCGGGCGACGTGATCGTCGCCGATGACGACGGCGTGGTCGTGGTCAAGCGCGCGGAGGCAGAAAGCGTGCTCGAAGCCGCCGACAAGCGCCTCGCCGCCGAAGAGGCCAAGCGCAAGCGGCTGGCCGCCGGTGAACTCGGACTCGACATCTATGCCATGCGCGAGAGACTGGCAGAGAAGGGCCTGAAATATGTCTGAGGACGACCCGGACGGTATCTCCTGTCTCTGGATGCGCGGCGGCACCTCGAAGGGGGCGGTTTTTCTTGCCCGCGATCTTCCGGCCGATCCGAGCGAACGGGACGACCTGCTCCTGCGCATCATGGGCTCCCCCGACGCCCGCCAGATCGACGGCATCGGCGGGGCCGATCCGCTCACGTCCAAGGTTGCCATACTCTCCCCCTCCACGCGCCCCGATGCGGAAGTTGACTATCTGTTCCTGCAGGTGTTCGTCGATCAGGCGCTTGTTTCCGATGCGCAGGGGTGCGGCAACATACTCGCCGCCGTCGGACCCGCGGCCATCGAACGAGGCCTGGTGGCAGCCGTGGACGGCGTGACGCCCGTGCGCATCCACATGCTGAACACGGGCGAGGTGTCGTTAGCCGAGGTCTCCACCCCGAACGGCCGAGTCACCTACCGCGGCGATGCGCAGATCGACGGGGTACCCGGTCGTCACGCCGCCATACCGCTTCTGTTCCAGAACACCGAGGGCTCGATGTGCGGCGCGCTGCTGCCCACGGGACGGGTTTTCGACCGAATAGACGGCATGGATTGCACGCTGATCGACAACGGCATGCCGATCGTCATCCTGCGCGCCGCGGATTTCGGCCTGACCGGCAGCGAAAACCGCGAGGCACTTGATGCGGATAGCGAATTGAAGGCAAGGCTCGAGGCGGTACGGCTGAAGGCCGGCCCCCTGATGAACCTCGGCGATGTGGTAGAGAAGTCGGTGCCGAAGATGACGCTCGTTTCCCCTGCCCTGAACGGCGGCACGATCAACACGCGCAGCTTCATTCCCCATCGCTGTCATGCCTCGATCGGCGTCTTCGCGGCGGTCAGCGTCGCCACAGCCTGCACCTTGCCCGGGTCGGTCCCCGCTGAACTGGCCAGCCTGCCGTCCGACGAGCGCTTTCTCATCGAACATCCGTCCGGCGCTGCAGAGGTGCTGGTCCACCGGTCCGCGACGGGCGAGATCCAAGGGATCGGCACATTGCGCACGGCGCGCAAACTGTTCGACGGAAAGGTGTTTCCCGCGCCGAAGCGGTCGGACCTCTAGCCCGTCCCACGCTTCCTGTTGCGGCGCGGCAGACGAACTGTCAGGTTGGCGACGTGTCGCTCCTCGGGTGGCACATGCCAAGCCTGCGCCGTTTACGGCGCCCGAAAGGGAACCCGCCCATGACTTTCAAATCCGCTTCAGCCCTTGCTCAACAACTATCGGCGATCATGGGCGCTGCGGTCGGATTCCTGATGCTGGGGGGAACCGCGGGTGCCGCACCGACGGTGTTCTGGGCGAGCGACCCGGTAAAGCCCGGGCAGACGGTGCAATTGACCGGCGCCGATCTCGATCGCGTCGAGGCGGTCGAGGTGTCCCGCCTGTCGGACGCAATCGGCGGCGCCGCGATTGGTGATCCTCCACCCCAACCGGCAGAAGTCCTGTCCAAGACCGTAAACACCCTCTCCTTCGTGGTCCCGAGCGGTCTGGAGCCCGGCGTCTATTCGGCGACCCTGACTAGTGCGGAAACGCCGGTGGTGGTTCAATTGAATGCCCCCGATGTCTACTGGATTCAGGGCAACAGGGGACCGGCCGCAAGCGCGGGCGGATGGCTGAGGATTTCGGGTCGCAATATCGCCTTGAGCGAATTGGCGACGGCCAGGCTGATCGCTCCCGATGGCCGGGAAATCGATATCAAGGTCGAAAAGCCCGATCCGTGGTCGGCGAGTTTTCTCATGCCAGCGGACCTTTCGCCGAATATCTACAGCGTCCGCCTGTGGAATGGACGCGGGGGTGCCACGGCCTGGCGGGAAGCGGGCAAGATCGAGGTCGAAACCGTCGCTTCAAACGATCGTCCGGTGATCGAACTGTCGAGCCAGCAGCCCGACGGTCCTGATAACGACGACACGGCCCGGATCAATGCCTCGCTCGCCGCTCTGGGCAAACGTGGCGGCGGTGCCCTGAAACTGAAATATGGCAATTATCGCCTGAGCGGCTCGCTGCACATACCCGATGGCGTCTCGCTGAAGGGCGAGTCCCGCGATCTGGTGACATTGATCTGGAAGGACACGGAGACTCCGACCCAGGCACTCATCACCGGATACCGCAGTATCGCCGTCGAGGATCTGACGATCAATGCGGAACGCCATCGCCACATCATCAAGGCCGGTTTCTCCGTCGACCCCAGCGACGCTGACGGTCGCGACATCTCGATCCGCAGGGTCACCATTCGCGCTTCTTCCTTTTTGCGCCACCTCGAAGCCGACGAGCCCGGCAAGCGGCTCGAGGCGATGCGTCAACACACCAAGACCGGCGTCGTCGGCCTGCTGCTGGCAGGAATCAACGTGGTCGTCGAAGACTGCGACATTCTCACCTCTATGCGCCCCTTCGTGCTGACGAGGCCGGTGGGCGCGCGCATTTCCGGCAATACGTTCCATATCGGCAGACGCGGCTGGTATGGCATTTCGGCACCGGACGGCGTGCTGTTTGAGAACAACCGCATCGTCGGTGCCGATCTTCAGGCGTCCGGCGGCGGTATCAACACCTTCGGCGGCCCTTCCGCACGCAACGTCCTGATGCGCAACAACACCTTCGAGACCCTTTATGGGTGGGACCGGGAGTCGCTGACCACCGACGGGGCCGGCGGATATTACCGCGGTCCGATCACGCCGAGGGCCGGCAACACGGTCGAACTCACGGCCGGCGGACTGGGCGTATCAGCGGACAGAAACTGGGAGGGTGCAGGGCTGTTCGTGCTGAAAGGCCGAGGGCTTGGGCTGATGGCGCGCGTGACGAGGAGAACCGGCGAACTGGTCGAGCTGGACCGTGACATCGCCGGATTAACAGATGCCACGACCCGGGTCACCATCGTACCGCTCCAAGAAGACTATCTGATCATCGGGAACCTGTTTCAGGATGTCGGCGCCGCCCAGATTTTCGGCACCGGCTACAAGCATGTGTTTGCCGGCAACCGTTCGCTTCGAAGCAACGGTTTTTCCGCCATGTCGCTCGACTACCGCCACCCGCAGCCGAATTTCTATATCCAGTTCCTCGGCAACGAAACCACGGCGTCCGCGTTCAGACGAACCTCGGGAATCTCCGTGACCGGCCGGCAGTTCAAGGGCAACGATACGCTTCTGAGCGTCGGCATCGTCATTCGGGAGAACCAATTCCACTCCGCCTCGACGATCCGGATCGACGGGCGCTCGCCCGTGGTGCCGTCCATGCGCAATGTCCTCGTCGAGCAGAACGAGATCGAGCGGACGGATATAGGCATCAATGTCGGCCAGGGGGTAGAAGAGCTGCTGATCCGGGATAACACCTTTCGCGACGTGCAGGTGCCGGTGAAACAGCCATAGCCGGTTGCCTCCCGTCAATTGCGAACAAAATCGCTGTCCCTTTTTCCCCGTCCTCTCGCCGTGCTCCATAATCAGGTGATCGGCGTGGCTGGAGCCTCGATGGCCAGCGCGTCGGCCAGGCGCGAGAGGACAAGGAGAGGACGATGAATGACATGAAACTTGGGATCGGGCTCGACATGGGCATTGGAGGCCGCAACGTCGACGGCGCCCATTGGGTGCCAACGGACGGCACCGGAAGACGTCCGCTGCTGTTCCTCGACCTCGAGAACAACCGCGGCTGGTATGACGCCCGCGTCTATGCGACCGAGGCTGCAGCGCTTGCCGCCGTCGGCGGCACGGCTTCGGGCGGCACGCGCAGGATCGGCGATTACGTCGCCGCCGACGCGCCGGAGCTGTTGCCGAACGGCGACCTGTCGCTCGGCGTCGGCGACTGGACGTCCCTCAACGGCGCAACGGTCGCCGTGGTCGCCGGCGAACTGGAAATGAGCGGCACGGGTCTCACCAATCCGACCGTGCGATCGGGCGCCGCCCCGACCCAGCAGGGCAAGGCCTATCGTGCCAAGGCCACGTACAGGAAGGGGACCGCCACCGGTAGCCCGCTGGTCATTACCAGTCGCGCATCGACAATGTCGCCGCAAAGCAATGCGATGGTTTCCAACGCAACGACAACTGCGGTCACAGCCACAAGAACATTCGGCGGCGAAGGTTCGTCTCACTATCTCGGGCTGCGCACGGTTACCGGCCCGGGGGGAACGGTCTACGGCGACAACTTCTCGATCAAGGAGGCCGTGGCCTTTGCCGGGTTCGCGGCGCCCGTCTTCACGATCATCGTCAGGTTCCGCATGCCGGCCAGCCTTCCGGCATCGACCAGGGTCCTCTTCTCATTCGATGACGATGGCGCGCGCAACCGCTACCGCGCCGCGTTGAACACGGACAGTACGATGACCGTCTCTCTCGACAGCAACGGTAGCAACCGGATTACCCACGTGATCGCCGCTGGTCTCGCCACGCTGGGCGCCCAGCACACACTCCACATCTCGTGCGACGGATCGAGCCGTTTGCTCGTCGCGTTTGACGAGACCAATCTCTTTGGCCAGCAGGCCGGTTTCACGCCCGCCGGGGCATGCTGGGTGCGGCTCGGCGCCTCGCCCGTGCCCGGTGAGGAATGGACCGGCACAATTCTGTCCGCCGCCTTGTTCTCTCACGAAACTGTCCCTCCGCGCTTCATCTGGGCGGTCGGCGACAGTTATGTGGCCGGAACCGGCGGCGCCTCGCTCGAACAGGGGATCGAGACATCCAACCCGAGCCGCCTCGTCGTGTCGTCAGGTGCAGGTGGCTCGACGGTGGCAACGCAGCTCGCCACCATGCGCAGCAATCCCGGCCTCCATGGCTGCGTTCTGATATATTGGGATGGAGATGCCAACGGGGCCGACCCCGCCCTGGATCCTGCCACCTTCGAGGGTATGGCCGAATTGGCGGCCCGGCATGTCTTTGTCGGCTCCGTGCGTCGCGTGAATCTTTCGGCGTTGGAGATCGCAGCAACGAACGCCCGCAACAACTGGCTGTCCTCGCGCTTCGGCCTTCGCTACGTCGACCCGCACCCCACGCTGCAGGCCCTTGCGACGGCATCCGCCGAGGACAATGCCGCCCTGGCAGCCGGGCGCGCGCCCCCAAGCTGCCTGCAGGTCGATGGCACGCATCTGACCGTCACGGCGATGAATGCGGTCTGCGCGACGATCCTCACCCGGATTGACGCGCTCGGATGGTAAGCATCCGGGTCGGGCAAGGATCATGGTAGTGGCCTTCGCCTCGCTTGCAGCGAACAAAGGAGTTCCGGCTAAAGTGCAAGGCCCGTCAAACGCGCGAGGGCCTTGCACTTGTCCTCGGGTGTCGGCAGAGACCGGATAGCCCTGTCGAACTCGAGGACCTTGGCCCCGACGAGGAACCGATACCAATAGCCCTGCAGGAAATGGTAGATGAGGCCCTCGCGTCCGTCGAGGAAGCCGAGCTGGATCACATAGCGGAACAGGAAATATCCGAGCGTCGATACCGGAAACGGGATCCGGTTGTAGATACGCTCCTTGACGAAGCGCTTCACGGACGCCTGAAGCGAGGTGCCCTCGCTTGTCAGCCCGGCATCCTCGGCGAACAGACCATAGCGACGGTTGAGCACGTCGACGGCCTCTCGACTGGCATATTTGTTGTGCTTCTCGGTAAAATAGCCGAGATCATGAAGATTGTGATCGCGGAACGGATTGTCGAACAGGACGGTGCGCCCGCCCCAGACGATGACATGCTCATCCATCCAGCGATCCTCGACCCGTCCCTGCCCCCGCCGCCAGAGGCGCGTCAGGATCAGCGGATAGCGGCCGCCGTGGCGGATGAAGCGATCGAGGAAAATATGCTTGCGCTTCAGGTTGACGCCCGCGACGTCGGCCCCGAGTGTGGGCAGCTTCTCGGCGATCTCGCGCGCCAATTCCGGCTCGATCACTTCGTCGGCGTCAAGCCGCATGACCCAGTCCGAAGAGATTGCCGCATTTTCCAGTCCCCATTGGAACTGCCGAGCCTGGTTCACGAACGGGTTTTGCAGCACCGTGGCGCCGAGCGAACGGGCAATCTCCACGGTGCGATCGGAGGAAAAGGAATCGACGACCACAATCTGAGTGGCAAATGAAGCAACGCTCTCGATCGCCCGGGCGATGTGAATTTCTTCGTTGTATGTGAGGATCAGGACGGAAATCGAGGTCATCGTGGCTCCAAGTGATCACCAATCAGCTTCGTGACCAGAATCTCATGAAGCGGGCGGCGTGGTGATCGTGCGATCTTCAGCCTGTCGCGGAGAGCCGGTCTGCCGACCGCGATCATCATGATAAGCCGTTCTCCCTCCCCAATAGCTCCCGCCCCGCAGATCGCACCACCAGTCTTGTGCGTCACAGCCAGATTGAGCGGACATGAGGCGATACCGCTAGCATGGCAGGCCAGCATTAGGTTCATCGCAAAAAGAGCACCGTCGACATAGGCCTGATTGCGCTGTTGCGCCCCACCCCATGCTGCAAGGTCCGAGGTGATGACGAACAGATTGTTCACGTCCTGCGCAAAGCCCGCCGAACCCGCCTGAAGCCGCAGAAGGCGGTCTATGTCCACTCGCTCCTGATAGAAGTAGGCCTTCGCAGACTGACGATTGCACTGAGAGGGTGCGGATTGGGCAATATGTACGACCCGCTCGACCTCTTCCAATCGAAGATGGTCCGGCAAGAACATCCTGGTGCTGTGACGGGAAGTAATCAGGCGTGCGGCATCGGGAATCTGAGGGTATTCGTCGCGCTCCATATGCCGAAGGCCACCGTTCGGCGTTACGTCCCAAGTTCTTTCGTAGCGCGTCAGAAACGCACTCACATCATGAAGCAGCGGATCGCTGACGCCGAGTGCCTGATGCAAATCCAGGTATGCGTGAAAGATGCCGCACACCATCTCGCCGGGAAGGCGCGAGAATGAAACATCGTAGCGGTCGAGGGCACTGATCAAGAAACGGATCTTGGACACACCGAAAAGGGGACGAGGCTGCGCCAACGAGAGACCCTTCTCCAAAGCATGTGCCTCAATGAGGATCTTGTAAAAGAGCTTGCGGTTTGGGTCCTGGAATGGAGAAATTCCACAATAGCGGAAATAGCTGACGGCGTCCGAGAAGTACTCGGTCACGAACAAAAGAGTCTTCCGGATCTTATCTAAGAGTTCAGCCACGAGCATTCTCCATCGCGGTGCAGGTCAAGCGCCTTTGGTCGGCAGACTGATTCCAGGTGCCAACCTGCGAGGCCTAATAGCAACGCAGGGATGTCCTGCGCAGACGGACCATGACGGCATGTCTTTGGTAACCAGAGAGCGTGCGCCTATGACACTGCCCTCCGCAATATTGATACCTGGCATGACCATCGATTCCGCGGCGATCCAGCAATGATCCCCGATTGTGATCGGCTTGGTGATGAGGGGACGCCGCAATGACGTAATGTCGTGCGAACCGGTGCACAGGAAACATCTCTGGCTTACGGCAACTTTGGAGCCAATTCGGATCTTGTCCATCGTGTAACAATCGACGCCGTCGCCTAGAACCGAGAACTCGCCCATCTCGAGATTCCAGGGCGCCCAGACGAAACAGGAGGCAGCCACTTTGGAGCCCCTGCCTATGCGGGCACCGAACAGGCGCAGAAGAAACAACCTCCAGCCGTTGAATATGCCGCGAGGCGTCGGGCGAAAGAAAAGCAACCAGACTAGAACCCAAAGCCCTCGCTTCACCTTGAGCGATCGAGGCATAGTGTCGACATAGCGCAGATTGGCGAACTCACTCATGGCCGCGCCCGCTAACTTCCTGCAATTGCCCAACAAGGTAACTACGGCCGATTTGCTGTAGATCTTCGATTGCGCGCTGTACCGCCTCCCAGTCAATCGGTTGACCGATGCGCCGGGACACGGCATCCCGGTCGCCCGCTTCGACGAAGCGGTCCATCAGGTCCAACTGCTGCAATAGATTGCGCACGCGTTCGTTGAGCCCGCCCTTGGCGCCCGGCAGTCCGACGGTGAGGAACGGCTTTTTCAACAGGATGCTCAACACGGTCCCGTGGAAAGAGTTCGTCACGACGAAGGAGGACTTCTCGATCATGGCCACCCAACCGGCCGGCGAAGGATAGACGGTCTGGCCGATCTCGCGCCAACGCCGGTGGACATTGTAGGGAGAGGCTATCGGCGCACCGGTCGTCTGAGAGACGAGTTCCGCCACCTCGCGAATGCCGTCACCCGTGCGCAGTGCATAGCAGAAGACCTGCCCCGCGGGGACTGCTTCGGCCGTTTTCAGCAGGCCGGAGAAGTCGCCAAGTAGGATGGTCGGATCGGGTACGCAAACCGCCTCCCGGCCGGTAATCCTGCGCACGATATCAACGCCGCTCTGCTCGCGCACGGAAAGCCCATGCATGCCGGCGAGATAACGCTTCACCTCCCCGTCGAACGAAGGAACGAGGCTGCCCTTGCCGAAACTCGGGGCGTAGGCGACGTGGCGCGCACCGGCGGCATCGCTCATGGCAAGAAAATAGACGGCGTCGAGCCCCTTCTGGGCGGACGGGTTCCAGATCTGGTCGCTGCCGCAGACGAGGACGTCGAAGCGGCCCTCAATGCTGGCGAAAAACGCTTCGACCTCGGCCTGGCTTTCCAGTCGCCGTCCGGTCACGCCGAGCACCTCGCGGCGGAAAGCTTCGAATTGCTCGGTCTGAAGGCGGCTGCCGAACAGCCTTCGCTGAAGTGTCGACAGACGAAGATAGGCGATCTTCAGATTGCGGCGAAACCGCGCCGGACTGAAGATCTGCTCGAAGTCGCCCCCCTCTTCCACATAGCGCGGATGATAGTTGACGAATTCGGCATCATGGCCCTGATTGATCATCCACTGCCGCAGGCCGTAGGCCTGCATCAAGGCTCCGAAGTTCTCGGAAAAATGGTAGGTGAGGATACCGATGCGCTTCTTGTCCAATTAGGAACTCCGTGTCGCGGGTGCGGACGCGGCACCATAGAGCAGCGCGTCCTGGCGAATGATGGCCGCTTCGTCGAAGCGCGTGCGGATCAGGCGGGCCGGATTGCCGCCAACGATGGCATAGGGTTCGACGTCCTTCGTCACGACGGAACCGGCCGCGACCATCGCACCGCGCCCAATCCGGACACCGGCCCGAATGATCGCGCCATGCCCGATCCAGGCGTCCGCTTCGAACACGGTCACGTGATGCGCCCAGCGAAAGGCTAGGCGCATGGGCGTCTCGGGATCATCCACGCCGTGGTCATTGGCGACGATAGTCACCCCGGTCGAGATCATGCAGAAGTCCCCGACGCAGACCGGACTGGGGGCACTGAAGCCCCGGCCGATATAGGCATACCGCCCAAGCCTGCTGCCGGCGGGAACCCGCGTTTTTAAGCCCAGTTGAAAACCATCGCCCATCTCGCCCAGGCGGTTCTTCCGGGTCAGGTACCAATTGACGAGCTGGCGCAGCTGGCGTTTGGCAGGCCGGTCCACGATCCGACGGCATTGATCGATCATTTTCGCCGACACCCGCATCGGCGCAGGGACGAGAGGCATTGCGCCGCGTTTGCTCATGACCGCCCCTCCCGCTGACCGCAGACCTTTTCGATAGCCGTTTCGATGAGAATGCGTTGTTGGCGGGGATTCCAGTTGCCCGCGATCATGTCGTAGCAGGCCTTCCGCACAGCGGTTCGGTCCTTGCCGGACTGAAGCCACGCTTTGATCGTGCTCGCCAGATCGTCGGCATTGCCCCTCTCGAAAAAGGCGCCGGTCTCTCCGGGCAGGATGGTCTCAACCTCCGGCATCTGTTCATCGAGATCACCGTGGGTGATGGCCGGTGTCCCATAGCTGAGACTATGAATCACCGTGAGACCAATCTTGCCGGGAGAAACCGTCAGGTCCGAAAAATAGATGAGGCGAGCGAGAATTTGCTCGTCGTAGCAAGCGCCGTAGAAATGCGCATCGACGCCGAGTTCGCGAGCCAGTTGCTCGAGAGACTGACGCTCTGTGCCGTCACCGACCAGAAGCACATTCACTGGACGCCCTTCATTCTTCAGCTTCTCCGCCGCGTGGAGCAGTAGATCGAAGCGGCAGAGTCTCGTCAGGCGGGCAGTGCAGATGATCAGCGGGCGGTCCTTCTCGGCGAACAGATCCTGTGGCTTTGGCAGCGCCTCCCCCCCGCTCTCAATCTGAGCGACAAGAGCCTTGGCACGCTCGAAATCCAGGCTGTTATAGACCACCGTGATGCGATCCGCCGGATAGCCGAGCGAAATGCCGATTTTTCGTGAGCGCTCGCCGTAGACCAGCATGTGATCCGCAAGCCGGAAATACAGGTTGCGGAACATCCGCTTGAAGAACAGTTCCGGCTTGAGCCATCCATGGGTCCAGAACAGGACCTTCTTGCCCGTCAGCCGCCCGACGATCGCCATAAGCCAGCTTGCGGGCATATTGGGATTGGCAAGGATGATCAGGGCGTCACAGCTGCGGTCGACCACGGCCGGCCAATAGCCCTTGAGCAGCCATAGTCCGTGCCACACACGAAAATGGAGGGGCGTCACCCGCACCTTGTCGTCGCCGGCGAAAGGCACGATCCCCGCAACGGGCTCGACGCTTGCAAAGAACCGATAGTCGTTCGCCCCGTTTTCCACGAGTTCCAGCATGATCGGCCGCCGGTAGTGCGGGAACTGGTGATAGATCACATTAACGCTCGGCATTGAGGGCGTCCTTGTGAAGCGAATAGGTTTGCTCGCGTCCCCTTCGGGAGAAGAGCAGCCCCCATTCCGGCCTATTCAGCAACACGCTGTAGACCGGCACGACGAAGGTGAACGTCACCCAGTCATAGGTCGTGCCGTGCAGGAACAGGCGGGGTGAGTTCAGGATGAAGAGCGCGGAAATGAACTTCTCCGAATCCGTGCCCCGCCGGAACGCCTTGAACGCGACGAGGTAGGGAAGAATGAGGAAGGCGAAGGTGAAGGCGAGCCCGAAGAATATGCCGAAATCCTGATAGGCCTGAAGCAGGGGGAAATCGAGCTGACGGGTCCTGTAGCCCGATCCGCTGAGCGGATTGCGCATGAAGTTGTCGATGCCGATCTCGCGCGAAATTCGTCGTCCTTCAGCAGAGGCTTCGTACTCCGTACTGCCCGACAATGTGCTGACACCTGACATCATTAGGTCAAGGGTATTGGCAAGCCTGTCGCGTAGGCTGGGGACAGACGAGAAGACCAGGGCCGCGATCACGAATGCCGTGCCCGTGTAGATAACCACGCGGCGTAGCGCGAGCCTGCCTATCCGGTTGAAGAAGTAGAGCCAGAAAACTGCCGCTACCAATCCCACGAGAACCGAACGGGTGCCGGTCCCCAAGATCACGATGATGGAAAGGCCGAGCACGGCGATGGAGCGCAGCCAGGCCTTGCCCATGAAGACCATGGAGTAAAGCGCGGCGAGCGTGCCGCCGGCGATCGCATAGGCGGTCAGCGTATAGGCCGAGTTGTCGAAGGAAACGCGACCCCGGCCGCCGGAATAGGAGAAGATCGCCTCGCGGTTGAAGGCGAGGAAGAACATGAGCTCGATCAGGCCGACCAGCAGGAAGCCATCCACGACCCGCGACTTGGCGATGTCGGCCTGGCTCAGCAGGCCGAGGTAGACCACGCCGAACAGCAGCCACAGGAAGATCTTGGTGTCCTGATAGTAGTAGGCCGACGTCACCGAAACGAGAAAATAGAGCAGGATCGGCAGGAGATAGAGCACGTGGTAGGCGGTCAGCGAGACGGCGCGCTTGTAGGAGGCGGCAAAGAGCATGCTCATGCCGATCACCAGCGCGATGGCGATCTCGACGAAACTGTCCTCGCCCGTGCCGCTCGTTTTCACCCAGGCAAGGATATAGCCCGAATAGATCAGCGCCATGCCCGTTCCGGAGACGAGCAGCAGCCGTGAAATCCAGATCGGCTGGGAACGGGTGTTCACGCCTTCCTCCCTCCGGCCACGATATCGACGATCCGCCCCACCATCTTGTAGCTGGTGAAATTGGCAAGCGCATGCGCCCGCGCCGCCTGGCCGATTTCCGCCAGACGCGGCAGGTCTGCAAGCACCCGCCGCAGCGCGACAACGAAGGCTTGTCTGTCAGGCCCCTCGATGTGCCATCCGGTGAGCCCGTCGACCACGGTTTCGCCCGGACCGCCGGCCTTATGGGCCAGCACCGGCTTGCCGAGCATCATGCCCTCGATCACCGAGAAGCCGAAGGGTTCCGGATCGAGCCGGCTGTTCACCACGACGTCGCAGATCTTGTAGTAGGACGCCACGTCGCTGATCGGCCCGGTGAAGTGCACGCGACCAGCAAGGCCGTGACCTTGCACGAAGGTATTAAGTTCGGTGGCATAGGCGCTGTCGAGCGGCCCGCCACACAGCAGGAGATGAACGCGGGCGGCCTCCTCGCCGAGATCCGAAAGGGCTTCGGCGAGCCGCCGCTGCCCTTTGTCGGCCACCATCCGGGCAAAGACGCCAAGCACCATGGCATCCTCCGGGATGCCGAGTTCCGCGCGGCGAATGGTTCCCGGAACAGTCGGGTCGAATTCCGCCTGGCTGATACCGAGATGGCAAACGTGCCGCTCGAAGTTTCCGGGGCCGATCGTGGTGTCGGTGAACCGGCTGTTGGCAATCGGCACCACGTTCAGATGCTTGAACACGAAGCGATAGACGCGTCGGTTGAGGTCGAAGGGATAACCCGAGCTGATCGCATTCGGCATCAGCCAATAGGCCCGAATGCCCGACAATCGCGCGGCAAGACCGGCGAGCAGTACTTCCGCCGGACTGCGCAGCAAAAGCATGTTAGCCCCGCTTCTGCGGATCTCCCGGCGAACGACGGAAACGGCTTTCAACTGCGCCACAGCTCGCTTGAGCAAGAGCAGAAACTTGCCCGCGCCACTTCCCTGCAGGGCCGGAGGAGGCTGAAGCCCGCCCGCGGTCACCTCGACGCCGCGTGCCCGAATGAGAGCCGCGATCTCGCCCTCCTGCAAGACGAGGGCCGACACCGGCACGCCGCGCGCCTGGAAGCCGGAGAGCAGGCTCAGCCAGCCACGGCGAACGCCGTATCCCTCATTGCCCAGAATGACGCCAACGACGTGCGGCGAAGCTAAGTCGCTGGTCAGCGAAACCCCTTTGGTCTCCTGGTTGGTCACGGGGTCTACCATGGCTATCATGCCCGCCTGTTGATCGCCGGGACGAAATACCCCAGCACCTTTCGATTTGTTAGGAACGTTACTCCTACGAAGACCGCGGCTGCCGCACCTGCAATACCCGCAGCGCTCAAGACCTGCTGCACACCGCCCTGCACGGGTCCGAGCCATTGTTTGAACCCTATGACGAACGCCGCGATGGGAAAGAACGGCATGCAGGACTGCAGGAAGTAGTTCCCAACCTCATGGTAGCGGAAATCGAGGGCTCGCATGGCCACAGGAAATGCCAACAGACCAGTGATCCCACGATGGAGCGCTACGGCGACGGCCGCGCCAGTCAAGCCACCCCACCACCCGCCAACACCTGCAAAAATCATGATCCCCAGCGCATCGTACAAGAGCAACATCGTGCGCTGACGCCACCTGCCGCGGGCCTCAAGTGCCACAGCCGCCATTGATGCGAGGACCCGCAACGGGAATGTAAACGCCATAGCAACGGCAACGAAGATTGATGGATCCCATTTTCCTGCCCACAGAAAATGAACGGCTTCCGGAACAACCGCCACGATACCAAGGCAAATGAGGGAAGACAGAAAAGCAATAGTCTCACTCGCCTTCATAAAAGCGCGCTTCAGGCGCAATGAATCGTCCTTAATCTTCGAAAAGACTGGCATGAGTGTCTGGCTGATCGCCAGAGACAACAAAAGACCAATGTTTGCAGTAAGCATGAATCCGAAGTAATAGTAGCCCAATTCTTGCTTATCGAAGAGCCTTCCCAGAACGAGGTAATCCCCGCTTTGCGTGAATCCAAATATATAGCTGGACAACATTGTCCACTTAAGCGCGCCGAAGACTGACCAAAATGACGAAGATGAGAATGTTAGATTTACTGTCAAGAGTCCTATCTGACGGATGTAGACAATGTGCATAATGACAGCAGCAAACAAAGTGGCCAGAGCGATACTGAATCCTTCAGCGCCCAGCGAAGCTGCGAGCAAAAGAAAAACATAGTATATTGCCGTATACAATGTAGAATAAAAGGATATTGATTTAAAATTTAGGGCAACACTTTGCTTGGCAGTGTATACGCTATTTACGCTGATGAATGGTATCGTAATTGCACTGATCGCCAATATAGGCAGCAGGACAGGCATTTCGTAACCGGCGGATATTCCGATTGCGATTAGAATCAGCACAAAAGCTCCAGCGGCACCGAGATAGATGGCGAAACCCGTAAGGTCGGCTGCGATACTGTCGTATTCGGCCTGGCGCTGAACAAGAACTTTCCCCACACCAGAATTCTGAAACCCCGATACAAATGCGAGTGCAGCGGTGGCTGCAGCAAAAACGGCATAGGTTTCAACGCTGAGCAAATAACCCAGAACAATCTGGCTAACAATTGACATAAGCTTAGCAAGCACCACCGTGACGCCAGTCCAAGCATGCCTTTGGCAACGATCGAACGATCCGGCCCCTTGCTCTTCTGCAACATCAGTCACTACCCGCCAGTGCAGAGAGAAACAAGGTGCGGGATTCCGCGATCCTGCCGTCTCGGGTCATTTGAAGTTCTGCCGACAAATCGCTAGTCACCACTCGCGTAATCTCTTCCGCGCTGGCCTCTGGACTTACGCTGCGGGATGGCTCCCCCATCCAATCCAACAACGAGAATATCTTTTGTTCCTTGCCCAGAGTTCGAAACACGCAGAAGGGTGTCTCATACTTAAGAGAAAGCGCCGCTCCATGGAAAAGCGAAGTAATGTGGTGACGCGCGTATTTGACGTAGCCGATCCATTCTCGCGGAGTGGCCGGAACGTGGAGTTCGGCGTGTCCAGGGTATCGAACACCGACGGTAACTACTCTCAGCCCCAGTGACTGCGCAGCCTCCAGAGCCTGTGTTACCTGCGGAGTCTTCATGACCCCTGACATCATGATGTAGTCATCGATAGGTGGCCTGATCGGGTCTAGATCAGCTAGAAAGGTAGGATCCACAACTCTTTTCGCCTCAAAGCCGAGCTCGTTGGCAAATGCCAAGGTCGTCGGATCCCGCACGAGGATGGCGGAAAAATCCATCAAGGCTTTCTTCATTTTGTCACGCATTTCCGGCGAAGGCTTGTAGGAGCCTATCGACGCCGCATAACTGATCTTGCGTACGTTCGGACGCACGGCAAAATCGAGAATATAGGGTGCCATGTAGCCGCGATAGTTGCCAAAATTCCACAGTTCGTCGCTACCGCATACAATTGCATCATAGCGTTGGCTCAAAGCAGGTATCTGTGAACTGAAGAAGGCACTGCGCGCGGAGACTTTTGCCATTCCAAAAATCGAGTTACGAAAACGCCTATTGCTCGCAAGTTCGCGTTTCAGCCCTTTGAAGTCCAAGCGCTTGATTGCCCGAAGCAAGGTCATATTCCGGCGGATCTCATGTCTGTATGGCCGAAAATCTATTAATTCCGCGTCAAATCCTTCGGCTTGCAGAAAACGCTGGACGGACGCAGCCTGCAGCTGCGCGCCGAAGTTGTTAGTGTCGTGATAGGTCAGGATTCCGACTTTCATCACATCACCTTCAGTGGGGACGATACGACAATGGCTGGATCATCAATAAAGAGTACATCGCTGGGTTCACGGCGCGGCGATTGCGCAACTTGGTATTCCTCTCGGAGAGGACCCACGGCGATCATCGTAATGATGACCTCTTTCTCCGGAATCTTGCAGACCTTGCGGAAGCTGCGGTCTGAATGGGCGGATTGACTCCAATTCAACATGCACGTTCCGACACCGAGAGCATGGAACGCGTAAACGAGCGTCATCGCGAATAGTCCACCATCTACGAAGCCTTGGTTTCGCTCACCAACTTTGTAGAAGTTGCTAAGGTCCGAGGTGCAGACGACCAGAGCAGACGCTGTGTTGCCGAACCCCTTATTGCCGTCCTGATAACTCAGCAACAGATCGATATCGGAGGATTTGGTGAAGATGTAAGCCTTCCCGGTTTGGCGGTTGCAGACCGAAGGAGAACGCTGAGCCAGTCGGACGGCATGTTCCAGGCATGAGAAATCGAATGTCTCGCGGGGACCAAAGAGCCGAACACTTCTTCGGCTACCAAAAAATGCATCCGGATCATTCGGGAGCGAAGCGATCAGATCGGCCTTGCGCACAGTCAACGCTCCCGCCTCAATTCCTGCGCTCTCACCTAATTCGGGAAAACGCGCCTTGAGAGCACCAAGCTGGGCCGAGATTTCTGGCAATCTCAAATCACGGGCATTGTGGAATTCGACCACCCGTTCGATTGTGGCAAAAGCAATCTTCTCGACATGGGAGACATTCCAGCGTGCGGAGGTTTCGCCGATAATTCCAATCAGCTGATTTATCTTGTCCTGCCCAAAACCCGGCCGCGGCGTAGGCAGAACCATCCCCTTCTCCAACGCGTGGGAGATCCGCAGCATATGGGCACGCGCCGTGTCCGTGTTGCGCAGCGGTCGACCATTCTGCGAATACGTCCAAAACCGCCTGAAATCTGCGGAGTATGAATACACCGCGCTCAGTAAAACACGCGCTCGCGTAAAAATAGCCATGAGGATCACCGCCCTGATTTATTTCGCGCCAATCGATCGCATCAGAATATCGATCAGGTGATATTAGCAACAAGTCTGGCCATACCAGTATCCTTTGCCAAAAGTGTTGCGCGCTCAATTCTCATCTCATGAGAGCTGTCAACCTCATCGCGTGCGCTTCGGATGCGTGCGGCCATCAGTTCGGCGTTTCCGGGTGGGATTATTATGGACGCTTCACCCAAAAATTCGGCAAGTTCTGTCTCTTCATTCGCCGTTACCAAGACTCGTTTCCCACTTGCCAGCATGCCCCCGAGTTTCGACGGAAGCACCAGATCGGCCGCATCCGGCTCTTGCGGGAGGACATGGAGGTCAGGCATGTTGAGAAACTCGTTCAGCCGCGCATAAGGTTGAAACGGAAGGAACCGGACATTCTTCAGGTGGCCGTAGCGCGCCTTCAAGTCAGCCTTGTTCGGCCCTTCACCGGCTATCACGAAATGGATATCTCTGTCGCCATCAAGACGCTCGGCAGCGTCGAGAAGAACATTTAGTCCCTGTTTCGCGCCGATATTGCCGGAATAGAGAATCACAAAATCTTGGTCGGCAAATCCGAGCTCAGCCCTGTAGGGACTTACATCGGACATCGGATAGATGTGCGAGAGATCCACCCAGTTGCGGACCACCGAGAGTCTGTTGGCTGAGATGCCCTTCGCAGCAAGCTTTTCCGCCATGCGGTTGGAGATGGTGACTACCCTATCGAACTTACGAAGCGTCATTCGCTCAAAGACATATCCAACCGCCTTCAGCCATTTGAACCCGGCCAGGTGGCCGACGGCGAAGGCGGCATCGACTTCGAGATCCTGCACGTGCAGAACGGTCCGCGCGCCCACCAGCCAGGCGGCGAACTGCGCGACAGGCGCGGCAAAGAGGGTGGGCTCGACGCAGAACACGGTCGCCGGCCGGCGCTTGAGGATCTGCCAGAACACCACCGGCGCGGAGGTGAGCGCAAAGCTTGCCGGCGCCAGCAACCGCCAGATGCCGCCCATCTTCTCGCGCAGCAACAGCGGCACCCGAAACACCATCACGCGTTCTTCCCGTGCCTTGGAATAGCGGTTTCCATGGTTCTGC
Source organism: Rhizobium sp. (assembly GCA_002796995.1). Taxonomy (GTDB): domain Bacteria; phylum Pseudomonadota; class Alphaproteobacteria; order Rhizobiales; family Rhizobiaceae; genus Allorhizobium. The sequence goes on from PEKW01000006.1 coordinate 757,804, forward strand.
TGGACCTTCCAGCCGGGATAGTGCGGCGGGGTGGTGACCACGGTCACATCGGCACCGAGGCTCGCCAGGTGCTCGGCGATCTCGCCGGTATAGCGTCCGACCCCTGCCATTTCCGGTGCGTAGTTCATGCCGTAGACCAGAACCTTGCTGGAGGTCAGGCTTGCCCCCTCGGCCGATTGCCGCGAGGCGGGAAGGTCCTGAAGCGGCGACGTGTGGAAGATATCGCTCATGCCTCGGTCCCTGCCTTGCGGTCGACGAACTGGCCGTCCTGAAACGCGCGGTACGCCTCGGCAATGCCGTCGGCGAGCGCAATCCTTGGAGCCCAGCCCATGCTCCGCAGCCGCTCCGCGCTCATCAGCTTGCGCGGCGTGCCGTCGGGCTTGGACAGGTCGTGCTCGATCCCGCCGCTGAAGCCCACGACGTCGCAGACCAGCTTCGTCAGTTCCAGAATGGTGATGTCCTCGCCCGAGCCGACATTGACGTGGCTCTCGCCGGAATAGGACTTCATCAGGAAGACGCAGGCATCCGCGCAGTCGTCGACATGCAGGAATTCGCGCCGCGGCGTGCCCGTGCCCCAGACCGTGATCGCGCCCGCACCGGATTGCTTCGCGTCATGCGCNNNNGGCCCGTAGAGATTGGTCGGCATGGCGGAGATGAAGTCGCAGCCGTGCTGGCGCCGATAGGCCTGGCAGAGCTTGATCCCGGCAATCTTGGCGATCGCATACCATTCATTGGTCGGCTCCAGCGGGCCGGTCAGAAGCGCGTCCTCGGTGATCGGCTGGGGGGCGAATTTCGGATAGATGCAGGAGGATCCGAGGAAGAGCAGCTTCTCCACGCCGCTGCGGTAGGCGGCGTGAATCACGTTCGTCTCGAGGATCAGGTTCTCGTAGAGGAAGTCGGCCGGATAGGTGTCGTTAGCCAGAATGCCACCGACCTTGGCCGCGGCGAGAAAGACGGCGTCCGGGCGGTTCTTGTCCATCCAGGCTTCGACGGCATCCTGCCGCCGGAGATCCAGTTCGGCGCGCCCTGCGGTCAGGACTTCGCAGCCCTCCGAGGCGAGCCGGCGTATGATGGCCGATCCGACCATGCCGCGATGCCCTGCGACCCAAACCCGCTTTCCAGCCAGATCGTACATCAATCAGGCCTCTTTCATGATCGTCGCGGTCTGCATCACCTTCAGGTCTTCGTTGACCATTTCGCGGCACAGCGCCCGGACGCTCGTTTCATGCTTCCAGCCCAGCTTCTCATGGGCCTTGGTCGGATCGCCGATCAGCAGGTCGACTTCGGTCGGGCGGAAATAGCGGGGATCGACTTCGACGATGCACTTGCCGGTGACGGCGTCGTAACCTTTCTCGTTGACGCCTTCGCCGCGCCATTCGAGCCGCATGCCGACGTCTTCGAAGGCCCACTCGACGAACTTGCGCACTTCCGTGGTTTCGCCGGTCGCCAGAACGTAGTCGTCGGGAATGTCCTGCTGCAGCATCAGCCACATGCCGCGGACATATTCCCGCGCATGGCCCCAGTCGCGCTTGGCGTCGAGATTGCCGAGATAGAGCTTTTCCTGCTTGCCGAGCCGGATCGCCGCTGCGGCGCGGGAGATCTTGCGGGTGACGAAGGTTTCGCCGCGCAGCGGGCTCTCATGGTTGAACAGGATGCCGTTGCTGCAATGCATGCCATAGGCTTCGCGATAGTTCACGACGATCCAGTAGGCGTAGAGCTTGGCGGCCGCATAGGGGCTGCGGGGATAGAAGGGGGTCTTCTCGCTCTGCGGCACTTCCTGCACCAGGCCGTAAAGTTCGGAGGTGGACGCCTGGTAGAAGCGCGTCTTGTTCTCGAGCTTCAGGATGCGGATCGCCTCGAGAAGCCTCAGCGCGCCAATGGCGTCGGAATTGGCGGTATATTCCGGCGTCTCGAAGGACACCGCGACATGCGACTGGGCTGCAAGGTTGTAGATCTCGTCCGGCTGGCATTCCTGCACAACGCGGATGAGGTTTGTCGAATCCGTCAGATCGCCGTAGTGGAGTTTGAAGCGCTGATCCTTTTCGTGCGGATCCTGGTAGATGTGCTCGATTCGCCCCGTGTTGAACGAGGAAGATCTGCGCTTGATCCCATGGACAATATAGCCCTTTGCAAGCAAAAGTTCGGCCAAATAGGCCCCATCCTGCCCCGTTACGCCGGTTATCAGAGCTACCTTCGCCATTTATTCCCCTTTTTGCAGCTATTTCAGTGCGACAGCGTATATATGTAATTTCAGCGATGTATTCATTGACAGACTTACAATATTCGTCGTCGTGGTGCGGCGCAACAAGATAGATTACGATTAGTTAACGTGAGGTCCGCGAGAGCCGAAACAGTCCTTCGGCGCTTGACATCCCCTGTCGCGGCAACAACCAGTTATTCGTGTGATAATTCAATTAAAATAACTGGGAAAAGAGCCAAGACACCAAAATTGGTCGTCGAAGTGGACATGAACTTCGCGATAGTGTCGCCCGGCAACATGTGAACATTGTGTGACATGTATTGCTGTACACTTGTACGCGTCCAGGTGGTCCTCTGGACAACGAACGTCAGGCACCGCTAAAACGGCAGATCAATGCTGCAGCAATCGAGGGGCTGGCGGGCTGACGTCAATTCTTTACGGTTGTACCGAATGATAGTCTCGCACGACAGGGTTGCGACCAGGGAATTGAGCGCTGCAATTGGTGAGAAACAGGCGACCAGGAATGAAGTCATGTCGTTGACGAGCGAGCGGAGCGAAAACGGCGCCGTTCAGAACCGAGTGGAGGCCGCGCTGTTCTTCGCCTTCATCGCGATTTCGGTCGCGGGCCTGCTGCCGCGCGGATCCGTATCCGTAGAAAGCACCAATATCTTCGCCTCGCTGACCTTCGTGGTGGCCAGCGGCGCAGCGATCCTTCTGGGTGCACCGCAGCGGACCTACGGCCTGTTCCGCCTTGCCCTGTCGATTCTCTTTGTGCTGTCTCTGTGGATTGTCCTTCAGACGGTCGATTTGTCCTTCACCGGCTTTGCCAATCCCGGCTGGCCCGACGCGAATGCGGCCAGCGGGCGCAGCGGCGGTGCGATCTCGGTGGCGCGCGCCGACACCTTCTCCGTCCTTATCCAGATTGCAGCCCCATTCGTCGCCTTCATGGGCGGGCTCGTACTCTGTCGTTCCGAGGAGCGGGCAAGCACGATGCTGCAGTGGCTGGCAGTCTCCGCCGGCGTTATCGCGACGCTCAGCCTCGTGCAGTATCTGCTGTTTCCGAACTACCTGCTGTTCTGGGAAAAGCGCGACTATCTGCGCAATTTCACTGCGGTCTTCGTCAACCGCAATACCGCGGCGACCTTTCTCGGCTTCACCACTATCCTGCTGACCGGTCTGCTCTGGCAGTCCGAACAGGAGGGCACACTCACGGCGCTGCTGCGTCGCCTGATCGATGGAAAGCCCGGCCGAAAATCCCGCGGCACGGGTCAGGCCGTCCTGCTGTTCTGCCTGCTCGTGCCGACCATCACCGGGCTGATGCTGACCCAATCGCGCGCCGGCATTGCCAGCACCTTCGTCTCCATGCTGTTTTTCCTCACCTATCTGGCGGCGACGCGCCAGCAGGCCTCGCGCTACGCCTCTCCCGTCAGCAGCAGGCAGACGCGCTCCCGGCTGATTGCCATTGCCGCGGTCATTGCCGGGCTGCTCCTCATCGGGCTGGTGTTTTCCGGACGTGCCATGCTGCGAGCCGAAGTGGGCGGCGTGGACGAAAGCCGCCTCTGCGTGGCCCTGAGCATTCTTCGCGCCATCGGAGATTATCCTTTGACCGGCATGGGCTTCGGAACGTTCGAACTGGGCTTTCCCGCCTATCGCTCGGCGGAATGCTCGTTCGAGGGCGTCTGGGATCGGGCCCACAATTTCTATTTGGAAGGGAAGCTCGGCCTCGGCGCCATCTTCCTGGTGTGCCTGGCGATCGCCGTCGCCGCCCTGATGAAGAGCTTCATGACCGGCCTCAGGGAGCGCCGCAAGGCCCGGATATATCCGGCCATGGGCATTGCCATCCTCATTCTGGCCCTCCTGCATTCGGCGCTCGATTTCTCCCTGCAACTGCCGGGGCTCGCGCTGTTCTTCGCCACCCTGCTGGCACCGCTCGCTTCCATCTCGCTTGCCCGCACGCGAAGGTCTCGATCCCACTAGATCCGCCGTCACTGACCGAGCAACAAGGCGATCGGGCCACAGGCTTGCGCTGCAACATACGCAGGCGTAGCGTTTCATCGCGCTCGGCCGCCGTCACCAGCACGGCACCAACCGTCCAGACCCGACGTCTTCGTCGGCAGTTCGCCTAGCAGTCGCTCGTGAAGTGCCTCGCACCCGGCCAAGGTCGCCTTTATCTTTTCCTTATGCCTGCCTGACGACTCCCCAATCGAAACCTGACCCCGGCCGCCCTTAATTCTCTTTCTGCATCAACAGGAGAATTGGACATGTCCGACCTCATCTTCCTCGCTCTCGGCGGCGGCACGCTTCTCGTGCTCGCGCTCTACGCCCGCGCCCTCGACCGGCTGTGACGGAGGCAAGCATGCTTGAGCCTCTTTTCGGTCTTTTCGTTGCCGTCGCCCTTGGCGTCTATCTCGTGGTCACGCTTCTGCGGCCCGAACGCTTCTGATATTCGAGGAGTAATCCCATGACCATTGTCGGGTGGCTGCAGATCAGCCTCCTTTTCCTCGCCGTGCTCGTCGCCATCAAGCCCCTTGGGCTGTACATGGCGCGGGTGTTTTCCGGCGAGCGCACATTCCTCTCACCCGTTCTTGCCCCCGTGGAACTCGGTCTCTATCGCATGGCCGGCATCCAGCGCGACAAGGAGCAGGGCTGGCTCGCCTACACGGTTTCCATGCTGACCTTTTCGCTGGCAGGTTTCCTCGCTCTTTACGCGATCCTCAGGCTGCAGGCCTACCTGCCGCTCAACCCTCAGGGTTTTGCCGGCATGGCGCCGGATCTCGCCTTCAACACGGCGGTGTCCTTCGTCACCAACACCAACTGGCAGAACTATGCCGGTGAAACGACGCTCGGCCATTTCGCCCAGATGGCCGGCCTCACCGTGCAGAACTTCCTGTCGGCTGCAACCGGCATGGCGCTGGCTGTCGCCTTCAGCCGGGCCTTCGTTCGGTCCAAGGTCTCGACGCTCGGCAATTTCTGGGTCGACATGACCCGCGCCACGCTCTACGTGCTGCTGCCGATCGCCATCGTCGTCGCCCTGGCTTTCGTGGCCATGGGCCTGCCCCAGACGCTCGACGCCTCGGTGACCGCAACGACGCTCGAAGGCGGCCAACAGGTCATCGCGCTTGGTCCCGTCGCCTCCCAGGAAGCGATCAAGCAGCTCGGCACGAATGGCGGTGGCTTCTACAACGTCAATGCCGCCCATCCCTTCGAGAACCCGACGGCCTGGTCGAACTATCTCAACATCTTCGCCATGCTGTCGATTTCCGCGGCGCTCGTCTACACCTTCGGCCATATGGTCGGCAATCGCCGCCAGGGCTGGGCCCTGGTCTCGGCCATGGCCGTGCTTCTGATCGCCGGCGTCGCGGTGACCTATTGGGCGGAAGCCCAGGGCAATCCGATCCTGACTTCGCTTGGCGTCGATCCGGCGCTGGGCAACATGGAGGGCAAGGAAGTCCGCTTCGGCCAGGCCACAACCGCACTCTATGCGGCCGTCACCACCGGCCTGTCGGACGGCGGCGTCAACGGCATGCACGGTTCCTTCACCGGTCTCGGCGGCCTGGTGCCGATGTTCCTGATCCAGCTCGGCGAGGTTTTGCCCGGCGGCGTCGGCTCGGGCCTCTACGGCATGCTGGTCTTCGCCCTGCTTTCCGTCTTCGTGGCGGGCCTCATGGTCGGTCGCACGCCGGAATTCCTCGGCAAGAAGATCGAGGGCCGCGAGATGAAATATGCCATGCTCGCCGTCCTCATCCTGCCGCTCGCCATTCTCGGCTTCACCGCCGTCTCGGCCATGCTGCCCTTTGCTGTGGCAAGCGTCGGCACGGCCGGCCCGCATGGCCTGTCGGAAATTCTCTATGCCTATACGTCTGCGGCCGGCAATAACGGCTCGGCCTTCGGCGGGCTCACCGGCAATACGCCCTGGTACAACACCACGCTCGGCATCGCCATGCTGCTCGGCCGCTTCGCCTATGTCGTCCCGGTCATGGCCATTGCCGGGTCGCTCGCCGCCAAGGTGAAATCGCCTGCGTCCGCCGGCACCTTCCCGACCGACGGTCCGCTATTCGTCGGCCTGCTCATCGGCATCATCCTCATCCTCGGCGGGCTGCAGTTCTTCCCGGCCCTTGCCCTCGGCCCCATCGTCGAACATTTCGCGATGCTCGCCGGCCAGACCTTCTGAAGGAACAGTCCATGTCAAAAGACCGTAAGGCACCGGGTTTTCTCGACCCAGCCATCCTCCTGCCGGCAGCGCGCGACGCGGTGCTCAAGCTCGATCCCCGGCAATTGCTGCGCAATCCCGTGATCTTCGTGACCGAGGTCGTGGCGGCTGTCGTCACCGTACTTTTCATCCGCGACCTCATAACCAGCGCGTCCGACGCCGGCTTCTCCGGCCAGATCGCCGCCTGGCTCTGGTTCACCGTCCTCTTCGCCACCTTTGCCGAAGCCGTGGCGGAAGGACGCGGCCGCGCCCAGGCCGACAGCCTGAAGCGCACCAAGTCCGAACTGACGGCCCGCCGTCTGTCGTCTGACGGCAATATCCAGGCCGTGCCTGCCCCCAGCCTCAAGATCGGCGACATCGTCCTCGTCGCGGCAGGCGAACTGATCCCCGGCGACGGCGAAGTGATCGAGGGTGCTGCCTCGGTCAACGAAAGCGCGATCACCGGGGAATCTGCGCCGGTGATCCGTGAATCCGGCGGCGACCGTTCGGCCGTGACCGGCGGCACGCAGGTGCTGTCCGACGAGATCAAGGTGAAGATCACCGTCGCGCCCGGTTCCTCCTTCGTCGACCGCATGATCGCGCTCATCGAAGGCGCCCAGCGCCAGAAGACGCCGAACGAGATCGCGCTGTCGATCCTGCTGTCCGGCCTGACGCTGATCTTCTTGCTTGTCTGCGTCGCCATCTGGGGATTGGCCGGCTATTCCGGCACCGTCATCTCCGTCACGGTCCTGGCCGCCCTGCTGGTCACCCTGATCCCGACGACGATCGGGGGCCTGCTGTCCGCCATCGGCATTGCCGGCATGGACCGTCTCGTTCGCTTCAACGTCATCGCCACCTCGGGACGCGCAGTGGAGGCCGCCGGCGACGTCGATACCCTGCTGCTCGACAAGACCGGGACGATCACCTTCGGCAACCGCATGGCGAGCGACTTCCTGCCCGTTCCGGGCGTCACCCAGGCGCAGCTTGCGGAGGCGGCCCTTCTGGCCAGCCTGTCCGACGAAACCCCGGAGGGCCGTTCCATCGTCGCGCTGGCCACGGGCGAGCACGGCATTGCCACGCCCGAGGCCCGCTTCGATGCCGTCGTCGCCTTCACCGCCGAAACCCGTCTGTCGGGTATCGACCAGGGAGGGCGGCAGTTACGGAAGGGCGCGGTGGATGCCGTGCGGAAATTTGCCGGCGTGTCCGAAGACGACGCGCCTTCCGAGTTCCGCCGTGCGGTGGATATCGTGGCCCGAAGCGGTGGCACGCCGCTGGCCGTGGCGGACGGCGACCGGCTGCTCGGCGTCATCCACCTGAAGGACGTGGTGAAACCCGGCATCAAGGAGCGTTTCGCAGCCCTCCGCGCCATGGGCATCCGCACCGTGATGGTGACCGGCGACAACCCGGTGACCGCAGCCGCGATCGCCTCGGAAGCCGGCGTCGACGACTACCTCGCCCAGGCGACCCCGGAAGACAAGCTTGCCTTCATCCGGCGCGAACAGCAGGGCGGCCGGCTGATCGCCATGTGCGGCGACGGTACCAATGATGCACCGGCGCTTGCCCAGGCCGATGTCGGCGTCGCCATGCAGACCGGCACCCAGGCCGCCCGCGAGGCCGCCAACATGGTGGACCTCGATTCCAGCCCGACCAAGCTCATCGAGATCGTCGAAATCGGCAAGCAGTTGCTGATGACGCGCGGCTCGCTGACGACATTCTCCATCGCCAACGATGTGGCCAAGTATTTCGCCATCATCCCGGCACTGTTCGTCGCCACCTATCCGGCGCTCAAGGCCCTGAACGTCATGGGGCTGGCCTCGCCGCAATCCGCCATCCTGTCGGCAGTCATCTTCAATGCCCTGATCATCGTGGCTCTCATACCGCTGGCCCTCAAGGGCGTCGCCTATCGCCCGGCGGGTGCTGCCTCGCTGCTGCGGCGCAACCTTCTCGTCTACGGTCTGGGCGGCCTCGTCCTTCCCTTTGCCGGCATCAAGGTCATCGACCTTGCGGTCAGCGCTCTTCATCTGGTGTAACCATGATCCATCATCTTCGCCCCGCAATCACTCTCGTCGTCGCCATGACGGCCTTGACCGGCCTCGCCTTTCCGCTGGCGGTCACCGGTATCGCCCAGGCTGTCCTTCCGGCTGCGGCAAACGGCAGCCTGATCGAGAAGGACGGAACCGTGATCGGTTCCGTCCTGATCGGCCAAACCTTCACCTCGGAGCGCTATTTCTGGCCGCGCCCCTCCGCGACCGGACCGGAAGCCTACAATGCCGGCGCGTCATCCGGCTCCAACCTGGGCACCACGTCCGTCAAGCTCCGGGACCGTGTCGCCGCCGATGTCGAACGGCTGAAGGCAACGGGCATGACAGCCGCGGTCCCCGCCGATTCCGTCACGACCTCGGGCTCGGGCCTCGACCCGCATATATCGCCGGACTTCGCCCGCGCACAGATTGCCCGCGTGGCCAAGGCCCGGGGACTGCCAGAGGCGGCGGTCGCCGATCTGGTCGAACAGGGGATCGAAAATCGCGACTTCGGTTTCGTCGGTGAACCGCGTATCAACGTGCTAGAGCTCAATCTGAAGCTTGATGCCCTGAAGACGTGAGAGGACGAATGGCGGACGACGATCGCGACAAGACCCGCAGACCGGATCCGGATGCCCTGCTTGCCCTGGCGGAGAAAGACCGCCGGGGCAAGCTGACCGTTTTCCTGGGCGCAGCGCCCGGCGTCGGCAAGACCTACGCCATGCTGTCTCGCGCCGGGCGATTGAAGGCCGACGGCATCGACGTCGTCGTCGGCCTGGTCGAGACCCACGGCCGCGGCGAAACGGCGGCCCTCCTAGAGGGTCTTGAGGTCCTGCCGAGACAACGCATCGCCCATCGCGGCCGCATGCTGGAGGAACTCGACCTCGATGCGGCCCTCGCCCGCAAGCCCCGCATCGTCATCGTGGACGAACTGGCGCACTCCAACCCCGAAGGCAGCCGCCACCCCAAGCGCCACCAGGACATCGAGGAACTGATCGCCGCCGGCATCGACGTGTGGACGGCGCTCAACATCCAGCATCTCGAAAGCCTGGCCGATCTCGTCGCCCAGATCACCGGCGTCACCGTGCGCGAACGCGTGCCGGACCTCGTCCTCAAACGCGCTGACGAAGTCATCCTCGTCGACCTGCCGCCGACCGAACTCATCGACCGGCTGAAGGAAGGCAAGGTCTATCTGCCGGACAGCGCCAGCCGCGCCGTCGACCGCTTCTTCCGCCTCGGTAATCTGACCGCGCTGCGCGAACTTGCGCTTCGCCGCACGGCGGACCGCGTCGACGACCAGATGGTCGACTACCTGAAGCAGAACGCCATCGACGGCCCCTGGGCGACCGGCGAACGGCTGATCGTCTGCGTGGGTTCCGATGCCCTGTCGGAGAAGGTGGTTCGCGTGGCGAGCCGCCTGGCATCGGGGCTGAACGCGCCCTGGATCGTCGTATCCATCGAGCGTGCCGACCGCGAGGTGGAAACCCCTGAACGCCTGCAGAAGATCGAGACCCTCTTTCGCCTGGCAGAGCAGCTGGGCGCCGAGACCCGACGCATCATCGGCCATGATTTCGTCGACGAGATCCTGAAGCTCGCCCGCCGCGAACACGCCACGCAGATCGTCATCGGCACGCGACGCCGGCGCGGGCTGGAGCGGCTCCTCTCCCGTTCGCTGCCGGACGCGTTGTCACGGAAGGCCTCCGGGCTCGGCGTCTACATGGTCACGCCCGACAAACGCGAAAGGCGGCGGCCGTCCTTGCAGCCGCTCGCACCGAGCCTGGTTGCGCTTCGCAAGTCTGCGGCAATCGCCGTCGGATTCGTCGCCTCCACCACGGCCGTTGGCCGGGTGATCGACCAGTTCGTCGATCTGCCGAACATCTCCCTGCTTTTCCTGCTTGCCGTGCTGGGCGCCTCGGTGGCCGGGGGCTATCTCTCCGCCTTCCTTGCCGCCCTGCTGTCGACGCTCGCCTACAATTTCTTCTTCATCGATCCGCTGCACACCTTCACGATCGCCGCGGCGCACGAGGTCTTCGCGCTGTTCATCTTCCTCGCCGTCGCCATCATCGCCGGCGGCTTTGCCTCGCGCATCCGCGAGCAGGCCGAGATCGCCCGGGTCAGGGCGACGGCGCTGCAATCGCTGTATGATTTCTCGCGAAAGCTCGCGAGCACGGCCAAGACCGACGACGCCATCTGGCTCACCGTTTCGCAGTTGCAGACCAGCCTGAGGAGAAAGGTCGTGCTGCTGACCGTGCGCAACGAGGAACTGGCGGTCGCCGCCGCCTGGCCACCGGATACGGAACTCGACGTGACCGACCTGACGGCTGCCCGCTGGGCGCAGGAGAAGCGCGAACCGGCGGGATACGGGACAGGCACGCTGCCGAACAGCCGTTTCGAATTTCGCCCCCTGCTCGGGCCGCACGGGATCGCCGGCGTCTGCGGCATCGAACACACCAATGAAAGGCTCGACCTCAACGCCGAACGAACCCTCACCGCCATCCTCGACCAGACGGCGATCGCCCTCGATCGCGCCCGGCTTGCCGAGGAGACTGTGGCGCAGGCCGCCCGCCTCGAGGGAGAGCGCTACAGGGAGGCTCTTCTCTCCTCCATCTCCCACGATCTCAGGACGCCGCTGGCGACCATCACCGGCGCCGTGACCGGTCTTCGCCAGCTCGGCGAGCGCATGACGCCGGAAAATCGCGACGACCTTCTCCAATCGATCGAGGAGGAAAGCGGTCGCATGAGCCGTTTCGTCGCCAACCTGCTCGACATGACGCGTATCGAGGCCGGCACGCTGAAGCCCAAGCAGGACTGGGTTGACGTGACCGACGTGATCCAATCCGCCGTCGACCGGACGCGCAAATATGCACCCGGCCGCGCGATCGAAACGGGCATCGCCTCCGATCTCCCGCTGATCAAGGGCGACAGCGTGCTGCTGTCGCAGGTTCTGTTCAACCTGCTCGACAATGCCGTCAAATATGGCGGCGACGAGCCGATCAACGTCTATGCGCGGCGGGACGGCGCTGATGTGCTGATTTCGGTCACCGATCTCGGCAAGGGCATTCCGTCGGAAGACCTGGACCGGGTCTTCGAAAAATTCTATCGCAGGGGCAAGCCGGACGGGCGGGCGCCCGGAACGGGTCTCGGCCTCTCGATCGCCCGCGGTTTTGTCGAGGCGATGGGTGGAAAGATCCATGCCGAAAGCCCGGCACTGAAGAAGAGAGGGACACGTATCGTGATGCGCTTTCCCGGAGCCGAGGGATCGAGGACCGAGCCGAGATGACCCTGTCGCGTATTCTCGTCGTCGACGACGAGCCGCAGATCCAGCGCTTCCTCAAGCCCTCGCTAGCCGCAGCGGGCTATGACGTCATCGAGGCCGCGACCGGCGCCGAGGCGTTGAAGGCGGTGGCGACGCAGGCGCCGGATCTGGTGATCCTCGATCTCGGCCTGCCCGACATGGACGGCAAGGACGTCATCGCTAGCCTGCGCGGCTGGAGCGACATTCCGATCGTCATCCTCTCGGCCCGCGACCGCGAGAGCGAAAAGATCGCGGCGCTCGACCTGGGTGCCGACGACTATGTCGAAAAGCCCTTCGGCATCGGCGAGTTGACAGCCCGCATTCGCAACGCGCTGCGGCACCGCGGCCGGAGCGAGGCGGTGCCTTCGATCATGGAGGTCGACGGCCTGACGATCGATCCGATCCACCGCCTGGTGTCGCGCGGCCCGGAAACGATCCGCCTCACGCCCAAGGAATACGACCTGCTTCTGCATCTCTCCCGCCACGCCGGCCGCGTCGTCACCCATCGCACATTGCTGACATCGGTCTGGGGGCCGGCCCACGCGGACGACCTGCACTATCTGCGGGTCTTCATCGGCCAGCTTCGCCAGAAGATCGAGCGGGATCCGACACAGCCGAAGATTGTCCGCACCGAACCGGGCGTCGGCTACAGGCTCATGCCGTCGGAACAGGGATGATCGCCGGTCCGTCGCCGGCCAACCCGAATGTTCCTGAGGTTTCGGGCGGAGGGCGCCCCGCGCAAGCGACGGTGCTGACAGCCTCCCGAACGACGATGCGCCAGCGCACAGCCTTGGTCACGGCGCAGCCTTCGGCCTGCGAAGCCATGCCCAACTCACCGAGCTAGTCGCACCGGCAAGACAGTTCCCGATCGAACGCTTGAAACAGGCGCCGCCAAAAGCTTCAGAAGCCGTTGCCGCCCCGGAGTTCGGAAATGATGGTGCCGAAGATGATGCGCAGATCGAGCCAGATGGTGAAATTGTCGACGTAGTAGAGATCGCAGGCAATGCGTGCACGCGCCTTGCCCTGGCGATCCGTCGGGCCGCGAAGCCCGCGCATCTGCGACAGTCCGGTCATGCCCGGCCGCATCACATGCCGGCGATGATATTCCGGAACCAGCTCCTCACAGGGCATGCCCGCCGCCAGCATGCCGACCGCATGGCAGCGCGGTCCGACCAGTGACATGTCACCCTTCAGCACATTCAAAAGTTGCGGAAGCTCGTCGATATTGGTGCGCCGCATGATGGCGCCGAGACGGGTCACGCGGGGATCGTCGCGGACAGTCTGATTGACGCCGCTGACGTCGCAGCGGTCAGTCCGCATGGAGCGGAACTTGAAGACACGGATCTTGCCACAGCCCATCCCCCAGCGTTCCTGCTTGAAGAGCACAGGTCCTGGACTGTCCAGTTTGATAAGAAGCGCCACAACCAGAAGGAACGGCAACAGTATCAGCAGCGCGAGCGCAGAAATGCCTATATCGAGTGCACGCTTTGCCGCGAAATGCAGAGGCTTTTCTTGATGCAGGGCAAGCGAAACATCAGTTACTTTATATGTATCTGATATACGCAGCTCAAAAGCATCGCTTTGACGATTTGAGCACTCGGACCTAACGAGAATCGCCAATGTGAACCCCTACAATCTTTACAGATCACCTTACTAAGATTCAAAATAAAACAGCAATGAGCAATTGTCATCTTGATTTTTAACCTGTGGTTAACCCACGAAGCCTTCAAATCAAAAGTATTGTTTTAGTGCCACACAAAACCATCGAATCCCGGGGAATGGCGGCAACGGCGGCGCAACATTGACTCATTGCACCGCACAAGAACGCGCCTCGAACCACGCCCCGGCCCTTAGAACGTGATCTTGGCTGCCGAAAGTTCTGCCTGGCGCTCCGCAGGCAGCGAGGCCGCGGCGGCCTGCAGACGGGGCAGCAGCACCTCTCCCGGCTTCTGCACGACCCGGCGGATCAGCCGCACATCGCCATAGCGCAAGAGGGTCTGTAGATCCGTGTCGAGCGCGGTCCGGGCCGCCTCGAGCGTCCGTTCACCGGCGGCATTCCAGACCGTGAAGCGGCCAGCGAGAACCGCCTGCTCGGCCGGCGCATAGTTGACCGACTGCTGCATGAGAAAGGCGATCTCTTCCGGCCGCTCGGCGATGGCGCGCCGGACCATGGCAAGCCTCAGCCAGAAATTGCCGTCGGTCGGCGTGCAGCCGATGGCGTGGCGGATATAGCGCTCGGTCGCAGCAAGGCCGGCCGCCCAGGCATCATAGTCGTAGAAGGAATTGCGCTGGTCGAGTTCGGCGAGCTTCACGGTCAGCCCGGCCCGCACGATATCCGAGCGGCAATAGTCGTCGGAGACGACGCCGTCGGCCCAGGCGGCAAGGCTGGTGACGGACGCCCGCGTCACGGGCGTTCCGCTCTCGAGGTAGCGAGCCATCAGCATCAACTGGCCGAAGCGGGCGGAGGCCCGCAGCTCCATGATGGAGACGACTAGGAACACGCCGCACAGGACGACGAACAGTGCGATCGCGGGACGGACACGCGACATGAACTGGTCCTAGTCTTCGTGGTAGTAGGAGGAATAGCGCGAATAGTAATATTCGCTCGAACCATAGGTCCGATAGAGCTTCATCTTCTCCTCGTCGACCTTGTTCAGAACAACGCCGGCGCATTTGCGCACGATTTCCTGGTCGGCGAACAAGGCTGCCCCGACGGCCTTGCGCGACGTCTTGCCCCATTCGATGACGTAGACGAAGCTGTCGACCCGGGTCGCCACGGCGCGCGCATCGACGACCGGCGCAAGCGGCGGAAGATCGAGAATGATGTAGTCGAAATTGTCCTTGGCGGATTCGATGATCGCATGCATGGCCTGCGACGCCAGAAGCTCCGAGGAATGGGGCACACGGCGGGTGACCACCGCCGGCAGGAAGGCGAGCTTGGTCTTCGGATCGAGCAGGAGCAGGTCGCGGATCGGGCGGTTGTCGATCAGCGCCTCGAGCAGGCCGGCTTCGGCATGACGGCCGATCGCCCGGGTGGCACCCGGATTGCGCAGGTCTGCGTCGATCAGCAGCGTCTTCGCGCCCTGCATGGCCAGGAGTTCGGCGAAGTTGATCGCCACCGTCGACTTGCCCTCGCCCGGCAGGGTCGAGATCATGCCGATGACCTTGGCGCCGCCCACCTTGACGCCGAGATCGACGGCGATCTTGGTGCTGCGTAGCGTCTCGGCGAACATCGACAGCGGATGATCGAGCACATAGCTGGTGATCGCGCTCGCCCGGCGAATATTGCGCGGATGGTCGCCGCCCTTGGCGACCGGCACGTCGCTTTCCGCCACCAGCGGCGCGCTGCCGAGGAATTCGACGCCGAGAACGTCGCGGATCTGGTCGCCGGTGCGGAAGAAGCGGTCGCGGAACTCGCGGAATGCACCAATCGCGCCACCGATGCCGATGCCCATCAGGAGCCCCAGGGCCAGGATGAACGGCTTGCGCGGATGGCTCGGCCCGCCCGGAATGGTCGCGGCCGAGATGACGCGCGCTTCGGTGACGGGGAAGGATTGCTGCTGGGTCGCTTCCTGGAAGCGCTGCAGGAAGGTCTGGTACAGGCTGCGGTAGGATTCCGCGGTGCGTTCCAGTTCACGCAGCTGCACCTGGCTCTCGCCGGCGCTGGCGCTGGCACCCTGGGCGGCGGTCACGTTTTCCTGCAGCGATTTCAACCGCGACTGGGCCACAGTCACTTCGCTCTGGTAGCTCTCCGCGATGCGCCCGAGTTCCTCGAACATCAGCCGCTGGAACTCGCTCATTTCCGAACGAAGCCGGACCGCCTGCACATGGTTCGGGCCAAGCCGGTTCGAGATCTCGGCTTCGAGCTTGGAGGCTTCGAGATATTTCTTGCGCAGATCGTTGGAGATCGAGCTGTCCAGCACGTCGGTGACGATAGCGTCGGTGCGTCCGGAATCGATGATCGACTTGATGCGGTCGTAGCGTGCCTGGGCCTTGGCGACATCGGCCTGCGCCACGATCAGGGCGCTGTTGAGCTCGGTCAGCTGCTGGTCGCTGACCAGACGGCCGTCCGCAGTCACCAGACCGTTTTCGGCGCGGAACTTCTGCACGGCGAGGTCGGATTCGACCGCCTTCTGCTTCAGTTCGTCGATGCGCTCCTGCAGCCAGATGCTGGCGCGGCGCGTGGCGTCGTATTTGGACTCCAGCTTGTCGACCAGATAGGCATCCGCGACGGCCCGGGCGATGCGGGCCGCTTCGCCGGCGCTGGGCGAAGTAAAGCTGATTTCGAGCACGAAGGTACGGCCGACGCGGGACACTTCGAGACCCGACAGAAGCCTGGAGATCGCTGCGTTCTTCTTCCGCTCGATATCCTCGGCGGTCTCGACGTCAGGTGCGAACCAGCCTGTGAAATTGAAAAGACTGCCGATCACGCCGGTGATCGACGAGACCGGGGAACCGCTGGACGCCATGAAACCGGGATCGTCGGCAAGCTTCAGCTTGGTGACGACGGCACCGGCAATGGTGTCGGAGCGCAGAAGCTCGACCTGGCTGAGAATGGATGCCTCGTCCGCATCGACGCCGCCCATGGCCGACAGCTGGTCGACGATGCTGCTCTTGCTGCGGTCGATGAGAACGGAAGTATTGGCGGTGTAGAGCGGCACGGCCGTCAGGATATACCCGAAGGCGACGATCAGGGTCGCAACCACCGAAACGGCCACCACGCGCCATTGGCGGCGGGCCATCGCGATCAGCTTTTCGAGATCGCCGGAAGCGTCCGATCCAGTATCCGATCCCCACTCATTTGCGTCACGGGAGGCGATCTTATCTGGGGACAGCAACAAAGCACCTCACAAAACAATAGACGTCATATGCCGTCGCTCACGCGACGGCATTGAGGATCGAGGCTCCGAAAGCCTTACTGGGTCGGGCTGACGCTGCCGTTGCCGCCATTGGACGAGCCGAAGTACTGGCCGCTACCGCTTGCGGAAAAGCCGCCAGTGCCCTGGGTGTAGACGGTGTCGCCGCCGAGGCCCGCGGTACCGAGACCGGCATTGCCGCCGCCGCCGATGCCTGCTGCACCGCCGCCGCCGGTCGCGCCACCGGTGAGACCACCGAGCGCCGCCGTCTGGACTTCATTGCTGGCAGCAAGGAAAGCCGTCACGAGTTCCGGCGAATTGGCGCCGGCAACCTTTTCCTGGATCAGGGCTGCATATTCCGGATTGG
>PEKW01000016.1:0-143 GCA_002796995.1 Rhizobium sp.
TGTCGGCGGACACGGAAAAATGCCCAGTGACGGTCATGTAGTTGCCCGCTGGCGGTCATGAAATCTGCCCGGTGGTGGCCATGGGATCTGCCCGACACGACATCCGTTGCCTGGCCGCGTCCGCGGTCGGCGTCCCTTCCTCG
>PEKW01000016.1:171-1368 GCA_002796995.1 Rhizobium sp.
GAGTTGGTGGGGTGTTCTCATCACACGGTGAAACGCTATGTGGAGGCCCGCGACAAGCTGGGTGGCCCGCCGTCGGGGACGGCCCGCCGGTCCCGGTTGATCGACGACTACCTGGACAAGGTCGAGGAGTGGGTCGAGCGGTCGAAGGGGAAGGTCCGCGCCGACAGGGTCCACCAGAAGCTGGTATGGCTGGGCTACACCGGCTCGGAGCGCACCACCCGCCGCGCGGTCGCGGCCGCGAAGACCGCGTTCCGGGTCGGGAACCGCAGGGTCCATCGGCCGTGGGTGACCGAGCCGGGGATGTGGTTGCAGTACGACTACGGCGACGGGCCGTTGATCGACGGGGTCAAGACGGTGCTGTTCGTGGCCTGGGTCGCGTGGTCGAGGTTCCGGGTGGTGCTGCCGCTGCGGGACAAGACCCTGCCCTCGGTGTTCGCGGCTTTGGATGTCACGTTCCGCCGGATCGGGGGCGTCCCGACGTATGTGTTGACCGACAACGAGAAGACCGTCACCAGTGAGCACATCGCCGGGATCCCGGTGCGGAACCAGCAGCTGGTCGCCTTCGCTGCGCATTACGCGGTGACCGTTCACACATGTGTTCCGGCGGACCCGGCGAGCAAGGGTGGCACCGAATCATCGGTGAAGCTCGCGAAGGCCGACCTGGTGCCCACCGACGCCAACCTGCGCGACGCCTACGACACGTTCGCCGACCTCGAGGCCGCCTGCGAGGCGTTCTGCGACCTGGTGAACAGTCGTCCGCATCGGGTCACCCGACGGGCCCCGGTCGAGATGCTGGCCGAGGAACGGCCGCGGTTGCATCCTGTCGCGGCGGCGCCGTTCACGGTCGCGTTCGGGACCACGAGGGTGGTGCCGGACAACACGCCGATGGTGAACTTCGAACACGGCCAGTACTCCGTCCCTCACCGGCTCTGCGGGGCCACGGTCTGGGTCCGCGTCCACGGCCGCGGCGCGGATGAGCAGATCGTGATCTGCCACCTCACCGACACGGGCCCGGTCGAGGTCGCCCGCCACCGACGCGCGACCCCCGGCACGCCGATCCTCGACGACACGCACTTCCCGCCCGCACCAGCCGGCGCCCTGGAACGGACCCCCACACCCAAGTCGGTGGCTGACAGCGAGTTCCTCGCCCTGGGTGAAGGGGCGCGGATCTGGCTGGTCGAGGCCGCCGCCGCGGGC
>PEKW01000016.1:1410-2582 GCA_002796995.1 Rhizobium sp.
GCCAGCGAGGACCAGTCCCTGACCCAAGGCACCCGCGGCTGGGCCACCTACGGCACCACCAACCCCGAGGAGATCGCCTCATGACCGGCCAGAGCGCCCCGGTGGCTGGGGTTCCGGTCGCCCCGCCGCTACCGGCCGACCTGGAAGCGTTGCTGCGCCGGATGCGGTTGCCCTACATGCGCACCGCAGCACCTGACATCCTCGCCACCGCCCGAGCGCAACGCTGGGACCCCGCCGAAGTCGTCAAAGCCCTCCTCGTCGAGGAGGTCACCGGAAGGGAACGCTCCGCGCTGGCCACCCGCCGCACCGCGGCCGGGTTCCCCACCGGCAAAACCTTCGACGCCTGGCAGGACACAGCATCCTCGATCCCGGCCCCCACCCAACAAGCACTGCGGACCCTGGAATGGGTCGGCCGGCGGGAGAACCTCGTCGTCTGCGGCCCCTCCGGCACCGGGAAGACGTTCTTCCTCGAAGCACTCGGCCACCTGGCTGTCGAACAAGGACTCCGCGTCGCCTGGTTCACCCTCGAAGACCTCGGCCTGCTGCTACGCCGGCACCGCGCCGACGACACCGTGTCGAAAGCCATCGCCCGGATCCTGCGCGCCGACCTGGTCGTCGTCGACGACATCGGCCTGCTACCCGTGTCCCACGACGCCGCCGAGGGCCTCTACCGCTTGGTCGACGCCGCCTACGAGAAACGCTCCGTCGCGATCAGCTCCAACCTGCACCCCGCCGGCTTCGACGAACTCATGCCCAAAACCCTGGCCACCGCCACCGTCGACCGGCTCCTCCACCACGCCCACGTCTGCCAAACCAGCGGCGACAGCGTCCGACTCACCCAAGCCCTCGCCGGCCGGGGGGTGACCCCCTTGCACTAACCCAGCCTCGACCGAGGTGGATGGCCAACAACCCCCCAGGGGCAGATCCCATGGCCACCACCGGGCACATCTCGTGACCGCCACCGGGCAGGTTTCATGTCCGCCTCCGGGCAGAAACCAGTGGCCCTTGACACGCCTCCCGCTCTTCCCTACCCATAAGAACCCCCTCCCCGAGGGCCACAGCGTGAAGCCACCTAATTCCGGTGAGTCCATGCGCCGGCAGCGGCTGCAGCGTCGTCGGGTCGGCTCGTTACCTGGTGTCGGCTCCGGGCCGGACCGAGGCTAGAAGCCATA
>PEKW01000042.1:0-653 GCA_002796995.1 Rhizobium sp.
ATCGCCCTATCGCCAATAGGCCAGCGGCAGGACGAGCGTCGCGATCAGAACGCCCGCCAGCGATCCAACCACGACGGCGGCGTCGATGCTGGCCGCCGACCGAAACAGCGCCAACTGGGACAAGGCGGCACTGGCATACCATGGCGCCATAAACCCCCGCCGCCGGGCGTCGCCGGTCCACAGCCAGTAGCCGGAAAGCACCACTCACCTCACGGCGATGACCAGCAGCCACGGCCAGACGGCCACCCCCAACAACGCCACCAACAGGAGCCAATAGGCCTCATGCGCTCCCGCGAGTCAGTCGGCGATCCAGCCCAAGGTGGGCAGCCCCAGCAGCAGGCCCGCCAGCGCATGGAGACCGTACACCCACCGCTCACGCCCCAGATGCCCGGCCGTCATGGCCCGCGCGCCCGGGCCGTCCGCGTGCGCCCGTCGCACCGCATCGCCCGGCTCGGGTGGGGCCTCGGGGTGGCGATCCGACAGGTGGCCAAGGGCGTCTCCAGAGGCAGTGCCGCAGTCAATCTTGCATAACGGTGTTCACTATACCGCGCCGATCACCTGCAAAACACCTGTTGCATTAGTCGGATTCATCAATTCGGGATTTCGTCTCATCGAGTGACACCGATCGGCCTTCCTGCCCGCCGCTCGCTGGC
>PEKW01000042.1:705-1243 GCA_002796995.1 Rhizobium sp.
TCACTCGACCCACCATCGCCGACGCGCTCGGGGCGGCTTTAGAGCGCCCCGTCCACCCACCGCAACAGATGCAGTGCCAGAAACGAGCGGTAGGGAGCAAACCGGGTGGCGGTTTCCGCAACGGGCCGACCCTCACGGAGAAATCGGCGCAAGGCGTTGCCGGCGGCCGCGTCGCGAGCCGGCCAGGTATCCGGTTCCTGGAAATAGAAGATCGCGACCCTGTCGCCGGTCCAGGGGCCGATGCCGCGAATCCGGCGGAGAGAGGTGACTCGGGCGGCAGTCGCGAGGTCAGCGTCCCGGGGTTCGCTGTCGGTATCGTTCCAGGCAGGCGCCCAAGGCGGACCGCGGGGTCCGTTGGATCAGGCGCCACAGGGTGTGACTCACCGCCGGCAGGCGGTAGCGGGTCTGCAAGTCGGTTTCCATCCGCAATAGCAGGTGCGCGGTCATCTCGGCGTCGGCCAGCGCCCGGTGGGCGCGGCCGGTGACCGGTAGCCCGGCGTATTCGACCAGGGTACCGAGCTGGTGGTTGGGGGCATCG
>PEKW01000007.1 GCA_002796995.1 Rhizobium sp.
GCGGGTGGCGGGGCATCGCTTGTCTTTGGATCCTCGGGTCAGGCCCGAGGATGACGGGTTCGGAAGACACGGCGTCTCCGATCTCCCCCTCATGCTGAGGTGCTTGGCCGACAGGCCAAGCCTCGAAGCATCCAGCGCCACGGGTGCGCGCGCCAACCGCACGCCTTCGCCCTTCGAGGGTCGCTTGGCGCTCCCACCTCAGGGTGAGGGCTGACGCTGTGCCTCCCGGCGTGAAGACAGCCGTTGTACTTGTCGACGGTGTTTTCCGTCAGCCTGTTGCGGCGGGTCTGGCGTTTGCGCGTCGCTCTGGAAGCGCCCGGCTGCAAGGCCGCGCCGCACGCTCCCCCCTCATGCCGAAGTACCAGAGCAAGGCGAGGGCCTCGAAGCACCCAGCCGCGCACGCCCGCCAAAAATGGGGACGACGAGAGCTGATTGCCCAGAAAAATCAATCCCACCACCCTGAACATTTCCCCGCCCGCGCCGACCGAGCCTACAATGCCCCCGTTCCGCCATCGGATGCATCGGGTCATGCGAACCCGGCGAGGCGGGGCCGGTGCCGGGAGTGGGAGCGATCGCAGGCTTTTCATTTCCGGGGCGAGATCAGGGCCTCCCTCGCTGAAGAAGCGACGTGCCTGTGCGGCACCCAAGCGGACCACAAACGCCATCCCGAAAGGGTGGAGGTCCGTGTAGAGAGGGCGAATTTCAGGGCCGAAAAACACCGAACGGGGCGCCGCAGGGTGCCATAAATTTTCTAACTTACGAGGCAGCTTGCAGCGCCCCGTCCGAACCCTTGAGGCCAAAGGCCGAAGGGAAACTGAAAAAGGTCAAGCCACGGGGCGGAACCGCCGGCGTGAAGGCGAAGCCGTGTCCGGTCATCTGCCGAAAGGGGCGCGACAGCCCGGCCGCGTCAGACCCAGCCGACCGCCCGGCCGGCAAGGCTTGCGGCGAAGAACAGCAGGAAGCAGGCGGCGATGCGGCCGACGAGCGCCGGATGGCGCCGGCTGACCGAGCGGATCACGGCGGCACCGAGCGCCAGCCAGAGGCTTGCGACGACGACGACCGTTATGCAGAGCACGGCGAGATAGGGCATGGTCGAGGCCACGCCGCCCGCCGGGATCAGCGCCAGGCCGATGATCAGCGCCTTCGGGTTCATCACCGTCGTCCAGTAGACGCAGCGGCCCTTGACGCAGATGTCCGCCGCGTTCGGGGCCGGCGCCGTCCACAGCTTGACCGCCAGCGACAGCACCCAGGCGGCGGAGCACAGCTTGACCGCATTGGCGATCGCCGGCTGGCCTTCAAGGAAGGGCCCGGCAAAGCTGACGAGCGGCAGGATGGTGGTGAGATAGCCAGCGAGTTCCGCGCCCATCAGCGGCCAGGATCGGCGAAAGCCCCTGGAGGCACCGGCGACGGCGAGCAGCGTGTTGGTCGGCCCTGGTGTCAGCAGCAGGAGCGCAAGGGCAAGCGTGAAGGCGGCAAGGGTCAAGGCAAGTCTCCGGCGGTCAGTCTGCCCGGACCATACAGGATCCGGGCGACGGCGATTTGACCCCGGTCAAGTGTGGAAGCTGCGCGGCTCATTTCAGCGAGAGCATTCGCGCCGGATTGCCGGTGACTGTCACCCCGGCCGGCACGTCACGCGTCACCACGGCGCCGGCGCCGACGATCGCACCGTCGCCGATGCTCACGCCGGCGAGGATCACCGCCGCACCGCCGATCCACACATCCGTGCCGATCGAAACCGGCCGGGCGATCTCCTGCCCCTCGGAGCGCAGGCGCTGGTCCTTGTGATGCTCGGCGCAGTAGATCTGCACGGCGGGGCCGAGCATGGAGCGATCGCCGATGGTGACCGCCGCGGTGTCGAGGATCACGCAGCCGGCATTGAGGTAGACATGGTCGCCCAGCGTCAGGTTGAAGCCGTAGGCGCAGTGGAACGGCGCCTCGATGAAGGCGCCGGTACCGAAGCCGGCAAACAGGCGGATCAGCTCGGGCGCCGCCGCGCCGCGGTCGGACGGCGGGAGCGTATTGTGGCGATGCACCGCCTCGCGGGCGGCGATCCGCAGCCGGTCGAGTTCCGGATCGATGCAGCTATACCACTGCCCGGCCGCCATCTTCTCCCGTTCGCTCGCACCCATCACCGTTCCCCCCCGCTCGGCCGCTTGGTGGTGGCCCACCCGTGCCAGGCCTCAGATCAGCGCCACCCAGGCCCGGGCGATCGCCAGGCCGGCGGCTTCGGCCTCAACCCCTTTGGTCGCGGCGTAGTCCGGGTGGCGCTCGAGCCAGCCGCGATGCTTCTTCTCGACCAGTTCCGGGAACATGCGGTTCCACTGTTCGACCACGCCGCGGTTCGCCTCGAAGTGAAACTGCATGCCGTAGGCCGCACGCCCGACCCGGAACGCCTGGTGGTGGGCCGCGTCGTTGCGGGCGAGGTGGATGGCGTCCGGCGGCAGGGTGAAGGTGTCGTCGTGCCACTGGAAGGAGAGAAACCGGCTGTCATTGACCGCCGACAGCACCGGATCGGCAAGGCCCGCCTCGGTCGGCTCGATCGCCTGCCAGCCGAATTCGGGGGCAGCGCCGATCAGGTTCTCCCCGCCGAAGGCGCGGGCCAGGAGCTGGCTGCCGAGGCAGATGCCGAGCACCGCCCTGCCCGCTTCGCCATAGCCGCGCATCACCTCGGCCAGCGCCGGCAGATAGGGGTGCTTGGCATCGTCGAGGGCATTCTGCTCGCCACCGAACACGACCAGCGCATCGTGATCGTCGATCGAGCCCGGCAGCGGCTCGCCGGCATAGGCCCTGATCACCTGGACCCTGGCGCCCGCCTCGGCGAGCGCAATGCCCACCTGTCCCGGATCCGAATAGCGGGTGTTCTCGATGATAGCGACGCGCATTGCCTGTCCCTTGCCGACTCGTTCGACTTTGGAGATGACCACGCGCCGCCTTCGTCTTCAAGAGCCGGAGGCGCAGCAAGGCGCCGCCGATCGGTCGGTCGGACGCGGCTCAGAAGGTCTTTGCCAAGCGCGCATCGACCGAATGGCGGTTGCCGCCGCGGACCGCGAAGAACAGGAAGATCGCCGCCCAGAGGATGGATTTTTCGGCGCCGGCAAGACCCTCGG
Organism: Rhizobium sp.; assembly: GCA_002796995.1. Classification (GTDB taxonomy): domain Bacteria; phylum Pseudomonadota; class Alphaproteobacteria; order Rhizobiales; family Rhizobiaceae; genus Allorhizobium. Next base: position 3,108 of record PEKW01000007.1, read on the forward strand.
CCTGCACCACGCCGTGGAAGTAGACGGTGACCAGCAGAACGATCATCGCGGCGAAGGCGGCCGGGCGGGTGAACAGGCCGATCACTACCAGAATGCCGCCGAAGAATTCGGTCGCGGCCAGCAGCGGCGACCAGAAGACGCCGGGATAAAAACCGAGCCCCTCGACCATGCCCACAGCGCCGAACGGGTTGACGATCTTGCCATAGCCGTGGGTGACCAGCAGGACGCCGGCCACGACCCTCAGGACCGTCTCCGCGGCCTCGTAGCTGGCGCCGTAAAGCGGGGCGACCTGGGGTACGATCAGGCGGTTGCGGTCGATGGGGTGGGACATGCTATTGCTCCTTGCTGCATTTTGCGCAGTCATGGCGGCAATGACGGACCGGCTCAAGGGCGGCGCCGTCAAAACATGATGACTTTGGTTGACTTCATCGTGAAGACGAACCGAGACGGGAAAGAAGCATGAACGAGAAACCGCGGATCACCATTCTCTACTGCACCCAGTGCAACTGGCTGCTGCGTGCCGGCTGGATGGCGCAGGAGCTGCTGCAGACCTTCGGCGACGCACTCGGCGAGGTGGCGCTCCTTCCCGGCACCGGCGGCAATTTCGAGATCCGCGTGGACGGTCAGCTGATCTGGGAGCGCAAGCGCGACGGCGGCTTTCCCGGCCCGAAGGAGCTCAAGCAGAAGGTGCGCGACGTGATCGAGCCGGAGCGCGACCTCGGCCATGTCGACCGGGAGAAGAACGGCGGGGACGGCGGGGCCTGAGACGAAGAAGGGCGGGGATCGCTCCCCGCCCGAACCTTTGGCCGTCCCGCTCAGTAGTAGGGCGAGCGGCAGACCTTGAAGTAACCGCTCGACGACAGGAAGCGGTTGGTCTGCGGATTGTACGAACGGTAGCGATTGAGGCACCATTCGACATGCCGGCTCCAGTTGCGGCCACCATAGACCGGCGGCGGAGGCGGCGGCGGCCGGCGATAGATCGGCGGCGGCGGCGGTGGCGGACGATGGTAGCCGTCATCCCACCACGGTGGCGGGGGCGGCGGCCGCCGGTAGATCGGCGGGGGCGGCGGTGGCGGACGACGATAGCCGTCATCCCAACCCGGCGGCGGTGGCGGACGGCGGCGATGGGTGTCGTAACAGCCGTAGCGGTCGCAGACGACCTCGACCTTCACCACATCCGACGTGCCGGCAGCCGGCCGCATGGTCGGGGTCAGACCGGACGCCGCCTGGGCCGGGCCGGCAAGGAAGCCGGCAAGGCCGAGCAGCGAGCCGAGCAGCATATGGGCCAGTTTGTTCATGGCGCTCTCCAGAGAACGGAGCATCCGGCCTTGGCGGAGGACCATCCTCCGTTCCTGCCGCATGTCCGGCGACATCACCGTCCGGGAGCCGGCGGGCGCCGGCCTTGCCCGGAAGGCGAAACATCCAAGATGTTCAGAGCGATGATGGCTTTTCCAAGACGCGGCGTAAAGCACTTGCTTGCGCACATTCCGTCGCAGGCCGGATAAAATCTTTCACGCCGAAAAGCACGATATCCCGGCTTTCCGGGGGGTCTCCGGTTCTCCGACACGAAAACTTCAAAAAGCCAGTTGACAGCCGGAGTCGCTGCCTTTACACGGCTCCTCGTCGCCCAGATGGCGGAATTGGTAGACGCGCCAGCTTCAGGTGCTGGTACTCGAAAGGGTGTGGAGGTTCGAGTCCTCTTCTGGGCACCAAATTCCCGTTTCAGACCGTGTCTAACGGTCCGGAAACAAAACAAAAAAGCCCGGTTCGCCGGGCTTTTTTGTTGCCTTGAATCCAGGCCGATCAGGACATTGCCAAAACCAGGTACAGGCCCGTCAGCGGTCGATGATCCGGGGATTGACGCCCGGATACCAGCCGCCGGAGGGGTTGGGCGGCTGGCGGCTTTCGTAGACCACGCCGGCGCGCGTGCAGCGATAGACCCTGACCGGCATGCTGCTGTCGTGAAAGCCGAACTCGTTGCGCGAGCGGACCATGCGCACGACCGTCTCGCAGCTATAAGGAGAGCCGAACTGCAGCTCGCCCTGCGGCTTGACGCCCGGCAGGTCTTGGAAGGTTTCAGGCGGGACGACCAGCTTCTTCGACGACTTCGTCTCGGCCGCGTCACTCGTCGAGGCGGCGAGTAGCACTGCGGAAACCGCGCAGATCGCCATCAGCGCCTTGCCGGTCCGATTCGCACCCGTGCTGTCCGTCCTTGCTTCGTCCACGGCACCCATCCCTAGCACATCAAAATCCAGTCCCGGTCCATATGGGGTGGCGATCGCGGCGATGGAAGTCCTCGCCGCATGCATCGAGCCCCAAGGTCCGCTTCAGGCGACCGGCCGGCGATAGCCGGTCGGCATTTCGTAGAGCCAGCCGATGCGCTGGACCGCCGCCTCGAAATCCTCGAGCGCCACGGTCATGGTGTGGCCGTTGGCATGCAGCAGGGTCCTGTCGTCGGTCATGATGCCGGCATGGCCCTTCCAGAAGACCAGATCGCCACGGCGCAGCTCCTCGCGGGCGATGACAGCGCCGAGGCCCGCCGCCTGCATGTCGGAATCGCGCTGCGCGGCCCGTCCCGTCATCTGCAGCGCCAGCTGGACGAGGCCCGAACAGTCGATGCCGAAGCCGGACCGGCCGCCCCAGAGATAGGGTGTCTCGATGAAGCGGGCGGCGACAGCCACGAAGTCGTCGGTGGCGTAGGTACCAAGCGGCAGGCAATGTCCGGCCACCACCGCGCGGCCGTCGGCCAGCAGGAAGTAGCGGGTGCCGCGCGTCTCGGCCTCGCCCGCAACCGCAATGCGGCTGCCCATGGACAGCGCGGCGGACACCGGAAAACGCAGGTCGGCGCCGGGGTAGAGAAAGGTGCGCGGCACGATCACGTGATGGGTCCGCTGATCGGTGGTGGTGGCGAGCGTGCCCTCCGGCAGATAGCCGACATAACCGTCCGACTTCGCCTGGACCCAGGCCCAGCCGTCGGCCCGATCGAAAACGGTGACGTCCTCGCCGAACAGGAGCTCGGTGTCGATGCCGATTGCGGCATCCGGCTTTGGCCGGAGACCCGTCACCGGCACGGCGACGCGCGCCGGCTCGCCGGCGGCGAAACGGGTGGCGCTCACCCGGCCTTGAAGCGCCGCGTCGGCGAGATCGTCACGATAGGCATGCAGTCTGCGGTCCAGTGCCATGATACTCTCTCAAAACCAGTCCGGCGGACGCGCGAAGCGGTCCTGGCGCCGGACGTGGGTGAAAACGAAACGCCAAGACATGGACCAGCCCGAAGGAAGCCCCTGCCCTAGTAACCCAGTCTGCGGCCCTGATCGATGATCAGGTCGCCGAATTTCTCGAGGAAGAGCGCACCGCCGACGGTGCGCTTGACGACGACGCTGCGACGGTCGCGCTCGTCGCGCACGCGATCGACGAGGCCCATCTCGCCCATGGTGTCGAGCGCGCGGGTGATCACCGGCTTGGTGACGCCGAGCGTCGCGGCAAGGCCGCGCACGGTATGCGGCGGGGGCACGAGATAGATCTGCAACAGGATCGCCATCTGCCGAAGCGTCAGGTCGCGCTTGTCCTGCTGCACCTGTTGCAGGGTCACCTTGTGCCACAGGCCCAGCGCCTCGCTGGCGGTCAGTTCAACACTCATGCACCGATCCGGAACGTCGTTGTCGCTTCTTCTTTTCCGGCAATCGCCGCGGCATTGCAAGCGCGCCGGCCAGGCCGACGCGCCGCTCGGGCCCGGCCTCAGCGCAGATTGGTGCGCAGATAGCGGTAGAGCGCGCGAATGCCCTGGGCCTCACCGCCGACCGGCGAATGCGGGCGCTCGGAAGGCGACCAGCCGAAGATGTCGAAATGCACCCACCGGGTGGACTTGTCGACGAAGCGCTTGAGGAAGAGCGCGGCGGTGATCGAACCGGCCATGCCGCCGGCGGGCGCGTTGGTCAGGTCGGCGATCTGGGCACGGATGTTCTTCTCGTAGCCCTTGTAGAGTGGCATGCGCCACAGGGGGTCGTCGGTTTCCAGGCTCGCATCGAGAAGATGCTCGGCGAGGTCCTCGTCGTCGGTGAAGAAGGGCGGCAGGTCGGGGCCGAGCGCGACGCGGGCAGCACCGGTGAGCGTCGCCATGTCGACCAGCAGGTCCGGCTTGTCCTCGTCGGCATAGGCAAGCGCGTCGGCGAGGATCAGCCGGCCTTCGGCATCGGTATTGTCGATCTGGACGGTCAGACCCTTGCGGCTGCGATAGATGTCGCCCGGGCGGAAGGCGTTGCCGGCGATGGAGTTCTCGACCGCGGGGACGACGACGCGAAGGTCGATCTTCAGCTTGGCGTCCATGATCATCAGGGCAAGGCCCATGACGTTGGCGGCGCCGCCCATATCCTTCTTCATCAGCAGCATGTTGGCCGAGCCCTTGATGTCGAGGCCGCCGGTGTCGAAGCAGACCCCCTTGCCGACCAGGGTCACCTTGGGATGGCCCTTCTTGCCCCAGCGCAGCTCGAGCAGCCGCGGCGCCTGGGCGCTGGCCCGGCCGACGGTATGCACCAGCGGGAAATTGCGCTCCAGCAGGCCATCGCCGACCACGACCGAAACCTCGGCCTTGTAGTGATCGGCCAGCGCGCGGAAGGCCTTTTCGAGATCGGCGGGGCCCATGTCGTTGGTCGGCGTGTTGATCAGGTCGCGGGCGAGGTAGATGCCGGCGAGCTGGCGCTTGATGTCGGCAGCGTCGGCGTCCTGCGGGATCATCAGCGTCGGTTCGACCGGCTTTTCCGAGCGGTAACGACCGAAACGATAGGCGCCGAGGCCATAGCCGAGCAGGAGGCGATTGGCGGTCAGCGGCGCCGTCTCGATGTGCCATTCGCCGGCGGGCAGGCTGCGGGCGAGCTTGCCGGAGAGGAAGGGATTGTCCGAGGGATTGCTGCCGAGGCCGAACAGCGCGCCGCCGAGATGACCGTCATTGGTCGGGATCAGGAGCAGGGCGCCGGCATCGGCCTTGAAGCCGGCCTTGCGCGCCCAGTCCAGCGCGATCGGATCGATCGTGCCTGTCTCGATATGGGCTGGGGTCACCGCGAAGACGGGAAGCGTGTGGCCGCCCTTCGTGCTGAAGGGTGTTTGTCTTTCGATGTACTGATACGGGACCATGGACTGCCTTCTGGGGGAGAATCAACTCGGGTTGGCGCTATTAACACTCCGTTAGGGTTAACAGATTATTGCTTGAGTGGAGGTTGCGCCGCCTTCGTCCGCCGGGACGCGGCCGCGGCGCCGGCAAACCGATCCAGGATAAGCGACATGGCTCTTCGGCAGACTTCGACACGTCATCGCATCGGCTTCTTCGGCAGCGTCTGCCTGCTGGTCGCCACGGCAGCACTCGGCGGCTGCTCGACGACGAAGAAGGAACTGACGACGGGTTCTATCCCCCGGCTGTCGAAGCCGGTCGAAAACATGACCGCACCGGAACTGACGCGCGCCGCCGACAGCATCGGCTCCGCCTATGCGCGCAACCCGAAGGACCGCAACAACGGCCTCGCCTACGCCAATATCCTGATGATGACCGGGCGCAACTCCCAGGCCCTCGCCGTGATGCAGCAGGTGGCGATCGCCCACCCGGCCGACCGCGAAGTGCTCTCCGCCTTCGGCAAGGCGCAGGCCGCCGCCGGCCAGCTGGAGCAGGCGCTGGCGACCATCGGACGGGCGCAAACCCCCGACCGCCCCGACTGGCGCCTCTATTCGGCCGAAGGTGCGGTGCTCGACCAGCTCGGCCGTTCGTCGGAAGCCCGCGACCGCTATCGCATGGCGCTGGATCTGAAGCCGAACGATCCGACGATCCTGTCCAATCTCGGCATGTCCTACGTGCTGGGCGGGGACCTGAGAACCGCCGAGACCTATCTCAAGTCGGCCTCGCAGCAGCCCGGCGCCGACAGCCGCGTACGCCAGAACCTGGCGCTTGTGGTCGGCCTGCAGGGGCGCTTCCCCGAGGCCGAGCAGATCGCCCGCCAGGAACTAGACCCGCAGCAGGCCGACGCGAACGTCGCCTATCTGCGCTCGATGATGAGCCAGCAGAATTCCTGGAAGCAGCTGGCCGCCAAGGACAGCAAGAAAGACCAGAACACCAACTGAGACCTGGTCGATATCCGTCAGCGACGCGGCCCGACGGCTACCGTCAGACCGGACGCATCCTGACCGCATCGAGGATCAGCCGCACGCCGAGCCCGACCAGCACCGCACCGGCAATGCGGTCGACGATGTGCTTGGCCCGGCCATAGGCGGCGCGCGGCCGCTCGGCTGAAAAGACCAAAGCCACCAGCGCATACCATCCCGCCTCGACGACGAAGACACCGAGCGGCAGCGCCGTGAACAGCCAGCGTTCCGGCGCGGCCGGCAGGAAGGCGGCGAAGATGCTGCCATAGACGAGCGCGGTCTTCGGATTGCTGAGCTGGGTGGCAAGGCCGACGGCAAGGCTCTTCCAGGCGGCCGTATCCCGATCCGTGTCCCCTGCCCGCTCCGGCGGCAGGGGCAGGCTCGCGCCGCGCCAGATGCGCAGGCCGAGATAGGCGAGATAGGCCCCGCCGAGCAGCTTGAACAGAAGATAAGCCCATTCGACCCGAACCAGCAGCGCATGAAGGCCGGCGAGCGCCAGAAGGGCGAAGATCGCCCCGCCGATGCCCATGCCGAGCGCGGCGGCAAGGCCGGCCTTGCGCGAACGGATGATCGCGGTGTGGGAGACGAGCACGAAGCTCGGCCCCGGGCTCATGGCCCCGATCAGGACGGTGCCGACGATGCTGAGCAGGATTGCGATGGACGACATGCGGATCTCCGTTCCCCAAAGCCGCGCGCGACGCGGCGCGGCGCCAGCCGGACCCGCATCGTAGGATGACGACAGCCAGGCGCGGTCGCCGAGTGTTAGCCGACGCGGTCGCCGGCGGCAATCGGGCGCGGATTATGGAATACTAGAAGCGGTCGGAGACCTGGATGCCGGCCGGTCCGAGGATGACCGCGACGAGCACGGGCAGGAAGAACAGGATCATCGGCACGGTGAGCTTCGGCGGCAGGGCGGCGGCCTTCTTCTCGGCCTCGTTCATGCGCTCGTCGCGACCCTCCTGGGCCAGCACGCGCAGCGCCTGGGAAATCGGCGTGCCGTAGCGCTCAGCCTGGATCAGCGCCTGGGTCACGGCCTTGACGCCATCGAGCTGGGTGCGGTTGCCGAGGTTTTCGAGCGCCGTGCGACGGTCCTGCAGGAAGGAAAGCTCGGCCGTGGTCAGCACCATTTCCTCGGCCAGTTCGGTCGACTGGGTGGCGATTTCCTCGGCGACGCGGCGCATGGCGGCCTCGATCGAGATGCCCGATTCGACGCAGATCAGCATGAGGTCGAGCGCATCCGGCCAGGCGCGGCGGATCGAATGCTGGCGCTTCTTCATGCGGTTGGTGACGTAGATATTGGGCAGGTAGAAGCCGACATAGCCGCCGACGATGGTCACCAGCAGCCGGACGGGGAAGGCCTTTTCGGCCATGTTGCCGAGGCCGAAGATCCACACCGCGGTGAGCGTCAGGGTCAGGAAGGGCAGGAGGAAGCGCGCCAGCAGGAAGATGTTGAGCGCGTTCTGCGAGCGGAAGCCGGCGGCCTTGAGCTTGTCCATCGTCGCGTCGTCGACCAGCGCCTGGCGCAGGTTGAACTTCTCGACGATCTGGCGGACCGAGCGGTTGTTGCTGGCGCGCAGGCTGGTCTTGCCATGCGTGCCCTCGGCGTTGAGGCGGGTCCGCTCGCGGGCGCGGATGAGATCGCGCTCGGTCGACACTGCCTTCATGCGCTTGTTGAGGTCGCCGCGTTCCATATAGGGGATGGCGATCGTGTAGAGCGTCGCGAACACCGCGATCGCAACGAGCGCGGCGACCACCATGGCGGGGTCGGTCAGTCTTGCGGCGAGCTGCTCCATGACGGTCCCTTCCTAGATGTCGAACTGGATCATGTTGCGCATGACGAGGATGCCGATCGACATCCACACGCCGGAGGCGCCGAGGATCAGGTGTCCGCGCGGATCGGTGAAGAGGATCATGATGTAGTTCGGCGAGGTCATGTAGACGAGAAAAGCGACGATGAACGGCAGGGCGCCGATGATGGCGGCCGAGGCCTTGGCTTCCATCGACAGCGCCTGGACCTTGGATCGCATCTTCTTGCGGTCACGCAGGACGCGCGACAGGTTCGACAGCGATTCCGACAGGTTGCCGCCGGCCTGGGCCTGGATGGCGATGACGATGGCGAAGAAATTCACTTCCGAGAGCGGCATGGTCAGCATCATGCGGGTGCAGGCCTCGGGCACGCTGAGGCCGACCTGCTGGGATTCGACGACGCGGCGGAATTCCGTCTTGACCGGATCCTGCCCGTCGGCGGCGATCAGGCGGAGCGCGTCGTTGAGCGGCAGGCCGGAGCGGATCGAGCGGACCATGACGTCGAGCGCATTGGGGAACTCGCCGAGAAACTTCTTCTGCCGCCGTCCGATCAGGAAGCCGAGGATCCAGCGCGGCACGCCGAAGCCGGCGACGAAGGCCATGCCGAGCGTCACGAGCAACGGCACGCCGCCCAAAAAGGCGAAGACCAGCACGACGAGACCAAGCGCGACGCTGACGAGGTAATACTGGCTCGGCGTTGCCGTCAGCCCGGCCTGAACCAGCCGCGACTTCAGGCTGGCGCTGGCGATCTTCTTGTTCTTCTCTTCCTGCTTGCGCTCGATGTCCTTCAGCGAATCCTGGACCGATTTGCGCCGCTTGGAGATTTCCTGCACCCGGTCGCGGGCCGCCTTGACCTTCGCGGTGTCGGTTTCGGCGGCCTTCACCCGGCTGATGCGGGTGGCGGTCTTCTTCTCGACCTCGATGCGGGAATACAGGATCCCATAGGCGATGCCGGCCGTCGCGACGGCCGCAAGGGCGATGATGGCGAGCACCATGGGATCGAAACCGAACATCGCGCCTAGATCTCCTTGTTGTTCTTTTCCATGGCGTCGAGCGCGGCCGCGAGGCGGCGCTCTTCGTTGTAGTAACGCGCCCGGTCCCAGAAATGCGGCTTGCCGATGCCGGTCGAGACATGCCGGCCGATGATCTTGCCGTTGAGGTCCTCGCCGTCCATCTCGTAGCGCATCAGGTCCTGGGTGACGATGACGTCGCCTTCCATGCCGATCACCTCGGTAATGTGGGTGATGCGGCGCGAACCGTCGCGCAGGCGGGCGGCCTGGATGATGACGTCGATGGAACCGGAGATGATCTCGCGCACGGTCTTGGCCGGCAGCGAGAAGCCACCCATGGCGATCATCGATTCCATACGGCTCAGGCATTCGCGGGGCGTGTTGGCGTGGATCGTGCCCATGGAGCCGTCGTGGCCGGTGTTCATCGCCTGGAGAAGGTCGAAGACCTCCGGTCCGCGCACTTCGCCGACGATGATGCGTTCGGGGCGCATACGCAGGCAGTTCTTGACGAGGTCGCGCATGGTGATCTCGCCCTCGCCTTCGATGTTCGGCGGGCGGGTTTCGAGGCGCACCACATGCGGCTGCTGCAGCTGCAGTTCCGCGGTGTCCTCGCAGGTGATGACGCGCTCTTCCTTGTCGATATAGCCGGTGAGGCAGTTGAGCAGCGTCGTCTTACCCGAGCCGGTACCGCCGGAGATGACGACGTTGCAGCGGACGCGGCCGATGATCTGCAGGACCTGCGCGCCTTCCGGCGTGATCGCGCCGAACTTGACCAGCTGGTCGAGGTTGAGCTTGTCCTTCTTGAACTTACGAATGGTCAGCGCCGGGCCATCGATGGCAAGCGGCGGGGCGATGACGTTGACGCGGCTGCCGTCGGGAAGGCGCGCGTCGCAGATCGGCGAGCTTTCGTCGACGCGGCGGCCGACCTGGCTGACGATGCGCTGGCAGATCGACAGCAGCTGGGAATTGTCGCGGAAGCGGATTTCCGACTCGATCGTCTTGCCGTTGACTTCGATGAAGGTCTGGCCGGCACCGTTGACCATGATGTCGGCGATGTCGTCGCGCGCCAGCAGCGGTTCCAGCGGGCCGTAGCCGAGAACGTCGTTGCAGATGTCCTCGAGCAGTTCCTCCTGCTCGGAGATCGACATCGCGAAGTTCTTGATCGTGATGATGTCGTTGACGATGTCGCGGATTTCCTCGCGCGCGCTTTCGCCATCGAGCTTGGCGAGCTGCGAAAGGTCGATCGTGTCGATCAGCGCCGAGAAGACCTGGCTCTTGGTGTCGTAGTAGTCCTGGGTGCGCGGCGGACGCTTGCGCGGACCGCCGGCAACGGGTGCCTGGAGCGGCGGCGGCGCCACCTGCTGACGCACCACCGGCTCTTCGCCGACCGGATCGAACGCGGGCGCACGCTGCGGCTGAACGGCAGCCGGCGGCGGAGCCGGAGAGACCGTTCCGGCCCCTGCCCCACCCTTGCCAAATCCTTCGCTTCCGCGTCTGCCAAACATCACTGATTACCTGTTTCTGTCGAAGACACTATTTCCGGCCGAGCAGTCCCAGCATCTTGCCGAGCCCGCCCTTCTTCGGCTTCTTCACCGTGGCGCGCCCGGTCACCAGATGGGCGATCTGGGCGAAGGTTTCCGCCATCGGCGATTTCGCGTCGATTTCCGAGATCATCCGGCCGCTGTTGGCGGCGTTGCCGAACAGCGCCGCGTCGAAGGGAATGATGGCGGCCGGTTCGATTTCCAGCGGCTCGAAGAAGTCCTGCGGGGCGATTTCCGGACGCTTCGGCATGCCGACCTGGTTGAGCAGCAGATGCGGCGCCTTGTCGTTCGGCCTCAACTTCTTCAGCGCGTCGAGCATGTTCTTGGCGTTGCGCAGGTTGGCGAGATCCGGCGCGCAGGTGATGACCACCTCGTCGGCCTCGGACAGCACCGCCCGCGTCCAGTCGGACCAGGCATGCGGCACGTCGAGCACGGTGACCGGCGCGGAGCGCTGCAGCAGCTCGAGCAGCGGCTGGAAGGTGCCGCGATCGAAGTCGTAGGGACGGTCCAGCAGCGACGGCGCGGCGAGCAGCGACAGGTTCTGCGAGCAGGTGGTCAGCAGGCGGTCGAGGAAGACCTCGTCCAGCCGGTCCGGCGAAAAGACGGCCTCGGCGATGCCCTGGGCCGGATCCTGGTCGAAGTCGATATTAGCGGTGCCGTAGGCGAGGTCGAGATCGGCGAGGATGGTCTCGGTGGAGAACAGGCTGGAAATGCCGAAGGCGCAGTTGTGCGCGATGGTCGAGGAACCGACGCCGCCCTTGGCGCCGATGAAGGCGATGGTTCGGCCAAGCGGCTCGGATTCCGGATCGACGAAGATCGCCGATATGGCGGCCATCACCTCGGCCATGCCGACCGGCGCGACGATGTATTCGGAAATGCCGTTGCGGATCAGCTCGCGATAGAGCGCGATGTCGTTGTGGCGGCCGATGACGATGACGCGCGAACTCGGGTCGCAGACTTCGGCGAGCGGCGCCAGTTCCTGCAAAAGGGTCTGCGGGGTCGCCTCGGTCTCGAGGATGATCAGGTTGGGCGTCGGCGTCGAGGAGAACATGGCGGCCGCCGCGGCGATGTTGCCGCCGGTGATCCGCATGCTGACCTTGGCCATGCGCCGGTCCTGGCTGCATTGCTCCATCACGCGCTGCACGCTCTGCGAGACGCAGAAGGCATGCACCGAGATGCGCGGCAGGGGCCGCAGGCTTTCGAGATCGCCGCTGGCCACCCTGCCCTCGGGAGGCATGTCGTCTGCCGACCTCGTGTCGAATTCGTAGTCGATCGCACTCATGCTTTCATCCTGCCTTCGAATGGCTCCGCCATCCTAGTTCGTCGAGGGATTCTTGCCTGCGCGATAGAGCCCGATGACCGTCGAGCGCCGCGTGGCATCGATCGGTGCCTGGGCGCGCGGGGTCACGAGATCCATCGGATTGGCGATCTGCGCGGCCAGATTGGCCTGGGTGGCGCAGCCGAAATTCTGCCAGTTCTTGTTGGCGAAGGTATTGTCCTGAAGGTCTTCCGGCCAATTGCCGCACTGGTTGGTCACGGCGGTGATGGCCACGTAGCTCAGCCGCACCGGTGCCGCGTCGCCGCTGGCGCCGGCCTGGTAGCTCGTCTCGATGATGCGGGGGCCCGGCACGCCGCGGCGGATGAGCGCCTCGCGGATCTGCTTGCGCATGTGGGAGGCGGCGGCGGAATTGGGCGAACCCTGAGGGATCAGGATCTGTATCGTGCCGGAAGAGCTCGAGAGATAGTCGGCGGCAAAGCCGCCAACCGCATCCGACATGCCGATCGTCAACTCGCGATCGCCGGAAGCGATCGGCATGTCCAGCGTGTGCTCGACCTCGGTCAGCGTAATCGGGTGGCGGGTGCGATAATCGTCCGGGATCGAGCCGGTCGTCAGGTCGTCGCGATTGGTGCCGCAGCCCGACAGCACAACCGTCGCGCCGAGAATAGTCGCGGCAAGTGCCGCCCGGGCAAAACGCGGCGCGGCGAAGATCGATCTCTTGACGGGCATGGTGCTGCGGCTTTCGCTGTTGCCGGGAGAGGTCTCGTGCTTGTTCATCTTGGCCTCCCCACTCACTTGTAGATGAACCCGACGGCGCCGTGGTAACGGCCGGAGGCATCCGCCTCGCGTCGGCCGTAGACCTTGTTGACCTTGTTCAGGAAGAAGGTCGCCGCGTCGTTTTCGGGATTGAAGTTGTCATCGGGCCGCTGCAGCTGGTTGCGCGCCACCGGCCGCACCAGATACGGCGTGGCGATGATGACCAGTTCGGTCTCGTTGCGCTGGAAGTCCTTGCTGCGGAAGAGCGTACCGAGGATCGGCACCTTGGCGAGGCCCGGGACACCGGACATGGCTTGGCGGATATTGTCCTGGACGAGACCGGCGATGACGATCGAGCCGCCCGACGGCAGTTCGACCGTGGTCGAGGCTTCGCGCTTGCGGATCGACATGTAGGTCGAGCCGGGGATGCCGTTCGACGTGTTGCCGGTGACGGCCGAGCCTTCCCAGGTCGGTTCCGACACGTTGGTTTCGATCTTCAGGCTGATGCGGCCCGGCGCCAGGACGACCGGGCGGAAATTGAGCTCGATGCCGTAGTTGACGGTTTCGGTGGTGCGGGTGACGGACGGCACACCGGTGTCGCTGTCGTAGGCGATCTCCTGCTCGGCGGCCAGGCGGAACTCGCCGCCGACGTAGAACTTGGCCTGCTCGCCGGAGATGGCAGTCAGGCTGGGCTCGGCCAGCGTGCGCATGACGCCGGCCTGTTCCATGGCGTTGATGTAACTGCTGACCGTATAGCCCGCGATCGAGCCCACCGCGGTGGGCAGGACGCCGCCGAGCGCATTGGTGACGCCGACGGCGTTGCCGAGGTTCGACGGGTTCTGGAAGGTGATGCCGCTCGAGCCGTCCGAGACGCGGCCGTTGAAGCCGAGCTGCTTCAGCACCTGGCGGCTCACTTCGGCAACCGTGACCTTGAGCGAGACCTGGTCCTCGCCTTCGATGGTCAAGAGGTTGACGATCGAGGAGACCTGGCGCTCTTCGGCGAAGATCGCGACGTCGCCGCCATTGTCGCCACCGGAGGCGGTTTCGTTGCGCGTGGTCGCCTCGCCGCCCTTGAGGAAGGCGGAGGCGAGGCTTTCGGCGCGGGCCGCGTCCTGGGGCGTGCGCACCGATCCGGTCAGCACGATGTTGTCGGAGACGATCTCGACGGTGATGTCCGATTCGGGGATGAAGCGGCGGAGATTGGTCTCGAGGCCAGCGATGTCGCGCTCGATCTCGATGTCGAGGCTGACGATTTCCTCGCCATTCTCGCCGAAGATGAAGATGTTGGTCTGACCGACGGCCTTGCCGAAGAGGTAGATGCGGCGCGAGGTGCGGGTGACGGCATCGGCCATTTCCGGGTCGGCGACGAGAATGTCGTGGGCATCCTGCGGCAAATCGACGACCAGTGCCTTGTTGAGACCGAGCTTGACGGTACGGCGGGCGCCGGGGCCGGCCTCGGCGATGCGCAGCACGCTCTGGCTCGCCGCGGCTTCCGCGTCCGGGACTGCCAGGAAATGCGGCACATAGCCGCTCGGCATGCCCGAACAGGCAAGGCCCAGGGCCAGGGTTGCGGCGATCGACGAGCGGAATTTCTGTTTCAAGCTGTTCATGACATCCCCGCTCATTGCGACTTGGCGTCGGAGGCCTTGACCACCGAACCCGACTTGATGACCTGGATCATCGGCCCCCCGGAGCCCCCGCTCAGCAGGTAGTCTGCGGCGGACGTATCCTCCTCCTGGGCATCGGCGACCGAGCGGAGCGCCAAGGACAGGCGTTCCGCCATCTGCTGGGCGACGGTGATGACCTTGGCCTGGTCCGGGGTGAGCTCGAGGGTGGCGGTCGTGCCGACCACCGACTTCTCGCCATCCGGTTTTTCCTGGATCTGCTGGTCGATCGCGAGCACGCGCACGTTGGAAAGTACGGTCTCGGTCAGATAGTTTTCCTCGGTGCCACGGCGCACCATGATTACGTCGACACGGTCGTTCGGCAGGATGAAACCGCCGGCGCCGGTGGCCACCGAGATCTCGGTGGAGACCGCGCGCTTGCCCGAAGGCAGCAGCGACGACATGACCCGGCCGGACGAATCGGCGATCTTCTCGCGCCGCACCGGTTCGCCCTCGAACATGGGCAGGCGGACGACGACGCCCGTCAGTTCGGTCATGGCCTGGGGCCGGGTGCTTTCGGTGATGAAACCTTCGACGACGCTGCCCTCGGGCCAGGCCATCCATCGCATCGACTTGTCGTCAAGGCGGGAGCCGACGGGGAGATTTGCGGCGGAAACCAGGACGTTGACCGTCGGTTCCTTTTTCATCACCGCCTCGGCCTGTTGCAGCACGACGGATTTCGAACCGCTGAGCCGCATGGCCAGCAGTCCGGCCATGCCGGCGGCGACGATAGCCACTGCGAGAATGATGATACGCGCGGGTTTCATGATCGTTCCTTGAGGGACACAAAGCTCTGTGCCTCGCAGAATGGTCAGCAATTGGTATAATTATGGTTAATAAGCCGCTTACGATCTTGGTTAACGATCGCTTTCTTTTCGCGCCGGGCGAATGCCTCAGCGGATGTTTTCGAGCGCGGCGAGCACCAGAGGCGACTGGGGATAGGTCATCAGGCCGGCCAGACCGATGCCGATCGCATAGGGCACCTTCTTGGCGCCGAGCAGCGAATGGGGCAGCGGAAGGCCCATGGCCAGCACGGTGCTGGAGCGGGCCCGCAGGAGCAGGATGGCAATGGTCAGGACGCCGCCCAGGTAAGCGACATGGATCACGAAGGACAGGAGCGAGGGGTTGAAGCCGTACCAGACGGCAGCCGCGGTCAGCAGCTTGGCGTCGCCGCCGCCCATGACGTTGAGCGCGAAGAGCGAGAAGCCAACGGAAAAGACGATGAGGCCGGCGAGAAGGTGCAGACCGAAGCCGGTCCAGGTGAGACCGACGAACGGCGCCACAACGAGAAAGGATGCCAGCAGGATCACCGGGATCCGGTTGGGGATCGTCATTTCGAGAAGGTCCGTCAGAGCCGCGAGAACGAGGCAGAGCGGAAATATGACGAATATCGCGGCTTCAAGCATGGCAATATCCCACACCGACAGGGCTTAATTTTCCGGAAACGCCGGTTCGGAGGCACCGAACAAAGTCGCCGTGTCCCCCTATAAAAAAAGTGCCGCCCGTGAGAGCGGCACTTTTCGAAGCCGAGATTGGCTTGAATGTATTACGGCTGGTTGGCGTCGAGTTCGCCAGACAGGTTGGTGAAGGTGTCGTTCAGCGAGTTGCCGAGCGTCGAAGCACCGGTGATGAGGGCGACGGAGATGAGAGCGGCGATCAGGCCGTACTCGATCGCGGTTGCGCCGGATTCATCCTTGAAGAAACGTGCAAAAATCTTGGTCATGTTACTCTCCTACTCCACGAAAGTTGTTCAGCACTTCCGGCAACTGTTTGCCGTTGCTCGGATGACTGCAAACTACACAGCGGCCATTGCCATCGGCTTAACAAAAAGGGTTAGCGAGTCCTAAAGGCCGGATTGCGCGCAGTGTGGTAAATGAAAGGGGAATGGTTCCGGCGGTATTTGATCCAATGCCGGACGGGGCGCGGATATCCTAAAAATTACCCAATATTATCAGCTGATTGGCGGGAAGGCCCTGCAGCACGTTGACCGGGGCCGGGGCTCCCCCGGCGCCGAGCTGGCAGGTCCGCGGCAGTCGACCGGGGTCTTAACGAAGGTCCTTTTGCACCATTTCGGCACCCGAGGCGGTTCGGAGCGGTCAAATCGGCGAATTCTCTCTCACTGACCCGTGCAGAATTCCTGCCATTTGCCGCTTGCCGGCACGACGTGCGAAGGAAATCGCCTCCGCAGGCCCGTCCAAGGCGTTTCGCCCGGCAACTTAACGGTTCATTCACCATTCCTGCCCATGCTCTGAAGCCAGTCACTATTACAGGCTGTTCAAAAGGCTGGCACGTATGTTGTCTCGCAGCGCTATCTTCTCGCTTGCCGGCGCCCTGGCGCTGAGCGGAGTTCTTGCCGCAGGTCCCGGACGGGCCGACGACGACACCGTGCTGCGCGTCTATATGAACAGCGCGCGCGTACTCAAGCTCGACCGCCCCGTCAGCAAGGTGATCGTCGGCAATTCCGACGTGGCCGACGCGACCGTCGCCGACTCCAGGACCATCGTGCTGACCGGCCGGGCTTTCGGCACCACCAATCTCGTCCTGCTCGACGCCGACGGCAATGCGATCGTCGATGAGCGCATCCTCGTTTCGATCGACGAGGGCAATACGGTGCGGGTGTTCAAGGCGACGTCGAGAACCGTGCTGTCCTGCTCGCCCAACTGCGAAGAACATGCCGCCACCGGCAGCGCAGCCGCCACGAACTGAGGCGAAGCGAGGCTTCGCCCCTTACCCCCGCGGGCCGGCGGATGCGGAACCTCGAATTGTAAAGATCGCCGAAACGGAAAATCAATACTTCGCTCTTAACGTCGAGCCTTGATCCGGACATCGGAAAACGGGCGATGAGCGCGAACTTGCAGCACCATGACGGGCAACCGAAGGCCAGGCGTCCCAAGCGACGTGCCTGGCGCCGCCTCCTGCGCTCCAGAGACGGCGCGGCGGCGATCGAGTTCGCCATCCTCTCCATCCCCTATTTCATCATCGTCTTCGCCATCTTCGAGACCTTCGCCGCCTACACGGCCGAGCAGCTGGTAACGAATGCCGTCAACACCATGGCGCGCGAGCTTCGCACCGGAAACATCACCTATAATCTCGGCCGCGCCACGGACATGACGGAAAAGCAGTTCCGCACCGCGTTCTGCGACGAGGTCTCGATCATGATCGCCTGCTCGGCGAGCGAACCGGACACGCCGGAGAAGCTCTATCTCGACGTGGAGACCCTGCCGACCTTCAAGGCGATCGCGGACAAGGCGAGCATCCCGCGTACCGGCGGCGCGTATTCCGATCTCGACACCTCCGCCTTCCACTTCACGCCGGGCGGACCCGACACCATCAACCTGCTGCGCGCCTACTACCGCTGGAACGTCACCTTCGACCTGATCCGCGCCATCACGCATATCCGGCCGGACAGCGACACCCAGCAGTTCCTCATCATCGCGACGACCGCGTTCAGGAGCGAGGACTACCCGTGACGCGTCCCGACACCTCCGACAGACGAAAAGGCATAGGCCTCAACGGCCGTCTGGCCGTCTTCGCCCGCCCGGCCGCGCTGCTGCGCCGGTTGATGCGCGAGCGCGACGGGATCGGCGGGGTGGAGTTCGCCCTGCTCGCTCCGGTGCTGATCGTGCTCTATCTCTGCGCCTTCGAGCTGATGACGGGGTTCAGCGTGTCGAAGAAGGTTTCGATGGCCGCAAGCACCGTGGCCGATCTCGTCAGCCGGACTGACAAGGTTTCCACGACCGATCTCGAAGGCATGATCGATGTCACCAATGCCGTTTTCCCGCCCTATGGCGTCGACAATCTCTCGCTGAGGATCACCGGCGTCACGGTCGATGCCGCCCGACAGGCCAAGGTCGCCTGGTCCTGGTCGAATTCGGGGGCGGCACCCTATGCGGTCGGCTCGACCGTCGACGTGCCGGACGACATGCGCGGCGAGGAAACCTTCCTGATCCGGTCCGAACTGAGCGTCGACCATGAGCTCCTGATGTATCTTCCAGCCCTCTCCGGTTCGCAGATCAAGGAGATCACCATCCGCCGCGAGTTCTTCTTCCGGCAACGCATCAACACCAACATCACCTGCACCGACTGCTGACGGCCACCGCGCCGCCAGCTTTCCTGCGCCCGGCCCGATGCGATCGCCGGCCCCATGGCGGGTTTGCCAAGGCGGGCGCTTGGCGCTAAACATGCCGCTTCGACCGCCCGGAAGACACAAGGCCATGACGGCCATGTCCCGCGGCGCAGGTGAGCCATGGCACGAGCATTTCTTTTCGTTCTTGATTCCTTCGGCATCGGCGGTGCGCCCGATGCGCCCGCCTATGGCGATGACGGGTCCGATACGTTCGGCCATATAGCCGAGTTCTGCGCGGCGGGTGCAGGCGACCGCAAGGGCCTGCGGTCCGGTCCGCTTTCGCTTCCGAACATGTCGGCGCTCGGACTGATCGCCATCGCCAAGCTCGCGACCGGCCGCGCGCCGGCGGGCATGCCGCTTCCCGAGCGGGTGTTCGGCCTGCACGGCGCGGCAAACGAGGTTTCGCACGGCAAGGACACGCCGTCGGGCCACTGGGAGATCGCCGGCACGCCGGTGATGTTCGACTGGGGCTATTTCCCCGCCGAGGGTGAGGCCTTCTCACCCGAGCTGGTTGAGGCGATCTGCCGCGAGGCGGAGCTTCCCGGCATTCTCGGCAATTGCCACGCGTCGGGCACGGAGATCATCGCGAAGTTCGGCGAGGAGCATATCCGCACCGGCAAGCCGATCTGCTACACGTCCTCGGACTCGGTCTTCCAGATCGCCGCGCACGAGACGCATTTTGGCCTGGAGCGACTGCTGTCGCTGTGCCAGATCGTGCGCCGCCTGATCGATCCGCTCAATATCGGCCGCGTCATCGCCCGACCCTTCGTCGGCGAGACGCCCGCCACCTTCCAGCGGACCGGCAACCGCCGCGACTATTCCGTTCTGCCGCCGGAGCCGACCCTGCTCGACCGCCTCGTCGAGGCCGGACGCAGCGTGCACGGTGTCGGCAAGATCGGCGACATCTTCGCCCACCAGGGCGTGTCGTGCGTCATCAAGGCGAACGGCAACATGGCGCTGATGGATGCCACGCTCCAGGTCATGGACGAGGCGGCGGACGGCGACCTGGTGTTCAGCAATTTCGTCGATTTCGACATGCTCTACGGCCACCGCCGCGACGTGCCGGGCTATGCTGCGGCGCTCGAGGCCTTCGACCGGCGGCTGCCCGAGGTGCATCGCAAGCTCAAGCCCGGCGACATGGTGCTGATGACCGCCGACCATGGCTGCGACCCGACCTGGCGCGGCACCGATCACACCCGCGAACGCGTGCCGATCATGGCCTTCGGGCCCGGCATCAAGTCGCGTATGATCGGCATCCGCAACACCTATGCCGATATCGGCGAGACGGTGGCCGCCCATCTCGGCATTCCGGCCGGGCGTCACGGACGGAGCTTCCTTTGACCGCACATCTGAAGAAGGCCGAACTCCACTGCCACGTGGAGGGCGCCGCACCGCCAGCACTGACCATGGCGCAAGCCGAGAAATACGGCGTTGCGACCGACGGCTTCGTCCAGGACGGCGCCTATGTGTGGAACGACTTCACCAGTTTCATCGCCTGCTATGATTTCGTCGCCTCGGTCTTCCGTACGGCGGAAGACTATGCGGCGCTGGCCGAAGCCTATCTTCTCGAACTTTCTGCCACGAACACGATCTATAGCGAGCTGTTCATCTCGCCCGACCATGGCGAAGCCGTCGGCCTTTCGCCCGACGACTATGTCGGCGGGCTTGCGGCCGGCATCCTGTCGGCTAGGCAAAAGACCGGCATCGAATGCCGCATGGTGATCATCGGCGAACGGCATCTGGGACCCGAAAATGTACTCGCCCGCGCCAAATGGGCGGCGAAGTTTAACCATCCGCTGGTCACCGGCTTCAACATGGCCGGCGAGGAGCGGATGAACCGCGTGGTCGACTATGCGCCAGCCTTCGACGTGGTGCGCGAGGCGGGTCTCGGGCTCACCATCCATGCCGGCGAACTCTGCGGCGCCTTCTCCGTCGCCGATGCGCTGGATCTGGTGAAGCCGAGCCGCATCGGCCACGGCGTGCGGGCGATCGAGGATGCGGATCTGGTGAAGCGCCTGGCCGATCTCGGCACGGTGCTGGAGGTCTGCCCGGGATCGAACATCGCGCTCAAGGTCTTTCCCGACTATGCCAGCCATCCGCTCCGGCGCTTCGTCGAGGCCGGGGTGCGCGTCACGCTCAATTCCGACGATCCGCCGTTCTTCCATACGTCGCTCGCCGCCGAGTACGAGACGGCATCGAGGGTCATGGGCTTCTCGGACATCGAGATCAACGCCATGACGCGGACGGCGATCGAGGCGGCCTTTGTCGACGAACAGACCCGGAGCGCGCTGCTCGCGCGACTTTGAGCGGCCGCGCCTGGGGATGAGCGGGCAAATTTCATCGGCGCCCTTGCGGGCGCCCGAGGGAATGTGGAAAACATTTCCTGTCGAACAAGAAGAATAGAAGGGCCCGACCATGGACGGCGTCACAGTCATCAATCACCCGCTGGTACAGCACAAGCTCACCATCATGCGCCGCAAGGAGACCTCGACCTCGAGCTTCCGTCGGCTGCTCAGGGAAATCTCCACGCTGCTCTGCTACGAGGTGACGCGTGACCTCGAACTGACCATGGAAACCATCGAGACGCCGCTGACGACCATGCAGTCGCCGGTGCTCGAGGGCAAGAAGCTGGTCTTCGCCTCGATCCTGCGCGCCGGCAACGGCCTTCTGGAAGGCATGCTGGAGCTGGTGCCCGCCGCCCGCGTCTCGCATATCGGCGTCTACCGCGATCACGAAACGCTGCAGCCGGTCGAGTATTACTTCAAGGCGCCCGATGCGCTGGACGAGCGCCTGATCATCGTCGTCGACCCGATGCTCGCCACCGGCAATTCGTCGATCGCGGCCGTCGACAAGCTGAAGGAGCGCGGCGCGAAGAACATCCGCTTCCTCTGCCTGCTCGCGGCGCCTGAAGGCATCAAGCATTTCCGCGAGGCGCATCCGGATGTGCCGGTCTTCACCGCGGCGATCGACAGCCATCTCAACGAGAAGGGCTATATCATGCCTGGCCTCGGCGATGCCGGCGACCGCATGTACGGGACGAAATGAAACCTTAACCAGTTTGCCGAGATCACGGCCCGGAACGGCAGTTCCGGGCCGTTTTCGTTTGCGCTTTAGCGGCTTTTCAACCGGGATGGGCTAACAGACCCCAAGAGGCTGAGACAGGCGGGAGACATGCCATGCTGATGCGCGCAATCGGGCTGGTTTTCGTGGCGGCGGTACTGGCAACGCAGGTGCCGGGCGCCTTCGAGGCCTGGCAGAAACCGGTCTCGAATGGCGGCACCGGCGAAACCCCTGCCCCGACGCCCGTGGCGGTCGCTCCGGCGGGAACGACGATCCTCGAGGCCGATGCGGCGGGCCATTATCGCGGCACGTTCAGGCTCAACGGCAAGGCAACCGAGGCCATGGTCGATACCGGGGCCTCGCTGGTGGCGATCAACGAGACGACCGCGCGACGCATCGGGGTCAGCATCGCCTCGCTCGACTTCAAATATCCGATCAGCACGGCAAACGGCGAAACCCGCGCCGCGCATATCCGCCTGCAGCGCGTCGAAATCGGCAGCGTCCGGGTCGACGACGTCGATGCCTTCGTGCTGCGCGACAAGGCCCTGTCGGGCACATTGATCGGGGTGAGCTTCCTCAAGCACCTCGGCAGCTATTCCGCCGAGGGCGACCGGTTGAGACTGGAACGCTGAGGGCCGCGTAGCCGCCTCGCCCCGACGTTCAGCTGATGCGCTTGCCGATAACCGGACGCAGGGTCGGCTGCTCGTCGGCAATGCCATAGCTTGCCGTCACCATCTGCGCGGCACGCTCGCCGCTGTCGCGGTCGTTGGCATGCACGGTGGCGAGCAGATCGCCCTTGGACACGGCCGTGCCGAGCGGCACCAGACCGGTCAGGCCGACGCGATGATCGATGGAATCCGTCGGCCGCTGGCGCCCGCCGCCAAGCGCGACGACGCAAAGACCGAGGCCCCGCGTATCGGCAGAGGCGAGATAGCCGTCGGACTTGGCCAGCACCGGAATCTCGATCGCCGCCTTCTGCAGGTAACGATCCGCACGGTCCATGAAGTCGACAGGTCCGCCGAGCGTATGCACCATGCGGCCGAACAGCTCGGCCGCCTTGCCGGAGGACAGCACGGCGCGGCACCGGGCGAGGCCAGCCTCGAGATCGGCGACGGTCCCGGCATTTGCCAGCATCTCGGCGCCGAGCGCCAGGGTCACCTCCTCGAGCCGCGTGCCGGCCTTGGCACCGCGCAGGAACTCGACCGCATTCAGCACCTCGACGGCATTGCCGGCCGCATCGGCGAGCGGCTCGTTCATGTCGGTCAGAAGGGCCGTGGTGCGCACGCCGGCGCCATTGGCGACGGCCACCAGCGAACGGGCCAGCGCCTCGGCATCCTCGGCCTTGGCCATGAAGGCGCCGTTGCCGACCTTGACGTCGAGGACCAGGCTTTCGAGGCCCGCAGCCAGCTTCTTCGACAGGATGGAGGCGGTGATGAGCGGAATGGATTCCACGGTCGCGGTCACGTCGCGGATGGCATAGAGGCGCTTGTCGGCCGGCGCGAGGTCGCCCGTCTGGCCGATGATGGCGCAGCCGACCTCATCCACCACCCTGCGGAAAGTCGTGGCATCGGGCATCACGTCATAGCCGGGGATCGACTGCAACTTGTCGAGCGTGCCGCCGGTATGGCCGAGGCCGCGGCCGGAGATCATCGGCACGGCGAGCCCGCAGGCGGCGACGATCGGCGCGAGCATCAGTGAGACATTGTCGCCGACGCCGCCGGTCGAATGCTTGTCGGCGATCGGCTTGCCGACGCCTGCCCAGGACAGGACCTCGCCGGAATCGCGCATGGCGATCGTCAGCGCGACGATTTCCTCCGCCGTCATGCCCTTGAAGAACACCGCCATGGCAAAGGCCGCGACCTGCCCTTCGGAGATGGTTTCCTGGCTCAGCCCCTCGACGAAGGCGGTGATCTCGGCTGCGGTGAGCACGCCGCCGTCACGCTTGCGGCGGATGATTTCCTGGGGGAGCATGGATCAGTATCCCGTATTGTCGGCGGTCGACCGGCCACCGCCGAGCACCGTGAGAATATCGTCGAGCAGCCCGGAGGCGCCGAAGCGGAAGGTGGACGGCATGACCCAGTCCTCGCCGAGAATGGTATCGGCAAGCCGCAGGTAGAGGCCGGCATCGGCGACACTCGCAATGCCGCCGGCCGGCTTGAATCCGACTTTCCGGCGGCTGTCGCGAATGGCCTGGAGCATGATGTCGGCCGCCTCGAGCGTCGCATTGACGGCGACCTTGCCGGTGGAGGTCTTGATGAAGTCGGCGCCCGCGGCGATCGCCAGTTCGGAAGCGCGGCGGATGAGACCCGTATCCTTGATCTCGCCGGTCTCGAGAATGGTCTTGAGCAGGACAGGCTCCGGGCACGCGGCGCGCACCGCCTCGACCATCGTCGTCACGGCCGCTTCGTCGCCGGCGATGAGAGCCCGGTAGGGGATGACCAGATCGATCTCGTCAGCGCCATCGGCGATCGCTTCGCGGGTTTCGGCCAGCACGTCCTCGAGCTTCAGGTCGCCGGAGGGAAAATTGACCACGGTTGCGATGCGGACCGGGCTTTCCGGCCCGAGCAGCGTGCGGGCGCGGGCGATGAAACGCGGCCAGATGCAGATGGCGGCGGTATGGCCATAGGGCGTTACCGACCGGGCGCAGAGCGCGTCGATCTGCTGCGGCGTGCAGTCGTCCTTGAGATTGGTGAGATCGACCAGGGCCAGTGCCCGGGCTGCGGTTGCCCGCGCTTCGTGACTATCCAAGTTCCGTCCCTCCGCCCGCGATCATCCTCTTGAGGATGGCGGCCAATCGCTTGCCACCGATGGGAGCCATGTCCTTGGTCTCGGCATGACTGAGTTCGGCCCCGGTCATTCCCGCCCCGTAATTGGTGATAACCGATGCGGCTGCGACGCGCAGCCCGAAAAAGCGTGCGAGGATGACTTCCGGCACCGTCGACATGCCGACGGCATCGGCGCCGAGGATACGCGCCATGCGGATCTCGGCCGGCGTTTCGAAGCTCGGGCCGGAGAACCACATGTAGACGCCGGAGGACAATGGGATGCCCTCCTCCGACGCCGCCCGCTGCATGGCGGCCGCGAGATCGGCATCGTAGGCGGAGGTCATGCCGACGAAGCGGCTGTCGCTCTCCTCGCCGATCAGCGGGTTGATGCCGGAGAAATTGATGTGGTCGCTGATCTGCATGACAGAACCCGGCGGCAAGTCGTCGCGCAGCGACCCGGCGGAATTGGTGAGGATCAGCGATTGCACGCCGAGACCCCGCAGCACCTCGATCGGCACGCGCATGGCGTTGGCGTCGCCGTGCTCGTAGTAATGGATGCGGCCGGCCAGCATGATCACCGGCTCGCGGTCGAGATAACCCGCCACCAGTTCGCCGGCATGCCCGGACACGCCGCTCACCGGAAAGCCGGGCAGATCATGATAGGAGACGCGGATCGGATCGCGGATCTCCTCGACCAGCGAGCCGAGACCCGATCCTAGCACGATGCCGTAGCGCGGCAGCAGGCCGTCCAGCCGGTCGACGAGGAAGTTGATCGCCTCCCTCATCCGAGAATATCCGTCTTGAACGAGAAGGGCAGCAGTTCGTCCATGGTCATGGTCTTCTGCACGCCGACTTCGTCGCACAGATAGATCTTCGTGCCTGCTTCGGCGAATTCGGCGATCTTCTGGCGGCAGCCGCCGCAGGGCGGGCAGAGCGCCATCTTCTCGGCGATGACCGCCATCTCGACGATCCTCTTGGCGCCGCCCATGATCATGCAGCCGATCGCCGTCGGTTCGGCGCACCAGCCCTGCGGAAAGGACAGGTTCTCGATGTTGGCGCCGGTGTAGATCCGGCCGTCGTCGGCGCGGATCGCCGCCCCGACCGGGAACTTCGAATAGGGCGCATGGGCGAATTTCATCGCGTCGCGCGCTGCCTCGAACAGGTCATGGGACATTGAATCAACGCTCCTTCACATAGGGTACGCCGCCGGCCTTCGGCGGATTGGCGGAGCCGATCAGGCCGGCCAGCAGGATGCAGGTGAGGATGTAGGGCAGCGCCTGGAAGATTTGCACCGGCACCTCGCCGATACCGGGAACCGTCTTGCCCTGCATGAAGTTGGCCAGCGCATCGAGGAAGCCGAACAGCAGGCAGGCGAGCAGCACGGGAACCGGCCGCCACTTGGCGAAGATCAGTGCGGCGAGCGCGATATAACCCTTGCCGGCCGACATGTTGTTGATGAAGGCCGCCGATTGGGCGATCGCCAGATAGGTGCCGGAGAAGCCGCAGAGGAAACCGGCGACCAGAACGGCGCGGTAGCGCAGCCAGGTGACAGAGATGCCGGCGGTGTCGACGGCGCCCGGATTTTCGCCGACGGCGCGCAGGCGAAGGCCGAAACGGGTGCGATAGAGCACCCACCAGGAGATCGGCACGGCGAGGAAGGCGAGATAGGTGAGCAGATTGTTGCCGGAGATGACGTTGGCATAGAGCGGCCCGATAATCGGCACGTCGCGGATCAGGTCGACACCCGGAAGCGTGATCGGGGAAAAGCGCGCATCGGCGGTAAGACCTGGGGTGCGTCCGCCCTGGCGGAACCAGGCATGGCCGAGCACGGCGGTGAGACCGGCGGCGGCGAAATTGATCGCCACGCCGGAGACGATCTGGTTGCCGCGATTGGTGATCGAGGCAAAGCCGTGGACCAGCGAGAAGGCCAGCGACACGCCGATGCCGGAGGCGAGCCCCAGCCAGGGCGAGCCGGTCATGTAGGCGGCGGTGGCGGCGGCGAAGGCGGCCGCCAGCATCTTGCCCTCGAGGCCGATGTCGAAGATGCCGGCGCGCTCGGAAAAAAGGCCGGCCAGCGCGGTGAAGATCAGCGGGATCGACAGGCGGACGGTGGAGCCGAGGATGCTGACGAGAATGTCGAAGTAATCCATGTCGCTCACCTCACGCTTTGACGATTTGCTGGTAGATGCGCACGATCGTCGGCCGGAACATGTATTCGAGCGCGCCGGCAAACAGGATGACCAGACCCTGGATCACCATGATCATGTCACGGGTGATGGTGGGCATGTCGAAGGACAGTTCCGCCCCTCCCTGGTAGAGCACGCCGAACAGGATCGCGGCGAGCACGATTCCGATCGGGTGATTGCGGCCCATCAGCGAGACGGCGATGCCGACAAAGCCGGCGCCGCTGACGAACTCGACCTGCAGGCGGGCAGAGGCGCCCATCACCGGATTGAGCGCCATCATGCCGGCAAGGCCGCCGGAGATCAGCATGGTGATGATGACGATCTTCACATAGGGAATGCCGGCATAGGCGGCGACCGAACGGCTGATGCCAAGGGTGCGCATCTCGTAGCCGAGTTTGGTGCGCCAGATCAGCACCCAGACCAGCACGCACATGACGAGCGCGATCAGGAAGGAGACGTTGAGGGGTGCTGGGCCAAGCTTCAGGCCGAACATGGCCATCAGCCAGTCGAGCTTGGGCAGTTGTCCGCCTTCGAGGAAGGTGCGGGTTTCCGGCGCCATCTTGCCGGGCACGATCAGCACATGCACCAGCACATAGTTCATCAGCGACGAGATGATGTAGTTGAACATGATCGTGGTGATGACGATGTGGCTGTTGCGCCTGGCCTGCAGCCAGGCGGGGATGGCGGCGCCGGCGGCGCCGAACAAGGCCGCGGCACAGATGGCGAGCGGCATGGTCACGTACCACGGCACGTAGTGGTCGAGCGACAGCGCGACCAAGGCCGCGCCGAGGCCGCCGAGATAGGCCTGGCCTTCGGAGCCGATGTTGAACAGACCGGCATGATAGGCAACCGCGACGGACAGTCCGGTGAAGATGAAGTTGGTGGCGTAGAACAGGGTGAAGCCGATGCCCTCGCCGCGGCCGAGCGCGCCGGCCAGCATCAGCTTCAGGGCTTCATAGGGATCCTCGCCGATGATCCAGACCACGAGGCCGGAGACCAGGAAGGCGAGGACGAGGTTGATCAGCGGGATCAGCGCGTAGTTGATCCAATTCGGCAGCGGAACGGAAGCGGTGCTCATCAAAACCTCATGCGGCAATGCCGGCCATCATCAGGCCGAGCGTCTGTTCACCGGTGTCCGGGCTCTTCTCGCCGACGATCTTGCCGGCGAACATCACCAGCACCCGGTCGGAGAGCGAACGGATCTCGTCCAGTTCGACCGATACCAGCAGCACCGCCTTGCCGGCATCGCGCGTCTCGATGATCCGGCGATGGATGAATTCGATGGCGCCGATGTCGACGCCGCGGGTCGGCTGGCCGACGACGAGAAGCTTCGGGTCGCGCTCGATCTCGCGGGCAACGACGATCTTCTGCTGGTTGCCACCGGAGAAATTGGCGGTCTTCAGCCGCGGATTGGGCGGGCGAATGTCGTATTTCTCGATCTCGTCGACGGCCGCCTTGCGCACCGCATCCGGATTGAGCCAAGCGCCCCGGCCGTAGCGATCGTCGCGATGATAACCGAGGATGGCGTTCTCGGCCTCCTCGAAGGCCAGCACCAGGCCCATGTGATGGCGGTCTTCCGGAATATGCGCGATGCCAAGTCGGCGCAGGCGCGCCGGATCGAAACCGGTCACAGGCTCGCCGCCGAACAGGATTTCGCCGGAGGTCGGCTTACGGATGCCGGTGATGGCCTCCAGCAATTCGCTCTGTCCATTGCCCGCGACGCCGGCAATGCCGACGATCTCGCCGGAACGCACGTCGAAGGAGACGTTGTCGACCATGGTGACGCCGCGATGGTCCTTGACCGTCAGGTTGCGCACCGAAAGGAAGACCTCGCCGGGCTTGGCATTGCCCTTTTCCACATGCAGCAGCACGCGGCGGCCGACCATGAGTTCGGCCAGTTCCTCGACCGTCGTCTCTGACGTCGTGCGGGTGGCGACGATCTCGCCGCGGCGCATGACCGAGACCGTATCGGTGATCGCCATGATCTCGCGCAGCTTGTGGGTGATGAGAATGACCGTCTTGCCCTGGTCGCGCAGCACGCGCAGGATCTTGAACAGGTGGTCGGCTTCGGCGGGGGTGAGAACGCCGGTCGGCTCGTCGAGGATCAGGATCTCGGCGCCGCGATACATGGCTTTGAGGATTTCCACCCGCTGCTGCAGGCCGACGGGAAGTTCCTCGACCACCGCATCGGGATCGACCTCGAGCTCGTAGTCGTCCTCGAGCTTCTTCAGCGCGTCGCGCGCCGCATCCGTGCCCTTGCCGAGCAGCGGGCCGCCTTCGGCGCCGAGCATCAGGTTTTCGAGCACGGTGAAATTCTCGACCAGCATGAAGTGCTGGTGCACCATGCCGATGCCGGCGGCGATCGCCGACTGGCTGTCGCGGATGGCGACCGGCTTGCCATCGATGCGGATCTCGCCGCTGTCGGCATGGTAGAACCCGTAGAGGATCGACATCAGGGTCGATTTCCCGGCACCGTTTTCGCCGATGATGCCGTGGATCGAGCCCTTGGCCACGGTCAGATTGATGTTCTTGTTGGCGTGCACCGCACCGAACTTCTTGTCGATGCCGATCAGCTCGATCGCCGGCGCCTGGCTCTTGTCGTTCATTCCGGTCCCCCAGACATGGAAAGGGCGCAAGGCGGATAAATCAACCGCCTTGCGCCCGCATCAGATCACTTCGGGCAGGAATTGTCCGACATGTAGTCGTGAACCTTGATGGTTCCGGCGATGATGTCGGCCTTGGCCTTCTCGACGGCTGCCTTCATGTCATCGGTGATGAGCTTGGCATTGTTGTCGTCGAGCGCATAGGCGACGCCGTCTTCCTTGACGCCGAGCGCCTGGGTACCGGCGGTGAACTTGTCGCCCTTGCTGTCGGCATAGGCGTTGTAGACGGCGAGGTCGACGCGCTTGACCATCGAGGTCAGAACCGAGCCCGGATGCAGGTGGTTCTGGTTGGAGTCGACGCCGATCGACAGCTTGCCGTTGTCGGCAGCGGTCTGCAGTACGCCGAGACCGGTCGCGCCGGCTGCCGCGTAAATCACGTCGGCGCCCTGGTCGATCTGGTTCTTGGTGAGTTCACCGCCGCGAACCGGGTCGTTCCAGGCCGCACCGGTGGTGCCGGTCATGTTCTGGAAGACCTGGATGTCGGCCTTGGCCGCGCGTGCGCCCTGTTCATAGCCGCACTCGAACTTGCGGATCAGCGGAATGTCCATGCCGCCGACGAAGCCGACCTTGCCGGTCTTCGACGCCATGCCGGCGAGAACGCCGACGAGGTAGGAGCCTTCCTCTTCCTTGTAGACGACCGAGCGCACGTTCGGCAGATCGACGACGGCGTCGACGATGACGAACTGGGTGTCGGGGAATTCGGCGGCAACCTTCTCGATCGCCGAGGTCCAGGCGAAGGACACGGCCACGACCGGGTTATAGCCCTTGGAGGCGAAGTTGCGGATGGCCTGCTCGCCCTGCGTATCGCCGGTCGGCTCGAAGTCGCGATAGTCGATGCCGGTTTCGGCCTTGAACTTTTCCGCTCCGGCGTAGGCTGCTTCGTTGAACGACTTGTCGAACTTGCCGCCGGTGCCGTAGACGAGCGCCGGCTTGACGTCGGCGGCGAGCGCCGTTGCCGACATGGCGGCCAAGGCAAAGAGACTCAAAAGGGTTTTTTTCATTTTGCAGCCCTGTTGTTGCTATTGATCTTGTTGGGTCCTCCCGCAAGCGCTTTGACACGCATGTCTGCGGAACCACCGACCCCTTTTCCAAGGGCCTGGCTGGACGCATCCTTGCATGGCTTTTGGAAAAATTCACCCGATTTTTTTCAACTGGTAAAGAATAGTCGAACGGACGAATTTTGCGGCCCCGGCGCTGAAAATTCAGCCAGATCAAAGGGCTCACTGCCGTCTGGAGAGGCAGGCCGGCCTCAGCCGGCGGCGGGAAGCGGGCAGCTCACGCCGAGGCCGCGAAGCGCGCACTGGCCGCCCGGATTCTTCGCCAGATGCTGCTGGTGGTAGTCCTCCGCATAGTAGAACGGCCCGGCCGGCGCGATCTGCGTCGTCACCGTCTGCTTGCGGCCCGCCCCGACCAGCGCCTGCTGGAAGGCATCGCGGACCCTGAGCGCCGCATCGATGTCGTCGGCGCTCTCGGCATAGATCGCCGAGCGGTAGGTGGTGCCGATATCATTGCCCTGGCGCATGCCCTGGGTCGGATCATGGGACTCGAAGAAGATCCGCAACAGGGCCTCGAGGCTGACCACCTTCGGGTCATAGACGACCTTGACCACCTCGGTGTGGCCGGTCAGCCCGGTGACGGTCTCCTGATAGGTGGGGTTCGGGGTGAAGCCGCCCTGGTAACCGACGGCGGTGACATAGACGCCGGGCACCTTCCACAACAGGCGCTCGGCACCCCAGAAGCAACCCATGCCGAGATAGATGGTCCTGAAGCCTTCGGGGCAAGGCCCTTTCAGGGGACGACCGGAGACGAAGTGGGTCTCGGCCGTGGACAAGGGCTCGGCCCGGCCGGGCAGCGCCGTCTCGGCGGTCGGCATGGTCATCTTCTTGTTGAACATGTCGATCAGGAACATCGGGCACTCCTCAAGAAGGCCGTCCGCGCCTTCGGAAACGACGACCCACAACGGGTCAGGCGGCGAAACGTCCGGCAGGCGACGGCTTCTTGTAGCCGATCATCCAGAATATCAGCGCGAGGCTGAGCAACACGGCGAAGGCGGGCTGGGGCAAGAGCCAGGCGTCGAAAACCTGCCAGATAGCGGCGCCGGCCTTGTCCTCGACAAAGACCCGAAAGCGGACCAGCGAGGTCGGATCGATCTCCACCCAGGCCATGCGAAGCGGCGTCACGACGAATTGCGACGCGGAGACCGAGGCAATCGAATCCATGGTGGCGGCGATCACCGCAAGACACAGCACGACAAAACTCGCCATACGGAACACGAAGCGCACCATCCCATCCCCTGCTTTCACGCCATGCGTTCTCGCCGCATGCCCCACACATGCACTCGCGCATCGACGCGGACCAGCTAATAGATAGGCTTTTGACCGGGCAAGTCAAAAAACCGTCAGATTTCGGTTGATCGCCGGGAAATCCTCGTTATATATCGCGCCCGAACGGCCGCTTCACCCAGACGATGCGCCGGATCTTACGGACAGGTGGCCGAGTGGTTTAAGGCGCACGCCTGGAACGCGTGTGTACGTGAAAGCGTACCGAGGGTTCGAATCCCTCTCTGTCCGCCATATATCCCAAGACCAAAAGATTGAACCAAACCAGACAGCCAGTTCACAGGGGCTGGTCGTGGACCTCGATCCTTTCCGGCGCCAGTCCCTGCCGGGCGCGCTCATACATCAGCTGGAAAGCTCTTTCGAGGTTGCGCGTGTATCGCCTGCTGTCGAAGAGCGGGGCGGACGCCCTCGCCGCTTCGATGCGCGCTTTGAGTGCGCGCAGCCTTTCGGCATCGGAGGCGAGTTCGACGCAGAGATCGACATAGTGATCGGCGTCCTCGGCGACGAGCTCGGGCAGCTGCATCGCCCGCAGCAGGCTTTCCGACACGCGCGACGAGAAATTGCTGCCCTTCTTCGTCACGACTGGCAGGCCCGCCCAGAGCTTGTCCGAGGTCGTGGTGTGGCCGTTGCAGGGGAAAGTATCGAGCCCGATATCGGCCGCCCGCAGACGTGCGATGTGGTTCGGGTAGCTCGCCGAGTTCACGAAGATGATGCGTTCCGAGGCGATGCCGGCTTTTGCGACGGCCCGGCTGAAATTGCGTCGCGCCAGGGGATCGTCGCACACCATCCAAAGGACTGTGTGAGGCGCACGGGCAAGGATCGCCATCCAGAGGCGGAAGGTTTCCGGCGAGATCTTGCGGACATTGTTGGCGGAGACAAGCACGGTCGCCTCGTCCGGCAGACCGAGCGCGCTTCGGCTCGGCGGAGGGGGCAAGGCCCGGTAGGTGTCGTCGTTCGGCTGATAGCTGTCCGGCAGCCAGCAGAATTTTTCATGGAAGAAGGGCGCGCTGGTCTCCGGGCAAACGACACGGTCGCCGATGATGTAGTCGCAGTCGATGCCGACGCCCGATCCGGGATAGCCGAGATAGGCGACCTGCACGGGCGCCGGGCCGGCATTGACGAGATCGATCCAGGCCTTGTTTGTGTGCCCCTTCAGATCGACAAGGATGTCGATACCACGGGCTTGGATCTGCTGCGCCGCGTCTTCCGTCGACAGATGACCGATCGGCAAGAGCTTGTCGCCAAATCGCTTCCTGAAAACCCGGTCGGCGGCGACGAAATTTGCCTCGGTGTAGCAGAACAGGGTGATCTCGAACGCGTCTTCGTCGTGAAGCTCGAGCACGCGCTGCAGAAGCTTCATGGTCGCATGCGCGTCCGACCAATCGTTCGACAGATAGCCCAGGCGGACCTTGTCGGCGAACTGGTGCGGGCGGGCGTGACGGCGGGTCCGCGCTTCCGGACTGAAGGTCTTGCCGTTCTGGGTCTGGATCAGCGCATTCAATGCTTCGTCGCCGCACCAGGCGATGTGATCGAGCAGCAATTCGGTCCGGATCTGAAACGCGTCGCCGGCCCTGATCTTCGCCAGCGCTTCCGCATCGGAGCGCTCAAGTTCGTCCATGTCGAGCCGATAGTGGACGTGGTGGCGGAAATAGGTCGCGGCCGCCTCATGGCGCGGACTGCATTCGAGCACGTCGCGGGCCGCGTCAAAGGCCAGTTCCCGGTCCTCCCCCGGCTGGAGAAGCGCAAAGGCCAGTTCCAGAAGGTGTTGGCGAGGCACACCGGGAAGAGCGGCGGCCTGGCGATAGCGCAGGGCGGCTTCCTGTCGACGGCCGACGCGGTAGAGGCTCTGGGCAAGCCGGACCAATGCGGCGGCATCAAGGGCGTCGCTCCGGTCGGCGAGCGGCTTCAGGATTTCGATTACGCCGACGAAGTCACCTGATTTATGCTTTTCCAATGCCAAGGCGGAAACGCCAATCATAAGTAGCTCCTAATTTATCATCGTGCCAATCAGAGCGTGCAATATATTGGTTGTATGGTGTGGCAAGGATGCGCGTAGCTTGTGTGTCGCGCGCATTCAGAAAATCGTGGGAATGCGCGCAGGCGCCCGGAGGCAGGCACTATGGGCGCAGGCAGCCCCGGTCTATCGTGCAGCGCGGCCGCCCCAGCTTTCGCGGATGTAGCTTTCGAAGAAATCGGAGAAGGTCGCGACGCGGAGCGGCAGATGCTCGTAGGGCGGATAGTAGAGCGTCAACCAGATTTCCGGCGGCGACCACTGGTCGAGCACCTGCACCAGCCGTCCGTCCTTCAACGCGTGCTCGACGATGAACAGCGGCAGGAGGGCGATGCCTTCGCCGGCCATGGCAAGGGCTGCAAGGAAGTCGCCGTTGTTGACGCTGAAGCGGCCCTTCGCCTCGATGCTGCGGGTGGCGCCCGCCTTGCTGAGCTCCCAGACTTCCGTTCGCGTCTGGTCCTGATAGCTCAGGCACTCGGTCTTGGTGAGGTCCTCCGGCAGTTCCGGCGTGCCGTAGGCGGCGAGGAATTGCGGCGAGGCGACGAGCGCGCGCGGCACCGGGCAGATCTTGCGCCAGATGGTGGACTTGTCGCTCGGCGGCCCGGAAATGCGGATCGCCAGGTCATAGTCCTCCTCGACGATGTCGACAAAACGGTCGGAAAGATCGATGGCGACGCGGGTCTTCGGATGGATGAGCGCGAACTGGCTGAGCACCGCGGGCAGGACCTTGACGCCGAGCGACATCGGCGCCGACACCTTGAGCGAGCCGGTCGTCACCTTCTGCATGTCGCGGGTTTCCTCGGTTGCCCGGGCGAGCCCCTCCGCCAGGGGCGCGACGCGCGCCGCATAGACGGCGCCGGCGGAGGTCAGCGAGACCTGGCGGGTGGTGCGCAGCAGAAGCTGGACGCCGAGACGGTCTTCGAGCGCCGCGATCGTCCGGGTGACGGAGGCCGGCGTGGTGCCGAGCAGCCGCGCCGCGCCGCTGAAGCTGCGCTGTTCGGCAACCGCCAGGAAGGTGCGGATGGATTCCAGTTCGCCCACGGCATCACCTTTACGAAAATCGCAATAGTCTTTGCCGAATTATGCTTATTCCCGGCCGATTATCCATCCCCCATATTCGTCCCAACAGATGAACCCCGGTTGCGGGGATGGAAAGGAGCAAAGTCATGCTTACCCAGATCAAGGGACTGCACCACGTCACGTCGATGGCTGCCAATGCCCAGGAGAACAA
Organism: Rhizobium sp.; assembly: GCA_002796995.1. Taxonomy (GTDB): domain Bacteria; phylum Pseudomonadota; class Alphaproteobacteria; order Rhizobiales; family Rhizobiaceae; genus Allorhizobium. Next base: position 37,671 of record PEKW01000007.1, read on the forward strand.
TGATTTCTTCACCAAGACGCTCGGCCTTCGCCGCGTCAAGAAGACGGTGAACTTCGACGCCCCCGACGTCTACCACCTCTATTACGGCGACGAAGTCGGCAATGCCGGCTCGGTGATGACCTATTTCCCTTTCCCCGACATGAACCGCGGTGCACGCGGCGCCGGCGAAGTGGCCGAGACGGTCTTCTCCGTGCCGCGGGGCACGCTGCCCTACTGGCAGGAACGCCTGACCAAGGAAGGCGTGCAGGGCCTCGGCACCTATGACCTGTTCGGCGAAAAGCGGCTGCGCTTTGCCGGCCCGGACGGCGACGGCTTTTCGCTGGCCGAGGTGGACGGCGACAACCGCACGCCGTTCGACGGCGGCACGGTGTCGAAGGACGAAGGCATTCACGGTTTTCGCGGCGTGACCATGCGGCTGCGCGACGAAGGTGCGACCGGCGAACTGCTGACCTTCATGGGCTACCAGCCGGTCGATCGCCATGGCGACATGATCCGCTACGCCATTCCCGGCGGCAACGGCGCAGACACCGTGGACCTCGAAGTCATTCCGGGCGCCGCCCGCGCCTTCCAGGGAGCCGGCTCCGTGCACCATGTGGCCTTCTCGGTCGAGGACCGTGCGGCCCAGCTCGAAGTCCGCAAGGCGCTGCTCGACACCGGCTACAACGTCACGCCGGTCATCGACCGCGACTACTTCTGGGCGATCTATTTCCGCACGCCGGGCGGCGTGCTGTTCGAGATCGCAACCAACGAACCGGGCTTCAACCGCGACGAGGACACCGCCCATCTCGGCGAGGCGCTGAAACTGCCGACCCGCTACCAGCAGTACCGGTCGCAGATCGAGGCGCACCTGCCGGCGATCAAGGATTGACGCTTTCTGGGGCCGGCTCTTCCGGCCGGCCCCCAGGCACCTCCACCCGTTCAAGGAAGATCCATCATGTCCCTTCAGAGCTACCATCATCTCTACCGCGCGCCCGAGGGCGATGCGCCGGTCGTCTTCACCTTTCACGGCACGGGGGGCGACGAGCAGCAGTTCGCCGGGCTGGTTTCGCAGATCCTGCCGAAAGCCGGCATCGTCTCGCCGCGCGGCGACGTCTCGGAATTCGGGGCGAACCGCTTCTTCCGCCGCAAGACCGAGGGCGTCTACGACATGGACGATCTTGCCCTTCGCACCGAGGCGATGATCGGCTTCATCCGCGCCCAGAAGGAACGCCATCCCGGCGCGCCCACCTATGCGCTCGGCTATTCGAACGGCGCCAACATCCTGGCCTCCGTCCTGTTCAAGGCGCCTGAACTCTTCGACCGCGTCGTGCTGATGCATCCGCTGATCCCCTGGAAGCCGGCCGCTCAGCCCGGACTTGCGGGCAAGGACATCCTGGTGACCGCCGGCGAGCGCGATCCGATCTGCCCGATGCCGGGCACGCGGGCGCTGGTCGGCTACTTCGAAACCCAGGGCGTCAGGGTCGAGACCTTCGTCCATCCGGGCGGGCACGACGTGCCGGCGGCGGAAGTCGAAGCGGTCGCTAGCTTCCTGCAGGCCTGACACAGTCCGGCCGGGTGGAACGCATCCGGCCGTCCGCTCATTGCCCCCCTGACCATTGACGGCCGGGCCGCGAGCCTCTTTCCTGACACCACACGGCAAGGCATCCGCGCCATCGGCGCCAAAGCACGAGGAGAACCACATGACGAAACTGATCGGTATTTCGGGCAGCCTCCGGAAGGGTTCGCTCAACGCCTCGCTGCTGCGGGCGGCCGCCGGCCTGATGCCGGCCGGCTCGGAGCTTGCCATCGGGACGATCCGGGGTATTCCGCTCTATGACGGCGATCTCGAGGCCGAGCACGGCATTCCGGAGGCGGTCACCGCCCTGAAAGACGCGATCGCGGCCGCCGACGGTCTGGTCCTCGTCACGCCGGAATACAACAATTCGATCCCCGGCGTGTTCAAGAATGCCATCGACTGGCTGTCGCGGCCGTCGTCCGACATCGAGCGCGTCTTCGGCGGCAAGCCGGTGGCGCTGATGGGCGCCTCGCCGGGCGGGTTCGGCACCATTCTCTCGCAGAACGCCTGGCTGCCGGTGCTGCGCACGCTCGGCACCGAACTGTGGTCCGGCCGGCTGCTGGTGTCGCGCGCGACGGGCGTCTTCGACGCCGACGGCAACCTCACCGATCCGAAGATCCAGGAACAGTTGCAGACGTTCCTGAAGGGCTTTGCCAACTTCGCCGGCTCTACCGGTTCCCGATGAGCATCCGGTAGCGGAACTGGTCGATGACGACGGCGAGGATGAGCAGCGAGCCCAGCAGCACCATCTGCATGTAGGAGCCGATCTGCATGAGGTTCATGCCGTTCTGCACCAGCACGATGAAGAAGGCGCCCAGCACGACGCTTTCGACCCGGCCGATGCCGCCGCGCAGCGACACGCCGGCGATGACGCAAGCCGCGATCGATTCCAGCGCGATCGTGCCGCCGAGATTGGTCTCGCCGCTTTCGACGCGGGCGGTGAGCAGCACGCCGGCGACCGAGGCCAAAAGGGCGCAGAGGATATAGGCGAGGAACAGCGTGCGCTTGGTGTTGATGCCGGAGAGGTTGGCGGCCTTGATGTTGCCGCCGATGGCATAGATGCGGGCGCCGCTTCGCGTGCGGTTCATCAGGATCCACATGCCGACGATGGCAACGATCGCGACCAGGACCGGGACCGGCACGCCGAAGATGCGGCCGAAGCCGAAGAAATCGCCGAATTCGTAAGGCAGATTGCCGATCGGCACGCCGCCGGTCAGGTAGAGCGCGATGCCGGCGCCGACCGATTGCGCACCCAGCGTCATGATGAAGGGCGAGACGCCGAACTGGGCGATGCCGAGGCCGTTCAGCGAACCGATCGCGAGCGCGGCGAGGAAGCCCGAGAGCACGCCGAGCAGGATGACGAGCCAGACCATGTCGGGGAACTGGGCGGCGAAGTAGACCATGACCGAGGCCGAGACGACGGAGGTCAGCGCGATCGACGTGCCGACCGCCAGATCGAAGCCGCCGGTGACCAGCACCAGCATCTGCCCGAGCGAGACGAGCACGAGATAGACCGACTGGCGCGCCACGTTGGTCAGGTTGTCGAGCGTCAGGAACTGTTTCGAGGCCAGCGTGAAGAGGATGAGGGCCGCCACGAGGAAGAAGGGCAGGACGCCGAGCTTGATGAAGACGGCCTTGAGCGCCGAAAGAGCGGAGAAGGTTGGCTTGGCGTCGGCAGTCGACGCGGTTTCCAGCTGGGTGTTCATGCTGATTTTCTTTCCTGATCGAAGAAGGCGCCGAGAACCGCCTGTTCCTGAATGGCATCGCCCTCGAACTCCGCCGAGATCCGGCCATTGCGGAAGACGATCAGGCGATGGGCGAGGTGCATGGCCTCGGGGAGGTCGGAGGAGATCACCACGACGGCCTTGCCGGCCTCGGCGATCGCCTTGATGATGCGATAGAGCGCGGCCCGCGTGCCGACGTCGACGCCGACGGTGGGTTCATCGAAGATGTAGATGTCGTAGTCCTCGCCGAAGCTCTTGCCGAACAGGATCTTCTGCTGATTGCCGCCGGAGAGCTTCGAGGCGGTGCGCTCGAGAAAGGCCTCGCTCAGATCGACCTTGCGGCCGATCTCGCTGGTCAGCGACTTGACTCCGCCGGGCGAAATCAGCCCGAGGCCGGCATTGGTTTCACGGCGATTGAGCACCGAAAGGGCGATATTGGTGCGGGCGGAGGCGCCGAGCAGCAGCCCCTCCTCTTTGCGGTCGGAGGGCAGGAAGAAGACGCCGTCCTGCAGCAGTTTGCGCGTCGGTGCGCCCGTGCGGTCATGGCCATGGACGCTCACCGTGCCGCCTTCGACCGGTAGCAGGCCCATGACGGCGCGGAAGGTGCGCGACTTGCCGGAGCCGACGAGGCCGGCGACCCCCAGAACCTCGCCGCGCCGGACATCGATGTCGACGCCGTCGACGCCCCAGGCCCTGAGGCCGCGGATCGACAGCACCGGTTCGGCCTGTGTCTTGCGTTCGATATGCGGATAGATCTCATCCATCTTGCGGCCCGTCATCATCTCGACCAGCACGGTTTCCGACAGGTTCTCGGCACCGATCGTGCCGATCAGCCGGCCGTCGCGCAGCACGGTGATGCGGTTGGCGATCGCCTTGAATTCCTGGATGCGGTGGGAGATGTAGACGATGCCGACGCCCTTGGCCTTGGCTTGGCCGATGAATTCGAACAGCTTCTCCGTCTCCCGCTCGGTCAGCGAGGCGGTCGGCTCGTCGAGGATCAGGATGCGGGCTTCCTGGTGCAGGGCCTTGGCGATCTCCACCATCTGCTGCTCGGCGCGCGACAGCGAGATCACCGAACGGCGAACATCGATGGCGAAGCCTAGGCCTGAAAAGAGCGCGCGGGCTTCCTCGACCATGCCGCGGCGGTCGACCAGGCCCATCTTGCGAGGTTCCTGGCCGAGGAAGATGTTTTCCGCCACCGTCATGGTCGGGACCAGGGAAAATTCCTGGAACACGGCACCGATGCCGGCGGCCCGTGCGTCCTTGACCGAAGAAAAGTGCTTCTCTTCACCGTCGATGCGGATCACCCCCTCGGTCGGCGTGGTCACGCCGGCGAGGATGGAGATCAGTGTCGACTTCCCGGCACCGTTCTCGCCGAACAGCACGTGCACTTCGCCGCGTTCGAGCGAGAAGTCGACGCCGTCCAGCGCGCGCACGCCCGGATAGGACTTGGCGATGCCGGTCATTTCGACAAGAGGTGAGCTCAAGGCCATCCGCATCGATCCGTGAAGTAAAATTACCTGAAAAATGGGATGGAACCCGGCGCATTCGCGCGCCGGATTCCTGGGTATCAGTTGACCGAGAAGACCGGCTTGAAGCCGTCCGGCGGCAGGATGTTGGTCTGCGGCACGCTTTCGACGTTCGACGGATCGACGACGAAGATCTTCGGGCCGACATGCTTCACCAGTTCCTTGCCTTCCAGCGCGCGCACGGCCTGGTCGATGGCGATGCGGCCCTGGATGACCATGGAGTCGGCGGGAGCCGCCAGAATGAAGCCGCGCTTGATGCCTTCGTAGACGCCGGGCGTCATGTAGAAGGCGAGCAGGTCGACCTTGCCCTTGAGGCCGCGTTCGCGGATCAAGCCTTGCGCCGCCTCGGCGGTGACCGCGGTGCCGGCGACGTAGCGGACGTCAGGCTCGGCCTGGAGTACGTCTTCGACGAGCTTCAGCTGGGCTTCCTTGCCGGTGTCGCCGTACTTCGGTTCCAGAGCCTTCACGGCAGAACCCTTGATGGCTTCGAGGAAGCCCTTGTTGGCGGCCTCGACCCAGCCGGCGCCAGCCGGGCCCGGGAACCAGCCGACCTTGACTTCTTCCGAGCCGGCCGGATGCTTCTTGGCGAGATAGGCACCGGTCTCGTAGCCCATGGTGTAGAAGGAGACGAGCGACTTGGCGGTCAGGTCCGGCGAGGACATGCCGTTGATGACGTCGATGACCGGGATGTTCTTCTTCTTGATTTCGCTGACGAGATTGTTCAACCCGTCGAACGAGATCGCGCCGATGACCACGGCTTCAGCACCGCCGGCAACGCAGTCCTCGATCTGGCTGATCTGCTTGTTGAGCTCGGTGTAGCCGCCGGCCTCGACGAGGTTCATCTTGACGCCGAGGTCCTTGGCCTGTTCGGCGACGCCGTAGTCGACGCCGAGCCAGTAGGCGTCCTTCATGTGCGGGAAGGAGACGCAGATGTTCCACGGCTTTTCCGCCTTTTCGAGCGGCGAGTAGGATACGTCGACCGACTTGCCGTCCGCGGCGAAGGCCGGTTCGATGGCCTGGGCCGGATAAGGATACCAGGCGTCGGCAAGCGCCGGGCTGGCAACGGCAAGCGCCAGGGCGGAGCTTGCAAGCGTCATTAGGATCTTGTGTTTCATGGTCGTTCCCCTGTTTGAAGTCTTTGGCTGCGTGGTCAGAAAAGCGCGCGGATCTGGTCGACCAGCGCGGCCCGGTCCTTCCGGGCGGTCAGGGCGGTTTCCATGTCCACCTTGACGAAACGGGTTGGCGTATGCGGCTGCAGCTGGCCGATCAGGTCCATGTCGGCGGAGATGACCGTGCCGAGCATGAAATAGCCGCCGCCGGAGACGGCATCGCGATGCAGGATGATCGGCTCGGTGCCGCCCGGCACCTGGATGGAGCCGTAAGGGTAGCAGGCGTCGACGATGTTCGAGGGATCGGAGCCCGCGCCGAAGGGCGGGACGCGATCGACGAAGTCGAGCTTGCGGCCGCCGCGGAAGCGATAGCCCATGCGGTCGGCCTCGGGTGCCACCTTCCAGGTGTCCTCGAAGAAGTTCTTGCCTGCTTCATCGGTGAGGCGGTGCCAGTAGAGGCCCGGCAGCACGCGCAGTTCGGCCGGCAAACCCGGCCGGCGGCGCAGGTTTTCGGGAATGGACTTGCCCTCGACCGCCTTGCCGGCCGTGCCGACCGGCAGTTCGTCGCCGACGGCGATCGGCCGGCCCTTGAAGCCGCCGAGCGCGCCGATGGCATAGGTCGAGCGCGAACCGAGCGCCAGCGGCACGTCGATGCCGCCGGAGACGGCAATATAGATGCGGGCGCCGGTCTTCAGGAAGTCGAAGGTCAGGACCTGGCCGGCCTTGACCTTGAAGGCGGTCCAGCCGGGCTTTTCCTCGCCGTCGACCTTGATCGGCATATCGGCGCCGGTGACGGCCACCATGGCGTCTTCGGTGAATTCCAGCTTCGGGCCGATGAACACGGCTTCGAGGCCGGCGGCCCCCTCGTCATTGCCGACGAGCAGGTTGGCTGCCTTCAGCGCCAGACGGTCCATCGCGCCGCCGAGCGGAATGCCGAGATGGAAATAGCCGGGGCGGCCGAGATCCTGGACGGAGGTGGCAAGACCCTGATGTTGAACCTTAATGGCCATGGAGAACGCCCTCCAGCTTCGCGTTGTAGCCGTCGATGTCTTTCTGGAATTCACGCAGATCGAATTTCACCTCGCGGATCGGCGGGGCGAACCGGCCCTTGTCGACATCCTCGACGGCCTGGTCATAGGCTTCGCGGTCGATCGGCTTGAACTTGACGATGTCGCCCGGACGGAAGAACACCATGAAGTCCTTGAGGTAGGAGGTGGTCTGGGTCGGGTCGTAGATCGGCATGGGGGTGATGCCGAACATCTGGTAGCCGCCGGCGCCACGCACCGAGTAGATGCAGCCGAAGCAGCCGCCGTGGCCGACGGTCAGGCGCGGCGTGTCGGTGCGCGGGCGCAGGTATTTCGGCACCTGGATCTGCCGCTGGCGCTCGACCATCTGGTACATGAAGGGCAGGCCCGAGACGAAGCCGACCATGGAGACGAACCAGGGCGAGCCGGAATGGGCGGCGACGAAATCGTCGACCGAGCCGTAGTCGTTGATACGGGCGGCGTATTCGAGGTCGGTGCCGGTCGGCTCCTGGTGGCGCTCGCGGAAGCGCATCAGCGTCTCGTGGGTCCACGGGTCGTTGTAGAAGACCGGGATCTCGACGATGCGGGTGGTGATCACCGGCTCGGACTTGGCGGCCGCCACCTCGATCGCCTGGACTTCCTTCAGGATGTCGTTCGGATGGATGACATCCGGATCGAACTTGATCTGGAAGGAGGCGTTGGCCGGGCAGATCTCGGTCACGCCCTTGATCTTCGATTCCCTGATGCCGGTGGTCATCGACAGCGAGTTGAAGAAGGCCTCGAGCGACATTTCCTCCGAACATTCGACAAAGAGGTGTTCGTCACCCCCGAATGTATAGCGCATGGGCATCAGGCAACCTCCTTGGATGCGACAAAGGCCGGGAAATCCGTTTCCAGCCAGGGTTCGAGGAACCGGGTGTGGACATCGCCCGAGGCAACCGACGGGTCGGCAGCAAGGGCCTGGTGGAGCGGAATGGTGGTGGCAAGGCCACGAATCTCAAGATTGTCGAGCGCATCGGCGAGCCGGGCGATGCAGGCGTCGCGGGTCTCACCCCAGACGATCAGCTTGCCGAGCAGCGAGTCATAGAAGGGCGGCACCGTGTAGCCCTCGTAAAGCATGGTGTCGAAGCGAACCCCCTCACCGGAGGGCACACCGAGCGTCTCGATCGTGCCGGGGCCGGGCAGGAAGCCGCGCGCGGGGTCCTCGGCATTGATCCGGCACTCGATCGCATGGCCGGTGACGCGGATGTCTTCCTGGCGGACCGAGAGCTTCGCACCGCCGGCGACCTTGATCATCTCCTGTACCAGGTCGATGCCGGTGATCATTTCGGTGACCGGATGTTCGACCTGGATGCGGGTATTGACCTCGATGAAATAGAACTCGCCGCTCACCTCGTCGTAGAGATATTCGACCGTGCCGGCACCCCGGTAGTTGACTTCGCGGGCGAGCGCCACGGCGCTGGCACACAGTTCCTGGCGCACGTTTTCCGGCAGACGGAAGGAGGGGGCCTCTTCCCAGACCTTCTGGCGGCGCCGCTGCAGCGAGCACTCGCGCTCATAGCAATGGACGGCATCTGTGCCGTCGCCGAGGATCTGCACCTCGACATGGCGGGCCTTGGTGATGACCTTCTCGACATAGAGGCCGCCGTCGCCGAAGGCGGCAAGCGCCTCGGCTGAGGCCTGGGGGAAATGGCGCTCGAAATCGGCCATTGTCTCGGCGATGCGGATGCCACGGCCACCGCCGCCGGCCGCTGCCTTGATCATCACCGGGAAACCGATCCCCTCGACGATGGCGCAAGCCGTGGCGAGATCGTCGATGCGTCCGTCGGAACCCGGCACCGTCGGCACGCCGGCGCGCTTTGCGACCTTGCGGGCCTCGACCTTGTCGCCGAGCAGGCTGATCGCCTCGGGCTTCGGGCCGATGAAAATCAGGCCGGCATCCTCGACGGCCTTTGCGAAGGCGGCGTTTTCCGAGAGAAAGCCGTAGCCCGGGTGGACGGCATCAACACCGGTTTCCCTGGCCGCCTTCAGCACGGCCTCGATGTTGAGATAGGACTTGGCGGCCGACGGCGGGCCGATCTCGACCGACTTGTCGGCGAGCCTGACGGCCAGCATGTCGCGGTCGGCGGCCGAATGGACCTGAACGGTCCTTATGCCAAGCGCCTGGGCGGCGCGGATGATCCTCACCGCGATCTCGCCCCTGTTGGCAATGAGGATCGAGCGGATGGTCATGCCTCGACCTCGGCAACGGGCTGGCCGGCCATGATCGGTTCCTGGTCGTCGGCGACGAAGGTGATCTTGCCTGCGGCGTCGGCATGGACCTCGTGGAAGGTCTTCATCACCTCGATCAGGCCGATCACGTCACCGACGGCCACGCTGTCGCCGTCGGCCTTGTAGGGAGCGGCATCCGGCGAGGGCTTGCGGTAGAAGGTGCCGGGCAGGGGCGATCTGATCTCGAGCTTGCTCATGGTGGTCTCCGGTTATCTGACGATTTCTGAAATGGGGGCGATGCGGATGCCCTCGGCGATCAGCGCTTCCCGCATGTTGCGCACGATGTCCAAGGCGCCGAGCGTATCGGAATGGAAGCAGATCGACTCGAAGGGCACTTCGATGTCCTTGCCGCTGACCGTGGTGACGAGGCCTTCCCGGCAGGCGCGCACCACCTTGCGGGCAATGGCCATCGGGTCCGGGCGGCCGACATCACGGGTAAAGACGATGGAGCCGCTCTCGTCGTAGTCGCGGTCGGCATAGAATTCGCGCACCAGCGGCTGGCCGACCTCGAGTGCCGCGGTCTCGGTGGCGGAGCCCGCCATGCAGAACACATAGGCATTGGGGGCGACGGTGCGCATGTAGTGGACGAAGAGCTGGGCGAATTCCGGATTGACCGCCATCTCCATGTAGAGCGCGCCGTGCGGCTTGACGTGCTGGAGGGTGGCGCCGTGGCGGCGGGCGAATTCGCGGATCGCGCCGACCTGGTAGACGATATCGTTGACCAGTTCGCGCGCCGTGCCGTTGATCTTGCGGCGGCCAAAGCCCTGCAGATCGTTGTAGCCCGGATGGGCCCCGATGCCGACGCCATGCTCGACGGCGACACGCACGGTGTGGTCCATCAGATTCGGATCGCCGGCATGGAAGCCGGCCGCGATGTTGGCGGAACTGATCAGTCCCATCAGGGCGCTGTCTTCGGTATCGCCGACACGCCAGCGGCCGAAGGCCTCGCCCAGATCACAATTGATGTCTACGACCTCGAGTGCCACTTTTCTTCCCTGTTCTGCCTGCATTTTGTGCACCGCAACGCGATGCCTGCCTATTTGTCAGAAAACCGTAGGAAGAATTTTTTCATTTGAAAAATTCTATTTTCAGAAGGTCATTATCTGATATTTGTATGAGCGGCCTGGATCGCGAGGTCGGCATTTTCGCCTGCAAATCAGGGTGTTGAAGCGCATCCGAAAAGGAGAATTTCTCAAACCTGCAATCCTGGCGCTTTTCGATCGTATTTTCAGATACTCGGTATTCTCGATTCAGAATGGTTGATGCATGTCCCTAAGCCTCAGACAGATCCGCTATTTCATCGCCACGGCGGAGGCCGGACAGGTCTCGCAGGCCGCCGTGAACCTTTCGATCTCGCAGTCAGCCGTCACGACGGCCATCAAGGATCTGGAGGAGACCGTCGGCGCGGGGCTGTTCGAACGCACACCGCACGGCATGGAGCTGACGGCGGCGGGCCGGCGCTTCCTGTCGCAGGCCTACGAGATCCTGCAGAAGGTCGACGAAGCGACCCAGCTCAATCTCGTCACCGACGCGGTGAAGGGCACGCTCAGCGTCGCCACGACCTATACCGTCATCGGCTATTTCCTGCCGTTCCACATCGAGCGGATGAAGCGGCAGTTTCCCGGCATCGACATCCAGCTGTTCGAGCTCAACCGGGAATCCGTCGAGGAAGGATTGCTGACCAACCGCTACGACATCGCGGTGATGCTGACCTCCAACATCCTCAATCCGGAACTGACGACAGAGAAGCTCTTGAGCTCGCAGCGCCGCCTGTGGGTGCCGGCGCGGCATCCGCTTCTCGCCCAGCACGGCGTCGGCCTGAAGGAAGTGGCCGAGGAAGACTACATCATGCTGACGGTCGACGAGGCGGCGCACAGCTCGCTCAAATACTGGAGCCAGACACCCTATTTGCCGCGCATTTCGCTGCGAACCTCCTCCGTCGAGGCGGTCCGCTCGCTGGTGGCCAACCGTCAGGGCGTGGCGATCCTGTCGGACATGGTCCATCGCCCCTGGTCGCTCGAAGGCCGGCGGATCGAGACGATCGCGCTCACCGAGCCGATCCCGTCCATGGATGTGGGCCTGGCCTGGCGGCGCAATGCGGAGTTTACCCCGGCCATGGAGGCCGTGCGGTCCTATTTCCGCCGGTCGTTCAGCATTCCCGAATAGGGATGCGGGAGAACGATCCGCGCGGTGCGGCCGATCGACGAAGGCTCATGCGTCGAGACGACGGAACGAAAAAAGGCCCGGCGTGTTGGCGCCGGGCCTTCTTGAGCATGGTTGCGATCAGCCGCCGAAGCCGAAGCCGACCGGCATGTCGGCCAGCGTGATGCCGAAGGGCTCGAGGCTCTTCAGGATCCAGGTCTGGTTGTTGCCGATGCGGCGATTGTATTCGGCCCAGGCGGAGACGAAGCTCTTGAAGGTTTCGTCAGCGCCGTAGTTGAGCGCGATGACCGAGGGCGTGGACAAGATCGGGGTCGGGACCTTGACGACGCCAATGGTCGGGGCCTTCTTGGAGATGACCAGGCCGTTCAGCATGGTGTTGACCAGCCCATCGGCCTTGCCAGTGGTGACCGCGACGATCGCCTCGTCACGCGTCTTGAAGCGCAGGATATTGGCCTTCGGCAGATATTGCTGGGTGATCAGGTCCTGGGCGGAACCGAGGTCGACGGCGAAGGTGTATTTCGGGTCGTTGAGCTCGGTCCAGGTCTTTCCGGTCAGCTCTTCCTTGGCGGAGACGAGCACAAAGCTGTTGTAGTAGGTCGGGTCGGAGAAGGAGACCGACATGGCGCGAACCGGGGTCGCGGTCACCGCAAAGGCCATGTCGACCTTGCCGCTCTGCACGTCGAGAATGGCGTTGGACCAGCTGGATTCGACCACTTCAAGCTTGACGTCGAGGGTCTTGGCGATGTCGTTCGCCATGTCGATGACGAAGCCCTGCCATTCGCCGGTGCGGGGATCCTTGGTGAAGTAGGGCGTCTCGTTGAGGATGGCGGGAATGCGCAGCACGCCGCGGCCGCGGATGTCCTCGATGGTGCCGGCCGAGGCCGCCGTGCCGGCCAGCAGCGACAGCGCCATCACGGCTGCGCCACAGATCTTCGAAAGCAATTTCATGGTCTGGTTCTCCTTTGTTCCCCGGATACTCTTTGATGTCCGTGTCCCCGTGCGACGAGCGTGTCGTGCGCGGGCTTGCCGGCCGAAAATCAGCCTATCCGCGAATTGACCGGGAACAATGCTAGAGAGTCCGAGCGACTTATCGGCTTTTTTATATGTCGCGGTCAGAGCGGCGGCAGGGCGAGTTCGCTGCTGCGCGGGGGATCGAGCACCGGACCGACCAGCTCCCGACGGCAGTCCTCGAACAGCTGCTGCACCATGGGATGCTTCTGCAGGAAGCCGGCATTGCCGAAATAGACGCGCACTTCCGGCAGGTTGGTGAGCTTGGTGCTGCGGATCGACACGTCCTCCGGGCCGACGCACCAGGAGGGGATGATCGAGAAGCCGAGCCCTTCCTCGACGCAGCGCTTGACGCTGGAACTGCCGGAGGTGGAGACCGCCGGCTGGACGACCGCTCCGTCGCGGCCGAGGAAGTCGACCGCCAGGTTTCGCAACGTCTGGCCCGGCTCGTAGGTGATGAACGGGCGGCCTTCCGCCCAGAGAGGAATGTCCTGCTGCTCGGGCGGCTCGCCCCAGGCCTCGGGATAGACGAGGCTCAGCCGGTAGCTGCCGAGCAGGCGCTGCGGCACGACCGGATCGCCGAAATAGCGTTCCGAGATGCACACGTCGAGACTGCCGTTCTTGACGAGTTCGGCGAGCACCGTATCGCGCTCGTAGACGGCGAACTCCATTTCGGGAAAGGCCTCGCGGAAGCGCGAGAGCACCCGCGGGAACAGGTAGAAGAAGATCGCCTGGGGCATGCCGACGCGCAGCGACGACCGCTGGTTCTCTATCAGCTTGGTCAGCCGCTCCAGCATGATGTCGAGTTCCGGATGCAGCAGGCTGTAGAGGGCGCGGCCGCGCGGGGTGAGCGAGATGCGCTTGGCGCCCTGCTCGGAATCGATCAGCTTTCCCTGAAGGATCTGCTCCAGCCGCCGCACATGATTGGCGGCCGACTGGTAGCTCAGGTTCAGGTCGCGCGCCGCACCGGAAAACGATCCGTGCCGTGCTACCTGATAGAAGGTCTGGATGAGTGTGAGGCTGATCTTGGCCATGGAGCTGGTCCCCCTCCTTCTCTGTTAAGGGGTCGGGACTTTCTAGCGGATACAAATTTCGTGAACAAGCAAGGCCGTCATCTTGTATCGACGGTCAAGCCCTGCCGCCGCCAATATTGGTCGACAACCAACAAGGTCGGCTCGAAATCATGCAATCCCGCCCCCCGTCCAGTGCCATCGTCGTCGGTTCCGGCATCGTCGGCGCCGCCACGGCCTATTTCCTGGCCAGGCGTGGCATCGCCGTCCGGCTGATCGACGCATCGGCTCCGGCGGCGGAAGCGACGGGCGCCGCCGACGGAGCCGTCTCCGTTGCCAGCAAGCGCCCGGGGCCGATGATGGCGGCAGCCCTCAAGGGGGTCCGGCTCTACGGCGAACTGGCGGACGAAGGCCTGTTTGCCGGCGCCTTCAAACGACGTTCGACCTTCATCGTTGCGGCATCGGACGAGGAATGCGCTGTGCTCGACGCCCATTCGGCCGCTCTCGCCAGTGCAGGCGTCAGGGTCGAGACGCTGTCCGAAACCGACCTGCGCCAGGACTTCCCCGCCCTCTCGTCGCAGGCGAAGATGGCCGTCGAGGTGCACGGCGAGGGCCATGCGATCGGCTACCAGATCGTCCACCGGCTGCTGACCGCATCCGGCATCACCGTCGACCGCGACACACGGGTCGAGGGGCTTAGGCTTGAAGAAGGCGGGCGCCGCATTGTCGGGATCGCGACGAGCCGCGGCTCGCTGACGGCCGATGTGGTGGCGATCGCCGCGGGCAACGGGTCGTCCGGACTTCTCGGATTTTCCGGCGTGCTCACGCCGCGAAAGGGGCAGTTGCTGGTGACCGAGCGGGCGCCGGCGCTCAACGCCGCCATGCGCGGCGCGATCATGTCGGGCCGCTACCTGCTCAGCAAGGGAAGCCAGAAGGCCGGCCATGCGCCGCCGCCGCGCGGGCTCGGCCTGGTGATCGACCCGCTCGTCACCGGCCAGTTCCTGATCGGCGGCACGCGCGAGGATTTCGGCAAGCGGGAGACCAACGACATCGACGCCGTTTCGCGCATCCTCAAGGATGCCGTGGCACTCGTTCCCGGCCTTGCCGGCGTCCGGCTGCTCAGGAGCTTTGCCGGCGTTCGCACCGCCGTCGTCGACGGCCTGCCGCTGGTCGGGCGGATCCCCGGCCTGGAGAACGGCTATGTGGCGACCGGCTTCGAGGGCGACGGCATCTGCCTTGGTCCGATCACCGGCAAGTCGATCGTCCAGCTGATCTGCGGCGAGGAGCCGGATCTCGACCTTTCGTCCTTCGAACCGGCCCGGTTCGCCAGCCAGGGAGCGGCCGCATGACCGGGCAGAGCTTCGACTGGATGGGGCGACGCATTCCCTTCCGCACCGGCGAAAGCCTTGCGGCAGCGCTGGACGCCGCCGGCATCCGCACCTTCGGCCCCGACGCTCTCGGCCAGGAGACACGCTATTTCTGCGGCATCGGCGCCTGCCAATGCTGTCTGGTGCGGGTCGACGGAGTGGTCCGCGAAGCCTGCATCACGCCGGCCAAGCCGGGACTGCTCGTCGAAGCGCTGGAGAGCCGCCATGACTGAACCCGATGTCATCATCATCGGCGGCGGACCGGCCGGGCTTTCGGCGGCGATCGAAATTTCTCGTTCCGGCTATTCCGTCGAGATCGTCGAGCAGCGCGAGAGCCTCGGCGGCGCGGTTCACCGCCAGCCGATTGCAGGCGTGGCGCCGATCAGTCAGGCAGCCGGCCCCAAGGCCCGCTGGAACGCCCTTGCGCAAGCCTTCTCGGCAGCGCGCATTTCGGTGCGCCACGCGTCCGTCTTCCTCGGCGTCGACGGCGACGGGCTGGTGCTGATCGAGAACCGCCGCACGGGCCGGATCGAGCAGGCGAGGCCGAAGGCCGTCATCCTCGCAACCGGCGCGGTCGAGAAGGTTCATCCGCGGCCCGGCTGGCAGATGGCCGGGGTCTCCACCGCCGGCGGACTGCAGGTGATGATGAAGGAAACCGGGCGGGCGCCGCAAGGTCGCGTGCTGCTCGCCGGCAGCGGGCCGCTGCTGATCGCGGTCGCAGCCCAGATGGCCCGGCTCGGCAATCCGCCTGTGGCGATCGTCGAGGCGGGCGATCCGCTGCGACGGGTCGGCCCGGGGATCGCAATGCTCGGGCATGCCGCGCTGCTGCGCGAGGCGGCCGGTTATCTCTCGCAGATCTATCTGCGCCGCGTGCCCTGGCTGCGTGGCACGCAGCTTGTAACGATCGCGCGGGACGGCGAAAACCTTCAGGCCGTATTGCGACGGCGCGACGGCGGCGAGCGGCAGATCACCGTCGATCGCATCGGCCTGCATGACGGAATCCGGCCCAATGATTTCGGCCTGCCGAACGAGACGACCGCATCGACGTCGAGGCCTCTGATCGTCAGGGCTGGAGACTGCCGCGAGGCGCTCGGCGCCTTTGCCGCCGAGGCGGACGGGCGGCGGGCGGGCCGCACCGTCACCGACCTCCTGTCGGGGAAACGCGACCGCGCCGGGCTCGACCATGCCGTCGAGCGCGCCCGCCTGGCGCAGGCGACGCTGGCGGAACTCTTTGCACCGATCCATGCGGCACAGCCGCTTCGGTCTCTGCCGGACGACACCGTCCTCTGCCGCTGTGAAGGCAAGACGGTCGGGGATCTGCGCCAGCTCTGCAGCCGGGCGGACCGACTGACGGGCCGGGAGGTCAAGCACAATGGCCGTTTTGCCATGGGCGCCTGCCAGGGCCGCTTCTGCGCCGCCAATACCGCGGCGCTGATGGCCGAGATCAATCCCGACGGCCCCGCGCCGTCGACCGAGGACCTGACCGGCCGCCGCTGGCCGGTGCGTCCCATATCCATCGCGGCGCTGACCGGCGCCAT
This sequence comes from Rhizobium sp., assembly GCA_002796995.1. Lineage (GTDB taxonomy): Bacteria > Pseudomonadota > Alphaproteobacteria > Rhizobiales > Rhizobiaceae > Allorhizobium. The sequence goes on from PEKW01000007.1 coordinate 53,970, forward strand.
CCCCCCGAACACCGAAAACGAATGACGAGGTTTACCGACATGACGCAAGCCCAGCGCCTGGCGCCCGAGACCACCAATGCGATCCTGGTCCGCAATCCCTTCGACGGCCAGCCGGTCGGCGAAGTGGCAACCAGCTCTTCGGCCGAAATCAACGCCGCCGTGCTGCGCGCCAAGACCGCCCAGTGGGAATTCCGCCGCTCGACGCCGGCGGTGCGCCGCGCCATGCTGAATGCGCTGGCCGCCGAGATTGCCGCCGATGCCGAGAACCTGGCGCGCATCATCTCCAATGAAATGGGCAAGACGATCCGCGAGGCGCGCAACGAAGTGCGCCGCGCCCAGAACACGCTGAAGCTCTCCGGCGACGCCGGGACCTTCCTCGACGGCGAGGCGCTGCACTGCGCGATCGTCGAGGGCGGCGCGGACCGGCTGGCGACGATCACCTACGAACCCGTCGGGGTGGTGGGCGCGATCACGCCCTTCAACTACCCGCTCAACCTGCTCTGCCACAAGCTCGGCCCGGCGATCGCCGCCGGCAATGCCGTGGTCGCCAAGCCGTCTCCCAAGGCGCCGCTGGCCGCCGCGCGGTTGCGCGAACTGGCGCTGAAGGCCGGCTGGCCGGCCGACCTGTTCCAGATCGTGCACGGCGCGGCGGAGGCTGCCCTGTCGCTCGCCCGCTCGCCGATCGACCTTCTGTCCTTTACCGGCGGGCCGGGCGCCGGCCTCGCGCTCAAGAATGCCAGCGGACTCATCCGTTGCCTGATGGAGCTGGGCGGCAACGATCCGCTGTTCGTGCTTCCCGACGCCGACCTCGACAAGGCGGTCGCCACGACCATCGGCCACCGCTTCGAGATTGCCGGACAGAGCTGTGCGGCGGTCAAGAAGCTCTACCTGCACCAAGACATCGAGAAGGCCTTCACCGAAAAGCTGCTCGCGGCCGTCGATGCCGTCGAGTTCGGCGATCCCTCCAGGGACGATACCGACATGGGCACGGTCATCGACCTGGCTGCGGCCAAGGCCGTGGCCGAACGGGTCAATGCCAGCATTTCCGGCCATGGCGGCAAGCTGCTGACCGGCGGCACCCATGATGGCACGGTCTTTGCGCCGACCGTCATCTCGGAGGTTGCTGTCGACGCGCCTGTCATCGCAGACGAGACCTTCGGCCCGATCATCGCGATCCGCAGCTTCACCGACCCGCGCGCGGCGATCGCCGAGGTCAATGCCGGCGTCTATGGCCTTCAGGCCGGCGTCTTCACCAATGATCACGCGCTGATCAAGACCTTCTCGCGCGACCTGATCGTCGGCGGCGTGATGATCAACGAAGGCCCGGATTTCCGCGCCGAACACGTGCCCTTCGGCGGCGTCAAGCGCTCCGGCCTCGGCCGCGAGGGCGTTCGCATCGCGCTGCGCGAAATGTCGGAGCCCAAGGTCGTGATCGACTGAGGAGGGAGACCATGCGTATCGCCATCATGGGGGCATCGGGCCGGGTCGGGACCCGGCTCGTCGAACTGATCCTCGCCAATCCCGGGCTGGAACTGGCCGCGGCGCTCGTTTCGCCCGGATCGCGGCTCGTCGGCACGCCCGTCGCCGGCGGCAGCATCGAATACCGGCCGGCCGAGGCGGCGATGAAGAGCCATTGCGACGTGATGATCGACTTCTCGACGCCGGCCGCAAGCCTCGCCTTGCAGGCGGATATCGGCACGAAGCCGATCCCGATGGTGATCGGCACCACCGGTTTCATGATCGAAGAGGACGAGTGCCTGACCCGATTTTGCCTCCATCGCCCGATGCTCTTCAGCGCCAATTTTGCCCACGGGTTCGAAGCTTTCCGGCGGGCGGGCGTCGATTTCGCCAGGCGCATGCCGGATGCCGAGGCGACGGTCGGGGAAACCTACCATGCTCGCAAGAAGGCCGAACCGTCCGGCACCTCGCGCCTTCTGGCCCGCCAGCTGTTCGAGGCACGAAGCCGCGCCATGGGATTTGCCGCGCCCGAACCGGCGATCACCGTCAACCGCGAAGGCGACACGGTCGGCGTCAACGAGATCCGCTTCGACATGGGCTCCGCCGAGGCAGTGTTCACCTACCGCGTCCACACACTCGCCGCCTATGCCGAAGGGGCGCTCGCCGCTGCGCAATGGCTGGTTTCCACACCGCGCCCCGCCGGCCGCTACAGCCTGACGGACAGCCTGAACGACTGATGATACGAGAGAGGAACATGACCATGCAGGACCTTCACAAACGCTTCAACGGCGTCTTCACTGCCCTCATCACGCCCTTCAAGGACGGTGCCGTCGATACGGCCGCCTATGACGCGCTGGTCGAACGCCAGATCGAGGCCGGCGTCGCCGGCCTAGTTCCGGTCGGCACGACCGGCGAGGCGGCCACCCTTTCCGACGAGGAGGCGGACGCCCTGATCGCCCGCACCGTGAAGCTCGCAGCCGGGCGCGTCCTGGTGATGGCGGGTGCCGGCGCCAACGACACGAAAAAGACGATCGACAAGGTGAAGCGGGCCGAACAGGTCGGCGCCGACGCCGTGCTGATCGTCACGCCCTACTACAACAAGCCGACCCAGGCGGGTCTCGTGGCTCACTATGGCGCGGCGGCCGCGGCGACCTCGCTGCCGGTCATGCTCTATTCGGTCCCGGGCCGCTGCGGCGTCGAGATCGCGCCGGAGACCTGCGCGGTGCTGCTCGAGCGCCACGACAACATCGTCGCGATCAAGGAGGCCGGCGGATCGGCGGCCCGCGTCACCCAGCTGCGTACCGCCTGCGGCGACCGGCTGATCATCCATTCGGGCGACGACGGGCTGACGCTGCCCTTCCTGTCGCTCGGCGCCGTCGGCGTCACCAGCGTCGTCGCCAATGTCGCGCCGCGCGAAATGGTGCAGCTGGTGGAAGCCTGGAAGGCGGGCGACACAGCCCGCGCGCTGGCCCTGCACGAACTGATCGCCGAGCTCACCGACGGCATGTTCATCGAATCCAATCCGGGCCCGGTCAAGGCGGCGCTGGCGCTCTCCAATCTCGCCGGGCCGGAAATGCGCCTGCCGATGGTTCCGGTCTCGCCGGCCAACCGCGAACGGCTCGCCGGTATACTCGGCCGCTTCGCTTCCGCCTCGGCCGCCTTCCAAGAAATGCGGTAAGCGGCGGCATCAGCTTTGCATTGTCCGTGGCGAATGGACGTAGGACTATCAACCGTCGGCTCCCGGCTCTGCCGGAGGCCGACGCAAGACCAGGGGAACAAGAATGACAAACAGGACTGACGACGACCGGCATCCCCGGTGCAGACATCATCCGTCTTGCCATGCGACCAGGATCGCGGGAGGTGGGCGATGAGTTACAGCTGGGACTTCCATTCCGTGTGGCAATACTGGGACCTCTTTCTCTGGGGTCTGTGGATCACCGTGCTCTACACGTTCGGCTCGATCTTCTTCGGCGTCCTGATCGGCTTCCTCACCTGCGCGGCCAGGCTTTCCGGCTGGCGGATCCTGTCCGGCATCGCCCGGGTCTACCAGGAAATCTTCCGCTGCACGCCGCTGCTCGTCCAGCTTCTGTGGTTCTATTATGCCTTCCCGCTTTTGGTCGGCGGCTCGATCGACAACCGTCTCGCGGCCATGCTCACTCTGTCGCTCTATGTCGGCGCCTTCTACGCGGAAATCTTCCGCGGCGGGATCGTGTCGATCGACAAGGGACAGCGCGAGGCGGCTGCCGCGATCGGCATGAGCCCCTGGCAGTCGATGAAACGGATCATCCTGCCGCAGGCGATGAAGCGGGTTCTGCCGTCCTTCATCAACCAGTCGGTCATTCAGTTCAAGAACACCTCGCTGGTCTCGGTCATTTCGGTCGCCGATCTCGCTTACATGGCCGCGGTGGTGAACGGTCAGACCTACCGGCCGCTGGAATCCTACACGCTCATGGCCGGCCTCTATATCGCCATGCTTCTGCCGCTCACCCAGGCCGCGGACTGGATCGAACGACGCCTCAGGGTCAGCGACTAACGGAACGGATGCACGGACATGACACAGAATTCCAATCCCAAGGCACCCGTGATCGAAGCGGTCGGGCTGCACAAGAGCTACGGCACGCATGAAGTGCTCAAGGGGCTCGATCTCAGCCTCGAGCGCGGCGAAGTCGTGGCGCTGATCGGCCCGTCGGGGTCGGGCAAGTCGACCTTCATCCGCTGCCTCAACATGATGGAAATCCCAACAGGCGGCACCATCCGCTTTCGCCAGAAGGCCGTCGGCGAGCGGTTCCGCGACAAGGGCGACGAGATCGGCATCGGCACGCTGCGCCGCCATGTCGGCATGGTGTTCCAGCACTTCAACCTCTTCCCGCACAAGACCGTGCTGCAGAACGTGACGGAAGGCCCGATCGTCGTGTGCAAACGGCCGAAGCGCGAGGCGGAGGCGCTCGCCATGGACCTGCTCGCCCAGGTCGGCCTTGCCGAGAAGCACTCGGCCTATCCGAACCACCTGTCGGGCGGCCAGAAGCAGCGCGTGGCGATCGCCCGGGCGCTGGCGATGGAACCCGAAGTGCTGCTGCTCGACGAGGTGACCAGCGCGCTCGACCCGGAACTGGTGGGCGAGGTTCTCGCCGTCATCCGCGGCCTGGCTGACAAGGGCATGACCATGGCGATCGTCACGCATGAAATGGCCTTTGCCGCAGACGTCGCGAGCCGCGTGCTCTTCCTCGACCAGGGCGTGATTGCCGAGACCGGCAGCGCCGAGGACGTGATCCTCAATCCGCAGAATCCGCGGCTTCAGGGTTTCGTCGCGCGGTTCAAGGGTTGAGCGTCACCATGGCAAAACTGAAGGTCACAATATTCGGCGCCGGCGAAATCGGCTCGGCGCTGGCGATGGCCCTGTCGGCGAGCGAGGATTTCGCCGTTCAGGTCGTCGACAGGTCGGAGGATGCGCTTGACCGGCTGCGGTCGATGAATATCAAGGCGACGCTCCAGATCCTTGACCACGGCGATGAGCTGCAGGCCCTGCTGTCCGGCCAGGACGTCGCGGTGGCGGCCGTGCCGGAAGGCGGCGTCAACGCGATCGCCGAGGCGGCGGCGCGGGCGAAGGTGCATTATCTCGACTTCTCCTGCGCCCGGCCGGAGACGAAGGCGATCCTCGCGCCACTCGCCGAGCAGCGCGCCGTGTTCAACGGATGCGGCGTTTCGCCGGGCATGATCGGCAATGTCGCCTGCGGGCTGCTCGACGCCTTCTCGCCCGTCACCGACCTGACGATCCGCGTCGGCGCCATACCGCGCTTTCCGACCAACCGGCTCGGCTATGGCCAGATCTGGAACGTCGACGGCCTGATCGACGAATATACCCGACCAAGTGCCGCGATCCGCGATGGCAAGGCGGTCAGCGTGTCGCCGCTCGAAGAATACGGCCAGCTGAGCATCGACGGTGTGGCGTACGAGGAATTCGTCACCTCGGGCGGCGTCGAGGATCTGTCGATCTTTTCCGAATCGGCGCCGAAGAACGTGACCTTCAAGACCATCCGCTATCCGGGCCATCTCGACTACATGCGCTTCCTGCTCGACGATCTGGGTTTGCGCCACCGACGCGACATGCTGCGGTCGCTGCTCTACAACGGCCTGCCGGTGATCGAGGACGACGTGCTGCTGTTGGTCGTGACCGCGCGCGGCTATCGCGGCCGCCAGCCCACCGAGCGCACCATCTGCCATCGCTTCTCGCCGAACCGGAATCTGGGGCCTTTCAATGCGCTGACCTCGGTCGCCACCGGCTATGCGGCGACGCTGCTCTCGATGCTGCACAGGCGTGAGATCCCTGCACAGGGTTTGATCGCGCATCACCGCATCGACACCGGGACGCTGCTTTCGCGAGACTTCCTGAAGCCGCTGCTTTCGACGTGAACCAAGCGCCCGGCCACCGGTCGGGCGGCGCGGTTTGGCGGCCCGCACCGACCTCTGGCGGCGAGGCCGGCGAATCGCTATGAGGGACGCTCAGGAGCATCCCATGTACACGCTCGAGCACACAGAGACATTCAGCCAGGACATCAAGAAGAGCCGGTTCATCGCCCATGCCGCCCCGGTCGCGAGCGAGGATGAGGCCAAAGCCTTCATCGCCGCCGTCAGTGATCCTTCCGCCAATCACAACTGCTGGGCCTGGCGCGTGGGCCAGGCCTATCGCTTCAGCGACGACGGGGAGCCGAGCGGGACGGCCGGAAAACCGATGCTGCAGGCCATCGACGGACAGGGGCTGGATTACGTCGCAGTCGTCGTCACGCGCTGGTTCGGCGGGATCCTGCTGGGCAGTGGCGGGCTGATGCGTGCCTATGGCGGCACGGCGGCAGCCTGCCTCAGAGAGGCGGCGAAGATCGAGATCATTCCACGGATAGAAGGAGAAATCGTCGCCGGTTTCTCAGACCTCGCGCTCCTCAAGGCGCGGCTGGGCGCCCTGCCCGATCTCATCGTCGTCAGCGAGGAATTCACCGCGACCGGCGCGGTTCTGACCGTGGCCCTGCCCGAGGCGGCGGCGGCTCAGGCCAACCGGCTGGTGACGGACGTCACCAGCGGACGAGCCTTCGTCCGCTTCGGCGACGAAGAGAACCCGTCCTAGTCCTGGCTAAAATCAGTGAATGGTATCCGGCGATTCGTCCCGGAGGAGATGCAGCGCATCGGTGAGGGCCGCGACCAGAATATCGGTCAGTTCGTCGCCCTTGCTCTCGACCAGCATGGCCTGGATGGCGGCGTCCTGCTGTTCGAAGAAGTGATCCGGTTCATTCGTCATTCTATCAGTCCCTTCATGGTGCCGATTCGTCTGCATCGTTCAGGACTGTTAAACGCCGGCTGGCTTGCGCCGGGCTTTCACGCCCGGCGGTGTCCATAGGGCAGCAACGATGTCACGCGCTTACGGGTTCCCCACCTCCGGCGACGATCGCTCCGAACTTGGAGAAGAACTCGCCGGCCAGTTTCTTCGAGGTCGAATCGATCAGCCGGCTACCCAGCTGGGCGATCTTGCCGCCGACCTCGGCCTTGACCGTATAGGAGAGGATCGTCGCGTTCGGTCCGTCAGCTGCAAGCGACACGTCGGCGCCGCCCTTGGCAAAGCCGGCAAGCCCGCCTTTTCCTTCCCCGGCAATCGTATAGGAATGCGGCGGATTGAGGTTCTGCAGCTCGACGGCACCCTCGAACTTCGCCTTGATCGGCCCGACCTTCAAAACGACCTTGGCCGTCATGTTGGTGTCGGAGGTCTTGTCCAGGCTCTCGCAGCCGGGGATCGCCTGACGCAGGATCTCCGGGTCGTTCAAAGCCTGCCAAACCGCCTCGACCGGCGCCTCGATCCGTTCGCTTCCACTCATGTCCATGTCCGTGCTCCTCCCGTTCTGCGTCTGTCCGACACGGGCGCACCCCTCCCCGGGCGCGACCTCGGACAAAGGAGCTTACAGGGCAAGGGACGGATGGCAAGCGCTGCGTCGGGATGTTTCGACGGTCAGACGACGACGGCCTGTTCGACGCGGTCCTCCGTGCCGAAAAATTTCATGTAGCGTTCGACCTCGACCGGGTCGCCGGTCGCCTTCTTCGGGTTGTCGGAGAGCTTCACCGCCGGCCGGCCATTGGCCTCGCTGACCTTGCAGACCAGCGAAATCGGCTTCAGGCCCTCGATCTCGCGCGGCGCGCAGCCGGCGAAGTCGTTGGTGAGATTGGTACCCCAGCCAAAACTCATGCGCACCCGGCCCTCGAAATGGCGATAGGTGTCGATGATCGCGTCGACGTCGAGGCCGTCGGAGAAGATCAGCAGTTTCTGGCGGGGATCGCGTCCCATCTTCTTCCACCAGTCGATGATCTTCTCGCCGCCTTCGATCGGCGGGGCGCTGTCGGGACGGAAGCCGGTCCAGTCGGCCACCCATTCCGGCGCATTGCGCAGGAAGGCGGCCGTGCCGTAGGTGTCGGGCAGCACGATCAGCAGATTGCCGCCATAGAGGCGGTTCCAGTCGCGCATGACGTTGTAGTTGGCGGCAAGCAGTTCCTCGTCGGTCCGAGCAAGCGCGGCCGTGACCATCGGCAGTTCATGGGCGTTCGTGCCGACCGCCTCGAGGTCCGAATCCATGGCGAGCAGCACGTTGCTGGTGCCGGTAAAGGCCGGGCCGATGCCTTCCTTGAGCGCCTCGACGCACCAGCGCTGCCACAGGAAGCTGTGGCGCCGACGGGTGCCGAAATCGGAGATGCGCAGGCCCGGCAGTTCACGCAGCCGCTCGACCTTGGCCCACATCTTGGCCTTGGCGCGGGCATAGAGAACGTCGAGGGTGAAGAGCCCCATGGTCTTGGCGACCGCCCGCGAACGCAACTCGTTGATGATGGCGAGAGCCGGGATCTCCCACATCGTGGTTTCCATCCACTTGCCGTAGAAATGCAGGCTGAACTGGCCGTCCTTCTTCGACAGCTCGTATTCGGGCAGCTGGAATTTGGCGAGCCAGGCGAGGAACTCGGGCTCGAAGATCTGCTTGGTGCCGTAGAAGGTGTTACCGGCCAGCCAGATCGCTTCCTTCTTGGTGAGGCGAAGCGAGCGGGCAAAATCGAGCTGCTCGCGCAATTCGCCCTCGTCGATCTCCTCGGCAAGATGAACCGTCGTCGTGCGGTTGATCAGCGTGAAGGTCGCATCGACGTCCGGATAGAGCTTCCAGATCATCTGCAGCATGAGGAGCTTGTAGAAGTCCGTGTCGATCAGACTGCGGACGATCGGATCGAGCTTCCAGCTGTGATTGAAAACTCTCGTCGCGATGTCGGTCTTGGTCATCGAGTGACTGCCCTGCAAGCCGCGGCCGGGTCAGACCGCCCTGTCGGCCGGGACTCGCCCCGACCGTTTTCGCCGTCACTTATCGGGAATCCGTCCCGCAAAGTCCATAGGGGGATCAGCGCTGGACCGACGTGTTGTCCGCAGGCGAGGGAGCCGTCTCCTGGACCGGCTGATTGGACGGGTTCTCCGGCGCAATGGAATTGCCCCACCATTCGGCCGGGATCCAGACCACCATGGCAAGGACGATACCGGCGAGAAGCACGATCAGCACGGGGCGGCCACGAAAGCCCTGGCGGGCCTCGATCGGCGTGACCGTCTCGGGCCGCATGCCGCGCGTATGACGGTCGGTGCTGTCGGGCAGATCAATTCGGCTGTTCATCGGATTTCTCCCTGTTGTTCCGAAGAGCGGCCGCTTCTGCGCGCCGCAGTCCCAGGGCAAACGGAGGGAGAGGCCGAATGTTCCGTTTCCGGCCAGCGCCAGATCAGTAACCGGCGGTGCGATCCACGACGTGCTCAAGCGATTCGCCCGACTCGAACCGGGCGATCTGCCGCTCGACATGGCGGAAGAGCGCACTGACATCGGAGGCCGCGGCGGCATGCGGCGTGATCACGACATTGTCGAGGCCCCAGAGCGGGCTTTCCGGCGACAGCGGCTCCTGTTCGAAGACGTCGAGCGAAGCCGCGACCAGAGTGCCCGCTTCGAGCGCCGTGACGATATCGGCTTCGACCTGGCTGCCACCGCGGCCGGCATTGATGAACACCGGCCCACCGAGAGCCCCTCCCTGGCGAAGCCTGGAAAACAGCGAGGCGTTGTAGAGGCCGCGGGTGTCCGGCGTCAGCGGCAGGAGGCCGACGAGGATGTCGGTGCGTCCGAGAAAGGCATCGATTCCACCGGCGTCGAAGGTCTCGACGCCTTCGATCTCGCGCTTGCGCCGTGACCAGCCGATCACGTCGAAGCCCATCACCTTCAGCTTGCGCACGGCATCCTCGCCGAGCACGCCGAGGCCCATGACGCCGACGGTCACGTCGCGGGCTTCCGGTTGCGGCGAGAATTCGTTCCAGACGCGTTCTCGCTGCTGGCGGGCATAGGCAAGCACGCCGCGCAGGTGGGTCAGGCATTGCAGCACGACCCATTCGCTCATGCGGTCGGTCAGGCTGCGGTCGACGAAACGCACCACCGGCAGGTCCGGCAAGGTGTAGGCCGAGAGGATATGGTCGACGCCGGCGCCTCCGGAGAAGATCACCTTGAGGTCGCGCGCGCGATCGAACAACGACGGATCGGGCTTCCAGACAACGGCATAGGGCGCGCCGGAAAGATCGCGGCCGGCATTGGCCGGATCGCCCATGTCGATCACCGGCCGGCCGGGAAAGGCAGTCTTCAGTGCTTCGACAACGCCGCTGCGCGCGAATTTGAGGTCGATGACGACGGCGTTCTGGTCGGGCATGAAGGAAGATCCGTTACTGGCTCACGCCGCCGATCTCGACGGCTTCGAGGTTGAAGGCTGCGGCCATCAGCGCGCGCGTATAGTCGGCCTTGGGCGCATGGAAGATCTCGGTGGCTGGCCCCTGCTCCACTACCTTGCCGGAGCGCAGGACGATCACCTCGTTGGCGAGCGCCTTGACGACGCGCAGGTCGTGGCTGATGAACAGATAGGCGAGATCGTGCTTCTTCTGCAGGTCGCGCAGCAGGTCGACCACCTGGGCCTGCACCGTCATGTCGAGCGCCGAGGTCGGCTCGTCCAGCATGACGAAACGGGGCTTCAGCACCATGGCGCGGGCGATGGCAATGCGCTGGCGCTGGCCACCGGAGAATTCGTGCGGATAACGCCAGCGGGTGGCCGTGTCGAGGCCGACCTCGTCGAGCGCCCAGCAGACGCGGGCGTCGCGCTCGGCGGCCGACAGCGCGCGCTCATGCACCTTCAGTCCTTCGGCAATGATCTCGCCGACCGACATGCGGGGGCTGAGCGAACCGAAGGGATCCTGGAAGACGATCTGCAGCCGGTCGCGCAGCGGACGCATCTCGGCGAAGGAATAGCCGTCGATGTCCTGGCCGATGAAGCTGATGCGGCCCTTGGACGAAATGAGGCGGGCGAGCGCCAGGCCGAGCGTCGTCTTGCCCGAGCCGGATTCGCCAACGACGCCGAGCGTCTGACCGGCACGCAGCACCATGTCGACCCCGTCGACCGCCTTCACGTGGTCGACGACCTTGCGCAGGAAGCCGGACTTGATGGGGAACCAGACACGGATGTCGTCGCCCTGCATGACCACCGGCTTGGTCTCGTCGAGCGGAGGCGGTTCGCCGCGCGGCTCCGAGGCCAGCAGCTTCTTGGTGTAGTCGTGCTGCGGGTTGGTGAAGATGTCCTCGACCGGTCCGCTTTCGACGATCTTGCCCCTGGTCATGACGCAGACCTTGTCGGCGAACTTGCGCACGATGCCGAGGTCGTGGGTGATGAACAGCATGGACATGCCGTGATCGGCCTTGAGCTGGCGCAGAAGGTCGAGGATCTGTGCCTGGACGGTGACGTCGAGCGCAGTGGTCGGTTCGTCGGCGATCAGAAGCTTCGGACGATTGGCGAGCGCCATGGCGATCATCACGCGCTGGCGCTGACCACCCGAGAGCTCATGCGGATAGGCGGAAAGGCGCTTTTCCGGATCGCGGATACCGACCTGGCGCAGGAGTTCGAGGGTGCGCTCGCGCGCCGTCTGCCCGGCGATCGCCTGATGCAGCGCCAGGATCTCGCCGATCTGCTTTTCGATGTTGTGGAGCGGATTGAGCGAGGTCATCGGCTCCTGGAAGATCATCGTGATGTCGTTGCCGCGCACGGCGCGCAGCTCGCGCTCCGGCGCCGTCATCAGGTCGCGGCCCTCGAACAGGATCTCGCCCGACGGATGGCTCGCCGCCGGATAGGGCAGGAGCTTCAGGATCGACGAGGCGGTGACAGACTTGCCCGAACCGGACTCGCCGACCAGAGCCACGACCTCGCCCGGCGCGATGTCGAAGGAGACGCGATCGACGGCGAGCGTCTCCTTGCCGCCCTGATGGAAGGCGACCGAGAGATCCCGAACGGAGAGAAGGGGAGCGGTCATCGGAACGTCTTTCTCGGATCGAACGCATCGCGCACGGCCTCGCCGACGAAGATCAACAGCGAGAGCATGATCGACATGGTGAAGAACGCGGTGAGGCCGAGCCAGGGGGCCTGGAGATTACGCTTGCCCTGCGCGATCAGTTCGCCGAGCGAAGGCGAGCCGGGCGGCATGCCGAAGCCCAGGAAGTCGAGCGAGGTCAGCGTGGTAATCGAGCCCGACAGGATGAAGGGCAGGAAGGTGAGCGTCGCCACCATGGCATTCGGCAACAGGTGCCGGAACATGATGGTCCAGCTGCCGACGCCGAGCGCGCGGGCCGCATTCACATATTCGAAATTGCGGGCCCGCAGGAATTCCGCACGAACGATCCCGACGAAACTGACCCATGAGAACAGCAGCATGATGCCGAGCAGGACGAAGAAGCCGGGCGGCAGGATGGCGGCAATGATCAGCAGGATGTAGAGGACCGGCATGGACGACCAGATCTCGATGAAGCGCTGCATCAGCAGATCGGTCCAGCCGCCGAAATAGCCTTGGATCGCGCCTGCGGTGACACCCACCAGCGCCGAGCAGATCGTCAGAATCAGGCCGAACAGGACCGAGATGCGGAAGCCGTAGATCATGCGGGCAGCGACGTCGCGGGCCTGGTCGTCGGTGCCGAGCCAGTTGAGATTGCCGATCACGCAGTTCGGATCCTCGCCCTTCAGCGGATAGGCGGCGCAACGCTCTTGCTTGTCCATCAGCCAGAAGGGTGCCGTCGGCGCGGAATGGGGGATCTCGGAATTCACGGTGCGGTAGGAGTAGCGGATCGGCGGCCACACCATCCAGCCATTGGCATTGATCTCGTCGGCGATGAAGGGCGAGCGGTAGTCGGTGACCGCCAGGAAGCCGCCGAACTTCTCCTCCGGATAGTCGACGACGACGGGGAACAGGATCTCGCCCTTGTAGGAGGCGATCAGCGGACGGTCGTTGGCGATGAACTCGGCAAACAGCGAGAGGACGAAGAGCACCATGAACAGCCAGAACGACCAGTAGCCACGCTTGTTGGCCCGGAAGTTCTCCAGACGCCGCTTGTTGGTCGGCGAGAGCCACGGCTTCTTCATCGGGGCCACGGTTTCGGTGCGGGTGACGTCGAGCGAGGTCATGTCAGACATCCCTCCGCTCGAAGTCGATGCGCGGATCGATCCAGGTGTAGATCAGGTCGGAGACCAGGCTGACGACGAGGCCCATGAGCGAGAAGATATAGAGCGTGGCAAAGACGATCGGGTAATCGCGGTTGACGACGGCGAGATAACCGAGGCGGCCGAGGCCGTCGAGCGAGAAGATGTTCTCGATCAGCAGCGAGCCGGTGAAGAAGGCGGAAATGAAGGCGCCCGGAATGCCGGCGATCACGATCAGCATGGCGTTGCGGAAGACATGGCCGTAAAGCACCTGGCGCTCGCCCAGCCCCTTGGCGCGGGCGGTTACCACATACTGTTTCTTGATCTCGTCGATGAAGGAATTCTTGGTGAGAAGCGTGGTGGTGGCGAACGCGGAAAGCAGCAGCGCCGTCAGCGGCAGCGCCAGATGCCAGAAGTAGTCGAGGATCTTCTCCCACCAGGAGAGTTCGGCGAAATTGTCGGAGATCAGGCCGCGCAGCGGGAACCAGTCGAAGAAGGATCCGCCGGCAAACAGCACGATCAGCAGGATACCGAACAGGAAGCTCGGAACGGCATAGCCGATGACGATGACGCCCGACGTCCAGACGTCGAAGGGCGAGCCGTCCTCAACCGCCTTCTTGATGCCGAGCGGAATGGAGATGGCATAGGAGATGATCAGGATCCACACGCCGAGCGAGATCGAGACCGGCATCTTCTCGACGATCAGGTCGATGACGCTGGTATTGCGGAAGAAGCTCTCGCCGAAATCGAAGCGGATATAGTTCCACATCATCTCGAGGAAGCGGGTGAGCGGCGGCTTGTCGAAGCCGAACTGCTTTTCCAGCTTGGCGATCAGTTCGGGATCGAGCCCCTGCGCGCCGCGATATTTGGCGTTCATCTCGTCGCCGGCGAATTGCTGGTTGAGCATGTCGCCGCCGCCGGACAGGCGCTGGTCGGCGCCGTCGCCCTGGCCGGTCAGCTGGGCGATCACCTGCTCGACCGGGCCGCCCGGCGCGAACTGGATGACGAGGAAGGAAATCGCCATGATGCCGACAATGGTCGGGATCATCAGCAGCAGGCGCCTCAGAATATAGGCGCCCATCAGGTCGTCGCTCCCGCCAGAAGCGCGCGCGCTCCAACCATGGTCGTCCTAGCTTCGATCAATCCGTCGATCCCTTCCGGTGACACCGATTCGTTCCTGCCATTCCTAGCCGTTCGAGACGCGGGCGCAAAGCCCGCCCTCAGCGCGGTGCCGCCTTAAACCACCAGATGTCCGGGAAGCCCGAGGAATAGGTCGGCAATTCCGCCGGGTGAACCAGCTTGTCCCAATAGGCCAGGCGGGCGAAGCGGGCGGTGTAGCTCGGCACGACGTAGCTGCCGGCCAGAAGCACGCGGTCCAGTGCCTTGGTGGTTGCCACGAGGGTAGGCCTGTCCTTGGCGAAAATGATCTGCTTGACGAGGGTATCGATCGCCGGATCGCTGATGCCCGCATAGTTCTGCGACCCCGGCTGATCGACGGCCTTGGAGCCCCAGTAATTGGCCTGTTCGTTCCCCGGACGCAGGGACTGCGCCCAGCCGAGATAGATCATGTCGTAGTCGAAACTGCGAATCCGGTTTGTATATTGGGCGGCATCGACCGTGCGGACGCTGACTTCCACGCCAATCTTCCTGAGGTTTGCGGCAAACGGCAGGGCAACGCGTTCGATCGTCGGACCGTTCAGGAGGATTTCGAAGGTCAGCGGCGTGCCGGTCTTGCCGTCCGTCATCCGGCCGTTCTTGATCTCGTAGCCAGCCTCGCGGAACAGCGCCACGGCACTGCGCAGGTTGTCGCGCATCTTGGCAGGGTCGCCACCAACGGGGTTCTTGTATTCCGTCGTGAAGACCTCCGGCGGCAACTGTTCGCGCAGCGGGTTGAGCACTTCCAGTTCGGCGGCGTCCGGCAATCCCTTGGACGCGAGCTCGCTGCCGAAGAAATAGCTGTCGATCCGCTGGTACTGATTGAAGAATACCGTGCGGTTCAGCTCCTCGAAATCGAAGGCGAGGTTGAGCGCGCGGCGCAATTTCGGGTGCTTGAACTTGTCGCGCCGCATGTTCGGGATGAAGCCGACGAGCAGGCCGGACGAGCGATAGTCGTTTTCTACCACCTCCCGTTTGACCTGCCCGCTGGCGACAGCCGGGAAATCGTAGCTGCGAGCCCAACGCATGGCGGAATTCTCCCACCAGTAGTCGGTATTGCCGGAACGGAATGCCTCGAACTCGACGTCGAGATCGGCAAAATAGGTGTAATCCACGGTGCGGAAATTGTGATAGCCGATGTTGACGTTGAGGTCCTTGCCCCAGTAGTCGTCGCGCAATTCGTAAGAAATGCGGGCGCCGGGCGAAAAGCTCGCAATCCTGTAAGGGCCTGATCCCAGAACCGGTTCCAGTGTCGTCTTCGAAATGTCGCGCGGCTTGCCGTCCGCCCCGGTACCGGTCCACCAGTGCTTCGGCACGATGTCGAGCTGGCCGACAATGTTGGGCAATTCGCTGTTGTTCTTTTCGTCGAAGGTGAAGGTGACCTCAAGTTCGCCGGTCTTTTCCGCCTTCACGACATGCGCGTAGTAGACGGCGTATTGCGGGTTGAATTCCTTGAAGCTGTCAAAGCTGAAAACCACGTCTTCCGGCGTCACCGGCTGGCCGTCGGCCCAACGCGCCTCGGGCCGAAGACGGAATTTCGCGTAGGAATAGTCGGCGGGAAAAGTGACGGCTTCGGCCAGAAGGCCGTATTCGGCGTCGACCTCGTCCATCGAAGGTTTCATCAGCGTCTCGGTCACCTTCGACAGGCGCGGCGCCAGACCGGCGGCGAGTTCACCCTTGTCGAGGACCGGATTGAAGCTGTCGAAAGTGCCGCTGGCGGAAAGCCTGAGCTGGCCCTCCTTCGGCGCTTCCGGGTTGACATAATCGAAGCGCGGGAAACCCTCGGGATATTTCGGCGGGGCGATGATGGCCGTTGCGTGCCGCCACTCCGCTGCAGGCTCTTCGGCCTGAACCGGCCATACGGCCGCAACAAGCAGCATCGCGATGGCACACCACCCAACCCGCACTCTCGCCAACCCCATGCAAATCACCCCTCGTTTTTTGTGGATACGAAGAACAATAAGCCAAACCGCGGCAAAAAACAGACCGGCCTCATGCAAGGCGCAATCGGGCTCGCGGAAAACACGGATTCACCAAAATCCCGTTCCAGAGTATCGTCACGGCAAATCACCCGGACGAGACGGGCGATCCCCGAAGCGGCGGAAGACGGCATGACGATGATGATCAGTAGAGGTTTCAGGGCTCTGGCGAAGGGCCTGGCGCTCACGGCGGGGCTCGTGGCGGCGACGACGGGGGGAGCCTCGGCGGAGGGTGCGGCGGCCAAGCAGCTGTTCGGCGGCATGAAACTGCCGTCGCGCGCGGCGCCCACGCCTTACGGCTTCTACTCCAAGGGCTGCATTGCCGGCGCGGTCGCCATTCCCGTGGACGGGCCGACCTGGCAGGCGATGCGGCTTTCGCGCAACCGTCGCTGGGGCCATCCGCAGATGATCTCGCTGCTCGAGCGGCTGTCCAGGGATGCGCCGGGCATCGGCTGGCCGGGCCTGCTGATCGGCGACGTGTCGCAGCCGCGCGGCGGACCGATGCTCACCGGCCATGCCTCGCACCAGATCGGCCTCGATGCCGACGTCTGGCTGACGCCGATGCCGGATCGCAGGCTGTCGGCCAAGGAACGCGAGGACATGCCCTTCACCTCGATGCTGAAGGAGAACAAGTTTCTCACAGTCGACACCAAGCGCTGGACGCCGGCCCATGCCAAGCTGATCATGCTGGCGGCGAGCTATCCGGAGGTCGAGCGCGTCTTCGTCAATCCGGCGATCAAGAAGAAGCTCTGCGACACCTGGAGCGGCGACCGCTCGGCGCTCGGCAAGGTCAGGCCGATCTATGGCCACGACGCGCATTTCCATGTCCGCATCGGATGTCCGGACGGCGCCGCGGGCTGCAAGCCGCAGGCGGCCGTCGGGGCCGGCGACGGTTGTGACAAGTCGCTCGCTTGGTGGTTCACCGACGAGCCCTGGGCAAAGCCGAAGAAGGACCCGAACGCCAAGCCGCCGAAGCCGCCCCGGCCGATGCAGCTTTCCGACATGCCGAAGGCTTGCGCGGCGGTGCTGCAGGCGCCCTCGCCCGACAGCGAGATGGCGGCCACCTTCGGTGGCGCGACCGCCGTTTCCGCCCTGGCCGCCATGCCGGGGAACGCCAACGACGCCGTTCCCGCCATCGCTGCGCAGATGCCGGAGCTGCCGGACGTCGTGCCGATCCCGCTTCCGCGTCCCGCCGGCTACTGACGCCGACAAAGGCACAGCCGACAGGCTTTTCAAGCGGGACGTCCTGGGTTAGAAGGCAATCAAATCGATTTAAATCAGGCCGGTACCGACCATGACCCGATGCATCGCTTTGATTGCGCATGACCAGAAGAAGGACGACATGGCGGATTTCGCCGATCGTCACCAGTCGGTTCTGGCCCGCTGGCGGATCGTCGCCACAGGTACGACCGGCGGCCGCATCCAGGCGGCCTGCCCCCATCTCGATGTCACCCGGCTGAAAAGCGGCCCGCTCGGCGGCGACCAGCAGATCGGTGCGATGATCGCCACCGGCGAAGTCGACATGCTGATTTTCTTCGTCGATCCTTTGACATCCATGCCGCATGATGTCGATGTAAAGGCGCTGATGCGACTGGCGACAGTCTACGACATACCGATGGCGCTCAACCGTGCCACGGCCGAAATCCTGATGAACACCCACGCCAACTGAGCGACCCGCCCGACCGCCGCGGCCTCAACGGAACCGGACATGCCCAAGCCCAACGACAACGACCAGCTGACCTTTCCGATCCTGATCGGCGACATCGGGGGCACGAATGCCCGTTTCTCGATCCTCATCGACGCCTATGCCGAGCCGAAGGCCTTTCCGATCGTGCACACCGCGGATTTCGCCACGATCGACGAGGCGATCCAGACGACCGTGCTCGACAAGACCTCGGTGCAGCCGCGCTCGGCGATTCTCGCCATTGCCGGACCGATCAAGGGCGACGAGATCCCGCTCACCAATTGCGACTGGGTGGTCCGGCCAAAGGCGATGATCGCCGATCTCGGCTTCGGCGACGTCATGGTCGTCAACGACTTCGAGGCGCAGGCGCTGGCCGTCGCATCGCTCGCCGAGGAGGACCGCGAGCCGATCGGCGCCGGCCGGACCAGCCCGATCGCCTCGCGCGTCGTGCTCGGGCCGGGCACCGGGCTCGGGGTCGCCGGCCTGGTGCATGCGCAGCACACCTGGTTTCCCGTTCCCGGCGAAGGCGGGCATGTCGACATCGGCCCGCGCAGCGAACGCGACTTCGCCATCTTCCCGCATCTGACGCCGATCGAGGGACGGATCTCGGCCGAGCAGCTGCTGTGCGGCCGCGGCATCGTCAACATCTACCAGGCGGTCTGCCTCGCCGACGGCATCGAGCCGAAATTCACGATCCCCGCAGACATCACCGCCACCGGCCTCTCGGGGGCCGATGCCCAGGCCGAGCAGACGATGAGCCTGTTCGTCACCTATCTCGGCAGGCTTGCCGGCGACCTCGCGCTGATCTTCATGGCGCGCGGCGGCGTGTTCCTCTCCGGCGGCATATCGCAGAAGATCATCCCAGCCCTGAAGCGTCCGGAATTTCGCCAGGCCTTCGAGGACAAGGCGCCGCATAACGGGCTGATGAAGGCGATCCCGACCTTCGTCGTCACCCACCCGCTCGCCGCCCTTTCGGGCCTTGCCGCCTTTGCGCGGACCCCCAGCAATTTCGGCCTCGCGACCGAGGGACGGCGCTGGCGCCGCTGACGGTCGCCGCCGCCCGCGCGCGCATTGACTATGGCCAAACGGCGTCCGACTGGCTATAGAGCGGCCAGCGCGGGCCAATGGCGCCCGCCATGGCCCATTTCCACGGGGAATGTCCTTTCTTGAACGCCAGCAGGACCCACAAGATACCGGTCAGCTCGACAAGCGTAACATCGGTACTCAAACGCATCATCGCGGAAAACGGCCGCGATCACGTGCGCGGCTATGCCTTTGCCATTGTCTGCCTGGCGACGGTCGCGCTGACGACCGCGTTTACCGCCTGGATCATGGAAGCGGTGGTCAACGAAGCCTTCGCCAAGCAGCGGGCCGACGTCGTCCTGCTGATCTGCGGCTCCATTCTCGCCGCCTTCATCCTGCGCGGCTTTGCCGGCTACGGTCAGGCCGTCACGCTGTCGAAGATCGGCAACAATATCGTGGCGCGCTACCAGCGCCGGCTGTTCTCGCACCTGATGACGCTGTCGCTCGGCTATTTCACGGAATCCCGCTCGGCCCATCTCGCCGCCCAGATCAGCCAGAACATCAACGGCATCCGCGACGTCCTGAACCTCACGGTCACCTCGACGGCGCGCGACCTGCTGACGCTCATCGCGCTGGTCGGGGTCATGCTGTTCAAGGATCCGGTGCTCACCCTGATCGTCTTCGTCGTGGCCCCGCCCCTGCTCTACGCCCTGCGCTACCTGTCGAAGCGGTTGCGCAGCGCAACCCGGGAATCGGTCATCTTCAACAGCCATGTGCTGGGCGCGATGCAGGAGACGGTCCAGGGGATCGCCATCGTCAAGGCCTTCACAATGGAAGAGGAGCTGGAGCGCAAGGTCCAGGCGACCATCGCAGCTGCCGAAAAGCGCTCCAACCGGATCGCGCGGCTCAGCGAACGCACCTCGCCGCTGACGGAGACCTTTGCCGGCGTGGCGATTTCCAGCGTGCTCGCCTATGCCGCCTTCCGCTCGATCTACGGCGGTGTGCTGCCGGGCGCCTTCTTCTCGTTCGTCGCGGCGCTGCTGATGGCCTACGAGCCGGCCAAGCGGCTCGCCAAGCTGCAGGTGCAGATGGAACGCGCCGTGGTCAATGCGCGGATGATCTACGAAATCCTCGACATGCAGACCCACCAGCGCGACAGGACGGGCGCGGGCGATCTCAAGGTGACCGAGGCGCGCATCGAGTTCCGCGGCGTCAAGTTCGCCTATGGCAATGGCGAGGCGGTACTCAAGGGCATCGACTTCGTCGCCGAGGGCGGAAAGACGACCGCGCTGGTCGGGCCGTCGGGCGCCGGCAAGTCGACGGTGATCACCCTCATCCCGCGCTTCTACGACCCTCTCGAAGGCGAGATCCTGATCGACGGGCAGAACATCGCCGACGTCACCAAGGCGTCGCTGCGCAAGCACCTCGCCTATGTCTCGCAGCAACCCTACCTGTTCGAAGGCACGATCCGCGACAACATCCGTTACGGCCGGCCGGAAGCGACCGACGCCGAGATCGAGGAGGCGGCCCGCCTCGCCTATGCCCACGACTTCATCCTCGCCCAGCCCTCGGGTTACGACACGCCGGTCGGCGAGAACGGCGTGACGCTGTCCGGCGGCCAGCGCCAGCGGCTGTCGATCGCCCGCGCACTGGTGCGCAATGCGCCGATCCTGCTGCTCGACGAGGCGACTTCGGCGCTCGATACCGAATCCGAGGCTGCGGTGCAGAAGGCGCTCGACGAGGCGATGACCGGCCGCACCGTGGTCGTCATCGCGCACCGGCTGTCGACCATCCGGCGCGCCGACAAGATCATCGTCATGCAGGCCGGCACGATCGCCGAAGAAGGCTCGCATGACGAGCTTGCACAGCGTCCGGACGGGCTTTACGCTCGCTTGAACCAGCTGCAGCCCACCGCCACCACGGACGACTTCATCTAAGGACAGCCGATCGCCATGCAGGATGCTATGAAACTTGTCGTGGTGGGGGCCGGGGGCCGAATGGGCCAGACGCTCGCCCGCGTCATCCACGCAAGCGAAGGCGTCGTCCTGCATGCCGCCGTCGCGCGGCAGGGCTCGAACCTGATCGGCCGCGACGCCGGCGAGATCGCCGGCCTCGGCACGATCGGGATTACTATTACCGACGACCCGCTTGCAGCCTTCCTCGATGCCGATGGCGTGATCGACTTCACCTCGCCGCAGACATCAACGGAATATGCCGGGCTCGCGGCACAGGCACGCATCGTCCACGTGCTCGGCACCACCGGCTGCCTGCCGGTGCACGACGCAAAGATCGAGGCGGCTTCCCGCCATGCGCGGATCGTCAAATCCGGCAATATGAGCCTCGGCGTCAACCTGCTTTCGGTGCTCGTGCAGCAGGCCGCCCGCGCGCTCGATGCGGCGGGCTGGGACATCGAGGTGCTCGAGATGCACCACAAGCACAAGGTCGACGCGCCTTCCGGAACCGCGCTCCTTCTCGGCGAAGCGGCAGCGCGCGGGCGCGGCGTCGATCTCGCCTCCCATTCGGTGCGGGTGCGCGACGGCCATACCGGCGCACGTCAGACCGGGTCGATCGGCTTTGCCACGCTGCGCGGCGGCTCGGTGGTCGGCGAACACTCGATCATTCTCGCCGGCGAAGGCGAACTGGTGACGCTCAGCCACAGCGCCGGCGACCGCTCGATCTTTGCGCGCGGCGCGGTCAGGGCGGCGCTCTGGGCGCGCGACCAGAAACCCGGTCTCTATTCGATGCTCGACGTGCTCGGGCTGTCTTCTTCCATCTGACATCAATGCGGAGGATTTTCCGATGAGTGGTACCCTTGTGCTCGTGCGCCACGGCCAGAGCGAATGGAATTTGAAGAACCTGTTCACCGGCTGGAAGGATCCTGGCCTGACCGAGCTTGGCGTCCAGGAAGCCAATGCCGGCGGCAAGGCGCTTGCCGACTACGGCATCAAGTTCGACATCGCGTTTACCTCGGCGCTGTCGCGCGCCCAGAGGACCTGCCAGATCGTGCTCGACAATGTCGGCCAGGCGAACCTCGAGACGATCCGCGACGAGGCGCTCAACGAGCGCGACTACGGCGATCTCTCCGGCCTCAACAAGGACGATGCCCGCGCCAAGTGGGGCGAGGAACAGGTGCATGTCTGGCGCCGCTCCTACGACGTTCCGCCGCCGGGCGGGGAAAGCCTGCGCGACACCGGCGCCCGCGTCTGGCCCTACTACATGACGGAAATCCTGCCGCGCGTCCTCAGGGGCGAGACCGTGCTGGTGGCCGCGCACGGCAATTCGCTGCGCGCGCTCGTCATGGTGCTCGACCGCCTGTCGAAGGAGGAGATCCTCAAGCTCAACCTCGCGACCGGCGTGCCGATGGTCTACAAGCTCAAGGCCGACTCGACGGTTGCGTCGAAGGAAGTGCTCGGCGACATGTCGGGTGCGCACTGAGGCGCTCGTCTCCCATCAATTGGTGATGGTGAACTCGACGCGGTCAGCGGGAAACCGAGTGACCGCGTATTGGATCGGCAGGCCTTGCATGTCGGTGTTGAGCGCACGGGTCACCAGCACGATCGCGCCCGGCGTCAGCGCCAGTTGCGCGACGTCGTCGGGCTCGGCATGGGTGGCGGAAACTTCCGTGACCGCCCGCAGATAGTCATCCACGCCGTATTCGCGCAGTGCGCGGGTGACCGATCCCGTCCGGCGAAACGCCTCGTCTATGCCTTTGAAACGCCCGGCCGGAAACCAGATGGTCGAGCGCGACAAAGCCCGGCCGTCGGCCTTGCGCAGCACGTCGAGCCGGATGACCTGGGTCTGCGGCTCCAGCGCCAGCCATTTCGCCACGTCATTTCCGGCAGGCTCGAGGGCCGACGATAAGAGCAATCCCTCCAGCCCCTTCGCCTGGTCGCCGATACCCTCGGTGAAGCGGGTGCGCCTGGCGATCGGGAAGGTGAACTTGTCCTTCCGGTCGATCATCGTGCCACGTCCCTGCACGGCGCGCACGATCCCCTCCTGCCCGAGCGCCGCCAACGCGCTTCGCACCGTGTGACGATTGACCCCGAACTGCTCGGCAAGCTGCGTCTCGGGCGGCACCATGCCCGTCGCGTCAAAGTCCCCTTGCGCAATGGAGGCACGGATCCGGTCGGCAATCTGCCGCCACAGCGCCACGCCCTTTTGTCGTTCCATCGATTTCTGCTGTGTCATGTCACACGCTTGTCACGCCCGATTGCTAGCCATAGAGTAACTTGTATAGTTGTCTATATTACTAGACATTTTGAGGCCTGACAATGGAAGCTAGACGGGAAAACGCAGAAATCCAGAAGCCCGAGCGCAAGCGTGTCGTGGACCTGCTGGCGCGCACCGAAATCCAGGACCTGACCCGCGTGTGGGACGGCCTGCCGCAACAGCCCGAGATGCAGATGCTGCGCGGGCCGGAGATCGGGCTCGTCATGGTGCGCGGACGGATCGGCGGCGGCGGCGCGCCCTTCAACCTCGGCGAAGCCACTGTGAGCCGGGCGACCGTGCGGCTGGACAATGGTCTCGTGGGCCATGGCCATGTGCTCGGCGCCAATCTGAAGCGCGCCAAACTGGCGGCCGTCTTCGACGCGCTCTGGCAGGACCCTGGGCATCGCGGAATCGTCGAGGCGCAGCTCCTGCAGCCGGTCGAAGCGCGGATTGCCGAAGAAAAGCGGAAGAAATCGGAAGAGGTGGCCGCGACCCGCGTCGACTTCTTCACCATGGTGCGGGGAGAGGACTGATGAACCCGAAGATCGAAGCCCTGACCGGCGGTTTCGCCGAACCCGTACACCACGCCCAGAGCGTGTTTCGCATGATGATGGATTGCCTGTCGCGGCCCGGCACCGTTCAGTCCATCCTGCCGGAGGTCGAGCCGCCGAAGCCATTGGGCGTCGCTGCGGGGGCGATCGCGCTGACGCTGCTCGACCACGACACGCCGGTCTGGCTGACGCCGGGCCTCGCCAAGTCGGCGGTGGCGGAATGGATCGGCTTTCACACCGGCGCACCCCTCACCCGGGAAAAGTCGGAGGTGCGCTTCGCCTTTGCCGAGGCGGGCGCCTCGTTCTCCTCCTTCGGGCTCTTCGCCACCGGCACCCAGGAATATCCCGATCGCTCGACCACCATCGTGCTCGAGGTTGCGAGCCTCGACAAGGGGCCGGCGCTGACGCTCTCGGGCCCCGGCATCCGGCACAGCGCGGCCATCGCTCCGCTCGGCCTGCCCGAGATGTTCCTCAGGCAATGGGCCGACAATCGCGCCCATTTTCCTCGCGGCGTCGATGTCGTGCTGACGGCCGGGGCCCAGATGCTCGGCCTGCCGCGCACCTGCAAGATCACGCCCAAGGAGGTTTGAGACCATGTATGTTGCCGTCAAGGGCGGGGAAGCCGCCATCGACAATGCACATCGACTGCTGGCCGACCGGCGGCGCGGCGACCGTTCGCTGCCGGCGCTGACCATTGACCAGATCGTCGAGCAGCTCGGGCTCGCCGTCGACCGCGTCATGGCGGAAGCCTCGCTGTTCGACCGGGCGCTGGCAGCGCTTGCCGTCAAGCAGGCGCGCGGCGACATGATCGAAGCGATCTTCCTGCTGCGCGCCTACCGCACCACCCTGCCGCGTTTCGGCTATAGCGTGCCGCTCGACACCGGCCGCATGCAGATCGAGCGACGGATTTCGGCGACCTACAAGGACCTGCCCGGCGGCCAGCTGCTGGGACCGACCTTCGACTATACCCATCGCCTGCTCGACACGTCGCTGCTCGAAGATGGCGCGGTTGTCCAGCCGGCGCATAAGGAACCGCTTTGCGAGGCGGTGATGCGCGTCTCCGAAATTCTGGCCGAGGAAGGCTTGATCGAAGCGGACGGCGAACTGCCGGAGGATCATGTCGCCGGCGACATCACTCGCGAGCCGATCGAGTTTCCGATGGATCGCGACACGCGGCTCCAGGCGCTTGCCCGCGGCGACGAGGGTTTTCTGCTGGCGCTCGCCTATTCGACCCAGCGCGGCTATGGCCGCAGCCATCCGTTCGTCGGCGAGATCCGCATCGGCGAGGTGGAGGTGGAGCTGGAGGTTGCGGAACTCGGTTTTGCCGTCTCTCTCGGCGACATCCGGGTCACCGAATGCCAGATGGTCAACCAGTTCAAGGGATCGGCCAAGGCGCCGCCGCAGTTTACGCGGGGCTATGGCCTGGTCTTCGGCCAAAGCGAGCGCAAGGCCATGGCCATGTCGCTGGTCGATCGTGCCCTGCGCGCCACGGAATTCGGCGAAGACATCGTCGCCCCGGCGCAGGACGAGGAATTCGTCATTGCACATTCCGACAATGTGCAGGCGACCGGTTTCGTCGAACACCTGAAGCTGCCGCACTATGTCGACTTCCAGGCCGAGCTTGACCTCGTGCGCCGCATGCGCGGCGAGTTCGAGACATCGCGCCGCAATGGCCAGGCCATCCAGGCCGAGGCGGCCGAATGAGTAGATATCACTCAATCGCGGTTCTGCTCGTTGAACCAGTAAGCGCTGCCAACGGTCGAGGCGATCATGACCGTGACGATGATCGTGAGCATGACACTGATTTCCATATCCAGTACCTCCTTCTGATCCAGGACAACGCCCGATGACGCAGGAAGTTTCGCAGTATTCAGGTCTGGCGAGTTATAATTTCGCCTATCTGGACGAACAGACCAAGCGGATGATCCGCCGCGCGATCCTGAAGGCGATCGCCATTCCCGGCTACCAGGTGCCTTTCGCATCCCGTGAAATGCCCATGCCCTATGGCTGGGGCACGGGCGGCGTGCAGGTGACGGCCTCGATCATCGGCCAGGAAGACGTGCTCAAGGTCATCGACCAGGGGGCCGACGACACGACCAATGCCGTCTCCATCCGCGCTTTCTTCCAGAAGGTCGCCAATGTCGCCGTGACCACCCATACGAGGGACGCGACGATCATCCAGACGCGCCACCGCATCCCCGAAGAAAAGCTTCAGGAAAACCAGGTGCTGGTCTACCAAGTGCCGATCCCGGAACCCCTGCGCTTCCTCGAGCCGCGCGAGACCGAGACGCGCAAGATGCATGCGCTCGAGGAATACGGCCTGATGCACGTCAAGCTCTACGAGGACATCGCCAAGAACGGCCGCATCGCCACGACCTATGCCTATCCGGTCAAAGTCGCCGGCCGTTATGTCATGGACCCCTCGCCGACGCCGAAGTTCGACAATCCGAAGATGCACATGTCGGAGGCGCTGCAGCTGTTCGGCGCCGGCCGCGAGAAGCGCATCTACGCGGTTCCGCCGTTCACCGAAGTGGTGAGCCTCGATTTCGAGGACCATCCCTTCGAGATCCAGACCTTCGACAAGCCGTGCGCACTCTGCGGCGCCGAGCAGGTCTATCTCGACGAGGTCATTCTCGACGACAAGGGCGGTCGCATGTTCGTCTGCTCCGACACCGATCACTGCGAGGAACGCCGCGAGCATGGCCATGTGGGCCATCTGGGCGTGGCAAAGGAGGCCGCCGAATGAGCGACACGCCGCTTCTCAAGGTCCGCGACCTTTCCAAATTTTACGGCAAGCGCATCGGCTGCGCCAATGTCGCCTTCGAGCTCTGGCCCGGCGAGGTGCTGGCAATCGTCGGCGAGTCGGGCTCCGGCAAGACGACCCTGCTCAACTGCCTGTCGACCCGGCTGATGCCGACCACCGGCAGCGTCGAATACCATATGCGCGACGGCGGCTACCGAGACCTCTATCACATGAGCGAGGCCGAGCGGCGCTTCCTGATGCGCACCGACTGGGGCTTCGTCCACCAGAACCCGGCCGACGGCCTGCGCATGACGGTTTCGGCCGGCGCCAATGTCGGCGAGCGGCTGATGGCCATCGGGAACCGCCACTACGGCAATATCCGCAACACGGCCAGCGACTGGCTGGAACGCGTTGAGATCAGCACCGACCGCATCGACGACCAGCCGCGCGCCTTTTCCGGCGGCATGCGCCAGCGGCTGCAGATCGCCCGCAACCTGGTGACCGGCCCGCGCCTCGTCTTCATGGACGAGCCGACCGGCGGTCTCGACGTCTCGGTGCAGGCGCGCCTGCTCGACCTGGTGCGCGGCCTCGTCAACGATCTCGGCCTTTCGGCCATCGTCGTCACCCACGACCTCGCGGTGGCACGCCTGCTGTCGCACCGGATGATGGTGATGAAGGATGGCTACGTGATCGAGCAGGGACTGACCGACCGCGTGCTCGACGACCCGCGCGAGCCCTATACCCAGCTGCTCGTCTCTTCGATCCTGCAAGTCTGAAGCCTTCAAGAGGAAATCCCCATGGCCACGCCCCTCGTCGTCTCGGAAGTCTCCAAGAGCTTCACCATGCATCTCCGCGACGGCCTCCGCTTGCCGGTGGTCGCCAATGTCTCCTTCTCGGTCGCCTCAGGCGAGTGCGTCGTGCTCGGCGGTCCGTCGGGCATCGGCAAGAGCTCGATCCTCAAGATGCTCTACGGCAATTATGCCGTGGATGCCGGCCAGATCCTGATCGAGCACAAGGACCGCATCATCGACATCGCCAGCGCCGATCCGCGTTCCGTGCTGGAAGTCCGCCGCGCCACGCTCGGTTATGTCAGCCAGTTCCTGCGCACCGTGCCGCGTGTCGCCACCATCGACGTGGTCGCAGAGCCACTGGTCGCGCGCGGCATTGCCTCAGAACAGGCGCGTGAGCGCGCCGCAGAACTGTTGGAAAAGCTCAATCTGCCGCGTGATCTCTGGCAGCTGCCGCCCGCCACCTTCTCCGGCGGCGAGCAGCAGCGCGTCAACATCGCCCGCGGCTTCATCACCGATCACCGCATCCTGCTGCTCGATGAACCGACAGCTTCGCTTGATGCCGCCAACCGCGCCGTCGTGGTCGAGATGATCCGCGCCAAGAAGGCGGCGGGCGTGGCATTGCTCGGCATCTTCCACGACGAGGAAGTGCGCGAAGCCGTCGCCGACCGCGTTCTCGACGTCTCGCAGTTCTCGCCGCGGAAGGTCGCCGCATGAGCAGGAAACTCGGGCTCGAACCCTTCATCCACGAAAGCGCCCGCGTGTCGAATTCGACGCTCGGCCGCTACACCGAGGTCTCCGAGCGCTGCCGCCTGGATGAGGTCGTCATGGGCGACTATTCCTACATCATGCAGGACGGCTCGGTGTGGTGCGCGCAGATCGGCAAATTCGCCAATATCGCGGCGGCCGTGCGCATCAACGCCACCAACCATCCGACCTGGCGCGCGACGCTGCACCATTTCACCTATCGCGCCGCGGACTATTTCGATGGCGCCGAGAACGATCACGACTTCTTCGAATGGCGACGGGAGAACCGCGTCACGATCGGCCATGACGTGTGGATCGGCCATGGCGCGACGGTACTGCCCGGCGTCACCGTCGGCAATGGCGCGGTGATCGGCGCCGGCGCCGTCGTGTCGAAGGACGTCGCCGCCTACACGATCGTTGGCGGTGTTCCGGCCAGATTGATACGCGAACGCTTTGCGCCGGAGACGGCCGCCCGCATGGAAAGCCTCTCCTGGTGGGACTGGGACCACGACCGGCTGTTTGCCGCGCTCGCCGATTTCCGTTCTCTGGAGGCTGAGGAATTCGTCGAGAAATATTCCTGATCGTCGTTTCTCTTCAAAGCCTTACACGATTTTACATTTCCTACACAAATCTGACATTCGTGCTTCATGGGTACTCGCTAAAGCCTGTTCGACCCCATGGACATGACGTCGAAAGAACAGACATGAAATTCCAGCTGAAGAATGTCACCCGCAAGTTCGGCCAGCATCTCGCCGTCGATGGCGTGAATGTCGACATTGAACGGGGCGAGATGGTGGGCGTCATCGGCCGCTCCGGTGCCGGCAAGTCCACCCTGCTGAGGATGATCAACCGGCTGGTCGATCCGTCGTCCGGTTCGATCCATTTCGGCGACGTCGAGGTCTCGGCCCTCAAGGGTGCGGGCCTGCGCAACTGGCAGCGTGACTGCGCCATGATCTTCCAGCAGTTCAACCTGGTTCCGCGTCTCGACGTGCTGACCAATGTCCTGCTCGGCCGGCTGAACCATCGCCCGACAGCGCTCAGCATCCTGAACATCTTTTCGCGCGAGGAGCGGATCATGGCGATCGCCGCGCTCGAGCGCCTCGGCATCGAGCAGACCGCGCTCCAGCCGGCGGGCACATTGTCCGGCGGCCAGCAGCAGCGCGTGGCGATCGCCCGCGCCCTGATGCAGGGCCCCAAGGTGGTGCTGGCCGACGAGCCGATCGCCTCCCTCGATCCGCTCAACGCCAAGATCGTCATGGACGCCCTGCGCGACATCAACGAACGCGACGGCATCACCGTCGTCACCAACCTGCATACGCTCGACACGGCGCGCAACTACTGCTCCCGCATCATCGGCATGGCGCAGGGCCGCGTCGTGTTCGACGGCACGCCGGACCGGCTGACTGCCGAAACGGTCCAGGAAATCTACGGCTCCGACAGCCATGGCGCCGGCATCGACGAGAGCATGACGTCGACGAGCATTCGAATCCCCAGCGCCACGGCCGTGTCCGGCGCTCCCGCATCCCCCGGTTTCAGGACCCTGGCCGTCGCCGAAGCCTGAGATCACGACGATCGACCGCCCGCGTGAAGGGCACTTCATTGATCAGAAAAGGTTCCGGCCCGCCCGGACAACAGGAGAGAAACTCATGCTGAAGAAGACCCTTCTTGCCGCCGTGGCGCTCGTGTCGCTCGCAGGCATCGCCGCTGCCGAAGACCTCAAGGAATTCCGCATCGGCATTCTCGGTGGCGAAAACGAAGCCGACCGCCTGCGCAACTTCCAGTGCATGACCGAAAAGCTGCCGTCCGTTCTCGGCGTCGAAAAGGTCTCGCTGTTCCCCGCCGCCGACTATGACGGCGTCGTCCAGGGCCTGCTCGGCGGCACGCTCGACTACGCCGAACTCGGCGCCTCGGCCTTCGCCAAGGTCTATCTCGCCAAGGCCGACGCCGTCGAGCCGATCCTGACCACCGTCCAGACCGACGGCTCGACCGGCTATTACTCGATCATGGTTGCCCGCAAGGACTCGGGCATCACCAAGCTCGAAGACATGAAGGGCAAGAAGCTCGGCTTCGCCGACCCGGATTCCACCTCCGGCTACCTCGTACCGCTGGTCACCCTTCCGGAAGCCGTCGGCGGCCCGGTCAAGGAATTCTTCGGCGAGACCGGCTTCGGCGGCGGCCATGAGAACCTCGTCCTCGAAGTCCTCAAGGGCACCTTCGTTGCCGGCACCACCTGGGGTTCGGGCGTCGGCGAGTTCAAGGACGGCTACACTTCGGGCAACCTGAAGAAGATGGTCGACAAGGGCATCCTGAACATGGACGACCTCGTCGAACTCTGGAAGTCCCCGCTGATCCCGAACGGCCCGGTCGTCGTTCGCGCTTCGATGAACGAAGACATGAAGACCAAGTTCAAGACCTTCATGATGGAACTGCCGAAGTCTGACCCGGCCTGCTTCTCGGCCATCCAGGGCGGCGACTTCACCGGCTTCACCGAAGTCAACGTCGACTTCTACAAGCCGATCATCGACGCCCGCAAGGCCACCATCGGCGGCTGATCCGCCGCCATGAACAGGAAACGCCGGACGACTGCTCGTCCGGCGTTTTTCTTGGGGCGAGCCGGCTCGCCTGTCCTGCCGCAAGGGGAAAGACATGACGTTTTCGACAACGCCTTCGCTGGGCGAGAACGGTTCGCTCGTCGAGCGGCACTGGCAACAGCTCGCAGCGAAGCGGCGCCTCTATTCCCTCTTCGGCCTGGGACTGTTTCTTGTCGTGGTCAGCGGCTCGCTCTGGTTCGCCAACGAGACCAATTCCGGCAAGTTCTTCGACCGTATCCCGTACTTCTTCGATTTCATCGAAGACCTCCTGCCGCGCGACGGCATGGAGGTTTTCCGCGCTCTTTTCGACCTGCCCTCGCCCTATGCCGACGGCAGCATGAAATACAATTATCCGGAGGGCCGTCTCTACATCACCGAGACGCTCTACATACCCGAATACGTTCACAAGATGGTCGAGACGGTCAACATCGCCATCCTGTCGACCCTGATCGGCCTGCTGATCGGCTTCTGCCTGTCGTTTCTCGCCGCCCGCAACATGATGACGAATCCGTGGATCCGCGGCACCACCCGGCGCATCATGGAACTGCTGCGCGCCTTTCCCGAGGTCGTCATCGCCGGCTTCTTCCTGGCCGTCTTCTCGCTTGGGCCCATCCCCGCGATCATCGCCGTGTCGATCCACACGATCGGCGCGCTCGGCAAGATGTTCTTCGAGGTCATCGAGAATGCCGACATGAAACCGGATGAAGGGTTGAAGGCGGTTGGCGCCAACTGGTTCGAGCGCGTCTGGTTCGGCATGGTGCCGCAGGTCATGCCGAATTTCATGAGCTATTTCCTGCTGCGGCTCGAGATCAACGTGCGCGCCTCGACGATCATCGGCGCGGTCGGCGGCGGCGGCATCGGCGAGCTGCTTCGGCTTTCGATCGGCCAGGGCCATGAAGCCAAGACGCTTGCGATCGTGCTGCTGCTTCTGTGCACCATCATCGCCGTCGACCAGTTTTCCGCCTGGCTGCGCCGCAAGCTTGTCGGCGAGCAGGCCTTCCAGACCATCCAGTGAGGACCACGTCCATGCAAACCATGAACATGAACGAACTGGAGGCGATCGCCGCCCGCCATCCCGGCATCCTGCAGCGGTCCGTCTGGCAGCGTTTCAAGATCGGCTTCATCGCCGGCGGCGTCATTCTCTATTTCGTCTTCGCCTGGTGGTTCTTTTCGATCGGCAAGGTCGTCTCCAACGCCAATTGGTCGATCGCCGGCTCCTACCTCGCCGACTGGGTTTCCTACGAAGTCCGCCCCGACATTTCGATCGCCGCCGACGGGGCGATGGAGATCACCTATCCCCGCTTCGACCCGCTCGGCCCCAATGCCAATCCGGACTGGCTGAAGGCCACGCGGGAAACTGTGAGCCGCACTGCCGCTGCACCGGCGGCTCCCAGCGCCGCAGCCGCGGCACCGGCAAAGTCCTCGACTTTCAGCTTCATGGCGCCTGCGGCGGCCACAGCCAAGGCCGACGCGAACGCACAGGAAGCGATCGCTCCGCAAGTCCGGCAGGAAGAGATCGTCACCCACGCCCTGGTCGAGATGGGCACTACCCGCACGGTCGAGATCATGCCCGACCGGGTCGTGTTGGTGCGGGACGGCGAGACTGTCGTGCTGGATCTCGACGGAGCTCGCGATACCGTCGATGCCACAGCGGCGCTTCCCGACTGGGCCGAACAGCGCCAGCCCGGGGCAAAGGTGGTCGCAAGCTTCGGCATGTCAGGCTGGGTCGAGATCCAGGCGGACAAGGTCAAGATTCGCAAGCGCTTCTTCGGCTGGGAGAATTTCTTCTTCGACACCAATTCCGCCTTCTTCGACAAGAGCCTCGGCGAGGTCGCAGGATTGGTCTTCTCCGGCGAGCGGCTCGATCCGGCACGCAGCAATCTTTCGCTCGCCTGGAACGACATTCTCTACAATCCGTCGTGGCAACATCTCGACGTCTGGACGAAGATGCTGCAGACCATCGTCATGGCGTTCATCGGCACGCTCTTCGCCTCGATCGTCGCTTTTCCGCTGTCCTTCATCGCCGCGCGCAACATCCTGCGCAACGGCTTCGTGAACCAGCTGACCAAGCGGTTCTTCGACTTTCAGCGCTCCGTGGACATGCTGATCTGGGCACTGTTCTTCACCCGCGCCTTTGGTCCCGGACCACTCGCAGGCATGTCGGCGATCTTCTTCACCGACACCGGGACGCTCGGCAAACTCTATTCGGAGGCGCTGGAGAACATCGACGACAAGCAGCGCGAAGGGGTCAAGTCCGTCGGCGCTTCCCCGCTTGCCGTGCAGCGCTTCGGCGTGCTGCCGCAGGTCCTGCCGCTGTTTGCATCGCAGGCACTGTATTTCTGGGAATCCAATACTCGCTCGGCCACCATCATCGGCGCCGTCGGCGCCGGCGGTATCGGCCTGAAGCTGTGGGAAGCGATGCGAACGAATTCCGACTGGGAGAATGTCGCCTATATGGTCGCGCTGATCCTGATCGTCGTCTTCGTCTTCGACGGCATCTCGAACGCGCTGCGCTCGCGCCTGATGGGAACGAAGCACTGATTTCGAAGGCCACACCCTTGCCGTATCATCAATCTGTCATGCTGTTCGGCTAGCGAGACCGACTTGAACCCCGCCCCGGAAACGTCATTGTGGCGGCGGCCAATCATACGAGGATCTCTCCCTTGCGCTATGCGCTCTATTTCACGCCTCCCGCTGACGATCCCCTGACCCTGAGCGCGGCTGCCTGGCTCGGCCGCGACGCTTTTTCCGGGGACACCATCGCGATCGAGGCGGCGGATGCGTTTCCGGCCGAGACCATGGTGAGCCTCACCGAGGATCCCCGGCGCTACGGATTTCACGCGACGATCAAGGCGCCCTTCGAACTGGCCGAAGGCCAGAGCGAAGACGCGCTGGTCGAGCGCTATCGGGCATTCTGCGCGTCCCGTGCGGCCTTCGACATACCCTCGATCGTGGTCGGCCAGCTCGGTCCGTTCTTCGCGCTGATCCCCGCCGAGACGCACCCGCCGCTGCAGGACTTCGCCGCTGCCGTGGTCGAGGCCTTCGAACCCTTCCGCGCACCGCTCAGCGACGCCGACATTGCCCGACGCAAGCCCGAGCGGCTCAGCGACGCGCAGCGGGCGCATCTGCTGCGCTGGGGCTACCCCTACGTCATGGAGGAATTCCGCTTCCACATGACGCTGACCGGCCCGGTTGAGCCCACCCGGGCGGAGACGATGCGCCAGCTCGCTGCCGCGCGCTTCGCCGCCTACACCGACAAACCGCTCCGCATTTCCGGCCTCGCGCTCTTCGTCGAGCAGGAACGCGGCGCGCCCTTCACCGTCCACGCCTGGCAGCCGCTCACCGGCGCCTGAACCATCGAAAGTCGATCGCATGTCCGCCGAGACCATTCTTTCCAATGCCCGCATCGTTCTTGAAGACCAAGTCGTTGAAGGCTCCGTCCAGATCCGCGACGGCCGCATCGCCGACATTTCGGAAGGCCCGATGCGCACCGGCGAGGATTTCGGCGGCGACTACCTGATCGCCGGTCTCGTCGAGCTGCACACCGACCACCTCGAATCGCACTATTCGCCGCGCCCCGGGGTGCGGTGGAACAAGACCTCCGCGATCCAGGCGCATGACGCCCAGGTGGCCACCGCCGGCATTACCACCGTATTCGACTGCCTGCGCATGGGCTCGGACGAGGACGGCGGCTTCAGCCAGGGCGAGATGCGCGAGATGGCCGATGCCATACAGGCGGCCGAGCGCGAGGACCGCCTGAGGGCGGAACATCTGATCCACCTGCGCTGCGAGGTTTCGGCCGCCGACGTGCTCGACCATTTCGCCGATTTCGAGACCGATCCCTATGTCCGTCTGGTCTCGCTCATGGACCATGCGCCGGGGCAGCGGCAGTTCCAGACGATGGAGCAGTACACGCTGTACTACAAGACGAAGCGCGGCCTGTCGGAAGAGGCCTTCGCCCATTTCGTCACCCGCCGGCAGGAATCCTCGGCGAAATACGCGGGCCCCCACCGCGACGCGCTGGCACGCGTCTGTGCCGCGCGCGGCATCACGGTGGCGAGCCATGACGACGCGACCCTCGACCATGTCGAGGAGGCCAAGGGCTATGGTGTGCGGCTCGCCGAGTTTCCGACCAG
Source organism: Rhizobium sp. (assembly GCA_002796995.1). Lineage (GTDB taxonomy): Bacteria > Pseudomonadota > Alphaproteobacteria > Rhizobiales > Rhizobiaceae > Allorhizobium. The sequence continues at coordinate 88,572 of PEKW01000007.1, forward strand.
CCTCGAGGCGGCGGATGCTTCGCACCAGGCCGGCATGAGCGTGCTGATGGGTGCGCCGAACGTGGTGCGCGGCAAGTCGCATTCCGGCAATATCGCCGCGCGCGATCTCGCCGGCCGGGGCGTGCTGGACGTGCTCTCCTCCGACTACGTGCCGCTCAGCCTGCTGCATGCACCCTTCGTGCTGGCGGATGATTTCGACGGCATCAGCCTGCCGCAGGCACTCGCCATGGTCACGTCGACCCCGGCGCGGACCGTTGGCCTCGACGACCGCGGCCGGATCGCGCCCGGCCTGCGTGCCGACCTCGTTCGCGTGCGGCGTGACGACGGCGTTCCGGTGGTGCGGTCGGTCTGGCGCGAAGGGCGCAGGGTCGCCTGATGGACAACGATCCCGCAATAGCGCGAAAGAAGAGCAAGACCGGCACCATGGTGGCGGTCGTCGGCCCGAGCGGCGCCGGCAAGGACAGCCTCATCCATATCGCCATGACGCATTTTTCCGGGCGCCCCGACGTGCACTTCGTGCAGCGGGTGATCACCCGGCCTGCGGACGCGGGCGGAGAACAGCACCTCGGCGTCTCGCCCGAGGAGTTCGGGGTGATGCGTGAACAGGGCGCGTTCGCGGTGGACTGGGATGCCCACGGCCTGAGCTACGGCATTCCAGCCTCGGTGCATGAAAAGCTGGCGCTCGGCCATCTGGTGATCGCCAACGGCTCGCGTTCGGCGCTGCCGCACTGGGCGAAGGCCTTTCCCTCGCTGCTGGTCATCAACGTCACGGCGTCGCCGGAAGTGCTCGCCGAAAGGCTGGTCGCCCGCGGCCGCGAGAGCCGCGAGGAAATCCTCGAGCGGCTGAAGCGCGGTTCGCTGACCGTCGAGGGCGACTACGACGTGGTCGACATCGACAATAGCGGTGCGCTGTCAGATGCAGGCGCGAGGTTCATCTCGACGCTCGAAGCAGCCCTGGTGCGCCGCGCCAGCGCCTGATCCCAAAATCTCAGCCGGCTTCGCCGATGCGCTCGACCGAGGCGAGCAGCGCGGCGGCATGCGACAGGGCCGTCGCCGCCGCCTCTATCATCTGCGGCAGGATCAGCCATTCCAGCGTCCAGGCGCTGCCGGAGCGCTCCTGCTCATGCACCAGCGCCTGATGCAGGCAGGCGACCTGGATGGCGTTGTAGCGCGCCAGCGTCACCAGCACCTCGGCCAGAACCGGATTGCGCTTGTGCGGCATGGCCGAGGATCCGCCGCCGCCGGACAGCTCGATCTGGTCGACACCGTTCTGAGCCATCAGGGCGATGTCCATTCCCATCTTGCCGAGTGCGCCGGTGATGCGCGACAGGAAGGATGCGAAGTCGGCGATCCGGTCGCGATCCGTGTGGGGCACATGGGCCGGCACACCGAGACCCAGTTCCGCCGCGAGCGCCGCGCGCACAGGGCCGATGCTGTCCCCGAACTTCTCCGCCGTGCCGGCCGCGCCGGCGAGCGACAGGATGAGCATCCGTTCGGCCATGGCGGGAAGCGCCGTGGCGAGATGGCTGATGCTACCGCGCCAGACGTCGAGCCTGTCGCCCACGGTGATCATGATCGCCGACTGCATGCGCGTGCGCGCCATCAGCGGGCGGCTTGCGAAGCGCTCGATGAGCTCCGCAAGCTTTTTGTCGACGGCGTCGAGCCGCCGTTGAAGCAGCGCAAGGACCGGTTTCAGCTTCAATGCCAGGGCGGTATCGATCACGTCCTGGGAAGTCGCGCCAAAATGCAGCGCCGACGCCGCCTCTCCGCCGATCGCTTCCCGCAGCTGGGCGATGAGATCCGGCACTGGGACGCCGTCCCTCAACACCGCTTCAGCCAAACGCTTGAGGTCCGGCCGAAAGCCACCGACCGCGGAGCCGATCGCATCCGCGTGCCGCGCGTCGATCAGTCCCTGCGAGGCTTCAACCCGGGCGAGCGCCACCTCGAAGGCGAGCATTGCGGCGAGATCCGCCTGTTCCCCGAGCATCTCGGTGATCTCGGCATCGCCGAGCAGGCGGGCGTTGTAGGGCAGGAAGGTCAGGACCATGGATCAGACCCGCTCCAGGGCCACGGCAATACCCTGGCCGACGCCGATGCACATGGTCGACAGCGAATAACGGCCGCCGGTGAGCGACAGTTCGAGCGCCGCCGTGCCGGTGATGCGGGCGCCGGACATGCCGAGCGGGTGGCCAAGAGCGATCGCCCCGCCGTTCCGGTTGACCCGCGTGTCGTCGTCGGCAATGCCGAGTAGACGGAGCGTCGCCAGACCCTGGGAGGCGAAAGCCTCGTTGAGTTCGATGACGTCGAACTGGTCCTGGCGCAGGCCGAGCCGGGCCATCAGCTTCTGCGAGGCCGGCGCCGGGCCGATGCCCATGATGCGCGGCGGCACGCCGGCGACGGCACCGCCCAGAACACGGGCGATCGGGGTCAGCCCGTGCTTGCGGGCAGCGGCTTCCGAGGCGACGATCAGAGCGGCAGCACCGTCATTGACGCCCGAGGCATTGCCGGCGGTTACCGTCCCGCCTTCCCGTTTGAAAGGAGTGCCGAGCTTGGCGAGCGTCTCGATGGTCGTGGCCCGCGGATGTTCGTCGCGGTCGACGACGACGGCATCTCCCTTGCGCTGGGGAATGGTCACCGAGGTGATCTCCTTTGCCAGCCGCCCGCTCTGCTGGGCGGCCGAGGCCTTGGCCTGCGAGCGGACGGCAAGAGCGTCCTGGTCCTCGCGGCTGACGTGGTAATCTGCCGCAACGTTCTCGCCGGTCTCGGGCATGGAGTCGACACCGTACTGCTTCTTCATCAGCGGATTGACGAAGCGCCAGCCGATGGTGGTGTCGTGGATCTCGGCATGGCGGGAAAAGGCGGTCTCGGCCTTCGGCATGACGAAGGGCGCGCGCGACATGCTTTCGACGCCGCCTGCGATCATCAGTTCCGCCTCGCCAGCCTTGATGGCGCGGGCCGCGGTGATCACCGCGTCCATGCCCGAGCCGCACAGGCGGTTGATCGTGGTTCCGCCGAGACTGACCGGCAGCCCGGCGAGCAGCAGCGACATGCGGGCGACGTTGCGATTGTCCTCGCCTGCCTGGTTTGCGCAGCCGAAGATGACATCGTCCACCGCTTCGAAATCGAGGCCGCCATGCCGGGCCATCAAGGCTTTCAACGGCACGGCGCCGAGATCGTCTGCTCGCACCGACGAGAGCGAACCGCCGAACCGGCCGATCGGGGTGCGGACATAGTCGCAGATGAAGGCTTCGGTCATCAAATCATCCTTGCAGTTCGGGTACGACGAGTTCGGCAACGGGACCGTCGACATGCAGGCCTGCGCCCGTCATCGCCTGAAGCTCCTCCATCGACATGCCGGCGAGCTTCTCGCGCACCACGAAACGGTTCTTCACGATATCGATGACGGCGTGGCTCGTATAGACACGGGTGATGCAGCCGACACCGGTCAGCGGGAAAGCGCATTTTTCCACCAGCTTGGGCTCGCCCTTCTTCGTGACATGCTCGGTGATGACGAAGACCTGCTTTGCGCCATGCACGAGGTCCATCGCTCCACCGACGGCCGGCACGCCCTTGGAGCCCACCCGCCAATTGGCCAGGTCACCGTTCTGGGCGACCTGGTAGGCGCCGAGGATGGCGACGTCGAGGTGTCCGCCGCGAACCATGGCGAAGCTGTCGGCATGATGGAAGAAGGCGGCGCCGGGCTTCAGCGTCACGGCCTTCTTGCCGGCATTGATCAGGTCCCAGTCCTCTTCTCCGGGCGGTGGCGGCTCGCCGAAATTGAGGATGCCGTTTTCCGTATGGAAGATCGCCTCACGGCCCGGAGGCTGGTAGCGGGCGACCATTTCGGGAAATCCGATGCCGAGATTGACATAGGCGCCGTCGGCAATGTCCTGGGCGGCACGCCAGGCGATCTGGGCGTTGGAAAGCTTGATGTCTTCGCGCGTGTCGATGGTCATACGTAGGCCACTCCGGCTCGAATGAGTTCTTCTTCCTGCTGCGGGTTCGGAATCTCCACGACGGAATTCACGAAGATGCCCGGCGTGATGACATGTTCCGGATCGATGCCTCCGGCGGGCACCAGCTTCGACACCTGGGCGATGGTGCGGGCGGCGGCCATGCACATCAGCGGATTAAAATTGCGGCCGGCCTTGTTGTAGGTCAGGTTGCCATGGGTATCGCCGATTTGACCCTTGACGATGGCAAAGTCGGCTTTCAGCCAGCGCTCCTGCACATAGGGACGGCCATCGAACTCGGCGATCGGCTTGCCCTCGGCGAGCTCCGTGCCGTAGGCGGTCGGCGTATAGAAAGCCGGAATGCCGGCACCACCCGCCCGGATCCGCTCGGCGAGCGTTCCCTGAGGGACAAGTTCGAGTTCGATCTCGCCGGCGAGATAGCGGTCGGTGAATGCCCGCGGATCGGACGAGCGCGGAAACGAGCAGACCATCTTGCGGACCATGCCCGCATCGATCATCGCGGCGATGCCGATGCGTCCGTTGCCGGCATTGTTGTTGATGACGGTCAGATCCTTTGGCCCCTTGTCGATCAGGGCATGGATCAGCTCGATCGGCGCGCCGGACCCGCCGAAGCCGCCGATCATCACGGTCGCTCCATCGCCGATATCGGCCACGGCCGCAGCCGCGTCTGAAACTGTCTTGTCCATGTGCACCTCCGTAGCGGCTCGACGAGCCATGCTCGCCGACGACTTCGGCAAAAGAAGTAAGCGGACCAAGGCTCGACGGCAACTGATTTGTGCGTTATATGATTTTTGTTCGTATATCGCACAACATGCAGAAGTCCACAGGGAAGCAGAATGATAAAGGAACGCGACCTCATGGGAGGTCTGATGAAGGGCCTCAGGGTGATCGAGGCCTTCAGCGCCGACCGGCCACGGCTGTCGATCACCGAAGCGGCTGAGGCCGCAGGCCTCGATCGTGCCACGACGCGCCGCTGCCTGCTGACGCTGTCCGAGATGGGCTATGCGGCCTATGACGGGAAGTTCTTCACGCTGACGCCCCGCGTGCTGAGACTCGGAACGGGTTGCCTGGCCGCCATGCCCTTGCCGCGCATCGTGCAGCCGGTTCTCGACCGTCTGTCCCAGGAGATCGGCGAAAGCACCTCGGTGTCGATCCTCGACGAGAGCGAAATCGTCTATGTCGCGCGGGCCGCCCAGCGCCGAGTGATGTCGATCGCACTGATGCCGGGTTCGCGCCTGCCCGCCTACTGTACGTCGATGGGCCGCGTTCTGCTGGCGGCGCTGGATCCCGCAGAGGCAAGGCAGGTACTTCAGGCGTCCGCCCGGACATCGCGAACGGAGCGGACCATAACCGATCTCGACGCGCTGATGGCGATCCTCAAACAGACACGCGAACAGGGTTACGCGCTGATCGACCAGGAGGTCGAACTGGGCCTGCGCTCCATCGCCGTGCCGCTGACGACGGCGCGCGGCCAGACGGTGGCCGCACTCAATGTCGGGCTCGGTGCCGGCGCCGAACCCATGTCGGCGGTCGCGGCACGTTATCTGCCGGCCTTGCGCAAGGTTCAGGCGGAGCTTTCCCAGGTGCTCGCCTGACATGAAGACAACAGGCATGCGCTGCGACATCGACCGGAGGCAAGCCCTCCCAGATCGCACTGCGGTTTCGCGCGAGCCATGCGATGCGCCGGCGAAGGCGCATGGCACGTTTCCGGCAGCGTGCCTCAGATGTCGAAGAACACTGTCTCGTTCTCGCCCTGCAGATGGATGTCGAACCTGTAGGCATCGCCATCCCGCATGGCGATCAGGGTCGGGACGCGCACCTTGTGCTCGATGCGGGCCAGCACCGGGTCGGCCGCATTGGCCTCGGCCTCGTCAGCAAAGTACATGCGGGTGTGCAGCCCGATATTGATGCCGCGCGCCACGATCCACACCGTGATGTGCGGCGCCATGAGCCGGCCGTCGGCGAACGGCACGCGACCCGGCTTGATCGTCTCGAAGACGTATTCGCCGGTCTCCATGTCGGCCGGGCAGCGGCCCCAGCCAAGAAAATTCGGATCGGCCTTGCCGCGGGTTTCGGACGGGCTGTCGTAGAAGCCGTCGGCATCGGCCTGCCAGATTTCCACCATGGCGTCGCGCAGCGCCGTGCCCGAACCGTCGATGACGCGGCCCTTGACCGTGATGCGTTCGCCGCGGGTCTTGTCGTTGACCAGCGGACCGGAACCCAGGTCCTTTTCATAGACGCCGGAAATGCCGGCGAAGTTCGGCGTGCAGCCGATATGGACATAGGGGCCGGCCGTCTGCGACGCGGTTTCCTTCAGGTAGTCGAGTGGCTGTACCATGTCAGTTCCCCTCCTTCCGGTTCTCGAACAGCGTCGAGCGGCGGCCGCGCAGCACGATGTCGAACTTGTAGGCCCGCATGTCGTGCGGCATGGTCGCGTTCATGTCGAGCGGGGCTATGAGGCGCTCGATCGCCGCCTTGTCAGGAATCGTCTTGACGATCGGGCAGATCCAGATCAGCGGGTCGCCCTCGAAATACATCTGGGTGATCAGCCGCTGGGCGAAACCGTCGCCGAAGATCGAGAAGTGGATATGTGCCGGGCGCCAGTCGTTGACGCCGTTCGGCCAGGGATAGGGGCCGGGCTTGATGGTCTTGAACCAGTAGTAGCCGTCCTCGTCGGCGATGGTGCGGCCGACGCCGCCGAAATTCGGGTCGAGCGCCGCCAGATAGGTGTCCTTCTTGTGGCGGTAGCGGCCGCCGGCATTGGCCTGCCAGAACTCGACGAGCGCGCCGGCGACACCCCTGCCACGTTCGTCCAAAACCCGGCCATGAACCAGGATGCGCTGGCCTATCGGGCTCTCGCCGGGCTTGGCGTAATTGACGATCAGGTCGTTGTCGAACTCGTTCAACATGTTGTGGCCGAAGACCGGACCCGTAATCTCGCTTCTGGTTCCTTCGAGAGAGATCAGCGCGCGCTGCGGCGAACGCAGCACGGTGGTCTTGTACCAAGGGGTGTAGGCGGGCGGATGCATGTCACGGTCGCGGGGGAAGAATATCCCCGTCTCGGGCTTGGTGTTGGTCATCGTCCTTCCTCCCTCTCGCTGTCGCCTTCCATTTGCCGGAGCGCGTTCTTGGCAATCTTGATCGCGTGATTGGCCGCCGGCACGCCGGCATAGATCGCCACGTGCAGCAGCGCCTCCATGATGTCCTCGGGCGTCGCTCCCGTGTTCCTCGTCGCCCGCACGTGCATGGCCACCTCCTCGTCATGGCCGAGCGCGGCGAGCAGCGCGATGGTCACCATCGAGCGCTCGCGCTTGCTCCAGGTCGGGCGCGACCAGACATGACCCCAGGCAGCCTCCGTGATCAGGTCCTGGAAGGGCTCGTCGAAGGCGGTCTTCGACTTCTGTGCCTCATCCACATAACTGTCGCCCAGCACGCTGCGGCGGGTCGCCATGCCCTGATCGTAACGAGGAGACTTTTCCGGGGCGTCGCTCATCTCATGCCTTCTTGAGAAACGCCTGCAGCAATTCGGCCAGCGCTTCGGGCTGTTCGACGCAGGGGATATGGCCGCAACCCTCTATGACTTCGAAGCGTGCGCCGGGAATGGCGCGGGCCGCGGCCTCGACCAGTTCGGGCGGAGTCGAGCCATCCTGGTCGCCGACAACGCAGAGAACGGGCACCGAGATCGTCGCCAGTCCATCGGTGAAGTCCGCGTCGCGGATCGCTTCGCAGGTCGAGACATAACCGGCGGCGGACTGGCGGCACAGCATCGTCCGGTAGCCGCCGAGATCGTCAGCGCGCTCTTCATGGAAGTCCGGCGTGAACCAGCGCTGCATGACGTTGTCGGCAATGCTTTCGAGACCGCCCTTGGCGATGGCGTCGATGCGCGCGTTCCAGACGTCGGCCGTGCCGATCCGGGCCGCCGTGTCGCACAGCACCAGCTTCTTCACCAACTCGGGCCGCTTCTGCCACACGCCCTGGCAGATCAGTCCGCCGACCGAGAGGCCGCAGAACACCGCCCGCTTGATGCCGACATTCTCGACGAGCGCGATCAGGTCATCGACAAGCTCGGCCATGCCGAAAGGCTTGTCGGCGCCACCGGTCAGGCCATGGCCGCGGCTGTCGTAGAGCAGGACGGAGATGTCGTCGCTGATCTCATCGAACAGCGGCAGCCAGATGCGGAAGTCCGTGCCGAGCGAGTTGGAGAAGACGACGAGATTCTTCGCGTCCGGCTCTCCCAGCATTTCATAGTGGACCGTAATTCCGTTGATAGTGGCGAAAGCCATGGGTTTCTCCTCGATGGATGGAAGTTATGCGATGCGTTTTGGCGGGTAAAATGATATTTCCTCTCAAATTCATAACCAGTTCGGCATGAATCATGGATCAGAGGATCAAGTTTCGGCACCTGCAGACCTTTCTTGAGGTCGCACGCCAGCGCAGCGTCGGCAAGGCCGCCGACGCATTGGCCATCACCCAGCCCGCTGTCACGCGAACGATGCGCGAGCTTGAGGAGATTCTCGGCGTGGCGCTTCTCGAGAAGGAAGGTCGCGGCATCCGGATCTCGCATTTCGGCGAGGTGTTCCTGAAGCACGCGGCCGAGAGCCTCGCGGCGGTGCAGCGGGGCATGGACTCGCTTGCCCAGGCGATGAAGTCGGAGGGACCGCCAATCCGCATCGGCACCTTGCCCACCGCCTCCGCGACCTTCATGCCGGATGCGGTCGCCGATTTCCTGGCAAGCGGCACCGGCAGCCAGGTAACGATCGAAAGCGGCGAGAACCGCGCGCTGCTGAATTCGCTGCGCCTCGGCGAACTGGACCTGGTGGTGGGGCGCCTGGCGGCACCGGAGCGCATGACCGGCCTGCACTTCGAGCCGCTCTACAGCGAGGAAGTGGCGATCATCGTGGCGCCCGGCCATCCGCTTCTGGCCCGGCGCAATTTCACGCTCGGCTCGCTTGCCAACTACACTGTGTTGATGCCGAACAAGGGCTCGGTCATCCGCCCCTATGTCGACCGGCTGCTGCTGACCAACGGCATTCCGGAACTGCCGAACACCGTGGAGACGGTTTCGGACTCGTTCGGACGCGCCTTCGTCACCCGCCATCAGGCCGTGTGGTTCATCTCGCGCGGCGTTGTCGCCGAAGAGTTGCAGAGCGGCCGGCTGGCCGAGCTCGCAATCGACATGAGCGAGACACGCGGCGCGGTCGGGTTGACCACCCAAGCCGGTGTCGAACCGAGTGCCGCACTCACGCTGCTCAAACAGACGATCCGCAATCATGTGGCGGCACGGACCGCCCTGATCTGATCGCCTGCTCAGTGCGCCTCGTCCCAGTTGTGGGCGGCCCGGGCGTCGACCTTGAGCGGCACGCGCATGGAAACGGCCGGCATGGCCGCATGCTCCATCGTCTGGACGATGATCGGCATGGCCGCGTCGATCGCCTCGTCTTCGACCTCGAAGATCAATTCGTCATGCACCTGCAGAAGCATGCGCGCCTTTTCGCGAAGACCAGCCGCTTCGAGCGCCGGCTCGGCCTTGATCATGGCGCGGCGGATGATGTCGGCGGCCGAGCCCTGGATCGGAGCGTTGATGGCGGCCCGCTCGTTGAAGGCGCGCATGGACGGGTTGGACGACTTGATTTCCGGATAGTGGGCGCGACGGCCGAAGATAGTCTCGACATAGCCGTTTTCGCGGGCGAAGGCCTTGGTGCTCTCCATGTAGTCCTTGATGCCCGGGAAGCGCTCGAAATACTTCTTGATATAGTCGCCGGCCTCCGACCGCTCGATGCCGAGCTGGTTGGCGAGACCGAAGGCGGAAATGCCGTAGATGATGCCGAAGTTGATCGCCTTGGCGCGGCGGCGGACTTCCGGCGGCATGCCCTCGACCGGAACGCCGAACATTTCCGAGGCGGTCATCGCATGAATGTCGATACCGTCGGCGAAGGCCTGGCGCAGCTGCGGGATCTCGGCCACATGGGCGAGCACGCGCAGTTCGATCTGGCTGTAGTCGGCCGACAGGAGCTTGTGACCGGGCGTCGAGACGAAGGCCGTGCGGATCTTGCGGCCCTCGGCGGTGCGCACCGGAATGTTCTGCAGGTTCGGCTCGGAGGACGACAGGCGGCCGGTCGTGGTCGAGGCGAGCGAATAGCTGGTGTGGACCCGCTTCGTCTCCGGGTGGACGAAGCTCGGCAGCGCGTCCGTATAGGTGGATTTCAGCTTGGTCAGCTGGCGCCAGTCGACGATCTTGCGCGGCAGGGGCGCGCCTTCGGCCGCAAGGTCCTCCAGCACCTGGGCCGAGGTCGACCATTGGCCGGTCTTGGTCTTCGATCCGCCGGGAAGGCCCATGCGACCGAAAAGGATGTCGCCGAGCTGCTTGGGCGAGCCGATATTGAAGCGCTCGCCGGCGAGTTCATAGATCTCGTCCTCGAAGGCGGCTGCCTTCTGGCCGAGTTCGCCGGAAAGGCGCGACAGGATCTGGCGGTCGATCGAGATGCCGCGCTCTTCCATGTCGGCCAGTACCGGGACCAGCGGACGCTCGAGGCGCTCGTAGATGCGTGTCAGCTTTTCCGCCGCAAGGCGGGGCTTGAGCACCATCCACAGGCGCAGCGTCACATCGGCGTCTTCCGCCGCATAGGCGGTCGCCTTGTCGATATCGACATGGTCGAAGGTGACCGACGACTTGCCGGTGCCGGCGACATCCTTGTAGGCGATCGGCGTGTGCCCCAGCCAGCGCTCCGACAGGCCGTCCATACCGTGATTGCCCTTGCCGGCATCCAGCACGTAGGACATCAGCATGGTGTCGTCGAAGCCCTTGATGACGATGCCGTGGCGCTTCATCAGCAGGTAGTCGTATTTGAGGTTCTGCGCGACCTTGAGGATCGACGGATCCTCCAGCATGCCCTTGAGCGCTGCCAGCGCCTCGGCCATCGGGATCTGTCCTTCGGCCAGTTTCAGGCCGTCGCTGAACAGGTCGTCGCGGCCGGTCTTGTGGCCAAGCGGCACATAGGCGGCGCGAATGCCGGTGGAGCCGGACTGCTGGCCATTGTCGGCGATGGCCAGCGAGAAGCCGACCAGTTCGGCCAGCATCGGATCGATGGAGGTGGTCTCGGTGTCGAAGCCGACCAGGCCAGACTCGCGCGCAGCCTCGATCCAGGCGTTGAGCGTTTCGATGTCGCGGATCGTCTGGTAACCGGTCGTGTCGATCGTGCTGCCATGGAACGCGGCCGCGCGCGCGGCTGCGAGATCCGCAGGGGTCTGATCGCCGGTCGGAACCGCTGCCGACGGCAGCGTCTTGCCGGCGTCGACCGTCACGGCAGCCGAGGCGGTGGCCGCACCGTTTGCCGGGACTGCTGCATCCAGATCGGGACCGTGGGCGGCCGGACCCCATTCGACCGTCACCGGAGCCGGGTCGATGGCGGAGGCGTCGCAACCGCAGGCGTCGGCGACGCGGCGCGTCAGCGTGGTGAATTCCATCGTCTTCAGGAATCCGACCAGCTTCGGCCCGTCTTGCGGCTCCAGCACCAGGGCATCGAGCGGCATGTCGACCGGCACGTCGGTCTTCAGCGTCACCAGCTGGCGCGACAGGCGGACGAGATCCGCATTGGCCACGATGTTTTCGCGGCGCTTGACCTGCTTGATCTCGCCGGCACGCGCCAGCAGCGTGTCGAGATCGCCAAATTCCTCCAGCAGCTGCGCGGCGGTCTTCGGGCCGATGCCCGGGACACCGGGGACATTGTCGGTGGAATCGCCGGTGAGCGACTGCAGGTCGATCATCTTTTCCGGCGGAACACCCCATTTCTCGATGACGTCGGGAATGCCGATCTGCTTGTCCTTCATGCTGTCATACATGTGGACCATCGGGGTCACGAGCTGCATCAGGTCCTTGTCGGACGAGATGATTGTGACGTCGGCGCCGATCGCCTCGGCCTGGCGGGCATAGGTCGCGATCAGGTCGTCGGCCTCGAAGCCCTCGGTCTCGATGCAGGGAAGGTTGAAGGCGCGGGTCGCTTGGCGGATCAGGCCGAACTGCGGGACCAGCTCTTCCGGCGGCGCCGACCGGTTGGCCTTGTACAGCGGATAGAGTTCCTTGCGGAACGTCTTCGACGAATAGTCGAAGATGACGGCGAAATGGGTGGGCGTCACCCCGACATTGGTGTCGCGCGCCTCTGTCAGCAGCTTCCACAGCATGTTGCAGAAGCCCGAGACGGCGCCGACCGGTAGCCCGTCCGACTTTCGGGTCAGCGGGGGAAGAGCGTGGAAGGCACGAAAGATGAAGCCCGAGCCGTCGACGAGGAAGAGATGATCGCCTTTTTTCATGTCGGCATGGATAGCGCGGGGCGTTCGAGGCGTCCATACAAACTTGCCGCAGGAGCCGTGCCGCAAACACGAAAACGTTACGAATTTGTAATCCGGCCTTCCCTTGAAAAACCATATTTCACCGCACATTTGATAGTCACCGGCGCCTGATCACGCCGCAGTCTGAAAGAGGCTCGTCCCCCGCCGCTTCAGACTGGACAAAGGCCTTATCCCCCTCTCCGGGCCTTTGTCCCCCATTTCGAAGCCGCCATGGCGCCCGCCTCCAAGCCATGGCGGCTTCTTGATGTCCGGGCCATGGTTCGCCCGCCGCCGAAGCCTCAAAAAGACCCAATCCCGAACTAGATCGCCTGCGATTTATTCTTGAGAGAAGCCTTAAACAGGCTTATCCATGGGCATGGCTCAAAATCGCTCCGATTCCGCCACCTATCTCGCCGGCCAGCTGGCCAAGGGATTTGCCCGCGCCCTGCAGGTGCGTGCGGCGAAACTGGGATTTTCGGCCGGCCAGTTGCCTATCCTAATCGAGCTTTGGAACGAAGAGGGGCTGACGCAGAAGCAGCTTCTCGACCGCGTCGACATCGAACAGGCGACCATGGCCAATACGTTGTCGCGCATGGAACGCGACGGCCTGATCGAGCGCAGGCCGCATCCCTCCGATCGCCGCGCCCAGCTCGTCTTTCTCACCGACAAGGCCCGCGGCCTCAAAGACGAGGCGCTTGCCGCAGCCGACGCGGCGGATGAGGCGCTTTTCTCCGGTTTCCGCCGGTTCGAGAAGGAGTTGATGCTCGAATATATCCGCTGGGCGATCGACAACGCCCGCAAGGTCTAGCCACGCATCACCGGTCCTGCGGCGGCCCGCACTTGACGAAATTAAATTTCGGCCGGCCTCGAAACCTCCAAACCTTTGGTCTATCGTCCCGGCGATTTGCAATGTCCAGGATGGATGCCATGACCGATATTTCCGCCGTACTCGACAGCGCCGACAAGGCCCTGCCTCAGAGCCTCGACCGCCTGTTCGACCTCGTCCGGATCCGCTCGATCTCGACCGATCCCGCCTACAAGGCCGAGTGCCGCAAGGCCGCCGAGTGGCTGGTCAAGGAACTGACCGCGCTCGGCTTCACGGCTTCGGTGCGCGACACGCCCGGCCATCCGATGGTCGTCGCCCACCACGCCGGCGCGACGACAAACGCGCCGCACGCGCTGTTCTACGGCCATTACGACGTCCAGCCGGTCGATCCGCTGAACCTGTGGGAGAACGATCCCTTCGCGCCGGCGATCAAGGAACTCGACGGTGGCCGCAAGGTCATCACCGGCCGCGGCACGTCCGACGACAAGGGCCAGCTGCTGACCTTCGTCGAAGCCTGCCGCGCCTACAAGGCGGTGCATGGCAGCCTGCCGATCGAGATCACCATCCTGTTCGAAGGCGAGGAAGAATCCGGTTCGCCATCGCTGAAGCCCTTCCTTTCCGCCAATGCCGAAGAACTGAAGGCCGACTATGCGCTGGTCTGCGACACCAGCATGTGGAACACGGAAACGCCGGCGATCGCGGCTGCGCTGCGCGGTCTGGTCGGCGAGGAGATCACCATCACCGCGGCCGACCGCGACCTGCATTCCGGCCTGTTCGGTGGCGCCGCCGCCAACCCGATCCACATCCTGGTCGACATCCTGGCCGGCCTGCATGACGAAACCGGGCGTATCACCCTGCCGGGCTTCTACGACGGGGTCGAAGAGACGCCCGCCAACATCAAGGCATCCTGGGAAACGCTCGGCCGCACGGCGGAAAGCTTCCTCGGCGAAGTCGGGCTGTCGATCCCGTCCGGCGAAAAGGGCCGCTCGGTGCTCGAGCTCACCTGGGCGCGGCCGACGGCAGAGGTCAACGGCATTACCGGCGGCTATACCGGCGAAGGCTTCAAGACCGTGATTGCCGCCAAGGCGTCCGCCAAGGTGTCGTTCCGGCTGGTCGGCGACCAGAACCCGGCCCAGATCCGCGAGAGCTTCCGCGCCTATGTGCGCTCGAAGATCCCGGCCGACTGCTCGGTCGACTTCCACGAACATGGCGGCTCGCCGGCAATCCAGCTGTCCTATGACTCACCGGTGCTGACCAAGGCGAAGAACGCCCTGTCGGACGAATGGCCGAAGCCGGCCGTCGTCATCGGCATGGGCGGATCGATCCCGATCGTCGGCGATTTCCAGAAGATGCTCGGCATGGATTCGCTGCTGGTCGGCTTCGGCCTGACCGATGACCGCATCCATTCGCCGAACGAGAAATACGACCTGAACTCGTTCCACAAGGGCATCCGGTCGTGGATCCGCATTCTCGATGCGCTGGCTTCCTCCTGAGGGAGCCAGGACTGTCGCGCATGCCGCCTTCCGGTCGGCATGCGCCAAAAACGCAAAAAGGCCGGGAGTTACCCGACCTTTCCTCTGCCGCTTCGACGCCCGTGCCAGTACATCCGTGGTCAGGGGCGGAAACGTGCAATGCGCATTTCCGGACTAGGGTCTGCCTTTCGGCTTGTCCCGCGTCCCATGATCAGGAGAATGAGGCCAAGTGATTAACCAGTGGTTAACGGCGGCAACTTCCCTGATCCAAAACGCTGCAACACATCTTGGCGTGCAAGTTGCATTGGTTGATCCTTAAGTGGGAAGCCCGGACGCCGATATCAAGGACCTCTTCAAACGAGACTTGCCTGATGGCGAAAGCTGCGGATAGAAAAGAACGATGAGCCTCCTGTCCGTCCGTACCTTCTTCGCCGAAAACGCCCCCGACATCGCAGTCATCGTCACCGATGCGAGTTCGGCGACGGTCGCGCTGGCCGCCGAAGCCCACGGGGTCGAGCCGGACCAGATCGCCAAGACGATCTGCCTCAGGATCGGCGACGCGGTCGTGCTGGTGGTGACCGCCGGCACCAAGCGGCTCGACAATCGCAAGTTCAAGGACCGCTTCGGCGTCAAGCCGCGCATGCTGGGGCCGGAAGAGGTGGTCGAAGTCACCAGCCATCCGGTCGGCGGCGTCTGCCCGTTCGGCCTGCCCTCGCCCCTCAAGGTTTATTGCGACGTATCGCTGAAGGCGTTCGACGAGGTCGTACCGGCCGCCGGCGCCACCAATTCGGCGGTCCACATCGCGCCGCAGCGCATGGCGGAACTGACCAATGCCGAGTGGGCCGATCTCTGCCAGTAGGGCGGTATGCATCGGCCGCTTGAGCGCGCGGGCCTGTGCCCGCGCCCCGGGGACGGCGCGATAGGGGAATGTTTACCGCGTGTTAACCCCCCCTTAAATCGCCGCATTTAGACTCCAATCCTCCGGCCGCGCCTTCCTGCTTGTCATGCGGCTGCAACACACAGCGCAAAGCGCGTCCCGGCGACGGCCGGTCGCAGGCGCACAGGTTTCTGGAGCAAGATCGCCGGCCATGGCAAGCAGAGGCAAATCCCGTGAACGCGTCGAGCCGACCTTCGAGGAGGAGGACGAGCGCGACGACGAGTTTCGCGTCGATGCTGGCGACCGCATCGGCGGGAAGCGCACGGGTCGCGGCGCCAAGGCAAAGACCGGCAAGACGGCAAAGGCCGGGTCCAAGCCGCGCTCGTCGGGCCGCGGCAAGGGTAAGGCCAAGCGCAGTTCCGGCGGGCTGTCGGGCTTGCTCGGCCGCCTGATCTACTGGTGCATCGTACTCGGCATCTGGGGCGCCATCGGCGTCGGCGGGATCGTCATGTATTACGGCGCGCGCATGCCGAGCGCCAGTTCCTGGTCGATCCCCGAGCGTCCGCCCAACCTCAAGGTCGTTTCGGTCGAGGGAACCGTCATCGCCAATCGCGGCGCAACCGGCGGCGAGGCGCTGGCGCTCGAAGACATGTCGCCCTTCATCCCGCAGGCCGTCATCGCCATCGAGGACCGGCGCTTCTATTCGCATTTCGGCGTGGATCCGTTCGGCCTGGCCCGCGCGGTGGTGACCAATATCGTCAGCGGCCGCACCGTCCAGGGCGGCTCGACGCTGACGCAGCAGCTGGCGAAGAACCTTTTCCTCTCGCCCGAGCGCACGGTCGAACGCAAGATCCAGGAAGTGCTTCTGTCCTTCTGGCTCGAACACAAATTCACCAAGGACCAGATCCTGGCCATGTATCTCAACCGCGTCTATTTCGGCTCGAACGCCTATGGCGTCGAGGCGGCATCGCGGCGCTATTTCTCCAAGTCGGCCCGCGACGTCAATCTCGGCGAGGCCGCGCTGCTGGCCGGTCTTCTGAAGGCGCCGTCGCGCCTTTCCCCGGCACGCGACCCTGAAGCCGCGGAAGCCCGGGCGCAGGTCGTTCTCGGCGCCATGCGCGAGGAAGGCTACATCTCAGAAGACGAAATCAAGACGGCGATGTCGCAACCCCCGACCACGGCCAAGCGCTACTGGACCGGCGCGGGCCAATACGTGGCCGACATGGTACTCGACGAGACCAAGCGCCTCATCGGCACGATCAGCGAAGATCTGCTCGTCGAGACGACGATCGACATGACGCTGGAGAAGAAGGCCGAGGCAGTGATCGTCGACAGCCTCGAGGCCGAGGGCGACAAGCTCAAGGCATCGCAGGCCGCTCTGGTATCGATCGACGGCACCGGCGCGATCCGCGCGCTGGTCGGAGGCAAGGACTATGCCGAGAGCCAGTTCAACCGCGCGGTCAAGGCCAAGCGCCAGCCGGGCTCGGCCTTCAAGCCGTTCGTCTACGCCGCGGCGCTGGAAACCGGCGTGCGCCCTGATTCCGTCCGCAACGACGCGCCGGTCAGGATCGGCAACTGGACGCCGGAGAACTACGACGAGAAATATCGCGGGCCGGTCACCATCGCCAATGCGCTGGCCAATTCGCTAAACACGATCGCCGCGCAGCTGGTGATGGAGGTGGGCCCGGACCATGTCATCAAGCTCGCCCACCGGCTCGGCATCGAATCGGAGCTGCAATCCAACGCCTCGATCGCACTCGGCACCTCGGAAGTCTCGCTGCTCGAGCTGACGGCCGCCTATGCCCCGTTCATGAACGGCGGCTACAAGGCGACGCCGCACATCATCCGGCGCATCTCCACCGCCGAGGGCAAGGTGCTCTACGAGAACGACTATGCCGAACCGCCGCGCGTCCTCGGCGAACCGGTGGTCGCCGCCATGAACCGCATGCTGAAGGGCGTCATCACCGAGGGCACCGGCAAGAAGGCGCGACTCGACGGCTGGGAAGCGGCGGGCAAGTCCGGGACGACCCAGTCCTTCCGCGACGCGCTGTTCGTCGGTTACACCAGCAACCTGACGACCGGCGTATGGTTCGGCAATGACGACGGCCAGTCGATGAAGAAGGTGACGGGCGGCGGGCTTCCCGCCAAGGCCTGGCACGACTTCATGACCGCCGCCCATGCGGGGCTGACGCCCGTGCCGTTGGCCGGCGAAGGTTATGTGGAACCGCAGGCACAGCCGATGACAATCGGCACCATTCTCTCCGACGTGTTCTCCGGCGGCGAAAAGCGCTATCCGACGGCGCCCGGTACCCCCGCCGGCAGGCAGGGCAATATTCCTCAGGCCGACATGCCGCAGGCAGAAATCCCGCAGGCGGATCCCTATCAGCAGGGCGCAGGCGGGCCTATTCCGCCGGCCGATGTCGGCGCTCCGTCACCGGTCCGGCCGGCGGCCAGGCGCACCACGCTCATGGACATCATCATGGGCCAATAGGCGTCTGCGTCTTGTATCGGCGCATGGCAGGAACCATCTTTTCGGATGCAGCCCGGCGCAAGGCTTGACCGCTATCGGTCTTGCCCAGTCAGGCCGTAGATTTCAGGCCGCAAAAAGGCCGGCAAATGGACGCCAATCTGTTCTTTTTACAGGGTTACGCCCCGTTTCCAGCCTTGCAGTCAGAAAAACCGCTTCTTATATACGCGACATAACCGCAGCGAAGGCTGCGAGATCCCAGACCATCCACGTCGAGGGGCCGTCAGGGGAATGCCTTTCGGGGGTTCCGACGGCCTGCTTCAAGGAGAGAATGACATGGCTAAAGTAATCGGTATCGACCTTGGAACGACCAACTCCTGCGTTTCCGTCATGGACGGCAAGGACGCGAAGGTCATCGAGAATTCCGAAGGCGCACGCACCACGCCTTCCATGGTCGCCTTCAGCGACGATGGCGAGCGTCTCGTCGGCCAGCCGGCCAAGCGCCAGGCGGTCACCAACCCGACCAACACCCTCTTCGCCGTCAAGCGCCTCATCGGCCGCCGCTACGAAGATCCGACCGTCGAGAAGGACAAGGGCCTTGTCCCGTTCCACATCATCAAGGGCGATAACGGCGACGCCTGGGTCGAAGCCCAGGGCAAGGGTTATTCTCCGGCCCAGATCTCGGCCATGATCCTTCAGAAGATGAAGGAAACGGCGGAAGCCTATCTCGGCGAGAAGGTCGAAAAGGCCGTCATCACCGTTCCGGCCTACTTCAACGACGCCCAGCGTCAGGCCACCAAGGACGCAGGCCGCATCGCCGGCCTCGAAGTCCTGCGCATCATCAACGAGCCGACGGCGGCCGCGCTTGCCTACGGTCTCGACAAGAAGGAAGGCAAGACCATCGCCGTATACGACCTTGGCGGCGGTACCTTCGACATCTCGATCCTGGAAATCGGCGACGGCGTCTTCGAAGTGAAGTCGACCAACGGCGATACCTTCCTCGGCGGTGAAGACTTCGACATGCGTCTCGTCGAATATCTCGCAGCCGAGTTCAAGAAGGACAACGGCATCGATCTGAAGAACGACAAGCTGGCCCTGCAGCGCCTCAAGGAAGCTGCGGAAAAGGCGAAGATCGAACTCTCGTCCTCACAGCAGACCGAAATCAACCTGCCGTTCATCACGGCGGACGCTTCCGGTCCGAAGCACCTGACGATGAAGCTGACGCGCGCCAAGTTCGAAAGCCTGGTCGACGACCTGGTTCAGCGCACCGTGGCCCCCTGCAAGGCAGCCCTCAAGGATGCCGGCCTCACCGCCTCGGAAATCGAGGAAGTGGTTCTCGTCGGCGGCATGAGCCGCATGCCGAAGGTGCAGGAAATCGTCAAGCAGCTGTTCGGCAAGGAACCGCACAAGGGCGTCAACCCGGATGAAGTCGTCGCCATGGGCGCCGCGATCCAGGCCGGCGTTCTGCAGGGCGACGTCAAGGACGTCCTGTTGCTCGACGTAACCCCGCTGTCGCTCGGCATCGAGACCCTCGGTGGCGTCTTCACCCGTCTGATCGATCGCAACACGACGATCCCGACCAAGAAGAGCCAGACCTTCTCGACCGCCGAAGACAACCAGAATGCCGTGACCATCCGCGTCAGCCAGGGCGAGCGCGAAATGGCGCAGGACAACAAGCTGCTCGGCCAGTTCGACCTCGTCGGCCTGCCGCCGGCTCCCCGCGGCGTCCCGCAGATCGAAGTGACCTTCGACATCGACGCCAACGGGATCGTCCAGGTTTCGGCCAAGGACAAGGGTACCGGCAAGGAGCAGCAGATCCGCATCCAGGCTTCCGGTGGTCTGTCTGACGCCGACATCGAGAAGATGGTCAAGGATGCCGAGGCACATGCCGAGGAAGACAAGAAGCGGCGCGCCGCGGTCGAAGCCAAGAACCATGCCGAGAGCCTCGTCCATTCGACGGAAAAGTCTCTCAAGGAGTATGGCGACAAGGTTTCGGAAACCGACCGCAAGGCCATCGAAGACGCAATCGCCGCTCTGAAGAGCGCGATGGAAGTCTCCGAGCCGAACGCCGAGGACATCCAGGCCAAGACGCAGACACTCATGGAAGTTTCCATGAAGCTCGGCCAGGCGATCTATGAATCGCAGCAGGCCGAAGAAGGCGCTGGCGCCTCGGAAGGCGGCAAGGACGACGATGTCGTCGATGCCGATTACGAGGAAGTAAAGGACGACGACGCGAAGAAGTCGGCCTGATGCAGCGGCCGCAGCGACGTATCACCTTCAAGAGGCTGGCCTTCGGGCCAGCCGCATTTTCATTGGCCCTTGGCGCGAGCGCCGTTTCGGCGCAGGACAATGGTCAACTGGAAGCGGTCTTTCGCAAGGTGAACGCCGCCGAGGCCACCATCGTCAAGGCGATCGGTGCGGGCAACAGCCGCCAGCTATCCAAGACAGGCACTGAACTCGGCCGGATCATCGAAGCAGCGCTCAAGCGCCGCGAGGAAGGTGGCACCGTGACGTCCTGCGACATGGCGGCCCATTCGCTGGCCTACCTTGCCGTATCAGTGGCGGACGGACTGGCCAACAAGGGCGAGCCTCGCCAGCTGCTGATCGAAGATGCACGCGCCGCGGCGTCTGACTTCCAGAAGGACATGGCCGCCTGCGAAAAGCAGGCAGGCAAGAAAACTGGCAGCCACACGAGCGTGGAGAAAGCTTTGAGAGCTTTGTAGGACCATGGCAAAAGCAGATTTCTACGAGACCCTCGGGGTCGCCAAGACCGCCGACGAAAAGGAGCTGAAAAGCGCCTTTCGCAAGCTGGCGATGAAACTTCACCCGGACAAGAACCCGGGCGACGCGGAAGCGGAAAAGAAGTTCAAGGAAATCAACGAAGCCTATGAGACGCTCAAGGACCCGCAGAAGCGCGCGGCCTATGACCGTTTCGGCCATGCCGCCTTCGAGCAGGGCGGTGGCGGTGGCTTCCATCCGGGCGGCGGCGGTTTTGCCGGCGGCGGATTCTCCGACATCTTCGAAGACATCTTCGGCGAGATGATGGGCGGCGGCCGCGGCGGCCGTGCGCGATCGACCGGCGGTCGCGAACGCGGCGCCGACCTGCGCTACAACATGGAAATCTCGCTCGAGGAAGCGTTTACCGGCAAGACCGCGCAGATCAGGGTTCCGACCTCGATCACCTGCGAGGTCTGCACCGGGACTGGCGCCAAGCCGGGCACCAAGCCGACCACCTGCGCCACCTGTCAGGGCACGGGACGCATCCGCGCCGCCCAGGGCTTCTTCTCGATCGAACGGACCTGTCCGACCTGCCACGGTCGCGGCCAGACGATCTCGGATCCCTGCGGCAAGTGCCATGGCCAGGGCCGGGTTACCGAAGAGCGCTCGCTGTCCGTCAACATTCCCGCCGGCATCGAGGACGGCACCCGCATCCGCCTGCAGGGCGAAGGCGAGGCAGGACTGCGCGGCGGCCCGGCGGGGGATCTTTATATCTTCCTGTCAGTCAAGCCGCACGAATTCTTCCAGCGTGACGGAGCGGATCTCTACTGTACCGTGCCGATCTCCATGACGACGGCCGCTCTTGGCGGCACGTTCGACGTGGTGACGCTCGATGGCGCCAAGTCGCGCGTGACGGTTCCGGACGGCACCCAGCCCGGCAAGCAGTTCCGCTTGAAGGGCAAGGGTATGCCGGTGCTGCGTTCGGCGCAGACGGGCGATCTCTACATCCAGATCCAGATCGAGACGCCGCAGAAGCTGACGAAGCGGCAGCGCGAGCTGCTGCAGGAGTTCGAACAGCTTTCGTCGAAGGAAAACAACCCGGAATCGACCGGCTTCTTCGCCCGGATGAAGGACTTCTTCGATACGCTGAGCGACTGAGTACATCAGGTCCACTGCCAGGAACATCGAGCGAGCCGGAGCCCCTCCGGCTCGCTTCTCTTTTCCCCGTCAGGCTCAGGCAATCGCCGGGCGTGGCTGGCGAAGAATGAACCAGGCAAAGCGCTGCTGAATGGTCGGCGCGATCCCGTAGACGATGCTGAACACCATGATCGGCGCCAGGAGCGCCGTGCGTTCCCAGAGCGGCCAGCCGTCGGTCAGCGGCATCAGCACATAGAGAATTGTCGTAACGAAGGGATAGACGGCGGCCAGCATCAGGATGGACAGCCGGAACTTCGAAAGGACTGGACGGGGCGCGGAAATCTCGGGCATGAATGTCTCCATAGGAACGGTACGTTTCGTTCTATATAGGAACGAGCCGTTTCGTTCAATAGCAAAGCATGCTATGGCGATGAATAAATTGGAGGGCCGCGTGACGATGGAAAAACAGGTGGAGGACCGCCGCACCTCGATCGGATCGCAGCGCAATCCGGCAAGCGAGGAGGCCATTCTCAAGGCCGCACAGGACATCCTGCTCGAAGGCGGCCTGCCCGCCTTTTCGATCGAGGCCGTCGCCCGGCGCGCCAAGGCCGGAAAGCCGACCATCTATCGCTGGTGGCCGTCAAAGGCCGCGCTGCTGCTCGACGTCTATCATCGTCAGAAGGACGGGGTTCCCCATCCCGACACCGGGGATATCCGCAAGGACCTCTCACTGTTCCTCGCAGGCCTTCTCGGTTTCTGGCGCGATGGCGGAGGGGCAATCTTCCGCTCGATCATCGCCGAAGCACAGAACGATCCCGCCGCGCTGCAGGCGCTCCAAGCCTATGCCATGTCCCGATGCCGGCAGAGCGGGGTTATCCTCAAGCGCGGACAGGCGCGGGGAGAGGTTCGGGCGGATATCGATCCGGCACTGTTGATCGAGCTGTTTTCGAGCTTTGCCTGGAACAGGCTGCTGACCAGCCGGCTGGACGTAAGCCAAGAGGAGATCGAACAGATCGTCTCGGCGGTCGTGGACGGGGTGGCGGTGCGGAAATAGGCGTTCAGTAGTGCGGCGGCCGGGTAATGGCGGGCGCTTCCAGCGACTGTTCCTCGAGCGACAGGAAACGCTCGGTCAACCGATCGAGCTTGGCGCGCGTCTGCTCGACCACCTTCCACTGCTCGGTAAGCTGGTCGGAAAGCTCCTCGATCACCCGGGCCTGATGGGCCACCGTCTCTTCGAGCCGCAGCAAACGGTCTTCCTGGTCGCTCATGATCTGCTCCGTTGTTCGACTGACGCGGTTCTGGCGGATGTCCGCCGCCCGGTCAATGGCGGCGAAACGCTGCGTCACCGGCTAGCGTTGCTTCTTTTTCTTGTAGGGCATCAGCATGATGGCAGACGCCGCCACGGCCGCGCCGAAGGTAAGCGCCAGTGGAATCGCGATCATGGCTGCGGGCAGATAGGGGTTGCGGCTGCGGGCCAGATGGCTGCCGAGCCCGCCGATATCGAGCCAGATCAGCATGGCGGCGACCGCAAGTCCGAGGCAGACGCCGAACAGCGCGTTGCCCCCGAGGAAACGCAGCATTTCCCAGTGATCGCGGCGGGCTTCTTCCGGCGTCAGTTCGTCTCGATCGGAGCTCATGGGCACCCCTGCATTCGCATCGTGAACCACCAGATACACCCGCGCCGGGCGCTGGTCCATGCGTCGCAACGTCCGGGTCCCGCCGGCCGTTCCGCGCTCGCCCGGAAAAACCCCAAGCCCGCCTTGCCATCTGCGGCCTTTCAGCCTAGCTCAGGAATGCACCGAACCCGGACCACCATGACGCACAAGACCTCGATCCACCGGCTGAAGCTCACGGATTTCCGCAACTACGCGACCGCAGCATTGACGCTCGACGGGCGGCACGTCGTGCTGACGGGGGAGAACGGCGCGGGCAAAACCAATCTCATGGAGGCCATCTCCTTCCTGTCTCCCGGCCGGGGCCTGCGCCGGGCGGTGCTGGCCGATGTGGCACGCGTCGGCGCGCCGGGCGGCTTCTCGGTCTTCGCCGAGATCGACGGCATGGAGGGCGAGGTCGAGATCGGCACGGGCTCCGAGGGCGAAGGCGAGGCCGTGGTCCGTCGCCTGCGCATCAACGGCACGCCCGCGAAGTCGGTCGACGAACTCACCGACCATTTGCGCATTCTCTGGCTGACACCGGCCATGGACGGGCTCTTCACCGGCTCCGCTTCCGATCGCCGCCGTTTCCTCGACCGGCTGGTGCTATCGCTCGACCCGGCGCATGGACGCCGTGCCAGCGACTTCGAGCGCGCCATGCGCAGCCGCAACAAGCTCTTGTCGGAAGGCCGATTCGATCCGGCCTGGCTGACCGGCATCGAACAGCAGATGGCCGGTCTCGGCGTGGCGATGATGCTGGCGCGCCGCGAAATGCTCGGCCTGCTCGCCGGCCTGACCGCCCGACAGGATGATTCGAGCTTTCCCTCGGCGCACCTTGCCCTCAGCGGCTTTCTCGACGAGGAAGGCGATGCTCCCGCCATCGAGATCGAGGATCGATATCTCGCCGCACTGGCCAATGGACGCTATCGCGACGCGGCCGCCGGCCGGACGCTGGAAGGGCCGCACCGCGCCGATCTCCTGGTCCGTCATGCCGACAAGGACATCGAGGCCGAGCGTTGCTCGACCGGCGAGCAGAAGGCCCTGCTCGTCGGCCTGGTGCTTGCCCATGCAAGTCTCGTCGCCACCATGACCGGCCACGCTCCTATACTCCTGCTTGATGAGATCGCCGCCCATTTCGACGAGGGCCGGCGCGCCGCGCTGTTCAACCGGATCGATGCGCTCGGCGGCCAGGCCTTCATGACCGGCACCGACCGGTCGATGTTCTCGGCGCTCGGCGAGCGTGCCCAGTTCGTTACCGTGCGCGACAGCGTACTCTCAGCCTGACGGGCTTTCCCGTCCGCGCCAACCGTGCGAATATCGTGCCCATGGATCCGCTCAGCCCCGACGAAGTATCCCGCTATCACCGGCATATCCTGCTCCCCGAGATCGGCGGGCAGGGCCAGCAGAAACTGAAAGCCGCCCGCGTCATGGTGATCGGTGCCGGGGGACTGGGGGCGCCCACGCTGATGTATCTCGCCGCCGCCGGCGTCGGCACGCTCGGCATTGCCGACGACGACCGCGTGTCGCTCTCCAACCTGCAGCGCCAGGTGATCCACGACAGCGGCACGATCGGTGAGGAGAAGACCGAAAGTGCTGCCCGCGCGATCGCCCGCCTCAACCCGCATGTGCGGGTGAAACGGTTCGAGCAGCGTTTCGACGGCGTGTTTGCCGCCTCGCATCTGGCCGGATTCGACCTGCTGATCGACGGTTCCGACAATTTCGACACGCGCTATGCCGCCGCCGATGCGGCCGAGGCGCGGCAGGTTCCGCTGGTGACGGGCGCCGTCGGCCGGTTCGACGGCTCGCTGACCGTGTTGAAGCCCTATGAAGACAATGCGCAGGGAGAGCCCAATCCGCGCTATCGCGACCTCTTTCCGGAGCCGCCGCCCGCCGGGCTGGTGCCTGCCTGCGCCGAATCCGGCATCGTCGGGGCGCTTACCGGCGTGATCGGCACGCTGATGGCGATGGAGGCGATCAAGCTGATCACCGGGGTCGGCGAACCCCTCATCGGCCGCCTTTTGCTCTACGACGCGCTGTCGGCGCGGTTCGACACGATCCGCTACCGCCGGCGCAAGGCTTCGCCTTCGTCATGACGATCGAGGTCCTGCGCATCGATGCGGGCTTCGACCGCTACGAGGAGCTGCTGCATGTGATCCTGGCCGCCTTCGCTTTCATGGACGGGCGGATTGACCCGCCCTCCTCCGCCCATCGGCTGACGCCGGCGGCGCTCCGGCAGAAGGCAGAACAGGAGATCGCCTTTGCCGCGCTGGACGAAGAACAATTGGTCGGCTGCGTCTTTCTGAAGCCCGAGGAGAGCTCACTCTATATCGGCAAGCTTGCCGTCCTTCCCGCAGCGCAAGGTCAGGGCATAGGCCGTTTGCTGCTGGCGCGCGCCGAAGCGACGGCCCGTGAACGCGGGCTTTCCAGTCTTCGGCTCGAGACCCGTATCGAACTGATCGAAAACCACCGGCTCTTTGCCGCCTGGGGCTTTGGCAAGACGGCGGAAACCCGCCATGCCGGCTATGACCGGACCACCTCGATCGAGATGCGCAAGCCGCTCGCCTGAACGCCCATGCTCAGGTCCGGCTCGGCAGCACGCGGTTCGGCGGGCGATGGCCGTCGAAATAGGTGCGGATGTTGATGATCACCTTGTCGCCCATGTCGATGCGGCCCTCGATGGTGGCCGAACCGGTATGTGGCAGGAGCACGACCTTGCCTTCGTTCGCGAGCTTTATCAGCTTGGGATTGACCGCAGGCTCCTTCTCGAACACGTCGAGCCCGGCACCGGCGATCCGGCCCTCGCGCAGGCACTGGATCAGGGCGTCCTCGTCGATGATGTCGCCGCGCGCAGTGTTGACGATGTAGCTGTTCGGCTGCATCAGCGCCAGACGCCGCGCCGACAGGAGATGGAAGGTGGCGGGCGTCGACGGGCAGTTGACAGAGACGATATCGACGCGGGCCAGCATCTGGTCGAGGCTGTCCCAATAGGTCGCCTCCAGCTCGTCCTCGGTCACCGGATTGACGCGCTTGCGGTTGTGGTAGTGGATCGACAGGCCGAAGGCCTTGGCGCGACGGGCGACGGCCGTGCCGATGCGGCCCATGCCGATGATGCCGATCCGCTTGCCCCAGATACGCCGACCGAGCATCCAGGTCGGCGACCAGCCGGTCCATTCGCCGGGCTTGTCCATCAGGATGCGCGCGCCCTCGACCAGGCGGCGCGGCACGGCGAGAATGAGCGCCATGGTCATGTCGGCGGTGTCTTCGGTCAGCACGTTCGGCGTATTGGTGACGGTGATGCCCTTCTTCGCCGCGGCATCGACATCGATATGGTCGATGCCGTTGGAGAAGCTGGCGATCAGCTTCAGCTGAGGCCCCGCCTGCTCGATCAGCGCCGCGTCGATGCGGTCGGTCACCGTCGGCACCAGGACGTCGGCCGTTTTCATCGCAGCAACGAGTTCGGGCTGGGTGCGCGGCTTGTCATCGATGTTGAGCTCCGCCTCGAACAGTTCGCGCATGCGGGTCTCCACGGCGTCCGGCAATTTCCGGGTGATATAGACCTTGGGTCTTTTCCTGTTCGTCATGGGAAGAATCGATGCCTTGTTCAGAGGTCGTTAACCAAGACGGGGGATAATTTCCCCGTTCAGGGCATTTTCTACCAAACCCGTCAGCGAAGACAAACAAAACCTCGCAGGTCGGCGCCCGTTTTATGGCGAGACCGGCGGAACGATTGGCGGAATCGCGCAGAAACCCTTGAAATCTTTGAGCGATCGGAACCGCCATGCGTCACATCGTGCTTCGTGCCTCTCTCGTTTCGTGGATCGCCCTCGGGCTTTGCGCAATGGGCGGGCCGGCAGCCGAGGCCCAAGGCGTGTCCAAGGGTTCGAGCGGCCTGCCGCTGCCGCGCTTCGTCAGCCTGAAGGCCAAGCGGGTCAATCTCAGGATCGGTCCGAGCACCGACTATGCCGTCTCCTGGCTCTACCTGAAATCCGGGCTGCCGGTTGAGATCATCCAGGAATACGAGAACTGGCGGCGCATCCGTGACGCTGACGGCACGGAGGGGTGGGTAAGCCAGACCCTGCTGTCGGGCGAGCGCACCGCGGTCGCCGCGCCGTGGATGCGCGGCAACGACGTCTATGTGAACCTCAGGTCCGATTCGCAGTCGACGGCGAGTGTCGTCGCCAAGCTCGAGCCCGGCGTGGTGATGCGGCTCGAGGAGTGCACCGGCAACTGGTGCCTGGCGGAAGCGGGCGGCGTCAACGGATGGGTGGCGCAGAGCGAGATCTGGGGCGCCTATCCGGGCGAGGCCTTCAAATAAGCCCGACCTCTCCGGCCGCCTTGGACAGCGAGCCGAGCGGTCGCGGACCGATCTGCTGGATGACGATGCCGGCTGCGAGGCAGCCGATCCGGCCGCAATCGTAGAGCGAGCGGCCCTGGGTATAGCCATAGAGGAAGCCCGCAGCGAACAGGTCGCCGGCGCCCGTGGTGTCGACCAGTTGGCCGATCACGGTCGCCTCGACGCGGATGCGTTCGCCGCCCTTGAGGATCACGGCGCCCTCCTCGCTCATCGTCACGGCGGCAAGCTTGCAGTCGCCCGCCATCCTGGTGAGCGCGAGATCGAAATCCTCGGTCTCGTAGAGCGAGAGCGCTTCCTGCTTGTTGGAGAAGACGATGTCGACCGTGCCGGAGCGCATCAGAGCGAGGAATTCGTCGCGGTAGCGGCCGACGCAGAAGCTGTCGGACAGGGTCATCGACATTTCCCGGCCGTTCTCGTGGGCGATGCGGGCGCAGTCGAGGATCGCCTGCTTGGCCCGCGGCGGATCCCAGAGATAGCCTTCGAAATAGGTGACCTTCGACTGCGCCACGACCTCCGGCTCGACGTCTTCCGGGCCGAATTCGACGCAGGCGCCGAGATAGGTGTTCATCGAACGCTCGCCGTCCTCGGTGACGAAGATCATGCTTCGCGCGGTCGGCGGAAACGTGCCTTCCGGCTTCGTCTCGTAGTGAACGCCCTGGGCGCGGATGTCGTGGGCGAAGATCTTGCCGAGCTGGTCCTCGGCCACCTTGCCGAAATAGGCGGCCTTGCCGCCGAGGCTGGCGATGCCGGCGGCCGTATTGCCGGCGCTGCCGCCGGAGGCTTCTACGGCGGGGCCCATCAGGGCGTAGAGCTTTTCGGCCCGTTCGGCATCGATCAGGTTCATCGCGCCCTTGGTAATGCCGTTGTCGACGAGGAAGGCATCCTCGCAACGCGAGATGATGTCGACGATGGCGTTACCGACGGTGAGAACATCGAACCTGCTCATAAATCCCGGATCTCCAATAGTTTGGGGTTTTCCGGTCATAGCCGTTTTTCTCCGGCAGAAAAGGAAAAAGCGCGCGCCTAGGCGGAATTGCGTAGACGTCATTCGTTTGTCACGCAGGCCGATTAGACAGTCCTCAAGTGGTGATGGCATGGAGCGCTTCCGGCGCCTCGCCATCCGCGCAGGGGACATGTTTGGTCCCCGATCAAGAACTCGCATCGACCACGGATGTACTGGCGATGCGGCTTCGGGCCCGACCTCCGGTCTGGCAGCGAAAGCGGGGGGCAACCCCGCTTTTTTCGTTTTCGGCGGGCGTACTGACAAAGATCAATCCGCACTGGCCGATTCACACGCATCGCGATAAGCCTTGGGGGCTCACCACGCCTTCTCCTCCTCCCGAGAGCCATTCCGCCGATGTATGCGATTGCCCAGGACGTCTTTCCGATCTTCATCCTCATCCTGTTCGGCTGGGGGCTGGTCAAGACCCGGATCCTGAACGCTGATATCGGCGACGGACTGGGCGAATTCGTCTTCAAGGTCGCGGTGCCGGTCCTCCTCTTCCGCACAATTTCGCAGGCGGACTTCCACGGCGCCTCCCCGTTCCGGCTCTGGATCGCCTATTTCACCGGTGTCGCGATCACCTGGACGGTCGGGCATCTCCTGGCAACCCGCCTCTTTGGACGCGATACCCGGGTCGGGGTGCTGGCGGGGGTGTCCTCAGCCTTTGCCAACAACATCTTCATCGGCCTGCCGCTCGTCGAGCGCACCGTCGGCAGCGACGGCATCGTCGCCGTGTCCATCCTGCTGGCCGTGCATCTGCCGCTGA
Source organism: Rhizobium sp. (assembly GCA_002796995.1). Taxonomy (GTDB): domain Bacteria; phylum Pseudomonadota; class Alphaproteobacteria; order Rhizobiales; family Rhizobiaceae; genus Allorhizobium. The sequence continues at coordinate 118,143 of PEKW01000007.1, forward strand.
TGATGGTCATCGGCACGGTGCTGATGGAGCGCGCCGAGCACAAGGTCAATGGCGGCGAGTCACGGGGGCTGGTGAACGTCCTGCGGCAGGTGGGCACCAATCTGATGCGTAATCCGCTGGTCATCGGCCTTGCCGCGGGGCTTGTCCTGCATGTCAGCGGGCTTGCGCTTCCCCGGGTGCTGGCAAGCGTGGTGGATCAGATCACCGCTATGGCGGCACCCGCCGCGCTGATCTCGCTCGGCATGGCGCTCAACAAATACGGCATCCACGGGAATGTCGGCATCGCGACCGTGATCTCGGCCCTCAAGCTGCTGCTGATGCCGGCCTGCGTCTGGCTCGCCTGCCGCGTTCTGGGACTGAGCGCGGACTGGACGGCGGCGCTGGTGCTCACCTCGTCCGTGCCCACCGGCATCAATGCCTGGCTGATCGCCAACCGCTTCGGCGTCGGCCACGGGCTCGCCGCCTCGGCGATCTCGCTCAGCACCGCGGTCGGCGTGCTCAGCGTCACGCTCTGGGCATGGATCCTGCAGTAACCGGGAGCATAGCCCCAAACGAAAAATGCCCGGCAGAGCCGGGCATTTTCATGAACTGGATTTGATCAGCCGCCGGATCAGTTGTTGGCGGCGGGAGCCGGAGCCGCATCGGTTGCCGGAGCAGGCGCAGCATCGGTCGCAGGAGCGGCCTCGGCGGGCGCTGCTTCAGCCGGAGCGTCGGCTGCCGGCGCTGCTTCAGCGGCAGGAGCCGCTTCGGCTGCGGGGGCTGCCTCGGCAGGCGCTGCGGCGGCGGCATCAGCTGCCGGAAGCGCAACCGGGGTATCGGCCAGCGAGCGCAGATAGGCGATCAGGTTGGCACGCTCTTCTTCCTTTTTCAGACCGGCGAAGCCCATGGCGGTGCCGGGGATGAACTTCTTCGGAGCGGTCAGGAAGTGGTTGAGGTTGTCGAAGGTCCAGGTGACCGAACCACCCTGCGAGAAGTCCTTCATCGCGGCCGAATAGCCGAAGCCTTCATGCGATGCGATCGGACGTTCCACGACACCGAACAAGTTCGGGCCAACCTTGTTGGCGCCGCCCTTGTCCCCGGTGTGACAGCTCGTGCACTTCTTGAATACCGCTTCGCCGGCGGCAGCGTCGGCGCTTGCCAGGAGCGTGGCAATCGGCGTTTCGGTGGCGGCAGCGGCGCCGGCGCCGGCTTCACCCTCGGACGAGGCTTCGGCGACGATGGCGTAGCCTTCCTTCTCCGGAACCGCCGAGTGGAAAATGCCTTCCGACGCGATGGATACGGACATCAGGACGAAAACGGTGCCAAGTAGAGCACCAACGCCCATGTTCACATATGAGTTCATCTGCAAACGCTCCCATGCAGCCGGCGGATCAGTAACCGGACGATCTTGAAATCGCGCGGAACCTATGTCTTTTGCTTGACAGTTGCAACACGATTGTGATCCCCAAATTGGGACTTTTTGACACTTTTCCGGCGTGATTTGAAGGGGCTGACGATGAACGATGACGAATTGGGCAAGACCCTCGTGCTGATCCCGGCACGAATGGCATCGACCCGCCTGCCCGGAAAGCCGCTTGCCGACATATGCGGCCTGCCGATGATCGTGCAGGTCGCCATGCGGGCGCGCGAAGCGAATGTCGGGCGAATCATTGTCGCCGTCGACGACCAGCAGGTCTTCGACGCGGTGGCGGCCGCCGGTTTCGAGGTGGTGATGACGCGTGTCGACCACCAGTCCGGTTCGGACCGCATCCACGAGGCCTTGACCAAGGCCGACCCGAACGGCGTTGTCGAGACCGTGATCAACGTTCAGGGCGACCTGCCGACGATCGAGCCGGAGACCATCCGCGCCGCTCTGAGGCCACTCGAGAACCCCGCGGTCGATATCGCGACGCTGACCGTCGAGATCACCGACGAGGAAGAAAAGACCAATCCCAACGTCGTCAAGGTCGTCGGATCACCCCTGTCGGACACACGGCTGCGGGCGCTCTATTTCACCCGCGCGACCGCGCCGCACGGCAAGGGGCCGCTCTACCACCATATCGGCCTCTACGCCTATCGCCGGGCCGCGCTCGATCGCTTCGTCGCCCTGCGTCCGTCACCGCTGGAGAAGCGCGAATCGCTGGAACAGCTTCGCGCGCTCGAAGCGGGAATGCGCATCGACGTCGAGATCGTCAATTCCATCCCGCTCGGGGTCGACACCTCCGCCGACCTCGAAAAAGCACGACAGATCCTCAGCCTCAAGGCCAAGTGAAGAACGGATACCCGATGACGACCAGAACCAACAGGATCGCCTTCCAGGGCGAGTTCGGCGCGAATTCCGACATGGCCTGCCGAGACATGTTCCCGCAGATGGAGCCGCTCCCCTGCCCGACCTTCGAGGACGCCTTCGTCGCCGTCGAAAACGGTGAGGCGGACCTCGCCATGATCCCGATCGAGAACACCATTGCCGGACGCGTCGCCGACATTCACTACCTGCTTCCGGAATCGAGGCTGCACATCATCGGCGAATATTTCATGCCGATCCGTTTCCAGCTGATGGTGCTGCCGGGGGTATCGATCGATGAGATCCGCACGGTTCACAGCCATATCCATGCGCTTGGCCAGTGCCGCAAGATCATGCGGGCCAACGGCTGGAAGCCGGTGGTGGCCGGCGACACGGCCGGTGCGGCCAAGCTCGTCGCCGAGCGCGGCGACCGGACGATGGCGGCGCTCGCGCCACGCCTTGCTGCCGATCTCTACGGCCTCGACATCGTCGCCGAGAACGTCGAGGACACAGAGAACAACGTGACCCGTTTCGTCGTCCTGTCGCGCGAAGAGTCGATCGCCCAGCGCGTGAGCCCCGACGAGCTGATCGTCACCACCTTCGTCTTCAACGTGCGCAACATCCCCGCCGCGCTTTACAAGGCGATGGGCGGCTTTGCCACCAACGGCATCAACATGACGAAGCTCGAGAGCTACCAGATCGGCGGCAAGTTTGTGGCGACCCAGTTCTACGCCGACATCGAGGGCCATCCGGAAGACGCGCCGGTGCGACGCGCGCTGGAGGAGCTGCGGTTCTTCTCGGAAAAGGTTCGCATTCTCGGCGTCTACAAGGGACATCCGATGCGCGGCAAGCTCGGCGGCTGAGGCTTAAGGCCTCAGCGCTTCCATTCGAGCCAATCGACGATCAGCCGCCGGGCGATCGTCCCCTCGATCGGCAGGCTCAGGCCATTGACCGGCCCCTGTTCGATCAGTTCCGCCGTCTCGGCGCGGCTGAACCAACGGCAATCGGCAAGCTCGGCCTCGTCCGCCTGTATGTCGAACGAGATCGCCTCGGCGAAGCAACCGATCATCAGCTGGTGCGGCATCGGCCAGGGCTGCGAGGCGTGATAGCGCACGCGGCCGATCTCGATGCCGGATTCCTCGCGCGTCTCGCGGCGCACGGCATTCTCGATCGTCTCGCCAGGTTCGACGAAGCCGGCAAGGCTGGAATACATGCCGTCGGGGAAACGGTGATTGCGTCCGAGCAGGCAGCGGTCGCGCTTCTCGTCGATCGCCAGCATGATCGCGACCGGGTCGGTGCGCGGGAAGATCTCGTGGCCGCAGCCGGAGCAAATGCGCTTGTAGCCGCCGATGCGGCTCTCCATCGCCGATCCGCAGCGACCGCAGAAGCGGTTGTCGGCGTTCCAGCGGAGAAGGCTCAAAGCCTGGGCGGCCTCGCCCAGCAGGTCCTCGCCCACCAGCCGGTCGCGGAACAGGGCGCGGGCATCCGCCGGCTTATACTGACCGGCAAGATCGTCGGCCGGGCATTGGATGGGCACGGCGATACGCGGCTCGCCGCTCGGCTGGAAACCCAGAAGCACGGCATTGTCGAAGTCGGGCTCGAGCTCCGCCAGTTCGTAAGGGGCAAAGAGCGGATCGAGCACCGCACCGTCGTGCTTCAGCACCAGCCTGGCGTCGCAGAACGCCAGAATGTGGGTTCCCTCGACCGCGAGCGCCTTTTCGAGCGACGTCTCGTCGCGGTGTTCGCTGTCGCGGGACAGGGCATTTCGGGAAAAGGCGGTCAGGTCGCTGGGCTCGGGATGCGGGCCGCCGAAGTCGAAAATGGATTTTTTCATGAGTGAATGGCTTCGAGTATCTTCTGCTGGAAGGTGCGGCGTTCATCCTCGCCGTAGGGTACGGCTATTCCATGGCCCCAGACGGGACCCGGCCAGTTGGCATCGCCTTCGGTGCGGGCGATGACATGGACATGCAGCTGGCGGACGATGTTGCCGATCGCGGCGATGTTGATCTTGGTGGCGCCCGTCACGGTTTTTAGGGCGGAGGCGACGGTGTTCTGCTCGAAGGTCAGCACGGCCTGGTCGAGCGGGGTGAGGTCGAAGACTTCGGATATGTCCGGACGCTTGGGCACGAGGACGAGCCAGGGCCACCGGCTGTCGTTCATCATGCGCAGTTCGCACAGGCCCAGATGAACCACGAGGCCACTGTCGCGCGCCAACCGCTCGTCCAGCACGAATTTGCTCAAGTGTCCCTCCTGACGTTTTTTCCCTTCATAGCAGTTTTTTGCGGGCTTGGCTTGCATTTGATCTCGTAATTGCCGATATGTGGCTCGGGAGGTTGGTGGTGGACGAGCCACTCGCCAACCGGGTCAGGTCCGGAAGGAAGCAGCCCTAACGAGCGCGGCACGGGTCATCGTGCCAGCCTCCCACCTTCCGTTTTATTTGGCCGGCCACGACGCTGGCCAGTGCGTGCCCGGGCATCGGGTCTTCGAGAGACGCTGGCAGGGCGATGAGCGATTTCGAGCCGAAAGCATCGAATTCCGAGGGTAGCGTCACCGGCTACCGGGTTCTCGCCCGCAAATATCGCCCCAAGGATTTCACCGACCTGATGGTCGGCCAGGAGCCGATGGTGAGAACCCTCACCAACGCCTTCGAGACCGGACGCATCGCGCAGGCCTACATGCTGACCGGGGTCCGCGGCGTGGGCAAGACCACGACCGCCCGCATTCTGGCGCGCGCGCTCAACTACAAGACACCCGAGATCGACAAGCCGACGATCGACCTCAAGATCCCCGGCGAGCACTGCCAGGCGATCATGGAAGGCCGCCATGTCGACGTGATCGAGATGGACGCGGCCTCCCATACCGGCATCGACGACATCCGCGAGATCATCGAGCAGGTGCGCTACCGCCCGGTCTCGGCGCGCTACAAGGTCTACATCATCGACGAAGTGCACATGCTGTCGACGCAGGCCTTCAACGGCCTGCTGAAGACGCTCGAGGAACCGCCCGAGCATGTGAAGTTCATCTTCGCCACGACCGAGATCCGCAAGGTCCCGATCACCGTGCTGTCGCGTTGCCAGCGCTTCGACCTGCGGCGCATCAGCGCCGGCGATCTGGTCGGCCTGTTCTCGACGATTTCGTCCAAGGAAGGCATCGAGGCCGAGGAAGAGGCGCTCGCCATGATCGCGAGAGCCGCCGAAGGCTCGGCACGCGACGGTCTGTCGCTGCTCGACCAGGCGATCGCCCATGGCGGCGGCATCGTGCGGGCGGATGCCGTGCGCGGCATGCTCGGCCTTGCCGACCGGGCCCGTATCGTCGACCTGTTCGGCCATATCGTGCGCGGCGACGTGGCAGCGGCCCTTGCCGAATTCGGCAGCCAGTACGAGGCCGGCGCCAATCCGACCGTCGTGCTGACCGACCTCGCCGACTTCACCCACCTCGTGACACGCCTCAAATATATCCCGTCCGCCTCCCAGGACCCTTCGCTCAGCGAAGTCGAGCGGGTGCGCGGGGCGGAGCTGGCCGACAGCATTTCGGTTTCCACCCTGTCGCGCATGTGGCAGATGCTGCTGAAGGGTATTCCGGAAGCGGAGAATTCGTCGCGACCGGCCGGCGCGGCCGAAATGGTGATCATCCGCCTGTCGCATGCCGCCCACCTGCCCTCGCCCGAGGACGCCGCACGCCGGCTGCTCGAGCTTGGCAATGGCGGCGAAGGCGCGCAGGCCGGAAGCGCGCCGCGTGGCGGCAATGGCGGCGGCGCGTCTGCTGCCTATCGTACGGCGGTCGTCTCGCAACAGGCCGTCGAGACTTCGCCCCGGCCCTCCGCCGCCCAGCCGGTCGCCCGGCTTCACAGCGTTCCCCAGCCGGAGAATGCACCGGTCGCGCTTGGCCGTACCGAGGCAAAGCCCGCCGAAGCGCAGCCGCAGCCGAAAGTGCACGTCAACTCGCTCGAAGATCTTGCGGAACTCTGCACCAAGAACCGCGACCCGAAGCTGCGGGCCCTGTTGCGCAATTTCGTCCATCTCGTGCGCATCGAGCCGGGCCGGCTCGAAATCAACCTGCCGGCGGAAGCGCCGAAATCGCTGGTCAGCGACCTGCAGAAGCGTCTGGAGGAATGGACCGAAATCCGCTGGATGGTCATCCTGAGCCGCGAGGCCGGACAGCCGACCCTGGTCGAGGCTGATGCCTCGACCCGCGAGGCGCGTTTCGTCGATGCGAGGCAGGACCCGGACGTGGCCGCGATCCTCTCGCGCTTCCCCGGCGCCAAGATCACCGACGTCCGCATTCGCACGGCCGTCGTAGAGGACGATACGCCGAGCCTGCCGGCGGCGGCGGAATCGTCCGAGGGCGACATTCTGCCGGGCGACGACATCGAATTCTGACGCAACCGAATTCAGTTTACAGATCCAAGGAGACAGCGACGATGCGCGACATCATGGGCATGATGGGCAAGGTCAAGGAAATGCAGGCCAAGATGGAGAAGATGCAGGCGGAAATCGCCTCGCTCGAAGTCGAAGGCAAGTCCGGCGGCGGGCTGGTGACCGTGACCATGACCGGCAAGGGCGACCTCAAGGGTCTGAAGATCGACCCGTCGCTCTTCAAGGAAGACGACGTGGAAATCCTCGAGGACCTGATCGTCGCCGCCCACAAGGACGCCAAGGACAAGGCCGAGGTGGTGATGGCGGAGAAGACCAAGGAAATGACCGCCGGCCTGCCGATTCCGCCCGGCATGAAGCTGCCGTTCTGAGGTTTCGGCTTGATCCGACAATGCCGACGACGGCCGCCTTTGGCGGCCGTTTTCGCTAGTCCGTCAGGAACGCCCTGAGCTTGGCATGTAGCGGAGTGGCGAGATAGCGATCCCGCTCCGCACCGTGCAGCTTCCTGCCATAGGTCGCCATCAGGTCGGGCATGGTGATGCGGTCCCCGGCGAAGGGCCGGTACTCGACCGCCTGCCCGGTCTCCAGCATGCCGCCGGCGAGCACGCGCGCATAGGCGCCGGCGCGGGCGGCCTTCATGTAGCGCCTGGGAAATTTCGGATCGCCCATCTTCGCCGCAAAGGTGGCGCAGGGGATCCGCGTCGAGGTCACCTCCAGAACCACGTCAGCGGCAATGAAACGATCGCCGACGGCGATCCGGCGATTGTCGATTCCGGAGATCACCAGGTTTTCTCCGAAGGTTCCGGGCTCCAGGGGACGGCCGAGCTCTTCCGCCCACCAGTCGAGCGTCTCCGCACCTTCGATATAGATCGCCTGCTCCTCGCCGCCGTGATGGTCGCCGTTGCAGATCGCGTCGCCGACGATGCCGTAGGCGTCGACCATGACCGGTCCGGTGACCGGAACCTTGTTGATGCCGGTCTTGTATTTCTTGCCGGGCAGGGTTTCGGCGCTGCCACGGCAGACGGCGAGGATTTTCATGCAGCAGCGCTCCTTTGGGCGATTCCGTTTTGCGAGGATATGGGGTAGAAGCGGCCGATGGCAAAGCGAGTCACTGGTCCCGAAATCGAAAAACTGATCCAGCTGCTGGCAAAGGTCCCGGGGCTTGGCCCCCGCTCGGCGCGGCGCGCCGCGCTCCACCTGATCAAGAAGAAGGACCAGTTGATGGGTCCGCTGGCGCAGGCCATGGGGGACGCCTTCGACAAGGTGAAGATCTGCTCCCATTGCGGCAATGTCGACACCGTCGATCCCTGCACCGTCTGTACCGACGAGCGGCGCGACCAGTCGATGATCATCGTCGTCGAGGACGTGTCCGACCTCTGGGCGCTGGAGCGGGCTGGCGCGATGAACGCCGCCTATCACGTGCTCGGCGGCACGCTCTCGCCGCTGGACGGCGTCGGGCCGGACGATCTCAACATCAAGGGCCTCATCGACCGCGTCGCCAAGGGCGGCATCCGCGAAGTCATCATCGCCGTCAACGCCACCGTCGAAGGGCAGACCACTGCACACTATATCACCGACCACCTGGCCGGACTGGGCGTGAAGATCACGCGGCTGGCGCATGGCGTGCCCGTCGGCGGCGAGCTGGATTATCTCGACGAAGGCACACTTTCGGCCGCTTTGCGCGCCAGGACAGTCATCTGATTCTCTGTACGACGACGGGAGACCTGTCATGACCGGCCTTAGCCCCCTCCGCCCTGTCGGGCAGTCCACCGCCAAGAAGGGTATTCGCCGCAGCCTTGCGCTGGCGCTGTCGGCCTGCCTGCTGTGGAGCGTCCCCGCCGCCTACGCCGCCCCCTCCAAGGCGACCGTCGAGCAGCAGTTCCAGGCCTGGCTTGCCAACGACCTGTGGCCGGAGGCGAAGGGCGCCGGCATCTCGCGCGCCGCCTTCGACAAGGCGGTCGCCGGCCTGACGCTCAACTGGGACCTGCCGGACCTCGTGCCGCCCGGAACCACCCCGCCAAAGGACCAGAAGCAGAGCCAGGCGGAGTTTTCCTCGCCCGGCGCCTATTTCTCGGAAAAGCGGCTGCAGGGACTGGCGGGCACGGGCCGTAGCCTTGCCGACCGCCATGCATCGACGCTGCGCAAGGTCGAGGCGGCCTATGGCGTTCCAGGCTCGATCATCGTCGCCATCTGGGGCCGCGAATCAGGTTTCGGCGGCGCCAAGCTGCCCTATTCCGCGGTCGAGGTGCTGGCCACCAAGGCCTTCATGTCGACCCGCAAGGATCTTTTCCGCCGCGAACTGATCTCCGCGCTGCACATCATCGATGGCGGCGACATCGCGGCCGGCCAGATGAAGGGCTCCTGGGCCGGCGCACTCGGCCAGCCGCAGTTCATGCCGACCAGCTACCTGAAATATGCCGTCGATTTCGACGGCGACGGCCATCGCGACATCTGGAACTCGGTGCCCGACAGCCTGGCATCGATCGCCAACTATCTGAAGAAGAGCGGCTGGCAGACGGGGCGCAGCTGGGGCTTCGAGGTTTCCATCCCCTCCGGCGTCTCCTGTGCGCAGGAAGGCCCGGACAGGGCACGACCGCTGTCGGACTGGTCCGCACAGGGCATTTCCCGCATCTCGGGGAAAGCCTTTCCGGGCAAGGAGCTTTCCGCCTCCACGATGATGTTGGTTCCGGCCGGCACGCATGGTCCGGAATTCCTCGTCAGCCCGAATTTCTACGTGCTCAAGGAATACAACAATTCCGACCTCTATGCGCTTTTCATCGGCAATCTGGCCGACCGCATCGCCTATGGCGGCGGGGCGTTCAAGGCGCCTTTCGGGGACGTCGGCAAGATGCTGCGCTCGGACGTGCTGGCCATGCAGAAGGCGCTGGTCGCCAAGGGCTATGACGTCGGCAATGTCGACGGCCTGCCGGGCTTCAAGACGCGCCGCTCGCTCGGCGACTGGCAGCAGAAGAACGGCCTTTCGCCCACCTGCTATCCGGACGCCTCGCTCAAGGGCAAGCTGCGCTAAAGCGTTTCCCAGCCAGAACAGGCCTGCTCACGCTCAGTGCGGATCGACATGGGTCTTGTGGAAGATGTCGCCGGCGGGCGGGATCGCCTGCCGCTCGATCATCCGGTGCACCCTCGGCTTTTCCTTTCCGCGGTGCAGGGCGAGCAGCCGATCGGTCGCCTCGGCGTCCGCCTTGGTGCGGCGCTGGTTGTGGCGGACATATTCAACCCAGGTCGGCGTGTGATAGGTCTCCGTCCAGATGTCCGGGTTCTCCAGGTCGCGCATCAGCGCCCAGTTGCGCGCGCCGTCGCGGATGCGGATGCGCCGGCGCTCGACCATGACCGCCAGGAATTCCGGCAGGTCCTCGTCGGCGATCTCATAGTCGATATTGACGACGATCGGGCCGCTGCGCGGCCTGATGTCGAGCTTGAGCGGCGGCTCGTTGAAGCGGTTCAGAGGATCGAGGTCGAGGGAGGCGAAGGCCGGCATGGGCAGCCACAGCCCGATCGCCACGCCGACGATCATCAGCAGGCTGGAGGCGAAGAAGGCATTGGTGACGCCCTGGCTCTCGGCCATCAGCCCCCAGAGCCAGCTGCCGCCCGCCATGCCACCGAAGGTGGCGGTCTGGTAGAGCGAGAGCGCCCGGCCGACGACCCAGCGCGGCGTGGACAGCTGGACGACCGTATTGAAGAGCGACAGCGCCAGCACCCAGCAGGCCCCCGCGACCAGAAGTGCAAGGCTCGTCACGATTGCATAGGGGCTGATACCGATGATCGTCGCGCTGAGCGCAAAGCCGGCAAAGGCGCAGCGCACGATGTCCTCGCTCGACAGCGCCTCGCGCAGCCTCGAATTGGCCAGCGCCCCGGCGATCGCGCCCGCGCCGAAGGCACCGAGCATCACGCCATAGGTCAGAGCGCCGCCGCCGACCAGGTCGCGCGCGACGACCGGCAATAGCGCCAGCACGGCGCTCGCCGTCAGGCCGAACACGAAGCCGCGGAACAGCACCTTGCCGATGTTCGGCGACATCGCGACATAGCGCAGCCCGGCACCGATCGCCTGGCCGAGCGCTTCGCGCGGAAGCGTCTGCTGCGGCAGGTCCGGCTGCCAGCGGGACAGCGCGAAGATCAGGGTGAAATAGCTGACCGTATTGGCGGCGAAGGCGGCGGCCGCACCGGCGGCAGCGACGATCATGCCGCCGATCGCCGGGCCGACACTGCGGGTGATGTTGAAGCCGACGCTGTTCAGCGAGACCGCGCCGGCGAGGTCTTCGCGCGGCACCAGGTCGCCGACCGATGCTTGCCAGGACGGATTGTTGAGGGCCGTGCCGCTGCCGAGCAGGAAGGTGAAGAGCAACAGCAGCCACGGCGTGATGAGATCAAGATAGGCGAAAAGCGCCAGCAGTGAAGATACGCAAAACATGAAGACCTGGGCCGTGAGCATGACGCGCCGGCGGTCGTAATTGTCGGCAATCGCGCCCGAGAGCAGCGAGAACAGCATCAGCGGCAGGGTGGTGGAGGCCTGAACGAGCGCGACCATGTTCTCCGACTGCGAGATCGAGGCCATCATCCACGCAGCGCCGACGCCCTGGATCAGCCCGCCGAGATTGGAGGCGATGCTGGCGCTCCATATGCTGCGATAGGTCGGGTGCTTCAGCGGGGACAGGAAGGATCTGCGGTCGGGCATATCGGCATACCTTTTCTTTGGCCACGTCACTGGCACTCTTCGCAATACACTGGCAGCAAGGAGCTTGCGCGTGAACTAACATCGGATGGCCAGAAGGCATAAACATGCCGAGCATCGTGAAAAGCTTGCAATCGCGCCCGACCAGGCGTATATAGCGCCCATATTCTTGATCGACAGATGAAGGGTGGGGCCGCAAGGACCCGCTCTTTTTTGTTGGCGATCGGGTCCATCCGGGAGTATTACGATTGTCTGACAGCATGCCCACGCCGGAGGCCGGCGAAGCGCGTATCATCATCGAGACGGGTCTCGACCGGCGTATCGCCGAGATCATCGAGCCGGTTCTGGTTGCGTTGGGATTCAAGCTGGTACGGGCACGGTTGATGAACCAGAATGGCCTGACGCTGCAGGTGATGGCAGAGCGCAACGACGGAACGATGACCGTGACGGATTGCGAGGAGGTCTCCATGGCGATCTCTCCGGTCCTGGACGTCGAAGACCCGGTCGACAAGGCCTATCACCTCGAAGTTTCGTCGCCGGGCATCGACCGCCCGATGGTGCGCAAGTCGGATTTCGAGCGCTGGAACGGCCATATCGTCAAGTGCGAGACCTCGATCCTGATCGACAACCGCAAGCGTTTTCGCGGCAAGATCACCGAGGTCGACGGCGAAGGCTTCACCCTCGAGCGCGACCAGGTGGCCTATGGCGAGGAGCCGCGGGTCAAGATCCCGTTCAACGCGCTCAGCGAAGCGAAGCTGATCCTGACCGATGATCTCATTCGCGACGCCCTGCGCGCCGACAAGCTGGCCAAGGCGCAAGCCGCCAACCAGAATGACGAAGACAGCGACGAAGCATAACGTTTGACTAACCGCCTCGTGGGCCGTGGCCCCGGCAGGAAGACGGAGACTTAAGACAATGGCAGTCAGTGCTAACCGGCTCGAGCTCTTGCAGATCGCTGATGCGGTCGCCCGTGAGAAAGTCATCGACCGCGAAATCGTCCTTGCCGCGATGGCCGACGCCATCCAGAAGGCCGCCCGCTCGCGCTACGGCTCCGAAACCAACATCCGCGCCGACATCAACTCGAAGACCGGCGAAATCCGCCTGCAGCGTCTTCTGGAAGTCGTCGAGAAGGTCGAGGACTATTCGACCCAGATCGCGCTCGAGTTGGCCCGCGACCGCAACATCGAAGCCAAGATCGGCGACTTCATCGCCGATCCGCTGCCGCCGATGGATTTCGGCCGCATCGCCGCGCAGTCCGCCAAGCAGGTCATCGTGCAGAAGGTGCGCGAAGCCGAGCGTGACCGCCAGTATGACGAATTCAAGGATCGCGTCGGCGAAATCGTCAACGGCACAGTCAAGCGCGTCGAATACGGCAATGTCATCGTCGATCTCGGCCGCGGCGAAGGTATCATCCGCCGCGACGAGATGATACCGCGCGAAGCTTTCCGTTACGGCGACCGCGTTCGCGCATATGTCTACGACGTGCGCCGCGAACAGCGCGGCCCGCAGATTTTCCTGTCGCGTACCCATCCGCAGTTCATGGTGAAGCTGTTCACCATGGAAGTGCCTGAGATCTACGACGGCATCATCCAGATCAAGTCGGTCGCCCGCGACCCGGGTTCGCGCGCCAAGATCGCCGTCATCTCCAACGATAGCTCGATCGATCCGGTCGGCGCCTGCGTCGGTATGCGCGGATCGCGCGTCCAGGCCGTCGTCGGCGAACTGCAGGGTGAAAAGATCGACATCATTCCGTGGTCGAGCGATCCGGCCGCCTTCATCGTCAACGCCCTGCAGCCGGCCGAGGTCGCCAAGGTCGTTCTCGACGAAGATGCCGAGCGCATCGAAGTGGTCGTTCCGGACGAACAGCTGTCGCTCGCCATCGGCCGTCGCGGCCAGAACGTGCGCCTTGCCTCGCAGCTCACCGGCTGGGATATCGACATCATGACGGAAGCCGAGGAATCGGAGCGCCGCCAGAAGGAATTCAACGAACGCACCAACCTGTTCATGGATGCGCTCGACGTCGACGAGATGGTCGGCCAGGTGCTCGCCTCCGAGGGCTTCGCCCAGGTCGAAGAAGTCGCCTATGTCGACCTTGAGGAAATTTCCTCGATCGACGGCTTCGACGAGGACACCGCCCAGGAAATCCAGACCCGCGCCCGCGAATATCTGGAAAAGATCGAGGCGGAAATGGACGCCAAGCGCAAGGAACTCGGCGTCGCCGACGAACTGCGCCAGATCGACGGCATGACCTCGCAGATGATGGTCGCGCTCGGCGAAGACGGCATCAAGACGATCGAAGACTTTGCCGGCTGCGCCGCCGACGACCTGGTCGGATGGAGCGAACGCAAGGACGGCGAGACCAAGAAGTTCGAAGGTCTCTTCGGCAAGTTCGACGTTTCGCGCGCCGAAGCCGAGAACATGATCGTCCAGGCCCGCCTTGCGGCCGGCTGGATCACCGAAGAGGACCTCGCGGCTCCTGCCGAAGAAGAAGTGGCGGAAGAAGCCGAGCAGGCTGAATGACAATGACCGGTGCGGCTGGATATGAACCCGAGGACGATGGTCCGGAGGGCGAAGTGAACGGCCGCATGTGCATCGTGACGCGGGACGGCGGCTCGCCCGAGACGCTGATCCGCTTCGTCGCGGCACCTGACGGAACCATCGTGCCGGATCTGAAGCGCCAGCTTCCCGGCCGTGGCTGCTGGGTGACGCCGCGTCGCGATCTGGTGGACAAGGCCGTGGCGAAGAAGCTCTTCGCCCGGGCCTTGAAACGGGACGTGAAGGTGGATGCCGATCTCGGCCAGACGGTCGACCGGCTGCTGGCCCAGCAACTGGCCGGGATGATCAACCTCGCCCGCAAGGCGGGTCAGTTCGTTTCCGGGTCGGCCAAGGTCGAGGCCGCGGTCCGCAGTGGCGAGGCGCTTGCCGTGTTCCACTCGACCGATGCGGCGCCCGACGGCGTGAGAAAGATCGACCAGGCCCGCAAGGCCTGGCACCTCGGAATGGAAACGGACGCGGCGATTCCCGCGTTCCACCTGCTTTCCGGAGCAGAAATGGACGAACTGATGGGCCAGAACGCGTTTATCCATGCAGCAGTGCTTGCAGGGCAGGCGGGTGAAGGTGTAGTGAAGCGCGCAAACCTGCTTGAACAGTACCGCACAGGCGGGCTGTCTCAGATAAAGGATGTCGCAGACATGCCGAAGCAATGACGCGGTCAACGGCTTCAGCCGGACGCATTATCGGAATATACGAATTGAACGACGAGGTCTGATGTTCCGCATCCGGCCTTGTCCAAGGAACGGAACGGAATGACCGACAACAAAGACGACAAGACACTCAGCGCGCCGGGCAAGAAGACCCTCACCCTGAAACCGTCAGGTGTGACCCAGGGTACCGTGCGCCAGGACATGGGTCGCGGTCGGACCAAGGCCGTAGTGGTCGAGACGCGCAAGCGCCGCCCGACCCGTCCCGAAGACGAAAAGATCGTAACGCCGGTAGCGCCGGTGGTGCGCGCGCCTGAGCCCGCGGCAGCCCCGGTTGTCCAGGCCCGTCCCGCAGCACCTGCCCCGCAGACCCGCACGCACCAGCCCACCCCCCAGCCGCAGCGCCCGCCGCAGCAGCAGCCCGTTCGCCAGGAACGCCCGCGCGGCGCCGTCCTGCACGACCTGTCGGCCGGTGAGATGGAAGCGCGCCGTCGCGCCCTGATCGAAGCCCAGGCCCGTGAAGTCGAGGAAGCCAAGCAGCGCGTCATCGACGAAGCCCGTCGTGTGGCCGAGGCCGAGGAACGCGCCCGCCTGGCGGCCGAAGAAGCCGAACGCCGTGCCAACGAGCCGCAGCCGGAAGAACCGGCCCCGGCTCCCGTGGCCGAAGCCGCGCCCGCAGCAGCGGCCGGCGACGCACGCACGGTGGCAAAGCCCGCCGCCGCTCCGTCCGCACCCGTCGCGCCCGGCTTCGTTCGTGGCCGCAAGGCCGGCGACGAGGAAGAGGAAGAACGCACGGTCAACCGCGGCGCACCCGGCCGGGGCCGAGTCCCCGTCGCTGCTCCCGCCAAGGTCCCGGCTCGCCCGAAGACCGAAGACGAACGCCGCCGCGGCAAGCTGACGGTTACCACGGTCAGCACGGACGACGACGGCAATGCCCGTGGCCGTTCGATGGCCGCGACCCGCCGTCGCCAGGAGAAGTTCCGCCGCAGCCAGATGCAGGAAACGCGCGAGAAGGTCATGCGCGAAGTCATCCTGCCGGAAACCATCACCATTCAGGAACTGTCGCAGCGCATGTCCGAACGCGCCGTCGACGTCATCAAGTACCTGATGAAGGAAGGCCAGATGATGAAGCCGGGCGACGTCATCGACGCCGACCTCGCCGAACTGATCGCCACCGAATTCGGCCACACCGTCAAGCGCGTCTCCGAGTCGGATGTTGAAGAAGGCATCTTCAACGTCGCCGACGACGAGGGCGAACTGGTTTCCCGTCCGCCGGTCGTGACCATCATGGGTCACGTCGACCACGGCAAGACCTCGCTTCTCGACGCCATCCGCAAGACCAGCGTCGTCTCCGGTGAAGCCGGCGGCATCACCCAGCACATCGGTGCCTATCAGGTCGAACACAACGGCCAGAAGATCACCTTCATCGACACGCCCGGTCACGCTGCGTTCACCGCCATGCGTGCCCGCGGTGCGCAGGCTACCGACATCGCGATCCTGGTGGTCGCCGCCGACGACAGCGTGATGCCGCAGACGATCGAATCGATCAACCACGCCAAGGCGGCCAACGTGCCGATCATCGTGGCGATCAACAAGATCGACAAGCACGAGGCCGATCCGCAGAAGGTGCGCAACCAGCTTCTGCAGCACGAGGTCTTCGTCGAATCCATGGGCGGTGAAGTGCTCGACGTCGAAGTCTCGGCGAAGAACAAGCTGAACCTCGACAAGCTGCTCGAAGCCGTCCTGCTCCAGGCGGAAATCCTCGACCTCAAGGCCGATCCGAGCCGTACCGCCGAAGGCACCGTCATCGAAGCACAGCTCGACCGCGGTCGCGGCGCGGTTGCCACCGTGCTGGTCCAGAAGGGTACGCTTCGTCCGGGCCAGATCATCGTTGCCGGCGACCAGTGGGGCCGTGTGCGCGCCCTGGTCAACGATAAGGGCGATCACGTCAAGGAAGCGGGTCCCGCCACGCCGGTCGAAGTGCTCGGCCTGTCGGGCACGCCTGCCGCCGGCGACCGGTTCGCCGTCGTCGAAAACGAGGCCCGTGCGCGCGAAATCTCGGAATATCGTCAGCGTCTGGCCCGCGACAAGGCCGCCGCCCGTCAGTCCGGCCAGCGCGGTTCGCTCGAACAGATGATGACCCAGCTGCAGAATACCGGCTTCAAGGAATTCCCGCTGGTCATCAAGGGCGACGTCCAGGGTTCCGTCGAAGCGATCGTCGCGGCCCTCGACAAACTCGGCACCGACGAAGTTCGGGCAAGGATCGTTCATTCGGGCGCCGGCGCCATCACCGAGTCGGACATCTCGCTCGCGGAAGCGTCGAATGCGGCCATCATCGGCTTCAACGTCCGCGCCAACGCCCAGGCCCGCACGGCTTCGGAGCGTGCCGGCATCGAGATCCGCTACTACAACATCATCTACGATCTCGTGGATGACGTGAAGGCGGCGATGTCGGGCCTGCTCTCTCCGGAGCGTCGCGAAACCTTCCTCGGCAACGCCGAAATCCTGGAAGTGTTCAACATCACCAAGACCGGCAAGGTCGCGGGTTGCCGCGTCACCGAAGGCAAGGTCGAACGTGGTGCCGGCGTGCGCCTGGTGCGCGACAACGTCGTCATCCACGAAGGCAAGCTCAAGACACTCAAGCGCTTCAAGGACGAAGTGGCCGAAGTGCCGATGGGCCAGGAATGTGGCATGGCCTTCGAGAACTACGAAGACATCCGCGCCGGCGATACGATCGAGTGCTTCCGCGTGGAACATATCACGCGCACGCTCTGAGGCGACCACCGCACGGGATAACAGGACGGGCGCCGGACGATCCGGCGCTCGCTTCGTTTGAGGCGAAAAGATATGACCAGACCAACGACTTCCGCGCCCAACCAGCGCATGCTGCGTGTCGGCGAACAGGTGCGCGCCGCGATCTCGCAGGTGTTGCAGCGTGGCGAAGTGCGCGATCCGCTGATCGAAAAGACGGTGATTTCGATCTCCGAAGTCCGCATGTCGCCAGACCTCAGGGTCGCCAACGCCTATGTGACGCCGCTCGGCGTCGCCGACCATCAGGCGGTCATCGACGCTCTGAACCACCACGCCAAATATATCCGCGGCCGGCTCGGCCCCCAGCTCCGGCAGCTGAAATACATGCCCGAGGTGCGGTTCCGCGACGATACCAGCTTCGACAATTACCAGAAGATCGACGCGCTGCTGCGCTCGCCCGAGGTCCAGCGCGACCTGGGTCACACCGACAGTGACGACGAACAAGAATAGAGGCGCATGTCCAAACCCCGTAAACCCAAGGGCCGGCCGGTTTCCGGCTGGCTGATCCTCGACAAGCCGGTCGATTTCGGCTCGACCGAGGCAGTCTCCAAGATCAAGTGGCTGTTCGACGCGCAGAAGGCCGGCCATGCCGGCACGCTCGATCCGCTCGCCTCCGGCATGCTGCCGATCGCGCTCGGCGACGCCACCAAGACTGTTCCCTACGTCATGGACGGCCGCAAGATCTACGAATTCACCGTGACCTGGGGTGAGGAGCGCACGACCGACGACCTCGAGGGCGAGGCGACCCAGACGTCGCAGGAGCGTCCGAGCGAGGAACAGATCCGCGCACTGCTGCCGGCCTATACCGGCGTCATCTCGCAGATCCCGCCGCAGTTCTCTGCGATCAAGATCGCCGGCGAGCGGGCCTACGACCTGGCGCGCGAAGGCGAGACCGTCGACATTCCGTCCCGCGAGGTCGAGATCTTCCGGCTGACGCTGGTCGGCTGCCCGGATGGGAACAGCGCACGTTTCGAAGTCGAATGCGGCAAGGGCACCTATGTGCGCTCGCTCGCCCGCGATTTCGGCCGCGACCTCGGCTGCTACGGCCACATCTCGTCGCTCAGGCGCTCCTTCGTAGCACCTTTCGCCGAGGAGACCATGGTGCCCCTGGCCGAACTCACCGCCCTCGAGGCGATCGAGGACAAGCAGGAGCGGCTGGCCGCTCTCGACGCGTTCCTGATCGACACCGGAGAGGCGCTTTCCGGCCTGCCGCATATCGCGATCACCGATGACCAGGCGCATCGCCTGCGGATGGGAAATCCGATCCTGCTGAGGGGCCGCAACGCCCCGGTCGCCGAGGCGGACGCCTTTGCCACGTGCTTCGGCAAGCTGGTTGCGATCGGCGAGATCGGCGAAGGCGAATTCCGTCCGAGACGGGTGTTCGGCTGAGCGGACCCCGTCCAAACAAAGCTTCCATTTCGCCACGGGATGAGCTATAGGCACGCCAGCATGGCGGCTAGCCGTCTGCTTTCACGGCCTTTGCTGGACGACATCCCGGCATATGGCGTCTTATTTCTCCTGATATTCAGAAAGGATTCCCGATGTCGATCACTGCAGAGCGCAAGGCTGCCCTCATCAAGGAATACGCAACCGTCGAAGGCGACACCGGTTCTCCCGAAGTCCAGGTTGCGATCCTGACCGAGCGGATCAACAACCTCACCGGACACTTCAAGGACCACAAGAAGGATAACCATTCCCGCCGTGGCCTGCTGACGATGGTGTCGAGCCGTCGCTCGCTTCTTGACTACCTCAAGAAGAAGGACGAAGCCCGTTACACCAAGCTCATCACGAGCCTGGGCATTCGCCGCTAAAAATCTTCCGGCGGACCATCCTCGCGAGGTCCGCCGGCTCTCTTTCGGGACCCAGGTCCCGGCTGGCCATTCGGACGATCAAATCCGTTGGCCGCGAATGAAGGGCAGACCGGATGGGCCGGCGCTGCCAAAACCAACCGATGACCTGTCATGGGGCAGGATTGCAGGATGCTTTCGCCGAAGGGATTCGGCCATGCAGGGAAGAGATCTCACCTCCCCTTGCGCGAGAAGCCCTAAGCCTCCGGAACCGGAGGATATCTCTCGAAACGAAAAGCCTCCCGCTGTCTTGCCCGTGATGCGTCAGCATAGCCACGGCCGCCACCGGATCCCTTGCGGGTCCCGCCATCAAGGCCGGCAGTCGTGGAAGAAGGACAAGATAGATGTTTGATATCCATAGCGTGGAAATCGAGTGGGCAGGCCGCCCGCTCAAGCTCGAAACCGGCAAGGTCGCCCGTCAGGCTGACGGCGCCGTCATGGCCACCTACGGCGAGACCGTCGTTCTCGCCACCGTCGTCTCGGCCAAGTCGCCGAAGCCGGGCCAGGACTTCTTCCCGCTGACCGTCAACTACCAGGAAAAGACCTATGCCGCCGGCAAGATCCCGGGTGGCTACTTCAAGCGCGAAGGCCGTCCGTCGGAAAAGGAAACGCTGGTTTCCCGCCTGATCGACCGCCCGATCCGCCCGCTCTTCCCGGACGGCTACAAGAACGACACCCAGGTCGTCGTCACCGTCATCCAGCACGACCTTGAAAACGATCCGGACGTGCTGTCGATGGTTGCCGCTTCGGCTGCCCTGACGCTTTCGGGCGTACCCTTCATGGGCCCGGTCGGCGGCGCACGCGTCGGCTACATCAACGGCGAATACGTCCTCAACCCGCATCTCGACGAGATGGACGAGTCGGTTCTCGACCTCGTCGTCGCCGGCACCCAGGACGCCGTGCTGATGGTTGAATCGGAAGCCAAGGAGCTGCCGGAAGACATCATGCTCGGCGCCGTCATGTTCGGCCACAAGGGCTTCCAGCCGGTCATCGACGCGATCATCAAGCTCGCCGAAGTTGCCGCCAAGGAACCGCGCGATTTCGATCCGGAAGACTATTCCGCGCTCGAAGCCGAAATGCTGGCCATGGCCGAAACCGAACTGCGCAACGCCTACAAGATCACCGAGAAGGCTGCACGCTACGCCGCCGTCGACGCCGTGAAGGCGAAGGTCAAGGCGCATTTCCTGCCCGAGGGCGGCGAAGCCAAGTACACGGCCGAAGTCATCGGCTCGGTGTTCAAGACCCTGCAGGCGAAGATCGTCCGCTGGAACATCCTCGACACCAAGAGCCGCATCGACGGCCGCGACCTGGAAACCGTTCGCCCGATCGTATCGGAAGTCGGCCTTCTGCCGCGCACCCATGGTTCGGCGCTGTTCACCCGCGGCGAGACCCAGGCGATCGTGGTTGCGACCCTCGGCACCGGCGAAGACGAGCAGTATGTCGACTCGCTGACCGGCATGTACAAGGAACGCTTCCTGCTGCACTACAACTTCCCGCCCTACTCGGTCGGTGAAACGGGCCGCATGGGCTCCCCGGGCCGCCGCGAAATCGGCCACGGCAAGCTCGCCTGGCGCGCCATCCGTCCGATGCTGCCGACCCCGGAACAGTTCCCCTACACGCTGCGCGTCGTATCGGAAATCACCGAGTCGAACGGCTCGTCCTCGATGGCAACCGTCTGCGGCACTTCGCTCGCACTGATGGATGCCGGCGTTCCGCTCGCCAAGCCGGTTGCCGGTATCGCCATGGGCCTGATCCTGGAAGGCGACCGTTTCGCCGTTCTCTCCGACATTCTCGGCGATGAAGACCATCTCGGCGACATGGACTTCAAGGTTGCCGGTACCAACGAGGGCATCACCTCGCTGCAGATGGACATCAAGATCGCCGGTATCACCGAAGAGATCATGAAGGTCGCGCTCAGCCAGGCACAGGGTGGCCGCAAGCACATCCTCGGCGAGATGGCCAAGGCCATCACCGAAAGCCGCGGCCAGCTCGGCGAATTCGCCCCGCGCATCGAAGTCATGAACATCCCGGTCGACAAGATCCGTGAAGTCATCGGCTCCGGCGGCAAGGTCATCCGCGAAATCGTCGAAAAGACCGGCGCGAAGATCAACATCGAAGACGACGGCACCGTAAAGATCGCCTCGTCCTCGGGCAAGGAAATCGAAGCGGCCCGCAAGTGGATCCATTCGATCGTTGCCGAGCCGGAAGTCGGCGTGGTCTACGAAGGCACGGTTGTGAAGACCGCCGATTTCGGCGCCTTCGTCAACTTCTTCGGTTCGCGCGACGGTCTCGTCCACATCTCGCAGCTCGCTTCGGATCGCGTTGCCAAGACCTCTGATGTGGTCAAGGAAGGCGACAAGGTCTGGGTCAAGCTGATGGGCTTCGACGAACGCGGCAAGGTTCGCCTTTCCATGAAGGCCGTCGACCAGACGACCGGCAAGGAAATCGTCGCCGAGAAGAAGAAGGACGAGGGCGAAGCCGCCGAATAAGCGGCCCCTTCCCTTTGACAGTGAGGCGCGGAAACCTTCCGCGCCTTTTTTATTCGCCCGGAGAGCCCTGCCATGAGCCGCGAAACGCTGAAGACCCTGTTCCATCCCTTTGCCAGCGGCACGGTTGCCGCTCCCCGCTCCGACGAGCGCTTCCTGTTCATCGGCGCCGAGGCGGGCTTTGCCACGCCTGACGAGTTCACCGCCTCGCTGGTGCCCGTCCAAGGCCATCGCGGCGAGTTCCTGAAGCTCGAGGCCGCGCGGCTCGCTCCGATCCCCCATATCGAGGGCGAGGGTTTCGACGGCGCACTGATCCTGCTCGGCAAGCACCGGGGCGAGAACGACAATCGCGTTGCCGAGGCGCTTGGCCGGGTAAAGGCGGGCGGTCTGGTCGTGGTCGCCGGCGGCAAGGAAGACGGCGTGCAGCCGATGCGCAAGCGTCTGGCCGGGCTCGGGATCGAAGCCGAGCACATGCCGAAATATCATGGCGTCGCCCTGTGGTTCTCCGTACCGGACGATACGGCAGCAGCCATCGCCAAGCTTGCAGCGCGCGAAACCCTCGTTGACGGCCGCTTCCACACCCGCGCCGGCATGTTTTCGCATGACC
Organism: Rhizobium sp.; assembly: GCA_002796995.1. Taxonomy (GTDB): domain Bacteria; phylum Pseudomonadota; class Alphaproteobacteria; order Rhizobiales; family Rhizobiaceae; genus Allorhizobium. The sequence goes on from PEKW01000007.1 coordinate 140,417, forward strand.
GCATCGATGACGGCTCCGAGCTGCTGGTGAGCCGCCTGCCCGAGAATTTCGACGGCAATGCCGCCGACTTCGGCGCCGGCTGGGGCTATCTGTCGGCCATGCTGGCCACGCGCTCGCCGCGGACCGCGCGCGTCGACCTGTTCGAGGCCGATTTCGACGCGCTGGAATGTGCCAAGGTGAACCTGGCAGAGAATTGCCCCAACCTGACGGCCCGCTTCTTCTGGCAGGACCTGACGCGCGAGCCGGCCAAGGAAAAATACGATCTCGTCATCATTAACCCGCCGTTCCACCAGGGCCACGCGGCGGAACCCGGTCTGGGCCAGGCGATGATCAAGGCAGCGGCCCACGCGCTGCGCGGCGGCGGCCAGCTGCTGCTGGTGGCCAATCGCGGCCTGCCCTACGAGGCGATCCTCGCCGAGGACTTCCGCGAGCACGGAGAGACCTGCCGCAACGCGCGCTTCAAGGTTCTCTGGGCCAAGAAATAGGCCCGGCGGCCCAACCGTCCAACAGTATCGGTTTGGTGTAAGGCATCCGGATCTTCCGGATGTCTGGTCTCTCGACAAACCGCGCAATCGGACTTAACCTGCGACGACATTGGCTTATCATTGGACGCCATATATTCGATGTCTAATAAATCGATTGCCGACGAACTGACCGCCGTTGCGGGCGTCGCGTCCGCAGTCGCCGCGCATGCGCAGTCGTATGGCATAGACATCGCCCCCATTTGCAGCGCGCTCAAGATCGATCCGGACATATTCCAGAGCCTGACCGCCCGCATCAGCCTCGACCGGCTCTGCCGGCTGCTGGAGGCCTGCGCATTGCTGGCGGATGACGAGGCGTTCGGGCTGAAATGCGTCGACCGCTTTGTCCCCGGTTCGACAGGACCGTTCGGATACGGCCTGATGACCGCGCCGACCGTCGGCGACTTCGTGCGTTTCCTCGCCGCACACATGCAATATGCCACCTATGCCAGCAATCTGCGCTTCACCATGGACGATCGCGGCGCCTCCCTTTCCTGGTCTTTCGCCCCGGCGATCGTCAAGCGCGACCAGTATGTCGACATGGGAATTGCCCTGACCCTCGCCCGTCTACGCGATATCGTCGGAATTCATGCGGATCTGGTCGAAGTCGAGCTGGAGCGGCCGCGACCAAAGGCGCCGCAGGTTTTCCGGGACTATCTGACGAAGAAGCTGCGCTTCGGCTGCCGCGAGAATGCCCTGCGTATCCCGGCGAGTCTCATCCCGATGGCGAACCCCAAGGCGGATGCCCGGCTGTTCTCGCTCATGGATATCCAGTGTCGCACCATGCGGCCGGATGCCGACTATCAGGAGGGCAATTTCATCGACCAGGTGCGCAAGTTCCTGATCTTGCGCATGGCCGAGCCCAATTCGTCGCTCAGCGACATCTCCCCCCATTTTGGCATATCGGAGCGGACCTTCCAGCGCAGGCTGGCCGAGGAACACACGAGCCTCGCCGAGATCCGCGACGACCTCAGGCGCGAACTCAGCCTCAACCTGCTGACCGAGAGCGAACTGGCGATCTCGGAGATCTGCTATCGGCTCGGCTATTCCGCGCCGAGCGCCTTCACGCGATCCGTCACGCGCTGGTTCGGCCAGACCCCGACCGAACTGCGCGGACGCAAGTCCGCCTGACTGGATCGGCGACGTCCCCGTGACGCTTTGCCTATTGACAATTCCCTCGCGACAGGCAGAAATGCTGACATATAGCTGACGCTTCGACGCAAACGGAAGTTAACCCTTCGTATGCGATGTTAAGCTTTTGGCGCCTGACGCGAATTACAATCGCGTCACTCATCCTTATATATCTGAGACGACGGACGTTGCGGTCAAAGATGACCGGCGACGAAGCACAGATTCAATCTTGGCGATCTCAGAACATCATGGCGAATAACGATCAGTCTGCCGGACAGCCGTCCGGCCCGAAAACCGCATTGACCGATGCGGAAGTCAAGTGCCTGACGATGGTCGCCGAAGGCAAGCGGCCGCTCGATATCTGCAATCTGCTGCTGCTGTCCGAAATCGAGGTCGAGGGACTGCTGTCCTCCGCCGAGATGAAACTCGGCGCGCGCAATCGGCTTCATGCGGTCAGCATGGCCATGTTGATGGGGTCGATCGAGGTCGAGTACATCCACAAACCGGAGTAAGCTCGAGACATCGAGCTTGCGGACCACTCCGTGTTCATGCCTGGCGCGATATGAGGTCGCGCCAGGCATTTCTCGTTCAGGAACCGTGGAACATCCTTACTCGGCGTCGGAGCGACGCAGCATGTCGAGTGTCGGCATGGACGTGATATTGTACCCGGAGTCGACGTAGTGGATCTCGCCGGTCACGCCGCGCGAAAGATCCGAGAGCAGATAGAGCGCCGAATTTCCGACATCCTCGATCGTCACGGTGCGACGCAAGGGCGCGTTCTTCTGCTGCCAGGAGAGCATGGCACGCGCATCCGAGATGCCGGCGCCTGCAAGCGTGCGGATCGGACCGGCAGAGATCGCATTGACGCGAATGCCCCGCGGACCGTAATCGCCTGCCAGATACCGCACCGAAGCTTCCAGGGCGGCCTTGGCGACGCCCATGACATTATAGTTCGGCATGATGCGCACCGAGCCGCCATAGGTCAGCGTCAGCATCGAGCCGCCTTCGACCATCAGTTCGGCGGCGCGCTTGGCGATCTCGGTGAAGGAGAAGCACGAAATCACCATGGTGCGGGTGAAGTTGTCGCGCGTCGTATCGGCGTAGAGACCCTTCAGCTCGTTCTTGTCGGAAAAGCCGATCGCATGAACGATGAAGTCGAGCTTGCCCCAACGCTCCTTGAGCGCCTCGATGACCGTATCGACGGAGGCGATGTCCTCCACGTCGCAGGGAAGGAGGAAGTCCGAACCAAGTTCGGCCGCCAGCGGCTTCACCCGCTTGCCAAGGGCCTCACCCTGGTAGGTGAAGGCGAGCTCGGCACCGGCACCGGCCAAGGCCTGTGCGATGCCCCAGGCAATCGAGTGACTGTTGGCGACACCCATGATGAGGCCGCGCTTTCCCTGCATAGAGGCGATCATGCGGTTATCCATTGTGACGCTGGAAGACGAGAGTTGCGTTGGTGCCGCCGAAGCCGAAGGAATTGGACAGAACGGTGTCCATCTTCGCATTGTCGATGCGCTTGCGCACGATCGGCACGCCGTCGAATTCGGGGTCGAGTTCGGTGATGTGGGCGCTTTCGCCGATGAAACGTTCTTGCATCATCAAGAGCGCATAGATCGATTCCTGCACGCCTGCAGCGCCGAGGGAATGGCCGGTCAGGGACTTGGTCGACTGGATGTGCGGGATCTTGTCGCCGAAGACTTCGCGGATCGCGCCGATCTCCTTCGAATCGCCAACCGGCGTCGAGGTGCCGTGGGTGTTGATGTAGTCCACCTCACCCTTCACGGTCGACAGCGCCTGGCGCATGCACCGCTTGGCGCCTTCGCCAGACGGCGCGACCATGTCGTAGCCGTCCGAAGTCGCGCCATAGCCGACGAGTTCGGCGTAGATCTTGGCGCCGCGGGCCTTGGCGTGTTCCAGTTCCTCGAGCACCAGCACACCGGCGCCGCCGGCGATGACGAAACCGTCGCGCGACACGTCATAGGCGCGCGAGGCGGTTGCCGGCGTGTCGTTGAACTTGGAGGACATGGCGCCCATGGCGTCAAACAGGTTCGACATCGACCAGTCGAGATCTTCGTGGCCGCCGGCGAACATCACGTCCTGCTTGCCCCACTGGATCATCTCCGCCGCGTTGCCGATGCAGTGCGCCGAGGTCGAGCAGGCAGACGAGATCGAGTAGTTGACGCCGTGGATCTGGAACCAGGTGGCGAGCGTTGCAGATGCCGTGGAGGACATCGCCTTCGGCACGGCAAACGGGCCGATGCGCTTCGGGCTCATGTTCTTGCGGGTAATGTCGGCCGCTTCCACGATGGTGCGGGTGGACGGACCACCCGAGCCCATGATGATGCCGGTCCGCTCGTTCTGGGCGTAGTCCTTTTCCTCGAGACCGGAGTCCGCCAGCGCCTGCTTCATGGCGACGTGGTTCCAGGCGCCGCCCTGCGACAGGAAGCGCATGGCGCGACGGTCGACGAGATCGGTCGGATCGAGCGCGGGCTTGCCCCAGACCTGGCAGCGGAAACCGTATTCGGCGAAATCCGGCGAGAACTGGATACCCGACTTCGCTTCGCGCAGTGATGCCGTCACCTCTGCCGCGTCGCTCCCGATGGAGGACACGATTCCAAGTCCCGTAACAACTACCCGTCTCATCTCTCAGACCTTCTTATTATGGTGGTTTGGACGGCCCCTGTTCAGGCCGTCTTTTCCTTGGACAGACCGACGCGAAGGTCGGTTGCCTGATAAATGGTTTCGCCGTCGGCCTTCAGCCAGCCATCGGCGGTACCGAGCACCAGACGACCGCGCATGACGCGCTTGAAGTCGATGCCGTATTCGAGCAGCTTGGTGGCCGGGCGAACCATGCCCTTGAACTTCACTTCGCCGGTGGACAAAGCCATGCCGCGGCCGGGCTCTCCGAGCCAGCCGAGGAAGAAGCCGGTCAGCTGCCACATGCCGTCGAGGCCGAGACATCCCGGCATGATCGGATTGCCCTGGAAATGGCACGGGAAATACCAGTCGTCCGGATGGACGTCGTATTCTGCGCGAATGTAGCCCTTGTCGAAGGCGCCGCCCGTTTCGGAGATGTCGGTGATCCGGTGGACCATGAGCATCGGCGGCAGGGGAAGCTGCGCATTGCCGGGGCCGAACAGCTCGCCGCGACCGCAGGCAAGAATTTCTTCGTAGTTATAGCTGGATTGTCTTGGTGCCATTTTCTTCTTCTTCCCCCCTCAGGCTTCGCGTTCACGGACCCTTAGAGCAAGATAGGGACAAATTGAAGTCCCACAATAGCCGACATCGGATCACGGGAGACTTCCCGATCCGTCGCCACCTGGTGACTTTAGCCGTCGCATACAGGAAGCCCCCCGTCAGGACCAGACCCAAAACCGCCAAATCGCGGCTTTTTAGGCACTTTGTCGGGCCGCGGGCCGGCGGAAACTATTGAAAGGGGGGCGCTTAAAAGTTATATCGTCGGATGAAGTCTGCGAACGACCAACAGGCAATGCGGAGATCGTCTTGATGACGACTGAAGACCGTTCACGTACGGAACTGAAATTGCGCCAGTCGGGCCTTCGCCCGACGCGTCAGCGCATCGCGCTCGCAAGCCTGCTTTTCGCCAAGGGCGACCGTCACCTGACCGTCGAGGAACTGCACGAGGAAGCCACCGCCGCCAAGGTGCCGGTTTCTCTGGCAACCGTGTACAACACGCTGCACCAGTTCACCGAGGCCGGCCTGATCCGCGTCCTGGCCGTCGAAAGCGCCAAGACCTATTTCGACACCAACACGTCCGATCATCACCATTTCTTCGTCGAGGGCGAGAACGAGGTTCTCGACATCCCCCTGAACAATATCGTGATCGACAATCTTCCTGCACCGCCCGAGGGCATGGAAATCGCCCATGTCGACGTGGTGATTCGTCTGCGGCCGAAGAAGCGCCAGGGCTGACGCCTAATCCACTCGTTCAGAGCACGTCTTCCGGCGCCCTGCCCGGCCGCGAATTGTAACGCGGAAAGCTCCAGCCGAACCGCAACGCCCCGCCCCTGATGGCAAAGGCCGTGGCCGCCCCAAGCGCGGAGGCGGCATAGAGCGGCAGGCCGAACACGGTCGCCGCGGTGAAGACGCAGGCGCCTGCCAGCGCGGCCGTGACGTAGATCTCGGGGCGAAGCAGCACCGAGGGCTCGCCGGCGATGATATCGCGCAGGATGCCGCCGCAGGCCGCCGTCAGCGTCCCGGTGACGATCGCCACCGTCGGCGAACCGGTCGCGGCAAAGCCCTTGGCCGCCCCCATGACGCAATAGGCCGCAAGGCCGATCGCATCGAGCCAGATCAACAGGCGGTAACGCGACTCGACCAGATGGGCGGTGAAGAAGACGAGCACGCCGACCGAGGCACAGACGAGGATATAGCCGGGGTCGCGAACCCAGAAGACCGGCAGGCTGCCAAGCACGACGTCTCTCAGCGTGCCGCCGCCGATGCCGGTGACCGCGGCGAGAAACAGGAAGCCGATGACGTCGAGCTCCTTGCGCGAGGCGGAGAGCGCGCCGGTGGCGGCGAAGACGGCAACGCCCGCATAGTCGAGAAATCCGAGCAGTGTCATTTCAACCTCATCCGGCGAAAGCCTTTGGAAACCGTGACGGCGTCAGGGCCGCGCAAGCAGTGGAACCTATGATAGAAGGGAGAGACTTCATTTTCCTGGGAAGACCGCCGTGAAATATCTGCTCCTTGCCCTTCTGCAAATCGCGTTTCTGCTCCCGAATGCCTCCGCATCCCTTGGCCAGCAGCAGCTTATCAGCGATCCGGAGATATACGAAAAGGAACATTTCCAGAAGCGCTGCAAGATCGTGCAGTTCGGCGCCAGCTTCATTACCCGCCTCGACATCAACAATGACGGCATCATCGATGCCGTGGTCAACGAAGGCGAGATCCTCTGCGACGGCATGCGCGGTCCCGACTGCACCGACGACGGTTGCCCCTATAATTTCTACCTGCAGGTCAAGGAAGGCGGTTATTTCATGATCGCCTCCGCCAAGATGTACAGCTACGATTTCATCAAGCGCTTCGGTAACATGGTGTTCGTGATGAAGATGAACCCGCGCTTCTGCGAGCGCACCGACGAGACGCCTTGCGAAATCACGGTGCGCGTGCGCGGCACCAAATTCCTCACCATCTCGAAGAAGTAGGCGCCCCGCACGGGCACGTTCAAGGCGCCGGATAAAGCACCGCTATGCGGCCCGTCAGGAAATAGGCGGCGAGTCCGATCCACTCCCGCACGGCCGTCGCCGTCTGCTGGGCGTTGAGCGTCGGCTGGGTGAAATCCAGGCCGAGCCCCACCCTTCCACTGGTGCGGTAGTCCGTCGGCCAGGGCGTGACCGTGATCCCTGCTGCCCGGAACAGGCCGACGGCACGCGGCATATGGAAGGCCGAGGTGATCAGCAGGCAGTTCTCCAATCCTCTCTCGGCCAGGATGGTTCGGCTGTTGTCGACGTTCTCTGAGGTGGTGCGCGATTGCGTCTCGCGCACCAGGCGGTCCGCCGGAATGCCGAAGGTCTCGAAGAACCGCTCGGAGGCGACCGCATCACCCTCATAATCGCCGCTGAGGGACCCATCTCCGCCCGAAACGAGGATCGCCGCCTGCGGAAAGCGCCGGGCCAGCCGCAGGGTCTCGACGAAGCGATCGGCAGCCTGGTTCATCTCGATGCCGCCGCGCGTCGTAGTCACCTCGGTCTCGAATGCGCCGCCGAGGACGATTATGCAGGAGACGGTCTGCGGATCCGCGGCCGGCTTCGCAAAGCGCGCCTCGAGCCCCTGGAGCACGAAGGAGCCGGTCGTCGTGTAGAGCGTCACGAACAGGATTGCAGCGGCCAGGACGCACAGCGCCAGGCCCGTGCGGCGCAGGCCGGCGAGCAGGGCAATGGCGGCGATCAGGATGGCGAGAAAGGCCAGCGACAAGGGCTGGGCAAACATCCAGAACAGCTTGGAGACCAGGAACATGCTTTTTCACTTTCTGCGCGCGGCCCCGGACAATCGGGGAACGCACGGTGACCGTGCCTTGCGAAAGGGAGGGATGTTCATCCCGCAACAGTTTCGCTCAAGGCAGGTCCCTTAAGCCTCCAGCACTCGAAAATAAAGATTTTACGCGCTTATATTTGGGGGCCTTATGCGCTTCGCAATCGATACTCTGGACGACGCTGGAAACAGCCGGATCTATATCGGCGTGCCTCTCGGCCGTTCGGGCGACAAACTGCGCGTCCAGCTCCGCAACGGCGAAGCCGAACTCGACATCGACCGAATCACGGACTGGTTCCAGATCGACCAGACCTCACGCCAGGATCGCGGCGAGCTGTTCTACTGAGCAGCCGACGGTGCGGCGGGGCCTTCCCGGCCGACCGAACGCCGGCGGAACCAGATGACGGCGAAGGCGATCAAGCCGCCCACCAGCAGCAGCCCCAGCGACAGAAGCGGCCGATAGGCGAACCAGCCGATGGCGATGACCAGCGGCCCGACCAGCACGGTGAGCACGAAGGCAATCATCCCGGTGCCGAAACGCACCAGCGAGCCGGCGATCGGGACGACATCGGCGATGACGCCGAGGATCGAGAAGAACAGGCTGAAGCCGACCATGAGGCCGATCATGCCGCCGACGCGGATCAGCCACATGATCATGGTGTTCTCCGCCTGGGCGGCGTCGAACATTTCCGCCGCACTCGCCTTCCCGGATTCGCTGAGGAATATCTCCCGGCCGTTCGACGCGGTGAAGGGCTTCAGCCAGCCGTCGCTCTGGGCCGCGACGAAACTCGCCTCGGAAAGGTCCGCCCGGCTGTATCGAATGCGAAGATCCCCGACCCGCGGCTGGGCCGGATTCACGCCGGCATAGAAGCCCCCACGATCGAGCTGCACGGTTCCGGACAGAATCTGTTCGGCGCGGGCGGCGTCCTCGTCCGTCAGCTTCAGATCGGTCTGCTTGCCGAGACCGGTGACGTTTTCACCCGACACGGAAAAGGCACCGACCTTCGCGCTGTCCACGGCAAAGGATCCGTCTTCGACGGCCAGATCCGGATTTTCGTGACCCTCCGGCTGGCGGAACTCTCCGGAGTTTTCGCGGCCCGACTTCCATTCCTTCGTGTAGGTGTAGGTGGTGACAGTTTCTTCGCTGCCGCCCAGCGTGGTTTCGGAGCGCGATTCACTCTTTTCCACCCACTGGTACATTTCGACCTCGCGCCGGATCGCCACGGCGCCGTGGGCGGAGATGCCGAATTCGGGATCGGTCGGGATGCCGTCCGGCGTCACCTTGCCGGTGATGTGGACGAGCTTTCCTTCGTTTGAGGGAGCGATCTCGTCCGCACTGACCGTGACCACGACGCCGGCGCCTTCGGTCAGCGCCCGATAGGCCTTGATCGACCGGCCTTCGTTCCAGACGAGCGCCCAGATGGCCACGACGACCAGGACGATGCCGATGACGGCCCCGACCAATGCGTTCTTCAGCCGCGTCAGCCACGATGTCCGTGTCGTTTCCGTGAAGCTCATGTCACCCTCGCCCTTCGGCCATACGATCCGGCCTGCCCAAGCCCGATTCCCTAGGGGAATCGCGGGAGCGCATCAAGCGGCAGCGCGGCCGGCGGCCTGACTTGTTTTGGCAAAGCGATGGTTCGGACCGACAAACGACGATCGGCCGCCCTCATGAAGGGGGCCGTCCAGGCGAATATCAAATCAGGAGAAAGGTTGGTGGAGCTAAGCGGGATCGAACCGCTGACCTCTTGCATGCCATGCAAGCGCTCTCCCAGCTGAGCTATAGCCCCAAACCATGGGTCCGGCAGTGCCGGTTCCGGGAACCTGCCGAACAACCTGTCCGGCGGGGTGGCGGCTTATTACTTCCGGTGTTCGGAGATGGCAAGCCGAAAATTGCAGGCTCGGAAATTTTTTCGTTTTTTCCGAGCCTGATAGCGTTCGATCAGACTTCGTCGTCGTCGCCGGTGACGCCGATAATGCCGGTCATGTCGTCGTCGTCATCGTCCTCGTCGGCTTCGAGGAAGGTGTCGTCGTCATCGTCGTCGAGTTCGACGTCGTCATCGCCGATATCCGGGATGTCGTCGTTGCCATCATTGTCGTCCGCGTCCTCGAGCGAGACAAGCTCGACCTCGGTGTTCTCGGTGTCGACTTCGGCGACTTCCTCCTCTTCGGCCTTCTCCATGATCGTGGCGACGGAGGTCTCCTCGAAATAGGAAAGCGGCCAGGATTTGCCGGTGTAAGGCGATACGACCGGATCCTTGTTCAGATCATAGAATTTCTTCCCCGTGTCCGGGCAGGTGCGTTTGGTGCCAAGTTCTGCTTTCGCCACTGTCAAAGCCTCTTGAAGTCCTGAAGAATATACCGGCGCGTGCGGCCAATCCGGTCTTTACCCGGTCAAACTGTTAGCGGGTCCCCATAGTCGTTGCAATCTCTTCTGTCAAAGGCAAACTTCGCACCCACCCGCCGGGCTTTTTGACAGCCAAGGGATGACCCTATAACCGCTTTGTGTTAACGAGCGCGAAAACAGCGCCGACGACACCGGGATGGAGCTCCCGAGAGACGTCCTGGCGCTTCGGAAGAAGCCCACCAGAGGATATCGCGCATGTCGCATGGAACCCTGCGGAAACCGGACGCCGCGCGAAATGTGCCCGCCCTTTCCGGCATGCGATCGCCGTCGGCTCCCGGATATTCAGGGACCTGATCGCCGGGTTTGGTGACAATATGCAAGTGCAGGAAAGCAAGGCCGCATGACCAATTCGTTCATCATCGCCATCGACGGTCCGGCCGCTGCCGGCAAGGGAACGCTGTCCAGGCTCATCGCCGCGCATTATGGCTTTCATCACCTCGATACCGGCCTCACCTACCGCGCCGTCGCCAAGGCGCTGCTGGATGCCGGCCTGCCGCTCGATGACGAAGCCGTTGCCGAACGGACCGCGCTCGACATCGAGCTTGCGGGCCTCGACCGCACCGTCCTTGCCCAGCATCACATCGGCGAGGCCGCGTCGAAGATCGCCGTCATGCCTGCGGTGCGCCGCGCGCTGGTCGCCGCCCAGCGCAAGTTCGCCGCCAAGGCACCTGGCACGGTGCTCGATGGGCGCGACATCGGCACGGTCGTCTGCCCCGACGCGCCGGTGAAGCTTTACGTCACCGCGTCGCCCGGCGTGCGTGCCAGGCGCCGCTACGACGAGATCGTCGCCGGTGGAGCCCCTGCCGATTTCGACGCCGTTTTCGCCGACGTGAAGAAGCGCGACGAACGCGACATGGGGCGCGCCGACAGCCCGTTGAAACCTGCGGACGATGCGCACTTGCTAGACACGTCGGAAATGAGTATAGACGCGGCATTCCGGGCGGCCTGCGAACTCATCGATGCTGCCCTGAAGAAAGATTGAACTGCGGAACCCGGCTCGCCGGGGTCCTCGGTCAAACCAGCCGATACGATCGTCCCCGCGCCGGACAGCCCTTCGAAGGGCGGACGATCTGTCAGGCTTCGTACAACTCGAACCCCCGGCGCATACCGCGTCCTTTTTGGATGCGTTTAGGAGATTTCATGTCTGTTTCTACTCCCTCGCGCGACGATTTCGCAGCAATGCTCGAAGAGTCCTTTGCCAAGACCGATCTGGCAGAAGGCTATGTAACCAAGGGCATCATCACGGCCATCGAGAAGGACGTCGCGATCGTCGACGTCGGCCTCAAGGTCGAAGGCCGCATCGCGCTCAAGGAATTCGGCGCGAAGGCCAAGGACGGTTCGCTGAAGGTCGGCGACGAAGTCGAAGTCTATGTCGAGCGCATTGAAAATGCTCTCGGCGAAGCTGTTCTGTCGCGTGAGAAGGCTCGCCGCGAAGAAAGCTGGATCAAGCTTGAAGCCAAGTTCGAAGCTGGCGAACGCGTCGAAGGCGTCATCTTCAACCAGGTCAAGGGCGGCTTCACCGTCGATCTCGACGGCGCCGTAGCCTTCCTGCCGCGTTCGCAGGTCGACATCCGTCCGATCCGCGACGTCACCCCGCTGATGCACAACCCGCAGCCCTTCGAAATCCTCAAGATGGACAAGCGTCGCGGCAACATCGTCGTTTCGCGCCGTACGGTCCTCGAAGAGTCCCGCGCCGAGCAGCGTTCTGAAATCGTTCAGAACCTCGAAGAAGGCCAGGTCGTCGACGGCGTCGTAAAGAACATCACCGACTACGGTGCGTTCGTCGACCTCGGCGGCATCGACGGTCTGCTCCATGTCACCGACATGGCATGGCGTCGCGTCAACCATCCGTCGGAAATCCTGTCCATCGGCCAGCAGGTCAAGGTTCAGATCATCCGTATCAACCAGGAAACCCACCGTATCTCGCTCGGCATGAAGCAGCTCGAGTCGGATCCGTGGGATGGCATTGCCGCCAAGTACCCGGTCGGCAAGAAGATCTCCGGTACCGTCACCAACATCACCGACTACGGTGCATTCGTAGAGCTGGAGCCGGGCATCGAAGGCCTGATCCACATCTCCGAAATGTCCTGGACCAAGAAGAACGTTCACCCCGGCAAGATCCTGTCCACCACGCAGGACGTTGACGTGGTCGTTCTCGAAGTCGATCCGTCCAAGCGTCGTATCTCGCTCGGCCTCAAGCAGACCCTCGAGAACCCGTGGCAGGCATTTGCCTACAGCCACCCGGCCGGCACCGAAGTCGAAGGCGAAGTCAAGAACAAGACCGAATTCGGCCTGTTCATCGGCCTCGAAGGCGACGTCGACGGCATGGTTCACCTCTCCGACCTCGACTGGAACCGTCCGGGCGAACAGGTCATCGAGGAGTTCAACAAGGGTGACGTGGTCAAGGCCGTCGTTCTCGACGTCGACGTCGAGAAGGAACGCATCTCGCTCGGCATCAAGCAGCTCGGCAAGGATGCCGTCGGCGATGCAGCCGCTTCGGGCGACCTGCGCAAGAACGCCGTCGTCTCGTGCGAAGTCATCGGCATCAACGATGGCGGTATCGAAGTGAAGCTCGTGAACCACGAAGACATCACCTCGTTCATCCGTCGCGCCGATCTCTCCCGCGACCGCGACGAGCAGCGTCCGGAACGCTTCTCGGTCGGCCAGATCGTCGATGCCCGCGTGACCAACTTCTCCAAGAAGGATCGCAAGGTCATGCTGTCGATCAAGGCCCTGGAAATCGCTGAAGAGAAGGAAGCCGTCGCACAGTTCGGTTCGTCCGACTCGGGCGCTTCGCTCGGCGACATTCTCGGCGCGGCTCTGAAGAACCGCGGCAACGAATAAGCCTCGACACTGCTGAAACGAATGAGCCCGCCGGTCATCGACCGGCGGGCTTTTCTTTGAATTGTAGGAAGCGCTGCAGGCTAACGGCTGCCGCCGGCGACCTCAGGACCAGCCGGCCATGCGCCAATAGAGATCGTTCGGCGTTTCGCCCTCGACCGGCGCCACGGCCGGGTCTTGTTCCTGCTCCTCGGCCAAGGCCTGCTGCTCGGCAGTCTCCTCCGGCATCTCGCCTTCACTGTCGCCTGCGTCCTCGCCACCGGAGCCGTCGGCGTCCTGGCCTCTGCCCTCGCCTTCGTGATCCTGGTTGAAGCGATGCTTCAGCCCCTTCTCCTCGGCCATATCGTCGGCGGCGAAGAGATAGTTGACCAGCGGCAGGGGAACGCCGTCCCGGCCGGCAACCTGCTGGCGCAGCTGGGCGAGTTCGGCATCCGGCAGATCATGCTGCGCGGTCGCCAACTCCTGTGCGGCAGGATCCGCGCTCGCGGTATCCGGGGCCGCGTCTTCCAGCTGCTCCACGACCTCCGCGTCGTGGTCCGCCAGAGATTGGGTCTCGTCGGCCAGGGTTTCGCGCGCGTCGGTTTCGACGGGCAGCGCGGTTGCCTCGTCCGCGGCCGCGTCCTCGCCAGGGGCGGCCGAGTTGAGCAGCCGCGCCGGGTCGGGGAGGATGTCTTCCGGCGCCGGCAGCACCGCCGGGACCGCCTGCTCGGTCTCCCGGGTCGCGTCTTCCTGCCAGCCCTTCAGGACGAAGAGCGTCTGCGTCTTGTCGCCGGCATTGCGCGGCCCTTCGCCGGCCGTCTCGGCCGATCGGGCGGCCAGAGGGCCGGACTTTTCGGCGCGCGATTCGGTTTCGTTCCGGGTGACCTCGGCCGGAGCGTCTTTCGTGGCGGCATGCGCGGCGTCCGGCAGGGTGCGAGCAGCACCGGTTGCCGATGCCTCACCCGCCCTCGACGCAGGCGCCCGCCCGGATGCAGGCTCTCCCGCTGTGTGGGCGTCCTGTCCCGGCAGGAAATCGTGCGCAGCCTCGGCACTCTCGCTCGCCTCGTGCGCCTGGGTGGCCGTGGGATCGATCGCCGGACTGCGGCTCGCGGGCTCGGCGCCATAGGACATCGTGGCCTGGAGGGCCCGTGCAGCGGCGAGCTTCAGCATCTTGCGCGACTGCTCGTCCTGCATGCTGAACAATCGGCCCTTGGCTACGGGCGCCATCGGATCGTCGATCGCATCGCCATCGGCCAGTTGGGGATCGGCTGCGGCCTCGGCGTGCAGCGCGGTTTCTTGCTCGGTGCGAATGGGCAAGGCAGTCGCCTGTGCCGGCGCGGCGCCAAGGCCGATCCGCCCGGCCACCGTCGGTGCGGGCGTCGTCAGGCCGTTCGCGCGCGTCTCGCCGGCGTTCTGGCGATAGGAGGTCACCACCGTCCGGGCAGCGAGGTCCTTGTCCTTGACGCGATAGAGTTCGAGATAGATCGAAAGGGTCGCGGCTTCCGGCCCGACCGGATTGCGGAAGGCTTCCATCAACGTGCGCAGTTGCAGGCCGCCGAACATCTGCGACAGCTGGCGCTGTATCGACTGACGCATCTGCGGCGTCAGATCGCCGAGCGCCTGGACAAGGCGTCCGGCATAGGTGCTGAGGCTCTCGCCGTCTGCCCGCTCCATGCCGAGGCGGCTGCCCAGCAGTTTGACCAGTATGGCGAGATTGTCCGACATCCGCTCCTGGCCCGTCAGCAGCAGAAGGTTGAGGCGGCCGGCGATCGCGGCGTTCTGTTCCAGCCCGTTTGCAGCCTGGGGCAGCGTCCCCTGCGGCCTGACATGGGTCTCGGCTGCGCCGTCCTGGGCGGCACGCGGGTCCTGGAAGGCGATGGACGAATTGGCGACGGCGTTGACCGGAGGCAGCATGGCAGCTCCCCATCCTGCAAATGGCTGAAGAATCACTGGCAATAACGTGCCGCTCATGCGGCCGGATGTTTCCCGTCGAAGCGACGGAGCCCTCACGAAGGCATTTGCCTTATCAATGATCCCGTATCCTGCGACAGAAACGTTAATTATGCGTTAACCATATTTGCGATTAGGCGCCTTGCCGCTCCCAGAGGGCTCACGTACAGCTTTTGACCAAAGCGATTCCCGCCCGCGCGGGTCTTGACGCCCCGACAACCGATCGCCGGATGCTGCACGATGAACAACCAGAATCTCATTCTGAACACCGACAGCTACAAGCTCGGGCACTACCTGCAGTACCCCGAAGGCGCCCGCGCGATCTCCAGCTACATCACGACGCGCGGCCATTCCGCCCGGCCCGAGGTGATGTTCTTCGGCCTGCAGATGTTCCTCAAGGAATATCTCTCCCGACCGATCAGCATGGCCGACATCGATGAGGCCGAAGAGATCGCCGCGCTGCACGGCCAGCCGTTCGACCGCGCCGGCTGGACCCGTATCCTCAATGCCCATGGCGGATATCTGCCGCTGAGAATCGAAGCCTTGCCGGAAGGGATCGCCGTTCGTCGCGGCGTGCCGGTGGTGCAGGTCTCGAATACCGATCCGCAGCTGCCGTGGCTCACCTCCTACATGGAGACGGCACTTCTGCGCGCCGTCTGGTATCCGTCGACCGTGGCGACGTTGTCCTGGCGGCTGCGCCAGACGATCCAGCCCTTCCTGGAGCGGACCTGCGACCATACCGACGAACGCATGCCGACCATGGTCAGCGATTTCGGCGCCCGCAGCACCACCAGCCACGAGCAGGCCGCCATCGGCGGGGTCGCCCATCTGCTGCATTTCCACCTGTCGGATTCGCTGCCGGCCATCCGCCAGGCCCGCCGCCACTACGGCGCACTGATGGCGGGCCGCTCGGTGCCCGCCTCGGAACACACGACGATGACCGCCTGGGGGCAGAGCCGCGAAGCGGAGGCCTATGCCAACATGATCGACCGCTTCGGGCGCTTCGGCGCCTATTCTGTCGTCTCCGACAGCTACGACCTGCACAATGCGGTTTCCGAGATCTGGGGCAAGACGCTGCAGACGCGGGTACGCGCCGCGGGAGCCACCCTGATCGTGCGCCCTGACAGCGGCGATCCGATCGATACGCCGGTCCAGGTCGTCGCCCAGCTCGCCTATGCCTATGGCACGCGCCTCAACGGGAAGGGCTTCAAGGTGCTCGACGACCATGTGCGGGTCATCCAGTCGGACGGCGTGACGCTGCAGGACATCCAGATGATCCTCGGCCGGCTGGAAGGCATGGGCTTTGCCGCCGAGAACGTCTCCTTCGGCGTCGGCTCGACCCTGCTGCAGAAGCTCAGCCGCGACACGCTGTCCTTCACCATGCTGGCGAGCGCCATGCAGGACGACAGCGGCTCCTGGCACGATATCGGCCGGCGGCCGGCAAACCCCTCGAGGGAGCGTCCGCTCGCTTCCGGCAGGCAGGCCGTCATCCGGGAGGGGACGGATATCCTCGCCTTGCCGCTTGCCGAACTCGGGCGGCGCGAAAACGTGCTGCAACCCGTCTGGCAGGATGGGCGACTCCTGAAGGATTGGGGCTTTGCCGAGATCCGCGCCCACGCCGATGCGGCGATGCAGCGCTAAGCCTCAGGGCGAAACGTTCCGGAACATGCGGTAGAGGCCGTTGTCGTCGGAATTGACCGCAGAAATCTCGTCCGATCGGTCGGAGCGCGGTTCGGAATAATCCTTGCCGAGGGCATCGAGCCAGTTGGCCGGAACATGCGCCTCCGGCACTTCAGCCGGCGGGGCGAGATCATCATCATCATCCCAGTGGATGCCGACTGCCGTCGACGGCGTCGCATTGCCGGCCTGCTCCAGCCATTGGCTGAAGATCTCGCCGACAGCCGGGTCTTCCGCGACGGCGCGGGCTTCGGTCTGCGCAAGGGGCGCGCGGGTGGCTGCGTCTACAGGTTTTGTCGATGCTTCCATCATGGCTGCATTCATGTCTTCGGTCGTCAGTTCATTGGAGGAACAGGATGCGCCGGATTCGTTAACAAAGCCTGCCGAAGCGCCTGGTATTGCCTGCACCGGCAGGAAGCCCCATGTTTTCGGAAGGATCCAATCGCGACCGGATGACATGAGCTTTCGCCCGCCCTCCTCCTTCACTTCGCCCAGCAACACGGCGCTGCTGGCGCTCGACTACGAGCTGGCCGCTGAAAAGGCCGATGCGCTGGGGCGCGCCGGCAGGAAGGTGGAAGCGGCCCTCGCCGCGCTGGCCAAGGCAAAGGCAGAGGGCGCGGGCCCGGCGGATTGCGCGCACCTTGTGGACGAAGCCGCGGAGCTGGTCTGGGCGTTTCTCGTCCAGCGGGAGATCTGCGGATTCCGCAGTCAGGCGGACGCCGTCGAGCGCTACCAGATCCCGCGCGACGTTATGATCAGGGTGGGCGTCGGGCCGCGAAAGCCGGATCCTTGATCGTCGATCAGGCTGCGCGCTTTTCCTTCAGGAAGGAATAGATCCCGGATTCGTCGAGATAGACCGCGACAATTCCGGAGGCCTCGTTGTCGTTCGCCGCGTCGGCGACGTCGGCCTCCAGTTCCGCCTCGCCGACGGCCTCGGCCTTGGCCGCCTCCTGTGCCTCGCGCAAGGTCGGGCCAACTTCGAGCGGCACGGCCGTTTCGCCATCTTCGGCGCCCTGGGTCGTGGTCTGCTCATCGGTCTGTACCGGCTCCTGCGCTTCTACGCCGGCTGCGAGCACCTGCAGCATCAGCGCATCGGCGGCGCCTGACGCCTGCCCGTCTGCATCACTTCCAGAGATGCCGTTCTCCCGCGATTCCGAGAGAGCCTCGTGCATCTCCTGGACGTCCTCCAGCTTCTCGGAGGCCTCGGCCGCGAGGATGTCGGCGTCGCGCTCGGCGCGCGTTTCGGCGTCCTCGACCCTGGTCGGGTCCCATCCCTGCGGGCCGGCTTTCAGTTCTTCCAGCGATTTCGGATCGGCGGTGTCTTCGAGACGCTGCACGATCTTGGCGATCTCGACATTGCTATGCTTGCCGTCGCCGGAACGTTTCTCAAGGGCGTTTTCGAGCTTCGTGTCCTCGTCGCCATAGGGGTTCTTGATCGCCGCGACCAGTTCCGTGAGGGAAATCCCGAGGTCATCGAGTTCAAGCCGATCCTTGAGATCGATGGCGGAGGCTGGATCGAGCGCTGCGATCGCATCTTCGATCGCCTTGCCGTAACCGTAGGACGAGCGAAAGTCGTCGCGGCTGATTCCCAGTTCCTTGCCAAGCTGGTCCATCAGCTCGATCTTCTGCTCGGTGATGCTTTTCGCGCCGCCATTGAAGAAAGCTTCGGCGATGTTCTCCCGCGCACGCCGGGCTTCTTCGCTGGCCGAGATCCGTGCCTCGACCATCGGGTCGTTGGTGGTCTTTCCGACGCGCTTCTCTTCCTGCTGCTTGCGCCGTTCCTCGATCTCGTCGAGCATCGACTGCATGAGGCTGGTGGCGGCCTGGCCGAAAGCCTGTTGTGTCGGAAGCAACATCGCCTTGTCCTTCGATGGGCGCACGGAAACAACCGGAAGTCTGCCTCCGGATGTTTAACGGCGCGTAAAGGACGAATGACCAGTAAACGGGATCAGCTGTGGGCGAAGATGTCGGTCTCTTCCCAGCCGAGCAGGTCGAGCTTGGCGCGCGTCGGCAAGAATTCGAAGCAGGCCCGGGCGTGTTCGATCCGACCGTCGCGCACCAGGCGCGCGGTCTGCTTGTCGCGCAGGGCATGCAGATAAAGCACGTCCGAGGCGGCGTACTCCAGCTGCGCCGGCGACAGCATCTCGGCGGCCCAGTCGGAAGACTGCTGCGCCTTGGAGATGTCGACCTCGAGCATTTCCTTGAGATTGTCCTTCAGGCCGTGACGGTCCGTATAGGTGCGGCTCAGGCGCGAGGCGATCTTGGTGCAGAAGACCGGGGTGGTGGTGACGCCGAAGGTGTGGAAGAGCACGGCAATGTCGAAGCGGCCGAAATGAAAGATCTTCTCGCGACTCTGGTCGGCCAGCATGGCGACCAGGTTCGGTGCTTCCTTCTGTCCGGCCGCGATGCGGATGACATCGGCCGTGCCGTCGCCCGGCGACAGCTGCACCACGCACAGGCGGTCGCGCCGCGGCACGAGGCCCAGGGTCTCGGTGTCGATGGCGATCGCCCCGGTATAGCGGGCCGCGTCGGCTGCGGAAATGTCACCTTCGTGATAGCGGATCGTCGCTGCCATCATTGTCTCCAGATCGCGATGAATGTCGTTGCCGCCGGCTATAACCGAAAGCAGGGCAAAGCACTACCGCTTTCGCCAGAGCCCTGACGATCGTCGCCATACCAGTGATGACTACAGAGTCGGCCGGCTGACCGGACCCTCGGCCGTCAGTTCGGTGAAGGCCAGGGTCTGGTCGAGATGGGCCGCCCGAAGCGCCAGCAGCTTCTCCGCATAGTGCAGGCGAACCGCGAGGAAAGCCGGGTCCTCCGCGACATTGCGCAGTTCCATAGGATCCGCCTTCAGGTCGAACAACAGCGGCGGCAGTCCGGAGAAATGCACATATTTGAACGCCTCGTCGCGCAGCACCGACAGGTTGCACTGATCGGAGCGCAGGCCGAACTGCGTCTCCCGCGTGCCGTTCACCACGTCGCGGAAGTCGAATTCGAAGAAGGCAGCGTCCCTCCAGCGCTCCGGTTCGCCACCGGCGACGAACGGCAGGAGGGAGCGGCCGTCCTGGTAATTGCGCGGCACGAGGCCGAGCCGCTCGCAGAGCGTCGGCATGATGTCGGCGGCGCTGGTGAAGGCATCGACCTGCCGGCCGGCGGACCCGGACGCCGCGGGATCGCGGATGACGAGTGGGATGTGGTAGCTGCCGTCGTGATAGCCGCCCTTGCCGAGGCTCCAGTGGTCGCCCATCATCTCGGCATGGTCGGAGGTGAAGACGATAATGGTGTTGTCCCACTGACCGCTGTCGCGAAGTGCGGCGACGATCCGGCCGAACTGCGCGTCGACCTCGGCGATCATGCCGTAATAGGTGGCGCGGATACGGTCGAGATCTGCCGCCGTCCAGTCGCTGACCGGTCCCTCCTCCCCCTGGACAAAGCTCGATTTCTGCTGGACGGCCATGGCGAAACGCAGGAACGGGTGCATGTCCGCCTCGGTCTGCCGGTCGGCCGCGCGGGCATAGGCCGGCCCGTCGCCGGGCGCGAACATGCTCGCATAGGGTTCCGGCACGCAGAAGGGCGGGTGCGGCCTCAGGAATGAGATGTGCGCGAACCACGGACGGTCCTGGATCTCCCGCCAGTTGAGGAAGGCATCGGTCAGGAAGGCGGTCTGCGTCTCGTCGCTCGAATAGGCGGGCGGCGCGCCGAGATGTTCCGTCCTGTGGACGTCGCGGGTGAAGGCCTCGGTCCGGCCCTTCGAGCGCAGCCAGGAAAGCCATTGCTTCTCATGCTCGAGCAGGATCTGGCCGACGGTGAAGCCGGGCAGCACGCCTTCATAGCTGGTCAGCACCGGATCCTGGGGATCGACTGCGCGCGGATCCGGCGAGACGTCGGTGTAACCGAACAGGGTCGGATCATAACCGGCGCGGCGCGCGGCGAGCGCCAGGTTGTCGAAGCGGGCATCGAGCGGCGACCCGTTCTGGCAGACGCGGTGATTCGCCTGGTAGAGGCCGGTATAGAGGGTAGCGCGGGCCGGCGAACAGGGCGCAGTGCCGGCATAGTGTCGGCGGAACAATACGCCCTCTCTGGCCAACGCATCGACATTCGGCGTCCTGACCGTCGGATGGCCGATGGCGGACAGGCAGTCACCGCGCCATTGGTCGGCGGTGATGAGCAGGATGTTCGGCTTCATGCGATGCGGCTCCGGCGGTTTCGTCTGTTGCGTAGGTCAAGGGTCCGACCTCGCCACGCAGTTTCTCCGCCGAAGGACAGGAAGCAAACGAAAAACCCAATCCGCGGGCAAACAAAATTGGATTGATATCTCGTGCGCGCCGATCGATAGGCTCTCGTTCAAAAAGCGCTGCCCAATGCTCGTGCGGCGCCGCCCTTGCGTTTCGGCGACATTTCCAGTGCGATTTCGCCCAAGGATTGATCAGTTTCCGGGCTTTCGCGCCGACGCGACCTCAGATGGCGGTATTTTGACGGAATTTCTTGTCGGCGCCCCATTGAGCTATGCGAAAAAAGCACTGCTGCATTGCAGCAATCGTGATGGCATTTCCTGAGAATCAGAATATATTAAAACCATCGAAGCGGCGCACTCCTCCTCCCAGTGCCGCGAGATAGGATCGGCAATACTCCTCCTCCTCCCAATTGCCGATCAAGTTCAAGAGCCTGGCGCACCTCCTCCCGCGCCAGGCTCTTTTCGTTTCGGCCAAAGGCCTCCTTCTCCCATTTCCGAAATTTATGCCTGGCATTGCTCGGCGCTATTTGGAAATTCTCTCGACTTGGAGGATGTTCCGCTCTGCGATAGCGGAGAGCCGTGGCGCCGTTTGTGGCGTCGGCTCCGTCAAGGGGAAATCCAATGGTCGATTCAATGAACGTCACGATCCGCGAAGCCGTCGCCGACGATGTGGGCACGCTGCACGAGGCGCTTCTGGCGCTCGCGCGTCATACCGGCGACGAGCACAAGATCGAAAGCACGCCGGCGGACCTGCTCGCCCACGGCTTCGGTGAACGGCCGACCTTCGAAGCGCTGATTGCCGAGGTCGACGGCGCGTTTGCCGGCATGTGCCTGAGCTTTCCGAGCTTTTCCACCTGGCGCGGCCAGCCGGGAATCTATGTCCAGGACCTCTATGTCGACGCCACGTTTCGGGGAAAACGAATCGGCGAACGCCTGCTGCAAGCGGCGGCCGCCCGCGGATATGCCCGCGGCGCCCGCCATCTGAGGCTTTCGGTCGACCAAGCCAATCTGTCGGCCCAGGCCTTTTACGAGCGTGTCGGCATCACGCATTCGCGCGACGAGCAGATCCACATGATGCGCGGCGAACGGTTCGCAGCCTTTGCCCGCCAGGGCATGGCGGCCGATTAAAAAGCCTGCGGGGCGCGGCTCTAGCTGCCCCACGCCGCCGCGCCGCATTTACCTTGACGGAGCCTGGCCATTGCCTGAACCGTGTCGTCACTCTACCTATGCCACCGACAGCAGTTGCGGCTGGAACAGGAGCTTGACGACATGGCAGTGAAATTCGGTACGAGCGGCTTGCGCGGGCTTTCCACGGAACTGGTCGGCAGCGTGTCTGCGCTCTACGCCACGGCCTTTGCCCGATTCCTGCTCGACCACAAGCTCGCCATTCCCGGCAGCCCGGTCGTCGTCGCCCAGGATTTCCGCCCCTCAAGCCCCGAGATCGTCGCAACCGTCATGGCCGCGCTCCGGCGCGCCGGTCTGACCCCCATCGATTGCGGGCCGATCCCGACACCGGCTCTCGCGCTCTACGGCGGCAAGATCGGCGCGGCGGGCATCATGGTGACCGGCTCGCACATTCCGGCCGACCGCAACGGCATCAAATTCTACCGCCCGGGCGAAGAGATCACCAAGGCGGATGAGACGGCGATCACCACCCTCGCCGACGCGCTTTCCGCCGATCCGGCCGCCAATCTCGTCGAAGCGGGTGCGGGCGAGAGCCATGAACAGGCGGCGACCGGCCTCTTTCTCGCGCGCAACACGGCGGTACTGCCTGCAGAGGCTCTCAAGGGTCTGCGTATCGGCATCTACCAGCACAGCACGGTCGCCCGCGACATGATGGTCAAGGTGTTCGAGCATTATGGCGCGACCGTCTTCCCGCTCGGACGTTCCGAGCAGTTCATTCCCGTCGACACGGAGGCCGTCTCGGACGAGACGGTCCGGCTGATGGCCCACTGGACGGATGAGCTGTCGCTCGACGTGATCGTATCGACGGACGGCGACGGAGACCGGCCGCTGGTCGCCGACGAACACGGCCAGCCGCTGCGCGGCGACTTTCTCGGCCTCGTCGCCACCCGTTTCCTCGGGGCGAAGCTGGTGGCGACGCCGGTGACTTCGAATTCAGGACTGGAAGCCGCCGGCGGTTTCGATGTGGTGCGCACGCGAGTCGGATCGCCCTTCGTGATTGCCGCGATGGAGGAAGCGCTCGCCGCCGGCAAGGAGGGCGTGATCGGCTTCGAGGCCAATGGCGGCCTGATGCTCGGCTCGGATTTTTCCGTCGGAACCGGGGTGCTCAAGGCGCTTCCGACGCGCGACAGTTTCCTGCCGGCCCTCGCCGTGCTCGGCACGGCGGCCAAGGCCGGCCAGTCGCTCTCGGCGCTGGCAACGGCCTACAGCCTGCCGATCGCGCTCAGCGACCGGCTGGAGAATTTTGCCGTGGAACGCAGCGCAGCGCTGATGGCGCACCTCAGAGCTTCGGCCGACAATCTCAAGGGATTCGTCGCGCCGCTCGGCCAGGTCAAGTCGGTCAGCGACATCGACGGGCTGCGGGTCACGCTTGCCGACGACAGCGTCATCCACTTCCGCCCCTCGGGCAATGCGCCGGAGATGCGCTGCTATGTCGAGGCCACGGGCCAGACGGCAGCCGAAGCGCTGCTGGCCAAGGGACTTGCGACGCTCGCCGCGTGGACGCCGACTGCCTAGTCGTCGGTCACCAGCATCGCGCGGAAATCATTGACATTGGTGCCGGTCGGACCCGGCACGAACAGGCTGTCGGCGAGCGAGAAGGCCGACCAGGCGTCATGACCGCCAAGAAACGTCCGCGGATCGCCGCCGGCGGATCGGATCCGTGCCGCCGTCGTGCCGTCGGCGAAGGCCCCGGCATTGTTCTCCGAACCGTCGATGCCGTCGGTATCGGCCGCCAGCGCATGGATGCCGGCGGTCCCGTCGATGTCGAGGGCCAGCGACAGCAGGAGTTCGCTGTTTCTCCCACCCTTGCCGTAACGGTCATTGGAAATCGTCACCGTCGTCTCGCCGCCGGAGAGGATCACCACCGGCCGGATGAAGGGGCGGTTTCGCTCCTTCACCTCCCGCGCGATCGCGGCATGCATGCGGCCGATGTCGCGGGCCTCGCCTTCAATGGCATCGGAGAGGATGACCGCAGGCACGCCGAGTTCTTCCGCCTTGTGCGCGGCCGCCTCCAGCGAGACACGAGCGGAGGCGATCACGTGGACCTCGTTACGGGCAAAGACCGGGTCGGCCGGATCCGGCGCATGCGCAGCTTCGGTTTTCAGATGGGCCATGACGGCGGCGGGGGGTTCCATCCCATATTCGGCGACGATCGCCAGCGCCTCCGCGGCAGAGGATTTCGACGGCACGGTCGGCCCCGAGGCGACGAAGGCAGGATTGTCACCCGGCACGTCGGAGACGATCAGGCTGACGACGCGGGCCGGCGCACAGGCTGCGGCCAGGCGTCCGCCCTTGATGCGCGAGACGTGTTTTCTCACCACGTTCATCGCCGAGATCGGTGCGCCGGAGGCGAGCAGCGCCTTGTTGACGGCGATCTCGTCGGCGAGCGTCAGCCCATTCGGCGGGGCGGGCAGCAACGCCGAGCCGCCGCCAGAGATCAGCGCGACGACGAGATCGTCCTCGCTGAGGCCTTCGACCGTCTTCAACAGGGCATCCGACGCCCGCAATCCGGCCTCGTCGGGAACCGGATGGGCCGATTGCAGGACCGCGATGCGCTTGCAAGGTTCGATAGGGCCGTGGCGCGCCACCACCAGTCCTTCGAGCGGACCGTCCCACAGCTTCTCGAAGGCGGCCGCCATCTGGCTCGCCGCCTTGCCGGCGCCGATGACGATGGTGCGGCCCTTGGGTTTTTCCGGAAGATGCGCCCTGATCGCCGCATAGGGGTCGGCGGCAAGGACTGCCGCCTCGAAAAGCGATGTCAGGAAGGCGCGTGGGTCGCTCAGGGTCACGAATTCTGGTCCGCTATCTCGATGTCATAGACCAGAATGCCGTCGAGGCCGCCGACGGCGTTGTCGACGATCCTGGCGCCAGTCTTCTGGTGTTCCGGGTCGGCAAGATAGGCATCCCGCGCCTCTGGTCCATCGAAATCGACGACGAAGCCTTCACCATAGCCCTTGTCCATGCCGGTTTCCGGGCTGACATTGTCGCCGATATGGGCGGCCAGAAAGCCTGGCAGCCGCGATTTCAGCGCTGCGATCTCGGCATAGATCGCCGCCTTGGTTTCCTTCGCCGTTTCGGGTTTGAAGCGGATGAAGACGCAGTGCCGGATCATCGGAAATCCTATCGGATGTTCGCCCGCGCCCGGGGGCGCTGGTCGTTGCGTTCATGGGTGAAGACCGCCGGCGGCAGGGGTGCCCAATCGCGGATGATGTCGGCACCCTTTTCGCCCACCATGATGGTCGGCGCATTGGTATTGCAGGAGGGAACCCGCGGCATGACCGAACTGTCGCAGACGCGAAGACCCTCCAGTCCCCGCACCTTGAGGTCCAGCCCGACCACCGCCATGGCGTCGCTGCCCATCCTGCAGGTGCCCACGGGGTGGTGGTCGGTCTTGGCATTGGCGCAGCCGTAGTCGAACAGTTCCTCGTCGGTCATGACCTTGGGGCCGGGCAGGCGCTCGGCCATGATGTAAGGCTTCAGCGCCGCCTGCTGGAAGATCTCGCGGGCGATCTTCAGCCCCTCGATCGACATCTTCCGGTCGTGCGGATCCTCCCAGTAGTTCGGGTCGATCAGCGGCGCTGCCGCCGGGTCGGACGAAGAGAGACGCACCGTGCCGCGCGAGCGCGGATGGAGATAGGCGGAGTTGAGCGTCACCCCGGCATTCTTCAGCTTCTCGACGCCCGCCTCGATGCCGGAACCGAGACCGAGATGGAACTGGATGTCCGGCGAGCGCGCCTGCGGATCGGCATACCAGAAGCCGCCCGTCTCGAAGAGCGAGGAAGCCACCGGCCCGGTGCGGAACAGCACATATTCAATGCCGGCCCACAGCGTGCGATGGAGTTTCGCCACGCCGTCATAGGTATGGTCGCCGGTGCATTCGGAAATGACGAAGAGGTCGAGATGGTCCTGCATGTTGGAGCCGACGCCCGGCAGGTCATGCCGAACCGGAACGCCCACCGACTTCAGGTGATCGGCCGGGCCGATGCCCGACTGCTGGAGCAGCTTCGGCGAGCCGATCGCCCCGGAGGAAACGAGCACCTCGCGCTCGGCGCGGATCGTCTCGACTCCCCGGCCGGTGACCACCTCGACGCCGACGGCGCGCGTGCCTTCGAGCACGATGCGGGCGACGTGGGCGCCGGTGCGGATCGTCAGGTTCTTGCGATCCTTAATCGGCGACAGATAGGCGAGCGAGGCGGAAGAACGGCGGCGGTTGCGCTGGGTGAGCTGGTAGAAGCCGACGCCGGCCTGCTGCTTTCCATTGAAGTCATGATTGTATGGGATGCCGAGTTCCTGGCCGGCGCGGATATAGGCGTCACAGATCGGCAGGGCCGAAACCGGCATGGAGACGCCGAGCGGCCCGCCATAGGAATGGAAGTCGTCGGCAAAACGCTGGTTGTCCTCGGCGCGCTTGAAATAGGGCAGGACGGAGCGATAGTCCCAGCCCTCGCAACCGTCTTCGGATGACCAGAGATCGTAGTCGGCGGCGTTGCCGCGGGTATAGAGCTGGGCGTTGATCGAGGAGCCGCCGCCGATGACCTTGGCCTGGGTATAGCGCAGAACGCGGCCCTTCATGTGCTTCTGCGGCACGGTTTCCCAGCCCCAGCTGGCGACGCCCTTGGTCATCTTGGCAAAGCCCGCCGGCATATGGAACAGCGGATTCCAGTCGCCGCCGCCCGCCTCGAGCAGCAGGACCTTGACGTCCGGGTCCTCGGACAGCCGGTTGGCAAGTACACAGCCAGCCGGGCCGGCGCCGGTGATGATGTAGTCGTAGGTCATCGCATCTTCCTCAAGTCATTCGTCCACCCTCCCCTTGAGGGGGAGGGTCGGCACGCAGTGCCGGGGTGGGGTGAACACACATGGAATCGGCCGGTCACCCCCACCCGCGGCGACGCCGCGACCTCCCCCCTCAAGGGGGAGGTAAAATCACAGCCTTCCGATCGACAGCCCGCCATCGAGATCGATCACCGAGCCCGTAGCAAAGGCGAAACGGCCGGAGGCAAGCGCCGAGACCACGCCGCCAATGTCGTCCGGTTCGCCCCAGCGCTTCATCGGCACCAGGCCGTCCGCGATCAGCGCGTCATATTTGTCGGCCACGCCGGCGGTCATGTCGGTGCGGATGATGCCGGGGCGGATCTCGAACACGCCGATGCCCTTTTCCGCCAGATAGAGGGCAAGCCCCTTGCTGAAGGCCGAAAGACCGGCCTTGCTCATGCAGTAGTCGAGGCGTTCCGGTGAACTGAGTTCCGCCGAAACGGAGGTGATGTTGACGATCGCGCGCGCTGCGGCAGGTGCCGCCTGCGCCAGCATGGCCTTCAGCACCGCCTGGGTGAAGAACACGGTGCCGCGCAGGTTGGTGGCGATGATGCGGTCGAAATTCTCCGGCGTCAGCCCGAGGAAATCGCCGCGCACGACCGAACCCATGCCGGCGTTGTTGACGAGGCAGTCGATCCGACCGAAACGGGCCATGATCTTCTCGACAGTCGTCGCATGGCCGGCGGCCTCGGCGAGGTCGGCCTCGAAATAGGCGGCCTCGACGCCCCTTGTTTCGAGATCGACCAGCACGCCGTCTTCCGCGGCCAGCGGCCCGAGCCCGGTGACGGCAAGGTCGAAGCCATCGGCAGCCAGCGCCCGGGCAATGCCGAGGCCGATGCCGCGCCGGCCGCCGGTGACGATCGCAAGAGGACGGGAACGGGTCATGCGGCAAGGTCCTCCCTGCGGATATGGGCCGCGACGCGCAGCGCCTGGGCGGCAATCGTCAGGGCCGGATTGACGGCTGCCGAGGTCGGCAGGCAGGCGGCATCGACGACGAAGAGGTTGGGATGATCGTAAGCCCGGCACCAGACGTCGAGCGGGGCTTTCGCCGGATCGTCGCCGATCCGCACCGTTCCGCACTGGTGGGACGGCGTGCGCTTGTCGAAGGGGCGTGACAGCACGATCGGGAAGCCGGCCGCCTTGAGGGCGCGCTTCAGATGGGCGACGAGATCGAGATGGGCGTCCCAGTTTGTACGGTGCCATTTGAGGATGATGCGCTCGCCATCGACCATGACGCGGCTTTCCGGATGGGGAATGTCCTCGCTCATGGCGTAGAAGTCGATCGCGTGGCGGGACACGCGGTCCAGCAGCCATTCCGGCACCTGGGGCATATTGGCCTTGAGGATCTGGCCGGAGACGCGGCCGAGCAGCTGGACATTGCCGAGCGGCGCCCCGCCCTTGCCGTCCGAGAGATAGA
Source organism: Rhizobium sp. (assembly GCA_002796995.1). Taxonomy (GTDB): domain Bacteria; phylum Pseudomonadota; class Alphaproteobacteria; order Rhizobiales; family Rhizobiaceae; genus Allorhizobium. The sequence goes on from PEKW01000007.1 coordinate 168,568, forward strand.
AATCGTTGAAGCCGAAGGTCTTCTGGTAGACCGACGTGTTGCGGTAGAGGGGCGAGATCGCCAGCACGGCGCTCGAATTGTGGTTCATGAAGTTGCGGCCCACCTGGTCGGAGGAGTTCGCCAGACCGCGCGGATGGCGATCGTTCGCCGAGCGCAGCAGGAGGGCCGCCGACTGCACGGCGCCGGCCGAAAGAATGACGAGGCGGGGGGCGATCCTTTCCGCGACGCCATCGCGCAGCACATGCACGGCGACGATGCGGCGGCCGTCCTCGGAGGTTTCCAGCCGCGTGACGCGCGAGCGGACCTGCAGCGTGACATTGGCATGCTGGAGCGCCATGGCCAGCGCCGTCGTCTCTGCATCCATCTTGCCGTCCTGGGCGTTCGGATGCGCATCCCACGGGGTCTTCGCCTTCGCAAGCCAGCGGTCGAGATCGAGGCCGAGCGGCAGGGAATAGGGGTGCAGACCGTTGTCTTTCAGCTTCCGGCGCACCGCGGCGATGGCCGGTTCGTCGGGCACCCGCGGGAAGGCATAGGGCGCCGAATGTACGGGCTCGGTCGGATCCTCGCCGAGCGCGCCATGCACTTGGTAGAGCCGCTCCGCCTCGGTGTACCAGGGCTCCAGTTCCTCGTAGGGGAAGGGCCAGGCCGGCGAGACGCCCTCGCGATGCTTCATCTCGGCGAAATCCTCGGCGCGGTAGCGCACCAGGACCGCGCCGTAGAATTTCGAATTGCCGCCGACATTGTAATAATTGCCGGGATTGAAGGCCGTGCCGTCGGCCTCGTACCACATCTCCTTCGGGCGGAAATGGCCGCGCTGGAAGATTGCCCGCTGGTCGCGGTTTTCCGGCCGGTCGGCGATATGGTCGCCGGCCTCGAGGATCAGTATATTGGCGCCGGACGACGCAAGCCCGGCGGCAACCGTCGAGCCGCCGATCCCCGAGCCGATGATGACGATGTCGGGCGTGGTTGTCATGGCCGTGCTCAGGCGATCCGGTCTTGCGTCTTCGGATCGAAGAAGACCGCCTTGTCGAGATTGAAGGCAAGCTTGGCCGTCTGGCCGGCGGCGATGCGGGCATCGGCCCGAAGGCGGGCGACGACTTCCTTGCCACCGAGCTTGGTGACGGCGAAGGTGTCGGAACCGGCGGGTTCCACCACCTCGATCAGGCATTCGCCCTCGACCAGGGTCCGGGCGTTGCGGTCGGAACCGTCCGGATCCGTCAGCGCCTCCGGGCGGATGCCGAACACCACGTCGCGGCCGGCATGGGCGGCAAGCGCCGCCTTGTCGGCAGCAAGCGGCAGGGACAGCGGCGTGCTGCCCGGACGGTCGAGCGTGATCGCCAGGCCACCCGCGCCATTTTCGACCCTGGCGGTCAGGAGGTTCATCGCCGGAGACCCCATGAAATCGGCGACGAACATATTAGCGGGGTCGTTGTAGATCTCCGCCGGTGAACCGAACTGCTGCAGCACGCCATCCTTCAGCACGGCGATCTTGGTCGCCAGCGTCATCGCCTCGATCTGGTCGTGGGTGACGTAGACGATGGTGGTCTTCATGCGGGCATGCAGGCGCTTGATCTCGGTGCGCATGTCGACACGCAGCTTGGCATCGAGATTGGACAGCGGCTCGTCGAACAGGAAGACCTGCGGATTGCGCACCAGAGCGCGGCCCATGGCGACGCGCTGGCGCTGGCCGCCCGAGAGCTGGCTCGGCTTGCGGTCGAGCAGATGGCCGATCTGCAGCATCTCGGCCACGCCGGCAATCGCCTTTTCGCGCTCTTCCTTCGGAACCTTGCGGATCTCCATGCCGAAGGCGATGTTCCCGGCCACCGTCATGTTCGGGTAGAGCGCGTAGGACTGGAACACCATGGCAATGTCGCGCTTCGACGGCGGCAGGCCGGCGACGTTGCGGCCATTGATCGAGATTTCGCCGGACGTGATCGGCTCCAGACCGGCAATGGTGTTGAGCAGGGTCGACTTGCCGCAGCCGGACGGGCCGACCAGCACGAGGAAGCCGCCCTCCTCGATCTCGAGATTGATGTCCTTCAGGATCTCGAGCGCGCCGTAGGACTTGCGGAGGTGAGAAATCTGCAGAAACGACATGATGGTTATCCTTTCACGGCGCCGGACATCAGGCCGCGCACGAAATATCGTCCGGAGACGATATAGACGATGAGGGTGGGCAGGGCGGCGAGGATCGCGCCCGCGAAGTGGACATTGTATTCCTTGACCCCGGTCGAGGACGAAACGAGGTTGTTGAGCGCAACCGTCATCGGCGTCGAGGAGGCGCCGGAGAAGGAGGCGCCGAACAGGAAGTCGTTCCAGATATTGGTGAACTGCCAGATGACCGACACGACGATGATCGGACCGGAGGACGGCAGGAGAATGCGCCGGAAGATCTGGAAGAAGCTCGCGCCGTCGATCTGCGCCGCCCGCACCAGCTCGGTCGGGAAGGCCTCGTAATAGTTGCGGAAATAGAGCGTGGTGAAGCCGAGGCCGTAGATCACATGCACCATGATCAGGCCCCAGATCGATCCGGCGAGACCCAGGATGCCGAGGATGCGGGCCATCGGGATCAGCACGATCTGGAACGGGATGAAGCAGGACAAGAGCAGCAGCCCGAAGAACACGTTGGAGCCTGGGAAGCGCCACTTGGTCAGCACATAGCCGTTGAGTGCACCGATGATTGTCGAGATCGCCACGGCCGGCACGACCATCAGGATCGAGTTGATAAAGAAGGGCTTGAGGCCCGTTGGCTGAACGCCGATCTGCGCTGTCGACCAGGCCGACAGCCAGGGCTCGATGGTCCAGACCTTCGGCAGGTTGAGCATACCGCCCTGGCGGATTTCTTCCAGGGGTTTCAGCGAATTCACCACCATCACGTAGAGCGGCAGCATGTAGTAGACCGCGAACAGGATCAGCGCCGTGTAGATCAGCGCCCGCGTCAGGCGGCCGTGCGAGATGACATTGTCGGGGCTCGACGCGCTCATCAGCGTTTTCCTCCGCGGATTTCGGAATAGAGGTAAGGCACGATGATCGAGAAGATCATGATCAGCATGATGATCGCCGAGGACGCGCCGATGCCCATCTGGTTGCGGGTAAAGGTATAGGAATACATGAAGGTGGCCGGCACCTCGGTCGCCTGCCCCGGCCCGCCGCCGGTCAGCGCCACGACGAGGTCGTAGGCCTTGATGGCGAGATGGGCGAGCACGACGAAGGCGGAAAGGAAGACCGGGCGCATCAGCGGGATGATGATGCGGCGATAGACGGTGGCGGTGGAGGCGCCGTCGATCTGCGCGGCCTTGATGATCTCATTGTCGACGCCGCGAAGTCCCGCCAGGAACATCGCCATGACGAAGCCGGAGGACTGCCAGACGGCGGCGATCACCACGCAGTAGATGGCGTAGTTGCGGTCCTTGATCCAGTCGAAGGCAAAGCTCTCCCAGCCCCAGAGGTGCATGGTGTTCTCCAGCCCGATGCCGGGATCGAGGAACCACTTCCACGCGGTGCCGGTGACGATGAAGGAGAGCGCCATCGGATAGAGATAGATCGGCCGCAGAAGCCCCTCGGCGCGGATCTTCTGGTCTAGCAGGATGGCAAGCCCGAGGCCCAGCACCGAGCAGATGACGATGTAGAGCGAAGCGAAGATGCCGAGATTGCCGAGCGCGCGCCACCAGTGCGGCAGGGCCCAGAGCTTGGTGTAGTTGGCGAGGCCGACGAAATTGTAGGACGGCAGCATCTTGCTGTCCGTCATCGACAGGAAGCCCGTATAGGCGATGAAGCCGTAGACGAAGACGAGCACGATAAGGAAACTGGGTGCCAGCACGAGCTTTGGCAAAAGCTCCTGCAGCCGGCTGCGGCTGTCCATAGTCGTTACCACCGTTTTCTTGTGTATTTTCAAATTCTGGCGAGGGGAGATGCCCCTCATCCGCCTGCCGGCACCTTCTCCCCGCGAGCGGGGAGAAGGGAGATGCGGCACCGCGTTGGCCGTCCCCTCTCCCCGCCTGCGGGGAGAGGGTCAGGGTGAGGGGCAGATGCCCCCGCCCCCTTGGCTTTACTTTGCACCCTCGACAGCGGCCGCCAGTTCCTTGACGGCTTCGTCGGAGTTGAGTTCGCCGTTGAAGGCGCGCGTGACGACGTCATAGATGGCGTTCTTCACCGAGGCCGGGTTGGCGTGGCCATGGGCCATGGAGCCGAACAGCGAACCGTTGGTGTTGGCTTCGGCCAGGTCCTTGATCGCCTTCTTGCCGCAATCGTCGAAGGCTTCGTCCGACACGTCGGTGCGGGCCGGGGCCGAACCCTTGACCACGTTGAAGGCCGACTGGAAGGTCGGGCTCTCGATGGCCGATGCCATGGCGAGCTGTGCCGGCACCTTGTCGTCGGCGACCTTGAACATGGCGAACTGGTCGGAGTTGAAGGTGACGGAGCCCTGCGTTCCGGGGAAGCGCATGCAGACGAAGTCGGAGCCCGGCTTCTTGCCGGCCTTGATGAATTCGCCCTTGGCCCAGTCGCCCATGAACTGAACGCCGGCCTTGCCTTCGATGACCATGGCGGAAGCGAGGTTCCAGTCGCGGCCGGAGAAGTTGTCGTCGACGTAGGAGCGGAGCTTCGCCAGGCGGTCGAAGGCTTCCTTCATCTTGTCGCCGGAGAGTGCCGCCGGATCGAGATCGATGAAGGCCTGCTTGTAGAAATCATTGCCGAGCGAAAGCACGACGGCGTCGAAGATGGTCGCGTCCTGCCAGGGCTGGCCGCCATGGGCGACCGGGGTGATGCCCTGTGCCTTGAAGTTGTCGAGCAATGCCACCAGTTCTTCCCAGCTCGTCGGCTCCTTGCCGCCGGCCTTGTCGAGCGCTGCCTTGTTGATCCACAGCCAGTTGGTGGAGTGGACGTTGACCGGAGCGGCGATCCAGTGGCCGTCATACTTGGAGAACTGCTGCAGAGCGGTCGGGATGACCTTGTCCCAGCCTTCCTTGGCGGCGACTTCGTCGAGATTGCCGAGCGCGCCTTCCTTGGCCCAGTCGAGAATGTCGAAGCCGAGCATCTGCACGGCGGTCGGCGCGTTGCCGGCCGTGACGCGGGCGCGAAGCACCGTCATCGCTTCCGTACCGCCGCCACCGGCGACGGGCATGTCGGTCCAGGAAATGCCCTTGCCTTCGAGGTCCTTCTTCAGGACGTCGAGAGCCGCGGCCTCACCACCCGAAGTCCACCAATGCAGAACTTCGACATTGTCGGCGGCGCGGGCGATGCCGCCTGCCATCGTGGCGATCAGGGCTGCTGCAGTCGTGGTAGTCAAGAACTTGCGCATCGTATTCCTCCCGGTTGCAAGTCAAGGCGGCGGAACTCCTCCCCGCCGTTTGGATGGACCAGGCACATTCGCGCCAGGTCCGGTATTTCATGCGGTCTCCCACCGCAGGGGTATTAAAGAAGTCATAACTTGACCAACGTCAAGAACACCGAAACACATTTTTAAATCGATTGAACACTATGTGTTCCGGGTCTTTTTCAGCGCGGCATCCACCAGCCGGTGCGCGCGCCGATATGCATGTTGAGGGTCTTGGTCTCGGTGTAGTCTTCGACCGCGTGACGGCCGAGTTCGCGCCCGAGGCCCGATTGACGATAACCGCCGAAGGGCAGTTCCGAAGCGCCATCCATGAAGGTGTTCATCCAGACCGTACCGGCGCGGACCTTGCGGCCAACCGTCAGGCAGGTGTCGAAGTCGCGGCTCCAGACCCCGGCCGACAGGCCGTAGTCGATGGCGTTGGCAATACGGATCGCTTCGTCCGTCGTCTCAAATGTCAGGACCGAAAGGACGGGACCGAAGACTTCCTCGCGCGCGACCGCCATGTCCGGGGTCACCTTGTCGAGGATTGTCGGGGTCATGAACTGGCCCATGCCGAAATCGATGGTCGAGCCGCCATAGGCGATATTGGCCCCGCCGACCGCCGCGCCCGATACATAGCCCGCGATCTTTTCCAGATGCTGCGGGGTGATGATCGCGCCGACCTGGGTCGTCGGGTCGAGCGGATCGCCGACCTTGACGGCATTGGAAAGCGCGGCGATCCGGGCCACCACATCGTCGGCGATGCTCTTGTGCAGGATCAGACGCGAGCCGGCATTGCAGCATTCGCCGGCATTGAACCAGGCGCCGAACACGGCAGCATCAATGAAGGCCTCCAGATCGGCGTCGGGAAAGACGATCTGCGGGTTCTTGCCGCCGAGTTCGAGCGAGACCTTCTTCAGCGTCTGGGCCGCGTTGGCCATGGTCAGGCGCCCGACGCCGGTCGAGCCGGTGAACGAGATCATGTCGACCGCCGGATGGGTGGTCATCGGCGCACCGACCTCCGGGCCGGTGCCGACCACGATGTTGACGACGCCGGCGGGCACGCCGGCCTCGATCAAGATCTCGCCGAGCACCAGGGTCGAGCCGGAGGTGAGTTCGGACGGCTTGACGACGCAGGTGCAGCCAGCCGCAAGCGCGAAGGGCAACTTCTGGCCGACGATCAGGAAGGGGAAGTTCCATGGCGTGATGATCGATACCACGCCGATCGCCTCGCGCAGCACCACACCAAGCGTGCCGTCGCCAAGCGTGTTGTAGCTTTCGCCGTGCAGGTCGCGGGCAAGGGCCGCGGCATAGCGCCAGATGTCCACGGCGCCGGCGATCTCGCCCCTGACCTGGGTAATCGGCTTGCCGGCTTCGACGGCATCGAGATAGGCGATCTCGTCCAGCCGTTCCTCGATCAGGGAGGCCGCCTTCAGCAGGATGCCGGAGCGTTCCGCGGCCGTCATGCGCGGCCAGGGACCGTCGTCGAAGGCCTTGCGGGCGGCAAGGATGGCACGCTCCGCGTCCGCGGCGCTTGCCTGCTGGTAGCGGCTGACGACCACGCCATGTCCAGGGGCAACGCGCTCCAGCGTGCGGCCGTCGGTACCGGCGCCCCATTTGCCGTCGATCAGCATGGAGAATTCGCGAACCGTCGCGTCTTCGATCTTCCTGGGCGTGACGAGTACCGGCATTACCATTCTCCCTTGAATTCGGCGGCGCGTTTTTTCCTGAAGGCGGACACGCCCTCCTTCAGGTCGCCGGTCTTGGCCACCAGGATCGATCCCAGCGCCTCGACGGCCGCACCATTGTCCTCGTCGCCGGCGATGGACAGCATGAGTTTCGAGATCTCGACGGCGGCAGGGCCGCGTGCCGCGATCCGCGCGGCATAGTCCTTGGCGGCATTCAGCGCTTCGCCGGTCTCGACCACGAGATCGACCAGGCCGTTGGCGCGTGCCTCTTCGGCTACGAACATTTCGCCGCCCAGCACCATGCGCCGCACGATCTGGGCGCCGAAGCGGCGCACCAGCCGCTGCGTGCCCGACCAGCCGGGCACCATGCCGAGCGATGTTTCCGGCAAACCGATCTTCGCCTGGCGCTCGGCGATGCGGATGTCGGCGGCGCCGGCGAGTTCCAGCCCGCCGCCCAGCGCATGGCCGTTCATCGCGGCGATCACCGGCATGCGCAGCGTCGCCAACCGGTCGAAGATCCGGTGGCCATGGCGCACCCAGTGATGGCCGAATTGTTCGGGCTGCATGCCGCCCCAGGCGGCGATGTCGCCGCCAGCGGAGAAGGCCTTGCCCTCGCCGGTCAGGATGACAACGCGAACGGCGCTGTCGGCCTCGACGCGATCGAGGATGGCCGAAAGCTCGCCCAGCATGTCGAGGTCGAGCGCATTGAGCTTGTCGGCGCGCGCCAAGGTGATGGTGGCGATGGAACCGTCAACGGCAAGCCGGATGCGGGGTTCAGTCATGGGACACCTCCAGCACCCGCTTCGGCTTTTTCGGAAGTGTCAGGCCGATCGGCGCATCGCGGAACAGCTCATGATCCATGCCCTTGAGATCCGGCGAGATGAGCAGCGGGAATTCCGACTGGGCGAGGATCTGGCTTTCGAGATCAATGCCCGGCGCGATTTCGGTGAGCATGATGCCGTCCGGCGTCAGCTTCATCACGCAGCGCTCGGTGACATAGGTGATGTCCTGGCCCTGGCTGATGGCACGATGGCCGGAGAAGGTCACGTGTTCGACCTCGTTGACCAGCTTCTTCAGCTTACCTTCCTTTTCGACGACCAGGCGTCCGTCTTCCAGGGCGAGCTTGGCGCCGGCATTGAACATGCCGGAGAAGACGATCTTTTTGGCCCGTGCCGTGATGTCGACGAAGCCGCCGGCGCCGGCCGTCACATGCGGGCGGAAGGCGAGCTTGGAGACGTTGACCGAGCCGTCGCGGCCGATCTCAAGAAAGGAGAGCAGCGAGGCGTCGAAGCCGCCGCCCTGGAAGTAGGTGAACTGATAGGGCGACGGCATGTAGCCGTCGGCATTGGAGGCGCAGCCGAAGGCGAAATCCAGAAGCGGCACGCCGCCGACGGCCCCCTGCTCGATCACCCAGGTGACGGCGCCATGCAGTCCCTCTTCGAGCAGGATGCGCGGCACGTTGGCGGAGATGCCGAAGCCGAGATTGACGCAGCTTCCGGCTTCCAGCTCCTGCGCCACGCGGCGGGCGATGACCTTCTGGATGCCAAATTCCGGCACATGGAAGCTGTCGAGCGGGCGGAAGATCTCCCCCGAGATCGCCGGATCGTAGAGCGTCTGGGTCGTCTGCTTCTGGTCGGGATCGACGATGACGTAGTCGACCAGCATGCCAGGCACGCGCACGTCATGCGGCTTCAGCGAGCCGTCCTTGGTCAAACGCTTGACCTGGGCAATGACAATGCCGCCATTGTTGCGGGCGGCGAGCGCCTGGTCGAGGCCGCCGAGATAGGCGCCCTCGTGCTCATAGGTGAGGTTGCCGCGCTCGTCGGCAGTGGTGGCGCGGATGATGGCAACCTGCGGAACGATGGCCGGGAAATACAGCCACTCTTCACCTTCAAACTCGATCTTCCGGACGACCGGCTGTTCGGCCGCGGCCGCATTCATGGCGCAGCCCTGGCGGTCCGGATCGACGAAGGTTTCGAGACCGATCTTTGTGATCACGCCCGGCCGCTTGGCAGCGGCCTCGCGGTGCATGTCGAAGAGGATGCCGGAGGGAATGTTGTAGGCCGGGATCTCGTTTCCGGTGACCATCTGCCAGATGAGCGGCGGCTCGGAGGTCGAAGGGCCGGAGGGATAGGAGCCGCCGATGATGCGCGCCAGAAGCCCCTTGCGGGCGATATGGTCGATGCCCTTGATGCCGCTCATGTCGCCGGCGGCGATCGGATGAAGCGTCGTCAGGTTCCGCGGATGGCCGGTTGTCTCGAAGCGTTCGCTGATCGCCTTCAGCATCAGGTCCGGGCAACCGAGGCCGCTCGACGACGAGACGGAGACGATGGCGCCATCGGGGATCAGGGCGGCGGCTTCGGCCGGGGTGATCTGCTTGCTCATGGTTATGCTCAAAGTCCGGTTTCAATCTTGACGGCCGCGCCGCTCGCCGCCGACTTGACCACTGCGAGACCGGTCGCCAGCGACCAGAGGCCGTCTTCACCGGTGGCCGAGGGCTTGCCCTTGCCGGCGATCGCGGCATGGAAATTGGCAATCGCGCGGCTGTAGAGATCGCTCTGATCGAGCGGCAGTTCGCGTTCGCCCTCGGCATTGCGCAGCACGACGCTGCCGACGGGGCGCTGGGTCATGACGTTGCGGGCGATCAGCGATCCCTCCGTGCCATGCACCTCGAAGCCGGTTTCGGCGAATTTCGCCGTGAAGGCATCGTGGAACTGGGCGATCAGGCCCGACTTGAAGCGCATCACGCCCATCACGCCGTCTTCCAGACCGGACTGGCCCATGCCGGCCGACTGGCTGAAGGCGGTCACTTCCACCGGATCGTCGTTCAGCACGAAGCGCAGGGTATCGGCGTCGTGCACTGTGATGTCGAGGATCACACCGCCGCCGGCATCCGGCCGCTCGAGGCGCCAGCCCTGCAGGTGGGGCGGCAGATAGACCGCATGGAAGACGCGGGCGGCCAGCGGCCTGCCGATCCGACCTTCGGCGATCGCCGCGCGCATGACGCGGTGGCTCGCGGCATTGCGCAGATGGTGATTGGTGGCGAGAACGACGCCCGCCTTGCGCGCCTCGGCAATCATCGACCGCGCATCGTCGAGGGAGAGCGCCAGCGGCTTTTCGCACAGCACATGCTTGCCGGCACGGGCGGCGGCAATGGCCTGGTCGCGATGCAGTTCGTTGGTGGTCGAAATGTAGACGGCGTCGATCGCCGGATCATTGACGATCTCGCCGAGTGTCGCAGCGACACGGGCGATGCCGTTATCGGCGGCATAGGCGCTGCCACGTTCGGCATTGCTGCTCAGAACGGATGACAATTCGCCGCCATTGGCGCGGATTGCTCCGATGACCCATTCGCGTGCGATCGTGCTTGCGCCGATCAGGCCCCAGCGAACCATGCTTCCTCCTCCCGCGCCGGCCTCCCGGCCGCGCCGAACTTCATTTCCTCAAAGCGCGACGGTCGCCGCGCCCTCCATTGTCAAGCCGCCGATATGGCCCTCTCCCTGGGCACCCTCTGCGCCGCAACTGCGGCGAACCACCAGGTGCGCCGGGCTGATGACGGCCTCGGGCTCCACCTTTCCGGCATTGATCTGTTTCAGCAGCAGTTGCGCCGCGCGTCGGCCCATGCCCTGCGGGTCGATCGACACCGTCGTCAGCGCCGGCACCGCCGTCTTTGCCTCGATCACGTCGTCGAAGCCGACAACGGCGAAATCCGCGCCCGGATCGAGCCTGACCTTGCGCAGGCCGTCGCAGACCCCGAAGGCGACCGCATCGTTGAAGCACAGCGCCGCGGTGGGGCGATTGGCGAGAGCCAGACAGCGCTCGATCGCCACCATGCCGCCGACGCGCGAAGGGGCGGAGGCCATGACCAGATCGTCGCCGCAATCGAGACCGGCGGCACGCAACGCCTCGCGATAGCCGCCAAGGCGCTCGGAGAAGACGGTCGTGTCCGGAAAACCACCCAGGAAAGCGATGCGGCGATGGCCAAGCGAAATCAGATGTTCGACCGCGGCCCTGGCGCCGGCGGCATTGTCCGACAGCAGCGAGGAGACCCGCGCGCCCGGCACGTTGCGCACCACGGCGACCACCGGAATGCCGGCCGCAGCCAGCGGCTTTAGGTCGGCGGCGGCCGTGCCGCGCGCCGGAGAGATGATCAGGCCGGAAATGCCATGCTCGCGCATCGAGTTGACGACCTCGCGCTGGCGATCCGGGTTTTCCGCCGAATTGGCGAGGAACTGGACAAAGCCGGCGGACTGGACCGTCATATCGATGCCGACGGCAAGCTCGGCGAAGAAGCTGTTGGTCAGGTCGTTGACGACCACGCCGATGATCTTCGACTTGGCGTTCGACTGGCGCAGATTGGCCGCGCCGCGATTATAGACGTAACCGAGCTCGCGGATCGCCGCGTTGACCCTGGCGCGCGTTCCCTCGTTGACCAGCGGGCTGCCCTGCAGGACGAGAGACACGGTCGACTTCGACACGCCAGCGGCGCGTGCGATGTCGATGACCGTCACCCTTTCTCCCATCTGCAGATCCTCCCGAATTTCAATCTGGATTGGACTCATAATTGGAACGATCCAAATCTGTCAAGCAGGAAAGGTGAATTTCCTTCAATCGTGATGGATGGCACGGCCGCACGCGACCATGCTCGCGCACTTTTAACTGTTTAGGTTGCTTTTTTTGATAATTTTGTCGGACGCCTTCTCTACTATGTCAGATTAAACGGCGCTCCAATACGCCGAAATACGCCACTGCCGGGACTTGTCATTTGGAACGATCTAAATTATTGAGCGATCGAAACATGGAGGAGGAAGCCATGATGCAGACCATTACCCTGCCGAAGATGGATGGCACGATCGAGGACTATCGCCTGGTCGGTACGCCCACGGCACGGCCCACAGCGCCGCCGCGCTTCAACCGCATCGCCTATGCTGCCGCGCACGTCGTCTCGGACCCGTTTCGCGATCGCGACCCCTGGGGCGCACCGGCAATCGACTGGGACCGGACCATGGCCTTCCGCCACCATCTCTGGAGCCTCGGCTTCAAGATCGCCGAGGCCATGGATACGGCGCAGCGCGGCCTGGGGCTCGACTGGGCGGGAGCACAGGAACTCATTCGCCGCTCGCTGGCCGATGCGCGCCATGTGCCGGGCGCCGACCTCGCCTGCGGCGCCGGCACTGATCATCTTGCTCCGGAAGATGCCCGCTCGCTCGACGACGTGATCCGCGCCTACGAGACCCAGATGGGTTTTGTCGAGGCCAATGGCGGCAGAACGATCATGATGGCCAGCCGGGCTTTGGCGCGGGTGGCCAGATCCGCGGACGACTACCGCGCCGTCTATCGCCGTATCCTGTCGCAAGCGAAGGACAAGGTCATCCTGCACTGGCTGGGCAGCATGTTCGACCCGCAGCTCGCCGGCTACTGGGGAAGCGACAGCTTCGACGAGGCGCTCGATACCGTGATCTCGATCATCGGCGAGAACCGCGACAAGGTCGAAGGCATCAAGATCTCGCTGCTCGACAATGCCAAGGAGATCGCGCTGCGCAAACGGCTGCCCGAAGGGGTGCTTTGCTACACCGGCGACGACTTCAACTATGCCGACCTGATCGAGGACGGCCCGGACGGCTACAGCCACGCCTTGCTCGGCATCTTCGACGCGGTGGCGCCGCAGGCCTCGCATGCGCTCGCGGCGCTGGCGAGGGGCGATCGCGACGAATTTCGCAAGGTTCTGGCGCCGACGGTTCCGCTGTCGCGCAAGATCTTCGAGGCGCCGACGCAATACTACAAGGCGGGCGTGGTGTTCATCGCCTGGCTGAACGGCCATCAGGACCACTTCACCATGCCGGCCGGCATGCAGTCGGCCCGCGGCATCCTGCATTACTGCGACGTCTTCCGCCTCGCCGACCAGGCCAATGTGCTCGACCAGCCGCAACTGGCGCTGCTGCGCATGGAAAGCTTCGTCGCCGTCAACGGCGGGCGCTGATCGCCGCGTCCCCGGATCTGAACCGATCGAAGCCGTTTGCCGTATCCCGAGGATAGGGCAAACGGTTCGAGAGGTTTTCATGGAAACGATCAGCACCACACGGCAGGCGGACGCGAGCAAGGCAGCACCGCGCCGCATTGCCTGGATCACCGGCGCCAGCTCCGGCATCGGCCGCGCTCTCGCCCTGCGTCTCGCCCGCGACGGCTGGACCATTGCTGCCAGCGCCCGCGGCGTGGACGAACTCGCTTCGCTGGCCGCCGAGAGCAATGGACGGATCGTCGCATACGCTCTTGACGTGACGGACAGGGAAGCGGTGCATGCCACCTTCGCCGCGATCGGGTCAGACCTCGGCCCCGTGGATCTCGCGGTGTTCGCGGCCGGCACCTATTTCCGCGACTACGCGGCGGATTTCGACAGCGAACGCTTCGGCACGATGGTCGGCCTCAATCTGGTCGGTACAGCGCAGTGCCTCGAGGCGGTCATGCCCGCGATGATTGCGCGCAAGAGCGGACAGATCGCCGTCGTGGCCTCGGTATCCGGCTATGTCGGCCTGCCGGGTGCGGCAAGCTACGGGGCGACGAAGGCGGCGCTCAATGTCATGTGTGAAGCCTTCCAGCCGGAGCTCGCTGCCCATGGCGTGCGGATTTCGATCGTCAATCCGGGCTTCGTCGACACGCCGCTCACCCGCAAGAACGATTTTCCCATGCCGTTCCTCGTCTCGGCTGAATCGGCAGCCGACTCCATCGCCGACGGCCTCGCGGCTGGCCACTACGAGATCGTCTTCCCGTGGAAGATGGCGGTTGCGATGAAGCTCCTGCACGCGCTTCCGGCGCGCCTGCGGTTCACGCTGACGCGCCGGATGCTTCGATCGCCGGGCTGAGGCGCTATCTGGTCTTGTCGAGACGAAACTGGACGACGTCGATCCGTCCCGTGCGAAAGCCCACGGCGCAGTAGTGAAGGTAGAAGCGCCAGAGCTTGTAGAACTTGCGGTCGAAGCCGAGCGTCTCGATGGCCGGCCAGTTGGCGACGAAGGCATGGTCCCAGGCGATCAGCGTGCGATCATAGTCCCGGCCGAAGGCCAGCATGTGCCCGACGGTAAGGCCTGCCTGCCGGACGCAGTCATTGAAGGCCTCGACCGAGGGCAGCATGCCGCCGGGGAAGATATAGGTCTGGATGAAGTCGGCATTGCGCCGGTAACTGTGAAAGCGGTCCTCGTGGATGGTGATGGACTGCACCATGGCGCTGCCACCCGGCTTCAGCCGGTCGCGTACCGCTTCGAAATAGACCGGCCAGTTCTCCTCGCCGACAGCCTCGAACATCTCGATCGAGACGATCCTGTCGAAACGGCCCTGGCAGTGGCGGTAGTCTTCGAGGCGAATATCGGCACGATCGGAAAGGCCGGCGCGCTCCAGCCGATCCTCGGCGAACCTGGCCTGCTCGACCGAAAGCGTCAGCCCCGTCACGCGGCAGCCGGTGGCACGGATCGCATATTCGGCAAAGCCGCCCCAGCCGCAGCCGATCTCCAGCACATGGTCGTCCGGACCGATCTCCAGCTCCTCGACGATGCGCGCGTACTTTGCCTCCTGCGCCTCGGCGAGGTTCTGCGTGTGGGCATCGAACAGGGCCGAGGAATAGGTCATCGTCCGGTCGAGCCAGAGCTTGTAGAAGTCGTTGCCGAGATCGTAGTGGAAGGAGATGTTTCGCCGGCTACCCTTCGGCGAATTGCGCCGCAGCCGGTGGCGCAAGCGGGCAATCCCGCCGACCAGGGCCGAGGGCGCCATCAATCCGGAAAAGGCCTTCTCGTTGGCGACCGCCAGTTCCAGCACGGCACCGATGTCGGGGCTGTCGACGTCGCCGTCGATATAGGTGCGGGCAAAGCCCAGCGTACCGCCGGCCATCAGCCGCAGCAGCACGCGCGGCCGCCGCACCATCAGCACCGCGGAGGGACCCGGGGCACCGCCCTTCACGACATGCTCTGCGCCGCCCTCGAACTGCAGGACGAGGCGCCCAACGGCGATCCTGTCGACCCAGTGGCACAGCATCCGCTGCCAGATCGGGCGCGCCGCGGCGACCGTCGAAGTTCCCTGTTCGGCATGACTCATGGTTTTTCCATCCCATTCTTGAAAACGACCGTGCTGGCGATCCGCGCGTTTGCGGGCGTGTGCCGATGGATCGGCACACGCTTCAGCCAGAGACGCAGGGCCTCCCAGTGAATCCCGGCCAGCACCTTGAGCGTCATCAGCGGATAGGCGACCAGCATGGCGGCCAGGGAGCGCGTCGAGAGCTCGCGTCTCTTGCCCGCGAAGGACGCAAAGAGCAGGAGACCCTCGCCGTCGCTCTCGCTGATATTGACCGTGACGGAGGGGCCGGGCGGCAGGATGCGAAACTGGTAGGTGCATTCCATCGGCATGAACGGCGAGACATACATTTCCTTGGCGCAGGCGTGGGTGACGGCCTTTCCGTCACCGGCAACCGGAATGACGTAGGTGTGCCTCTCCTTGAAGGTGTTGCACACCTCGTAGAGGATGGCCGCAAGCGAACCGTCGGCCCTGTGGCAGAAATAGACCGTCAGCGGATTGAAGACGAAACCGAGGATGCGCGGATAACACAGCATGCGGATCGCCATGCCGGGTTCGAACACGCCCGCACTCTCAAGGTGTGCCTCGACCCAGGTCCTGAGCCCGCCGACGGTTCCATCTCCGTGATCGGTATCACGCAGCGAGAAGACGGCGCGCCGGTTGTGGCCGAACAGGCCCAGGCTGCGATCGAGCCGCGGCAGTTCATCAAGGTCGACCAGCAGCGAGAACACGCTGTAGCGCAGCTTGTGCTGCCGCGGCCTGTGCCGGACATGCGATACGTGACCGGTATATATGGCCGATGCCAGGGTCATTCCGCCGCCTCGAGATGACGGACGTGGTCGATGCGTCCGGATTCGTTCTCGACGGACCACGGCCGGCGCACGCCGCCGAGCGCTTCCGCCACGGCCAAGCCCGCCTGCAGACCGTCCTCGTGGAAACCGCTGCCGAAATAGGCGCCGCAGAACCAGGTATTGCGTCGACCCTGCAGCTGCCAGAGGCGCCGCTGGGCGGCGTTGGCCTTGAGATCGAACAGCGGATGTTCGTAATCGAAAATCTGAATGACGTGATCCGGATCGATGGCACGGCAGGGATTGAGTGTGACGAACAGGGGCCGGGCCGGGTCGAGCGACTGCAGGAGGTTCATCCAGTAGGTGACGCACAGGGCCTTGTTGCCCGCGTCGTCGCGTTCGGCAATGTAGTTCCAGCTCGACCACACCTGTCGGCGCTTCGGCATCAGCCGCGGATCGGAATGCAGCACGGCGAGATTTCGGGTGTATTGAAACGCGCCGAGCGTTTCCCGTTCGGCCGCATCCGCATCGCCGAGCAGTTTCAGCGACTGGTCGGCATGGGTGGCCAGCACGACATCGTCGAAGCGGTCGGCATGGCCGGACGCATCGGTCAGTTCGACGCCGAACTTGTCGCGGCGGATCGTCTGCACCGGCCGGCCAAGGCGCAGCTCTCCGGAAAAATCGGCGAGGAGGCGCTTTACATATTCGCGGCTGCCGCCGGCCACGGTCCGCCACTTGGGTCTGTCATCGAGCGACAGAAGGCCATGATTGGCGAAGAAGCGGATGAAGGCGTGCAGCGGATAGAGCCGCATCTCGCCGGCCGTCGTCGACCAGATCGCCGCGCCCATGGGCAGGAGGTGGTCCTCGATGAAGGACGCGCCATAGCCGCTCGAGGCGAGGTAGTCGCCGAGGCTCACCGAGGCCAGTTCGGCGCGCGAAAGCAGGGCCGGCGCCTCCTTGTAGAAGCGCAGCACATCTTTCACCATTGACCAGAAACGCGGTCGCAGCAGGTTGGACTTCTGGCCCAGCAACCCCTTCAGCCCGGAGCCGGAATATTCGAACGCGCCGCCATCGATCGATGCGGCAAAGGACATGCTGGACGGCAGGGTCGGCACCGACAGATGGTCGAACAGGGCGACCAGGTTCGGATAGTTGCGGTCATTGTAGACGATGAAACCGGTGTCGACGGGAATGTCACGATCGCCCGAGCGCGCGAATACTGTATTGGAGTGACCGCCCGGCCGGCCTTCCGCCTCATAGAGCACGACGTCGGCGCTGCGGCTGAGAAGCCAGGCGGCGGACAGGCCCGATATGCCGGACCCGACCACTGCGATCCTGCGCCTGCCCGATGCTGTCGCCTTGCCCAAGCCGGTATCCATGGAATGACCCTCGTAATTCGTTCACTGCGCCACAGTACGGACCGGGGCCGGGACCGGATCGATCCACGGCGAAAAATTCGCCGCCGGTGATCCGGCCCGCGGCAAGGCCCGTAACGGCGATCATGACAAGAGCAGTTTTCATCTCGGCGGATCCCCGTCACAATGCTATGAGGCGTTATGCGCGGCAAACGACAGCCGCGACGCTCAATCACGGGAAGAAATCGGCTTTGGCGCGCGATACCAACGACGAGATTTCACAACGAAGCCTTTCACAGATGCTGGCGGCCGTCGGGCAGAACAAGGATATCGAAGCCTTCGAGGCATTGTTCCGTCATTATGGCCCGCGGGTTCGCGCCTACATGGCCAAGCTTGCCCGCGACGGCCAGGGGGCGGAAGAGCTGATGCAGGAAACCATGCTGGCCGTGTGGAACAAGGCCCATCAGTTCGATCCTGCCCGTGGCAATGTCTCGAGCTGGATCTTCACGATTGCCAGAAACCTGCGCATCGATGCCTATCGCAAGGAGAAGCGGCCGGTCTTCGATCCGACCGATCCGGCCTTCGTGCCCGACGACGTGCCTCCGGCCGACGTGGAATTCGAAGGGCGCCAGGAGGCCGACCGGCTTCGCCGCGCCATGGAAACGCTGCCGGCCGAGCAGCTGGAGCTGCTGAAGCTGTCCTTCTACAACGAGGCGTCGCACAGCGCGATCGCCACGAAACTCGGACTGCCGATGGGCACGGTGAAATCGCGTATCCGTCTCGCCTTCGCCAAACTGCGCGCCGCGCTGGAGGAACGCGCATGAGCATTCAGCACCATATCAGCGACGAACTCCTGCTCTCCTACGCGGCCGGCGACCTTGCCGAAGGCTGGAGCATCGCGATCGCCACTCATCTGGCGCTTTGCCCCTCCTGTCGGCGCCGGCTCGACTTCATGGAACATGCCGGCGGCGAAATGCTGGAAATGGCCTGCGACGAGCCAGCCGACGACGGAAGCTGGGAAGCGATGAAGGCGCGCCTCTCCGGCGGCACACCGCCGTCCCCGCGCGAGCCCGCCAAGCCGGCCGCCCCGGCCGGCGACGCTGTCATTCCCGAACCTCTGCGCTCCTATCTCGGCGGCGACCTCGCCGATCTGAAATGGAAGGCGCTCGGCCGCGGCGCCTATCACATCCGCATCCCGACGAGCGATCGAGAGACGAGCGTTCGCCTGTTGAGGATCCCGGCCGGAAAGCCGGTGCCCGAGCATTCGCACGGTGGACGGGAGCTGACGCTGGTTCTGAAGGGCAGCTTCCAGGACGGCCACTCGCTGTTCAAGCGCGGCGACCTGGAGGAGGCGGACGAAAGCATGCAACACCAGCCGGTGGCGACGCCGGACGAGGACTGCATCTGCCTTGCCGTGACCGACGCGCCGCTGAAATTCCGCAGCCTGCTGGTGCGGCTGGTCCAGCCGATGCTCGGCATCTGAACACCGAAACACGCCAGCCCACCAACCCTGGAGCAGACCATGATGACCTATGCCATTGCCTACGTCGCCACCGCCGTCGTGTTCTTCGGGCTGGACTATCTGTGGCTGTCGCGGATTGCCATCGGCTTCTACCGGCGTCATGTCGGCGAGCTTCTGCTGGGGACGCCCAACTTCGCCGCGGCCGGCCTCTTCTATCTCGTCTATGTCGCCGGCATCGTCTACTTCGCCGTGATGCCGGCTGTCTCCGGCGGCGGCTGGCTGGCGGCGCTGGCGGGGGGCGCGTTCCTCGGCCTGATCGCCTACGGCACCTATGACATGACCAATCTTGCGACGCTGAAGGACTGGTCTCTTCCGGTCAGCATCGTCGACATGGCCTGGGGCAGCTTCCTCACCGCCACGGCCGCGACCGCCGGCTACTTCGCCGTGACGCGCCTCTCGGCATGAGGCCTCTGGTAGGGCGTGTCTCACCGCCCTATCTGAAACCTGATGATGAAGCCCGAATCCCTGCTCTATCCGACCCCGGCGGGTCTCTATTGCCCCGCGGGCGATTTCTACGTCGATCCGGTGCGGCCGGTCGAGCGGGCGCTGATCACCCATGGGCATTCCGACCACGCCCGGCCGGGGCACGGCAAGGTCCTGGCGACACGCCAGACCCTCGACATCATGCGCATCCGCTGCGGCGCGGATTTCTGTGGCAGCGAGCAGGCGGTCGCCTACGGCGAGAGCCTTAGCCTCAATGGTGTCGGTCTGAGCTTCCATCCGGCCGGGCATGTGCTCGGATCGGCCCAGATCGCGGTCGAGAAGGAGGGGACCCGGATCGTCGTTTCCGGCGACTATAAGCGCAGCCCCGATCCGACCTGCGCGCCCTTCGAACCGGTGGCCTGCGATGTCTTCATCACCGAGGCGACCTTCGGGCTGCCGGTGTTTCACCATCCCGACCCGACCGAAGAGATCGCCAGGCTGCTGACCTCGCTTCGCCAGTTTCCCGACCGCAGCCATCTGGTCGGCGCCTATGCGCTCGGCAAGGCGCAACGGGTCATCTCGCTGCTGCGCCGCTCCGGTTACGACCGGCCGATCTACATCCATGGCGCGCTGTCGAAGCTCTGCACCTATTATGAAAGCCAAGGCATCGATTTCGGCGATCTGCGGCCCGCGACCGACGACGACCACGATGCGCAGGACTTCCGCGGCGCCGTGATCGTCGGGCCGCCATCGGCCTTCAACGACCGCTGGGCACGGCGCTTTGCCGATCCGCTTTCGGTCTTCGCCTCGGGCTGGATGATGGTGCGCCAGCGCGCCAAGCAGCGCGGGGTGGAACTGCCGCTGGTCATCTCCGACCATTGCGACTGGCCGGAACTGACGGCGACGATTTCGGAACTGCAGCCCGGGCAGGTCTGGGTTACCCATGGCCGCGAGGAGGCGTTGGTCAGGTGGTGCGAGCTTCAGGGCATCGCCGCGCGGCCGCTGCATCTGGTCGGTTACGAAGACGAGGGGGACTGACGCCGGATGAAGGCCTTTGCCGATCTCCTCGACCGCCTGGTGCTGACGCCGAGCCGCAACGGCAAGCTCACCCTGCTCGTCGACTATTTCCGCGCAACGCCGGATCCCGATCGCGGCTATGCGCTTGCAGCGCTTGCCGGCACGCTCGATATCGGCACGGTCAAGCCGGCCATGCTGCGCGAACTGGTGCTGGAACGCCTGGACGAGGTCCTTTTCCGCTACTCCTACGACTATGTCGGCGATCTGGCCGAAACCATCGCGCTTGTCTGGGACGGAGAGAAGGACACGCCGCAGACAGACACCGACCAGCCGCGACTTTCGGCCGTAATCGAAAAGATGCGGTCGCTCGGGCGCACGGAAGTCCGAAGCGCGGTGCGCGATCTACTGGACCGGCTCGACAGTTCGGGCCGCTTCGCCTTCCTCAAACTCGTCACCGGCGGATTGCGGATCGGGGTGTCCGCCCGAATTGCCAAGCAGGCTCTGGCGACCTTGGGGAACAAGGACATCACCGAGATCGAGACCCTTTGGCACGGCCTTGCACCGCCCTATGAGACTCTGTTTGCCTGGCTCGAAGGCGCGGAAGAAAAGCCGGCGCTCGCCAGCCCGGCGATCTTCCATTCGGTCATGCTGTCGACGCCGGTGAGCGAGAGCGATCTCGAGGCCCTCGATCCGCGTGATTTCGCCGCCGAATGGAAGTGGGACGGCATCCGCGTCCAGCTTTCGCGCTCCGGCAGCCGCACGCGGCTCTATTCACGCTCGGGCGACGACATTTCCCACGCCTTCCCGGATGTCGTCGAGGCGGCGGATTTCGAGGCCGTGATCGACGGAGAGCTGCTGATCGGCGGAACGTTGCGCTCCAACGAGCCCACCCGCACCTTTTCCGATCTCCAGCAGCGGCTGAACCGCAAGGCGGTGTCTTCGAAAATGCTGGGGGAATATCCGGCCTTCCTGCGTGCCTACGACATTCTCTTCCAGGGCGAAGAAGACGTGCGCGAGGAAACCTTCGTCCAGCGCCGCGAGCGCCTGACGGGCCTGATCGAAGTCAGCCAACCCACCCGCTTCGACCTTTCGCCGCTCGTGCCCTTTTCCAGCTGGGACGAACTCGAACGCCTGCGCACCGATCCGCCCGATCCGGTAATCGAAGGCGTGATGATCAAGCGGCTGGACAGCGTCTACCAGGCGGGACGCGCCAAGGGGCCCTGGTTCAAATGGAAGCGCGAGCCGTTCAACGCCGATGCGGTGCTGATGTATGCGCAGCGCGGGCACGGCAAACGATCCAGCTATTATTCCGACTTCACCTTCGGGGTGTGGACGACAGGGGAGGACGGCGACGTTCTGGTGCCGGTCGGCAAGGCCTATTTCGGCTTCACCGATGCCGAGCTTGAGATCCTCGATCGCTATGTGCGCAACAATACCGTCGACCGCTTCGGTCCGGTCCGGGCACTCAGGGCCGACCCGGAGCATGGTTTCGTCGTCGAGGTCGCCTTTGAAGGCATTGCCCGCTCGACGCGCCACAAGTCCGGCGTCGCCATGCGCTTTCCGCGCATCGCCCGGCTGCGGCAGGACAAGCTGCCGCGCGAGGCCGACCGCCTCGACACGCTTCTCGCCATGATCGACTGAGCGCGGCGCCAAGCGCGCTCGCCCGATCAGCCCCCGCGCCGGTATGACGTGTCCGGCGCGCACGCCTGGCTTGCCAATCTCGCCGCCGCAGTTGTACCTTTCCGGCAGGAGGCGGTTGCCGGCGGAGGAACGCGGCGGCCAAAGAGTCGATGTTCGCAGGACACGATCCATTTCTCGTGGCGCTTTCGGTCGCCGTCGCGATACTGGGCGGCTATACGGGCTTCGGCATCGCAGCCCGCATCCGCACGGCACCGCACGCCAATCCGCGCCTGCTTCTGACCGGCGCGGCCGCCTTTCTGGCGATCGGCATCTGGACCATGCATTTCGTCGGCATGCTGGCGGCACCGATCCCGGCGGATGCGAGCTACCTCGTCCTGCCGACCGTCATCTCGTTCCTGCTGTGCGCCCTGGTGGTCGGGATCTCGCTATTCTTCGTCAGCATCGGCAAGCCGTCCGAGGGGCGGGTCAGCGCTTCGGCCCTGCTTCTCGGGCTGGGCATCGCCTCGATGCACTATGTCGGCATCCACGGACTTGCCGGCGACTTCTCCATCCAGCACGATTACGGCATGCTCGTGCTGTCGGTGGCCATCGCGGTTGCAGCCGCCTATGGCGGCCTGAAGATCTATCTCGCCCGCCAGGGAGGCCTGCGGCTGGCGCTGAGCGCCATCGCCTTCGGCATCGCGGTCTCGGGGATGCACTACACCGCCATGTACGGCATGCATTTCGTCTCCGCGGCGGCCGGCCATCACCATGAGTACGGCGGCCTGGTCGCCTCCCCGCAACTGCTCTCGCTCGCGGTCGCGCTTCTCTGTTTCGTCATCGCCGCCGGATTCCTGCTGTTCCTCGTCCCGGAACAGCGGCAGCGATTGGCCACGCTCGGTCCCGACGAAGCCGACATCAGCCCCATAGATCCGCTGGCAGGTCTCGAATACCGCCCGACACGCCCGGTCGATCACCCCGCTTCGCGCGCCCTTCCTCTGGGCGGCATTGGTCAACCGAAGCAGATGCCGGTCAGCCGTATTCCCGTGGTCAGCACCGAAGGAACCCTGCTGATCGACATTTCCGACATCCGCAGCATCCGGGCCGACGCCCACTACACGCTGATCCACGACGGGCAGCGGGAACGCATGTGTCCCTGGTCGATTTCCGAGGCCGAGGCCCGTCTCGATCCCGCTCTCTTCACCCGCGTCCACCGTAGTCACATCGTCGCGCTTCCGCATGTCAGCTTCCTGCGCAAGGAAGGCGACGGCGCCATCATCGAGCTTGATGGACCTGTTCCGCACGTGGTTCCGGTCAGCCGGGCGAAGATCGCCGAGGTCAAGGCACGGCTCGGTCTGGTCCGCGGCGCAGCGATGCGCCAGTAAGTCAGAACGGCTGACGCAGTTCGTGCGGAAATTGCCGCAATTCGTGCGAAACAGCGAGCTTCGTGACAGGATCAGCGCCCGCTGCTTGCGCATCATCAGAAGCGCGAACACCCTTCTTTCATCGTTCGTGTCGACGCCCGACCGGCGAATGGGAGGAAACCATGATACCAGGCGAATTCGAATACCATCGGCCAGCAACGCTCGCCGATGCGGTGAAACTATTGTCCGAGCTCGGCGAGGAAGTCAGGCCTCTCGCCGGTGGTCATAGCCTCATCCCGATGATGAAGTTGCGCTTCGCAACGCCCGAGCATCTGATCGATCTTGGCGGCATCGGCCAGCTCAAGGGCATCTGTCGCGACGGCAATGCACTCGTCATCGGCGCGATGACCACGCAGCACGATCTCATCAATTCCGCGGACATAGCCTTTCATCTGCCGATCCTGAAGGAGACCGCGTTGATGATCGCCGATCCCCAGGTCCGTTATGTCGGCACACTGGGCGGCAATGTCGCCAATGGCGATCCGGGCAACGACATGCCGGCCGTGATGATGGCGCTCGGCGCCAGCTATCGTCTGGAAGGACCGGACGGCACCCGCGACGTGCCGGCCACCGATTTCTACCAGGGCGCCTATTTCACCGCGCTCGAGCCCGGCGAGATCCTCACCGCCATCTCCATCCCGGTTCCGCCGGCCGGCCACGGCTATGCCTACGAGAAGCTGAAGCGCAAGGTCGGCGACTATGCCACGGCGGCTGCGGCCGTGACACTTACCATGGCTGGCGGCAAGGTCTCGGCCTGTTCCATCGCCCTGACCAATCTCTCCGAGACGCCTCTACTGGCGGAGGCCGCGGCCCGGGCAGTGATCGGAACGAGCCTCGATGACGCGGCACTGAAGGCGGCGGCAACAGCGGCACGCGCGGTGATGAACCCGGCGGCCGATGCACGCGGCACCAGCGAATATCGCACCCATGTCGGCGGCATCATGGTCATGCGGGCGCTCACACGCGCCGCATCCCGTGCAGCGGCCTGAGGAGGACAAGACGATGGCGAAGACCCATGTGAAGATGATGGTGAACGGAGCGGAGGTCGAAGGCCTCGTCGAGCCCCGCACTCTCCTCATCCATTTCATCCGCGAACAGCTGCTGTTGACCGGCGCGCATATCGGCTGCGAGACGACCCATTGCGGCGCCTGCACCGTCGACATTGACGGGCGTTCGGTGAAGAGCTGCACCATGTTCGCCGTGCAGGCGAACGGCACCGACATCACGACGATCGAGGGCATTGCCAATGCCGACGGCACGCTTTCGGCGCTGCAGGAAGGCTTCCGGCAGATGCACGGGCTGCAATGCGGCTTCTGCACCCCTGGCATGATCGTGCGGGCACACCGCCTGCTGCAGGAAAATCCCAACCCGACCGAGGAAGAGATCCGCTTCGGCATCGCCGGCAATCTCTGTCGCTGCACCGGCTACCAGAACATCGTCAAGGCGATCCAGTACGCCGCCGCCAAGATCAACGGCACCGATTTCCAGGAGGCAGCAGAATGAACGACATGACTCCCACGCGGGAACAGAGAGAAGCCCGCCTCGAAGGCATGGGCTGCAAGCGCAAGCGCGTCGAGGACATTCGCTTCACCCAGGGCAAGGGCAATTACGTCGACGACGTGAAGCTGCCGGGCATGCTGCATGGCGATTTCGTCCGCTCGCCGCACGCCCATGCGCGCATCAAGTCGATCAATGTCGAGAAGGCGCTCAAGGTGCCGGGCGTGCTTGCGGTCCTGACCGCCGAAACGCTGAAGACCGTCAACCTCGCCTGGATGCCGACGCTCGCCGGCGACGTGCAGATGGTGCTGGCCGACGGCAAGGTCCTGTTCCAGAACCAGGAAGTGGCGTTCGTCGTCGCCACCGACCGTTATGCCGCCGATGACGGCATCGGCGCGGTCGAGGTCGAGTACGAGGCGCTGCCTCCCCTCATCGATCCCTTCACCGCCATGGATGCCGATGCGCCGGTCCTGCGCGAGGATCTCGCCGGCAAGACGGAAGGGGCGCACGGCCCCCGCAAGCATCACAACCACATCTTCGAATGGACGGTCGGCGACCGGGAACTGACGGATCTCGCCTTCGACAAGGCGGAAGTAACGATCAAGGAGATGATCTCCTATCACCGCACCCACCCGTCGCCGCTCGAAACCTGCCAGTGCGTCTGTTCCTTCGACAAGATTAAGGGCGAACTGACCATCTGGGGCACGTTCCAGGCGCCGCACGTCATCCGCACGGTCGTGGCGCTGATCTCGAAGATCCCCGAGCACAAGATCCACGTCATCGCGCCGGACATCGGCGGCGGCTTCGGCAACAAGGTCGGCGCCTATCCGGGTTATATCTGCGCGGCGGTCGCCACCATCGTCACCGGCAAGCCGGTGAAATGGGTCGAGGACCGGATGGAAAACCTCACGACCACATCCTTTGCCCGCGACTATCACATGACGACGGAGATCGCCGCCACCAAGGAAGGCAAGGTGACGGGGCTGCGCGTGCACGTGCTCGCCGACCACGGCGCCTTCGACGCCTGCGCCGACCCGTCCAAGTGGCCGGCCGGTTTCATGAACATCGTCACCGGTTCCTACGACTTCCCCGTGGCGCATCTGGCGGTCGACGGCGTCTACACCAACAAGGCGCCGGGCGGCGTCGCCTATCGCTGCTCCTTCCGCGTCACCGAGGCGGCCTATTGCATCGAGCGCGGCATGGACATCCTGGCGCAGAAGCTCGGCATGGATCCGGCCGAACTAAGGCTGAAGAACTTCATCAAGGCGGAGCAGTTTCCCTATCACTCGGCGCTCGGCTGGGAATATGATTCGGGCGACTATCACACCGCCATGCAGATGGGCATGCAGACCATCGACTACGCGGGTCTCCGGCGCGAACAGGCGGAAAAGCGCGAAGCCTTCAAGCGCGGCGAAACCCGCGAGATCATGGGCGTCGGCGTCTCCTTCTTCACCGAAATCGTCGGTGCGGGCCCGTCGAAGAACTGCGACATCCTCGGCATCGCCATGTTCGACAGTTGCGAGATCCGCCTGCATCCTACCGGCTCGGGCATCGCCCGCGTCGGCACCAAGAGCCAGGGCCAGGGCCACGAAACGACCTGGGCACAGATCATCGCCACCGAGATCGGCATCCCGGCCGACGACATCATGGTCGAGGAGGGCAATACCGATACGGCGCCCTACGGTCTCGGCACCTACGGCTCGCGCTCCACGCCGGTCGCAGGCGCTGCGATCGCGCTGGCCGCCCGCAAGATCCGCGCCAAGGCGCAGATGATCGCGGCTTACCTGCTCGAAGTGCACGAAGGCGACCTCGAATGGGATGTCGATGGCTTTCGGGTGAAGGGCCTGCCGGAGAAATTCAAATCGATGAAGGATATCTGCTGGGCGGCCTACAACTCGGTGCCCCCGGGCATGGAACCGGGTCTCGAGGCGGTCAGCTATTACGATCCGCCGAACATGACCTATCCCTTCGGCGCCTATTTCTGCGTCATGGACATCGATGTCGATACCGGGGTCTACAAGATCCGGCGCTTCTACGCGCTGGACGATTGCGGCACCCGCATCAACCCGATGATCATCGAGGGCCAGGTGCATGGCGGACTGACCGAAGCCTTCGCCATCGCGATGGGCCAGGAGATCCGCTACGACGCCACCGGCAACGTGCTCGGCGGCTCGTTCATGGACTTCTTCATCCCGACCGCGGTCGAGACCCCGCATTGGGAGACGGACCACACCGTCACCCCCTCGCCGCATCATCCGATCGGCGCCAAGGGTGTCGGCGAAAGCCCGAATGTCGGCGGCGTGCCGGCCTTCTCCAACGCCGTCAACGACGCCTTCTCCTTCCTCGGGTCGACGCATATCCAGATGCCCCACGACTTCTGGCGCAACTGGGAAGCGGCCAAGCGGCTCGGCGCGACGGGCTGAGGGAGGCGACGAGAAAAGGCCCTCTCTGGCCTGCCGGCCATCTCCCCCACAAGGGGGAGAAGACCGAGCCGAAAGCCCTCGTTTTTATCCGCCGAGGGTTCGGCTGGGTCAAGCCCTCCCCCTTGTGGGGAGGGTTGGGAGGGGAGTGTTTTCCCGTCCTGTGGGGCAAGCCGGCAGTCGGGCCGTGCGTTCTGTGACCATCGAAAGAAGCGATACGAACCATGACCACGCTCAACCGCGATGAGATTGCCTCCAGGCTCTCGGCTGCCGGCTATATAGCCGACGGCGAGTTGGCGACGGCGATTTCGCTGATGGCCTTTCTCAAGCGGCCCCTGCTGCTCGAAGGCGAGGCCGGGGTGGGCAAGACGGCAGTGGCGGCTGCCCTTGCCGATCTCTACGACACCAGGCTCATCCGGCTGCAATGTTATGAGGGGCTCGACCAGTCGGCGGCGCTCTACGAATGGAACTACCAGCGGCAATTGCTGGCGATCCAGGCGCATCAGGGCCGCGGCGCGGTCGAGATCGAGGACGAGATCTTTTCGGAGAAATACCTGCTGGAACGACCGCTGCTCGCGGCGATCCGGCAGGAGAAGGCACCGGTCCTGCTGATCGACGAGGTAGACCGGGCGGACGAGGAGTTCGAGGCCTTCCTGCTGGAAGTGCTCTCCGAATTCCAGGTGTCCATTCCCGAACTCGGCACGATCCCGGCGACGACCATCCCGCATGTTGTGCTGACCTCGAACGGAACGCGCGAGCTTTCCGATGCGCTGCGCCGCCGCTGCCTTTACCACTATGTCGACTATCCCGAGCCCGACCGCGAGGCGCGCATCATCATGGCGCATCTCTCTAGCATCGGCGCCTCGCTAGCGCTGCAGATCGCCCGGATGGTCGAGGCGATCCGCAAGGAGGATCTGCGCAAGGTTCCGGGTGTGGCCGAAACGCTGGATTGGGCGGCAGCGCTGGTGGGTCTTAACCTGCGCGACCTGCACGACGATCCGGAGGCCCTGCGCGACACGCTGCTTTGCCTGTTGAAGACCCGCGAGGACAGGACGCGGATCAGCCGCGAGGTCACCGAACGGTTGCTCGGGAGGGTCGCGTGAGCTGTTGCGGCCAGCCGATGAACCAGGACGAAATGGACGCCGTCTCCGGGCTGGTGTCGGAGAAGCTGGCGGCTTTTCTCAAGACGCTGCGCGACAATGCCTTTGCCGTCGGGCTCTCCGAGGGCAAGGATGCGGCCGCGCTGATGGCGGCGGGCTATGCGGCCCGTCCGTCGCTGATGCGGCAGGCCTTCAAGCAGTTGTTCTGCGCCCGCAAGAGCGAATGGCAGCGGTTCGACGGATTGTTCGACGCCTTCTGGCTGGCCAAACGGGTGCGCGGACGCTCTGTCGTCTCCGGTTCGCCGGCGCCGTCCGCCAATCCCGCGCTCAAGAGCCTCCAGGACCCACAGGCATCGCATCAAGGTAACGCGGCAACAGACCAAGTTCCCTCTTCGGGCGAAGACGGCGCGGACCAGTCCGGCGAGGGCCGGATGGAAGGCGCCTCGGTCATCGAGAACATTGCCAGGAGCGATTTCCGCAAGCTATCCAACCCGGAAGAGATTGAGCGTGCCCATGCCGTCGCCGCGCAACTGGCGCGCGCCATGCAGGCCCGCCTGACACGGCGCGATCTGGCCCGCAGACACGGCTATCGCATTGACCTGCGCCGCACGATCCACCGCAATATCGGCCATGGCGGAGTGCCGGTGTCGCTGGTGATGCACGAGCGCCGCCAGAAGCCGCTGCGGCTGGTGCTGCTGCTCGACGCCTCGGGCTCGATGAGCATGTATACGGGCGTCTTCCTGCGCTTCATCCATGGCGTTCTCGACAATTTCCGAGAGGCCGAGGCCTTCCTGTTCCACACGCACCTCGCGCATGTCTCCGACGCGATGAAAGAGCGCGACCCGGCGCGGGCACTCGACCGGCTGTCGATGATGGCGCAAGGGTCCGGCGGCGGGACACGGATCGGCGAGTGCCTGGCGACGTTCAACCGCCACCACGCCGCCCGCGTCATCCATTCTCGCACCTGCGTGATGATCGTGTCCGACGGCTACGAGACCGGCGACGCGGCAAAGCTCGGCGTAGAGATGGCGGCGCTCGGCCGGCGCTGCCGGCGAATCGTCTGGCTCAATCCGATGATGGGCTGGGACGGCTATGCGCCGGAGGCCGCCGGCATCAAGGCGGCGCTACCGCATGTCGATCTTCATGCGCCGGCCCATTCGCTGGAGAGCCTCGCGGCGCTCGAACCCTATCTGGCCAGATTGTGAAGGAGGCGAGCATGACCATGCATGTCGATGTGATGGATCTCATGGCGAAACTCAAATCGTCGGAAGAGGCCTTCGTGCTGGCAACCGTTGTCAGAACCGTCTCGGTGACGGCGGCAAAGGCCGGGGCAAAGGCGATCATCCGGCCGGACGGCACGATCGCCGCCGGCTGGATCGGCGGCGGCTGCGCCCGCGGGGCGGTGCTGCGGGCCGCGACCCAGTCGCTGCGCGACGGCAAGGCGCGGCTCGTCTCGATCCAGCCCGGCGACCTGCTGGCCGATCTCGGCGTGAAGCCCGGCGAGGCGCGCGGCGGCGTGCAGTTCGCCCGCAACATGTGTCCGAGCCAGGGGACCATGGACGTCTTCGTCGAACCGGTGCTGCCGCGCCCGTCTCTCATCGTGTTCGGGGCGAGCCCGGTGGCGCTGGCGCTCGCGGCGCAGGCCCGCCCCCTCGGCTTCAACGTGACGCTGGCGGCGCCTGCGGACGATCTCGGCGAGGCGCCGGACGTGGACCATCTCGTCGATGGTTTCGCCATCGAGCCCGAGACCAGGGGCGAGCGTTATCTCGTCGTCTCTACGCAAGGACGCGGCGACGAGGCGGCGCTCAAGGCCGCCGTCGTTGCCAGGGCCGACTATATCGGCTTCGTCGGCAGCCATCGGAAGATGGCGGCGCTGAAGCAGGAGCTTGCCGAGACCGGCGTCGAACCCACCGCCCTCGATCGGGTGAAGGGGCCGGCCGGGCTCGATCTCGGCGCGATCACCCCGGAGGAGATCGCGCTCTCGGTACTCGCAGAGATCATTTCGATCCGCCGTCGCGGCCAGCGCGGCGAAACGGCACAACGGGCTTAAGGGAAGAGGAAGCATATCATGGACATGAGTGGCAGCGAACGGATCGAAGCACCGGTGGAGACCGTCTGGCAGGCCTTGAACGACCCGGAGATCCTGCGTCAGGCGATCCCGGGCTGCGAGAGCCTGGACAAGACCTCCGACACCACCATGACGGCCAAGGTCGTGCTGAAGGTTGGTCCGATCAAGGCCAAGTTCGAGGGTGCGGTCGAGCTGCAGAACCTCAATCCGCCGTTTTCCTATACGATTGCCGGAGAGGGAAAAGGCGGGCTTGCCGGCTTTGCCAAGGGCGGCGCCGACGTGTCGCTTGCGGCCGACGGGCCGGATGCGACGATCCTGTCCTACACGGTGAAAGCCGAGGTCGGCGGCAAGATCGCCCAGCTGGGCAGCCGGCTGATCGATTCGACCTCGAAGAAACTGGCGGGCGAATTCTTCGCCAAGTTCGGCCAGCTGGTCGGCAATTCGGTCGCTGCCGCCTGAGCGGGTTGGCGCGCCGCGGTGGCCTTCGAGCCTTTGCGGCGCGCGATTCTCAATCGCGTTTCGTGAGGCAGCGCGCGACGCAATCGTGCCATCCGGCGACCGCCAGCCGGCGCTCCGCGTCGTCCATGTCCGGCTCGAAGCGGCGATCGCGCCTCCAATGCTCGGAAAAGCCCTTTTGGTCCGGCCAGATGCCGGCGCGGGAGCCGGCGAGCCAGGCGGCACCGAGAACCGTGGTCTCGAGGATCTGCGGACGGTCGACCGGTGCGGCCAGGATGTCGGCGAGACGCTGCATGGTCCAGTTCGACGCGACCATGCCGCCATCGACGCGAAGGACGGTCTTGTCGCTCGCGCCATCCCAGTCCTTCTTCATCGCCTCAAGCAGATCATAGGTCTGGTAGGCGACGCTTTCGAGCACGGCGCGGGCGAACTCGGCGGGGCCGGTGTTACGCGTCATGCCGAACATCGCGCCACGGGCCTCGGCATCCCAATAGGGTGCACCGAGCCCGGTGAAGGCCGGCACGAGATAGACGTGCTGGTGCGGATCGGCCTTGGCGGCCAGGCCGTCGGTCTCGGCGGAACTACCTATGAAGCCGAGGCTATCGCGCAGCCACTGCACCGCCGCACCCGCGATGAAGATCGAACCCTCTAGCGCATAGGTCGTCTCGCCGTTCAGCCGATAGGCGATCGTCGTCAGCAGCCGGTTGGAGGATGCGACACGGTCGGTTCCAGTGTTCAGGAGCGCAAAACATCCGGTGCCATAGGTCGACTTCATCATGCCGGGCTCGAAACAGGCATTGCCGATCACGGCC
This sequence comes from Rhizobium sp., assembly GCA_002796995.1. Classification (GTDB taxonomy): domain Bacteria; phylum Pseudomonadota; class Alphaproteobacteria; order Rhizobiales; family Rhizobiaceae; genus Allorhizobium. Next base: position 200,130 of record PEKW01000007.1, read on the forward strand.
GCCTGCTGGTCGCCGGCCACGCCCAGGATCGGGATCTCGGCGCCGAAGACCTCCTGGTCGGTCACGCCAAACTCGTCGGCGCAGTCCTTGACCTCGGGCAGCATGGCACGCGGGATGGCCAAGATGTCGAGAAGCTCATCGTCGAAACGGTTTTCGCCGATGTCGTAGATCAGCGTGCGCGAGGCATTGGTGGCGTCGGTCGCGTGCACGCGGCCGGCGGTCATCTTGAAGATGAGCCAGCTATCGACCGTGCCAAAGCAGACCTCGCCGCTTTCGGAGCGGGCGCGCAGCCCGTCGACGGAATTGAGCATCCACGCGAGTTTGGTGCCGGAAAAATACGGATCGAGCAGCAGGCCCGTCTTGGCGGTGAAGAGCGGCTCCAGACCCTTGGCCTTCAGCTCCTCGCAGAAGCGGGCGGTGCGGCGGTCCTGCCAGACGATGGCGCGATGGAGCGGTTCGCCGGTCTTGCGGTCCCAGACCACAGCGGTTTCGCGCTGGTTGGTGATGCCGATCGCAGTGATTTCGCGCAGTGTGATCCCCGCCTTGGCGACCGCCATGCGGGTGGTCGAAAGCACGCTCTGCCAGATTTCCTCGGCATCGTGCTCGACCCAGCCTGAGTCGGGGAAGAACTGGGTGAATTCCTGCTGGGCGACCCCGACGATCTGCATGTCCTGGTCGAAGACCATGGAACGGGTCGATGTGGTTCCCTGGTCGATTGCCAGAATGTATCCGCTCATCGGGCTTTCGTCTCCTTGGATGAAGACCGGGGCGCGTGGTTCGCGCCCCGGTCCTTTGTCATGCTAACGAGGGAAGATTACTTCTGCCAGCTCTTGACCAGTTCGTCGTAGTTGACGGTCATCGGCTTTTCCTTCTCGTTCTCAACCTTCAGCTGCGGAGCGAGATTGCCCTTGGCCACGGCATCGGCATTCCACTCTTCGAGGGTCTTTTCCTCGGCGAGCTTCGGGCCGATGTCACCCTGAACGCCTGCACGTTCCAGGCGCTGCATGACCTTTTCCTGCTCGGCGCAGAGCGAGTCCATGGCTTCCTGCGCCGACTTCGCACCCGAAGATGCGTCGCCGATCGCCTGCCACCACAGCTGGGCCAGCTTCGGATAGTCCGGAACGTTGGTGCCGGTCGGCGACCACTGGACGCGGGCCGGCGAACGGTAGAACTCGATCAGACCGCCAAGCTTCGGAGCGCGCTCGGTGAAGCTCGGATGCTGGATCGACGACTCGCGGATGAGAGTCAGGCCGACATGGCTCTTCTTGACGTCCACGGTCTTCGAGGTGACGAACTGGGCATAGAGCCAGGCCGCCTTGGCGCGGTCGTCCGGGGTGGACTTGAGCAGGGTCCAGGAACCCACGTCCTGGTAACCGAGCTTCATGCCGTCCTTCCAGTAGACGCCATGCGGGCTCGGAGCGAAGCGCCACTTCGGCGTGCCGTCCGCGTTGACCACCGGCAGGCCGTCCTTGACGAGGTCGGCGGTGAACGCGGTGTACATGAACATCTGCTGGGCGATCTCACCCTGCGACGGAACCGGGCCGGATTCCGAGAAGGTCATGCCCTGGGCGGATGCCGGTGCATAGGCCTTCAGCCAGTCGAGGTACTTCTGGATGGCGTAGACGGAAGCGGGGCCGTTGGTGTCGCCGCCACGGGCAACGCAGGAGCCGACCGGACGCGAATTCTCGTCGACCTTGATGCCCCATTCGTCGACCGGCAGACCGTTCGGCAGGCCCTTGTCGCCGTTGCCGGCCATGGAGAGCCAGGCATCGGTGAAGCGCCAGCCGAGCGACGGGTCCTTCTTGCCGTAGTCCATGTGACCATAGACCTTCTTGCCGTCGATCTCGCGGCCGGTGAAGAACTCGGCAATGTCCTCGTAAGCCGACCAGTTGACGGGAACGCCCAGGTCGTAGCCGTACTTGGCCTTGAAGTCGGCCTTGTTCTTCTCGTCGTTGAACCAGTCGTACCGGAACCAGTAGAGGTTGGCGAACTGCTGGTCGGGCAGCTGGTAGAGGTCGCCGTCCGGAGCGGTGGTGAACTTCATGCCGATGAAGTCGTCAAGGTCGAGGCCCGGATTGGTGACATCCTTGCCTTCGTTCGCCATCCACTTGGTGAGAGAGCGGGCCTGCTGGTAGCGCCAATGGGTGCCGATCAGGTCGCTATCGTTGACATAGGCGTCGTAGACGTTTTCGCCCGACTGCATCTGCGTCTGCAGCTTTTCGACGACGTCGCCTTCGCCGATCAGGTCATGGGTGATCTTGATGCCGGTGATCGCGGTAAAGGCGGGCGCGAGAACCTTGGATTCATATTCGTGGGTGGTGATGGTTTCCGACACCACCTTGATTTCCATGCCGGCGAACGGCTTCGCGGCATCGACGAACCACTGCATTTCCTTTTCCTGGTCGGCGCGCGACAGCGTCGAAAGGTCACCGACCTCCTTGTCCAGGAACTGTTTGGCCTCGTCCATTCCGGCAAAGGCCGAGCCGGTCATCGCCAGCAGCATCGCTGCGGTCGTCGTCAAAAGGTGCTTTCGCATGATTTTCCTCCCAAAGGTTGCGATTGCAGTCTCTTCGTAGTCCGGGATGGCGGATCTGACCGCCATCCGTTTTTCAAGCCTCAGACGAAACGGAATACGCCGATCGCGTAGACCACCGACAAGGCAAGAGCCCACCACAGGTTCGGACCTCCCAGCCCCAACCATGCGAGATGAATGAATGCGGATCCAAGCAACGAGATGAACAGGCGATCGCCTCGCGTCGTCTCGAACCGCAGGACGCCGATGCGGGGATTGCCGCCCGGCGAGAAATATTCCCAGACCGCCATGCAGGCGATCAGCGTGAAGATGCCGATGAAGAACAGCGCCGTCGGCAGCGTCCATGCCATCCATGAGAAGTCCATCTTGAGCCTCCCTTTCCTTAGACGCGGCCCAGGGCAAAGCCCTTGGCGATGTAGTTGCGGACGAAATAGATGACGAGCGCGCCCGGGATGATGGTGAGCACGCCGGCAGCCGCCAGTACGCCCCAGTCCATACCCGAGGCGGAGACCGTGCGCGTCATGGTGGCGGCGATCGGCTTGGCGTCGGTCGTGGTCAGCGTGCGGGCGATCAGCAGTTCGACCCAGGAGAACATGAAGCAGAAGAAGGCTGCGACACCGATCCCGCTCGCGATCAGCGGCATGAAGATCTTCACGAAGAAGCGCGGGAAGGAATAGCCGTCGATATAGGCGGTTTCGTCGATCTCCTTGGGCACGCCCGACATGAAGCCTTCGAGGATCCAGACCGCCAGCGGCACGTTGAACAGGCAGTGGGCCAGAGCCACGGCAATATGGGTGTCGATCAGGCCGAAGGCGGAATAGAGCTGGAAGAAGGGCAGCGCGAACACAGCCGGCGGCGCCATGCGGTTGGTCAGCAGCCAGAAGAACAGGTGCTTGTCGCCGAGGAAGCGGTAGCGCGAGAAGGCATAGGCCGCCGGCAGGGCCGCCGCGACCGAGATCACCGTGTTCATCACCACGTAGATGATCGAGTTGATATAGCCGTTGTACCAGGACGGGTCGGTGAAGATCACCATGTAGTTCCGGAGCGTCGGGTTCTGCGGAAAGAGCGAGAAGGCCCCGAGGATCTCGTTGTTTTCCTTGAAGCTCATATTGACCAGCCAGTAGATCGGCAGGAGCAGGAAGAGGATGTAGATCGTCGGGATCAGGAAGGAGAAGCGGCTCTTGTCGTGGTTCATCTTCGTGTCCCCCTCACTTGGCCTGGGCGTCGTGGCTGGTCATGACCGTGTAGAAGACCCACGACATGAGCAGGATGATCAGGAAGTAGATGATCGACATGGCAGCCGCCGGGCCCAGGTCGAACTGGCCGACCGCCATCTTGACCAGATCGATGGACAGGAAGGTCGTCGAATTGCCCGGACCGCCGCCGGTGACGACGAAGGGCTCGGTATAGATCATGAAGGAGTCCATGAAGCGCAGCAGCACGGCGATCAGGAGTACGCGCTTCATCTTCGGCAGCTGGATGTAGCGGAACACCGAGAAGCGCGAGGCGCCGTCGATCTTGGCGGCCTGGTAATAGGCATCCGGGATGGAGACGAGGCCGGCATAGCACAGCAGCACGACCAGGCTCGTCCAGTGCCAGACATCCATGACGATGACCGTCACCCAGGCGTCGACCGGATCCTGCGTATAGTTGTAGTCGATGCCGAGGACGGTCAGGTAGTGGCCGAGGAAACCGATGTCGACGCGGCCGAAGACCTGCCAGATGGTGCCGACGACGTTCCACGGAATGAGCAGCGGCAGCGCCATCAGCACGAGGCAGACGGGCACGCCCAGCCCCTTCTTCGGCATGTTGAGGGCGATCAGGATGCCGAGCGGCACCTCGATGGCGAGGATCACCATGGAGAAGATCAGGTTGCGGCCGAGCGCGTTCCAGAACCGGTCGGACGACAGCATTTCGGTAAACCAGTCGGTGCCGGCCCAGAAAAACTCATTGTTGCCGAACGTGTCCTGCACCGAATAGTTGACCACCGTCATCAGCGGGATGACGGCCGAGAACGCCACCAGCAGGAGAACCGGAAGGACCAGGAACCAGGCCTTGTTGTTGAAGGTCTTTTCCATGATCAGCCCTCCTGCCCGACGCGCCAGCTGTCGGCATAGATGCCGATCGCCTGGGCTTCGAAAGTGACACGTGCCTCGCTCGGGATTTCGGTATCCTCGGGCGCGACGATCGACAGCGGATGGCCGCAGAACAGGGTGCGGACGATCTTCTGGCGGCCGGTATCCTCGACCTTGGTGATCGTGACCGGCATGCCTTCGCGGCCGAGGCGGACGAATTCCGGCCGGACGCCGAGCTCGATCCTGGCGCCCTTGGCCAATGTAGGCGCGCCGTTCAGCGCGATGGTCTGCTCGCCGACCACGGCGGTTGATCCATTCACTGCGGCCGGCATGAAGTTCATACCCGGCGAGCCGATGAAATAGCCGACGAAGGTGTGGCTCGGACGCTCGAAGAGTTCGGCCGGCGTGCCGATCTGGACGATCTCGCCGTCATACATGACGACGACCTTGTCGGCGAAGGTCAGCGCTTCGGTCTGGTCATGGGTGACGTAGACCATGGTGAAGCCCGACTGGCGATGCAGCCGCTTCAGCTGCGAGCGCAGAACCCACTTCATGTGCGGGTCGATGACGGTCAGCGGCTCGTCGAACAGGATCGCGTTGACGTCGGAGCGGACGAGGCCACGGCCGAGCGAGATCTTCTGCTTCTGGTCGGCGGTGAGCCCCTGCGCGCGCCTGCCGGCCATGCCGGCCAGATCCGTCATCTCGAGGATTTCCTTGACCCGGCGATCGACCTCCGCTTCCGGCACATGGCGGTTGCGCAGGGGGAAGGCGAGATTGTCGTAGACCGTCATGGTGTCGTAGACGACCGGGAACTGGAAAACCTGGGCGATGTTGCGCGCCTCGGTCGAAAGAGCAGTGACATCGACGCCGTCGAACAGGATGCGACCGTCCGAGGGGTGAATGAGCCCGGATATGATGTTGAGCAGCGTTGTCTTGCCGCAGCCGGAGGGACCCAGCAGGGCATAGGCGCCGCCGTCGGCCCATTCGTGATGGACTTCCTTCAGCGCGTAGTCGCCGACGGCCTTGGCCTTGGGGCTGTAGGCGTGGCGGATATGGTCGAGATTGATGCGTGCCATGTCTCTTCCCCTTACGCCGCGGCGACGTCGACGAGCGCGCGCCCGTCGGAGCCGAACGCCATCAGGTGGCGCGTATCGATGAAGACCTCGAGCTCGTAGTCGGGATCGATGTCGTGGATGCCGTGGGCCAGCATGACCCATCTCGCACCGGCGAAGTGGAGGTGGATGAAGCTCTCCGAACCGGCAATTTCCGAGACCAGCGTCTTGGCCGAAAGCGCGGTCGTCGCATGGTCGTTACGCTCGAGATAAAGGTGATGCGGCTGGAACCCGATCGTCACCGGACCGTCGGCGATCGCGGCCAGGTGCGCCGGAACCGGCAGGATCGGCCGGTCGGCGAGCAGGAACTGCCCGCCGGACTTCACCAGTTCGATTGTGTTGAGCGGCGGATCGGCGAAAGTGCGTGCGGTCAGGAGATCGAGTGGGTGACGATAGACCTGGATGGTTTCGCCGAACTGCGTCACCGCACCCTGGCTCAAGGTCGCGGTATTGCCGCCGAGCAGGAGTGCTTCGGACGGTTCGGTGGTGGCATAGACGAAGATCGCGCCGGACTGGGCGAAGATCTTCGGCAGTTCCTCGCGCAGTTCTTCGCGCAGCTTGTAGTCGAGATTGGCGAGCGGCTCGTCGAGCAAGACCAGGTTGGCGTTCTTGACGATGGCGCGGGCCAGCGCGGTGCGCTGCTGCTGGCCGCCGGAGAGGTTGAGCGGCGTGCGGTCGAGATAGGGCGTCAGACGCAAAAGCTCGGCGGCCTTCTTCACCTCGCGGTCGATGGTCGCGGAATCCTTGCCGGCGATCCGCATCGGCGAGGCGATGTTCTCATAGACGGTCAATGCCGGATAATTGATGAACTGCTGATAGACCATGGCGACATTGCGCTTCTGCACCGGCACGCCGGTGACATCCACGCCGTCGAAATGGATCGACCCGCCGGTCGGCTTGTCCAGACCGGCCATCAAGCGCATCAGCGAGGTCTTGCCGGAGAGCGTCGGCCCCAGCAGGACGTTCAGCGACCCTCGCTGCAAGACGAGATCGGTCGGGCGAATGTGATATTCGCCGGCAACCATCTTCGAGACATTGCGCAATTCAAGCATCTATTCCTCGGGCCTCCTCCGAACCGTCGGCTATCTTCCAGCTGGCGCCTGCCCCTTATCGGGCGACGGCGACCGCCATGTATGTCTCCAGTTCCGCGGCCTCCCCGGCCGTCAGGAACAAACCTTGCTTCGTGCGCCGCCACAGCACGTCTTCCGCGCTGCAGGCCCATTCCCGCTCGATCAGCCAGCGGACTTCGCACTCGTAAAGCGAGCCGCCGAAATGTCGCCCCATGTCCTCAGCGCGCGCGGCGCCGGACATGATGGTCTTCGCATCGGTGCCGTAGCATCGGACCAGTCGCTCCGCGTGGCCGTACTCAAGAAACAGATGCGCCTTGAGCAAGGCCTCGACTTCGGCCGCATAGGCCGTCGCTTCGAAATCGCCGCCCGGCAGCCTGCTCTTCGCCGTCCACGCAGCCCCTTTGACGCCGATCGCTTCGCCGATCTTCTCCAGTGCGTTCTCGGCCAGCCGCCGATAGGTGGTCAGCTTGCCGCCGAAGACATTGAGAAGCGGCGCTTCCTCCGCCTGACGGTCGAGCTTCAGCACATAGTCGCGGGTCGCTTCCTGGGCCTTCGATGCACCATCGTCATAGAGCGGGCGCACGGCCGAGTAGCTCCAGACGATGTCGTCCTTCTTCACCGGCTCTGCGAAATATTCGCTGGCGGCGTTGCAGAGATACGCGATTTCCTCTTCGCTTATTTTCACATTTTTCGGATCATCCGTATAGTCACGATCCGTCGTGCCGATCAGCGTGAAATCACTCTCATAGGGAATGGCGAAAATGATTCGGTTGTCCGGGTTCTGGAAGAAATAGGCCCGCTTGTCGGAGAACTTCTTCTTCACCACGATATGGCTGCCCTGGACAAGCCGGACATTGTGGACATTGTTGCGGCCGAAGGCGCCGGCAAGCACGTGGTCGACCCAGGGACCGGCGGCATTGACCAGCATGCGCGCCCTGAAGCTCTGCGTCTGGCCGTTCGCCTGGTCACGCACCGTGACGGTCCAGAGCCCGTTCTCGCGGCGGGCCGAGGTAACCCGGGTCCGGCTCAGGATCGTCGCACCGCGATCGGCGGCATCCCGGGCATTGAGGACCACCATGCGGGCATCGTCGACCCAGCCGTCGGAATACTCGAAAGCCTTGGAAAACACAGGCTTCAGCGGCTTTCCAGCCGGGTCGCGGCGGAGGTCCAGCGTCTTCGTCGCCGGCAGGAGCTTGCGGCCGCCGAGATGGTCGTAAAGGAAAAGCCCGAGGCGGATCAGCCAGGCCGGGCGGACGCCGCCCTTCTGGAAGGGCAGGACGAAACGCAGCGGCCAGATGACGTGCGGCGCCATGGCCCACAGCACTTCGCGCTCCATCAGCGCTTCGCGCACAAGGCGGAATTCATAATATTCGAGATAACGGAGGCCGCCATGGATCAGCTTGGTGGCGCCGGAGGACGTGCCCGAGGCGAGGTCGTTCATTTCGGCCAGCGCCACGGTATAGCCGCGACCCACCGCATCACGCGCAATGCCGCAGCCGTTGATGCCGCCACCGATGACAAAGATGTCGAAAACCGTCTCGACCGACATTCGCTCCCCGCTCCTCCTTTTCGCATTGCACAATTTAGAGCGATTGCGAAAGTCACGGCATCTAAATTGAAAGCGAATCGAATGTCAAACGAAGATTAGCGAAAAACTAGCGGCTTTCGTCCATGTCACCCTGCTGGCTTTGCGTTTCCACCAGATGCACGTCGCTTTCGGCACAGATCCGCCGAATCGCATCGACGGGACAATGGTCGGTGATGAAGGTATGGACCTGGGAAATATGGCCGATGCGCACCGGAGCCGTGCGTTCGAACTTGGAGGCGTCCGATACCAGGATGACGTGGCGGGCATTGGCGATGATCGCCTGGGCCACCTTGACCTCCCGATAGTCGAAGTCGAGAAGCGCGCCGTCCTCGTCGATCGCCGAAACGCCGATGACGGCGAAATCGACCTTGAACTGGCGGATGAAATCGACCGCCGCCTCGCCGACGATACCGCCGTCCGATCCGCGAACCACCCCGCCAGCAATCACCACCTCAATCGAGGGGAACACTCGCAAGCGATTGGCGACATTGATATTGTTGGTGATCACCATCAATTCACGATGGTCGACCAAGGCCTCCCCGACGGCCTCGGTCGTCGTGCCGATATTGATGAACAGCGAGGAATTGTCGGGGATCAGGGCCGCCGCGGCGCGGCCGATCGCCTGTTTCTCAGGAGCAGCGATCGAACGGCGCGCCTCGTATTTGACGTTCTCGTTGCCGCTCGGGAAAATCGCGCCGCCATGGATGCGCGTCAGCGCTTTGCCGTCGCAGAGGTCGTTCAGATCCTTGCGGATGGTCTGCGGCGTGACGGCGAAGCGTGTCGCCAGCTCGTCGACCAGCACGCGACCCTCCGCCTTGGCGAGAGCCATGATTTCCACCTGACGGCTGGTAAACAGCATCCGCACCTCCCCTTTTCGTTTTCTTTCATCCTATGGGAAAATGAAAGTCCGGCAATAGGCTCGCCTGGCTGCGACGCAATTGCGCCTCCGCCGCACTTAACCAACAAGAAATTCCCCGGGCCACCATCTGGCGACCCGGGGAGAGGCCCCCGCCGATCTGAATTTCGAAACTGCCGGTACGCGAACTCAACGGCAGCCCTGATAGACTTCCCACTGCTCGATATTGTTGACGCGGCGCTGTTCGGCCGGCGTCAACTTGCCGTAGGGCGGAAAGCAGGCACGGCCGAAGACGTTGCGGGCGCGCTGCGTCTTGAAGCAGAAGCCCTTGGCGGCATAGATCGCGTTTCGCTCATACCACAATTGTTCGCAGGTCATTCCGCTCTGCGCCGCCGCCGGTGTGGCCGCCCCCACGGCGAACACAATCGGCATCGCCGCAATGGCTGCTGCAGTCAGTGTCTTGATATACCCCATGACAAAGCCCCTCCTGTTTCAATAGAGCCAATCTAGCACAGCGGCGCTGTGTGCAATTGACTCACGTCAAGACTCGGAGCGGTAAGCGGCGGGACGACCTGGCGGAGATGTCTGCGATGACATACAGGGCGAAGGCTGAAGCGAAAGCGCTAGCCGGTGAGCCCGAGCTTGTCGCGCGGGACGAGCGCACCGGGGTGGCGGACCACCCGGGCGGCGACCGCATGGCCCTGCGCTGCAGCCTCCTCCGGCGAAGCGCCGCCCAGGCGGGCCGCCAGATAGCCGCCATTGAAGGAATCCCCGGCTCCGGTGCTGTCCACCGGCTTGACGCTGTCGAAGCTCATCCGCCTGATCGCACCCTGTGCCGCGGCAACGGCGATCGGACCGCCGCCATTCTTCACCACGACTTCGCCGGCGCCATTCCGCAGCCAGCGGGCGGCGCAGTCCTCGATGTCCGCATCGCCGAAAACCGAGGCCTCGTCGTCGAAACTGGGCAGGGCGATCGCAGCGGTTGCCGCGGCGCTCGACAGGCTCGCGCGCATCGTCTCGACATTCTCCCAGAGACGCGACCGGATATTCGGATCGAAGACGGTCAGCTTGCCCGCTGCGCGCGCCTTGCCGACGAGGCGCAGGAGGGCGGTCCGGCGATCCGGCTCGAGAATGGCGAGCGTGATGCCGGAAAAGTAGACGACGGCGGCGGCGTCGATGGCCGCTTCGAGCGCGGCTTCGTCGTCGGCCAGGCGGCGGGCGGCGGACTGGCCGCGCCAATAGGAAAAGCTGCGCTCGCCGTCGTGAAGCTCGATCGAGTAGAGGCCGACCGTGCGATCCGGATCGCGCGCGATGAATTGGGTGTCGATGTCGTTCGATCCGAGGAATTCGAGCATGCGCTCAGAAAAGGGGTCCGTTCCCAGCCGGGTGAAAAAGGACACCCGCCAGTCCGACGGCAGGCAGGCCCGCACATACCAGGCGGTGTTCAGCGTATCGCCGGCATAGCTCATGCGCCAAAGGCCACCCTCGGCCTGGGAAAGTTCGACCATGGCCTCGCCGATCGCGAGAAACAGCTTTTCACTCATGCATTCGCCTCCTCCGCGACCACGTCCCTCGCCTGTCGTCCTTCGCGCCGGGAACCTGAGCGGCCTCCGGTGCCACGAGGCTGCGATTCCCGACCGGGAACACGTTGGGCACAGGCCTCGTCCGCATGGGACAGCCGAGCCAATAACTCATCCGCGCGCCGACGGCAAAGGCAATTGAACGGCACTCCTGCCCTTCCGCCGGCGGATTCGATGGCCCCTGCGGCCTCTCGGTTGCAGCGATCCCCGCATCATTCCCGGAAACTATGTTTGTTATTTCCTCTATCTATTTGATTGATGCAAGATGTCGGGGGATCCTTCCAGTTCGTGGCCCGTCGTCTTGCTTGAGCCAGGCGGTTGTCGCGCTAACCAGATAAGGGGAACGATCATGTTGAAAGCCATTTTGTCGTGCGCGCTCGCTGCCGGTATTGCGATCGCTGCGGCTGCACTTCCGTCCGCCGCCGCTGCCGACGAGCTCGAAACCGTCAAGGCCGCCGGTGAGTTCAAATTCGCCAATAGCGGCGCATATCCGCCCTTCAGCTTCGTCGACGACACGAACCAGGTCGTCGGCTTCGACGTCGATATCGGCAACGAGATCGCCAAGCGCCTCGGCGTCAAGGGCGTTGCCGTCAGCACCGCGTGGGACGGCATCATCGCCGGCCTGCTGGCCGGCAAGTATGATGCGATCATCGGCAGCATGACGATCACCGCCGAACGCGAAAAGGCCGTCGATTTCGTCGGCCCCTACTATCGCTCCGGCCGCGGCATCTTCGTCGCGACGGATTCCGCCGTGAAGTCGCTGGACGACCTGAAGGACAAGACGATCGGCGTTACGCTTGGCGAAACGCATGAGAAGTGGGCGCGCGAGCGCGGCGGCTGGGAAATCCGCACCTACAAGGGCCTGCCGGAACTCTTCCTCGAGTTGAAGTCCGGTCGCGTCGATGCGATCGTCGTCGACAGCATCCCAGTCATGGTCGCCATGAAGGACAATGGCGAGAAGGTCCGCAAGCTGGAGACCGGCGAAATCGACGGCGGCGCCGTCAACATCGGCATCGCGATCCGCAAGGGCAATCCGGATCTCAAGGCCGCCATGCAGAAGGCGCTCGACGAGATGATGGCGGACGGCACCTACGAGACCATCTCGATGAAGTGGATCGGCGCGGACATCCGCTGAATTTGGCCGGTCGGGCGGGATCAGGCGATCCCGCCGGCCAGGCTCGGCTCCGCGCCTGCCGCGGAGCCGATTCCGAGTACCGTTCTTCCCGCGGCGCCATCGCGCCGGCCCCGTGATCGACAGGCCCTTTTGCATGGATACCGACCTGATCTTGCGAATACTGCCGGCCTTCATCCAGGCCGCATGGACGACGGTCGAGATTTCTCTCGTCTCGCTGGTGATCGGGCTGTCGGTCGCGTCGCTGCTGACGGCTGCGCGCATGTCGCGCCTCGCTCCGCTCAGGGTGCTGGGCACGGTCTATGTCAGCCTGTTCCGGGGAACGCCCGCGCTCATCCAGATCTTCCTGCTCTATTTCGGCGGACCGCAGATCGGCCTGCAGCTCGAACCTTTCGCCGCTGGCGCCATCGCGCTTGGCCTCAACATCGGCGCCTACATGGCCGAGTCGATGCGCGGCGGCATCCTGTCGGTCGACCGCGGCCAGACGGAGGCCGCCCGCTCGCTCGGGTTCAGCCGCGCGCAGTCGATGCGCTGGATCGTGCTGCCGCAGGCAGCCCGGCTGATGATCCGGCCGCTCGGCGTCAATGCCGTGGCCCTGGTCAAGGGCACGGCGCTGGTCGCCACCATCTCCGTCGTGGAGCTGACCTACACGGCGCAGCGCTTCATCGGTTCGACCTACAAGCCTTTCGAGATCTTCGCCGTGACTGCCGTCCTCTACATGATCATGGTCTATGGGCTGACTCTGCTGATCGGCTTGCTCGATCGCGCCTATGCGGAAGAGGTATAAGCGATGCAGGGTCTCGATTTCACCGTCGTCTTCGCCTACTGGCCGCTGCTTGCCGAAGGGATTGGCTGGACCGTCGTGTTGTCGGTCACCTCGGCCGTGATCAGCGTGCTCGCCGGGATCGGCTTCGCCCTTCTCGTCCTCTACGGGTCGGCGCTGGTCCGCTACCCGATCCGGCTGTTCATGTGGCTCTTCATGGGCACGCCGCTCCTGCTGCAGCTGTTCCTCATCTATTTCGGCCTGTCCCAGATCGGCATCGACATTCCCGCGCTCGGCGCCGGCATCATCGCGCTCAGCCTGCATTTCGCCGTCTACAATGCCGACATCTTCCAGGCCGGCATTCTCTCGGTCGACAGGGGGCAGACCGAGGCCGCCCGCAGTCTCGGCTTCGGCCGCCACCGAACGCTCGTCTACATCATCGTGCCGCAGGCGGTTCGCAACACGCTTCCTGCCGTCGGCAGCATGATGATCGCGCTGCTGAAGGAATCGGCGATCGTCTCGATGATCGGCATTGCCGAGATCGTGCACAGCGCCCAGCTGGCCATCAGCGAGACCTACCGGCCGTTCGAGTTCTACCTGACCGCGGCCGTGCTCTATTACATTCTCAACCTGATCCTCGAGGCCGGCCTGCGCCGGATCGAAGGCAAAGTGGAGCTTTCGCGATGAACGATGTCCGCCCGATGATCGACGTGCGCGGCGCGCGCAAGGCTTACGGCCCGCTGGAGGTCCTAAAGGGGATCGACTTCAGCGTGGCGCGCGGCCAGATCATCGCCGTGATCGGGCCGAGCGGCTCGGGAAAGAGCACGCTGCTGCGCTCCATCAACCATCTGGAGACCCTCGACAGCGGCGAGGTCTGGCTGGACGGCGTGCTGGTCAACCAGAGGCTGCCCGGCCGCGCCTTCGAGCGCCACATCAATCAGGTGCGCCAGCAGATGGGCATGGTGTTCCAGCACTTCAACCTGTTTCCGCATCTGAGCGTCTGCGACAACATCGCCATCGCCCCGGCCAAGCTGAAGGGCATCGACAAGGCCTCCGCCCGCAAGCTCGCCCTGACCATGCTCGAAAAGGTTGGGCTCGCCGACAAGATCGACGCCTTCCCGGCCCGGCTTTCGGGCGGGCAGAAACAGCGCGTGGCGATTGCCCGGGCACTCGCCATGCAGCCGAAGGTCATGCTGTTCGACGAGGCAACGTCGGCGCTCGATCCGGAGCTGGTGGACGAGGTCAACCTGGTGATGAAACAGCTCGCGAGCGAGCACATGACGATGGTGATCGTCACCCATGAAATGCGTTTCGCGGCAGAAGTGGCCGACCGCGTGCTGTTCATGGCCGACGGCACCGTGATCGAGGAAGGAACGCCCGACGAGCTGTTCACGCAGCCAAAGCAGGAACGCACGCGCACATTCCTCCGGAAGTTTCTCAGTGCCTGACAGGAGACGAGGCGAATGACCATGGCAAGAGATCTGTTCCCCGACTTCGGCCTGACGCAGGCGCAGCGCCGCGAGGCCGTCCGAGGGCACTATTACGAATATCCGGGAATGGACGGAGAGCGCGGCGAGATCTGGTGTTATTCGAACCGGTTCTCCTACCATCCGGGCGACGAGGTGACGCTGTTCATCAGCTCCACGGCCTCGACCTGCGATATCGAGATCGTGCGCGACGGCGCAAGCGAAGAGCATGCGCTGTCGCTTTGCGGTATCGCCACATCCTGGCAGGAGACCCCGGACCAGTGCTCGGTCGAGGGTTGCGGCTGGCAGCCGAGCCACAGCTTCCGCGTTCCGTCGGACTGGACGTCCGGCGCCTATCGGCTCACGCTGACGGCGCAAGGCCGCGACGGCCAGCCGATCACAAGCCACCATCTTTTCATCCTTTGCCCCGCGGTCGGCGCAAAGCCCGGCCGCATCCTGCAGATCGCCGCGACCGGCACCTGGACCGCCTACAACACCTGGGGCGGCTCGAACCACTACCAGGGGATCACCGGGACGAACCGGGACCAGTATGCGACGCGCGTCAGCACGCAGCGCCCGTGGTGCCGCGGCTTTGTGGTGCTGCCGCAGGATGCGCCGCGCGTTCCGGTCGAGGTCAGCCTGCCGCCGGGAACCGTGCCGCGCTATCCGCATATGGAATGGGCCTATGCGACCGGCCATTCGAAGAAATACGCGTCCTCCGGCTGGGCGAGCTATGACAGCCATTTCTTCCGCTGGGCGGAGAGCGCCGGCTACGGCATCGACCTCGCCAGCCAGCACGAGTTGCAGTTTCATCCCGAGCTGCTGGACGGCTATGACTGCGTCGTCTTCGTCGGACACGACGAATACTGGACCTGGGAAATGCGCGACACCGTCGACCGCTTCGTCGAGCGCGGCGGCTTTGCCGCGCGCTTCGCCGGCAACTTCATGTGGCAGACGCGGCTGGAAGACGACGGGCGCGCCCAGGTCTGCTACAAGTACCGGGCCCGGGCCGAAGACCCCGTCTACCAGACCGGCGACCTGACGCGTGCCACCAACAGCTGGGAAGCGCCGGAGATCGGCCGGCCGGGAGCCATGACCTTCGGTCTCAACTCCACCAATGGCGTCTATGCCGGCTGGGGCGGCTGTTCGCCGCGCGGCGCGCGCGGTTTTCCGATCTGCCGCCCGGAACACTGGGCCTTTGCCGGCACCGGCCTGTTCTATGGCGACCTGCTCGGCGCCGAAAGCCATATCTACGGCTACGAGGTCGACGGACTGGAATACGAAATCCGCTACGGCCGGCCCTATCCGACCGCCACCAGCGGTGCACCGGCAGGCCTCGAGATCCTGGCCCTCGGCATGGCGAGTTCGGTCGAGGAAAACGACGTGCTGGCGCCCGAAGACCGTTTCTTCGGCGACGAGGACGGCCGTTTCATCGCCGAGACGCTCTATGGCGAGGCGAGCGACGAAAACCTCGAAAAGGTCCGCTACAGCAACGGCATGATCGTCAGTTTCCGCAAGGGCGAAGGCGAGGTCTTCCACGCAGGCACCTGCGAATGGGTCGCCGGGCTGCTGCGTTCCGACTCCATGGTCGAGAAGGTGACGCACAATGTGCTCAGCCGCGCTCTCGGCTCCTCCAACTGACCACGTGGACATCATGAAATCGAAGAAAGTCATCATCACCTGCGCCGTCACCGGCTCGGTCCACACGCCGTCCATGTCGCCGCACCTGCCTTACCGGCCGGAAGACATCGCAGCCCAATCGATCGAAGCCGCGGAGGCCGGCGCCTCGATCCTGCATCTGCATGCCCGCGATCCGGAAAACGGGCGGCCGACCGCCGACCCGGCCGTCTTCATGCGCTTCCTGCCGGTGATCAAGCAGGCCTGCGACGCGGTCATCAACATCTCGACCGGTGGCTCGTCGCTGATGACCCTCGACGACCGGCTGGAAGCGGCCCTTTCGGCCGAGCCGGAAATGTGCTCGCTCAACATGGGATCGATGAATTTCGGCCTCTATCCGGCGCTCGACCGGCCGCGCGAATGGCAGCACGAATGGGAACCGCAACTGCTCGAAGCGACCCGCAGCACATTGTTCAAGAATACCTTCGCCGACATCGAGGCGATCCTGAAACGGCTGGGCGAAGGCTGCGGCACGCGCTTCGAGTTCGAGTGCTATGACGTCGGCCACCTCTATACGCTCGCCCATTTCCGCGACCGCGGGCTGGTCTCCGGGCCATTGTTCATCCAGTTCGTCTTCGGCGTTCTCGGCGGCATCGGCGCCGATCCGGAAAACCTCGTCCACATGAAGCGCATTGCCGACAAGCTGTTCGGCGAAGACTATCGCTTCTCGGTGCTTGCCGCCGGGCGTCACCAGATGCCGATGATCACCATGGCCGCGACCATGGGCGGCAGCGTTCGCGTCGGCCTGGAGGACAGCCTTTATGACGGCAAGGAACTCGCCCGGTCCAATGCGACGCAGGTCAAGAGGATCCGCACAATCCTCGAAGGCCTGTCGCTCGACGTGGCGACACCGGAGGAAGCGCGTGCCATGCTCGGCCTCAAGGGCGGCGACCGCGTGGCGTTCTAGGAGGCCGCCTCGGGTGAAGCCTATGCGGCCGTGATTTTGCCGGTGGCGAAGGCGGCGCCGGCCAGCTCTTGCAGATGATACGAGGTGAAGGGCCCGAAGCCCTCGCTCGCGAAGGAAAGTCGACAGAATGAAAGTCTTCTACGCCGAAGAACAGAAACGCCACGATCCGAAATTCTTCCTGTCGAGCGGCGGCCGCCAGCCCAATCCGGAGCAGCCGGAACGGGTCGAACGACTGCTCGAGGGCGCCCGCGCCGCGGGCCTCACTGTCGCCCGGCCGGCCGATCATGGCCTTGGACCGATCTCGGCGATCCACACGCCGGAATATCTCGACTTCCTGAAGCGCATCTACCAGCGCTGGCAGCATATCGAGGGCGCTTCCGAGGAGGTCATCCCGAACATTCACCCGATCGCCCGCGGAGGTACTTATCCGGCTTCCGCCGTCGGCCAGGCCGGCTATCACATGGCCGACACCTCCTGCCCGATCTCGGCAGAGACCTGGGACAGCGCCTGCTGGAGCGCCTGGAGCGCGGTCTCGGCGGCGGATGCGGTGATGGCGGGCGAAAGTGCCTCCTATGCACTCTGCCGCCCGCCGGGCCACCATGCCTTCCGCGACGTCGCCGGCGGCTTCTGCTTCTTCAACAATTCGGCGATCGCCGCGCAGCGGCTGCGCCGCTCGGCCGAACGCGTGGCGATCATCGACGTCGACCTGCATCACGGCAACGGCACGCAAGGCGTGTTCTACGAGCGGGCCGACGTGGCGACGGTGTCGATCCACGCCGATCCGGTACGCTTCTATCCGTTCTTCTGGGGCCATGCCGACGAACGCGGCGAGGGCCTTGGCCTCGGCTATAATTTCAACCTGCCGCTGGCCCGCAAGTCGAACGACGCGGCCTATCTGGAAGCCCTGTCCGCAGCGCTTCGCCGGGTCGAAGCCTTCAGCCCGGACGCGATCGTCATCGCGCTCGGGCTCGACGCCTTCGAGAAGGATCCCTTCGGCGGGCTCTCGGTCTCGACACCGGGCTTTGCGCTGATCGGCGAGGCCATCGCCAGGCTCGGCCGTCCGGCGGTCATCGTCCAGGAGGGCGGCTATCTCTGCGACGAGCTCGGCGACAACCTCACATCCTTCCTCAACGGCTATGGATCAAAGGCGCGCTGACCGATCGGGGCGGAGGCATATCCGCCCCGACGCCGATCCGGGCGAAAGAGGGCCTCGATCGCTCCGTCGAACTGCTTCAGGGGTAGGTGCGCGTCTCGACCGGCCGGGCGGCGATCGCCTGGCGCAGTTCGGCAACGAGAATGCTCTCGGCCCGGCCGCGGCGCGCCGAACGGTCATGGACGAGATGGACGTCGACCATCGGCACCGCCTCGTAGGGCGGCAGCCTCCAGAGCCGTCCGACTCGCAGGTCGTCCTCGACCACATGGATCGGCAGGGGACCGAAACCGAAGCCGGCGATGATGAGCCGCTTGACCTCCTCCAGATGCGAGGAGGTGCCGATCGTCGCGCCCTCGAAACCCTCCTGCTGGCGCAGCAGGGCGACGGGCCAAAGTGCGCCGGACATCTGGTCGGTCTTGAACGACACATAGGGTTCGTGGCGCAGGTCCGACAAGGCAATGTCCGACTTGCCGAACAGGGGGTGGCGGACACCGCAGAAGTAGCCGAAACCTTCGCGATAGAGGACTTCATATTCGAGCTTGGGATGACGCTCTTCCATCAGGCAGACGCCGAAGCAGGCGTCGCGATTGGCGACCGCCGCGGCGACGTCACGACTGGAGGAGACGGTCATCGACATCGTCACCTGCGGAAAGGCGCGATGGAAGGCGGCAAGCACCTCGTCGAAGAAGGGGCAAACCACATGGCTGGCAAGCGCGATATCGATATGACCGGTCACGTCGCCCGGCTGTTCCTCCATGTGCTGCGGCAGGCCGGAGACGATGTCGAACAGGGCGACGCACTCGCCGAACAGGCGCTGGCCGGCCGGCGTCACGGCAAAATGCGAGGCATTGCGCTCGATCAGCCGGCAATCCATGTGGATTTCCAGGCGCCTGAGCGCATTGCTGATGGTCGGCTGCTTCAGCGAGAGCTTTTCCCCCGCAGCCGTCAGCCCCTTTTCCTGCACGATCACCATGAAGGTTCGCAGCAGGTTCCAGTCCAATTCCCAAACGAAACGTCGTCGCGGACCCACCATCGCCAGATCATTCCCAAGGTGAATGCATGTGGCTGTAGCTATTACACGATTTGATTTATCGTCAAAGCCGAAGCCCGGGCCGGACGAGCAAGCGGAGGATGAACGAGCAATGGCAATCCTGACCTATCAAGGGGTGATCTACCCCGCTCAATGCGATGCGATGGGGCACATGAACGTGCAGTTCTATATCGCCGCCTTCGACCAGTCCCTGTGGCACCTGATGGCCGCGGCGGGCTATTCGGCGTCCTGGATCAAGGAGCGTCGCGAAGGCTGGGCCGATCGTCGCTACGAGATCGACTTTCGCCAGGAGCTGCCGGTCGGCAGCCTGTTCGAGATCCACAGCTCGGTCGTCAAGGTCGGCCGCACCTCGCTCTCCACCCATCACCGCCTGACCAACAAGGCCGATGGCCAGCTTTGCGCCGAGCTTCTGGCGGTGTCGGTCTATTTCGACCTGGCAGGCCGCCAGTCCCTGCCCCTGCCGCAGGTCGTCATCGATGGCGCAACCAATCTCATTGATTGACGCCGCGTTCCTGCGGGTGACGCGCGCTTTGGATCCGGGGCCAATGGCCGCAAAGCTAGCGTTGGTGCGCTCGGATCACCGCCAGGAAGGCATCGCCATAGCGCTCCAGCTTTGACTGCCCGACGCCGGAAATAGAGAGCATCGCATCATGGCTCGTCGGTCGCTCGGTGGCGAATGCCACCAGCGTGGTGTCGGGAAAGACCACATAGGGCGGAACCGAGAGTTCCTTGGCGATCGCCATGCGCGCCGAGCGCAGGGCCTCGAACAGTTCCATATCGGAGCCCTCCAGCGCCCCCCTTGCATTGGCCGAACTCAACGAGGCGCCTCTCGAAGCCTTGCCCGTCGTCGGGCGGTCCTTTCGGAAACGCACCTCGCGCTCACGCTTGAAGACGGCGCGCGCCGCAGGCTCGAGTTTCAGTGCGCCGAAGGCAGAATGGTCGACGCTGACGAGGCCGGCCGCGAGCAGCTGGCGGTAGACCGATTGCCAGGTCTTCGATGGCATGTCCTTGCCGGCACCGAAGACCGGCATGTCGACATGGCCGAAGCGGGCGGTCTTCTCGTTTTCGGCGCCGATGAGCACGTCGATCAGGTGGCCGGTGCCGAAGCGCTCGCCGGTGCGGTAGATGGCCGCGAGCGCCTTGATCGCCGCATCGGTGCCGTCCCAGGTCTCGACGGGTTTCAGGCAGGTGTCGCAATTGCCGCAATGGCCCGGATGCGCCTCGCCGAAATGGGCGAGGATCGCCTGCCGCCGGCAGCCGGGGGTTTCGCAGATGGCGAGCAGCGCGTTGAGCTTGGCCCGTTCGACGCGCTTGATATCGTCGCCCGAGGAACCCTCGTCGATCATCCGGCCCCGCTGGATGACATCGGCCATGCCATAGGCCATCCAGACATCCGAAGGCAGGCCGTCGCGGCCGGCGCGGCCGGTCTCCTGATAATAGGCCTCGACCGAGCCCGGCAGGTCGAGATGGGCGACATAGCGCACGTTCGGTTTGTCAATGCCCATGCCGAAGGCGACGGTGGCGACCAGGCACAGGTCCTCCTCCTTGAGGAAGGCATCCTGGTTGGCGTCGCGCACGGCGCGGTCCATGCCCGCGTGATAGGCGAGCGACCGCACACCTTGGGTGTTCAGCCATTCGGCCGTATCCTCGACCTTGGCGCGCGACAGGCAGTAGACGATGCCGCTCGACCCCTTGTGGCGCGACAGGAAGCGCAGCAGCTGCTGGCGCGGCTGGTCGCGCTCGACGATCTCATAGGCGATGTTCGGACGGTCGAAGGAGGTGGTGAATACCTCCGCCGAGCGGAGGCCGAGCTTGTCGATGATGTCTTCGCGGGTGTGCGGGTCGGCGGTTGCCGTCAGGGCGAGACGCGGCACGCCCGGATAGAGTTCGGCGAGCTGGCCGAGCTCGCGATATTCCGGGCGGAAATCATGGCCCCATTGCGAGACGCAATGGGCCTCGTCGATGGCAAAGAGCGCGATCCGGGCATCTGCGATCAACTCCCGGAATCCCGGTGTGACGATGCGCTCCGGCGTGACGTAGAGAAGATCGAGAGCGCCGTTGCCGATCGCCCGGCGGACCTCGACGAATTCTTCGCGGGTCAGCGAGGAATTGAGCGCCGCGGCCCTGACGCCAAGCTGTTTCAGCGCCTCGACCTGGTCGCGCATCAGCGCGATCAGCGGCGACACGACAATGCCGACGCCTTCGCGGCAGAGCGCCGGAATCTGGAAACAAAGCGACTTGCCGGCACCCGTGGGAAACAGCACCACCGCATCGCCGCCCGACACGACCTGCTCGACGACGGCGGCCTGCTTGCCGCGGAAGGCGGGATAGCCGTAGACGTTTCTCAGCACCGCGAGCGGATCTTTTCTCTCGTTGGCGTCGAACAGGGCGTCGGTGGTGCGGTCGGTCTGCGGCACGGAATCACTCTCAATTTCAGGTGCGCACTATGGCACGGATCGACTCGCCACCGCGAGGCCGGCCGGACAAGTCCACGGTAATGGGCAGGGGATAGGCCCCAGAGCCGACGACGATGCACCCGCCGGAGCGCCGATCAACCGGCAGGGCAGCTCTCAGAGATCCAGCGCGTCCCTGAGGCTCATCTCGTCTTTGACCTGAAGGTCCAGGTCGGCCTCGATATGGTCGATGTGGTGCAACATCAAGTCTCTGGCCCGCTTCTCGTCGCCCTTTTCGAGCGCGTCGAGCAAGGCCGCATGCTCGCTGTGGCCGCAGCTGGAGACACCTGATCGGCCATAGAGCGCGATGACCAGCGAGGAGCGGGCGACCAGTTCCTCCATGAACCGCTGGAGGATGGCGTTGCCGGCAACCGAGGCCAGCATCAGGTGGAAGTCGCCCGATGCCTTGATTTCGGCGCGCCGCATGGCCGGGCCACGCTCGTTCATGAAGCGGCCCTCTTCTTCGAGCTGCTGGCGAAACGCGGCGATGTCCTGCGGGGTGATCCGCCCGATGGCCGCGGAGATGAGGCCGGGCTCGATCAGGCGGCGCGAGGCGAAGACCTGGCGGGCCTCGTCCGGCGACGGATGGGAAACGAAGGCACCGCGATTGCGCTCGGTGCGCACCAGACCTTCGAAGGCCAGCATCTGGAGGGCGGCGCGGGCGACGGTGCGGCTGACATCGAACAGAGAGCCGACCTCGCTCTCCGATAGCTTGGTGCCGGGAGACAGGCGGCGGTCGACAATGGCGTTGCGCAAGGCGTCCCTGATCACGAGGGTCCGGTCTTCCTGCGCGGAATCCTTGAGGATGATTTTGTCGTTGATGTTCATGGCTCGATCCGATCTTCGGCCTTGTACGCGCTGGGAACCGGGATGCCAAGCCTTCTGTCTCTTATCGACAAGATGATTGCATACAATCTTATAGCTATATCGCGCGCAATCGCATTCTTTTTATGCAGCGCGTGGCGGAAATTGATGCATGCCATGTTTGCCGTCCGTCCATTTCCCGCCTCGGATAGGCACCAAGGGCGCCAGATTCGAACTGGCACGATCCCTGCTTTGATGTGGAAGCAGGAGAATTGCCATGAGCAAAGCAGCAACAATCGAGATCGCAGGCGTCTCCAAGGTCTATGGAACAATGACCGCGGTCCATGCGATCAGCCTGAAGATACCGGCCGGCACCTATTGCTGCCTGCTCGGTCCGTCGGGCTGCGGCAAGACCTCGACGCTCCGGATGATCGCCGGTCACGAGAGCATATCGTCGGGCGACGTACTCCTCGGCGAGACGGTCGTCACCGACCTGCCGCCGGCCCGACGCGGCACCGCGATGATGTTCCAGTCCTATGCCCTGTTCCCGCATCTGGACCTGGTCGACAACGTCGGCTTCAGCCTGAAGATGAAGGGGGTCGAAAAGGAGGAGCGGCGCACCAAGGCGATGGACATGCTCCGGCTGATGCAGCTCGAGGGCTATGCCAGCCGTCGGCCCGCACAGCTGTCCGGCGGCCAGCAGCAGCGTGTTGCGCTGGCCCGTGCACTGATCACCGATCCGGAGGCGCTGCTGCTCGACGAACCACTCTCGGCGCTCGACCCATTCCTGAAAATCCGTATGCGCGCCGAGCTGAAGAAGCTGCAGACGACGCTCGGCATCACCTTCGTGCACGTGACCCACAGCCAGGAAGAGGCGATGGCGCTGGCCGACCTGATCGTCGTCATGAATGACGGCCGGATCGAGCAGGCCGCACCGCCGCGTGTCGTTTTCGAGCGGCCGGCGACCGCTTTCGTTGCCAGGTTCATGGGCGACCACAATGTCGTGTCCGGCCGCGCCGTCGAGAGCGCGCTCGACACCGTCACGCTGGAAGTGGCCGGCGGCGGCCGCTTCACCGCCAAGGGCACCCCGGTCGAGGCCGGGGAGCCGGTCGATATCGCCGTGCGCACCGACTATGTCCGCCTCGGGAAAAGCGAAGCCGAAGGTCTCGGCTTCAACGGCATCGTCTCGAATGTCGAGTATCGCGGCTCGTCCGTGAAGCTCTCCGTGACGGGCGCCGGCATCGAGGACTTCACCGCCATTCTCAGCGACGCCGATTTCTTCGCCAACCCGGTGAAGGTCGGCGATGCCGTTCCGCTCTCGTGGAGAGCAGACGATGCGATCGTCCTCGGCCGCATCCCGCATTGAACCAACCTCAAACAAGAGCACCAGAGGAGAACAGCAATGACCGATGCCACCAAGAAGACCAGCGGCGTCACGCGCCGTACGCTTTTGAAGACCGCTTCCGCCGCAGCCGGTCTTGCCGCCGGCTCCGGCGCCATCACCGGCTTCCCGACGATCTGGGCGCAGAACCCGATCACGCTTCGCCAATTCGGCACCGGCGTCTCGAACCTCAACGCCATCGCCGAGAAGTGCAAGGCCGACCTCGGCATCACGCTGGAGATGACCGCGACCGATTCGGACGCGGCTGCCCAGCGCGCCGTGACCCAGCCGAACTCCTACGACATTGCCGACATCGAATACTGGATCCTGAAGAAGGTCTTCCCGGCCGGCGTCGTCCAGCCGATGGACGTCACCAAGCTGAAATATTACGACAAGATCGTGCCGCTGTTCAAAACCGGCAAGCTGACGCCCGACAGCGTGATCGCCCAGGGTACCGCGCCGCACACCGTCGGTTTCGTCGAAAAGCCGGGCGACAAGAGCTTCGCCAAGGAAGAAACCCAGTGGTTCACCATGGTTCCGACCATCTACAATGCCGACACGCTCGGCATCCGTCCGGACTTGGTCGGCCGTGAGATCACCAGCTGGGCCGACATCATGGACCCGGCCTTCAAGGGCAAGACCTCGATCCTCAACATACCCAGCATCGGCATCATGGATGCCGCGATGATCTGCGAGGCCATGGGCATCATCAAATATGCCGACAAGGGCAACATGACCCAGGCCGAGATCGACACCACGATCGACTTCCTGATCAAGGCCAAGCAGGACGGCCAGTTCCGCGCCTTCTGGAAGAGCTTCGACGAGTCGGTCAACCTGATGGCCTCCGGCGAGGTCGTCATCCAGTCGATGTGGTCGCCGGCCGTTGCCGCCGTTCGCTCCAAAGGCATCGCCTGCAAGTACCAGCCGCTCAAGGAAGGTTACCGTTCGTGGGGCGGCGGTCTCGGCCTTGCCTCGCACCTGTCGGGCGCCCAGCTCGATGCGGCCTATGAATACATCAACTGGTACACGTCCGGCTGGGTGGGCGCCTATCTCAACCGCCAGGGCTATTATTCCGCCGCGATGGAGACCGCCAAGGAACACATGTCCGCAGACGAATGGGGCTACTGGATCGAAGGCAAGGCGGCCCAGGGCGACATCGTCGCTCCGGACGGCAAGGTCATGGAAAAGGCCGGTGCGGTGCGCGACGGCGGTTCCTTCGAGGAACGCATGGGCAAGGTCGCCTGCTGGAACTCGGTGATGGACGAAGACCGCTACATGGTCCGCCGCTGGAACGAATTCATCGCGGCTTGATGCTGTCTCGACGGTCTCCCTCCCCCTTGTGGGGAGGGTTGGGGAGGGGACTTTCTTCAACCCCCTCCCGACCTGCCGGCCACCCTCCCCACAAGGGGGAGGGAAAACCGCTGCAACGGCTCAGTTCCCTTCGACCGCTAAGGTTCAGAAGCGAATGACCGGCGCATTGAGCGAATTGTTGGGAGATGGAATTCATGGCGACAGTGCGGTTCATAGGCGTCGGAGAACCGAAGCCGAAGCACGTGCTTCAGGTGCCGCCCTGGCTCGTCTCCTATGCCCAGGCGGCGCCCCTGGCGATGATTCTCGGCGCCTTCCTGCTTCTGCCGATCCTGATGATCTCGGTCGTCAGCTTCTGGGACTATGACTTCGCCCAGATGTATCCCGACTTCGTGACCTTCAACTATACCGAAACGCTCGGCTCCTGGGTCACCTGGAAGACCTATCTCAACACGCTGAAATTCGCCTTCGTCGTCTGGGCGACCACCCTCTTCGTCGGCTTCTGGGTCGCCTATTTCCTCGCCTTCCACATTCGCACCTCGGCCATGCAGATGGTGCTATTCCTCGTCTGCACCGTGCCGTTCCTCACCTCGAACATCATCCGCATGATCTCGTGGATCCCGGTGCTCGGCCGCAACGGGCTGGTCAACACCACGCTGGTCAATGCCGGCATCGTGTCGCAGCCGATCGAATGGCTGCTCTATTCCGATTTCGCCGTGGTCCTGGCCATGGTCCATCTCTACACGCTGTTCATGGTGACGCCGATCTTCAACACGCTGATGCGCATCGACAAATCGCTCGTCGAAGCGGCGCGCGACGCCGGCGCCTCGAGCTTTCAGATCCTCACCAACGTCATCCTGCCGCTCGCCAAACCCGGCATGGCGATCGGCACGATCTTCGTGGTCACGCTGGTGATGGCGGACTTCTCGACCGTGCAGGTCATGTCCGGCGGCCAGAGCGCCTCGGTCGCGCTGATGATGAAGAACCAGATGTCGCTGCTGCAATACCCCGCCGCCGCCGCCAATGCCGTGGTGCTGTTGGTGCTCGTTCTCCTGATGGTCGCGGGCATCCTGCGCATCGTCGACATTCGCAAGGAGCTGTAACCATGCATGCCGACAAGCGCGGGCGCGAATTCTACATCCTCGCCGCCTTCTTCGCTCTCTTCGTCGTCTTCCTTTACGGACCGCTCTCGGCCATCGTCATCCTCTCCTTCCAGGGACCGAATGGCGGGCTCACCTTCCCGCTCAACGGCGTGTCGCTGCGCTGGTTCGCCAATCTGTTCGAAACCCAGGCCGTCGGCGATTTCGGCGGCAGTTTCCGCCGCTCGGCGATGCTCGGCCTGATGGTGATGGTCGTCACCGTGGTCGTCTCGCTTCTCGCGGGCCTTGCCTTCCGCAGGCGGTTTGCCGGATCGACGGCGCTCTTCTATCTGGCCGTGGCCAGTCTCGTCGTGCCGTCCATCATCATTTCGCTCGGCATCGGCGTGGTGTTCCAGCAGCTCGGTCTTCAGCCCGCCTGGTACACGTCGGGCTTCGGCGCCCACCTGACCTGGACCCTGCCCTTCGGCGTGCTGATCATGTTCGCCGTCTTCAACCGCTTCTCGCCGGCCTACGAGGAGGCTGCACGCGATCTCGGGGCGACCTCCTGGCAGACCTTTGCCCATGTCGTCCTGCCGATGATCGCGCCCAGCCTGATCGGGGTGGGCCTGTTCGGCTTCACGCTGTCCTACGACGAATTCGCCCGGACGCTGATGACGGCAGGTACCTTCAATACGCTTCCGCTCGAAATCTACGGCATGACCACCAATGTGACGACGCCGGTGCTCTACGCGCTCGGTACCGTCACTACGGTGTTCTCGCTGGTCGTCATCGGCGCCACGCTCGGCCTGATCGTCACGATGAACCGTCGGCGGATGCGTGGCTGATGCGCATCCTCGTCGTCAATCCGAACACGACTGCCAGCATGACGGCGACGATCGCCGATGCCGCCAGGCGCATCGCAGGTCCGGCAACGGAGATCGTCGCCGTCACCTCCTCCATGGGACCGGCCTCGATCGAAGGCTATTACGACGAAGCCTTCGCCGTGCCCGGCCTGCTGCTCGAAATCGCCAGGGGCGAAAGCGCCGGCGCGGACGCGGCCGTCATCGCCTGCTTCGACGATACTGGCCTCGATGCTGCTAGGGCCATGGCCGACATCCCCGTCATCGGCATCTGCGAGGCAGCACTCACGGCGACCGCCTTCATCGCCCAGCGCTTCACGATCGTCACGACCATGGAGCGCTCGCGTCTGCCGATCGAGCACCTGGTGCAGCGCTACGGCATGGCCGGGCGCTGCAGTGTGCGCGCCGCCGACGTGCCCGTCCTGTCACTCGAGGATCCGCAGTCGAACGCCAGGGACCGGCTGCGCAACGAGATCGCGGCTGCACTGCGAGACGACAGGGCGGAGGCCATCGTGCTCGGCTGCGCCGGCATGGCGGACCTGACGCTGGATCTCAGGCGCGAATTTGGCGTGCCGGTCGTCGACGGCGTGGCGGCCGCCGTCAAGCACGCCGAGACCCTTGTCGCGCTAGGCTTGTCCACCGCCAAGCGCGGCGCCTATGCTGCGCCGATCGCCAAGCACTACACCGGCCTGCTCGACATCTTCGAACCCCGAACCCGTTCATTGCCATGACCTCTCCGCCGACCGTCCGAACCCTGTCGCCCGAAGAGATTGAACGGCTCATCGACTGGGCACGGATCGAGGGGTGGAATCCCGGCCTGAGGGATGCCGGGCCCTTCCGGACCGCCGATCCCTCCGGTTTTATCGGATGTTTCGTCGGGCACGAGATGGTGTCTGGCATATCGGCGGTGCGCTACGGTACCGCCTTCGGATTCATCGGCCTCTACATCTGCCATCCGGCCCATCGCGGGAAAGGTTTCGGCCGCCTGGTTTGGGATGCCGGCATGGCCCACCTCGAAGGCCGAACGATCGGACTGGACGGGGTGCCGGAACAGCAGGCGAACTATCGCTCGATGGGTTTCGTCCCGGCATACCAGACGTCACGCTGGAGCGGCCGGCTGGATGTCGTGGCCGGAAACCGCGGGTCCGTTCGTGTCACGCAGGATGTGCTCGACGACCTCCTGGCCTTCGACGCCCGCCATTTTCCCGCCGAGCGTTCGTCGTTCCTCAAAGAATGGCTCCGGTTCCCGAGGTCTGCCCGCACCGTCATCCGCGACGGCGCGATCCGCGGCTATACCGTGATGCGGCGATGCCATGACGGCTTCAAGATTGGCCCGCTCTTCGCCGAGACGTTCGACGAGGCGGAAACGCTGCTGGAGGCCTGTGCCGCAGAGGTGGACGGGGCCGTGCTGCATCTTGATGTTCCAGACGAACAGAAGGGATTCGCCGAACACCTGCGCGCGCGGGGTTTCAGTCGGGGTTTCACCACGGCACGGATGTACCGCGGCCCCGCGCCACGGTTGCACATGGCAGGTGTCTTCGCGATCACGACGCTCGAATTGGGATAGCAGCTCACGCCCGGCTGCGCGGGTTGCCTTGTTGTCATCGGTTCTGTCGTGGAATGCGTCGGCGTTCGACCGCCAAAACGAAAAAGCCTGCCGCGGGAGGAGGTGCGGCAGGCTTTTCGAAAAGAACCGAACAGCGACTGGGAGGAGGAGTGTCGCTGCTCTGACAAACGGCCCTGGGAGGAGGAGGGGGCCGTCTGAAACACGAAGCTTTGCGGGAGGAGGTGCATCGCTTCGTTGAAAATGACTATATCCGATCCATGCGCATTTTATAGGCATTTCGCTGCAGTGCAGCTATGCGTAAGGCACATAGCCGGGATCGCGGTTTTACGACCAAGCCGCCCCTCTGCGGCCGCCCTGATGAAAGGCGATGCCGCACAGGTCCCGGCTCCGTGAACGACGCTCAGCGCACCAGTCTCCGGGGAGAGAAAATCCCCGGTTCCAGACCAAGATCGACGAGCCGCTCGGGCGGAGTGCCGTCGAGGAACAGGCCTGCAGCCCATTCGGACAGCGCCGGCGAGGTGAGAATGCCGCTGCCGCCCTGCCCGGCCAGCCAGAAGAAGGCCGGATCGTTGCGGTCGAAGCCGACGACCTGAAGCTTGTCGGCCGTGAAGGAGCGCAGTCCCGCCCATTTGTGCGAAATGGTCTTCACCGGAAGCGTCGTCGACTGCTCGAGGAAGTGCGCGGCATAGGCGACGTCGATGTCCTCCGGCTGGGCGTCGCAAGGATCGCTTGGCGTCGCATCGGCCGGCGATACCATCAGCTTGCCGGCTTCCGGCTTGAAGTAGAAATCCTCGTCGACCTCGTTGACCCCCGGCATGGGAGCAAGGTCATAGTCGGCCGGTACATCGACGGTAATCGCGGTCCGCCGATGCGGCACGATGCCGAGCGGCGCGAGCCCGGCGAGCACCGCCAGCCGATCCGCCCAGGCCCCGGCCGCGTTGACGATGCGGCGCGCGAGGATCGGGCCCTGCGGCGTCTGCAGCCGATAGATCCCGCCGTCCCGCTCGACGGCAGAAACCGGCGAGCCGGTGCGGATGTCGGCACCGTTGCGGCGCGCGCCACGGAGATAACCCTGCAAAATGCTCTCGACCTCCATGTCCCAACAGGCGGGATCGTAGAAGGCGCCCGCCATGTAGTCGGGCCGGAGGAAGGGCACCATGGCGATCGCCTCCTCGATGGAGACCGGTCGCGATTGCGCCGAAGTGGCGATCACTTCCCGGAAGGCGGCATCCAGCTTCGGCAGGCGCTCCTCGCTGGCGATCACCAGATTGCCGCGCGGGATCAGCAGCGGCACGTCGGCGAAGCCCTCAGGCGGGTTGGCCAGGAAGTCATAGGACGCGTCGGCAAGCAGGCCCGTCGTCTCGTTCTGGAACTGCCGCGAGAACTCCGCGGCCGAGCGGCCGGTCGAATGATAGCCCACCTGCGCTTCCGCCTCGAGCAGCACGAGCGAACGATGCCCGGCCACCCGATAGGCGAAAGATGCACCGGCGATGCCGCCCCCCA
The DNA here is from genome assembly GCA_002796995.1 of Rhizobium sp. Classification (GTDB taxonomy): domain Bacteria; phylum Pseudomonadota; class Alphaproteobacteria; order Rhizobiales; family Rhizobiaceae; genus Allorhizobium. Next base: position 230,048 of record PEKW01000007.1, read on the forward strand.
CGACGGCAACGTCGAAAATCTCCATGTCGTTTCCTCCGGCGCTGTTGTTCAGCGCGCCACGTCCCTGTCGAGCGGAAAGATCGGCCGCGGGATCTTCTTGTAGGGCAGTCGGGCATAGTCGAGCGTGCAGAGCGCACCGCTGTCGCAGACCACGACCTTGCTGGCGATCGGCTCGAAGGCGGCGCGGAAATGCTGCATCGACTTGAGGCCGACCACGCGCTTCTTTGCCGGATCAATGCCGAAGGCGCGGAACTGCTGCAGGTCGAGCATCTGCAGCGGCACGCTGGTCACCAGCACCTCGATGCCGTCGACGACCAACACGGCGCTGGTGCCGAAGCTCTGTTCCAGACCGCCGACCATCGGGCCGTCGCCGACAAAATGGCCGTCGCTGACCAGACGGATCGTGCCGGTCACCGTCAGCGGTTCACCGCCGAAGCGCGGATCGGTCTTGCCGCCGATGGCGATCGTCACGGTCGCGCCCTCACCCTTGGCGGCAAGTTCGGCTGTAGCCTCAGGGTCGACCATCGGGCCGAAGGCAGCGTCATCGACGCCGGCTTCGAGCATGGCCTTCAGCAGGTTGGTGGAATCGCCATAAGAGCCGCCGCCCGGATTGTCGGCATAGTCGGCGATGATCAGCGGGCCGTTCGACTTCGGATAGGTGCGCGCCATCTCGGCGACCGTTTCCACCGGATGGAAGGTGTTCATCACCTCGTTGCGCTTTTCCCAGATGTCGGCAGCGAGCGTTTCGGCAAAGGCCTGGTGGCGGGCCGGATCGCCGTCATAGGTGACGAGCACGGTCGGGCCGACCTCCGGAATGTCGGCTTCCGGGAAGGCGCCGTTGATGCTGACGGCCAGCGCGCCCGGTTCGTTCTTTTCGTAGGCGCGGGCCTTGGCGATGCGCTCGACCATGGCGCCGACATCGGTGCGCCCGCCGTTTGCCTCTTCCAGCATGGGCAGCTGGATGCGCAGCGTCTTCGGGGCGATCTCGCCCTTCATCGTGCGGTTGAGCAGCGTGCCGGCATGATAGGCCGTCTCGCGCAGGTCGATATGCGGGTAGGTCTTGTAGGAAACGAGGATCTGCGCCAGCGCGCACATGCGCTTCGTCACGTTGGCATGCAGGTCGAGAGTGACCGCGATCGGCAGGTCTGGCCCGACGACGGCGCGCAGGCGCTCCAGCAGCTCGCCCTCGCCGTCATCCGTGTGCTCGGCCACCATGGCGCCGTGCAGGCACAGCAGAATGCCGTCGAATTTCTCCGCCTTGGCTGCTTCGACGATCTTGCCGGTCAGGTATTCATAGGCTTCCACGGTCACCGGGCCGGACGGCTCTGTCCAGGCGCTGACCGAATGGCGCATGTCCCAGCCGAATTCCTTCTGGCACACCAGGGCGCCGGCAAGGCCGGTGTTCGACTGGCTGCGCTTGGCGATCGCTTCGTCGCCGAACATCAGGGTCTCGCGCTGGAATTCCGGAATGCCGGTCTTGCGAATGCTGAATGTATTGGATTCGTGCATGAATTCGGCAGTCAAAACTTTAAACGGCATTCTCGGTCTCCAGTATGATGGGCGCCGTACCCTTGACGTGGCAGGCCACGGCATGGGTTCCGGACAGGGATTTCAGATGAGGCAATTGGCTGCGGCAGCGATCCTCGACGAGGGGACAGCGGCTGGCGAAGGCGCAGCCCCTGGGTTCGTCATAGCCGCTCGGGATCTCGCCGCGGATGCGGGGAATGTCGCGGCGATTGTGCGGATCGGGCACGAAGGCGCTGTCGAGCAGGGCCACCGTATAGGGATGGGTGGGCGTCGCTCCCCGCGGCAGGACCTCGACGATGCGCCCGAGATACATCACGAGGATGCGGTCGCAGAAATACTGGACCAGAGCCAGATCGTGCGAGATGAACACATAGGTGAGGTCGAGCCGGTCGCGCAGATCCTGCAGCAGGCCGATGACCTGCGCCTGGATCGAGACGTCGAGCGAGGCGGTCGGCTCGTCGAGCACCACCAGCGACGGATTGAGCGCCAGCGCCCGGGCGATGCCGACGCGCTGTTTCTGTCCGCCGGAGAGCTGGTGCTGGTAGCTGTCGGCGAGATGGGCCGGCAGCGAGACCATGGCGAGCAGTTCTGACACCTTCGCGTCGCGCTCGGCCCGGCTCATGGCGATTCCCTGGACATCGAAGGGTTCGAGCAAAGCGTCGCGGATCGACTGGCGCGGATCGATCGAGGAATAGGGATCCTGGAACACCATCTGGAAGCGGCGGCGCAACCGGGCAAGCGTGCGGCCCTTCAGCGGACGGATGTCCTGGCCGTCGAACAGGATTTCGCCGGCGCTGGGTTCGATCAGGCGGGAGACGAGACGGGCGAGCGTGGACTTTCCGCAGCCGGACTCACCGACGACGCCGAGGATTTCGCCCTTCTCCAGATCGAACGACACGTCGGTGACGGCACGGAAGCGGCGCTTCTTGGCGAACAGGCCGCCGCCGCTTGAAAAGACGCGCGAGAGCGAGCGGATGGAAAGAAGCGGCGTCATGCGCTTTCTCCTTCGGCGAGGAAACAGGCAACCGAGCGGCCGGCCTCGATCACGCTTGGCGGACTTGCGCTGCGGCAGACGTCGATCGCCAGCGGACAGCGCGGATTGAAGCGGCAACCGGCCGGCATGGCGCTTGCCGGCGGTACCATGCCGGGGATGCCGGCCAGACTGCGCGGCGCCATACCAGGCTGCGGGATGCAGCCGATCAGCGCGCGGGTATAGGGATGGCGGGGCGCATCGAAGATGGCGTTGACCTGGCCGTATTCGACGACCTTGCCGCAATACATGACCGCCACCTCGTCGCAGGTCTGGGCGACGACGCCCATGTCGTGGGTGATGAGGATGAGGCCCAGACCCTTTTCCTGAACCAGCTCCGAGAGCAGCGCGATGATCTGCGCCTGGACGGTGACGTCCAGCGCCGTGGTCGGCTCGTCGGCGATCAGCAGATCCGGATCGCCGGCCAGCGCCATGGCAATGACGATGCGCTGGCGAAGCCCGCCGGACAGCTGGTGCGGGAAAAGGTCGTAGGTCATTTCCGGCGAGGGAATGCGCATGCGCGCCATCAGGCCGATGGTCTTTTCCTTTGCCGCCTTGCGGTCGAGTTTCAGATGCAGTTCGGCGACCTGGTCGATCTGGCGGCCGACGCGCATCACCGGATCGAGCGATGTCATCGGGTTCTGGGTGATGAGGGCGATCCGCCCGCCGCGCAGGTTGCGGTAGTCCCTTTCGCTGATCGTCGTCAGGTCTGTCCCGTCGAAGACGACGCGGCCAGAGGTGATGCGCCCGCCCATCAGCGGCAGAAGCCCCATGACGCTCATGGCGGTCATCGACTTGCCGGAACCGGATTCGCCGACCAGGCCGAGGATGCGGCCGCGATCGACGGCGATATCGACGCCTGCCAGCGGTTCGAGCGGGCCGAAGCCGATATGCAGCTGCTCGACTTTGAGAAGGGGCGCCATCAGCTTCTCATCCTCGCCTTGACGTCGAGGGATTTCAGTACGCCCTGCCCGAACAGATTGATGAAGATCACCGAAGCGGCGACGAAGATGCCGGGCCACAGGATGACCCAGGGCGCGTTGAAGAGCTGGGCGGAACCCGTGCTCATCATGCCGCCCCAGCTCGGCACCGGCGGCTGGGCGCCCATGCCGAAGAAGCCGAGCGTCGCCTCGAGCAGGATGGCGTTGCCGGTCGACAACATGGCGACGACGACGACGGGAGCGATCGCATTGGGCAGCAGCCGGCGCATCATGATGTGCAGCGGGCCGGCGCCCATGCTGCGGCTCGCCTCGACGAAGGTCTGGCGCTTCAGCGTGATGATCTGGGTGCGGGTCAGGCGGGTGAACTGGGCGAGATAGGCAATCGCGATGGCAAGCACCGTGCTGCCCGAGCCTGGGCCTAGGATCGCGACGATCAGCAGCGCCAGCAGGATTTCCGGGAAGCACCAGGTGAGGTCGACGGCCGACATCATCAGGCGGTCGAAGCGTCCGCCGAGATAGCCGCAGACGGAGCCGATCAGGATGCCGCCGAGCAGCGACAGGGTGATCGACACGACGGAAACGCTGAGCGAGGTGCGTGCGCCATAGATCACGCGGGAGAGAATGTCGCGGCCGAATTCGTCCGTGCCGAACCAGTGCAGGGCGGAGGGCGCCTGGTTGGCGATCGACAGGTTCTGCGCGTCATAGGCATAGGGAGACAGCCAGGGGGCGCCGATCGCAGCGATGGCCAGGGCCGCAAGCGCGATGCCGGAGAAGGCAGCGCCGGGCGTGGGGGCGAGTGCCGCGAGGCGCGACAGGAAGGAGGCCTGACGGGTGTGCGAGGTCATGCCGCGGCTTCCTCCCGCTGGCGCGGGTCCATGGCGGCCTGCAGCAGGTCTCCCAGCAGCGTGCCGAGCATCACGGCCATGGCGAGGAACAGCAGACAGCCCTGGATCAGGGGATAGTCGCGCTGGCCGAGCGCACGGATCAGCAGCGAGCCGAGACCGGGCCGGGCGAAGACATATTCCACCGTCACCGAGCCGCCGACGATCAGGCCGATGCGCAGGCTGAGGATGGTGACGACCGGGATCAGCGCATGGCGCAGCACATGAGCGATCTGGATGCGGAAACGCGACAGGCCCTTGGCGTGCAGCAGCATGACGAAATCCTCGCGCGCCGTCTCGATCATGGCGACGCGGGTCACCTGGGCGACGAGCGCCATGCCGCCGAGGCCGACGGTCAAAACCGGAAGGATGAGGGAGGTCCAGTGGCGGGCGCCGGAGACCGGAACCCAGCCGAGCTGGACGGCAAACAGCATGATCATCAGCAGGCCAAGCCAGAAGGTCGGCACGGTGGACCCGAGCAGCGACAGCCCCATCAGGGAATGGTCGACGAAGCGGTCGCGATAGGTGGCGGCGAGCGCGCCGGCGAGAATGCCGAACACGGCGGAGAACGCCAACGCCCAGGTTCCGAGCGCGAGGCTCGGAGCCAGATTGGCGAGGATGAGGTCGGCCACGGGGCGGCGCATGACGATCGCCGTCCCGAGGTCACCCTGGGCGACATTGCCGAGCCAGGTGAGATATTGCTCGACAATGCTCCGGTCCAACCCGTAGCGGGCGATGATCGCCGCCCGCTGATCGGGTGAGGAGCCGGTCCTGATCAGATTGTCCACCGGATCACCCGGCACGAGATGGACGATCAGGAAGACCACGCCGGAGACGACGAAGAAGACCGGTATCATCGCAAGGAGACGCCTGAGCGCATAACCCATCATATCCGTCGTCCCCGAACCATCATTCCTTGACGTCGATGTCGAGGACGGTCTGTGCGGAGAACTGCGGGCCGTTGATCTTGGCCGGCACGCTCAGCCGCTCCTTGTTGAAGACGACCGTCTGGACCGGTTCATAGATCGGTGCGAAGGGAACCTGGCTCAGCACATATTCATGATAGGTGATGAAGTTGGCGACGCGCTCTTCCGGGGTCTTCGACGCCGTCAGGGCTTTGACGCGCAGCTCCTCAGCCTTCGGGTCCTTCCACATCGAAACGTTCGGATAGCCCAGACGCTCGCCGGAGAAGAACCAGTCGAGGATGTCGGCATTGTTCCAGCCATAGCTGCGCACCGCGAGCTGCTGGGTGCCCTTCTTGTATTCGGCGCGGATCGAGCTGGTGTCGAAGACGGTGATTTCGGCGTTGATGCCGACGGCCTTCAGCTGCGCCTGGATGACTTCGGAAAGCCGCTTGAACTCGGTGTCGCTCTGGGTCCAGAGCGTGACCGTCAGCGGCTTGCCGTCCTTCGAACGGGTGCCGTCGGGACCGGCCTTCCAGCCGGCTTCCTCGAGCAGGGCCTTTGCCTGTTCGGGGTCGTAGGAAATGTCGAACTTGGGGTCGACCTTGGATTCCGGCAGCGAGGCGATCAGGAAGTTGTGGGCTGCAAGTCCCCTGCCGCCGAACAGCTTGTCGAGGATTTCCTGCTGGTTGACAGCCAGCGCGGTGGCCTTGCGGACCTTGAGGTCGGTGAAAGGCTCGACCGTCGTGTTGATCGGCATGTAGAAGGTGCCGAAGCCGGGCATGCTCTGCACGGTGGCGTTTTCGAGCGTCGCATATTGCGGCAGGATATCGCTTGGAACGTCGAGCACGGCGTCGACGCCGCCGGTCTTCAGCTCGAGGAAGCTGGTCGAGGAATCGGCGATTTCACGCAGCGTCAGGCGGTCGATCTTAGCCGGCCCCTTGTTTTTCGACGCGGCGCTGCCCCAGGTGTAGTCCTCGTTGCGCACGAGCACGGATTCGACGCCGGTGGTGAAGCTTTCGAGCTTGTAGGGGCCGGTGCCGACGGCAACCGTCACACCGTAATTGGTGCCCTCGGCATCAAAGGCCTTGGGGCTCGGAACGCCCATGAAGGCGCTCGACAGGTTGTAGAGCAGGTTGGCGTCCGGGTGCTTCATGATGAAACGCACGGTCAGGTCGTCGACCACTTCCACCTTGTCGATGCCGCCGACGAGATATTCGTTCTCGGTGCCGGCGAATTTCGGGATCCACCATTCGATGGTCTTGGCGTTGAAGGGCTCTCCGTCGTGGAACTTGACGCCTTCCTTGAGGTGGAAGGTCCAGCTCATACCGTCGGGCGAGGTTTCCCAGCTGGTCGCCAGGTGCGGATAGTAGCCCTGGTCGGCGCCCTGGACGACGAGCCGGTCGTAGATCAGCGCGTCGGCGAGCGTCATCAGCGTGCCGCGGATCGGATCGTGATTGGCCGCACCGGCTTCCGACGACGGCAGCACGAAGACGGCTTCCGCCGCCATGAGCGCCGATGCCGGCATGGTGCCGGCGCAGGCGAGTGTCAGCGCGATCATCGCACCTTTGAATTCCCACTTCATCTTGGTCATCGTCTGCGTTCCCCTTTTTTAGCTTTGCATGACGGGTGGAGGTTTAGGCCTTGTCAGTCTTCCGGGGTGCCTCCGGCATAGCCCGTGAAGGTCTTGTAACAATTGAACATCTGGCCGAGCCGGTTCTCGACCTCTGCACCCAGCTGGCTGAAGACGCCGTTGATGGCGAGCTGCACGAGCGAGACGAGGGGGCTGAGCGAGTCCCAGAACTGGTTGAGCGCCGTCGGCACGGCGAAGACCTCGCTGGAGACGGAGGTCGCCCAGTCGCAATAGGTGTCGGTGAGGATGGTGACTGGAATGCCCCTGGCATGGGCCGCCTCGGCCAGAAGTTTGCTTTGGCGCGAATAGCGGCGGGTATCGATCACCACGAGCATGATGCCGGTCGGATCCGTCAGCAGCACGTCGACGAAATTGCCGGCAGCCACGTCGACGACATGGACCTCGTCGCGCAGATACTGGAGCTGGTGAGCGAGCACGGATGCAACGCCGCGCTCGGTCTGGAAGCCGGCGCAGTAGACCTTGCGCGCCGTGCTGAGCCGCGTGACGAAGCGGTCGAATTCCTGCGTCTGGGCCAGTTCATAGACCCGGACGAGCGCGCCGATCTCCATTTCGAGGCCGGCAGCCAGCTGGTCGTTGCCGGAACGGGCACGGGCGGCGAAATCCTTCAGCCGGTCGCCGACCAGCCAGGGGCTGTCGCCGAAGTCATCCTTCAGGTCGGCCTTCAGTTCCTTGAAATGATTGTAGCCCAGCGAGCGGCAGAAGCGTCCGACCGTCATCTCGCCGACGCCGACCTTGGCGGCGATACTGGCGGCCGTCTCGAAAGGCAATTCGCTCAGGTTCGACAGCATATAGGTGGCGATCGCACGGCCTGCGGCCGTCGAATTCTCCATGCTCTCGAGCAATCTTTCCTTGACCGTCGCCATTCCGTTCCCACATCGAAAATGTTATTTTTATATCTCGATTGGCCTACGGTATATTTTAATACCATCGCGTCAAGAGCCCTTAAGAAAAAGTTGCGACTAACCGTCCGGACCGCGGAACGGCATATGCCATGCCACAGTGGGCGCACTCCTCCCGTGGAGAAATGCGCTCACACGAGACTTCGGAATGTTTCGCGAGCATGGTCGAGGACGGCAGAGTCGGGGCCGCGCGGTCGGAGGCAGATGCCGCGCTCAAGCGGACGCGTCCGGCAACCGGACTATAATTAGCCGGCTACCACGAAGGGGATTCGAAGAGATCTCGGACCGTCCTTCGCGATAGCGACGGACGGCAAGACGGTCCCGGACGGAAGCCCGGGCTGCCTTTCAGGTCGAGGTCGGCCGAGTGCTGAACATCGGGCCGCCGCGCCAGCGGGGGAAACCGTAGCCGTGGATTTCTACGAGGTCGATGTCGGAGGCCTTTTCGGCGATGCCCTCCGCCAGAATGGCTTCGCCTTCGCGGGCCATCGCTCCGACCAGACGATCGGCGATCGCCTCGGCATCCAGTGCCGGGCCGGGCTCGATCAGGGCGCCGAGAAGGCGGGTGACCTCCTCCGAGGGATGCGGCCGGCGATCGCCGGGCTTGTAGTCATACCAGCCGCCGCCTGTCTTCTGACCCTTGCGTCCGGCCCGCACCAAGATGTCGCCGAGCGTTTCCGGCACATCCTGGCCCGCCGCCCGCGCGCCCTCACGTTGCAGGAAGGCGATGTCGAGGCCGCCGAGGTCCTGCGCCTCGAAGGGCCCCATGGCAAAGCCGTAACCACGCATGGCCGCATCGACGGCGGCAATCGCCACACCCTGCCGGACCAGCGCTTCCGCCTCGGCGCGATAGCGCTTGAGGATGCGGTTGCCGATGAAGCCTTCGCAGATGCCGGCGCGCACCGGCACCTTGCCAAGCATTCGCCCGAGCGCAAAACCGGTGGCGAGCGCCTGGTCGGCGGTCTGCGGCGTCGGCACGATCTCCAGCAGTTTCATGACATTGGCCGGGCTGAAGAAATGCAGGCCGATGAACCGGGCCGGATTGGGCAGGCCCTCGGCGATCGACCGCGGATCGAGATAGGAGGTGTTGGTCGCCAACACGGCGTCGGGGCGGCAGACGCGGCCGAGTTGCTCGAACACCTGACGCTTGACCGAAAGCTCCTCGAACACGGCCTCGATCACGAGGTCGGTATCGGCAAGGGCTGCATAGTCCGTCGAACCCGTCACGCCGGCAAGCCGCGCTTCGGCGGCCGCCTCGGTCAGGCGCCCGCGCTTGACGGCGCCGGCGAAGATGTCCCTGAGGTTGGCAATGCCACGCTCGACGGCCGCATCGTCCCGCTCGATCAGGATGACCGGCAGGCCGGCATCGCGAAGCGCCGCGGCAATACCCGCCCCCATCGTGCCGCCGCCGATCACGGCGGCATTGCGAAGTGGCAAGGCCTGCACGCCGGACAAGCCCGCCGGCCGGGGGGCCGCCCGCTCGGCGAAGAAGATGTGGCGGAGTGCCGCTGCCTGCTCGGAGGCGCGCAGTTCCAGGAAGGTGGCGCGCTCGAACTGCATCGCTGCAGCAAAGTCGGTTTCGGTTGCCCGGCGCAGACAGGCAAGGGCCCTGAGCGGAGCGACCTCGCCCCTGGCCCGCTTGGCGATGGCCGCTTCGGTCTCCACCCAGAAGGCATCCGGCACCGTTGGCGCCGGGCGAAGCGATAGCGGCTGGGGAAGCGCATGCGCAAGCGCGTCGCCTGCAAAGGCGACGGCGGCGGCGCGCAGGTCGCCCTCGACGATCCTGTCGATGAGGCCAAGCTCCAGTGCCCGCGGCGCACGCACCGGCTTGCCCGTGGTCACCAGATCGACGGCCGCCTCGACGCCGGCGAGACGCAACGTGCGCACCGTTCCGCCGGCACCGGGAACGATCCCGAGCGTCACCTCTGGCAGGCCAACCGAGGCATCCGCTGTCGCAAGCCGGAAACGGCAACCCAGAGCGACCTCGAAACCGCCCCCAAGGGCAGACCCGTGGATCGCCGCAATCCAGGGCTTGGCCGCCAGTTCAATGGCCGAGACGACATCGGGCAGATGGGGCGGCTGCGGCGGCTTGTCGAATTCGCTGACATCGGCGCCGGCGATGAAGGTGCGCCCGGCGCAGACGAGAACCACAGCCGAGACATCGGGATCGCCGTCAAGCTCGCTCACCGCATCAACGAGACCCTGGCGCACGGCCTGGCTCAACGCGTTCACGGGCGGATTGTCGATCGTGACGACGGCGATGGTTCCCTGACGGGCGATGGTGACGACGGACATGAGTGATCAGATTCCCAGATAGGCTTCTCGAATGCGGGGATCGGCCAGCAATTCGCCGGCCGGTCCTTCCATGGTGATCTTGCCGGTTTCCATGACGTAGCCGCGGTCGGCCACCGACAGCGCACCGAAGGCGTTCTGCTCGACCAGGAGCACGGTGACCTTGAGATCGCGCATGCTCTTCACCACGTCGAAGATCTGCTGGACGAGAATGGGCGCCAGCCCCATCGAGGGCTCGTCGAGCAGCAGGCAGGAGGGCCGCCCCATCAGCGCGCGGGCGATTGCCAGCATCTGCTGCTGGCCGCCGGACAGGCCGCCGGCGGCGAGGTTGCGCTTTTCCTTGAGGATCGGGAACATCTGGAAGGCGTTTTCCATGTCCCGGTCGACCCGGTCGTCGGTGAAGAGGAAGGCGCCGAGGCGCAGGTTTTCCTCCACCGTCAGGTTGGTGAAGATCTGCCGGCCTTCGGGAGACTGGGCAAGGCCGCGTCTCAGCCGCTTGTAGGCGGGGGTGGTGGCCAGCGCCTCACCGCGGAAGATGATCTGCCCGGCACTGATCGGCTGCAGACCGGACAGGCAGCGCAGCAGCGTCGTCTTGCCGGCGCCATTGGCGCCGACGATGGTGACGATCTCGCCGGAATCGATGTGCAGGTCGATGCCGTGCAGCGCTTCGATGCGGCCATAGCGCGAGCGCAGGCCCTCAACTGTGAGCATGGGACGCCTCCTGTGCCTGGGTTCCGAGATAGGCCGCGATGACATCCGGATTGCGGGCGACGGCAGCGGGGTCGCCCTCGGCGATCTTCACCCCATGATCGAGGACCACAATGTGGTTGGAGATGCGCATCACCATCTTCATGTCGTGCTCGACCAGAAGGATGGCGACGCCGGAAGCGGCCACCTCGGCGATCAGGTGATCGATCTCCTCGGTTTCGACGGCGTTGCAGCCGGCGGCCGGCTCGTCGAGCAGCAGGACCTTGGTGTCGAGGGCGAGGGCACGGGCGATCTCCAGCCGCTTCAGCGCGCCGTAGGACAGATTCCCGGCCTCGAGTTCGGCGGCATTGGCAAGGCCGACACGCGCCAGCAGTTCTCTTGCCCCGGCTTGCGCCTCCCTGGAGCGCCGGCGCGAGGCCGGAAGCCCGAGAAGGTCAGCGAAAACCGAGCCCTTTTCCCGCAGATGAAAGCCGGCAATGGCGTTTTCCAGCACCGTCATGTTCTGGAAGATCTGCAGGTTCTGGAAGGTCCGCGACATGCCGCGGCGCGCCAGAAGATGCGGAGAAAACCCGGTCACCTCCTCGCCGTTCAGCCTGACCTTGCCCGATTTCGGCATGTAGACGCCCGAGATCATGTTGAATAGGGTGGTCTTGCCCGCCCCGTTCGGCCCGATGACCGAGACGATTTCCCCCGGATTGACGGAAAAGCTCACATCATCGACAGCGCGCAGGCCACCGAATGCGATTCCCAATCCCTCGACGCTGAGAAGGCTCATGCTCCCCTCCCGGTAAATTGACGCAAGAGCGACGGCAACAGGCCTTCGCGCAGGAAGATCATGACCAGCATCATCACCAGCCCGAGCATGACCTGCTCGTATTCGGCAAACACGGTGAGCACCTGCGGCAAGAGGGTGAGGATGCCGGCGCCGAGGATCGCGCCCAGCACCGATCCGGCACCGCCCAGCACGGCCATGGTGACCAGCTCGATCGAATGCATGTAGCCCGCGACATCAGGCGTGATGAACTTGTTCTGCAGGGCGAGCAGCGAACCGGAGACCGAGGCATAGACCGCCGAGATGACGAAGGCCTGCAGCTTCAGCCGGGGCACGTCGACACCGACCGTGCTGGCGGCAATCTCCGAACCATGCAGCGCGCGAAGCGCCCGGCCGGTCGGGCTGTCATAGAGGTTGAGCGCCAGCCAGGCACCGACCAGCAGGCAGAGCCCGCAGAAGAAGTACCAGAACTCCGGCGCCGAGAGCTTGAGCCCCAGCGCACCGAGCGCCTGGCGCAGGCCGAGATCGGCCACCGCGATGCCGTCCGGCCCGCCGGTCAGCCAGGCCTCGTTGGACAGCACCATGGAGACCAGGATGCCGAAGCCGAGCGATGCGACGGCAAGATAGTAGCCCTTGAGCCGCAGGATCGGCCGGCCGACCACATAGGCGATCGCAGCCGAAAGTGCCGCACCGAGGACAGCGGCAAAGGCCGGATGCAGGCCGAGATGCACGGGTGCCAGCGCCGAGGCATAGGCACCGATACCGGCAAAGCCCGCATGGCCAAGGCTGATCTGTCCGGCAAAACCCGTCAGGATGACGATGCCGAGCACCGCCACGCCATTGACGAAGAGCAGCGATCCGACGCGGAAATAGAAGGCCGAGGGAAAGAAGAAGGGCGTGGCCGCGATCAGCAGCGCCAGCACCAGGAGCGTGGTCTGTTTTGTCGTGAGCCGCATCATCACACCCGATTGACCGAATTGCGTCCGAACAGGCCTTGCGGCATGGCGAAGAGGACGGCGAGGATGACGATGAAGGCCACGGCATCCTTGTATTGCGAACTGATGAAGCCGGCCGTCAGCGCCTCGAACAGGCCGAGCAGGATGCCCCCGACGAGCGCTCCCTTCGGATTACCCATTCCGCCGAGCATGGCGGCGGCAAAACCTTTCAGCGCCAGCGCGATGCCGAGGTCGTAGCTGGTTAGCGTGATCGGGGTGACGAGCACGCCGGCGAGCGCGCCGATGGCCGCCGAAAGCGCAAAGGAGAGCGTCATGACCCAGTTGGTGTTGATCCCGACGAGTTGGGCCGCCAGGCGATTGTTCGAGGTGGCGAGCACCGCCTTGCCGGTCAATGTGCGGGTGAAGAAGAGCCAGAGACCGACGAACACGACGACCGCGCCTGCAATGACCCACAGGCTCTGCGGCAGGATGGTGGCGGCCAGGATCTGGATCGGCTCGTCGCCGGTGAAGGCCGGAAAGCGATGCAGCTGCTTGTCGAAGACCAGCTGGGTCACGCCGCGGATGAAGATCGACGCACCGATGGTGATGATGATCAGCGACACCACGGGCGCGCCGCGCGCGGGTCCGATCGCCAGCTTGTTCAGCGCGACGCCAATGGCTGCGGTCACGGTGATGGCGATCAGCGCGGCCAGCGGCAGCGGCAGACCGGCATCGAAGGCGAACACCGTGATCATGCCGCCCAGCATGACGAACTCGCCCTGGGCGAAATTCACCACGTCCGAGGCGTTGTAGATGATGGTGAAGCCCAGCGCGACGAGCGCATAGACTGCCCCGACCGTCAGGCCGGAAAGGAGAAACTGCATCAGTTCAGGCATCGAAGACCCCACTGTGGCCGATTATTCTTGAGGTGGAGCGTGCCTGTGACAGGCAGGCCCCACGCCAAATGCCGTCGCCCCGCAAACGGGGCGGCCCGGGTGCTTACTCGATGATGGTCCAGCCGCCGTCCTTGATCTCCAGCATGCGGAATGCCGAGAGATCGAGGCCGAGGTGGTCTTCCGCCGTCATGGTGACGACACCGGTGGTGCCGACCAGGCCGGAGGTGGATTCGATCGCGTCTCGGATCGCTTCGGGTTCTGCAGAGCCGGCGCGGCCGATCGAATCGACCAGGATGCGCAGCGCGTCATGTGCGTAGCCGCCGAAGGTCGAGACTGCGGAGCCGGTCTTCTTCTCGTAGGCGGTCTTGTAGGCCGTGACGACAGCCTTCTGGGCATCGCCATCCGCCAGGATGCCGGCGACCAGCAGGGCGGTTCCGGGAAGGCGCACACCTTCGGCTGCCTTTGCGCCGGCAAGCTCGATGAAGCCGTCTGAGGCGACACCGTGCGACTGATAGAGCGGCAGGCCGACGGCCAGCTGCGAATAGTTGCGCGTCACGATCGACGGCCCCTGGCCGAAGCCGGCATTCAGCACGGCCTGCACGCCGGCGGTGCCCTTGATGTTGGTCAGCTGCGGGGTCATGTCCGCATCCTGCGGGCCGTAGGTTTCGTCGGCGGCGATCTCGATGCCGTAGTCGCCGGCGACGGCGACGCACTGCTTGTGCATCGAAGCGCCGAAGCCGTCGGTGCCGGAAATCACGCCGATCTTGGTGATCGCGTTCTTCTTCATGTTCTCGAAGATCTTCTGGCAGGCCATGCGGTCGGTATGCGGGGTCTTGAAGACCCAGTGCTTGACCGGATCAATGATCTCGATCGCGCCGGCGAGCGAGATGAACGGAACTTCGGAGTCTTCGGCGACCGGGATGATCGACATCGTGGTACCGGTCGTCGTGCCACCGATGATGGCGACGACTTCGTCGTCCTCGACGAGGCGGGTCGCAAAGGTGCGCGCCTTGTTCGGGTCGCCGCCGTCGTCATAGAGCACGAGCTTGAGCGGCTCGCCGTTGACGCCGCCGGCGGCATTGATTTCCTCCACCAGCATTTCGAGCGTCTTGGCTTCCGGGTCGCCGAGGAACGAGGCGGGGCCGGTTGCCGATACGGTCGCACCGATCTTGATCTCGGCCTGAGCTGCGGTTGCGATGCCCAGTGCCATCAGCGTGGCGAGTGCGGTTGTCGTCGTGATTTTCATTGTGTCTCCTCCCTGAGAACGTTGAACTGAGAAGTCGGTTACGCCGCCTTTGGGCGACGCCACATCGCCAGCCGGAACCGGTTGGCGACGAAAGCCGTGTCGGTCAGGCTGGCATTGCCGGCGGGATTGCCGCCGGTGACGTGAAAGTCGGAGAACGCCGCTGACTGATTGACGAAGATGTTGCCGGTCAGGTTGATCGACAGGTTGACGCCGGCGCGGGCGAAGGCCTTGACCGCGTAAGCTATGCGCGTCTCGTTCGTGTCGTAGAGCGCGGCGGTGATGGCTCCCTTGCGGCGGGCAAGGCCCGCGGCCGCATCGATGCCGGCTTCGACGCTGTCGACGGCGACGATGAAGGCAACAGGTCCGAAGCACTCGTCCTCGTGGACCTTGGTCTCGGCAGCGTCCACGGCGACGATCAGAGGGGTGGCGCTGCAACCGGAGGCCAGCGGCTGCGAATCGCGGACGATGCGGCCAAAGCTGCGCGCCTTGTCGATCCGTGCCAACGTCGCCGGATTGGCGATCGCGCCGCAGACGCCGGAAGCCCGGGCGGGATCGCTCAGCAGCGCGTCGACCGCAGCACTGATCGCGGTTGCCACCTCGTCGAAGCCCTTGTGCCCTTCATCGGTCGCGATGCCGGCGCGGGGCACGAAAATGTCTTGCGGGGCGGTGCACATCTGGCCGGAATAGAGCGACAGCGAGAAGGCGATGTTGGCGCACATGCCGGAGAAATCGTCGGTCGCGGCGACGACGATCGAGTTCACCCCGGCTTCCTCGGTGAACACCTGGGCGGAACGGGCATTGTTTCGCACCCATTCGCCGAAAGCGCTGGAACCGGTGTAGTCGATGATGCCGATGTCCGGGTGGGTAACCAATTCCCTGGTGATTTCGGCGCCGGCCTGATCGACAGCCAGCAGGACCACGTCAGCCAGGAAGCCTGCCTCGACCAGCACCTCGCGCGCCACCTTTACGGTCAGTGCGAGCGGCAGGATGGCGCCGGGATGCGGCTTGACGATCACGGTATTGCCGGTGGCGAGGCTGGCGAACAGGCCGGGATAGGTGTTCCAGGTCGGGAAGGTCTGGCAACCGATGGCCAGCGCCACGCCGCGCGGCACGATCTGCCAGTTCTTTTCCAGAACGATCGGCGCTGCCTTGCCCTGCGGCTTCTCCCAGGTGGCCTGGCCGGGCGTGCGGGTCATCTCCACCCAGGCCGTGGCAACCGCTTCGAGACCGCGATCCTGCGCATGCGGACCGCCGGCCTGGAAGGCCATGGGAAAGGCCTGGCCGGTCGTGTGCATCACCGCATTGGCCATTTCAAAGCTGATGCGGTTCAAGCGCGTCAGGATTTCGAGGCACACGCCAACGCGCAGCTCGGGCGAGGCATCGGCCCAGGCATCGCCGGCCGCTTTGGAGGCAGCAACGAGCGTCACGGCACCGGTTGCCGGATAAAGGATTTTGAGGTCGGGTCCCCAGGGCGACAGTTCGGAACCGAGGCGCTTGTCTTCCGGGTGGCCGGGCAGTTCGAACTGTGCGCCGAGCAGGGCCTTGAAAGAAGCCTCGCCATCGTCCTTGGCGGTTTCGCCATAGATCTTGCCGCTCGGAACTTCCGGGAAGGGCGACCAGAAACCCCGGTCGGACAGGGCTTTGGCAGCCGTCTCCAGCAGACCGCGATGACGGCCGAACAGGTCTTCCATGGCAAATTCCTCCCTACTCCTGCCTTTATCATTGACCGTCCGGTCGGTTTATGCAAGATCTTTTTACGCCCCCGGGAAAATTCGGAGCGGGGACAGGGAGAGAGCGATGCACCAATCCGATACCGTTCTGGTGACGATGGATCACGGGGTTCTGCGGCTGACGCTGAACCGGCCGGACAAACTCAATTCGTTCAATGAAGAGATGCATGTCGCCCTACGCGCGGCGCTTCAGCGCGCCCACGACGATGCCGACGTGCGCGCCGTGCTGCTGACCGGAGCGGGCCGCGGCTTCTCTGCCGGCCAGGATCTCGGCGACCGCGATCCGCGCAAGGGCGGCCCTGCCCCCGATCTCGGCCATACGCTCGAGACATTCTACAATCCGACGCTGCGGCTGATCCGTTCGCTGGAAAAGCCTGTCATCTGCGCGGTCAACGGGGTGGCGGCCGGTGCCGGCGCCAATATCGCCTTTGCCTGCGACATCGTGCTGGCCGCCCGCTCGGCAAAGTTCATCCAGGCCTTCGCCAAGATCGGCCTGATCCCCGATGCCGGCGGCAGCTGGAGCCTCGCCCGCATTCTCGGCGAACCGCGGGCCAAGGCGCTCGCCATGGCCGCCGAGCCGCTGATGGCCGAGCGCGCCGCCGAATGGGGCCTGATCTGGAAAGCGGTGGACGACGACCAGCTGATCGGCGAGGCCGAGACGCTGGCTCGCTCGCTGGCCGAAGGCGCAACGCGCGGCCTCGGCCTCACCAAGCGGCTGATCCAGGCCGCGGCGACCAACAGCCTCGACGAACAGCTCGACATGGAGCGCGACTGCCAGCGCGAAGCCGGCCGCACGGCCGACTATGCCGAGGGCGTCACCGCGTTCCTCGAAAAGCGCAAGCCGGAGTTTTCGGGCAAATGACGATGAACGCACAGGAAATGGCGGAAGCCTGCGCCAAGGCGATGTGGGACCTCGACACAGCATCGCAAAATCTCGGCATGCGCATCGAGCACATCGCGCCCGGGCAGGCGACCCTGTCGATGGACATCACCGAAATCATGTCCAACGGGCACGGCAATTGCCATGGCGGCTACATCTTCACGCTCGCCGACAGCGCCTTTGCCTTTGCCTGCAACGGCTACAATCAGCTGACGGTCGCGCAGAACTGCTCGATCACCTATATCAGTCCAGGGAGGATCGGCGACCGGCTGACGGCGGAGGCCCGCGAGGTCTCGCGCAAGGGCCGGTCCGGCATCTATGACATTCGCATTTCAAATCAGAGCGGCGACCTGGTCGCCGAGTTTCGCGGCCTGTCGCGAACGGTGAAGGGCACCCACCTGCCCGATCCCGCCTGAACCAAGACGCATTCCAGGGAGGAAATCATGCTCGACTTTGTAACCCGTCCCCAAGATCTGGACCCGATCGAAATCGCCTCGCGGGATGAAATCTCGGCGCTCCAGTTTCACCGGATGAAGCGCTCGCTGAAGCACTCGTACGAGAACTCGCCGTTCTACCGCCAGCGATTCGACGAGCACGGCGTGCATCCGGAAGACCTGAAGACCCTGTCGGATCTTGCCAAGTTCCCCTTCACCACGAAGACCGACCTGCGCGACACCTATCCCTTCGGCATGTTCGCCGTTCCCCGGGAAAAGCTGGTCCGCATTCACGGCTCATCCGGCACCACCGGCAAGCCTACGGTGGTCGGCTACACCAAGCATGACATCGACGTCTGGGCCGACGTCGTCGCCCGCTCGATCCGGGCGTCCGGGGGCCGTCCCGGCGACATCGTGCATGTCGCCTATGGCTACGGCCTGTTCACCGGCGGCCTTGGCGCGCATTACGGCGCCGAGCGGCTCGGCTGCACCGTCGTGCCGATCTCCGGCGGCATGACCGAGCGTCAGGTCACGCTGATGAACGACTTCAAGCCGCGTATCATCATGGTGACGCCCTCCTACATGCTGTCGATCCTCGACGAATTCCGTCGCCAGGGCATCGATCCGCGCGAAAGCTCGATCGAGGTCGGCATCTTCGGCGCGGAACCCTGGACCAATGCCATGCGCAGCGAGATCGAGCAGGCCTTCAACATGCATGCCGTCGACATCTACGGCCTCTCCGAGGTCATGGGGCCGGGCGTCGCCAATGAGTGCGTCGAGACCAAGGACGGCCTGCACGTCTGGGAAGACCATTTCTATCCGGAAATCATCGACCCGGTGACGGGTGCCGTATTGCCCGATGGCGAACTCGGCGAGCTTGTCTTCACCACGCTGACCAAGGAAGGCCTGCCGATGGTGCGCTACCGCACCCGCGACCTGACGCGTCTTCTGCCCGGCACGGCGCGATCGATGCGGCGCATCGAGAAGATCACCGGCCGCAGCGACGACATGATCATCCTGCGCGGCGTCAACGTCTTCCCGACGCAGATCGAGGAACAGATCCTGAAATGCGGCGGCCTTGCCCCGCATTTCCAGATCGAACTCACGCGCGCCGGCCGCATGGACAACATGACAGTCCACGTCGAATGCGCGGCCAATTACACCGATGCGGCAGCACGCGCCCAATCGGCCAAGGAATTGGCACATCACATCAAGAGCGTGGTGGGCATCACGACCAAGATCGAGGTTCAGGACCCGACGTCCATCGCCCGCTCGGAAGGCAAGGCCAAGCGCGTGGTGGACAACCGCCCCAAGAGCTGAACGGCCACCCGTGACAGCTCAAAGGCAATTGTTATAGTGAAGCGGGGGCATGCGTGCCCCCCTATTGCAGGCGTTCTGCAAGCAGGAAAGCGAAAACATGGCTCGGACCCGGGCAACCGACTTTGAGGAAAAACGCCGCGGCATTCTCGACAATGCCGCCGCCGTATTTGCCGAGCAGGGCATGGAAAAGGCATCCATGTCCCAGATCGCCACCCATTCGAGCGTCTCCAAGGCGCTGCTTTATCACTACTATCCCAGCAAGGATGCGCTGATCTACGCGATCATCATCACCCATCTGGAAGAGCTGGACGAGGCGATCGAGGCGGCCGACGATCCGAACGAGGCGCCGGAGAAGCGACTTCGGCGGCTGGTGGGTGTGGTGCTGGAAAACTATCGCGGCGCCGACAACCAGCACAAGGTGCAGCTCAACGCCACGTCGGCCCTCTCCGACGAGCAGAAGGCAGGCATCACCGCGATCGAACGGCGGATTGTGCGTCGATTCTCGAACGTGCTGAAGGAAATCAATCCGGAGCTCGACAGCAAGGAGAGACCCCTGCTGATGCCGGTCACCATGTCATTGTTCGGCATGATGAACTGGGTCTACATGTGGTTCCGCGACGGCGGCCGCATCACCCGGGAAGACTATGCCGACGTGGCGACCACGCTTATTCTCGAAGGCATCAAGGCGGTTCGCTGAACCCCGTCCATCACCCTTCCATTCTTCCTTCGTTCATCTTCGAACCGACGGCCGGCTGACGCCCGCCGTCGGTTTTCGTTTGTGGTCAGGCCGCCGTCCAGGTCTTGGCGACCATGGTCAGCACGTCGTATTGCGCGACGACCGCACCGTCCTGGTTGGTCACCTGGCAGTCCCAGCGCACCTCGCCGTGATCGGCATTGGCGCGCGGATTGATCTCCTTGCAGGTGAGCCGCACCTGCAGCGTATCACCGGGATTGACCGGGGTCAGGAAGCGCAGATTGTCGACGCCATAGTTGGCGAGCACCGGACCCGGATCGGGATCGACGAACAGGCCCGCGGCAAACGAAACGATCAGATAGCCATGGGCGACGCGCCCGTCGAAGAACGGATTGGCCTTGGCGGCTGCCTCGTCCATGTGGGCGTAGAAGGTGTCGCCGGTGAAGCGGGCGAAGTGCTCGATGTCCTCGAGCGTCACGGTGCGCTTGGCCGTGACGATCTGGTCGCCGATCTTAAGTTCGGCAAGGGACTTGCGGAACGGATGCACGCTGGTGTCGGCGGCGCCGGCGCCTTCGAGCCAGCGGCCGGTGACGGCCGAGAGAAGTCGCGGCGTGCCCTGCACGGCCGTGCGCTGCATGTAGTGCTTCACGCCGCGCATGCCGCCCATTTCCTCGCCGCCGCCGGCGCGACCGGGACCGCCATGCACCAGGCCGGCGAGCGGCGATCCATGGCCGGTCGAGGTCTTGGCCGAGGCGCGGTTTCCGATCAGAATACGACCGTGATACGGCGCCATGCCGATCACCATCTCCTCGGCGACCTTGGGATCGTTGGTGAAGACGGACGCCGCCAGCGAACCCTTGCCCATCTGGGCCAAGGCAATCGCTTCCTCCAGCCCCTCATAGGGCATCACCGTGGAAACCGGACCGAACGCCTCGACATCATGGACCGCAGAAGCCGTAAACGGCTTGTCGCAGTAGAGCAGCACCGGATTGAGGAAGGCGCCCTTGTCGGCATCGCCGGAGAAGACGCGGACGTTGTCAGGATCGCCGGAGACGATCTCGGCATCGGCTGACAGGTCGCGGATGCGTTCGCGCACTTCGTCGCGCTGGGCAAGGCTTGCCAGCGGTCCCATGCGCACGCCCTCGTCAGAGGGGTTGCCGAGCGTGGTCTTCGAGAGACGCTCGCTGAGCGCGGCGACCAGGGCCTGGACATGGGCCTTGGGCGCAATCACACGGCGGATCGCCGTGCACTTCTGGCCGGCCTTCGAGGTCATTTCGCGGGCCACTTCCTTGACGAAGAGATCGAACTCCTCGGTGCCAGGACCGGCATCAGGCCCGAGGATCGACGCGTTCAGGCTGTCGGCCTCCATGGTGAAGCGAACCGAGTTGGCAACCACCGCCGGATGCGACTTGAGCTTGCGGCCTGTCCAGGCCGAGCCGGTGAAGGTCACGGCGTCCTGTCCCCCGACATGGTCGAGCAGGTCGCCGACCGAACCGGACACCAGCTGCAACGCACCTTCCGGCAGGATGCCGGTCTCGATGATCCGCCGAACCACGAGTTCGGTCAGATAGGCGGTCTGGCTTGCTGGCTTGACCAGCGACGGCACGCCGGCGATCAGCGTCGGGGCGATCTTCTCGAGCATGCCCCAGACGGGGAAGTTGAAGGCGTTGATGTGCACGGCGATGCCGTGCAGCGGGGTGAGGATGTGCTGGGCGGAAAAGCTGTTGTCCTTCGACAAAAGTTCGACGTCGCCATCGAGCAGCACGCGGGTGTTCGGCAGTTCTCGCCGGGCCTTGGACGAATAGGACAGCATGGTGCCGATGCCGCCTTCGATGTCGACCCAGCCGTCGGCACGGGTGGCGCCGGTGAGAGCGCTCTCGGCGTAGAATTCCTCCTTCATGTCCATCAGGACCTGGCCGAGAGCTTTCAGCATCTGCGCCCGTTCGTGGAACGACAGGGCGCGCAGGTTCGGTCCGCCGACCTCGCGGCCATAGGCGAGTGCTGCGGCAAAATCGATGCCGGTCGAGTCGATGAATGCGATTGCGGCACCCGTCGAGGCATCGAGCAGCGGTACGCCTTGCTTGTCGCCGGGTGTCCAGCGGCCACAGACATAGCTTTCGAGACGGCGCGGAACGCGAGCCGAAACATTCATGAAGTCATCCTTCCTGGATCGGTTTATTCAGTGCGGTCGGCGGGGCGCCATGGCCCCGCCGCCTGGGAGGTTATTCGTCGTAGGAGAGCACGACCTTCTCGGTCAGCGGGTGACACTGGCAGGTCAGTACGTAGCCGGCTTCGACCTCGTAGTCCTCGAGCGCATGGTTGGTGTCCATCTCGACCTCGCCTTTCAGCACCTTCGCCCGGCAGGTGGAGCAGACGCCCGCCTTGCAGGAGAAGGGGGCATCCATGCTCTGGGCGATCGCGGCTTCGAGAATGCTGACGCCGTGCTTGGGCATGTTGAAGGTCCGCGTCGTGCCGTCGAGCGTGATGGTCGCCTCGACCACGGCCGCCGCCTCCTCGGCGCTGACCGAAGCGACACGGTTCTTGGCGCGGCCCGGTTGACCCGAAGCAAACAGCTCGAACTTGATCTGCTCGTCCTTCAGCCCGTGCGCCTTGAGGCTCGCGACGATGGTGAGCATCATCGGCTCCGGCCCGCAGATGAACGCGGCGTCGATCGACTTCGGGTCGATCCAGGTGGAAAACAGCGCGGAGAGCTTGTTCTCGTCGAGACGGCCGGTGAACAGGTCGATCTCCTGCGCTTCGCTTTCCAGCACATGCAGGACGGAGAAACGGCCGAGATAGGTGTTCTTCAGATCCTCCAGCTCCTCGCGGAACATGATCGAGTTGATCTGCCGGTTGGCATAGACCAACGTGAACTGGGATTTCGGCTCGCGTGCCAGGACCGTCTTGATGATTGACAGCAGCGGGGTGATGCCGGAGCCGCCGGCGAAACCGAGATACTGCTTCCCGGCAACCGGATCGATGTCCATGTAGAAGCGGCCCATCGGCGGCATGGCCTCGATCACGTCGCCCGGCGCCAGATTGCCGTTGGCCCAGTTGCTGAAGGCGCCGCCGTCGACGCGCTTGATGCCGACCTTGAGGACGCCCTCGTCCTTGCCCGCACAGATCGAGTAGGACCGGCGCAGTTCCTCGCCCTCGAAATCGCGGCGGAAGGTCAGGTACTGGCCCTGGGTGAAGTCGAAGGCCGCGCGATCCTCCTCGCGCGGCTTGAGCGTCACCACAACCGCATCACGGGTCTCGTGGCGGATGTCGGTCACGGTCAGGGGATGAAAGCGTGCCATGCGTTATGTCCTCCGCATCCTCAGATGCACTTGAAATAGTCGAAGGGTTCCAGACAGTCGCGGCATCGGTAGCTCGCCTTGCACGGGGTCGAGCCGAACTGGCTGACTTTCTCGGTCCTGGTCGAGCCGCATCGCGGGCAGGCGACGGCCAGATTGGAGCCGGCAAGCCGGTTCGCCCGGGCCATCAGTCGCCCGTCGGCGGCCGTTCCGTCGATCGGCGGCGCAATGCCGTAGGCGCGAAGCTTGTCGCGCCCCTCGGCGCTGATCCAGTCCGAGGTCCAGGCCGGCGACAACCGTCGTTCGAGGCGCAGTTTGTCGATACCACGGGCTTTCAGCGCCGATTCGATGTCGAGGTTGATGACCGTCGTTGCCGGACAGCCCGAATAGGTCGGGGTGACGGCGACGACGAGGGTATCGCCCTCCCAGGCGACATCCCGGATGATGCCGAGATCGGTCAGGCTGATGACGGGAATTTCCGGATCCGGCACCTCGCCCAGCCAGCGCCAGACCTCTTCCGGTTCGGGCAACGTCCTGGCGTCCATGGCATGACCCTCACCAGACCGAGTTCGGATAGGCCCGCTGCAGGAACTGCATGTCGGCGAGAATGTAGCCCAGATGCTCCGTATGGATGCCGCGCTTGCCGCCCTTGTGCTGGTAGCTGCCCTCGGGAACAACTAGCGTGGCCTCGGCAAGCACTTCGCCGACCGAACTGTCCCATGCCGCCTTGAGCGCCGAGGGAAGCGGTGCGATGCCCGCTGCCGCGACCGCCTCGTCGGCGGAATCGGCGAGGAACATCTCGGCCGTATAGGGCCACAGATCATCAAGCGCCTTCTGCATCCGGCGATGGCTTTCCTCGGTACCGTCACCGAGACGGATGACGAGGTCGGCCGAACGCTCGAAGTGGTAGGACACTTCCTTCAGCGCCTTCTGGGCGATTTCCACGACGCGCGGATCGCTGGAGGCGACCAGCGCGCGGAGCATTTCGATGTGGAAGGCGTCGAACAGGAACTGCCGCATCAGCGTCTTGCCGAAATCGCCGTTCGGGCGTTCGACCAGCAGCACGTTGCGGAAGGCCGCGGCATCGCGCAGATAGGCGAGATTGTCGGCGGTGCGCCCCTTGCCTTCGACCTCACCCGCAAGACCCAGCCAGAACTGTGTCTGGCCGATCAGGTCGAGCGCTACGTTGGCAAGCGCGATGTCCTCTTCCAGCACGGGCGAATGGCCGCACCATTCGGACACGCGGTGTCCGAGGATCAGCGTGTTGTCGCCCATTCTGAGGAGCCATTCGAAGAATGCGGCCTGATCGACCGCCGGGATCGCGGTTGCCATCACATGTGCCCCACTTCAGCCGGGATGTCGAAGAAGGTCGGGTGACGGTAGACCTTGGAGTTCGACGGTTCGAACAGCGGGCCCTTTTCCGACGGCGACGACGCCGTGATGTCGACCGACTTCACCACCCAGATCGACACGCCTTCGTTGCGGCGGGTGTAGACGTCACGGGCATTGCGGATCGCCATCTCGGCATCCGGAGCATGCAGGCTGCCGACATGGCGATGGTTGAGGCCATGTTGACCGCGGATAAAGACTTCCCAAAGGGGCCATTCGCTGGACATTGCTATTCCTCCCAAGTTCAGGTGACGGACGGGAACGGGTGCACCGCTCCCGAATTGGATCGATCAGGCAGCCTTGCGACCGGCGCGGCGCGCTTCCTGCTTTTCGGCATGGGCCATCAGGCCGTCGCGGAACCAAGCGCCCTCTTCCCAGGCGGTGACGCGGGCGCCGAGGCGCTCGGCATTGCAGGGTCCGTTGCCGGCGATGACGTTGAAGAACTCTTCCCAGTCCGGCTCGGAGAAGTCGTGACCGCCCTTCTCCTCGTTCCAGCGCAGGTTCTCGTCGGGAATGGTCAGCCCGAGATACTTGGCCTGCGGCACCGTCTGGTCGACGAATTTCTGGCGCAGTTCGTCATTGGTGTTGATCTTGATCTTCCACTGCATCGACTGCGCGGAATGCACCGAATCCTTGTCGGACGGACCGAACATCATCAGCGACGGGTACCAGAAGCGGTTGAGCGCATCCTGCGCCATGGCCTTCTGCTCCGGCGAGCCGGCGGCCATCTTCATCATGATGTCGTAGCCCTGGCGCTGGTGGAAGCTTTCTTCCTTGCAGATGCGGATCATCGCGCGGCTATAGGGACCGTAGGAGGTCTTCTGCAGCTGCACCTGGTTCATGATCGCCGCACCGTCGACCAGCCAGCCGACCGCGCCGATATCGGCCCAGTTGAGCGTCGGGTAGTTGAAGATCGACGAATATTTCATCTTGCCGGAATGCAGCAGCGCGAGAAGCTCGTCGCGGCTGACGCCGAGCGTCTCGGCGGCGGAATAGAGATAGAGGCCGTGGCCCGCCTCATCCTGCACCTTGGCCAGAAGGATCGCCTTGCGTTCGAGCGTCGGCGCACGGGTGATCCAGTTGCCCTCCGGCAGCTGGCCGACGATCTCGGAATGGGCGTGCTGGCCGACCTGGCGGATCAACGTCTTGCGATAGCTCTCCGGCATCCATTCCTTGGGCTCGATCTTCTCGCCGCGGTCGATGCGCTCCTGAAAGGCCCTCTCCTCCGGCGACATCTCGTTCAGCGACTTCACCCGATCACTGTCGGTCTTGACCATTTGCGCATACATGGCGGTTTCCTCCCTGCTCAGATCCGTTCAATGATGATGGCGATGCCCTGGCCGACCCCGATGCACATGGTGCAGAGCGCGTAGCGCCCGCCGGTGCGGTGCAGCTGGTACATGGCGGTGGTGACGAGGCGGGCGCCGGACATGCCGAGCGGATGGCCGAGCGCGATGGCGCCGCCATTCGGATTGACATGCGCGGCATCGTCGGCAAGCCCGAGCTCCCGAAGGACCGCCAGCGCCTGCGCGGCGAAGGCCTCGTTGAGCTCGATCACGTCCATCTGCGAAAGCGAGAGGCCGGCGCGGGCCAGGACCTTGCGGACCGCCGGCACCGGGCCGACACCCATGATGCGCGGCTCCACGCCGGCCGCGGCCATGGCGACGACCCGTGCGCGCGGCACGAGACCCTGTTCCCTGGCCATGGCTTCCGACGCGATCGCCAGAGCGGCCGCGCCATCGTTGACGCCCGAGGCATTGCCGGCGGTGACGCTAAGGTCCGGGCCATTGACGCCCTTGAGCTTCGACAGCTGTTCCGCCGTGGTGCCGGGACGCGGATGTTCGTCGACCGAGACGATCAGCGGTTCGCCCTTCTTCTGCGGAATCGTGACGGGCACGATCTCGTCGGCGAAGACGCCGGCGGCCTGGGCGGCGGCCCAGCGGGCCTGGCTGCGGGCTGCGAATGCGTCCTGGTCGGCGCGGCTGACATTGTACTGCTCGGCGACATTGTCGGCCGTTTCCGGCATGGAATGGGTGCCGAACTTCTTCTTCAGTTCGGGATTGGGGAAGCGCCAGCCGATCGTCGTGTCATAGACCGCGTTCGAACGGGAAAAAGCCGCGTCCGCCTTCGGCATGACGAAGGGCGCGCGCGTCATGCTCTCGACGCCGCCGGCGATCACCAGATCGCAATCGCCGCCGCGAATGGCGCGTGCCGCCATGCCGACGGCATCCATGCCGGAGCCGCACAGACGGTTGACAGTGGTTGCCGGAACGTTGATCGGCATGCCGGACAAAAGCACGGCCATGCGGCCGACATTGCGGTTGTCTTCACCGGCCTGGTTGGCGCAGCCGTAGATCAGGTCATCGACCTTGGACCAGTCGACGCCGGGATTGCGCGCCATCAGCGCGGCAAGCGGCAAGGCAGCGAGATCATCGGCCCGCACGGATGCGAGGGCCCCACCATAGCGGCCGACAGGCGTGCGCACGGCATCACAGATGAAGGCTTGCTGCATTGATCGACTCCTCCTCGAGCATCAGATGCGGCCGGCTTGTCTCCAATTCGCCAACCGATCGGTCAACTTATAGCGACAAAACATCACATAGAAAAGCGATTTCTTGATATTGGCGTGATGTTTTAAGATTCGGATTAGACCAACTGGCTATATCCTACGAATTTTCAGCTACTTAGCGACCGCCCTCAAACGCCAGCGATTCCAGCCGCGCCGCGGTCTCGGCGGTTTCGGCGGGCAGAGGGCCATCGCGACCCTCGAACTGCGCCGCGATATAGGCATCGGCCAGGGGCGAGAGGGCGCGGTAAAGCCGGGCAAAGAGACGGCGCGCCGCAGCACCGGACCAGTCCTCGGGAAGCGCCTCGACCGGCAGTCGAGGATCGCGCAGCAGCACGGCGCGATAGGCCTGGACCAACAGAAGCCGCGCGCTCACCGCATCGGCCGGAAGCAATGCCTCGCCCTGCTCCAGCGCCGCCGAGAGCGGCGAGAAGAGATCGATCATCGCGTGGTATTCGTCGGCGAAGGACTGAAGGTTCCACAGGGTCGCCGCATAGTCGGCCAGCAAGACGCCATCCTTCGTCACCTCGGCCTTGAAGGTCAGCCCCGGAACCGGAACGCTCCCCGGATGATGGGGGCGCAGATAGAGGTCCGGCCCCATGCGGCCGAGCCCGGCACGGCGGATCATCTCGTCGGAAAGACCCGGCGCATGATGGATGAGGAAACCGTCCGCCTCGACCTGCTGGCCGTAGAGCAGCCGCGCCGCGGCGGCAAATTCCGTCCGTGCGCCGGATGCCAGCCGATAGTAGGACCGCCGGCCATCCCGCTCCCCGACCAGTTGCTCGGCCGCGACCAGACGCGAAACCGCGGTGCGCACCAGTGTCTCGCTGATCCCGAGCCGCGCGCAGATCTCGACCAGCGTGCCCATCCACAACACGCCGCCACGCGGTACGACGATGTCGCCGTAAATGGTGACGATCATTGCCGGAGCGCGCACCGTGAACTGCTGCTGGATCAGTTGAAACCCATCGAATCCGCGCGCCGCTACAGTCATCTCACCTCCGGAACTCCAACCGGCGAGCAGCCTCGCTCACCGGACAGACATTACAATATTGCGGCCGCAGGAGGTAGGGCCGTGACATATCAATGTCAAATCATGGCGCGAACTGCGATCTTGCCGCACTGATGGGCGGCAGCAGGTTACACGCCGGCCATGCCGAGTCCGCGGATTCGCAGACGCGGAGCCTGCGGGAGCCGGAAGCCCACCGCCCATCTGGCAAAAAGACTGCAGGCCATCGGCCTCTACGAATGGGCAACGGACCCGCCCGACCGGGCGCCGCGTCAGCTCCGGCAGGCCTGCGCGTAGTCGCCGACCACTCGCTGAACACTGGCGATCAGCAGGTTGCGCGGCGTGGGTACGAGATCGCCGCCGGCGACCTGCGGGTAGAGCGCGCCGAGATACTGGCTGACGAGCGTTTCGGGGATGGGGCGATCGCCAAGGAGGGCGGTCAACCGGTCGACGGCGGCCTGTGCCGTGGCATGGGGCCAATAGTAGCGGATGCGGTCGCTGTAGCTGAAATGGCGCTGGATGCGCAGCGCCTGCTCGTCGCCGTGATAGTATTTCCCCCAATGGTTCGGCTCCGCCAGCATCAGCCGCTCCATGGCCGCATGCAGGGTCTGCTCTCCGGGAATATCGAACAGGAAGGCGGCGATCTGGTCCAGGCCGTAGAGGGCCTCCCGCAGAGCGAAGGTCAGGCCGGGGCCGACCTTCAGGATACGGAAGCCGTCGTCGACCAGCGCCGACAGGGCCGGCACCGGCTGGTAGTCGGTAGAATGGGCCTCGAAGACGAATTGCGGCATCCGGCCGAGCACGGCGCTCAGATCCCTGGCCGCCGGACGATCGTAGAAGACCACGTTCTCATTGCCGAACTCGACGCCGGGCTGCACCACCACTGCGATGGCACGCTCGAAGGCAGCCTGCAGGCCCAGAGTTGCAAAGGCGGTGCGATGGACCTCGACGGTCTCCAGTGCCGCCTGCGGCGTCGTCACCTGCAGATGCTCGACCACCTCCATCGCGCCGCCGGGAATGGGCACTTCGGTGCCGATCACATAGACCGGCTTGTCGAAGCCGGACCGCGCCGCCGCCGCTTCCGAGACCTTCGCCAGGCGTGCGGCGCGTTGCGCCGTCACCTGGTCGGCAAGGGCTGCTCCCTCGCCGGAACATCCCATGCTGGTGTCGAGGTGCATCTTGGTGAAGCCGGCGGCGACGAAGGCGTCGATCATGACTTCCGCCCGCGACAGCGCCTCTTCGGCCGGCAGATGCTTCCACGGATTGGGGCCGAGATGATCGCCGCCGAGGATCAGCTGCCCCGGATCGAACCCGACCTTTGCGGCGATGTCTTCGACGAAGCGCCGGAACCCGGCGGGCGTCATGCCCGTATAGCCGCCTTCCTGGTTGACCTGATTGCAGGTCGCCTCGATCAGGACCTGGCTTCCGCTCTCCTTGCCGTGCAGCAGCGCGGCCTCGATCACCAGCGGATGGGCCGAGCAGATGGAGGCAATGCCGCCCTTGATGCCGGCCGCATGGCGCTGCGCCAGGCTTTTCAGGGTTTCTGTCGTCATTGCGGACTCCTTCTCACGGCGTTTTCGACCTCTGCTGCGGGCAACGATAGAAGCTAAATGATCAAAATCAATCATAATCACGATTGACATTGATTTTTTCTCGTGGCTTTTTATTCTCACCTAATCAGATATGAGGTCCCGGCGCATGAAAGACGATCGCTTCTCGGCCATTCGCCAGCACCTCTTCAGCCACGGCTATTCGTCGATTCAGGAGATTGCCGATGCGGTCGGCGCCTCGCCGGCGACCATCCGCCGCGATCTGCTGGCACTTGAGGCGGAAGGGGCCATCTCGCGCACCCATGGCGGCGCCCGGATCGCCGAGAGCGCCGGTATCGAGGTCGCCTTTGAGGTCCGCGAGCAGCGCAATCTTGCCGCCAAGCGCGCCATCGGCGACGCCGCCTTCGAAACCATCCGTCCGCACAGCGCCATCTTCCTCGACGCCGGAACAACCGTGCTGCAGGTGGCCAGGCGCATTCGCCTCAACCCGCTGCCGCTCTCGGTCTTCACCAATTGCGTGACGGTCGCCCAGGTCCTGATGGATGTGCGCGATCTCAAGATCACCCTGCTGGGCGGCCATCTGCGCCCGCAGAATGCCTCCATGGTCGGCAGCCTCGCCGAGGACATGCTGGATCGCCTCTGGTTCGACCAGCTGTTTCTCGGCGCCGGCGCCGTCGCCGAGGATTGCTGCATCTACAGCCTCGACGAGCAGGAGGCCCAGCTCAACGCCAAGATGCTGTCGCGCGCCTCGGTCAGGAACCTGCTGGTCGATTCCAGCAAGTTCGGCCAGCGGCTGACCTACAAGGTCGCCGGGCTCTCGGCCGATATCGGCATCATCACCGACGACGGGCTCGACAGCGCCTGGGCAACGCGCCTGCAGGACGCCGGCTGCACGCCGCGCCTGGTGGCGGGCAATGGCGCCGACGTCATCGCGCTGACGGCGCGCGCATGAGCCTTGTCCTCGGCCTCGACAGCGGCGGCACGAAAACGGTCCTGGCCCTCGCCGAGCGGAGCGGAGACGTGACGGTGCTGCGCCATGGACCTGGACTCGACCCGTCGACCGGCCGCGACTGGGCACAGGATTTAAAGGGCTTGCTGGCCACCGACGGCCAAGGTCTGGAAGGCGCCGTTCTCGGCCTGCCGTTCCACGACGAGGTCGAGCGCTACAGCCGCGAACAGACAACGGTCGCCTCGACGCTCATCCCCGGCCGCACGCTGGTGCAGAACGACGTGCGCATCGCCTTCGATGGCGCCCTGGCCGGCAAGGCCGGCGTGCTGGCGCTTGCCGGCACGGGTTCGATGGCTTGGGCAAGCCTCAACGGCCCCGACGATCCGCATATCCGTGTCGGCGGCTGGGGCGATGCCTTCGGCGACGAGGGCAGTGCCTTCTGGATCGGCCGGGAAGCGCTCGCCATCGTCAGCCGGCATCTGGACGGGCGCATCTCAGCGCCTGAATTCTGCGACGGCATTCTCGGTGCCATCGGCGTCGGGTCCGAGGCCCTGCTCGGCTGGTGCTACGCGGTCGAAAACCGACGGGTGGAATTCGCCCGGCTCGCCGTCACCGTCTCGGCGCTGGCCGAGCGAGGCGATCCCTCGGCGCAATCCCTTCTGCAGGCCGCGGCCGATCAGCTGGCCGCACAGGTCATGGCCGCCTGGCAGAAAACCAAGTCGGCTGCGCCGTTGTGCTGGAGCTATGCCGGCGGCGTGCTGTCGAGCGAACCCATGCGCCGGCTCATGGCCGAAAAGCTGGGCTCGGATCCCGTGCCGCCGCGCCTGCCGCCGGTCGGCGGAGCGCTGCTGCGCGCCGCAGCGCTTGCCGGCTGGGCCACCGACGATGCCTGGATCGACCGGCTATCGAAATCACTGCGCCTGACTTCTGCCAACGACGGTCTTCAACAATAAGGGGAATACCATGAAAAGACGTTTGTTTCTGTCCACCGTCGCCGCCCTGCACATGGCCTTTCTGGTGCCCGCCATGCCGGCGTTCGCACAGGATGCCAAGCCGCTCGCCGGCCAGAACCTGACCGTGCTCCTGCCGCCATGGGTGACCTTGCCCAAGGAGATGACGGAGAAATTCACCGCCAAGACCGGCATCAATCTCGACATGCAGACACTGGGCTGGGACGAGATCCGCACCAAGATCGTCACCTCGATGGTGGCCAACACGGCGCCCGCCAGCGCCACTGAGATCGACTGGTCGTGGGTCGGCCAGTTCGGCGCTGCCGGCTGGTACCAGCCGCTCGACGGCATTCTCGACCCGGCCGTCCTTGCCGACCTGCCGACCTCGAAGATCTTCACCTATGACGGCAAGCTGATCGCCGTCCCCTACAACAACGACTTCCGGGTGATGATCTACAACAAGGCTCATCTCGACAAGGCGGGCATTGCCGCCGCGCCGAAGACGCCGGATGAATTGCTGGCCGCCGCGAAGGCGATCAAGGACGCCAAGATCGCCGAGTTTCCGATCGGCCTGCCGCTCTCGGCCACCGAAGGCAGCGCCACAGCCTGGTACCTGCTGACCAAGGCCTTCGGCGGCGAACTGTTCGACGACAAGTTCGAGCCGCTGTTCGTCTCTCCGGATTCGGCCGGCTACAAGGCGATGGCCTTCGAGATCGAGGCGCTGAAGGCCGGGCTGATCGACCCCGCCGCCACCGGCCTCAAGGACGTCGAGATCCAGGAACTGTTCAAGAGCGGCAAGATCTCCTTCGACGTCGCCGGCTGGGCCGGCAACCTCGCCGTCTACACCGACGCCTCCAAGTCGCAGGTCTCGGCCGATGCCAAGGCGGCGCTGATGCCGTCGGTCACCGGAAAGTCGCGCACCTTCGGCCTGCCCGGCGCGCTCGGCATCCCGACATCGGCGGAGAACAAGGACGCGGCCGTCGCCTTCATCAACTGGATGCTGGAGCCGGAGACCGCAATCGCCGACTACACGCTGCTCGGCAACCTGCCGACACGGCTCAGCGTGCTGAAGCAGCTGAACGACGACGGCAAGCTGAAGGAAGGTGACGTTCTGCTGGAGCAGGCCGGCCTGGTCGAGCCGCTGTTCGCCCAGGGCACGCCCGGCTGGTATCCCGAGTTCTCGAGCGCTGTTGCCAGCGCGCTGAACCAGGCGGCCAAGGGCCAGATCTCCGTCGACGACGCCGTCAAGCAGATCGCCGCCGAAGCCAAGGCCGCCCAGCAGTAACAACGAGCGCTCAGAAGAGGCCGCACATGACTTCCGTACCCTCACATGGGCGGCCTCGCTTCTACAATGGCGAGGCCGGCCTCGGGCTGGCCTTTGCCATCCCGATCATCGTCATCATGGGCGCGCTGGTGTTCATGCCGCTGGTGACGACGTTCATCGACAGCCTCTACCGCGTCGAACCGATGCGGGCGGGAACGCCGTTCGTCGGGCTCGACAATTATGCGGCGCTGGCTTCCGACAGCAATGTCCAGCTCGCCTGGATCAACACGCTGATCTACGTGGTCATCGCCGTCGTGCTCGAAACGATCGGCGGTCTCGCCGCCGCCCTGCTGCTCAACAAGGTCAAGCTCGGCCGCCGCTGGCTGCTGGCCGCGCTGATCCTGCCCTGGTGCCTGCCGCCGGTGGTCAACGCCGTGGTCTGGCTGTGGATCTACAATCCGAGCTACGGACTGTTGAACGGCATCCTGCAGGCCGTCGGGCTGACATCCGAAAACAAGGTCTGGTTCAACGATCGCGAGACGGCGCTGTTTCTCGTCGCACTCGTGCATGTGTGGCGAATGCTGCCGCTGACGGCGATCATCCTGCTCGCGGCGCTGCAGAGCATTCCGGCCGATCTCTACGAGGCCGCCAAGCTGGACGGCGCCGGGCCGATCAAGTCCTTCCGGCTGGTGACCCTGCCGCTGATCTCCGGAGGCCTGGCCATCGCGCTCAGTCAGTCGACGGTGTTTGCCTTCAACCTGTTCGACGAAGCTTGGATCCTCACCGGGTCCAGCCTCGACACCCGCACCGTCATCATCCAGGTCTACATGTCGGCCTTCCAGAACCTGAAATTCTCCTTCGGCATGGCGCTCTCGATCGTCGCCATGATCGCCTCGCTTCTGGTGTCGCTGGTCTATGTGCTGAAGGTCTACCGCGAAACGAGGTTCGACTGATGAACCGCCAGATCCTTACCACCGCCGCATCGAAGATCGGCCTGACGCTCGCCGTCATCCTGCTGCTCGTCTGGTCGGTCGGGCCGATCTACTGGTCGCTCGTCACCAGCCTGAGCTCTCCCACCGACATGGTTTCGGCGACGCCGCATTTCTGGCCGCCGACGGTCACCTTCGAGCACTATGCCAAGCTCTTGGGCGCCAGCAGCCTGTCGCAGGGCAACGAGGTGCAGTCGGTCTGGCCGCAGTTCTCGAAGGCCTTTCTCAACAGCCTGGTGACATCGATCGCCAGCACCGTGCTGACCGTGCTGATCGCCGCCTTCGGGGCCTATGCCTTCGTGCGCCTGCGATTTCCCGGCCGCGACCTGCTGTTCATACTCGTCGTCGCGACGCTGGCGATCCCTGCCTATACGGTGATGATCCCGCTCTACCGCTTGATGATCTCGCTGAAGCTGATCGACACCTATACCGGCGTGACGCTGATCTATGTCTCGGCCTTTCTGCCGCTCGCGCTGTGGCTGATGCGCAGCGTCTACCAGGCCATGCCGGTGTCGCTCGAAGAGGCCGCCTGGCTCGACGGCGCCAGCAAGACCTACACGCTGGTGCGCATCGTCATGCCGCTTGCCGCGCCCGGGCTGATCGCCAGCGCCATTCTCACCTTCCTCAATGCCTGGGGCCAGTTCATGATTCCGCTGGTCTTCTCGCCGACGCTGGCCACCAAGCCGCTCACCGTGCTGATCCCGGAATTCGTCACCCGCAACTATGTCGACTACGGCCTGATGAACGCCGCCGGCATCCTGGCGATCATTCCGCCGGTCCTGCTGGTGCTGTTTCTCAACCGCTATCTGGTGCAGGGCCTGATGGCCGGCGCCAGCAAATGACATCCCTGACAATCGATAAAGGAAACCCCGCGATGAACGTCACCGAACGCGTCATTTTCGAACAATTCCCATTCTGGGAGGGCGCGCTGACCATCGACCTGCCCAAGGTCGCCGCCAAGACCGTGATCGTCGTCGGCTGCGGCACGTCGTTCTATCTCGCCCAGACGATCGCCGCCGCGTTCAACCTCAATGGCCGGGGCGCGCTGGCCGTGCCGGGCGCCGAATGGGCGCGCCGCCGCAACGCCTATGTCGCCGACCAGTCCGATCTCTGCGTCATCGCGCTGTCGCGCAGCGGCGAATCGACAGAGACCGTGCAGGCCGTCGACGTCAGCCGTGCTGCCGGCATCCCGACGATCGCGCTCACCTGCGCCGAAGGCAGCTCGATCACAAAGGCCGCCGAGACCGTCGTCTATCTCGAAACGCATGCCGAGGAAGGTATCGTCATGACCTCGTCGGCGAGCCTGATGCTGATCGCCGGCCTGCGCATGGCTGGCGTCGGTCTCGACGCCAGCGTCATTGCGGCTGCCAAGGCCGGGCTTGCCGCCATGGATGCCGGCATCCGCGCCATCATCAAGGGACGCAGCCATTTCGTCTATCTCGGCGCCGGCCCCTTCTACGGCATGGCGACCGAAGGTTCGCTGAAGCTGCAGGAGATGAGCATCAGCTATTCGCAGGCCTTCCACCCGATGGAATACCGCCACGGCCCGATCAGCCTGGTCGACGACAAGACCGTCGCCGTGATTCTTTACAGCGAGGACACCCGCGATGAGGAGGCCAAGGTCGCCAACGATATTCGGGCCAAGGGTGCGGCAATCGTCGGTCTCGGCGGTCCGGGCGACCTGTCGATCAAGGCTGAGGCTACGGGGCTGGCGCAGACGCTGGCCATCCTGCCGACGCTCCAGATCATCGGCGAGCGCGTGGCCGAAGCGAAGAACATCGACACCACCGCACCGCGGCACCTGAACAAGGTCGTGGTCCTCGCCTGACGGCAAGGAAGCGAACGCCGGCAGGGACAGAGAACCTGCCGGTGACGACAAGACATTCGGAAGAACGAGGATCGTCATGGCTACTGTAGAAATCGCCGAGCTGCGCAAGAGCTATGGCCACGAAGAGGTCATCCACGGGGTCGACCTGTCGATCGGGGACGGCGAGTTCGTGTCGCTGATCGGCGCTTCGGGCTGCGGGAAGTCGACGCTGCTGCGCATGGTGGCCGGGCTCGAAAGCATTACCTCGGGCACGATCTCGCTCAACGGCCGGGTGATCAACGACGTGGCGCCGAAGAACCGCGACATCGCCATGGTGTTCCAGAACTACGCGCTCTATCCGCATCTGACGGTCGCGGAGAACATGGGATTCAGCCTGAAGCTCAGAAACGTGCCGGCGGCGCAGATCCGTTCCGAGGTCGAGGCGACCGCCGAGTTTCTCGGCCTGAAGCCTTATCTCGACCGCTACCCGAAGGCACTGTCCGGCGGCCAGCGCCAGCGCGTCGCCATGGGCCGGGCGATCGTGCGCAAGCCGCAGGTCTTCCTGTTCGACGAACCGCTGTCCAATCTCGACGCCAAGCTACGCGTGCAGATGCGCATCGAGATCAAGTCGCTGCAGAAGCGGCTCGGCACCACCTCCATCTACGTGACCCACGACCAGATGGAAGCCATGACCATGTCGGACCGCATCGTCATCCTCAACGGCGGACGGGTCGAGCAGGCCGGCGCGCCGCTTGACGTCTACGATCGCCCGGCCAATCTCTTCGTCGCCACCTTCATCGGTTCGCCGGCTATGAACCTGCTCGACGGCGTGCTGGTGCGCGACGGCGACAAGGCCTTCGCCCAGATCGACGGAACCCGAATTGCGCTTGACCGATCGATCGACGCTGCCTCCGGGACCGCCATCGTGCTTGGCGTGCGACCGGAACATCTTTCGCTGCAGCCCGCCCCGGCCCCGGAGGACCAGTTCCAGTTCCAGGTGGACCTGATCGAACCGACAGGCGCCGAATCGCATGTCTATGGACGCTGCGGCGGCGTACCGATGATCCTCGCGCTCGCCGGCCGCTCGCCGCTCGGCCCGGGCGACACGGTGCAACTCGCAGCCAGGCCGGAGCTGCTGCACGTGTTCGACAAGACGACGGGCAACCGGCTGTAACCGGATCGGACCGAAGGACAGGTTGCGCGCGTCCTATTTCAGCAGGCGGTCAATTTGCGCCAGTTTCAGCCTTCGATGAAGATCAGCGCTGGCGTTTCCAGCAGTGCCTTGAGCCGTTGGACGAAGGTTGCCGCGTCCCAGCCGTCGATCACGCGATGGTCGAAGCTGGACGACAGGTTCATCATCTTGCGGGGCAGGAACTGGCCCCTGCCGTCCCAGACCGGCCGGGTGGCGATCTTGTTGACGCCGATGATCGCCACCTCGGGGTGATTGATGATCGGGGTCGAGACGATGCCGCCCAGCGAACCGAGCGAGCTGATGGTGATCGTGGAGCCGGTGAGTTCCTCGCGTTGGGCGCTGCCGCTTCGCGCCGCTTCGGCGACGCGCGCCAGTTCCGTCGCGCAGTCCCAGAGGCCGCGGCCCTCCGCGTGGCGAACGACCGGCACGGACAACCCGGCCGGCGTCTGGGTGGCGATGCCGATATGCACGGCGCCGTGGCGGGAAATCACGCCCGCCTCGTCGTCGAAGGTGGCGTTCATCGCCGGCTGCTCGTCCACCGCCCTCACCAGCGCCCGCATGAGAAAGGGCAGGATCGTCAGCTTCGGCTGATCCGGCTTGCGCCTGGCGTTCATCACCGTGCGAAGGTCCTCGAGAGCGGTGACGTCGATTTCCTCAACATAGGTGATGTGGGGGATGCGCGAGACTGACAGCGCCATCTTCTCGGCGATCTTGCGCCGCATCCCGGTGATCCTGATCTCCTCGACGCCGGTCCGTCGGGTAAGGCCGGCCATCGTGCCTGAAGGCGGCGTG
The DNA here is from genome assembly GCA_002796995.1 of Rhizobium sp. Lineage (GTDB taxonomy): Bacteria > Pseudomonadota > Alphaproteobacteria > Rhizobiales > Rhizobiaceae > Allorhizobium. The sequence goes on from PEKW01000007.1 coordinate 267,539, forward strand.
CCGGCCGACAGCAGGCGATCGAGATCCTCGTGCGTGATCCGACCGTCCGGCCCCGTCCCCGACACCTGGCCGAGATCGATGCCAGCCTGCTCCGCTCGGTGGCGCACCGCTGGAGCGGCCAGCGGCTTTGAAGCGGGCTCGGCGGCCGGCGTCGCTGACGATACGGTTTGCGGCGAGACCGTTTCAACCGCGCGGTCGACGGGCGCCTCAGTCTCGACGGCCCCTGCCGCCTGCCGGTCTTCGGCCGGCGCCGGCCCTGCCGCCTCATCAGCAATCTCGATCCGCACCAGCGGCGCCTTGACCGCGATCAGATCGCCCACTTCGGCGGCAAGCCAGATCACGACGCCGGCCACTGGGGACGGGATTTCCACCGTCGCCTTGTCGGTCATCACGGCGGCCAGCACCGTGTCCTCCCGGACAGGATCGCCGGGTTTCACATGCCATTCGACCAGTTCGGCCTCGGCGACGCCTTCGCCGACATCGGGCATATGGAGAACATATTCGCTCATGGCTTAGCCTTTCATGATGTCTTGGAGCGCCTTGCCGACGCGCAGAGGTCCGGGGAAATAGTCCCATTCCTGGGCATGGGGATAAGGCGTGTCCCAGCCGGCGACGCGCATGACCGGCACTTCCAGATGGTAGAAGCAATGCTCCTGCACGAGCGCGACCACTTCCGCGCCGAAGCCGGAGGTGAGCGTCGCCTCATGGACCATCACGCAGCGGCCGGTCTTCGAGACGGATTGAACGATCGTGTCGAGATCGAGCGGCAGGAGGCTCCGAAGGTCGATGACTTCGGCATCGATGCCGGTCTCCTCGGCAGCGGCCAGGGCCACATGCACCATGGTGCCGTAGGCAATCACGGTCACGTTGCTGCCGGGCCGCCGGATCTCGGCCTTGCCGAACGGCACGGTATAATGGCCATCGGGAACGTCGCCGAGCGCATGGGCCGACCAGGGAACGACGGGCCGGTCGTGATGGCCGTCGAAGGGGCCGTTGTAGAGGCGTTTGGGTTCGAGAAAGATCACTGGATCCGGATCCTCGATCGCCGAGATCAACAGGCCCTTGGCATCGACCGGGTTCGACGGAACGATGACCTTCAGGCCGCAGACATGGGTGAACAGCGCTTCCGGACTCTGGCTGTGCGTCTGGCCGCCGAATATCCCGCCGCCGGTCGGCATGCGCAGCACGATCGGGCAGGTGAAATCGCCGTTGGAGCGGTAGCGGATGCGCGCCGCCTCCTGGGTGATCTGGTCATAGGCGGGATACATGTAGTCGGCGAACTGGATCTCGACGCAGGGCTTCAGGCCATAGGCGGCCATGCCGATGGCGGTGCCGACGATGCCGGATTCGCTGATCGGCGCGTCGAAGCATCGCGTGCGGCCGTATTTCGCCTGCAGACCCTGGGTGGCGCGGAAAACACCGCCGAAATAGCCCACATCCTCGCCGAAAACGACGACATCGTCGTCGCGCGCCATCGACACGTCCATGGCGCTGCGGACCGCTTCGATCATGGTCATTCTGGTCATCTCAGCACCCCGCCATCTTGCGTTGACGCTGCAGGTGGGGCGGGATTTCGGCATAGACGCCTTCGAAAATGTCGCGCAGCGGCGGTTTGCCGCCGGCATGCAGCGTGCCGTGGCTTTCGGCCTCCTTCTGCGCCTTGATCACCTCGTCCATGATCTCCGCCTCGGCCTGCACATGCCGCTCCTCGGACCAGACACCGCGCACGATCAGATGCTTCTTCAGCCTGAGAATCGGGTCGCCGAGCGGCCAGGCTTCCGATTCGGTCTTGGGCCTATAGGCGCTCGGATCGTCGGAGGTCGAATGGCCGCCGACGCGGTAGGTGACATATTCGACGAGCGTCGGGCCGAGGTTGCGGCGCGCCCGCTTGACCGCCCAGCGGGCGACGGCATGGACCGCGAGATAGTCATTGCCGTCGACCCTGAGCGCCGGAATGCCGAAACCGAGACCGCGGGCGGCAAAGGTGCCGGACCCACCCCGGGCAATACCCTGGAAAGTGGAGATGGCCCACTGATTGTTGACGACGTTGAGAACGACCGGCGCCTTGTAGGTGGAGGCAAAGACCAGCGCCGAATGAAAATCCGATTCGGCGGTCGATCCGTCGCCGATCCAGGCAGCGGCGATCTTCGTGTCGCCCTTGATCGCCGAGGCCATGGCCCATCCGACCGCCTGTACGAACTGCGTGGCGAGATTGCCCGACACCGTGAAGAAGCCGTGCGCCTTCGACGAATGGAGCACGGGCATCTGCCGGCCGTGCAGCGGGTCCGCCTCGTTGGAGAAGATCTGGTTCATCATCGTCACGAGCGGATAGTCGTCGGCGATCAGCAATCCGGCCTGGCGATAGGTGGGAAAATTCATGTCGCCCCTCGATAGCGCCTTGCGGAAGGCGCAGCTGACGGCCTCCTCGCCGAGGTGCTGCATGTAGAAGGATGTCTTGCCCTGGCGCTGCGCCATCAGCATGCGCGCATCGAAGGCGCGCAGCAGCATCATGTGTCGGAGCCCGGCGAGCAGTTCCTCGTCGGACAGCAGCCCGGCCCAGGGGCCGACGGCTTCGCCTTCCTGGTTGAGCACGCGAATGATCGAATAGGCGAGTTCGCGCATGGTCTCGGCGGCGGCGTCGATTTCCGGCCGCGGCACCGATCCGGCCCTTGGAATGCTGACATTGGAAAAATCCGGCTGGTCGCCCGGACGGACGGCGGGTTCCGGTACATGCAGGCTCAAACGCGTGCTCTCGGTCATGCCCTGTGTTTCCTCCTCACGTGACCACCTCCTCCAGGCGGCGAACTTACATTTCCTGCTCTTCAGTCACCTTTCATGGCGATGGCCGTCGCGGTGCTTGCGGTCAGGTCGGCGCGCGGGTTCCAGCCAAGGCGATGCGGCCGAAGCGCCGAACGCGTCATGAAGGCGTACGCATCTGTGGCGCCATCCGGTCTCGTCCGGAAGGCGGCAGGGATGGAACCGACAATAGAAACAGAATCATGCTCAGCCACTTTCCACCTCCTTGGAAAGAACCTTGCCCGCATCCGGCTCCTCCAAGCCTGAATGCATCGCCGCAGCGGAGTTCAGATGAACCGTCGATGCAGGCGCTGGTAAACGCTATCACTATCCAGAATTCGTTTCAAAGCAATTCTGATTGACAGAAAAGCCGATCACGGTATCTTTGTTCCATCATTACGAAAAACTGTAGATCGTTTGATCCATGGAAGAACTCGACGGTTTCGATCAGAAAATCCTGCATGCCCTCAGCGAGGACGGGCGGATCAGTTGGCGTGACCTCGCCTCCCGGATCGGACTTTCGCTTACGCCGACGCTTCGGCGCGTGCGCAAGCTGGAAGACACGCAGATCATCCGCGGATACACGGCGGTGTTCGACGAGAACCGCCTGCTCGGCACGATGGGCGTGTTCATCTCGGTGACGCTCGAACGGCAGATCAAGGACGTGCTGACGACCTTTGAGCAGAGCGTCTCCTCTCTTCCGGAAGTGGTCGGCGGCTACCAGACCAGCGGCAATACGGATTATTTGATCCATGCCATGGTGCGCGACCTGCCGCATTACCAGCAGCTTCTCGATTTTCTGACCACGGTTCCAGGCGTGGCCCGCATCCAGTCCAATTTTGCCATCAAGACCTTCGTGCGCCGTTCGGCGGCTTTCACCGGAGGCGAAGCGACATAGAATACGGCAACTGGCGTGGAGGAGACGCCGGCCGCTTTCAACGCAGGAGACGGCTGCGTCATCATCCGTCGGGAGGAGGAGTAAACGATGAGCCAGGACCTCGCGGCAGTCTTCGACGTCGATCTCGGGGAGGAGATCGCCGCCTTGCGCGACAGCGTTCGCCGGTTCGCCCAGGACCGGATTGCGCCGCTGGCAGACGAGATCGACCGGGAAGATCGCTTTCCCCGTGCCCTCTGGCCGGCGATGGGTGCACTCGGCCTGCACGGCATCACGGTCTCCGACGAATTCGGCGGGGCCGACATGGGTTATCTCGCCCATTGCGTGGCGATGGAAGAGATCAGCCGCGCCTCCGCCTCCATCGGCCTCTCCTACGGGGCGCATTCCAATCTCTGCGTCAACCAGATCCATCGCTGGGGAACGCCCGAGCAGAAGCGGCGCTATCTGCCCATGCTCATCTCCGGAGAGCATGTCGGCTCGCTGGCCATGAGCGAGACCGAAGCCGGGTCCGACGTGGTGTCGATGCGGCTGAAGGCCGAGCGCAAGGGCGACTTCTACGTGCTGAACGGCACCAAGATGTGGATCACCAACGGCCACGAGGCCGACACGCTGGTGGTCTACGCCAAGACCGACATGGCCGCCGGTCCGCGCGGCATCACCGCGTTCATCGTCGAGAAGGGGTTCCAGGGTTTTCGCCCCGGCCAGAAGCTCGACAAGCTCGGCATGCGCGGCTCGCCGACTTCGGAACTGGTCTTCGAGGAGTGCGAAGTGCCGGCGGAAAACGTGCTCAGCAAGGTGGATGACGGCGTCACCGTGCTGATGAGCGGGCTCGATTTCGAGCGCGCCGTGCTGGCGGCCGGCCCGATCGGCATCATGCAGGCGGCCTTCGACCTCGTCCTGCCCTACAGCCGCGAGCGACGCCAGTTCGGCAAGCCGATCGGCGAGTTCCAGCTGGTGCAGGGCAAGATCGCCGACATGTATACGGCGATGAACGCCTCGCGCGCCTATGTCTATGCGGTGGCGCGCGCCTGTGACAACGGCCGGATCACCCGGCAGGATGCGGCAGGCGCCATCCTCTTCGCCGCCGAGCGGGCGACCCAGGTCGCCCTCGACGCCATCCAGCTTCTGGGCGGGACCGGCTACATGAACGACAGCGCGGCCGGCCGCCTGCTGCGCGACGCCAAGCTCTACGAGATCGGCGCCGGTACCAGCGAGATCCGGCGCATGCTGATCGGTCGCGAACTGTTCAAGAGCAATGCGTGAGGGGATGACGATGCAGCTCAAATCCACCCTCGCCCGCGATCCAACCTACCATGCCAATACCGTCTTCATGCGCGGCCTCGTCGAGGATCTGAGAGCGAAGGTCGCCGAGATCGCGCTCGGCGGCGGGGAGACGGCACGGGCACGACACCTGTCGCGCGGCAAGCTGCTGCCCCGCGATCGCATCGACGGGCTTCTCGATCCCGGCACCCCGTTCCTGGAGCTGTCGCAATTCGCCGCTTACGGCGTCTATGGCGAAGCCGTGCCGGCAGCGGGTATCCTGACCGGCATCGGACGCGTGAGCGGCCGCGAATGCGTGATCGTCGCCAATGATCCGACGGTGAAGGGCGGGACCTATTATCCGCTCACCGTGAAGAAGCACCTGCGCGCCCAGGAGATTGCCCGCGAGAACCTCCTGCCCTGCGTCTACCTCGTCGATTCCGGCGGCGCGAACCTGCCCCGGCAGGACGAGGTCTTTCCCGACCGCGAGCATTTCGGCCGCATCTTCTACAATCAAGCGACCCTGTCGGCGGAGGGCATCCCGCAGATCGCCGTGGTCATGGGCAGCTGCACGGCGGGCGGCGCCTATGTGCCGGCCATGAGCGACCAGTCAATCATCGTAAAGAACCAGGGCACGATCTTCCTCGGCGGGCCACCGCTGGTGAAGGCCGCGACCGGCGAAGTGGTGACGGCCGAGGAACTGGGCGGAGCCGACGTCCATTCGCGCGTCTCCGGCGTCACCGACCACTATGCCAATGACGATCGCCACGCGCTGGCGCTGGCGCGCGGGATCGTTCGCACGCTCAACCGGCCGAAACGCGTCGATCTCGAGATCCGGCAACCCGTCGAACCGCTCTATCCGGCGGAAGACCTGCACGGCATCGTGCCCGACGATACGCGCAAGCCCTTCGAGGTGCGCGAAGTGATCGCCCGGATTGTCGACGGATCGGAATTCGACGAGTTCAAGGCGCTTTACGGCACCACACTGGTCTGCGGCTTCGCCCATATCTTCGGCTATCCGGTCGGCATCATCGCCAATAACGGCATTCTGTTTTCGGAGTCGGCGCTGAAGGGCGCGCATTTCATCGAGCTCTGCTGCCAACGCGGCATTCCGCTCGTCTTCCTGCAGAACATCACCGGTTTCATGGTCGGCAAGAAGTACGAGGCGGGCGGCATCGCCAAGGACGGTGCCAAGCTGGTGACGGCGGTGGCCTGCGCCAAAGTGCCGAAGTTCACCGTCATCATCGGCGGCTCGTTCGGCGCGGGAAACTACGGCATGTGCGGCCGGGCCTTTTCGCCGCGCTTCCTGTGGATGTGGCCGAATGCGCGGATTTCGGTGATGGGCGGCGAACAGGCGGCCTCCGTGCTGGCGCAGGTCCGGCGCGACGGCCTGGAGGCGCAGGGCCGGGACTGGCCGGCCGAGGAGGAAGAGGCGTTCAAGGACCCGATTCGGAGGCGATACGAAACCGAAGGCCACCCCTACCATGCCAGCGCCCGGCTGTGGGACGATGGCCTGATCGACCCTGCCGACACGCGCATGGTGCTCGGCCTCGGGCTTTCCGCCGCGCTCAATGCACCAATCGAGCGCACCCAATTCGGAATATTCAGGATGTGATGGTGATGTTTTCCAAGATCCTTGTCGCCAATCGCGGAGAAATCGCCTGCCGGATCATCCGCACTGCGCGCCGGATAGGCCTCGCCACGGTCGCCGTCTATTCCGAAGCGGACCGTGATGCCGCCCATGTGGCGTTAGCCGACGAGGCCTATGCGATCGGCCCCGCGCCGGCGCGCCACTCCTATCTCGACGGCGAGAAGATCATTGCCGCCGCGCTGGCAAGCGGGGCCGAGGCGATCCATCCCGGCTACGGCTTCCTGTCGGAGAATGCGGATTTCGCCGAAGCCTGCGCGGCTGCCGGGCTGGTTTTCATCGGTCCTCCCCCGTCGGCGATTCGTGCCATGGGCGGCAAGAGCGCGGCCAAGGCCCTGATGGCGGATGCCGGCGTGCCGCTGGTTCCCGGCTATCATGGCGACGACCAGTCCCCCGCGCTGCTGGCCGACGAAGCGGCCAAGATCGGCTATCCGGTCCTCATCAAGGCGTCCGCCGGCGGTGGCGGCAAGGGCATGCGCATCGTCGCCCGGCCGGAGGACTTTGCCGGCGAACTGGCCGGGGCCAAGCGCGAGGCGCTGGCGGCCTTCGGCGACGAGCGCATGCTGATCGAGAAATATCTGGCCCGGCCACGTCACGTGGAGCTTCAGGTCTTCGCCGACAATCACGGCAACTGCCATTCGCTGTTCGAGCGCGATTGCTCGATCCAGCGCCGCCACCAGAAGGTGATCGAGGAGGCTCCCGCCCCCGGCCTGCCGGAGGATCTGCGCCGGCGCATGGGCGATGCCGCCCTCGCCTGCGCCCGCGCCATCCGCTATTCCGGCGCCGGAACGGTCGAATTCCTGCTCGATCAAAGCGGCGCATTCTACTTCATGGAGATGAACACCCGCCTCCAGGTCGAACATCCCGTCACCGAATTCATCACCGGTCTCGACCTGGTCGAGTGGCAGTTGCGGGTGGCAGCGGGCGAACGCCTGCCGGAGAGCTGGGCCGATCTCAAGATCCAGGGCCATTCCATCGAGGCGCGGCTCTATGCCGAAGATCCGAACCATGAATTCCTGCCCTCGACCGGCCGGATCAGCCATCTTGTCCTGCCCGAGCCGGACGCCCATGTCCGCATCGACAGCGGCGTGCGTGCCGGCGATGCCATCACCGTGCATTACGATCCGATGATCGCAAAACTGATCGTCTGGGACACCGATCGTGCCTCGGCGGTGCGTCGTCTGCGCGGCGCTCTCGGCAGCACGGCCATTGCCGGCGTGACCAGCAATGCGGGCTTTCTCACCAGGCTGTCGCGCCTTGCAGATTTCGCCGATGCCAATCTCGACACCGGCTTCATCGCCCGCAACGAGGCAAACCTTTTGTCCGCATCTAAACCTGACCGGACGGCGGTGGCCATGGCGACGCTCAGCCTGCTGCTGGCCCGAAAGGCCGCGACTGAGCGCCAGTCGATGGCGACGGCCGATCGCCATAGTCCGTGGAATAGGACGAACGGCTTCCGGCTCAACGGCCCGGCGCGTGAGAGGTTGCGGCTCGTCCTTGGGCAGGATGGGATCGAAACGGAGATCCTCCATCTGAGGCGGGGCTTCGAGATCGGCATCGGCGACGAAGCCCTTGCGGCGGACGGCGTGCTGGCCGAGGACGGCGGGCTCTCGGCGATGATCGGCGGACGCAAGCACACCGGCTATTTCCTTTCGGACGGGGAAGCCTTCGATCTCATCGTCGGCGCAAATCGCTACCGCGTCACCACTCCCGATCAGGCTGGCGCTGCTGCTCCGGAGGCCTTGACGGGCGGGCTGACATCGCCGATGCCGGGCCTCATCCGCGCCGTCCTGGTCGCGGTGGACGATGCGGTCGATGCGGGCCAGGCGCTCGTCATCATGGAAGCCATGAAGATGGAACACACGATCCGTGCACCATCAGCCGGTCTGATCAAGTCGCTGAACTGCGAGCAGGGTGCGATGGTCGAGGCGGGCATCGTGCTGGTCGATTTCGAACCGGAGGCCGGCTGACATGGGGATGCCGCAAAACGTGAGGATCGTCGAGGTCGGCCCGCGCGACGGGCTGCAGAACGAGAGCGGCGAACTGCCCGTCGCAGTGAAGGTAGAGCTCGTCGAGCGCCTTGCCGCCGCGGGATTGCCGGCGGTGGAGGCCGGTTCCTTCGTTTCGCCCAAATGGGTGCCGCAAATGGCGGGGTCGGGCGAGGTTCTCCGCCAGATCGCGCGACGGCCGGGCACCGCCTATCCAGTGCTGGTGCCCAATCTCAAGGGGCTGGAGGCAGCGATTGCGGCGGGGGTCGAGGAGATCGCGGTCTTCGTCTCCGCATCGGAAGGCTTCAGCCGGAAGAATCTTGCCTGTTCGCGGACGGAAAGCCTCGATCGGTTGCGCGAGGTTTTCGAGCGCGCCGGCGCCCGCGGCATGAAGATCCGCGGCTATGTCTCCTGCATCGCCGGCTGCCCCTTCGACGGCGATGTTCCGCCCGCCGAAGTCGCGGCCATGGCGAGCGAACTGATCGCCATGGGTTGCTACGAAATCTCGCTCGGCGACACGATCGGCGTGGGCACGGCAAGGCAGGTCCGCGGCATCATAAGTCAAGTGACCGCCGATTTGCCGCGCGAAAGAATCGCCATGCATTTCCACGACACCTATGGCCAGGGCCTCGCCAATGTGCTGGCGAGCCTCGAAGAAGGCATTTCCGTCTTTGACAGTTCCGTCGCCGGCCTCGGCGGCTGCCCCTATGCGCCGGGCGCCACCGGCAATGTCGCGACCGAAGACGTGCTCTACCTGCTGCGGGGCCTCGGCATTTCGACAGGGGTGGATCTGTCGGTGGTTGCGGAGACGGGTGCCTGGATCAGCGGCCTGCTCGGCCGACGCAATGAATCGCATGCCGGGCGGGCGCTGCTTGCCAGACGACAGGCGGGAGGATGAAGAATGACCGATGAACTGCTCGTCGAACGCCGCGGCAAGGTCCTGTGGCTGACGCTCAATCGTCCGAACGTGCATAATGCGCTCAACGCAGCCGTGGTGGAGGCGCTGGTCGACGCTCTCGAGGCTGCCTCGATCGACGAGGCGCTGCGGGCCGTGGTGCTGACCGGCGCCGGCGCGCGCAGCTTCTGCTCCGGCGCCGATCTCAAGGAGAGCGCCGGCGCCATGTTCAGCTCGAAGGACGGAGCCAATCCGATCGCCGAGGTGCTGCGCGCCATCGAGACCTGCAGCAGACCGGTCATCGCTCGCATCAACGGTTCGGTCCTCGCCGGCGGCATCGGCCTCGTCGCCGCCTGCGACCTCGCCTATGCCGCCGAGCATGCGAAGTTCGGCCTGCCGGAAGTGCGGGTCGGCCTGTTCCCGATGATGGTGGCGGCAAAGCTGTTGCCCGTGATGGATTTCAGGCGCCTTCAGGAAATGGCCTATCTCGGCGAGGGCTTTACCGCGGCCGCCGCCGAGGCGTGCGGGCTGATCACCCGTTGCGTGCCCTCGGCCGAGCTGGACACGGTCCTGTCCGCCGCTCTCGCCGCGCTTGACCAAGGTTCCCCCGCGGCGATCCAGGCCGGCAAACAGGCCCTGCGCGAAATGCGGGACATGGACGGCCGTGACAGGCTGGCCTTCGCCGAGCGCGCCATTGCCGACCTCTCCGACACCGCCGAGGCGCGCGAAGGCCGAGCGGCCTTTGCCGAAAAGCGGAAACCGCGGTGGGTGGACTAGCTCTGCGCCGCATGCCGGGAATCCTGCTCGTCATTTCGGGGCGAGCGATGACAGGTGGTCGGATTTCAACCCGAAAGGGAGAGAGATTTACGCTTGCGCGATTAGTCCGCAAAACCTATCTATTTGGACGAAAACTTCCTTAAGAACAGCCTTCCGGACGCTGTGGCTTTCGCCAACACAATCGAGTTCTTCCATGCTCACGAAAAAAGGCAAATACGGATTGAAGGCGCTGGTCGATCTGGCGCGGCTCGATCCAGGCGAGACCGCTTTTGTCACCGACATCGCCACGCGCAACAACATCCCGAAGAAATTCCTCGATACGATCCTGCTGGAGCTGCGCAACAACGGAATCCTGCGCTCGAAGAAGGGGCCGAACGGCGGGTACTCGCTTTCGAAACCCTCCGACGACATCATGATCGGCCAGGTCATCCGGGCGCTGGACGGCCCGCTGGCCCCAATCCGCTGCGCCAGTCGCACCGCCTTCGAAGCCTGCGACGACTGCGCCGATCCGGCGACCTGCCAGGTGCGCCTGTCGATGAGCGAGGTGCGCGATGCCATCGCCACCATTCTCGACAACATGACGCTGACCCAGTTCGTCGCGCGCGAAACGACCGCGGGTTCGGAGAGCACGCCGCGGCTTGAGCCGCAGGTCCGCTGATTCAACTAAGCGGCTGATGAACTAGACCGACCCTTGCTCCCCGCCGGCGATCAGCTGCAGGCCAAGGGCGGCAACGAGCGCCTCTTCCTCTTCGCCGGCGGTTATGCCGGTCTGCATGCGTTGCGTGGTGATGCCCAAGATAGTCGCGAGCCGATGAGCCTCGGCGATCGTCCCGCCCGCCGGATTGACCTGGGCAGCGTCGATCGCCGCAGCCACGCGCAGGATCAGCGCATGGATCGTCTCGATCTCGACCTGGCGCCAGCCGATCACCTGGGCCGATGCGACGGTTGCATCCCCTTCGGCAGGGATCACCGCAACAAGGGTGTCGAGCTCTTTCCGGGCCTGGCCAAGTATGGCCGCGGCGAGCAGCAGCCTGTCCACGCTCTCCACCATGCGGGCGGCGTGACGGGTCGGCGCCAGGACGCTGTCGGCGGCGACGTGAACGCCGGCAAGGACGAGCCGCGATGAGGCGTCGTCCCCCGTTTCGGAAATCGTGACACCGGGTGCGTTGCGCGGCACGAGAAGCAGAGCGTTTTCTCCGGACGGATCGGCCGCAGGGATCGCAAGCCAGTCAGCATCCGCCGGCGCGGCAATTTTCGCCTCCCCTTCAAGACGAAAGCCCATGCCTTCGGGCCGGAACTGCGCATCGCTCTCGAGCCGGGCAGCGGCCCGGCCCGCCAGGAGGAAACCCTCACCTGCAGCGGCGCGGGCAAAGGCGCTACGGCGCTGCTCTTCGCTGCCGGCATTGCGGATCGCCTCCAGCGCGGAGAAGTGGGATGCGAGGATCGCTGCCGCCCTAGTCGAGACGGCGGCGAACAGCGATACCGCTTCGGCGAGCACGAGGTTCGAGACATCGAGGCCGCCGAAATCGCTCGGCACGGAGACGGCGAGAAGGCCGGATCGGCCGAGAGCCTCGGCGACCGGCATTTGCGCCAGGGCGGGAAGGACGGCGGATGCGACCGTCAGCACGTCGCCTTCCGTGTCGATGCGGTTGGGAACGGCGCGCAGACGCTCATGCAGATGCGTGATGGTTCCCATTTTCGCTCCTTGGGTTCTGCCGGCCGGTCACGCCGCGCCTTCGCAGGCGGCAGCCCGTCACCACCATCAGAGCAGGATGAGAACGGCCACAAGAAACACGACGGCCGAGACTGCCGCGACCGGCGCCATGCGTTCAGCAAGGGCGCTGGCTGCGGTTTTACGGCGCTGGCCGGCCGGATTGTCCAGAACGTGAGCCATGATAGCCTCCTGGCTAGAGTACGGGAAACATGCCCCAGAAGAAATGCTCCTGGTCCCGGGCGTGTTCCGCCGGCGTGTCGGTCTTCGCATCCGGGGCATCCGCCGGAAGTCTGCGGTCGCCGGACTGGTGGCGGTCGGTCGGCTTGGCCCGCCGCGTGATCCCGAACAGATCGAAGGAAAAGCTGTCTATACCCATCGGCATGCCTCATTCCTCCTGCTGCGCCCATCATGGGCTGATGTCGCAGTGTCGCCGCATTTTCATCGGCCGTCAATATTTTCTATAAAAACACTATTCTATTATGGCGGACGCCTTGGGCACAGCGTTTCCCGCACCGGGCAGGTCAGAGCAAAAGTGCGAGAACCGGCGGCAGGCCGCCGCATCAACCGTCGAGCGATACATAGCGCCCGTTGCCGTAGACCAGCGAGCCGCCACCCAGGATGCGCAGCCCGACGACACGACCGATGACGATGGCATGGCTGTGCCGCTCCAACACCTCTTCGACCTCGCAGTCGATGGCGGACGCCGCATCCTCGAGAACCGGCGCACCGGAGGCGAGCGTGGTCCAGGAGGACCCGCGATAGCGATCCGGCCCCTTCAGGCCGCCCCTCCCGGCAAACTGGTTGGCGAGCCCTTCATGCAGCGGGCCGACGACGTTGACGCAGAAATGGCCGAAGCGCTCGACTACCGACCACGTCGAGGAGGTGCGATTGAGCGAGACCAGCATGCGCGGCGGCTCCACGGAGAGCGCGGTCGCCGAGGTAACGGTCGCGCCGGTGCGCGCTTCGCCTTCGCCAGCCGTGACGATGCTGACCCCGCCGCCCAGATGGCGCAATGCGGCCTTGAGGCCGTCCGCGTCGACGGAAGGTTCTGCGGCGTCAAAGACCGGTTCGTGTCTGACCTGGCCCAGATTGATAAGAGAGCGGTTCATCGGGAGCTCCGTGAAGGGTGGCGATCGGTGTCTGGAACCTTTCTAGCAGTGCAGACTTACTCTCCGTAGACATTCGTTTTTATAATCTATATATTTTGTAGAAAATAAGCCTGCATGTTCCCGTTGGGGAACGACGTCGTAGCCGTGAGGCTTCAGCTGAAGGGAGAACGCCATGCTGCGAATGACCCTGCCCTCTGAAAGACCCATGATTTCCACCGGTCACGGATCGTGCCGGGTCGCCATCATCGGCGGCGGCTTCGCCGGTGCCTCGCTCGCCCGCCAGCTGGCGATCGCCGAGGATTGGGACGACCAGCAGATCACCGTCTTTGAGCCGCGCGCCAGCCTCGGCGCCGGCCTTGCCTATGACACCGCGGATCCCGCTCTCCGGCTGAACGTCGAGGCCTCGCGGATGCGGGCCATTCCCGGAGAGCCCGACGCGTTCGTCCGCTGGCTTGAACTGAGCGGAACGAAGGAGGCCGACCCCGGTTCGCAGGTCGGCAGCGGCAGCATTTATGCCCGCCGATCCGACTTCGGCCGCTTCATGGCCGAGCGTATGCAGCCTCCTCTCGACCGCGGCATCGTGCGGCATGTGCAGGAGCGGGTCGAGAAGATCACGCGGTCGGGACCGCGATGGCGCGTGACCGGCAATCGCGGAACCGAGATCGTCGCCGACATCGTCGTGGTTGCCACGAGCCATCCCAAGCCCAAGGCGCCAGGCATGATTGCTCAGGCGCTCAACGGTCATCCGCGTTTCATCACCGATCCTTCGCGCACCGATTTGCTCGCCCATATTAGCCCGGACGAGCGGGTCTTTGTCCTGGGAGCGGGCCTCACGGCCTTCGACGTCGTCGCGTCCTTGCGAAGCCGCGGGCACACCGGCAGGATCGTCGCCTTCTCCCGTTACGGCTTGTTGCCGCAGCCCCAGGTCGGCGGCGCACTTGCGCCGACGGGAAGCTTTGTCAATCCGTCCGCGACGAGCGCACCCGGCCTTCTTCGACGCGTGCGTCTCGCGATCGCCGAGGCCGAGCGTTCGGGCCTTCCCTGGCAGAGCGTCTTCGATGCGCTCAGGCAGCAGGGGCAGACCATCTGGCAGGCACTGCCGTACCAAGAGCAGGCGCGTTTCCTGCGCCATCTGCGCCGGCGCTTCGAAACCCACCGCTACCGTATGCCGCCGCAGGTCGCGGACCTCATTGCCCAGAACATGCGGAACGGTAGCCTCATTGCGCGGGCCGGGCGGATCTGCCGGGTGGAGCGCGCGCCCGATGCGATTTCCATCGACCTGATCGTCAAGCCGGACGGCGTCGTCGAACGGCAATCCTTCGAATGGGTGGTGGTGGCAACCGGACCCGATCATACGGCCGCGATCGGCTCGCAGCCCTATCTTGCCGAACTCGATCGCCAGGGCATCCTGAAAGCCGACGAGCACGGCCTCGGCATCGCCTGCGACCGGGAAAGCCGCGCCATCGGTCTCGACGGCCATCCGACCGAAGGCCTCTTCATCGCCGGTCCGCTCGCCCGTGGCACGTTCGGCGAGCTGACCGGCGTTCCGGAGATCGCGGCCCAGTGCGAACAGATCGCCCGGCGCATCATCGAAACCGTCAATGGCTGTCGTCCCGGCTGTCGCCCGATGATGCACCACTCCTAGAATGGAAAAGGCCCCCGACACGGTCCGGGGGCCTTCGAACGTCCCGGCCAGGCGCCTCAGGCATTTCCGAGGATCGCCTCCAGCAACTGCCGTTCAAGCGCGGCAAGCTCTGGATCCGTGACGCCGCGGATGCGCTGCCTCAACCTCGACATCGAGCGCAATCCGCCCCTCGTCGAGCACGATCACCCGGTCGGCCAGATTGACCGCCTCGCTGACGTCGTGGGTGACGAGCACGGCCGTGAATCCCAGTTCGCGCCAGACGCGGGCCACGAGCTGTTGCATGGTGATGCGCGTCAGCGCGTCGAGCGCGCCGAGCGGTTCGTCCAGCACGAGCAGGCCCGGCTTGCTGACCAGAGACCGGGCGAGCGCCACGCGCTGCCGCTGCCCGCCCGACAGGCGCGAAGGCCATTGATCGGCCTTTTCCGAAAGCTGTACTTCCTCGAGCGCCGCCAGCGCCTCGCGGCGGGCCCCGTCCCTGTCGACGCCTTCGCCGAGGCCGACCAGAACGTTGTCGAGCACGGTCGCCCAAGGGAGCAGCCGCGGCTCCTGGAAGACGATGCGTGCATTGGGCACGGCCTCGACGCCCGACAAGTCGGAGAAGGCGATCGTGCCGCCGCTCTGCTCGTCCAGGCCGACCAGCAGGCGAAGCAGCGTGCTCTTGCCGCAACCGCTCTTGCCGACGATGGCGATGAACTGGCCGGCGGGCACGTCGAGATCGATGCCGCGCAGGACCTTGTTTTGACCGAAGGACTTCTCGACGTTGCGAAGCCGGATCGCCACCGGCCCGGCGGCCGTTGCTGCTTGCCGCGTCACCGCATGATCGCCCGCCGCTTCGGATGGGTCTGGCCGTTCCGCCAGGGCATAAGAGGTCTGTCGCATGATCGGGCGATCCTCATTTCTGATAGACGGGGTTCCATGACAGGCTGTAGCGCTCCAGCGCCCGGGCAATCATGTCGGCGAGCTTGCCAAGGGCCGCGTAGATCAGCAGCGACAGGACGACGACATCCGTCATCATGAATTCGCGCGCCTCGTTCGCCATGTGGCCGATCCCCGAGGAGGCGGCGATCGATTCCGAGACAATGAGCGTCAGCCACATGATGCCGAGCGCGTAACGCAGACCGACGAAGATCGACGGCAGCGCACCCGGCAGGATCACCTTGCGGAAAAGCGTGAGGCTGCTCATGCCATAGATCCGGCCCATCTCGAGGAGGTCACGATCGACGTTGCGCACGCCGTGGAACGTGTTGAGGTAGACGGGGAAGAGCACGCCGAGCGCAGTAAGGAACAGCTTAGATTCCTCGCCGATGCCGAACCACAGGATGACCAGCGGGATCATCGCCAGATGCGGAATGGTGCGCAGCATCTGCAGGGTCGTGTCCGTCAGCTGCTCCGACAGCTTCGAAACTCCGTTGGCGATGCCGAGCGCCAGACCGATCGATCCGCCGACGACAAGGCCGGCCAATGCCCGAGCACCGCTGACGGCGATGTCATGCACCAGGGCGCCCGAGCTCAGCTGATCGACGAAGGCGAGGCCCACATCGGTCGGGGCGGGCATGATCCGCGAGGATATCCAGCCAAGGGAGGAAAGGAGCTGCCACGCCACGACGACGACGGCGGGCAGCAGATATGGCAAGAGCCCCGAGGGCTGGATCCTCGGCAGGCTGAAGCCGGGTATTGTGAGGCGGGCGCGGCGCGCCTCCGCATCGGTCACGATCTCATATGCCGTCATGTCCTGTCTCCTGGTCGGAAGGTTTTGCCACCCGGCATGCCGGGCGGCCGAAGCGCGAAAGACGTATCGGTCACGTAGGATCAGGAACCGGATACGAGCCTGACATTGCCGCCATGGCCGCCGCCGCCGAACACCTGGCGTTCGCCGAAGGACGAGCGGATCTGGTTTCGCGGGCCGCCAAGACCGATTTCCGGGAAGAGCAGCTCGGAGACGGTGTAGGCCTCCTCCAGATGCGGATAGCCGGAGGCGACGATCGTATCGATGCCCAGCGCCTGGTATTCGCGCAGGCGCGCGGCGACGGTCTTCGGCGAGCCGACCAGCGCCGTGCCGGCCCCCGAACGGACGAGACCGATACCGGCCCAGAGATTGGGCGAGACTTCCAGCTTGTCGCGCCGGCCGTTGTGAAGCGCCGCCATGCGCGCCTGGCCGACGGAATCGGAGTTCCTGGCAAAGGCCTCCTGGGCCGCGGCGATCGCCTCATCGGAGAGTTTGGATATCAGCTTGTCGGCGGCGGCCCAGGCCTCGTCGTCCGTCTCGCGAACGATGAAGTGCAGGCGGATGCCGAAGCTTGCCTCCTTGCCCCTGGCGGCTGCGGCCTTGCGGACGGAGGTGATCTTCTCGGCCACCTGCGCCGGCGGCTCGCCCCAGGTCAGGTACTTGTCGACGCGACCGCCGGCAAAGTCGATCGCCGCATCCGACGAGCCGCCGAAATAGAGCGGCGGGCGCGGTTCCTGGACCGGCGGGATACCGAGCTGGGCATTCAGAGCCTTGATATACTTGCCGTCGAGATTGGCCTTGCCGGTCTCGATCAGCTGATTGAAGACCTGGAAGAACTCGTCCGCATGGGCGTAGCGTTCGTCATGCGGCAGGAAGATGCCGTCGCCCGCCAGTTCCTGGGGGCTGCCGCCCACCACGATGTTCAGCAGCAGGCGTCCATTGGAGACGCGGTCGAGCGTCGAGGCCAGACGCGCATAATAGGCGGGCGAAGCCGTGCCGGGACGGATGGCGACGAGGAATTTCAGCTTCTCGGTGACGGCCGCAAGATGGCCGGCCAGCACGAAGGATTCCTCGCAGGCGACACCGGTCGGGATCAGCACGCCGGTATAGCCGAGGCGGTTGGCGGCGATGGCGATCTCGCGGAAATAGCCCGGATCGGCCGGCCGGCTGCGATCGTCGGAACCGAGATAGGATCCGTCACCCGAGGTCGGGATGAACCAGAGGAAGTCGAGGGGCTTTTCAGTCTTGGTCATGTCCAGGTCCTTTCAGGATTGGGGGTCAGCTGGCCTTCGGCCGCCAGACGATGTCGGAAATGGTGAGCTTCTTCGGCAGGATGCCAAGGCCGTGGAACTCGTCGGCCAGCGCCTGCTGATAGGAGATCGCTTCATCGGTCAGGGGATGAACCCTGCCGAGGTCGGCGCCCTTGCGGGTCAGCACCGTACGCGTCACCTCGATCGGAACGCCGGTGATTTCCGAGAGGGCGGAAATCGTCTCCTCGATGTGCGATTGCGCCCAGGCGCCGGTCTTTGCCAGTTCGTCGATGACCTCCGACAGCACGTCGGGATTGGCGGCCGTGAAGTCGCCATTGCCGAAGTAGAAGCTCCAGCTGTCGACGATTCCCTCCGCGGTGGTCAGCACGCGCGTCTGCGGATCGGCTTCGGCGATCGCGTAGTAGGGATCCCAGATCGCCCAGGCGTCGATGCTGCCGGTCTTGAAGGCGGCGGCCGCATCCGGCGGAGGAAGGTCGATCGCCTCGACGTCGCTCACCGCCAGACCCGCCTTGCGCAGCGCCTTGACGGTGAAATTATGGGCGCTGGATCCGCGCTTGAACGCGACTTTCCTGCCCTTCAGATCTTCGAGCGAAGCGATCGGCGAGTCCTTGTGAACCAGGATGGCCGAGCCCGTCGAGGGGCCGCGATAGGTGCCGACATAGAGCAGGTTGCCGCCGGCGGCCTGGGCGAAGAGCGGCGGAACGTCGCCGGTCGGGCCGAAGTCGAGCGAGCCGGCACCCAGCGCTTCGAGCAGCGGCGGACCGGAAGTGAATTCCGACCAGGTGACGCTGATGCCGCGCGGCGCCAGCCTTTTTTCGAGTGCGCCCGTACGCTTCGCCAGCGCGAGCACGCCATTCTTCTGCCAGCCGATCCGAAACTCGGTCGCCGCCGCCCGGGCGGGGCGGAGGGCCGGCATGGACAGCGTGGTCGCCGCCGCTCCGATCAGTGCCAAACTTTGCCTGCGCGTGATCATGGTCTTTCTCCAATTTGGGTTGGCGGGGATCAGCTGGCCTTGGGGCGCCAGACGATGTCCGAGATGGCGAGCTTCTTCGGCAGGACGCCGAGCGCATGGAAGTCGTCGGCGAGCGCCTGCTGATAGGCGACGGCCTCCTCCGACACAGTGCCGACCTTGCCGAGATCGGATCCGGCGCGAGTCAGCGTCACTCGGGTCACGTCGGCGGGAACTCCGGTGATTTCCGACAGTGCCGCGGTGGTTGCCTCGATGTCCGCTTGGGCGGCCGTGCCGACTTTGGCGAGCTCATCGAGGATCTCGGTGGTCAGTTGCGGATTCTGCGACGCGAAGGCGCCATTGCCGAGGAAGTAGCCCCAGGCCTCGACGATGCCCTCCGAGGTGGTCAGCAGGCGGGCGTTCGGGTCCTTCTCGGCGATGGCGAAATAGGGATCCCAGATCGACCAGGCGTCTACGCTGCCGGTCTTGAAGGCGGCGGCCGCATCGGGTGGCGGCAGGTCGACGCTTTCGACGTCGTCCGGGGTCAGACCGGCCTTGGCCAAGGCCTTGAAGGCGAAATTATGGGCGCTCGATCCACGCTTGTAGGCGAGCCTGACGCCCTTGAGATCGGCCAGCGTCTTGATCGGGGAATCCTTGTGGACGAGGATGCCGTGGAAGGCGGCCGGCGGCTTGTAGGTGCCGACATAGACGAGATCACCGCCCGCAGCCTGGGCAAAGAGCGGCGGCACGTCGCCGGTCGGGCCGAAATCGAGCGCTCCGGCACCGAGTGCTTCGAGCAGCGGCGGACCAGAGGTGAACTCCGACCATTCGATGCCGATGCCGCGGTCGGCAAAGCGCTTTTCCAGCGCGCCCTGCTGCTTGGCAAGCGCCAGCACACCGAACTTCTGCCAGCCGATGCGTATGGTCTTCGCCTCTGCCGACGCCGCCCGCGGGAGTGGCAGGCTGGTTACGGCAAGGGCTGCGGCAAGCTTGAGACCCTGTCTCCTGGTAATCATCTTTATCTCCATTGCGGGCCGGACGCGGCCGAACTGAACCAATGGAGCCAAGGCAATATTCTCTATAGTTTTTGTAAGGAATTTTATTCCAGCGGATAGGGTGGCGCGGAAATTATCCGTCGCGTCATGCACGGCTGTTGGAGATCATTCGTCGGCGGGGAACTTTTGCGGGCGATTCTGGAACGGCCATGCCGATATGATCCGCGTCCTTGGCGATGACTAAATGCAGACGCGGAAAACCAGCGGTCTATGCCGCGGGTCTCCTGTCTGTTGAAGGGGCGTCGCGCTTGACCCTGGAGGTTTCTACGGCTTGAGGCCCTGCATGGTGGCGACGAGGCGCGACATGTCGGAAGGCTTGCCGATGTTTTCGACGCCGGCAAAGGCGGCTTCGTAGGCCAGGTCCTGGGGATCGCCCGCGCTGGCCAGGACGAAGGGGATTTCCTGGGATTTCAGATAGGCCGCCACTGGCGTCACCCGATCCCCACCCAGATTGACGTCGAGGACAGCCGCGTCCGGACGAACGTCGCCCAAAAGCCGGAACGCATCGTCGATGGACGCTGCCGGCCCGAGAACCTCGAATCCGGCACTTGCCAGCACATCGGCGATGTCCATAGCGATGAAAAGCTCGTCCTCTACGACAAGCACGCGAAACTCAGGGGTCGGATCGGCGGGAGAGATGGTCATCAGGCCTCACAGTGGAATTCGGATCGAGGCAGCTAAACCCTGCGGACCGTAATTCAGTTCCGCGGACCCGCCGAGATGGGCAGCCGTGCCTTTGATCAGCTGCGTGCCATAGCCGCTGCGGACGGGTTCCGGGACCGGCGGTCCGTCGAGTTCGCGCCAATGACAAACGAGGAACGACTTTCCCTTCGGACCATGCTCCTCGGACCAACGGGCATGGATGCGGCCATCCGGAACGGACAGTGCACCGTATTTCACCGAGTTAGTGGCCAGTTCGTGAAAAAGCATGCCCGTGGACAGAACGCGCGAACTCTGCAGCTGGATCTGGGGCCCGTCACATTCCATCCGGTCGGAGCCCAGCTCACCGACCGCCTGCGTCAGCAGATGCTCGAAATCGACCGAGCTGCTCGTATCGGCGATCTCCTGGGACCGGAGCGTGACTTCGAGACGTCCCAGAAGCGCGTCACGATATTCGACGGCCGTGCGATCCTTCGTCTCCGTCTGCCGGGCGATGGCGCGCACGATGGCGAAGAGATTTTTCATCCTGTGCCGCATCTCGGCGATGATGAATCCCATCTCCGCTTCGTTGCGCTGGCGATCGGTGACGTCGTCGAAGAGCACGAGCACATTGGTGCTGTTGTCGTCGGGATGCACGAGGCGGCGGGCATCCACCAGAAAGGTCCGCTGGCCGATGACCGCGAAATCGTGTTTCACCTCGAAGCCGATCACGGCGGCAGCCTTCGGGATGACATTGCCGATCAGCTGGCGCAGTTCCGGAATGTTCCACTGGCCATGGCCGAGGTCGAAGAACGGCCGGCCGAGAATATCGTCGCGCTCGATCTTGAAGGTGCGGATGAATGCATTGTTGGCTGTGGTGACGCAGAAATTCTGGTCGAGGACGACGATCGGTTGGGTGATCGTGTCGACCACACCCTGAGCCTGAACATGCCCGCTTCTCAACAGACGGTACAGATCTTCCAGCATCATTCCGTAACTCTCCAGAAGCGTTGACATTCACCTTGGGCGCTTTGCTGGAGCTAACGCGCAAACTTCGCATTTGTTGCGATTGCCAGGTCTTGGTGATGTCCAGTTGGGAGCATTTTTCGGGAATGGAGTCGTTCAGGAACCGATCTCCGACGCGGACCTACGCGACGGGGTCCGCCCGTTCTTGGCGTATCGTTTTCAGACCGGAAAACGACTAGACGGAGAGCCGTTCCACATCCAGTCGCAGGGCCACGAGCAGGCCATCGGGGGCCCAGTCGTGCTCGATGGTGCCGCCAAGATGGCCCGACAGGGTGCGGCGCAGGAGCTTGCTTCCATAGCCGCCGGCGCCTTCGGGTATCTGCACGCCCGGACCGCCTCGTTCCGACCACCGGATTTCGATGGAGCCGTCGCTTTGGGTGCCGGATACGTCGAGCGTGCCCTCGGGTACGGAGAGAGCGCCGTATTTGACGGAGTTGGTCGCCAGTTCGTGGATGACCAGGGCCAGACCCGTCGCAGCCGACTGGCCGACTCCCATGCGCGGAACGGCGATGCGAATGCGGCCGGCGAAGGCGCCCTCGTCGTCATAGGGGGCCAGAAGCACGGTGAAGAGATCGCCCAGCAGGGCGGCATTGCCCTGGCCGCCGGGCAGCGGGCGAACAAGATCATGGGCGCGGCCGAGCGCCATGAGGCGGGCCGTCAGCTGCCGGCTCATATCCTCGACCGAGGTCGACGTGCGCGACGTGATCGAGGTCAGGCCCGATGCGAGCGCCAAGAGGTTCTTGACGCGGTGGCTCATTTCCCCGGCGAGAAGCTCATGGCTTTCTTCCGCCTGCTTGCGTGCCGTGACGTCGAGAAAGACGCCGGTCATCGAGCGATCGTGCATGCCCGCATCGTCGCCTTGACCGCGAGCGGAAATCCAGCGCACTTCCTCGCCGACGAGAATGCGGAAATCGATCTCGTAGGGACCGACAATCGCTCGCGTCGCCGAAAAGGCGGCGCGGACCCGGTCACGGTCGGCGGGGTGTATCTTCTCCGATAGACGCTCGAACGTCAGATCGACATCGTCCGAAACGTCCCACAGCGTGTAGCTGTGGCTGTCCATGATCAGGCTGTCCGTATCGACGTTCCATGCCCACAGTGCGACACCCGCCGCTTCGAGCGCGCGGCGCAGCTGGGCGGGACCCCAGTCGACATGGCCTTTGGTGCTATTGACGCTCATGAACCGATCTGACCTCCCTGCGCCTGGCGGGAGCTGCCAGCCTGCAGCTCAAGTGTGCGCTTCTTTTGTAGCACGCGAAGGTCGTTGCGAGAGACTCCTTTTTTCCCCCAGCCGTTCCCCGGCGAATGCATGCTCAAACACAGGACTGACGGGCGGCCGGACGGCGGTGCGGCGATTGGCCGAACTCTCCATTCCACCGCCCATTGAAACGGCCGGACCGAGGCACATATTGCCGGTATGGAAAAGAACCAGATAGACGACATCAACGCCCAGATCATCAAGCTTCGCGCAGCCCTGCCGATATGGGGCGTGGAAGCCAGCGACCTGGTGGAACTCGCGCGCAACGCCGAGCGGGCGGCGACCAGGGTGGACGAGCGGACGATGCAACGCGTCCGGGGTCTGATCGAGACCACCACCGGCTGGCACAACACCCTCCTCTATTGGGAGGAACAGGATGCCGCACCGTCGCTGAGCTCGGATATCCGGGTCATTCGCGGATCGCTGGATGCGATGCGGGCGGAAGTCGCGGCCGCGACGGCGATGTTCCTGGTCTAGTCCGGGCTCAGTTCATGACGTCTGCCCCGGAGATCCGACGGGGACGTCTGGCGGCGCAAAACTCTCCTCACATCGAAATGCCGCGCTGCTGCTGTCGCAACTGCATTTCAGATCGCGCAGCAAGCCATCCTTCAGGCCGTAGATCCAGCCATGGATGGTGAGCGGACGCCCACGCTTCCAGGCGGATTGCAGGATCGGCGTCTGCGACAGGCTGGCGACCTGCGAGGCGACCGTCAGTTCGCAGAGCCGGTTCAGCTTCTCTTCACGGTCGTCGACATTCGAGAGTTCGGCGCAATTTGCCTCCGCCACGTCACGAATCGCCTGCAGCCAGTGGTCGATGATGCCATGCCGTTGGCCGTCCATGGCCGCGCGGATCCCGCCGCAGCCATAATGTCCGCAGACGATGATATGCTTGACCTCGAGCGTTTCCACGGCGAATTCCACCACCGACAGGAGGTTGAGATCGGCCCGGTGGACGAGATTGGCGACGTTGCGATGGACGAAGACCTCGCCCGGCTCAAGCCCGGTGATGACATTGGCGGGAACCCGGCTGTCGGAACAGCCGATCCAGAGATATTCCGGCCGCTGCAACGCCGACAGCCTGTCGAAATAATGCGGGTCCTCCGCGCATTTGCCCGAAGCCCAGCGGACATTGTGTTCGAAGAGATCAGAAATCATAAGGTTACTCCGGCCTGACGTTCCTTTCGGGCGAAACGGAAGGACCCGGCGAAACGTTCCGGGGTCCCGCCCGCTTCGCTGGCGATCCTTTCCGTCACCGCCGATCCGTTATTGCATCAAGGCTCCGTCGGCGCCAAGCACGTCGACCCCGGTGATCGTAGGATCGGCGGCGAGAATGGCAATGAACTGCGCAAAGGCCCTGGACCAGGCCGGGACTTCCAGTCAGGCGATCCGGAGAGGCTGGAACACGGGCGCCGCGATGCCGCGGCGTTACCCATTTCCTTGCGTCACGACAAAGAAAGGCGGCGTGACATGATGGATGTTCTCTTCGCTGATGGGCGACGTCTGACCTTCGATCAATAGACGGTTCGAAAGAGTCAGGCCGCGCCAAGGGAGACGAACATGTCCATGACCATCGATCTGGATGCCGCAGGACTCGTGGAGCTCGAGTGCAATCACGCCGCGTTGCTGCGCCTTTGCCTGACCCTCGAGGAGATTTCCGATTCCATTCCCTTCGATGTCGAAAGCGCGGTGTGCCTTCACGTTGCCGAAGGCCTCGGTCCGCTGCTGGCGCAGGCGCACAGACTGGAGGAGCGGATCCTTTTTCCCGACTTCGACAAGAATGCCGGCTCATGTTTTGCCGCGATGATGATCGAGCGGCTGAAGGCGGAGCATCGCTGTGACGGGCTGGCCTGCGAGGAAATGGTCGAGACGCTGACGACGATGGCCGAGGGACGATGCCCGCTGCCGCCGGAAACCGTCCGCTACATGCTGCGAGGATTCCTCGAGGGCCTGCGCCGGCACGTGTCTTCCGAGAGGCTGATGATCGAGACGCTGCTGGCCGCCAAGGCGGAGGGGCGGGAAGTCTTCGCCTGATTCGCAACAGGCCGCCGAGTATGTCTATCCTGGCTCAAGGAAGAGCGATGGGGACGGTCGCGGAAGGTCGAGGTGATTCGTGAGGCCGTCGAACTGCAGCGCGGTTCGATCACTGACGGACTCGATGCCTTGCGCATTCTGGGCGGGCGCGAGATCGCCGCCATCGCGGGGTCGATCCTGGCCGCCCGCCTGCTGGGCATACCGGTCATGCTCGACGGCTTCATATGCTCGGCCGCAGCCCTTGCGCTCCATTGCAGCGGACCTCAGAGCCTTGCTCATTGCATGGTCGGTCACGCCTCGATGGAGCCTGGACATCGCCGCCTTCTCGCCCATCTCAACATGCGCCCGCTTCTCGACCTCGATCTGCGGCTGGGCGAAGGAACGGGCGCAGTGCTGGCCGCGATCGTCGCGCGCGCGGCCCTGCATTGCCATCTCGGCATGGCGACATTCGCCGAGGCCGGCGTGGACAGCGGCATCGCGCACTAGCCTCGCTCGGGAAAGCCGCGAGATTGCACGGAAAGGCGCAATCCCGCGGATTCGATCCGGGCTTCAGCCGATGGGGTGCCGGATCGCACCCGTTCTCAGCCGATCAGGTTCTCGATGCGGATCGGGAACTTGCGCACCCGGACACCCGTCGCGTGCCAGACGGCGTTGGCCACCGCACCGACCGTGCCGGTCACGCCGATTTCGCCGACGCCCTTTACCCCGAGCGGGTTCACATACGGGTCCTCCTCGGGAATGAGGACGGCCTCGAGCGAGGGAATGTCGGCGTTGACCGGCACATGATATTCGGCGAGATCCGCGTTCATGATCCGGCCGGTGCGGCGGTCGACGATGGCTTCCTCGTGCAGGGCGAAGGACGCCCCCCAGATCATGCCGCCGAAATACTGGCTCTCGACCAGCCGCGGATTGATGATCCGGCCGGCGGCGAACGCGCCGACCAGGCGCGTGACGCGGACCTGACCGAGATCCGGATCCACCTTTACCTCAGCAAAAACGGCACCATGGGAATACATGGCATAGGCTTGGCCAAGCTGCGGATCGCGGGCGGACTGGCCCGTTCCGACGATTTCCCGCTGACCGGCACGCGCCAGCAATTCGGCATAGGCTTCGCTCCGGCTTTCGTCGTCGCGTCGGTGGAGCCGGCCGGCGCGGGCGACGACACCGACATTGCCGGCGCCGAAAAGCGGGGATGCCGGATCACTGGTGGCGAAAACCGCCAGCTGGTCGATGACGTCTCTGCCGGCATTGTGAAGCGCAAGGCCGGCGCTGGCCGTATGAGCGGAACCGCCGGCCACGCCGGCGTCCGGCAAAGTCGACACGCCTGAATGAAACTCGACCTTGTCGGGATCGAGACCCAGGGATTCCGCGGCGATCTGGGCAAGGGCCGTCCAGGCGCCCTGGCCCATGTCGACACCGGCCGTCTCCACCAGTGCCGTTCCATCCGCACGCAGCGTGGCCCGGGCCTGCGCGGGGAAGTGGGGACAGGGAAAGAGCGCCGTACCCATGCCCCAGCCGACCAGGAAGCCGTCTTCGTCGCGCAGGCGACGCGGGGCCAGCGGGCGGGACGCCCAGCCGAAGCGCCTGGCGCCTTCGGCATAGCACTCCCGCAGCGCCTTCGACGAATAGGGTCTGCCGGTGCCGGGCTCCTTTTCGGCATAATTCTTCAGCCGGAATTCCAGCGGATCCATGCCGCAGGCCTCGGCGGCCTCGTCCATGGCCACCTCCAGCGCCGCAGAGCCCGATGCCTCGCCCGGCGCCCGCATCGGCCCCGGCGTTCCGACGTCCAGCCGTATCGCCTGGTGCTCAGAAAGCAGGGCGGGGCTGGCATAGAGATGCGTGGAGGCATTGGCGGCCGGCTCGATGAAGTCGTCGAAGGAGGAGGTCGCAGACAGGGCGCGGTGGTGGAGCGCGGTGATCCGCCCTTCTCCATCCATGCCGATTCGCAGCGTCTGCCAGGTGTTCCCGCGGTGCCCGACGGGTCCGTACATCTGCGAACGGCTGAGGGCGAGCTTGACCGGCCGGCCAAGCATGCGCGCGGCGATCATCGCGAGAATCTGCGGTCCGTTGAGGATCGCCTTCGATCCGAAGCCACCGCCGAGGAAGGGCGAACGGATGACGACGTTTTCCGGCGGGATGCCGAAATAGGCGGCATAGGAGGCGCAGCTCATCGCCAGGGCCTGGTTCGGCATGTCGAGCGTCAGCTTGTCGCCATCCCATTGGGCCACCACCGCATGGGGCTCCATCGCATTGTGGTATTGCGCCGGCGTTTCGTAATCCGCCTCGATCACCTTGGCCGCCCTTGCCATGCCGGCGTCAAGGTCGCCATGCGCGGAGCGCGGAGACGCACCGATGCCGACGGCGGCCGGATCGAATCGGACTCCGTTGTCGAGTCCGGTGCGCGGTTCCTCGACCTCATATTGTGGGTTCAGCAGGGCGGCACCCTCGGCTGCCGCCTCGAGCGTCTCGGCGACGACGACAGCGATGGGCTGATTGGCATATCGCACGCTATTGTCCTGCAGCACCTCGATGCGGAAACCGAAGCGCTCCATCTTCACGTCGGGATCGTGGGCGAGCGGCGGCCGGTTCTCGGGCGTGAGGACCTCGATGACGCCCGGATGGGCCTTGGCCGCGGCGATGTCGAGGGCGGTGACGCGGCCGCGTGCGATCGTGCTGACCGCCGTGACGGCATGAAGCAGGCCGTCGGGGTTGTTGTCGGCCGCATAGGTGGCGCGTCCGGTGACCTTCAGCAGGCCATCGCGGCGGGTCAAGGGCTGGCCGGCATTGGAGCCGTAGCGGGTGTTCTGCATGGATGTCACGTCAGGCGACATGGCTCACTCCCGGGATCGTGGAAAAGGGCGAGGCTGGCAAGGCCGGCATGACTTGCGGCGTTCCTTCGGCCGCAAGGGAAAGCGCGCGCACCGCGATGCGGTGCGCCAACTCGATCTTGAAGGCGTTGTCACCGGAGGGGCGAGCGCCCTCGAGCGCGATCTCGGCCGCCCGAGCAAAGGCGGCGGTACCGGGCGCGCTGCCGACGAGGGCATTCTCCGCTTCGCGAACACGCCATGGCTTGGCTGCCACTGCGCCGAGCGCCAGCCGTGCCTGCCGGATCAGGCCGTCTTCGATATCGAGCGCGGCCGCCGCCGAGACGACGGCAAAGGCGTAGGACGTGCGTTCGCGGAGCTTCAGGTAACGCGCGTTCGCCTTGAACCGGGCAGCCTCCGCCGGTAGATGCACCGCCGTAATCAGCTCACCCGGAGCAAGGACCGTCTCCTTTTCAGGCGTCTCCCCCGGCAGGCGGTGGAAGCTTTCGAGCGGGACCTTCCGCTGCCCTTCTGGCCCCACGACCTCGACGACCGCATCGAGTGCGACCAGCGGGACGCAGAAGTCGGAAGGGTGGGTGGCGATGCAGCGGTCGCTCCAGCCGACGACCGCATGCAGGCGGTTTTCGCCCTCGAGGGCATCGCAGCCGGAGCCCGGTTCACGCCGGTTGCAGCGGCTGGCCGTGTCCTGGAAATAGGCGCAACGCGTCCGCTGCATCAGATTTCCGCCGACCGTGGCGGCGTTGCGCAGCTGAGCGGAGGCGCCGGACAGCAGCGCTTCCGCAACCGCCGGGAAGGCGGTGGCGAACTGCGTGTCGTAGGCGAGATCGGAATTGCGCACCATGGCGCCGATGCGAACACCGCCATCGGCCTGCCACTCGATCGCGTCGAGGCCCGGCAGCCTGGTAATGTCGATCAGACGAACGGGCCGCGATACGCCGATCTTCATCAGGTCGAGCAGGTTGGTACCGGCAGCCAGATAGGCGGAGCCCGGCTCGGCCGCGGCGCTCACGGCTTCGGCAATGCTGCCGGGACAGATATAATCGAATCGGTTCATGCCGCATTCCTCCCCTTCTGGTCGGCCAGCGTCTGCTGCGCCTCGAGGATCGCTTCGGTTATCCCCTGATAGGCGCCGCAGCGGCACAGATTGCCGCTCATCAGCTCGCGGACCCGTTCCGGGTCGTCGCCGGCATGGCCCTCGGAGAGCAGACCGAGGGCACTCATGATTTGCCCAGGCGTGCAGAAGCCGCACTGGAAGCCGTCGCAGGCGATGAAGGCCGCCTGAAGCGGATGCAGGGCGTCGCCATCGGCGAGGCCCTCGATGGTGGTGATTTCGGCACCGTCGAGACTGACGGCAAGGGACAGGCAGGCATTGATGCGCCGTCCATCGACGAGCACGGTGCAGGCACCGCATTGGCCCCGGTCACAGCCCTTCTTCGTGCCCGTCAGGTGAAGCCGCTCGCGGAGAAGGTCGAGCAGCGTCACGCGCGGGTCGTCGAGCGCGATGCTGCGCTGCTGGCCGTTGATGGTGAGGCTGATGGAGAGTGTCATGGGATACTCCATTCAGTGACAGTGATATATGGATAGGAACCGCCGGATCGGCGGGATTGCCAAGAAGGGCGCAACTGAAGCGCCGCCATGGCCGGAGCTGTCTATGCTTGTCCGGCGCAATGATTTATACGGAGGCATCCTCCGTTTAGCAAGAGGAAAAAGATCCTGACCAGGGAGATGGGCTCACAAGAGGAAAAGACAAGGCGGCCGCGGGCGGATTCCATCCGCAACCGGCAGCGCCTCCTGGAGGCTGCGACGGAGATCTTCAGCGCCGGCGCGCAGCAGGCAAGCCTGGAGGCCGTGGCGCGCCGGGCGGGGGTCGGCATCGGCACGCTCTACCGGCATTTCCCCACGCGAGACAGCCTGTTCGAGGCGGTCTATCGCCACGAGGTCGACCTGCTTGCAGACCTGGCGGAGCAGCTGACCCGGGAAGAGGATCCGGTCGACGCGCTGAAACGATGGATGCAAGCCAATGTGCGTCTCGTGGCGACGAAGAAGGGCATGATCGAGGCGCTGCAGCTTGCCGCCGTCGGCTCCTCGGAACTCAAGGCCTATTCCTCGGAGCGGCTGGTCGGGGCGATCCGCCTGCTGCTCGAGCGAGCCGTCAAGGCCGGCGCGCTTCGCGACGACGTGCCGGCGGAGGACCTGCTCAGGACGATGGTCGGCATCTTCTATGCGCAGGGGCCGAGCGACTGGCAGCCCACTGCGCTGCGCATGGTCGATATCTTCATCGACGGCTTGCGCAAACGCTGATTCGGGAACGATCGAGGGGCGGCCGAGAGGAAACGTTTCGTCGTCCATGGCCTTGCCGGCCACGTCGACACCATAAGCAAATGAGGGAGACAACCATGTCCAGTTGGAAGCGATTTCTGCCAGTCCTGGCTTGTGCCGGCATTCTGCCCGCCTTGTTCGCCTGTACGGCTCCGGTCGCACCCGAACCTCCGGTTTCGGGGCGCTGCGATCCGGAACGGGCGCAGAGCCTTGTCGGCAAGCCGAAGCCAACGGAGGCTGAGGCAAAGCGCCAGAGCGGCGCAGCCGTCGTGCGCCAGATCGCGCCCGGGGATCCAGTCACCCAGGATTTCAGCGATGGAAGGGTGACCGTCGAAACCGATCCGGTCACCGGGCTTGTGGTCAAGGTGACGTGCGGTTGAGGACTTCGATCAGGCCCGGTTGCCGGCGTCAGAGGCTGGCGCGGTTCGTCCGGTCCTGAACGCCGCCGAAGCCGAGCTTTTCCGAGATTTCGCGCGAGGCGCCGACGAGGCTCTCGATATAGGCACTGCGGTTTCGCAGTCCGTCTTCGCGTGGCGCGACCAGACACAGCGTGGCGATGCAGACACCGTCGGCCTGGTAGATCGGGGCAGCGAAGCAATGGGTGAAATTCTCGACCTCGCTGTTGAAGGTGAAGAAGCCGTCCTTGGTCGCCTGGCGGACCTGGGCGATGAAGTCCGCCGGCTCGATCCGCCGGCCGCTCGGCAGAACGAAGTCTTCCGGCGGAATGAAGTCGAGCATCTCGGCTTCGGACAGATGCGAGACGAGCAGGCGCCCGGACGCGGTCCACGGGATCGGAACCAGCTCGCCGACGCTCGACGAAATGCGGAAAGGCCGCAGGCCCTCCCGCATCATGGCAACGGTATATTTGTTGCCTTCGAGAAGGCACATCTGCGCCGTCTCGCGGGTCTCCTCGACGAGACGGACGAGCATGCGATCGCATTCCCGCATCAGGTCGAACTGCTCGGCATAGGCCGAGCCGAGGAAATAGAGCTTTCGACCGAGAAACACCCGGCCCTCGCCGCCCTGATAGTCGAGCATGCCGTGGCGCAGCAGCAGGTTCACCAGTTCATAGACCGAAGAACGCGGCGCGCCAATCTCCGACGCGATCTCGTTCGGCCGCATCGGCTGACGCTTCTGCCGCAGGAATTCGAGGATGTCGAAAGCCCGGTCCAGACCTCGCGTCCGGCGCGATACGATATCTTCGGCATCAGCCATGGTGTTCCTCATCTGGAAGAAACGGGCCAGACCGGCGGCCGCATCCCTCGATCAGGCGCGGTCCGCGCGGTAGGCCACGCAGTCGACTTCGACCTTGCAATCGACCATCATCCGGGACTGAACGCAAGCGCGAGCCGGCGGGTTGGCGCCGAAAAACTCGGCATAGACCCCGTTGAAGCTCCAGAAGTCGCGGGGGTCGTCCAGCCAGACGCCGACGCGCACAACGTCCTCCAGTGCGTAACCTGCCTCCCTGAGGATGGCGATCATGTTCTCGATCGCCTTGCGGCTTTCGGAAACGATGCCCCCGCTGACGATCTCGCCCTTTTCCATCGGCACCTGGCCGGACACATAGAGCCAGCCATTGGCTTCCACCGCGCGGGCAAAGGGCAGCGGCTGTCCGCCGGCCCCGGTTTCGCCCGCGCCGTAACGCTTGATAGTCATGTGATCTCACTTTTCTTCTAGTTGAAACTCGATGTCTTCAGGAACTCCGCCAGCCGCTCGGTCTGCGGCCGGACGAACATCTCTTTCGGGTCGCCCTCCTCGCAGATCATCCCCTGGTTCATGAAGATGACGCGCGTCGAGACGTCGAATGCGAAGCGCATTTCGTGGGTTACCAGCAGCATGGTCATACCGTCGGAGGCGAGCCCCTTGATGACCTGCAGGACCTCGCCGACCAGTTCGGGATCGAGCGCCGACGTGACCTCGTCGAACAGCATCAGCCGCGGATTCATGGCGATCGCCCGGGCGATCGCGACGCGCTGCTGCTGGCCGCCGGACAGTTGGCCGGGATAGTGATCGGCTCTGGTGCCAAGGCCGACCCGGTCGAGCCAGGTCTCGGCGATCGCCCGCGCCTCGGGCCGGCCCATCCTCTTCACCTTGACGGGGCCGAGCATGACGTTTTCCGCCGCCGTCAGGTGGGGAAAGAGGTTGAACTGCTGGAAGGCCATGCCGGTCAGCGCACGCTGGCGTGCGATTTCCTTTTCCGCCTTTCGACGCCGCCGGCTACCCTCGACATGATAGCCGATCTCCTCGCCGTCGAGCCTGATGGTCCCGTCCTGGAACTCTTCCAGCATGTTGATGCAGCGGAGCATGGTGGTCTTGCCCGAGCCGGAAGAGCCGATGATCGAAATCACCTCCCCTTCCCTGACTGTGCAATCGACGCCCTTGAGCACTTCGAGCGTGCCGTAGGTCTTTCGCAGTCCGGAGATTTCGAGAATTGTCTTTGCCATCGGTGTGGGATCCTCAGGTCGGCACGGCCGTCTTGCGCTCGACATATTTGCCGAAGCGCTCGATGGTGAAATTGACGACGAAGTAGAGCAGGCCGGCGAAGAAATAGAACTGCAGGCTCATGAAGTTGCGGGAAATGACCTCCTGCGTGCGCAACAGGAGTTCCGTCACGCCGATCACCGAGAGCAGCGTCGAGGCCTTGACCATCTCCGCCGCGGTGTTGACCCAGGCGGGCAGGAACTGGCGCAGAGCCTGCGGCCAAAGCACATTGGCGAAGGTCTGGACGAAGGTCAGTCCGATCGCCTTGGCGGCCTCGGTCTGGCCGATCGGGATCGCCTGAAGGCCGCCCCGCACGATCTCGCCGACATGCGAGGAGCAGAAGACGGCCAGGGCCAGGACGCCGGCCGAAAACGGGCCGAGATCGACCCCGACCGCGGCGGAGACATAATAGCTCGCGAGGACGAGCACGAGCACCGGCGTGCCCCGGACGATATCGGTATAGGCCCGGACGGCGAAGCGCACCGGCCCCCTGCCATAGGCCAGGGCCAGACCGACGAGAACGCCGAGCGCCGAACCGAAGGCGATCGCCAGAAGAGAGATCGAGACGGTGACGCCGAGGCCCTTGAGGATGACGAAACGGGCGAGCCAGAGCTGTTCGAAGAAGGCGGGAAGATCGCTCACGACATTACCTCACAACTGCCAGCCGGCGCTCGGCCAGACGCATCAGTGCCGCCAGCGCCGTGCAGGTGACGACATAGAGGCCGGACGCCACGATCCAGGTTTCGATGACCCTGAAACTCTCGACATTGATCTTGCGCGCCTCGAAGGTGAGCTCGGGAACGGCGATCGCTGCGGCGAGCGATGTATCCTTGAAGAGCGAGATTACGGTCGACGAGAGCGACGGCAGCACGTTGCGCAGCATGAGCGGCATGATGATGGAGGTGCGGATCTGCATCGGCGTCAGACCGATCGCCAGCCCCGCCTCCGGCAGTCCCTTGGGAATGGACAGCAAGCCTCCGCGGAAGACTTCCGCCAGATAGGCGCCGGAATAGATCGACAGGACCGCGACGAAGCTCTCGATCTTGCCTAGCCTCACGCCCATCTGCGGCAGGGCGAAATAGGCAAACAGCACCAGCACCAGAATGGGCAGGTTGCGGATGACCGTGACATAGGACGTCGCGGGCCAGGACGCGATCCTGTGCTTCGAAATAAGCGCAAACGCCACGACGAGCCCGATCAGCACGCCGACCAGGATGGAGACGAAGGCGAGCCCGAGGCTGAGCGCCAGACCTTCCAGAAGCTGGTCGAAGTTGCGCCAGACGGCTGCAAAATTCAGTGTGTAACCCATGACTACCCGTCACCCGGAGGGAATGAAACGGGAGAGATTTCTCCCGCTTCATGATCGCTTACTTGTATTCGACCGGGAAGCCGATCTGCGGCGGGGCAAGCTCCTTGCCGAACCAGGTCTTGTAGGACTTGGCGTAGAAGTCGAACTCGACGCCGGTCATGGCTTCGTGCAGCGCGGTGTTGACGAAGTTCAGCCAATCCTGGTCGCCGCGCTTGACGCCGCAGGCATAGGTCTGCGGGTTCCAGCCGTATCCGGAATCCTTGTAGCGGCCCGGGTTCTGCGTCATGTACCAGGCCAGCGAGGACTGGTCGGTCGCGGCGGCATCCGAACGGCCCGATTCCAGCGCCTGGTAGATCAGGTCGACGGAATCATACTGGTCAACGGTGGCTTCCGGCAGGGCCGCATGCACCATGTCCTCGGCATAGACGTTCTGCAGGACCGAGATCGTCACCGACGAACCGGCGGCCTTCAGCGCTTCATAGTCTGCATACTTGCCGTCTGCCTTCAGCATGAGGCCAACGCCCTCGCGATAATAGGGAATGGTGAAGGCCACCTGTTGTGCACGCTCGCCCGTCACCGTCATGAACTGGCAGGTCAGGTCGACTTTGTCGGTGGTGATGTTGGGAATGCGGGCATCAGACGACTGGTTGACGTATTCGATCTTGTCGGGATCGCCGAACAGGGCCTTGGCGACGATGCGGCCCATATCGACGTCGAAGCCCTGAAGCTTGTCGTCGGCGCTCTTGAAATGCCAGGGCGCGTTGGTCGACCCGGTGCCCAGCACCAGATGGCCGCGGGCGAGGACCTCATCCAGCTTGCTCGCCTGCTGGGCGGCGGCCGGCATGGAAATCAGGAAGGTGGCGGCCGCCAGCATGACGGCGCCGGCGCGGAAGGAAATAGTCATGACGTTCCCCTTTTATTGACTGGTCGCTCCGAATGTCCAATATAACGGACATATGTCTGTGTTATTGGATTGACGTATTCAGGGACAGCCGTCATAAATTGTCAATAGACGGTCGTGCGCCTTTTCAAGAAAAAGCTCCGGCCCCATTGTCAGCCGCTGAAACACGCCATTTTCCGCTCCTTGAGGTCCCCATGCCCCTTTCCGACGACCGCCTCCGCCAGATCGACACGCCTTCGGTGCTGGTCGACCTCGACATTGCGAAAGCCAATATCGCGCGCTTCCAGGCTTATGCGGATGCCCATGGACTGAAGGTCCGGCCGCATATCAAGACCCACAAGCTGCCGATGATGGCCGAACTCCAGCTCGCCGCCGGTGCAGTCGGCATCACCTGCCAGAAGATCTCGGAAGCCGAGGCGATGGTTGAAGGCAGCGCGGCCATTCGCGACGTGCTGATCACCTACAACATCGTCGGCGAGCAGAAGCTCCAGAGGTTGAGGGCGTTTGCGCAGAAGGTCGCTCTCTCCGTGGTGGCGGACAGCACGGCGGTAATCGACGGCCTGTCGTCGACCTTCCGGACGGCGGACAAACCATTGCCCGTCCTGGTCGAGTGCAATACCGGCGCCAACCGCTGCGGGGTCGCCTCTCCGTCCGAGGCCGAGGCACTGGCCGTCCAGATCAACGACGCGCCGGGCTTAATCTTCGGCGGGTTCATGACCTATCCGCCCGCCGGCGGCGAGGCCGCGGTCGAGGCCTTCATGACCGAGGCCAAGGCTCGGGTCGAGGCACGCGGCATCGCCGCACCTGTCATCACCTCCGGCGGCACGCCGACGATGATGCATGCCGGCGACGCCCCGGTGACGACGGAATACCGCCCCGGCACCTATATCTACAACGACCGCTCCCTCGTGGGGCGCGGGGCCTGCGGCTGGGAGGATTGCGCCCTGACCGTCCTTGCCACGGTCGTATCGGTTCCGGCGGAAAACCGCGCCATCATCGACGCGGGCTCGAAGACGCTGACCTCCGATCTGCTGGGGCTCTCAGGCTACGGCCATGTGCTGGGGCGGGACGATATCGCGATCGACCAGCTCTCCGAAGAGCACGGCAGGCTCATCAGCTCCGGTCCGATCAATCTGAAAGTCGGCGATCGCGTGCGGATCGTGCCCAATCATGCCTGCGTCGTGACCAACATGGTGGACGAGGTCACGGTGATCGACGGGGACGATATCACCGCCGTTTCCGTGGCAGCGCGCGGTCGCCTGACCTAGGCACGACGCCGCTGCAAGCGGGGCCGCCACGCCCCACCTCCGGCAAAAGTTCGCGGTCGTGGCTATTGCCTCACCTGAAATCCTTGCCGTACAGCGCCTTGATCGGTAATGCGGTAACGTCGCACTCAACCAACGAGGATATCATGGCAACTGGTACGGTAAAATTTTTCGCCCAGGACAAGGGCTTCGGCTTCATCACCCCGGACAACGGCGGTCCGGATGTATTCGTCCACATCTCCGCAGTCGGCTTCGGCGGCGCGCTGCAGGACGGTCAGAAAGTCAGCTACGATGTGGGACAGGACCGGAAGACTGGCAAGTCGAAGGCTGAAAACGTCACCGTCATCTGATCAAGCCGATCTGGCCCTGTCGACCCGGCGGGGCCAGATCACTTACGCGAGCAATCCGCCCGCTCCTGCGGCCGGCCGCCCGTGTTCCGGCCATGGATCGGCCCAGGCAGGAATGCGCATCATTCGGTCTATCCAGGCCGTCAGGTTGGCATACTCCGCGAAGGGCATCGCAGACGTTTTCCAGTAGCTTGCCATCGAGGCCAGCTGGAAATCGGCAATCGTCAGCCTGTTGCATGCGGCATAGTCCCGACCTTCGAGATGCTGATCGAGGACGTCCGCATATCTCCTTGCGGCCTCGATCTTGTCCTTGAGCACTTCGGCATCGGGCTTACCAACGCCGAAAGTCGGCTTCACCACATATTCGAAATAGAATGGCGAGACGGCGGGCGACCAATGGCTGTCGCACCATGAGAGCCAACGCAGAACCTCGACCTGTTCCGCCGGCGCATCGACCGGCCACATGTCGGATCCGGCCATGGTGCACAAATGGGCCATGATCGCGCTCGATTCCTATAGAACCAGATCGCCATCCACCAAGGTGGGAGCCTTCCTGTTGGGATTGATGGCAGCATAGCGGGCCTGGCGAGTTCCCCGCCCATGAGATCCATCTCGATGTATTCGACATCGAGGCCGAGGTGCTTGACGAGCGCCAGCACGCGCCGCGGAGCCTGAGCCTTGATCCAGTAAAGCTGCATGCCTGTTCCCTTTCCATGGTCTTGGTTCATGTCGCCGCGAGCGATCCCGGGCGATACGGGCTGCCCGCCTCGGCGTACAGATTGTTTCGGGACGTCGATTTTCCACAGCGGCTTGCTGATAGCGTCAACCGACTTGCCAGACCCTATCGTAACTGTTTAAATGGTTACATGAACACATCCGGACTATCAAGCGCCGAGCCCCGCGCCTATTTTTCCGCTCTCGGGCGCATTCGCATGCTGGCGGGCGATCCTGCGCTCGACTTCGCCAACACGCTGCACTGGCGCGGCGCCCAACAGATGGACTTTCTGCCGGACTATCAGGCGCTCGCGGAGTGGTCGGTGCCGGCCGGCCTGTTGAGCGAGCAGGAGATGGGCATGCTCGTTCTCCTGGCGCCTCGCTTTCCGCGCGCTGCCGAGGCGGCCCATTCCGCGGCCATTGCGCTGAGGACTGCTTGGCGCGCCGGGCTCGAGGAGAGAACGGGCGGCGGGCCCAATCCCGAGACGCGCAGCCCGTCCTCCCCGCTTCTGGAGCAGTTGTTGACATCGGCCCTGTCCGATCCGGGCCTGCTCATGTCCGCCGGCGCGCGACGGGAGGATGACGAGCGCATGTTGTTTCTGCCGGTCTCCCGCATCGCCCTGGCGGTCGCCAGCCTCGCGCTCATTCCTGCCGAACGCGCGATGGGGCGCTGCGAGGGCGACCCTTGCGGCGGCTTCTTCCTGAACACCAGCCGCTCCAAACCCAGGCGATGGTGCTCCATG
This sequence comes from Rhizobium sp., assembly GCA_002796995.1. Taxonomy (GTDB): domain Bacteria; phylum Pseudomonadota; class Alphaproteobacteria; order Rhizobiales; family Rhizobiaceae; genus Allorhizobium. The sequence goes on from PEKW01000007.1 coordinate 305,125, forward strand.
GACAGCTGCGGCAACCGGGCCAAGGCGCGCGGCTTCCGCAGCCGCATGATGGCGGAGGAGATCCGCAAGCCGGGCGACTGATCCGCCCGCCGCCACTGGATCCGGGAACAAAAATCATCATTGGAGACTGCCTTTGAGAGTAAGGGGCACATTCAAGACCACGGACTTCAAGGCCACCTCGCTGGCTGTCGTTCCGCCCGTCGAGACGGCATTGGCCGTCGGCGTCCATACGATGCAGAAGCACTACTCAGGCGACATCGTCGGTCACTCGTCGACCTTGTTCACATCCGCCTTCGACCCCGCGCTTGGCGTGGGCTCCTATGTCGCCATGGAGAGTTTCGAAGGCGCGATCGGCGACAGGGCCGGAACCTTCAATTTCCTGCATTCGGCCTCGGCCAGAGGCAAGGAGCGCGGGAACGAGTTCTTCGCCATCGTCGAGGGAAGCGGCACGGGAGACCTGAAGGGTCTGACCGGATCGGGCGGCATATCCATCGACCCCGATGACACGCATCACATCTGGTTCGACATCGAATTCGCTCCCTGACCCTGGCGGGTCATCCGACGCATCATCGACCTTCCCCCAAAACCGGAGTGCCGTTTCATCAACGGATGGCGCTCCCACCCTTGTGAAGCGGACATCAACAGCATGTCCCGGCAGCAGCATCAGGAGGATTTTTCCATGACCGACCACTCGTCTTCCGATCCGTTCTATCACGGCACGCGCGCGGATCTTGCCGTGGGAGACATGATCCGCGTGGGTTACACGTCGAACTACCGCGAGGGCCTGATTCTTTCCTGGGTCTATTTCAGCCAGACGCTGGAGGCCGCCACCTGGGGCGCCGAACTGGCCGTCGGCGAGGGACGGCAGAGGATCTATATCGTCGAGCCGACGGGCCCTTTCATGGACGATCCCAATCTCACGGACAAGAAATTCCCGGGAAACCCGACCAAGTCCTATCGCTCGCGCCACCCGCTTCTGATCGTCGGAGAACTGACGGAATGGCAGGGCCATACGGCCGAGCAATTGCAGCAGATGAGAGACGGCCTCGCCCGGCTGCGGGCAGAAGGCAGGGACGTCATCATCGACTGAGCGCGCCCGGCCGCGCCGGAACCTGACCAGCTAAACCGGCCGTCAGGATGCGCAGCGTTGCGTTCCGCCGGCATTGGCAAGCGGCGGAAAACCCTTGGCGATATCGGCGAGGGTCACGCCGGCAAACCGGCTGCGCAGCAATTCCTCGGCATCGTCGAAGACGCCCTTCAAGGTGGCGTTGACGGCCTGCTCGATGGGGCATCCCGGCATGTCAAAGGCCGGGCCGATGGCAAAGACGGACGGCTCGCCGACGGCCCGATAGATGTCGAGAAGGGTGAGCTCCTCGAGAGGGCGCGCCAGCGTCCAGCCGCCGCCGTGGCCCTTTTCCGAGCGCACATAGCCCATCTCGCGCAGCCCGGACATCGTCCGACGGATCACGACGGGATTGGCGTCCAGCATGCGCGCGATCATCTCTGAGGTCATCGAACCGCCGTGGCTGCCCATGTGAATCAAGACGTGCAGCATGCGCGACAGCCGACTGTCCTGCCTCATGGGTCGTTCCTTTTACAGTGCATCCTCGATGGCGTCATCCTAGCACGGTGGGGACATACGACACAACAAAAGTGATATGACTGTTGACTCCGCAATATCACGCCACTTATGTTGTTTCGAGAGCAGGGAGGCCACCATGAGCCAGAGCATTCACGACGTCATCATTATCGGCGGGAGCTATGCCGGCCTGTCATCCGCCATGCAGCTCGGCCGGGCCCGCCGCAAGGTGCTGATCATCGACGAGGGTCTGAGGCGCAACCGGTTCGCCAGCCACTCGCACGGGTTCCTGACGCAGGACGGCATCGATCCCGCCGTCATCGCCGCCAAGGCCCGCACCCAGGTGCTGGACTATCCGACGGTGCAGTGGCTGTCGGCGCGCGCAGACGCGGCGCGGCGGATCGAGAATGCCGAAGCGGCAGACGCCTGCTTCGAAGTCACGGTCGGTAGCGACCGGCATCTCTCCCGCCGCCTGCTGTTGGCGACGGGGGTGAAAGACATTCTCCCGGAGATCGCCGGACTGAAACAGCGCTGGGGTAGCAGCGTCTTCCACTGCCCCTATTGCCATGGCTATGAACTGAACCAGGGCGAGATCGGCGTGATCGGCATATCCGCCCTTTCCATGCACCATGCACTGATGCTGCCGGACTGGGGACCGACGACCTTCCTGGTCAACGATGCCTTCGAGCCGGATGTGGATCAGCTCGCAGCCCTCGAAGCGCGTGGGGTAACGGTCGAACGCAGCCCGATCGAGGCGATTACCGGTCACGCCGACGTCAATCTCGCCGATGGCCGCATGCTCTCCTTCGCCGGCCTGTTTACGCTGGCGCCGTTTGAGCTGGCGAGCCCCATCGCAGAGCAGCTGGGGCTGGAGATGGAGCCGGGGCCGGTCGGCTCCGTCATCAGGACCGATCCCATGAAGGAAACCAGCATGCCGGGGGTCTTCGCATGCGGAGACACGGCTCGGCTCATGGCGTCCGTGGCGCTCGCCGTCGGCGACGGGAACCTTGCAGGCGCGGGCCTTCATCGGTCGTTGATGTTCGGCACGATCTGAAAGGCAACGCGACCTCAACAAACCAGCGAAGACTTTGGAGCGTTGCCGATCCTTTGCCGCATCTGGGGCATGGTCCGCCTCACCAGCAACCGCAACTTCGCGACAGGCGGCGCCTCCGGGCAGGCAAACTCGACGTCGGACAATGCCGTTGTATCCATCTCGCGCCGGGCGCATAATGTTACGAGCACTCCAATAACGAGTATGGACGAGCTGGCGACGGGTGCGCTTTCGGCTCGAACCGGTGTCGCCATCGTCCTTTGAACCGAATGGAGGCGTGAGATGATATCGACGACCAATTCCCCTTCGAGCCTTTCCGGCCGACCCGGCATCGCCTGGCTCGGCGCTGGAATTATCGCGACCGCAGGCGGCGTGCTCGCACTTCTCAACCCCATGGCGGCGACGCTGACGGTCGAGCAGATCGCGGGCTGGATCTTTCTCTTCGTCGGCGTCCTCCAGGGGATCGACGCCTTTCGCGCCGGTAGCTGGGGCGGCAAGGCGCTTGCGATCGTGCTGGCAGTGTTGCTGGTCCTGCTCGGCATGTCCCTGCTTGCGGAGCCGCTGAGGGGCATATTGGCGTTGACCTTCACCGTGGCGATCCTTTTCCTGGCCAGCGGGATCGCCAAGATGTCGCTTGCCTGGCGGATGCGCCGGCATCGGTATTTCTGGCCGGTGCTGATATCGGGCGCTTTGTCGATCCTGTTCGCGCTGCTGATCTTCTTCAATTTTCCCTGGTCCGCGGTCACCGTGCTCGGCCTGCTGCTCGGCATCGACCTTGTCTCCTGGGGAATCTCGTTGATCGCCATCTGGGCGGTCGGGAACGCGACGTAACGATCCGGGCGGAGCAAAGGAGTCCGACTTGCCGGTGGACTCAGGGGCGACACGAGCCTGTCGCCCTTCCCAGGCTGTGCCTGTATCGGCGACCCTTGATGCGCCCTCATTGACCGCCTTTCGGGAAGATGCGAGATTCTGGCCATCATGACGTATGGCATAGCGCACCCCGAAAGACCGATGACCTTGCTGTGGTTGCAGGCAGGAAGCTGCGGTGGCTGCACCATGTCGGTGCTCGACAATGGCGCTCAAGGGTGGCCGCGTGAGTTGCGCAGCTTCGGCATCGATCTGCTCTGGCATCCGTCGCTCAGCGAAGAAAGCGGCGTCGAGGCCATTGCGATCCTCGAAAGCGTAGCATCCGGCGAGACGCCGCTCGACATCCTCTGCATCGAGGGATCGATCCTCAGGGGGCCGTCGGGCACGGGTCTTTGCAATCGCCTGGCCGGCACCGGCCGGACTATGCTCGAATGGGTTCGCCGGCTTGCGCCGCTCGCAGAATACTGTGTGGCCGTCGGCACCTGCGCATCTTATGGCGGCATCCACGCCGCATCTCCCGATCCCGCCGAGGCCTGCGGCCTTCAGTATGAAGGCGCCGAATCCGGCGGCGCGCTGGGCGGCGGCTTCCGCTCGCGGTCGGGAATGCCGGTGATCAACGTTGCCGGCTGTGCGCCGCATCCCGGCTGGATCATGGAAACGATCGCCGCGCTGAAGATGGGTGATTTCGACGAGCGCGATCTCGACCGGCTCGGCCGGCCGAAATTCTACGCCAAGACGCTCGCCCACCATGGCTGCGAGCGCAACGAATATTACGAATTCAAGGCGAGCGCGGAAAAGCTCTCCGATCTCGGCTGCATGATGGAGCATCTCGGCTGCAAGGCCACGCAGGCCGTCGGCGACTGCAACCAGCGCGGCTGGAACGGCGGCGGCTCCTGCACCCATGGCGGCTTTTCCTGCATCGCATGCACCTCCCCCGGCTTTGAAGAGACCAACGGCTTTCTCGAAACGCCGAAGATCGGCGGCATACCGGTCGGCCTGCCCCTCGACATGCCCAAGGCCTGGTTCGTGGCGCTGGCAGCGCTGTCGAAATCGGCGACGCCGGAGCGGGTGCGGACCAACGCCACCTCCGACCGCGTGATCCGCGATCCCAAGCGCAAGGGGAGCCCGAACGAATGAGCCGCATCGTCGCCGGTCCGTTCAACCGCGTCGAGGGCGACCTCGAAGTGACGCTCGACATCAAGGACGGCGTCATCGAGAAAGCCGAGGTGACGACCACGCTCTATCGCGGCTTCGAGCAGATCCTGTGCGGCCGGCCGGCGCCCGATGCCCTGGTGATCGCACCGCGCATCTGCGGCATCTGTTCGGTATCCCAATCGATCGCCGCGTCGACGGCGCTGCGCAACCTCGCCGGCGGCCGGGCCGCGCCGAACGGCTATCTCGCCGCGAACCTTGCCCATGCGGCGGAGAACATCGCCGACCACCTCACCCATTTCTACCTGTTCTTCATGCCGGATTTCGCCCGGGCCGAGTATGCGGCCCGTCCCTGGCACGAGGAGACCGTCAATCGCTTCAAGGCGGTGAGCGGCAGCGGATCCGCCCGTTTCCTGCCGATGCGCCGGCGCCTGCTCGAAGTGATGGGCGTGGTCGCCGGCAAGTGGCCGCATTCGCTGGCCTTCCAGCCGGGTGGAACGACGCGCGCCATCGACATCGGCGAGCGCGTCCAGCTCGCCGCGTTGATGGGCGAGTTCCAGCTCTTTCTCGAAGAGGCGGTCTACGGTGTGTCGCTCGACACGATCCTGTCCATGGCCACCATCGCGGATCTGGAGGACTATGCCGCCGGACCGTCCGGCGCGGATTTTGCCCTGTTCCTGCGGCTGGCCGAGGACCTGTCGCTCGCGAAGATGGGCAAGGGACCCGGCCCGCTGATCTCCTTTGGCGCCTATCACGACAGCCAGTCGTCGCTGCTGCCAGGGGGTGTTACGGATGCGTTGGGACAGAGCCGCCCCCTCGACGTCGCCGGTATTTCGGAGGATGTCGCCCATGCCTGGTTCGCCGACACCGACCGACGGCCGGATCACTCCGACACCGTGCCGGTTGTTGCCAAGGACGGCGCCTATTCCTGGGCCAAGGCACCGCGGCTCGCCGGCAGCCCGGCCGAGACCGGAGCGGCCGCGCGCCTGGCCGTGGCCGATCATCCGCTGATCGCCGAACTGCTTCGCCTCGATGGCGGTACGTCGGTCAGGACCCGCATCGTCGCCCGGCTGGTGGAGACGGCGATCCTCGTCCACGCAATGCACGGATGGCTGAGGCAGCTGCGCCTCAAGGACGAATTCTGCAGCCATTTCGCCATACCCGACGATGCGGTCGCCTCCGGTCTCGTCGAAGCGGCCCGGGGCGCCCTCGGCCACTGGGTCAGCCTCAAGGGCGGAGAAATCAGCCGCTACCAGATCATCGCGCCGACGACCTGGAATTTTTCGCCGCGCGATGCGGCCGGGGTGGCCGGTCCGCTCGAGCAGGCCCTGGCCGGCCTCGATACCGGCGGGCTCGGCGCCCAGTCGGCCGCGCTTCAGCACGTCATCCGCTCCTTCGATCCCTGCATGGTCTGCACGGCCCACTAGGGACCGCTGCGCGACGGCGGGCAACCGGTCAGCGCCTTTCCAGCAATGAAAAACATGCTTGCATCCGAGACCCCGCGGCAGGTATGCGCGGACAATCCCATCTGAAAATAAGCGAATGAAAATAACGAACTAGGACGGATTTTCGCCGGCGGTTCAATCTGGTCTGCTTCTTGCAAACACCATCCCATCACACCCGCTCACATGCTTGAAGCGGGTCGCAAGGGTGGAAAGGCTGGAGGAGCACCATGGCAGCAACAGAAACTTTTTACGATGTCATTCGCCGTCAAGGCATCACCAGGCGCAGCTTCACCAAGTTCTGCAGCCTGACGGCCGCCAGCCTCGGCTTCGGCCCGGGCGCGGCTACCGCGATGGCCCAGGCGCTCGAAACCAACGAGCGGGTACCGGTCATCTGGATGCACGGCCTGGAATGCACCTGCTGTTCGGAGAGCTTCATCCGCTCGGCCCACCCGCTGGTGAAGGACGTCGTGCTGTCGATGATATCGCTCGACTATGACGATACGATCATGGCGGCGGCCGGCCATCAGGCCGAGGCGATCCTCGAAGAGACCAAGCAGAAGTACAAGGGCAAATACATCCTCGCCGTCGAGGGCAATCCGCCGCTCAACGAGGACGGCATGTTCTGCATCGACGGCGGCCGGCCCTTCGTCGAGAAGCTGAAATGGATGGCGGAAGACGCCATGGCGATTATCGCCTGGGGCGCCTGCGCTTCCTGGGGCTGCGTCCAGGCGGCCAAGCCGAACCCGACCCAGGCCACCCCGATCGACAAGGTCATCCGCGACAAGCCGATCATCAAGGTGCCGGGCTGTCCGCCGATCGCCGAGGTCATGACCGGCGTCGTCACCTTCATCACCACCTTCGGCAAGCTGCCCGAGCTCGACCGCCAGGGCCGGCCGAAGATGTTCTATTCCCAGCGCATCCACGACAAGTGCTATCGCCGCCCCCATTTCGACGCCGGCCAGTTCGTCGAGGAATGGGACGATGAGGGCGCGCGCAAGGGTTACTGCCTCTACAAGATGGGCTGCAAGGGCCCGACCACCTACAACGCCTGCTCGACGGTGCGCTGGAACGGCGGCGTCTCCTTCCCGATCCAGTCCGGCCATGGCTGCATCGGCTGCTCGGAAGACGGCTTCTGGGACAAGGGCAGCTTCTACGACAGGCTCACCACCATCAACCAGTTCGGCGTCGAGGCCAATGCCGACAAGATCGGCGGCACCGCGGCCGTGGTCGTCGGCGGCGCGGTTGCCGCCCATGCCGCGATCACCGCGGTCAAGCGCGTCACCGCGAAGCGCGAAAAAGCCGACGCATAAACAACCAGGGCAGGGAACATCACCATGACAATCCAGACACCGAACGGTTTCGCGCTCGACAATTCCGGCAAGCGCATCGTCGTCGATCCGGTGACCCGCATCGAGGGTCACATGCGCGTCGAGGTCAATGTCGACGAGAACAACATCATCCGCAACGCCGTCTCCACCGGCACCATGTGGCGCGGCATCGAGGTCATCCTCAAGAATCGCGACCCGCGCGACGCCTGGGCCTTCACCGAACGGATCTGCGGGGTGTGCACCGGCACCCACGCGCTGACCTCGGTGCGCGCGGTCGAAAACGCGCTCGGCATCCTCATCCCGGAAAACGCCAACTCGATCCGCAACCTGATGCAGCTGGCGCTGCAGGTGCATGACCATGTCGTGCATTTCTACCACCTGCATGCGCTCGACTGGGTCGACGTCGTCTCGGCGCTTAGCGCCGACCCGAGGGCGACATCGGCCCTCGCGCAGTCGATCTCCGACTGGCCGCTGTCTTCGCCCGGCTATTTCAAGGACATCCAGACCCGCCTCAAGAAGTTCGTCGAGAGCGGCCAGCTCGGTCCGTTCAAGAATGGCTACTGGGGCAGCAAGGCCTACCGGCTGCCGCCGGAAGCCAATCTGATGGCGGTCGCCCATTATCTCGAGGCGCTCGATTTCCAGAAGGAAATCGTCAAGATCCACACGATCTTCGGCGGCAAGAACCCGCATCCGAACTGGCTGGTCGGCGGCGTGCCCTGTCCGATCAATGTCGATGGAACCGGCGCGGTCGGCGCGATCAACATGGAGCGGCTGAACCACGTCTCCTCGATCATCGACCAGTTGATCGAGTTCAACGCCAAGGTCTATGTGCCTGACGTCAAGGCGATCGGCTCCTTCTACAAGGACTGGCTCTATGGCGGCGGCCTGTCGAGCAAGTGCGTGATGTCCTATGGCGACATCCCGGAACATGCCAATGACTATTCGGAGGCCAGCCTGAAGCTGCCGCGCGGGGCGATCATCAACGGCAATCTCGCCGAAGTCTTCCCGATCGATCTCGAGGATCCGAACGAGATCCAGGAATTCGTCGCCCACTCCTGGTACAAATATCCGGACGAGACCAAGGGCCTGCATCCCTGGGACGGCGTGACCGAGCCGAACTACGTGCTCGGCCCCAATGCCAAGGGCACCCGCACCAACATCGAGGAACTCGACGAAGCCGGCAAATATTCCTGGATCAAGTCGCCGCGCTGGAAGGGCAATGCTATGGAAGTGGGGCCGCTGGCCCGCTGGATCATCGGCTATGCCCAGAACAAGGCCGAGTTCAAGGAGCCGGTCGAGAAGCTGCTGAAGGATCTCGACCTTCCGGTGACGGCGCTGTTCTCGACGCTCGGCCGCACGGCGGCGCGCGCGCTCGAATCGGACTGGGCCGGTCTGCAGATGCGTCACTTCTTCGACAAGCTGGTGGCCAATATCAAGGCTGGCGATTCCGCCACCGCCTTCGTCGACAAGTGGAAACCCGAGACCTGGCCGGCCGAGGTCAAGGGCGTCGGCTTCACCGAGGCGCCGCGCGGCGCGCTCGCCCACTGGGTCAAGATCAAGGACGGCAAGATCGACAACTACCAGTGCGTCGTGCCCACCACCTGGAATGGTTCGCCGCGCGACCCCACCGGCAATATCGGCGCCTTCGAAGCGGCCCTGATGGACACGCCGATGGCCGACCCGGCCCAGCCGCTCGAAATCCTCAGGACCTTGCATTCCTTCGACCCGTGCCTGGCATGCTCGACGCATGTCATGAGCCCGGATGGACAGGAAATGGCCAAGGTCCAGGTGCGATAGGAGGATGCGATGAGCATAACCGAAAGCGTGGCCGAAAAGGTCGCAGCCTCCGACTCGCATGGCGAAGCGGCGGTCTCCCGCCAGAGCGTCTATGTCTATGAGGTCCCGGTGCGCATCTGGCACTGGGTCAATGCGCTGGCGATCGTCATCCTGATGGTCACCGGCTACTTCATCGGCAGCCCGCCGCCGACGCTCTCCGGCGAGGCCTCGAACCACTTCCTCATGGGATATATCCGCTTTGCCCATTTTGCCGCCGGCCAGATTCTCGCCGTCGGCTTCCTGATGCGGATCTACTGGGCCTTCGTCGGCAATCCCCATTCGCGGCAGATCTTCTACATTCCCTTCTGGAGCGGTCGCTTCTGGAAGGAATGGCTGCACGAGATCTGGTGGTATTCCTTCATGGTCAAGCACCCGAAGAAATATATCGGGCACAATCCGCTGGCGCAGTTCTCGATGTTCTTCGCCGTGGTCCTGCCGACGGCCTTCATGATCGCCACCGGCTTTGCCCTCTATGCCGAGGGCGCCGGCATCGACAGCTGGCAGTACAAGCTGTTCGGCTGGGTGTTTTCGATCTGGCCCAACAGCCAGTCCGTTCATACCTGGCACCATCTCGGCATGTGGGTGCTGGTGATCTTCATGATCGTCCACATCTACGTGGCCGTGCGCGAGGACATCATGAGCCGCCAGTCGATCATCTCCTCGATGATCTCCGGCGAGCGGCTGTTCAAGGACGAGGAGGCGGATTGATGGCGCAGCATCACGCCTCCGCCCCGCCGCGCGTCCTGGTACTCGGCATCGGCAACATCCTCTGGGCGGACGAAGGTTTCGGCGTGCGCGCGGTGGAGGCCTTTCACCGCGCCTATGCGGTGCCGGGCAATGTCACCATTCTCGACGGCGGCACGCAGGGTCTCTACCTCGTGCAGTTCGTCACCGAGGCGGACCATCTCATCGTCTTCGACGCGATCGACTACGGGCTGGTGCCCGGCACGCTCAAGCTCGTCGAGGATGACGAGGTGCCGAAATTTACCGGCGCCAAGAAGATGAGCCTGCACCAGACGGGTTTCCAGGAGGTGCTGAGCGCCGCCGACCTGCTCGGCCACTATCCGGAAAAGCTGGCGCTGATCGGTTGCCAGCCGGTCGATCTGGAGGACTGGGGCGGTCCGCTGACCGGGCCGGTCAAGGCCGTCATTCCAAGAGCCTTGCAGATCGCGGCCGATCTTCTGGCCTCGTGGGGGATCGCGATCCGCCCCCGGTCGGCAGACGAGGTCGTTCCGGCTCTGCTTGAAAACGATATCGATTTTGAAAGCTACGAACGGCGCGAGGCCCAGCCCGCACCGGTTCTCTAGGGAGGAATTCATGAGATATGCTCGCATCCTGGCCACGCTGGCGGCCGTAACCCTGCCATCGGTCGCCCATGCCCATGTCGGCCTGCACAGCGACGGGGCGCTGGCCGGCCTCAGCCATCCGATCAGCGGCCTCGATCACGTGCTGGCCATGGTCGCCGTCGGCTTCTGGGCTTCCACGCTCGGCGGCACGGCCCGCTGGATCGTGCCCGCTGCCTTCGTGTCGGTGATGGCCGTCGGCGACATGCTCGGCATCTACGGGGTTCCGCTGCCGATGGTCGAGACCGCCATCGCGCTCACCGTCGCGATCCTCGGCCTGCTGGTTGCCTTTGAAGTCAGGGTTCCGACCGCTGGGGCTTCTGCCATCGTCGGCCTCTGCGCCTTGTTCCATGGCCACGCACACGGCACCGAACTGCCCGCCATGTCGCATGCGGCCGGTTACGTCTCAGGCTTTCTGGCCGCGACGATCGCCCTCCACGCGGCCGGCATCGGCCTCGGTGCGCTTCGCTTCGGCAAGGCCGGGCAGATCGCGGCGCGTTTTGCCGGCGCAGTCGTCGCCGTCTCGGGCGCCGCACTTCTCGCGGGCTGACCGCCCGCTGACTTCGACACGCAAACGCGCAAGGTCGACTTTGCGCGTTTGCTGTTTCCGTACAGGACAATCAACGAGGAGAGCGACATGTGCATCGGCATACCCATGCAGGTCGTTGACGGCGACGAACTGACCGCGCGCTGCAAACGTCATGACGCGATTTCATCGATTTCCATGATGCTTGTCGGTGCCCAGCCGCCCGGCACCTTCGTCTTGACCCATCTCGGCTCGGCCATACGTGTCCTGGATGAAGCCGAGGCACAGGCGATCGACAATGCCCTTGAAGGGCTTGCCGAAGCCGTGGCAGGGCGCCATTTCGAGCATCTGTTCGCCGATCTCCTCACCCGGGAGCCGGAACTGCCCGAGCATCTGCGTTGACATGTGAGAGTTTAGTTTTCACACTGAAAACAAACTTTCCATCTTTGCCGCATCCAGCGCGCTCGGCGCTGGAAATTGTCCGTTCAGATCAATGGAATTCGTCTTTCCTTTCAGCTGGCACGGCACTTGCAAATCCCTCCCTGAAATACCGGCATGCCGATCAGGGAGGACATAATGCCATCATATCTCATAGGCGCACTGCGCCATCAGGCCGGGCTGCCGTTCGTCGACGAGACAAACATCGATGCCTTCCTGGCACCGGCCGAAGGCGAACCCGGAAACTGCATTCTCTTCTTCACCGGCGATCCCAAGCAGCGGCCCGAAGCCGATGACGTGGCGGTCGTCCTGCCGGAACTGCTCCGGACCTTCCATGGCAGACTGCGCGGCGCCGTGATCGACAGGGCCGCCGAGGAGAACCTCAAGGCGCGTTTCAATGCGGTGGTGATGCCGAGCCTTGTCGTGACGCGGCGCGACCAGCCGGTCGGCGTGCTCGGCAAGATCCGCGACTGGTCGGAATATGTCGAAAAGATCGGAGAGTGGCTGTCGCCGGATGCACCGGTCCTTGCCCCATCGGGAGGCCCGCGCGTCGAAATCACCCATGCCGGCAAGGAGATCGTTCGATGAAAGCAGGATTCTGGGTTGCGCCCGAGGGCGACGATGCGACCATGACAGTGATGCCGATCGGTGCCGAGCCGCCGCTACGCACGCGAAAGCTCAACTATCTGGCCACCAGCTCGGCGGAAGAGATGATCAGGCGCTGTCGCCAGACCGCCGAGCTCCTGCCGCGGATCGCCGACGCATTGGCCATGCAGAAAGCCGATGAGCCGGGCCAGCTCTTCGACATCACCGACTTTCCGGCCGACGACAAGGAACTCATCACCCAGACGCTCGGTGAAGGCGAAGTCGCCGGCGTCGCGGCGCTTGCGAACGGCGTGCTGGCGCAGATCCAGGAGGCCGTCATGGCCGGCGTCTGGCGCGTCCGCTTCACCGATGTCAACGGGACACTGCTCGCGGACTATGTCGAGGTCGCCACGATCCCGGCCGCCGTGCGGCAGGCCTGCGCTGTGCTTGCGCCGGAGATCGTCCACGGCCCGGCCCCCGCGGGCGCCATGAACGTCATGCCGGTGCTGCACGAGATCGGCGACCGGATCGCGCGCTACAAGGATGGCGACGAGCCGCATATCATCACCTTCTCGCTGTTTCCGATGAGCCCCGAGGACATGACGTTCCTGCAGCAGACACTCGGTGCCGGGCCGGTGCAGCTCACCTCGCGCGGCTACGGCACATGCCGCGTGGTGGCGACGGGCGCCCGCAATGTCTGGTCGGTGCAGTTCTACAACGCCATGGATACGATCATCCTCGACACGCTGGAAATCTGCGATATCCCCTCCGTCGCAATCGCCGCGGAAGAGGATTTCCGCGATTCCGAAATGCGGCTGCGCGAGATCGAAGAGGCCTATTTCAAATGAGCAGCTTCGAGAATTTCGGCAAGCGCGAGACGGTTTCGGACGACGACAGGATGGAGTGCGGCATCTGCTGGCACGTCTATGATCCGGCCGAGGGTGACCCCGTCTGGCAGGTCGAACCGGGCACACCGTTTTCCGCTCTTCCCGAGGACTGGCGCTGTCCGAACTGCGATGCCCTGCAGTCGAAATTCATGAGACTGGGCGATGGACGCTGACCTTTCCATCGCCGATCGCGACGCCGCGGCCCGGGCGCTCGGCCAGAGCCTCGAAACGCTTTATCGCGGCATCTTCGAGCGCTCGATGCACGACGTACCGATCTGCAATCCGGCGCTCAGCATCGCGGCGAGCGGCTTTCGCAGCTATGGCGGGCGCGCCTTCGGCATCGTCACGACGCCGTGGTTCATGAACCTCGTCGCCGCCGACCTGCCGCAGGGAGATCCTGCCCCGGCCGTCGTGCCGGGAACGACGGTTCGCATCGGCCTGCCGGCCGGGGAAGTGGACTTCATCGCCGGCCAACTCGACGGTTTTGGCCGGCTGGACAGCTGCTCGCTGTTTTCGCCGGTGTTCGAATTCGGATCGATGGATGCCGCGCTCGAAACGGCCGAGGAAGCGGTCCGCGCCTTCTTCGATGCCGCGTCCCTTCAGGCCCCTCCGGCGCCGCCGGCGCAGGTCAACCGTCGCGACCTGCTGCGCGGGCGCTTGCGCAACGAGGAGGAGGCGACGGGGCCATGACCTTTGCGCTCGGGGCAGGTGCGATCCGGATCGACGTGACGGTGTCACGGGGGCAGGTCTGCGCCGTCGAACTGACCGGCAGCCGGCCGCAGGGCCTGTCGCGCATGTTCGTCGGCCGCCGTCCCGAGGACGCACCGGTGCTTGCGGGCCAGCTCTTTTCGCTCTGCGGCTTCTCGCAATCGATCGCCGCCCGGCTTGCCGTCCTGCGCGCGGCGGGTCTCGCCATGGACACGGACGAACGGCGGACGGCCGCGGCCGGGCTCCTGGCCGAGCGCGCCTTCGAAACACTGCGGGCGTTCGTGCTTCACTGGCCGTCGCCCCGCGTTACGAACCTGGCAGCGACGGCGGGCGTTCATCTGCGCGAGGCGCTGGCCGCCTCGCAGAAGATCATTGCAGATGCCCGAGCCGGCAGTCGATCGCTCAGCGACCTCGCCTTGCCGGCTGCCCGCCTGGAGCGCGCGGCCGGCGCCCTCGGCATCCCGCTTCAAGGTTCTGCTCCCGCAACGGGCACGTTATGCGCCGCGATCCTCGACGAGACCCGCCAGGAGCGCATCTTTCGCCGGCGCCGGCCGGACTCTCTCACCGCCCGCGACGACGGGGAGGTCTTGAACCATCTGGTCCATGAGACCGGCTATGCGGCCCTCCCCTATCTGGCCAGCCGGGTTGTCGAAACCGGGGCCTATGCCCGACTTTGCGCTTCGGCGACGCCGGACGAACCCTATCTGGCGGCGCGCCTGCTCGCGCGTATCGAGGACGTGCGCCTCTGTCTCGGCCTGCTGCAGGGTATCGCGATGGGTGAGGATCCTGACCTTGCGCCGCTGATGGGCGACGGCACTGCCCCCAACGTCGGCGGTTATGGCGTGGTCGAATGCGCGCGCGGCCGGCTCTTTCACCAGGCTGAGATAGGTAATGACGGGCTGATCAGCGCCTACCGGATTCTCGCGCCGACCGAATGGAATTTCCACCCTGCGGGTCCCTTCGTCGAAACGCTGCTCTCCTGTAGGATCGGAGAAGGCGAAAACGGACGCAAGGCCGTGTCGCAGCTGGCTGCGCTGTTCGACCCCTGCGTGGCTTTCGAAATCAACATGTGCGAGGCGGCCCATGCATGAGATGTCGTTGATGGAAAGTGTCGTGGAAATCGCCTGCGAGACAGCCAGGGCGAACGACGCGCGCGCCATCCGCTCGATCCGGCTCGACGTCGGCGTATTGAGTCACGTCAATCCGGATTCGCTTGCCTTCTGCTACGAGGCGATCCGGCGCGGGACGCTCGCGGAGGATGCCGTGCTGGAGATCAACCGGATCGCGGGGGAAGGCTGGTGCCTCGACTGCGGGACGACGGTGGCACTGACGGAACGTTTTGGCGCCTGCCCGGACTGCGGAAATCACCGCGTCCAGATGACGGCTGGCGATGAATTGAAGATCAGGGACATGGAGGTGATCTGATGTGCACGGTATGCGGCTGCGGAACGCAGGCAGTGATCGACAACGGCAAATCGCCGACGGCGCAGGGCCATGGACACGCGCACGTCCATGACCGTGACCATCACCATCATCACGCCGATCACCATCATGGCCACCCTCATGACCACGACCACCATCATCATGGAGACCATGAACATCACCATGCCGAAGACGGCGCGGTGCATTACGGCAAGGGTATTGCCGGCGTGCATGTGCCCGGCCTCAGCCAGGAACGCATCATCCAGATCGAGACAGACATCCTGTCGAAGAACGACCGCCATGCCGAGAAGAACCGTGCCTACTTCGCGCGCAACGGCATTTTCGCCCTCAACTTCGTCTCAAGCCCCGGCTCCGGCAAGACCAGCCTCTTGGTGCGCACGATCAACGCACTGAAGGACAGGCTGGCGATCGGCGTCATCGAGGGCGACCAGCAGACGTCGAACGACGCGGCCCGCATCCGCGAGACCGGCGCCCCGGCGATCCAGATCAACACCGGCAAGGGCTGTCATCTCGACGCCCATATGGTCGGCCATGCCGTCGAGGATCTTGGCCCCAAGTCCGGCTCGGTGCTTTTCATCGAGAATGTCGGCAATCTGGTCTGCCCGGCCGCCTTCGATCTCGGCGAAGCGCACAAGGTGGCGGTGCTGTCAGTCACCGAGGGCGAGGACAAGCCGCTCAAATATCCCGACATGTTCGCCGCCGCCGACCTGATGATCCTCAACAAGTCGGACCTGCTGCCGCATCTCGATTTCAATGTCGGCCTCTGCATCGCCAACGCCTTGCGGGTCAATCCGCGTCTGCAGACGCTGATCGTCTCGGCAAGAACCGGCGAAGGCATGGAGGCCTTCTATGCCTGGCTCGAGGCGTCTGCCGCCCGGCAGGCGGCAAAGGCGGCCTGAGATCATGACGGGCGCGAGCGCGATACGCCTTCAAGACCAACCGGTCCTGCGGCTGCGGCTGCGGGTTTGCGGTTGCGTGCAAGGCGTCGGCTTTCGCCCTTTTGCCTACAAGCTTGCCCGCCGGATGCAGCTCTCTGGCTTCGTCCTCAACGATAATGCCGGCGTGTTGATCGAGATCGAAGGAGCCTCGGCCAGCCGCTTTGTCGAGGCGATGTATGGCGAAGCCCCGCCGCTCGCGCGCATCGACGCGGTCGACATCATCGAGCTGCCGGCTTCGGGTGGAGAGCGCTTCGAAATCCTCGAAAGCCGCGGCGGGCAGGCCGCGACGCGAATCGGCGCCGATGCCGCCACCTGCGAAGAATGTCAGCGCGAACTGACAGATCCCGATAGCCGCTTCTTTGGCTACCCCTTCGTCAACTGCACCCATTGCGGTCCGCGCTTCACCATCACGCGTGCCCTTCCCTACGATCGCGCGCAGACGTCCATGGCCTCCTTCGCGATGTGTCCGGCCTGCAGCGCGGACTACCGCGATCCCGACAATCGCCGTTTTCACGCCGAGCCTGTCGCCTGTCCCGATTGCGGGCCGAGGCTCAGCCATCCGATCGAGGCGATCGCCAAAGCGCTCTGTCGCGGCGAGATCGTCGCCCTCAAGGGCATCGGCGGTTTCCACCTTTTGTGCGATGCCGGCAATGAATCGTCGATCGCAATCCTGCGCCAGCGCAAGGCACGCGACCAGAAGCCCTTTGCCGTGATGGTCAAGACGCTCGAAGCGGCTCGCCTGCTGGCCGAGATTTCCGCTGAGGAAGCGAGCCTGCTCGAGTGCCCGGCACACCCGGTGGTGCTGTGCGATACGCGCGATGCCGTATCTCGGCTCGTAGCCCCCGGCCTCAGGCGGATCGGCGTGATGCTGGCCTATGCGCCGGTCCACCATCTCCTGCTCGACGCGCTGGCGACGATGATGCCCGAGCCTGTCCCGGCGCTCGTCGCCACCAGCGCCAATCCGGGCGGCGAACCGCTCTCAGCCGACAATGACGACGCCGAACGGCGGCTCGCCGGCATTGCCGACCTGATCGTCACCCACAATCGCGACATCGCCGTGCGGGCCGACGATTCGGTCATGCAGGTGATCGACGGCGCGCCGTCCTTCCTGCGGCGCGCGCGCGGCTTCGTGCCGGAACCGATCGATCTCGGCGAAGACGGCCCCTCGGTAATCGCCCTCGGCGCCGACTTGAAGAACACGATCTGCATCACCCGCGGTCGCGAGGCTTTTCTCTCGCAGCATGTCGGCGGTCTGGACAATGCCGAGGCGATCCGCTTCCAGCGGGAGACGATCGCCCATCTCTCATCCATCCTCGATGTGCGGCCGGACTATGCGGCCTGCGACCAGCATCCGGATTTCCGCTCGGTGCGGACGGCGGAAGCCCTGGGCCTGCCGCTGGTGCGGGTCCAGCACCATCTTGCCCATATCGCCGCTGTCACGGCCGAACATCATCTGTCCGGTCCCGTGATCGGCCTGGCGCTCGATGGCCATGGCTACGGCGCCGATGGCGGCATCTGGGGCGGCGAAATGCTGGTTGTCGACGGACACACATGGAAGCGGAGCGGATCGCTCAAGGAGCTGGCCCTGCCGGGTGGCGACAAGGCTGCGCGCGAGCCCTGGCGCATGGGCGTCGCGGCGCTTCATGCGGCCGGCCGCAGCGATCTGGCTCCCCTGCTCTGGCCAAAGCACCCAGGCGTTGCCAGACTGACCACCATGCTCGAACGCGGCATGCAGCCGCCCCGCACATCCAGCCTCGGCCGGCTCTTCGATGCCGCCGCCGCGATATCCGGCGTCCGGCTTGAACAGGCCTATGAGGGCCAGGCGGCGATGGAGCTGGAAGCGCTTGTCGATACGCTGAAGAGCCTTCCGGGCGGGTTTCGGATAGACGACGGCGTTCTCGATTTCCGCGACCTGCTGATCCACATGGCCGAGAACCGGCTGTGCGGTTGCGACGCCGCCAACCTGTTCCATGGCACGCTGATTGCCGGCCTTGCCGCATGGGCGTCCGCGTTGGCAGAGGCGAGCGGCATCAACCGTATCGCCCTTGGCGGCGGCTGCATGATGAACCGCGTGCTCGCCGGCGGTCTCGCCCAGGCCCTTCGCGCGCAAGGTCTCAAGCCTGTCCTGCCCTCCAAGGTCCCGGCCAATGACGGAGGCATCGCCCTTGGCCAGGCGGCCTATGCCCGCCAGATCATCAGATATAATGCCGCCGAAGTGGAGGAGAAGCTCACATGTGCCTAGCCATTCCCGTCCAGGTGAAGGAAGTGCTGCCCGACAACATGGCGAAGGTCACGCTCGACGGCGTGTCGAAGGTCATTTCGACCGCGCTCGTCGACGACGTCAAGCCGGGTGACTACCTCGTGCTTCACGTCGGCTATGCGCTGGCGAAGATCGATCCGGAGGAGGCGGAGCGGACCCTCGAACTTCTCCGTCAGGCCGCCTTGGGAGATGCAGCATGAAATATATCGACGAATATCGCGACGGACGCGTCGCCAAGGACATCGCCCGGCAGATCACGGCAGCGGCAGATCCCGCACGCTCCTACCACTTCATGGAGTTCTGCGGCGGCCACACCCATGCGATCTCCCGCTACGGGCTCGAAGACCTGCTGCCGCCGAACGTGCGGATGATCCACGGTCCGGGCTGTCCGGTCTGCGTGCTGCCGATCGGCCGCATCGATGCGGCGATCGCGCTGGCCATGCGGCCCGAAATCACGCTCTGCACCTATGGCGACCTGATGCGGGTGCCGGGCTCCAACGGCTCCAGCCTGCTGAAGGCCAAGGCCGCCGGCGCCGACATCCGCATGGTCTATTCGACGCTCGACGCGCTCAAGATCGCCGAGGCCGAGCCGGAACGCGAAGTCGTCTTCTTCGCCATCGGCTTCGAGACGACGACGCCGCCGACGGCGCTCGCCCTTCGCTTTGCCATGCAGAAGGACCTGAAGAATTTCTCGATCTTCTGCAATCACGTGCTGACGCCTGCCGCCATACAGAACATTCTGGAGAGCCCCGACGTGCGCAAGCTGGGCACGGTCAAGATCGACGGCTTCATCGGCCCGGCCCATGTCTCGACCGTGATCGGCACCGAGCCTTACGAATTCTTCGCCGAGGAATTCCAGAAGCCGGTGGTGGTCGCCGGCTTCGAACCGCTCGACGTCATCCAGGCGATCCTGATGCTGGTGCATCAGGTGAACGACGGCCGCCACGAGGTGGAGAACCAGTATATCCGGGCCGTCACCACCTTCGGCAACGAGAAGGCGCAGGCGGAGGTGGCGAACTTTTTCGAACTGCGCGAGAGCTTCGAGTGGCGCGGTCTCGGCGAAGTGCCCTATGGCGCGCTGCGGCTGCGGCCGGAATTTGCCGACTACGATGCCGAAAAACGCTTTGCGATGGTGACACCGGCGTCGAAGGACAATCCGGCCTGCGATTGCGGCGCCATCCTGCGCGGCGTCAAGAAGCCGGCCGACTGCAAGCTGTTCGGCACGGTCTGCACCCCCGACAACCCGATGGGGTCCTGCATGGTCTCGAGCGAAGGCGCCTGCGCGGCGCACTGGACCTATGGCCGGTTCCGCGAACATGCCCGCACCGGGGAACAGGCAAGGACCGTCGAAGCAGGAAAGGCCGTCGCATGAACGTGATGACGAAACCCTACAAGCGCAAGCTCGACGTCAGGAACGGCCTTGTCGATCTGTCGCACGGGGCCGGCGGCCGGGCCATGGGCCTGCTGATCGAAAGCATCTTTCACAAGGCCTTCGACAATGAATGGCTGCGGGCCGGCAACGACCAGTCCGCCTTTGTGGTCGAGGCCGGCCGCATGGTGATGACGACGGATGGCTATGTCGTCTCGCCGCTGTTCTTTCCCGGCGGCAATATCGGCACGCTCGCCGTGCACGGCACGATCAACGACATCGCCATGGCCGGCGCCCGGCCTCTCTATCTGTCGGCAAGCTTCATCATCGAGGAGGGCTTTCCGCTCGCCGACCTCAACCGGATCGCCGAGAGCATGGGCGAGGCCTCGCGCGAGGCCGGCGTGCCGATCATCACCGGCGACACCAAGGTGGTCGAGCGGGGCAAGGCGGACGGCGTGTTCATCTCGACCTCCGGCGTCGGCGTGGTGCCGGCAGGCCTCGACCTGCGCTCCGATGCGGCGCGCCCGGGTGATGCGGTGATCGTCTCCGGCTCGATCGGCGATCATGGCGTCGCCGTCATGTCGAAGCGCGAAAACCTCGAATTCGACACCGACATCCTGTCCGACAGCGCCGCCCTGCACGGGCTCGTCGCCGCCATGGTGGCAGCGGGCGGCGAGTACATCCGGCTGATGCGCGATCCGACGCGCGGCGGGATCGCGGCAACCTTGAACGAGATCGCCAGCCAGTCGGGCGTCGGCTTTCGCATCGACGAGGAGGCGATCCCCCTCAAGCCGGAAGTGGCGGCGGCCTGCGAGTTCCTCGGGCTTGATCCCCTGAACGTCGCCAATGAAGGCAAGCTGGTGGCGATCGTCGCGCCGGAGGGCGCCGACGCCATTCTGGCCGCCATACGCGCCCATCCGCTCGGCAGTGAGGCAGCGTTGATCGGCCACGCGGTGGAGGATGCCAATGGTTTCGTGCAGATGACCACGAGCTTCGGCGGGGGCCGCATCGTCGACTGGCTGTCGGGCGAACAGCTGCCGCGGATCTGTTGAGCCGCAAGATGCGCATCCTCCTTGTCTGTCACAGCTTCAACTCGCTCTCGCAGCGCCTGCATGTCGATCTCTGCCAGGCCGGACACGAGGTCTCGGTGGAGCTCGACATCCATGACGACCTGACGCGGGAAGCGGTGAGGCTGTTTGTCCCTGACCTGATCATCGCTCCCTTCCTCAAGCGGGCGCTACCGGAGGACGTCTGGCGCAAGACCCTCTGCCTGATCGTGCATCCCGGCATTCGGGGCGATAGGGGGCCGAGCGCGCTCGACCGGGCGATCCTGCGCGGCGAGCCGGAATGGGGCGTCACGCTGATCGAGGCACGCGAGGAAATGGATGCTGGCCCCGTCTGGGCCTGGCGCACGTTTGCCATGCGCCCTGCCCGCAAGTCGAGCCTCTATCGCCACGAGGTGACGGAGGCGGCGGTCGCCTGCGTCATGGAGGCGATCGCGCGTCTTGCCGGCGGCGACACTCAGCCGCTGATGCCGGCCAACTGGGGCAAGGGTCGGGAATGGCCGATCTTGAGCGCCGCCGAGCGCCCGATAGACCCCGCCCAACTAACCGCCGAGCAGGCGCTGACCATCATTCGCGCATCGGACGGCGATCCGGGTGCCGAGATGATGATTGCGGGAATGCCCTACAAGGTCTTCGACGCCGAACTTGCGCCGGGTCTTCAAGGTCCGCCGGGCGAACTCCTCGGGCGCTCGCGCCAATCGGTGGCGATCGCCTGTCGTGAGGGCGCGTTGTGGATCGGGCATCTGCGAGAGAAGGGTCCGCGCACTCTGAAGCTGCCGGCGTTGCACCTGTTTGGCGCCGCTGCAAAAGACCTCCCCCTTCTGCGGAGGCCGGATCCCTACCGGTACCACGAAGACGGCGGCGTCGGATTTCTGGAATTCGAGTTCTACAACGGTGCGATGTCGACCGAAGACTGCGAGGCCATGCGGACCGCCGTCCAGGCCGCAAAGGCCGCCAGATGTCCGGTCCTGGTGCTGCAGAGCGGGGCGGATTGCTGGTCGAACGGCATCCATCTCGGCCTGATCGAGACGGCAGACAGTCCGGCCGACGAATCCTGGCGCAACATCAATGCGATGAACGACCTGGTGCGCGAGATCATCACCTGCGACGATCGCATCGTGATTGCCGGCGTGCTTGGCAATGCCGGTGCCGGCGGCGTATTCCTGTCGCTGGCCGCCGACGAAGTCTGGATGCGCGACGGCGTGATCCTCAATCCGCATTACAAGGACATGGGCAATCTCTACGGCTCCGAATACTGGACCTATCTCCTGCCCGCCCGCCTCGGCGAGGCCCGCGCGCGCCGCGTCACGCAGGCGCGGCTGCCCATGGGGGTGACGGAAGCAATGGAGCTCGGCCTTGCAAATCGTGTGCTGGCGAACGATGCCGATGCCGCGCGCGCGGAACTGCGCTCGGCAGCCCTAGCCTTGGCGGCGGGACCGGATATCGGAAAGCGCATTGCCCGCAAGAGAATGAGAAGGCAGCGGGACGAGGCGCAAAAACCGCTCGACCGCTACCGCGAGGAAGAGTTGCAGCGCATGCGGCGCAACTTCTACGGCTTCGACCCGAGCTACCACGTGGCGCGCTACAATTTCATCCGTAAGGTGCCCAAGTCCCGGACGCCCATGACGCTTGCGATCCACCGCGCCAGCGGCTGGCCGGACCAGCAAACGGGAGGAGCAAGATCATGAGCAACAGCCATGCAACCGTTCTCGTCGTCGACGACGAGGTGCGCTCCATCGAGGCGATCCAGCGGGTGCTCTCCGACGAGTTCGAGGTGATCGGCGCGCGCAATGCCCGGGAGGCCGAGGCGGTGCTGGAGGGCGAACTGGTGCAGGTCATTCTCTGCGACCAGCGCATGCCCGGCGAATCCGGCGTCGACTTCCTGAAACGTGTCCGCGAACTCTGGCCGGATACGATCCGCATCATCATCTCAGGCTATACGGACAGTGACGACATCATCGAGGGCGTAAACAATGCCGGCATCTTCCAGTATATCACCAAGCCGTGGAGCCCTGAAAAGCTGATCGACTGCGTGCGCGAAAGTGCCAATCTCTGGCGGCTGCAGCATGAGGCGGGCGATGTGCGGGTCGAGGTCAAGCCGGCAGCCGAAATGCTGCAGAAAGTCGTCAGCGACAGGCGGCGCAGCGAACAGCAGTCGTTCGGCTTCGACCGGATCATCCATACGGAAGACAGTCCGCTGATTTCCTCGATCACGCTTGCCAAGCGGGCGGCGCGTTATGACGTGTCCGTGCTGATAACCGGCGCTTCGGGCACCGGCAAGGAACTGCTGGCCCGCGCCGTCCATCATGGTTCCGGCCGGGCCGACCGCCCCTTCGTGGTGGAGAATTGCGGAGCCCTGCCTGACGATCTGCTGGAGAGCGAACTCTTCGGCTGCAAGAAAGGCGCCTATACCGGCGCCTACCAGGACCGTATCGGTCTGTTCGAGCTTGCCGACAGCGGCACGATCTTTCTCGACGAGATCGGCGAGACGTCCCCGGCCTTCCAGGTCAAGCTCCTGCGCGTTCTCCAGGAGGGCGAGATCCGTCCGCTCGGCGCCCAGCGGCCGCGCAAGGTCAATGTCCGGGTCATCTCGGCGACCAATCGCGATCTCTTGGCAGAGGTTGCCGCCGGCCGGTTCCGTCGAGATCTCTATTATCGGCTCGCCGCCTTTCCGATCCACATGCCGTCGCTGAAGGAACGCTCGATGGATATTCCAACCATCGCGGCCCGTTTCCTGACCCAGACCAACCAGGCCTTCAATCGGCAGGTCGCCGGCTTCCACCCGAAGACACTCGATTTGATGACCGCCTATGGTTGGCCCGGCAACGTGAGGGAACTGCAGAACGAAATCCAGCGCATGGTCGTACTGTCGGATGGCAGCCAGCCGCTGGAGCCAGGCCTGTTGTCGCCCGAGATCCGCAACGGTGGTGACGGCGAGGTCGGTAACCGGAGCAACGGCTCGCGCCAGCTGAAAGACATCGTCGCCGAAATCGAAAGGGCCGCGATCGAAGAAAGCCTGGAGCGTCACGGCGGCAATATCAGTCATACGGCGGAAGAATTGGGCTTGTCCCGCGTCGGCTTGCGTAGCAAAATCGAACGCTACGACCTGCGGCGCTATCCAGATGACACGACTGAGTGACACGGCCGGGCGCACCGGCGAAGACCTGATCAGCAAGATCTCCGTCTCGGGTCTGCTCGAGCTCGACCGCGACGGTGAATCCGTGTGGGTCGATGTCATCCACCGCATGGACGAGGTCTATTCGGAATTGCTGCGCAACGAGACCGATCTCGAGCGCAAGAATGCAGAGCTCGAGGAAGCGCAGACCTTCATCTCGAGCGTGATTGCCTCGGTCTCCGACATCCTCATCGTGTGCAGCAGCGACGGGGTGATCAAGAAGGCCAATCCCGCCTTTCTCACATTGCTCGGCATGAGCGAAGGCGATGTTATCGGCAGCCGTTTTTTCGACTATGTCCTGCCTGAAGATCGCGACGAAGCCGAACGCCTGGCGAGCGCCGGGCAACAGGGCCGGGTGCTGGAGGGCGACCTGCGCTTCCGCACCGCCGACGGTCGGGAAGAATGCTTGGCCATGCGCTGCGCCACGCTGTTCGACGGCCGGAGGCGGCGCTTCGGAGCCGTGCTGACAGGCCGGCCGATCAGCGAATTGCGGCAGGCCTACCAAGCACTGCATCTTGCGCATCGCGAATTGCAGCAGGCGCAAAGACGGCTGATCGAACAGGAGAAAATGGCAAGCCTTGGGCGACTCGTCGCCGGCGTCGCGCACGAGCTGAACAATCCGATCAGCTTCGTCTATGCCAATATCCACACGCTCGACCGCTACCGGAAGAACCTGGTTCTCTATCTGGACGCCGTCCACAAGGGCGCGGATGCACTGGAGATCGACGCACTGCGCAGAAAGCTGAAAATCGATTCGATCCTTGCCGATATTGATCCACTCCTGGAAGGGACGATCGAAGGTGCCGACCGTATCAGCGACATCGTCAAGAACCTGCGGCGGCTATCGTTCGGCAAGACGGCCGATCGCCAGCCCGTGGATCTCGACCGCCTGTTGCGCAATGCAGCGCAACTGGCGATCCGGGCCAAGAACTCGCTTGCCGACGTCGTCATCGACAGCACCCCAGGCTTGATCATCAATGCGCATGAGGGGCAGATCCACCAGGTCGTGGTCAATCTGATCGACAATGCGCTGGATGCCATCGCCCGATGTGCGAACCCGAAAGTCCGCATCGCCGCCGCCCGTCTGGAATCGGCCGTCGAGATCCGCATTGCCGACAACGGACCCGGCATTGCCGAAAGCGACATGGGAAAAATCTTCGAACCGTTCTTCACCACCAAATCCGTCGGTGAGGGGACCGGGCTCGGCCTGTGGATCAGCTTTTCCATCGTCGAGGATTACGGCGGCACGCTCACGGCGCACAACAACGAAGCCGGCGGCGCCGAATTTCGCGTCGTGCTACCCCTTGATGGGTAGAGCGAGGCCCGGCCGAACGGACCGCGAGGCGGCCGCCACGCCCAAGAGTTTATTTTTTCGTGGATTGCAATTTTTGGTGGCGGCACCATATTCATGGGAGTGACAGCCATTTCACGGGCACTGTCACTTTCTGGGCGCACGCACCCTGGCCCCAAGTGAGGAGGACTTCATGTCTTCCGACGATCTCTACAGATCCATCAGTTCAAGCGACGCACGACGACTGTGCAACGTGCGGATCGGTGCGGGATTGAACAATGCCGACCCGACGACCGGCCGGCACGGTGTTCTGAGCCGCGCCTATCGACGTCCTACTGTGGCACGGCGTGCTCTGTTTGCCGGGAGCCTACTTGGCCCATCCGCCGCGGCAAAGCCATGACCCTCTCATTCCCCAATCCCTCCCGCAGCTATGACGAAAGCCGGCATCGCGTCCGCTTCGTCGGCCATGACGGCCTCGCGCAGATTCGTTTCTTTGTGCCGGTCTCAGTCCTGGCGGACGACCTGATCGTGCAGATGCCGACCGAGACGGACTATCTTTCGGCCTTCGACGATATGCGGAAGGCCATCTTCGAGGTGGCGCGCAAGGCCTACGAATCGCGGCGCAGGGACATGATCGAGCTCGATCAGGCAAGCTTCGGTCGCAGCGCTTGACGCGTGAAACCAAGACCGTTTCCGGACATCTTACGGCTCACCCTCGCGGGAGCATGTCGTGCAGTGCAGGCAGGGCAATTGCGCCAGAACCCATGGAAAAGCTCAGCACATGTTCACGCGAACCAAGACACGCACCGTCCATTTCGATCGTCCCTTCGCCCTGTTCGGCCTGGAAGGGCTCCAGCCGGCCGGCGATTACCAGGTGCAGGACGACGAAGAGCAGATCACCGGGATTTCCTGGCTCGCTTACAAGCGCACCGCGACCGTGATCGAAATCCGGGCCGGGCTGACGACAAGCCGGATCGCCGTCGACGGCGACGAGCTGGAGGCGGCGATGGCACGAGACCAGGCCGATGCCAATGCCTCGCACTGAGTAACGATCCGTCCGGCGGGCCACACCGTCCGCGCCGGAGGCATGATGCCAAGACCACAGTCGCATGTTCCCCGTCGGGGAAGATCGGGCGTTCCGGCCAGCGACGACACCGTTCTGAAGGGAACCTCCGATGACCAAGTCCAGACGCGTAGCATTCATTGGCAACTCGCTCCCAAGGCAGTGCGGCATCGCAACCTTCACCACCGACCTCAGCCATGCGCTGGCCGCCTCCGACCGCGGCGTCGAGACGCGCATCATTGCGATGACCGACGACAAGCTCCACTATGCCTATCCGGAGGATGTCGTGTTCGAAATCCGCGACGGCGAGATCGAGGACTATGGCACGGCCGCCCGCATCCTCAACAATGGCGGCTATGATGCCGTCTCGCTGCAGCACGAGTTCGGCATCTTCGGCGGACCGGACGGTGAGTTCATCCTGACGCTGCTCGCGCAGCTGCGCATTCCCGTCATCACGACGCTGCACACCATCCTGGCCGAGCCGACGCCTGGCCAGTTGCGGGTGCTCCAGAAGGTCGCGGGCGCCTCCAACCGGGTGGTCGCCATGGCACAGAAGGGCCGCGCCCTGCTCGAGAGCATCTATGGCGTGGATCCTGCCAAGATCGACGTCATCGCCCACGGCATTCCCAACCGGCCATTTCATGACCCGGAGCTGGCCAAGGCCAAGCATGGTTATGAAGGCCGGCCGGTCATCCTGACCTTCGGTCTTCTGTCGCCCAACAAGGGGATCGAAGTCGTCATCGACGCAATGCCGGCGATCCTGGCGCAGCGCCCGGACGCGCTCTACGTGGTACTCGGCGCCACCCATCCCAATCTCCTGCGTCAAGAGGGCGAAGCCTATCGCGACCGCCTGGGCGCACGGGCCGAGCAGATCGGCGTCGGCCAGTCGGTCGTCTTCCTCAACCAGTTCGTCGACGTGCCGACACTTCTCGACTTCATCGCCATGTGCGACGTCTATGTCACGCCCTATCTCGACGAGGCGCAGATGACCTCGGGCACGCTGGCCTATAGTTTCGGCATGGGCAGCGCCGTCGTGTCGACGCCCTACTGGCACGCGCAGGAACTGCTCGACCAGGGGCGCGGCATGCTCGTGCCCTTCGGCGATGCGGGCGCGACCGGACAGGCGATCGCCTCCCTGCTGGGTAACGACGACAGGCGCATGGCCATGCGTCGGGCCGCCTATGACACCGGCCGGTCGATGATCTGGTCGCAGATTGCGTCGCTTTACCTGGACAGCGTGGAGAAGGCCCGAAGCGCGTACCGGCCACGACTGGTCAGTGATCTCGTCGCCCAGCGGATCACCAGACCGCCGCAGATCACCTCGCTGAAGCTCGGACATTTTCACACCATGTGCGACGACACCGGCATCTTCCAGCACGCGGTCTATACCGTGCCGGACCGCGCGCATGGCTACTGTGTGGACGACAATGCCAGGGCGCTGGTCCTTGCCATGCATCTGGCGACCGCTAGGGAAACCGGGATATCCGACCGGCGAACCGCTTCCTTCGCAGCCTTCATCCAGCATGCCTGGAACCCGGATCTCCGCCGCTTTCGCAATTTCATGAGTTTCGACCGGCGCTGGCTGGAAGAGCAGGGGTCGGAGGACAGCCATGGCCGCACGCTCTGGGCGCTCGGCGTCTGCGCGCTTTCCGACAACGACCGCCCCCGCCGCCGCTGGGCAAGCGCGCTCTTTGCTCAGGCGATACCCACGGTGCTCGGCTTTCAGTCGCCGCGCGCCTGGGCGTTCGCGCTGATCGGGCTCGACGCCTATTGCCGGGCCAATCCGGAAGACATGTCCAGCCGGGCCCTGCGTCTGCAGCTGGCCGAGCGGCTCATCGACCTCGAGCGCCGCGTTTCGAACGGCGACCGCCACTGGTTCGAGGAAGGGCTCTCCTATGAGAATGCCCGCCTGCCGCAGGCGCTCATCCTCGCCGGCCTGGCAACGGGCACGGCGCATTTCGTCGCGTGCGGCCTGAAAACCCTGCGATGGCTGATGACGCGGCAAACCGGCGAGAACGGGCAGTTCCGACCGATCGGCACGGACGGTTTCTTCGACCTGGGCGACGCGCCGAAACGGTTCGACCAGCAGCCTGTCGAGGCGACGGCGACGATTTCGGCCTGCCTCGCCGCGGATGCGGCGACGGAAGACAAATCCTGGCTGGAAACGGCATTCCGCACCTTCAACTGGTTCACCGGTGGCAATGACCACGGCGTCTCTCTCGTCGATCCGGAAACCGGAAGCTGCCGCGACGGGCTGCATCCCGACCGCCCGAACGAAAACCGTGGGGCGGAATCCGTACTCTGCTACCTCATTTCCTGCGCCGAAATCGGTCGCGCCTCCCGTCTGGTGCGTCCCGTGCCCCAGCCCTCGGAGTTTCGGCAGTCATCGTGATGCGCCGCTCTTCTTTTCTGCGATCAGCAAACCAAAGGATCTTCCTTGGCCCAATCCAGCCTTCTCAATCGGCAAGCCCTGTATCTCAAACCCGACCCGACGCGCGTCATCGTACGGCCGTTCAAGCCCTCGACCGAACCCCAGCACCTCAACCCGCGCGACAAGACGCGTGCGAATGAAATCGTCGATCGCGTGCTGACGCTCGATGCCGTGGCGACGACCAACCAGTTGCACGACATCCTCGACAATTTCGAGGGACGGCATCGCAACCTTTTGCGCCAGTTCGAGCTGCGTGCCGATGCAATGGAGAACGCCTTTGCCAATCACGCGGCCTTCAGCCAGCAGCAGAGGCAGCTGATCGGCGCCTATTTCATGAACGAATATTCGTTCGAATCGGCCGCGCTGTTCAATCCGAGCATCGTGCCCCATCCCGACCAGTCAGATGTCGCGGAAGGCAGCCGGCGGGTAATTCTCAGCCTCAGAGCCGTCGGCGAGGGCCATATCAGCTCGCTGACCTTCCGCACGGGAATGATCGACGCGCAGGGGGCCGTGACGATCGACCCGCCGGTGCGGCTCGCGGGCTTGCCGGACATTCATGCCAATGACGGCCTCGCCCCGGCCGGCTGCATCGGCATCAGCTTCAAGGAGGAGAGCGACCTCAGCGAGCGGGTGATCTTTCCGGTGACGGAAGCGCAGTCGAACGGGATCGAGGACGCGCGCTTCGTCGCCTTCGAGGATGAGGGCAAGACCGTGTATTACGCGACCTACACGGCCTATAACGGCGCGGGGATCCGGTCCGAGCTTCTGGAAACGCAGGATTTCCTCAACTTTACCCTGACGCCGCTGCGCGGTCCGGCGGCCCGCAACAAGGGCATGGCGCTGTTTCCCCGGCGGATCAACGGGCGTTATGCGATGATCGCGCGCCAGGACAGCGAGAACCTCTTCCTGCTCTATTCGGACGACCTGCACAATTGGGGCGAGGGCCAGCTGCTGATGAAGCCCGAATTCGCCTGGCAGTTCGTGCAGATCGGCAATTGCGGCTCGCCGGTCGAGATCGACGAGGGCTGGCTGCTCTTCACCCACGGGGTCGGGCCCATGCGCCGCTATTCGATCGGCGTGACCCTGCTCGACAAGAGCGATCCGAGCATCATCCTCGCTCGCACGGTCGATCCCCTGCTGCAGCCGGAGCCGACCGAACGCGAAGGTTACGTGCCGAACGTCGTCTATTCCTGTGGCGCCATGCGACACGGGGACCTCATCGCCTTGCCCTACGCCGTGTCTGATACCTATTCGAACTTCACGACGATGAAGATCAGCATGCTTCTGGAGACGATGCAGCCGGCAGGATCACCCGCATGATCAAAACCTTGCGCAGGTGCCGGGAAGGGCCGTGGGCCCCGTCATGAGCCTGACTCAGCTCAAGTCACTGTTCCTCGAAACCATCCTGCCGACATGGGGTGCGAGCGGCTTTGATGAAAGACGTGGCCAGTTCGTCGAGCATCTGGAGCTCGACGGGCGGCCGCAGCAGGACGGCGTCGTGCGAACCCGCACGATCGCCCGGCAGATCTATGTACATGCCCATGCAAGCGCCCTGGGTGTGGCCCCGCCATCGTCGCTGGCACTGGCCGAACGGGCGTTCGCCAACCTCCACCGCGTTGCCTGGGTGAGCGGCGCGCGCTCGGGCTATGCCAGGGCTTTCGATCGGTCGACGGGAACGGTGACGGATCCGGTGCGGGATCTCTATGACAATGCCTGCGTGCTGCTGGCCTTGTCCTGGCTGCTCTCGGCTACGGGCAAGGAAGGATATCGACGGCAAATCGACGAGACCATCGCCGCGATCGACAGGACATTACAGGCCCCCTGTGGCGGGTGGGCCGAAGACAGCGACGGCACGCTGCCGCGACGGCAGAACCCGCACATGCACTATCTCGAGGCGGCGCTTGCCCTGTGTGAGACAAGCCGGACGCCGACCTACCGACCGGCCGAAACCGGGGCATTTGCCCTGCTGCAATCGCGTTTTCTGCTCGGTCCGCACGATCTTCTGCACGAGAATTTTGGGCCACGCTGGGAAATCGCCGACAACTTCGGATCCCAAATGCTGGAACCGGGACACATGTGCGAATGGGTGTGGCTGACCGGCCGCCACGACGCGCTGACCCGGACATGCCACGACGAGGTTCGCGCCGATCTGCTCACCAATGCCTTGCGCATAGGCCGCTCGGGCGGTTCCCCTTTCCTGGTCGACCAGGCTCTGGCATCGGGCGTGCCGGTCGTGCCGTCGAGACGGCTCTGGCCACAGGTCGAGATGCTGAAAGCGCTGCTGACGCAGGACAGGCTCGCCGAGGCCGAGACGCTGTCATCGGACATGCTGGCGTCCTATTTTGAGGACGTGCCGCCAGGCTGCTGGCATGATCGTCTCGATCTCGACGACCGACCCATCGCCAAGACTATCCCGGCCAGCTCGCTTTATCATCTCTGGACGGCCGTCGCCGACCTCGTGGTTCACGATCGTAGTGGGAACGAAGTTCGCCACAGAGATATGGAACACCGGCAGGAGGCGCTGGGGCCACCATCGGTGAGCTTCGGACGACTTGCCTAGAGACGGGTTGCGAAGAAGCCTTCCATAGCTTTTGCGGCTTTCAGCAGGTCGGGAAGATATTTGTCGACGATGGTCGGCCCGTCATAGGTGATCGTGGCGCTCGTCGAGAGGCCGTACTTGACCCGTCCGTTGACGCGGATCGGCACCGCCAGCGACGCCATTCCGAGGGCCGTCTCCTGGTTGGTATAGATCCATCCCTGCTGGCGGGCCTGTTCGATCTGCTCGTGAAGCTTCGGTATTTCAACGACAGTAAAGGGCGTCACTGCCGGCAGCTTGTCGTCGGGGCGATAGAGTTGTGTAAACTCGCCCTCCGAGAGGTCGCCGAGCATGATCTTGCCGGACGACGAGGCATTCGCCGGGAAGCGTGTACCGACGGACATGTAGTCGCGCTGAAGGCGCTTTGCGGTCGCCCGCGCAATACAGACGACCTCGCGGCCATCGAGGGTCATGACGGAGCAGGATTCGTCGAGCTTGTCGGAGAGTTCGACGAGGCGGGGCTGGATGAGGCTGAAGGCCGGCAGCGACGCGAGATAGGAATAGCCGAGCTGCAGCGTCCGGGCGGAAAGATGGAAACGCCGATCATTCTCGTCGTAGATCACATAGCCGAGCTTGACCAGCGTGACGAGCACACGCCGGGTGGAACCCGGGCTGAGGCCGACCTTCTGGGCGACAGCGGACAGCGTCATGGCGGGAGAGTTCGGGCCAAACGACTCGATCACCGCAAGGCCTTTTGCCAGCGACTTGATGAATTCCGGATCGTCATCTTCAGGAAGAGTGCTGCTCACCTATCGCCTCGCTAAACGTTCTGAATGCCTCATTCGCCTCATGGCGGCGGAGCCGTCAAGGGCAAACGCGGAAGAGTGGCCGCTCATCAAGCCCAGGCGAGCGGCGAGGCACCGGCCGGTTCGGGCGGGACATCCCAACGGGCCGGCGTCTCGGAATAATAGACGATCGGCAGCGGATGCTCTATCGCGCCGAAGACCGTGCGGCTGACGGTCAATTCGTCGGCGCCGGGCCGCGGCAGCGCCCTGACGCCGCGCGGGCCGTCGGGCCATTCCTCGCGTGGAAGCCGGCCGAGTTCCTGCAGCCACATGGAGCATGAGGTGAGCGACACTTTGACGTGGTAGCTGCCTCCTTCCCGGGCGCGCCGCAAAAGCGCGCTCGTGACGCCGGCGGCACCCAGGTAGCCGGCCAGATAGTCGTTGAGCGTGAAGGTGGAGGCCAGCTTCGGCTGTTCCAGGCTTCCCTCGCCGACGGCAAGGCCGCTCACCACCTGGCCCAAGGGATCGTATCCGGCGCGCGAGGCCCAGGGTCCGTCACAACCGTAGCAGCTCACCGAGACGTAGATAATTCCCGGCCGCAGTTTCGCCAGCGCCTGGGGGGAAAGCCCCCGCGCATCGAGCGAGCCCGGCCGCCAGGAATGCGCAAACACATCCGACTGGGCGATGAGCGCGCGGAACCGGTCCAGTTCGCCGGGCGTGTCGAGATTGACGAAGGCTGAGCGTTTTCCCAGGCCGGTATCGACGACGATGTGGGTCGGATCCGGCTGATGCGGCGCCGAAATGTGCAAGACCTCCGCGCCTTGTTCGGCAAGCTGGCGCGACACCACGGGACCGGCCAGCACATGGCCCATGTCCACCACCCTTATGCCGGACAGCGGGCGATCTGCGGCGTCGAAGGGCATGACCGGGCCGTCACCGATCTTTTCTATTTCCACCGGCGTTCTGCCCGCGAGATACCGGCCCTGCGGGCTTTCCAGCCATTCCTCGCGCGTACGGGCGATCGCGCCGATCGCCTTTGCTTCGGCCAGCGCCTCCTCGAGATCGTCGGCCTTCCAGCGGCTGACAGCCCTTTCGATCGATTCCGTTGCGGACGAGCAGTCGAGGAATGCCAGCAGACGGCTGAAATGCTCGTGGTAGAAGGCGTGCCGGAGCAAATACATCTGCCGTCCGTCGGCCGTCTCGAAGAAGACCTTGTCCTCCGAAGCGGGTCTCGACAATTGCAGCGGATGGCCGTCGCGGCGCAGATAGGAGACGGTCCTGAGACCCGGCACGGCTGCACGGCGCAGATCGACGCCGATCGACTGCGGTCGACCTCCGCGCATGCGCCAGATTTCGGCAATGCCGACCGCGTTTGCCGCCAGCGCCACCGCCGAGGCCAGGCCGGGACGATAGCGGCTCGGCACCACAGGGTCTGCCCCCGTGAAACTCAGTGATGTGAATCCTGGTTCGTGGAGCCCTCCTGAGGGCAGGCCCATCCGCGCCAATAAATCGGTCAATGCCTCTTTTGCCAGCTGGCTCACTTGCGACTCCAATTTCCGCACACCGGAGAAAATTCCTCTATTCGAAAACAGGATGCGTTTCAACAAGCCGGCTGTCAAATGGAAGATGGCGTGAGGGATCGGAAAAAACGTGTCGGTTCTGCTGTTGACAAGCCAAAGGGAGGGGCGCATCGTTACGTAATACGGAAATATTTCCGGAATACGGAAAACTTTGGGAGGAGTGAAATGTCCGTGAAATTGATTGGCCTGTCGCTGAGCCTGGCGCTCTGCGTCGGAACCGCTGCCCTTGCCCAGCAGGATTACCCCAACCGCCCGGTCCACGTGGTTGTTCCCCTGCCGGCCGGCTCCGCCGCGGACGGGGTGGCGCGGATCGTGCTCCCGGCCGCCGAGAAATATCTCGGACAGCCATTCATCATCGAGAACGAAGGCGGCGCGGCTTCGATCCCCGGAACCGCCCGAGCCGCCAAGTCCGAACCGGACGGGTATACCCTGCTGTGGGGCACCGTGGCGACCCAGGTTTCAAACCCGAACATGTTCAAGGCGCTACCCTATGACCCGGCGAAGGATTTCACCGCGGTGGCGCGTGTCGTCGGCCAGAGCATGATGCTTGCGGTGCCGAGCTCCAGCGAGATCGACACGGTCGCCAAGTTCGTCGACAAGGCGAAGGAGGCCGGCAATCTCAGCTTTGCCTCGGCCGGCATCGGCACGTCGGCGCATCTCTGTGCCGAACTCCTGAAGCTCAAGACCGGCATCACGCTGCGCCACATTCCCTATCAGGGTGGCAGCCAGTCCGTGCTGGATCTGATGCGCGGCGAGACGAACATGATGTTCTATTCCCTCGCGCAGTTTCAGCCGGGCCTCCAGTCCGGCGAGCTGACGCTGCTCGGCGTTGCGGGCGACAAGCGCTCCAAGTTCAAGCCGGACCTGCCGACCCTGAAGGAACAGGGGTTCGACGTCGTGCTGACCTCCTGGTACGGCGTCTATGCCCGGAGCGGCACGGCGCCGGAAATCGTCGACAAGGTCGCCGATGCGATCAACAAGGCGCTCAAGGATCCGGAGGTGGTCGCCGCGCTCGACAAGACCGGCAGCGAAGTCTACGCGACCGCCACGCCCGCCGAATATCAGGCCTTCACCGATGCCGAACGCAAGCGTTACGGCGAGATTATCGAAGCCGCCGGCATTCCCAAGAGCTGAGCCGCAGACTGGGCCGGCCTGAACACCGGCCCTTTTCCCCACCCCATCCGTGACATCCCGCTGGCGTCAAGCCGGCGACGACCCCTCATACCCCGGAGTAGACTATGACCCATCCAGGCTTGCAAGCCGTCATTGCCGGCCTCGGCGAACCGCCCGTCGGCCGGCTCGTCGGCACGAATCCGACCGAGCTCCATATCGATGCGGCGATGCTGGCCATCGAGGATGCCGGCATCGACAAGCACGACATCGATGGCCTGATGACGTCCGGCACCTTCCTCAACGACAATATTCGCCATCACATGATCATCGGCGAACATCTCGGCCTTCACTGCAAGACATTCTGCGACACGCTGCGCACCGGCGGCCATTCCTATCTGAACGGCGTACAGATCGCGAAATGGGCGGTGGAAAGCGGCCTGTGCAAGGCCGTGCTGCTGCTTCGCGGCGACAATATCCTGAGCGGCGTTCCCAAGGGCACGGGCCTGAAGGCCTATATCGAATACGGTGCCCACCCGCTCGAATTCGAAGTGCCGTTCGGCATCACCGTTCCGGGCGTCTACGCGATGATGGCGCAGCGCCACATGCACGAATTCGGCACCACGCCCGAGCAATTTGCGGCGATCGCCGTCGCCTGCCGGAAGCACGCGTCGATGAACCCGAAGGCCTTCAAGCGCGAACCGATCACCATCGACGACGTGCTGGCCTCGCCCATGGTGAGCACGCCACTTCGCCTGCTGGACTGCAGCCCCATCTGCGACGGCGCCGGCGCAATCCTCATCACCTCGCTGGAACGCGCGCGTGACCTCAAGGCCAAGCCGGTGCGCATTCTCGGCACAGGCCAGGCGCAGTCCTACTACCATCTCGCCCATCTGGCGCGGGCGACCGGCGCCCGCCCCGAAGACAAGTCTCGTTACGGTCTCACCCGTTCCGTGCAATCGGTCGCCGCGAAAGAGGCCTTCGGTCGCGCCGGCGTGACGCCGAACGATATCGACGTCGCCCAGCTCTACGACTCCTTCACCATCACCGTCCTGATGCAGTTCGAGGCGCTCGGCTTTTGCGCCGAGGGCGAGGGCGGAGCGTTCGCGCAAGGCGGCCGCATCGAGCTCGGCGGCGAACTGCCGATCAATACCAATGGCGGCCTTTTGTCCTTCGGCTCTTCCGGCGGCATCAACCACATCATCGAGGCGGCACGCCAGATGCGCGGCGAATGCGGCGATCGTCAGGTGCCGAACGCGCAGCTCGGCCTGGTGACCAATGTCAGCGCCGTCGCCTCCAACCATTCCATCGCCATTCTCGGCCGCGACTGAGGAGCCAGCCATGTCCCGTTCACTTCCGACGCCCTCCAAGATCTCCCTGCCCTTCTGGGAGAGCTGCAAGGCCGAAAACATGCAGATCCAGCGCTGCGAAGACTGCGGCACCTACGCCTTCTACCCCGTCTATATCTGCCCGGAATGCGCCTCGCGAAAGCTCGCCTGGACGCCGGTCAGCGGCAGGGGAACGATCCACACGTTCACCGTCGCGGCGAAATCGAGCTTCGATTCCGAAGAACCGCTGGTCGTTGCCCTCATCGAACTGGAGGAAGGCGCGATGATGGTTTCCAACGTGAAGACGGCAACGCCCGAGACACTTTCGATCGGCTCACCGGTCCGGCTGACCTACGAGCAGGTCTCGGACGAAATCACCCTGCCGATGTTCGAACCCGCCTGACCGGTTCGCAGGAGACAATCAAATGAAGATCGCCACAATCGCGACCGCATCAGGGCCGCGCCCGGCTGTAGTCGCCGAAGACCACATCCTGGATATTGCCTCGGCCTGGGAGAAATCCGGCACCGGCCCGGCACCGGAGACCGTGCTCGACATCATCGCCGATCCCGCGACACTTGCCACGCTCCGGCAGATCGTCGAGCTGGCGGCGCCCGAGCAATGGTCACCGCTCGCCGGCGTACAATTGCTGGCACCCATCCCCCGTCCCGGAAAGAACGTCTTCTGCGTCGGCCGCAACTACAAGCTCCATATCGAAGAAGGCGCCAGGGCCCGCGGCGTACCGGTGGAATATCCGTCAGTCCCGGAATTCTTCACCAAGCCGCCGACCGCCGTCATCGGACCGGACGCCGAAATCCGCCTGCCGACCGTAACCCAGAAGCTCGACTACGAGGTCGAACTCGCCTTCGTCGTGGGCCGCGCCGGCCGCGATATATCCGTCGAGGACGCGCTCGGCCACATATTCGGTTTCACAGTACTGAACGACGTGACCGCGCGCGACCTGCAGCGGGCCCACGGCCAATGGTTCAAGGGCAAGGCGCTCGACACGACCTGTCCGATCGGTCCCTGGATCGTCACCGCCGACGAGTTCGACGTGACCGAAGAGCACCGGCTCTGGCTCACCGTCAACGGCGAGACACGCCAGGACGCTTTCATCTCGGACATGGTGTTCGACTGTGCCGCGATCCTCTCCAGCCTGTCGGCCGGCATGACGATCGAAGCCGGCGACATCATCACCACCGGCACGCCATCCGGCGTCGGCCTCGGCCTCGATCCGCAGATCTGGCTGAAGGACGGCGACGTCGTTGAAGCCGGCATCGAGGGTATCGGCAGCATCAGGAACACAGTCAGAGCGGTCTGATCCCGACCAAGACCCCGCGACAAAGGAGACTATTCACAATGGACACCGTCAACTCCCACGAGGACACCAACACCGAGCGCAAAGGCGCGCTCGCCGGCATACGCGTCATCGACGTCTCGCGCGCCCTCGCAGGTCCCTATTCGACGATGCTGATGGGCGATCTCGGCGCCGACATCATCAAGCTCGAAATGCCCGGGACCGGCGACGAATCCCGCTATTGGGGACCTCCCTTCGCCACCTATATGTCCTCGAACCGCAACAAGCGCTCGATCGAGGCGGATCTGCACACCGCAGAAGGCCGGCAGATCTTCTTCGACCTGGTGCGAACCGCCGATATCGTCGTCGAGAATTTTCGGCCAGGCACG
Source organism: Rhizobium sp. (assembly GCA_002796995.1). GTDB lineage: Bacteria > Pseudomonadota > Alphaproteobacteria > Rhizobiales > Rhizobiaceae > Allorhizobium. The sequence continues at coordinate 342,927 of PEKW01000007.1, forward strand.
ATGAAGCGTTTTGGCCTCGACTACGAGACGGTCGCGAAGATCAAGCCCGACATCATCTACTGCTCGATCAGCGCCTATGGCCAGACCGGTCCCATGGCGCACCGCCCGGGTATCGACCTGATGGTCCAGGCGGTGAGCGGCCTCATGTCCCAGACCGGCGAGAAGGATGGACGCGCGATGAAGGCCGGCGGTCCGGTCGCCGATATCGTCGGCGGTTTTTCCGCCGTCGTGTCGATCATGGCCTCCCTGATGGAACGCCGCGAGACCGGCAAGGGGCGCTATATCGACATCGCCATGCTCGACGCGCTGATGATGGTGCTCAACCAGCAGATCGTCACCTATACCGCCACCGGCAAACCCTATCAGCGCGTCGGCAACGCCCATCCGCTGATGGCGCCCTATGAAAGCTTCCCGGCCTCCGATCGGGAATTCGTCATGGCCGTCACCAATGAAAAGGCCTGGAAGGCCTTCGTCTCCATCCCCGAATTCGCCTTCCTCGACGATATCCCTGAGTTCAAGAAGCAGATCGATCGCAACATCAACCGCGTGAAGATGCTGGAAATGATCTACGCGGTGTTCAGGCAGAAGCCGGCCGAGCACTGGCTCGCCGAACTCGACAAGCGCGGCATCCCCTCCGAGCCGATCCTCACCCTGCCCGAAGTGGTGACCATGCCCCATATCCTCGAGCGCGGTTCGCTGATGGAAATCGAGTATCCGCCGGGCTCGGGCAGTCGCGTCACCATTCCCGGCATGCCCTGGAAGGACGTGGCCGCACCCGGCGTCAGACGCGACCCGCCGGGACTGGGGCAGCACACGCAGGAAGTCCTGGAGGAACTCTACGGCCCCGGCCATTCGGCCAAGCTTTCCGGCCACAATCCGGCATAAGCTCTACCGATCGGCCTTCGATCCGAACGAGATTCGCAAGGCGCGATGCGCTGCCAAGAACTGGAGCACCCTCTCGGCCCGAGCGGACCCGGGGTGCTCCAGACCCGCAATCGGCACTGAGGAGGAGTTGCCAATGGTTTGGAATCGAGACGACCTGATAGCCGGTCTGGTCTTCCTGGGGATCGGCCTCACTTTCGCGGCCAATACGCTGTCATCGCTGGATATCGGCACGGCGGCGGCGATGGGACCGGGCTTCTTCCCGCTGGCGCTCTGCACCATTCTCACGCTGCTCGGTATCGGCATCCTGGCGACCGCGCGCAGGCCTGCGGACGGCGCCGAGGAAACCGAGCGCGCGCCGCTCAACTGGCGCGCCATCTTCTTCGTCGTCATGGCGCCGGTCGCCTTCGGCCTGATGCTCCGGAGCTTTGGTCTCATCCCCACGCTCGCGGTCACCATCGCGCTCGCGGTTGCCGCAAGCCATACGATCGGCATCAAGCGCGGCTTGATGATCGTCGTCGGCATGACCGCCTTCTGCGTCGTCGTCTTCTATTACGGCCTGCAGGTCCCGGTCGATCTCTTCAACCCCGCATTGTTCTAGTGGCGGGAGGATATTAGCATCATGGACATTTTCGACGGCATCCTGCTCGGCTTCAGTCAGGCCGCTACGCCGATGGCACTGCTCTTCTGCCTGCTCGGCTGTATTCTCGGCACCCTGGTCGGCGTCCTGCCGGGCATCGGCCCGAGCGCCACCATCGCCATGCTCCTGCCCATCACGCTCGGCCTCGATCCGCTGATCGCGCTGATCATGCTGGCGGGTATCTACTACGGGGCCCAATATGGCGGCTCGATCACCGCGATCCTGGTGAACGTGCCCGGCGAGCCCTCGACCGCAGTGACGGCGATCGACGGCTATGCGATGGCGAAATCCGGGCGCGCCGGCCCCGCCCTCTCGATCTCCGCGATCGGCTCCTTCGTCGCCGGCACGGTAGCGACGCTGGTGCTGGCCATCGCGTCTCCTGCGCTCAGCCAGATCGCCCTGAAATTCGGCGCGCCGGAATATTTTTCGCTGACCCTGCTCGGCATCATTCTCGTCGTGGTCCTCGCCCAGGGTTCCTTGCTCAAGGGCCTTGCCATGGCAACCCTTGGCCTGCTGCTCGGCCAGGTGGGGACCGACGTCTTCACGTCGGCGACGCGCTTCACCTTCGGCCTCGACGATCTGCGCAGCGGCATCGATTTCATCGCGGTCTCCGTCGGCGTCTTCGGGATCGCTGAAATCCTCCGCAACCTCGAAGCCGCCGACGGGATGAGCCGGGCCGTGCACAAGATAACCCGCCTTCTGCCGAACCGTGAGGAATTCCGGCGCAGTGCCGGGCCGATCTTCCGCGGCACCGCGCTCGGTTCGCTCCTCGGCGTGCTGCCGGGCGGCGGAGCATTCCTCTCCTCCTTTGCCTCCTACGCCGTCGAAAAGCGGCTTTCGAAGCATCCGGAGGAGTTCGGCAAGGGCGCGATCGAGGGCGTGGCGGGGCCGGAAAGCGCCAACAATGCTGGTGCCCAGACGTCCTTCATCCCGATGCTGACGCTCGGCATTCCCTCCAACGCCGTCATGGCGCTGATGGTCGGCGCCATGGTGGTGCAAGGCATCCAGCCCGGACCGCGGGTGATCGTCTCGCAGCCGGAATTGTTCTGGGGCCTGATTGCCTCCATGTGGATCGGCAATGTCATGCTGGTGCTGCTCAACCTGCCGCTGGTGGGTGTCTGGGTCCGCATGTTGCGCATTCCCTATTCGGTACTCTTCCCCGGCATCCTGGCCTTTGCCTGCATCGGCACCTTCAGCGCCAATGGTATCGAGCTCAATCTCTACGTGCTCGCGGCGTCAGGCCTCGGAGGCTACCTGCTCACCCGAATCGGCTGCGATCCCGCCCCCTTCCTTCTCGGCTTCGTGCTCGGTCCCATGGTGGAGGAACATTTCCGCCGGGCGATGCTCATCTCCGAGGGCAATCTCGCGGTGTTTGTCGAGCGGCCGATCAGCGCGGTGTTGATCCTCGTCACCGTCGTGATTGCCCTGATGACCCTCGTGCCATCGCTGCTCAACGCCCGCAGGACCGTGTTCGCGCAGGCGGACGACTGACAGCAAAGGAAAACCCATGAAGCACGTGACTTTGACTTTCGACAATGGCCCGGATGCCGAGGTGACGCCGCTCGTTCTGGATATCCTGGCCCGCCGCGGGATCAAGACGACCTTCTTCGTCGTCGGCAACCGCCTTGCAGCCAACCGCGCGCCGGCCGAGCGGGCGCACGCCGAGGGTCACTGGATCGGCAACCATACCTGGAGCCATTCGATCCCCTTCCGTGACCGCGACGACATGGATTTCGTCGCGGCGGAGATCGACCGGACCCAGGAAGAAATCGGCGCGCTCTCCCATCCCGACCGTTTGTTCCGTCCCTATGGCGGCAAGGGTCGGCTCGACGGTGCACTGAACGCCGGCGCCGCGCAGCATCTGTCTCAGAGGCGATATACCTGCGTCCTGTGGAATGCCGTGCCGGGGGATTTCGACAATCACGATGGCTGGGTGGAAACCGCACTGCCGCAGGTCGCGACGATCGACTGGCCGCTCGTCGTCCTGCACGACGTGCATGCCCGCGCCATGCAGCACCTCGACCGGTTTCTCGGAAAGCTCCAGGATCGGGGCACGGTCTTCGAACAGGCTTTTCCGCCGACTTGCATCGCCATGAACCGAGGCCGCGAAACCGATCTGCTCGAATGCGGCATCGTCGCCAACTGACACGACGGGAGAGGAAGACCATGACCGGCAACAGGCTGAGGATCGCGCTGGTCGAAGGGGACGGCATCGGCAAGGAAGTCGTGCCCGAAGGCGTGCGCGTGCTGGAGAGCGCCGCGCGAAGATTCGGAATTGACATCTCCTTCGACCGTTTCGACTTCGCTTCCTGCGACTATTACGAAAGACACGGGCAGATGCTGCCGGACGACTGGAAGGAGAAGATCGGCGGCCATGACGCGATCTATTTCGGCGCGGTCGGCATGCCCGACCGGGTGCCCGACCATGTCTCGCTGTGGGGCTCGCTGATCCGCTTCCGCCGCGAGTTCGACCAGTATGTCAATCTGCGCCCCTGCCGGCTGATGCCGGGCGTCCCCTCGCCGCTTGCCGGCCGCAAGCCCGGCGACATCGATTTCGTCGTCGTGCGCGAGAATACCGAAGGTGAATACTCGTCGGTCGGAGGCATCATGTTTGCCGGGACGGAGCGGGAGTTCGCAGTGCAGGAAACGGTGATGACCCGTATCGGCATCGACCGCATCGCCCGCTACGCCTTCGAACTCGCCCGCAAGCGAGAGGCAAAGCACCTGACCTCTGCGACGAAGTCGAACGGCATCTCGATCACCATGCCCTTCTGGGATGATCGCCTGGAAGCCGTGGCCGCCGACTTTCCCGACATCCGCTGGGACAAGTACCATATCGACATCCTGGCCGCGCATTTCGTGCTCAACCCGGATCGTTTCGACGTCGTCGTCGCCTCCAACCTGTTCGGCGACATCCTCTCCGACCTCGGCCCTGCCTGCACCGGCACGATCGGCATCGCGCCGTCGGGCAACATCAACCCCGAGCGGCGTTTCCCCTCGCTCTTCGAACCCGTCCACGGCTCCGCCCCCGATATCGCCGGGAAGGGGATAGCCAACCCGATCGGTCAGATCTGGGCCGGCGCCATGATGCTCGAACACCTCGGCCATCCGGAAGCGGCGGCAGCGATCGTGAAGGCGATCGAGCGGGTGCTCCCCGACAAGAACCTGCGGACCCGGGACCTTGGAGGAAATGCCGACACGGCGACCTGCGGCAGTGCGGTCGCCGATGCCCTATGAGGCGTCGGATTCGCTCCGGTCCTGGCCGGAGGATCAGACCGGAGCGATGTCCGCCGGCTACTCAGCCCTGAAACAGGGTTGAGACAAGTATCGTTCCGCCGGAGAGCGTCAGCAGCACAAGAATCAGCTGGCGAAAGTGAAGCTCCGGCACCTTCGGGAAAAGGCGGCTGCCGATATAGGTCGGTATCAGGCCTGCCGGTATCAGGACGGCAATCATCGGCAGCATTTCCTTTCTGACAATTCCGGTCGCAAGATAGGCCGCCAGGGTCGTGGCCAGGATCACGAGATTGAAGTTCTGGATGACGTCCCGCTGGGTCCGCTTGTCCAGGCCCTTCAGGGACGTCCAGAAAGCCGGGACAGGCCCGGAGAGCCCTCCGAGGCCCGCCATCGCCCCGCCGATCAAACCGACCAGGCAGTCGGCCGGCCGGCCGCCGCCACGGATCGCGGGCATGGTCTTGCCGAACAGCATCACCGGGCACCAAGCCACGAGGAACGTGCCCACCAGCAGCTTGAACATGACGAGGTTGATCGATGGAAGCAGCGAAAGCCCGAGAGGCAGCCCTGCGCCTGCGCCGAGAAAATAGGGAAACATGATCGGCGTGAAGGTAGGTCTGCCGGCCGACAGTTTCGTCAGGACCTGACCCGACAACGCCCCCACCACCACGAGAACCGCCGCCAGCTGGGGATCCAGCGTCCACGCCCATAAGGACATTGCGACAAGACCGAAGGCAAAACCTGAGAGGCCTTGAACCAGGCCCGCCAGGGCCGCACCGGCAATGACGACGGGGACGAGATCAGTCATTGGCATTCATGATGGCGATCTGCCTCGGCCTATGGATAGTGGGAGCGGCCCTTAGTGGACTTCGCCATCGACGTTGCCGCCGCCATCGATCGCCTCGGCAGTGGATGCCTGCGCGTCGATCGCCGCGTAACCTCTTAACGAGTTACATAGATCGTGGAGGCAATCAAGGGCATAAGCGATGTTTGAAGGTCGCTGTTGCGTACGGCACCGCCTGACGTCTGTCGCTTGCGGGTATGGAGTCACGGGGTCATGGGTCATGGGTCATGGGGTCGTACCCGCCCCACGGCGAAAGCAATGTGAAGCTTGACCGTTCCGGAATTACTCCGGTCGGGCCGATTGCGGAAAACGGCCCGTGCTGCGGAACCGGCTTGTAATCAACAATCGACCGCAACGCACGGCATTGACTTTTGTCAGCGGTGATGAATTATGTCAGAACTACCCACGAAGGACGACCATGACGATCCGCGCCGCCGATCAAATCATCCACAAGGCCGCCTGGCTTTATTATACGCACGGCCTGCGCCAGGATGAAGTGGCCCAACGGCTGGCAATCTCACGCGCTTCCGTCGCCATGTATCTGCGTCGCGCGCGCGAAATGGGCATCGTCACGATCACCACCTCGTCCGAGCTCTTCTCCGATGACGTTCTCGCCCGAGAACTGGAGGACGCGACGGGTCTGACGGCGGCATGGATCGTGCCGGAGGACCGCCAGGCGATGGATACGACCGCGGAAATGCCGGTGGTCGCCGCCGCGGTCTTCCTCGAGCTCATCAACAAGGGAGAACGGGTCGGCGTCGCCTGGGGCCGCACCGTCTACCACATTGCCGACGTCATGCCTTTCGCGGATCTGCGCGGCGTGACCGTGGTGCAGCTGTGCGGCAATCTCGGCGCACCCTACTCCTACCGCCCCGACCAATGCACGACGGAAATCGCCCGCCGCCTGAATGCCGAGGGCATCAACTTCTATGCCCCGCTCGTGCTCTCTTCCGAGCGCCTTGCCGACGAGCTGCGCGGCGAACCCGTCATCCAGGAGCAACTTGCGGCCATTTCCGATTGCCAGCTGGCGCTCTATTCCGTCGGCGGCATCGAAGAGGACAGCCATCTCGTCAAATGCGGCGCCATGTCGCCGGAGGCTATGCACGAAATGGGCGAGAAGGGTGCTGCCGGTGTCATCGCCGGGCAACTCATCGACCGCGACGGCCGTTGGATGGACTGCGCGCATAACCGCCGCTGCATCTCCGCCGATCTCGACTCCATCCGCGCCATCAAAAAGCGGATGCTCGTCGTGCAGGAAGACAACAAATTCGAGCCGCTGATCGCGGCGCTGAAGGGCGGCTTCGCCTCGCATCTGGTCGTCACCAGTTCGATGGCGCGGCGGGTCCTGGAACACTGGAGCCGCGAAGGGCTCGGCAAGGAGGGTTCGAGCAGGGCTTGAACCCCACAGGTTTGGCTCCGCCGACGCCGGCCGGGCCGGTTAATCGGGAGGCTGAACACGATGAAAAATCTCTGGCGGGACGACGAGGCGGAAGAGGTCGTTGCCGGCTACGCGGCAAAAGGTGTCAACCGCGACCTGGCGCTGCGCACCTATACCACGCGCCTGCTCGGCAGCGAGCCCCGGCTCGTGCTGCACGGCGGCGGCAACACCTCCGTCAAGACCGAAATGACCGACCTTGTCGGCGACACCCATGCCGTTCTCTGCGTCAAGGGCAGCGGCTGGGACATGGGCACGATCGAACCGCCGGGCCTGCCCGCCGTCAAGATCGGCTCGCTGCTGAAGAGCCGCAAGCTTGACAAGCTTTCCGACGAAGACATGGTGTCGCTGCTGCGCGCCAATCTCATCGACCCCGCCGCCCCCAACCCATCGGTGGAGGCGCTGCTGCATGCCTTCCTGCCGCACAAGTTCGTCGATCACACCCATTCGACCGCCATTCTCGCCATCGCCGACCAGGCGAAGAGCCGCGAAATGAGCGCCGCGCTATTCGGCAGCAAGATGGGCTTCGTGCCCTATATCATGCCGGGTTTTGCCCTCGCCAAGGCGGCGGCGGAGGTGTTCGAACAGGATCCGACGGTCGAGGGCCTGATCCTCGACAAACATGGGATCTTCACGTTCGGCGAAACGGCGAAGGAAGCCTACGACCGAATGATCCATTACGTCACGCTTGCGGAAGAGCACGTGAAGGCAGCCGGCCGCAATCCCTTCACGCCGGCCACCCTGCCGACCGCGCTGGCAAGCGCCAACGATATCGCCCCTCTGCTGCGCGGCGGCGTCGCCGTCGACAGGGGTGAAGGTCGCTACGACCGCATGGTGAGCGTCTTCCGCTCCTCTCCGGCCATTCTCGATTTCGTCAACGCGGCCGAGGTCACCGACATGGCAGCGCGCGGTGTGTCCACGCCCGACCTTTCCATCCGCATCAAGACCGGCCCGATGGTGCTGCCAGCGCCGGCCCAGGACGGGCTCGCCGGTTACCGCGCCGTCATCGACGAGCATGTCGCCTCCTTCGCTGCCGATTATACCGAATACTTCCGCAGCAACGATGCACGCGACGATGTCAAGCGCACCATGCTCGATCCCATGCCGCGCCTGACGCTGGTGCCGGGCCTTGGCATATTCGGCCATGGGCGGACCTTCAAGGACGCGACGATCGCCGTCGATGTCGGTGAAATGTGGATCGAGGCAGCGCGCGACGCCGAAGCGATTGGTCGCTTCGAGCCGGTCAGCCGGCCGGATCTCTTCGACCTCGAATACTGGTCGCTCGAGCAGGCAAAGCTCGCAGGCGCCAAGCCGAAGCCGTTCACCGGCCAGGTCGCCATCGTCACCGGCGGTGCCGGCGCCATCGGTGCAGCCGTCGTCAAGGCCTTCGCGGCCGAGGGCGCCCATGTCGTGGCGCTCGACCTCGACGGGAAGAAGGCCGCCGCGGTTGCCAAGTCAGCCGGCAACAACTCGATCGGTATCGCCTGTGACATCACCGATCCGGTCTCTGTCCGCACGGCCTTCGACAAGACGGTCGCCACCTTCGGCGGCGTCGACATCGTAGTGTCCAATGCGGGTGCGGCCTGGGAAAGCCCCATCGCCACCATGGACGATGCGCTGCTTCGCAAGAGCTTCGAACTGAACTTCTTCGCCCACCAGACCGTTGCGCAGAATGCCGTGCGGATCATGAAAGCCCAGAAGACCGGTGGCGTGCTGCTGTTCAATGCGTCCAAGCAGGCGGTCAATCCCGGGGCAAAATTCGGCGCCTACGGGCTGCCGAAGGCGGCAACACTGTTTCTGTCCCGCCAGTATGCTCTGGAACACGGCGTCGACAACATCCGTGTCAACGCCGTCAATGCCGACCGCATCCGCTCCGGCCTGCTCAATGACGAGATGATCGCCAACCGCGCAGCTGCCCGCGGTCTCACCGTCAAGGAATATATGGGTGGCAACCTGCTCGGCTTCGAAGTGACGGCCGAGGATGTCGCCCGCGCCTTCGTGCACCAGGCGCTCGCCGAACGCACGACCGCCGATGTCACGACGGTGGACGGCGGCAACATTGCCGCAGCGATGCGATGATATCCTGAGTGGGGAGGGAAACGTCCCCGCCCCGTCATCGGACAGACAAAAAGGGCGGCCCGACGGGCCGCCCCTTCTTCATTCCACCAACCCAGGAATTCAGGGTTTCGGCATCCACGCCGGCATGGCGACATCGGCATGGGCGAACTGCGGCAGCTTGGTGCCGAGCTCGTCCATGTTCTTGATGTCCTGATCGTTGAGGTCCTTCTGGGTGATCAGCGTCGGCGGCACGATGACCTGCTTGCCCGGGTCTTCGCCGGCGAGCAGCATGGCGAGCGAGCGCACCGAGACCTGACCGACCACAGCCGGGTTCGTCGCCGCCGTCGCGACCCAGGCGGAACCCGATTCGCGCATGGCGGCGATGTCGGACGTAGAGATATCGGCCGAGTAGATCTTCACGCTGGAGGACAAGCCTGCCTCGTCGACCGCGATCTTCACGCCCTTGGCGAACTCGTCATAGGGGGCGAACATCACGGTGATGTCGGGATTGGCGGAAATCACCGACCGCGCCTGGTTGGCGACGGAGTTGGCGATCGGATTGTCCATCGTGCCGAACTGGGCAGCCTCGTTGATGCCGGAATACTTCGCCTTGAATTCCTTCCAGGTTTCGTCACGACGGTCGAGCGGTGCAATGCCGGCAACATAGACGTAACCGGCCTTGAAGCTCTCGCCATTGTCCTTGATCGCCTGTTCCAGGGCTAGGCGGGCGAGGTCGCGGTCGGACTGCTCGACCTGCGGGATCTTGTCGTTCTCGACATTCACGTCGAATGCGACGACCTTGATGCCGGCATCCACCGCGCGCTGGGCGGCTTCCTTCATGGATTCGGTGAGGCCATGCTGGATGATGATGCCCTGCACGCCGAGCGCAATGGCCTGATCGACCATATCCGCCTGGAGCGCTGCATCTTGGCGGCTGTCGAAGACCTGAAGCTGGATGCCGAGCGCCTTGGCCTGCGCCTCCACGCCGGCAAGATAGGACTGGAAGAAGTCGCCCGTCGAGAGATAACGCACGAGCGCGATCTTCACGTCGCCCGGCTTGTCGAACGGCTTCGGCATATCGGCGGCAAAGGACGGCGCCGCAAATGCCGCAGCCCCCATGAGCCCGAGCGTCATCTTGCCCAGGATTCTACGCGTAAGTTTCATTTCAGTCTCCTCCACTGGTCAACTTTAGTTATCCGCCGAGGCCTCCCGCCTCAGCGTTTGCCTCTTTTCGAGAGCGCAAAGGTGAAGATCAGCGCGATGACGAGCACGGCGCCCTTGACGAAGTCCTGTGTGTAGTAGGGCGCGTTCATCATCGTCAGGCCCTGCAGAAGGATGCCGACGAAAAGCGCACCGATGGCCGTACCGAAGGCATTCGGCTTGGCCGCACCAAGCACGGCAAAGCCTATGAGGGCTGCAGCGACGGCATCGAGAAGCAGGTTGTTGCCTGAAGCGATATCGCCGCGACCGAGCCGGGCGGCGAGCAGGATGCCGCCGATCGATGCAAAGACACCAGAGATGACATAGGCCGAGATCTTGTAGGCATTGACGGGCGCGCCGGCGAGACTGGCGGCGCGTTCGTTGGAGCCGACGGCATACATCATGCGGCCGAAGCGCGTGTATTCGAGGAAGAACCAGATCACGATCGCCAGCACGATCAATACGACCACCGACACCGGCACGAGATTGGGCAGGATCAGATCAAAACGGTGGCGGCCGAGCGCCAGGAATGCCGGGCTGAAGGCGCCCGTCGCGGTCGAACCGTCGGGTAGCGTCATGCCCGCGGCGATCGAACGCCCCTCGGTCGGGATGCGCTGGAGGCCAAGCAACAGGAACATCATGCCGAGCGTCGCCAGGAGATCCGGTACACGCATATAGACGATGATGATGCCGTTGATGAGACCGACAAGGACACCGACCGCAAGGCAGGCGAGCGTCGCGGTCAGCGCATCGCCCCCCATCACCACCATGACATAGGACGAGGCCATCATCGCCGTCGTCGCGACGGAGCCGATCGAGAGGTCGAAGCCGCCGACGACCAGGGTCGCGGTGACGCCGAGCGCCAGAATGCCTGTGATCGACACGGATTGCAGGATGAAGACGGCACTCTGCGGCGAGGCAAAGCCCCCGGCGACGAGGGAGAAGTAGAGCACCATGGCGAAAAGCAGCACAAGGAAGCCGTATTTGATGGCGGCTTCCCGGATGTTCACGGTCGCCGGCGGAACGGCGACAGGGGCGGCGGATTTGCTCTTTTCACTCATCATCATGCACTGACCTGTTGATAGGATTGCCCGGCGATCTCACCCAGTAGCCGCTCGACATCGATGTCCGAATTGCGATGCTCACCGACGATGGTCTGCTCCGACATGACGAGAATGCGGTCGGCAACCTCGAATGCCTCATCCAGCTCCGTCAGGAAAAGAATGGTGGATCGCCCGGCGGCCGATGCGCGCAACTTTTCGCCGATGTCACGGCGCGCGGCGATGTCGACACCCTGGAAGGGTTCGTCGAGAATGAGCAGGCGCGAGGGTTCGGAGAGCCAGCGACCGACCATGACCTTCTGCTGATTGCCGCCCGACAGCGTCTGCATCTCGTCGCGCTCGCTGCGACAAACGACGCCAAGTTCGGCGATCTGACGGCGCGCCTTCGTTCTCTCCGAGCGGCGGCTGGCAATGCCGAGCGAGGAGAGACGGCGCAGAAATGGCAGGCTGATATTCTCGTAAATGTTGAAATCCGGCACGATACCGCTGATCGCGCGGTCCTTGGCGACGAGGAAGACACCCCGGGCAATCGCCTGCGCCGTCGTCTTCGGCGCATAATGCGCGCCGTCCAGCGTCATCTCACCGGCCGAAGGAGCACGGGCGCCGAACAGCGTTTCGGCGAGCGCCGTTTTGCCGACGCCAACGAGGCCGGTGACGGCGACGATCTCCCCTTCGCCAAGGTTCAGGTCGAAAGGCCGCGCCTGGTCGGCCAGTTTCAGTCCGCGCGCACTGAAGACCGTACGGCCCGCCTCGCGCACGGCGACCTTGCCGGCCGACACCTTACGGCCGAGCATGGCATTGACCGCGCCTTCGTAATCCAGATCCGGCCCCTCGAAACGGCCGGCAATACGACCGTCGCGCAAGGCAAGGATATCATCGGCCAGGCGCCGGATATCCGACATGCGGTGAGAGATATAGAGAATGGCGACGCCCCGCGCCTTCAGCCGATCGACGAGATCGAACAGGCGATCCGCCTCCGCACTCGACAGTGAGGATGTCGGCTCGTCGAGGATCAGAACCCGCGGTTCATGCGCCATGGCGCGCGCGATCGCCACCATTTGGCGATCGGCAAGCGTAAGGTCGTTGATCTTGGCTGCCAGGTTGATGACGAGGCCCATGCGCGACGCAACGGCCGCCGCCTCGCGGCGGACTCGACGCGGGTTGAAAAACAGCCGGGCGCCGGGGCCATTGAGCCGGTCGAGCGTGAGATTGGTGGCGACATCGAGATCGGCGACGACGCCATCATTGATGTTCTGGTGCACCGTGACGACGCCGGCCCGGATCGCCTCGGCGGGCGTTGCCGGATCGAAGGCGGCATCGGCGAGCGTGATCATGCCGGCATCTCGCGCATGGACGCCGGAGAGAATGCGCACGAGCGTGGATTTGCCTGCGCCATTGGCGCCCATCAAAACCGTCACTCCGCCTGCCTTGAGTTCGAGATCAACACCCTGCAGCACCGTGACCGGGCCAAAGGATTTGCGCACGCCCTCAATGCGAAACACTGCCTGTTCGCTCATTCTCTCCTCCCAATATCGTCAGGTTAGGATGGCCTCTCATCAAATGTCAAGGCCGTTGACATTTGACAGAATGATGCCTTAGCTGTGAGACATGACGGCATGGCGGCCAGCGGTGGAGGCGGCCCCATGCGCAGGAGGAGACATCATGGACAGCCAAGTGTTCCAGGCGCTGAGCGCAGAGACATTGCCGGTTCGGCTGGGCGGAAACGCCGTCATCAAGGACAGGATCGGTGGCGATTCGTCCCGCTGGACCATCAAGGAAGTCGGCGACGGCAATCTTAATCTGGTCTTCGTCGTGACCGGCGAGACAGGGAGCGTGATCGTCAAGCAGGCGCTGCCCTATGTACGCCTTGTCGGCGAAAGCTGGCCGCTGCCGCTCAAGCGCTCGTTCTTCGAGTATCACGCGCTGAAACGTCAAGGTGAACGCGACCCCGGCACGGTGCCGGACATCCTGTTCTTCGACGAGGCGCAGGCCATCATCGTCATGGAATTCCTCACACCGCACGTGATCCTGCGCCGCGCCCTGATCGACGGACGCGAACTGCCCAGGATCGGCCGAGACCTCGGCCTCTTTGTCGCCAGAACATTGTTCCGCGGCTCGGACCTGTCGATGGTGACGCGCGACAAGAAGGCGGATGTGGCGCTGTTCTCGGACAATGTCGAGCTTTGCGACATCACGGAAAATCTCGTCTTTTCCGATCCCTATTTCGAAGCGGCGCTCAATCGCCACACCACCCCGCAACTCGACCCGCAGGTTGCCGAACTGCGCGCCGATCGCGACCTGAAGGTGGAGGCCCAGCGGCTGAAACATCTCTTCTCCGCAAAGGCCGAAACGCTTTGCCACGGCGACCTGCATACCGGCTCCGTCATGGTGACCGATGAAGAGACGCGCGTCATCGATCCCGAATTCGCCTTCTACGGACCGATCAGCTTCGACATCGGCATGCTGATCGCCAATTTCTGGATGAGCTATTTTTCGCAGGCAGGCCATGAGACGGCGCCGGGCACGCGTGACTCGATGCGCGCCTACCTGCTCGGCACGATCGACACCCTGTGGGAAACGTTCCGCGCCGAATTCGCCCTCCTCTGGCGCACCGAGCGCAAGGGCATTCTCTATCAGGCAAGCCTTTTCGAAGACCGCCAAGATCCGCTCGCAGCCGAGCAGGCGCTGGCCAGCGTCATCGACGAAATCTGGAGCGAAATGCTGGGCTTTGCCGGCATCGAGATCCACCGCCGCATCCTCGGCCTTGCCCACAATGCAGATTTCGAAACCATCGCCGACCCCGATCGCCGCGCGTCCTGCGAAAGCAAGGCGCTGAAGCTCGGGCGTCACCTCGCCGTCAACCGGCAGCGCATCCACAGCCTCAGGGACGTCCGCGAAACGGTGGAACGGCTTGAAAAGGAGATCATCGCGTGAAAGTCGGAGAACGACATTACCATACGATCTGGCTTAATGAGGATGGCCGCGCCGTCGACATCATCGACCAGCGCTGGCTTCCGCACGAATTCCGTGTCGTGACATTGACGACTGTGGCCGACGTCGCCGTCGCAATCCGCGACATGTGGGTGCGTGGAGCACCGCTGATCGGCGTCACCGCCGCCTACGGCATCGCCATCGCCATGGCAAAGGATCCCTCCGACGCGCATCTCGACGCCGTGTGGGAAGAGCTGCACGAGACGCGCCCGACCGCGATCAACCTGCGCTGGGCCCTCAATGCGATGCGCGAGCATCTGCGCCCATTGCCGGAAGCCGCGCGCGCGGACGCCGCCTATAGGCGCGCCGCAGAGATCGCCAAGGAAGACGTCGCGCTCAATCGCGCCATCGGTGCGAACGGCCTCGATGTCATCCGGGAGATCGCTGCGAAGAAAAAGCCCGGCGAACCCGTGCGCATCCTCACCCATTGCAACGCCGGCTGGCTTGCCACCGTCGATTACGGCACAGCGACCGCACCCATCTACATGGCGGTCGAGGCCGGCATTCCGGTCCATGTCTATGTCGATGAAACCCGGCCTCGCAATCAGGGCGCCTATCTCACGGCCTGGGAAATGAACGGCCATGGCGTGCCCCATACGCTGATCGTCGACAATGCCGGTGGCCACCTCATGCAGCACGGCGACATCGACATGGTGATCGTCGGTACCGACCGCACCACGGCAAACGGCGATGTCTGCAACAAGATCGGCACCTATCTCAAGGCTCTCGCTGCGCACGACAATGACGTGCCTTTCTATGTGGCGCTCCCCTCGCCGACCATCGACTGGACCGTGCACGACGGCGTCAAGGAAATCCCGATCGAGGAGCGGAACTCCGACGAAGTGTGCTTCGTGCAGGGTCGCGCTTCCGATGGCTCGATTTCCAGCGTGCGCATCTCGCCGGAGGGAAGCCCGGCAGCCAATCCTGCCTTCGACGTCACGCCGGCGCGCCTGATCACCGGGCTTATCACCGAGCGTGGCATCGCCACGCCCTCGTCCGAAGGCCTGAAGGCCCTCTTCCCCGAACGGAGCTGAGTCGATGAGCCTGGCCAACGAAAAATCCACCGAGGAGATCGCACTCGGCATCCGCCGGCGCGTGTTCTTCCACACGATGAAACACAATGGCGGCTATCTCAGCCAGGCCTGCTCGGCCGCCGAGAGCCTGGCCCTCCTCTACAACGAGTTGCTGAAGCTCGGAGAACCGACGCTGCCGAAGGTGCCGCTGCCGTTTCGCGGCGTACCCTCCGCCCACAACCCGGATTCCTTCACCGGCGCCGGCTATCACGGGCCGGTTGGGCCGCAATATGATCGCTTCTTCATCTCGCCCGCCCATTATGCGCTCGTCATCTATTCCGCGTTGATCGAAACCGGCCGCATGGACGAACATGCGCTCGACCATTTCAACAAGGACGGCGGCTCGGTCGAGATGATCGGCGCCGAGCACAGCCCCGGCATGGAAGTGACGACCGGCTCGCTGGCGCAGGGTCTTTCCATGGCCTCGGGCGTCGCCTGGGCACGGCTTCGGAACAAGGAGCCTGGCAAGGTCTGGGTCTACATGTCCGATGGCGAGTTCCAGGAGGGGCAGACCTGGGAATGCCTGGCGGCGATGAGCTACCACAAGATCGACAATATCCGTGTCATCGTCGACGTGAACCGCCAGCAATGTGACGGCGCCATGTCCTCGGTGCTCGACCTCGGCGATCTGTCCGCGCGCGTCGCGTCCTTCGGCGTCACCTGCCGCTCGGTGGACGGACATGATCTCAGAGCGCTGCGCGAAGCCGCCCAAAGTGCAGAGCCCGGCAAGCCGCTGGTCATTCTCGCCAACACCTCGCCCTATCAGGGCATGGAATTCCTGAAGAAGCGTTTCCCGCGCCTGCACTATGTGCGCTTCAAGAGCGCGGAGGAACGGCTCGAAATGCGGGCGGCGCTCGCCGTCGAACTCGGCATCGATCTCACCGCGATGGAAGGGGCCTGAGCATGGTCGAAATCGTCAACCGCCCCTATGCCCGGGCCTTCGAGGCCTTCGCCACGGCACGACCCGAAGTGCTGTGCCTTTCGGCCGACCTCACCTCCTCATGCGAGGTCGACGGGTTCCGCGACCGCCATCCCGAACAATTCCTCTCGCTCGGCATGGCCGAGCAGAACATGCTTTCCTTCGCCGGCGGCCTCGCCATGCAGGGATTTCGCCCGTTCATTCACACCTTCTCGGTGTTCCTCTATCGCCGACCCTACGACCAGCTGATCAATTCGATCGCCTATTCCAACCGCAAGGTCAGGCTGATGGGCTTCCTGCCCGGCATTACCACGCCGGGCGGCATCACCCACCAGGCGATCGAGGACATCGCGGTGCTGCGCGCCGTGCCCAACATGACGATCCTGGAAACGGGCGATGCGACGGAGGTGGAGACCGTGCTCGAGGTCGCCGACAGCATCGACGGCCCGGTCTATGTCCGCGTTCTGCGAGGCGAGGTGCCCCGTCTTTTCTCGACGCCGTTCGAACTCAACAAGCTCCGGGTGCTATCGGAAGGCGACGACATACTCGTCGTCTCCTCCGGCGTCTGCACGGAGGAGGCTTTGCGCGCCACGCAGCCGCTCAAGGCGCGCGGGATCGGTCTCACACATCTGCATGCGTCGACATTGAAACCCTTCGACCGTGAGGGCCTGCTGAAGGCCGCACGCGGAAAGAAGGGCGTCGTCACGCTGGAAAACCACACTGTCGTCGGCGGCCTCGGCTCGCTGGTGGCGGAAATCCTCGCGGAAGAGGGGCTCGGCGTTCGCCTGAAACGTCTCGGCCTCAACGACACCTTCGCCCACGGCGCTTCCAAGCCGTACCTCATGCGAAAATATGGCCTGGACGCCGGCGCGCTGGTCGCTGCGATCGGTGAGCTTGTCGGCAAGCCGCTGGCAATCGATGAGGATGAGCTGGCCGAGGTCCGCCTCGATCATGTTCACTCCGCGCAAAAGGCGGAGGCACTCTAGTGGCGCCGCGCTTTACCGTCACTTACTTCATCCGTGCCGGCGATGCGGCGGAGGCGAAAGGCCGTGCCCTCGACATCGCACTGGAACAGACCGTCGAAATTCCCCGGACCGCGGTGCCGAAGGGCTATGTTGAAGACGAGATCCTTGGCAGGCTGGAAATGCTGGAGAAGGACCCGGCAGGTCGGGCAGGCTATTTGGCGACGATCTCCTATTCGGAAGACGATGTTGGCGGCGACTTCCTGCAATTCCTCAACATCGTCTTCGGCAACAGCTCGATCAAACCCGGCCTGAAGGTGGAAGACATCGATCTTTCGCCGGGGCTTCTCGGCCTTTGCCAGGGCCCCCGCCACGGCATTGCCGGACTTCGCGCCCGAGCGGGCATAGGGGAGAACCCGCTTCTCATGTCGGCCATCAAGCCGGTGGGCCTTTCGGCAGCCAAACTTGCCCGCCTTGCCCATGACTTCGCGCTTGGCGGAATGCACTTCGTCAAGGACGACCACGGGCTGGTCGATCAGAAGACGTCGCCCTTTGAAGAGCGGCTGAAGGCCTGCGTCGAAGCGGTCGGCGAGGCGAATGCGAAGAGCGGCGGCAAGACGAGCTTCGTGCCGAATATCACTGGTCCCGCACCCTCGATCATCGAGCGCGCAAGACAAGCGCAGGAAGCCGGTGCCGGTGCCGTGATGATCGCTCCGGCCCTGACCGGCTACGACGTCGTTCGCACCCTTGCCGCAGATCCGGATTTCTTGCTGCCCATCGTCTCGCATCCCGCCTTTGCCGGCGCAAATGTTGTCTCGCCCGACTGCGGCTTCTCGCATCGCACCTTCTTCGGCACCTTGCACCGGCTGATGGGTGTGGACGCTGTCATCTACCCGAACTTCGGTGGGCGCTTCGGCTTCACCCGCGAGGAGTGCCTATCGATCGCCAAGGCCTGTGCCGCCGATCTTGGCGGACCCAGGGCGATCGCTGCCGCACCGGGTGGCGGCATGACCTTCGCCCGCGTGCCGGAGATGCGCGAAGCCTATGGCAAGGATGTCATGTACCTGATCGGCGGCGCGTTGCTTCAGGAACCGAACCTGGTCGATGCCTGCCGCCGCCTCGTCGCCATCGTCCAGTCCTGACAGGTATAATCAACGTTGATGGGAACTGCCAATCGGAGGGATTTGCATCTCTGATTGGCAATCCCTTTCGAGGCCCTGAACAGCGATCGCTTCAAGTTCAGTGGGGCGGCGAGTCCGGCCATGCCGCCTCAGGCGTTGGGCACCGATACCGGTTTACAACCGGCTGTAGAACATGAGTGCCCGCTTCAGCTCTTGATCGTAGAAAGTGCGGGCCTCGGTGCCCGCAGGATCGCCGCGAAACAGACCCAGCATCTCGGCCGTCGCGAAAAAACCTCTCGCGGGCAGCCCGTGACTCAACCTGCTGACGCAGAGTGCCGCGAGCAGCGGCCGGCCTGCCGCGACGTCTTCAGCCATGAGGATCTCCAGTGCCTCTGTCACGCGATGGATGGTTTGCGGCGGAGTGAGCCCGAGATCAAGTGCAAGTTCTTTATAGGTGATCGTGCGCCCTGTCTGCGCCTGGTCGATCAGGAGCTCCCGGATATGACGTGTCAGCATAATACCTCTGTGCCTCTGGCCGACAAGGTTCGGCGAGGGTGGAAGTGCGTTATACACCCAACCGGGTCTAAGGGTACCGAAGCGGCGATTGGCCAGGGCAGCAAACGCCGCGTCCATCGCCGACCGTGGAGGCGGTCAAAACACCGGCTGTTGGCACCACATCCCGTTATCCGAACACCGCTCCGCCGAATGCTGCCGGAGCTCCCCAACAAGAACCGCAAGATCGGTCGAGCGCTCGCGTCCCTCATCGGCCATAGTGAGAGGTGTTGCGAAGGACGAGGCCCATGACGGCATTGGATAACTATCACAGACGGATGCTCAGGGTGCTCGACTACATCGAAAAGCATCTGGACGATGACCTGGATCTCGAGACGATGAGCGGCGTCGCTGCGTTTTCCAAGTTCCATTTCCACCGTCAGTTCAAGGCGCTCTTCGGCGTGTCCGTGCATCGGTACATTCAACTCGCCCGGCTGCGGCGGGCGTCCCAGCAGCTTGTCGATGGGGATGCGGATAGCGTCACGGACGTCGCCGTTGGTGCAGGCTATTCCGCGCCTGACGCGTTTGCGCGGGTCTTTCGCCAGAGGTTTGGACAGTCGCCATCGAGTTTCAGGAGGTCCCCCGACTGGGAACCATGGCTTGCGGCAATCCGGCCGCTCAACATTGCGAGGAGCAAAGTAATGCAAGTAATCTTCGATCCCGATGCGGTGAACGTTCGCCAGGTCTCTCCAGTGCGCATTGCCATATTCGAGCATCGCGGCGATCCCGAAGGCATTGATGCCACCATCCAGCGGTTCATTGCCTGGCGCAAGGCGGCGGGGCTGTCGCCGCGCACCAGTCCGACGTTCAGCATCTGGCATTCCGAGCGACGCCCGGCGAACCCTGCGGAATATGCCATCGATCTTTGCGTCGGACTGGGCGCGGACCATGCGTTCGAGACCCTGGGACAGCCGGTGAAGGTGGGCGAGATTCCGGCCGGGCGGTGTGCAGTCCTGCGCGTAACCGGAGACACTCATGATCTGGAGCCGGCAGCGCTGTTCCTCTATCGCGAGTGGTTGCCGGCGAGCGGAGAAGAAATGCGGGACTTTCCGATCTACTGCCAACGGTTTTTTCCGGAAGATCCCGGCAGGGCGGCCGAAGCGGACATCTTCCTACCCTTGAAGTGAAGATGAATGCTTGTGGAATCCAGCTGACTCTCGTTTCAAGGGGCATCTCAGCAATGGACGCGATCAACGTTCGGGACTAGGCAGTCCAGTCTTCGACCCCTAGACCAGGCACACGATCAAACGCACGACGATTATTGGTCACCACAATCAGCCCGCGCGAGCGAGCGTGTCCTGCGATCCGTTGCAACTGACCGAGGGCGGGAGTGATGGTGGAGCGGTGCGCGGCGATTGCATGACCGGACCGACGCTTCGAGCCCTCTTTGGGAACGTGTCGCAGAATTCAGACAGTCTGTATCGTCCTCGAAACGTCCTGAAGGCTGAGAAAGGCCTGATAACGACGTTCATGGGTTTCACCCACATCCTTGCCTCTCGGCGTGTAGATCGAGGCGACCGATGTGAGCGCTCCCATGGCGGCGCGAACGTCGGGAAAGGCACCGGCCGCGACGCTGCCGAGAATGGCCGAACCGAGGAGGACCGGCTCTTCGGCGGCGGGGGCAAGAACCGGCTTGGCGCAGGCATCGGCAAGGATCTGGCGAACAAGTGGGCTTGCACCCGCGCCGCCGCTGATCACAACCCGCTCTACCGAAGCGCCCGCCCTTTCTTGCGTATCCATGATCTGGCGAAGACCATAGCCGATGCCGCACAGTCCCGCGATATAGAGTACGACGAGATTGTCGAAGTCCCGCTCCATGCCAAGCCCGGCGATGACAGCCCGGGAATGGGGGTCGGCAAAGGGCGCGCGATTGCCGAGGAATTCGGGGACGACATGCAGGCCACGGGCGAGCTCGACCGCCTCGGAGGGATCTGAGACCTTGTCCGCCGCGGCCTCTGCCATGAAGGCGGGTAGAGATTTGCCGAGCGCGCGCGCCTTCTGCACCGCCTCGCCCGCAGCCGGATGGAAGGACAGCAGCTGATCGATCGCGGCCCCGGCGGCACTCTGGCCGCCCTCGTTCAGCCACATGCCAGGCGCCATGGCGGAGTAATACGGTCCCCAGACGCCGGGCACGAAGACCGGTTCTGCGGTCGAGGTCATCGTGCAGGAGGAAGTGCCGAAGACGTAGGCCAGGTTCTCGGCGGGATTGCCGCCAATGCCGACCGTGCCGATCCCGCCGGCATGGGCGTCGATCATGCTGGCAGCCACGGCCGTGCCGGGTCTGAGACCCATGGCCTGTGCCGCCTCATCGGTCAGGCCGGAGCCCAGGCGCGTACCGGGTTCGACAATCCGGGTGCCGATGCGGGAAAAGTCCTGCTCGGCCAGTTCGCCAAGGCCGATCTCTTCGAAATAGCTTCCATCCCAACGCGCCTCGTGGGCCAGATAGGTCCATTTGCAGGTGACGGTGCAGGTCGAACGGGCGAGATCGCCGGTCGATTTCCAGGTCAGAAAATCCGCGAGGTCGAAGAACTGCCAGGCGGCGGCATAGGTCGCCGGGCGGTTTTCCTTCAGCCATAGCAGCTTCGGCGTCTCCATTTCCGGAGAGATGCGGCCGCCGACATAGCGCAACACATCATGACCGGTCGCGTTGATGCGTTCCGCCTGGCCGACGGCGCGGTGGTCCATCCAGACGATGATATCGCGTTCCGCTTCTTCGGACGGCCCGACCGCAAGCGGTCGACCGCCCTCCCCCAGGACGACCAGCGAGCAGGTGGCGTCAAAGCCGAGACCAACGACGTGCGCCGGATCGACACCTGCCGAGGTCACCGCTTCGCGGATGATGGCGCAGACAGCGGTCCAGATCTCGGTGCTCGACTGCTCGACGATCGAACCCGCCTCGCGGAACAAGGTGATGTCGCGTTTGGCAACCGACAGCATGTGACCGCGAAGGTCGAAGAGACCGGCACGCGCGCTACCGGTTCCGACATCGATGCCGATGACGTAACGCGGGGCTCCCTTGGGCGAGATCTGTTCTGGGCTCATGGTTTTCTGCTCTGCTGTCGGCTTTTGGTGGGCATGCGTGACGAGGTCGGCGTCACAGATCGATGCTGTTCGGCAGGATCACCAGGTCGCGGATGGTGACGTTGCGCGGCCTGGTCAGCATGAAGAGCACGGCGTCGGCCACTTCCTTGGGCTGCATCAAGCTTCCGTTCGCCAACGCCTCTTCCATCTTCGCTTTTGGCCAGTCGTCGAGCAGTGCGGTGACGACAGGGCCGGGCAGGACCGCACCGACGCGCACGCCATGTTGGGCGACCTGGCGGCGGGTCGAATGCACGAAGGCCTGCACGGCGAATTTCGACGCCGTGTAGATCGGCTCCCACACCACCGGCACCACACCCGCGATCGAACTGGTGAACAGGATGTCGCCCGACTTCTGCGCGATCATGTGCGGCAGTACTGCATGGACCGAGCGGAAGGCGGCATTGATGTTGAGGTTGAGCATCCGGTCCCAGGCATCCGGATCGCCCTCGGCCACAGCACCGCCGATATAGGCGCCGGCATTGGCATGGAAGATGTCGAGCCGGCCCGCCAGTTCCAGGATGCGCGGCAGGATGCCCGACACGTCAGGACCATCGAGAAGGTCGACGACCAACGGCTTGGCGCGCTCGCCGAGCTCCTTGCATAGGCTGTCGAGCTTGTCCCGGGCACGGTCGATCAGCACTACCGTGGCGCCTTCGGCAATCAGGGTACGGGCGCATTCGAGCCCGATGCCGGATGCCGCTCCGGTAATGGCGGCAACCTTGCCTTTCATGAGATCTGTCATTTTGTCCTCCAGAAGTATGTTCAGGCGCGGCCGTGGCTGACGCGCGAGCGGCGAGCCAGCGAGTCGACGATGACGGCGATGGCGAGCACGGCCCCTGTGATCATGTAGCGCAGCGAAGAGCTGAGGTTCAAAAGCGTCAGGCCGTTGGAAATGGCCTGGATGACGATGATGCCGAGCAGCGCCGAATAGGCACTTCCGCGGCCGCCGAACAGGCTGGTGCCGCCGATGACGGCCGCGGCGATGGCGTTCAAATTGACGTCACCGGTGCCGGCCTGCTGGCTCGACGAGGCAAGGCGCGATGCCGACAGCGTGCCGCCCAGCGCCGCCAGCGTCGAGCAGAGCATGAAGGCACTCATGTAGATGCGGCGGACATTGATGCCGGAACGGCGCGCGGCTTCCCGATTGCCGCCGACGGCAAACATCGAGCGGCCCCACTTGGTCTTGGTCAGCGCATAGTTAAGGATGACGACGAGGCCTACGAAGAGGCCGAACATCCACGGCACGCCGCGCCCGAGATTGAGGTAGTGGACGGCGGCCTCCAGAACCACGGTCAGCATGACCGCCTTGAGCACAAGGCTGCTCAAGGGCTGCAATGAGAGATTGACCGCCTGACGGCGCCGGCGGATGACCAGACCGGCGACGATCAGCACGACGCCCGGTGCGAGTGCGAGCAGATAGGAAAGCCAATCCGGCATGACGAGGATCTGGCCGAAACGGACGAGCGGCGACGCGTAAGGCAAATTGATGCTGCCAGTGGGGCCTAGGATGTAGAGCTGCATGCCCAGCAGCGCCAGCAGACCCGCAAGCGTCGCGACGAAGCTCGGCATGCCCAGCCGGTTGTAAAGCACCGCGTAGAGCGCACCGACGGCAGCGCCGGTAACAAGGGCTGCGGCGATCGCGAGCGGCAGGGAGATGCCGGAATTGACCCACAAGACGCCGATGATCGCCGACGCAAGACCGCTCATCGAGCCGACGGAGAGATCGATTTCGCCCAGGATCAAGACGCAGACGATGCCAAGCGAGATAATGCCGACGGTGGCGCAGTCGAACAGCAGATTGACTAGGTTGTTCGGCGCCAGAAAGATCGGATTGAGGATGCTGAAGACCGTCGAGATGACGATCAGTCCGACGGCGACCGGCAGCATGCCGAGATCGCCCGAGCGAACCCTTGCAATGAAGGCACGGATCACGCCCGACAGGCCTTCGGAATGTTTGACACGCTCGTCGCGGCGATCGAGGGCGAGCGGGGTGGACTTGCTTTCGTTCGACATCTGAGTGCTCATGCGGGGCTCCCGCCGTTTTCGGCCTGTTCGCCAGCCTTCCGGCCGATGCGGCGCGAGACGGAGTTTTCCGTGGCGCCTGTTATGGAAGCCACGAGTTCGTGGTTGGACGCGTCAGGACTGAAGACGCCGTTGTTCTTGCCGAGACGCAGCACGACAATGCGGTCGGCAACGGCGCGCACGTCCTCCATATTGTGACTGATGATGATGACGCCGAGACCGCGCTCGCGCACCCGCTCGATCAAATTCAGCACTTCCGCCGTCTGGGCGACACCCAAGGCCGCGGTCGGTTCGTCGAGCATGATGATCTTCGGGTCGAGCAGCAGGGATCGGGCGATGGCGACCGTCTGCCGCTGTCCGCCGGACAACGAGGCGATTGGTTCGCGGACGGAGGGAATGCGTGCGGCAAGCTCGCGCAGCAGAGTCCAGGCCCGCACCTCCATCGCCACCTCGTCGAGATTCCAGGGCGACATCTCATGCCCGAGAAAGAGATTGGCCACGACGTCGAGATTTTCGCACAGCGCCAGATCCTGGAATACGGTCGCAATGCCAAGCTCGAGCGCCCGGCTCGGACTGTCGAGCGAGACCTCCTGGCCGCAGAACTCGATGCGGCCGGAGCTCGGCTGGTGTACGCCGGCCAGGACCTTGATCAGCGTCGACTTGCCTGCACCATTGTCCCCCACGAGGGCCACGACCTCACCGGCCTTGACCTCCAGCTCGATATCGGTCAGGGCCGAGACCGCGCCGAAATTCTTGGAGACATTGCTCAATTTGAGGATGGTCGTGCCCTTGGGCGGCAAACCAATGTCATTTCGTTGCATGACGAGACGCTCTTCCTTCGAAACGGGTCGCGCCCGGCCGGAGCAGGCCCCGGCCGAGCATCTTGGGAGATGATTACTGGACGATGCCGAGCTTCTTGCAACCCTCGGCATATTCACCGGTGCAGACTTCTTCGGGCTTCTGGATGCTCTTGTCGAAGATTTCCGCCTTGATGTTCTCGGCGGTCACGACGGCCGGCACGAAGAGTTCCGACGGCGTGTTGTACAGCGTCGTCTTGGCTTCGACGGTCTCGCCCTTCAGCAACTTGACCGCCACGTTTGCAGCGGCAGCGGCGACGATTTCCGAAGGCTTGGAAATCGTGTTGTACTGGTCGCCCGAGATGATCAGCTGCAGGGCCGCGATCGTCGCGTCATTGCCGGTGACCGGCGGGACAGGGTTGACGCCGGCAGCCTTGAAAGCGGCGATCGCGCCACCACCGGTACCGTCGTTTGCCGCGACCACACCCTTGATATCGGCGCCGAAGCGGGTGATCTGGCCCGCGGCCCATTCCTGCGCCTTCGGCGGTGCCCATTCCGGCGTGTCGAATTCGGCGAGAGTCTTGTAGCCGGAGTCCTTGAGGCCGCGATGGATACCGTCACGGATGAGGCCGGCAGCCGCATCGGTCGGCGAACCGTTGATCTGCAGGACGCCTGCACCTTCCGGAACGCCGCTCGCCTTCATGTGATCGACGAGCGACTTGGCGATGGCATGGCCGATACCCTCGTTGTCGAAGGAAACATAGTAGTCGGCAGCCTTGTCCGGGATCGGGCGGTCATAGGCAATCACCTTGACGTCCTGCGACTGAGCGATTTCGACCAGGGCCGCGGCCGCGGCAGAATCCACCGGATCAAGCACGATGACCTTGGCGCCCTGTGCGATCACCGAGTTGAACTGCTGCTGCTGAAGTGCGACATCGGCATTGGCGTTCTGGTAGATCACCGTGCAGGTTGCGCAGAGCTTCTCCATCTCGGCCTTGAAACCCGGATAGTCATGCTCTTCATAACGGGTGGACGCCTGGTCCGGCATCAAGAAGGCAACGGTTGCCCCTTCCTGCGCCAGAGCAGAACCGGAAACCATTGCGGCGAGACCGACGGTTGCCAGCAGCATGGAACGAATTTTCATGTCTTTTCCTCCTCCTTGAATGGAACAGCCCGCGCCGGGAGACCAGTCCGGACCGTCGCTCCCTCACCCGTACTGCGTCACCTGACATGATGACGTAGACCATCGTCCGTCGCCGAGCGTGTCGGCGCCGCAAGATATGGGTGCTGGCTGAACGCCTCCCGGTCGACCCTCCACAGCCAACCTGTATCATCGATGGAGCACGCTTGCTCAATCGATGAAGCATCAATTGCCACTTCCATTGTTTGATGTCAAGTTGCGATGAGCAGGAGGAATTCGTGAATCAGCAGCGCCCGCAGAAAAAGACGACGATCTACGATCTGGCGGCGCTTGCCGGCACATCCGCCAGTGCGGTCAGCGCCGTACTGAACGGCAATTGGAAGAAGCGCCGGATCAGCAGCCAGCTCGCCGAAAAAATCACCCGGATCGCCGAGGAACAGGGCTATGCAGTGAACATGCAGGCGAGCCTGCTGCGACGCGAAAAATCCCGCATCATCGGCATGATCGTGCCGAAATACGATAACCGCTATTTCGGCTCGATCGTCGAAACCTTCGAAATCATGGCCCGTGAACGCGGCCTGTTCCCGATCATCACCTGCACGCTGCGTGATCCGGATCTCGAGGTGGAAGCGGCTCGCACCATGTTGTCTTATCAGGTCGAATGGCTCATCTCGACCGGCGCAACCGATCCGGATCGCATCACGGATATATGCCTTTCCGCCGGCGCCCGAAGCCTCAATCTGGACCTGCCCGGGACCAAGGCGACGTCGATCATCTCCGACAACTTCGCCGGTGCGCGTGAACTGACCAGGCGCACGCTTGTCAATCTAAAGCGCAAGACGGGCGAGATGTCGCCGCTCCTGTTCATCGGCGGGCGTGGCACCGACCACAATACCGCCGAGCGCATCCGCGGCTTCCAAATGGCCCACCAGGATCTCGGCGTCCCGATCGAGGCGCATCATATCCTCGCCTGCGGCTATGCGCCGGAAAAGGCTTCCCAGGCGCTGAGCGCGCTTACGGCATCCGAAGGCATCGTGCCGCGCGGCATGTTCGTCAACTCGACCATTTCGCTGGAAGGCGTCATGCGATGGATCAAGTCGTCGCCCCAGTTCGACGGCACACCGCCTGTCATCGGCTGCTTTGACTGGGACCCGTTCGTCGCCCTGCTTGGCCAGGACATCGAGATGGCACGGCAGGACGTGAAGGGAATGCTCCAGTTCGTCTTCGAAATCGTCGACCATGGCGTCACGGCCGGCCCGCTCATCGAGGTACCACCGATCTTCGACACGCAAAGACACTGAGGGAAAGGCGCCGCAGCCCCAGCCGCGCAGTTTGGCTGCGATGTAAGCCCACGGCCAATCGCCTGCCGCGGACGACGCCCCTCAGAGCTGTCTCGGAAGCTATGGGACCTATTCAACAGCCTACTCTCCGTAGCCATCGCTTCCAACAAAATGGTATAGTCAATTCCACTTGGGCACCCGCCATAGGGGAGTTGCGCAAATGGCAGCATCGTCTTCCGGTGCCACTTTGGACACCGCGCGTTTGTTAGAGTACGGGGATCGACTTCTTTCGCGTGGTGCATGGGGAAGGGATCGATTGCTCTCCTATCAAGGCGAGCAACTGTCTGCCGTGCTGCGGCATGCGGTCAACGCATCGCCCTACTATCGCGAAACCATCGGCGATCTATTCGCACGCAACGCGTCATTCGAAGAATACCCGATACTCACGAAAGAGGCCCTCATGGCCAATTTCGACCGGATCGTCACGGACCCGCGTCTGAGCCGGACGCTGATCGAGCATCATCTCGACAGCGACGACCCCGGCGCACTCCTCCTTGGTGAATACCGGGTCGCGGCCACAGGTGGGACGACGGGCGTGAAGGGCGTTGCGGTGTTCGATGACGCCGCATGGTTGGCGGCGATTGGCAACACGGTGCGGTTTCAGAAGATCGTCGGCATAGACGAGAACACGCGGAGCATGAGCGTCTTTGCATCGTCGCCGGTGCATATCTCCTATCGGATAGGTGCCGAGATGAGGGCGATACGCGCACCCGCTCCACGGCTGAACGTATTGATGCCGATCGAGGAAATCGTGGACGGCCTGAATACATACCAGCCCGAGGTCGTATCGACCTATCCGTCCTTCGTGCGGGTTCTCGCCAACGAACAGTTGGCCGGACGCCTTCACATAAGGCCGAGACTGATACGCACGAGCGCGGAAACCCTTACCGAGGACGTACGGGAAATCGCGGCGACGGCCTGGACCGCGAAGGTCGTCAATTCCTACACCTGCACGGAAGCCGGGGCCATGGGCCACGAATGCGAATGCGCCGACGGCATTCATCTCGCAGAGGACGCCTTCGTTTTCGAGGTTGTCGACGAGAATAACCGGGTGGTGCCGAACGGAACCCCGGGCTCGAAATTGCTCGTCACGACGTTGACCAATTTTGTCCTGCCCCTGGTGCGCTACGAAATCTCCGACATCGTCACGCTTGCGACCGAATCCTGCCCCTGCGGCTTGCCGTTTTGGCGCATTGCGAAGATCGACGGGCGAAGGGAGGAGATGCTGAGTTTCCCGAAACGCGGAGGTGGCACTGTGCGAGTTCACGGCCATCGACTGCGGTCGCCGCTGACGCGCATCGAGGGAATTCGGCAGTATCAGTTCGCCCAGTTGGTGGATGGACTGGAGATCACCATCTGTCTGTCCGACGGTTTCGATGCCGATCGAGTTAAGGACGAACTTGAACGCTCCGTACGGGCAACACTGTCCAAGGTTGACGGCGAGCCTGCGCAAATCCTGATCCAGGTGGTCGATGCCATCACGAGGTCCGGCGCAGGCGCCAAAGAACGTCTGGTCGTCTCGCGCAACCAGACTTGAGGTCGGAACAGGACGCGTCATCGTAGGGCAAGGTCACGCTTCGCGAACTTTCCTTGAGCAGGGGCGTTGCACGCTCGGGCGATCAAGCAAAGCTCTGGTTTGCACCCATGGAGATCGCGCAAATCAGCCGAAAGAGGTGGGGTCTGTTGGCATGACACCGCAAATCATGATCATTTTGACGACGCTCGGCCTCTATGCCATGGCCGTGGTCAGTCCTGGCCCGAACTTCGCGCTGATTTCGAGGCTCGCCCTGGCGGGTTTCCGAAAGGCGGCCATGGGCGCGACGATCGGGCTCGCGCTCTCCGCGACCTTCTACGCCATCCTGACGATTGCAGGACTATCCGTCCTTCTGACGCGAGTCGGCTGGCTCGCAAGTCTGGTTCAGGTCGCCGGCGGATGTTATCTCGTCTATTTGGGTGTGAAGACCTGGTTGGAGGCCAAGCCCAAGCCGTTGGGGGAACGAAGCGTTCCGCCACAAAAGTCAGCCCAGGACGGCTTCCGAATGGGAATTATCGTCCATCTTTCCAATCCCAAGGTCATCACTTTCTTCCTGAGTCTCTACGCCGTCACAATGCCCGTAGAGGCACCACTCTCGACCAAACTTGTCGTGCTATTGGGTGGCTTCCTGCTTGAGATCGTGTGGTATGGGCTCGTTATCCTCCTGTTCTGCACCCCACCGGCGCGTGCTGCATATGATCGCGCCGGCCATTGGATTGAAAGAGCGATCGGCACCGCGCTGACTGTCTTCGGCCTGAAGCTTATTTCGGAAAAGCTCTGGTCTCGCGGAATGCTCTAGCTCGAGTGGTACGCCAACTGCCCGCCGAGTGGGCCAAATCCTTGAGCGGTGGTCCGAGTCGCGGCCGGAATGGGATCGGCTGATCGACAATTTCACTCCGGAGGAAGCGGCTCGATCGATGCGCGAGGAGGTCGCTGTATTGCGAAACAACGACCTCCCCACGTCGTCAGATCACCTGCCCGCCGGAAACTTCGATGCGCTGTGCCGTGATCCAGCGGTTGTCAGGGCCGAGCAGGCTGGCGACCATCGGCCCGATGTCATCGGGAACGCCGACCCGGCCAAGCGCCGTCATGCCGGCGAATTGTTTGTTGAGGTCCGGCATGTCGCGCACCGCGCCGCCGAGGAAGTCGGTCTCGATGGCACCCGGCGCGACCGTATTGGCGGTGATGCCGCGTTCCGCCAGCTCCTTGGCCATGTAGAGGGTGAGGATCTCGACCGCGCCCTTGGCGGCGGAATAAGCCGAGAAACCGGGAGCCGACACGCGCGTGAGGCCCGATGAGAAATTGACAATGCGCCCGCCATCGCTGAGCAGCGGCAGAAGCGCCTGCGTCAGGAAGAAGACACCCTTCACATGGGTGTTGAACAGGGCATCGAACTGCGCTTCGGTCGTTTCGGCGAAGCTGGCCATCTCGCCCTGGCCGGCATTGTTCACCAGATGGTCGAACCTATCGCGGCTCCAGTTTGCCGAAAGGGCCTGCCTGACAGCGTCGGCAAAGACCTTGAACGAAGACACATCCGTCACGTCGAGCTGCAGGGCCGTCGCCTTGCGACCAAGGGCCCGGATCTCGGCCACGACGGCCTTGGCGTCTTTTGCGCCATTGCGGTAGGTCAGGATCACATCGCCGCCGTGACGGGCGATGCTGATTGCGGTGTTGCGGCCAAGCCCTCGGCTGCCGCCAGTGACGATGGAAACGGTGCTCATGTCTGATCTCCTGTGATTAGGGGGATGGTTGGTGAGGGAAGTTATGCCAGCCGTCGCCGACCTTGCGTTGCCGGATCCTCGGCAAAGCTTGCCTAAAAATCCAAAACACTTCGAGATCGCGCCTCGAGCACCTGATCGGTCATCCGTGATGCAGAGCCCAGATAATTGGCGGCTCCAACTGACTTGACGACTTATCCCACATCATGCCGACCTCATATTGCCGGAAACTCCTGCAGTCTTGCCTAATCATCCAACCCCGCTTGCATGGGAGGCCGTTTCGCGATTTACTGCGCTCATTCACCCGGCATCGGACAAAGCACTATGAGCAGCACCCTCCTTGAATGCGTCCGCCGCTATGCTGATGCCAATGCCGACAAGTCCGGAGTGGCCCGCACGCCGATTCCGGGCCTGTTTGCAATGCGCGCGACGGCCCCGAGCGAAATGCAATATGCGATTTCGAAACCACTGGTGGCGCTTGTGCTACAGGGAGCCAAGCGCGTGACCATGGGCAGCAGGACCTTCGATTTCGGCGCCGGCGACTCCCTTCTCATTGCCGCCGATGTTCCGAACGTCAGCCAGATCACCCGCGCCAGTGCCGGTGTGCCCTATTATTCCCTGGTCCTCGATATCGATCCGACAGTCACGCAATCCCTTGTTCTGGAGATCGGCGTCACGCAGACCGAGAGCGGAATTCCCATTCACGTCGACCCGACCGAAGCGGAAGTGGCTGACGCGGCACTTCGGCTTATGCGTCTCATCGATCGACCGAGTTCAATCCCGATCCTCCAGGGCCAGTTGGTGCGGGAAATGCACTACTGGCTGCTGAGCGGGCGCCACGGTGCAGGCATCCGTGCGCTCGGCTTTGCCGACAGCCATGCCAACCGCATCGCACGGGCCGTGGCAGTCATAAGGGCCGACTATGCCGACGCGCTCCCGGTGGAGCGTCTGGCCGAAGTCGCGGGCATGAGCGTCTCCTCATTCCACCAGCACTTCCGCGCAGTGACGTCGCTCTCGCCTTTGCAGTTCCAGAAACAGCTTCGCCTCATCGAGGCCCGGCGCATGATGATCTCCGAGGGTGCGGCAATCAGCAATGCGGCTTACGCGGTCGGCTATGAGAGCATTCCGCAATTCACGCGCGAATATGGCCGGTTATTCGGATCATCGCCGGCAAAGGATGTTCGGGAGAGCATCGGAGAAACCCAGATCGCCGCCTGAACGGAGACCAGGTCAGGCGTCCGGGGTTGCATCGATCATGCAAATTGTCCCCGCGCCGGAACCGGCATGGCGGTCGGGATCGGCCCCTGGCAGCACCCGCCGCCTACCGGCGGCGCGCATCGGGTGGATCGTTTTTCAGCACTTTTTCGAGAAGCTTGGCCCGCTCGTCGCAAACGGCGACAAGATGTCCCAGCAAGGCTTCGCCGCTGTTGACGACCGGCCGGCTCGCCGGCCGCAGCGCCGACACGAGAAAGCTGATGCGATGCGAGATCGCCCGGATCACGACCGGCTTGTCGCGATAGCTCAGCGCCGTCAGCGGATTGACGATCGCCACGCCGAGGCCGCAGGCCACCATCTCGCAAACAGCATTCGCGGATTGCGTTCCGATCGACATCTTGGGCGTCACGCCCGCCTCGTCGAACATGCGGTCGATCTGCATCCGGAACGGATCGTTCTCGCCAAGCGAAATGAAATCCACATCGCGAAAATCCTCCGGCGCGAGGACCCGTTTTTCCGACAAAGGATGGCCGGCCGGCAAAACGCAGACCTGATGGAAGCTGCCGACCGTGACCACCTCGGCATTGTCCGAGGAATAGCTCCCCTCGACGAGTCCGATGTCGAAATTGAAGCCCGAGATCGGCGACTGGTTTCGCGGGTCGGCGGTGTCGATGCGCACGGAGACATGCGGATGACTGCCCATCAACCGTCGCAGGGCTTCCGGCAGCAGATTCTGCGCGAAGGCGGGCAGCGTGGCGATATAGAGGATCTCGTCATAGGAGCGCCGAAGGCCCTCGACGCAGGCATTGATGCGGTCGAGGCCGATGAAGGACGCCTGGACCTCGTGGTAGAGCTTCAGCGCCAGGGCTGTCGGATGCAGACGCTGGCGCCGACGCTCGAACAGCAGGAAACCGACGGTATCCTCGAGACGCCTGAGCTCGCGGGTGATCGTCGGCTGCGACGAAGCCAGGGCCGCCGCGGCCGCTGTCACCGTTCCGAACTTCATCGTGGCGCGAAATACTTCGATCTGCCGCAGATTGAGCTCGCCCATTTCGTTCGCCTCTCCAGTCCCCGACCATGCCAATCATATCAGAATTGAATGAACTGGCAGCGAATCTTTCGTATCGGCATATCCGGATCGGGCATAGAGTTCACGCATGTAAATCATGACATTGCACTTCATCCGGGTCGGTTCGCGCCGTATCCGGAAAGGCAATCTGCTATCTCGGGTTGGCACGTGGACAAGGCAGGCTTCGGCATACTTCTCGACAGGATCATCAGCCTCGCGGTCGAACGCAGCGACGGGAAGCTGGAGGCCGGCGATATCGGCATCGCGCTTGCGATCCACGACCGGCCGCTGCGCGCCGCCGACCCCGGTCCCTTGTCTTCGGTCCCGTCCTTCAGCTACCGGTGCGACGTACCGGTCTATCCCGCAAGCGTAGTGAAGCTCTTCTGCCTGCATGCCTTCACGGCCTTCGAGGCGATGGGCCGTTTCACACCGAATGACGAGGATCGGCGCGCCGCCCGCGCGATGATCGCGCTTTCCTCGAACGAGGCCACGGCATTCCTCATGGGACGCCTCACCGGTGCGTTCGACGGTCCCTGTCTAGACGACGATGCGCTGACGGCATGGCTTCGTGATCGCCACGGCGTGCAGGATTGGCTGACCGGTCTCCGCAGGCCTGAATTCCGCGACATCAACGTGCTGCACGCCACCTATGAGGACAGCCCCTATGGCTGCGCCTATCAGGCGAGGTCCCGCTCGCCGGGAAACCGGCTGACGGCGCGGGCATGCCTGGCGCTGATGCACGACATTGCCCGCGGCGCCGCAGCGTCACCGGCCTGGATGATGGAACTGATGGACCGCAGCCGCGAGCGTCGAGCCTTTGCCGAAACCGGCATTCCGCCCGAGGGCGACCAGGTGCGAGGTTTTCTCGGCGAAGGCATGCCGGAAAGCACGCTTTTGTGGTCGAAGGCCGGCCACACCAGCTGGACCCGCCACGATCTCGTCTATGCCGAGACGGCACCGGGGCCGAGCTTCGTCGCCTGCGTGATGACGGACAGCCGCTGGTCGGCAGCCGACACGAGCCTGTTTCCGGATATCGGGCGGCTTATCCACGAGGCCGTTCTTGAGGACGGTCACGACCAGGCCTGACGACAGATTTGCCTCGCGGCCCACCGCGGGGCGGAAAGAGCATCACAAGAAATGCTCGCGTGCATGAAGATACAAAAGAACCAATAGAGGGATACTGCCATGACATTACTAAAGACATCCGCCGGCTGTCTGCGTTCGGCCCGCCTTCTGCTTGCCGCGACCGCAATCAGCGTTCTGACCCAGTTCTCGCCGGTGATGGCGCAGGACCCGATCCCCGGCGGCACGCTGCATCTGCCGGCGCCCTACAGCTCGGCGCTGAAATCGCTCGATCCGCACATCACCTACGAATCGCAGGACATGGCCGTCTCCAAGGCCTTCCACCGCGCGCTCTACACCTGGAACTCGGCCGAGAACCGGCCGACGCTCGATCTGGCGACCGCGGTGGAAACCTCTGCCGACGGCAAGACCTTCACCTACAAGCTGCGCGACAACGCCTATTTCCACAATGGCCGCAAGATGACGGCGGACGACCTGATCTGGTCGTACACCCGCATCATGGATCCGCAGAAGGGTTATCCGGGTTCGCCGATGATCTCGGAAATCGTCGGCGCGGAAGACTACGCCGCCGGCAAGGCCACCTCGATCTCCGGCCTGAAGAAGATCGACGACTTCACCCTTGAGATCACCTTCAAGAACTATCTCGAGCCGGGCACCCTGCTGTTCGAAGCCGTGACCGCCATCCTGCCGAAGGAAGAGGCCGACAAGCCGGAATTTCTGTCGCACCCCGTCGGTCTTGGCCCCTTCCGCTTCGTCGAGCATGTCGAGGGTTCGCGCGTCGTCGGCGAGAAATTCGACAAGTACTACAAGCCCGGCCAGCCTTATGCGGACCGCGTCGAGTTCACCATCACCGATGAATACAGCACCCTCGACGTCGCCTTCCGCGCCGGCGAACTGGATGCGACCGTGCTCTCGGGCGGCGCCTATGCCGCCTACAAGGCCGATCCGGACCTGTCGAAGGGCCTGATCGAGGTGCCCGAACTCTTCACCCGCCACATGGGCATGAACGTCCAGAAGGCACCCTTCGATGATGTCCGCGTGCGCCAGGCGATCAACTATGCCGTCGACCGCGACATCATCATCCGCAAGCTCCTGAAGGACAAGGCGTTCAAGGCCACAGGCTGGCTGCCGATGACCTCGGTCGCCTTCGACAAGGACCGCACGCCCTATGCCTATGATCCGGAAAAGGCCAAGCAGCTCCTCAAGGAAGCGGGCTACGGCGACGGCTTCGAATTTGAGGCCATGGTCACCGATGGCGAAAGCACGCTCGGCGTGTTGCAGGCGATGACGCCCTTCCTCGCGGCGGTCGGCATCACCGCCAAGCCGAAGGTGGTGGAATCGGGCGTTCTGCTCGATGCGATCAATGCCGGCGAAGCCATGGCATGGTTCCGCTCCAACGGCACAGGCCCCGATCCGGTCGGCGCGCTGCGCTGCTTCGACAGCCGCGTCTCCCGCTCGGCCTGCAACCGCAGCGGCTATGCCGATCCGAAGTTCGACGCCATGATCGATGCCGCCTCGTCCGACCCCGATCCCAAGCGCCGCATTGAACTGGCCAAGGAAGCCGATGGCTACATCTTCGAACAGGCGCCGGTGTGGTTCCACAACTACAACAAGGCCGTCGTCGCCACGCAGCCCTGGGTGCACGGCGTCGACTCCAACGTGACGGAAGCCGCCATCCTCGAAGTCGACCAGATCTGGCTTGATGAGAACGCCCCGGGACGCCAGTAAGTCCGGCGGTTTCAGCCAATCCAACCTTTCCGGCCCGGGCGTCGCGTGTCATCCATGCGGCGTCCGCGTCCGGAACAGAGGAACATTTCATGCTGATGGTGATTGCGCGGCGGCTGATGCAGGCGCTTCTGACCGTCGCCGCCGTGGTGACGCTCGTCTTCCTGCTGTTCAGCGTCATTCCCGGCAGCTTCGTCACGTCGCTGGTCGGTGAAAAACGCGATATCGATCCCAAGGTCATGGCCCGGATCGAGGAACAGCTTCATCTGAACGATCCCCTGCCGGAGCGCTTCGGCCGCTATGTCGCCGACCTCGCGCGCGGCGATCTCGGATCATCCTTCTCCACCCGCCGACCGGTGATCGACATGCTGGAAAGCCGCATCGTCGCGTCCTTCCGGCTGGCCTGCGCCGCCATCCTGTTTGCCGTCGCCATCGGCCTGCCGCTGGGCTTCATCGCGGCTGCAAGACCGGGAAGCTGGATTGACATGGCCGCGATGATGGGAGCGGTTTCGGGGCTTTCCGTGCCCGGCTTCTGGTTCGGCCTTTTGGCGATGTATTTCTTCTCGCTGCAACTGGGCTGGCTGCCGACCTTCGGCTACGGGCAGGGCGGTCTGCGGCATCTCGTGCTGCCGGCGCTCACCCTTGGCATCGGCCCCATGGCACTTCTCGCCAGAACCACGCGGGCGGCCGTGCTCGAGGTGCGCGGCGCCGACTTCATCC
The DNA here is from genome assembly GCA_002796995.1 of Rhizobium sp. GTDB lineage: Bacteria > Pseudomonadota > Alphaproteobacteria > Rhizobiales > Rhizobiaceae > Allorhizobium. The sequence continues at coordinate 379,341 of PEKW01000007.1, forward strand.
GCACCGCGCGCTCCAAGGGCATGAGCGAGACCCGCATCGTCACCCGGCATCTGGCCCGCAACGCCTTCGTTCTGGTGCTGACGACGATCGGCCTGCAGTTCGGCTCCATGCTCGGCGGCTCGGTGGTGATCGAAAGCCTGTTCGCGTGGCCGGGCGTCGGATCGCTGCTCATCCAGTCCGTCTCGCTGCGCGACATTCCCGCGGTGCAGGGCTGCATTCTCGTCATCGTGCTGTTCTTCCTGCTCATCAACACGCTGGTCGACATCGCCTACATGCTGATCGATCCGAGGATCCGCTACCGATGAAACTCCTCCAACTCCTGCGTCCCAATCTCTTCGTCGGCGGGCTGATCCTGGTGATCATGGTCTTCGTCGCGCTCTTCGCGCCGCTGATTGCCACCCATGATCCCGTTCTCGACGCCAATCTCATCTACGCCGAGGAGCCACCGGGCGGAGCATTCCTGATGGGAACCGACGAACAGGGACGCGACATCTTCAGCCGCGTGATCTACGGCGCCCGCATCTCGCTCACCATCGGGCTGGTCGTGCAGCTCATGAACACCTGCATCGGCGTGGCTCTCGGTCTTTCGGCCGGCTATTTCGGCGGCTGGTGGGATGAATTCGTCCAGGGCCTCACCAACCTGATGCTCTCCATCCCGACGGTCGTCTTCGCGCTGGCGCTGATGGCCGTGCTCGGCCCGGGGGTGACGAGCCTGTTGATCGCACTCGGCATGACCGACTGGGCCTATAGCTGTCGCATCAGCCGGGCGCAGGTGCTGTCGCAAAAGTCGCGCAGCTATGTGCAGGCGGCGCAGACCATGGGCTACGGGCGCTTTCACATCATGTTCCGCGAGCTTCTGCCGAACATTGCAGGTCCGCTGGTGGTGATCGCCACCATGGGCATCGGCTCGGCGATCATGGCCGAGGCTTCGCTCTCCTTCCTCGGGCTGGGCGTCGTGCCGCCCGCGCCGAGCTGGGGTTCCATGCTCTCCCACGCGCGAGAACAGCTGATGGTCTCGCCTTGGATCGCCATCTTCCCCGGGGCGGCGCTTTTTCTCACGGTTCTCGGGTTCAATCTGCTGGGCGATGGTCTGCGCGACCTCATCGATCCGCAGGGGAAGGCCCGGCGCGCATGAGCGAGGAACTCATTCTCAATATCGAAGACCTGCGGATCTCACTCTCGGCAAACGGCGAGGATTACCCGGCGGTCGAGGGTCTCAACCTGTCGATCGCCCGCGGTGAAGTCGTCGGCCTCGTCGGCGAGTCCGGCTGCGGCAAGAGCCTGACGGCGCTATCCGTCGCGGGATTGCTGGGCGGCCCGTTGCGGGTGACCGGCGGGCAGATCCACTTTGACCGCAACGACATCGCCCGCCTGCCCAACCGCAACATGCGGATGCTGCGCGGCAACCGCATCGCCATGATCTTCCAAGAGCCGATGACCGCGCTCAACCCGCTGATGACCATCGGCGACCAGATCGGCGAGATGTTCGTCCTGCACCGGGGCATGAGCCGGCGGGCGGCGCGCAAGCGCGCGATCGAGTGTCTGGAACAGGTGCAGGTGCCGGGGGCCAGCCGGCGAGTGAACGATTTTCCGCACCAGCTTTCGGGCGGCATGCGCCAGCGCGTGATGATCGCCATTGCGCTCGCCTGCGATCCTGACCTTCTCATTGCCGACGAGGCGACGACGGCGCTCGACGTTACCATACAGGCCGAAATCATCGAGCTGATCCTCGATCTTTGCCGTGCCCGCGGTACCGCCGTGTTGATGATCTCCCACGATCTCGGGCTTGTCGCCCGCGTCTGCCATCGGGTGGCGGTGATGTATGCCGGCCATCTGGTGGAGGAACAGCCGGCGGAGAAGATCTTCTCCGATCCGCAGCATCCCTATACCCGAGGGTTGGTGGCATCGCTGCCACGGCTTGGGCGGCGTCTCGTCGCCGGTCAGGCGAAGCTTGCCGAGATACCCGGCGTGGTTCCCCCGATCGTCGAATACGGCAAGGGCTGCCGCTTCGCTCCGCGTTGCGCCGAGATCATGCCCCAATGCCTGACAGCCGCGCCGGAAACGACACCGCTTTCCTCGGGCGGCCGCAAGAGGTGCTATCTCAATGGCTGACGTCACCATGGAAGATCCAAGATCCGGGCGTCCCGATATCCTCGGCATCGAGGATCTTAAGGTTCATTACCCGGTCCGGCAGGGCTTCGGCTTCCGGCGTGGCCTGCTCAAGGCCGTCGATGGCGTGACCCTCGACCTGAAGGCCGGCGAGTGTCTCGGCCTCGTGGGGGAATCGGGTTGTGGAAAATCGACACTCGCGCAAGCCATTCTCGGCCTCGTGCCGGCGAGCGGCGGGCGGATCGTGCTCGACGGACAGGACATAAGCAGCGCGAGCCACCAGTCCCAGCGGCTGGACCGCGCCCGCATCGTGCAGATGGTGTTTCAGGACCCGTTCGCCTCGCTGAACCCCCGGCACACTGTCGGCCAGAGCCTTGGCGGGCCGCTGAAGCTCCACGGCATCGGCAATGCCGCCGAGCGGGAAGACCGCGTCGCCGAAATGCTGCGCAAGGTGGGCCTCAGGCCCGATGCGGCCAAACGCTATCCGCACGAGTTTTCCGGCGGCCAGCGGCAGCGCATCTGCATTGCGCGCGCGCTGATCGTCGAACCGAAACTCGTCGTCTGCGACGAGCCGGTATCGGCGCTCGACGTCTCCATCCGGGCGCAGATCATCAACCTGCTTCTGGAGTTGAAGAACGAACTGGGCGTGGCCCTCCTGATGATCTCCCACGATCTCGGCGTCGTGGAACACATGTGCGATCGCATCGCCGTCATGTATCTCGGCCGGATCGTCGAACAGGGAGGCTGGAACGAGATCTTCTCCGCGCCGGCCCATCCTTACACCCGCTCGCTGATCGCCTCGATACCCGATCCGATGAACCCGGTTTCCGGCAGCATCCGTCTTCACGGCGAAATCCCCTCGGCGCTCGATCCGCCGCCGGGTTGCGCCTTCAACCCGCGCTGCAGCCAGGCGATGGCGGTCTGCCGGGCCGGCTCGGTCCCCGAATTCTCCGCTTTGTCACCGACGCATCAAGCGCGTTGCCATCTCTTGCAAGGTCTCTGACATGAACGACGTTTCCGCTTCCCTTCTCGTCCAGCCGGTCATCACGGTGCGTGCCGGACAGTATCCGGACCAGCCCCACCGGGGTACGCTCACCATCGGCAACTGGACGGTGCCCTGCGCCGTCGGCCGCTCGGGCTTGCGCGATCCGGCGCTGAAGCGCGAGGGAGACGGCGCAACCCCGATCGGCACCTTCCCGCTGCGATACGGTTTCTACGACCCTGAGGCCCTGGGCGACGTGCCACGCTCGTTTGCCTTTCCCTTCCTCGAGAAGCCGGCGAACTACAACTGGGTCGAGGATCCCGAAAGCCCGTTCTACAACCAGTTCGTGCTCGACATGTCGCCGGAAGCGAAGGTTCGCACCGGCGAACGGCTGTTCGATCTCTTCATCCCCGTCGGCTGGAACGACTCCACACCGCGGGCGGCAGGCGGCAGCGCCATCTTCATGCATGCCGCCCGGCCGGATTTCAGCGGCACGCAGGGCTGCGTCGCCATTGCCCATGACCAGTTGCTCGAATTCGCCAGCCGGCTTCAACCCGGCATGATGATCGACATCGCGCCGGCCGATGCCGCGGAGAACGCCGCTGCGGCAAGCCCCACGGAAGTGATGGAATGCGTGACGTTCCGGGCGCTGCAGCCCGGGCCGCGGCTGATCGTCACCGGCTCCGTGCACGGCAACGAGACCTGCGGACCGCTGGCGATTTCCCGCATCATCGCTGAATTCCGCTCCGGCCGGCTGAAGCTCGCCCGCGGCAGCGTGACCTTCGTCCCGGTGGTCAACGCACTCGCCTATCGCTGGAACCGCCGGGAAGGCGATCGCAATCTCAATCGCAATCTGAGCGAAAAGCCCGTGCCGGTGGATAACGAGGATCGCATCGCCAATGTCCTGTGCCCGCTTCTGCGGGAGCATGACGTGCTGATAGACCTGCATTCGTTCAGCGCAGCCGGCCTTCCCTTCGCGCTCATCGGCCCGGGGGACAATCACGACGGGCTCGAGCCGTTCGACAAGGCATTGCAGGAGGAAGAGCTCGTCAAGGCACTCGGCCTGCCGATGATCGTGCATGGTTGGATGAGCGCTCATGAACGCGCCTCTCGCGTCCGGGTCGGCAAGGGCTATCCGTATGAGGCGGTTTCCCATGGCGTGGGCACGGCGGAATACATGCGCTTCGCCGGCGGATATGCCGTGACCGTCGAATGCGGCAGTCACGACGATCCGGAAGGCCCGCGCCTCGCCTACAGGACCATCCTCAACGGGCTTGCGCATCTCGGGCTGACGGAAGCGCCCCTCCTGCCCGGTGCCGTTGCGCCCCAGGTTTGGGAAATCGACGAGGCCGTGATGGCCAACAGCGACGAGGACCGGCTGGTGCGTCCGTTTTCGGCGGGCGAACCCGTGCACGAGGGGGAGCGCATCGGAACCCGGGTCACCGGCGAGGAAATCCGCGCGCCCTATGACGGCGCCATCATCTTCGCCAGCGTCAACTCGCCCGCGGGAAGCGAATTGTGCTTCTTCTGCAAACCGAGCCGACGTTTCGGCTGACCGGGATCGGCGCCAGATCCGCCGCGAATACCGTGGTGGTGGCAAATCCGCAGCCTGTAGAACGGCTCGGAATGCCGGAGAGTCCTCATGATCTGCACCGGTTTCCATGCATCCGGTTCCGCTGGCCCGGTGCCATGAACCTGTATCGCTGGGAGTTCGAGCGGGACGGCGAGGTTCTGGAGGTCAGCGTTGAAGGGCCGCTTATCGCCAACGAGACCGCAATGATGCGGGTTGCAGCGGAGCAAGGCCTGGGCGTCGCATACCTGCTCGATGTCGAAGCAAGGGAGAGCATCGAGGCAGGACGGCTCGTGCGGGTTCTTGGAGAATGGACGCCTCCCTTCGATGGGTTTTATCTATACCACCCGAGCGCGAGACAGATGCCCAGGCAACTCCGCGCATTCATCGACTTTATGGGCAACCGCTTGGCGAATTACTAGCGGCAGCGGCGTCACGGTAGCCACCGCTAGCCGATAATAGCGGCACGCGGAGCGTTCTTTTCCTTCGGTCTAGACTTCCACCTTGAAGCCCAGATCGATGTCGGCGGCGGACTGGCCTCTAATCCCCCAGTTCTCGCGCGGAACATCGTGCAGGATGATCGTCAGATCTGTAGGGCCGACCCCGAAAGCCGCGAACTCGCGCACCAGAGCCTGGTACAGCCGACGCTTGGCATCCGGTGTCCGTCCGCTAAACATCGAAATCTCTACGATCGTATAGTTGGGGCCGTTATGACGTGCGGCAGCAAATGCCTCCGGGGGATATTCCAATATCCTGACATGACGATCAGATTCGGGAATCAGGATTCCCTCAACAATCGCCCGATGGACCGCAGCAATCAGGTCGGCGTGCCGCTCCCCGATCCAACCGGCACGCGTTTCAATTCGAGTGGACGGCATCGCCTTTTCTCCCCGGCTGAGTTGAACAAAAACTCGACTGCGCTGAGACCGATTGACGGCAACGAGCCTGCAATCAGCGCATTGACCTCTCCACTGGGCGGGATCGCCCCGACGATGGGTGGCTCTTGTATTTCAATACGTTCATCCATATTATTCAGATATGTCCAAGCCGTCCAACAAGCAGACCATTATTGATGCGGGGCTGCAGGTGCTGTTTCGCAAGGGCTACCATGGCGCGGGTGTACGCGACGTGGTTGCCGCGGCGAAGGTGCCGCAAGGCTCCTTCACCAACCATTTCGCCTCCAAAGAGGCCTTCGCCGGTGAGGTGTTGGAACTTTACTTTGCCCGTACCCGCGATGCCGTGCATCAGGCGCTTGATGATCGGTCGAAACCGCCACGCCAGCGACTGCTCGACTATTTCGCGCTGATCACTGAACGGCTTGAAGCGGACGGTTTCACCCGCGGCTGCCTGATCGGCGATTTCAGCATCGAACTTTCGCAGACCAGCGAGGTGCTGCGGACGCAACTGGCGGACATCTACCGTGTCTGGCTTGAACCCTTCGAGCAATGCATCTCCGAAGGACAGGCTTCGGGCAACATCCCCTCGGATTTTGCGCCAGCCGATCTGGCGGAGTTTCTGATCAGCGCCTGGGAGGGCGCGATCTTGCGGATGAAGGTCGAGCAGAATGCCGCTCCGCTCCTTCGATTTCGCCAGGTTGTCTCCGCAACAGTGCTGCGCCCGGGTCATTGATTCCGCATCTTCATCGGGTTGGTGGTTATTCGGCCTCGCGCTCGGTCCAGACCGGGCGCACTTCGATCGTTGCTGCCGCCGCCATCGGGTGCCTGGCCGCCAGTTCCAGCGCTTCTTCCATCGAGCTGCACTCGACAAGTTCGTAGGCGCAGATCTGCTCGTCGGAGGCCGAGAACGGCCCGTCGGTCAGGAGCCTCTTGCCATTGCGAATGCGGACCGTGCTGGCGGTTCCCGGGGGTTGCAGCGGCTTGCCGGAAATGCGCTGTCCATCTGCCGTGGCCTGCTCGATCCAGGCGAAGATGTCGCCGATCAATGTGTCGGTCGGTGCGAAGTCCGCATCGTGGCTGATGATGAAAAGAAACTGCATGGTCAGGTCCCGTATTGTTGGAGAAACTGCGTCACTTCGGTTTCGAAGAGGGCCCGGTTCGAATTCCAGACGGCGCCGTGCCCGCCCTCGGCGGTCAGCACCACTCTCTTCGGTCCGAGATAGCTTGCGGCGAGCTCTTCGGTCTGGTGCCAGGAGACGACGGCGTCGGCCTTGCTGTGGATGAAGAGGATGGGAACGCCTGAGGAGGCGCGAACGCCGTCGATTGCATCGTGGCCCGCCCCGAACTGCCCGCGCCACCGGCTGAGCCCGATCAACGCATCGACCATGATGTCGGGGAGGCCCTGAGCTTCGGGTGCATTTCTGATCAGACTGTCAAAGCTCGCCATCGGATTTTCCGCTATGACACCCGCTACGCCCTGCAACAAAGGCAGGGCCGACAGGATCGAGGCTGCGCCAACCGAGCTCCCCATGACGAACACCGTCTTATACCTGACCTTGAGGAAATCGGCTGCGGAGGCGACATCTGCCCGCTCGCGAGCACCAAACGAGACTCCGGGAACCGTACATGGCGACATGCCGTGGCAGACCGGATCGAAAGCCGCGAGGTCGTAGCCTAACCCCAGAACGAGTTCCGCATAGCGCGAGGCTTCACGCCGGTCGCTTCCGCCGCCCGGCACATAGAGCACGACACCCTTGACCTCGCTTGCGGGCGTTTCCTTGGCGTGCACCACCCAACCCGACAGCTGATAGCCATTGGCTGACGTGAAGGCTGTGTCGGTTACCTCCAGCACATCACTGCTGGCCAATCGCCCGCAATCGTTGCCCCAGTAAACCTGCGTCTCGGTCCTGCAGTTTGCCAGGCTGCCATGGTCGCCTGGCCCCGCCGGATAAAGCATCTGGCTGCTTGCCTGCCAGAGTATGGCGGACATGCCAGCCATCACCAGCAGGATGAGCGACGACGCCACGACGACGAACAGCCGTCCGCGCCTCCAGTGTCCATTCAGCGCGGCACTCATGGCGTCTCGCCGCTCAAGACCTTGGCAAACTTGTCCTGATCGATATTGCCGCCGGTCATGATCACCGCCACCTTCTTGCCGCGATAGCGCTCGCGCCGCAGGCAAAGCGCGGCATAGGCGGCTGCGCCAGCGCCTTCGGCCACGTTATGCGTCGAGCGGAATAACGATCGCATGGCCTCGGCGATTTCGTCGTCACCGACCGTGGTGATATCCGCCGCCCCTTTGAGAACGATCGCCAGCGCTTCTTCCGGCGGTTCGCGACAGGCCATGCCGTCCGCGAAGGTCACGGCCGCTTGACCCGCGATCCGCCGCCCGGCAGCGAATGATTGCGCAAAAGCCGGAGCGCCATCGGCCACGACGCCGATGATATCGGTCTTCAGCTTCAGCCTGTCGCGCATGGCAATGAGCGCGCAGATCCCCGATCCCATCCCGACAGGTACGAAGAGAGCGTCGAGATCCGCCTGGCGCTTGAACAACTCCCACCCGTATGTGGCGACGCCCCGCACGAGGTCGCGATCGAATGACGGCACGACGAGATAACCCCGCGCTTCCGCCTGTTGCGCAGCGATCTGCCGCGCCTCGTCGAAATCCCGTCCCGCCACCATCAATTCGCCCCCGAAGGCTTGCATGGCGGCATTCTTCTCGGCCGAATTGCCTTCGGGCACTACGATCAGGCAGCCAATACCGGCCTTCCGGGCGCCGATGGCGATCGACTGTCCATGGTTGCCGCGTGTTGCCGTCGCCAGCCCACGCGGTGCGCCTCGGCGGCACAGTGCATCTACATAGACCAGCCCGCCGCGGGCCTTGAAAGATCCGGTAGGGGTGTGGTTCTCGTGCTTCACAATGACGTTGACACCCGTCTCAAGTGCCAGCAGCGGCCAGGCATAGTCGGGGGTCGCCGGCACCAAAGAACGGACCACCTGCAAAGCATCTTCGATTTCGTCGTCGGTAAACTGCATTCCGGACTCCCTTCCCGCAAACCCTAGAGTCACGGATGCCCGTTCGCTTTCAGAAATCTGACATGAAATGGATTGCATCTTTCACCGCCGCACAATCGGTTGTAGCCTCATCGAATGTCACCCGCCGCGTCCACGCCAACGCACCAGCCTGAGCCGGTTGCCGTCACCACGGCGAACTGGCGCGTGTCCCTGTTGCCCGCCTCGCCCTATTGTGTTCGCTATGTCGTGGCGGAAAACGAGATCGGTTTCGCCTTCGATTGTCAAAGCGGCGAACATGCCATCGGCAGCGACCGGCGCCTGTCCTTCAAGGTGCGAGCCAACACTCTGGCCGTGCGCGCCAGGGGTTGCGATGTGTTCTCGAGCTCTCGAAGCGGCGGCGAGTATCTGCTGCTTGCCGGCAGCGATATCGCCTCAAATCGCGAGGGCAGCGACATCGTGGATGCTGGGGCCATCCCTATTGCCCACGGGCTCCGAAAGAGATTGCTCGCTGGCGCCGACGGTCTCGATTGTGAGCCGTTGGTACTCCGCCTCATTCAGCGGGCCGGTGGCTTGGCTGACGCAGTGGAGACGCGCGCCCCAGATTGGATCACCCCCAACCGTCTGCGGCGGATCGACGAGATGATCGACGAAGGCCTGGCGGGTGGCATTCTGGTTTCCGACCTTTCGGCTGCCCTTGGACTTTCCGCCGGGCATTTCTCCCGCGCCTTCCGACAGACAACCGGGCGCACGCCGCGCGAACATATCATCGAATGCCGGCTCCGCCGCGCACGCCGGCTGATCAGGACCAGCCCGCTGCCTCTGGCGCAGATTGCGCTCGAATGTGGCTTTTCCTCTCACTCGCACATGTCGACCCAGTTCGTTGCCAGGCTCGGGATTTCGCCGAGCGCACTGCGTCCGGACCGGGTCGATTGAAGCTTGCGTCACGGTGCTGACGCGGGGGTGTGATCCAGGGCGGCTCTGACGGCCGTTACGATGTCGCCGGGATCAGGAAAATATCCCTTCCGGCGTGTAATCACGATCTCGTCGCCGATCGACACGCGGAACACCCCGCCTGCACCCGCGACAAGCTTTGGCGATACGTCCAACTCACCTTCGAGCGCGGCCGCTGCCGACTTTGCCTTGGCAAGGTAGCCGCACGGGCCGCAATAGGTGATGGTGATCTCGGGGTGCTCACGTCCCGCCGTAACTTCCCTTGCCTGCTCGGCCCTGGCAATCAGCGCAGAAACACCTTCGGCAATTGCCTCAGGATGATCTTCCTGCAGATAATGTGCGCCGTCGCCGAGCGAAACCACCGTGCAGTTGGTGAGGCCTGCGGCAAAGTGCTGCGCAAACTCGGGTGAAACCAAGGCTCCCGGTGTGCCGTGGAAAAGAACCTTCGGATAGGTGCTCTCCCGCAGCGCCGCGTGGGCTGCCGACAGCGTCGACCATACATCGTCGGGCTCCCCGCCGACTGGCAGCTCGTTCGGCAGACGCCAGACAGGGAGGCGCGCGGACGGCTCAAGAAACGGTTGGCGGTAAGCCTCCATTTCCTCACGGCTCAGCTTGCGGTGGATCGAAGCCGGCAGGATCTGCTCAATGAAGACATTGTCTTCGATGATCAACTTTTCGCCGACACCCGGTGTCCTGAATTGCTGGAACAGCGCGCGTGCCTGAGGCCGCTGGTGAAAATCGTTCCAGTCTTTGAAGGGCCGGATGAACTCCATGAAGGCCAGGCCGCGCACCCGTTCCGGCCGGCGCGCGGCGAGTTCGAATGCCAGCGCCGTCCCCCAGTCCTGCGCGACCAGATAGAAGCTGTCGAGCCCCATCCGATCGACGAAGGCGTCGAGATAGCGAACGTGGTCGGCGAAGCGATAGTCGATCACGGGCTTGTCGGAGCGGCCGAAACCGACGAGGTCGGGCGCGATGCAATCCGCCCCCGCGACCTGCGACATGATGTTTCGCCAGATATAGGACGACGTGGGATTGCCGTGAAGGAAAAGCGCGATCGGCGCGCCGCGTGGCCCGATCCTGCGATAGGCCATGCGTGAACCGAGAACCTCGATGAAGTTCATATCGTCAATCATATCAAACTCCTCATATGGTTGAGCGTATTGTTCCTGGTTGCAATGAAGAGGGGAATGAGGGCTCAGCCGACCACGTCAAGGTAGCTGCCGAAGGACCGATCCACAGCCGCCCGCCCATCGCCGATAATGTCGCGTTCGCGGGCATAGCCGTAGACATCGTCGAAACGCAGTCCCGAGAGCCTTTGCCTGATGACCTCGACAGATCGCCGATCCAGCGGGATCAGGTTGGGATAGCTGTACATGAAGGAGACGCGCCTGCGGTCCTGGGTGACCTGCAGCGTATCGCCGCTGAAGAGCGCGCCGCCGGCCGTAGGCCCATCGGCCCAATGCAATATGGTGCTGCCATCGAAGTGCCCGCCACAGCGGATCAGGCTTATTCCCTCGCCCAGAACCAGGCGGTCACCTTCACCCCAGTAGACGATATTCGCATCACGCCTTCCGACCCAGTCGCGGTCTGCGGCATTCAGATAGATCGGCACGTTGCCAAATGCTGCGCTCCATTCTGCCATGGCGCTGTAGAAATGCGGATGCGAGATCGCGATCATAGCAAGGCCGCCGGCCTCCCGGATGCGCGCCACGGCATCATCGGTGACGACCGGAAGAGCCTCCCAGAGTACATTGCCGGCGGCGGTCGGCAGCAGCAGGGCGCGCTGGCCTATGGCGAATGCGGGTTGCGTCGTCAGCGCCATCATGCCGCGATAGGGCTCGATACGAATGCTGAGCCGCTGCTGTAAGGATTTATGTGAAGTCCAGCGCTGGCCGTCCCACCCGACATATTGCCGCTCGTCTTCACAGATCATGCAGCGGTCGGGGGGCGCCGCAATCTGTCCGTATTGGGTACCGCAGGTTTCGCATATGAAATCCATCGCCACTTGCTCCATTTTCAATGCCGACAAATTAATACGTCCGTACGTATTATTGTCAATGGAGAATTTTCCACGCTTGGCTGGAGAATGAAACCTACCGGGCTGTAGGCCGTTCAGTGGTTATTGGGCCGACCTGCTCGAGCAGCAGTGCCACCAGCGTTTGCGAGGCCGTGATACGGGACCGCACATCATAACGCTCCAATGCAGGTGGTCCCGTTGTCCTTCTCGCCATTCCAGGCGGCACAGTTTTGGGGAGTGGGCGGTGGGACCGCAAGACTGTACAGCGGCCCTGCAAATCACGGTTTCCCAGGCCGCGCGGGTAGCCGAGGAACCTAGGTTTTTGCTTGGCTGGAAAAATGAGCGACGATGAAATCTACCGCCGCTCTCACCGCGGGAATCTCGCCGCGGCGCGGCGGCATCAAGAGACTTGTCTGCAGTGTTCCGGCATGGTGCCGCGGAAGGACGCGCACGAGTTCGCCTTGGCTCAGTCTCGAAGTACAAAGCCTTTCCTGCAGGCACGCCACGCCGAGACCGGCCACGGCCGCCTGTTCCAGCACCGCAGTTTCATTGGAAACCAGCCGGCGTCGCGGGAAGACGCGCTGCGCGGCATCGGACGAGCGGATCAGCCAACCCGACCCGGCGGTCTGCAGATCTGCGACGAGACCATCATGATTTTGCAGGTCCTCAGGTTTTTCGGGCGTTCCCGCACGCTGAAGATACGAGGACGAGGCCACCAGAATGATAGACTGCGAATCAAGCCTGCGCTGGATAAGATCTGAGGCGGGCAGATCGGAGAAGTGACTACGGATAGCAATGTCCACCCCCTCCTGCTTGATGTCGATCACCGCGTCGGTCGCCTGAAGTTCGAATTGAACCTTGGGGTAGAGCCGGGCAAGTTCCGGGAGAACAGGTGCCAGGAGCTTCGAGCGGGTGACCGAAGCCGTTATTCGAACTTGGCCTTGGGGCTCGGCCAATTGTCGGGAAATGATGTCTTTTGCTGCCTCGGCCTCGGCCAGGCTGGCCGCTGCATGCCGATAGAAGGCAGCGCCCAGTGGCGTAAGCCGGAAGTTTCGGGACGAGCGCTCGACAAGGATGACCGAGAGGGCCTGCTCAAGTTCGCCAACCCGTTTGCTGATGGTTGATCGCGGCAGACCGAGAGCTCGTGCCGCAGAGGCAAAACCGCCATGATCCACCGCGTGTACAAAAAATGCCAGATCGTTCAGGTTCACGACGATGTCTCCATATGTGGACATTGAGAACCAGATACTACAGTTTACCTCAATGCGTCCATTGCTGTAGTCATTGGTACACACTTCAGGAGACGGAACATGACAGCACAGCCAGACCGGGACATGATCAAAGTGTCCCTTCTTGGCCTCGGATCGATGGGGCAGGCAGCAGCGAAGTTGTTGGTGGCGCACGCCCCGCTGACAGTCTGGAATCGGACCGGCTCGAAGAGCGAGGCGTTGCGCCGAAAGGGTGTGGACGTCGCAAGTAGCGCGGACGCAGCCGTGCGGGCCTCCCCGATTACGATCGTCAGCCTGCTCGACAATGCTGCAGTCCGGGCGGTTCTCTCCACGTGCGGGGCCAGTTTGGCCGGTCGCATCGTTATCAACCTGACCAACGGAATTCCCGCGGAAGCTCGCCATATTGCGGAACTGGTGACCGATCAGGGAGGGGCCTATTTGCATGGTGCAGTGATGGCGACCCCACCCATGCTCGGGAGCAGTGGAGCGATGATCCTGTTCAGCGGTTCCGAACAGGCCTACAGTTCTGCGTCGAAGGTTCTCGCCGCACTCGGCAATTGCGCCTTTCTGGGCACCGACCCCGGGCAAGCTCCCACGCTGGAGCTGGGACTGCTGAGCATCATGTATGGTCTCTATGGCGGTTTCTTTCACGCCGCAGCGACGCTTGAGGCCGAAGGCAAGCCTTTCGACGACCTGTTTCGGCTCGCTGGTCCGTGGATCGCAGGCCTCGCCGCCGCGCTACCCCGTCTTGGCGATCAAATTACTCGCCGGGCCTATGATGAGGGAACGTCTTCGAGCCTGCGAATGCAAATGGTAGGGATGGACCACTACATGAAATGGTCCGAGGCCCAGGGGATCAGAGGGTCGCTGATGCAGCCCATGCGTGATTTGATGACAGCAAGGACAGAGGCGGGGTATGGCAGCCATGGCATCGCCTCAATCTACGAACTGATCCGGCCCCGCCGTTAAGTCCCGCCTTTCCCGCGTTGCGTATTGCATTCGAGCATTCTTTCGGCGGCGTCACAGACGACATCTTCAATCGTATTCGCCAAATGAGGCCGCGACGTCGGAGGGTGTCAGTCGCAAGAAGAACCGGTAAGCTTCCCACGTGCTCAAGCGCATGAGCATGCCGCTTTGTCAGCACAATCTGGAGATGACCACTATGACCCCTGCTGGGTTAATCGCCTACTCCACCGCATTGACCGTCGCTGCGGTGATCCCAGGACCGCAGATCGTTGCGATCGTCGCTCATGCAGTCAGGAGCGGGTACGGGCGTGCCGCATCGGCGACCGCGGGAATGGTGCTTGGTGACCTCATCTATCTGACAACGGCTCTTGCAGGTCTCGCATCCATTGCCGAGGCGTTCAGCTTGGCCTTGCTGGGCATCAAATGGGCGGGCGTGGGATATCTTTGCTGGCTGGCATATCGATTCTGGACGTCTCCACATGACCTGGACGTCGCAGAAAGCGGCGCCGGCCAAAGCGGAAGCGCCTTCGTCTCAGGCATACTCATCACAATCGGAAACCCAAAATCCGTAATATTCTATGTCTCGGTCTTGCCAACGGTCATAGACCTTCGCGAGGTCGAGATCTCGGATGCCTTGCTGCTTCTTCTCGTTACAGCAGTGATCCTGTCTGCGGTGCAGTTTCCCTTCGCGCTTGCCGGTGCGCGCACGCGCCGTTCGCTGCAATCCCCAACGATGATGCGACGCTTCAATAGTGTAGCCGCCGTCGGCATCGCTGGCGCGGCGGCCTCTATCGCTTTTCGTGAGCAATGAGCGTCGTCTTTTGCATTCAAGCACTGCAGGTCCATGGCCAGGTCGCGTCGACCCTCCCTGCGCGCGGCAGATCGACCGGTTCACCCCCGCGCCATGGCGACGGCCTCCTTGAGACCCTTCGCGTTCAGCACGCCAGGATAGAGATGGGACCCGATGACGAATGACGGCGTTCCCACGAAATTCAGGGCGACCGCCTGATTGTAATTGCGGTCGAGCAGGCCCGAGATCTTGCCGTTGTGCTTGTTCACGGCGGCAGCGATCTCCTTCATTTTCAGGCCGGCACCCGTCAACGAGCTTTCCACGACCTCCTCGGTCAGCTTTCCGGAGGTACGCATCAACGCCTCCATCGCCTTCTCATAGTGACCGATCTGGGCGGCTCCGAGAACGGCCTGGGCGGCAAAGATCGACGCTCCACCGAACACCGGCCAATCCTTCAGCACCAGGCGGATATTGCCGTCTTCCTCGACCAGCTTTTTCACCATCGGATGCGACTTCTTGCAGTAGGGGCATTGATAGTCGAAGAACTCGACGAGGGTAACATTGCCCTTCGGATTGCCGAGCACGGGGGCATCCTTGTCAAAGTAGATCTCCTCCTTCGTGATGTCCTGCGCAGATGAGAGACGCGGCATCAGGGTCGACAGGGCCGCGGTGCAGAGCGTGGCATTGATCAGATTTCTGCGGGTGAGCATCAGATTTCTCCTTTTCCAGATTGTTCGGGGCCGAGCACGACGACGCGCGAGCCCTTCGGCACGCGGCGGTGCAGATCGATGATGTCCTGGTTGAGCATGCGGATGCAGCCGGACGAGACGGATTTTCCGATCGACCAGGGCTCATTCGTCCCATGAATACGATAGAGCGTGTCCTGTCCGCCCTTGTAGAGGTAGAGCGCACGCGCACCGAGCGGGTTCTTGAGCCCACCCGGCAATCCCTTTGCGAGCGGCTCGTAGCGCTCGGGATCCCGCTTGATCATGTCCTGGGTCGGCGTCCAACCCGGCCATTGCGCCTTGCGGGCTATGTCGGCCTCGCCGACGAATTCGAGGCCGGCCTTGGCGACGCCAACGCCGTAGCGCATGGCCTTGCCATTCTCCATCACGAGGTAAAGGAACCGGGCATAGGGATCGACGACGATGGTGCCGGGCGGTTCCGTGGTCTGGTAATCGACCACCTGGCGGACATTTTTCGACTCGATCTTCGCCGCGTCCACCGCAGGGACAAGGTTCCCGCCATCGTCGATCGCCGAATACATGCTGGCCACCGACGGGTCGACCTTCGCCACGTCCGGTTCGGCTGCTGGCCGGGTCGTCTGGACGCAGGCCGACAGGGATAGCAATACCAAGGGCAGGGCCAGCAGCCGTACCCGGCTCAACGAGCGACGTTCGTTGGATTTACGCATTCTCATATGTCCTTTTCCGCAAGCGGAGCTCCAATCTTGTTGATCTGTTCCGACAGGCCTTCGCGCGAGATTTCGCCGAGATGGGAGGCGTAGAGCGTGCCGTCTGGGAGGATGAAAAGCGTCGCGGGCAGGCCCGGCGCACCATAATGGCGCGACAGAAGCGAGAGCTGGTCGGCAATCACCATCTCGATCGCGATGCCTGCATTGGCGAGGTAGACCGCGACGCGGTCGGCCGCCTCCCCCTGGTTGGCGAAGACGAAGTCGATCTGCGGATGGCTGCGCGCCATCTCCGCCATCATCGGCATTTCGCGGCGGCAGGGCGGACACCAGCTTGCCCAGAGATTGACGACAAGCGGACGGCCGGCGCGCTCGGAAAGGACAATGGAGCGGCCATCCAGCGTCGCGAGCCGGGTGTCGGGAGCAGCGATGGCGGCACCGGTATCAAGGAGTGCCAGGGTCGAGAACCAGACGAGCGCACCGGCCGTCAGGCTGGCTGCCGCCCTTGGCAACAGACGGGGTGAGCGCCTCAGCAGAAGCACGCCCGACAGCAGAACGCCGGCCGAGGCCCCAACCGCCGAGAAACCGCCCTGCCAGAACGCGAGGATGTGCCACGGTTCGACGGAAAAACTCTCCAGATGTGGCAGGACGTGGCCGGCGCGCGCGCCGATCAGGCCCAGCACCAGCGTCATCGTCGACCAGGGACCCAGGCGGCTGGCGGCGCGGGAGGACAAAAGACTTGCCAGCGTGACAAAAACGCCGATGCCGAGAATGGCCGCCAGTCTTTCCACGTCGAAGACAAACGGACCGATCGAAATCGCATTCATCGTTGGACCGCCTTTGCCTGGCCGGCGGACCGGACCAGATCGGCCTTGTCGACCTCGCCGACAAGCCGGGTCTCCGCGACTTCCGCCGTCTCCTCGAAGAACAGCATGGTCGGCGGGCCGATGACATCGAGCGATTTCATCAAGCCGGCAAGATCCGCATTGCTCGTCGTCAGATCGACGCTCAACCGATCGAAGCCGGCCAGCGCATCGCCCACTTCCGGCTGCGACAACACGCTGCGTTCGATCGTCCGGCAACTGACACACCAGTCGGCCGTGACATAGACGAGGGCCGGCCTTTTGCCCTTCGCGCTCGCAGCGAGCCGGGTTTCGAGCTCATGCACCGACGAAACCGGGATGAAGTCCTTCTTCGACAAGCCGGCCGGGGAAAGGGCGGCCCCGCCCGCGGAAAACGGCGCAAGTGGCGCCAGGGGATCGCTGGCGCCCGCCGCCAGACCGACGGCGAGCACCGTGCCGTAAAGGGCGGAGAGCAGGCCCGCCGACTTGCCGAGGCGAGATAGTGCACCGGATTCGGGGCGAAGAACGTCGAAAGCGCCGATAAACACGCCGAAGGTGACGAGCAGAACCGACCAGAGCGCCAGCACGGCCGCTGCCGGTAGCAGCGGTTCGGCAAGCCATATGGCCGTGCCGATGAACAGGAAACCGAAGAGCTGGCGGATGCGCTCCATCCAGACACCGGCACGCGGCAGTATTCCAGAGCCGAACGTGGCCAGCACGACGAGCGGAACGGACTTGCCGAACCCCAGCGCGAAGATGGCCGCCGCTCCAAGAACGAGGTCGCCGGAGCGCGCGATATAGAGCAAGGCGCCAGCGAGTGGCGCGGTGACACATGGCCCAATGATCAGGGCGGAGCTAAAGCCAAGTACCGCGGCCGAGCCGATCGATCCTGGACCAGATAGCCTCTTCCGCATGAACCACCGGGTGATCACGGCCGGCAACTGCAATTCAAACAATCCGAAGCTGGCAAGGGCAAGGACGACGAAGAGCATGGCGGTCAGAGCGATCGTCACCGGCGATTGCAGGGCGAACTGCAGGTTTTGCCCGGACCAGGCGGCGAGCAGACCAAGCATCCCGAAGGCAGTCGCAAGCCCCAGCCCGTAGGTCAGCGAGAGCGTGAAGCCGCGCCGAGCGGTCAGCCGTTCGCCCTCGCGCGCCAGCGTCGCAGCCAAAATGGGATACATCGGGAAGACGCAGGGCGTGAATGCCAGCAGCATGCCAAGTCCGAGAAAGGCGACCAAAAGCAGCGGAACGCCGCCACGGGCGAGGAAGCCCTCCACCATGCCGCCGGACGGCGGTGTGGCCGTTGAAAATCCAATGCCGCTGCCGGCCGAGCCCGTTTCGACTGGTACCGCCGGCGTATCGCCAAAGACCGGCGTGGAGCCAGCCGACCCGGTCGTTCCGGCCGGCATCCACTTGCTGCCGCGCTCCGTCGCAAGGGCGGCAACATCTATTCTGCGCGTCGTCGGTGGATAGCAGATGCCCTTCTCCTGGCATCCCTGGTAGGTGACTTCGAACGCCGAAGCGTCCGTCGAGGCAAGCGCCACCGCATGATCGAAGTAGACCTCGACCTTTCCGAAACCGGGATCATCCTTGAGCGTGCCGGGTCCGGTTTCGAGTGCAACAGGCTTGCCGTCCAGGGTCGCGGCGGCAAGGTATTCGCGGTAGAGGTAGTAGCCCTTTGCAATCTCCCAATTGAGGTAAACCCTGCCATCCTCGCTTCGCTCAACGCTGAAGACGAATGCCTTGTCCATATCAAGCGGCCGCTCGAGCGCCGCGGCGGGGCTGGCAAAAAATGCCGAAAAGAGTAGCCCTATGAAGAGTTTCGGATAGTGCATGCCTTGTGTCCTTGCGGCGCGGGACCATCTGTGTCCGGGGCACGGATCGGCCCGCCACCTTAAGGCAGGCTTAAGGTGCGCGGCGCATTGACGGCACCAAGGTCAGGTTCACGGAGGTGTGATGCGTCTACTGGTGGTCGAGGACGACGAGGTATTGTCGGATGGCTTGAAGGTCGGGCTGAACATGCTGGGCTTTACCGTCGACGCGGTCGGCCGCGTTGCCGACGCCTGCGAGGCCGTTGCCGTCAACCGCTTCGATGCCATCGTGCTCGATCTCATGCTGCCGGATGGCTCCGGCCTCGATGTGCTCGCTCAGCTGCGCGCCTCGAGGGGCCGCACGCCGGTCCTTCTGCTCACGGCCCGCGACGAGGTTGGCGACCGCATCGCGGGACTGGACGCCGGCGCCGACGACTATCTCGGCAAGCCCTTTGATCTGGACGAACTGGCGGCGCGCCTGCGCGCCATCATCCGCCGGGCGCAAGGACGGGCTGAAAGCCGGCCGCAATGGCGCGGCGTGACCCTCGATCCGGCGCGCATGAGCGCCGAGCAGGACGGCCGGACCGTGCCGCTGTCCCGGCGCGAATTCACCATCCTGCAGGCCTTGATGGACAATCCCGGCACGATCCAGTCCAAGACGGCGTTGGAGCAGAAGCTCTATGGCTGGCAGGAGGACGTCGAGAGCAACACGGTCGAGGTCCACGTCCACAAGATCCGCGCAAAGCTCGGAGCCGAGCTGATCGAAACCGTCCGTGGCGTCGGCTACCGGCTGAAGGACGAAGCACCATGACCTCGATCCGACTCAGGCTTTTCGCCATCCTGCTCGCCACCACCGGTGTGGTCTGGCTCTTCGCGGTGGTCTGGACCTACGTGAACACCCAGGCCGAGGTCGAGCGGGTGCTCGATGCCCGCCTGACCGAAGCTGCACGCATGGTGAGTTCCCTGATCACCGACCACCACATCGATGTGGCTGCCGCCGTGGATGCCGCCAATGCGCGGGAAGCCGGCGGAGTGTTCGAGCAGGGGGAAGGATATAGCCGCCAGTTGTCTTGCCAGATCTGGTCCTTGCAGGGCACGCTTGTCAGCCGGTCCGAAAGCGCGCCGGTCACCTCCCTCGCCGATCACCGGGAAGGTTTCGCCGAAACCGAGATCAACGGAGAGCGCTGGCGGGTCTTTGCCGTGATCAATCCGACGCTCGGGGTCCGCGTTCTGGTCGGTGACAGCCTCGAAATCCGCGAAAGGCTGGTCGGCGACGTGATCAAGGGCCTGCTGCTCCCGGCGCTGGTGATCCTGCCCATGCTGGCACTGCTCATCTGGTTGAGCGTCGGCCGTGGACTTGCCCCCCTCAATCGGATAGCGGCCAGCCTTTCGTCCCGATCCGCAACCGAGCTTCATCCCCTCCCCGAGGCACCGGCGCCCCGCGAGATCCGGCCGATGATCGCCGCGTTGAACAGCCTTTTCCGCCGTGTCGAAGACCTGCGAGTGAGGGAAAGCGATTTCACCGCCTATGCCGCGCATGAACTGAAGACGCCGCTTGCAGGCCTGAAGACCCAGGCCCAGATTGCCATGCGCAGCGAGGATCCAGACACCCGCCGGCAGGCACTCGGCCAGATTCTCAGCAGCGTGGACCGCACAAGCCGCATGGTGCGCCAGTTGATCGACATGGCGCGCGTGGACGCGCGCGACGATGTCGTCTCGCGCGATCAGGTCGATGTGATGAGGCTGATCGAAGAGCTTTCCGTGGAACTGTCGCCCGTGGCGGTCCAGCGTCAGGTGCAGATCGCAGTGAGGTCGGATGGCGAGCAAGGCGCGCTTTGCATTGCGACCGATCGAACCCTGCTGCGGCTGATCTTGCGAAACCTGCTGGAAAATGCGCTTCAACATGCGCCCTCGGGAACGGAAACCATTTGTACGACGCGCGCCGCGGACGATAGCCTGACGATCCAGATCGATGATTTCGGACCCGGTATGACTGCAAACGAACAGAAGCGGTCGGCGGACCGCTTCTACCGCGGGCCTTTGAGCGCACCGTCCGGCAGCGGCCTCGGATTGTCCATCGTCCAGATGGCCATCGAACGCCTCGGCGGCAACCTTGACTACCGCAATCGCAAAGACGGACTGTCGGTTACGGTGACATTGAAACGGAGTGCGGCCTAGTTTCCGGGCGCCAAGGACGCGGCGCGGCAAAGGCAAGGCCGCTCACCTGTCCGGCTAAGGAAATGCAACCGCATTGCTCTACCGACTTTGTTGTTGGGAAGTGTGGTCAGCGGCGATGCCATTCTTCAGCCGTGCCAGGCGGCTCTCGCCCGTCTCCTCCCCGAAACAGGACGTGAAGTCGGAGCAGTCTCGACAGCTTGGCGCAGTGCAGAGCGAAAACCCTTCTGCCTCGCAAAGCGTGCGATAGAAGTACTTCTTCCACTTCATGTTTTCGGTATTGCCCTGGGCAAGGGTGGGGAAATGCCGGTTCAGGAGGCGCGTCAACTCGGCTCTTTCGAAAAGGCCGAGATCTTGCCAGAGGTGGTCGTCGCGCATAGATCGCCTTGCGAGGATACGGGCGAAATAGGCGCTCTTGTCGAGACGGCGATCCGCATGCTGCAGCAACAGAGCCAGAAGCAGGTCTTCCTCCTCCGTCCGCTCGGGCTCCTTTCCTGCCGGGTCAAGCTCGACAAGATCGAATGATGCGACCGGAAAGCTGATCGCGATCAACCGCAGAAGGCTCCGGGGCCCAAGACCGGTTGATTCGGTCAGTGTGTAGCGGCCTGCAAGCGCTTCATCGCGCGCGCGAGACAAGACGCAGGCCAGCACATGCTGGTCGAAGGCGGTTTCCGAGTCGATCGCAGGCCATTGGCCGGCGATCAGGCTGGCATAGTGTTCGGCGAACATGGTTTGACCTCCTTTCAGGCGAGGGATTCAAGGCCCGGGTTACGCAGCCGCAAGCCGGCTCGCCGTCACATGGGTCTGGCAATTCTTCGGGCACACGCGCGCGCAGGCCCCGCAGCCGATACAAGCGCCGGCCTGATCGACGACCATGATCATGCGGTTCAGTTCGCCGTCGAAATCATCCCCCTCTTCCTCGTCGCAGAGACCGAGGACCACGCCATCCTCATCGACGCCATAGAGATGCATGACGCCACGCGAGCAGACCTTGAAGCACCGGCCGCAGCCGATGCAGGTTTTGCCGTCGATCGCCGTCAGGTAGTCCGGCATCCAGCTTGAACCATCGCGGGTAGCAAAGGGGCCGTACATCAGACGCCCTCCATCGCCGCGAGCTCGGCCTTCGCCGCATCGAGCTCGGCAAAGACGCCATAGGTCTTTTCGGCGACCGTGATGATTTCCGCCCAGTTGATCGGCAGGTCCTCGGCCAGATCATGCAGTTCCATCTTGGCAATTCCCGCACGAGAGTTGAGCTTGCGGACCTTCTTCTGCAGCTCTTCGAGTTTCGACATCGCCACCTCCCGCCTTCAGTATTTCGCCACGTCCGGGAATTTCCCGACCATTTCGACAGCGTCCTGCACCAGCTTGTTGCCGGCCTCGGCAAGCTTGGAGAGGTTTTCGAAACCGAAGCGGTGCACGTCGCGCAAGGTCTTCAGCACGACGACGAGGCGGCCGGTCGTCAGCAGCACGCGGCCAAAACCCTCATGGCTCATCTTCATCATCGGCGAAGCCATGATCCCGGTTTCCTGCTCGATGGCCAGCCCGACCGCTGAATAGAAGATTTCCAGCCGCCAGAGCACATCCGGGTCGGGATCGCCGATGATCGGAATCTCCCGGCGCTGCTCCTTCGTCACGATGAAGTCGGTGAGGATGGAAGCATCCGAGCGCCCCTCCCAGGCGTCATAGGTATCCTGAGCGCGCATCAGCCGCACGAGGCACTTCATGAACGGCGTCTCCATGGCGTCGACGTCGTCGTTTGCAGCGGTCTTTTTGAGAACGGCAGTCGGGGTCATGGGCGGTCTCCTTTTTCAATCTTCGTCGTCGAAGGACGGTTTGGTGACGGAAACGCCGGCCTCGGCCAGCACCTTGCGCAGCCAGGGCGGCGGCGCGGTCTTGAGCATTGTCCGGGTGCGCGACAGCACCTCCTCGATGGAGGAAGGCTGGGGCACCTTGATCGGGTGGATCTTCGCCGAGACGACCTTGGCGGCGGACGGGCCGCCGATCGCCAGGCAGAACAACAGGTGGCAACCCTTGAGCGCCTCGACCTTCGGCGTGATCCGATCGTCGCCCTCGGTCTTGTGCTTGCCGCTCTCGTCGGACACATCGCCGAAACCGACCGCCTCGACGAAATTCCAGCGTTCGGGCGTCACGTCATAGACCGCAAACAGCTTCGCCGAACCGAAATGGGCGTTCAGCCCCTTCATGTCCTGCGTCGCGATCGCGATGCGCAATGCCCCCTTGGGGCGTTCGGGCGCAGGTGCCTGACCCTCGTCAGTGACGAGTGAAAGACGTCGGACAGCTGTCATTGTCGGTCTCCCTGTTGCGGAAAGGATTGAGCCCTTCAGGCGTCGGCTGATGCTGGTTGGCCTGGAAGATATTGGCCGCCTCGAAGATCAGGTCGCGGGCGCCCTCGTAGAGTACGGTGAGCTTGTGCTGGCTGCCGAGCCGGTCGAAGATCGGGAAGCCGACGCGCATCAGCGGCACGCCGAGGCGTTCGGCGGCCTGCCGGCCATGCGAATGGGTAACGATGAGATCGACCTCAGCAGCTTGCGCCATCGCCTCCAGATCGGCGAGGTCGCCGACCTGAACCACCTCGGCCTGGACCTTCGACAGGATGCGGCTGGTGCCGGTGGTGGTGACCGCCGCCGTGATCTCGGCGCCCAGACCGGTGAAGAAGGTCGAGAGCTGATAGAGATGGTCCGGCTCGGCGGCGATCGCGATCCGCTTGCCACCGAAATGGAAATGACCGTCCAGCAGCGCGTCCTGCAACTGGGCCCGGCGGCGGCGGACCCGGGCCGGCACCGGATTGCCGGAAATCATTGCCAGCATGGTGATGAAGCGGTCGATCGCCTTCATGCCCGAGAGCTGCTGAAACAGAGCGTAAGGCACGCCGGTTCTTGCCTGCAAGGCCTCCGCCGGTCCGCGCATGTGCTCGCCGATGGCGATTGCCTGGAAGCAGGTTCCGAGATCGCGGATGTCCTCGACCTTCGTGCCGCCATAAGTGGTCGGGATCCAGCGGTCGGGCACCGTTCCGTCAAGCGCGCCGGAGACGTCCGGCAGGATCACCGGCGTCAGGCCGAAACTTTCCACCGTTTCGCGGATATGCTCGATATCGGCGACCGTCAGGTGCCAGCCAGGCAGGATCGCCACTTTTTTCGGGTCACGCACCCGTTCGCCGGGCACAGTCACGCCCTCGATCATCGAGGTAACGGCCTTGGCCCAGCCCTCCTCGATGGCGCCGTCGAAATCCGGCGTGGTCGACAGCACGACTTCGGTGCCGGCCAGGTCCTCGGCGCGGCGCGCCTTGATCGCTGCGACATCGCCGGCGAAATCCTCGCCGCGGGTTTCCACCAGCGCCGTGGTGCAGATGCCGATCAGCGACGGCTTGGTGCGGCTCTTCAGGTTGAGGATCGCCTCTTCCAGGTGGTCGGCCCCGCCGAGAATGGTCGCCACCTCGTCCATGGCGGTGGTCTGCAGCGGGATGGTTTCCTTGAAATGGCGCACGAACAGCACCAGTGCGAAGGAGGTGCAGCCCTGGCTGCCGTGAAACAGCGGCATGGCGCCATCGACGCCGAGATAGGCGAAGGCGGCACCCAGCGGCTGCGAGGATTTGAGCGGATTGACCGCCGCGGATTTGGTCGGGTGCAATACGCGGGCCATCAGCATTCTCCCATGTCGTCGGCGGTGGTGGACAGAAATTTTCGGAACGCATGGGCTGGCGTCGGCAGCGCCGCCTCATCGGTTGCGGCAGACACAAC
This sequence comes from Rhizobium sp., assembly GCA_002796995.1. Taxonomy (GTDB): domain Bacteria; phylum Pseudomonadota; class Alphaproteobacteria; order Rhizobiales; family Rhizobiaceae; genus Allorhizobium. Next base: position 403,866 of record PEKW01000007.1, read on the forward strand.
GGCGGCGATTTCGGCCGGATTGCCCTCTCTGTCCCAGGGACAGGGTTCGCGCACCGTCTGCCAGACCGGATTGTGGATGGCGATGTCGATCTGGCGCACCAGCTCCACCATGCCGTCATAGCCGGCATAGGGATGATGGCGTTCCTGGTTGATATCGAGCCAGGGCATCTTGGCTTTCAGCGCGATGAACTGGGTGCGGCCACCCGACAGCATGATATCGGCCTTGTGCTCGGCCAGCATGGCGTAGAGATCGCGCGGCGCCATGCTGTCGAACATGTGGTTCTCGTCCTTGAGGATCTGCTTGATGCGCTCCTTGTCCTCGGGCGTCGATTTCTTAACCGAGGTGCCGACGATCTCGATGCCGATCTCCTGCAATGCATGCACCACCGACCAGGACTTCACGCCGCCTGTGTTGAGCAGCACACGCTTGCCTTCAAGGCGGGGACGGAATCCCTCGAGAGCGGCCCAGGCGGTGGCCTCCTCCTCCTCGATGAGGGATTCCGTCCTTTCAAGGAGCGCAGGGTCGGCTCCTTGATTGACCAGCAGCCGCGCCAGTTGGCGCAGCGCGTCGGATGTGTCTGAAATGCCGTAGAACGAGCCCTCGAAATAGGGAATGCCCCAGCGCTCCTCCATCTTGCGGGCAAGATTGATGAGGGCGGTCGAACAGACCATCATCGTCGCGCGCGCCCGGTGGGCGGTGGCGACGTCGTGGTAGCGGGCATCGCCGGGAATGCATGCGCGTATCCGCATCCCCAATCTTTCGAGCAGCGGCTTGACCATCCAGAATTCGCCGGACAGGTTGAACTCGCCGAGAATGTTGACGTCCATGTCGGTGGCGTCATCCGGCTCCCGCGTGCCGATCACATGGTCGAGCAGCGCCTCGCCGGCCAGCTTGTTGCCAAGGTTTTTCGAGCCGACAAAGCCGGGCGCGTTGACCGGCACCACGGGAAGCCCGAATTTCTCCGCCGCGCGGCGGCAGACGGCCTCGATATCGTCGCCGATCAGCGCCGTCACGCAGGTGGAATAGACGAAGATCGCCGGCGGAGCGTAGTTTTCCGAAATTTCGCGGATCGCCCTGAACAGCTTTCGTTCTCCCTGGCCCATGACGATGTCGAGTTCGGTGAGATCGGTGGTGAAGCTGGTGCGCCAAAGGCTGGGCCCCGAGGAGGCAGCCCCGCGGTTGTCCCAGGAATTGCCCTCGCAGGCGAGCGGTGCATGGATCAGATGGGCGACATCGGTGATCGGCTGCAGCACGATCTTGGCGCCGTCAAAGGCGCAGCCGCCGGCCGCCGCCCCCGGCGTCAGCGGCTTGGAACAGCCCTTCTTGCGCGCCTTGGCATCCTTGCCCTGGTTCTTGTCGCAACCGGGCTCGTTGAACACGTCGTCGATCTTTGCTTTCAGCGACATTGGCGCGATCCTTGTTCGAACCACCTCCGGAAAGGAGGCGACAAACAGAACTCTGCAAGCGGCATGCCAGCATCAAGGAAAGCAGTTTTTCATAGGGAATTCATGACGTTCCGGAATCTCCCGGAATCCGGTTGCGACAAAATTGTTGTCGGCTTGTCAGCTTCCCGACAAAGCAGTCAGGCAAAGCCGATTGCCGGGCGGATATCGGTCCGTACAAAATCGTTGCCGACGAACAGCAGCGGCAAGTCGCGATCCTTCGCCAGGGCGTAGGCAAAGCAATCTCCGAAATTGAGACCGGCAGGATGAAAGCCCTTGCCCCATTGGCGGTAGATGGCACCGATCTGTTGCGCGACCTCCTCCGTGACCGGAACGATCTCCGGCTTGATCCGCGCCAGAAGCTCGTCAAGCCTTTCGAAAATACCCCGCCTGCTGGCCACGATATACATTTCAGACAACGTTCCCGCCGATATAAGAACGTCGCCTGACATCGCCAATCGGTTGGCCAACTCACCCGCCCCGGGCTCTCGCAAGAGGATCGCCAGCATCGCCGACGTGTCTACGACAATCACGCGGGCAGTCCGGTCTCGGGATCGTAGAGAAAATCCTGACTGCGCGCCGCATCGGGGCCGGGTGTCGCTTCCTCCGCGGCGCGGCGACTTATGTCATCAATGATCGCCAACTTCTCTTCGGGCGTTAGCGCTCTTTTCTCTTCCGCCTTCAACCTTACAACCGCTTTTCCAGCGTCGGTCAGGACAATCTCCTCCCCCGCTACGGCGCGGCGGACAAGCTCGGCAAGTCTTTTGGCGGCTTCACTGACGGAAATGTTCATGACTGTCTCCATGGTCCGACCGACATATACCACGACTGACCGCGAAAATCAGCGCCCAAAGCAAAACCGGCCCCAGGAGGAGCCGGTTTCGGTGTTGCAGGATGCTGCCGGACTCAGCGCGTCAGGTCGAAGGAATAGTCTGTCTTCGACGGGACGATCGTCTGCTGGTCGTAGACGTCGAAGAACTTGTCGAGGATCGTCGTCAGCACGCGCAAGCCGCCCTGATAGCCCATGACCGGGAAGCGGTGATGGTGATGGCGGTCGAAGATCGGGAAGGTCAGCCGCAGCAGCGGCGTGCCGGTGTCGCGCTCCAGATACTTGCCGTAGGAACTGCCGATCAACAGATCGACCGGCTCGGTAAAGAGCAGCGACCGCATGGCCCAGAGGTCCTTGCCGGGCCAGACCTGGCAATCCTTGCCGAAGGGCGAGGAGGCGAAGAGGTCCTTCATCTCGGCTTCCCAGGCGGCTGAGCCGTTGGTGGCCAGGCAATGGGTCGGTTCGCCGCCGGTTTCCAGGATGAAGCGGGCCATGCCATAGACGAAATCCGGGTCGCCATAGATCGCGTATTTCTTGCCATGCAGATAGGCCTGGCTGTCGGCCATGGCGTCGACCAGGCGGCCGCGCTCCATGCGCAGTTCTTCGGGGATCTCCTTGCCGGTCATCTCGGAGACCTTCATCAGCAGGTCGTCTGTGCCGCGAACGCCCATCGGATAGTGCAGCGACGCGACCTTCTGGCCAACCTCCTTGCAATAGTCCTCGGTCTTGCGCGTGTTGTAATGCTGCAGCGACAGGGTCCACTCGGCATTCAACGCCGCCTTGACGTCGTCGATCTTCGTGCCGCCGTCATACATGCGGTATTCGCCGTCCGAGGGCGTGTCGTACTGGTCGGAGGCGTCCTGGATGAAGGTATAGTCGACCCCCATCATCGCCAGCATGCACTTGATCTCGCGGTTGTTGCCGACGCAGAAGCCGTCGAAGCCGGGGATCAGGTTGAACTTGCCCTTGATCTCCGTGCGCGGCTGGCCCTTCCAGAAATGCTCGAACACGCCGCGCACCATGTTGTCGTAGCCGTCGACATGGCTGCCGACAAAGGCCGGCGTATGGGCGAACGGCACGTCGTAATCGGCCGGCACCGAGCCTTCGTTCTTGGCATTCTCGATGAAGCTGCGCAGGTCGTCACCGATGACCTCGGCCATGCAGGTGGTCGAGACCGCGATCATCTTCGGCTCATAGAGAGTATAGGTATTGGCAAGCCCGTCGATCATGTTCTTCAGGCCGCCGAACACGGCCGCATCTTCCGTCATCGATGAGGAAACCGCCGACGACGGCTCCTTGAAATGACGCGACAGGTGCGAGCGGTAATAGGCGACGCAGCCCTGCGATCCATGCACGAAGGACATGGTCTTCTCAAACCCGGCGGCGGCAAACACCGCGCCGAGCGGCTGACAGGCCTTGGCGGGATTGACGACAAGAGCCTCGCGGGCGAGATTCTTCTCGCGATATTCCCAGGTCTTGGTCAATTCGCGCTGGTCGTCGACCCATTCGCCCGGATGCGGGCATTCGAAGGTTTCCTTCTTGTTCTTCAACATCTCGACATATTCGGGCTCACGGAAGAGCGGGGCATGGTCGAGTACTTTTTCAGCCGACTGTGGCATGACTGGTCACCTCCATCCTTGCAGGCCGCGCCATACGGCGGCACTGGGACATATGAGACATTGAAAGGAACCGGACGGGCGCTGGCCCACCGGCGCTGGTTCATTCCGCCGGTCTCGCCGGACCGGATGTCGGCATTCCCGTTTCGCGGGCGAAGCGGGAATGGTTCTTCATTCGGCGGCGATCGCCATCGGTGCCGGCGCCTTCTTCTTCCACGGTGCGTCGTAGAGGCCCCAGACCGGGTTGTTGATGGCCAGATCCATGTCGCGGGCGAAGATCGCGAAGCCGTCATAGCCGTGATAGGGGCCGGAATAGTCCCAGGAATGCATCTGGCGGAACGGGATGCCCATCTTCTGGACCGGGTACTTTTCCTTGATGCCCGAACCGACCAGATCGGGACGGATGCCCTCGATGAACTTTTCCAGCTCGTAGCCGGTGACGTCGTCATAGATCAGCGTGCCGCTTTTGACGTAGTGGCTGGTGCGCTGGTAATCGTCGTTATGGCCGAACTCGTAGCCGGTGCCGACGATCTCCATGCCGAGATCCTCATAGGCCGTGATGACGTGGCGCGGGCGCAGGCCGCCGACATAGAGCATCACCGTCTTGCCCTTGAGGCGCGGGCGGAAACGGTCGATCACGGCATCGACCAGCGGCCGGTACTTGGCGATGACGGCTTCGGCATTGGCCTCGATCTCCGGCCCGAAATACTTGGCGATCTTGCGCAGGCTGGATTCGATCTGGGAGGGACCGAAGAAGTTGTATTCCGTCCAGGCGATGCCGTATTTCTCTTCCATGTGGCGGCAGATATAGTTCATCGACCGATAGCAATGGATGAGGTTGAGCTTTGCCTTCGGCGCCCGCTCGATTTCGGCAAGCGTCGCATCGCCCGACCAGTTGCCGACCACCCGCAGGCCCATTTCCTCAAGCAGGATGCGCGACGCCCAGGCATCGCCGCCGATATTGTAATCGCCGATGATGTTGACGTCGTAGGGCCCGGTCTCGAATTCGGCATGCTTGTCCTCGCCGGAGAACACCCAGTCGCGGATCGCATCATTGGCGATGTGGTGGCCGAGCGACTGCGACACACCACGGAAACCTTCGCAGCGCACCGGCACGATGGTCTTGTTGATCTCTTTCTTCTTCTTACGCGACACGGCTTCGATGTCGTCGCCGATCAGGCCGATTGGACATTCGGACTGGATCGTGACGCCGTTGTTGAGCGGGAAGAGCTGTTCGATCTCGTCGATCACCTTTTCAAGCTTCTTGTCGCCGCCGAAGACGATGTCCTTCTCCTGGAAATCGGAGGTGAACTGCATGGTGACGAAGGTGTCGATGCCGGTCGTGCCGATATAGTAGTTGCGGCGTTGCGACCACGAATACTGGCCGCAGCCGACCGGTCCGTGGGAGATGTGGACCATGTCCTTGACCGGGCCCCAGACCACGCCCTTGGAGCCGGCATAGGCGCAGCCGCGAATGGTCATGACGCCCGGAATGGACTTGATGTTCGACTTCACGTCGCATTCGGAAAGCGGCTTGCCGTCCTCGGCATCGACCTCTTCGCCCGTCTTGGCGACGTTCAGGTGCTTCTTGCGGCGCTTGGCCGTCTTGTCGGGATAGTGCGACAGCACGTCCTCGATCAGTTTCTCGTGGAGCTGGCTGTCGTTTTCATAATCGAGGCTCATGGCGTTCGACCCCTTCTGAAACAGGATGGCGGCACATCCGCCGGATTGAAAAGGAGCGCCGGGTCAAGGCCGGCGCCCGGTTTCGTCTGAGCCGGTCACACGGCGGCGACGGCCTGCTTGGCGGCTTCCTTGGCGGCCAGTTCGGCCAGCATCTGCTCGTCGGTCTTCATGATGCCGAAGTCGAGCAGCATGTCTTCCAGCTCTTCCATGGTGATCGGCGTCGGGATGGTGCCCTTGCCGGAATTGTCATGGATCTTCTGGGCCAGCTGGCGGTATTCCTGGGCCTGCTGGGAGTTCGGCGCATATTCGATGACCGTCTGCTTGCGCAGTTCGGCATGCTGCACGATGTTGTCGCGCGGCACGAAGTGGATCAGCTTGGAATTCAGCCGTGCCGACAGGGCTTCGGCGAGATCGAGCTCGCGGTCGGTCTGGCGTTCGTTGCAGATCAGGCCGCCCAGGCGCACGCCGCCGGAATTGGCGTATTTCAGAATGCCCTTGGCGATGTTGTTGGCGGCATAGAGCGCCATCATCTCGCCGGACATGACGATGTAGATTTCCTGGGCCTTGTTTTCGCGGATCGGCATGGCGAAGCCGCCACAGACGACGTCGCCGAGAACGTCGTAGGACACATAGTCGACGTCGTCATAGGCGCCGTTCTCTTCGAGGAAGTTGATCGAGGTGATGACGCCGCGGCCGGCACAGCCGACGCCCGGCTCCGGACCACCGGATTCGACGCACTTGATGCCCTTGTAGCCGATCTTCAGCACGTCATCGAGTTCGAGATCCTCGACCGAGCCTTCCTGGGCGGCGAGCGACAGGACCGTGTCCTGGGCCTTGGAGTTGAGAATGAGGCGGGTGGAATCCGCCTTGGGGTCGCAGCCGACGATCAGGATCTTCTGACCCAGGTCGACGAGCGCGGCCAGCGTGTTCTGGGAGGTGGTCGACTTGCCGATACCGCCTTTCCCGTAAAATGCAATCTGACGCAGAGCTGCCATGACTTTTCCTTCCTTCGCTTAAGCAACCGCGGCGAGGCCGCGAATTGGATACCGGATCGGCAGGCTTGACCGCCGCCATCCCTCTCGTTTCAAAAGCCGTGCCAGTTTCGAAAAGGCGAACGCGACAACATATTTTATCATTTAATTTCAATTGGTTGATGAACACGAACGCAAACTACCGACTTCGACATCGGCCTGTCGCAGACGTGACAAACCCGACAGCCGCCCTCTGTTTTGTAGGATGGCGCCCAGCACTGTCGGGCCACTGTCGCATTGTCGACGTTGTCGCAAAGCCAACAATGCCAAATCGGACCAAGCTATTGTTTTATATGAAAATACATCTCTGGCACGACTGATGCATGGTCAATCGCGTCGTCCTACCGAGATGGAGAACCGCGCCATGATTATCCTGACCGAGAATGCCGTTTCCGCCGTCAAGTCCGCATTGTCGAAAGCCGCCGAGCCGGCCGAGGGCCTGCGCATCATGGTTGAGGCGGGCGGCTGTGCCGGCTTCAAATACATGATGGGCCTGGAATCGACCGCCCGCGACGGCGATGCCGTCATCGATGCCGATGGCGTCAAGGTCTACGTCGATACGCGATCCCAGCCCCACGTGGCCGGCATGACCGTCGATTTCGTCACCGGCCTCGAATCGTCGGGCTTCGTCTTCGACAATCCCAATGCCGCGGACAAATGCGCCTGCGGCAAGTCGTTCGGTTGAGCGGGAGAAGATCATGCAGGACCAAAGCCAGTCGGCCCGCGTCACGCTGTTTGACGGATTGAAGTCCCGGCCCGCCAGGCCGGCGACGAAACCGCAACTGGTCAACCCCGAGGTGCCGAAGGCGCAACCGGTCGCCATCGAGGCAACTGACCCGGGCGCGCAAGGCATGCGGGCCGCACTCCTGGCCCGCCGCCGGCCGCTGATCGAGGCGGCTCTCGAGGCCATCCGCCCCAACCTGCAACGCGACGGCGGTGACTGTCAGCTGGTGAAGCTGGAAGGCGATGCCGTCTACATCCGCCTTTCCGGCGCCTGCGTCGGCTGCCAGCTCGCCTCCGTCACCGTGCACGGCGTCCGCCAGAAGCTGATTGAGGCCATCGGCATGCCGCTGCGCGTCATCCCGGTCAACTGAAGGCGTCCGGCCATGCAGACGGTCTATCTCGACAACAATGCCACGACCCGAACCGATCCGGCGGTCGTCGAGGCCATGCTGCCCTATTTCGCCGAGCACTTCGGCAATCCCTCCTCCGCTCATGCGATCGGCACAGGCGTCGCCGAGGGGATCAGGGCAGCGCGGAGGCAAGTGCAGAGCCTCATCGGCGCCGCCCATGACCAGGAGATTGTCTTCACCTCTGGCGGCACGGAAAGCGACAACACTGCGATCCTCTCAGGCCTTCAGGTCGATCCTCGACGCGACGAGGTCGTGGTTTCCGCTGTCGAACACCCGGCGATCCTCACGCTATGCCATCATGTGGAGACAAGCCTCGGCACCAGGGTTCACCGCATCCCGGTGGACGGATGCGGGAAACTGGACATCGAGGCCTATCGGGCCGCCCTGTCCGGGCGCACCGCCATCGTCTCGATCATGTGGGCCAACAACGAGACCGGCACCGTTTTCCCCGTGGAGCAGCTCGCCGCGATGGCAAAGACGGTCGGCGCGCTGTTCCACACGGATGCGGTCCAGGCCGCCGGCAAGCTTTCCGTGGATCTCAAGACGACGGCAATCGACATGCTGTCGCTGTCCGCGCACAAAATCCATGGCCCGAAAGGCGTCGGCGCGCTCTATGTCCGGCGCGGCACACCCTTCGCGCCGCTGATCCACGGCGGCCGCCAGGAACGTGCCCGCCGCGCCGGCACAGAAAACGTTCCAGGCATCATCGGCTTCGGCAAGGCGGCCGAACGGGCGATGGACGCTCTAGCGCTGGAAACACCCCGGATCGCCCGGCTTCGCGACCGCCTCGAACAGGGATTGCAGCGCTCCATCGTCGGCATCCGGGTCAACGGCGACCCGTCGGCACGGCTTGCCAGCACCTGCAACATCGCCTTCGAAGACGTCGAAAGCGATGCGCTTCTGACGCTTCTCGGACGCGAAGGCATCGCCTGTTCCTCCGGCTCGGCCTGTGCCTCGGGCTCGATGGAGCCGAGCCATGTGCTGCGCGCCATGCATGTGCCGCCCCCGTTCCTGCACGGCGCCCTGCGCTTTGCCCTGTCGCGTGACACAAGCGACGCTGACATCGATCGGGTGCTGGCCATCATGCCGCGGATCGTCGAGCGGCTGCGCAAGCCGGCTCCCCGCCCCTCCCGCCATCAAACATCCGATCTCATCCATGCCTGAGAGCAAGCTGATCCCCATGGCCTCGAAGCCAGCCGTCTTTTTGAACGACACCACGCTGCGCGACGGCGAACAGGCACCCGGCGTCGCCTTCTCGCTGTCCGAAAAGCTTGGCATAGCCGAGGCGCTTGCCACCGCCGGCGTGCCCGAAATCGAGGTCGGCACGCCGGCCATGGGCGAGGAGGAGATCGCCGCGATCCGCGCCGTCGTCTCGCTCAACCTGCCGATGCGCGTCATGGCCTGGTGTCGCATGACCGCTCAGGATCTCGACGCAGCGCTGGAGAGCGGTGTCTCGGCCGTCAATCTCTCCCTGCCGTCCTCCGACCTGCAGCTCGCGGCCAAGCTGGGCATCGGCCGCGCCGAGGCGCTTTCGCGCATCGATGCTCTGGTGCGCAAGGCGGCACGGTTCGGGCTCTCCGTCGCGGTCGGCTGCGAGGATGCCTCGCGCGCCGATCCTGCCCATCTGTCCGATGTGATCGCGGTTGCCGCCACCGCCGGCGCCGCGCGCGTCCGGCTGGCCGACACCGTGGGCATTCTCGACCCGTTCTCGACGGTGGCGTTGATCGAACCCTTGGCGAGATACGCGCCCCTGGCGATCGAATTCCACGCCCACAACGATTTCGGCCTTGCCACCGCCAATTCGATCGCCGCTTACCGGGCCGGCGCCCGCCATCTGTCCGTCACGGTTTCGGGCCTCGGCGAACGGGCCGGCAACGCGCCTCTGGAAGAAGTCGCAGCCGTCCTGCAGATCATGCACGGCGTGCCCTGCGGGCTGGATCTGGCCGCCCTGCCCGGCCTGGCCGCGCTCGTCGCGCGATATGCGCGGCAAACCCTGGCTCCGACCAAGCCGATCACCGGCGGCAACGTCTTCACCCATGAGTCCGGCATCCACGTCGCCGGCCTGCTGGGCAATCGCCAGACCTATCAGGGGCTCGATCCGGCGGAGTTCGGCCGCGACCACAGCATCGCCATCGGCAAGCACTCCGGCACAGCCGCGCTCGCCTACGTACTCGAACAGCACGGCCGGCACGGCGACCGGGAGACCCTGGCGAACCTGCTTGCCGAGGTTCGCAGACTGGCGGTCGCGACCAAGGCGACGGTACCGGCCGCGCAGCTGGTTCGCCTCTTCGACCATATCCAGGCGGAGTTCCAGCACCCAAGGGGAGAGCCATGTCGTTCGTCATGCTGACATCCGCCCACAAATCTCGCGGGCGCCAGGAGGCCGATTCGCCACGCCGGAAGGGCGTCCCTGCCATGGTTCGCGCCGACATCGCCTGCGTGAAGGCGCGCGACCCCGCCGCCCGTTTCACCTTCGAGATCCTGCTCACCTATCCTGGCGTGCACGCCATCATCTGGCATCGGATCTCCCATCGCCTGTGGCAAATGGGCCTGCGCTTCCCGGCGCGCTTCCTCTCCTGGCTGTCGAGGCTGCTCACCAATATCGACATCCACCCGGGGGCGGTGATCGGAGAGCGCTTCTTCATCGACCACGGCGCCGGCGTGGTGATCGGAGAGACGGCCGAAATCGGCAATGACGTGACGCTCTATCATGGCGTCACCCTCGGCGGCACGTCCTGGTCCCCCGGCAAGCGCCACCCCACCCTGATGGACGGCGTACTGGTCGGGGCCAGCGCCAAGATCCTCGGCCCCATCGTCGTCGGCGCCGGCTGTCGCGTGGGCGCGAACTCCGTCGTCGTCGACGATGTCCCGCCCGGCATGACGGTGATCGGCATTCCGGGCAAGATCGTCCGGCCGGTCGAAGAGCGCCGCCGGCTCGGCCACGGCCGCATCGATCTCGATCACCACCTGATGCCGGACCCGGTGGGGGATGCGGTATCGGCCCTGATCGACCGTCTCGACTTCCTCGAAGTGCGCCTCGCCCACCTGCAGGCACAGATCAATCGCCGGCCGGAAGCCAGTCCCAACGTCCAGACCACCCATCATTCTCACCAACCACAGGGAGCTCAACATGAGTGACTGCTCGTCCAATTCCCGCCCGATCGAGGTCGACAACATTCTCGAACGCCTGCGTGGCCTGTCGTCGGCGGAAGACTTCTTCCACACGCTCGGCATTCTCTACGACGCCAAGGTGCTAAACGTCGCGCGCCTGCACATCCTCAAGCGCATGGGGCAATATCTTGCCGAGGAGGATTTCGAAGGTCTTCCCGACCGGGTGATCGCCGCCCGCGCCCGTTCGACGCTGGAACGCGCCTATTCCGATTTCGAGTCCGCGTCGCCCCTCTCTCAACGCATCTTCAAGGTCCTGAAGGATCACGACCCGGACAAGCCCGCCGAGAGGCGCGGAGCCTTCGTCTCGCTGGAATCAGCCCTCAAACCCTTTGCCGATCAATAACCGACAGCCCTTCGACCCCCGCCTCGGCCGGTCCGTCCAACCGCCGGCCTCCTTTTTTCGTCCGCCTTCGACACCGTGCGGAAAATCCGGATCGCTTCCTGCCGGCACCCGACGCGACATTGTCGAAAACCCGACAAAACCGCCGGACACGGCTGCGCTCTGGAAATCGAACAAAGCATATCAAGGACTTACGCGCGCATCGAAGACTTGGCACGGATTATGCTGAAGGTCCTGTACAGCCTTTGAAGCGACCATGATGGAGGTGCACGGCATGCATATCGTCGTCTGTATCAAGCAAGTTCCGGACTCGGCGCAGATCCGCGTTCATCCCGTGACGAATACCATCATGCGCCAGGGCGTTCCGACCATCATCAATCCCTTCGACCTGTTTTCCCTCGAAGAAGCGCTGAGGATGCGCGACGCCCATGGCGGCGAAGTCACGGTGCTGACCATGGGCCCGCCCATGGCGTCGGACTCGCTGCGCAAGGCGCTCACCTTCGGTGCCGATCGCGCCGTGTTGCTGACGGACCGCTTCTTTGCCGGCTCCGACACGCTCGCCACATCCTTCGCGCTTTCCGCCGCGATCGAGAGGATCGGCCAGGTCTATGGCAGGCCGGACGTGATCTTCGCCGGCAAGCAGACGATCGACGGCGACACGGCCCAGGTCGGGCCTGGCATCGCCAAGCGGCTGGACCTGCTGCAACTGACCTATGTCGCGAAAATCGCCTCCGTCGAGCCCGAGGCGCGCGAGATCACCGTCGAGCGGCGCGCCGAGGGCGGCACGCAGCTTCTGAAGACCCGGCTGCCCTGCCTCATCACCATGCTCGAGGGCACCAACGAGATCCGCCGCGGCACGCTGAACGACGCGCTGCGCGCGGCACGCGCCGAGATCGTCACCTGGAACGCCGCCGACGCCGGCATCGAGGACATGACCAAATGCGGCCTGCGGGGATCGCCGACCGTGGTCAAGCGCGTCTTTGCCCCGACGGCCCGCCAGGAGAAAGCCGTGATGATCGGCGAGCCGGGCAATGCCCCGCGAGAGCTGGCCGACAGCCTGATCGCCGAGATCTTCACCCGCAAACCCGCCCTTGAGCCGGCTCTCGTCGCCGACCACTGCGCCGCCTAGGAAGGATGAGAACATGACCGAAGGGGCAAGGAAACCAGCAGCACCGGCCGCCGGACGGGCAGGCATGAAGAAGGAACTGCCCGAGCACTTCAAATCCTACAAGCATGTCTGGGTGGCCATCGAAATGGAACGCGGCCAGGTCCACCCCGTGTCCTACGAACTGCTCGGCTGTGGCCGCACGCTGGCCGACAAGCTCGGCGTGCAACTGGCCGGCGCGGTGATCGGCCCGCCGGGCGAAGCGACCTGGCATGCCGTGGCAGAGGCCTTCGCCTACGGGGCCGACATGGTCTATCTGGTCGAGGATCCGATCCTCAAGGACTATCGCAACGAACCCTATTCGAAGGCGCTGACGGATCTCGTCAACACCTACCAGCCGGAAATCCTGCTGCTCGGGGCGACCACGCTCGGCCGCGACCTTGCCGGCTCGGTCGCCACCACGCTGAAGACCGGGCTTACCGCCGACTGCACCGAACTCGACGTCGACGACGACAAGTCGCTCGCCGCCACCCGCCCGACCTTCGGCGGCTCGCTGCTCTGCACCATCTACACGTTGAATTTCCGCCCCCAGATGGCGACCGTGCGCCCCCGCGTCATGCCGATGCCGGAGCGCAAGGAGCGTCCCGTCGGTCGCGTCGTCCAGCACAAGCTGTCGATGATGGAAGAGGACATCGTCACCAAAGTGCTGAGCTTCATTCCCGACGGCCAGTCCTCCAAGGTCAACCTCGCCTATGCCGACATCGTCGTGGCCGGCGGGCTCGGGCTCGGGGCGGCCGAGAATTTTCAGCTGATCCGCAACCTCGCCTCGACGCTCGGCGCGGAATACGGCTGCTCGCGGCCGGTCGTGCAGAAGGGCTGGATGCCGTCCGAACGCCAGATCGGCCAGACCGGCAAGACGATCCGGCCGAAGCTCTACATCGCGGCCGGCATTTCCGGCGCGATCCAGCACCGGGTCGGCGTGGAAGGGGCCGACCTGATCGTCGCGATCAACACAGACCCCAATGCGCCGATCTTCGATTTCGCCCATGCCGGCATCGTCACCGACGCGGTGCGTCTGCTCCCTGCCCTTACCGAGGCGTTCATCCGCCGCCTCTCGCCCCACAACCGCGACAAGCTCGCCAGCTGAAGGAGACGCGACCATGATCGAGGAAAGATTCGACGCCATCGTCATCGGAGCCGGCATGTCCGGCAATGCCGCCGCCTATACGCTGGCAAGCCGCGGGCTGAAGGTGCTGCAGCTCGAGCGCGGCGAATATGCCGGTTCGAAGAATGTCCAGGGGGCGATCATGTATGCCTCGATGCTGGAGAAGATCATTCCGGACTTCCGCGAGGATGCGCCGCTCGAGCGGCATCTGGTCGAACAGCGGTTCTGGATGATGGACGACAGCTCGCACACCGGCATGCATTACCGCTCCAACGACTTCAACGAGGAGAAGCCGAACCGCTACACGATCATCCGCGCCCAGTTCGACAAGTGGTTTTCCTCCAAGGTCAAGGAAGCCGGCGCGACGGTGCTGTGCGAAACGACTGTGACCGAACTTGCCCGCGATACCAGCGGCAAGGTGATCGGCGTCCACACCGACCGCCGGGGTGGCGCGATCTTCGCCGACGTGGTGGTGCTCGCCGAAGGCGTGAACGGCCTGCTCGGAACCCGCGCCGGCCTGCGCGACATGCCGAGGCCGGAAACGGTGGCGCTCGCAGTCAAGGAAATGCACTTCCTGCCGGAGGAAGTGATCTGCCAGCGCTTCGGGCTGACCGGCAACGAAGGCTGCGTGATCGAAGCCGCCGGCACCTTCTCGCAGGGCATGACGGGGCTGGCCTTCCTCTACACCAACAAGGAATCGATCTCGCTCGGCGTCGGCTGCCTGGTCTCCGATTATGCCAAGACCATGGAAAGCCCCTATGCGCTGCTCGAAGAATTCAAGAACCATCCCTCGGTAAAACCCCTTCTGGCCGGCTCCGAGGTCAAGGAATATGCCGCGCACCTGATCCCGGAGGGTGGATACAAGGCGATCCCTCAGCTCTTCGGCGATGGCTGGGTCGTGGTCGGCGATGCCGCCCAGCTCAACAATGCGGTCCATCGCGAAGGCTCCAACCTCGCCATGACCTCCGGCCGGATCGCGGCGGAAGCGATCTTCCGGGTGAAGACCAGACGCGATCCGATGACGGCGGAAAACCTGAGCCTCTACAAGAAGATGCTGGATGACTCGTTCGTGGTGAAAGACCTCAAGAAGCACAAGGACATGCCCGCCCTGCTGCACACCAATTCGCACAACTTCTTCATGACCTATCCGCAGTTGATGTCGACGGCGGCGCAGAATTTCCTGCGCGTAGACGGCACGCCGAAGATCGACAAGGAGAGGGCGACCGTCGCCCAGTTCGTCAAGAGCCGCAGCCGCTGGGGCATGGTCTCCGACGCCGTGAAGCTCGCATTTGCCTGGCGCTGACGGGCGCGAAGGCTGCTTGCGAGACGCAACAACCGACAACGAGGAGTACCGAAATGACCATTGCCATCAAGGACGTCCGGGTCGAGGACAAGCTGTTCCAGAACCGCTATCTGGTCGATGTCGGCCGGCCGCACATCACGGTGCGCCCGCACGAGACGCCGAGCCCGGCGCTTCTGGCGCTCACAAGGGTCTGCCCGGCCAAATGCTACGAGCAGAACGACAAGGGCCAGGTGGAGATCACCGCCGACGGCTGCATGGAATGCGGCACCTGCCGCGTGCTCTGCGAGCCATCCGGCGAGATCGAATGGAACTATCCGCGCGGCGGCTACGGCGTGCTCTTCAAGTTCGGCTGAGCTCGGCGCGTTTCGCTCAAGCGGGCTCAGAGCCGAATCGAATTGACAACAGGCAGCATCGGCGTAGTCTCAAATGTCATATAAAAGAATTCGGTTTGGGGAGGTTGCCCTTGGAACAATCCATCATGGGATAGTCCAAGAGGTCTTCGGATGAACCGCTATGTCGAGCATGTCAGCCCGCCGGGCAGGGAATACGCCCTTTCCGAGGCTGCCGCAAAATCAAGTCGCCGCGCCACAGTCTCCCTGAGCGGCATTTACGAGATCTCCAAAGTGCTTGCCGAGCCGGCACGCCTTGAGATTACGCTCGCCAATGTCGTGAATATCCTCTCGTCCTTCCTGCAGATGCGCCACGGCGCCCTGATCGTGCTCGACGACGGTGGGTTGCCCGAGATCGTTGCCACCGCCGGCTATTTTCACAAGCCGGGCGAAGACCATTTCATGCCCATCCCGCAGACAGTCATCGACCAGATCGTGGCGACGGCGACGCCGCTCGTCATTCCCGATACCGGCCGCTCCCACCTCTTTCCCGGAAGCGAGCCGGGGGTCTGTTTCATCGGCGTTCCCGTCAAGGCCAACCACACCGTGCTCGGCACGCTGTCGATCGACCGCACCCGCAAGGAGGGTGCCGATTTCACGCTCGACGACGACATGCGCTTCCTCACCATGGTCGCCAATCTCGCCGGACAGACCATCCGCCTCCACCGGCTCCTGAGCGAGGACCGGCAGCGACTGATCGACGAACAGCGGCGGCTGGAAAAATCCTTCGAAGGCAGCAGGGAGATCCAACCGCGCCGCGCGGCCGCCAGGACCAGTCGCATCGTCGGCGAAAGTCCCGCGGTGAAGAATGTCCTCGACATCATCAACATCGTCGCCAGGACCAATTCCACCGTGCTGCTGCGCGGCGAAAGCGGCACCGGCAAGGAACTCTTCGCCCAGACGATCCATGAGCTTTCGCCCCGGCACGACAAGCCTTTCGTCAAGCTCAATTGCGCGGCCCTGCCGGAAACCGTTCTGGAATCCGAACTGTTCGGCCACGAGAAAGGTGCGTTCACCGGCGCCACCAACCAGCGTGCCGGCCGCTTCGAGCTCGCCCACTGCGGCACGCTGCTGCTTGACGAGATCGGCGAGATTTCCGCCGCCTTCCAGGCCAAGCTGCTCCGCGTGCTGCAGGAGGGCGAATTCGAGCGCGTCGGCGGCAACAAGACGCTGAAGGTGGACGTGCGGCTGATCTGCGCCACCAACCGCGATCTCGAAGAGGCCGTGCGCAAGGGCGACTTCCGCGCCGATCTCTACTATCGGATCAGCGTCGTGCCCGTCACCTTGCCGCCCCTGCGCGAGCGGCCGGGCGACATTCCCCGGCTGGCAGAGGAATTCCTCGAGCGCTTCAACCGCCAGAACAATCGGCAGCTCAGCTTCGGCCGAGCGTCGCTGGACCTGATTTCCCGCTGCTACTTTCCGGGCAATGTGCGCGAACTGGAAAACTGCGTGCAGCGGACGGCGACGCTGACCCGCTCGCAGACGATCGGGCCGAACGACTTCGCCTGCAGCACGGGGCAATGTCTTTCCGCCCTTCTGTGGAAGGGGAACGGCAAGACCCAGAGCAACGCGATCGACGCCCTGGCAGGCGGTCATGTGCTGCCAGGCGGCATGCCGGTTCCTCTCTCTCGCGGGCACGACACAGGATCGATTTCCGGCGGCAAGGCCTGCGATCCGGATGATCCAACCTGTCCCGCCAATGGCGGAAGGCTCACCGAACGCGATCGCCTCGTCGATGCCATGGAGCGTTCGGGCTGGGTCCAGGCCAAGGCCGCCCGCATCCTCGGCCTCACCCCCCGGCAGGTCGGCTACGCGCTGCGCCGCCACGATATACCGGTCAAGAAGTTCTGACCCCGGTCCGAAGGCCAGGGTCGGTCCCACGTCACCCGGCGAGGAGGTCGACCGCCTGATGCAGCGGCATGTCGACCAGCGTAATGCCGTTTTCGGCCAGGAAACGCCGTTCGTTGCGTGTCAGCGCCTCGCCCGTCATCACCGCATAATGCGGTCCCTTCGACCGTTTCAGGATCTGCCGGGCATAGGTGCGCAGCATCTGGTCGTGGAAGTGGCAGCCCAGGAACAGGAAGCCGAGAGCACCGCGCCGATCCTTGACGACATCCGGGATCGGGGTCTGGATGTCGATCTCGGTCAGGACTTCCACATAGTCGGAATTGGCCACCAGGAAGTTGCCGGCCGGACGAGCGCCGCCATGCGGCTCGTAGAGAACCGTCTCGGCGCGCGAGGCGGCGGCATCTTCGACATGGCTGTCGTCGGCACCGTAGACCCTCGTCCAGATGTCGCGGGACTCTCCGGCGCGGGTAATGCCCTGAACGCTGACGAAATCCCTCCGTCCGCTCGCCTTCAGCGCCGCCCGCATGGCGCCGTCGTACCAGCTGTCGACGATCAGCGGCAGGGAAAGCCCCGCCAGCCAGCGATGCAGTGCCGTCGGCTGCGGCTCGACCGAGAAGATCTCTGCCATCCAGGCCTTCAGCGTGTTCCGGTGCCGGCGCTGTTCGATGTGCTGGGCGACGGCCCACATATTGGTGCGGATGCGCGACGGCGCCGGGGCGCGCAGGTTGAGCGCTGCCGCCACCGCTTCGGGTGAGGCCGGGATGGCGGCCTCGGCACCCGCGACTTCCAGAAGGCCGGGACCGAGATAGGGAGAAAGCAATCCCGCCTTCAACCGGTTCCTCAGGTCGAGGATCGCGCTCGCCGCCTCCTCGTCATGGACGCTGAACAGGAAATCCTTGTGCAGTATGGCATTCATGGCATCGCACTCCTTCGGTTTCTCGCCTGATCGGCGATCAGGCCTATTCGTCGTCGGCCAGCTTGCGGGCCTCCACGGTGATCGGCAGCCGGGTATCGGCCGGCATGGGCGGGAGATCGAGCCGCCAGCCGTTCTTGAGCGTCACCACGCCGCCCCAAAGGTCTTCCGTCTCGGATCGGACGATCGGCTCCTCCAGATCCTTCTTCGGCACATAGGCGGAATAGCTGCGCTCTGACTTACGGATCATGACCTTCATCGTTCGTTTCCCTGGCTGTCGACGTCCGCCGCCGGCGTCGCGTCGGGCCGGTCGAGACTTACGAGCTCGCGCGCGCGCATGCCCACCAGCGTTCCCCGGTCGACCCATTCGACCGAGTAGATGTAGAACTGCTGCAGGAAGGTGCCGATGTCGCGGACATAACCGACATCCCCCTTGCGCACGAGGTTTTCGCCGATCTCCTTGCCGGGATAGGTGCCGTCATTCCTGACATGGCGGGTCGCCCGGACATGTTCGCCCGGAAGGAAGGCCGGGGCCTTGCGGATTTCGACATCCTGTTCGCGTCCCAGACCCATGGCTATCGCTCCTCTTCCTGGTTGGTGATGCGTTCCAGCGCCCGTTCGCGCACGGCCTCGTCCTCGTCGCTCAGGAACGGGCCGAGTTCATCGACGGCGAGCCGCTCGACCACCGCGTGCCGCACGCGAAAATCCGGGTCCTTCGCCAGCAGGTGCAGTCGCGCCGGCTCCAGCCGCCTGGCGATCTCGATTCTGACCAGCGGCTCTGGATCGGCAACCAGCGCCGGCAGATGAGTGAGCGGCACGCGCCGGGCGGCCTCGCGTCGAATGTCCGGTTCCGGATCGTCCAGAAGCCCGACAAGCAAGGCATCGGTCGCGGAACTGGCGGCACTCAACCGCACCTGGTAGTCGGGATCACTCAGCAGGGGCAGCAGATGCTCGCCCGACAGCCGCCGGGCCAGGGCGATCCGCACCCGGCGATCCGGATCGGAACGCATCGCCAGCACACGCGCCGCCGGCAGCCGGATCGCCGCCATGGCCCTGACGTCCGGCTCGGCATCGGACAGCAGCGGCAACAGCTTGAACGGCGTGGCATAGCGGGCGGCGATGCTGCGCACCTCGAAGAAGGGATGATCGAGATAGCCGTCGGCAAGCGCCGGATTGAGCGAGAAGAAGCGGTCGATGCGCCGCGCGCGCAGGTCCCTGACGCAGGCCCGGCCGAGATCGCACAGGCCCGAGACCCGGTTCTCCTCATGCGGGCAGTCCGCGCAGGAAACCGGATTGCCCAGCCAGTCGATCGCCGGCGGCGCCTGGTCGACGTCCATCTGCCTGGGACCGCTCTTCGTGTTCATGCCACCTCTCCACGCCACCCGCACAAGGCCGGCCACGAGTTCGCACGCTCTCGACCGAGGCCGGTCGAGAATGGAGCCCGACCACCGCCACAAGGGTTCAAGGGCCAAGGGTGGCGGCCGGATTTTCCTGCCTGGATGGAATCAGGCTGGAACGCAGGTCTTCGGCACCGGACAGACGGCCGCGCATTGTTGGGTCTCGAAATATCCCTCGCACTCGGTGCACTTGTTCGGATCGATCACATAGGTTTCCCCCTTGAACTTGATCGCCCCGGTCGGGCATTCGAATTCGCAGGCGGAGCATTGCGTGCATTGCGAAGCGATGATCTTGAAGGCCATTTTTCCATCTCCTGTCGGCTGCTTCGGTTGCGGATCTCAAGAAATTCAGGCGCTCTCGGCCAGGAGCTCCAGGCCGAACTCGGCGGCATAGAGCGCTCCGATCGCGGTCTCGATATAGTCGAAGCCATAGGCATCGGTGGCGCGGATGCCGGCGGACTTCAGGCTGTCCTTCGGGCAATCGCCGATCTTGGCGCAGAGCACCACGTCGATGCCCTCCAGCGCTTCGATGACGCCGTCGAGGGTCGCGTCCTCGCCAAAGCCGCCCAGACAATATTGCTCGACCTTGCGATGGCCGACGAAGCTGATGCCCTTGGGCGAGGCTTCGTAGACCTGGAACTCCCTGGCATGGCCGAAATGTTCGTTGACACGCCCGCCACCCTTGGTCGCGATCGCGACAAGCAGCGAGCCGGCGGCCTCGGTGTCCCGGACGGCGCTGACCGCCGCCTGCTTGGCCGCCACATGGTCTCCCCGTTCGCGAGCGACAACCTCGCGATAGGTTTCGCGCTTGGCGGGATCGTAGGTGACTTCCTCCGGGATCTGGTCGAGGGTGAATTCCTGGCCCCGGTCCTCGCCGAGCAGGCCGACGGCGTCTGCCCGACACTGGCGGCAGTGGCGCATCAGCTTGGCGCCGCCCTCGAGCTTGTCCTGAAGCGCCTTCAGCTCCATCGCCTTCGGCCCGCGCTGGCCGGTCAGTCCGTAATGGGTGCCGTGCGCCGGGTCGGAAATCAGCGGCATGACATTGTGCAGGAAGGCGCCGCGTTCCTTGACCCATTTGTTCACCTCGATCAGGTGCTCGTCGTTGACCCCGGGGATCATCACCGAATTGATCTTGGTCAGAATGCCGCGGGCGGTCAGCATTTCGAGCCCGAGCATCTGCCGCTCATGCAGGATCTGCGAGGCCTCGAGCCCGGTATAGCGGCGGTTCTTGTAGAAGATCCACGGATAGATCTTCGTGCCGATCTCGGGATCGACCATGTTGATGGTGATCGTCACATGGTCGACATTCATTGCGGCGAGTTCGTCGACATGATCGGGCAAGGCCAGGCCGTTGGTCGAGATGCAGAGCTTGATGTCGGGAATGTCGCACGACACTTCCTCGAAGGTCGCCCTGGTCTTCCTCCAGTCGTAGCAGGCATCCCCCGGTCCGGCGATGCCGAGCACGGAAAGCTGGGGCACCTCGTTGGCGACCGCGATCACCTTGCGCTTGGCCTGGCCCGGCGTCAGCTTTTCCGAGACGACGCCCGGCCGGCTCTCGTTGGCGCAGTCATACTTGCGATTGCAGTAATTGCACTGGATGTTGCAGGCGGGCGCGACGGCTACATGCATGCGAGCGAAATAGTGGTGCGCTTCCTCGGAGTAGCACGGATGGTCCTTGATCTTTTCCCATATGGCCGGGTCCATGTCGTCGGGCTTGGCCGACGAGCCGCAGGAGCTCGACGAACAGCCGCCGGACGTGGCCTTCGCGAGCAAGGCGTCCATGGAGGATGCAGGGGCAAGGCTTTCCAGCGAAATCATGGCTGCGGACATCGGTTGCTCCATTGCGTCGGGTTAACGATGCAAGGGAGAAAGCAAGGCCCGTGCCACGCAACAATAATAAATGAATACAATTGGTTAATCGCGGCCGAAGTCGGCGCGTGTCGGATTGACGACGGTTTTGTCGGATGCTCGACAATGACGTGACCCCACTGTCAGATCGCCAAGGCCGTCGGCTTCGGAACCGCGGAGCTGCCGATGCGGGCCTTCGCTGACGTTGCCACCAGGGCAGATAGGCCTGCAGCCTGAAGCGCAAACCTCCCGCGTCCCCCTAATACAGCATCCTCGAAACGACGCGCACGGCATCGATCTGTATGTCGGGTGTCCGTGGAATTTTTGGCTTTTATCAAGTCTTGCGCACGGCTACATTCCCGAGTTGAAACCGAAGCACAGGGTCCCGGGAATGTCACAAACAGACCGTCGGCATAGTTGGACTCTGAGAGGCGTCCTGGCGCCCCTTGCGATGGGACCCGGTTTGCCATTATTGGCCAAGGGAGGGGGCTATGTTGTCGCAGCCTCGATTGGTCTGGTAGCCATCGGTTCGTCCGTCAACGGTGTTTCACTCGAGGCGACAACCGTCGTCCTGTTGCTCATCTGCCAAGTCCTCTTGGCCGCGTTCATTGGCGGCGCTGGCCCGGCATTACTTTCCACTGTGCTTGCATTCTTTGTGCTCCAGTACACGGGTGCCCCAGATGATCTTCGATTGTCGGTATCTGGTCTGGGCCTGTCGATCATCATCGCATTGTTGGCCGTTGCTTTCGGCGCAGCGCGTAGCGTCGCCCACGACAGGCGGGCAAAACTGGAACATGAACTCGCGGACCGGGAGGCCCGCCTGCATTCCATTCTCGACACGGTGCCGGATGCGACCATCGTCAGCGACCAAGAAGGCAATATTCTTTCCTTCAATACCGCGGCCGTGCGGCAGTTTGGCTATTCAGAAGGGGAGGCCATCGGCCAGAACCTTAGAATGCTGATGCCGCAACCCTATCGCCGGGAGCATGACGGCTACATGAGCCGCTACATGACCACAGGGGAGCGGCGAATTATTGGCATTGATCGGGTCGTTGTCGGCCAGCGTAAGGACGGATCGACATTCCCGATGAAACTGACAGTCGGAGAAACCCGTCGCGGCGGCAGTCGGCTGTTCACCGGCTTCGTCCGGGATCTGACCGAGCGAGAAGAATCGGCGGCCCGCCTGCAAGAAATCCAGTCGGAGTTGGCAAGGCTTGGTCGACTGAACGAGATGGGGGAAATGGCGTCGACGCTCGCTCACGAGCTCAACCAGCCTTTGTCGGCGATCGCCAATTATATCCACGGCTGCGCTCGCCTGCTGGAGGGGTCCACGAGCGAGCGCGATGAGCAGGTTCGTCATGCGCTGAAGGATGCGGGCGAGCAGAGCATTCGCGCCGGACTGATCATTCGCCACCTGCGCGAATTCGTCACGAAAGGCGAAACTGAGAAGACGCCGGAGAGCCTGCGTCAACTCGTGGAAGAAGCAGCAGCGCTTGCGCTCATCGGGTCGAGAGAAAAGGGCGTTCGCACCATGTTCGATTTCGGTCGCGGCCCCGACAGCGTTGTCGTCGATCGTATCCAGATTCAGCAGGTTCTGACAAATCTCATGCGCAACGCGATCGAAGCAATGACGGCCGTCCCCGTCAAACAGATTTCCGTGAGCGTGACCTCTGACACGGGGATGATGGCGGTGGTAGTCGAGGATTCCGGTCCCGGAATCCCGAACGAAATCACCGCAGACCTTTTCAAGCCTTTCACGACGACGAAAGCCGGCGGCATGGGGATCGGCTTGTCCATATCAAGACGAATTATTGAAGCCCATGGCGGGGAATTGACCGTCTCGAAAAGCAAGCTGGGAGGTGCCTGTTTCCGATTTACCCTCCCTGAAGACAATGAGGACCGGGATGCAGCCTGACGACTTCACCGTACACATCGTCGATGACGAAGAAGCGTTGCGCAAATCGCTCGCTTTCATGTTGACCGTCAATGGCTTTGCCGTGCGTGTGCATGACTCGGCGACGGCCTTCGCACAGATCGCCGCAAACCTGAGCCAGGCCATATTGGTGACAGACATGAGAATGCCCGACATGAGCGGGCTCGATCTGATCCGCCGAGTGTCCACCGTATCCCGTGCAATACCGTCGATCGTCGTGACCGGCCATGGCGACATTCCCATGGCGGTGGAGGCGATGAAGGCCGGGGCGGTCGATTTCATCGAGAAACCATTCGAGGAGACCGTGATCGTCGAGGCGATTCGCCGCGCAGCTGGCCGGCTCGGCAATGGGTCAGCTGGTGAAGTCAATGCAGAAGACATCAAGACGCGCGTGGAGAGCCTGAGCGAGAGGGAAAGAGAGGTTCTCGCCGCTGTGGTCGCAGGACAGCCCAATAAAGCGATCGCGTTCGACCTGAAGATCAGCCCGCGCACCGTTGAGGTACACCGCGCCAATGTCATGATGAAGATGAGGGCCCGCAGCCTGCCCGATCTTGTGCGCATGTCACTGACGATCGGCCCATAGTCTGATCAGCAAGAAAACCTGTTGTCCGGCTTGATCCAAAACAAGATGTGGATAGCCAATATGTGCGACCCAGAAGCATGGGAGACCCCCTTGCTTGGCTTCTGGAGTCCAATTGTCCACTGCTTCCGCAATCGTCGTTATCGTCAAAGACCCGGCACTTCTCCGGTCCATCACCTTTGCCCTCAACGCCCACGGGCAAGCAGTCGAGCCGTTTAGTGACTGGGCGACGGCAGCCGGCGCAGCACGAAAGGCGGATTGCGTTGTACTGGATGGCTGCTTGCCTGTTGCCGATGTCCGAGCCGGCCTGACGCTCTCGCAGGAGGGAATCAAAATCGTGCTTCTTACGGAAAGCGAGGCGGAATCGAACCCTGACTTCCCCGTGCAGGTGTTGGCCAAGCCCCTCAAAGGATCCGATATCGCCGATGCGGTCGCGACATTGCGTGGAAATACGTAGTGGAAGGACCCAATAGCGAGCCGTCGCGACATGCAGCATGATCCCCTCATCAAAGAGGGAAACTGCCATGCAAACTTCCGCCTCGACCATGTCCAAGTATCTTATGCCCCCTGCACCCCGCGCACGAGGCTTTGCCCACATCCGCCCAGTAACCTTCTACGGACCGGAGGATGTCATTTACGCACAGGGCGAGCGCGCCGGACTGCTGTATCGAATCGAATATGGGGCGGTCAGAATATATCGATTGCTTGCCGATGGCCGCCGCCAGGTGGTTGCCTTCTATCTGACAGGTGAGACATTCGGCTTCGAAGTCGGCGGCGTGAACAGCTTCTACGCCGAAGCCATGGTGAACACCGGCCTCACGACCGTTGAATACCTGCCGGATGGTACCTTCGGTGTGGAACTGGTGGAAATCGCGCTCAAGGCCATGGTGCGTGCTCAGGAGCACCTTCTTGTGGTCGGACGACAGAACTCGCTTGAGAAGGTATCCATCTTCCTGGCCGAAATTCTCGAGCGGCAGGGCGGTGGCGATGTCATAGATCTGCCGATGAGCCGGACCGATATCGGCGACTATCTCGGCCTCACCATCGAGACGGTGTCGCGCAGCATTTCAAAGCTTCGCGACATGGGCGTTATCAGGCTCCGCAGCGCGCGATGCGTCGTAGTGCTCAAGCTCGATAAGCTTCACCAGATCGGTGAGCACTCGGTGTAGGCTGCGGCAGTCGATCTACCGGCTTGCGGCGACATGCAACCCCCACCGGATCAAAGCTTGGCTCATTGAATTGGGCACAACAACAATTCTCCCCTCCTCCCCGGCAGTCCAGCGCTGCCCACTTCAAACCCTGCCGCGGCAGGGTTTTTTTCGCAGAGGTAAGAGATCAGTCGGCGGCTATCGAATCATGGAGGCATGCGCCGGCCAGAGATACGTGCGACAGTTTCTCAGAAAGCGCTTGACCTTCCCTCCATGGGAAGGACGATCATGATGATGCCGCTTACTGAAGATCTGAGTTGGCGGAAGGTGGACTGCTATGGTCCGGCATCCATAGGGCAAGGATCGATGCGCTGTCGCGACGCAAAACCAGGCTTCTTCAAGATGGTGGCGATGCTGATCGCCGTCGTCATCTTTCTTGGTGCACCGGCATTGGCAATCGTTCATCCCTGCGATCCTCCTCAGGCCACATCCACCGCGCATAGCCACAGCGATGGGCACCACGCTGACCAGAAAGCCAAGGCGTTCGACTTCAAGGCGTGCTGCGCCAGTTCATGTGCGACCTGCCTCACCACCTTGTCCGAAGCGGGGCCATACGTTTTGGTCGCCGTTCCATCCCACCCGACAACCGAATGGCTATCGCGCCTCTCGGGCCGTGAGCCCTCTCCGGGTTTCGAACCCCCTCGACTGGTTGCCTGACAATCGCCTGCGCCATGGCGCGAGTTCTCAGCAACAACGTGGTCGAAGTGACCGGAATCGAGAGAGAAAGAACGATGTACCGTCGAGATTTTTTGAAGACGCTTGCCGTTGGAGCGGCAGCATTGTCACCATTGGGCGTTGCCGTGCCACGGGCGCGCGCATCCACAATGGATTTGACGATTGGGAGGCGTGTCCTTGAGGTGAATGGCAAGCCAGCAACCGTTTTCGGCCTTACGAACCGAAACGGCGGAAGCGGGCTTATTCTGGATGCGGAAACGCAATTCAATATCGCCCTCCTCAATGATACGTCGGAGGAAACGCTGATCCACTGGCATGGTCTTACGCCACCGTGGAACATGGACGGAGTGCCGGACAATCCTGCAGCGCTGTTGAAGTCCAAGGAAGTCCGGCAATACAGATTTCCGATCGGAAAGGGCGGAACGCATTGGATGCACGCCCATACGCTCCAGGAACAGAACCTGCTCGCCGCTCCCTTGATCGTTCGCACTGCCGAGGATCGGGCACGCGACGAACAAGAGGCAGTGATCCTGCTTCACGACTTTTCCTTCCGGTCTCCTGAAGAACTGCTGGCGGGCTTGCGGTCGGTGAAGTCCGACCATGGCGGCCAAATGGATCACAGTATGTCGAAGACAATGACGAACATGCATGCTGGCCATCAGATGCAAATGGATGGCGATGCGGGCATGGCCATGCCGATGACCGGCATGCCCACCATGGACCTGAACGACATCGAGTACGACGCCTATCTCGCCAATGACCGCACCCTCGACGACCCCGAGGTCGTTCGGGTCGAGAAAGGCGGCCGGGTCCGGTTGCGCATCATCAATGGAGCCACGGCGACAGCCTTCACCATCGACACCGGGTCTGTGGACGGCGAACTGATCGCGGTCGATGGCATGAACGTCGCGCCGGTCAAGGGTCGCCTGTTTCCCGTCTCCATGGGGCAACGTGTCGACATCAGGCTGCAACTCCCGACTGGGTCGGGTACGTTCCCGATCCTGGCGCTGCGCGAGGGGGCGGCCGAGAGAACCGGCGTCATCCTTGCCACGCCAGACGCTGCCGTGAGCAAGATCGAAGTCCGGAGAGCCGGCAAAGGCCCTGTTCTGGACCTTGATCTGGAGCAGCAGCTCGCCGGCCTTTCGCCGCTAACGGCGCGTGCGCCCGACCGAAGCTACGGCCTGGTGCTGAATGGCAATATGGAGACATACAGCTGGCAGATCAGCCAGCAGGGTCCGCTTGAGGTCGACAATGGACAGCGCGTCCGGATATCGATGCATAACATGTCGATGATGGCACATCCCATGCACTTGCATGGCCACCATTTCCAGGTTGTCGAGATCAACGGGAGGAAGATGGCGGGCGCAGTGCGGGACACCGTGCTTGTACCGCCCATGGCTCAGGTCACGATCGAGTTCGACGCGTTGAATCCTGGCCGGTGGCCGCTGCACTGCCACCACCTCTACCACATGGCGACGGGGATGATGTCCTTCGTCGCCTACAATGGCGCAATCTAGCGGGAGGCTGACATGACCACTGAACATCGCGGGCATGACCACCGTCAGCCCGATCATGACCATCATTCCGGTCACCAGCATCCAACGAACGTCGCTCCGTTGAAGGCCAAGCCTGTCACCAACGGCGCCGCCGCGGAAGGCACCATATACACCTGCCCGATGCATCCTCAGGTCAGACAGATCGGGCCAGGCAATTGCCCGATCTGCGGAATGACCCTGGAACCCGAGACCCCCGAGGTGGCGACGGGGCCGAGCGCCGAGTACATAGACATGTCCCGCCGCTTCTGGGTCGGCCTGATCCTCTCCCTCCCGGTTCTCGCCCTCGAAATGGGGGGGCATCTGACCAACCTTCACATGGTTCTGGGACCTCAGACATCGAACTGGATACAGCTCGTCCTCGCGACGCCTGTCGTTCTTTGGGCAGGATGGCCCTTCTTCAAGCGGGGATGGCAGTCGGTCCTCACGCGCCACCTCAACATGTTCACGCTGATCGCCATGGGGACCGGCGTGGCGTGGGTTTACAGCGTCGTCGCGACGCTGCTGCCCGGATTCTTCCCCGAAACGTTCAGGGCGGATGAAGGCGCTGTCGCGATCTATTTCGAGGCGGCTGCCGTCATCACCGTCCTGGTCCTGCTTGGGCAGGTTCTGGAGTTGCGAGCCCGCGAGCAGACGGGTGGAGCCATTCGCGCGCTTCTCGACCTTGCACCCAAGACGGCACGGCGGGTATCGCCAGATGGGTCCGACGAGGATATCGGCCTCGACGCTGTGGCCGTCGGCGACAGGCTGCGAGTCCGCCCGGGCGAGAAAGTACCGGTGGACGGGACCCTGCTCGAAGGACGAAGCTCGGTGGACGAGTCGATGATCACGGGTGAATCCATGCCTGTAACCAAGGTCGTCGGCTCGAAGCTGATCGGCGGCACGATGAACCAGACAGGCGGGTTCATCATGGAAGCAGGAAAGGTCGGCGAGGACACCATGCTTTCGCAGATCGTGAAAATGGTTGCGGAAGCGCAGCGTTCGCGAGCACCGATCCAGCGCCTTGCCGACGAGGTCTCGGGCTGGTTCGTCCCGGTGGTCATCGCCGTCGCGATCATCGCCTTCTTCGTCTGGTTCTTCGTCGGTCCGGAGCCGCGGTTCGCCCACGGGCTTGTTGCGGCAGTCGCTGTCCTGATCATTGCCTGCCCCTGTGCGCTCGGGCTCGCCACGCCCATGTCGATCATGGTCGGCGTCGGCAGGGGAGCGGGCCTCGGTGTGCTCATCAAGAATGCCGAGGCGCTCGAACGCTTCGAGAAGGTGGACACTCTCGTGGTCGACAAGACAGGCACGCTGACCGAAGGTCGTCCAAAGGTTACGGCGATCGTTCCGCGCGACGGCGTTTCCGAAGCTGACCTGCTGCGGGCGGCGGCAACCCTCGAAAGATCGAGCGAACACCCGCTGGCGCTGGCGATCGTCAACGCCGCGGCTGAACGGAACATTCAGCTCGGAGATGCCACGGAATTTGACAGCCCGGTCGGCAAAGGCGTGACTGGCATAGTCGAGGGTCGACGACTGATCATTGGAAACCAACGTAGCATGGAAGAGAGTGGCGTAGACGTATCGGCCGTCACCGCCGCGGCCGAAAAACTCCGGAACGAAGGCGCAACCGTGATCTTCATGGCCACCGCCGGCAAGATCGAAGGCTTGTTCGCCATCGCCGATCCGGTGAAGGCGACCACGCCGGAGGCCGTCAGGCAGCTCCTCGAGGAGGGCGTTCGTGTTGTGATGCTCACCGGCGACAGCAAGACGACGGCATTGGCGGTCGCTCGTCGGCTGGGGATATCCGAAGTGGAAGCGGAGGTCCTTCCCGAGGACAAGAGCAAGATCGTGTCGCGCCTCAGAAGCGAGGGCCGGATCGTTGCGATGGCAGGTGACGGGGTCAACGATGCCCCAGCATTGGCGGCCGCTGATGTCGGCATCGCGATGGGAACGGGCACTGATGTCGCCATCGAGAGTGCCGGAGTGACACTGCTGCGAGGCGACCTCCAGGGCATCGTCCGCGCCCGCGAGCTTAGCCGGGCCACGATGTCCAACATCCGCCAGAACCTGTTCTTCGCCTTCGTTTACAATGCAGCGGGCGTACCGGTGGCCGCAGGCATTCTCTATCCGAGCTTCGGGCTGCTCCTGTCACCCGTTATCGCTGCGGCGGCAATGGCGCTCTCGTCGGTCAGCGTGATCGGCAACTCCCTGAGACTAAGGAGCGTGAAGCTATGATCACGTCACGCCCACTGGGCTTCCTCGGCTCTTCGTTTTTTGATCCACACACCAATCCCGCAACAAGACGCAGCCTGTATTGGCAGCGTCGATTCGATTATGCCATCGCCTTCCGTCGACGAATGAATTGCTGGGCGAGTTCGCATTCCGGCACGTCCATGCCGATCGCCAGCCAGGCGAGATTGGCATGTTTGTTTCCGAGACGCCGGAGATCCTGCCGCAGGACAAACAGCGCTTGCAGCCACGATACTGAACTCGGTTTGGGCGGCCGCATAGGCAACGAAACCAGGGCGTCATCGGATCGAAGACCGACACCCAGATGGGACATCGCTTCCCCATCTGGGTGCAGGTCTCTTCCAACCAAATCAAACGATCAGAGCCACAGACCTCAGGCCCGGAACCAAGCGGCACAGACGTGGAGTAAAGAGCCCCTGAAACCGGAGGCTCAGTCCTGGGCTGTCGGTCGGATGACAATACTTCCGACGTCCACATCGGCCGGCTGCTCCATTGCGTAGACAATGCCCCGAGCGATCGAAGCCGGTGGAATGGCGACCTTGGACACGCGTTCTCCCATTGCCGACTTCACGGCAGGGTCGGTTATCGAGCTTGCAAAGTCGGTAGAGATCATCCCCGGCGAGATCTCGGTGACCCTCAGATGTGGTCCTGCTTCCTGCCTCAAGGCTTCACTGATGGTCCGCACGGCATTCTTGGTCGCGGCATATACACCCATGGTGGGCAGGATCTTGATGCCTGCGGTCGAGACGATGTTGATGACGTGGCCCGACTGTTGCCGCTGGAAGACAGGCAAAGCCGCGGCGATCCCGTAGAGCGTACCGCGCAGATTGACGTCGATCATGGCGTCCCAGTCCTCGACGCGGAGCGCATCAAAACGGGATATGGGGCCTATCCCGGCATTGTTGACGATGACGTCCAACCGACCAAACCGTTCGCAGGCGAGGCCGACCAGAGCTTCAAGATCCGGACGCTGGCGGACGTCGGTCACGTTGTGCACAGCCTTTCCTCCTGCCGCGGTGATCTCGTCTACGATCGCTGCGAGCACATCGTCGCGGCGCGCGCCCAGCACGACAAGCGCACCCCGTTCTGCCAGCAGTTTCGCCGTCGCGCGGCCGATTCCGCTGCTAGCGCCTGTAATGGCCACAACCTTTCCTTCGATACTCAAGACGCGTCTCCTTCATTCGTGTCTGTCAGCGAAGGAGATAGGCATCGGCTTCAAGATGGCCTATGCTAGAATGTCTATGGAACTATCGCGATCGTCTAAAGCTTTGGCCGACCCATTATCGGATGTCCTTGACGTTCTTGGCGCGAGGGTGACACGGCGCACCCGGCTGGAAGCCTCGGGACGATGGGCTCTCGCATTTCCAGCGATTGAACGGCTCAAGTTTGTCGCGCTGTTGCGGGGAGCCGGCTGGATTATCCTGCCGGCGCGCGCGCCCCAGTTCATGAGCGCAGGGGATGTCTGCCTGCTGGGACGGACGCCCTATGCGGTGGCCAGCGATCCGGAAGTACCGCCCCTTAACGGCCAGACCTTCTACGGTGCCGGAGACGATGTTGTGTGTCTGGGGGGTGACGAGACTATTGCGATCGGGGGCAACGTCACGTTCGAGCCTGGTAATGCCGACTTCCTGCTCGACATGCTGCCGGATTCCCTGTTCATCCCCGGATCTTCGACTTCATCTGGAGTGATGGCGACAATCCTCGGCCTGATGAACGACGAGTTCGAGCGCGACATGATCGGTGGCGGGATCGTCAATGCGCGGCTTGCGGACGTGTTGTTGGTGGAAGCAATCCGCGCCTATGCGAGAAGTATCAATGAGGTCGGGATCGGATGGCTTGGCGCGCTGTCGGATCCGCGGCTCGGACGTGTCCTTCGCCTTATTCATGGCGATATCGCGCAGCCGTGGACAGTGTCTCAGCTTGCTGTCGTGGCCGGCATGTCGCGAGCTGCATTTTCCGCGGAGTTCACGCGCCGGGTGGGACTGCCACCACTCACCTATGTGCGGACGTGGCGTCTCACGATCGCTCGTGCGGCGCTGTCCCGTGGCGACGAGCCAGTCGCCAGCATAGCGCGCAAGGTTGGATACACGTCGCAGAGTGCCTTCGGCCACGCATTCAGATCCGCTTTTGGCTCAACGCCAAAAGCGCATACACGATCGTGATTGAAGCCAGCCTGCAAAACCAGGATCCTCGGGGCAAATTGCCTCTCTTCAAAGGTTCGCTCAACGCTCCCAACTTTCGCGACAGATCCTCGCTACATTGCGAGCGACGGCCCATTCCGTCGCACGCGTCGAGGGTCCAGGTTTATTGAGGCGCGACCTCAAAGCGCTGCTTCAGAAGCCAATCCCAGAGCGCTGGATCATTCAAGGCGGCCCATTCGACACCCGAGTGATCCACGCCCTCCAGAACGCTCAAGCGGGCATTGCGCTTCAGACCCACCAGGCGTTCGTACAGAACCACGGAATCCGACAATGGGATGACGTCGTCATTTGTCCCATGAAACACCCAGAAGGCCGCTTTTTCGTTTGTCCTGCTCAGGTAGTGGCGATTGCCGCCACCAGCGATCGGAACGACAGCGGCGAAAGTCTCGGGAAACTGTTCTGCCATGGCCCAGGCACCGAAACCGCCGCGGCTGAACCCCACGACATAGACGCGCGTGCGATCTACGCGATATTTCGACATGACCTCGTCGAGTGCCGCCTCCACCTTCTCGATGGGATAAAGCAGTTCTTCACTCGGATTCTGAGGCGAGAACACCAGGAAAGGGAATGACTTTCCATCCTCAATCAACTTGGGAATGCCGCTCGATTTGACCTTCTCGATATCGGTCCCGCCCTGATCGCCGCCATGCAGCCACACGACAAGCGGATAGGCATCGCTGGACGATGTATAATCGTCGGGCGTGTACATCAGATAGTTGAGATCGATCTTTGTGGTAACGCCCGATGTGGCCGCCAACTGCTCAGCATGCGTCACGCCTGGACTGCACATTCCGATAGCGGCCGTGATCGCCAATGCCAATATGTTCCGCGTCATTCGACCAGTCCCTTCATGATGTTGGCTATAGACACATCAAATGGAACGGGAGAACCAAAACTCAAGCCTTCCCACTCAAACCCTGACCTTCGTCCGGAGCAGGCATGGGTGCGGCAACAAGCCCACCGCACCGCATGCGTGGTCAAGCGATGCTCGAACACCATCAGTGCTGACATAGGCCGGCTCCTGCCCGCCACGACAGGCATATGCTGAGCCGGGCCGCTCTCAGTGGAGACCAACAACCTGGTCCGCAGGTCATAAAGACGGGACAGAATTCTCGGATGGCATTCGCCGTTGCGCAGCGATTGATAAGCGAGAACGAGTCATGTAACCTGCTAATAGGTTACGGCGTCCCAGTTTCGAGCCGGGGACGCACTCGCTAGGTTCGACGGGATTTGATCAGGAGAGAGGTCCATGAATCCATCGCGGCATTCTGGCGCCATTCGCGAACTGTTGCAGACGGGCGGAGACCCATGGCACAGGGCGCGTTCGGCTGGCGGCTAGTCCGATCAGAATACGCTTCCCATCCCCGGCTTCAAGATTGAGGCCCAGGCCCGCAACAAACTCGGCGCCCTTCAACCGGGCGCGCTGCCGCTTCCGGTGATGCAGGAGATCGACAGTGTGCTGGCTGAGCTCGGCTAGGCGGGGCCATATGCACTTCGGAATCACGGGAACAGGGTGAGCTGACGATGACGGATTATGATGAGAAAATGCTTCGACACTTGTATGAGCGGTTCAACGCCCGGGCAATGGATGACGTGCTGGCGCATCTCGCCGAAGATGTCATTTGGGCAAACGGCATGGAAGGCGGCTACGTTCATGGGCGAGAAGGTGTTCGTGACTACTGGACACGGCAGTGGGCTGTCGTCAGCCCATACGTGGAACCGGTTGCCTTTCAAGCCCTTGACGCAGGGATACTCGTGGAGGTGCTTCAGACCGTTCGTGATCTCCAGGGCAAATTGATCGATGGACAATCCGAGAGGCGGGTCCGGCATCTCTTCCATCTCCGTGATGGAAAAGTTGCTCGCTTTGACATCCGCCAGATGACGTAATCCGTGATCCAGGGAACGCCGACCGAAGAAGAGATTGTGGAGCCGCCCGGAAGCAGCAGCCTCAGCAATTGGCTTCCCAGTGGATGGACCGGTCCCCAATTCGATCAGCCGAGAAAGACTTCGTAACCGGGCGCCCCGTGAAAGACATCAAAGTGCTGCGTCAGCCACCATCAAGGCCTGCCGCTCGGCGAGATAACATCCCCCAGGACTTGGACATGCTCAATTCTGCAATGCTTTTGTCATTCGTAGGTGCCGTGATGATCCTCAGCCTCACACCAGGCCCCGACATGGCGCTCCTGATCAGCCGTGGCGTCGGCCAAGGTTGGAAGGCCGCTTGGTGCACGGCCTTCGGATTTACACTCGCAGGCTTCATCCAGATCCCACTATTAGCACTTGGCATCGCATCGCTTTTTCAGTCGTCGCCGCTTGCGTTTGATGTCCTCCGCTACCTGGGCGCAGCCTATCTCATGTGGCGAGGGATTCAGCTTATCCTAAAAGCGGTGCCCCCTTCACAGTTGCCGGGTATCAGTTCCGCCACAACGCTGACAGAAGCCATTTCCGATGGCGTCATCGCGAGTCTTACAAACCCCAAGGGCTTGATCTTCCTTCTGGCTTTCCTCCCGCAGTTCGTCGATCCTTCGGCAGGTTCAGTAACAATCCAATTGGTTTTGCTTGGCCTACTAATGAAGGTCGTAGCGCTGATCATTGAGACCGCCATTGCGATCGGTGCAGGTTGCCTTGGACAATTCATGCGCCGCTCGCCAAGCTTTGTGATGTGGCAAGAGCGGGTCACTGGTGCGCTGCTGATAGGTCTTGCGCTTCGCTTGGTAACGATGAACGATCGCGAGCAGGGATAAGCTTTTGTCGCAACAGTTCATGATGGACGACCCGCCGGCGTTCCAGACCACTGGATCTTTGCTCCAGTCTCTAGGGCACACTGTCGAACGAGAGAAGTCAGCTAGTCTGCCGGAAGCAAGGAGCGCGTCCTGGAGTGATGCGCCCAGATTTTGTGTCTAGCCTCAGTGACCAGCGCTGGTTAGGCATCAGAGGCAGTGTCATGGGCGGTCGTGTGCCGATCGCCCGTTTGCGCCCACTCCGACGGGCGGACATGAAGCCTTTCTTCGCGGTAGATGCGGAACAGGCGTTTGTGATTGACCTCGTGTCCCTCTCGCCGCAGGAACACCTGCAGCCGCCGACAGCCGAACCTGCGTCGGGCCCTGGCCAGTTCCTTCAGCCGTTCCCGCAGCGCTGGGTCGTCCCGGCGAACGACCTCGTAGCGCATGGTCAAGCGGCAACAGCCGATCACCCGGCACACCCGCCGCTCTCTCATCCAGTGGCTCTCCATTTGCAGACGGTCGCATCGCTAACCCCGTGCTTGCGGCAAAGATCGGCGACGGAAATCCCGGCCTCGTGCTCCTCCAGAATACCAGTGATCTGCTCTAGTCACCGCCCTACCGCGCGATTTGGCAAGGCCGGCGGTGGTCTCCCGGCCTTGCGATTCTGCAAGCCCGGGCAGTATGGCTTCCTGGCCCGCCAGAAGTCCGACGAGATCGGAACATCCGCCGTAAACGCAATCGGCCCCGTCGGTGGTACCGATCGGGGCTTTGGGTGTTTTATGGCTGGT
>PEKW01000008.1 GCA_002796995.1 Rhizobium sp.
TTTCCAAAAAATCACGCAAGCACCTGTTATCAAACAAAAATTCCGTGCCAGGACGCGGCAGGGCGCAGTGAGGGGCCCTTGCCGAGCGGGTGCGGAACGCCCGCGGCCACGCGTCTGCCATGCTTCCGTCCCGGGATCTTCACATTTGCCTGCTTAACAGGAGCGGATCACGCGGCGCGGCGCTTCGGCGCGGGCCGGCCAACCGCCGTCGAATTGACGGACGCCGCGGAAACATGCAGATGATGACGCGCCCGCACGCATGACGGACGCGGGATATGGGAAGAACGGATGCCGGACGCATGATGACGGACCGCACCATGTTGCGATCACTCGGAACCGAACCGCCGATCCTGGCGGACGGCCACCGTGCGCCCGACCGGCGCGAGATCTCGCTGCGCTGGCTCTCCGGCACCTTCCTGACCGGCATCACCTCCTGCATCCTGATGGGCGTGGCACTGTTTGCCGCGCTCGACGGCCGCCAGCAGCTGGCAATCCCCGCCGAGGCCTATGCGGCGACGGGCGACGCGGCCGCCAACGGACAGAACGGCGAGGAAGTCTTGCGCGGCGGCCGGCTGCTCGGCCCGAAGATCGCCGCCCGTCCGGTCGACAAGGCGATCCTGGAGGTCTCGACCGTCACCCATGACGGCGAGCGCGAGGTGGTGCGCCGCCAGCCCTTCGCCCATGTGAAGATGCGGCTTGCGGCCAACTACAAGACCCAGGACAATTATCCCGACTTCGACCCGCTGGCGATCTTCGCCGCCGACGAGAAGGAAGCGCCCGGCGCCGTGCGCACCGGCACGATCTACGGATCGGACGTCGAATCCGAGGTCAGCCTCAAGACCACGCCCTTCCCCATTTCCGGCAATACAAGGCCTTATGCCGGCGCCATGTCCTTCGACGAGGTCGAGGAGAACGTGCGCACCAACGGCTCGGTGCTGACCGACGGCTCGACCCAGGTCGCCGCCCTCTATTATATCGACCCGCAGCGCTTCGACAGCGACGCCGGTGTCGACATCGGCGCCGGGCTTGCCGCCCGCGTCGTCGAGCAGAACATGAGCGTCGCCGAACCGCAGATCATGACGCCGGAAATGCCGGAATATGCCGACGACGTGATCCCGGTGCGCCGGCCGCAGCCGATCGAGGCGGTGCTGGTGGCCGCCGGCTATCCCAAGGCCAAGGCCGGCGACATGGCCCGGGCACTTAGCCCCCATGCCGGTTCGCCCGATCTGTCCGAGGGCGACGTGCTGCGCATCGGCATCATCCAGCGCGGCGAGGAAGCGCGCATCGTGCGCATCAGCCTCTATCGCCAGTCGGCCCACATGGTGACGCTCGCCGTCAACGATGCCGGGCGCCTGATCAAGGGCGAGGAGCCGCCGCGGCTCGACGCGGTCGCCGGCGCCTTCGACGACAATGCGCCGCAGGTGCCAAGCTCGGCCCGCGACCTGCCGCGCGTCTATGACGGCATCTACCGCGCAGCACTTTCCTACGGCATGAACCGCGACATGACGGCGCTGGTCGTCAAGCTGCTCGCCGCCAATGTCGACTTCCAGGCGCAGCTGAAGCCGACCGACACGCTCGAGGCCTTCTTCTCCGTCGAGGACGAGGCCGGCCAGGCGACCGAGGAGAGCGAACTGCTCTATGTGCGCGCCCGCTTCGGCGATACGGTGACGACCTTCTACCGCTTCCAGAACCCGGACGACAATTCGGTCGACTATTTCGACGAGAACGGCAAATCGATCCGCCAGTTCCTGCTGCGCAATCCGGTGCCGAACGGCATCTTCAAGGGCGGCTTCGGTATGCGCCGCCACCCGATCCTCGGTTATACCCGCATGCATACCGGCACCGACTGGGCCGCACCCCGCGGCACCCCGATCATCGCCTCGGGCAATGGCACGGTGGAGAAGGCCGGCTGGGACTCAGGCGGCTACGGCAACCAGACGCTGATCCGCCATGCCAATGGCTATGTCACCTCCTATAACCACCAGAGCGCCATCGCCAAGGGCGTGACCGTCGGCGCCAAGGTGCGCCAGGGCCAGGTGATCGGCTATGTCGGCAATACCGGCCTGTCGACCGGCCCGCATCTGCATTACGAGCTGATCGTCAACGGCACCAAGGTCGACCCCTTGCGCGTCCGCCTGCCCGGCGGCAAGTCGCTCGAGGGCGAGACGCTCGCCAAGTTCGAGGCCGAGCGCCAGCGCATCGACGCCTTGCTCACCGGCGGCAAGCCGGCCGAAGTCGCCAGCAACTGACGCCGGCAGCGGAGACGCGTCGGCGCGACCGCCGGCGCCGAAAGGGGACGCAGTCTCCGAGCTTGGCCCCTCGACGTTCGACACAAAAAAGGCGGCCCCATCGGGACCGCCTTTGTCTTTCTCGGGTTTGCCGCCTCGATCAGGCCGCTTCGCTGACCGTGCGTTCCGTCGAGAACAGCAGCCGGTCGGAGCCGGCACTGACGGTGACGGTCGAGCCGTCGGGGATCGCGCCCGAGAGGATCTGCTCGGCCATCGGGTCCTGGACGAACTTCTGGATCACCCGCTTCAGCGGCCGCGCGCCATAGACGGGGTCATAGCCCTTGTCGGCCAGCCATTCGCGGGCATCCGGCCGAAGGTCGATGGTGATCTTGCGCTCGGCGAGCAGCGAGACCAGGCGCTTCAGCTGGATGTCGACGATCGTGCCCATTTCCGCCCGGCGCAGCCGGTGGAACAGGATGATCTCGTCGACGCGGTTGAGGAATTCCGGCCGGAACGACGCCTTGACCACGTCCATCACCTGGTCGCGGACCGCCTCGCTGTCCTGGTCGTCGCGAAGACCGGTCAGGTATTCGGCGCCGAGGTTAGAGGTCATGATGATGATCGTGTTCTTGAAGTCCACGGTCCGGCCCTGGCCGTCGGTCAGGCGGCCGTCGTCGAGCACCTGCAACAACACGTTGAAGACGTCCGGATGGGCCTTCTCGATCTCGTCGAACAGCACGACCTGATACGGCTTGCGGCGCACGGATTCGGTGAGCGAACCGCCTTCCTCATAACCGACATAGCCCGGAGGCGCGCCGATCAGGCGGGCGACCGAATGCTTCTCCATGTATTCCGACATGTCGATGCGCACTAGCGCGCTCTCGTCGTCGAACAGGAAGCGGGCGAGCGTCTTGGTGAGCTCAGTCTTGCCGACGCCGGTGGGGCCGAGGAAGATGAACGAGCCGATCGGCCGGTTCGGATCCTGCAGGCCGGCGCGCGAACGGCGCACCGCACGCGAGACCGCCTGCACGGCGTCACCCTGGCCGACCACCGATTTCGCCAGCTCGTCTTCCATGCGCAGCAACTTGTCGCGTTCGCCCTCGAGCATCTTGTCGACCGGAATGCCGGTCCAGCGCGACACGACATGGGCGATGTTGTCGGGGGTCACGACCTCCTGCACCATCGAATCGCGGGCATTGCCGTCCTGGGCTTCCGCCTCGACCAGTTGCTTCTCGAGCTTCGGGATCTCGCCATAGGCCAGCTCGCCGGCGCGCTGGAATTCACCCTTGCGCTGGGCGATCGCCAGTTCGTTGCGGGCTTCGTCGAGCTGCTTCTTCAGGTCGGCGGCCAGGCCGAGCTTCTGCTTTTCCGCCTGCCAGCGGGCGGTCAGCGCATCGGCCTCTTCCTCGAGCGAAGCGAGTTCGGATTCGAGCCGCTTCAGCCGGTCGGCCGAAGACACGTCGGTTTCCTTCTTCAGTGCCTCGCGCTCGATCTTCAGCTGCATGATGCGGCGATCGAGTTCATCGAGTTCCTCC
This sequence comes from Rhizobium sp., assembly GCA_002796995.1. Lineage (GTDB taxonomy): Bacteria > Pseudomonadota > Alphaproteobacteria > Rhizobiales > Rhizobiaceae > Allorhizobium. The sequence continues at coordinate 3,764 of PEKW01000008.1, forward strand.
GGCTTGCTATCCACCTGCATCCTGAGCCGCGATGCGGCCTCGTCCATCAGGTCGATCGCCTTGTCGGGCAGGAAGCGGTCGGTGATGTAGCGGTTCGACAAGGTGGCAGCCGCCACCAGCGCCGAGTCGGAGATCCGCACCTTGTGGTGCTGCTCGTATTTTTCCTTGAGGCCGCGCAGGATCGAGATCGTGTCCTCGACATTCGGCTCGTTGACCATGACCGGCTGGAACCGGCGGGCAAGGGCCGCGTCCTTCTCGACATGCTTGCGGTATTCGTCGAGCGTGGTCGCGCCGACGCAGTGCAGCTCGCCGCGGGCCAGCGCCGGCTTCAAGAGGTTGGACGCATCCATCGCCCCGTCGGCCTTGCCGGCGCCGACCAGCGTGTGCATCTCGTCGATAAACAGGATGATCTCGCCGCTCTCCGACTGCACTTCGCTCAGAACCGCCTTCAGCCGCTCCTCGAACTCGCCGCGATACTTCGCGCCGGCGATGAGCGAGCCCATGTCGAGCGCCATCAGCTTCTTGTCTTTCAGGCTTTCCGGCACGTCGCCATTGACGATGCGCAGCGCCAGGCCCTCGGCGATCGCCGTCTTGCCGACGCCGGGCTCGCCGATCAGCACCGGATTGTTCTTGGTGCGGCGCGACAGCACCTGAATGGTGCGGCGGATTTCGTCGTCACGGCCGATCACCGGGTCGAGCTTGCCCTCGCGGGCTTCCGCCGTCAGGTCGCGGGCATATTTCTTCAGCGCGTCGAAACCCGCTTCGGCATTGGCGCCGTCGGCCGTGCGGCCCTTGCGCACCTCGTTGATCACCTGGTTCAGCGCCTGCGCGGTCACACCGGCCTTCTTCAGCGTCGCAGAGGTCGAGGCCGAGGTCTCGATCGCCAGCGCCAGCAGCAGCCGTTCGACGGTGACGAAGCTGTCGCCGGCCTTCTTGGCGGCGTCTTCGGCCGTGGTGAAGACCTTGGCGAGCGGCTGCGACAGATAGACCTGCCCGCCGCCGCCGGTCACCTTGGGCAGCTTGGCAAGCGCTGCATCATTGGCGATGCGGGCTTCCTTCGGATCGCCGCCGGCGCGGCTGATCAGCGACGAGGCCATGCCCTGGTCGTCGTCGAGCAGGACTTTCAGCACATGCTCGGGGGTGAATTGCTGGTGGCCTTCGGAGAGCGCATGGGTCTGGGCGGATTGCAGAAAGCCGCGGACGCGCTCGGAATATTTCTCGATGTTCATCGTGCCTGTCTCCGGTAGCCGCCCTGCCCGTTCGGCACAGCGCGGCGGTTGAGATGTGGCCCCCTGACAAGGCGGGCCTTGCGGGACGTCGCCGTCCCTCTGAACGAGATATGGGGACGGATTTTCGCCGTTTAAAGAGCGATTTGGGGCAAAAGTGCAAGGATTGACGAACCGCAAGACCAGCGGGGGCCGGGCATGAACCCACACGCCGGACGAAGGGCGATCACCGCCCGGATTCGCTTCCCCTCAGAAGCAGAAAACCCCTCCTTCCGCAGGGAAGAAGGGGTCTCTGACAGTTGGTTTCCTCGTCCGATCACTCGGAAGGGGCAAGAGCCGGTTCGGGGGCATCGGCTGCGGCCTCGCCGCCTTCGGCACCCTCTTCGCCGGCAGCGCGGCGCGGCTGGCGACGCGGACGACCCGCGGCATTGCGACGGCGCGGCAGGCGCTCGCCCGAACCGTCGGCAGCGCTTTCGGCGGCAGCGACAACGGCTTCGGCGGGCATTTCCTCCAGCACCGGCTGCGGACCGGAACCGGCGATCTCGGCCTCGCGGCGCGGACGCGGCTGTGCCTGGGGCCGTTGCGGCTGCTGCTGCGGTTGCGGCTGGGGCCGCGGTTGCGGCCGCTGCTGTTGCTGCGGCTGGGCAGCCTGGGCGCCGACGGTCGGTTCGTCCATGCCGTCCATGTCGTCGCCGTCACGGTCGTTGTATTCGTTGCGGTCGTCCCGCTCGTCGCGGTCGTCGCGCTCGTCACGATCCTCGCGCTGGAAGCGTTCCTGCATCTGTGCCTGGGCGGCCGCAATGATGCGGTTGTAATGCTCGGCGTGCTGCAGGTAGTTTTCCGCCATGACCCGGTCGCCGGCGCTCTGTGCATCGCGGGCCAGGGTCGTATATTTTTCGGCGATATGCTGGGCCGTGCCGCGGATCTTCACGTCGGGGCCGGAGCTGTCATACGTCCGGGTCAGCGGGTTGGCACCCTTGCGGTTGAAATTTCCGCTATTACCGCCGCCGCCACCACCGCCGCCGCCACTGTTACGCCCGCGACCACGCTTGTTCTGCTGTCCTGGCCTCATCGATACTTCACCTGAATTCTTCTGTTGTGCTGATAGATGGCAACGCTGTTGGTTCTGGTTTGGACCGGACCAAGGCTGTGCGTGCCGCGGGCATACTGCGCCATCGCTTTCGTGCCGCTGGTGATAGTCAAGTTTACTGAGTTACGCACCGGGGTTTGCTCGTCCCGTGAAGCCCAGTCACGAGCTTAAATCGCGGCAAACCCAGACCCGAACGAATCTCGTTCATTCCCTGCTGCCCGTTGCGTGCCCGCAAACTATTACGCTTCATTGGGAAAACCAAGCCTTTTCTTTCAAAAGCGCGATTATCCTTAGCATACGCAGCAAACCGTAGACTAGACGGCCATTCTGAACAACAGGACCCGGTCGTTCCCGCCATAGTCGCGATGCTGCTCGGCAAGCGAAAACCCACTGTGTTCAAAGAGTTGCGTGACGCTTTGTCTCTGGTCGTAGCCGATCTCGACGCCCACCAGGCCCTCTGCAAGCAGATGTTGCGCTGCATTTTCGGCGATCGCGCGATAGGCGACAAGCCCGTCTTCGCCGCCGTCGAGCGCCGCCCTTGGATCGTGATCGCGAACCTCGGGCTCCAGCGCATCGACCACTTTTGTGGGTATATAGGGCGGATTTGACACGATGATGTCGAAGCTTTCTTCGATCGCCTCGAACCAGGCGCTTTCGCGCGTGTCGAATCTGTCGGCCAGACCATTGAGATGGGCATTGGCGGCTGCGATGTGAAGGGCCCCGGGCGAAATATCGCTGCCGAGCGCCAGCGCCTGCGGGCATTCCTTCAAGAGCGCGAGCGCGATCGCCCCGGTTCCGGTGCCAAGGTCGAGGATCCGGGCGCTGCCCTTCTCCGCCGCGATGCGGCGCAGATGCGGAAGAACCGTATCGACCAGGATCTCGGTATCGGGCCGCGGCTCCAGCGTGTCCGGCGACAGCGTGAGGTCGAGACCGTGGAATTGGCGATGGCCGAGAATGCGATGCACGGGCTCGTGCCTCAGCCGCCGCGCCACCGCATCGGCGATCCGCGCGCGCTCGTCCTCCGTCACCGGCCGGTCGGCCTGGGTGAACACCTCGGTGGTTGAAAGCCCGAGCAGGCCGCCGAGCAGGAGCCGCGTCTCGATCGCCGCATCGGCAAAGCCGGCATCATGAAGCGCTGCGCGCGTCTCGGCGACGACCGCACCGAGCGTTGAGGCCCCGCTCACGTCTGCTCGCCGAGCTGGGCGAGCTGCCCCGCCTGATAGTCGGCGATCAGCGCGTCGACCATCTCGTCGATGTCGCCCTCCATCATCCGGTCCAGCTTGTAGAGCGTCAGGTTGATGCGATGGTCGGTGACGCGGCCCTGCGGGAAATTGTAGGTGCGGATGCGCTCCGAGCGGTCGCCCGAGCCCACCTGGCTCTTGCGGTCGGCCGAGCGCTCGCTGTCGGTACGCTGCCGCTCCATGTCGTACAGCCTGGAGCGCAGCACCTGCATCGCCTTGGCGCGGTTCTGGTGCTGCGACTTCTCCGAGGAGGTGACGACAAGCCCGGTCGGCAGATGGGTGATGCGCACCGCCGAGTCGGTGGTGTTGACGTGCTGGCCGCCGGCGCCCGACGAGCGCATGGTGTCGATGCGGATGTCTTCCGGGCGGACCTCGATGTCGATCTCCTCGGCCTCCGGCAGCACGGCGACGGTGGCCGCCGAGGTGTGGATGCGCCCGCTCGCCTCGGTTTCGGGCACGCGCTGCACGCGGTGCACGCCGGATTCGAACTTGAGCTTGGAGAATACGCCGCGCCCGGTGATCGTCGCGATGATTTCCTTGTAGCCGCCGGCTTCGCCTTCGCTCGCCGACAGGACTTCGACCTTCCAGCCCTTGGTCGAGGCGAAGCGCTCATACATGCGAAACAGGTCGCCGGCGAACAGGGCCGCTTCCGAGCCGCCGGTGCCGGCACGGATTTCGAGGATCGCGCTCTTCTCGTCGGCGGCGTCCTTCGGCAGGAGCAGGATCTGCATGTCCTTTTCCAGGCCCTCGATGCGCGCCTCGACCTCGGGCATCTCCGTTTCGGCGAGATCGCGCATCTCGCGGTCGGTGCCCTTGTCGGCGAGCAGCGCCCTCAGGCCGGCCAGCTCGGCGATCGCCGCCTCGTATTCGCGGATCTTCTTCACCACCGGCTGCAGCTCGGAATATTCCGAGGCGAGCTTGACGTAGACGTCCGCCGCCGGCCCCGCCGACATGCGTGCCTCTATCTCGCCGAACCGGCGTTCGAGTTCACGCATTTTCTCGACAGGAAGCTTCGCCACCCTTTACTCCACGTAAGATTCGGTCAGAGGGGAATATTGTTGTCTTCGGCAAAGCCGACCAGGATGTCCCTGAGCGGCAGGTGCGAATGATGATCGTCGAGCGCCGCGTTGAGCTCCCGGCTCAACTGGTCCACGTCGAGCCCGAGCAGCATCGCCTTGACAGGACCGATCGAGGTCGGCGACATCGAGATCGAGCGGAAGCCGATTCCGAGCAGCGCCATGGCCGAAAGCGGCTTGCCCGCCATCTCGCCGCACAGCGTCACCGGCGTCTCGTGCCGGTCCGCGGCCCGCACGATGTCGCGCAGGATCCGAAGGAACGGCCGTCCCAGTACGTCGAAACGATCGGACACGCGCGCATTGCCGCGGTCGACCGCCATGGTGAACTGGAACAGGTCGTTCGAGCCGACGGATACGAAGTCGACCTCCTGCATCAGCTCGTCGAGCTGCCACATCAGCGCCGGCACTTCCAGCATGGCGCCGAACTGCAGCTTCTTCGGCAGGGGATGGCCGAACTTCGAGAGGTGCTGCACCTCCTTCTGCATCAGCTCGCGCACCGCGCGAATTTCGCCGACCTCGGTCACCATCGGCAGCATCATCTTGAGTTCCGCGCCGGCGGCCGCCTTCAGCATGGCGCGCAGCTGCGTGCGCAAAAGGCCCGGACGGTCGAGCGACAGGCGGATCGCCCGCCAGCCGAGCGCCGGGTTTTCCTCTTCATGGCCGCGGAAATAGGAAACCACCTTGTCGCCGCCGATGTCGAGCGTGCGGAAGGTCACCGGGCGCCCGCCGGACTGGCGAAGCACGCTGCGATAGAAGCTCTCCTGCTCCTCGCCCTTAGGCATGGTCGAGGAGATCATGAACTGCAGCTCGGTGCGGAACAGGCCGATGCCCTCGGCGCCCGATTCCGACAGCTGCGGCAGGTCGACCAGCAGGCCGGCATTCATCTGCAGTGTGATGCGCTTGCCGTCCCTCGTGATCGGCTCGACGTCGCGCAGCGCGCGGAACTGTTCTTGGCGGCGGGCCCGAAGCTTGACCTTTTCCTCATAGGCCTTCTGCAGGTCGGCCATCGGCCGGACATGCACCTTGCCGTCGTCGCCGTCGATGATGACAGGGTCGCCGTTTTCGGCGAGCGCCACGGCGCCCGTCGCCTGGCCGACCACGGCAATGCCCATGGCACGCGCGACGATCACCACATGGCTCGTCACCGCGCCCTCTTCCAGCACGAGGCCGCGCAGATTGGCGCGCGGATAGTCGAGCAGTTCGGCCGCCCCCATGGCGCGGGCAAAGACGATCGCGTCGGCCGGAAAGCCCTCGGTCTGGCTGTGCGGCGAAAAGCCGGTCAGCTGGCGCAGCAGCCGGTTGGCCAGGTCGTCGAAATCATGCATGCGCTCGCGCAGATAGGGATCCGTCAAACGGATCATGCGCGCCTTGGTGTCGCTCTGCACCTTTTCGACCGCGGCTTCCGCCGTCAGCCCGTTGTGGATCGCCTCTTCCATGCGCCGGACCCAGCCCTGGTCGTGGGCGAACATCCGGTAGGTCTCGAGCACGTCGCGGTGCTCGCCCTCCATCGACACCTCACGCCGTGACAGCATGTCGTCGATCGAAATGCGCAGCGAACCGAGCGCGTCGGCAAGCCGGCGGATTTCCGTCTCGGTGTCTTCGTTCAGAAGATTGGTGACGACGATGCGCGGCTCGTGCAGCACGACATAGCCGAGCCCGATGCCTTCGTTGTAGCCGTCGCCGTCGATCGTCACCGCCCGCGTCAGGTCGAGTTCGAGACCGGGCCGGGTGATCTTCTTCAGTTCGCCGGTCGCGATCATTTCGGCCAGCACCATGGCGGTGGTTTCGAGCGCTTCAAGCTCGTCCTCCCGATAGTTGCGCTGTGCCTTGTTCTGCACGACGAGAACGCCCAAACTGCGGCCGGCGCGCAGGATCGGCACGCCGAGGAAGGAATGATAGATCTCCTCGCCCGTTTCCGGCAGGTAGCGGAAGGCCGGGTGGGCCTGGGCGTCGGAGAGGTTGAGCGGCTGGGCGGAGGCCGCGATGGTGCCGACCAGGCCCTGGCCCATCTTCAGCTGGGCAAGGTGGACGGCGTCCTTGTTCAGACCCTCGGTGGCGTAGAGTTCGAGCACGCCGTCGGCGCGCAGCACGTAGACCGAACACACTTCCGCGACCATGTTGCTCGCGATCTGGCGAACGATCTGGTCAAGGCGCTCCTGTGGCTCGAGCGGCTCCGCCATCAATTCGCGCAACCGCTTGAGGAGGACGCGCGGACCCGCGGAAAGGTCTCTCATGCGTGCATTCTCCCGAAGTCGTCATTGGTCGGGCGGCCTCGCCGCCCGTGTCACAAACGACGAGGAGGGCGAATTCCGCTTTAGAGAATCAATTCTTATCGAGGCCGTAGCAGGAATGCAAAGTCCGAACGGCGAGTTCGGCATACGGGCCGTCGATCAGGATCGAAATCTTGATTTCCGAGGTGGTGATCGCCTTGATGTTGATGCCCTTTTCGGCGAGCGCCTTGAAGGCCGTGGCGGCGACGCCGGCATGGCTGCGCATGCCGATGCCGATGACCGAGACCTTCACCAGGCCCTTTTCGCTCTGCACGACGTCGTAGCCGATCTTGTCCTTGTTGTCGCCGAGCACGGAGAGCGCCTTGTCGACGTCCCCCGACGGGACGGTGAACGTCATGTCGGTGCGGGTGCCGTCTTCGGAAATGTTCTGGACGATCATGTCGACATTGATATGCGCCTCGGCCAGCGGCCCGAAGATCGCGGCGGAGACGCCCGGCCGGTCGGCGAGCCGACGCAGCGAGATCTGCGCTTCATCCTTGGCATAGGCAATACCGGTGACTACTTCCTGTTCCACGATCTCTTCCTCATCGCAAATCAACGTACCGGGCGGGTTCAACAGATCGCCCATGCCCGGTGCATCGGGATCTTCGAAGCTCGAGCGCACGAAGGTGCGCACCTTGTGGACCATGGCAAGCTCGACCGAGCGCACCTGCAGCACCTTGGCGCCGAGCGAGGCCATTTCCAGCATTTCCTCGAAGGCGATCTTCTTCAGCCGCCGCGCTTTCGGCTCTATGCGCGGGTCGGTGGTGTAGACGCCGTCGACGTCGGTGTAGATGTCGCAGCGGTCGGCCTTGATGCCGGCGGCGATCGCCACCGCCGAGGTGTCGGAGCCGCCGCGGCCGAGCGTGGCGATGCGGTTGTCCGGGCCGATGCCCTGGAAGCCGGCGACGACCGCCACCTGGCCCTCGCCCATGCGGCGGATGATGTCGGCGCCGTCGATTTCCTGGATGCGGGCGGCGCCATGGGCGTTGTCGGTCTTGATGGCGATCTGCCAGCCCTGCCACGAGCGGGCATTGATGCCCATCGACTGCAGCGCGATTGCGAGAAGCCCGGAGGTCACCTGTTCGCCCGAGGCGACGACCGCGTCATATTCGCGCGCGTCGTAGAACGGCGAGTCGGCACCCGCCACCTTGGGCATGGTCTGCACCCAGTCGACCAGCTCGTTGGTCTTGCCGGACATGGCCGAGACGACCACAGCCACCTCGTGGCCGGCATCGACCTCGCGTTTGACATGCCGGGCAACGTTGTAGATGCGGTCGAGATTGGCGACGGAGGTTCCGCCGAATTTCATCACGATGCGAGCCATGCCTTCGATACCGTCACGCTGGGGGACACCCGCCGGCGTCCTTTTTTAAGAACCGCCCGCGACTATCCGACCGGGCGAAGTTGCGGTCTCATATCGAAAACAAAGGGCAAGTTCAATGGGCCGAGGGATAAGGCCTTTCGCCTCGCAAGTCACGGCGATGGTCGCCGCTCGGACCGGCATCGGCACCGGCCCGCGCCAAGGCCGGACGCAGAAACGGCGGCCTTTCGGCCGCCGTTGAAATGAGAGCGATCAGTCGCTGCTGTGCGGATAGCACCGCTTGCCTTCCGGGCACTGGCCTTTGCGCAGTGCCTTCTCGCGATCCTTGTCCCGCTTTACGCTGGACGGACGGGCATCCGGGTCGCGATGCGGCGGACGACGGATGTCCGGGTCACGCGGTGGCGGACGGCGGATATCCGGGTCCCGCGGCGGCGGGCGGCGAATGTCCGGATCACGCGGCGGCGGGCGGCGAATGTCCGGATCACGCGGTGGCGGACGACGGATGTCGGGATCGCGGGCCGGCGGGCGGTCCCAGCCGCCGTCATTGTCACGCGGCGGGCGACCCCAGTTGTCGTCCGGATCGCGCGTCGGCGGACGACGCCAGTCGCCGTCATTGTCGCGCGGCGGACGCGGACGGTAGTTGCCGTCCCTCCAGCGGTCGCGGTCGCGGTAGAAGTCGCGGTCGCGGTAATGGCGGTCCCAGTAGCTGCCGACCGAGAAGGTGATGCTCGGAATGCCGAGCGGGCGGTAGTATTCCGGATCGACATAGACCCGACGCTGCGAATAGGTCGTCTGCAGATAGCTGCCGGAGACCCAGCCGCGATAGCCGGCATAGGCCACGTCGCACCAGTTGGCAGACTGCATGCAGCCCTGGATGTCGACGCGCACGCCGGCGGGGATGACCAGGACCGGCGGATACTGCGTGCTCGGGCCGGAGCGCATGTTCACATTGGCCGTCGAAAAGGCAGTCGCCGCGGCTGCCAGGCCAGGAAGCACGGCGACAAACGCCGCGCTCAGGGCGAATATCCTGAGCTTTTTCATAAAGATATCTCCTCGGTATTCCGTTCTGCGCTTTACCTACGCCTGTGCGAATGAACCGCCTATGAACGTTCGGTTCATCTACATTGTTCCGTCGCCGCGATTTTCCTGCCTCCCTCGTTTTCCCCGCCCTCCCGGGCCATGCGATACTTGTCCTGCCCTGCCACGGATACACCGGATAGCGTTGCCGGCGAGGCGGGGACGGTGCTGCGAAGGGTCCTTCTGAAACGCGGGAGGATGTCGCAGGCTGCCCTAAGTCGGTCCCCCTCCCTGAAAAGGGACGTGCCTGTGCGGCACCCAAGGCGTCGGTTTCGATGCTGTAGAGGGACAAGGAACTGGGTGGCGAAAAACATCGAAACGGGGCGCCCTGCGTGTCACTGTTTTAATTTTGTCCGGCATGCCGGGCGCCCCGGCCGGATTGGCCGGAAAAGGGAGAAGGCAACAAGACACGGGGTTTTGACCCGCGTGAACGATCACCCATGCGCGAAATGAGGAAAGCCATGGCAAAGACCGACCACCCAGAGCTGGAACGCGCCCGCGAGGAGCACCACGAGGCCCGCTGGCGGATCGTGGGCACGCTCACCCTGCGCTATCACTGCGAAGCGCTCAACCGCCCTTTGTGCCGCTATCGGTCCTGTCGTCGCAACCGCATATGCAGCGGCCCGATGCTCGCCACGCCACGCCAGGGTCCGGCGATCGCCAGGGAGCGCGAACTCGGCCTGAGCGGTGCCGCCGTCGCCTGCCTTCCGCTCTGCATCGTCAATGCCGAAGGGAAGATCTTCGACTATCTCGTCGGGACGACACTGCCGGGGATCGACGCCATGCTCACCGAAGACGATCCGGTCAACCTGGAATACGCCGTCAGGAGGCCGAACCGGCGGCAGCGTCGCCTCGACGCACGCTTCGCCCGCTATGAGCCGGACCCTTGACTTTGCCGCCCGATCGGCCGACTTGAACAGCAATATCCGTGCAGAGAGGATCCGATAATGAGCGCTGACGCACGCACCACGATCGATCAGGTCGAAGTCGACCGTTTTTCCGCCATGGCCGCGGAATGGTGGGACCCGACCGGCAAGTTCAAGCCCCTGCACAAGATCAATCCCGTCCGCCTCGCCTATATCCGCGATCATGTCTCAGCCCATTTCGGCCGCGACCCCAAGACCCATCGCCCGCTCGAAGGCCTGCGCATCCTCGACATCGGCTGCGGCGGCGGGCTGCTCTCCGAGCCGGTCGCCCGGATGGGTGCCGACGTGCTCGGCGCGGACGCCTCCGAGCGCAATATCGGCATCGCCAGCACCCATGCCGCCCAGACGGGGGTCAAGGTCGACTATCGCGCCGTGACCGCGGAATCGCTCGCCGCCGCCGGCGAAACCTTCGATGTGGTCCTCAACATGGAAGTCGTCGAGCATGTCGCCGATGTGGAATTCTTCATCTCCACCTGCGCCTCCATGGTGCGCCCCGGTGGCCTGATGCTCGTTTCCACCATCAACCGCACCTTCAAGGCCGCCGCCCTTGCCATCGTCGGCGCCGAATATGTGCTCGGATGGCTGCCGCGCGGCACGCATCAATATGAAAAGCTGGTCCGCCCGGAAGAACTCGAGGCCCCTCTGAGGACGAGCGGCATGGAAGTTGTCGAGATGAAGGGCGTGTTCTTCAATCCGCTGCAGAACCAGTGGAACCTGTCCGCCGACATCGACGTCAACTACATGGTGTTGGCCCGCCGGCCGGCAGCCGCCGCATGACGACCCCCGCGGACGTCGTCTCCTTCTGGCTCGAGGCCGGACCGCCGAAATGGTTCGCCAAGGACGACGGCTTCGACGCGGCGATCCGCGACGGCTTTCTCGACACGCATTTCGCCGCGGCCCGCGGCGATCTCGCCGACTGGGACCGGACGGCCGATGGCACGCTGGCGCTGATCATCCTGCTCGACCAGTTCCCCCGCAATCTCTTCCGCGGCAGCGGCCATGCGTTTGCGACCGACGGCCTGGCGCGCGCCATCGCCCGCCAAGCGCTGGAACGGGGCTTCGATCGCGCGGTCGACCCCAAGCTCCGCCCCTTCCTCTATCTGCCCTTCGAGCATTCGGAAGATCCGGCCGACCAGGCGCTCAGCATGCAGCTCTTCACCGCCCATCGCGACGAGACCGGCGATGCGGAAAGCCTGCGCTGGGCGGTCGAGCACCGCGACATCATCGCCAGATTCGGCCGCTTCCCCCACCGCAACGCCGCGCTTGGACGCTCGACGACACCCGCGGAACAGGCCTATCTCGACGGCGGCGGCTTCAATGGGTGAGATGGGGTCGGTGCGGCAGATACCTCACCGGGCCGGAATTCGATACATTTCCCCCACATCCCAGGCCATGATATGCTGATCTTCTGACGGATGAGGAAATCGTGATGGCAGGAAAAACCGAGATTGCTGTCCAGGTGGACCCGCAGATGGAGGAATTCATCCTCCAGGAAATGAAGCGCGGATCATTCCCCTCCGCCAGTGCTTATGTCGAGGCGCTGCTGCATGAACGCTTCGAGGATGAGGCAGCCCTGCAGACATTGGAGCAGGAACTGGGCCGCGGCCTTGCCGACATTGAGGCCGGAAGCGTCACGTCGGCCGAAGAGGCTTTTGACAGCGTCCGCGCCGAGCTCGGCCTAAAACGCCGGCGAGCATGAAGGTTGCGTTCACCCGTTCGGCCCGCGCCGATCTGACCGCCATCGGCCGTTATATCCTCGAACACAATCCGTCGCGCGCCTACGCCTTTTTGGACGAACTGCTGAAGTGCTGTCTTGAGATTGCCGACATGCCGGAGGCTTTCGCGCTTGTCCATCTTCCGCGTGTCGGTGGCATGAGGCGGCGCGTATTCGAACGCTATTTGATCTTCTACAAGATTGACGAGACAACGGTGACCATTGTCCGCATTCTTCACGGCGCCCGCAACTATGAGCGGATCCTGGCCCGGCAAGCCAAACGCAATCTCGGAGGTTCAGACGCCTGAAGCGTCAATTCACGTCGTCCGGTAAAACCGGCAGCGGGGCGATCTCGATGCCTTCGTCGACCAGCGCCTTGACCTCGGCAAGCGACGCCTCGCCGATGATGCCGCGCGCCTCGGCTTCGCCGTAATGGATCTTGCGGGCCTCTTCGGGAAAGCGCTCGCCGACATCCTCGCTATTGGCCCGGATCGCGGTGATCGCCTCCTTCAGCTTGGCCATCGCCGTCTTCTGCGCCTCGGTGACGGCGAGTGCATGCACCGCCTCCTTCTGCCGCGCGGTCGAGACCGAAGGTGCCATCAGCACCTTCGACACCTCGAGCGATCCGCAGGCGGGGCAGCTCAGATACCCGCTCGCCTTCTGGCGGTCGAAGTCGCCGCTCTCCGAGAACCAGCCCTCGAAGTCATGTCCCTTGTCGCAGATGAGCGCGTAACGGATCAAACGGTGACGCCCCCTTTCGCCAGTTCGGGCTGCATGCTGAGCTCGAAGTCGCGCGCATTCTTCAAATTGGGGATCTTGGCGCGCGCCGCAGCCACCGCCCCGATGTCGATGTCGGCCAGCACGATCGCTTCGCCCGTGCCGCCGGCCGCGGCCAGAACCTTGCCCCAGGGGTCGACGATCATCGAATGGCCGAAGGTTTCGCGACCGTCCTCGTGCACACCGGCCTGGGCTGCGGAGATGACGAAGGCGCCGTTCTCGATCGCCCGGGCGCGCAGCAGCACTTCCCAATGCGCCTCGCCGGTCTGGCGGGTGAAGGCCGCCGGCGTGGTCAGGATCTGGGCGCCTGCCAGCGCCTCGGCGCGGAACAACTGCGGGAAGCGCACGTCGTAGCAGATGCCGAAGCCGAGCTTGGCGAACGGCAGATCGGCGACCATCGCCTTGTCGCCCGGCCGGTAGACGGCGCTCTCGCGCCAGCTCTCGCCATTGTCCAGATCGACGTCGAACATGTGGATCTTGTCGTAAGCGCAGATCTTGCGGCCGTCGGGTCCGAACAGGAAGGCGCGGTTGGCGATCTTGCCGTCCGGCAGCAGGATGGCGGTCGAGCCGACATGCAGATGGATGGAAAGTTCGCGCGCAAGATCCCCGGCGGTCTTGACGATGATATCATGCTCTTCGTCGCGCAGGACGGCCATCAGGCCCGGACGGTCTTTTTGCACGGCACCGGTCATTTCCGGGGTCTGTACATAGATCGCCCCGTGACCGGCGGCTTCCCGCACGAGGCGTGCCATGGAAGGGGCGTTCTTTTCCGGGTCGACGCCGGAGCACATTTGAATGGCGGCTGCCTTGAAGCTCATGATCTGTTTTTCCTTAAGCCGCCAGAAGGCCGTCGAGCTTGCCGGCCCGGTCGAGTGCATGAAGGTCGTCACATCCGCCGACATGAGTGCCGCCGATGAAGATCTGCGGGAAGGTCGTGCCGCCGTTCGACTTGGCGATCATTTCCTGGCGCAGGTCCGGATTGCCGGTCGCGTCGTGCTCGAGATAGGAAACGCCCTTGGAAGCGAGCAGCGCCTTGGCGCGCGAGCAGTAGCCGCAGCCCTGGCGGGTATAGATGGTCACGGATGCCATATGTGTCTCCGGTCGGATGGGGCCGGCAAGAGCCGGGAAGGATGTAGTTGTCCCTGTCATATAGGACCGGAGAATGCCCTTGCAAAGGTTAAAACTGTGACCTCCCGGGCGCCTGCCCGCTTCAGCGCGCGGGTGGCGGCGCTGACCGTCGCCCCGGTGGTGAAGACGTCGTCGACGAGCACGATGCGCCGGCCGAACACCTGCGGCGACATCGCCTCCGGCACGCCGAAGGCGCCGCGCACGTTGAGCGCCCGGGCATTGGCAGTCAGCCCCACCTGCTGGACGGTCTTCTTGTTGCGCACCAGCGCCAGCGGCAGGAAGGGCTTGCCCGAGAGCCGCGCCACATGCCGGCCGAGCTCAGCCGACTGGTTGAACTTGCGGGAAAACAGCCGCGTCCGGTGCAGCGGCACGGAGACCACCGCATCGCAGGTTGAGAGCGCCTCGCCGCCGGCCCGCGCCATCCAGCCGGCCATCATCGGCGCGAGATCGGTGCGGTCACGATATTTCAGGTCGTGCACTAGGTCGCGGGCGATGCCCTCGTGGATGGCGACGCTGCGCAGCCGGTCGAACACCGGCGGATTGGCGATCGCCTCCGCCGACAGCATGCCCGGACCGGGATCATGCCCGAACGGCGTGCCCATTACCTCGCAGAACGGCCGCTCGATGAACCGGATCGACGACCAGCAGCGCGGGCAGAGCCCGCCATGCCGGCCGGTGCGGCAATGGCAGTGGGCGCAGCTCGGCGGAAAGACGATGTCGCGCAGGAAAGCCGCAATGCCGATCGGCACGGCGGCACTGACGGACACGGCTTTTTGCACTATTTGACCCGGCATGCGATTGACTTTAGGCGCTTGCCGGCGCCTTTGCCAGACCGAGTTTTTGACTGGAGCGGACAGGATGGAACGGATTTTCGATCAGGACCTGGTGACGGCGAACCGGCTGCGCGCCAGGCGTCGGCTGGAGACCGGCACCGACTTCCTCCTGGAAATCGCGGCGCGCGAATTGTCCGAGCGCCTCTCCCTGGTCGAGCGCCGGTTCGAGCAGGCGGTCGAGCTGCACGGGGGTACCGGTGCGACGGCCCGGCTGGCGCTTCAGACCGGCAAGATCGACACACTCGATCGCATCGAGACCCATCAGGATTTCTCGGCCGAAGGCGATGCGCTGACCGTCGCCCCCTTCGAGGCCGTGCCGCTCGAGCCGCAATCGGTCAACCTCGTGCTGTCGCCGCTGGCGCTGCATCTGACCAACGACACGCCGGGCGTGCTGGTGCAGATTCGCCGTGCGCTGAAGCCCGACGGCCTGTTCCTCGCGGCGATCCCCGGCGCCGGCACGCTCGGCGAGCTGCGCGACGTGCTGCTGACCACCGAGGTCGAGCTGCACGGCGGCGCGAGCCCGCGCGTCATCCCCTTCCCCGACATCCGCGACGTCGGCGCACTTCTGCAGCGCGCCGGCTTCACCCTGCCGGTGGTCGACGAGGAGAGCTATACGGTCCGCTACGACAACCTGTTCGCCCTGATGCGCGACTTGAAGGCCATGGGCATGGCCAACCCGCTGATCGGTCGCAGCCGCAAGCCCGTCGGGCGCGCCTTCTTCCTGAAGGCCGCCGAACGCTATGCGGAACGTTATGCCGATCCGGACGGGCGCATCCGCGCCACCTTCTCGATCATCTACGTGTCCGGCTGGGCGCCGCACGAAAGCCAGCAGAAGCCGCTGAAGCCGGGTTCGGCCAAGATGCGCCTGGCCGACGCGCTCGACCCGACCAAGGGCCTGCCGCCGACGAACGGGAGAAAGGTCTGAATTGGGGAGGAGTGCGGCCCTTCGTTTGGACGCGCGAAAGGGCGTCCGGCGGACGCCTCGAGCGAGGCGCAGCGGGCAGCTGGGCCGTCAGGCGTTGACGATGGCGTTGCGGATCGTCTCGAAGACGCCGGCAAGCGAATCGGAAAAGGCGCCGAGACCGAGGATCAGCGCCAGCCCGATGATCGCGGCGATGAGGCCGTATTCGATGGCTGTGGCCGCCTGGCGGTCGGCGATGAATTTCAAGACGAGATGCATGGCCTCTCCCGAGTTGATCCGGCGCCGTCACCGGCGGAGTTGGCAATCCAGTATGGGGTCAGCAGCCGTCGCCGACGATGCAGACCGATCCGGGTGTTTCCTGCAGCACGCTGCGGCGGATCGTGTAGCGCTTGCCGCCCTCCGATCGGCCGATCGAGCCGGTGCTCATCATGTCGACCTGGTCCGATTCGAAGGCAAGGCTTCGCTTCTCGGTCCGGTCCGACAGCATGGGTGTCAGCACGAGCGACAGCGCAATCGCCGCCATGCCGAACAGCAGGGCGATGTTGAGTACTCCGGTCTTTCCGGAGAGGTGCGAAGACCGTTCCCTCGACCTGACGGTCTTCCAGAAATCCTCGTTTGCCATGAAACGCTCCATACATGCGCTTCGAACGCATGAACAACAGCCATGAGGTTTGCCCCAGGGCCGTAAACTTTGCGTTAAGAACGTCTGCAAATTATAGAAAAGGCTAAAGAAGGTCCTGCAGGAAGGGGATCAGCGGCTCGTCGGCCGGCGGCATCGGATAGTCGCGGAGCGCATTGGCCCGGACCCATTTCACCGCCTGGCCCTCGCGGCCATGGGCGATGCCCTCGTAGCGCCGGCAGATATAGAGCGGCATCAGCAGGTGGAAGGTGTCGTAGGTGTGGCTGGCAAAGGTCAGCGGCGCCAGGCAAGGCACCTTGGTGACCACGCCGAGCTCTTCCTCGAGCTCGCGGATCAACGTCTCCTCGGGCGTCTCGCCCTTCTCGACCTTGCCGCCGGGAAATTCCCAGAGGCCTGCAAGCGACTTGCCCTCGGGTCGCTGCGCCAGCAGGATCCGGTTGTCGGTGTCGATCAGCGCACAGGCCGCGACGAGCAGGATGGGTCTGTCGCCGGTGCTCATGTAGAGGACCCCTTGCGCCAGTAGGCGTAGCGGTAGGCCTCGGTGAAGCCGAGCTTGGAATAGAGGGCAAGGGCCGGCGCATTGTCCGCCACCACCTGCAGCCAGGCGCTCTTCGCCCCGCGCATCCGCGCCCAGCGCAGCGCCGCCGTCAGGATCTCCAGCCCGAGCCCGCGCTTGCGGTGATCGGGCCTCACGGCCAGCGACATGATGCCGGCAAGATCATTGTCCTGCACGCAGAGCGCCACCGCCACCGGACCGGCCTCCGGGTCCTCGATGACGAACAGCCCGGTCGGCGGCTTGATGGCGCTGACGACCTCGGCGAGCGAGGGCTTGAGCGCCGGATCGGTGCCGTTGACGCAGAGATCGGCATCGACGAAGCGGCCGACGTCGTGGCTCGGCAGGTGGTCGAGCGTGTTCTCGGGCAGTTCGATCGCGGTCAGGTCGCAGGTCAGCGTCAGCACTTCCTCGAACCGCTCCCAGCCATCGGCCTTCATCAGTTCGATCAGCGGCTTCGGGGTCAGAGGCGTCTCGCGCACCAGGATCGGCCGGCCATGGGCCTCGAACTTGCGCGCCGCCTTCTCCAGACGGATGGCAATGTCGCGGCTGTCGGACGGATCGAGCGCGACGACGCAGTTCAGCCGCTTCGAGGGATGGCCGCCGGTCAGGCGGATCTGCCAGCTGCCGTCATACTGCACGGACGTCGCGGGCCAGGCCCTGAAGCCGACGGCTTCGAGGCGCCGGACGAGCGGCAGGTTCTGATCGGTGACGGCTTGGGGCATCGCGGCAATCAACTCCGGTAATCGCCGTTGATTGCCACATATTCCTTGGTGAGGTCGCAGGTCCAGACCGTCGCCTTGCCATCCCCGAGCCCGATGTCGACGCGGACCGGAATGTCCTGGCGCTGCATCACGGCGGTCGTCGCCGCCTCGGAATAGGCCGGGTCCCGCTCGCCGTTGACGGCCACGCGGATATCGCCGAACCAGATCGCCAGCCGGTCGCGGTCGGCCATTTCGCCGGACTTGCCGACCGCCATGACGATGCGGCCCCAATTGGCGTCTTCGCCGGCAACCGCGGTCTTGACCAGCGGCGAATTGGCGATCGACAGGGCGATCTTCTTGGCGGCGAGATCGCTCTCGGCGCCGGTCACCGTGATCTCGACCATCTTGCGGGCGCCCTCGCCGTCGCGGACCACCTGCAGCGCCAGGTCCTTGAGCAGATCGTTGAGCGCCAGCCGGAAGCCCGAAAGCGCCGGATCATCGGCCGTCTTGATCGTCGTCTGGCCGTCGGCGCCGGCAGCGCCGGTGGCGAACAGCAGGAGCGTGTCAGAGGTCGAGGTGTCGCTGTCGACGGTGATGGAATTGAAGGTCGGATCGACACCGGCCGAAAGCAGGCCCTGCAGCGCAGGCGCTGCAATATCGGCGTCGGTGACGACGAAGGAGAGCATGGTCGCCATGTCGGGGGCGATCATGCCCGCACCCTTGGCGATGCCGTTGATCGTCACCTTGACGCCGCCGATCTCGGCGGTGCGCGTCGCCACCTTCGGATAGGTGTCGGTGGTCATGATCGCCCGCGCGGCTTCCAGCCAGAAGTCACCCGTGGCGCCTTGCGCCATGTCGCCCAGCACGCCGGAGAACTTGGTGGCGTCGAGCGGCTCGCCGATGACGCCCGTGGACGCCAGGTAGATTTCGTTCTCGCCGCAGCCGAGCGCCGCAGCGGCCGAATTCGCCGTAAGCTCCGTCGCCGCCTTGCCCTTGAGGCCGGTAAAGGCATTGGCATTGCCGGAATTGACGACCACGCCGCGCGCCACGCCATGGGCGAGGTTGGTGCGGCAGAAATCGACCGGCGCCGAGGGGCACTTCGACCTGGTGAACACGCCGGCGACGGTGGCCGGGCGATCGAACGCCATCAGCAGCACGTCGGTGCGGTTCTTGTACTTGATGCCGGCGGCGGCGGTCGCCATGCGGACACCGCGAATGGCCGGCATGTCCGGGTAGGACGTGGGAGCAAGGGGAGAAACGGTTGCGGACATCTTCGCTGCCTGGAATGAGAGGGTCCGCAAAAGCGCGGGCCCGCGTTTCAAATCAGAGGTGCGGCGATTACTGCTGCGCCTTGTTCACGTCCTCGTAGCCCTTGCGCAGCGCCTCGTCGAGGATCTCGACCTTCTGCTCGGCCTTGGCCTTCTCGATGATGGCGAGATACTTGTCGCGCATCACTAGCTGGCGGACCTGCTGGGCAACGGTCTCATAGGCCGGCGGAGCGGCGTCGCGCTTGTCCTCGACCTTGATGACGTGGAAGCCGAACTGGGTCTTGACCGGGGTCTTGGAGTAGGTGCCCTTCTCCATGGCGAAGGCCACTTCCTCGAATTCCGGAACCATGCGGCCCTTGGTGAAGTAGCCGAGATCGCCGCCTTCCGACTTGTTAGGGTCGGTCGACTTGGCCTTGGCCAGTTCGATGAAATCCTTGCCGGCGTCGAGTTCGGCGATGATCGCCTTGGCCTCTTCCTCGGTCTTGACCAGGATGTGGCGGGCGCTGACCTCGACCTGCTTCGGCAGGGCGGCGATTTCCTTGTCGTAGCGTGCCTTGACTTCGTCTTCGGTGACGGCGTCGACGACATGCTTCTTGAAGTAGATGTTGTGCAGTTCGCGGTCGGCGATGAACTGCATGCGCTTCTTGAATTCGGCGTCGTCCTTCAGGCCTTCGCCATCGGCATTGCCGGCGAGCAGCTTGACGTCGATGGCGCCGGACAGAGCGGCGATCTTCTTCTGCTCGTCCGGAAGCTGGGCGAGCTGCGGGTCGAGATTGGCGATGGCCAGGTCGAGTTCGGACTGGGTGATCTCCAGCTTGCCGACCTTGGCGACGACGGCGTCCTCGGCGGAAGCCTGGTTCTGGAGCCCGATGAACGCCACACAAGCGACGAGGGCGATTTTATGAAGACGAAGCATAAGAAACCTTTCGGAAGATGAACCGTTTCAAGACCGTTCGAATCGGGCGAAAAATTGTCAAACGCACGCCAGGGCAGGCTTTTCCGGCCACCCTGTGGCGTTGACATCATTCGACCCCCCTCTTATCTGTCACGCAACCGCGCGTCCAGAGCCGTTTCCCGCTGCTCTGCGCCTAAACGCCGAATTTCGGCGGGTCGGCAGGGATGCGCTACGAATATGACGAAGGTCAGAAAGGACCATCGAATGGTCAGTCTTGGTGGGCTCGCCCGCAAACTCTTCGGATCGGCCAACGAACGCCGCGTTCGCTCCTATCAGCCGAAGGTCGCCGCAATCAACGCGCTCGAAGAGAGCATGAAGGCGCTGTCCGACGAGGCTCTCGCTGCAAAGACGCAAGAGTTCCGCAAGATGCTGGCCGACGGCAAGTCGATCGACGACCTGCTCGTGCCGGCCTTTGCCGTTGCCCGTGAAGCCGCGCACCGCTCGCTCGGCATGCGGCCCTTCGACGTGCAGCTGGTCGGCGCGATGATCCTCAACGACAACGCCATCGCCGAAATGAAGACCGGCGAAGGCAAGACGCTGGTGGCGACCCTCGCCGTCTACCTGAATGCGCTCGCCGGCAAGGGCGTGCATGTCGTTACCGTCAACGACTACCTCGCCAAGCGCGACTCCACGACGATGGGCAAGCTCTACAGCTTCCTCGGCCTCACAACCGGCGTCATCGTCCACGGCATCACCGACGAGGAACGCCGCGCGGCCTATGCCTGCGACATCACCTACGCCACCAACAACGAACTCGGCTTCGACTATCTGCGCGACAACATGAAGTACGAGCGCGGCCAGATGGTGCAGCGCGGGCACAATTACGCGATCGTCGACGAAGTGGACTCGATCCTGGTCGACGAAGCCCGCACGCCGCTGATCATTTCCGGTCCGCTCGACGACCGCTCCGATCTCTACACGACGATCGACGCCTTCATCCCGCTTCTGTCGGAGGAAGACTACGAAATCGACGAGAAGCAGCGTTCGGCCAACTTCTCGGAAGTCGGCACCGAAAAGCTCGAGAACCTGCTGCGCGAGGCGAACCTCCTGAAGGGGGTCTCGCTCTACGACGTCGAGAACGTGGCGATCGTCCACCACATCAACAACGCGCTGAAGGCCCACAAGCTGTTCTCGCGCGACAAGGACTACATCGTCCGCAACAACGAAATCGTCATCATCGACGAGTTCACCGGCCGTATGATGCCGGGACGGCGTTATTCCGAAGGCCAGCACCAGGCGCTCGAAGCCAAGGAAAAGGTGCAGATCCAGCCGGAAAACCAGACGCTCGCCTCGATCACCTTCCAGAACTATTTCCGCATGTACGGCAAACTGGCCGGCATGACCGGCACGGCTTCGACCGAAGCGGAAGAATTCCAGAACATCTACGGTCTCGACGTCATCGAGGTCCCGACCAACCTGCCGATCCAGCGTATCGACGAGGACGACGAGGTCTACCGGACCGCGGAAGAGAAGTTCAAGGCGATCATCGAGGAGATCAAGGACGCCCACAGCCGCAACCAGCCCGTTCTGGTCGGCACCACCTCGATCGAGAAGTCCGAATTGCTCGCGGCCATGCTGAAGCAGTCGGGCTTCGACAATTTCGCCGTGCTCAACGCCCGCTATCACGAGCAGGAAGCCTATATCGTCTCCCAGGCCGGCGTTCCGGGCGCAGTGACGATCGCCACCAACATGGCCGGCCGAGGCACCGACATCCAGCTCGGCGGCAATCTCGACATGCGCCTCGAACGAGAGCTCGAAGGCATGGAGCCGGGTCCGGAGCGCGACGCCAAGATCGCCAACGCCCGGGCCGAAGTGGCCGAACTCAAGGCCAAGGCGCTCGCCGCCGGCGGCCTCTACGTGATCGCCACCGAACGCCATGAAAGCCGGCGCATCGACAACCAGCTGCGCGGCCGTTCCGGCCGTCAGGGCGACCCGGGCCGCTCCAAGTTCTACCTGTCGCTGCAGGACGACCTGATGCGCATCTTCGGTTCCGACCGCATGGATTCGATGCTGCAGAAGCTTGGCCTGAAGGAGGGCGAGGCGATCGTCCATCCGTGGATCAACAAGGCGCTGGAACGCGCCCAGAAGAAGGTCGAAGCCCGCAACTTCGACATCCGCAAGAACCTCCTGAAGTATGACGACGTGCTGAACGACCAGCGCAAGGTGATCTTCGAGCAGCGTATCGAGCTGATGGATGCGGCCGACGTTTCCGGCACCATCGAGGACATGCGCCACGAGGTCATCGAGACCATGGTGCGCACCCACATTCCCGAGCGCGCCTATGTCGAGCAGTGGGACGTGGCCGGCCTCAAGCAGCAGGTCGCGACGACCCTCAACCTCGACCTGCCGATCGACGCCTGGGCCGAAGAAGAAGGCATTGCCGAGGACGACATGGTCGCCCGCATCACCGAAGCGGCCGACAAGGCGATGGCCGACAAAGCCGAGCGTTTCGGCGACGAGATCATGGCCTATGTCGAACGCTCCGTCGTCCTGCAGACCATCGACAACCTGTGGCGCGAGCATATCGTCAACCTCGACCACCTGCGCTCGGTCGTCGGCTTCCGCGGCTATGCCCAGCGCGACCCGCTGCAGGAATACAAGGCCGAGGCCTTCGAACTCTTCCAGGCGCTGCTCGCCAACCTGCGCGACGCCGTGACCACCCAGATGATGCGTGTCGAACTGGTGCGCGAGGCGCCGCCGGCCCCGACCGTGCCGGAGATGGAAGGGCACCACGTCGACGCTACGACCGGCGAAGACGATTTCGGCGAAGGCTCGGTCATGGCCGGGCTTCCCTTCGTCGCCCCGGAAAACCGCGATCCGAACGATCCCTCGACCTGGGGCCGGGTCGGCCGCAACGACGCCTGCCCCTGCGGTTCGGGCAAGAAGTACAAGCATTGCCACGGCGCCTACGAAACCGCCTGACGGTTTCTCCAGGCCTGATTTAGACCCAGAAAAGGCGGCCTTGCGGTCGCCTTTTTCTTGGCCGGCCGGGCCGGCGGACGCGCCACCGGAACCGTTTCTTAACCGTGATCTGACAAGGTCGCCGTTGTTGTTGCGTCACCAGCGGGCCCTAGTTGTCGATCATGGCGGTCATCCAAACAGCGGAGAAGATTCTGCCGTCCGGCCTCCACCCGGCATTGCACAGGCTCGTCTCGGCGCTGGCCAGCAAGGACGAAACGGCGCGCGCCCAACGCATGGCGCTGATCGCCTTTGCCATCCGCGTCGTCTCCGCCGCCATCGCCTTCGTCGCCCAGATCGTCCAGGCGCGGCTGATGGGCGAGTTCGAATATGGCATATTCGTCTTCGTCTGGGTGCTGGTCGTGCTGTTCGGCAACCTGTCCTGCCTCGGATTCCATACCGCCGTCATCCGCTTCCTGCCGCAATACGACGCCCGCGACGAACGCGACGAGATCCGCGGACTGACGATGACGGCCAGGGTCTTCGCCATCAGCTCGGCCAGCACACTCGCCGTGATCGGCTTCCTCGTCCTGCATTTCTTCGGGGAAGCGATCCAGACCTATTACATGGTTCCCCTGTTCCTCGGCCTGCTGGCCCTGCCGATGATCGCGCTCGGCGACGTGCTGGACGGCACGGCGCGGGCCAACAGCTGGCCGGTGGCGGCGCTCAGCCCCACCTATATCGTGCGGCCGCTGCTGATCCTCGGCTTCATGCTGGCGGCCGTCGCCTTCGGCGCGCCGCAGACCGCGACGACCGCCATGCAGGCCGCCCTTGCCGCAACCTATGTGACGAGCCTCGGCCAGTTCCTGACGATCGACCGCAGGCTGCGCGACCGCTTCGTCGCCGGACCGCGCAAGATCGATTTCCTCGCCTGGTTCAAGGTGGCGATCCCGATCTTCCTGATCGAGGGCTTCGGCTTTCTCCTGACCAATTCCGACGTCGTCGTGGTCGGCCTCTATCTCCAGCCGGACCAGGTGGCGATCTACTTCGCCGCCGCCAAGACCATGGCGCTGGTGCAGTTCGTCTTCTTCGCCGTCAAGGCGGCTGCCGCCCCCCGCTTCTCGGCAATGATGGCCGACGACGACCTGCGCCCGCTCGCGGTCTTTGCCGGCACCACCGCTCGCTGGAGCTTCTGGCCGTCGCTGATGGTCGGCCTGGCCGTGCTGATGGCCGGCAATCTCCTGCTGTCGCTGTTCGGCAATGCGTTTACCGCCGGCTACTGGCTGATGGCGATCCTGTTTGCCGGCAGCCTGTCGAAGGCGCTGGTCGGGCCGGGCGAAGTGCTGCTCACCATGGCCGGCAAGCAGCAGCTCTGCGTGCTGCTCTATGTCGTGGCGCTGGCCGCCAATATCGGCCTCAACATCACGCTGATCCCGCTCTACGGCCTGACCGGGGCGGCGACCGCCACCGCGGCGGCGATGATGGTCGAAGCGATCCTGCTGCATGTCGCCGTGCGCTCGTCGCTCGGCATCGTGCTCTTTGCCTTCGCCGACCCGCTGGCGATCCTGAACAAGACGAGGATGTCCTGATCATGGGAGAACCGCCGATCTACAACGAGAGCATGAACAGCAGCGCCAACCGTCTGGTCGGCAGCCTGGCGAGCGAGGCCGAGGGCCGGCCCGCCGCCGACATGCGGCTCGACGTCGGCCGTCCCGGCCGCCAGCTCAGTCTCTATCCGGGCCGGGTCGGCTACGACCTGCAGGAGGAGCTCGACTTCCTCACCTTCCGGGTGATGGAGGCGAACGTCTTCTTCGCGCCGCGTTTCCTCGCCCCCGCCATGCCGCGTCTCGACGACCGGCAGATCCGCTTCGCCGTGATCCGCGACGAAGACGCGCGTCGCAGCCGGGTGCGGCTGATGATGCCGTTCTCGGTCGAAAAGCCCGGCTTCTCCGTCGGGCCGTCGATCCTGCGCGTCTGGTCCAATCCGTTCGGCCCGCTCGGCACGCCGCTGGTCGACGCCGAGGGCGCGGCCGAGACGATCGACAACATGCTGGAAGCGCTGGCCCGTCCGGACGTCAAGCTGCCCGGCATCCTGGTGCTGCCCGACCTCAGGCTCAACGGCCGCTTCACCCAGCTGATCAAGGCCGTGGCGATCGGCCGCGACCTGCCCTTGACGGTGACCAACACCTTCGAGCGGCCGATGCTGGAAAGCCAGGAGGATGGCGACACCTATCTGAAGACGACGATCTCGAAGAACCATATGCGCGACATGCGCCGGCAGTTCCGCCTGCTGGGGGAAGAGGGACGCGTCAGCTACAATGTCGCCCGCCAGCCGGAGGAGATCCGCCGGCGCATGGAGGAGTTCCTCGCGCTGGAGGCGAGCGGCTGGAAGGGGCGCAAGCGCTCCGCCATGGTCATGGACCGTTTCCGCGCCGCCTTCGCCCGCGAGGCGATCACCAACCTCGCCGAGGTCGACGCCGTGCGCATCCACACGCTCGACCTGGACGGCCGGGCCATCGCCTCGATGGTCGTCTTCATCATGGCCGGCGAGGCCTATACGTGGAAGACTGCCTATGACGAGCGCTATGCCCGCTTCTCGCCCGGCAAGCTCTTGCTCGCCGACCTGACCGACTGGCATCTCGACGACCCGAACATCGAGCGCACCGACAGCTGCGCCGTGCCGGACCATCCGATCATGAGCCGCTTCTGGAAGGAGCGCGAGGAGATGGGAACGCTGCTGATCGGGCTCAGGCCCAATGCCGACCGCGACATGCGCCAGGCCGCCACCCAGTTGCACATGTACCGCAACACCCGCAACCTCGCCCGCATCCTGCGCGACAAGATCCTGTCGCGCCGCTTCAGCGACTGAGGCGGCAGCCTTCGTGCATCACTCTGCGGCGACCGCCAGTTCGCGGTCGCGCAGCAGCCGGCGGATGACCTTGCCGCTGGTGGTGAGCGGCATCTCGGCGATGAACTCCACCTCGCGCGGATATTCGTGCATGGACAGCCGCTGCTTGACCCAGTTGCTGATCTCGCCGGCCAGCGCCGGGGTCGGCAGATAGCCATCGGCGACGACGACGAAGGCCTTGACGATCTCGGTGCGCAACGGATCGGGCTTGCCGATCGCCGCCGCGAGCTTCACCGCCGGATGGCCACTGAGACAGTCCTCGATCTCGGCAGGGCCGATGCGGTAGCCCGACGAGGTGATGACGTCGTCGTCGCGGCCGAAGAACTCTACATAACCCTCTGCATCCCGGCGGCCGAGATCGCCGGTCTTCATCCAGTCGCCGACGAATTTTCGCGCCGTCGCCGCCTCGTCGTTCCAGTAACCGAGGAACATCACCGGGTCGGGCCTGGCGATCGCCACCTGGCCGGTGACGCCGGCCGGCACTTCGCGGCCGTCGTCATCGATGATCGCCACGCGATGGCCGGGCACGGCGCGGCCGATCGCCCCGCCCCTGGTAACGCCGAGATGGGCGGCAGAGCCGAGGACGAAGTTGCATTCGGTCTGGCCGTAGAACTCGTTCGGCACGATGCCGAGCGTCGCCTTCACCCATTCATAGGTCTCGCGGCCGAGCGATTCTCCGGCCGAGCCGATGCTGCGGAGCACGAGATCGTATTTCTCCAGCGGCCGATCGACCGACTTCAGCAGGCGCAGCGCGGTCGGCGGGATGAAGGCGTTCTTCACCTTCATCTCGGCCATGATGCGGAAGGCCATGTCGGGATCGAACTTCTGCGCCGGCGAGGAGACCACCGGCACGCCGAGCATCAGCGCCGGCAGCAGCGCGTTGAGAAGGCCGCCGGCCCAGGCCCAGTCGGACGGGGTCCAGACCTTGTCGCCGGGCTTCGGCAGGAAATCATGCACCATCTGGAAGCCGGGAATGTGGCCCGGCAGAACCCGGTGGCCATGCAGCGCGCCCTTGGGCGGGCCGGTGGTGCCGGAGGTGAAGATCATCAGCGCCGGCGTGTCCGGGCCGGTCTCGGCGACGTCGAAGACGGAGGGATGGGCCCCGACGAGAGACGCAAAGGAATGCACCGCGCCGGAGGCAGGCCCGGTCGAGATCACATGCTCCAGCGCAGGCAGGCGCGGGCGGATCTCTTCCAGGCGCGAAAGGCCGAACTCGTTGGTGACGACGGCGCGGGCGCCGGCGGCGGAGAGCCGGTATTCCAGCGCCTCGACGCCGAACAGCAAGGCCAGCGGCAGGGCGATCGCCCCCATCTTGTAGATCGCCACATGGGCGATCACCGTCTCGAAGGACTGCGGCAGCAGGAGGGCGACCCGGTCGCCGCGGGCGATGCCGAGTGCGGTCAGGGCATTGGCGAAGGCGGCCGATTTCGCCGAGAGCTCGCCATAGGTCATCGACAGATGCCGACCATCCGGCGAGAAGTGCTCGAGACAGACGCGGTCGGCATGCTGCACCGCCCAATCGTCGCACACCGCACGGCCGATATTGAAATTCGGCGGAATCTGCCACGAAAATTCGCGATGGAGGGCTTTGTAGGAACCGAATTCGGGGAGAAACATGCCGATTTCCCGCTAAATGACGAAAATTCTAGTTAGCACTCCTTTCGCACATGCACAATGGACGTGAACGTAACCTGCCGCCGCATCGGCTGGACAGTTTTTCCGGCCGCGTGCTAACGTCGCCCGGCGCAAGGCGAGGCCGTCAAACAGCGATCGGCTCCACCTTCGCATTTCGACATTGCATCCGACGAGCATGGAACGGGCAGAAATCATGACCAAGACGCCAACCGGCAAGAGTGTTCGACTGGCCCAGCCCGTCAAGCAGGTGACCGTGGATGCCGGCCTCATGCCGAAGAAGCCCGGGCGCCAGCAGCGCCGGCCAACCGCCGAGGCGGAGCCTGCCACGGCCACGGTCAACATCTTTGCGCCGGTCCATCCGGCGGTGGCGGCGACGCGGCAGAAGATGAAGCAGCAGGCGGCCAAGACCGCAGCAGTCAGGCTCGGCGCGGCGATCGACGCCGGCGCGCTGCCCGCAGCGGAGGCGAAGCGCCTCGTGCTGTCCCGCATCGTCAAGAGCCTGGGCTCGACCGAGGCGGCGGAAAAATGGTATCGCAGCCACCACCTGAGCGAACTCGGCGGCCGGACCCCGGCCCAGATGGTGCGCGCCGGCGAACTGCGGGCGCTGCTCGAATATTTCGCCAGGGACACCTCGGCAAAGGCCTGAGGCGATCGATCCCGGCAGACCCGGGATCGCCCGTCACCGCACAGCCTGCGGCCATCATGCGGCGTCAAGCCGGCCCTTGATATAGCGATATTCCTGCGTGACGCCGCCGAAGCCATAGGCCGCGGCTGAGACCTCGTGGACATGCACATAGCTCTCGGAATGCACGCCGCCGAGGGCATCGCCCATGGCCGAAAACACGGCGGCCATGTAGTCGGCCAGTTCGCCCTTGGTGTTGGTGCCGTCGACCACCTTGATGTCTAGCCAGAAGCTCTCGTTTCCCTGCGCGGCGAGCGACTGTCCGCCGGCGAACCAGTGGCTGGGGTCGATATGGGAGATAGCGACCGCCGTCACCGTCGGATCCTTGCGCAGATGCTGACGCGTCAGATCGGTGATCGTTCCGGCGATCCGGGCCGAGCGCGCGGCATCGGGGGCAGTGGAGACGGCGATATTGATAATCGGCATGGTTGATGTCCTTTCTTGTTCGGTGGCAGGCCCAGCGGTCTGGCAGACCAAGGAATGACAGAAGAGACGGATCAGAAAAATCGAATTGTTCTTCATTCAAGTTTCGATAATATCGAAACATGGAAACCATCGACCCGGAACTGCTGCGCACCTTCCTTGCCTTCGCCGACACCGGATCGCTGACGCGTGCCGCCGCGATCGTCGGCCGTTCGCCCTCGGCGATCACCGCGCAGATGCAGCGCCTGGAGGCGGTGGTGGGAGACGCGCTCCTTGAGCAGTCCGGCCGTGGCCGGAGCCTGACACCGACCGGGGAGGCGCTGGTCGGCCATGCGCGGCGGATCATCGCCGCCCACCGCGAAGCGCTGCTCAGCCTGAAGGGTGCGCGGGCCGATGGCCGGATCGCACTCGGCTGCACCCAGGATTTCGCCGAAAGCGGCCTGCCGGACATCCTGCGGCTGTTTGCCGATACCCATCCGCGACTGCGCCTGGACCTGAGGATCGGCCGGTCGGCGGAACTGGCCGGCGCCTTCGAGCGTGGCGAACTCGACCTGGCGCTGACCATGCGCAGCTCCGCATCGCCCGATGAACGCACGGTGCTGCGCGAGCCCATGCTCTGGCTCGGCGCGGCCGAGTGCCTTAAACGCGCCGGCGGCGAAGTACCGCTCGCCCTGCTCGACGCGCCGTGCGGCTTTCGTCATGCGGCAATTGCCGCCCTCGATGGCGCCGGCCGCCGCTACCGGATTGCCGCGAGCAGCGCCAGCCTCTCGGGGCTGGCGGCCGCGGTGAAGGCCGGGATTGCGGTCACGGCCCGGACCGCGCGCATGGCAGGCGACGGGATCGCCCGGCTCGACGGCGCTTTCGACCTGCCGGCACTGCCGGAAGCGGAATTTGCGCTGCGTCTCAGGCCGGGAGCGACATCCGCCGCCACGGATCTGGCCGACCTGCTGGCGGAGATGCTGCCGGAGACCGGAGTTTAGCGGGATCAGTCGCGGGTCCTGGAGTGCATGCCCAGCTCGCGGCGGGAGAACCACATGCCGGGCAACATGGGCAGCCAGAAGGAAAGGCCGCGGAAGATGATCACCGCGGTCAGGGACGGCGCAACGGGAACGCCGAGCACGGTCAGGATGGCGACCGCCGATCCCTCATAGGTTCCAAGCCCGAGCGGCGCCGGGCCGATCGTGGCGCCGATCGAGCCCGAGACCATGCCGGCAAAGGCCACGAAAGGATCGACGGAATAGCCGATCGCCTTGAAGGCGATCCACAGCGTCGCCGCATCGAGCACCACCACGGCCATCTGGAAGGCGACGGTGCCGAGGAACAGCCGCAGCGTCATCAGCTCGAACAGCGGTGCCTCCGACATTTCGAGCAGGATGATCTGCACCGTCTTGCGCCGCTTCAGCCATGCGGGAATGTAGCGCTGGCTGAGCGATCGCATGGCGATCACGGCAAGCGGAATGAACAGCGCGACGAGGGCGAAGACGGCAAATGCGGTGGCGAGCGCCATACCCATGCGGTGGTTCGTCCAGATGATCACGAAGGTCGCGATCGCCGAGGCGAGATAGGCCGAATAGTAGGAGAACAGGCCGACCAGCATGGCGAAGAAGGCGATCCTGAGCGGAATTCCGCGATTGCGCAGGCTGGCGGCCACCAGCACGGTTCCGCTGGCGCCGCCGGTCGGCAGGGCCTGGTCGACGAACAGTTTGCCGATGCCGAGAAAGGCGAACTCGCGCAACCGCATGGCATAGCCGGCATGGCGCAGGGCGAGCCACCAGACGCCGCCGGCACAGACATAGGTGAGCGGCCTGGGCCACGATACCGAGCACGAGCCAGCGGGGATCGGCGGCCGCGGCAAGCTCGACGAAATGCTGCAGCTCGGTGAAACGGAAGACGGCGATCGCCAGGGCCAGAATGACCAGCAGTCCGGGAAGCCAGACCCAGAGGGAGCCGCGCCCGAGCCCGGCCTTTTGCTTCTCGATTTCCTCGAACAGCGCGGAGGCGCCATCGTCGCCCGCCGGAGGCGAAGACGGGGCACGCGGCCGATCGTCGAATTGAGAGTGTATATCGCCGCCTGGCGGTTCAGCGGATTCCGGACTGTTGGACCTGGGAGGCATTCACCGTTTCCTACCGCTTCTCACCTGACATGCGAATTGCCTCCCCGGCCACTCTGCTGCCTGTCGCGGCTGAAATCAATGATCGGTATGGCAGACGACCCGGGTTTCGCGGCATCCGCCGACGGCCCTGCATCGAACACGCCCGGTGGCCGGATGGTCGCTTGGTGCCCCATGCGGGACTCGGCTAGATGGGGCTCAGAAAATTTCTCAGACATATCAGCCTGTTAAGAGGAATTCTTCTCCCGTCTCAACTGGTTTATTGTACGAAATCAGACTGGAAAGTGTACCAATTTCTTTTCGTTTTCCGGTTCGTCTTCCTCATCGAATGGGCAGCATTGGACGAGCGCGTCCTCGGTCATGACCCTGCGCTAACCACGATTGTGAATGCACATCGGAACAGGAGGCTCGACGACTTGCTCGGATCAGCAGGAGAGCTATGGTCCCGTGCGAAGACCGCAAATTTGAAACCCCGTTCTGTTGATCGGCGGCATGGAGGCTGGGTTGGAAAGAGCCCCACTGCTCGTTCTCTCGTTGTTGCTGGTTGTCTCTGGAGTGCTGCTCCGTCCGTTTTGGTTGTCCGAATGGGGGCCGTACACATTCACATTTCTCGTATGGCTTACACTGTCTCTGGTTTCTGCATGGCACGGGAGAGGCAACCCCCGCAGCATCGGCTTGGGCCTTTTCGGCAGCAGCATCGTCGCCTTTGGCCTCTTGGTAACAATCCACACTAACGCGTACGTCGGGATGGGGGTATTCATCGGACTTGTCTGGCTAGGCTCAAAAATACGGTTCTTCACTCGAAGAGAATGAAAGTCCGATCTGAAACTCGGGGGGCACTCCGGCGACGTATTCCCTGCGGAAGGCGCTTGCGATGGTGGTAACCGTTCCATCAGTTCTTCGCAAAGAAGAGGCCCCGGGATGAACCGAGGCCGATTGATGGTCTGTGTCTGGGAGGCTCAGGCGTCAGGCGTGACGGCCACGATCCATTTCTGTTGCGGATCAATCTGCTGATAGAGGTCGCACCGCGCTTCGAACTCTTCGGGAGAAAGCTCCTCCAGATAGACCTCCAGCGCCTCGTCCGGTCCCGACTTGTGGGCAGCGGAGTGAGCTTCCTTACAGTCCTTGCAGACGATCAGGCGCTGGTGACCATCCAGGAAGAAATCATCCGAGAAAAAGAACGCTTCGAAGTAGCGCGGGAGGGTGGCGGATATCGGCCATCGCTGTCCTCAGCCAAGCTTTCGGGATCGGAGAGATCGACCACGGCGTCGTGAGGGTCAAATCCCATGCGGCGGACCTTCGCGGTCCCCTCCAGATAGAACTCCAGTTTGGTGAACAGCGACTGTTCCTTGAGCGCGTTAGTCGCGCTGACAACCTGCTCGGCTTTCCGAATGATCTGCTCAAACTCAGCGTGAACCTTGGGGTATGCGGCCAGCGCCTCCGCATACGTCTTCCTGAGTTTCTTGACGAGATTGTCCTTCCCGGTCACCGTCTTCAGAAATCCAGACTTTGGTGGTGCCCCATGCCGGAATCGAACCAGCACTCCTTTCGGAACTCGATTTTGAGTCGAGCGCGTCTACCAGTTCCGCCAATGGGGCACAGAAGCGTCTAGGTCAGTAGAACAGCGCCGGACTATACGAAGCGAACCGAGGCGGTCAACCGCCTTTTTCGCCGATAGCCGTTCACGCGAATGTTTGCGGGCGGGATGATGCGCCGCAGCACAAGGCATTTACAGCCGCCTGCCGCTTGCTTACAACCGCTCGGCCAAAGCAGGGAACAAAGAATGCTGCGACGACTGTACGACTGGACCATGTCGCTTGCCGCGCGCAAGTCGGCGGAAAAATGGCTGGCGATCATCGCCTTCATCGAAAGCTCGATCTTCCTCGTTCCGGCCGACGTGCTGTTCCTGCCCATGGCCCTCGCCAAGCCGGAAAAGGCCTATCGCTACGCGGTGATCGCCACGGTCGCCTCGGTGCTCGGCGGCATTGCCGGCTGGTTTCTCGGCTACTTCGCCTTCGAGACGGTGGCCAAGCCTATCCTGGCCTTCTACGGCAAACTCGAAGCCTTCGAGGCGCTGCGCACCGCCGTCGACTACCAGATGGTGGTCCTGCTGCTGATCACCTCGGGCCTGTCGCATCTGCCGCCGATCAAAGTGGTGACCATCCTGTCCGGCGTGGCCCATATCAACATCTGGCTGTTCATCGTCTCGGCCATCGTCGCCCGCGGCGCGCGCTTCCTGCTGCTCGCCTGGCTTCTGCAGCGCTATGGCGAGCCGATCCGCCATTTCATCGAGAACAGGCTCGGCCAGATCGCCGGCTTCGGCGCGGCCGCGCTGATCGTGCTATACGTCGCCTATCGCTATTTCCTGCACTAGAACGGATCCGTCCATGAACGCCCCCGCCTCCCTCGCAAAATCCGATACCGCCATCGCCGCAGTCCTGACCCTCGGCATGGCCGTGGTCGTCGGCTCGGCGCTCGGCTTCGAGCATATCGGCGGATACATTCCCTGCGCGCTCTGCCTGATGGAGCGCAATCCCTATTACATCGGCATGGGCGTGGGCGTGCTGGCGGTGCTCTCGTCGGTCTTCCGGCTGCCGCCCGTGGTCACCCGCGGCCTGATCGGCGTCATCGCCGTGCTGATGATCGTCAGCGTCGGCCTTGGCACCTATCACGCCGGCGTCGAATGGAAATTCTGGGAAGGCCCGACCAGCTGCACGATCGGCGCGACCGGCGGCGACGCGCCGGTCAATGTGCTGGAAGCGCTGAATTCCACCAAGGCGCCGTCCTGCACCGAGGCGACGCTGCGCGTGCTCGGCCTGTCCTTTGCCGGGTGGAACGTGCTGACGAGTGCAGCGCTCGCCGCAATGGCGCTTTGGGCGACGTTCCGCAAGCGCGGCTGAGAACACTCAAGGCTGCAGTTCGGAATCCCAGTAGAGATAGTCGACCCAGCTCTCGTGCAGGTGATTGGGCGGGAAGAGCCGGCCGTTGTTGTGCAGGTCCTGCACGGTCGGACGGTAGGGCTTCTGGTGCGGGAACATCTGCGCCTGGCGCGGCAGCTTGCTGCCCTTGCGCAGGTTGCACGGCGAGCAGGCGGCAACGACGTTTTCCCAGGTGGTCTCGCCGCCATGGGCGCGCGGGATGACGTGGTCGAAGGTCAGGTCCTCGTCGGAGCCGCAATACTGGCATTCGAACTTGTCGCGCAGGAAGACGTTGAAGCGGGTAAACGCCGGATTGCGGGTCGGCTGGACATAGGATTTCAGGCTGACGACGCTCGGCAGCCGCATGGAAAAGCTCGGCGAGCAGACGGAATGGTCGTATTCGGCGATGATGTTCACACGGTCAAGGAAGACCGCCTTGATCGCGTCCTGCCAGGACCACAGCGACAAGGGGTAGTAACTCAGCGGCCTGTAGTCGGCATTCAG
Source organism: Rhizobium sp. (assembly GCA_002796995.1). Taxonomy (GTDB): domain Bacteria; phylum Pseudomonadota; class Alphaproteobacteria; order Rhizobiales; family Rhizobiaceae; genus Allorhizobium. The sequence goes on from PEKW01000008.1 coordinate 37,567, forward strand.
GACGAGTGCCGGCAAGGACTGTGGTGAGACTGCAATCGTCAAGGCATTCTCCTGATCGATTCGGCACCTGCATTTGTATATTAGGTCCGTTGTTACAGCATTGTGAAGCCCCATTCCTGAGGGGTGTCCATCTGCCGCGCTATTGCGCCGCAGGCACTGCCTCGCGTCCGGTGCGGGCGGCATAATGCGCCCAGAACAGCCGGGCGGCGACCGACCGCCACGGCCGCCAGGCCTCGGCGATCCGGACCACCTGGCGGATGTCCGGCCGCACCTCGTGGCCGAAGACATCGCCGACCGCGGCCCGCAGGGCCACGTCGCCGGCGGGGAAGATGTCAGGGTGACCGCCGCAGAACATCAGATAGACCTCGGAGGTCCAAAGGCCGATGCCCTTCAGCGCCGTCAGCCTGGCGATCGCTTCCGCCCCGTCGAGGCGCGAGATCGCCGACAGGTCGAGCGCCCCCGAGGCGACGGCGCGGGCGGCAAGCTCCAGGGTGGAGGCCTTGGCGCGCGACAGGCCGAGGCCGGAAACGACGTCGGCGTCGAGCGCCAGGTAGGCCTCGGCGGACGGTACCTCTCCTGCCGCGGCACGGATCCTCGCCCAGATCGCCTCGGCGCTCGCCCGCGACACCATCTGCGAGACGACGATATGCGCGAGCCCGGCAAAGCCGGGGTCGGCAAGGCGCAGCGGCAGGGGCGCAAGCCGGCGGGCGAGCGGTTCGAGGCGCGGATCGATCGCCACGAGCTCAGAGAGGCCGAGCGCCACGTCATCGGCGGTCGTGATGATCATTTCGCTCCTGCCCCGCCCTTTTCCGCGACCCGCATTTCGTGCCAGATGGAAGCATGATCCCGTCCACCCGTCAAAACCCGGTCCTGCGGTTCGCGCCGAGCCCGAACGGCCCGCTGCATCTCGGCCATGCGCTGTCGGCCCTGCTCAATGCCGATATGGCGGCCGCACTCGGCGGGCGCCTGCTGCTGCGCATGGAAGACATAGACGTGACGCGCTGTACACCCGAATTCGAACGGGCGATCTACGAGGATCTCGCCTGGCTCGGGTTCGACTGGGAGCGGCCGGTGCGGCGGCAGTCGGAGCATTTCGACGACTATCGCACAGCACTGGACACGCTGATCGCCCGGGGGCTTGCCTATCCGACCTTCCTCACCCGCGGCGAGGTGAAGGCGCGCGTCGCGCGGGCCGAGGCAGACGGCCGGCCCTGGCCGCGCGACCCGGATGGCGCGCCGCACTACCCGACGGAGGAACTGGATCTGTCCGATGCCGAGCGGCGGCGACGGATCGATGCCGGCACCCGCCACGCCTGGCGGCTCGACATGGGCCGGGCAATCAAGGAATGCGCAAAGGCGCTGTTTTGGACGGAAACGGGTGATGGCGCGACCGGCCAGATCGCCGCCGATCCGGCGGCCTGGGGCGACGTGGTGCTGTGGCGTTCGGACGCGCCGTCAAGCTACCACCTGTCGGTCACCGTGGACGATGCCGGTCAGGGCATCACCCATGTGGTACGCGGCCTCGACCTCTTTCACGCCACCTCGGTGCACCGGCTGCTGCAGCACCTGCTCGGCCTGCCCGCGCCGGTCTATCACCACCACCGGCTGATCCTCGGGCCGGACGGCCGCAAGCTGTCGAAAAGCGAGGGCGACACCGGGCTGTCGGTACTGCGCGGGCAGGGCCTGACCTCAGCCGATGTCCGTCGACTGGTCGGGCTTTGACGGCGGCAGGTCGACCACCAGCGCCTTGTGGCCGAACACCTCGAACTTGAGCAACGCCGCATTGAACTCCGCGCCGATGATGAAGATGGCGCCCACCATGTAGAGAAAGACCAGCACGACCATGATCGAGGCAAGGCCCGCATAGGTCGCGGCATAGTTGGCGAAGCTCGCAAGATAATAGGCGAAGATCAGCGCGCCGATGAGCCAGAGCACCAGGGTCAGCAGCACGCCGGGAATGACGTCGCGAATGCGCCGGTGGCCGGCCGGCAGGCCGAGGTGGAAGACCACCAGGCCGAAGATGAGCACGGCGAGCGTGCCGTAGATGCGCCAGTTGGCAACCGTCGCAAGGAAATCTTCCAGCAGCGGAAACCATTTTTCGGCAAAGGCCAGGGCCACCGGGACGGCGACGAGAAGCGCGCTGATCGCGGCCAGTGCAATGACGGCGCCGATGACGAAGCCGAGGCTGACGAGACGGGTGATGTACCAGGGGCGCGTTTCGGGCACGCGGTAGGCGCGGTTGAGCGATGCCCGCAGCGCCTCGACGCCGTTCGAGGCGAAATAGGCGGCAGCCAGCACCGAGACCGTCAGCAGACCGCCGCGCGGGATGGTGAGGACCTCGACCACCTGTTCCGACAGCGGCTTGGCGATCGCCTCCGGCCAGGTGTCGAAGATCAGATGCACGGCCGTCTCGGCAAAGCTGTCGGCGCCGAGAAAGCTCGCGAGCGCCGTGCCGAAGATCAGGAAGGGAAAGACGGCGAGCAGCGCCGACAGCGCCACGTGGCTAGCCATGGCCCAGCCGTCATCCTCGGTGAAATGATTGAGCGCGTCAAAGCAGACCTTGTAGAGCATGCGCAGGAATTGCGGCATCCCATCTCCCTGGTGCGGCGGGCCGCCGAAATGGTCTGGCCGATTGTCACCCGCGAACGAATATGGGAAACCGGATCGGTTTGTACAGGGAACATTCGATGACCGACCCACGCACCATCATCGTCACCGGCTGTTCATCGGGCATCGGCGCCCATTGCGCAAGGGCGCTGGCCGCCGACGGCTGGCGCGTTTTCGCCACCGTGCGGAAATCCGAGGACCTGGCCCTGCTCGAGGCCGACGGTATCGAGGCCCTGCTGATGGACTATACCGACGAGGCGAGCATCGCCGCGCTGGTCGACGAGGTCTCGAAACGCACCGGCGGGCGGATCGACGCCCTGTTCAACAACGGCGCCTACGGCCAGCCCGGCGCGATCGAGGATCTGACGACGGACGTGCTGCGGCGCCAATTCGAGGCGAATTTCTTCGGCTGGCACGAGCTGACGCGCCGCGTGATCCCGCTGATGCGCGCCCGCGGTGAAGGCCGCATCGTCCAGTGCTCGTCGATCCTCGGGCTGCTGCCCTATCGCTATCGCGGCGCCTATACCGCGTCGAAATACGCGCTCGAAGGCCTGACCGTCACGCTGCGGATGGAACTGCAGGGCTCGGGCATCCATGTCAGCCTGATCGAGCCCGGTCCGATCGAAAGCCGTTTCACCGCTAATGCGCTGAAGATGATCGAGGAGAATGTCGATCTCGAAAACTCCGCCCACGCCAAGGAATACAAGCGCCAGCTGGCGCGCCTCGGCGGCACCGGCCCGATCAACCGCTACAAGCTCGGCCCGGAGGCAGTCTACAAAGTGCTGAAACACGCCTTGACCGCCACCCGGCCGCGCCCACATTATCCCGTGACCGTTCCGGCGCGGCGTGGCGTCCTGCTGAAGCGCTTCCTGCCGTCCGACCTCTTCTACCGGCTGATGCGGACGCTGGACTGAACGCCGATTTTGAAAGCAAGCAGAGACAGATGTCCACCTTTACCACCGTCCTTAGCCTGATCGTCATGGGTCTTGTCGTCCTGGTTCTCATCCGGGGCCTCTACAACATGCTGAAGGGCGGCAGCGGCAACACGTCCAACAAGCTCATGCAGATGCGGATCGTGCTGCAGGCGGTGGCGATCGCGCTGATCATGCTCACCTTGTGGCTCACCGGCGGCGGACGATAGGAAGGGACTAATCGATGGTCAGGCTCAACAAGATCTATACCCGCACCGGCGACGACGGCACGACGGCGCTCGTCACCGGCCCGCGCCGGCTGAAGCACGACCTGCGCGTCGACGCCTATGGCACGATCGACGAGACCAATTCGTCGATCGGCGTGGCGCGGCTGCACACGGGCGACATGCCTGAACTCGACGCCATGCTGATGCGCATCCAGAACGACCTTTTCGATCTCGGCGCCGATCTCGCCGCCCCGGAAACCGGCGAGACGCTCGCTTACGAGCCGCTACGGGTGATCGAGGCGCAGGTGACGCGCATCGAATCCGAGATCGACCAACTGAATGCCGGTCTCGATCCGCTGAAATCCTTCATCCTGCCGGGCGGCTCGCCTGCCGCAGCCCATCTGCACATGGCCCGCACGGTGGCGCGGCGCGCCGAGCGCATCATGGTCGAGCTGTCACGCTTCGAGGGCGAGACGATCGACGAGCCGGCGCTCAAATACATCAACCGCCTCTCCGATTTCCTCTTCGTCGCCGCCCGCTTCGCCAATGATGGCGGCAGGGCGGACATTCTCTGGGTGCCCGGCAAGAACCGGTGAGCGGCCGACAGGCCAAAGGGGCGCCAAGTGTTCATTCCGCTGCACGACCGCAACGCCCTCAAGCACATCCGGCGACAATACGTCACCTTCGGCCTGATCCTCGCCAACGTCATCACCTTCGCCGTCACGGTGCTTCTGACGCCGGAGGCGGTGGCCCAGGCGAGCGTCTTCGGGCTCGGCTTCATTCCCGCCGTGGTGTTCGACAATGCCGTGCTCGACCCGTCGCTGGTGATCGTGCCGCCCGATGCGACCTTCCTCACCTACTCTTTCCTGCATGTGGACCTGATGCATCTCGGCTCCAACATGCTGTTCCTCTGGGTGTTCGGCGACAATGTCGAGGATGCGCTGGGGCATCTGCGCTTCCTGGTTTTCTACCTCGCCTGCGCGGCGGCCGGCGCGCTCTTCCACGGCCTCGTCGCGCCGCTGTCGGAAGCGCCGCTGATCGGCGCCTCGGGCGCGGTGTCGGGCGTCGTCTCCGCCTATCTGATGCTGCATCCCAAGGTGCGGATCTGGGTGCTCGTGCTGTTTCGCTTTCCCCTGCCGCTGCCGGCCTTCGTGCCGCTGCTGTTCTGGATCGGCCAGCAGTTCGTCATGCTCCTGATCGACGGGGAAGGGACCGTCTCCTGGGGCGCCCATGTCGGCGGCATTCTGACCGGCGCCCTCCTGGTGTTCTTCATGCGACGGCGCGGCGTTCCACTGTTCGACCGCACCATCGTCACGCCGGCGGCGGTCCAGCATCGCCTGCAACCCGCGCCCCGCGTCGTGCTGCCGGCACCGGTGCAGGCGAAACGGCCGGTGCACTGGGGACGCTGACGGAATTTTCCGGGCGAAAATGTTGACGCGCACGTAAACGTCAATTATTCATTCGGCAAAATCAGAACGCCCTTCGCAGGAGCGTTGTGTTTGGGCGAAAAATGCGTATCGATGTCGCCATTCGAACATCGGCGGACCGCGCTTAAGCGCATTTTCCGGCGGGAGCAGTGAAGGAAGGAACCCATGAAGATACTCGTGACCGTTAAACGGGTTGTGGACTACAACGTCAAGATCCGCGTGAAGCCGGACGGCTCCGGCGTCGAGCTGGCCAATGTCAAGATGTCGATGAACCCGTTCGACGAAATCGCCGTCGAAGAGGCGCTGCGCCTCAAGGAAGCCGGCAAGGCATCGGAAGTCGTGGTCGTTTCGATCGGCCCGGCCAAGGCCGAAGAAACGCTGCGCACCGCACTCGCCATGGGCGCCGACCGTGCCGTTCTGGTCGAGACCGACGACGCCGTCGAGCCGCTCGCCGTCGCCAAGCTGCTGAAGGGCGTCATCGACGCCGAACAGCCGGGCCTGGTGATCACCGGCAAGCAGGCGATCGACGACGATTCGAACCAGACCGGCCAGATGCTGTCCGCCCTGCTCGGCTGGGCTCAGGGCACGTTTGCCTCGAAGGTCGAGATCGGCGACGGCAAGGCATCCGTCACCCGCGAAGTCGACGGCGGCCTGCAGACCATCGAGGTCAAGCTGCCGGCGGTCATCACCACCGACCTGCGCCTCAACGAGCCGCGCTACGCTTCGCTGCCGAACATCATGAAGGCGAAGAAGAAGCCGCTCGACAAGAAGACACCCGCCGATTTCGGCGTCGACACCACGGCGCGCCTGAAGGTGCTGAAGACCGAAGAACCGAGCGGCCGCAAGGCAGGCGTCAAGGTCAAGTCGGTCGCCGAACTGGTCGACAAGCTGAAGAACGAAGCCGGCGTGCTGTAATCGGACCGGGATAGGAGACATAAAGACATGGCCATTCTTCTTCTGGCAGAACACGACAACGCAACCCTGTCCGACCAGACCGCCAAGGCGCTGACCGCGGCCGCCCAGATCGGCGGCGACGTGCATGTGCTGGTCGCCGGCGCCGGCGCCAAGGCTGCGGCCGATACCGCCGCCAAGCTGTCGGGCGTTTCCAAGGTGCTGCTCGCCGACGATGCGAGCCTCGCCAACAACCTCGCCGAACCGCTCGCCGCCCTGATCGTCTCGCTGGCCGGCGCCTACGATACCATCATCGCGCCCGCCACATCCTCGGCCAAGAACGTCATGCCGCGCGTCGCCGCCCTGCTCGACGTCATGCAGGTGTCGGAAATCGTCGAGGTCGTCTCGGCCGACACCTTCAAGCGTCCGATCTATGCCGGCAACGCCATCCAGACGGTGCAGTCGAGCGACGCGAAGAAGGTCATCACCGTGCGCACCGCCTCGTTCGCCGCTGCCGGCGAAGGTGGCTCGGCTGCCGTCGAGACCGTCGGCGCCGCAGCCAATCCTGATGTCTCGTCCTTCGTCAACGACGCGCTGTCGAGCTCCGACCGCCCGGAACTGACCTCGGCCAAGATCATCATCTCGGGCGGCCGTGCGCTCGGCTCCGCCGAGAAGTTCAAGGAAGTCATCCTGCCGGTCGCCGACAAGCTCGGTGCCGCCGTCGGTGCATCGCGCGCTGCCGTCGATGCAGGCTACGCTCCGAACGACTGGCAGGTCGGCCAGACCGGCAAGGTCGTCGCTCCGCAGCTCTACATCGCGGCCGGCATTTCCGGCGCCATCCAGCACCTCGCCGGCATGAAGGATTCCAAGGTCATCGTCGCGATCAACAAGGACGAAGAGGCGCCGATCTTCCAGGTCGCCGACTACGGCCTGGTCGCCGACCTGTTCGAAGCCCTGCCGGAACTGGAAAAGGCGCTCTAAGCTCCATTCCTTTCGCAACTGCGAAAAGACTGGAAAAACGCCCCGCGCGGGTCTATCAATTTGCCGGGCCGGCTTTCGTTGGCCCGGCATTTTTGTAAAAATGCGACTGCGGAGTGGTGAGGAGAACTAAATGACGACGGTTATCGGCAATGTGGGTGTCGTGGGCGCGGGCCAGATGGGCTGCGGCATCGCCCATGTATCGGCACTCGCCGGCTACAAGGTCACCATCTACGACCTTTCGAAGGACCGCATCGAGGCTGGCCTCGCCACCATCAACGGCAACCTCGCCCGCCAGGTGACCAACGGCAAGCTCTCCGATGAGGACCGCAAGGCAGCCCTGTCGCGCATCTCCGGCAGCGCCGACATCAACGACCTGGCGCCGGTGGACCTGGTGATCGAGGCCGCGACCGAGGACGAAACGGTCAAGCGCAAGATTTTCGCCCAGGTCTGCCCGGTGCTGAAGCCGGAAGCGCTGCTTGCCACCAACACCTCGTCGCTCTCCATCACCCGGCTCGCCTCCGCCACGGACCGTCCGGAACGCTTCATGGGCATTCACTTCATGAACCCCGTGCCGGTGATGAAGCTGGTCGAACTGGTGCGCGGCATCGCCACCGACGAAACCACCTTCGACACGGCCAAGACCTTCGTCCGGTCGCTCGACAAGACGATCACCGTCGCCGAGGATTTCCCGGCCTTCATCGTCAACCGCATCCTGCTGCCGATGATCAACGAGGCGATCTACACGCTTTACGAAGGCGTCGGCTCGGTCGAGGCGATCGACACCGCCATGCGGCTCGGCGCCAATCACCCGATGGGCCCGCTGCAGCTTGCCGACTTCATCGGTCTCGACACCTGCCTGTCGATCATGCAGGTCCTGCATGACGGCCTGTCCGACAGCAAGTATCGCCCCTGCCCGCTTCTGGTGAAATATGTCGAAGCCGGCTGGCTCGGCCGCAAGGCGGGCCGCGGTTTCTACGACTATCGCGGCGAAGTGCCGGTTCCCACCCGCTGAGGCAGCGCGCGGGAAAGGCCGACAACGGCTCTAGTGCGCCGCCGACGGATCGATGGCGCTGGCCTTGTCATGGATCGCCAGCTTGTCGACGATGGTCTTGCTCGCTTCGTTGAAACCGACCAGTTCGACATCGGCGCCGCGGCGGCGGAACTTCAGCACGACGGAATCCAGTGCCGCGACACTGGAAATGTCCCAGATATGAGCCCGGCTGACATCGATCACCACCCTGTCGAGGAACTCCCGGAAATCGAACGCCTGGGCAAAATCCTCCACGGAGGCGAAGAACAGCTGCCCGCCGATTCGATAGGTTCGGCAGCGCCCCTCTTCCGACAGTTCCGAAGTCACATCGAAGATCTTCGAGATCTTCCACGCGAAGAAGATCCCCGACAGGAGCACCCCGACCAGCACGCCGATCGCCAGATTGTGCGTGCCGACCACGGTCACGACGGTCGCCAGCATGACGATCGACGACGAACCCGGATGATGCCGCAGATTGTCGATCGACTTCCAGGAGAAGGTGCCGACCGACACCATGATCATCACCGCGACCAGGGCCGGCATCGGGATCAGACTGACCCAATCGCCGAGCACGACGCAAAGGATCAGCAGCAGCACACCCGCAGCGAAGGTCGACAGGCGCCCGCGACCGCCGGTCCTGATGTTGATCATCGACTGACCGATCATCGCGCAACCCGCCATGCCGCCGATGAAGCCGGTCACGCCGTTGGCGATGCCCTGGCCGATCGATTCCTGATGCCGATTGCTGCGCGTGTCGGTGATGTCGTCGATCAGCTGGGCCGTCATCAGGGATTCCAGCAGCCCGACGACAGCGACGCCCAGCGAATAGGGTGCGATGATCCGGAGCGTCTCCAGCGTCAGCGGCACCATCGGCAGGTGGAAGCTCGGGAAAGCCGAGGGTAGCTCGCCCATGTCGGAAACGGTGCGTACATCAATGCCGAAGTAGATCGCCACGGCGGTCAGGCCGATGATCGCCACGAGGGGCGAGGGAACGGCCCGGGTGAACCGCGGCAGGATGTAGATGATGGCAAGGGCGACAGCGACCAGCACATAGGTCACAGGTGTCACGCCGATGAGTTCCGGCAATTGCGCCATGAAGATCAGGATCGCCAACGCGTTGACGAAGCCGGTCATGACCGATTTCGACACGAAGCGCATCACCATGCCAAGCCTGAGAAAACCGGCGGCGATCTGGATGACGCCCGCCAGCACGGTGGCTGCCAGCAGGTATTCTAGCCCGTGCTGCTTGACGAGCGGCGTCATCAAGACAGCGGTGGCGGCAGTGGCCGCTGAAATCATGCCGGAGCGGCCGCCGACGAAGGCGATCAGAACGGCAATGGAGAACGAGGCATAAAGTCCGACCTTCGGGTCGACACCGGCGATGATCGAAAAGGCGATGGCCTCTGGAATGAGCGCGAGCGCCACGACGAGGCCGGAGAGCAGATCGGCGCGGATATTGCCGAACCATTCCGCCCGGTACCGGGCGAGATCGAAACTGAAGGGCATGGAGATTTCCCGCAAAGCTGAAGGGCCGGCCGCAGGTGCCGGACAAAGGGCTTCAAGTCTGGTGGGTTGTCCGGCGGATCGGCGGCCGGAAGAGCCACCCGGATTTTCACCGGGTCCGAGTGATTGCGCCTCTCATAGCGGGGCATCGGCCCCCTGGCAAGCTGTGGCGTCCGAGCTGGCGAGCAGATCCGCCGGCACGCCCGACGACGTCAGTTGCCCACGGCGGCCTTGATCAGCGCCGAGGCATCCTTGCCGTCCCAGGCGGCGGGACCGTTCATCGCGCCCAGCAGACAACCCTTGCCATCAATGAGCAGCGTGGCCGGCAGGCCGAAGGCCAGGCCCTCCTTCTTCATCGTATTGAACACGCCCATGCTGGCATCGCGGTAGAGCCCCAGCTGATCAACCCCGATTTCCTCAAGGAACGCCTTCGGCTTGTCGATCGCGCCGGTGTCGATATTGATCGCCAGTACCTGGAAGGCCTCACTGCCCTCGGCCTTCTGCAGCGCATTGAGCGCCGGCATTTCCTCGCGGCAGGGCACGCACCAGGTGGCCCAGAGATTGAGGAGAACCGTCTTGCCGGAGAAGTCGGCAAGCGTCAGGTCCTTATCCGCCTGGTCCTTGAAGGACAGCCCACCGATCGCCCGCGGCTCGGCTGCCGCGACCATGGCCGCGACGTCACCGGTGGTGAACGGCTTCAAGGCGGCGGCTTTTTCGACGGAAGCCGCACACTGCGCGGCATCGGCGACCTCGGTCCCATTGCCAGACGTGGTCTGCTTCACGTATACCGCCACCGCGCCGGCAAGGATCCCGGCGACCGCCGCAATCGCAACAAGCTTGGCGGAAGGAAGTCCGAGCGGTCTTTTTTCTGTCATTGCAGTCTCCAGGATGGGCAAGGCATGGCCGAGGACACCAAGAACACGAAATCCTCCAACCAGATGTGGGGCGGTCGCTTCGCTTCCGGCCCCGCGGCCATCATGGAGGAGATAAATGCCTCCATCGGTTTCGACAAGAAGCTTTACGCCCAGGATATCCGCGGCTCAATCGCGCATGCGACCATGCTGGCGCATCAAGGCATTATCTCGGCCGAGGACAAAGACAAGATCGTTCACGGCCTGAACACGATCCTGTCAGAGATCGAAAGCGGCCAGTTCGTCTTCTCGCGCAAGCTCGAGGACATCCACATGAACGTCGAGGCGCGCCTGGCCGAGCTGATCGGTCCCGCCGCCGGACGGCTGCACACCGCCCGCTCGCGCAACGACCAGGTGGCGCTCGACTTCCGCCTCTGGGTCAAGGAAGAGCTGCAGAAGGTCGAGACCGCGCTGACTGCGCTGATCGCCGCTTTCCTCGACCGCGCCGAGGAACATGCCGATACCGTCATGCCGGGCTTCACCCATCTGCAGACCGCCCAGCCGGTGACCTTCGGCCACCACTGCATGGCCTATGTCGAGATGTTCGGCCGCGACCGCCAGCGGGTGCGCCACGCCATCGAGCACATGGACGAGAGCCCGATCGGGGCGGCAGCCCTTGCCGGTACAGGCTTTGCCATCGACCGCCACATGACGGCCAAGGCGCTCGGCTTCCGCGAGCCGACCCGCAATTCGATCGACACCGTGTCGGATCGCGACTTCGCGCTGGAATTCCTGTCGATCGCCTCGATCTGCGCCACGCATCTGTCGCGCCTCGCCGAGGAGATCGTCATCTGGTCGACGCCGCAGTTCGGCTTCATCCGCCTGTCGGATGCGTTTTCGACTGGCTCGTCGATCATGCCGCAAAAGAAGAACCCGGATGCCGCCGAACTGGTGCGCGCCAAGACCGGCCGCATCAACGGCTCGCTGGTGGCGTTGCTCACCGTGATGAAGGGGCTGCCGCTCGCCTATTCCAAGGACATGCAGGAAGACAAGGAACAGGTCTTCGACTCGGCCGAGAGCCTGGAACTGGCGATCGCCGCCATGACCGGCATGGTCACCGACATGACCATCCGCACCGACAGGATGAAGGCCGCCGCCGGCTCCGGTTATTCGACCGCGACCGATCTCGCCGACTGGCTGGTCCGGGAAGCCGGCCTTCCCTTCCGCGACGCTCACCATGCAACCGGTAAGGCCGTCGCTATGGCGGAAGCCAAGGCTTGCGACCTCGCCGAGCTGTCGCTGGAAGACCTGCAGTCGATCAATCCGGCGATCACCGCCGGCATTTTCGACGTGCTCACCGTCGAGGCCTCGGTCGCCAGCCGCAAGAGCTTCGGCGGCACGGCACCGTCCGAGGTCCGCAAGCAGATCGCCTGGTGGCGCGCGCGCAACTGATCACGGTCGTTTGCAGGACCATCACGAGATTGAGGGTGCACAAGCGACCGGATTTTCGCTACACGCTAGGGGACGATATTTTCGGTGGACAGGGTGATGGTGAAGACGCTTCGACGTGGGACGGTGGCCGCAGGCCTGATGCTGGTGACGGCCCTTGTGCTGTCGGGTTGCGGCCGCAAGGCCGACCTCGATCCGCCGAGCATGCCGGCCGAGCAGCAGAACAGGCTGGTACCGGGCGAGAAGCCGGCCAAGCCGACGGTTCCCGACAAGCCTTTCATCCTCGACCCCCTTCTCTGACAGGTCCAAGCCCGTGAACCACTTCGACTACCGCGACGGCGTGCTCTACGCCGAGGACGTTTCCGTACCCGAAATCGCGCGCGCCGTCGGTACGCCGTTCTACTGCTATTCGACGGCAACGCTGGAACGGCACTACAGGGTGTTCGCCGAGGCCTTCTCCAGCGTCGATTCCATGGTCTGCTACGCGATGAAGGCCAATTCCAACCAGGCGGTCCTGAAGACCCTGGCAAGGCTCGGCGCCGGCGTCGACGTCGTGTCCGAAGGTGAGCTCAGGCGCGCGCTGGCCGCCGGCGTACCGGCCAATCGCATCATGTTCTCCGGCGTCGGCAAGACCGTGCAGGAAATGGACCTGGCGTTGGAGGTCGGCATCTACTGCTTCAATGTCGAGAGCGAGCCGGAACTCGAAGTGCTGGCAAGCCGCGCGCAGAAGGCCGGCAAGACGGCGCATGTGTCCTTCCGCGTCAATCCGGACGTCGACGCCCGGACCCACGCCAAGATCTCGACCGGCAAGAAGGAAAACAAGTTCGGCATTTCCTTCGACCGCGCCCGCGCCGTCTATGCCCGGGCCGCCACCCTGCCCGGCATTGAGGTGGCCGGCATCGACATGCATATCGGCAGCCAGATCACCGAGATGCAGCCCTTCGAGGATGCCTTCCGGCTGCTGCGCGAGCTCGTCGACACGCTGCGCGCCGACGGCCATGCGATCGCCCATGTCGACATCGGCGGCGGCCTCGGCATTCCCTACAAGGACGACAATAATCCGCCGCCGGAACCGACCGCCTATGCCAAGGTCGTGCTGGAACAGCTCTCCGGCCTCAACTGCAAGATCATCGCCGAACCCGGACGCCTGATCGTCGGCAATGCCGGCATCCTGGTGACGGAAGTGATCTACGTGAAGGACGGCGGCGACAAGACCTTCGTGATCGTCGACGCGGCGATGAACGACCTGATCCGCCCGACGCTTTACGAAGCCTATCACGAGGTTCGCCCGGTGGTGATCTCGGCGGCCAGCGCGCCCCGCATCCGCGCCGATATCGTCGGCCCGGTCTGCGAGACCGGCGACTATCTGGCGCTCGACCGGGAGATGGCCATGCCGCGCTCCGGCGACCTGCTTGCCGTCGGTTCGGCGGGCGCCTATGGCGCGGTGCAGGCCGGCACCTACAACTCCCGCCGCCTGATCCCCGAAGTGCTGGTCAACGGCAGCGAATTCCACGTGATTCGCCCGCGCCCGAGCTACGAGGACCTGATCGCGCTCGATTCGATTCCGGCCTGGCTGGCCTGACCGAAGCGCCCGGTCGCCGTTCACTTTTCGGCGACCGGTTCAAAAAAGCGGGCCCGATCGGCTCGCCGCCCTCGTCTTCGCCACAAACGATGCTATCCTTGCCTTTCGTAAGGACAGCAGATCCGCGCCTTGTTCGCCGAACAGGCGAGCCGCGGGCCAAACGGAGACCCGACCGATGACCCCTCAGCCGGGCGGCACGAGAACGGGTGCATTTCGCACCGACCCGGCGCTGGCACGGCGGGTGGCGATCAAGCGCTTCCTGGCGCGGCTGGTCCTGTTTGCCGAACGCGTGCTGCCGCTGTTCCTGCCGCTCGCCGGCATTGCCGCGATCTTCGTCTCGCTCGCCTGGCTCGGCGTCTATCGCCAGCTGCCCGATGCAGCCCGCCTCGTCCTCGTCTTCGCGCTGACCGCCGCCTTCGTCGCGAGTCTCCTACCCTTCGCCCGGCTGCGCTGGCCCGCCGGCGAGGATGCCGACCGGCTGCTCGAAGAGCGCAACCATCTCGCCCACCAGCCCGTCGCCGTGCAGGACGACGCGCCGGCCTTCGAGACGCCCTTTGCCCGCGCGCTCTGGGTCGAGCACCAGCGCCGCATGGCCGAGACGATCGCCGCCCTGGACGCCGGCCTGCCCCGGCCGGACATCGCCCGCTTCGACCGCTATGCACTGCGCGCCGTGCCGGCCCTGCTGCTCGTCACCGCGCTTGCCTATTCCGGCTCCAACGGCGCCGGCGTGATCGCCGATGCCTTCCGCCAGCAGCCGGCGGCCGGCGACGCGCCGGGGCTCAGGATCGACGCCTGGATCACCCCGCCCGCCTATACCGGCCAGCCTCCGGTCTTCCTGTCCGGCCGTGATGGCCAGGGAGACGGCCAGGCCGCGGCGGCCAAGGCGCGGGTCCCGCAGAATGCCCAGGCGACCGTGCGTATCAGCGGCGGCAGCGCCGACGAGAAGGTCCTTTTCCGCCGGGCCGACGACGGCACGGTGGTCGACATCGCCATGATCGACCCGGCGAAAGCGGAGGGCGAAGCAGCCCCGACTGCGACGGGCACGCCTCCCTCCACTGCCGCGAACGCCAATGCCAACGCGGCGCGCGTCCACGAATGGAAGCTCGACACGAGCGGCGAGCTTCTGGTCGGCGGTCGGCAATGGGCGATCGATGTCATCCCCGACAAGGCGCCGGAAATCGCCTTCGACGGCCAGCCACGCCGCAGCGCCAACGGCGCGCTCGAGATCGGTTTCACCGCGAGGGACGATTACGGGCTTGCCAAGGCCTATGCCGAGATCGAGCCGCTGCAGGAAAAGGCGGACGCCATTCCGCTCTATGCCCTGCCGGAATACAAGCTCGACCTGCCGCGCCACAACGCCCGCGACGCCAAGGGCCTGTCGAGCCGCAACATCACCGAGCATCCGCTCTCGGGCCGCAAGGTCAGGATCACGCTGGTGGCGACTGACGGCGCGGGCCAGACCGGCCGCAGCCCGCCGCACGAAATGGTCCTGCCGGCCCGGGCCTTCGTCGAGCCGCTGGCGGCCGCCGTCGCGGAGGAACGCCAGGTCTTCGCCCTCGACATCCGCGACCTGCGTTACGCGATCGCCCTCAACGAGGCGCTGACGATCCGGCCCGAGGAAACCATCCCCAACACGACGCACTACCTGCTGCTCCAGTCGGCACAGGCCCGCATGAAGCTTGCCCGCTCGACCGGCGAGCTGGAAAACACCGCCGACTATCTCTGGGAAATCGCCCTTGGTATCGACGGCGGCGAGCTGTCGCTCGCCGAACGCAAGCTGCGCGACGCGCAGCAGGCGCTCGCCGACGCGCTGGAGCGCAATGCGCCGGACGAAGAGATCAAGAAGCTGATGGACGAGCTGCGCGCCGCCATGCAGGAATTCATGAGTGCCATGGCCGAGCGCCAGCCGAATGCCGAGGGCCAGCAGCAGCAGTCGGCTCAGAACGTGCTGCGCCAGCGTGACCTGGAAAACATGATGAACCAGATCGAGAACCTGGCCCGCTCCGGCAATCGCGACGCCGCGCGCCAGATGCTGTCCGAACTGCAGCGCATGATGAACAACCTGCAGGCCGGACGCCCGCAGCGCGGCGGCCAGCAGCAGGAAAACAGCCAGGTGCGCCAGCAGATCGACAAGCTCGGCGAGATCATGCAGGAACAGCAGAGGCTGATGGACGAGACCTTCAAGCTCGACCAGGCGCTGAAGGACCGCATGCAGCGCGGCGACCCAGGCGACGGAGAGGACGGCGAATTCCTCGAGCAGATGCCGCCGGAAGGCGAGGACGGCCAGCAGCCGCAGCAGGGTCAAGAGGGCCAGCAGGGCTCGCCGACCGACCGGATGACGGCCGAACAGCTGCGCGAAGCGCTGAAGAACCTGCGCGCCCAGCAGGACGCGCTCGGCAAGAAGCTGGACGAACTGCAGAAGGGCCTCGGCGACCTTGGCGTCAAGCCGGGCGAAGGCTTCGGCCAGGCGGAGCGCGAGATGCGCGGCGCCGGCGAGGCGCTCGGCAAGAGCCAGGGCGAACGGGCGGTGGAAGGGCAGGGCAAGGCGCTCGAAGCACTGCGCCAGGGCGCGCGCGACATGATGAACCAGATGATGCAGGCAATGCGCGGCCAGCAGGGTCAGGGCGAGCAGCAGGGCCAGGGCCAGGGCAACCAGACCGGCCGCGACCCGCTGGGGCGCCCGCGCGCCACCACGGGTCCGGACTTTGGAGAACGGGTCAACGTGCCCGACGAGATCGACGTGCAGCGGGCGCGGGAGATCCTCGAAGCGATCCGCAAGAAGCTCGGCGACAATGCCGGCCCGGAATTCGAGCGCCGCTATCTCGAACGGCTGCTGGACATTCAGTGAGAGGGGCAGTCGAAAGGCTGACCGTCACATGCGTGGGGACGACTCAGCCCGCCAGGGCGCGCGCCACCGCGTCGCGGATGTCGGGAAGGGCGAAGGGTTTCGACACGACGTCGACGATCTTGGCCGACAGGTCGTCCGCCCGTTCGCGCTGTTCGGCATAGCCGGTCATCAGCAGGATCTTGAGGTCGGGAAAGGACGAGGCGGCGCGATGGGCAAGCTCGATGCCGTCCATCACCGGCATGCGGATATCCGACAGCAGGAGGTCGAAGCTTTCTTCCTCAAGGCGTTCGAGCCCTTCGGCGCCGTCGGCGGCCTCGAAGGTCTCGTGGCCGTCGAGACGCAGCGCCCGCGCAACGAAGAAGCGCAGCGAATCTTCGTCTTCCGTAATGAGGATTTTCGCCATGATCGCCTTGCTCCCGGTCCATTCATTGTCCGAGAGCGAAATCACCAGAGTTTCGTTTGCGATCGGTAAACGCCATGGGGGCCGACCGCCCCATGGTTAACAACTGCTCTGCGCTCCGGGGCGATACTTCGCCCGGGCAGAAAGGCTCAGGCCCCTTCCGCATCTCCGGTGACGACGCCGACGAAGGGCAGTTCGCGGAAGGCGTAGGCGACGTCCATGCCGTAGCCGACGACGAAGTAGTCCGGGCATTCGAAGCCGACATAATCGGCCTCGAGCTGTTCCTGGCGCTTCACCTTCTTGTCGAGCAGCACGGCGAGAGAGACGTTGGAGGCGCCGCGCTCGAGGAGAAGTTCCTTGGCGAATTTCAGCGTGCGGCCGGATTCGAGGATGTCGTCGATCAGCAACACGTCGCGGCCATGCACGTCGCTGTCGATGTCCTTGACGATCCTGACCCCTTGCGAGACGGTGCCCGTGCCATAGCTGGACAGGGTGATGAACTCAACTTCGGGGGCAAGCCCGACATCGTGCAAGGCGCGGATGAGGTCGGCGGCGAAGATGAAGGAGCCCTTGAGGACCGCGATCACCAGCAGGTCGTTGGCCGGGCCTTTGGCGATCTCGGCGGCAAGCTGGTGGTTGCGCTCATCGATCTGCCGGGCGGTGTAGAGCGGCTCGATGTTCTTTCCGCGGACGACGGGCATGGCTTACTCCTTTGAGCGCTACGGCTGGGCCGGATGTCACGGCCGGTCATGGAAAGTGTTGGCCGATAGCACAGTCGGGCGCGTCAGGCACCCGATTCCTCGAAGGAAAGCCTGAGTTCCGGCGTTTTTCCACCGGGATGCAGCAATCTTGCCGTGATGCCGCGGCTATGGCCCGCGTCGATCTCCTCGACCGGCGGGGCGATATAGGTGCTGGCGATGACCTGTCCGCCGGCGATCAGGTCGGCCCTGAGCTTCGGAACCTGACTTTTCGCAGCACTGCGGTTTTCGATGATGGCATTGACCTGGAGAATGCGCATGCCGTCCGCGTCGCGCGGGGTGAGGCTGACATGGGTGATGTCCAGCGGACCGGCACTCGCCTGCTCGGCCGGGCTACCGACGATCAGGCCGGCGAGCGCGAAGATCACCACGAAGACCAGGGCGACGAAGGCAGCAAAGCCGCGGTCGGAGAAGGATTGCAGCGCCTTTTCGGTACGGCGCAGCGAGCCGCCGGCAAGGTCTGCCCAGCGGTTGGCGCCGGTAGTGCGGCGGTCGGATGCCGAGAAGCGGCGATTGTCGTTGGAGCTCCGTTTCGCGTCCGGCCGGCGCGGCACCTCGCGCGTCGCGACCGGCACGGAGACGAAATGCGCATCGATCACGTCGGCGGAGGCACTCAGGATGGATCTCTGCGGGCGCCGCGGTCGCGCAGGCGGCAAAAGGTCGATCTCCGGCGTCGCCGGCCCTCGTCTCGAGCGGAATGCGTTCATCTTTCCGGTGCCTTTCGCATAGACCTGCCGACCGGCCAAATCTGGGCATTGAAACGAATCCCCTCCAGTCGTAAATTCAAATGGTTAATGCTTCGAAAAGATCCGTCGGAAGGCGCCATCTTTCGGGCGGAATTTACCGGCTGTTAACCCTCTTCGTTAACATGGTGCAGACCCACGCGATCTGTCAGACTGGCTGAGCTCTTGATCCACTTCGAAAATGTCGGCTTGCGTTATGGAATGGGACCGGAGATCCTCCGCGACCTGACCTTCGATATTCCGAAGCGTTCCTTCCAGTTCCTGACCGGACCTTCGGGCGCCGGCAAGACGACGCTGCTGCGCCTGCTGTTCATGTCGCTGCAGCCGACGCGCGGACTGATCCGCAGCTTCGGCCGCGACATCACCAAGATCCCGCGCGCCGAACTGCCGATGCTGCGTCGGCGCGTCGGCATCGTCTTCCAGGATTTCCAGCTGCTCGATCACCTGACCACCTATGAGAACGTCGCGCTGCCATTGCGCGTTCGCGGCAAGGAGGAACAGGGCTATCGCGGCGACGTGCTGGAACTGCTGAAATGGGTGGGCCTCGGCGAGCGCATCAACGTTCTGCCGCCGGTCCTGTCGGGCGGCGAAAAGCAGCGCGTGGCGATCGCCCGCGCCCTGATCGACCGGCCGGAGATCCTGCTCGCCGACGAGCCCACCGGCAATGTCGATCCGCCGATGGCGCGCCGCCTGCTCAGCCTTTTCCTCGAACTGAACCGTCTCGGCACGGCCGTGGTGATCGCCACCCACGATCTCGCGCTGATGGACCAGGTCGACGCCAGGCGCATGATCCTCACAGACGGGCGGCTCGACATCTATGACTGAGCTCGACCAGAACGACCGGCGCGCACCGCGCACGGCAGCCGCCAAGCCCCAGGCCCCGCGTCGGACCGAGATGACGGTCCGGCCGACCGGACCGATCCTGCCGCCCTCCAACATCCAGGGCAATGCGCTGCTGGTGGTGATCGCCATCATGGCCTTCCTCGCCTGCCTGACGCTCGGCGCCGTCAGCATGGTGCGCGCCACCGCCGCCGGCTGGCAGAGCCAGATCGCCCGCGAGATCACCATCCAGATCAAGCCGGACGACGGGCTCGACATGGACAAGGCGCTGATCAAGGCGCGCGACCTGGCGCTGACCTTCGTCGGCACAAAGGAAGGCCAGATCATGGACGACGAGGCGACCGCCCGGCTGCTCGAGCCGTGGCTCGGCACCGGCCTCGATCTCAATGAACTGCCGGTGCCGCGCCTCGTCATCATCACCATCGACGAAGCCAACCCGCCCGATTTCGCCGCCATGCGCGACCTGCTGAAGACCGAGGTGCCGCAGGCCTTCCTCGACGACCACCGCACCTGGGTCGACCGCCTCGTGCAGATGGCGCGCACCACCGTGCTGATCGGTTCCGGCGTCCTCGTGCTCGTCTTCACCGCCATGGTGCTGACCGTGGTCTTCGCCACGCGCGGCGCGCTGTCTGGCAATCGCCACATCATCGAGGTGCTGCACTTCGTCGGCGCGGAAGGTTCGTTCGTCGCGCAGGAATTCCAGAAGCACTTCCTGAAGATCAGCCTCAAGGGCGCGGCCGCCGGCGGCCTTCTGGCGGCCGGCCTGTTCGCGCTCGCCGGCTACTGGCAGAGCCGTTCGCTCGCCACGCCGGAGAGCGATCAGGCGGCCGCCCTGTTCGGCACGTTTTCCATCGGCTATCTCGGCTATCTCGGGATTTTCGCCACCATGATCGTGATCGCGCTCCTGACCACGCTGACGGCCCGGCTGACCGTGATCCGGACCATCTACGAGATCGACCTCATCCGCTCCGACCCGGCGCGCACCGACGGCCTGCTGGGCGACTGATGCGGCGAATGCCTGTTGAATGCCACAAAGCCGCCTGTTCCGCGTGGAATAAGCAGGCTATGCACGAACCATGACGATGGGTCAGATGAGTCGCGACAGAGCCTTCCGCGAGCAACAGCCGCAGCGTATCGCCGGCGGCCTCTTCGCCCGCCGAGGGCGCTTGCGCCGCGTATTGCGCTATGGCGGGCTGGCCGCCATTTTCCTCGTCGCCGTCTTCCTCGCCGGCTTCCTGTGGTTCGCCGATTCAGTGACCACGCTTGCGCCGCCCTCGCAGGCGCGCGCCGATGCGATCGTCGTGCTGACCGGCGGCTACCAGCGCATCGACCAGGCGGTCGAACTTCTGCGGCGCGGCTCCGGCCGCCGGCTGCTCATTTCAGGCGCCCATCCGACCACTTCGCCGGCCCAGATCCGCAAGATGACGCAGGCGTCCCGCGACCTCTTCGACTGCTGCGTCGACGTCGGCTACGAAGCGCTCGACACGATCGGCAATGCCAACGAGATTTCGCGCTGGATCCACGATCACGGCTATTCCTCGGTCCTGGTGGTGACCAACAACTACCACATGCCACGCAGCCTGATGGAACTGCGGCGCAAGGACCGGGCGACGACCTATGTTCCCTATCCGGTAGTCAATTCCGACCTCAAGCACACCGACTGGTATGCCGAGCCCGACGTGCTGCGCACGCTGCTGTCGGAATACGGCAAGACGCTGATCGCCTATGCCCGCGGCATCATCGGCTGGGGCAGCGGCGACGGGCTGCGCTCGACGGCGAAAATCGCCAAGACCTCCGGCTGAGCCGCCGAGGAAATCCCGCAACGGCGCTTTTTATCCTGGACGAATTGCGATAGGGACGTTTTCACGCCCGCCCGAGGAAAAGCGCCTAATGATCATCCTGCGTTCCATCCTGTTCAACACGCTGTTCTATGCCAATCTGGTGCTCCAGATGGTGCTGCTGTCGCCCTACTACTTCCTGGCGTCGCGCAAGAAGGCCTTCGCCATCCCGAAGAACTGGGCGCGCTCCAACCATTGGCTGATGGAGAAGGTCGTCGGCACGACCTTCACGGTCGAAGGCCTGGAGAACATCCCCGAGGGCGGCTATATCCTGGCGCCGAAGCACCAGTCCCTTTGGGACACCTATGCGCTGCTCCCCTGGCTCGACGATCCGGTCTACATCCTCAAGCGTGAACTGATGTGGATCCCGATCTTCGGCTGGTACGTCGCCCGCCAGAAGATGATCCCGGTCGATCGCGGCGCCCGCGGCAAGGTGATGGTCAAGGTCATGGAACGGGCCAAGCAGGAAATGGCGGCCGGCCGCCAGCTGATCATCTATCCGGAAGGCACGCGCCGTCCGGCCGGCGCCGAGCCCGCCTATAAATACGGCATCGCCCGCATCTACCGTGATCTCGACGTGCCGGTCGTGCCCGTCGCCATGCATCCGGGCCTGTTCTGGCCGCGCCGCAAGTTCCTGCGCTTCCCCGGCCATTTCAAGGTCAGGATCCTGCCGCCGATCGAACCCGGCCTCGATCCCGACGTGTTCTACCAGACGCTGGTCGAAAAGCTGGAAAAGGCGAGCGACGAGCTGCTGATCGAAACCGTGCGCGACAATCCGCAGGTGCCCCTGCCGCCGACGGCCGTGCAGCGGCTCAAGGAGTTGCAGGCGCAAGGGACGGCCTGACCGTCAGGCCACCACGCCTTCGAGCCGCTCGATCTCGCTGACCACCTGTTCCAGCCAGTGGTCGCGAATGCCCATTTCGCGCAGATGCGCGACGGTATTGGCCACATAGACCGGATTGGGGCCGGACACGCCGACGGCACGGTTGACGATGCGCGCCGCCTCCTCGACAGAGACCGCCCCGCCATATTGCAGATGGCCGCGGTCGACCACATAGGTCAGAGCCTGCACCTTGCGGCCGTCATCCAGACGGACCGGCAGGGAGCGCTCCACGTAGACATGGGTCACCAACTCGCGCTCGCGCAGGTATTCGATGGTTTCCTCACGATCACGCAACGCAACCCGGAAGGCGACCCCACGGCAGGAGCCGCCGCGATCGAGGCCGAGCACGAGACCGGGCATCTCCTTCGTGCCGCGATGATGCCAGGAGCGGACACAGAGTGACCGCCGATAGCCGATCATCCGGCCCTGAATTCGCTCCTCGTAGGAAAAGCCCGGATTCCACATCAGCGATCCGTAGCCAAATACCCAAAATTCGTCCATATCGCGGGTCATTCCAGAACATCGGCCGGATTGCCGGATCACCATTTTACGTTTGGAGCGCCTGATGGCAACGTCGCGTGAGGAAAACCGCAGTCCCGCCACCCGCAAGGTCGTGCGACTCGGCATCGCCGTCGCCGTCGGCATGCTCGTCTATAGCGGCTTGTGGTTTGGCGCGGCAGGGGCCCTCGAAAAGAAACTCGCCGCGATCCTTGGCGGCGAAAACCCGGCCGCCATCGAGGCCACCTGTCCGGACATGAAGGTCGGCGGCTATCCCTTCCGCATCGGCGTGACCTGCACGACGATTGCGGTCGACGACCATTTCCACGGCCTTTCCGCGACCTTCGGCGCCTTTCGCTCGGCGGCCCAGGTCTATGCGCCCGGCCACGTGTTGTGGGAACTGGAGGGACCGGGGCAGATCCGCTCCAGCCTCGGCTTTTCGCTGGCGCTGCAGTGGACGAAGCTGCGTTCGAGCCTGAGCGCCGGCCTCTCCGGGCTGGACCGCAGCTCGATCGAGGTCAAGGACGTGCAGTCGCTCCTGACGAAACAGGTCGACGGCGCGACGATCGAGGCTAGGGCCCCGCACGCGGAGGCGCATGTGCGCCGGTCCGGCGGTGATCTCGACCTGGCGGTGCTAGCCAGGGACGCGGTCCTGTCGCTGCACGGCCGGCCGCCGCTTTTGCCGCCGCTCTCGGCCAGCGTCGACATGACCCTGATCGGCAAGGCGAAATATCTCGATCTTGAGGGCGATCGCGGCGAAGGGCTCTACGGCAGCGAAGGCGAGATCCGCCGCTTCGTCGCCGACATGGGCGAGGGTCGCGTACTTACGCTCTCCGGGCCCGTGTCGATCGGTACGGACGGCATGCTGTCGGGCAAGCTGCATGTCGAGATCGAAGGCATCAAGGCCTGGCAGGAAACCCTTCGAACGGTATTGCCCGACGAGCGGGAAACGATCGACAATGCCGCCAGCGTGCTCGGCGCGCTGTTTTCCGGCAAGGACAAGGGCGATGCCGACCTGACCGTGACGAACGGCGTGGTGTCGCTGGGTATCTTCCCGAT
This sequence comes from Rhizobium sp., assembly GCA_002796995.1. GTDB lineage: Bacteria > Pseudomonadota > Alphaproteobacteria > Rhizobiales > Rhizobiaceae > Allorhizobium. The sequence continues at coordinate 60,893 of PEKW01000008.1, forward strand.
CGCCGTCCTGCCGCCGCTGTAAGCGCGCCGGTCAGGCCTTCTTGTCGAGCGAGTGGCGGCCGAAGTCCGGCACGTCGACATCCTGGCCGGCCTCGATGATCGAGCGGCGGACGGCACGCGTGCGGGTAAAGAGTTCGAACAGCTTGTCACCCTCGCCCCAGCGGATCGCCCGCTGCAGATAGGCGAGATCTTCCGAAAAACGCGCCAGCATTTCGAGGATGGCATCCTTGTTGTGCAGGCAGACGTCGCGCCACATGGTCGGATCGGAGGCGGCGAGACGGGTGAAGTCGCGGAAACCCGAGGCCGAATACTTGATCACCTCCGACTGGGTCACCGTCTCCAGATCGTCGGCCGTGCCGACGATGTTGTAGGCGATGATGTGCGGCAGGTGCGAGACGATGGCCAGCACCTTGTCGTGATGCTCCGGATCCATCTCGTCGATCTTCGAGCCGAGCGCTTCCCAGAAGGCCTTGAGCCTGGCAAGGGCTGCCGGATCGGTTCCCGGCAGCGGCGTGAAGATGCACCAGCGGCCCTGGAACAGGCCGGTGAAGCCGGCGTCGGGACCCGACTTTTCCGTACCCGCCAGCGGATGGCCGGGAATGAAGTGCACGGTCTTCGGCATGTGCGGCGCCATCTGGGCGATGACGGAGGCCTTGGTCGAGCCGACATCGGTGACGATCGCGCCGGGCTTCAGATGCGGGGCGATCTGCCGGGCAACCGCTTCGGAGGCGCCGACTGGCACGGAGACGATCACCAGATCGGCCCCTTCGACGGCGTCCGCCGCCGACAGTGCGTAGGAGGTTCCGAGCTCAAGTTCCTCGGCGCGCTTCAGCGTTTCGGCGCTGCGGGTCGAGACCACGACATCGCGGGCCAGGCCAAGCGCCTTGACGTCGCGGGCGATCGAGGAGCCGATCAGGCCTATGCCGATCAGCGCGATACGGTCGAACATGGGCTCCGGCATCAGGAACGCCCCATGAACTCGGTGAGCGCATCGATGACGCCGCGATTGGCCTCTTCGCTGCCGATCGTCATGCGTAGCGAATTGGCGAAACCATAGCCACGCACGGCACGCAGGATGAAGCCGCGGCTGGTGAGGAAGTCGTCGGCTTCGGCCGCACGCTTGCCGTCGACCTCGGGGAAATGGATCAGCACGAAATTGGCGACCGACGGCGTGACCTTCAGGCCAAGCGCAGTCAGCGCCGTGGAGACCTTCTCGACCCAGCCAAGATTGTGCTCGACGGCCATCGCGACGAATTCCTGGTCGCGCACGGCGGCGGCCCCGGCGGCGATCGCCGGCGCGTTCATGTTGAACGGGCCGCGCACGCGGTTCAGCGCATCGATGATCTCCAGCGGCGCATAGGCCCAGCCGACGCGCAGCGCCGCAAGCCCGTAGACCTTGGAGAAGGTGCGGGTCATGACGACGTTGCGGGCGCCGGAGACGAGCTCGATGCCGGCCTGGTAGTCGTTGCGGCGGACATATTCCGCATAGGCCGCATCGAGCACCAGGATGACATTGCCCGGCAGCCCGGCATGCAGGCGGCGGATCTCGCTCACCGGCACATAGGTGCCGGTCGGATTGCCCGGATTGGCGAGGAAGACGATCTTCGTCTTCTCGGTGACGGCGGCGAGGATCGCATCGACGTCGACGGTGCAGTCCTTCTCCTGGACCACGACCGGGGTCGCGCCCGCGCCCATGATCTGGATCTTGTAGACGAGGAAGCCGTGCTCGGTGATGATGCCTTCGTCGCCCGCGCCGAGATAGACATGGCAGAGCAGGCCGAGCAGTTCGTCGGAGCCGTTGCCGCACAGGATGTTGGCCTTGTTCAGCCCATGCACTTCGGCGATCGCCTCGCGCAGCGTCGTGGCCTGGCCGTCGGGATAGATTTCCAGATGGCCCGCGCTCTGCTTGAACGCGTCGATCGCCTTCGGGCTCGGGCCCATCGGCGTTTCGTTCGACGACAGCTTGAAGACCCGTGCGACGCCGGGGGCATGCTCCTTGCCGGGCACATAGGCGGCAATGTCGAGGATACCCGGACACGGGGTGGGCTTCATGATGTCGCTGCTCATCGAACTGGCTTTCTGTCGTTGAAAACACGGGCGGGCGCCCGGCGATAGGGGATGAGAGCCCTTAGAACGGAAAGGCGGTTTTGTCGAGGGTCGAGGCGGTCGCAGCCACCGGCCGCGTCAGGCCTTGCCGTCCGATCTGACCCGCGTGGTCGGCACGCCCTGCGGCGCCAGAACCGGGGCGAAGACGCGCCTCGAGGCCCGCGATGCAACCGGCAGGCCCTGGTAGAGCCGCTTCTGCGCCTCGACGACGATGACCCCGGAAAAGGCCGGCCAGAGCATGCGGCCCATGCGCTCGAAGCTGCTGCGGAGTTTCAGGAGGGCCCTGATCCGCGACGGTGGAAAGAACAGCGCCTCAGCGCTGGCGCCGGGCGTGAAATTGGTCTCGCGCAACAGTGCCGTCAGCTGGCCGCGCGAATAGGGCCGGCCCGAGCCGAAGGGTGTGTGCTCCATGCGCGCCCATACACCCCGCCGGTTCGGCACCACGATGACGAGGCGCCCGCCGGGGGCCAGCACCCGCCAGATCTCCTTCAGCGTCTCGCGTGGGTTCTCGGCGAATTCGAGCGAATGGACCATCAGCACCCGATCGATCGAAGCGTCCGGCAGGGGCAGCTCCTCGTCGAACACCAGGGCCGTGGCCGAGGGCTCGCCGACCGGCCAGTTCACCGCCCCCTGCCCCGCTGGCATGAAGGCGAAGGTACGCTCGGTATCGGCGCGGAAACGGTCGAGAAAGGGAACGGCATAGCCGATGCCGACGAGCCGCTCCTGCGGCAGGCGCGCCCACAGCGACGACAGCGCCATGGCGATCGACTGCTCCGCCATGCGGCCCAGCATGGTATGATAGAATTGGCGGAGATCGACGATATCGACATGCATGGCGCCATTGTTAGCAGGCGCCGGATGGACTTCAAGGCTGAAGGCGCTACATTTCGCCCCAGCAAGCAGAAGGGACACCGGCCTGATGAAACCCCTCGACCTCGACGTCTTCCCCTGCCGAAGCGACAATTTCGGCGTCCTCGTCCACTGCCCGGAAAGCGGCGTGACCGCCTCGATCGATGCGCCGGAGCTGGATGCCATCGTGGCGGCCGCCGAACGGCGCGGCTGGAAGATTACCCATGTCTTCACCACCCACCACCACGGCGACCATGTCGAGGCGAACCTGGCGCTCAAGGAAAAATACGGCTGCGAAATCATCGGTCCGCGCGAGGAGGCTCTGGCGATCCCCGGCCTCGACCAGGCGGTCGGCGACGGCGACAGCTTCGAGTTCGGCGGCCATACAGTGCAAGTGATCGAAACGCCCGGCCACACCGCCGGTCATGTCTGCTACCACCTGCCCGACGACAAGCTGCTGTTTGCCGCCGACACGCTGTTTGCGCTGGGCTGCGGCCGGCTTTTCGAGCGGCCGGCGACCGACATGTGGCATTCGCTGCAGAAACTCGCTGCCCTGCCGGACGAGACCGCCGTCTATTTCGGCCACGAATATACGTTGTCGAACGCCCGCTTCGCCCTGACGATCGATCCGGAGAACGAGCGGCTGAAGGCCCGCGCCGCCGAGATCGAGGCAAAGCGCCAGCGTGGCGAGTTCACCATTCCGACGACGATCGGGCTGGAGAAGGAAACCAACCCCTTTCTGCGCGCCGCCGACCCGTCGATACGCCGCAACCTCCTGATGGAAGGTTCGAGCGACGAGGAAGTGTTCGCCGAGATCCGCAAGCGCAAGGATCATTTCTGATGGATGCAGAGGCCGTGATCGACGCCCTCGGCATGCAGCCGCATCCCGAGGGCGGGTGGTTCGTCGAGACCTTTCGCGACACAGCCGGCGGGCCGCGCGGCCATTCGACGGCGATCTACTATCTGCTGAAGGCCGGCGAACGGTCCCACTGGCACCGGGTGCGCGACGCGGTCGAAGTCTGGCACTACCACGCCGGCGCACCGCTGGCGCTTTACAGCGCGCCTGAGGGGACGACCGTCGAGACCATCGTGCTCGGCGCCGATCTCCTGCGCGGCGAGCGGCCGCAGGCGATCATTCCGGCCAATGGCTGGCAGGCGGCCGAAAGCCTCGGCGACTACACGCTGGTCGGCTGCACGGTTGCGCCCGGTTTCGACTATGCGAGCTTCGAAATGGCGCCGCCCGGCTGGACGCCGGAAGAGAACCGGCAGGCGGACGCCTAGAGCTTCCTGGTTAGGAGGCGAAGGCGACGACCGCGAGCGTCAGTACGACCTGCGCTGCGAAATAGCTCGCCCAGACGTAGAGCGCGGCGAGCCAGCGCATCGGATGGCTCTTCTCCATCCTGAAGGTTTCGATCGCCAGCACCGCATCGGAGGACAGGAAGAGTGCCGCACCGGCAAAGACCGCGACCGGCGGCACGCCGAGCGACAGGATCGCCATGGCGGCGATCGCCGTTGCATAGGCGAGTACGGCCGGTGCAAGCCGGCCCGCCGGGCGCCAGAGATAGGCGACCAGCACGACCGCAAGGACAACCGCGAGACCGGCTGCAACGAGCCGCCAGGTCTCGCCCGTCAGGATGCGGAAATCGCCGATCTCATGGAACAGCACGCCATAGGCGATATGGGCGAGCAGGAAGGACGACAGCCCGCCCATGAAGTTCTTTTCGCCTTCATAGGCCAGGAAGGCATCGCCGAGCGCACTCAGGACCAGCGCCAGCACCAGGAGATCCGGCGCTTCCATCAGGAGCGCATAGAGCGCCAGAAGCGAGACCGGCAACGTCTTCCACAGTGCCCGGCGGTGGCTCGCCGGTTTCGGCAGAATGGCGAAATAGGACAGGCCAATGAGAACCGCGAAGGCGAGGACGATCGTTGCGAGGATCTCCATCGCCGTCCCTCCCGCGATCACGCGTCCGCTTCGGCCTTGGCCGGCCGGCGGATCATGTCCTGCGCCGCGAGGATGGCGCCGCCCGTGATCAGCACGCAGGCGATGGCGATGCGCAGCGAAGGCTCGGCAAAGCCGAACAGGGTGAGGATCAGCGTGGACAGGAGCGGCGCCGCATAGCTCGATGCGCCGAGGATCTGGATGTCGCCGTTCTTCACCCCGTGATCCCAGGCGTAGAAGGCCAGGCCGACCGGGAAGATGCCGAGACCGACCACGGCTGCCCATTGCGGCAGGTTCTCCGGCCAGACGGTGGTCTCGAGGCCGAGGTGGCAGAGTGCCGACAGGATAGAGGTGGCCAGGCAGAAGCCGGTGACAACGTCGGTCGAGACGGCCTCGAAACGCCGGGTAATCAGCGAATATCCCGCCCAGGTGAAGGCGCAGAGGAAAGCAGCGAGATAACCGAAACCGTAGGCGGGATCAAAATCGATACCGTTCTTGGCGACGATCAGCACCGTGCCGGCAAGCCCGGCGAGCGCGCCGACCACATGATACCAGCGCAGGCGTTCGCCCGGCAGCAGCGCGGAGCCGACGACGATCAGCAGCGGCCAGAGATAGGCGATCAGCCCGGCCTCGACTGCCGGAGCGTTGCGCAACGCCGTGAAGTAGAGGAAATGATAGCCGAACAGCCCGACCACGCCGGTCAACCACACCTTGGCCGGCTGGCGCAGCTGGCGGATGCGCTCAGGCTTCAGGATGAAGGTGAAGATGCCCGGCAGGCTGCCGATGGCAAAAGTGATCGCCGAAAGCTGGAAGGGCGGCATCGTGCCGGACGCGGCCGTCATCAAAGCGAGGAACGACCACATCAGAATGGCGGTGAACCCGATAAGCGTCGCCCTGGTCTTCACGTCGTCTCCCCTCGCGGGGATCAGACCCGCGGCCCTCAATCGTCGAAACCGACCGCCGATACATAGATGGTTCCCATTTGCGTGGGAACGCGTGCATAGACCGGAGCATATACCTTCAGCGTGCCGGTTTTGGCAAACCAGATTTCCATGCCCTCGACCTTGCGCAGATACTCGATGTCCTTGCGCCCCTTGCGGAAACCGGACTTGGGCACATAGCGGATCGAGCAGACGATCGCCTCGTTCTCGACATCGTCGATCGTGAAGTCTTTCCGGCCCTTCGGCGTGAGCACGAGATCCATCCGGCTCTCGCCGTCATAGATCGGCAGGGTGCGCGGACAGGCCGCCTCGCCCTCCGGGATGATGAGCCCGCTGATCGGATCGAGAACGGACCTGAGGTCCTCCGGCCCGACGGCGATCCAGTTCCGCGGCCGCCGTTTCGGCTCGGGATGGACGATCGTTTCCGTCACGTCGCCGGCGCTGTAGCGCACGTCGTAGGTCTGCTTCTTCTTGCCGCTCTGGTAGACCAGCGTGTAGCGGTCGGCCTGCATGCGATCGCCGGTCAGCGTCCCGGAGATGTTGGTCCTGGCGGAAATCTTCGTGACGACATTGACGATGGCCGAGGAGTTGAAGCTGCCGGTGATCGTGTAGTTCTTCTGGTTGACCTCGGTAACGAAGGAGGCCCGGGCGATCGGCAGCGCTCCGAGCGTCACGCGGTAGTCGGTGCGATAGCGCACGCTTTCGGCGGCGGCGGGCGCCGCGGCCAGGACGAGCAGACTGCAGACAAGGCTCAAGAAACGCAAAGATCAACCCCCTGAATGCGATCCCGCCCCTTTGCAGCCGGCGAGTCGCGATGATAGTCATCCTCGGGTGCGACTATGGCAATAAAATAGCGGCTTTATCCCGAGCGCGCGGGAAAATCCAAGGTTTGGCTTGACGCGCCCGGCCAGTCTGACTATAGAACCGCAACTTTCCAATCAAACGCCGTTGGATTGCCTTGCCGGTATTTGCCCGGAAGCGATGCGATGGCCAAGAAAAATATAGGTGTATCATGTCCCGCAGTTGCGAATTGACCGGCAAGGGCGTCCAGTCGGGCAACAATGTGAGCCACGCGAACAACAGGACCAAGCGCAAGTTCCTTCCGAACCTGTGCGACGTCACGCTGATCTCGGATGCTCTTGGCCAGCGTTACCGCCTGCGCGTTTCGGCAGCGGCTCTCCGCTCGGTCGAGCATCGCGGCGGTCTCGACGCCTTCCTCCTGAAGGCCGACGAAACCGAACTGTCGATGCGCGCACGTCTGCTGCGCCGCCAGATCGTCAAGAAGACCGCAGAAGCCGCGTAAGCGACTTCTCCTTTCTTCGACAAGGTATCAAGGCTTGAACGGGCGCACCCCGGACAAGCCTTTTCCTTTTCGCCAAATCGTTACTCCAACTGGTGGCATCACCCAGGATAAAAAAATGCTGAAGACACGCCATATCCTTATCTACAGCCTGCTGATGACGGCGATCGTCGTCGCTTCGAACGTGCTCGTGCAGTACCCGCTCTCGGGCCAGCTTGCCGGCATCGCGCTCGGCGACCTCCTGACCTACGGTGCCTTCACCTATCCGGTCGCCTTTCTCGTCACCGACCTCACCAACCGCCAGTTCGGCCCGAAGACCGCCCGCAAGGTCGTCTTCATCGGCTTCGTCGTCGGCGTCGCGCTGTCCTTCGTGACCTCGTCGCCGCGCATCGCCGTCGCGTCCGGGACGGCCTATCTCGCCGGCCAGCTGCTCGACATCACGGTGTTCAACCGCTTGCGCCAGCTCACCTGGTGGAAGGCGCCGCTGCTCGGTTCGGTCTTCGGCTCGGTGCTCGATACGGTCATCTTCTTTTCGCTCGCCTTCGCGCCGATCTTCACCCTGATCGGCCCCAACGACGATTTCGCCATCGAATGGGCACCGATCCTCGGCATCCTCGCGACCGACGCGCCGCGCTGGATCTCCTGGGCGATCGGCGACTTCACCGTGAAGATGCTGGTCGGCGTGGTGATGCTTCTGCCCTACGGGGCGCTGATGAGCATCGTCCGGCCGATGCCGGCCGCCATGGCGGCCCGCGCCGCCCGCTGACGGGCAAGCGCTTCAGGCTCGTCACGGGTCTCAGTCGACGAGCCTGAATTCCAGCATCAGGCTGCGCTGCAGGATCGAGTGGTTGTCGTCCGACACCAGGATGATCCGCGTCGAGCCGTCGGCATCGCGAACCACGTCCAGACCTTCCATATTGTCGATCTCCTCGTCCATGCCCGCCTGGAGGATGATCTCGCCGTCAACCACGGCACCCGGCTTGAGGCTTGCGCCGTCGATCCGGCGGATGCGCAAGCCCACACCGCTGGCAAAGGTGAACCGCCGCTCGAGCAGCAGCAGGTCGCCGTCGGGCAGGAAGGCGCCGTCGGTGACGTCGAAGCCGTCGTGCGCCACGACGCGGAACGCGCCCTTCAACGGGCCGTCGAGAATGCCGGCGAACAGGTTGCCATTGCCGTCGACGCTCTTTTCCGCGACCGTGACCAGCCCACCCTGCAGCGGGCTTGTCTTTGGCGAGAGCGCCAGGGTTTCCAGCCCGCCATTGTTGCGCAGTTCGCCGATCGGAAACGGCAGGGGAAAGGACATGCGGAACGGACGGGCGGTCTCGATCGCCGAGAGCGGCCGGTAGCCTGACACGCGATGCAGCTGCTCGTAGCCGACCAATACGTCATCGCCGCGGATCGCCAGGCTCTCGGCATCGACTTCGTACTTGCTCTGATCGCCGCGCCCACCGGCATCGAGCATCGGGGCGATCGTCACGTCGGAAAGGCCGGACAGCCGGCCCTGCGCATCGCGGCCGATCCGGCCCGAAAGCCAATGCCCCGTATCGAGGACGCCGAGGAAGCGCTCGCCGTCCGGCAGGAAGCGGATCGCCGACCAGGCGCCGAACAGCGGCTCGGACGAGGAGAGTTCCAGTCCGCCGACGAATTCCAGCGCGCCGAAGCGCGCTTCGGTCGATCCGGGATGGAAGGCGGTGATCGCGGTCGCTTCGACCGGCGCCGTCTGCGCGCGCGCAAAACCGGTCGAAACGGTCCCGAAAGCGAGGGAACACAGGAAGACGAGAGGGAGGCGGGATCGCAATATCTTGACCTTGAACTATCCAGGAAAACGGCTGGCCCCTTATGCCACGATCGGACCGCGGGTCAAACTGCGTGACCGGCATGCGCGAGATCTCGAACGGTGCGGCCCCAGTCAGGCACAAGCTCGGCGTGCAAGATTTCCGCCATTGCCTTGAAAGGACATTATTGAGGAGCCCCCCGCATGATCACCATTTCCAACGATACGCAATATTCCACCCTGTCGATGCGCACCGGCCGGACGACCGAAGCGGGCGGCGACGGTTTTTCCCAGGCGCTGCTCTCCTATGGCGGCGGTTCGACCTTTTCGCTCGAAGACGAGAACAGCGTGTCCTACGACAAGACCATCGACGAGGAAGAGCGCACGGAGGCGAAGGACCTGCTCGCGGAATTCTCCAAATGGGCACACATGGACGTCGCCGAGATGATTCGCGCCAAATATCTCGAGGATCACGGCCTGACCGAGGAATCGTTGGCGGCGATGGATCCCGAGGCTCGCAAGGCCATCGAGGAAGAGATCGCCGAACGCATCAAGAACCAGCTGGGCATCGACAAGGGCGCGACCTCCGCCGATGCGGCCGAAAGCGAACAGGCCGACGCCGGCGTCTGACGGCGCCGGGGCGGAGCGTCAGCCGGCGCGACGCCCGCGCCCGCGGCCGCGCTGGCCGCTGGTCTGCTGGTCTTCGAAAAGGGCCGCGAGCTGCTCGGTCATCGCGCCGGCCAGCTCGTCTGCATCGACGATCGTCACGGCCTTGCGATAATAGCGCGTCACGTCGTGACCGATGCCGATCGCCAGGAGTTCGACCGGCGAACGCGTCTCGATCTGTTCGATCACGGCGCGCAGGTGCCGTTCGAGGTAATTGCCCGGATTGACCGACAGCGTCGAATCGTCGACAGGCGCGCCGTCGGAAATCATCATCATGATCTTGCGTTGCTCGGGGCGGGCCATCAGGCGGCCATGCGCCCACATCAGCGCCTCGCCGTCGATGTTTTCCTTGAGCAGGCCTTCACGCATCATCAGGCCGAGATTGCGGCGCGAACGGCGCCACGGCGCATCGGCCGACTTGTAGATGATGTGGCGAAGGTCGTTGAGACGGCCGGGCGTCGGCGGCTTGCCACCGGCCAGCCACTTCTCCCTGGACTGGCCACCCTTCCACGCCTTGGTGGTGAAGCCGAGGATCTCGACCTTGACGCCGCAGCGCTCGAGCGTGCGGGCGAGAATGTCGGCGCAGGTGGCGGCGACCGTGATCGGCCGGCCGCGCATCGAGCCGGAATTGTCGATGACCAGCGTCACCACAGTATCGCGGAACTTGGTGTCCTTCTCCTTCTTGAAGGAGAGCGGCTGCATCGGGTCGATCACCAGGCGCGTCAGCCGCGCCGGGTCGAGATAACCTTCTTCCAGGTCGAATTCCCAGGAGCGGTTCTGCTGCGCCATCAGGCGGCGCTGCATGCGGTTGGCGAGGCGCCCGACGGCCCCCTGAAGATGGGCCAACTGCTTGTCGAGGAAGGCGCGCAGGCGCTCCAGCTCGGCTTCGTCGCAAAGCTCTTCTGCGGTGACGATCTCGTCGAATTCCTGGGTGAAGATCCTGTAGTCGACCTTCTCGTTGAAGTCGTCGAACGGGCTTGCCGGCCGGCGCATCTCGCCGGGCGTCTCGCTGTCGTCCTCGCCTTCTTCGGTCATGTCGTCGTCGGAGATCTCGGCGCCGTCCATCTCGCCGTCGTCCATCTGCTCCTGCGAGGATTCGCTCTCCTCGGCGGGAGCCTGTTCGGACCCGGCCTCCTCCTCGGCGCTCTCCTGGTCTTCCTCGTTGGAGCGCGGCTGGTCCTCGTCTGTCGAGCTTTCGTCTTCGCTTTCCTCGGTATCGTCGCCGACATCCTCCGCCATTTCCATGGCGGACAGCATGTGACGGATCACCCGGGCGAAGGCCTGCTGGTCGTTGATCGCCGAGGGCAGGTTGTCGAGATCGGCGCCGGCCTTCTGCTCGATGAAGGGACGCCACAGGTCGAGCACCTTGCCGGCCGATTCGGGCGGCTTCTCGCCGGTCAGCTTCTCGCGCACCAGCATGGCGACGGCTTCCTGGATCGGCGCGTCTTCCTGGCGGTTGATGCCGGAGAAATTCGCCTTGGCGTATTTCTCCGCATGCATGGCATTCATGTTGTCGGCCATGCCGCTCATCCTGAGCGCGCCGATCGATTCGACGCGCGCCTGCTCGACGGCGTCGAAGACCAGGCGCGCATCGGCGCCCTGCGGCGCCATGGTCGCATGGACCTTCTGGTCATGGCAGGCGATGCGCAGGGCCATGGAATCGCCGAGCCCCCGCGTCACCGCGAGTTCATGGGCGGTCGGCTTCTTCGACAGTTCCGGCAGGCGCACGCGCTCACCGGCAAGGCCGGGCCGCTCGTTGGCGAAGACCACCTCGACGTCGGCGCTTCCCGCAACCGAGCGCACGCAGCCGGTTATCGCCCGCCGAAGCGGTTCGACGTCGGGCCCCATACCGGGCTTTGCTCTCGTATTGTCGCCGCGACCTGCCATGTTGATCGCCCTCTCAGGCGCTCAGGACGATGTTGGCGGCGCTTTCCTTCAGCTCGACGCCGAAGGCCCGCTGATACTGCTCGGCCACCAGCGTGCGCTCGAGTTCGTCGCACTTGTTGAGGAAGGTGACGCGGAAGGCGAAGGCGACATCACCGAAGATCTCGGCGTTTTCCGCCCAGGTGATGACGGTACGCGGGCTCATGACGGTCGACAGGTCGCCGTTGACGAAGGCGGAGCGCGTCAGGTCGGCCAGCCGGACCATGCGCGAAACGGTGTCGCGGCCCTGCTCGGTCTTGTTGAAGCTCTTTACCTTGGCGAGAACGATGTCGACTTCCTTCTCGTGCGGCAGGTAATTCAGCGTCGTGACGATCGACCAGCGGTCCATCTGCGCCTGGTTGATCTGCTGCGTGCCGTGATAGAGGCCCGTGGTATCGCCAAGACCGACCGTGTTGGCGGTGGCGAACAGGCGGAAGGCGGGGTGCGGACGGATGACGCGGCTCTGGTCGAGCAGCGTCAGGCGGCCGGAACTCTCCAGCACGCGCTGGATGACGAACATCACGTCCGGGCGGCCGGCATCGTATTCGTCGAAGACGAGCGCGACATTGTGCTGGTAGGCCCAGGGCAGGATGCCGTCCTTGAATTCGGTGATCTGCTTACCGTCCTTCAGAACGATCGCGTCCTTGCCGACTAGGTCGATACGGCTGACATGGCTGTCGAGGTTGACGCGCACGCACGGCCAGTTGAGGCGCGCGGCGACCTGCTCGATATGGGTCGACTTGCCGGTGCCGTGGAAGCCCGAGACCATGACGCGGCGGTTATGAGCGAAACCGGCGAGAATGGCGAGCGTCGTGTCCCGGTCGAAAAGATAGTCCGGATCGAGATCGGGCACATAGGCGTCACCCTTGCTGTAGGCCGGGACGCGCAGATCGCTGTCGATGCCGAAAACCTCGCGCACCGACACGGTGGTGTCGGGGAGATTGGAAATATCAAGTTCAATTTTGCTCATCGTCTCTCCATGCCGGGCGCCACCGACCGGCCTTCCAAATAAAGCGCGCTGCAAGCACCTTCGATTAACAGAAACCCGCCTGCTTTAACAATTGATACGCCTGAATGACAGCGCGAAAACGCTCTTCCGAACCCCTGTCTCCGCCATTTGCATCCGGGTGGTGTTTTTTTACAAGCTCCTTGTAGCGGCTCTTGATTTCCTGGGCGCTACAATTCGCCGCAAGTCCTAGCGTGTCGAGCGCCTTGGCCTCGAGGCTCTTCAGCTTGCGGGTCTGCGGCTGGGCTCGGCCGCCACCGCCCTGCTTGACGAAGCCGAAAGGATCCTTGATGCGGGCCTGCGAAGCGGCCGATCCGGAGCGCGCCGTCGAATGCAGCGGGCTCGACTTCGCCGCCTTGTTGACGCCCACCGTCCAGGTCGGGCGATGGCCGGTGACCGCTTCCTTCTGGTAGCGGGCGATCTCGGTGTCGGACAGGCCGGAGAAGTAGTTGTAGCCCTTGTTGTATTCCTTCACGTGCTCGAAGCAGAACAGGAAGAACTGTCCCTCGGCATTGCGGCCGACGGGTGCGCGATGAACGCCAGGCTTCTCGCAGCCGTCCCACTGACAGGTCGGCGAAGCTTTCTCCGGCTCCGGTTCGCGTTTGCGGCGCGTGCGGATCCGGTCGAAGTATTTTGAGTCGAGTTTCATCTATTGATTATGGTGCCTCCGGCAACCGACAACAAGAATTGACAAATGGGATTGTTCTGGGCTTTGTGAGGCTTTGCCCGGCCGGCCGGGCGCGAGGAATGCCATGTCTGTACGCACCAGAATTGAGGCGAAACTGCGTGAGGCCTTTGCGCCCGAACGCCTTTTCGTCATAGATGAAAGCAGCCATCACGCCGGTCACCAACCGGGTTTCGACGGTGCGGAAGGAAGCCACATGCGAGTGCGCATCGTGGCCGAGGCGTTCACCGGCATGACGCGCCTGGCGCGCCACAGGGCGATCACGGAATTGCTGCAACCGGAGATCGACGAAGGCCTGCACGCGCTGGCGATCGAACCAGCAGCACCGGGCGAAGAGACCCGCTGGTAGGCTTTTCGTGCCGTAGGGAAGCGTTGTTGCCTATCACATGGTCCGCAAGCGACCCGCTGTCAAGCCGAGGCCGCGCCGCCTGGCACGTTCCCGGCTAGTTCGGTTTGGCGGCGGCTTCTTCGGCCGGACGGATACGCAGCTTGGTGATGCGGTTCTTCTCGCGCTTCATCACGATGAAGCGCTTGCCGTAGAAGGTGAAGGCCTGGCGCTCCTCGGGGATCGACTTCGACTCGTGGATGACGAGGCCGGCGATCGTCGTCGCCTCCTCGTCCGGCAGGCTCCAGTCGAGCGCCCGGTTGAGATCGCGGATCGGCACGGCGCCGTCGACGACGATCGAGCCGTCCGCCTCCTGGCGCACACCCTGGATCTCCAGATCGTGCTCGTCGGAAATGTCGCCGACGATCTCCTCGATGATGTCCTCGAGCGTCACCAGTCCCTGCACCTCGCCATATTCGTCGACGACGATGGCGAAATGCACCTTGCGCCGCAGGAAGGCGGCGAGCTGGTCCTTGAGGTTGGTCGTATCCGGCACGAACCACGGCTTCTGGGCGATCTTGACCAAGTCGAGATTGCCCGGCTGGACATCGGGCTCGGCCAGCGCCCGCAGCAGGTCCTTGGCGTGCACCACGCCGATGATGTTGTCGGTCGACCCGCGCCAGAGCGGCATGCGCGTATAGGGGCTTTCGAGCACGGCACGCACCGCCACTTCCGGTGGCTCGTCGGCATTGACGGCCCGCATCGCGGTGCGGTGGATCATGATATCAGAGACTTCCAGCTCGCCGAGATCGAGTACCCCGCCGAGACGGTCGCGGTCGGCCTTGTCGAGATGGGTGTCGCGATGGACGAGCTGGAGGGCCTGCTCGAGATCGTCATAGCCGGAAAGGCCGAGCGTCTGCTGCGACAGCTGGACGCCGGAGAAGCGGAGAAGGCCCCGGATCACCGCATTGACGATACGCGACAGCAAACCCGTTTCGGACGTCATTGGGCCCGCATGTCCTCCAGGAAGGCGAAGACTTCCGAAGCGGGCACGTCGTCGGCGACGAAGGACTGGCCGATGCCGCGGGTGAGGATGAAGGTGAGCTTGCCGCCCTTGACCTTCTTGTCCTGGCCGATCGCTTCCATCAGGAACTCGGTCGAGGGCAGTTCACCCGGAATCTCATCCATCGACGTCGGCAGGCCGACCGCCTTCAGATGGGCCTCGACGCGGGCGACGTCCTCGACGCCGAGCAGGTTGAGGCGGTTGGAGAAGCGGTGCGCCAGCACCATGCCGATCGAGACGCCCTCGCCATGCACGAGACGCGTGCTGTCATATTCGGTCGCGGCCTCGAGCGCGTGGCCGAAGGTATGGCCGAGATTGAGCAGTGCCCGGCGACCGTTCTCGCGCTCGTCTGCCGCCACGACATCCGCCTTGGCCTGGCAGCTCGCGGCGATCGCCTCGATGCGCGCAGGCCCACCGGAGAACACCTCCTGCCAATTGCGTTCCAGCCATTCGAAGAAGTCCGGCTTGTCAATCAGGCCGTATTTCGCCACTTCCGCATAGCCCGCCCGGAATTCCCGCGGGCTCAGCGAGTTGAGCACATCGGTGTCGGCCAAGACCAGATCCGGCTGGTTGAAGATGCCGACGAGGTTCTTGCCGTGGCGGGTGTTGATGCCGGTCTTGCCGCCGACGGAGCTGTCGACCTGCGAGAGCAGCGACGTCGGGACCTGGACGAAGCGCACGCCGCGGCGCACGATGCCGGCGGCAAAGCCGGTCAGGTCGCCGATGACGCCGCCGCCGAGCGCGATCACCGCGTCGTTGCGCTCGATGCGCGCTTCGAGCAGGAGATCGCAGACCTTGGTCAGGTAGTCGAAGCTCTTGGTCTTCTCGCCCGGCGGAAGCGTCAGCGACACGGCCTCGATTCCATCGGTCTGCAGGCTGTCCATCAGTTGATCGAGATAGATAGCGCCGACATTTTCGTCGGTGATGATCGCCGCCTTGCGGCCCTTGATGCGGGTGGAGATCTCGCCGCCGGCGCGACCGATCAGGCCGGGGCCGATCAGGATGTCGTAGGCGCGCTCGCCGAGCGGGACGTGCACCAGCCGCTCTTCGCTCTCTGTCTTAGTCATCATTCTTGCTGCCTTTACCGGTGTAGTCGAGAATGGCTTCCAGCACTTCCCTGACGATCGTCTCCTTGCGCTCGTCGCGCGACTGAATCGTCATGTCGGCCAGAGCATAGATCGGATAGCGCTGGTTCATCAGGTTTTCCAGCGTCTGCTTGGGGTTTTCGGTCTTCAGCAGGGGTCGGTGATCACGCTTGTTGACGCGCTCCCACAGCACGTCGAGATCGGCCTTCAGCCAGAGCGAGATGCCGCCCCGCTCGATCTGCTTGCGGGTCTTCTCGTTGATGAAGGCGCCGCCGCCGGTCGAGATCACCCGCGGGCCGGTGCGCAGCAGGCGCTTGATCACACGGGTCTCCAGCGCCCGGAACTCTTCTTCGCCATAGGCGGCGAAGAGTTCGCTGATCGTCATGCGCGAGACGCGCTCGATCTCGTTGTCGGTGTCGATGAAGGGCAGTCCGAGCTGGCTCGCCGTCATGCGGCCGATCGCCGACTTGCCGGCACCCATCAAACCGACGAAGACGAGATTGCGCCGTCCCAGCGCCGCCCGCGCGCGTTCGCCCAATGTGGGGGAAACGGGAAATGTGGTTTCGTTCATCGGCCTGTTCGCATCCGTTTCCCAACGGTATTGACAAATGAACGCCAAGCGTCAAGCCATACGCTGGAATGAATGCGATGGCACCACGCCTTGCAAAGCCTTCGGCGCCGGCCCACATGCGGCGCCGCTTGCAGCCCTTTGGACCAGACAATGCCGACGCTCTTTCGCTTTCTGTTCTTTTGCGCCACGATCGTCGGAATGGTCTATCTGGCGATGTGGTCGCTCGTCGTCTTCGTCGAGCCGCGCGAGCGCGACGTGACGGTGCGTATCCCCTCCGAGCAGGTCAATCCGCCGGAACAGCAGACCGGGCAATAGGCAAGGGAGGAAAGTGGTGGCCGACCTGAGCCAGGCCCGCGTCGAGGCCTTTCTGGAAATGATGAGCGCCGAACGCGGCGCCGCCGCCAATACGCTCTCCTCCTACGAACGCGACCTCGACGATCTCCATTCCTTTCTCAACGCACGCCAGGTGAGCCTCGGCTCTGCCGGGAGCAGCGACCTGTCCGCCTATCTCGGCGATCTCGCCAGGCGCGGCTTCCAGCCGACCTCGCAGGCGCGGCGTCTTTCAACCATGCGGCAGTTCTACAAGTTCCTTTATGCCGAGGGACTGCGCGGCGACGATCCGACCGCGATCCTCGATTCGCCCAAGAAGGCGCGCCCGCTGCCGAAGTTCCTCAGTATCGACGAGGTCGGCAAGCTGCTTTCGCTCGCCGAGCAGGAGGCCAACCTGCCGGGCCCTGGGCAATTTGCCCGGATCCGCCTGCTGGCACTGATCGAGCTTCTCTACGCCACCGGCATGCGGGTGAGCGAGCTTGTCGCGCTGCCCGTCAAGGTGCTGACCCAGGAAGGCCGCTTTCTCGTCGTCCGCGGAAAGGGCAACAAGGAACGCCTGGTGCCGCTGTCCAGGGCGGCGATCACGGCCCTTTCCCGCTATGGCGCCGAAATGGCGGCCGAGCGCGGCGAGCGCGAAGCAAGCCCCTTCCTCTTTCCCGCCGTCAGCAAGGAGGGCCACCTGCCGCGCCAGGTCTTTGCCCGCGACCTCAAGGATCTGGCGATCCGGGCAGGCCTGCCGGCCGCCAGCGTCTCGCCGCACGTGCTGCGCCATGCCTTCGCCAGCCACCTGCTGGCCAACGGCGCCGACCTGCGCGTGGTGCAGGAACTGCTCGGCCACAGCGACATTTCAACGACACAAATCTATACGCATGTGCTTGATGAGCGCCTGCGGGAGCTGGTGCAGACGCATCACCCTCTTGCAAAAAAGGCCAAAAACCTTGATTAGAGCCGTCAACACCGGTGCCAAGCGCCCGAACGGCATAGGGCAAAACGATCGGAACCCGATTTCATGCATAATTATCTCGACTTCGAAAAGCCAATCTCCGACCTCGAAGCTAAGATCCACGAGCTGAAGAAACTCGCGGAAGAGGACGAGAGCATCGACACGTCCGAGGAAATCGGCCGACTGGAAGCCCGCGCCCGCGAGGCGATGGAAGAGATCTATTCGAAGCTCAATGCCTGGCAGAAGACGCAGGTCGCCCGCCATCCGCAGCGCCCGCACTTCGTCGATTATGCCTCCGAGCTGTTCACCGAGTTCACGCCGCTGGCCGGCGACCGCAAGTTCGCCGAGGATGCGGCGATCCAGGCCGGCCTTGCCCGCTTCCGCGGCCAGCCGGTCGCCGTGATCGGCCAGGAAAAGGGCAACGACACCAAGTCGCGCCTGAAGCACAATTTCGGCAGCCCCCGTCCCGAAGGCTACCGCAAGGCGATCCGCGTCATGGAAATGGCCGACCGCTTCGGCCTGCCGGTCATCACGCTGATCGACACAGCCGGCGCCTATCCGGGAATCGGCGCGGAAGAGCGCGGCCAGGCGGAAGCGATCGCCCGCTCGACCGAGATGTGCCTCAACCTGCGCGTCCCGATCGTCTCCGTCGTGCTCGGCGAAGGCGGCTCCGGCGGCGCCATCGCGATCGCCACCGGCAACCGCGTCTACATGCTGGAACACGCCATCTATTCCGTCATCTCGCCGGAAGGTGCAGCTTCGATCCTCTGGCGCGATTCCACCCGCGCCAAGGAAGCCGCGACCAACATGAAGATCACCGCCGAGGACCTGAAGGGCCTCGGCGTCATCGACGGCATCATTCCCGAGCCCGTCGGCGGTGCGCATCGCGATCCGCAGGCCGTGATCAAGGCTGCCGGCGACGTGATTGCCGCCAATCTGGCCGAGCTTTCGCCCCGCCCGGGCGACCAGCTGCGCTCCGAACGGCGGCAGAAGTTCCTCAATATCGGCCGCAACCTCTGAGGCGGGCGCCGGCGCCCGTCACAATGCTGCTGTTTTCACAGGCTATGGCGCGAATCCGTTCGGCTTGAAATGCGCCCTTGGTTTATGATTTGTGAAGACTGTGATCATAGATTAGAAAGGTCCGCTTTCTGACGAAAGCAGTTTTGCCCTGTTCGAGATGAGCCTTTCGCAATGCGCTGGAAATCGACCGCCCTCGCCCTGACCTTCGCGGCTGCCGTTCTTGCCGGCTGCAACGACACGCTCGACAGCTTCGACCCGGCATCGGTGTCGAACAAGGTCGAACACCCTCTGCCCTCGAGCATCCTGGCCGACATGAAGGCCAAGGGCATGGAGCGCAATTCTCCGATCGCCATCCGCATCTTCAAGGAAGAGGGCGTGCTGGAGATCTGGAAGGCCAAGACCAACAATCGTTTCGACAAGATCAAGGAATACCAGATCTGCGCCTGGTCCGGCCGGCTCGGACCCAAGGTGAAGGAAGGCGACCGACAGGCGCCGGAGGGCTTCTATCCCCTGTCGCCCCACCACCTGAACCCGAATTCCAAGTATTTCCTCGCGATCAACACCGGCTATCCGAACCGCTTCGACCAGGCGAACGGCCGCAACGGCACCAACCTGATGATCCACGGCGCCTGCTCGTCGTCCGGCTGCTATTCGATGACCGATGCGCAGATCCTGGAAATCTATGCCTTCGCCCGCGATGCCTTCAAGGGCGGCCAGGCGACCATCCAGCTGCAGGCCTTCCCCTTCCGTATGACCGCGGAGAACATGGCGCGCCACCAGCACAGCCCGCATTTCTCCTTCTGGCAGATGCTGAAGGCCGGCTACGACAACTTCGAAGTGACCAAGCGGCCGCCCGAAGTGGGTATCTGTGAAAAGAAGTATGTCTTCAATCAGCAGGTCGCCGACGGCAAGAGCCTGAGCCCGACGGGCGCCTGCCCGGCCATGACCACGCCGCCCGCCCTGCAGATGGCGCTGGCTTCCTACAGTGCCACCTATTCCAAGGACTATGCCAAGGCGCTGAAGAAGTTCGACGGCAAGGTCTGGTATGATCCGACCGAGGCCGAGCGCAAGGCGATCGTCGCCGACCAGCGCAAGGGCCACGATCTGGCCTATGCGCCGACGGGCTCGGCCCTGAAGGCCGGCAAGCTCTTGAAGATCGACGAGGTAGCCGACCCGGCGAACCCCGCCCCGGCAGCAACTGCACCCGCCGCCATCGCACGCCTTGCCGCCACTCCGGCAAACCAGTCCACGCCCGTGGCGACCCCTTCCGTCGCGCCAGCCGGCCAGTCTGCCACGACTACCGCGGCAGCACCCGCGGTTCCCGGCGCCGCGCCGACCGCGGCCGCCGGCCAGGCTGCCAATGTTCCCGTGCCGCAGCCCAATCCGATGGCAGCGCCCGCGCCGGTGCAGACGGCTGACACCGCGAAGAAGCCGTTCTGGAAGATCTGGCAGAAACAATGAGCGGCGACGCGCGCTACGACCTCAAGGGGCTGAAATGCCCCTTGCCGGTATTGAAGACCCGGCGCCGGCTGACCTCGATGCAGCGCGGCGAGGAACTGAGCATCGAAACGACCGACCCCCTGGCGGTGATCGACGTTCCGCATTTCTGCACCGAGGACGGCCACGAACTGCTGGAGACGACGAAGCTCGACAACGGCCATCGCTTCCGCATCCGCAAGGGCTGAACGCCCCCGCCTTCGTCCTCACATCTTCATGCCGGGAATGGCGAGCGGATTGTCCTCGAGCGCTGCGCGGTCGGGCCGGTCGATCTGCGGCCGGCCGGTAAAGGCATCGAACAGCTCCCGCACATAGCTTTCGTCGAGATCACGGGTGATCAGCACCAACCGGGTGCGGCGATCGGTCGGGTCCGGCCAGGCCGCAAGGCGAACCGGCGGATGAAAGATCGACTGCACCCCGTGCAGCACGAGCGGCCGGTCGGGCCGGTCGGTGAGCGCCACGACGGCCTTCATGCGCAGGAGCTTCTCGCCCTGGCTGGAGCGCAGGATGTCGATGAACATTTCCAGCGCCAGGGGATCGATCGGCTGGTCGTGCACGATCGAATAGGAGCGGATCCGGTCGTCGTGACGATTGACGTCATGATGTTGGTCGTGGCCATGATGCGCATGGCCGTGGTCGTGACCGTCGTGAGCGCAAAGCTCGCAGTGACCGTCCTGGTCATGGTCATGATGATGATCATGCCCCTGCTGGTCCGCGGGCGCCTCGTCCTTCAGCCAGCGATTGACATCGGGGATCTTGCTCGTCGGATCGTAGAGGCCGTTGGCGAGAATGGCGGCGGTGCCGGCTTCGGGTCTGTCGCCGTCAGTGAGCTCGGCACGCGGATTGAGCAAACGCAGCCGCTCGACGAGCGCGCTTCGCGCACCCGGCTCGGCAAGGCCGGCCTTGGTCAGGATCAGCCGGTCGGCCACCGCCACCTGGCGCACCGCCTCGGGATAGGTATCGAGCGTCGACAGGCCGTGCACCAGGTCGACCACGGTGATGACGCCGTCGAGATCGAAATGCTGGGCGATCGCCGGATGGCCCATCACCGACTGCATGACAGGCGCCGGATCGGCAAGGCCGGTCGTCTCGATGACGATGCGCGACAGCGGCTTGATCTTGCCCGTCTGCATGCCGTCGATCAGTTCGGCCAGCGTATCCACCAGTTCGCCGCGCACCGTGCAGCACAGGCAGCCATCGGCGAGCTCGATAACGGAATCGTTCGATGCCTCGACCAGCATATGGTCGATGCCGACCTCGCCGAACTCGTTGATGATGACGGCGGCATCGTGCATGGCCGGATCCTTGAGGATGCGGTTGAGCAGCGTCGACTTTCCCGCTCCGAGGAAACCGGTGATGATCGACACGGGGATCCGTCCGTTGGCTCCAGACATGGCTTGCTCCGCTATCAGAAGGTCGGGCGCGGCTTCGGGATCGGCACGTTGGCGATCTCGTTGGCCGTAGCGGACCCCTGCGGCTTCGCCACCGGCTCGCTTCCCGGGATGAGGCCGGCAAAGACGGTGCGCGGCGGGCGGCCCATTTCGTGGATATAGGGCGACAGCAGCTTCATCCGGCCCGCCTCGTCGCGGCCTTCGCTGCGCACCTTCCGGGCCTGCGGATTGCACACTTCCGCGCTGATGTCGGCGACAGCGTCGCGCCCGGGGCCGTAAGGCGCGAGGCTCTCCAGCCGCGGGCCGGCGCGCGGCGTGGTCAGGGCCTTCTGCAACAGTTCCGCCGAGATGTCGGCCCGGGCGCCCAGGCTGTCGGCACCGAGCACGACGGACACCACCGTGCGGCCGTTGCGGGTGGCCGAAGACACCTGGTTGAAGCCGGAGGCACAGATATAGCCGGTCTTCATGCCGTCGGCACCGTCGAAGCGGCCGATCAGCAGGTTGTAGTTCGGATATTCCTTCTTGCCGGTATTGATCCCCTCGAGGGAGAAATAGCCGGCATATTCGGGAAAGTCGCGGCGCAGCGCCACCGCGAGCACCGCAAGGTCGCGGGCCGTCGTATACTGGCCCTTGCCGGGCAGGCCGTTCGGATTGACGAAGCGCGACGAGGTCATGCCGAGGCTCTGCGCATCGGCGTTCATCCGCGCGACGAAATTGTCGAGCGTTCCGCCGACCCGTTCGCCGATGGCGACGGCAACGTCGTTTGCCGACTTGACGATCAGGATCTTCAGCGCGCTGTCGAGCGTCAGCTTCGAGCCCGGCTTGTAGTACATCTTGCTCGCCGGCTGGGCCGCGGCCTTCTCGCTCATCACCACGATGCTCTCAAGCGACAGCTCGCCGGAGCGGATCGCCTTGAAAGTGGTATAGGCGGTCATCAGCTTGGTGAGCGAAGCCGGATACCACTTGCGGAAGGCATCCTCATGGGCGATCACCTGGCCGCTGTTGACGTCGACGACGATCTGCGGATTGGCCACCGCCAGGTTCGGCAGGCAGGCGACGATAGCGCAGGCCAGAGCCGCGAAACGGCGGGAGACGCGCGCGTTCGGCGACTTGGCGGTATGGTTCGACGACACGATGAAACCTCTTCTATGCGGATCTGTCTCGCAAAGACCAGATAATTGACCTATGACTGAAAGCAATGGCAAGAGCCGTTGAATACGTCAATCTCAAGGCGCAGATTCTGCGCCGCCCTTCACGCGATAGCTGAAATAGACGAGCAGGACAGTGACATGCCGATATTGAACCGCGCCGCCGAACTCCAGGCGGAGGTCAGCGAATGGCGCCGCCATCTCCACGCCAATCCCGAGATTCTCTACGACGTCGAGAACACCGCCGCCTTCGTCGCGGCCAAGCTTGCGGAGTTCGGCGTTGACGAAATCGTGACCGGAATTGGCCGGACCGGCGTGGTGGGCGTGATCAAGGGACGGGGCACGAGCACGCGCGCGATCGGCCTGCGCGCCGACATGGACGCACTGCCGCTCGAGGAAATCAGCGGCAAGCCCTGGGCATCGAAAATTCCCGGCAGGATGCATGCCTGCGGCCACGACGGCCACACCGCCATGCTGCTCGGCGCAGCCCGGCACCTGGCCGAAACGCGCAATTTCAACGGCCGCGTCGTGGTGATTTTCCAGCCGGCCGAAGAAGGCGGCGCGGGCGCGCTCGCCATGGTCGAGGACGGCCTGATGGAGCGCTTCGCCGTCGAGGAAGTCTACGGCATGCACAATATGCCGGGCCAGCCTCTCGGCACCTTCTCCATCCGCAAGGGCGGCATCATGGCCGCACCCGACAAGTTCTTCATCACCGTCAAGGGGCGCGGCAGCCATGCGGCGGAACCGCACAAGGCCGTCGACCCGATCGCCATCGGCGCGCAGATCGTCACCAATCTGCAACTGATCGCTGCGCGCAACGCCAACCCGCTGCGCTCCGTGGTGGTCTCGGTCACCCGTTTCCATGCCGGAACGACCCACAACATCATCCCGGAAGAGGCTGCTCTCTCCGGCACCGTGCGCTCCCTAGACGAGGCGGTCCGCGACCTCGCCGAATCCCGCATCCGCGAGATCGCCCGCGGCATCGCCGCCGCCAACGGTGCGGAAGCCGAAGTGGTCTATGAGCGCGCCTGCCCGGTCACCGTCAACCATCCGGCCGAGACCGATCATGCTGCGCGCGCGGCAATGGATGTCGCCGGCAGGGAAAAGGTGGACACCGAGGTCGATCCGTCGATGGCGGGCGAGGACTTCGCCTTCATGCTGCAGGCCCGTCCCGGCGCCTATATCATGATCGGCCACGGCGACACACCCGGCCTGCACAATCCGGCCTACGACTTCAACGACGATGTCCTGCCCTACGGCATTTCCTACTGGGTGCGCCTTGCCGAACAGCGCCTGACCGACTGACGAACCGAGCACGACACATACCCTGGGGCTCAACGGTGGTAGGCTGCAGAGAATCGCGGCCTGTTTCTCGCGCAAAAACGCTTGGCTTCAAGGTCCGGCTTTTGTATGGAGTTCGCTGAGTGGTCCCGTAGCTCAGCAGGATAGAGCACCAGATTCCTAATCTGGGGGTCGCGCGTTCGAATCGCGCCGGGATCACCATTTTGCTTTTCACACAGGACAATGCGACTCGACAGGCAGTGAGCACGTCCGCGCCTGCGTACGCGCGTTGTTGGCATCGAAATCGAGGATCGGAGCTGAAACTCGCCCAGTCCAGCGTGGCTATCATCTTCATTGCGGTGAGTTTTGGCCGGCGCCTGCGCGGCTGTACCCTGCACGCCTAGCGGCAGGAGGAGATGCTGGCGGTCATCTGGCGGTCGAGGATTTCGCCGTCGGACAGCATCCAGAATGCGCCGCCGATCAGGCCGGCCCATAGCAGGATCGAAATGTTGATCGCGACGATCAGCGCTTTCAGCCGGGTGGTCACACCGTTTCTCCTCAAAGCCCCTCGAAGGAGATTACGGGCCGCAGCTTATGCGGCGCTTAAGAAACTGCTTAAAATGCAAGCGACCGGGCGGAAAACTGCTTCGCTTCAATACGATTCCGGTCTCGCGCGTCCGCAGACGGAGCTCAGCGGCCGCGCCGGGCATCGAGCGCCTTCTGCAATTCCTCGGCCTGTTCGCGCATAGGGGAGGGCACCGGGGTGGCGCCGATTTCGGCCAGCAGGATCTCGAGCTTGGCCCGCAGGTCATCGTCGCGGGATTTGCGTCCCGGCTTTCCGCGCGCGGGATCTTCTCTGATCATCCGGTCCTCCTGACGCTGGTCGACGACGTTTGGCCGCTCTGCGGCCTCACCCCGTCGATTGTTCGGATTGCAATACGCGACCCCTTGTCCCGCAGATCACCCGACGCCTGGCAAAGCTTCCGCGGCGGCCGCCCGCGACGACGGAAACCCAACACCGCATGCGGCCCGATGTTCCCCCAATCGCGCTGCGCACGGGCCGCAGCCATAGGCGGCCGGGACAGGAACCAACCACCGCCGGTCGCGTTATCGGCATAGTTTTCCATCGATCAATTACCGCGGAGGATGGTGTCTTGTCGACCCGAAGCGCCGACCAAGCAACACGATCGGAAGTCGTGCTCCTCATCCCTGCCCTGCGGGCCTTTGCCCGTACCTTCTGCCCCCGACCCGAGGACGCCGACGACCTCGTCCAGGAAACCCTGATCAAGGCGCTCGGCAACATCGATCGCTATGAGCCCGGCACGCGCCTGAAGTCCTGGATGTTCACCATCATGCGCAACACTTTCTGCACGCGGTTCAAGCGGCGCAGCCGGGAAACGGTTGGCTTGCCGGAGGACATAGCCGAACGCCTCACGACCGAACCGAGCCAGGACTGGGCGGTGCAGGCCGACGAGGTTCGCCGGGCGCTGAACCGCCTGCCCCACCATCATCGCGAAATGCTGATCCTGATCGTCATGCTCGGAGAGCGCTACGAAGATGCCGCCGCCATCTGCGGCTGCAAGATCGGCACGGTAAAGAGCCGGCTGAACCGGGCCCGGCGCCAGCTGCGCATCGAACTCGGGGAATCGCTCGACGGGGCCGGACCCGCGAGCGCCACCGGAACGGAAGGGTGAAGCCCGACATGGACGGTCCATCGCGGCTCGCGTCATCTCCGGACAGTAGGGCGCTCCGGCGCATCGGTCTCATTTATGTCAACGATGCGCAGCCTGGCATTCGCCGCGAGCGACGCGGCCGGGGCTTCTGCTACCGCCTGCCGGATGGCGAGTTGGTGCGGGACCGGAAGACCCTCGACCGCATACGCACCCTCGGCCTGCCGCCGGCCTATGAACAGGTCTGGATCTGCCTGCGTGAAGACGGTCACTTGCAAGCGACCGGGCTCGATGCGCGCGGGCGCAAGCAATACCGCTATCACGACGACTGGCAGACCTGGCGCAGCGAGCGCAAGTTTGGCGAGCTCGTCGCCTTCGCCGAGGTCCTGCCGAAAATCAGGCGGCGCGTAACCACCGATCTCGATCGCAGCGGCGATGACGCGGTCTTCCTGCTCGCCGGACTTGTGGCACTGCTCGACGAGACACATCTGCGCATCGGCAACCGGGCCTATGCCCGCGACAATGGCAGCTATGGCGCAACGACGCTGCTGAAACGGCATCTCTCCTTCGGCAGCGAGGGCATCCGCCTGAGCTTCGTGGCCAAGGGTGGCCAGCGGGTGAGACGCCAGCTTCGCCATCCGCGCCTGCAGAAGATCCTCGAGACGATCGCCGACCTTCCGGGACGCGAGCTTTTTTCCTGGCGAGATGCGCAAGGCGAAATGCGCCGCATCGATTCCGGCCGGCTCAATGCCTATCTGGGGGAAATCGCCGCATGCCCCGTTTCGGCCAAGACGTTCCGGACCTGGGGCGGCAGTCTCGCGGCCTTTTCCCTGGCCGCCCACGATATCCGCCGCGGCGACCAGCCGACCATCAAGGCCATGTGCGCCGCTGCGGCCGAGAACCTGCACAATACCCCGGCCATCTGCCGGACGAGCTATGTCCATCCGGCTATTCTTGAACTCGCAACGGATGCGGGACGGCGCGACGCGCTTACCACTGTGCTCGACACCAAGATCGCGCGCGCCGGATTGAAGGCGGACGAAGCGCGCTTGGTCGCCTACCTGCAGTCGGTCACCTGACAGATCGATTCACCGACAATCGGCAGACAAGCAAAAGGGGAGCCGAACGGGCTCCCCTTTCAAATCGTTCCGCCGAAGCGGGCGACAGCCGTAAATCTCGGGATCCCGATCGGGTCCGGCATGGCCGGACCGACCGAGCCCTGGATCAGGCTGCCTTCTTTTGCATGGCGGCCGTGTTGACGGCCGTTTCGGCGAGCTTCGAGAGAGCACCATCGGTCGCCGTTTCTTCGGCAAGCGTCTCGTCGAGCAGCTTGGCTGCATCCTTGAGGCCGAGCTGCTTTGCCCAGGCGCTCAGCGTGCCGTAGCGGCTGATCTCGTAGTGTTCGACAGCCTGGGCGGCAGCGAGCAGGCCGGCATCGAGAGCCGGTGCGCCCTTGAATTCTTCCATGATCTCTTCGCCCTCTTCGACGATGCCGTCGATGGCCGGGCAGGTCTTGGCGCGCGGACGCTTGCCAATGATCTCGAACACCTGCTGCAGGCGCTCGATCTGGCCTTCGGTTTCTTCCTTGTGCTTTTCGAAAGCGGCCTTCAGCTTCGGATCCTGGGCGCCGCGGGCCATCTTCGGCAGGGTCTTCAAGATCTTGCGCTCGGCATAGTAGATGTCCTTGAGCGTCTCATAGAAAAGGTCGTCGAGAGTCTTCTGTGCCATGGGGGTTTCTCCTGGTTGGGAAGGGAATTCACACCCTCTCAACCCGGTTGCCGGCCGCTTTGTTCCGGCAGTCTGCCGGAATCTGCAACCGGAATGCGACGTTGGCTTATTCCTGGCGATGCGGCCGGATGCCGGCCGGCACGCGCAGCGCCCGCAGCGCATTGAGGATCACGGCGACATCGATCACTTCCTGGAGCAGTGCCCCCTGAACGGGAGGCAGATGGCCGAGGGCCGCCGCAACCATGGCAAGCAACGATAGCGACAGCCCGACGGCGACGCTCTGAAGCGCGATGCGCCGGGTCCGCTGCGCGACCAGAAGGGCGGCGGGCAATCTGGCCAGATGATCGACCAGCAGCACGACATCCGCTGATTCGGACGAGGCCGCGGCGCCGCGCGCACCCATGGCCACGCCGACATCGGCCGCGGCCAGCGCCGGCGCGTCATTGACCCCGTCGCCGATCATCATCACCGAGGCCTTGAGGCCTTCGGCAATGACGACCTCGACCTTTTCGACCGGGAGCAGGTTGCCGATCGCCTCGTCGACGCCTAGAGACAGGCCGGCGGCGCGCACCGCATCGTCATGATCTCCCGAGGCAAGCACGAAGCGGGTGACGCCGGCGGCGCGAAAGGCGGCGATGGTCGAATGCGCATCGTCGCGGATCTGGTCCGAGAGCAGGATGATGCCGGCAACGGCCCCGTCGATGCCGACGGCGACGACCGCAGTGCCCGGCGGCAGGTCCCGCCCCAGCGCATAGGGGTTGCCGGCGGAACATCTGCCGCGGACGAAATCGCTGCCGCCGACCACCAGCGACCGGCCGTCGATCCTGCCCGCGACGCCCGAGCCGGGCGTCTCGACGATGTCGGTCGGCGACGACAGGGCCATGCCGCGCTCGCGTGCCGACTGCACCAGCGCCTCCGCACTGACGTGGTTAGACGCCTGGTCGAGCGAGGCGGCGAGCCGCAGCATGTCCTCCGGATCGATGCCGTCGACCGTGCGGATCTCGACGACGCCCGCCTTGCCGCTGGTCATGGTGCCGGTCTTGTCGAGCACGGCGGTGCGCACGCGCGCAAGCCTTTCCAGGGCCCCGCCACTCTTGATCAGGACCCCGAGCGAGGCCGCGCGCGACATGCCGGATATGATCGCCACGGGCACGGCGAGAATGAGCGGACAGGGCGTCGCCACGACGAGCACGGCGAGCGCCCGCAGCGGATCGCCGCTCATCCACCAGGCGCCGCCGGCAATCAGAACGGTCAGGGCTAGGAACCACAGCGCATACCGATCCGCCAGGCGCACCATCGGCGCCTTGCTTTCCTGCGCCTGTTCGACGAGGCGCACGATGCCGGCATAGGTGCTGTCGGCGGCGGTGCGCACCACGTCGAGGTCGAAGGCGGCGCCGATCGAGGTGCCGCCGCTTGGCACGTCGTTGCCGGCGAAGAAGCGCGCCGGCAGGGCTTCGCCGGTCAAGGCCGACATGTCAATGTCGGCCCGGCCGGCAGCCAACCGTCCATCGACGGGAACCACCTCGCCGCGACGCACCAGGATGCGCTCGCCGGGCATCAGCGTCTCGATCGGGACTTCCTCCAGTCCCTCGCGGGCATAGCGCATGGCGGTGCGGGCGGTGCGCCCGAGCAGAGCCGTCATCTCACGCCTGGCGCGGCCCTCGGCGAAATTCTCCAGCTGCTGGCCGCCCGCATACATCAGCGCGACGATATTGCCAGCCAGCGGCTCGCCGAAGGCGAGAGCCGCCGCCATGGAGAGCCCGGCGATGACATCAAGGCCGAAACGACCCTGCAGGAGCGAGTGGACGATCTCGGCCGCCAGCGCCAGAAGCACGAGGCCCGTTCCGGTGGACCAGAGGGCGGAAGCCCAGTCCGGCTGCGCGGTGAAATAGGCGATGCCGCCGCCGGCCAGGGTCGCGAGGGCGACAAGCGCCAGCACAGGCTGGCCATAGCGCCGCAGACTCCCGACGACACCCTGCATGAAACACCTCCGATATGCGCGACGACGGGCGACAGGCCGCAGGATACGAAGCTTGCCGCATTCAGCAATCCCTTGTAGACGCATCTGCGATTGAAGCAATCTTCCGGACAGCCCGAATGACCCTCGAAACTCAACCGCCGCGCCGCCTGACGATCCTCGGCTCGACCGGGTCGATCGGCGTCAACACGCTCGACGTGGTCGACCAGCTCGGCGGGCGCGAAGCTTTCGAGATCGGCGCACTGACCGGCAACGGCAATATCGAGCTTTTGGCCGGGCAGGCCCGCGCCACGGGTGCGAAGCTCGCCGTCACCGCCGACGAAAGCCAGTACATGACGTTGAAGGACGCGCTGTCCGGCAGCGGCATCGACGTGGCGGCCGGGCGCTCGGGTCTCGACGAGGCGGCAAGCCTCGACGCCGACTGGGTGATGGCCGCGATCGTCGGTACGGCGGGCCTGGCCCCCACCCTGACCGCGGCCGCCCGCGGGGCGGACATAGCGCTTGCCAACAAGGAATGCCTGGTCTCGGCCGGCGCGCTCTTCGTCGAGGCGGTGAAGGCCGGCGGCGGACGGCTGATCCCGGTCGACAGCGAGCACAGCGCGATCTTCCAATGCCTCGACACCAACCAGCGCGCAGCACTCGAGCGCATCATCCTCACCGCGTCCGGCGGCCCCTTCCGCACCTTCACGCGTGAGCAGATGGCGGGCGTCACCGTCGCCACGGCGAGGACCCATCCTAACTGGTCTATGGGCCTGAAGATCTCCGTCGGCAGCGCCTCGATGTTCAACAAGGCACTCGAGATGATCGAGGCCAAGCATCTCTTCGACGTATCCCCGGAGCAGATCGAAGTCGTGGTGCATCCGCAATCCATCGTGCACTCCATGGTCGGCTATAGTGACGGTTCGGTGATCGCCCAGCTCGGCCCGCCCGACATGCGCACCGCCATCGGTTATGCCCTGACCTATCCGAAGCGGCCGAGCCTCAATGTCGAGCGGCTCGACTTCGCACGTCTGTCCCGCCTCGACTTCGAGGCGCCGGACGAGACACGCTTCCCGGCGCTCCGGCTTGCCCGCACGGCGCTCATGCGCGGCGGCCTGCAGGCGGCGATCATGAACGCTGCGGAAGAGACGGCCTTCAATGCCTTCGTCGAGGAAAAGATCGGCTTCCTCGGCATGGCCGACATCGTCGAAGCGACGATGGACAGCCTGATCGATTGCGGCGCGGCAGGCTCGATCGCCGAGGTCTTCGCCGCCGATGCCGAAGCACGCAAGGTCGCCGGCAACATCATCGCGGCGCACGAAAAAACCGCCTGACAGGCAGGCGGTTGATCCATTCCCAAAACTGAAGCCGGTTTAGCCTCAGGCGACGGCGCGAGCCAGCGCGCAGCGCGACCACAGCTGATGCAGGGCGCCGACCAGGTGCTCCAGGTCGCCATCCGAATGCAGCGGCGTCGGCGTGATGCGCAGGCGCTCGGTCTTCTTCGGCACGGTCGGGTAGTTGATCGGCTGGACATAGATGCCGAAATTGTCGAGCAGCAGATCGGAGATCCACTTGCACTTGGCCGCATCGCCGACCATCACCGGAACGATATGGCTCGGGTTCGGCATATGCGGAATGCCGCGGGCATCGAGCATGGAGCGCAGGCGACGCACGCGCTCCTGATGGGCGAAGCGTTCCAGCTGGCTGGTCTTCAGGTGGCGGATAGAGGCGACCGC
Organism: Rhizobium sp.; assembly: GCA_002796995.1. GTDB lineage: Bacteria > Pseudomonadota > Alphaproteobacteria > Rhizobiales > Rhizobiaceae > Allorhizobium. The sequence goes on from PEKW01000008.1 coordinate 91,827, forward strand.
CCCGGCAGCCAGCGACGGCGGCAGCGCCGTGGTGAAAATGAAGCCCGAAGCGAACGAACGGATGAAGTCGCAGAGAGCGGTGGAGCCCGTGATATAGCCGCCCATCACGCCGAAGGCCTTGCCGAGCGTGCCTTCGATGACCGTCAGGCGGTCCATCAGGCCTTCGCGTTCGGCGATGCCGCCGCCATGGGCGCCGTACATGCCGACGGCATGCACTTCGTCGAGATAGGTCATCGCGCCGTACTTGTCGGCGAGATCGCAGATCTCCTTGATCGGCGCGATGTCGCCGTCCATCGAATAGACGGATTCGAAGGCGATCAGCTTCGGGGCCTTCGGATCGGCGGCCGCCAGCTTGGCTTCGAGGTCCTTGACGTCATTGTGCTTCCAGATGACCCGCTCGCATTTCGCATAACGAATGCCTTCGATCATCGAAGCGTGGTTCAGAGCGTCCGAGAAGATAATGAGGCCGGGGATCTTCTGGCCGAGCGTGCCGAGTGCCGCCCAGTTGGAGATATAGCCCGAGGTGAAGATCAGCGCCGATTCCTTGCCGTGCAGATCGGCCAGTTCGCGCTCGAGAAGGACGTGGTAGTGGTTGGTGCCAGAAATGTTCCGGGTGCCGCCGGCACCCGCTCCACAGTGGTCGATGGCGTTCTTCATCGCCTCGATCACCACGGCATTCTGCCCCATGCCGAGATAGTCGTTGGAACACCAGACGGTGACTTCCTGCTGGCCGTTTTCGGTGTAGCGCGTGGCGCGGGGGAAATTGCCTCTCTGCCGTTCAAGATCGGCGAAAACCCGGTAACGCCCTTCTTCGTGAAGGCCTTCCAGTTCGCCCTTGAAAAACGCCTCGAAATCCATTTCCCAACTCCAGTCTGTTCAGCCCTTTTTGAGATCCAACACGCGTTCGGTCAACCCCGGCACTGTAAATTCATTCTAAACTGCGACAAATGGCGCAATCTTGGAATCCTTCCAGCCATTTGCTAGCCGATCGGCCGCTCGCCAAACTTGATCTGCGTCAAGCTGCAGAAAAAAGGACGGCCGAAGCCGTCCTTTTTCCGTGTGGCGATTCTCCGTTGTCCTCAGGACGCGGAGACGGCCCGCTTCGCCATCACTTTCACCAGATTGGCGCGGTACTCCGCACTGCTGTGCAGGTCTGCCATCAGATCGGTCGAGTCCACGGCAACGCCCGAAAGCGCGTCCGCAGACCAATTGCCGGCAAGCGCGGCCTCAAGCCCGGCGTGGCGGAAGACGCCGCTGGAGCCGGCTCCGGTCACGGCGACACGAACGCCCGCCGGTCCCTTCGAGACGAAGACCCCGGTCATGGCGAAACGCGAGGCCGGATTGGCGAACTTGGCATAGCCCGCCCTCTCCGGCGCCGTGAACCTGACGGCCGTTATGATCTCGTTCTCCTCCAGAGCGGTCTCGAACAGGCCGACGAAGAAATCGTCGGCGGTGATCTGCCGGCGATCGGTGACGACAGTCGCACCGAGCCCGAGCACGGCCGCCGGATAGTCGGCGGCCGGATCGTTGTTGGCGATCGACCCGCCGATCGTGCCGAGATGGCGGACATGCGGATCGCCGATCAGCGAGGCGAGATGGCAGACCGCCGGACAGACCGAGCGTATCAGGCCAGATCCGGCAACCTCGGCATGGGTCACGCCCGCGCCGATCGTCACCATCCGGCCGTCGACGGCAATCCCCTTGAGTGCGGGAATATGCCTGAGGTCGACGAGATCCGACGGTTGCGCCAGACGCTGCTTGAGGGTGGCGACCAAGGTCTGGCCGCCCGCCACATATTTGCCGTCGGAAGCGCCCGAAAGCAGGCTTCCGGCTTCCTCGACGGAGGAGGCGCGATGATAGCTGGTCGAATAGAGAAACATGCTTCGTCCTCCCTTTACTCTGCAGCCTGCAGCGCCGACCAGACGGCCAGCGGCGTTGCGGGCATGTTGAGGTTGTTGGTGCCGATGGCATCGGTAATCGCGTTGATCAGCGCCGGCGGAGAGCCGATGGCGCCGGCCTCGCCGCAACCCTTGATGCCGAGCGGATTGCCCGGGCACGGCGTGTTCTGATGCGACAGGCTGAACGACGGCAGGTCGTCGGCGCGCGGCATGGCATAGTCCATGTAGCTCGCCGTCAGCAGCTGGCCGGTGGTCGTGTCGTAGCGCACGCCTTCCAGCAGGGCCTGGCCCACGCCTTGCGCGATGCCGCCATGCACCTGACCCTCGACGATCATCGGATTGATGATGTTGCCGAAGTCGTCGGCGGCGACGAACTGGACGATCGTCGTCTTGCCGGTTTCCGGATCGACCTCGACCTCGGCGATATAGCACCCGGCCGGAAAGGTGAAGTTGGACGGATCGTAGAAGGCGCCCTCCTTCAGGCCCGGCTCCATGCCGCCCGGCAGGTTGTGGGCGGTATAGGCAGCAAGCGCCACCTGGAACCACGGCAGCGACTTGTCGGTACCGGCCACCTTGAGCTCGCCGTTCTCGATGACGATGTCGCTCTCGTCCGCTTCCATCAGATGCGCGGCGATCTTCTTCGCCTTGGCCTCGACCTTGTCGAGCGCCTTGACGATCGCCGACATGCCGACGGCGCCCGAGCGGGAACCGTAGGTGCCCATGCCCATCTGCACCTTGTCGGTGTCGCCGTGGACGATGGAGACATTGTCGATCGGCACGCCGAGCCTGTCGCAGACCAGCTGGGCGAAGGTCGTCTCATGGCCCTGGCCGTGGCTGTGTGAACCGGTCAGTACTTCGACCGTTCCGACCGCATTGACCCGAACCTCGGCCGATTCCCAAAGGCCGACCCCGGCGCCGAGCGATCCGACCGCCGCTGACGGCGCGATGCCGCAGGCTTCGATGTAGCAGCTCATGCCGATGCCGCGCTTCATGCCGCGGCGCTCCGATTCAGCCCGGCGGGCGGGGAAGCCGTTCCAGTCGGCAGCTCCCATCGCCGCCTCCAGCGAGGCTTCGTAATTGCCGGCGTCGTAGTTCATGATGACCGGCGTCTGGTAGGGGAAGGTGCGGATGAAGTTCTGCCGGCGCAGTTCCGCCGGAGAGACCCCGAGTTCGCGCGCCGCCGTTTCCATGGTGCGTTCGAGCAGGTAGGTCGCTTCCGGACGACCGGCTCCGCGATAGGCATCGACCGGCACCGTGTTGGTGTAGACGGTGCGGACATTGCAGTGGATCGCCGGGATCGCATACTGCCCGGAGAGCAGCGTCGCATAGAGATAGGTCGGCACCGACGAGGAGAAGAGCGACATGTAGGCGCCGAGATTGGCGATCGTGTCGACCTTGAGCCCGATGACATTGTTGTCCTTGTCGAAGGCCATCTTCACCTTGGAGACATGGTCACGGCCATGGGCGTCGGTGAGGAAGGCCTCGGTCCGGTCGGAGGTCCACTTGACCGGAACGCCGGTCTTCTTGGAGGCCCAGAGACAGACGATCTCTTCCGGATAGATATAGATCTTCGAGCCGAAGCCGCCGCCGACGTCAGGCGCGATGACGCGCAGCTTGTTTTCCGGGGCGACATTGTAGAAAGCGCTCATGACCAGGCGCGCGACATGCGGGTTCTGCGAGGTCGTGTAGCAGGTGTAGTGGTCCTCCGCCGTGTCGTAGTTGCCGAGCGTGGCGCGCGGCTCCATCGGATTGGGCGAGAGGCGGTTGTTGTGGATCTCGATCTCGGTCACGTGCGCGGCCGAGGCGATCGCCCGGTCGGCCGCGGCGCTGTCGCCGATTTCCCAGTCGAAGATCAGGTTGCCCGGCGCTTCGGGATGCAACTGCGGCGCCCCCGGTTCGAGCGCCGTCACGGCCTCGGTGACGACCGGCAGTTCCTCGTAGTCGACGACCACGGCTTCGGCCGCGTCGCACGCCTCGCCATAGGTGTCGGCCACGACGATGGCCACGGCGTCGCCGACATAGCGCACCGTCTCGTGCGCGAGCGGGCGCCAGGCACCCATCTTCATCGGCGTGCCGTCCTTCGAATGGATCATCCAGCCGCAGATCAGGTTGCCGATGCCGTCGGCCAGCAACTGCTTGCCGTCCAGAACGTCGATCACGCCCGGCATGGCCTTGGCGGCCGTCGCATCCACGCCCTTGATCTTCGCATGGGCATAGGGCGAACGCACGAAATAGGCGAATTTCATACCCGGAACGACCATGTCGTCCGTATACCGGCCCTTGCCGGTGAGGAAGCGCTTGTCTTCCTTGCGCGTCACACGCGCCCCGATTCCTTCAACACCCATAGTCTTCTCCTCCAGAGAACAGGGATAGGGATATTAGACAGTGGCCAATAGGCAGTAGGCAGTAGAACCGTTGACCGATGGTGGCACGCGGATGCGGCCTACTGCCTGTCGGCTACTGCCCGGTGCCTCGTCACCGCCTCATTCGGCTGCCTGGCGACCGCCATGCATCTCGGCATTGGCGGAAAGCACCGCCTTGACGATGTTGTGATAACCGGTGCAACGACAGATATTGCCTTCCAGCTCGTGGCGCACGGTCGCCTCGTCGAGATTGCCGCCGTGACGGCTGATCATGTCGACCGCGGTCATCACCATGCCGGGCGTGCAGAAGCCGCACTGCAGGCCGTGATGTTCCTTGAAGGCCGCCTGGACCGGGTGCATCTCGCCATTGCTCGCCAGACCCTCGATCGTGGTGATCGCCGAGCCGGAAGCCTGGACCGCCAGGATCGAACAGCTCTTCACCGACTTGCCGTCCATGTGCACGACGCAGGTTCCGCATTGGGTCGTGTCGCAACCGATATGGGTTCCGGTCAGTCCGAGTTTTTCGCGAATGAAATGGACGAGCAAGGTGCGGTCTTCGCACTCGCCGCTCACCGAACGGCCGTTCACCGTCAGCGTTACTTTTGCCATGTGGTTCCTCCTCGTGTCTCTCCCGGACACGAGGGCTATCATTTGTCTTTTTCTCCGGCCGATCAACAGGAAGAGTGCGTCCAAATCGAATTTTTATATTTCGCGCCGCAGCATAAATTCTGCCGTTACTGTGAGGCGCGGCGAGACGAATAATGGAGCGTCATATTCGACTTTCTATTTCGTGGACTTTCGCGAATTGCGGGCTATTCTGGAGCCGCGACCGCCGAGAGAGGATGCCTCAGGGCATCAGGGCGGAGAAGACATGTACCGGCCCGGCCGGACGCGTAAACAGTGGAGAAAAATCATGAAGAAAGCTCTTGTGCTCGTTCTGATCGGCTTGTCGGTCGCAGGCTGCACCCAGACCGAAAAAGGCGCCGCGATCGGCGCGGCCTCGGGCGCGATCATCGGCGGCGCGATCACCGGCGACGTTCGCGGTGCGGCCGTCGGCGCAGCAATCGGTGGCGTATCCGGCGCCGTGATCGGCAACGTGGCCGACCAGCCCGGCCAGTGCTACTACCGCGACCGCTACGGCCGTCGTTATGTCGACGATTGCCCGCGCGGCTACTAATTCACGCCAAGGTGGAAGTCCCGGCACTCGCCGGGACTTCCATTCGCTGACGATTTTTCAAAAAAGATACCCCTTTCGGCAAAATTGCGATTAAGCTTGGGATGCTGGCGGAGACGCGGCAGACCGATCAGACCGCAACGAGCAGATGTGTGCATGCCGAGTAATCCGATTTCACCGAAGAACCGTCTTGCGTATCGGAGGACCGGCACCGCACTCGGGCTGGGGCTCGCCATGGCGTTCGGCCCGGTGCTGACCGGCGAAGCCTACGCCTTCAAGATCTTCGGCATCACCATTTTCGGCGAGGACGAGGCGGCAAACGACGTCATCGATCCGGTCCGCTACAGCATCACCCTCGACACAGACGGCGCCGACAAGGATCTTGCCGCAGCGCTGGAGCGCACGTCCCTTTTGGTCCAGGGCAAGGAGACGCCGGTCTCGGGCGACCTGGGGCTCGTCATCAAGGCGCGCGACGATCGCGACCGCCTGGTCGCCACCCTCTATGAGAATTCCCGTTATGGTGGCGTCGTCAGCGTCACGGTCGATGGCCGCGACATCGAAGACCTGCCGCCCATCCCGAGCTTTGGCCGTGACGGCCCGGTCCCGGTGACCATCCGCCTCGATCCCGGTCCCGCCTTCTCGCTCGGAACCGTTACGCTCGAGGGCGATGCCGCGGGCCTCGATCCGGCCGACTATGATCTCGTGCCGGGCGGGCCGGCCGGCTCACTGGTCATCCTCAAGGCCGGGGAGAAGATCGTCGACGATCTGAAAGCCCAGGGCCGTCCGCTTGCCGAGCTGGCACGCCGGGACGTCGTCGCCGACCACGAAAAGCAGACGGTCGATGTCGTTTTCGCCGTCCAGGCCGGGCCCGTCGCGCCGATCGGCGAAGTGACCGTCAAGGGCGCCCGCAAGGTCGATCCGGAATTCATCGCCCGCTATTCGCGACTGCGGCCGGGCCAGACCTATTCGCCGGAGCAGTTGCGCAAGGCGGCCGAGCGGCTGCGCGCGCTCGGCGTGTTCTCCAGCGTGACGGTCAACGAGGCGGACGGGCTCGACGCCGACGGCTCGCTGCCGCTGGGCATCGTCGTCGCCGAGGGCAAGCATCGCTACTTCGGCGTCGGCGCCAGTTTTTCGTCGATCGACGGCCTGGGCGTCGAGGGCTATTGGGGCCATCGCAACCTGTTCGGCCAGGCGGAATCGCTCCGACTCGAAGGCAAGGTCGGCGGGCTCGGCAATTTTAGCGGCGTAGAGGATCTCGACTACAGTGCCGGGATCACCTTCATCAAACCCGGCGCCTTCTTCCCCTCAGGCACGTTGGAAGCCAGCATCAAGGGCGCGACGCTGACGACCGAGTCCTATGACGCGGCCTCGGTCATCGGAAAGGTGGCCTTCGCCTACGAAATCACCGACTACGACAAGGTATCGGCCGGCGTTTCGCTCGCCTATGACGACATCGACGACGCCTTCGGCAACAATACCTATCTCACCTTCGGCGTGCCGATCGGCTATACCCGCGACACCCGCGACAACAGGCTCAACCCGACCGAGGGCTTCAATGCGGCCCTGACCGCCATCCCGAGCTACGAGATTTTCGGAGACACCTTCTTCTCGACCTTCGAGGGTTCGATCTCCGGCTATTACAGCTTGGGCGCCGAGGACCGCATCGTGCTGGCGGCAAAGCTCTCCGCCGGCATGATGATCGGCGCGGGCGATCTCGAGGCGATCCCGGCGACGCGGCGCTTCTTCGCCGGCGGCGGCGGCTCGGTGCGCGGTTATGCCTATCAGGAGATCTCGCCGGAGAATGCCGCCGGCGATCCGACCGGCGGACGGGCCTATGCGATCGGCTCGTTCGAGGCGCGGGTGAACGTGACCGAGAAGATCGGCATCGTTCCCTTCCTCGACATCGGCTCCGTAACTGCCGCGAATTATCCGGATTTCTCCGATATCCGCATGGGGGCGGGTATCGGACTGCGCTACCAGACGCCGTTCGGCCCGCTGCGCCTCGACGTCGCCATGCCGCTCGATCCTTACGACGGCGGAAGCAAGTACGGCATCTATGCCGGCATCGGCCAGAGCTTCTGAGCCGAACCCCGAGAAGGACAAAGAAAGCCGCATGCGACTGCTGAAACGCCTCACGAGATTTGTTCTTCGCCTCGTCGCCTATGGCGTCGGCGTAACGCTGGTGCTCGACGTGGTGGCGGTGCTTCTCGCCGGCTATACCACCGTCGGCGGCAGCTTCGTGGCCGGCCAGATCGCCTCCTTGCTCTCGACGCCGGACAGAAAGATCACCATCGACGGCGCGGGGCCGCTGCTCGGCGGGGATCTGCGCATCGAAAGCGTCGCGCTGGCCGACAGCCAGGGCTCCTATGCCGAAATCCGCGACATCGCCATGGACTGGTCGCCTCTCGATCTGCTCGGCGGCCGCCTGACCGCCGAGCGCATCGCCGCCGGCACTGTCCGCATCGATCGTGCGCCTGTCGCAACCGTCGAAGTGACGGCGGACGATGAAAGCGGTTCCGGCTTCTCCCTGCCGGTCGAGATCGACGTGAAGTCGCTCGACCTCCCCATCATCGATCTGGGCCAGCGCCTCGCCGGCCGCGACATCCGGCTGTCGCTCTCCGGCTCCGGCCAGGCTGTCACCGAGCGGATCGAGGCGCAGCTTCGGGCCACGCGCGCCGGGGCACCGGATGCTGAGGCGACCGCAAACCTGGTCTACGCGCCCGCCGACAATCGCCTGCGCCTGACCGGTGAGGTGAACGAACCGGGGGGTGGCCTGCTTGCCGGCCTGCTGCGGCTGCCGGGCAGCCCGGCACTGCGCATCGGCGTCGACGGCGACGGCCCGCTCACCGACTGGAAGGGCAAGGTCACGGCCGCGATCGATGGCCGTCCGACGCTCGCCGTCGATGCGTCCCACCGCGTGGCGGCCGGACTGCGCAGCATCACCGCCACCGGCGGCGGACGTTTCGACGCCCTGCTGCCGCCGTCGCTTCGCCCGCTCTTCCAGGGGGAGACGGTCATCGACCTCGCGGCCAGCCTCGACAGGAACGGCGCAGTGTCGATCGAAAGAGGCAAGCTCTCCACCGCCGCGCTCGACCTGACCGCATCGGGCCGCTACGCCGCCAACGGGACGAACGACCTGAAGGCCCGGCTGGTCGGGACCGCAGGACCGGTTCCATTCAGCTGGACGAGCGGCGAGCAGACCATCACGGCCGATATCGAGCAGCTCGCGCTCATCATCAGCGGCCCGGCCAATGGCGCCACGATCGACCTCACCGGCCGTTTCGCCTCGCTGCAACTTCCGCAGGGCAAATTCTCCGGCGTGGACCTGGCGGCCGAGAGCAACAGCTTCGATCTCGCCACCCGCACGGGACCTCTTCAGACCACGCTTTCTGTCGCAGCCAGCCAGCTCGCCGACGCCGAGCTCGACCGCATGATCAGGGCGCCGCTGACGGTCAAGGCACCGCTGACGATCGGTGCGGCACGGATCGGCTTCGATGGCACGACCATCGAAAGCACCACGATCGGCGGCAAGCTCAACGGTGACTATGCTCTGGACGAAAAAACGCTCACCAGCCGCTTCGAACTCTTTGCCATTCCCGGCGTCCTGCCGGCAAACCTGGCGGGAAAGTTCGAGGGCACGATCGGCCTTGCCGGCACCCTCGACTATACGTTGCCGCGCAATCTGGCACTCTCCGACCTGAAGCTGTCCAGCAATCTCGGCGAAGCGACCGGCTCGGTGACCCTCGACGCGGAGAACAGGCTGACGGCCAATCTCGCCGGCCGCATCACCGAACTTGGCGCACTGGTCGACAATATCGGCGGCAGCGCCGAATTCGCCCTTTCCGCCGAAGGCCCGCTCGATGTGCTGGCCGGCAAGCTGTCGCTGAAGAGCGAGGCCGCCGTCGCCGCCGGACGCAAGCTGGAGAACCTGGCGCTCGAGATCGAGGGAACCGCCGACAGGACGGCACCGAAGGGCTCGCTGAAAATGTCCGGCACGCTCGACGGCCAGGCGATCGAGGCGACCGCCGATCTCGTCGCCGAAAACGGACGCTCCTCCATTCCGGCGCTGGCCGTGACGGTCGGTCCCAACCGGATCGAGGGCGCCCTTGCCTTTTCTCCGGCCTTCGCCCCCTCGGGAACGCTGCGGTTCGACCTGCCGGAACTCGGGCTGATTGCCGCCCTGGCGGGCCAGAACGCGAGCGGCGATCTCAAGGGCTCGGTCGATCTCAAGGAGAGCGGCGGCAAACTTTCGGCGACCATCGTGGCGACCGGCTCGTCGCTCAAGCGCGATACGCTGGCAATCGACGGACCCGACATCCGCCTTGCCATCTCCGACCTGGCCGCCTTCGCCGCCGAGGGCAATCTCAGCGCCTCAGCCGTGTCGGTCGGAGCCAATCGCATCGAGACGCCCGAGCTCGGGTTTTCGCGTGAGGGCACCAGCACGGCGTTCGATCTTGACGGCCGCTACGACGGCGCTCCGCTTAACGCCAAGGGCCGCATCGAACAGCAGGCGACAGGCTTGAAGATCGCACTCGACACGCTGTCCGCCGCACCGCGCCGCATCCCGCTTTCGCTCGCCAGGCCCGCCGCGCTGACCATTGCCGGCGGCAAGGTGACGATCGATACGGCGACGATTTCCGCCGGCTCCGGTTCTGTCGACGTCACCGGCAGCGCCGGCGAAACACTCGACCTCAATGCGGCGCTTCGCAACGTGCCGGCCTCGCTCGTGAGCACCGTGGCCCCCACGCTCGCGCCAGACGGCACGATCTCGGGTACGGTCACGGTCAAGGGCACGCCGGCCGCACCGATCGTCACCTACGCGCTCGACTGGGCAAACGCCGCCGTCGCCCAGACCCGTTCGACGGGCATCGGGGCGTTCTCGGTTTCCGCCAAGGGCGATTTCCGCGACGGCCGGCTGTCGCTCGACACAAACGTCACCGGCCAGGCCGGGTTGGGCCTTTCGGGGGGCGGAACCTTCAGCCTGTCCGGCCAGCGGCCGATCGCCATGAAGTTCACCGGAAAGCTGCCCTTTGCCGCGCTCACCGGCATGCTGTCGCGCCAGGGTTTTGTGCTGGAAGGCGCGGCCGATCTCGACGTTTCCGTCTCCGGCGGACTTGGCGCACCGCAGATCACCGGCACCGTTCGCACCTCGGGGGCCCGCCTGATCGACGTCCGCCGCAACCTGGCTGTCGAGCAGCTGGCGGCGACCGTTACCCTGGAAGGTAACCGCGCCTCGGTGACCGGCCTTACCGGCAAGCTCGCCAGCGGCGGCAGCATATCCGGCGGCGGCACGATCGACATCCTCTCTCCCGGTCTGCCGGCCGATATCGCCATCAAGCTCGACAAGGCCGTCTATGTCGACGGCACCATGGTGGCGAGCACCGCCGACGGCCAGCTGACCATCAAGGGGCCACTGCTTTCAGGCCCGGTGCTGGCCGGCAGGATCGACCTGTCGAAGACGGCGATCACCATTCCGGAAAAATTGCCGACCAGCCTGTCGGAACTCGACATCCGGCACAAGAATGCACCGCCGGCCGTGCGCCAGCAGATGGCGACGATCACCAAGACCGAGCGCCACGGCAGCCAGTCCTCCATCGGCCTCGACCTTACCGTCTCTTCGCCGACTCAGATCTTCGTGCGCGGCCGCGGCATCGATGCGGAACTCGGCGGCACGATCGCGGTGACGGGCACAGCCCAGGCTCCGAACGTCTCGGGCGCCTTCGACCTCAGGCGCGGCCGCCTGTCGATCCTGACGACGCGCATGGAATTCACCCGCGGCACCGTCACCTTCGGCGGCGGACTGGTGCCCATCCTCGACATGGAGGCGACGACCACCTCCGGCAGCACGACGATCACCATCACGATCGCCGGCTTTGCAAATGATCCGTCGGTCTCCTTCTCGTCCTCGCCGTCCCTGCCGCAGGACGAGATCCTGGCGCAGCTGATCTTCGGCCAGTCGATCGCCCGGCTGTCGCCGCTGCAGATCGCCCAGCTCGCCGATGCCGCAGCCCAGCTCGCCGGCGGCCGTTCCACCTCGCTGTTCGAGGCGCTGCGCTCGACGCTCGGCGTCGACGACCTCGACATCTCCACCGACGAGACGGGCCAGGCCAAGGTCAGCGCCGGCAAGTACCTCAACGACAAGACCTATATCGAGCTACAGCAGGGCGGCACCGGCCAGACCAAGGCGGTGATCAACCTCGACATCGGCCGCGGCGTGAAGCTGAAGGGCGAAGCGGGGGCCGAAGGCGCCGGGGCGGGCATCTTCTACGAAAAGGAATACTGAGCCGCCGACGGATCGGCGGTCAGCCGACCTTGCTGGTCTTCAGCAGGATGCTCGATTCCGTCGTGTTGATCCCCTCGATCAGCCGGATCCGCCGCAGCGTCTCGTCGAACGAGGCGAGATCGCGGTCCTCCAGCTCGGCAATGAAGTCCCAGCGCCCGTTGGTGCTGTGCAGCGCCCGCACCTCCGGCAGGCCGCGCAGCTGATGCGCAACGCGATCGGCGAACTTGCCGACCACTTCGATCATGACGATGGCCCTGACCCCGGCCGGGCGGATTTCGCTGCCGGTGCGGATGGTGAAGGCCGCGATCGTTCCGTCGGCCACCATGCGGTCGATACGGGCGGCGATCGTCGCCCGCGACGCGCCGGTCATCGCCGCCAGCGAGGATGCAGGGATGCGGGCATTGTGGCGCAGGGCGCTGAGAATATCGCGATCCAGGTCATCCATTTTACACTTCGTCAGAGTTGGCTGTCACTTTGCATAATCTAGCTCGCTTTCTGATCATTATCCATCTTTTTGCAGACGCGCACATTGACGAAGATCACGCCTCGCACACGAGGAGATCCTGATGAACGACAAGACCAAGGCCGTCACGCTGATCGGTGTTCCGCTGGAGGAAGGCTCCGGCCGCGGCGGCTGCGCCATGGGCCCGGCAGCGCTGCGGATCGCCGGGATCGGATCGGCGCTGGGCGAACTCGGATACCGAGTCACCGACGCCGGCGACCTACGCCCGACGCCCGCGACCGAGCTCGGCGAGCATGCGCATGCCCGCAATCTGCCCGTCGTCGCCGCCTTTACCCGCGCCATCGAGGACCGCACCTATCGGGCCGCTACCGAAGGCACGCTTCCCGTCTTGCTTGGCGGCGACCACAGCCTGTCGATGGGCAGCGTCTCCGGCATGGCACGGCGCGCCCGCGAACTCGGCCGCCCGCTTTTCGTGCTGTGGCTCGACGCCCATGCCGACTTCAACACCCCGTCCACCTCTCCTTCGGGCAATATTCACGGCATGCCGGTGGCCTTCTTCTGCGGCAAGGCCGAATTCGCGCCGATCCTGCCGGCCGGCCGGCCCTTCGTCGATCCGCGTCAGGTCTACCAGGTCGGCATTCGTTCGGTCGATGACGACGAGCGCCTGGCGATCACCGAGAACGGCGTCAACGTCTTCGACATGCGCGCCATCGACGAGGACGGCATGGGCGCGATCATGCGGCGCATCATTGCCGACGTGTCCAAGGTCAACGGCCTGCTGCATGTCAGCCTCGACGTCGACTTCCTCGACCCGGACGTCGCGCCGGGCGTCGGCACCACCGTTCCCGGCGGCGCGACCTTCCGCGAGGCGCACCTGATCATGGAGATGTTGCACGACAGCGGCCTCGTCTCCTCGCTCGACCTCGTCGAGCTCAATCCCTTCCTCGACGACCGCGGCAAGAGCGCCCGCGTCATCGTCGAACTGGCGGCCAGCCTGTTCGGCCGCCGCATTCTCGACCGCCCCACCCGCGCCGCCTGAGCAACCCGAGGACCAACGATGTCGAACACAGCAGAGCTCATCGCCACCGAACAGCGCCTCGGCGCGCACAACTACAAACCCCTCGACGTCGTGCTGACGCGCGGCCAGGGCGTCCATGTCTGGGACAGCGAAGGCAAGCAGTATCTCGACTGCCTGTCCGCCTATTCGGCCGTCAACCAGGGCCACTGCCACCCGCGCATCCTGGCCGCCATGACGGAACAGGCGTCCAAGCTGACGCTCACCTCGCGCGCCTTCCGCAACGACCAGCTGGCGCTGCTCTACGAAGAACTGGCAGCACTCACCGGCTCGCACAAGATCCTGCCGATGAACTCGGGCGCCGAGGCGGTCGAGACGGCGATCAAGGCGGTCCGCAAATGGGGTTACGAGACCAAGGGCGTAGCCGAGGGCAAGGCAGAGATCATCGTCTGCTCCGGCAACTTCCATGGACGCACGCTGAGCATCGTCTCCTTCTCGACCGATCCGGATGCACGCGGCGGCTTCGGTCCTTTCACGCCCGGCTTCCGCACCGTGCCCTTCGGCGACGCCGAGGCCTTCGAGGCAGCGATCAACGAGAATACCGTCGGCGCGCTGATCGAACCGATCCAGGGCGAGGCGGGCGTCATCATCCCGCCGGCCGGCTATCTGCGGCGCGTGCGCGAGCTCTGCACGGAAAAGAACGTCACGCTCATCCTCGACGAGATCCAGACCGGCCTTGGCCGCACCGGCAAGCTGCTGGCCGAGGAGCATGAAGGCATCGAGGCCGACGTGACGCTGATCGGCAAGGCCCTGTCCGGCGGCTTCTATCCGGTCTCGGCCGTGCTCTCAAACTCCGAGGTTCTGGGCGTGTTGAAACCCGGCCAGCACGGCTCGACCTTCGGCGGCAATCCGCTCGCCTGCGCCATCGCCCGCGCGGCGCTCAAGGTGCTGGTCGAGGAGAAGATGATCGAGAACTCCGCTGCCATGGGCGAATATTTCCTCGAGGGGCTGAAGTCCATCCGCTCGAACATCGTCAAGGACGTCCGTGGCCGCGGCCTGATGCTGGCGGTCGAGCTCGACCCGGAAGTCGGTGGCGCGCGCCAGTATTGCTACGCGCTCAAGGAGGCCGGCCTGCTCGCCAAGGACACCCATGTCGACACGATCCGGCTGGCGCCCCCGCTGGTCATCACCCGCGATCAGGTCGATTGGGCACTTGAGAAGATCGAGGCGGTGCTTGCAAAGGCCCCTGTGACACATTGAAGCAGCGCTTCCCGTCGGAACGCTCCCCGCGAAGGGAGCGGAAGGCGCCGGTTGTCCAGCCGGAAAAGCGGCATTGTATTCGCTATTACTTTAGCCTGACTTAGGGGAGTACTTGGCACCCCAAGGCGCAGAATCGCGTTTGTTCAAGATCGTTTATGACCCCTTAACTTTTCCTCCCTAAATTTTGGGGGGCAAAGCACTCTAATTCCGTTTCGGCATCCCGACGCTCTGCTTTGCGAAGATTTGGCAACGTGCGGCGCGGTATCCGTTCTAAAACCGAGCGCAATGAGGAGGGAATAGACGTGAGCATGTCATTATTTGGCTCGGACGCCAAGGCGATCTTGGCCGCTATGAGCAAGTCCCAAGCAATTATAGAGTTCGATCTGAGCGGCAATATTCTGACCGCCAACGAAAACTTCTGTCGTGCACTCGGCTATGAACTGTCGGAGATCAAAGGCAAACATCACCGGATGTTCTGCGATCCCGCCTATACTGCGACGCAAGACTACAAGGATTTCTGGGCATCGCTCGCCGCCGGCCGGTTCGACGCCCGCGAGTACAAGCGCATCACCAAGACCGGCAAGGACGTCTGGATCCAGGCCTCCTACAACCCGGTCTTCAGCGGTGGCAAGCCCTACAAGGTGGTGAAGTTCGCCACGGACATCACCGCCGCGAAGCTGAAGGCGGCAGAAGACGCCGGCAAGCTCGCCGCCGTCTCCCGCGCCCAGGCGGTGATCGAATTCACCACGACCGGCGAGATCCTGACGGCAAACGACAACTTCCTGAAGACGCTCGGCTACAGCCTCGGCGAAATCCAGGGCAAGCATCACGCGATGTTCTGCGAACCGGCCTATACCCAGAGCGCCGACTACCAGCGCTTCTGGCAGAAGCTCGCCGGCGGCGAATTCGTCGCCGAAGAATTCAAGCGCATCGGCAAGGGCGGCAAGGTCGTCTGGATCCAGGCGTCCTACAATCCGATCTTCGACATGAACGGCAAGGTCTTCAAGGTCGTCAAGTTCGCCACCGATGTCACCGAGCGCGTCCGCTCGGTCGATGATGTGGCGGTCGGCCTCACCGCGCTCGCAGACGGCGACCTGACGGTTCGGATCGATCATCCCCTGCTGCCCGGCCTCGACCGCCTGCGCGTCGACTTCAACAACTCGCTGGACAAGCTGCAGGCGACGATGAGCACGGTCGGCGACAACACCAATGCGATCGCCGCCGGTTCGCGCGAGATCCAGTCGGCCTCCGACGACCTGGCCAAGCGCACCGAGCAGCAGGCCGCAGCCGTGGAAGAAACCGCAGCCGCGCTGGAAGAGATCACCCAGACGGTGAGCGACAGCTCGAAGCGGGCCGAGGAAGCAGGCTCGCTGGTGGCCAGGACTAAGGCCGGCGCGGAAAAGTCCGGGGAAGTGGTCAAGAGCGCAATCGACGCCATGGGCCAGATCGAAGCGTCTTCCCGCGAGATATCCAACATTATCGGCGTGATCGACGACATCGCCTTCCAGACCAACCTGCTGGCGCTGAATGCCGGTGTCGAAGCCGCGCGCGCCGGTGAGGCCGGCAAGGGCTTCGCCGTCGTCGCCCAGGAAGTTCGCGAGCTGGCCCAGCGGTCCGCCAATGCGGCGAAGGAGATCAAGGCCCTGATCACCACGTCCGGCGAACAGGTCCGCAACGGCGTCACCTTGGTCGGCCAGACCGGCAAGGCGCTCGAGCAGATCGTCACCGAAGTCAAGGATATCAACCTCAACGTCATCGCCATCGTCGAAGCGTCCCGCGAGCAGGCGACCGGGCTGCAGGAGATCAACAAGGCGGTCAACGCCATGGACCAGAACACGCAGCACAATGCCGCCATGGTCGAGGAGACGACGGCCGCCAGCCATAGCCTTGCCAGGGAAGCCGAAACCCTTCGCAATCTCCTGTCTCAGTTTAGATTTGGGCAACACTCTTCGAATACAGTGTCCGTAGCGCGTCCCGATGCCCGACCTGTCGCATCCCCGGCACGCAAACTCATGGCGAAGGTCGCACGTGCCGCAACCGGTGGCGCCGCGACTGCCCAGGCACAGGAAAGTTGGGAAGAATTCTAATGGCGACCGCGATCAACTCGACAAGCTTCAACGGCGAAACCCTCGAAATCATCGCCTTCCGGCTGCATGACCAGGAATTCTGCGTCAAGACCACGACCATCCGCGAAATCCGCGGCTGGGCACCGTCGACGCCGATCCCGCATGCCCCTGCAGACGTCATCGGCGTGATGAACCTGCGCGGCTCGGTCATCCCGATCATCGACCTCGCCTACAAGCTCGGCATGAAGAGCACCGTCGCCAACGAGCGCTCCGCCATCGTCGTCGCTGAAGTCCACAACATGGTCATCGGCATGCTGGTCGACCGCGTCTCGGACATCCTGACGATCCCTTCGAGCCAGGTACAGCCGGTTCCGGAAATCTCGGCCTCCTTCGACAAGTCCTTCTCCGAAGGCATCATCGCCAACGAACATGGCATGATCTGCTTCCTGAACCTCGCCAAGATGTTCAAGGGCAGCGAAATCGAAGAGCTCGCCGCCTGATCTTCCGGCACTTCGCCAGATCGCAGCAGTTACAACAAGGGCTCCGCAATGCGGAGCCCTTTTTCTTTGTCGGTTGACCGGAGGTGGAGACAAGGAACGCTGTCTCCACCCCTCGTCGACTCAAATGCTTCAGCCGAACAGAACGAAGGTCTTCTGCAGCGTGATCCACACGCCCCAGAGGATCGGAATGCCGACCACGGCCCAGGCGACCAGCGCCTTCGCGTCGAGGCCACCCGTGCCGATGCCGAAGGAGCCGGTGGGACCGGCAGCCGCGGCCTTCGTCTTGGCTTGTAGCGACGCCACTTCCTCATCCGACATGAACCACTTGTCGGAAAGCGGCTTGACCAGGAAGTTGGCGACCAGACCGAGCGCCAGCATTCCGGCCAGGATATACATGGTGAAGTCGTAGACCTGGGCGCGCGGTATGCCCGCCGCGATCTGCGCCTCGCGGATGTAGTTGACCACCACCGGGCCGATGATGCCGGCGGTCGCCCAGGCGGTCAGCAGACGGCCATGGATCGCCCCGACGAACTGGGTCCCGAAGATGTCCGCGAGATAGGCAGGAATGGTGGCGAAGCCGCCGCCATACATCGACAGGATGATGCAGAAGGCGGCGACGAAGAACACCTTGCTGCCGATCCCGGCAGCCCAGGGGGCCGAGGCATAGAGCACGATGCCGAGCAGGAAGAAGACGTAGTAGGTGTTCTTGCGGCCGATCTTGTCGGAGAGCGAAGCCCAGAAGAAGCGGCCGCCGATATTGAACAGCGAGAGAAGCCCGGTGAAGCCGGCGGCGATCGCGGCGATCGCGGTCAGTTGTTCCTTGCTGAGATCGGAGAACTTCAGCTCGGGCAGGCCGAGCAGCGAACCGGCGAAGATCTCCTGCAGCATCGGCGAAGCCATGCCGATCACGCCGATGCCGGCCGAGACATTGAGGCAGAGAACCGCCCAGATCAGCCAGAACTGCTGGGTCTTGTGGGCGTTCTTCAGATGCACGTGACGGCTGGTGATCATGCTGTCCTTGGCAACCGGAGGCACGAAGCCCTCGGGACGCCAGCCGGCCGGCGGGATGCGGTAGCCGAAGGCGCCACCCATCATGAAGACGAAATAGATGCCGGCCATGACGACGAAGGTCTGCCAGACGCCGACCGAGGTTTCGCTCTTGAAGGTGTTCATCAGCATGTCGGCCAGCGGCGCACCGATCATCGCACCACCGCCGAAGCCCATGATCGCCATGCCGGTCGCCATGCCGCGACGGTCGGGGAACCATTTGATCAGCGTCGAGACCGGCGAGATATAGCCGAGGCCTAGACCGATGCCGCCGATCACGCCGGCGCCGAGCCACATCAGCCACAGCTGATGAGTCATGACGCCGATGGCGGCGATCAGGATGCCGCCGCACCAGCAGCAGGCCGAGACGAAGCCGGCCCGACGCGGACCGACCCGCTCCAGCCAGCCGCCCCAGATCGCCGCGGACGAGCCGAGCAGGACGAAGAACAGCGTATAAATCCAGCCGAGATCGGCGACGCGCCAGTCGCAGGATGTGGTGAAGAGCGCCGATGCCAGCGTCAGGTCCGGACAGGCGACGGACTGGCCGATGCCGATCGACTTGGTGAGCGGCAGCCAGAAGACAGAAAAGCCATAGGCCATGCCGATGCACAGATGGATGGCAAGGGCGGCCGGCGGCACCAGCCAGCGATTGAATCCCGGTTTGGCAATAATGCGTTCGCGGTCGAGAAGGCCACCGCCTCCATAGCCGCCGGTCAATGTTTCGGTCGTAGCAGACATATTTGAAATCCTCCTCCCATCGGTCTTGCCGATGGCTCTGTCCCCGACCCGGCTGCCCGCGATGCTTGCGCCCTGTCGCTCCTTCGACAAGGCACACCGCGGGACCGGTCCAATCCAGAAGCGGCCCGTGCCGCTCCCTCCCTGCCCCATCCGCACCCCGTCTCCAAGGGACGCGCTGGGAACAGGAACTGGGTAGCAACCGCCGTGCCAATCCGAATTTAACAATTTTCAATAACTTAGCGGAGGCACGAACACGGATACGGACAAAATGTCCCGATGCAACGGACAAAACGTCCTTCAAACGTGGCTCAATTCGCCTCGGGAAGCCAGATGGAAAAGGTCGTTCCCTTGCCCGGCTCGCTCTCGACGTTGAGCGTCCCGCCTTGCCGCCGGACAAGCGTCTGGCTGATCGACAGACCGAGGCCGGTGCCCTGCCGCCGCTTGGTGGTGAAGAACGGATCGAAGATGCGGGCAAGCACATCGGGCGTCATGCCGATGCCGGTATCCACCACATCGACACGAATGCCGTCCTGACCATCGCGCGTCTCGTCGCGACTGACAAGGCGAAGCCTGCCGCCGTCCGGCATGGCATGGATGGCGTTGACGATCAGATTGACCAGCACCTGCTGCAGTTCGGTCCGGTTCATCAGGACCTGCCGGGTCGCACCATCGTCCCGCTCGATCGCGATATCGGCCTTGCCGAGCAGATGCTGCACGAGCGGCAGGCAGTCCGAGATCACGTCGGCGACATGATGACGCTCGACATAGCCGGCATATTCCTCCGGCTTGGCGAATTGCAGCAGCTTGGTGACGATCTGGCTGACCCGATGGATCTGCTCGTCGATCAGCCGGAGTTCGGTGGAAAGATCGTTCGCCCGGTCGCCGAGCACGCTGCGCACCACGTCGAGATTGCCCTGAATGACGGCGATCGGATTGTTGATCTCGTGGGCGACGCCCGCCGTGATCTCGCCAATCGCCGCCAACTTCTCCGACATGACGAGCTGCTTGGTCGTCGCTTCCAACTGCCGGTTCGCCAGCTCCAGTTCGCGCGTGCGCTCGGCCACCCGATCGTTGAGCTCGTCGTTCCAGCGCCGCAGGTCCCGGTCGCGCTGCTGCAACTGGTCGAGCAGACTGTCGAGATGCACGGCCACCCGACCGATCTCGTCACTGGCGTCGGTCAGGCCCGAACGTGCGCCGAGATCGCCCTCTTCCACCCGTGCAATGGTGCCGGTCATCCGTTCCAGCGGCTTGAAGATCGCCCGTGCCCAGCGCAGGAAGATCGGCACGCTGGCGGCCGTGACCAGAAGGAAGGCGACGACGATGCCGAGAATAGTTTCCGTCTTGGCGCGGGCGAACGGCGCTTCGAGGAAACCGACATAGAGCATGCCGACCCGCTTGCCGAAGCTGTCGCTGATCGGCTCATAGGCGGAAACGTACCAGTCGTTGACGACGAAGGCGCTGTCGAGCCAGACGCGTCCCTCGTCCAGCACCGTCTGGCGCACGGCCGCCGAGACGCGGGTGCCAAGCGCCCGCTTGCCCTCGAACAGCCGGACATTGGTGCTGATACGGACGTCTTCGAGGAAGAGCGTCGCCGTGCCCTGGCTGCCCTCCGGCAAGCTCGCCGTCCGGTAGACGAGATCGTTGATCGTGTCGATGAAGACGAGATTCTGGTTGAGCAGGACGCCGCCGACGAGGGCAGCATCGCTGCCATCCGGCAGCGATGCCGGGCTTGCCGAATGCACCACCATGCCGCGCGTCTCGCTCGCCCGATCGGTCGCCACCGCATTCGGCGTCGACACGAGTTCCAGCTTCGCGCGCGCCGCAAGCTCCGGCGATATGGCCGCCAGCTCCTGTTGGGAGAAGATGTCGATCGCCGTCTTCGGCTCGCCCGTCAACGCGGCATCAAGGACCGGCCAGTCCGTTCGCAGCCGCCCTTGACCTGGAAGTCCGACCGGCACTGTCGCCATACCGTCGCGTTGCACCAGGAAAAGAAAATCGAGCCCGAGGCGTGTGCGATTTTCCTCCAGATAGGCTGCCAGTCCGGCCCCGCCGTCGCGCGTCGCAGCTTCCCGGAAGGCGACCGAACCGGTCAGCGCCGAGAGATGCTCGCCCGTATTCTCCAGGATCCGCGCCAGATACTGGTGTGCGATGGTGAGGTCCGCATTGACCTTCGACGTCAGGAGCGCATCGAACTTCGTCTCCCAGCGCGCCATGGTGACGACCAGCAGCAGCGGCAGGATGACGAGCGTCGGTAGGAGCGCGATGGCAAGGAGGCGGTAGCGGATCGATCGTCCGCGGCGCAGCACCGGCTCCTGGGTCTCCGCCTCAGGCATTCCACGACACGAGTTTGCGGTCGATGGTCTTGCGCGAGATACCGAGGCGTCGGGCCGTCTCCTCACGATCCCCACCGGTCTCCTCCAACACGGCCAGGATATGGCGGCGCTCCACTTCCTCAAGCGTTCCCGACGACGCGGCAACCGCGCCCGGCCGCTGGCCGCGGAAATCGTCCGGAAACCCGCCGAGGATGAGCGAACGCTCGATCAGGTTGCGCAGTTCGCGCACATTGCCCGGCCATGCATAGGCGGACAGCGCGGCCTTGGTGGCCTTGTCGATCGGCACGGGCGGCATGCCGAGCTGCTGCGAAAGCTTGTGCATGAAGAGGCTGGCAAGCTCGAGAACGTCGTCTCCCCGGTCGCGCAGCGGCGGCAGCTTCAGTTGCATGACGTTGATGCGGTAGTAGAGATCCGGGCGGAAGCCGCCTTGCTGCACGAGCTTTTCCAGATTGGCATTGGTGGCGAAGACGAAGCGCAGGTCGACCGGCACTTCGCGTTCCGCTCCGACGGGGCGCACACGGCGATCCTCGATCACGCGCAGGAGCTTGCTCTGGGTGGCGAGCGGCATCTCGCCGATCTCGTCGAGGAACAGCGTTCCGCCCTGGGCATGCAGGAAAAGGCCCTCACGCCCGGCTTCAGCCCCGGTGAAGGCACCGCGGACATGGCCGAACAGTTCGGATTCGATCACATCCGGCGGGATGGCTGCGCAGTTGACGGGCACAAAGGGTTTAGCCGCACGGTCGGACAGCGCATGCAACGAGCGGGCCGCGACCTCCTTGCCCGTGCCGGATTCGCCGGTCAGGAGTACAGTCGTCGGCAAGGGCGCAACGCGGGCCAGCGTTTCGCGCACCTGCTGGATCGCGGCCGAACCGCCGATCAGCTTGTCGCGCAGCAGGATATGGTCGGCCGTCGCCCGAAGCTCGTAGCGCAGCACGAAATTTTCCCGCTGCAGGCGCATCCGGTCGAGACAGCGCGCCACGGCATTGAGGATCTGGTTGGAGCGGAACGGCTTCAGCACGAAATCGACGGCGCCGGCGCGCAGCGCCCGGATCGCGGTTTCGAGATCGGCATAGGCGGTCATCAGGATGGCGTCGGCGAAGAAGCCGATCGCCCGCTGTTCGATCAGCCAGTCGACTCCGTTCTTGCCCGGCATGATGTTGTCGAGAATGACGACGTCGAAATGGTGCTGGTCGAGCTTGCGCGACGCCTCTTCGGCATCGGCCGCTTCCTCGATCCGCTTGCAGCGGGGGCTGAGTGTGCGCACGAGAAAATTGCGCATGCCGGGCTCGTCGTCGACCACGAGGATCGTCGCCTGCGCCAGCCAGGGACCGAATTCCGGATCCCGCTCGCTCGCCTGGACCTTTCGTGCCGTTTCTGCCCTCACCGTGTCGCCCGCCTCCCTCGTTCAACGTCGGTCCTGCATATCAGAGGCGGGACGAAAACGCCAAAGCGAACCAGGCGCCACCCTGTTCAGGCTGCGACCGGACGCTTGATCACCTTGGAGGCCTCCATGACCAGCGGCAGGAGGCCCTCGCCACCCTTGTCGATATGCTCGAACAGTTCGCGGCGCATGCGCGGTTCCCAGAACTTGTTGATGTGGTTCGCGACGCCTTCGACGCGCACCGCTTCCGGCTGCGACAGGAAGAAGGTGGCGATCTGGTTCGCCATGCGGACGAGCTTCTCGGTGGTGTCATGCGACATGGGCGTTCACTCCGGAAATGATGCGCTCTGATCTGGTGAAAATTTCAAACTCGTCGCCCCGTGCAATACCGACGAGCATAATTCCGGCCTCCTCCGCCGTGCGGATGGCAAGGGCAGTCGGAGCCGAGACGGCGATCAGCACGGGGCATTTCAGCGCCGCCGTCTTCTGCACCATCTCCACCGACAGGCGGCTGGTGACGACGACCGCGCCCTGGCGCCCGGAATAGCCGGCGCGGATGACCGCGCCCGACAGCTTGTCCAGCGCATTGTGTCGGCCGACGTCCTCGCGCAGTGCGACAAGGCCGTGGCCGGGCACGAAGAAGCCGGCGCCATGCACGGCGCGCGTTTCGCGGTTGAGCTTCTGCCCGTCGCCGAGCAGTTTGACCGCCTCGGCAACCTGTGCCGGCGTCAGGCAGAAATCGCCGGCCTCGACAGACGGGACCTGCCGCATCGCCTGCTCGATCGATTCGATGCCGCACAGGCCGCAACCGACCGGGCCGGCCATGTGACGGCGGCGCGAGGTCAGCGCCTCTGCCGTCGCGTCCGCCAGGACGATCTGCACGTCGACGCCGTCGCCGGCCTCGACCGTTTCGATCGAGACGATGTCGGCGGGTCCAGAAATAATGCCCTCCGACAGAGAGAAGCCGAGCGCGAAGTCCTCGAGATCGGCGGGTGTCGCCATCATCACCGCATGGGTCGAACCGCCATAGGAAAAGGCGATTGGCACTTCTTCCGGAACGATGCGGCTGCCCGTCGCCAGGATGCCGTGACGGTACTGCAGTTCGGGAATGGAGATTGAAGTCTTCATGCTGGGCGGGCCCCTCATCCGCCTGCCGGCTCCTTCTCCCCGTCTGCGGGGAGAAGGAGACATGCCGCAACGTCTCCTCCCCCTCTCCCCGCGCGCGGGGAGAGGGTCGGGGTGAGGGGCATGAAGCCGCAAGCCTGGGCCATTTTTTTCCTACTCCGCCGCTTCCAGCTTGCCGGCGATGCGGCGCGACTGGCGCGACAGGTCCTCATAGTCCTGCTGCCATTCGGACGGGCCGTTGGACGGCGCGACCTGCACGGCGGTCACCTTGTATTCCGGGCAATTGGTCGCCCAATCGGAGAAGTCCGTGGTGATGACGTTGGCCTGCGTCTCAGGATGGTGGAATGTGGTGTAGACGACGCCCGGGGAGACGCGCTCGGTGACCTGTGCCCGAAGTGTCGTTTCGCCGGCCCGGCTGGCCAGACGCACCCAGTCGCCTTCCTTGATGCCACGCTGCTCGGCATCGTGCGGATGGATCTCGAGAAGATCCTCGGCGTGCCAGGCGACATTGTCAGTGCGGCGCGTCTGGGCGCCGACATTGTATTGCGACAGGATGCGGCCGGTGGTCAGGAGCAGCGGGAAGCGCGGGCCGGTGCGTTCGTCGGTCGCCACATATTCCGTGCGGATGAACTTGCCCTTGCCGCGCACGAAACCGTTGACGTGCATGATCGGCGACCCCTCCGGGAACTTCTCGTTGCAGGGCCACTGCACCGAGCCCATCTTTTCCAGGAGGTCGTAGGACACGCTGGCGAAGCTCGGCGTGGTCGCGGCGATCTCGTCCATGATCTCGGACGGATGGCTGTAGTTCCACGGCAGGCCCATGGCCTGGGCGAGCTTCTGCGTCACTTCCCAGTCGGCAAAGCCGTTCTTCGGGCTCATCACCTTGCGCACGCGGTTGATGCGGCGCTCGGCATTGGTGAACGTGCCGTCCTTTTCCAGGAAGGTCGAGCCCGGCAGGAAGACATGCGCATAGTTGGCCGTTTCGTTGAGGAACAGGTCGTGCACGACGACGCATTCCATCGCGGCAAGGCCGGCCGAGACATGCTTGGTGTCGGGGTCGGACTGCAGGATGTCCTCGCCCTGGATGTAGATGCCCTTGAACGAGCCGTCGACGGCCGCATCGAGCATGTTCGGGATGCGCAGGCCTGGCTCGCTGTCGAGCTTGACGCCCCACAGCTTCTCGAACGTGTCGCGCGTGGCGTCGTCGGAGACGTGGCGATAGCCCGGCAGTTCGTGCGGGAAGGAGCCCATGTCGCACGAGCCCTGCACGTTGTTCTGACCGCGCAGCGGGTTCACGCCGACGCCCGGGCGGCCGATATTGCCGGTGGCCATGGCAAGGTTGGCGATCGCCATGACGGTCGTCGAGCCCTGGCTGTGCTCGGTGACGCCGAGGCCGTAGTAGATCGCCCCATTGCCGCCGCGGGCATAGAGCCTGGCCGCACCGCGCACCAGATCGGCCGCAACGCCGGTGAACTTTTCCGTCTCTTCCGGGCTGTGCTGCGGCTCGGCGACGAAGGCGGCCCAGTCCTCGAATTCCGACCAGTCGCAACGTTCGCGAATGAAGGCCTCGTCGAACAGGCCCTCCGTGACGATCACATGCGCCAGCGCGGTGACGACAGCGACATTGGTGCCGGGTTTCAGCGGCAGATGGTAGTCCGCCTTGGCGTGGACCGAGGTGACAGTCTCGGTCTCGCGCGGGTCGAGCACGATCAGCTTGGCGCCCTGGCGGATACGCTTCTTCATACGCGAGGCGAAGACCGGATGCGCCGCCGACGGATTGGCGCCGATCACCATGATGACGTCGGAATGTTCGACCGAATCGAAGTCCTGCGTGCCGGCCGAGGTGCCGAAGGCCTGGCCGAGTCCGTAGCCGGTCGGCGAATGGCAGACGCGGGCGCAGGTATCGACATTGTTGTTGCCGAAGCCGGCGCGGATCAGCTTCTGCACCAGGAAGGTCTCTTCATTCGTGCAACGCGATGAGGTGATGCCGCCGATCGAATCCTTGCCGTATTGGTACTGGAGACGGCGGAACTCGGACGCGACGTGGGCGAATGCTTCCTCCCAGGTGACTTCGCGCCAGGGATCGGTGATCTTCTCGCGCACCATCGGATTGAGAATGCGGTCCTTGTGGGTGGCATAGCCATAGGCGAACCGGCCCTTGACGCAGGAGTGTCCGCGATTGGCCTTGCCATCCTTGTAGGGCACCATGCGCACCAGTTCCTCGCCGCGCATCTCCGCCTTGAACGAACAGCCGACGCCGCAATAGGCGCAGGTGGTGACTGCCGAATGCTCCGGCTGGCCGATGGCGATCACCGACTTTTCGGTCAGCGTCGCGGTCGGGCAGGCCTGCACGCAGGCGCCGCAGGAAACGCATTCGGATTCGAGGAAATGCTCGTGGGCACCGGGCGACACCCGGCTGTCGAAACCGCGGCCTTCGATGGTCAGCGCGAACGTGCCCTGCACTTCCTCGCAGGCGCGGACGCAACGCGAGCAGACGATGCATTTCGACGGATCATAGGTGAAATAGGGGTTGGACTCGTCCTTGGGCATCCACTTGGCATTGATGTCGCCATCGTTGCGCGCCTTGACGTGGTTGTCGCCCTCATAGCCATAACGCACGTCGCGCAGGCCGACGGCGCCCGCCATGTCCTGCAGTTCGCAATCGCCATTGGCAGCACAGGTCAGACAGTCGAGCGGGTGGTCGGAGATATAGAGCTCCATCACGCCCTTGCGGATCTGCTTCAGCCGTTCCGTCTGGGTGTGGACAACCATGCCCGGCGCGCAAGGCGTCGTGCAGGAGGCCGGCGTGCCGTTGCGGCCCTCGACCTCGACGAGACAGAGGCGGCAGGAGCCGAAGGCATCCACCATGTCGGTGGCACAGAGCTTCGGCACCTGGATGCCGGCCTCCATCGAGGCGCGCATCACGGAGGTGCCGGCCGGAACGGTAATCTGGCGGCCGTCGATGGTGAGCGTCACCGTCTCGGTGGATCGGGACGCGGGCGTACCGTAGTCGATTTCAGAAACGAGGGGCATGATGTGCCTCCTGGGCTGATGACAAAGAATGAATGACGTGGGCGGCAAGACGGCGGCGGCTCCTCTTCTCCCCATCGGGGAGAAGGTGGCGCGTAGCGCCGGATGAGGGGGTTGGCGTCAGCGCGGCCGGCCCCCTCATCGCCTCACTGCGTTCGGCACTTCTCCCCGATGGGGAGAAGTGGAAGCCGGACGTCGGCGCCGGCGAAAACTTTAGAGACCCGCTCATTCCGCCGCCTCCACCATGGGTGCCGGGGCGAAATCCTCGGGGAAGTGATGGAGCGCGCTTATCACCGGATAGGGGGTGAAGCCGCCGAGCGCACAGAGCGAGCCGAACTTCATCGTGTTACAGAGGTCGGTGAGCAGCGCCCGGTTCTTTTCCGGCTCGATGCCGCGGGCGATCCGGTCGACCGTCTCCACGCCGCGCGTCGAGCCGATGCGACAGGGGGTGCACTTGCCGCAGCTTTCGATGGCGCAGAATTCCATGGCGAAGCGCGCCTGCTTCAGCATGTCGGCCGTGTCGTCGAACACGACGATACCGGCATGGCCGATCAGCCCGTCCTTGGCGGCAAAGGCCTCGTAGTCGAACACGGTGTCGAACAGGGAGGGCGGGAAGTAGGCGCCGAGCGGGCCGCCGACCTGCACGGCCTTGACGGGCCGGCCGCTCGCCGTGCCGCCGCCGATGTCGTAGATGATCTCGCCGAGCGTCAGGCCGAAGGCGGTCTCATAGAGGCCGCCATGCTTGATATTGCCGGCAAGCTGGATCGGGATCGTGCCGTGCGAACGGCCGACACCGTAGTCGCGGTAGAAGGCGGCGCCGCGGTCGAGGATAACCGGCACGGAGGCGAGCGAGATCACGTTGTTGACAACGGTCGGCCGGCCGAACAGGCCCTGGAGCGCCGGAAGCGGCGGCTTGGCCCGAACGATGCCGCGCTTGCCTTCGAGCGAGTTCAGCAGCGACGTCTCCTCGCCGCAGACGTAGGCGCCGGCGCCCATGCGCACCTCGATGTCGAAGGCATGCGCCGAACCCATGACCGACGGGCCGAGGATGCCGGCGCCGCGGGCGATGTCGATCGCCGCGCGCATGGTCTTGATGGCATGCGGATATTCCGAACGGGTGTAGACATAGCCCTTGGTGGCGCCGGTGGCGATGCCCGCGATGATCATGCCCTCGATCAGAACGAAGGGATCGCCCTCCATGATCATCCGGTCGGAGAAGGTGCCGCTGTCGCCCTCGTCGGCATTGCAGACGATATATTTGCGATCGCCCGGAGCATCGGCGACCGTCTTCCACTTGATGCCGGTCGGAAAGCCCGCACCGCCGCGTCCGCGCAGGCCGCTGTCGGTCACCGTCTTGACGATGTCGGCTGGGCCCATGGCCACCGCCTTTTCCAGACCCTTGAACCCTTCATAGTGGCGATAGTCGGCCAGCGAGAGCGGATCGGTCACGCCGCAACGGGAGAAGGTCAGCCGCGTCTGGCGGGCGAGATAGGGAATTTCCTTCGTCAGGCCCTGACAGAGCGGATGCTCGCCACCACCGATGAAATCGGCTTCGAACAGGCCAGGCACGTCGGCGACGGTCACGGGTCCATAGGCGATGCGGCCGTGTCCGGTGCGAACCTCGATAAGCGGTTCAAGCCACAACAGACCGCGCGAACCATTGCGCACGATCGTCACATCGAGGCCGCGAAGCCCGGCTTCGCGCTCGATCGCCGCCGCCACCTTGTCGGCGCCGACGGCAATCGCCGCGGCATCCTGGGGAACATAGATCGTCAAGCTCATCGGCGCGCCTCCGCGACCAGTTCCTCGAGCCCCTGTTCGTCGAGCCGGCCGTGCAGTTCGCCGTCGAGCATGGCGGCGGGCGCGCAGGCGCAGAGCCCGAGACAGTAGACCGGCTCCAGCGTCACCGCGCCGTCCGGCGTCGTTCCGTGAAAATCAATGCCGAGCAATTCGCGCACCCGGTCGGCCAGGGCCTCGCCACCGCGCGACTGGCAGGCCTCGGCGCGACAGAGTTTCAGCACATGGCGGCCGGAGGGATGGGCGCGAAAGTCATGATAGAAGCTGACGACGCCATGCACCTCGGCCCGCGACAGGTTGAGGGCTTCGGCCAGCACCGGCTTCACCTCGTCCGGCACGTAGCCGAAGCTCTCCTGCACGGAATGCAGGATCGGCAACAGGGGACCTTCGAGGCCCTTGAATTCGGCGACGATCGCTTGCGTGCGAGAAACCAAATCATCCGCAGATGATCGAATATTCATGATCAGCCCTCCCAAACCGACACGAACTTGCCAAGAGGCTGACACGTGGAAAGCGAATGTCCAGTCGGTTCTTAAATCTGAATGCGCCGACGCAGTCCGCTTTCCCGTCGAACTCCCTGACGATGCGACAGAATGACCCTGCGCGCCGGGGCAGGTCAATAAAGCAGTCCCGTTCAACGATAGAAGAAATCTATTGAAACGCCTGGAGTTCGGCGAGCCGGCGGGCCTCATGCAGCAGGGCGGAGACGAGCGGCGTAAACGGCTCGCGATATTGCGCGACCAGGCCCACCGAATGTGCGGCCTCCGGCTCGGTGATCGGGATCATCCGGATCTCGGCGGAGAAACCGAAGGATTCGGCCACGTTACGGGGCATGATCGAGGCCCAGCGGCCGGTGCGGATGTGGGAAAACAGCACGATCATCGAATTGGATTCGAGCGTCGGCTTCACCGAAACTCCGGCTTCGGCCATGTGCTGGTTGATGATGCGGCGGTTCTGCATGTCCGCGGTCAATAGACAAAGCCGAAGATCGGCCACCTCCCGCCACGTCACATGGTCGCGATCGCTGAGCGGCGTGCCGGCAGCCGCAATCAGGTGATAGCGCTCCGCATAGAGCGGCACCGAGGTGACCCGGCCGAGCGGCTCGTTGTCGAGATAGGTGATCCCGGCGTCGATTTCGAGATTTTCCAGCAGGCTCAGCACCTGCAGCGAGGTGCGCGAACTCACCGAGAAGGTGACGTCGGGATGCTTCTCTTGGAAAGGCCCGGTGATTCGCGGCACCATCGAAAGGGCCGTCGGGATCACTGCGATGCGGATGTGGCCAGCAAGGCCGCGACGTGCCGCCCGCATCTCCTCGCGCATGGTGCGGGTGTCGCCGACGATGCGGCGGGCCCATTCCAGCACGCGCTGGCCCTCCGGAGTCAGTCCCTGATAGCGGGAGCCGCGGTTGACCAGCATCACGCCCAGATGATCCTCGAGCTGCCGGATCGCAGCCGAAAGCGTCGGCTGCGTGATGCCGCACTCCTCCGCCGCCCGGCCGAAATGCTGGGCGCGGGCAAGGGCAATGAAGAATTCGAGCTTGTCGATCATGGTCACTCCTCGGCCGCGAGATTAAGCGCGAAGCGATCGAAGCGCAAACCGGCCGGGCCGGCAGGGTCAGGACGTGCCCGGTCAACGAAGACCGGCAGAGTGGTGGATGGGCTCAGTCCGTCGCCGAGGCGCCGTCCGCTGCCTTCGGGCCGCAATACATGTCGTAGAGAACGGACACGAGCGCGGTGAGCGAGGGGTCGGTGATCGTGTAGTAGATCAGCCGGCCGTCCCGGCGGGTGGTGACGATCCGCTCGAGGCGGAGCCGCGCCAACTGCTGCGACACCACGGCCTGCTGCAGGCCGAGGATGGACTCGATTTCGCCGACGGTCTTTTCGCCCTGGCTGAGAATGCACAGGATGAGCAACCGGGTCTCATGCGACAGGGCTTTCAGAAGCGTGCTGGCGGCGCGGGCTTTCGACATGAAGCCCTCCAGCTGTTCCTTTTCCATCCCGGCCCTGATGTGCGGCAAATTCATGAATCCATCCAACGATCACGGTACACATTCGAAGAGCGTTATACGATAATGCAAATGCCGCGAAAATCACTTATCCCGGCAAATACCGGCGTCAAAGCGATTTCTCCGCGTCTCGGCGCAAGGCCCGTGTCCCTGCTCCGCCCCGCCTGCCCGTTTCTATCGCAGGCTCACCGTTTCGACGCGCTCCTTGAGCAGGGCGGCGCTGCGATGAAGCGCTGCATATTCCTCGTCGTCCAGATCCGGGAAGAGATCGGCGCTCACCCCGGTCGCACCGATGATGCGCGGCACGGAGAGCGCCACGTCCTCGACATCGGCCACCCTGGGCGTAACGATCGACACTGACAGCACGTCCCTCTGGTCCTGCGCGATCGCCTTGACGATCCGGGCGAGCCCCGCGCCGATGCCGTAATAGGTCGACCCCTTGCCGTTGATGATCTTGTAGGCGGCATTGCGGACGCCCTCGTCGATCGCCCGGCGCTCGTCCTCGGTCAGCGGCTTGCCGACCTGTTCGGCAAAGGAGCGAAGGGCAACCGATCCGGCCCGCGCATTCGACCAGGCCAGCACTTCGCTGTCACCATGCTCGCCCAGCACATAGGCATGCACCGACTGCGGCGCGATCCCGAGATGGCGGCCGACGAGGCTGCGGAAGCGGGCCGTGTCGAGAATGGTGCCGGAGCCGATCACCCGCTGCGGCGGAAGACCGGACAGCCGCGTGGCGATCTGCGTCATGATATCGACCGGATTGGAGGCGATCAGCAGGATAGCATTCGGCGAGGCGCGCAACACCTCCGCCACCACCTCGCGGAACACGCCGGCATTGCGCTCCAGCAGTTCGAGCCGGCTCTCGCCGGGTTTCTGGCTGACGCCGGCCGCGATGATCACCACCCGCGTGCCGGCCAGGGCATCATAGTCGCCGGCGGTCACCGTGGTGGCCGATACGAACGGCACTGCATGGGAAATGTCCTCGGCCTGGGCGATCGCCAGCGGCGCATTCTTGTCGACGAACACGATGTCGCTGGCAATTCCCATCATGGCCAGCGCATAGCCCGCAGAGCTGCCGACCATGCCCGCTCCAACGATCCCGACCTTCATGCTCTCGCCTCCGTTTGCATTGCAGCATATCAGAGAGCACGAAGCTTTCAATTGATGGCATTCGTCAAGTGCTCTGGGGAGAGACGCGCGAAGTGCATGGGCGGACCGGGTATGGCGGCGGCACGGCTTCAGCGAGAGCGGCCAGCCGGACATAAAAAAAGCGGCCCAGAAGGCCGCTCTTGTCCGTCGGTATTCGTGCGACCGGCTCAGGCCGGGATCAGCACGCCGTTCAGATGAGTCAGCTCGGCGAGATACTGCTCGAGGCGGGTCTTGTGCTCGTGGCCTTCGACGGCGTTGAGTTCGGCGCGGGCGGCCTCGATGCGCTTGGTCAGCGTTTCGCGGTTGAGGTCGCTGAGCGCCACGGCCGATTCGGCCAGCAGCGTGCAGCCGCTCGGCACGATATCGGCAAAACCGCCGAACACGACATATTTGCTCACCTGGCCGGAGGCCAGCTTCACCGTAACCACGCCCGGCTTGATCGTCGTCATCGTCGGCGCATGATGGGCCATGACGGTCATTTCGCCGTCGGTTGCCGGGATGACAACTTCGCTCACCTTTTCGGAAAGCAGCAGGCGCTCGGGCGAAACGAGTTCAAAATTGAAATTGTCGGCCATGGTTGTTCACTTCTTCTATTGAGGCGGGAACGGCGCGCGCATCAAGCGCGCGCCAAGTCCGTCATCAAGCGGCTTCGGCAGCCAGCTTCTTGGCCTTTTCGACAGCTTCTTCCATCGAGCCAACCATGTAGAAGGCGGCTTCCGGCAGGTGGTCGTATTCGCCATTGACCAGGCCCTTGAAGCCCTTGATCGTGTCTTCGAGCGCAACCAGCTTGCCCGGCGAGCCGGTGAAGACTTCGGCGACGAAGAACGGCTGCGACAGGAAGCGCTCGATCTTGCGGGCGCGGGCAACCGCGATGCGGTCGTCTTCCGACAGTTCATCCATGCCGAGAATGGCGATGATGTCCTGGAGAGCCTTGTAGCGCTGCAGGGTCGACTGGACCTTACGAGCGACTTCATAGTGCTCTTCGCCGACGACCAGCGGGTCGAGCATGCGCGAGGTGGAGTCGAGCGGGTCGACGGCAGGGTAGATGCCCTTTTCAGCGATCGAACGCGACAGAACGGTCGTTGCGTCCAGGTGGGCGAACGAAGTTGCCGGCGCCGGGTCGGTCAAGTCGTCGGCGGGGACGTAAATGGCCTGAACCGAGGTGATCGAACCCTTGGTCGTGGTGGTGATGCGTTCCTGCATCTGACCCATGTCGGTGGCGAGCGTCGGCTGATAACCAACGGCCGACGGGATACGGCCGAGAAGTGCGGACACTTCCGAACCTGCCTGGGTGAAGCGGAAGATGTTGTCGACGAAGAACAGAACGTCCTGGCCCTTGTCGCGGAAGTCTTCGGCGATGGTCAGACCCGTCAGAGCGACACGAGCGCGGGCGCCCGGCGGTTCGTTCATCTGGCCATAAACCAGCGCAGCCTTGGAGCCTTCGCCGCCGCCGTGCTTGTTGACGCCCGACTCGATCATTTCGTGATAGAGGTCGTTGCCTTCGCGGGTACGTTCGCCCACACCGGCGAATACCGAGTAACCGCCGTGCGCCTTCGCGACGTTGTTGATCAGTTCCATGATGAGAACCGTCTTGCCGACGCCGGCGCCGCCGAACAGGCCGATCTTGCCGCCCTTGGCGTAAGGTGCGAGCAGGTCGACGACCTTGATGCCGGTGACGAGGATCTGCGCTTCCGTCGACTGCTCGACATAGGTCGGCGCTTCCTGGTGGATGGCGCGCTTGCCGGCGGTGACCAGCGGACCGGCTTCGTCGACGGGCTCGCCGATGACGTTCATGATGCGGCCGAGCGTCTCGGGGCCGACCGGAACGGTGATCGGAGCGCCGGTGTCAGACACGGCCTGACCGCGAACCAGACCTTCGGTCGAGTCCATGGCGATCGTGCGAACCTGGCTTTCGCCGAGGTGCTGGGCCACTTCCAGAACGAGGCGGTTGCCACCGTTCATGGTTTCCAGCGCGTTCAGGATCGCGGGCAGCTCGCCGTCGAATGCGACGTCCACGACAGCGCCGATAACCTGGGTTACCTTGCCTGCAGAACCGATTGCGGACGCCTTCGCCGCGGTAGACTTCGGGGTAGCTGCCTTAGCCATGTTTCTTACCCTCTTTCCTTAACCTCAGAGCGCTTCCGCGCCCGAAATGATTTCAATGAGTTCCTTGGTGATCTGGGCCTGGCGCTGACGGTTGTACGAGAGCGTAAGCTTGTTGATCATCTCACCAGCATTGCGCGTCGCATTGTCCATCGCGCTCATCTTGGCGCCCATTTCACCGGCGACGTTTTCGAGCAGTGCCCGGAAGATCTGCACCGAGATGTTGCGCGGAATGAGATCGCTGAGGATCGCACCGGCATCGGGCTCATATTCGTAGACGGCAGACGCACCGCTTGCGACGGCCACTTCGGGAGCCGCAGCCGGGATCAGCTGCTGTGCGGTCGGCACCTGGCTGATGACGGACTTGAATTCCGAATAGAACAGGGTCGCGACGTCGAACTCGCCCTTGTCGAACATCGAGATGACCTTGCGGCCAATCGTGTCGGCATTTTCGAAAGCGACGCGCTTGACTTCGCGAAGATCGGTGCGCTCGACGATGTTGGCGGCGAACTCGCGACGCAGGCTGTCATAGCCCTTCTTGCCGACGCAGAAGATCTTGACGGTCTTGCCGGCGGCGAGAAGCTTGCGCGCATGGTCACGGGCAAAGCGGGCGATCTGCGAATTGAAACCGCCGCAAAGGCCGCGCTCGGCGGTGCAGACGATGAGCAGATGCACATCGTCCTTGCCGGTCCCGGTCATCAGCCGGGGTGCACTGTCGTCGCTGCCGACCGCCTGGGCGATGTTGGCGAGGACGGCACCCATGCGCTGCGAATACGGACGAGCGGCCTCGGCCGCCTCCTGCGCACGACGCAGCTTCGCCGCGGCGACCATCTTCATCGCCTTGGTGATTTTCTGCGTCGCCTTGACGGAGGCGATCCGGTTTTTCAGATCCTTAAGTGAAGGCATCCGTTATCCGTCCTTGGCTTGAGCCCCGATTACGCGAAAGACTTGGCGAACGAGTCGAGAGCAGCCTTGAGCTTGCTCTTGGTATCGTCGCTGATGGCTTTCTCCGTGCGGATGGCGTCGAGAATGGCCTTGCCTTCCGAGCGAAGGTAGGAGAGCAGACCCTGCTCAAACTTGCCGATCTGGTTGACTGCGACCTTGTCGAGGTAGCCGTTGACGCCGGCGAAGATCACGGCGACCTGTTCTTCCGTCTTAAGCGGCGAGAACTGCGGCTGCTTCAGGAGTTCGGTCAGGCGTGCACCACGGTTCAGCAGGCGCTGCGTCGAGGCATCGAGGTCGGAGCCGAACTGGGCGAAGGCGGCCATTTCGCGATACTGGGCGAGTTCGCCCTTGATCGAGCCGGCAACCTGCTTCATCGCCTTGATCTGCGCAGCCGAACCGACGCGCGAAACCGACAGACCGACGTTAACGGCCGGACGGATGCCCTGATAGAACAGGTCGGTCTCGAGGAAGATCTGGCCGTCGGTGATCGAGATCACGTTGGTCGGAATGAAGGCCGAAACGTCGTTACCCTGGGTTTCGATGACCGGCAGAGCGGTCAGCGAGCCGGCGCCGCGCTCGTCGGAGAGCTTTGCAGCGCGCTCGAGCAGACGGGAGTGCAGGTAGAAGACGTCGCCCGGGTAAGCTTCGCGGCCCGGCGGGCGGCGCAGCAGCAGCGACATCTGACGGTAGGCGACGGCCTGCTTGGAAAGGTCGTCGTAGCCGATCAGCGCGTGCTGGCCGTTGTCACGGAAGTATTCGCCCATGGCGCAGCCGGCGAACGGCGCGATGTACTGCATCGGAGCCGGATCGGAAGCCGTTGCAGCAACGATGATCGAGTACTTGAGGGCGCCGCGCTCTTCGAGAACCTTGACGAACTGGGCAACCGTCGAACGCTTCTGGCCGATTGCGACGTAGACGCAATACAGCTTTTCAGAGTCCGGACCATTGTCGTGAATGGCCTTCTGGTTGAGGATCGTGTCGAGAATGATGGCGGTCTTGCCGGTCTGACGGTCACCGATGACCAGCTCGCGCTGGCCGCGGCCAACCGGGATCAGGGCGTCGATGGCCTTGAGGCCGGTCGACATCGGCTCATGAACCGACTTGCGCGGAATGATGCCCGGAGCCTTGACGTCGACGCGCGAACGACGGGTCGCGTTGATCGGGCCTTTGCCGTCGATCGGATTGCCGAGCGCGTCGACGACGCGGCCGAGCAGTTCCGGACCAACCGGGACGTCGACGATGGCGCCGGTCCGCTTGACGGTGTCGCCTTCCTTGATGTCACGGTCCGAACCGAAAATAACGACACCGACATTGTCGGCTTCGAGGTTCAGCGCCATGCCACGGATGCCACCGGGGAACTCGACCATTTCGCCGGCCTGGACGTTGTCGAGACCGTAGACGCGGGCGATACCGTCACCGACGGAAAGCACCTGGCCGACTTCGGAGACTTCCGCCTCTTTGCCGAAATTTTTGATTTGATCTTTAAGAATTGCGGAAATTTCCGCGGCGCGGATATCCATCAGCCAACCTCTTTCAGTGCAAGCTTAAGGGTGGAAAGTTTGGTGCGAAGAGACGTGTCGATCTGGCGCGAGCCGACCTTGACGATCAGACCACCGAGAATGGACGGGTCGACCGTGACAACGATCGTGACGTCCTTGCCGGTGACGCTCTTCAGCGCCGCCTTCAATTCGTTTTCCTGTTCGGGCGTAAGCGCATGGGCAGACGCGACCTCGGCCGTGATCTCGCCGCGATGACGGGCGGCGATCTGGCGGAAGGAGGCGATCATGCCGGAAACGGCGAACAGACGGCGGTTGCCGGCCACGACCTTGAGGAAGTTCGCGACGAGCGAGCCGAGACCGGCCTTCTCGCAAAGCGCGACGACGGCCTTGGACTGGTCTTCGGCCGAGAAAACCGGAGAGAGCACCAACCGCTTCAGGTCGTCGCTCGAATCGATCATGGCCTGAAAACGGCTGAGATCGGCGCCGACAGCGTCCAGCGCGCCAGCCTCGAGGGCCAGCTCGAAAAGCGACGACGCATAGCGCTCCGCCACGCCTGAAATCACTTGGGATGTGTCTGCCACGGGCAAAATATTCCCTGCTTTTGATCCAGGACTTTCGCCACCCGTGAGTGGGAGCGATATCGCCCTGATATCGTTAGGTTTTCTTGAAAAACACAAAGGTCACCCGCTTGCGTTTTTCGAATTTCGCGGTCCGTCTAGCATAGGAACTGTGGACTCGCAACACGCGTATTAACGGAATAAGCCTTAAGGACAAGGCCTTGGCCGCAAATTTCTCCGAATCTGCGCCGATTTGGTCAGAGCATGTGCCAACACCGCGATCTTTCTCTTCAGACGAGTCCGTAGACATAGAGCAGCGGCAGTGCTGCAAGGATGATCTGCACTACCAGAAGTAGAAAATTGCGAATGGTGTTTCCCCGGTCCGACATGATCGACAGGATCCGTCCGAACGCGGCGAGCCCCATCGCCGCGCTGAAGGCGAGATAGAGCGTCGTCTGCGGCCCCAGCATGAGGACCGTCGCCGAGAAACCCACCGTCAGGCCGCCGGCCGATCGGGCAGCGCCATAGCCTTCGGGCCGGAACTCGCGGGGCTGCAGGCCAAAGAACTTCAGCGTGAGGCCCGGCGCGAACATGACCAGCACACCGATCAGTGCCGCGGCCGCCACTGCGCTGAAGGCGAGCTGCTCGCCGAATTCCGTCGGAAAATAGAACTCCATCCTTGATCCCCGCCTTTAAGCAAACCGAACGTCGCGCTTATCGCACAAAGACGCCCTTCGAGATATTGGCGGGCCGGCATTTTTCCGCAGTTTTGCGCTGCTTTGCCACGCCTTCGGCCGAACCTAGAGGAAGCTCTGCGGATCGACGTCGACCTGCACCTGGATCGATCGGCGCTCCTTCGGCCCGTTTGCGAGCATCGCCCGGACGAAACCCTGCATGTCGCTGGTGCGGCGGCCGTGCACGAGAAGGCGGAAGCGGTGGCGTCCGCGGATCAGCGCCAGGGGCGCTTCCGCCGGGCCGAGGATGGCGATGTCGCGCTCGACCGGCGCCGACTGGCGCAGCTGCCGCGCATGGGTTTCCGCCTCGGCGCGGCTGTCGGCCGAGACGATGATCGAGACCAGCCGTCCGAAGGGCGGCAGGGCTGCCCGTTCCCGCTCGACGATCTCGCGCTCGTAGAAGGCCGAGGCATCGCCGGAGACCAGCGCCTGCATCACCGGATGCATCGGCTGGAAGGTCTGCAGCAGGCCGTGACTCTTGCGCCCGGTGCGACCGGCACGGCCGGTCACCTGCGACAACAGCTGGAAGGTGCGCTCGGCCGCACGCGGATCGCCATTGGCAAGGCCGATATCCGCATCGACAATGCCGACCAGCGTCATCAGCGGGAAATTGTGCCCCTTGGCGACGAGCTGGGTGCCGATGACGATGTCGGCTTCGCCGTTGGCGATCGCTTCGAGCTCCAGCCTGAGCCTTTTCACCCCGCCGAGGTCGGAGGACAGCACCAGCGTGCGAGCATCGGGAAAATGCTTCTCCACCTCCTCGGCAATGCGCTCGACGCCAGGCCCGCAGGCGACCAGGTGGTCGAGCGTGCCGCATTCCGGGCAGGCCTGCGGCGTCGGCTCGGAATAGCCGCACTGGTGGCACTGGATCTGGCCGCGGAATCGGTGTTCCACCAGCCAGCTTGAGCATTGCGGGCACTGGAACCGGTGGCCGCAAACGCGGCAAAGCGTCAGCGGCGCATAGCCACGCCGGTTGAGGAAGAGCAGCGCCTGTTCCTTGCGCTCGATCGTCCTGCCGACCGCCCTCAGGAGCAGCGGCGAAAGAAAGCCGCCGCGCTCCGGCGGATGACGGCGCATGTCGATCAGATGCAGATCTGGCATGGCCGCATCGGCAAAGCGCGTCGGCAGATGGATGCGTTTGTAGCGGCCGGCCTGGCAGTTGACCTGGCTCTCGACGGAAGGGGTCGCCGAGACCAGCACGACCGGGAAGCCGGCGATCCGCGCCCGCACCACAGCCATGTCCCGCGCATTGTAGAAGACACGGTCTTCCTGCTTGAAGGCAGGGTCATGCTCTTCGTCGACGATGATGAGCCCCAGATCCTCGAACGGCAGGAAGAGCGCCGAGCGCGCGCCGGCCACAACGCGGATTTCGCCGGTTGCCGCCTGTCGCCAGACCTTCTCGCGGGTGCGGGTTGCCAGATCCGAATGCCATTCGCCCGGCTTGGCGCCGAATCGATCCTGGAAACGTTCAAGGAAATTGGCGGTGAGCGCGATTTCCGGCAGCAGGATCAGCACCTGCCGTCCCTGCCGCAGCATTTCGGCGATAGCCTCGAAATAGACTTCCGTCTTGCCGGAACCCGTCACGCCGTCGATCAGCGCCACGGAGAACCCGCCCTTGCGGATGCCATCGAGAATTTCGTCCGCCGCTTCCTTCTGCGGCCCGGCGAGACGATGCTCGGCGAACTCGGGATCGGGTCTCGCCACCAGCGGCGGCGGCGGCAGGAAGACGGTTTCGAACACGCCCTGGGCGGCCAGACCGTCGATCACGCTCGTCGACACCCCGCTCGCATGGGCAAGGCCGCTCTTGGTCCAGGAAAGCCCGTCGCCGGCGAGATCGATCACCTTGCGACGCGCCGGTGTCATCCTTTCCGGCTCCATGCCGGAGAAGCGGAAACCCTCGACCATCGGCTCTGGATCGAAGGCCGCCGGCGCACGAAGCGCCATGCGGGCCACATAGCCCGGTGGCGAGAGCGTATAGGCGGCGACCCAGTCGAGAAAGGTTCGCATGGGTTTGTCGAGCGGCGGACAGTCGAAGACCTTGGTGATCGGCCGGAGCTTCTTCGGATCAACGGAATTGGCTTCCTCGCCGTCCCAGACCACGCCGACGACCTGGCGCGGCCCGAGCGGCACCTGCACGATAGAGCCCGCCTCCACGGGCATGCCATCGGGCACCGCATAGCTATAGGCAACCGGCGCCGGCATCGGCACCAGAACCGGCACGACGCGGGAAGAGGGGAGCGGGCCGAACAGTCCGGGCGAATCGTCTTTCATGGGTCGCCATATTTGCCCCTCGGCGACCGGAAAGAAAACCGAAAAGGCCGTTACACAAGAAAGCAGCCCGCAGAAGAACTGCGGGCCGCATGCTTGCCCAATGGACCGCCTGGTCGGAGCGGTTAATCGTCCGATCAGCCGCGGGCGGCATATCGCGGCCGCGCCGCCGCCATTTCCGCGCCGGCCTGCCGAAGCTGGGCGACGGCCGCACGTGCACCGTCGGCAAGCTGGAACTGCCGGATCAGTTCGCGCAGGCGCTGCGATTCCATCGCCAGCGTGGCGCTGGAGGCATTGGCTTCCTCGACCATGGCCGCATTCTTCTGCGTGACCTGGTCCATCTGGTTGACGGCCGTATTGACCTCGGAGAGCCCCACCGCCTGCTCGCGGGCCGAAATGGCGATCGCGTCCATGTGTTGGTTGACGGTGACGATATAGGCTTCGATCGTCTTCAGCGCGTCGCCGGTATCCTTGACGAGCTTGACCCCGTTTTCGACCTCCGTGCTGGAATTGCGGATCAGGTCCTTGATCTCCTTCGCCGCTTGGGCGGAACGCTGTGCCAGCTCCCGCACCTCCTGGGCAACAACAGCAAAGCCCTTGCCCGCATCACCGGCGCGGGCCGCCTCGACGCCGGCGTTGAGCGCCAGCAGGTTCGTCTGGAAGGCGATCTCGTCGATCACGCCGATGATATTCGCGATCTGGTTGGAGGACTGCTCGATGCGCTGCATGGCATCGACTGCACTGGCCACGACAGCACCGGAATGCGCCGCGCTGGAATTCGCCTGCACGGCCACCGCCCTCGCCTCCTCGGCACGCTTGGAGGAATTCGAGACATTGGCGGTAATCTGGTCGAGTGCGGCGGCGGTTTCCTCCAGCGAGGCTGCCTGTTGCTCCGTGCGCCGCGACAGGTCGTCGGCGCTCTGGCTGATCTCCCGGGTGCCGGAATCGATCGAGCGGGAGGCCTCGGCCACCGATGTCAGGGCATTGCTGAGCTGGGAGACGGCGGCATTGAAATCGCTGCGCAGGCTCTCGAACTCGGGCGCGAACGGGATCGCCAGCTCGAACGACAGATTGCCGGCAGCCAGCTGTTTCAGGCCGTCCGCCAGGCCCGCGGTCGCCTGGGTCATGGCTTCGGTCCGCACGCGCTCGATTTCCGTGTTGCGGCGACGTTCGAGCTCGCTCGCTTCCTGCGATGCAGCTGCCTCTTCCTCGAGCCTCTGATTGGCGATGGCATTGTTGCGGAACACCTCGACCGCAGCAGCCATCGCGCCGATTTCGTCCGGCCGGCCGATGCCCGGAATGTCACAGGCGGTATTGCCGGCGGCGAGCGTGCGCATGCTGGTCGTCATCGCGCGGATCGGGCCGGAAATGCTACGCGCGACGAACCACATGGCGCCGACACCGCCCAGGGCGATGACGGCAGCGACCAGGATCTGGAGGGCGCCGTCGCTGGCATTGCGCTCGGTGAGGTCCTTGTCCAGCTGGTTGGCCTCGGCCATGGCCACCGCACGCGGCACGTCGATCATGACCGACCACGGGGTTGCCGTGCGGCCGATGACGATCGGCGAGAAGGCCTTGAACGCATCGCCGCTGGCAAGGACCTCATCGCGCCCGCCCTTGATGACCGGCAGATATTGCGACAGGTCCTTGTTCGCCAAGTCGAATGGCTGACCAATCGTCTCCGGATTTTCACTGGAGGCGACAACGAGCCCCATATGGCTGACGATGGAGACAGTTGCCTTGCCGCCATAGATCGAGGCCTTGACCTGCTCGGCCAGCTTCTGCACGAAGCCGAGATCGAAATCGGCGCCGGCAACGCCGGCAAACTTGCCGTTGACCGTGATCGGTACGGACATGGTGGCAAGAAAGACGTTCTTGCCCTGCACGACATAGGGCAAGGGATCGAGGATGCTTTCGCCCTGGCCCTTCTGCGGGCCGATATACCAACCACCCTTCATCACGCCGTTCGGATGAAGTTCGGCACTGTCATATTCGACGAGCGGCTGCAGCGCGATCTTTCCGGCGGCGTCGCGGGTCCAGTAGGGCAGGAAACGTCCCGTCGCGTCCGAACCGAGATCGCGCCGGTCGCGGAAATTCGCGTCGGCACCGTCGAGCGCGTTCGGCTCCCAGGCGCTGTAGGTTCCGTTGAAGCGTGGATTGTCCTTCAGGACATTGAGGAGCACGGCGTTCAGCTGCGCCCGCCGGGTCTCCGGCGGCGTCGATGCCGAATCGCCCGCCAGCATCTCGAAGCTGCGGGCCATGACCCGCGCTGCATCGAAGGCACCATCCAGCGAAGACCGGATGACGCCGGCCTGCGTCGATGCGAGCGTCTGCAGGCTCTGTTTGGTTTTCACATCGGTGAGCGTGGTGACCTGACCCGCCACGAAGGCGCGGGCTTTGCCGGCGGAGACGATGCCGTAGCCGACGAGACCGGCCGTTGCGGCCAGGACGCAGACGCCCGACAGGACTGCAATTTTGAGCTGTATCGATTTGAAGCGCATTCGATTTTCCCCTTGCCGAGTGCGTGGTGCGAGGGGCTTGCGGTCGACGCTCTTGCCCCTTTGGACGGACATCAGCTTGAGGTCGCAAGTCGTTAACATAAGCGAACCGAAATAGACCGATCGGTCGACCTGAATTTAAGCATTTTCGAAAACTGTCGCATAAGTGCGACGGATCGCCGTCGACGTCATTCCCGACGGCGAAAAACCGCTGTCTCGGGCGATCGGCGATGAGTTCGCCGAGGTCACGGCATCGCACAACCTGGAATCGACATGCGGCGCCGGCCGTGCCTAAAGGGAAAAGACGGCATTGCCGTCGGCAGCGAGGGCGTGGACGGTATGCCGCTCCAGAGCAGCCGTCACCTCGACCGGATCACCGCTCAGCTGTTCCGGCTCGATCAGGTTGCCGACCGTGAAGTCGAACCGGTCGCCCTTCTTGTTGAGCAGTTCGTGGAAGACCGTCATGTCGCGCAGTTCGGTCGACCATTTGGCAAACCAGTAGAACAGGCCCGAATTGCGCGCCGACATATGCAGCGGCAAGATCGGAAGATTGTACTTGCGCGAGAGCCCGACGGCCGAAGTCTTCCACGGCCTCTCGTTCAGCCGCCCGTTCGCCCAGTAGGCGATGCGCCCGGAGGGGAAGAGCACGGTTGCCTTCTGTTCCTGGATGGCGCGGTTGGTGAGCTGCAACGTCTCGCGCGCCTTGAGCTTGGTCTTGTGCTCCTCGCGCCATTCCACCGGGATGATGATCTCGGCGAAACGGGGATTGACCCGGATCGCATCGCGGTTGGCGAAGAACATCATGTCGGGCCGGGTGGTCTTCAACAGGTCGAACACGGCCACGCCGTCGGCGATGCCGGTCGGGTGGTTGCTGACCATGATGAAGCCGCCCTGGCCGGGTATGCGTTCGCCATACCGGACATTGATGTCGAGCTGAAGGATGCCGCTCAGATAATCGAAGGCCTGGAAACCCGGCATGTTGGCGATGTCGTTGGCGAACTCGATCGCCTTGGCGTAGCGCAGCAAGGTGTAGAGAAACGGCCGCATGACCGGCCAGAGCGGGTTGTGCACGATCTTCTCGCCCCGCTCGGCGATCAGCGTATCGACGATATGACCCGGCTTCCCCTGGGAGACCAGCGCGACCGCCTCGGCGAACTGCCCGAAGGTCGTCATCGAATCACGGCGCGTCATCTGGAACTCCGACTATTTTCGATCAATTTCTATTGCAGTCCAATGTGATCGAAGCATGACAGACAGAACCGGCGTTAGCCATTCCCTAACGCTGGGGGTGCATGTTGGCGGAGCATTTAAGATAAGTAAAGGAAGCGGGCGTGGACGAACTGTTGATCCTCGCGGCCGACGATCTGATGGCCGAACGCGGCGCCTGGCTGGCAAGCCTCGGCGGAGAACGGCGCCTCTCGGGCAATACGCTGGAGGCCTATGAACGCGACACGCGCCAGTTCCTGCGCTTCCTCACCACCCATGTCGGCGGACCGGCGACCATCAAGGACGTCTCAGCCCTTCGCCCGGCGGATCTGCGCGCCTTCCTCGCCTTCCGCCGCAAGCAGGGTGCCGGCGCCCGCTCGCTCGGCCGGCATCTGGCCGGCCTTCGCTCGTTCCTGAGGCATCTCGAGCGCAAGGGCCTGGTCAACGCCGCCGGCGCCGGCGCGATACGGTCGCCGAAACAGCCGAAGTCGCTGCCGAAGCCCCTGAGCGGCGCCCAGGCAATGACCGTCGTCAGCCAGGAAGCGCAGATGAACGAGGAGCCATGGATCGCTGCCCGCGACGCCGCGGTGCTGACCCTCCTCTACGGCTGCGGACTTCGTATCTCCGAGGCGCTCGATCTCACCCCTTCGGCTTTCGCCGGCAATCCCACCTCGCTGCGCATCACCGGCAAGGGCGCCAAGACGCGGCTCGTTCCGCTGCTGCCGGTCGTCGGCGAGGCGGTCGCGACCTATGTCAAACTCTGCCCCTACCATCTGGAGGCCGGCGAACCCCTGTTTCGCGGGGCGCGCGGCGGAAAGCTGCAGCCGGCGATCATCCAGCGCGAGATGCAGCGCCTGCGCTCGGCCCTCGGCCTGCCGGATTCGGCCACGCCGCACGCGCTGCGCCACTCCTTTGCCACCCATCTTCTCGGCAGCGGCGGAGACCTGCGCACCATCCAGGAACTGCTCGGCCATGCCA
Source organism: Rhizobium sp. (assembly GCA_002796995.1). GTDB lineage: Bacteria > Pseudomonadota > Alphaproteobacteria > Rhizobiales > Rhizobiaceae > Allorhizobium. The sequence goes on from PEKW01000008.1 coordinate 136,242, forward strand.
GCCTGTCGACGACGCAGGTCTATACCGGCGTGGATGCCGCACGGCTGCTCGACGTCTACGAGCGAGCCCATCCCCGCGCCTGAGCGCAGCGCCGTTAACCACAAGCGTTAAGGGAACGTGAGGAGGCGGGCCGCTAGATTGCCGCGACAGAAACGGACAGTCCCATGAACGCGCACCCCTTCGACCGGCTTCGCCTGCGAAACCCCTTTTCCTTTGCCGGCGATGTCACGCTCTGGCTGATCGCCGCGCTGCATGTCGCTCTGCTGGTTGTCACCGCTTTCGTGCTGTTCTCGGTCTCTCCGGCGAGGGCCGGCGAACCGCCGGCCTGCACGGGCGAAGACCTGTTGCCGGCCCTGCAGAAGACTGATCCCGCCACCTACGACAAGATCGTGGCCGAAGCGGCAAAGACACCGAACGGAAAGGGCATATTCTGGAAGATCGAGAAGGCCGGTCTTTCCCCGTCCTATCTGCTCGGCACCATGCACGTGACCGACCCGCGCGTCTTGGCCATGCCGACGGGAGCGAGCGAAGCGGTTGCCGATGCCTCGACCATCGTCATCGAATCCGACGAGATCCTCGACGAGAAGAAGGCCGCCGCGGCGATGCTGATGCATCCCGAACTGACCATGTTCATGGACGGTTCGACGATCCGCGATCATCTGTCCGCCGAAGATGCGGAAAAGTTGGAGACGGGCCTCAAGGCCCGCGGGCTCGCCCTTGCTGCGGTCGCACGCATGAAGCCGTGGATCCTGTCGAGCTTCGTGGCCCTTCCGGCCTGCGAGATTTCCCGCAAGGCGGCGGGCGCCTCCTTCCTCGACAAGCATATCGCCGAAAATGCGATCAAGGCGGGCAAGAAGGTGGTCGGCCTCGAGACCCTGGCCGAGCAGTTGCAGGCCATGGCCGACCTGCCGGTCGAATTCCATCTGCAGGCGCTGATCGAGACGCTGGAACTCGGCGACAAGATGGACGACGTCGTCGAGTCCATGACCGCGCTCTACCTAGCCGGCGACACAGGCATGACCATGCCGATGCTGGAAGCCGTTGCACCGAGCAAGCCCGGCCAGGACGAGAGCGCCTATGCCGCCTTCGAAAAACGTATCGTGACCGACCGCAACAAGATCATGGCCGAACGCGCAGCACCGCTGCTCGCAGACGGCAAGGTCTTCATCGCCGTCGGCGCGCTCCATCTTCCCGGGGAGCAGGGGCTGATCGAGCTGTTGCGCAAGCAGGGGTTCACGGTAAGCGCCGTCAACGGCTGACGACCGCCGGATTGGCAAGGCGGCCAAGCGTGGTCTTGACGATCAGCCTGTGGAACGGCGTCACCGCAAGAATGTAGAGCCGGCCAAACGCATTGTGCCTGTCGACCAGCGTCGTGACGGAGACCCTGCTGCCGGCCGCTCCGGCAGAAGCCACATCGATCACGATACGGAAATCCAGATGCCTGTCATTGAAGCCTAGCACGACCTGCTCGTCGCGCTCGCTGACGATCGGAAAGGTGCCGACGGAACCCGCCTCGCCGAGCTTCATTTCCGCGGCCTTCAGGCCGAACGGCGCGACAACGCGATTGCGAAGGTCGAGCAGACGGCGCACCCAGGCGGGCGATTGGCCGAGCGCCAATTGCGCTGCGCGGATCGCCGTCATCGCCGGTTCCGGACTGATCACCGCATATCGATCGGCCCAGTCCGCCTGTAGCAGGGCGGGATGCGGAAGCGCCGGGTCTTCGGGAAAAACATCGGCCATGGCGCTTCCTGTTCTTGTCTCGTGCAACGGCTGAAGGCCGCAGTCTCAGCCCTTGGTCATACGCTGGGCGACAGGCGTCTTCCAGACGAACTGGTGGACGAGCACCGCGCCGACATGCGCAACGATCAGGATCCACATCAGCAGCTTCATCGGGCCGGCGTGAATTTCGCCTGCCGTGCCGATCCCGAAATAGTAGGCGGCGATACCGGCCGCCGGCATAACGAAGAACAGCAGGTAGAAGGTGGCGTGGGCGATCTTGCCCGCCAGCCGGAACAGCGGCGGCTCATCGGCGGGCGCGTCCGGCGCCCCATGGGTAAGGCGCAGCAGCAGCCGGATTACGGCAAGACAGAGCACCGCGATGCCGACATAGGCATGGATATTGGCCGAGGCGATCATGTTGGGGGTGGGGGTCTGTCCCTCTTCCACCGCCTCGGAAAGCTCTTCCATGGCTTCGGCAAAGAGCAGGTTGAACACGAGGAGACCGGCCATCAGCCAGTGGATGAGACGCTGTGGAATGGAATAGGACAAAACGGGGGAGGACGGCATTTTCTTGCCTTTCGTCAATTGGTTAACGGCAATTGCGTCCAGATGATAAAGGCCGCGTCCTGCATGGCAAGACGCGGCCCAGAAGATGACGAAGATTTAACCTTCAAATAGCGAATCACATATGGATCGGCTTGAAGAAGGTGGCGAGCGCGGCTTCCTTGACGGCTTCCGACATGGTCGGGTGCGCGTGGCAGGTGCGGCCGAGGTCTTCCGACGAACCGCCGAACTCCATCAGCACGGCGATCTCGTGGATCATCTCGCCGGCGCCAAAACCGATGATATGGCCGCCGAGAACGCGGTCGGTTTCCTTGTCGGCCAGGATCTTGACGAAACCGTCGGTCGCCAGCATGGCGCGGGCACGGCCGTTGGCGGTGAAGGGGAACTTGCCGACCTTGTAGGCGATGCCTGCGGCCTTCAGCTCTTCTTCGGTCTTGCCGACGGAGGCGACTTCCGGCTGGGTGTAGACGACGCCTGGGATGACGTCATAGTTCACATGGCCGTGCTGGCCGGCCAGGATCTCGGCCAGCGCCACGCCTTCGTCTTCGGCCTTGTGGGCGAGCATGGGGCCCTTGACCACGTCACCGATGGCATAGATGCCGGCGACATTGGTGCTGTAGTGGCCGTCGATCTCGACGCGGCCGCGGCCGTCCAGCGCAACGCCGGCTTCGGCAAGGCCAAGACCCTCGGTATAGGGCTTGCGGCCGGTGGCAATCAGCACGACGTCGGCATCGATCGTCTGGGCTTCGCCGCCCTTGACCGGCTCGAAGGTGACCTTCGCGCCCTTTTCGGCTTTAGCCACGCCGGTGACCTTGGCGCCGAGGTTGAATTCCATGCCCTGCTTGGCGAGCATGCGCTGGAACTGCTTGGAGACTTCGCCGTCCATGCCGCCGAGGATGGTGTCGAGATATTCGACGACGGTCACCTTGGCACCAAGGCGCATCCAGACCGAACCGAGCTCGAGGCCGATGACGCCGCCGCCGACGACGACCATTCTCGCCGGAACCTGGTCGAGCGCGATGCCGCCGGTGGAGGAGACGATGACCTTCTCGTCGATCTCGACTGCGACACCGGGAATGCCGGCGACATCGGAGCCGGTGGCGATGACGATGTTCTTGGTCTCGAGGATCTGCTCCTCGCCCTTGTCATTGGTGACCGAGACCTTGCCGGCCGCAACGACCTTGCCGGTGCCCTGGATGCCCTCGATCTTGTTCTTCTTGAACAGGAACGAGACGCCCTCGACGTTCGACTTCACCGTCGCATCCTTGTGCGCCATCATCTTCGAAAGGTTGAGCTTCGGAGCAGCGACCTCGACACCGAGCGCATCCATGCCGTGGGCGGCCTGGTGGAACATCTCGGAGGCGTGCAGCAGCGCCTTCGACGGAATGCAGCCGATATTGAGGCAGGTGCCGCCATAGGTGGCGCGCTTCTCGACGACCGCGACCTTGAGGCCGAGCTGGGCGGCCTTCACGGCGCATACATAACCGCCGGGGCCGGAGCCGATAATGATGACATCGTAAGACATGGGCTGCTTCCTTCGTTTTCGGCGACTATCGTCCGCCGCTGACATTCAAGATGGCGCCAGTCACATAGGATGCCTGGCTGGACATGAGATAGAGAACCGCGTCGGCGACTTCGTCGGCGAGGCCGGGACGCTGCATCGGTATGGCGGACGCCATGGCGCTGGCCCGGTCGGGAATGCCGCCGGAGGCATGGATATCGGTGTCGATGATGCCCGGACGGATCGCGTTGACGCGGACCCCTTCGGCCGCGACTTCCTTGGACAGGCCGATGGTGAACGTGTCGATTGCGCCCTTGGAGGCGGCATAGTCGACATATTGCCCGGGACTGCCGATCGTCGCCGCCATAGACGAGATATTGACGATCGAGCCGCCCTGCCCGCCATGGGCAGTGGACATGCGGCGCACGGCTTCGGCGGCACAGCGGATCTTGCCGATCACGTTGATCGCAAACATCCGGTCGAGCCGGGCCCGGCTGAAATCCTCGACCCGTTCGGCGCGATCGACCACGCCGGCATTGTTGACCAGCGCATCCAGCCGGCCGAAATGCTGGTCGAGCGCCGTGAAGATGGCCTCGATCCCGTCTTCGCTGCCCGTATCGCCCTTGACGATTTCGGCACGCGCACCCATTGCCTGCAGTTCCGTTGCCAGCGTACGCGCGGCCTCTTCCTGGGTCACATAGTTGATCAGCACGTCCCATCCCTGGCTTGCGGCCTTGCGCGCCACGGCAGCGCCGATGCCGCGGCTGCCTCCGGTGATGAGAACGACAGGACGACCGGTCATTTCGCGCATTCCTTCAGCTCGAAGACATCCCAGGGCATGGCGGAGAGACCCTTGCCGAGCACCGAACGCGAAACCGCAGGGCCGAAACCGGGAAGGACCAGGCTCTCCGGAGCGTCGGCGCCCTCGGACGGCAGCAGATCGACATCGCCCGCCTTGTCACTGGCATAGATGATGCCGCTCCAGACCGTGCAGGCGGCGAGGTCAGCCCCCGTCACGTCGCCTTCGGGGCAATCGTGCATGGCCATCGCCACCGGCCGCTCGATCTCCGGATCGAACATCACATGGCCTTCCACCGTCATCTTGCCGGACGGAGCCGCCAGCACGAAGCGATGGCTGACCGGCGAGTCTTCGCCGCTCGGCTGAAAGCGGATCTCGATCTTGGTTTCCGCTTCGGCATAGACGGCGCGTTCGATCGGGCAACCGGCAGCCGCGGCCGGAACCGTTCCGGCAATCCAGGCGAAAGCGATCGACGACGTCAGCCGGACCTTCATATCAGTTGGCCTTTGCCGCCGCGAGTTTCAGGCCGAAGGCGATGAACACCAGGCCCGAGGCCCGGTTGATCCATTTGCTCATGCGGGAGAAGACCGCTCGCATGCGCGGCGTCGTCATGAAGAAGGAGACGCCGACGAACCAGGCGATGAGGCAGGTGGCCATGACCAGGCCATAGCCGAACTTCACCGAGCCGGGGGTAGAGGCGCTGACCAGGGCCGAGAAGATCGACAGGAAGAACAGGACCGGCTTCGGGTTGAGCGCATTGGCGAGGAAGCCGAGGCCGAAGGCGCGAAAGGCGCTCTGCCGGGGGGCTTCCGCTTCACCCGCTGCAGGAGAGAGGTCCGTCGCGCCGGCACGCAGCGCCATGACGCCCATATAGACGAGATAGGCGGCACCCACCCATTTGATGATGCCGAACAGCAGCAGCGACTGCGAGATGATGAGGCCGAGACCGAGGATGGTATAGGTCACATGAAACATCAGCGACGTGCCGATCCCGACGCTGGTCAGGATCGCCGCGCGACGGCCGTGCACCATGGCCTGGCGCATGACCATGGCCGTATCGGCTCCCGGCGCGACGATCGCGAAGGAGAAGACGGCCATCAGCGAGGCGAGTTCCAGGAGATAGGCGTGCATCTTCGGATTCCTTTCGACATCGACGAAACAGCAGGTTCGTCACTATGCCGAATTGCTTGGGAGGCTGCCAGAGGCAGCCTCCCTGAGGAGCATGTCAGAGATCGAGAACCAGACGCTCCGGATCTTCCAAGCTTTCCTTGACGCGCACCAGGAAGGTGACGGCTTCCTTGCCGTCGACGATGCGGTGGTCGTAGGAGAGCGCGAGATACATCATCGGACGGATGACCACCTGGCCGCCGATGGCGACCGGACGTTCCTGGATCTTGTGCATGCCGAGGATGCCGGACTGCGGCGCGTTCAGGATCGGCGAGGACATCAGCGAACCGTAGACGCCACCGTTGGAGATGGTGAAAGTGCCGCCCTGCATGTCGGCCATCGACAGCGCGCCATCACGGGCGAGCTTGCCGAGGCGGCCGATATCCTTCTCGATTTCGGCGATCGACATCTGGTCGGCATCGCGCACGATCGGAACGACCAGGCCCTTGTCGGTGCCCACGGCGACGCCGATGTGGCAGTAGTTCTTGTAGATGATGTCCGTGCCGTCGATCTCGGCGTTGACGGCCGGGAGTTCCTTCAGCGCATGGGTCACCGCCTTGGTGAAGAAGCCCATGAAGCCGAGCTTCACGCCATGCTTCTTCTCGAAGATGTCCTTGTACTTGTTGCGCAGGCTCATGACGGCCGACATGTCCACCTCGTTATAGGTGGTGAGCATGGCCGCCGTGTTCTGGGCATCCTTGAGGCGCTTGGCGATGGTCTGGCGCAGGCGGGTCATCTTGACGCGCTCTTCGCGAGCCACGTCGCCCGTGGCCGACGGTGCGCGCGGAGCGGCGGCCGGGGCCGGAGCGGCGGCGGTCGTCACACCCTTGGCGACGGCGGCGATCACGTCGCCTTTAAGAACCTGGCCACGCTTGCCGGAACCGTCGACCTGATCGGCCGAGAGATTGTTTTCAGCCAGCATCTTGGCGGCGGCCGGAGCCGCCGGCATTGCGCCTGCAGCGGCGGGAGCCGGAGCCGAAACGGCCGGAGCGGCCGGCGCAGCAGCGGAAGCCGGAGCGGCCGGCGCTGCGGGCTTGGCCGGTTCGGCGGAGACGGCGCCGGCGGCACCTTCGGCGATCTGGCCGAGCAGGGCGCCGAGACCGACGGTCTCGCCATTGGCGGCAACGATTTCGGTGAGCACGCCCGAAGCGGGTGCCGGAACCTCGACGGTTACCTTGTCGGTTTCCAGCTCGACGATCGGCTCGTCGGCCTTGACGACGTCGCCGACCTTCTTGAACCAGGTGCCGACGGTGGCTTCGCTGACGGATTCACCCAGGGTGGGTACGCGGATTTCTGTGGCCATGATCTCAATTCCGTTGATCAGAGAACGTTTCTGTCGATGGGGTCTCGGCGGTGGGAGGCATCAGCCCCCCAGCGCATCCTCGAGGAAGGCTTCGAGCTGGGCGAGATGCTTGGACATCAGGCCCGTTGCCGGCGATGCGGCAGCCGGACGACCGGTGTAGCGCACGCGCTGGTACTTGGCGTCGATGTGGGCGAGCACCCATTCGAGATAGGGGTCGATGAACGACCATGCACCCATGTTCTTGGGCTCTTCCTGGCACCAGACCATCTCCGCGTTGCGGAAACGCGAAAGTTCGTTGATCAGCGCCTTGGCCGGGAACGGATAGAGCTGTTCGATGCGCAGCAGGTAGACGTCGTCGATGCCGCGCTTCTCGCGCTCTTCCAGAAGGTCGTAGTAGACCTTGCCGGTGCACATGACGACACGACGGATCTTGTTGTCCTTCTGCAGCTTGATCGGGCCGTCCTTGACGACTTCGGCATCGTCCCACAGCAGGCGGTGGAACGAGCTCTCGCCGGCCAGTTCCGACAGGCTGGAGACCGCACGCTTGTGGCGCAGCAGCGACTTCGGCGTCATAAGGATGAGCGGCTTGCGGAAGTCGCGCTTCACCTGCCGGCGCAGGATGTGGAAGTAGTTGGCCGGCGTGGTGACGTTGGCGACCTGCATGTTGTCTTCGGCGCACATCTGCAGCCAGCGCTCCAGGCGGGCCGAGGAGTGTTCCGGACCCTGGCCCTCATAGCCGTGCGGCAAAAGGCAGACGAGACCGGACATGCGCAGCCACTTGCGTTCGCCCGACGAGATGAACTGGTCGAACACCACCTGGGCGCCGTTGGCGAAGTCGCCGAACTGGGCTTCCCAGAGGGTCAGCGCATTGGGGCGGGCCAGCGAATAGCCGTATTCGAAGCCAAGCACGGCTTCTTCGGAGAGCATCGAGTTGATGACCTCGTAGCGACCCTGATTCGGCGCCAGATTGGCGAGCGGGATGAAGCGGTCTTCGGTCTCCTGGTCGTAGAGAACCGAGTGACGCTGCGAGAAGGTGCCGCGTTCGCAGTCCTGGCCCGACAGGCGGATCTTGGTGCCCTCGACGCAGAGCGAACCGAAGGCAAGGGCTTCGCCCATGGCCCAGTCGATCCCCTCGCCCGTCTCGATCATCTGGGCGCGGTTGTCCATGAAGCGCTGGATGGTGCGGTGCGCCTTGAAGCCTTCCGGAATGGTCGACAGCTTGCGGCCGATTTCCTTCAGCGACTTCATCGGCACGGCGGTCTTGCCGCGACGCTGCTCGTCGGCATTGTCGGCGGTGCGCAGACCCGACCAGGCGCCGTCCAGCCAGTCGGCCTTGTTCGGCTTGTAGGACTGGCCTGCCTCGAATTCCTGTTCGAGATGGGCGCGCCAGTCGGCCTTCATCTTCTCGAATTCGCCCTCGGAGATCAGGCCTTCGGCGATCAGCCGCTCGGCATAGAGCTGCACGACCGTCTTGTGGGCGCGGATCGCCTTGTACATCTTCGGCTGGGTGAACGCGGGCTCGTCGCCCTCGTTATGGCCGAAGCGGCGATAGCAGAACATGTCGACCACGACCGGCTTGTGGAACTTCATCCGGTATTCGGTGGCGATCTTGGCGGCGTAGGTGACCGCTTCCGGATCGTCGCCGTTGACGTGGAAGATCGGCGCTTCGATCATCTTGGCGACGTCGGACGGATAGGGCGACGAACGCGAGAAGGCCGGATTGGTGGTGAAACCGATCTGGTTGTTGATGATGAAGTGCATGGTGCCGCCGACGCGGTGGCCGCGCAGGCCCGACAGGCCGAGAATTTCGGCAACCACGCCCTGGCCGGCAAAGGCCGCATCGCCATGCAGCAGCAGCGGCAGGACCTTGACGCGTTCGCGCAACGGAATGATGTCGCCTTCCCAGACCTTGGCGAGCTGGTCCTGCTTGGCGCGGGCCTTGCCCATGACGACGGGGTTGACGATTTCCAGGTGCGACGGGTTGGCCGTCAGCGACAGGTGAACCTTGTTGCCGTCGAATTCGCGGTCGGAGGACGCACCGAGATGGTACTTCACGTCGCCCGAACCCTCGACTTCGTCCGGCTTGAAGGAGCCGCCCTTGAACTCGTGGAACACGGCGCGATGCGGCTTGGCCATCACGTTGGTGAGCACGTTCAGGCGGCCGCGATGCGCCATGCCGAGGACGATCTCTTCGAGGCCTTCCTGGCCGCCGCGCTTGATGATCTGCTCGAGCGCCGGGATCAGCGATTCGCCGCCGTCGAGGCCGAAGCGTTTGGTGCCTTTGTACTTGACGTCGATGAACTGCTCGAAGCCTTCCGACTCGATCAGCTTCTGCAAAATCGCCTTCTTGCCGTTCGCGGTGAACTCGACGCCCTTGCCGGGGCCTTCGATGCGTTCCTGGATCCAGGCCTTCTCTTCCGGATTGGAGATGTGCATGAACTCGACGCCGAGCGTCGAGCAATAGGTCCGCTTCAGGATGTCGAGCATTTCCGGGATGGTCGCGTATTCGAGACCAAGCACGTTGTCGATGAAGATCTTGCGGCCGTAGTCGGCTTCGGTGAAGCCATAGGCGGCCGGCGACAGCTCGTTGAAGTCCTCGACGGGGGCTGCGATGCCGAGCGGATCGAGATTGGCGTGCAGGTGGCCGCGCATGCGATAGGCGCGAATCATCATGATGGCGCGGACCGAATCGCGCGTCGCCTGGAGAACCTGTTCGCTCGAGATCGGCTGGCCGGCGGCTTCCGCCTTGGCCTTCACCTTGGTCTCGACGACCTTCTCGATCTGGCCCCAATTACCGTCAAGCGCCGATACCAGCTCGCCATTGGCGGCGATCGGCCAGTTCTTGCGCTGCCAGGAGGCGCCGGCGGCGGCTTTCTTCACATCGGCCGGGTTCTCGGCGAGAGCCTTGAAGAAGGCCTGCCATTCGGCCGGTACGGAGGCCGGATCGTCCTCGTAACGCGCGTGGAGCTGTTCGATATAGGCAGCGTTCGAACCGTCGAGGAACGACGTGATCTGAAACTGCTCGTTGGCTTCTTGCCTTGCCATGGTGTCCTGCGGACGTGTGCGTCCGCCTCCCGACTTGAGGTGATGACCGGGGACCGGTCTGCCGCTTGCGTGGACCGCCCCGTGCGATCCAGTTCCTAAAACGCCAAATCAGGCAGGCGGACCACATGCATGGTCCCCCTGCCTGGTAGTAGTTAAGTGGTCTCAGCCCTTGAGGACTTCAACCAGGGTCTTGCCCAGGCGCGCCGGAGACGGCGAAACCTTGATGCCGGCCGCCTCCATGGCCTCGATCTTCGATTCCGCATCGCCCTTGCCGCCGGAGACGACTGCACCGGCGTGACCCATGGTGCGGCCCTTCGGAGCGGTCCGGCCGGCGATGAAGCCTGCCATCGGCTTCTTGCGGCCCTTCTTGGCTTCGTCGATGAGGAACTGCGCTGCATCTTCTTCAGCTGCGCCGCCGATTTCGCCGATCATGATGATCGACTGGGTGGCTTCGTCAGCCAGGAACAGTTCCAGGACGTCGATGAACTCGGTGCCCTTGACCGGGTCGCCGCCGATGCCGACGGCCGTGGTCTGGCCAAGACCCTCGTTCGAGGTCTGGAACACGGCCTCATAGGTGAGCGTGCCGGAGCGCGAGACGATACCGACCGAACCCTTGCGGAAGATCGAGCCCGGCATGATGCCGATCTTGCATTCTTCCGGGGTCAGGATGCCGGGGCAGTTGGGGCCCAGCAGGCGCGACTTGGAGCGGTCGAGGCGAGCCTTGACGCGCACCATGTCCATGACCGGGATGCCTTCGGTGATGCAGGTGATGAACGGGATCTCGGCTTCGATCGCCTCGATGATCGCGTCTGCGGCGCCTGCCGGCGGAACATAGATCACGGTCGCGTCGGCGCCGGTCTTTTCCTTGCCTTCGGCGACGGTCGCGAAGATCGGCAGGCTTTCGCCCTTGGAGCCGGTCCAGGTTTCGCCGCCCTTCTTCGGGTGGATACCGCCGACCATCTGGGTGCCGTAGTAGGCCAGAGCCTGCTCGGTATGGAAGGTGCCGGTCTTGCCGGTCAGGCCCTGCACGAGGACCTTGGTGTTCTTGTTGACGAGAATCGACATTGTTTCCGGTCCTTCAAATTAGCCGTTGATCGCCGCGACGATCTTCTTCGCCGCGTCGTCCAGATCGTCAGCGGCGGTGATCGCCAGACCGGACTCGTTCAGGATCTTCTTGCCGAGCTCGACATTGGTGCCTTCGAGACGCACGACGAGCGGAACCTTCAGACCAACTTCCTGAACCGCTGCGACAACGCCCTCGGCGATGACGTCGCACTTCATGATGCCGCCGAAGATGTTGACGAGAATGCCCTCGACCTTCGGGTCAGCGGTGATGATCTTGAAGGCAGCCGCGACCTTCTCCTTGCCGGCGCCGCCGCCGACGTCGCAGAAGTTCGCCGGCTCCTTGCCGTACAGCTTGATGATGTCCATCGTCGCCATGGCGAGACCGGCACCATTGACCATGCAGCCGATATTGCCGTCGAGCGCCACGTAAGCGAGGTCCCACTTGGAGGCTTCGATTTCCTTGGCGTCTTCTTCGGTCTCGTCGCGCAGCGCGCGCACGTCGTCATGGCGGAACAGCGCATTGCCGTCGAACGACATCTTGGCGTCGAGAACGCGCAGATGGTCATTCTTCATGACGATCAGCGGGTTGACCTCGAGGAGCGCCATGTCCTTCTCGACGAAGGCCTTGTAGAGCGCCGGGAAGAGCGACTTGGCGTCTTCGGCGGCAGCGCCGCCAAGCTCGAGAGCCTTGGAGATGGCCGCAATGTCGGCAGCCGTCACACCGGCTTCCGGGTCGATGGCGATCGTGTGGATCTTCTCGGGCGTGTCATGGGCGACGGCCTCGATGTCCATGCCGCCCTCGGTCGAAACGACGAAGGCGACGCGGCCGACGGAGCGGTCGACCAGCAGCGAGCAGTAGAGTTCGCGAGCGATGTCGGCGCCGTCTTCGATGTACAGACGGTTGACCTGCTTGCCGGCTTCGCCGGTCTGGGCCGTCACCAGCGTGTTGCCGAACATTTCCTTGGCATGAGCCTTGGCTTCGTCGATCGAGAAGGCGAGGCGAACGCCGCCCTTGGCGTCGGGGCCGAGTTCCTTGAACTTGCCCTTGCCGCGGCCGCCGGCATGGATCTGGCTCTTGACCACGTAGAGCGGGCCGGGAAGCTGCTTTGCAGCAGCTTCGGCTTCTTCGGCGGAAAAGATCGCAACGCCTTCGGCAACCGGTGCGCCGTAGCCCTTCAGAAGAGCCTTGGCCTGATATTCATGAATGTTCATCGTCTAGTCCCTAGTTCTGGGCCGAATGGCGTTTACTTGAGGGCGGGGGCGATATTGATGCAGGCTTCGCAGAGGCCGGCGACGGCGCCGACGGACTTCTGGAAGGCTTCTTCTTCGGCCTTGTTGAATTCGACTTCGATGATGCGCTCGACGCCACCGGCGCCGATCACGGTCGGAACGCCGACATACATGTCCTTCACGCCGTACTGGCCGGACAGGTAGGCAGCGCAGGGCAGAACGCGCTTCTTGTCCTTGAGGAAGGACTCGGCCATTTCGATCGCCGAGGCGGCCGGTGCGTAGTATGCCGAACCGGTCTTCAGGAGGCCGACGATTTCGGCGCCGCCGTCACGGGTGCGCTGGATGATCTCTTCGAGACGTTCCTTGGTGACCCAGCCCATCTTGACGAGGTCGGTGAGCGGGATGCCGCCGACGGTCGAATAGCGGGCGAGCGGCACCATGGTGTCGCCGTGGCCGCCGAGAACGAAGGCGGTGACGTCCTGGACCGAAACCTTGAACTCTTCAGAGAGGAAAAGGCGGAAGCGCGCGCTGTCGAGAACGCCCGCCATGCCGACGACCTTGTTGGTCGGCAGGCCGGAAAACTTCTGCAGCGCCCAGACCATGGCGTCGAGCGGGTTGGTGATGCAGATCACGAAGGCGTTCGGAGCATATTTCTTGATGCCGGCGCCGACCTGTTCCATGACTTTGAGGTTGATGCCGAGCAGGTCGTCGCGGCTCATGCCCGGCTTGCGGGCGACGCCGGCGGTGACAATGCAGACGTCGGCGCCTTCGATGGCGGCATAGTCGCTGGCGCCCGTCAGCTTGGCATTGAAGCCCTCGACCGGGGAGGACTGAGCGATGTCGAGGCCCTTGCCCTGCGGGATACCGTCGGCGATGTCGAACAGGACAATATCGCCCAGTTCCTTGAGGCCGGCGAGATGCGCCAGCGTTCCACCAATCATTCCAGAACCGATAAGAGCGATCTTGTTGCGCGCCATTGAAGTGCTTCCTTTTAGATCCAAAACCAAAGCTGACGACCGTATTTAGCCGGGCATTGTGAAAATTCGCATAACGACACTTGAGAAAAACTGCAACCGATTAATTTGGGCGCAGTATTTTCAATCGGTTAGATCATAAAATTCTTACGTAAACGTCAAACTATTTGACGCACAACCGTCACAAATCCGCACGTTGCTCGGCATGATGCGCCAAATAGTCGGCGCTGCGCATCTCGAAAAGGCGCGATACGGTGCGATCGAACTCGAAACCTTCGGTTCCCTTCTTCTCCGTGAGAAGCGCCTCCGGCATCGCCGCGGCCGATGCGAACAGCCGCACCGACGCGTCGTACAGTGCATCGACAAGGATAATAAAGCGTTTCGTCTCGTTGCGCTTGGCGGGTCCGAGATGCGGGATATGGTCGACGAAGACCATGTCGAAGCGCTTGGCGATCGCCAGATAGTCCGATGCGCCGAGCGGCCGCTCGCAGAGATCGGCAAAGGTGAAGCGCGCGGCCCGGCCGACGGCGCGCGGCACAGGGACCACCCGCCCCTTCATCTCGATTTCGGTCGCCACCTCGGTGCGCCCGTCCGTCACCCTCTTCCATGCCCGGTCCATCAGCCGGTCCGCCTCCGCGTCGAGCGGCGAGACGTAGACCGGCAGGCTCTCCAGCTTCTCGAGCCGATAGTCCGTCGTCGAATCGAGTGTGGTCACCTCGACATGACGCTGAAGCAGCGCGACGAACGGCAGGAACAGGCCGCGGTTGAGCCCGTCGCGGTAAAGATTGTCTGGCTCGACATTCGAGGTCGCGACCAGCGTGCAGCCAAGCGCGAAGAGTTCGGTGAACAGCCGCGCCAGAATCATGGCATCAGCGATGTCGGTGACGCTGAACTCGTCGAAGCAGAGCAGTTCGGCCTCCTCCCGCAAGGCCGCGGCAACCGGCGGCACGGGATCGGCCTGACGGGTTTCGCCGTTCTTCAGCTTGATCCGGTGCGCGTGGATGCGCGAATGCACGTCGGCCATGAACTCGTGGAAATGCGCGCGCCGCTTCTTCTCGACCGGAGCGAGCTTGAAGAACAGGTCCATCAGCATGGTCTTGCCGCGACCGACGCTGCCATGCACGTAAAGCCCGCGCACCGGCTGGAGCGGCTTGCGCTTCTGCGCGAACATCCAGCCGAGCGCGCTCTTCTTGGCCGCCGGCCGCCGTTGCTTCAGATCCTGGAGAATGCGGTCGAGCTTGCCTGCCACCGCCATCTGGGCCTTGTCGGCCTGCAGCGTGCCCGCATCGGTCATCGCGCGCAATTGCTCGGCGACGCTGAGCGCATAGTCGGGAATGGGCTGCATGCGCAGGCTCCGCTTGGACGGGCCGACGGCGTCGCCGGGGCGACCGCCGCACGGCTTATGGGTGTGGAAACCTAGCGGCTGAGGCTGATCGGCTGACCGGTACTGGTCGTGCCGTCATAGCGCGCGTCGGCGGACTTGTAGAGGCGGCCGAGAACGTTGCCGCTGCGGTCCTTCAGGACGACCTGCTTGCCGGCCACTTCCCAGGAGCCCATGGCGGTGAGCGGGCCGGCGCAACCGCGCGTGCCGCCGCGCGAACCGCTGCCGAGATTGGTGAGCGTCAGGAACATGTCGCACGAGGCGCCGGCGTTCGATACGCGCCAGTTGCCGACCATGGATTCCTTGGTGACATCGAGGGCCGTGGCGGGTGCTGCATCGAGGGACGCGGTCTGGGTCGCCGGCGTGGGGGCTGCCGGGAAACCATTCGGCGACGTGGCTGCACCGGGCGGCGGCAATTGGCCGGATTGGACGGAAGGCACGGGTTGCGCCTCAAGCGGAGGAAGTGAAGAAGCGCCGGAATCGAGACCGCTATAGGATGTACGCTGGCAGCCTGCCAGAGACAGAAGGATCGCGACGCCCGTCGCCGCATATTTCAACTTCATCATCACACTCCCGGTTGACCGCATTTGGCCGGTTGTCGTCCCGAAACAAGGCGGAATTATCGCGAATGGGACGATCGAATCAAGACACTAGCAAATATACGAACCGGCGGGACCTCGAAAGGAGATCCTCGCCGGCCTGCAATTACATGGGTCGCAAGGCTGGAATTGCAACCCGCATTCTGCCTCGTCGCCGGTCAGAAACGGCGTTCGATCATCATCTTCTTGATTTCGGCGATCGCCTTGGCGGGGTTGAGACCCTTGGGGCAAGTCTGCGCGCAGTTCATGATGGTGTGGCAGCGATAGAGCCGGAAGGGATCTTCCAGGTTGTCGAGACGCTCGCCGGTGGCTTCGTCGCGGCTATCGATCAGCCAGCGATAAGCCTGCAGGAGGACGGCCGGACCGAGATAACGGTCGCCGTTCCACCAGTAGCTCGGACAGGAGGTCGAGCAGCAGGCGCACAGGATGCACTCGTAGAGGCCGTCGAGCTTCTGGCGGTCGGCATGGCTCTGCTTCCATTCCTTGGCCGGCGGCGGCGAAACCGTCTTCAGCCAGGGTTCGATCGAGCGATGCTGGGCGTAGAAATTGGTCAGGTCCGGCACAAGGTCCTTGACGACAGGCATATGCGGCAGGGGATAGACCTTCACCGTACCGTTGATCTCGTCCATACCCTTGGTGCAGGCGAGCGTGTTGGTGCCGTCGATGTTCATCGCGCAGGAACCGCAGATGCCTTCGCGGCAGGAGCGGCGCAGCGTCAACGTCGGGTCGATATTGTTCTTGATGTACAGGAGACCGTCGAGAACCATCGGGCCGCAATCGTCGATGTCGATGTAGTAGGTATCGATCCGCGGGTTCTGGCCGTCATCCGGGTTCCAGCGATAGATCCGGTATTCGCGGACGTTCTTGGCATTGGACGGCTTCGGCCAGACCTTGCCTTCGCTGATCTGCGAGTTCTTGGGGAGAGCGAGTTCAACCATGTCCAGTTCCTCTCGAGATCAGTAGACGCGAGCCTTGGGCGCGATCTTGTAGGGATCGATGCCTTCGGCGATGAGGTCGGTGTGGACCGGACGATAGTCCAGCTTCACGTCGCCGGCTTCGGAGACCCAGGCCAGCGTATGCTTGCGCCAGTTCTCGTCGTCGCGACCGGCGAACGGGCCGCTGGTGTAGTCTTCGCGCGCATGGCTGCCGCGGCTTTCCTTGCGGGCTTCCGCGCCGTAGACCGTGGTGATGGCGTTGGCCATCAGATTGTGCAGCTCGAGCGTTTCGACAAGGTCGGAGTTCCAAACCAGGGACCGGTCGGTGACCTTGATGTCCGGCAGTTCCTTCCAGATCGCCGAAATGCGGCGGCAACCGCTTTCGAGCGCTTCCTGGGTACGGAATACGGCGGCGTCTTCCTGCATGGCGCGCTGCATCTTGTCGCGCAGCACGGCGGTCGGCGTCGAGCCGGAGGAGTTCCGCAGGCTGTCGAAGCGTTCCATGATCCTGTCGCAGGCGGCGATGTCGAGCGCCGGGATCGGCTCGGCCTTGTCGATCACCTGGCCGGCGCGGATGGCGGCGGCGCGGCCGAAGACCACGAGGTCGATCAGCGAGTTGGAGCCGAGGCGGTTCGCGCCGTGGACCGAGGCGCAGCCGGCTTCGCCGACCGCCATCAGGCCGGGCGCGATGCGTTCCGGATTGGCGGCGTCGGCATTCAGCACTTCACCCCAATAATTGGTCGGGATACCGCCCATGTTGTAGTGAACGGTCGGCAGGACGGGGATCGGTTCGCGGGTCACGTCGACGCCGGCGAAGATCTTGGCCGATTCCGAGATGCCCGGAAGGCGCTCATGCAGGACGGCCGGATCGAGATGGTCGAG
Organism: Rhizobium sp.; assembly: GCA_002796995.1. Lineage (GTDB taxonomy): Bacteria > Pseudomonadota > Alphaproteobacteria > Rhizobiales > Rhizobiaceae > Allorhizobium. The sequence goes on from PEKW01000008.1 coordinate 153,406, forward strand.
ATGCAGGTAGATGTGGTCCTTGTTCTTGCCGACGCCGCGGCCTTCGCGGATTTCCATCGTCATGCAGCGCGAGACGACGTCGCGGGAAGCAAGATCCTTGGCCGAGGGCGCATAGCGCTCCATGAAGCGCTCGCCTTCGGAGTTGACGAGATATCCGCCTTCGCCGCGCGCCCCTTCGGTGATCAGACAGCCCGCACCATAAATGCCGGTCGGGTGGAACTGCACGAATTCCATGTCCTGGAGCGGCAGGCCCGCGCGCGCGATCATGCCGCCGCCGTCACCGGTGCAGGTATGGGCCGAGGTCGCCGAGAAATAGGCGCGGCCGTAGCCGCCGGTCGCCAGCACGACCATCTTAGCCGAGAAGCGATGGATCGTGCCGTCGTCGAGGTTCCAGGCGACGACACCGGTGCAGCGGCCATCGGGCGCCATGATCAGGTCGAGGGCGAAATACTCGATGAAGAATTCGGCATTGTTGCGCAGCGACTGGCCATAGAGCGTGTGCAGGATGGCGTGGCCGGTACGGTCGGCGGCAGCGCAGGTGCGCTGCACCGGCGGGCCTTCGCCGTAGTTCTGCATGTGACCGCCGAACGGCCGCTGGTAGATCTTGCCCTCTTCGTTGCGCGAGAAGGGAACGCCGTAGTGCTCGAGCTCATAGACCGCCTTCGGCGCCTCCATGGCGAGATACTGCATGGCGTCGACGTCGCCGAGCCAGTCGGAACCCTTGACCGTGTCGTAGAGGTGCCACTGCCAGCAGTCGGGCGTCATGTTGGTCAGCGAGGCAGCGATGCCGCCCTGGGCCGCGACCGTGTGCGAGCGGGTCGGGAAGACCTTGGTGATGCAGGCTGTCTTGAAGCCCTGTTCGGCCATGCCGAGCGTGGCGCGCAGGCCGGCGCCGCCGGCACCGACGACGACCACGTCATAGGAGTGGTCGACATACTTGTAGGCCTTGCCGTTCTGGGCGGGGGAGTTGATCGGTGCCATGGGATTATCCTACGAAGGCGATCTTCAGAAGGGCGAAAAGACAGAGCCCGCCGATCAGGATCGCGAAGAACATGTTGAGCATCAGCAGGGCGATCTTGGTGAGTTCGTGATGGATATAATCCTCGATGATCACCTGCATGCCGAGCTTCATGTGAATGATGCCGGAAATGACGACCAGGCCCATGACCACGGCAACGACCGGATTGGCCAGCGCGCCGACGACGTCCGCATAGGGAGCGCCGCCGTAACAGACCAGGAAACCGATGAAGAAGGTGATGAGCGGAATATTGGCGACGGCGGTGACCCGCTGACGCCAGAAATGTTCCGTGCCGTCCTTGGCCGAACCGAGACCGCGGACCTTACCGAGCGGAGTGCGCATATCCATGTTGGTCACCTCAGGAACGGACGGCGTAGGCGATCGCCCACACGAGAACGGTCAGCACCACCGAACCGATGATGTTGGCCTTGGCGAGCTTGGTGGAGAAGTGCTTGTCGAAACCGTAGCCGACGTCCCACATCAGGTGGCGCATACCGCCGAGCATGTGGTGCAGCAGCGCCCAGGTATAGCCGAACAGCACGAGCCGGCCGATGATCGTGCCCATGAACCAGCTGACCCAGTCGAAATAGGTAGCGCCGGTCGAGGCGGCGATCAGCCACCAGGCGACCAGGATGGTGCCGAAATACAGCGCGCCGCCGGTGATGCGATGCAGGATCGACGTCACCATGGTGGGGATCGGCTTGTAGATTTGCAGATGCGGCGACAGGGGCCGGTTATTTGTCAGATTCGCCATCAGGACCTCGCGGCGTTTCAATGCGTTCCGAACTCTCGGACATCCTCCGGGCAATGCGTCGATCCCACACGTGGGTGCATTGCATCAATCGCGACGTTTAATCGCCGAAATGACGGACGACAAGCCCATTCGCTCGCCGATTCCATTTTAATCGATTGGGATGGATAGAACTTTATGCCAAGGCGCCGCGGTTAATCGTGTTTTGCTAAAAAATCACGTGCGGCAATGACTTTACCGGAAAAATCCGGCATGGTGGTCTTAACCATTTGTTAACCACCGAGATCCCGACGGAGAGGCATCCATGATCACGCGTCTTGCCCGCACCGGACTGGTCATTGCCGGCACCCTTTCGCTTCTGCTCAACGCCACCGGACTGAACGCCGGTGAATACGGTCACGGCTTCCATCCGCACCGTTACGGCCACGGCCATCCGCATCGCGACGCGGTGGTCGGCGGCGCGGGCCTTCCCTCGGTGGTTCCGGGCATCGGCACCTTCGCCGGATCGATCTCGGCGGTGCGGGTGCGCGGCTCGGGCATCTATTTCGCCATCGAAGGGTCGCGCAGCGACGTCATTCCCTATCGCCCGCCGGTCGCCAAGATCATCGAGATCGACGCCGAGATGGACGACAGCGCCTGCTCCTACGAGGCCGGCGTCTGCGTCATCCGCCCCCGGTGACCTGACCGGTCAGCGGAAGCGCCAGACGGTGGTGTTCTTCACTTCGCTGTCTTCGAGAACGCGCGTGACCGGCACTTCATAGGTGGCGAGCGGCTCGAGCCTTTCGGTCGGCCGGTAGCTTCGCCCGGGATCGCCGACCAGCACACGCGTGCCGCCCGCTGAAAGACGCCCGAACCATTCGGTCAGCGCGCCGGCGAAATCCCGATCATAGAAGACGTCGCCGGCCAGCACGATATCCGCCTCGACCGGCGTGCCGATCAGGTCTTCCGCGGTAAAGCCGATCTCGACACCGTTCTCGACGGCATTGAGCCCGACCGCCGTCCCCGCCCATGGATCGATGTCGGCGGCAATAACTTCGGCTGCCCCGGCGAGCTTCGCGGCGATGGCGACCAGCCCGGAACCGCTGGCGAAATCGAGCACGCGCTTGCCGCGCACTTCTTCCGGATGATCGAGGATATAGCGGGCCAGCCCCTGCCCGCCCGCCCAGGCAAAGGCCCAGAACGGCGGCGGCAGGCCGATCTCCTCGAGATCCTCTTCCGTCTTCAGCCAGAGGTCATGCACCTCGTTGGCCAGCAGCAGCCGGATTTCCGGCACATGCGGCGGCGCCATCAGGCTGGTATTGGCGCGGATGAAGCTCTCGGGATCGGTGTTCAAGCCATCTCCTCAGCGCGGCGGATTGTCGAGGCCGCCCATGCGGCAGACTTCGAGATATTCCTCTTCCGTCACCGGCTGGACGGAGAGCCGCATCGAGGTCACCAGCGCCATGTTGGCGAGCTTCGGATTGGCCTTGACGTCCTTCAGCGAGACCGGCTTCGGCATGTCGCAGACCGCGCGAATGTCGACGCAGTCCCAGCGGGCATCGCCCTCGGCAGTGGAATCGGGATGGGACAGCGCGCAGACTTCTGCGATGCCGACGACCTCCAGCCCCTCGTTCGAGTGGTAGAAGAAGCCCTTGTCGCCGATCTTCATGGCCCGCATGTTGTTGCGCGCCAGATAGTTACGCACGCCGGTCCATTCGGTTCCCTTCTCGCCCGCATCCTTCTGCATCTGCCAGGACCACTTGAAGGGTTCGGACTTATAGAGCCAGAATGCCATTCGCCCTCAAGCCTCCGGATTGTTGAAAACCCAGTTGTAGGGCTTGATCTCGACATGGGCGAAGAGGCCGACCTGGGCATAGGGATCCTGCGCGGCGATCGCCTTGGCCGAATCGAGATCATCGGCGGCGATCAGCAGCATGGAGCCGCAGGGCTTGCCGTCGGCATCGAGGAACGGGCCGCCGATCTTCAGCGTGCCGGCGGCGTTGAGACCGTTCAGCCATTCGACATGGGTTGGGCGGGTTTCCATCCGGACGTTGAGATGTCCCGGCTTGTCGGTGCAGATCACGGCAAACAGCATGTTCTCGTCTCTCCTTGGTTCTCGTAGAAAGCCCGTCACTCGGTGGTGATCGGGCGCGACATCAGTTGCTCGATGGCCGTCGGGATGTCGAGGCTTCCCTCGATGACCGCGGCAACGGCATCGGTGATCGGCATGTCGACCGCGCATCCCTCGGCCAGACGCGAGGCGACGGCCGCGGCGAAGGCGCCCTCGACCAGTTGCCCGCGGGAAAAGTCGATCGGCTCGCCACGCCCCAGCGAAATGCCGAAGCGCAGATTGCGCGACTGATGGCTGGTCGCGGTCAGGACGAGGTCGCCGAGGCCCGACAGGCCCCGGACAGTATCCGCCTTGCCGCCCATGGCGGCAACCAGCCGCGACATTTCCGCAAGGCCGCGCGAGATCAGCGCGGCACGGGCGGAATCGCCGAGCCCCATACCCTCGACGATGCCGCAGGCGATCGCCAGCACGTTCTTCAGCGCACCGCCGAGCTGAACGCCGATCCGGTCGTCGGACGCATAGAGGCGGAAGGTGCGGCCGGAAATGGCATGCGCCAGCCGTTCCGCGGTGGCGAGGTCGGCGGCCGAGATCGCCATGGCCGTCGGCAGGCCGCGCGCGATGTCGGCGGCAAAGCCCGGGCCGGACAGCGCGGCGATCGCATGATGCGGCAGCGCCTCCTCGAGCACGTCGGTCAGCAGCCGGGCGGACGCCCGGTCGATGCCCTTGGCGCAGGTGACGACGGTCGCGCCCTCGGCCAGATTGGGACCATAGTGCCGCGCGGCCTCGACCTGGGCCTGCGACGGCATGGCGAAAAGCACGATGCCGGCCTTGGAGATCACGTCGGGATCCGCGCTGAAATCGAGCGTATCCGGCAGCCGTATCCCCGGCAGGGCCGCCTCGTGAATGCGGTTTTCCTGCAGATCGGCGATGAGGGTCGCATCCCGGCCGAGAAGCGTGGTTTCGACTCTGCCCTCCGACGCCATGACGGCCGCAAGCGCCGTGCCGAAGGCGCCCGAACCGATGACGACGACGCGTTCAGTCCCGTTCATGCCTTTGCTCCACGCTTGCCGTGGCCGATCACCGCCTTAGCCTCGCCGTCGAGCGGCCAGCGCGAGCGCGGCTGCACGTCGAGCGGATCGGCCGGCAGGCCGAGCGCCATGCGCTCCAGGCCGGCCCAGGCGATCATCACGGCATTGTCGGTGCACAGGTGAAGTGGCGGGGCGACGAAACGGAAACCGTGCCGGTCGCAGAGCAATTGCAGGGTCCGTCGCAATTCCTTGTTCGCCGCAACGCCACCGGCGACCACCAGCGCGGGCACGCGGTCATGCTGCGGGAACTCGGCGAGGAACCGCTGCAGGCCGCGGCCGATCCGGTCGTCGAGCGTGCGCGAAATGGCCCGCTGGAAGGAGGCGCAGATGTCGGAGATATCCTGATCGTTGACCGGGGCGATGCTCTCGGCCGCCTGGCGCACCGCCGTCTTCAGCCCGGAGAAGGAGAAATCGAGCCGTGCCTCGCCGACCAGCGGCCGGGGGAAGTCGAACCGCTTCGCCTCGCCCTTTGCCGCGGCCTTCTCGACCTCCGGCCCCCCAGGATAGGGCAGGCCGAGCAGCTTGGCCGTCTTGTCGAAGGCCTCGCCCAGCGCATCATCGATCGTCGTGCCCCAGCGCTCGTAGTCGCCGACGCCGCGCACCAGCACCAGCTGGGTGTGGCCGCCGGAGACGAGCAGCATCAGATAGGGAAATGTGAGGCTGTCCGTCAGCCGCGCCGTCAACGCGTGGCCTTCGAGATGGTTGACCGCGTAGAGCGGCTTGCCCGTCGCCCGCGCGATCGCCTTCCCGGTCATCAGCCCGACCAGAAGCCCGCCGATCAGGCCGGGGCCGGCGGTGGCTGCAATCGCATCGATATCGGACAGTCGTGTTCCGGCGCGCGTGAGCGCCCCCTCGATCAGGCTGTCGAGGGCGTCGACATGGGCCCGCGCCGCGATTTCCGGGACGACGCCGCCATAGGCGCTGTGCTCGTCGAGCTGGCTGAGGACCACATCCGCCTCGACCAGGCCGGTGCCGTCGTCGAAGCGGGAAACGACCGCCGCGGCCGTTTCGTCACAACTGGTCTCGATGCCGAGAATGCGTAGTTTGGAGCCCATTTGCCCTGTTCATTGATTGCGATGACCGGGAAACCCGTCTACGAGGACTGTCGGTAACAACGGATCAGATCGGATGCAAACAAAACCTTTTCGCATCGGCACGCGCGGCAGCCCGCTCGCTCTGGCGCAGGCTTACGAGACCCGTGACCGACTGATGGCGGCCCATGGCCTGCCGCAGGCGTTGTTCGAGGTCGTCGTGCTGTCGACCCAGGGCGACCGGATCACCGACCGCCCGCTTTCGGAAATCGGTGGCAAGGGCCTGTTCACCGAGGAGCTGGAACAGCAATTGCTGTCCGGCGACCTGGATTTCGCCGTGCACTCCTCGAAGGACATGCCAACCAAGTTGCCGGAGGGCCTGGTCCTCTCCGCCTATCTGCCGCGCGAGGACGTTCGTGACGCCTTCATTGGCGCGGCCGCACCGAAGCTCACCGAGTTGCCGCACGGCGCGACCGTCGGCTCCTCGTCGCTGCGGCGCCAAGCGCTGATCCGTCGCCTGCGCCCCGATCTTAACGTCATCCCCTTCCGCGGGCTTGTCGACACCCGTCTGCGCAAACTTGCCGAAGGCCAGGTCGATGCGACGCTGCTTGCCTATGCCGGCCTCAGACGCCTCGGCAAACAGGACGTGCCGACCGAACTGCTCGACCCGAAGGAATTTCCGCCGGCCCCCGCCCAGGGCGCGATCTGTATCGAGAGCCGGATCGGCGACGACAGGATCAATGACCTGCTGGAAGCGATCAATGATCGCGCCACCTTCGACGCGGTCAGCTGCGAGCGCGCTTTCCTGGCCGCCCTCGACGGTTCCTGCCGCACGCCGATCGCCGGCTATGCGCGTTGCGACGGAGACACACTCACCTTCTCGGGCATGATCCTGACGCCCGACGGTGCGCGGTTCCATGAGATCGAGACGGGAGGCGCCCGCGCCGACGCCGTCGCCATCGGCCGGGCCGCCGGCGAGGCGATCCGCGCCAAGGCCGGCCCCGACTTCTTCGCCAGCTGGAACTGAGCCATGCGCGTTCTGGTGACGCGCCCCGAACCGGCCGCAAGCCGCACCGCTGCCGAACTCAGGCGGCGCGGCCACGAGCCGCTGCTGCTGCCGCTAGCCGTCGCCGAGCACGACGTCGACGCCCTGGCCGCAGCCCTTGCGCGCCCTCATGCCGCGGTCGCCGTGACAAGTGCCGAGGCGATCCGCGCCTTGCATGCCCTGCCCGATCTCCCGCCCGCACTTTTCGACATGGCCTGCTTTGCCGTCGGCGAAAGCACGGCGACGGCCGCCTGGAACCTCGGCTTTCGCAATGTGGCGGCCGGTGACAATGACGGGACGACCCTTGCCCGGATGATCGCCGGGCAGACGGATCCGGCGTTCACCCCGGACCGGCCCCTTCTCTATCTCGCCGGCAGCCCGCGCGCCCCAGGCTTCGAGAGCGAACTCGCAGCCTTCGATGTGCCGGTCGCGATCTGCGAATGTTATCGCATGCGCCCGCTCGCCCCCTCCACGTCCGAGATCATGCACGTGCTCGGCACGGATCCCGTCGATGTCGTCCTGCTCTATTCGAGCGAGAGCGCCCGCCGCCTGTTCGACCTGCCCCTGCCGAAGCCCGGCCAGGCCTTGCTCTCCGGCGCCCGCATTCTCTGCCTGAGCGAGAAAATCGCGGGCGTGGTGCCGGAATTCTTCCGCTCGAAAACGCAGGTCGCACCGGCTCCGACCGAGGCATCGCTCCTCTCCCTACTCTAAGGTCGCGGGCCAAATTTGATCTTCGCCCTTTCTTTCCCCCGCCCGACTGACTAGTTTTAAGGGACCGCAGGGAAATGAAGAGGTTGACATGGTTTCCGGAAAGCCGCCCCGCCGCTCGAAGTCGCCCAACGACCCGGTCACCATCGACCTGACGGCCGAGTCGGTAAATGCCGATGCCTCCACCGAGCGCGAACCCACCGACACGCCCGACATCGCCGAAACGGTGATGGCCGGCACTGCAAGCGCATCCTTCGACGACGTGCAACCGGCGGCAGCCGAGCCTTCGCCGGCAGCACCGGAAGGCGCATCGACCGAGGAGGTTGCCGAACCGGCCGCCGAAGCCGCCTGGCCGCCCGAAGCGCCGGCGGAAAGCACCGCCACTGCCCCGGAACCGCCGCCACGCGAGGCGCCCCAACCGGCAAGATCCGGTCCGGCCCTGCCGGCAATGGTCGCCGCCGGCATTTTCGGCGGCCTCGTGGCGTTGGCCGGCGCCGGCAGCATGCAATATGCCGGTTACCTGCCGGCGATCGCACCACCAACCGCCGCACCCGCCGATACGTCCGGCCTGTCCGCCGAGATCGAAACCCTGAAATCGCAGATCGCCAGCCTCTCCAGTGCTCCGGCCGCGACCGATCCCCGCCTGGAAGAACGGCTGGCCGCCCTGGAAGGGTCGGTTGCCAGCCAGGCGGCTGCAGCGCCCGACGCTGCGGCGCTCGAAGAACTGCGGCAGAAGCTTGCCCAGGCCGACGAGGCGATCGCCGCCCTGAAGGGCGAAATCGCCGGCAATGCCAGCGCACTTGGCGATGCCGAGACCCGTCTCACCGAACGTCTCGCGGAAGCGGAGAAGAAGCTCGATGCACCGCGCACCGACGTCGAGATGGCGAAGGCGATCGCGCTCACCGCACTGAAATCCGCGACCGAGCGCGGCGGTCCCTTCATGGCCGAGCTCGATGCGCTGGCCAGCATCTCGCCCGACGATCCCGCCGTCGCGGGGCTGCGCCCGCACGCTGCGACTGGCGTCGCCTCGCGCGCCGAACTCGTGCGCAAGTTCGGCGACGTCGCCGACACCATCCTCGCCGCCATCCATCAGCCCGACCCCAACGAGGGCATCGGCCAGCGCCTGCTGTCCAGCGCGCTCTCGGTGGTCAAGGTCCGCCCGGTCGGCAATGTCGAAGGCGCGACTCCCGAGGCGATCCTCGCACGCATGGAAGACAAGCTGCAGAACGGCGACCTCAAGGGCGCCGCCCTCGAATGGGAAAGCTTGCCAGACGCCGGCAAGGCCGTATCCACCGACTACGTGTCGATGCTCAAGACCCGGATCGATATCGAGGCGCTGGTCGGCGATGCGCTCGCCGCCGTCGTCAGCGGCAAGAAGGGCTGAGGAAGCAATCCATGCTGAGAATTCTGTTCTTCATCCTCACCATCCTCACCCTCGGCTTCGGCTTTGCCTGGCTCGCCGACCGCCCCGGCTCGCTGTCGATCCTCTGGCAGGGTCAGCTGATCGAGATGAGCCTGATGGTCGCGGCCTCGATACTGCTCGCCATCATCGCCGGCTTCATGGTGATCTGGTGGTTCGTCCGCATGCTGTGGACCTCGCCCCATTCGGTGCGCCGCTATTTCCGCGCGCGCACCCGTGACCGCGGCTACCAGGCGCTGTCGACCGGGCTGATCGCGGCCGGCGCCGGCAATGCGGCCCTCGCCCACAAGATGAGCGCCCGGGCCCGCGGCCTGCTACGCGCCGACCAGGAACCGCTGATTTTGGTGCTCGACGCCCAGACGGCGGTGATCGAAGGCCGCCACGACGAGGCGCGCCGGTTGTTCCAGCAGATGGCCGACGATCCCGAAACCCGCGAACTGGGGTTGCGTGGCCTCTATGTCGAGGCAGACCGGCTCGGCGCCTACGAGGCGGCGCGGCAGTACGCCGAAACTGCGGCGGAAAGCGCGCCCTACCTGCCCTGGGCCGCCAAGGCGACGCTCGAATATCGCTGCCGCGTCGGCAACTGGGACGATTCGATCCGCCTGCTCGACCAGCAGCGGGTCGCCCATGTGATCAACCGCCCCGATGCGGAACGCCTGAAGGCCGTGCTTCTCACGGCAAAGGCCGAGGATCGGTTGGAAAGCGAACCCGTAGCCGCTCGCGACAACGCGCTCCAGGCGCTGAAGCTTGCCAAGGATCTCGTTCCGGCCGCGATCGTCGCGGCCAAGGCCTATCTGCGCGAGGACAACCTGCGCAAGGCCTCGAGCGTGCTGGAACAGGTGTGGAAGCTCAACCCGCATCCGGAGATCGCCCATGCCTATCTGCGTGCCCGCGGCGGTGACAGCGCCGTCGACCGGCTGAAGCGCGCCGAACGCCTGGAATCACTGCGAACCAACAATGTCGAGTCCCTGCTGATCGTCGCCGAAGCGGCCCTCGATGCGCAGGACTTCGCGAAGGCCCGCGCCAAGGCGGAGGCCGCCGCGCGCATGCATTCGAGCGAGCGCGTCTATCTGCTGCTCGCCGACATCGAGGAGGCCGAGACCGGCGACCAGGGCCGCATCCGTCACTGGATGGCACAGGCGCTGAAGGCCGGCCGCGATCCGGCCTGGGTCGCCGACGGCTACGTCTCCGACAAATGGCTGCCGCTCTCGCCGGTGACCGGAAAGCTCGATGCCTTCGAGTGGAAGGTGCCCTTCGACCAGCTGGAAGGCCCGGTCGAGGAGGGTGCGGTCAGCAGCGCCACGATCGCCCTTGAAACGCTTCCGCCGGTCAGCACGGTCGATACCGAACGCTCAACGGCGGCGGCTGCGCCGGTGAGCGTGGTTCCGGCCAGCGAAACCGCACCGCCGGCAGCACCGGTCAAGCCCGTCCCCGCGCGCGACGAAAGGAAGCCGAAGCCGGAGCAGTCACCCGAACCGTTCTTCGGCCGTCCGCCGGACGATCCGGGTGTTCGCGAAGGCGCCCAGCCCAGCGGCGGCGACCCGAAATCCCGACTGAAGCTGTTCTGAGGAGGCCAAATGCTGGAACGACTGCAGTCCTTCTTCCAGAGCCTGACCCAATCCGGCCAGCAGCAGCCGGCTTTCGCCCCTGACGATCCGCGCATTGCGGTGGCGGCGCTCTGTCTGCAGGTGATGGAATCCGACGGCGTCGTGCACGATGCCGAGCGCGCCAAGCTTCGCTCGCTGATGCGCGAGCAGTATGACCTGGATGAAGAGGCGCTCGATGCGCTTCTGGCCCAGGGCAGCGCGGCGGAGAGCGAAGCGGTGGACTACTACCGCTTCACCTCGGACCTCAAGCGGTCGCTCGACGAGACCCAGCGCCAGCAGCTGGTCGGCATTCTCTGGGACATCGTCTACGCCGATGGCAGCCGCAGCGAGATGGAGGATCACGCCATCTGGCGGATTGCCGATCTTCTTGGCGTATCGGGACGCGACCGCGTACACGAAAGGCAGGAGGCCGAGGCACGCGCCGGCCTCGAGGGAGACGGCGATGCTGGATGATCCTCACCGGCGCCGGGACCGGCAGCCGGTCCTGATCGTTCTCCACCAGGAAAGGTCGAGCCCTGGCCGTGTCGGCCAGATGCTGACCGAGAAGGGCTTCCCGCTCGACATCCGCCGGCCCGTGCTGGGCGACCGCCTGCCGCCGACGCTTGAGTCCCATGCCGGCGCGGTCGTCTTCGGCGGCCCGATGAGTGCCAACGACCCGGATCCCTTCGTCAGGACCGAGACGGACTGGCTCGCCGTGCCGCTGAAGGAGAACAAACCCTATCTTGGCATCTGCCTCGGCGCCCAGATGCTGGTGCGCCATCTCGGCGGCAAGGTCGAGCCGGAGCCGGAAGGCCGCGTCGAAATCGGCTGGTATCCGCTGCATCCGACGGAGCACGGCCGGCTGCTGATGCGCAACTGGCCGAAAATGGTCTACCACTTCCACCGCGAGGGTTTCGACCTGCCGCATGGCTGCCAATTGTTGGCCGAGGGCGATGTCTACCGCAACCAGGCCATCCGCTACGGCGACAATGCCTGGGGCCTGCAGTTCCATGCCGAACTGACGCGCGCCATGATGCAGCGCTGGGTCGTGCACGGCGCGCACCGTTTCATCATGCCCAACGCCCAGCAGGGCCGCGACCATCTCGAAGGCCGGATGATCTTCGATGCCCCGCTGAAGGCATGGCTCTCGGATTTCCTCGACCTGGTCTTCGTGAAGAGCCGTCACTTCGCCTGAGTGTTGGGTACGTCGAGACTGTCGATCTTTCTGAGCTGCGGGAAACCGAGCGCCCAGATCACGGCGACCGCCAGCGTGCCGACCCCGCCGATCACCACCGCCGGGACGGGCCCAACGAGATGCGCCATCGTTCCGGCGCGGAATTCGCCGAGCTCGTTGGACGCGCCGACGAAGACCATGTTGACGGCATTCACCCGCCCGCGCACCTCGTCCGGCGTCCACAGCGCGATCAACGTCTCGCGCACATAGACGGAGGCCATATCGGCGGCCCCCATCAGCATCAGCGCGGCGATCGAGATCCATGCCGTTTCCGACAAGCCGAACAGGATCGTGCCGGCGCCGAACAGAGCGACGCCGATGAACATGAACAGCCCGGCATTGTGGCGGATCGGGAAACTGGCGAGCGCCACCGCGACCATGATCGCGCCGATGCCGGGCGCGGCGCGCAGCAGGCCGAGCCCGAGCGGTCCGAGCGTCAGGATATCGCGGGCAAAGACCGGCATCAGCGCGATCGCACCGCCGAGCAGAACGGCGAAGAGATCGAGCGAAATGGCGCCGAGAACCACCTTTTCGCCGAAGATGAACCGGAAACCGGCCAGGATGGTGTTCCACGACACCGCCTTGGACGCGGTCCGCTGGACGGGCTTGGCGACCATGAAGACGAGAACCGCGGCGGCGACGAAGAAGGCGAAGGACACGGAATAGGCGAGCACGGCACTGACGCCGTAGAGCAGGCCGCCGGCCACAGGCCCGATGATCGACGCCGTCTGCCAGGAGGACGAGTTCCACGCGACCGCATTGCCGAGGTCCTCCGGCGGCACGAGGTTGGGCGCCAGCGACTGGACGGCGGGCGCGTTGAAGGCGCGCTCAATGCCGAACACCACGAGAATGGCGAAAACGAAGATCGGCTCGAAGGCGTCGAACGCGGTCAGCACCAGCATGGCCGCACCGCAAAGCGCACTGACGATCATGCAGGTGGCGACGATGGCGCGCCGGTTGTAGCGGTCGGCGACTGACCCGGTCACGAGGATGAGCAGCAGCGAAGGTAGGAACTGCACCAGCCCGATCAGGCCCAGATAGAAGGCGCTGCCAGTCTCGTCATACATCTGCCAGCCGACCGAGACGCTGAGAATCTGCGTCGCGAAGGCGCCGAGGAAACGGGCGAGGAAGAAGCGGAGATAGGAAACGTGCCGGAAGGCGGCGAAACGATCGCCGGACGAGGCTGGGGTCATCAACGGAGCTTTCCACTCGGGCGAAGGTGCGCCGGCATGGGATCCACCCGTTAAACATGTTTCCGCATCGCCCGGCCCGCGGCACTTGTCCGTTTAGTCGCCAATGTCTACATGTCTGTCAACCGAGAAATGGAGACCTGCATGCTCGCGCTGTTTCAGACGATCGATCTGGCATTGAACCTTTATACTTGGGTGCTCATCGCCAGCGCCATCTTTTCCTGGCTCTATGCCTTCAACGTGATCAACTCGAGCAACCGCTTCGTCAACTCGATCGGCACCTTCCTCTACAACGTGACGGAGCCGGTGCTTCGTCCCCTGCGCCGCGTCCTGCCGGACCTCGGCGGCATCGACATTTCCCCGATCGTCGTGCTGCTCATCATCTTCTTCATCCGTTCGCTGATGTGGAACAGCATCGTCCCCCTGTTCTTGTGATCCCGCCCTACAAGGCCTTTGCCGATCACCTGCGGCTTGCCGTTCGGCTGACCCCGAACGGCGGGCGCGATGCCATCGACGGCGTCGAATTGAATGCCGAGGGCGAAGCCCATCTGAAGGCGCGCGTCTCGTGCGTTCCGGAAAAGGGCAAGGCCAACAAGGCGCTTGTCGCGCTGCTGGCCAAGGCGCTCGGCGTTCCCAAGTCTTCCGTATCCGTCGTCTCCGGCGACACCGCCAGACAAAAAATCCTCCGGATCGATGGCGACCCGGAGGATTTGGCAAATCGGATAGGCGGCCTGGTGGCCGACTGATCTTACTTCTGTGCCTTGTAGCGCTCGATGGCTTCGACGATCAGCGACTTGGCGACGCTGACATCCTGCCAGCCGGCGATCTTCACCCACTTGCCGGGCTCCAGATCCTTGTAGTGCTCGAAGAAGTGCTCGATCTGCTTGAGCGTGATCTCCGGCATGTCGGTGTAGTTTTCGATCTTGTCGTAGCGCTGCGTCAGCTTGTGCGACGGAACGGCGATGATCTTCTCGTCCTTGCCTCCGTCGTCTTCCATGACCATGACGCCGATCGGGCGGACATTGATGACGCAGCCGGGAACGAGCGGGCGCGTATTGCAGATCAGGACGTCGATCGGGTCGCCGTCTTCCGAAAGCGTGTGCGGCACGAAGCCGTAATTGCCCGGATAGGTCATCGCCGTATAGAGGAAGCGGTCGACGATCAGCGCGCCGGCTTCCTTGTCCATCTCGTACTTGATCGGGTGGCCGCCGACCGGCACTTCAACAATGACGTTCACGTCATCCGGCGGATTCTTGCCGATCTTGATTGCATCAATACGCATTTGCAGCCCCATGGGAGTGTTGAAATCCCGCGCTTCCTAATGGGAATTCGGATGCAATGCAACACGGCTTTGGACGAAGGCCCCAAAAGCGGGCGATCCGCAGCGCCCGGATTTCCAGGCTTTTTCAGGCCCCCCCCGCGCCATCCGGCCCGCGCTCTGCTATATCGGATGGGAGTACTACGAGAGGGGACCATCGATGCTCGTTTTCCGTCGCCTGACCACCACACTTGCTTTCGCGTTTCTTGGACTGTCCGTTCCGGCACTGGCCAACGAGAGCGTCTATACCGACCTCAACCTTGACCGTTGCCAGACGATCGCCGCCGACGACATGGGCGCTTCGATGAAGTGCAAGGGCTACAAGGACTATCCGATCTATTTCTCCGAAGGGGACCTTCGCCAGAGCGTTCTCTACGGTCCGGTGCGTGCCGAACTGATCGAAGGCGCCTTCGAGTCCTTTGGGGCCTTCAACCACGTCAACACCAAGGTCGAATGGCGCCTCGACGCATCGGGAAAGCCCTTTGCTGCGATCCTGCGCTGGTTCATCGAAAATGTCGGCGCCACCGGCATGCCGACCAAGGCGGCGGAAGGTCAGGTGCTGGTGGTCGCGCGCGTCGCCCAGCCGGACGACGGCCTGAGCTGCGTCGTCGGCTATGTCGACGCGCTGTCCAATCCCAACGCCAACGAACTCGCCCGCCAGATCGCCGACAGCGACGCGCGGGACTTTGCCTGCGGCTATCAGGAAGGCATGTGGGTCGGAAAACGAGGCGACAAGACGAGCGAGCAGACCCATGTCTGGCCCGAGGGGCTTACTGGGGAATAGACGGAGCCAAACTCAGTTCCAGATGAAGCCGAGCTTCTTCAGCTGCACGTCATCGAAGTCTTCCAGACCTTCGACGGCGTCGACCCCGCCATTGGAGCGGAAGAAATCGACCGCGTGCTGGCTGTCTTCGAGGCACCAGACGGCCATGCCGTTGCAGCCCAAGGACTTGAGCAGGCGCCGCGCCTCGCCGAACAGGGTGTGGCCAAGCCCGATGCCCTGATATTCGGGGCGCATGTAGATTTCGTAGATTTCGCCTTCCTGGGGAAGGGCGCGCGCGCGGTTGAGGCCGAGCGTGGTATAGCCGGCGATCATGCCGGCGACGTCGACCACGAGGATCGTAGCGGGCCCACGCGTCGCCTTGCGCCACCAGGTCTCGCCGCGCCGTTCGATCATCTTGGTGAGCGGCCGATGCGGAATGAGCCCGGCATAGGCGTGCTGCCACGCGCTCCGGTGCGCCTCGGCAATGGAGGCAGCATCCTGCGGCTCGGCAGGGCGCACATCGATCGACAACGTCTTCATAACGCTACTTTCGTCCGGCTGAAGCTTGCCGACGGGGAGAAAGTCTCGCCGTCAAACCGCTTCCAGCGCTCTCATCTGGACCATAGCGAGAAATTTAACGCAATCTTAAGGCCTGTCGCAAGCCCGACGGCCTCCAATACACAAACAAAAACCCCGGCTCGGGAGCCGGGGTTTCATGAAATCGCTGGTGCCGATGATCAGGCCTGGGCGGCAGCGCGTGCCTTGTCGAACCGCTTGCGGTCGTTGGCATCGAGATACATCTTGCGCAGACGGATCGACTTCGGCGTGACTTCCATCAGTTCGTCGTCCTGGATCCAGGACAGCGCACGGTCGAGCGTCATGCGGATCGGCGGGGTAAGCTTGACGGCTTCATCCTTGCCGGCAGCGCGGATGTTGGTGAGCTGCTTGCCCTTCAGAACGTTGACTTCGAGGTCGTTGTCGCGAGTGTGGATACCGATGATCATGCCCGCATAGACCTTCTCGCCCGGCTCGATCATCATCGGACCGCGGTCCTCGAGATTGAACATGGCATAGGCCACGGCCTCGCCGGCGCCGTTGGACAGCAGGACGCCGTTGGTGCGGCCGGTGATCGGGCCCTTGTAGGGCTGGTAGTCGTGGAACAGCCGGTTCATGATGGCCGTGCCGCGGGTGTCGGTCAGCAGTTCCGACTGGTAGCCGATCAGGCCGCGGGTCGGCGCGAAGAACACCAGACGCACGCGATTGCCGCCGGACGGCCGAAGCTCGGCCATTTCGGCCTTACGCTCGGACATCTTCTGCACGACGATGCCGGAATGCTCTTCGTCCACGTCGATGACGACTTCTTCGATCGGCTCCATGAGCTGACCGGTCGCCTCGTCATTGTGCATGACGACGCGCGGACGCGACACGGCAAGCTCGAAGCCTTCGCGACGCATGGTCTCGATCAGGACGGCGAGCTGCAATTCGCCGCGGCCGGACACGAAGAACGAATCCTTGCCTTCGGCTTCTTCGATCTTCAGCGCGACATTGCCTTCGGCTTCCTTGAGCAGGCGGTCGCGGATGACGCGGCTGGTGACCTTGTCGCCTTCGGTGCCGGCCAGCGGGCTGTCGTTGACGAGGAAGGACATGGTGACCGTCGGCGGGTCGATCGGCTGTGCGGTGAGCGGCTCGGTCACGGACGGGTCGCAGAAGGTGTCGGCGACGGTGCCCTTGGACAGGCCGGCGATGGCGACGATGTCACCCGCATGGGCTTCGTCGATCGCGGTACGCTCGATGCCGCGGAAGGCGAGAATCTTGGAAATGCGGCCGTTCTCGATCAGCTTGCCGTCCTGGCCGATGACCTTGACGGCCTGGTTCGGCTTGATCGAACCGGAATGGATGCGGCCGGTGATGATGCGGCCAAGGAAGGGGTTGGCTTCCAGGATCGTGCCGATCATGCGGAAGGCGCCGTCTTCGTCGCCGACGCTCGGCTCGGGAACATGTTCCAGCACGAGGTCGAGCAGCGGAGCCAGGCCCTGGTCCTTCGGACCTTCCGGATTGACGTTCATCCAGCCGTCGCGGCCCGAACCGTAGAGGATCGGGAAGTCGAGCTGTTCGTCGGTCGCGTCGAGATTGGCGAACAGGTCGAAGACTTCGTTGATGACTTCTTCGTGGCGACCGTCCGGACGGTCGATCTTGTTGATCGCGACGATCGGGCGGAGACCGACCTTCAGCGCCTTGGAGACCACGAACTTCGTCTGCGGCATCGGGCCTTCAGAGGAGTCGACCAGAACGATCGCGCCATCGACCATCGACAGGATGCGCTCGACTTCACCGCCGAAGTCGGCGTGGCCGGGGGTGTCGACGATGTTGATGCGGGTATTCTTCCATTCGACCGAGGTCGCCTTGGCAAGAATGGTGATGCCGCGTTCCTTTTCGAGATCGTTCGAATCCATGACGCGTTCTGCAACGCGCTGGTTCTCGCGGAACGAACCCGACTGTTTCAGGAGCTCGTCCACAAGGGTCGTTTTCCCATGGTCGACGTGCGCAATGATGGCGATATTGCGAAGTTTCATACAAAGATCTCTGATGGCTGGCGCGCGACAATGAGTGGCGGCGTGTTACTTTGCCGCGCTCATACTCTGTTTTTTGCGTTCGCGAAAGAAAAAAAGCCGAAACCGCCGTGCTTGGTTACCGGCAGGGCAGTTTCGTTCTTGCCAGCCGAGGCCGAAACTAGGCCGCGAGACCCTTCTTCTTCAGCATGGCCTCGGGGCTCGGAAGGCGGCCGCGGAACGCCGTATAGGCCACTTCCGGGTCGATCGAGCCGCCGACCGAATAGATATTGGCCTTCAGTCTCTCGGCCATGGCCGGATCGAAGGCGTTGCCCGTCTCCTCGAAGGCAGAGAAGGCGTCGGCGTCCAGCACTTCCGACCACATGTAGGAATAGTAGCCGGCCGAATAGCCGTCGCCGGCAAAGACGTGCTGGAAATGCGGCGTGGCATGGCGCATGACCAGCGACTGCGGCAGGCCAATCGACGTCAGCACCTCGGTCTGCACGGCCATCGGGTCCTCGACCGCGCCCCGGGTGTGGAACGCCATGTCGACCAGCGCCGACGAGGTGAACTCGACCGTGGCAAAGCCGGCATTGAAGGTGCGGGCCGCCAGGACCTTTTCCAGCAGGGCCTGCGGCATCGGCTGCCCGGTCTCATAGTGCACGGCGTAGGTCTTGAGGATTTCCGGAACCGTCAGCCAGTGTTCGTAAAGCTGCGAGGGCAGTTCGACGAAGTCGCGCGACACGCCGGTGCCGGCGACCGACGGATAGGTGACGTTGGACAGCATGCCATGCGCGGCGTGACCGAACTCGTGGAACAGCGTGCGCGCATCGTCGAGCGACAGAAGCGCCGGACGGCCCGCCTCGGGCTTAGCGAAGTTGCAGACGTTGTAGATGATCGGGATCTCGCCGACCGCGCCGTTCTTCAGCGGCAGCTTGTGCTGCGACTGGAACGAACTCATCCAGGCACCGGAACGCTTAGACGGCCGGGCAAAATAGTCGCCGAGGAACATGGCGACCAGCTTGTCCTCGCGGTCACGGATCTCGAAGACGCGCACGTCCGGATGGTAACCGACCACTTGCCTGAGCGGCACCGCCTTGATGCCGAACAGCCGGCCAGCCACATCGAAGCAGGCCTCGATGATCTTCTCGAGCTGCAGATAGGGCTTCAGCTCGGCTTCGGAGAAGTCGAACTTCCGGGCACGCAGCTTTTCGGCATAATGGCGCCAGTCCCAGGGCATCACCTCGTGGTTCTTGCCTTCCTCGGCGATCAGGGCGGCAAGCTCGCGCTCTTCGATCCGGGCCTGATCGAGCGCCTTTTCCCAGACCTTCATCAGAAGCCCGTTCACCGCCTCCGGGGTCTTGGCCATGGTGTCGTCGAGCTTCAGCGCGGCATAATTGGCATAACCGAGCAGGCCCGCCTTTTCGGCCCGAAGCGCCAGCGTCTCCTTGACGATCGCCCGGTTGTCGGTTTCGCCGCCGTTCTCGCCGCGCGCCACCCAGGCCTTGAACGCCTGTTCGCGCAGGTCCCTGCGTGTCGAGAAGGTGAGGAACGGCTCGATGATCGAACGCGACAGCGTGACGACATAAGCATGGCCCTCGCCGCGCGCAGCAGCGACCGATGCTATCGCCTCTTTCAGGAAATCCGGAATGCCGGCAAGATCGTCTTCGCCGCCGAGCGGCAGGCACCAGGACTTTTCGTCGGCCAGCACGTTCTGGCCGAACTGCGCGCCGAGGCTCGCCAGCCGTTCGTTGATTGCCGCAAGCCGCTCCTGCTTCGCCTTTTCCAGCTTGGCGCCCGACTTGACGAAGCCCTTCCAGTGGCGTTCCAGCACGCGCAGTTCCTCGGTCGTCAGGCCGAGTTCGGCGCGTTTCTCCCACAGCGTGTCGATGCGGCGGAAGAGGTCGGCATTCATGCCGATCTTCGAATAGTGGCGCGACATCTTCGGCGCGATCTCGCGCTCGAGCGCCTGGATGAGGTCGTTGCTGTGGGCGCCCGCCTTGTTCCAGAACAGCGCCGAGACGCGCGACAGCTCGTCCCCGGCCGTCTCCGAGGCGACGATGGTGTTGGCGAAAGTAGGCGCTTCCGGGTTCTTCGCGATCGCGTCGATCTCGGCGTCATGGGCGGCAATGGCGGCGTCGAAGGCCGGCGCATAGTCGTCGTCGGAGACGGCCTCGAAGCGCGGCAGCCCGTTCGGGCCAGTCCATTCGAAGACGGCGGGATTGACGGACGACGATGTGCTCATGGTGATTTCCTTTGGCCAGCCTTGCGCCCGCGAACCGGGCTCGTGCTTCGATATGGTATTCGCCGTGTCGGATTGACAAGCGCGGAGAGGTGCCGGCGCGTATTTTTGTCGGCGGTCGACGGCGCGCCGAATGGCGACCTCTGCATCCGACCGATCAGACGGCCGTGCCCACCACCGCGCCGATGCCGGCTGTCAGCGCCATTGCAAAGGCGCCCCAGAAGGTCACGCGCAACGTGGCGCGCGCGACATTGGCACCGCCGGCCTTTGCGCCGACCGCCCCGAGCAGGGCGAGGAAGAGGAGCGAAGCGGCTGACACCGTCCAGACGAGCAGGTTGGCCGGCGACACGATCACCATCAGCAGAGGCAGGCCGGCGCCGACGGCGAAGGTTGCCGCCGACGTCAGGGCCGCCTGGATCGGCCGGGCGGTGGTCATTTCGGAAATGCCGAGTTCGTCATGGGCATGGGCGCCCAGCGCATCCTTGGCCATCAACTGGTCGGCGACCTCGCGTGCCAGTTCCGGCGCGACGCCACGGGCGACATAGATCTGCGCCAGCTCTTCCCTTTCGAATTCAGGCTGGATTTCGAGTTCCTTGCGTTCCCGGTCGAGATCCGCCTGCTCGGTGTCGGACTGCGAACTGACCGAGACATATTCCCCGGCTGCCATCGACATGGCACCGGCGACCAGGCCGGCAATGCCCGCCACCAAGACCTCCGAACTGCCGGCGGAAGCGGACGCTACGCCGACCACCAGGCTTGCCGTCGAGACGATGCCGTCATTGGCGCCGAGCACGGCCGCGCGCAGCCAGCCGATCCGCGATACGAGATGGTTTTCGGTGTGTAGGCGACTCATGGCTGGATCTCCGCTTCGGATAGGTCTTGTTCCGGAAGACTAGCAGGTCGGCGGGCGCGACCAAAGCTATTCGAAGCGCCGTCAGCCCTTGCCGGCGCGACGCTTCAGCGCAGCGACCTCGGCCTGCGTCAGGAACCGCGCCTTGCCCTTCTCCAGATTGCCGAGGACCTGGCCGCCGAAGTCGATGCGGATGAGGCGCAGGCATTCGAAGCCAAGCGCCTCCAACATGCGGCGGATTTCGCGGTTCTTGCCTTCGCGCAGCTCGAACTCCAGCCAGCAGGTCTTGTCCGCCTCGCGCAGGATCTTCACCCCAGCCGCCTTCAGCAACTCGCCATCGTCCAGGATTCCGGCCATCATTTGCGCGAGGTCTGCCTCGGCCGGTCGGCCCCGGGTCTGCACATGGTAGGTCTTGGCAATGCCGCTGTCAGGGTCGAGGAGACGCTGCGCCAGCACCGTGTCATTGGTGAACAGCAGCAGGCCCTCGCTCGCCTTGTCGAGCCGGCCGACGGGCGAGACATGCGGGATGTCAAGATCGCCGAGGCAGGAGAAGACGGTCTCGCGGCCCTCGGGATCGTCGCGGGTCGTCACGAGGCCGCGCGGCTTGTTGAGCATCAGGTAGAGCTTTTCCTCCGCGCCGACCGGCTTTCCGTCGACCTCGATGCGATCCGTGCGGATGTCCACCCAGGCGGAGAGATCTGTCACGCGGCGGCCTCCGACGGAGACGTGGCCGCCGGCCACCAGCTTTTCCGCCTGGGTGCGCGAACAATAGCCGAGCTTGGAGAGCGCCCTTGGCAGGGTCACGCGCATGCCCGGCGCCGCTTGCGGAAGTTTTGCCACCAGATCGCCGTCCGCATCCTGTCTGGGCGGCGCTTGGCCGCGGGTTTCGCCATGGCCAACGACTGCCTTCGCCATGCCGATCCCGTCAAGCGAAAAGTGCTTCCCGTGAGGCTGCGATCAGCCGGTAATTTCGTGAATTCGGGCCGCAGGAACGATCCTCCGGGCCAGGTCGCAGAGATGGCGGTGGTGGGTCAGGTAGATCACTTGGCCGATCTTCGCCATTTCGCCGAACAGCCGCAGCACCTCCTCCGAGCGAGGTTCGTCGAAGGTCTCCATGATGTCGTCGGCGATGAAGGGCACGGAAGGACGGCTTGCGGCGAATTCCTCGTAGCCGGCGAGGCGAAGGGCCAGATAGAGCTGGAACTGCGTGCCCTTCGACATCTCGCTTGCGAGTTTCGAGCCGCCCTGGCGCGTGAGGCCGATCAAGGTTTCGCGGTCCTTGTCGGGTTGGGCCGTGAGGCCGACATAGTCGCCCCGGGTGATCAGCCGGAAGGCTTCCGAGGCACGCCGCATCATCGACGAGCGGTGTTTGTCGCGATAGGCACGCAGCGCCTCGCCGGCGATCAGGGCACCGCTCTTCAGCCGGAGATAGCTGTTCGCCAGATCCTCGATCTCCAGGAAGGCGGTGCGACGTTCGCCCTCGATGCGGGCGACCTCGTTGCCGCCGCCGATGGCTTCCAGCTTGTCGGCCGCGCGCGTCTTGTCGGCAAAGAGCTGACGCGTGCGTTGGTCGAGATCCTCGAGGCGGGCGACAAGTTCCGCCTCCTCGCGGGCGATTTCGTCGAAATCGGTGCTGCCGAGCTCGGCGATCGCCAGATCGATCGAGGGGGCCGGCAATTCGCTGAGAATCTGATCCGAAAGCGTGGCAATCCTCGCCTCGAGCCGCGCCCGATCGGCGGCCGCCTCCAGGGCGACGGCGACCTCCGCCAGCGTATCGACGCCGAAGAAGGAGGTCAGTTCCGCCTTGCCGGCCTCATGCGCAGCCAGCGTCTGGCGAAGCGCGCGCTCCGTCTCCAGCAGGCGGGCCAACTCGGCCTCCTTCGCCTCCCGTGCCGCGAAATCGCGGCGGGCATTCTCCAGCCGCGCCGCGAGGTTCGTCGCCGTTCGGGCAGTCGCCTCGGGATCCAGGGTTTCGCCAATCTCTGTCAGCAGACCTGAAAGCTCGACGGTGAAGTCCTCGCGGTCGCGTTCCATGGTGGCGATCCGACGCGCCAGCTCGTCGCGCTCGTTGAGCGCCGGGCCGAGCTCGACCAGCGTTTCGAGCACCTCGCGCACGGCGCCGGCCGATGTGACATCGGCAAACCACGTTCCGGACAGCGCGGCGGCGAACCGGGCGTGCCAATCGACGGAAGCCGCCTGCGCCTGCTCGAATTCGCGCTGGCGCTCGGCAAGCGCCCTTTTCCGATCGGCAAGGGCCTTGTCGGCCGCCTCGCGGGCAGCCGCCCGCTTCGTCTGGCCGGCGACGGCAGTCTCCGCCGCCTGCAGCATTTCGCCAAGCGAGCCGTCGACGCCATCCAGCCCGGCGGCTTCCATCGCCGCGGCCAGTTCCTGGCGGTCGAGTTCCGCATCGGCTTTCGCTTCGGCGATGTCCCGAATGCTGGCGTCCAGCCTGTCCCAGGCGGAAAGCGCATCGGCGCGGGCACGCGCCACTCCCTCGATGCGGGAGAACAGCCGGGGAAGCGCCGACGCCGCGTCCTGCATCAGGGCTGCCGGCAGGGCTGTGGCCAGCTCGGACACCAGCGTTTCCCGCTCCGCCGCGGCCTCGTCCAGAAGCTCGTCATGGCGGGCGATTGCGGCCGTCGCCACGGCATGTTCCTGGGTCAGGGCGCGAAGGTCGGCGAGATCGCGCATGGCGGCGAGGCGTGCCACGGTCGTCAGGTCGTCGGCCCGCATGGCGGTGGCGAAGCCCTCCGCGCTTGCCTTGTCGAGTCGTCCAAGATGCTCGCTCCAGGCTGCGTCGCGGACGGCACGGATCCGCGCCGCTTCGGCATCGTCGATCGGTCCGCTCGAGGCGCGAAGCGCCGATATGCGTGCCTCCGCCTGCCTATGCTGAGTGACGAGGTCGCGCTGCCGCTCGGCAAGATCGGCGATGCGCTTGTCGATGCTCGCCGCCGTCATCCGCCAGGCCTCGATCTGACGCGTGTCGGGAAGCAACAGCCCGCTGATCGCCTCGCCATCTGCCGCCCCGTCGTCAAGCAGCGGCAGAAGGGGCCGGACCGCTTCGTCGAAGCGCCGCTGGAGATCCGGCAGGCCGCGTTCGGCAAGCCGAAGCCGCGTCGCATGATCGCCGCGCCGGATAACGTTCAAGCATGTCGTTAGCCGGCTCATGTCGACACTGTCAGGCTGCGCGCCATCGAAGACTGCCTGGCGGTCCGCATCCGCCGCTTCGAGGGTCGCTTTGGCCGCGGACAGTTCCCGCATCGCGGTCTGAAGCGTCGCCTCGACCCCGGAGCGGGTCTCGATCAGGTCGCGCAGCGCACCGACCGTGGCCGCCGGCAGCAGCAGCGTCTCGGGCCTCTCGCATCCCGACTGACCCAGCCGCGCGAGGATCGCCGCGATCGTTGCTTGCCGCTCGACCAGCGCAGTGCGACGTTTGGGTAGATCCTCCTCGGCACTGCCGAAGCGCGCCTGGCCCTTGCTCAGCTGGCCGATGCGGTCGGACAGCGACAGCAGGCGATCGTCGAGCTGGATCGAGCCGATCTCGTCTTGCACGCGCTCGATGTCGGTCCGGATTCCCGCGAGCTGCGTTGAAAGCCGCGTCTCTTCCTGCATCAGGCTTGGCAGGGTGCGCGCCCAGTCCGCGGGCGGGCGGGGCAAGGCGGACCTGGCCGCAAGCTCCTGCGTCAGGCGCTGATACTCGGCGGCAAGCGGACGGGCGCGCAACAGCCGCGCAATCGCCTCGCGCCGGGCCCTCATCGCCCCCAGCTCCGTTGTCGCCTCGTCATAGGCCGTCGTCGCCTGGGCAAGGGTCGCGACGATCGCCGCATGCGCCGAGGCGAGCGTATCGATCTCGTCACGTCGCGCCTTCAGTTCGGCGAGCTTCTGTTTCAGCTCGGCGATCCGGGTCGAGCGGGCGCGTTTCTTGTAGAGGCTGTCGGCTTCGTCCGAAATCGCGCTCAGCGTCGCACTCACCCCGCCAAGCCCGGCGCTGGCGGAAAACAGCAGTTCGCCGAGATCGCCCTTGCTCTGAAGAATGGCATTGCCGCCCTCTTCCAGCGTCACGTCGTCGAGCGAGAACATGGTGCGATAGGCGTCGCGGCTGATGCCGGCGAGCGGCACGGAAAGGATCGCCTCGGCGACCGGCTGGCCGCGACCGTCCAGCAGCGAATTGGTCCGCTGTTTGACCCGTTTCAGCTCATGGGTCTCACCGTTGAATTCGAGCGCGCCCCCGACTTGCATGGCATTGTAGGCGTGCAGGAAATTGTAACGGCTGCGTTCCTCGATGCCGTAGAGCAGGTCGAGATAGGCCGACAGCGAGGTCGACTTGCCGGCCTCGTTGAGGCCGTAGACGATGTGCAGGTCCGGCGAGCCGGGCCGCGCCTCGCCGAAGTCGATGACATAGTCGGTGAACTTGCCGTAACGGGTGAGGTCGAGCCGGGCGAGCCGCATCAGTTCGCCTCCGCGCCGTCGGTCTTCAGGCGGGCGATGACGTCACTGCTGCCCTCGGCCAGCAGCCGGTCGACATAGGCTTCGAACTCCGCTTCGTCGGCGCCGGTGAAACCGCGGCTTTCCGGCGGCAACTCGTCGCGCAGGTCCTTGACCATCTGGCGGATCTCTTCGCGCGTTGCATGGCGCCTCGCGACGTCGTCGCGCATCAGCGCGTCGAGTTCGATCAGCGGATCGGCGCTGGCCTGCCCGCCGGCCTCGAGCGGCGGTTCGGTAGCGATGTCGATCTTCTCAATCCAGGTGCGGCCGAGCCCTTCGGCGCGCTGCTCGGCCTCGGCCAGCAGAAGGTCGCGGTCGCGACGGATCCGCCACGAGAGCGGCGTCCTGCCCGTCAGCATCAACCGCGCGACGAGATGGTCCGAACCGCTGCGCACGCGGGCACCGGCAACGGCCTTCTCGATGGCCTCGACCGCGTCGAACCAGCTCGGCGCTTCGCTGAGGTCGACCGCGACCCGGCCGAATTCGGCGATGCTGGTCAGCCTCTCTTCGACGCTGATGCGGCGATCGTCATGCACGGTGACCAGCGAAACCGATTTCGTTCCGCCTTCATTGATGTCCCGGCCCTGTGGCATGCCGGGCATGACGACGGTGGTGCGTCCGTCATGCTGGCTGCGCTGGTGGATATGGCCGAGCGCCCAATAGTCGAAACCCGATGCGTGCAGGTCGGCGAGGCTGCAGGGGGCGTAGACGTCGTGGCCGGGCGCACCGTCGAGACTGGTGTGCATGATGCCGATATTGACCCGGTCGGGGAGCGGCGGCCGGTATTTCGGCAGCAGGCCTTCCGGCGCCTGCGGGCGGGCGAAGCTAAGCCCATGAATGGCGATGGCCAGACCGCCGCGCTCG
Organism: Rhizobium sp.; assembly: GCA_002796995.1. Taxonomy (GTDB): domain Bacteria; phylum Pseudomonadota; class Alphaproteobacteria; order Rhizobiales; family Rhizobiaceae; genus Allorhizobium. The sequence continues at coordinate 179,598 of PEKW01000008.1, forward strand.
ATCTCGACCGCCTCGGCCCGGCCGGAATAGACCTTCACCGTCGGCGGCAGGATCAGTTCCTGGGTGATGCGCGACAGCGCGTCGTGATTACCGCGGATCGCATAGACGGCGATGCCGGCCTGCCCCAGCCGCTGCATCTGCGCGGCAAGAAAGCGCGCCGTCTTCATCGAGGTCTGATCGCCGTCGTAAAGGTCGCCGGCGATGACCAGCGCATCCACCTGTTCGGAAAGACAGAGGTCGACGATCGCCACCAGCGCCTGGCGGGTCGAATCGCCGATCAGCTCGGCCAGCTCGCGATTGCGCAGCGAAAGCGAGCGCAGCGGCGAATCGAGATGGATGTCGGCGGTATGGACGAAGCGGAAGGCCATCAGCGGTTCATTCTGGTTCTTGTCATTGCGGGCATGCCGCTGATCGGGCGCCGCGGCGCCTGCTGTGTCGTTCAAGATATAGGCACTAGGCCGGCGGCAACAAGCAATTTTGCGAAGCCGGCCGGAGGGGGCCGATGGGAGGAAGCAACCAGGCCCGCCCGGCCAGAGGTCCGCTGTATTGACAAAAGCAAACTGTCGAATTATGAATGACGAAATTCGAATTTCGTCACACGTCAAGAGTCAGTCATGGATGCCACGAATACCGAGATCGACAATCACGCTCCAGAGAGTGCCGCGCGCCAGGAAAATGTCGTGCGGATCCTCGATGCGGCCGAGCGCGTGTTCCGGCAATACGGCTACGCGAAGACGACGGTGGCCGACATTGCCAAGGAACTCGGCATGTCGACGGCCAATATCTACCGGTTCTTCGGTTCGAAAGTGGAGATCCATCAGGCGCTCTGCTCGCGCATGCTGAACGCCAGTTATGAAATGGCGCTGCACTGCGCCGCCCTTCCGGTCAGCGCCGAGGAGCGCCTGCGCGAATATGCGATGGGCCAGTACCGCTTCACCGTCGAGACCATGCTGGATTCGGAAAAGGTCCACGAAATGGTGATCATCGCCATCGAGCGCGACTGGCATGTGATCGACCAGTACATCGATCACCTCCAGGCCGTGGTGCGCGACATCATTGCCGACGGCATGGCCGCCGGCGAGTTCAAGCCGGGCGATGCCGAGCTGGCCGCACGCTGCTTCGGCGCGGCGACGTCGTCCCTGCACCATCCGCAGCTCGTCTCGCAATGCATCGGCAAGGGCAACCGCGCCATGCCGGAAGAACTGATCGATTTCGCGATCCGGGCCCTGAGGGCCTGACGCACCCGAACGCATACCGAAATGCTGAATTTCACCGCCAGTCGCGAACCCCGTTTCGCTGAGGATGGACGTCCCATGTACAAGAAAGCCCTGCTTCCCCTGCTGCTCGTGGCCACTCTTGCCGGCTGCTCGGCGGAAACCGCCGAAACGCCCAAGGAACCTGTCCGCCCGGTCAAGGTGGTCGAGATCGCTCCGGCCGCGACGACGCGCGAGCTCTCCTATTCCGGCGCGGTGCGCGCCCGCAGCGAAGCGCCGGCCGGCTTCCGCGTCGGCGGCAAGATCGTCGACCGGCAGGTCGATATCGGCGACCGCGTCGTCGCCGGTGACGTTCTCGCCCGCATCGATGCGACCGACTACGAGCTGTCGTTCGCCAGCGCCCGCGCCAGTCTCCTCGCCGCCGAGCGGCAGCTCGAGACAGCCGATTTCGCACTGAAGCGCGCCGACCAGCTGTTCAAGCAACAGGTCGCGGCCAAGGCCCAGCTCGAACAGGCGCAACTGACCCACAACCAGGCGGTCGCCGCGCGCGATTCGGCCCGGGCGACGCTCTCGCAGGCGGAGAACCAGGTCGGCTATGCCGTGCTCAAGGCCGACCGCGACGGCATTGTCACCGCGGTCCATGCCGATGCAGGCCAGGTGGTCGCCGCCGGCACCCCGGTCGTGACGGTCGCCGTCGACGGCGAGAAGGAAGTGTCGATCGCCGTTCCCGAGGGTGACGTCTTCGCCTTTTCGCCGGGCAAGGCCGTCGAGGTCGGCTTCTGGTCGAACGACAATCTGGCCCTCAACGGGACCGTACGCGAAGTCGCCGGCAGCGCCGATGCCGCCTCGCGCACCTTCGCCGTCCGGGTCTCCCTGCCCGCCGACCGGCGCGTGCTGCTCGGCATGACGGCTTCGGTAAAGACCGTCGCCGACAGCGACCAGCCACTCTTCAGCCTGCCGCTCAGCGCGCTGGCGCGCGGCCCCTCCGACCGCGCGATCGTCTGGACCGTCGATCCGGCGGCGCAGACCGTGCATGAGCGCCCGGTCACGGTCGTCGACTTCTCCGAAGCCGGCGTGCGCGTATCCGACGGATTGAAGGCCGGCGATCTCGTCGTCGTCGCAGGTACCCAGTTCATGACCGAGGACCTCAAGGTCAAGCTTTCAGACGGTGATGCGCAACAGGCCGCGCTCGCCACCGGCAGCATCGTCCCGTCCAGCCAGACGCGCTGAACCAGCCCCCTTCCAGAGAGCGGATAAACGCCATGACGCCGTCCAAGAATGACACGGGTTCCTTCAATCTGTCCCGTTGGGCGATCGCCCATCCGAGCATGGCACGATTCCTGTTCGGCCTGATCCTGATTGCCGGCGTGCTCGGCCTCATGCGCATGGGCCAGAAGGAAGACCCGGACTTCACCTTCCGCGTCATGGTCGTGCAGGCCGTCTGGCCCGGCGCGTCGATCACCGACATGCAGGACCAAGTGGTCAACAAGATCGAACGCAAGCTGCAGGAAGTGCCGCATCTCGACTGGGTGAAGTCCTACACCCGCGCCGGCAGCGCCATCATCACGCTGCAGATCAAGGGCGACACGAATGCCGACGAGGTGGCCGACGCCTTCTACCAGGTGCGCAAGAAGGTCGGCGACATTTCCAGCGAATTGCCGGACGGTCTGCTCGGCCCCTATTTCAACGACGAATTCGGCGACACCTTCATCACGCTGCATTCGCTGTCGGGCGAGGGCTACAGCTATCCTGAGCTGAAGGCCTATGCGATTCAGGCGCGCGACATGCTGCTGACGACGCCGGGCGTCGAGAAGGCGGTGATCCTCGGCGACCAGCCGCAGAAGATCTATATCGACGTCTCATCCAAGGTGCTGGCCGAACGCGGCCTGACCTTCGCCAACCTCAAGGATGCGCTGGCCGGGCAGAACGCCATCGATCCCTCCGGCACGATCGACACCGGCGAACGCTCCGTGCGTATCTCCGTCGACGGCGGTCTCGGCCGGGCCGACGACATTCGCGAACTCAGGCTGCGTGCCGGCCAGCAGGTGACACGCCTCGGCGATATCGCTACCGTCACCGAAGGCACCGAGGAACCGTTCCAGCGCAAGTTCCGCTTCAACGGCCAGGACAGCGTGCAGGTCGGCGTCGTCATGGCCAAAGGCTTCAACGTCACCGATGTCGGCAAGGCCGTCGAGGAGACGCTGCAGCGCTTCGAGACCTCCTTGCCCCACGGCGTCGAGGTCGCCCAGATTTCCAACCAGCCGGAAGTGGTGCGCGAGGCCATCGGCGAATTTATGAAGGCGCTGCTCGAGGCGCTGGCCATCGTGCTCGTCGTGTCCTTCCTGTCGATCGGCTGGCGGTCCGGCCTCGTCATCGCCATCGCCATCCCGCTGGTGCTCGCCGCCACCTTTGCCATCATGTACGAGCTCGGCATCGACCTGCAGCGCATCTCGCTCGGGGCGCTGATCATCGCGCTGGGGCTCCTAGTCGATGACGCGATGATCGTCGTCGAGATGATGGAGCGCAAGCTCGAGGAGGGCTTGCACAAGATCGATGCGGCGAGTTTCGCCTATACCTCCACCGCCTTCCCGATGCTGACCGGCACGTTGATCACCACGGCGGGTTTCATCCCGGTCGGTTTTGCCGAATCGACGGCGGGCGAATATGTCCGCTCGCTGTTCTACGTCGTCGGCATTGCGCTGGTCGTCTCCTGGTTCGTCGCCGTCTATTTCACCCCCTGGCTCGGCTACATGATCCTCAAGCAGCGGAATCATGCCGGCAGCCACCAGGACGTGTTCGACACCCGGTTCTATCGTCGCCTACGCTCGACCGTCGGCTGGGCAGTCCGCCATCGCCTCATCGTGCTCGCCCTGACCATCGGCACCTTCGTCACCAGCCTCTGGACCTTCCAGTTCATTCCGCAGAGCTTCTTCCCCGCATCCTCGCGGCCGGAAATCCTCGTCGATCTCTGGCTGCCGGAGGGCACCAGCATCCACGAGGTGGAAACCCAGGCAAAGGCGCTCGAAGCCCGCATCATGGACGATGCCGACAAGCAGTTCGTCGCCACCTATATCGGCGAGGGCGCGCCGCGCTTCTTCCTGCCGCTCGACCAGCAGCTGCGCAATCCGAACTTCGCCCAGCTGCTCGTCATGGCCAAGGACGAACCGGCCCGCGAACGGCTGATCCTCAAGTTGCGCGGCATTCTGGCCGAGGACTTCCCGTCGATCCGTGCCAAGGTCGACCGCCTGTTTCTGGGTCCCCCGACCGGCTGGCCGGTGCAGATGCGCGTGACTGGTCCGGACCGTGCCGAGGTGCGCCGCATCGCCGACGCGGTGAAGAAGGTCTATCTCGCCAATCCGCTGCTCGCTGCTGTGCATGACGACTGGCTCGAACCCGTCCCAGCGATGAAGCTGGTGGTCGACCAGGACCGCGCCCGCGCGCTCGGCGTCACCTCGCAGCGCCTGCGCCAGATGCTGCAGGCAACCATGAGCGGTGCGCCTCTGGCAGACGTCCGCGCCGACGAGGAGACGATCTCGATCGTCGCCCGCGAGCCGGAAGAAAGCCGGCAATTGCTGACCGCGGTGAACTCCGTCTACATCCCGACCGACAACGGCGCCTTCGTACCGCTGTCGCAGGTCGCCCGGATCGTGCCGGTGCTCGAACAGGGCATCGAATGGCGCCGCGACCGCCTGCCGTCGATCACCGTGCGCGCCACGCTGCCGGACGGCGTGCAGTCGAACGAGGTGGTGACACAGGTCTACGGCCAGCTGCAGGACCTGCGCGACGGCCTCGCCCCCGGCTACAAGATCGAAATTCAGGGCGGGGCGGAGGACAGTGCCGAAAGCCAGGCCTCGATCGCCGCCAAGGCGCCGATCATGCTGCTCGTCATCGTCGTCCTGCTGATGATCCAGCTGCAGCATTTCGGCAAGGCCATGCTGGTGCTGGCCACCGGTCCGCTCGGCATCATCGGCGCGGCCGCGGCCCTGCTGGTCTCCGGCGCGCCGTTCGGCTTCGTCGCCATCCTCGGCGTCATCGCGCTGCTCGGCATCATCATCCGCAACTCGATCATCCTGATCGACCAGATCGACCAGGACATTGCGGCCGGGATGGAGCGTTCGGAAGCGATCATCGGTTCGGCGATCCGCCGTTTCCGGCCGATCGTGCTGACCGCGCTCACCGCAGTGCTGGCGCTGATCCCGATTTCGCGGGGCGTGTTCTGGGGTCCGCTCGCCTATGCGATGATGGGCGGCATCCTGGTGGCGACGGTGCTGACCATCCTCGTCCTGCCGGCGGCCTATGCCTTGTTCTTCGGACGCGATCCGAAGAACAAGGACGATCGTCAGGCAACCGCCGGCGGCCCGGAAAACCAGAACCACCCGTCTCCCGCAGTCGCTGCGGAATGAGGATCAGCGGCTGACGTCGATGACGACGCGGCCGCGGATCTGCCCGGCGACGATCGCGTCCGCCAGTTCCGGTAGCTTCGACATCGGCTCGACCGTGGTCAGGGCTGCAAGGTGGGCGCGGTCGAGGTGGTTGGCCAGCGTCTGCCAGGCGCGTTGGCGCTTGGCCATCGGCGCGAACACCGAGTCGACGCCGAGCAGGGCGACACCCCGCAGGATGTGCGGCAGGACGGTTGCCGGCAGATCGGCCCCGCCGGCCAGGCCGCATGCAGCGACGGCGCCGCCATAGACCGTCTGCGACAGCACATTGGCAAGCGTCGTCGAGCCGACGCTGTCGATGGCGCCCGACCAGCGTTCCTTCTGCAAGGGCGCCCCCTTTTCCACCAGGCTGGTCCGGTCAATGAAGGCGCTGGCGCCGAGCGACGCCAGATAGTCGTGCGTTTCGGGTCGCCCCGTCGAGGCGGTGACGCGGTAGCCCTTGGCGGCCAGCAGGCTGACCGCGACCGAGCCGACGCCGCCAGCCGCTCCCGTGACCAGAACCTCGCCTTCGCCCGGCTTGATCACACCCCAGTCCTCCAGCGCATTGACGCAGAGGGCCGCCGTATAGCCGGCGGTGCCGATCGCCATCGACTGTTCGAGCGTGAAGCCGTCGGGAAGCGCCAACAGCCATTCGGCCTTGACCTTCTGGAAGCGGGAATAGCCACCCCACTCCGTCTCCGACATGCCGAAGCCGTTGAGCACCACCTTGTCGCCGGCCTTCCACAGCGGCGATCGGGACGAAACGACCGTGCCGGCGAGATCGGCACCGGCGACCATCGGCGTGCGCCTTGCGATCCGCCCCTTGCCGGAGACGGACAGGCCGTCCTTGTAGTTCAGCGTCGAGTAGGCGATCTCCACGAGTACGTCGTTGTCGGGGAGATCGGCGGTCGTCAGCTGACGAAAACCGGCCTTCGGCTTGCCGTCGACGGTATCGACGACGATCGCTGTGAATGTCTCGCTCATGATGGATGCTCCCGACGCTGCAATGCCCAAGTCATGGCCGGCAGGGGGCATGGTGTACGCGTAGCGCCTCCCGACAGCCGCACCGAACATGCCACGCCAGTTCGCCGAATGCCACGGCCTTGTCCAGGCCGGTGGCACCAGGTCAGGCGGAGAGGACCAGCGATCTCAGTCCGCCTTTTCCTCGGTCAACAGGCCGCTGGTCCGAAGCAGCGAAGCGAAGCGCCCGCCGCTGGCGCTCAGCTGGGCGTAGCCGCCCATTTCGATGATGCGGCCGTGGTCGAGGAAGAGCACGATATCGGCCTCGCGTACGGTCGACAGCCTGTGGGCGATGATGAAGGTCGTGCGGTTCTGGCGCAGCCGGTCGATCGCGGTCTTGACCCGCTCCTCGGTTTCCACGTCGAGCGCGCTGGTCGCCTCGTCGAGCACGAGGATCGGCGCGTTCTTCAGGATGGCGCGGGCGATCGCGATGCGCTGGCGCTCGCCGCCCGACAACCGGTTGCCGCGCTCGCCGACCATGGTGGTGAAGCCGCTGAGCCGGCTTTCGATGAAATCGGTGGCGGCCGCCGCTTCCGCAGCCTTCAGGATCTCCTCCACGGTCGCGTCCTCGCGACCGAGCTGGATGTTTTCCTGGATCGAGCGGTTGAGCAGGCCGGCGTCCTGGAAGACGGTAGCGATCGAGTGACGCAGCGACTTGCGGGTGACCGTGCGGATATCCGTGCCGTCGATCAGGATCGAGCCCTGCTGCGGCTCGTGCACCCTTTGCAGCAGATTGATCAGCGTGGTCTTGCCCGCACCGGTCGGCCCGACGATCGCGATCGTCTGCCCGGCCTTCACCGAGAACGAGACGTCGTGCACGCCCTGCGTGGTGTTGGCAAAGTCGAAGGAGACATTGCGGAACTCGACGTCGCCCCTCACATCCTTCAGCTCGGCGGCACCGGCCGGCTCCTCGCGCTCCTGCACGGAATCCTCGAGATGGTAAAAATCCTCGAGCTTGGAACGGGCTTCGAAGATCTGCGTCGCAAACTGGCGCATCTGGTCGAGACGGCCGATCAGCAGGCCGGCGAACCCAGTGAAGGCGATGATGTCGCCGACCTTCAGCTCGCCCCGCTGCACCAGGATCGTGCCGATCACCAGGATCACCAGCATGGAGACGGTCGAGGCGATGCGGTTGAGCGCGCTGGCGATCGCCCACCAGTCGAGCACCGGATACTGGGCGGCGAGCAGCTGCTGGGCATACTGCTTCAGCGCCCGGGTCTCGGCTTCGATGCGGTTGTAGCTATGCAGCACGGAGACGTTGCTGATCGAGTCGCTGACGTGGGAGAAGACGGTGTGGTAGTGGCCTTCGACCGAAGCCTGGCCTTCCTTGGTCCGGTTCATCACCATCTTGCCGATCAGTACGTAAAGCACGCTGAGCACGATCAGCACGGAGGACAGGCGCCAGTCCATAGAGAACGCGGTCGGGATGAGCAGGGTGAGCGCGACCGCGGTCGCAAGATGGGTCCGCATGAATTCGAGCCACAGGCCGAACAGGGTCTCGCTTGCCCTCAAAAGGGTGTGCAGCGCATTGGACGTGCCGCGCTGGTGGTGCCAGCTGAGCGGCATGGAAATGATGCGGCCAAAGGCCTCGGTCAGAAGGTCGGCGCGCCGGCCATGCGCCAGCCGGTCAGCCTCGCGGGCGACCAGCACATAGGCGATCGTGTTGAACACGCCGAACCCGCCCCAGGCGATCAGCATGGTCTTGGCGTCGCCCTTTTCCGATATGGCGTCGATGATGCGCCCGAAAAGAATGGGTTCGATGATGGTGATCATCGCCAGCACGATATTGGCGATCACGACCAGCGTTACCCGGAAGCGGTAGGCCGCCAGGTATTTCAGGGCCTTTATGTAGACCTGGAACAAGGACAATTGCGTTTCCTCATCGATCGGCCGGAATGGCCATCGCAGCTTGAAGCGTTTTTCTTATAAACTGGCAAGAGGATATGCCATAGTGCGGTGATACGGCGGGGATCTGCCTGCGGTCCGCACTGTTTTTACGGTGCATCCGGCGAGTGGCGACCGATCCAGCCGGGCGTTCGCGGCAGGTCAGATTTCGCCGCAGAGGCTAGATTTCGGATGTCGAATTTAAATGCCTCCTAACGATATATGTTAGCTTATGCATGCCTTCCAAACGGATCACCCCGATACAAATCGGTACCGTATGGCTTTTTCGTGATCTCGCCCGCAAGGCGAAGATGGGGGTAGGTTTGAGCATTAATCAATTGATCCAGTTCCTGGTCGTCGCGGACGAGTGCCGCACCGCCGAGGAAGTCGTGGGCGAGTTGGAGACATTGTTGCGGCACTACCGCTTCGACTATTACGGTCTCATCCGCCAGCCGAAGCCGAACGAAAATCCCATGCAGCTCGTGCTGATGGGGCACTGGCCCGAGGGGTGGCCGGAGACCTACATCGCCAAGAAATTCGTGTTGATCGATCCGACCATCCGCTATCTCGGACAGGCCCAGAAGGGCTTTCGCTGGAGCGAGACGATCACCGCCTTCAAGAGCGATCCGCATCGCAAGCGCATGGAGCGCATGATGATGGAATCGCTCCGTTTCGGACTTCAGGACGGCTATATTTTCCCGGTCCACGGCCGCACTGGCCTGCTTGGCAACATGACGCTCGGCGGCAGGCCCGTCGATCTGTCGCCGGTCGAGATGACCCTTTTCGACGCGGTCGCCAAGAAAGCCTTCTGGCGCGTGCTCGAACTCCGCCGCGAGACCGGCGCGCTGCAGGAGGCGACGCAGGTCGACACGCGCATGACCCGGCGCGAGATGGAGGTGCTGAATTATCTCGCCGACGGCATGACCTCGAATGACATCAGCAAGATCCTGAAGATCTCGAACCACACGGTCGACTGGTACATGAACGGCATCCAGGACAAGCTGAAGGCGAAGAATCGTCAGCACGTGGTCGCATTGGCCTTCCGGCTCGGGCTGATTACGTGAAAATCGGCAGAAATCTGGCATCCATCAATCGGAGAAATTGAACTCTTTGTGACAAAAGGATATGGGGTTTCTCGCAGTGCAGCATTCTGTGGCCATCGACTGAGGAGACCGATTTGTCCATTTCTAAGATTCTCGTTGCCAACCGATCCGAAATTGCCATTCGCGTCTTCCGCGCCGCCAACGAACTCGGGCTGAAGACGGTCGCGATCTGGGCCGAGGAGGACAAGCTTTCCCTGCACCGCTTCAAGGCGGACGAAAGCTACCAGGTCGGCCGCGGCCCCCACCTCGCCCGCGAACTCGGTCCGATCGAAAGTTACCTCTCGATCGACGAGGTTATCCGGGTCGCCAAGCTCTCGGGCGCCGATGCGATCCACCCGGGCTACGGCCTCCTGTCTGAAAGCCCGGAATTCGTCGATGCCTGCAACGATGCAGGCATCATCTTCATCGGCCCGCGGCCCGAGACCATGCGCCAGCTCGGCAACAAGGTCGCGGCGCGCAACCTCGCCATCTCGGTCGGCGTTCCCGTCGTTCCCGCCACCAGCCCGCTGCCGGACGACATGGCGGAAGTGGCGCGGATGGCCGAGGAGATCGGTTATCCGGTCATGCTGAAGGCCTCCTGGGGCGGCGGCGGGCGCGGCATGCGCGCCATCCGCGACCCGAAGGATCTCGCCCGTGAAGTGATCGAAGCCAAGCGCGAGGCGATGGCCGCCTTCGGTAAGGACGAGGTCTATCTCGAAAAACTGGTGGAGCGCGCCCGCCACGTCGAGAGCCAGATCCTTGGCGACACGCACGGCAATGTCGTGCACCTGTTCGAGCGCGACTGCTCGATCCAGCGCCGCAACCAGAAGGTCGTCGAGCGGGCCCCCGCCCCCTATCTCAACGACGCGCAGCGCCAGGAACTCGCCAATTATTCGCTGAAGATCGCCCAGGCGACCAACTATGTCGGCGCCGGTACGGTCGAGTACCTGATGGATGCCGACACCGGCAAATTCTACTTCATCGAGGTCAATCCGCGCATCCAGGTCGAGCATACCGTCACCGAAGTCGTGACCGGCATCGACATCGTCAAGGCGCAGATCCACATCCTCGACGGCCATGCCATCGGCACCCCGGAATCCGGCGTGCCCGCCCAGGCGGACATCCGTCTCAACGGGCATGCCCTGCAGTGCCGCATCACCACGGAAGACCCCGAGCAGAACTTCATCCCCGACTACGGCCGCATCACCGCCTATCGCGGCGCGACCGGCTTCGGCATCCGGCTCGACGGCGGCACGGCCTATTCCGGCGCGGTAATCACCCGCTATTACGATCCACTGCTGGAAAAGGTCACCGCCTGGGCGCCGACGCCCCAGGAAGCCATCCAGCGCATGGACCGGGCGCTTCGCGAATTCCGCATTCGCGGCGTGGCCACCAACCTGACCTTCCTCGAAGCGATCATCAGCCATCCGCAGTTCCGCGACAACAGCTACACGACGCGCTTCATCGATTCGACCCCGGAGCTGTTCGCCCAGGTCAAGCGTCAGGACCGCGCCACCAAGCTGCTGACCTATCTGGCCGACGTCACCGTCAACGGCCATCCGGAAGCCAAGGGCCGTCCGCGCCCGCCGGAAGATGCGGCCGAGCCGGTCGTGCCCTTCATCGATTCCCCTATCCCCGACGGCACCAAGCAGCTGCTCGACACGCTCGGTCCGGTCAAGTTCGCCGAGTGGATGCGCGGCCAGACCCGCGTGCTGATGACCGACACGACCATGCGCGACGGTCACCAGTCGCTGCTCGCGACCCGCATGCGCACCCACGACATCGCGCGTGCCGCCGGCGCCTATGCCCGGGCGCTTCCGAACCTGCTGTCGCTCGAATGCTGGGGCGGAGCGACCTTCGACGTGTCGATGCGCTTCCTCACCGAAGACCCGTGGGAGCGCCTGGCGCTGATCCGCGAGGGCGCGCCGAACCTGCTGCTGCAGATGCTGCTGCGCGGCGCCAACGGTGTCGGCTACAAGAACTATTCCGACAATGTCGTGAAGTATTTCGTCCGCCAGGCGGCGGCAGGCGGCATCGATCTGTTCCGCGTCTTCGACTGCCTGAACTGGGTCGAGAACATGCGCGTGTCGATGGATGCGGTCGCCGAGGAGAACAAGCTCTGCGAGGCAGCGATCTGCTATACCGGCGACATCCTCAATGCCGCCCGGCCGAAATATGATCTGAAATACTACACGGCACTCGCCGCCGAACTGGAAAAGGCCGGCGCCCACATCATCGCCGTCAAGGACATGGCGGGCCTGCTGAAGCCGGCCGCAGCAAAGATCCTTTTCAAGGCGCTGCGCGAGGCGACCAGCCTGCCGATCCATTTCCACACCCACGACACCTCGGGCATCTCGGCTGCGACCGTGCTGGCCGCCGTCGAAGCGGGCGTCGATGCGGTCGATGCGGCGATGGACAGCCTGTCGGGCAACACTTCGCAGCCGTGCCTCGGATCGATCGTCGAGGCGCTGCGCGGTTCCGAGCGCGATCCGGGCCTCGACCCGCACTGGATCCGCCGCCTCTCCTTCTACTGGGAAGCCGTGCGAAACCAGTACGCCGCCTTCGAGAGCGATCTCAAGGGTCCGGCCTCGGAAGTCTACCTGCATGAAATGCCGGGCGGCCAGTTCACCAATCTCAAGGAACAGGCCCGTTCGCTCGGCCTTGAGACCCGCTGGCACGAAGTGGCCCAGGCCTATGCGGACGCCAACCAGATGTTCGGCGACATCGTCAAGGTCACGCCCTCGTCCAAGGTGGTCGGCGACATGGCGCTGATGATGGTCAGCCAGGACCTCACCGTCGAGGACGTCGTCGATCCGGCCAAGGAAGTCTCCTTCCCCGAATCGGTCGTCTCCATGCTGCGCGGCGATCTCGGTCAGCCGCCGATCGGCTGGCCGGAAGCGTTGCAAAAGAAGGCGCTGAAGGGCGAACCCGCCTATACGGTTCGTCCCGGCTCGCTGCTCGAGGACACCGACCTCGATGCCGAGCGCAAGGCGATCGAGGAGAAGCTCAACCGCGAAGTCAGCGACTTCGAACTCGCCTCCTATCTCATGTATCCCAAGGTCTTCACCGACTATGCGCTGGCGGCCGACACCTATGGTCCGGTCTCGGTCCTGCCGACGCCCAACTACTTCTACGGCCTGCCGGCCGGCGAGGAGCTTTTCGTCGACCTGGAAAAGGGCAAGACGCTGGTCGTCGTCAACCAGGCGATGGGCGCAACCGACGACAAGGGCATGGTCACCGTGTTCTTCGAGCTGAATGGCCAGCCGCGCCGCATCAAGGTGCCGGATCGTGCCCACGGGGCCGCGGGCAGTGCCGCGCGGCGCAAGGCCGATCCGTCCAACGCCGCCCATGTCGGCGCGCCGATGCCGGGCGTCATTTCGACCGTGGCGATCGCAGCCGGTCAGGCCGTCAAGGCCGGTGACGTGCTGGTGTCGATCGAAGCGATGAAGATGGAAACGGCGCTCCATGCCGACCGCGACGGCACGATCGCCGAAGTCCTGGTCAAGACCGGCGACCAGATCGACGCCAAGGACCTGCTGGTCGTCTTCGCCGCCTGAGGCGAACCTCCGGCTCCAGCGAAAAAGCCCCGGCCAGCAGCGCGCTGACCGGGGCTTTCCATTGCGGGCGTCGACGCCGTTTACTTCGGCGCCAGCCACTTTTCGGCAAGCTCGACCCAGAAGCTGGTGCCGATCGGCAGCAGGTCGTCATTGAAGTCGTAGCGCGGGTGGTGCAGCGGCGGATCGTTCGGCGTGCGCTGCGTGCCGACGAAGAAATAGCAGCCGGGCCGCTCTTCCAGCATATAGGCGAAATCCTCGCTGCCCATTGTCGGGCGCGCCAGCTCGACCACCTTGTCCGCACCGGCAAACCGGGTTGCCAACGTCCGGATGAAGTCCGTCTCGGCCTTGTGGTTGATCGTCGCGTTATAGCCCCGCTGGTAGTCGATGGTGACGCCCATGCCGTAGCTCGCCGCCTGGCCCTCGGCGATCATGCGCACGCGTTCTTCCAACTGGTCGCGAACCTTCGGATCGAAAGAGCGGATCGACAGAAGCATCTCGGCGCGTTCCGGGATGACATTGCTTGCCCCGCCCGCATGAAAGGCGCCGACGGTGATGACGGTCGGGTCGATCGGATGGATGTTGCGCGAGATGATCGTCTGTAGCGCCATGATGATCGATGCACCGCAGACGATCGGATCGGCGGTGTCCTGCGGCTCGGCGCCGTGGCCGCCCCGGCCGTTGACGGTGATCTTGCATTCGTCGACCGCCGCCATGATAGGCCCTTCGCGCAGCGCGAACTGCCCGAACGGAATGGTCGGGTCGTTGTGCAGGGCAAAGACCGCGTCGCAGGGGAATTTCTCGAACAACCCGTCATCCATCATGATCTTGGCGCCGCCGAAATTCTCCTCGGCCGGCTGGAAGATCAGGTGCACCACGCCGTCGAAATTCTTCCGCTCGGCGATGATCTTGGCGGCGCCGAGAAGCATGGCGGTATGACCGTCGTGGCCGCAGGCATGCATCATGCCCGGCGTCTTGCTCTGATAGTCGAGCCCGGTTTCCTCGAGGATCGGCAGCGCGTCGAAATCGGCGCGGATTCCGATGCTCCGGTTGCTGGTGCCGTTGCGAAGCGTGGCGACGACACCGGTCTTGGCCAGCCCGCGCGTCACTTCATAGCCCAGCGCTTCCAGCTGCTTGGCGACATAGTCAGAGGTGTTGAACTCCGACAGGCCGATCTCGGGGTGCTGGTGAAGATAGTGGCGGGTCGCCACGACGTCGGCCATGTAGTTGGAGAACTGAATTGTCATGTGAGGCACCAGGGGTTGGCTTGCGGTTTGGAGGGTCTGGTCGTTGGCGACCGTCCCCGCCGGCTCGTCGTCGCCCGGACGCTTGGCTGGCGCGCGACCGGTGAATGGTGCCGGAGTTTTGCACTTGTGCCCCAATTATTCAACCGTATAAACAGGAAGTCGACAACACCGATTGGACGATCGGTCTGCCTGACCTGGGAGGAGCGCATGCAGGAATTCGGCCCGCGCGAGAGGAACAGAACGCAGTGCCTGGACGCGGCAAACGTCCCGGATCTCCAGCCATGAGCCGGCGTCCCTTCCACCGTGCCGGGGAGGCCGAACGTCGGCAGGACCTGATCACCGCGACGCTCGACTGCATTTCCGAATACGGCCTGCAGGGCGCGACCGTGCGCCAGATCGCCGCCCGTGCCGGCGTGACCGGCGGTCTCATCCGCCATTATTTCACCGGCAAGGAGCAGATGCTCCAGGCCGCCTATCGCGAAGTCATGATGACCATCGGCACGACGGCGATCAACGCGGCCGAGGCGGCCGGCAGCGACCCGCGCCGCCGCCTGCACGACTTCGTCATCGCCAATGTCAGCCCGCCGATCATCGATCCGCGCACGCTCTCGCTCTGGGCCGCCTTCATCAGCCACGTGCGCGTCGATCCGGAATTCGCCCGCATCCACCGCGAGAACTACCTGACCTTCCTCGGCTCGCTCGAGGAACTGCTCTCCGCCTTCCTCGCCGCCAACGGCCGGACCATCGCGCCGGAGGAATGCCGCAAGCTGGCGATCGCCATCAACGGTCTGATCGACGGGCTGTGGCTGGAAGGTTCGCTGGCCGGCGACCTGTTCGACGACCAGGCCCTGCCGCGCATCGCGCTCGAATCGGTGGAGTCCCTGCTTGGGGGCCTCAAACTTTCCGGGCCGGACGGACCGAACGACACGAAATGATGGGACACTCCATGCGTTATGCCGCCATTACCGAACGCCTCGCCGATCTGGGATCGGGCAAATGGGCGATCCATCTTGAGGCCCGGCGCAAGGCTGCCGAGGGTATACCCGTCATCGAACTGACGATCGGCGAGCCGGATATCCGTCCCGACCTGGCCCTGCTCGACGAGTGCGCCCGCGCCATGTATGCCGGCCGCACGCGCTATTCGAACGGCCGCGGCGAGCCGTCGGTGGTCAATGCCCTGGTCGAGAAATACAGCAAGCGCCGCAGCGATGTAACCGCACGCAACGTGCTGTGCTTTCCCGGCACGCAGACCGCTCTCTTCACCGTCATGCTCGGCCTGCTCGACCGCGACGACGAAGTCCTGGTGGGCGATCCCTATTATGCGACCTATGAAGGCGTGATCGCGGCAAGCGGCGCGCGCATGGCGCCCGTGCCGCTGCATCCCGAGAAGAAGTTTCACCTGCACGCCGAAGATCTCGCCCGAGCCGTGACGCCGCGCTCCCGCGTGGTCCTGCTCAACACGCCGCACAATCCGACGGGTGCGGTACTCTCCGCCGAGGAGATTGCCGCGATCGGCGAGGTCTGCCGCAAGCACGATCTCTGGATCGTCTGCGACGAGGTCTATGAGGAGCTGATCTTCGACAGCGCCTTCGCCTCCCCATTCGACGATCCGGCACTCGCCGAGCGCACCATCGTCGTTTCGTCGATCTCGAAATCCCACGCCGCACCCGGCTTTCGCAGCGGCTGGGCGATCGGGCCCGCGGAATTCTGCGATCGCCTTCTGCCCGTCTCCGAAACCATGCTGTTCGGCGTCCAGCCCTTCATCGCCGACATGACGGCAATGGCCCTCACCCAGCCCTTCGACACGGCAACCGTGATGCGCGCCAATTACGAGCGGCGGGCAAGGCTCCTGGCTGACGTTCTCGAACGGGAGGGAACGCTGAAGCCGATGATGCCGGAGGGCGGCATGTTCATCGTCGTCGACGTCACCGGCACCGGCCTTGCCGGACAGGATTTCGCCCACCGGCTGCTTGAAGACAAACACGTCGCCGTCATGCCCGGCGCCTCCTTCGGCGAGCAGGCGGCCAACTTCATCCGCGTCTCGCTGACCGTCGACGACGAGCAGCTGGCGGTCGCCGCCGGACGCATGGTCGACCTCGCTTCGGAGCTTGCCGACCGCCGACCGGGCGCACATCGCGCCGTGGGCTGAGCCTCCGGGTAGGGCCCGATCGACAGCATTTCGCTGAGACAAAAACCTTCGCGGGGGACGGGTCGGCCGTTCGGCGGCATGCCCCGCGTCCGTATGGCTGAGCAGAGGCTACGGCAAAGGGCGCCGCGCCCGGCCGGAGATCCATGCCCCTTGGCTACAGCTTTGAAATAAGGCATAAAAAAGCCAATTTTCCCAGCGAAGCCACCAACCTATCTCCGCCTGGACCGGTTTTTTTGACGCCATCGCCTCGCATTGCTGGCTTTTTGAGTTCAGAAGATTGAACGGGAGGCCAAAACCGTGCAATGCGATGCGCCGGGGGATGGCAGTGGGTCAAGACGAACCCTGACGAACGCCCTCTAACGAAAACTCGAGAATATGTCTTTGCCCATGACGCTGCAAGTTCAGTCGCGCGACGTAGAAACCAGACAGATCGATCACAACGATGCGATCCGGGCCTCCTATTTCACCATCGAAGAATTGCGCGAAAGCGCCGAGGCGTTGGCCAGGGACGGGGCAAACGACCTGCCGGGCCTGATGGATTTCGACTTCTTCGCGCGCCATCGCGAGAACGAGCGCGAGATCCTGAGGGTCTACCGGGCGACCGCGACCGACGTCGAGGCCGGAGCGACGATCACGCCCGCCGCTGAATGGCTGCTCGACAACCACTACGTCATCGAGGAAGCGATCCAGGAAGTGCGCCGGGACTTCCCCAAGAAGTTCTACCGCCAGCTTCCGACGATGAAGATCGGCAATCGCGAAATCCCGCGGACGATGGCGCTCGCCTGGCTTTATGTGGCCCATACCCACTCGACCGTGTCGATGGAGGCCATGACGGCCCTGGTCGAAGGCTTCCAGAAGCACAAGACGCTGGAGATCGGCGAATTGTGGGCGCTGCCGTCGATCGTGCGTTTCGTGCTGATCGAAAACCTGCGCCGCATCTCCACCCGCGTGGACCGTTCGCGCCGCATGCGCCGCAAGGCGAACGAAGTGGCCGACGAGATCATCCGACTCAACGATGCGGCAAGCTCGACCGAACTGCTGAAGCAGATCGAGCCGCTGGCCGACGACAACACCTTCGCCACCCAGTTCCTGTATCGCCTGCGCAATGGCTCGCAGAACACCAGCTTCGCCGTCGCCTGGGTCGAGGAACGCTTGGAAAAGGCCGGACGCACCGCCGAAGAGGCGATGACGCAGGAGCATAACCGCCTGTCGTCGGGCAATGTGACGACCGGCAACATCGTCAAGAGCCTGCGCGAGATCGACGACAAGGAATGGTCGGTCTGGGTCGAGGACGTCTGCCTGGTCGACAAGGTGCTGGCCCAGCACACCGACTATCGCGAGCTCGATTTCGGCTCGCGCAACGCCTATCGCAGCACGATCGAAAAACTGGCGCGCCGTTCGGACAAGTCGGAGATCGAGATCGCCCAGATGGCGATCGACCTGGCCGCCGAAGCGACCCGCGCCGATGGAGCCGTCGGCGCGCTCAATGTCGGCGGTTATCTCGTCGGCGCCCAGCGTCCGCTGCTCGAACGGGCGATCGGCTATCGGGTACCGCTCTGGCGCCGGCTGGCGCTCGGCGTCCAGCGTCTCAACTGGCTGTCGATTGCCGTGCCGGTGATCGGCCTGACGCTCGCCGCCATGGCCCTGGTCGGTTATTTCCTGTCGATGGCCGGCATATCGACGCCGCTGATGGTCTTCCTTCTTGTGCTGTTCTCGCTGCCCGCCTCGGAAGGCGCGACCGGCCTGTTCAACACGCTCGTCACGTTTGTCGCCAAGCCGGCGCGGCTCACGGGATACGAATTCAAGGAAGGCCTGCCGCAGGACGCGCGCACGCTGGTGGTCGTCCCCTGCCTGATCGCCAAGCGCGACGACGTCGACGAACTGGTACGCAATCTCGAGGTCCATTACCTCACCAATCCGCGCGGCGAGATCTATTTCGCCCTGCTGAGCGACTGGCGCGACAGCCCGGTCGAGGAAACCGCGGCCGATCTCGAAATCCTCGAATATGCCAAGGTCCAGGTCGCCGAGCTTGCGGCGCGCTACGCCCATGACGGCAAGACCCGCTTCTTCCTCCTGCACCGACGCCGGCTCCACAATCCCGCCGAAGGCGCGTGGATGGGCTGGGAGCGCAAACGCGGCAAGCTGCACGAGCTGAACCTGCTTCTGCGCGGCGATCGCGACACGTCCTACATGCCGGGCGCCAACATGGTGCCGGAAGGCGTCCAATACGTCATGACGCTCGATGCCGACACGCGTCTGATGCGCGATGCGGTCACCAAGCTGGTCGGCAAGCTCTACCACCCGATCAATCGGCCGGTGCACGATCCGGAAAGCGGCCGCGTCATCAGCGGCTACGGCGTGCTGCAGCCGCGCGTGACGCCCTCGCTCACCACGGGCAAGGACGCCTCGGTCTTCCAGCGCGTCTTTTCGATGAACCGGGGCCTCGACCCTTACGTCTTCACCGTTTCCGACGTCTATCAGGACATCACCGGCGAAGGCACGTTCACCGGCAAAGGCCTCTATCATGTCGACGCCTTCGAGACGGCGCTGAAGGGCCGCATCGACGAGAACACGGTGCTTAGCCACGACCTGCTCGAAGGTTCGATGGCGCGCTGCGCCCTCGTCACCGACGTCGAACTGGTCGAGGATTTCCCGACCCGCTACGAGGTCGAAATCTCCCGCCAGCATCGCTGGGCGCGTGGCGACTGGCAGCTCCTGCCTTACATCTTCGATCCGGCCCGCGGCATCACTGCGCTCGGCCGCTGGAAGATGGTCGACAACCTGCGTCGCTCGCTGACCCCGATGGCCTGGTTCCTCGCCTCCGTGCTCGGCTGGCTCGCCATGGATCCGGTCGGCGCCTTCCTCTGGCAGCTGCTGCTGATCTTCTGCCTGTTCGTCGCCCCGACGCTGTCGCTTCTGTCAGGTCTCGTGCCGCGCCAGAGCGACATCGTGCCCGCCGCGCATTTCCAGTCGCTGTGGTCCGAGCTGCGCTCGTCGAATGCCCAGGTCGCACTGCGCATCGTCTTCATCGCCGACATGGCCTACATGATGGCCGACGCCATCATCCGCTCGCT
Organism: Rhizobium sp.; assembly: GCA_002796995.1. Classification (GTDB taxonomy): domain Bacteria; phylum Pseudomonadota; class Alphaproteobacteria; order Rhizobiales; family Rhizobiaceae; genus Allorhizobium. The sequence continues at coordinate 199,240 of PEKW01000008.1, forward strand.
CTATCGCCTGACGGTCAGCCGCAAGCTGCTGCTTGAGTGGCGCACCGCCGCCAGCATCCAGTCCTCCGCCCAGGGCAATATCTCTTCCTATTACCGCAGCATGCTGCACGCGCCGATCCTGGCCGTCCTGGCCCTGGCGATCGCCGCCCTTCCCGGCGGCTACGGCTACCTGATCGGGCTCCCCTTCGCCATCATGTGGGTCCTGTCGCCGCTCGTCGCCTGGTATGTCAGCCAGTCCGCCGAGACCGAGGACAGTCTCTTCGTGCCGGAGGAAGCGACCGTGGAGCTGCGCAAGATCGCGCGGCGCACCTGGCGCTTCTACGAGACCTTCGTCACTGCGGGTGACAACTACCTGCCGCCGGACAATTTCCAGGAACGGCCGGAACCCGTCGTCGCGCACCGGACATCGCCGACCAATATCGGCGTCTACCTCCTGTCCGTCGTCTCCGCCCGCCACTTCGGCTGGATCAGCTTCGAGCAGACGATCGAGCGGCTTGAGCAGACGATCTCGACCGTCGAGCGCATGGAGAAATACCGCGGCCACCTCTACAACTGGTACTACACGGACACGTTGAACACGCTCGGCCCGCGCTATATTTCCGCGGTCGACAGCGGCAACCTCGCCGGCCATCTGATCGCCATCTCCTCGGCCTGCCGCGAATGGGCGGAAGCCCCCTCGGCCCACATGCAAGGCAATCTCGACGGCATAGGCGATGTCGGCGGCATCCTGCTGGAAGTCCTCAAGACCTTGCCGGACGATCGCAAGACGGTCAGACCGCTGCGTCGCCGCCTCGAGGAGCGGATCATCGGCTTCAACACGGCGCTTGCCGCCGTCAAGCGCGAGCACGAATTCGCCTCGATCCGCATCATCAATCTCGGCGTGTTGGCGCGCGACATCCAGAAGCTCGCCGCCAACCTGCACCATGAAGTCCGCTCCGAGCAGAGCGGCGAAGTCACCCGCTGGACCGAATCGCTGGTCGGCGTCTGCGAGGCGCACATCGCCGACACCGCCTTCGACCTGTCGAACATCGATCCGCTGCGCCAGCGGTTGGCGCTGCTGCGCGACCGGGCCCGCGACATCGCCTTCTCGATGGATTTCACCTTCCTGTTCCGTCCCGAGCGTCGCCTGCTGTCGATCGGCTATCGCGTCGAAAGCCGCGAGCTGGACGAAGCCTGCTACGACCTGCTGGCCTCGGAATGCCGGCTCACCAGCCTGTTCGCCATTGCCAAGGGCGACCTTCCGACCGAGCACTGGTATCGCCTCGGCCGCCAGGTCGTGCCGATCGGCGCCCGGGCGGCGCTGATCTCCTGGTCCGGCTCGATGTTCGAATATCTGATGCCGCCGCTCGTCATGCAGGAACGCCAGGGCGGCATCCTCAACCAGACGAACAATCTCGTCGTGCAGGAACAGATCAATCACGGCAAGCGGCTGGGAATTCCGTGGGGGATTTCGGAAGCTGCCTTCAACGCCCGCGACCATGAGCTGACCTACCAGTACACCAATTTCGGCGTGCCGACGCTGGGCCTCAAGCGAGGTCTCGGGCAGAATGCGGTCATCGCGCCCTATGCCTCGATCCTCGCCAGCCAGTATTTCCCCGAAGCGGCGTTGGAAAACCTGGAGCGCCTGCGCAAGCTGGGGGCACTCGGCGCCTACGGCTTCCACGACGCCGTCGACTTCACCCCGACCCGCCTTCCCGAAGGCAAGTCCTGCGCCGTCGTTTACAACTACTATGCACACCATCACGGCATGTCGATCGCGGCCATCGCCAACGTCGCCTTCAACGGCCGCCTGCGCGAGCTGTTCCACGCCGATCCGGTGATCGAAGCGGCCGAACTGCTGCTGCAGGAAAAGGCACCGCGCGAAATCCCTGTCATGAGCGCCAAATACGAGCCGCAGACGCCCGGCAAGGGCCAGGCCGACCTGCTGCGCCCGGAAGTCCGCACCGTCACCGATCCGGCCACCAAGGACCGCGCGCTGGCCTTCCTGTCGAACGGCCACTACTCGGTCATGCTGACGGCGACCGGGTCCGGCTATTCGCGCTGGAACGGACAGTCCGTCTCGCGCTGGACGGCTGATCCGACCGAGGACCGCTCCGGCACCTTCATCTTCCTGCGCGATACGGCAAGCGGCCAGTGGTGGTCGGCGACGGCATCGCCGCGCCGGGCCGAGGACGAGAAGTCCAAGGTCATCTTCGGCGACGACAAGGCGGAATTCTTCAAGACGGTCGGCGACATCTCGACTCAGGTCGAGTGCATCGTCGCCACCGAGCATGACGCCGAAGGCCGGCGCCTGACGATTCTCAACACCGGCAGCGAAGACCGCTTCATCGAGGTGACCTCCTATCTCGAACCGGTCATCGCCCAGGACGACGCGGACAATGCCCATCCGCTGTTCTCACGGATGTTCATCAAGACCGAGTTCGGCCGTCGCCGCGACGTCATCCGCGCCGAGCGCAACAAGCGCAGTCCCGGTGATGCCGACATGTGCGTGGCGCATCTGGTGGTCGACGGCACCGGCCCCGGCCGACCGACCGAATTCGAAACCGACCGCCGCCGCTTCCTCGGTCGCGGCCGCTGCCTCGCCGAGGCTGCCGCCTTCGACCCCGGTGCCACGCTGTCGGGCACGGAGGGCTTCACCCTCGATCCGGTGCTGAGCCTGCGCCGTGTCGTGCGCGTCCCGTCGGGCAAGAAGGTTAGCGTCATTTTCTGGACGATCGCCGCGCCCAATCGCGAGAAGATCGACCAGGCGATCGAACGCTATCGCCATCCCGATTCCTTCAGCCACGAACTCATCCACGCCTGGACCCGCGCCCAGGTGGAGCTGCGCCATATCGGCATCACCTCGCAGCAGGCCGCCGCTTTCCAGCATCTCGGCCGCTACCTCGTCTATCCGGACAACCACTTGAGGGCCGATCCGGAAACCGTGCGCAACGGCCTCGCCACCCAGTCGGCCCTCTGGCCGCTGGCGATTTCCGGCGACTATCCGATCTTCGCGCTGCGCATCAACGACGACATGGACATGGAGATCGCCCGCGAAGCGATGAGCGCGCTCGAATACCTGCGCCGTCGCGGCATCGTCGCCGACCTGGCGATCGTCAACGAACGCGCCACGTCCTACGCACAGGACATGCAGCACGCCCTCGACCAGCTGGCCGACAATTTGAGGCATCGCCTGCCCGACGGCAGCGGCGGCAAGCCGCATGTCTTCGTCGTGCGCCACGACCTGATGGACGAGAGCGCCTCGCAGGCCCTGATCGCTGCCGCCCGCGTGGTGCTACACGCACGCAACGGCAAGATCGTCGACCAGATCAACCGTGCGGTCTCGCTGTTTGCCAGCCCGCGCAGCCCCGACGGTGCCGAGATGGAATGGCCGGGTCTGCTGCCCGCCACACCGGCCGCTTCGGCTGCCGTGGTGCCGGCAAGCGACGGCAAGGGCCTCGAATTCTGGAACGGCTTCGGCGGCTTTGCCGAGGACGGCAAGGAATATGTCATCCGCCTCGGTGCCCACCAGTCCACGCCCCAGCCGTGGATCAACGTCATCGCCAACGAACAGTTCGGCTTCCATGTGTCCGCCGAAGGGGCAGGCTTCACCTGGAGCGCCAATTCGCGTGACCACCAGTTGACGCCATGGACCAACGACCCGGTCGTCAATCGTCCGGGCGAGGCCTTCTACGTCGCCGATCTCGAGAGCGGCCGGACCTTCGTTCCGTTCAGCGCCCTCAATCTGAACGACGCGGCGGAATTCGAAACCCGCCATGGCCTCGGCTATACGGTCTTCTCCAGCCGCCATGACGGGCTTGACCTCGAACTGACCCAGACCGTCGACCGTAACCGCCCCGCCAAGCTGTCCCGCCTGGTCCTGCGCAACAGGGGCCGGGAAGCGCGCAGCTTCCGCGTCTACGGCTATGCGGAATGGGTTCTGGGCAACAATGCGCAGAAGAGCGCGCCCTTCGTGCTGTCGTCCTTCGACGAGGACACCGGCGCGCTGTTCGCCACCAATCCGTATGACATCAACTATCCGGGTCGTACGGCCTTCCTCGCCGGCCTCGACAAGCCGCTCGGCTATACCGCCAGTCGGCGCGAGTTCATCGGCCGGCATGGATCGATCCGCATGCCGCAGGCGCTGGCCCGCCAGTCCCACCTGTCCGGCTCCGCCGATACCGAGAGCGATCCCTGCGCGGCTCTCGCCTTCGACATCGAGGTTCCGGCAGGTGCCGAACGGGACATTACCTTCCTGCTTGGCGAGACCGACACCGAGGGCGCTGCCCGTGACCTGATCGGAGCGCTGCGCAAGGAACGCTTCGAGGCCATCCTTGAGGCCAGCAGAGACTTCTGGACGGGCTTCACCGGTCAGCTGCAGGTCAAGACGCCCGACGCCGCCTTCGACACGCTCGTCAACCGCTGGCTGCCCTACCAGGCGCTGGCCTGCCGCATCTTCGCACGGGCCGGCTTCTACCAGGCCAGCGGCGCCTATGGCTTCCGCGACCAGTTGCAGGATACGCTCGCCTTCCTGCTGTACGAACCAGATCTCGCGCGGCGCCAGATCCTCAACGCCGCCTCGCGCCAATTCGTCGAGGGTGACGTGCAGCATTGGTGGCTTCCCAACACCGGGGCCGGCGTGCGCACCCGCATATCAGATGACGTCGTGTGGCTGGCCCATGCGGTCGACCAGTACGTGACGGCCACCGGCGACAGAACCTTCCTGGACGAAAACCTCGCCTTCATCGAAGGGCCGCAACTGGCCGAGGGCCAGCACGACAGCTTCTTCCAGCCGACGACGTCTGACGAGGTGGCGAGCCTCTATGAGCACGCTGCGCGCGCGCTGGACCTCGCGGTCGCCCGAACGGGCGTCCATGGCCTGCCGCTCATCCTCGGCGGCGACTGGAACGACGGGATGAACCGCGTCGGCGAAAAGGGCGAAGGCGAGAGCGTCTGGCTCGGCTGGTTCCTCGCCGCGACGCTGAAGTCCTTCCTCGGCCACGCAGAGATCGGGGGCGACGAGGCACGGATCACCCGCTGGACGGCGCATCTTGCCACTCTCGGCCATTCGCTGGAGACTGCGGCCTGGGACGGCGATTACTATCGCCGGGGCTATTTCGACGACGGCACGCCGCTCGGCTCCGCCCAGTCGGAAGAGTGCCGGATCGATTCGATCGCCCAGTCCTGGAGCGTCCTGTCTGGCGAAGGCACGCCGGAGCAGAGCGCAAAGGCGCTCGATGCGGCGTTTGCCCAGCTCGTCGACCAGGACGCCGGCATCATCCGGCTGTTCACGCCGCCGTTCGAAAAGACCAAGCTCGATCCCGGCTATATCAAGGCCTATCCGCCGGGCGTGCGCGAGAATGGCGGGCAGTACACCCATGCCGCCATCTGGCTCGGCATGGCGCTTGCCAAGGCCGGCAGGCCGGCCGATGCCTGGCGCTGCTTCGAGATGCTGAACCCGATCAACCACGCGCTCGATGTCGATGCTGCGGAACGCTACCGCGTCGAGCCCTATGTCGTCGCGGCCGACATCTATGGCGGCGAGGCCTATCTCGGGCGCGGCGGCTGGACCTGGTATACCGGTTCGGCAGGCTGGCTCTACCGCTTCGCGGTCGAAGGCCTGCTCGGCATTTCCCGCAAGGGCGACCGAGTGCTCGTCCAGCCCGTGCTGCCGCCGGAATGGAACGGCTTTGCGGCCGACCTGACGATCGACGGCAAGGCCCTCGCCGTCGCCGTCGAACGCCTTGCCGGTGACGCCGGCTACGACGTGACGGTCAATGGCGAGAAGATCGTCGATCCCGAGGCCGGATACGTGCTCGCTGCAGCCCGATAGGGCTGCGGCAGCTAGGCGATCGGCGATCAGTCACTCGACACCTTGATGCAACGAAAAAAGCCTCCGGTCAGAGATGATCGGAGGCTTTTTAACGAAAGATCGATACGGCGCCGAAGAAAGCCTTACGCGGCTTCTTCCTGCGCGTCGTCCTCTTCAACACCCTTGCCGCGCTTCGGGCCCTTGGCAAGATTGACCTCGACGAGGCGGACGGCCTCGGTTTCGGACATCTTGTTCACGGCGGCGATCTCGCGGGCCATACGGTCGAGGGCAGCTTCATAGAGCTGGCGCTCGGAATAGGACTGCTCCGGCTGGTTCTCGGCACGATAGAGATCGCGAACCACTTCGGCGATCGAGATCAAATCACCGGAATTGATCTTGGCATCGTATTCCTGGGCACGCCGCGACCACATGGTGCGCTTGACGCGAGCCTTCCCCTGAACGACCTTCAGAGCGCGCTCGACGAAATCGGTCTCGGAAAGCTTGCGCATGCCAATGCTCACGGCCTTGCCGACCGGAACCTTGAGGCGCATCTTGTCCTTCTCGAAGTCGATCACGAAAAGCTCGAGCTTCATGCCGGCGACTTCTTGCTCTTCGATGGCGGTGATGATACCGACACCGTGTGCCGGGTAGACGATCGATTCGCCGGTCTTGAAGCCTTGGCGCGTCGAAGATTTTTTCTGCTGGGTCGTCATTCGTTTCAAAAACTCCCTGTTATGCTCCCGGCGATCAAGCCGGTGCCGGGTCGGTCAGGCCCGGATGAGACGGGGGAAACCGTCGGGTCACTCCATCCTGATCCAGGCCGCCACGTAAACATCCTTATCGTCGCAACAGCAAAACGACCGCACAGGTCGCGAGTGTCACGGTAACCGCGTTGGACGATGAGTTTGCTTTCGTGATGGTTCAGGGCATACCAATGCCGCGAAGTGGAACAGTTTTATCATGCTACCACAAAAATATGAGGAAATCAATATTTTACTGCTGCGCCGCCACAATGCGGCCAATCGCGCCCCGGTCGGGCGCGTTTCCTGCCGGCCTTGTGGCCATCCTCATTCGCGCGTGGCGAAAAGCCCGCGGCGCTGATCAGTCGCCGCTGCCCGGCTTCGTCGAAAAGTACTTGTCGAACTTGCCGGGCACGCCGTCCATTTCCTTGGCTTCCGGCAAGGGATCACGCTTCACGGTGATGTTCGGCCAGACCTTGGCATATTCCGTATTGATCTGCAGCCACTTGTCGAGACCCGGCTCGGTATCCGGCTTGATCGCCTCGGCCGGGCATTCCGGCTCGCAGACGCCACAGTCGATGCACTCGTCCGGATGGATGACGAGGAAATTTTCACCTTCGTAGAAACAGTCGACCGGGCAGACTTCGACGCAATCGGTATATTTGCAGCGGATACAGTTATCTGTGACTATATAAGTCATGCGGCACTCCAGGGTCTCGTTTCTGCGCAGGTCACATTCTTGGTCCGCCGCACAGGGCAGTCAGTCGCGGTCACATTCCAGAGGATGGGCGGACCGCGTTTGGTTCGGCTGGACAGGACCGTCAGCTACTGTGTTATCAGGGCTATAGCAAGGATAAACAGTTCTGAAAATAGCCGCCGGCGCGCACAGTTTTCTAATCGTCCGACCAGGGTTCGCCGGGTTGAAGCCGGTCGATCGCCCGTCTTTCCTTCTTCGTCGGACGCCCTGAACCGGGTAGGCGCGTGGCCTGATCGAGTGGCCCCAGCTTGTCCTCTTCGCTCGGCGGAGGGGTCATGTCCTGGTAGAGCAACCGGGCTTCCTCATAGGGTCCGCGGCGTTCGCCCGCCTTGACCACCACAAGCACGATGTCGCGCTTTTGCAGCGCAACCTCGATCCGGTCGCCCGGCCCGATCAAGTGGCTGGATTGGCGGACGATTTGCCCGTTGATCCGGACATGGCCGCCGGCCACGCGTTCCTGGGCCAGCGAGCGGGACTTGGAGACACGGGCGAAGAACAGCCACTTGTCGATGCGCTGTCGCGAACCGGTCTGTGGCCGTTTGTCGTCCATGCTACTTCTTCATCTGCTCCTTGAGAGCGGCAAGCTTGGCGAAGGGCGAATCCGGATCGATCGGCTTCTCTTTGCGCGGCGGCTTCGCCTCGAAGCGGGCGGGCTGCGACTTTGCGTCGCGGTCCGGCCGGTTGTTCGGCCGATCCTTGCGCTCGCCGCGATCCTGGCGCTCCGAACGGTCGCCCTTGTGGCCGGAGCCACCACGACCGCCGTCCTTGTCACGGCCCTTGCCGCCTTCGCCGTCGCGGCGGCGCTCGTCGCGCTTGCCTTCGGTCTGGCCTTCGGCAGGCGCACGGTTCGGACCACGATGGCCGGCACGCTGGCGATCACCCGCCGGACGCGCGCCACGCTGGTTGTCGGCACGTCCACCCGGACGCCACAATAGCACCGGCTTCGGCTCGGCGGCTGCCGCGTCTTCCGCTGCGGGCTCGCCGGAAACGGCAGCGCCCTCGGCCGGAGCGGCGTTCTCTTCCGTCGCTGCCGGGGTCTCTTCGGCCGCGGCAGGGGTCTCTTCGGCAACGGCCTGCGGAGCGACAGGCGCCTCGTCGGCGCTGTTTTCCGTCGAAACGGGCTCCTCGTGCGCCGCATCGGCATCGCCGTGCTCGCCCGAGACCTGCTCGGCCTCGGCCGGCTTCTCCGGAGCGGATGCAGAAGGTGCCGTCTGGGCAGCCAGGAATGCCTCGGCTTCCTCGGCGGTTACGCTGTCGGCGCGATAGCCGAGACCCTTGAGGATCTCTTCCATGTCGTCCGGCGTCGCGCCGAGGATCGACAGCATCGCCGTCGTCGTGGTGAAGCGGCGACCGTCATAGGCACCGTCCGGACGCTGGGTCGAGCCCGGCTTCCACTGAAGCAGCGGACGGATGAGGTCGGCCAGACGCTCGAGAATGTCGATGCGCACGGCGCGCTTCCCGAGGAAACGGAAACCGGCCAGCTTGTAGAACATGCGCTCGAAACCCGGATCGGTGACGACCGAGGTCCGGCCGGCAGCGAGCACGGGGATGAGATCGCCATAGCCGGGCTTGTCCAAGCCGTCGTTCTTCAGCGCCCACAGCAGCGTGATCAGCTCGGCCGGGGCGGGCTTGAGCAGCGCCGGCATGAAGATGTGATAGGCGCCGAAACGCACGCCGTAGCGGCGCATCGAAGCGCGGGCATCCTGGTCGAGCGACTTGACGTCGTCCGAGACGTCGCGGCGGAACAGCACGCCGAGGTTTTCGACGAGCTGGTAGGCGAGGCCCTTGGCCAGACCCTGCAGGTCCTCGGCGCGCGACAGGTCGTCGAGCGGCTTGAGGATCGTCGAGATGTGATGATTGACGAAGCGTTCGAGGCGGGCGACGACATGATCCCGGGCATTGCCAGTCAGCTGTTCGTCGGCCAGCAGGATGACGCGCGGATGCAGCATGTGGTCGCTGCCGGTGAGACGGGCCACCGGATCGCCGAGCCAGCGCACGAGGCCGTCGGCGCTGATCGCCAGATCGCTGTTGCCGGCGGCATGGAGACGCGCGGCGCGGGCCTCGAACTCAAGCCCGAGCGCCTTGTGCGCGGCAGACTCGACGGCCTTGGCGTCAGGCCCTTCGGTCCCCGATATGGGCGTGAACCGGAAACCGGCGAGTTGTCCCACATGATGTCCTTCCACGAAGACATCGCCGTTTACACTGATTTCAGCTTCCAACATCGCATTCTCTCTCAAGCGCTTCATGAGCACAGATGTCCTGCGATCAACAAAGCGTTTCGTCAACCGTTCATGTAGCGCATCGGACAATCGGTCTTCGATTTCCCGTGTCTTTTCTTGCCAGTGTGTCGGATCGGCAAGCCAACCCGGCCGGTTCGATACATACGTCCATGTTCGGATCTGGGCAATCCTGGCGGACAAGGTATCGATTTCGCCGTCGGTTCGGTCCGCGCGGCGCACCTGTTCGCCCATGAAATCCTCGTTGACCGTACCATGGCGCACAAGGTCGAAGAACAGGCTCTGGATAAGATCGGCATGCTGGGCAGGCGTGATGCGGCGATAATCGGGCAGCGCGCAGGCTTCCCACAGCGTTTCGACGCGCGCCGGCGTATCGGCAAGGTCTCTCACCTCCGGATAACGCGCCAGAAACTCCAGCGCCTGCTGGTCGATCGCCGGCAAAGCCCTGGTCAGCCCTTCGACGCGGGGCGCTGCCTCGAGGCTCCGCTGCAGCGCGCCGATCGAGGAAAAATCGAACTTCGCAGTGCGCCATTGCAGCACCTTGACGCTGTCGAATTCATGCGCCTCGAGCCGTTCGACCAGCTCTTCCTCGAACGGATCCACCCGTCCGGTCACGCCGAAGGTGCCGTCCTTCAGATGGCGCCCGGCCCGGCCGGCGATCTGGCCGAGCTCGCCCGAATTCAGATTGCGGAACTGGTAGCCGTCGAACTTGCGGTCCTGGGCGAAGGCCACGTGGTCGACGTCGAGATTGAGGCCCATGCCGATCGCATCTGTGGCGACGAGGTATTCGACGTCGCCTTCCTGATAGAGACCAACCTGCGCATTGCGGGTCCGGGGGCTGAGCGCGCCCAGCACCACCGCAGCCCCGCCACGCTGGCGGCGGATCAGCTCGGCGATCGCATAGACCTCGTCCGCCGAGAAGGCGACGATGGCCGTGCGCTGCGGCAGGCGGGTGATCTTCTTCTGGCCGGCATAGAAAAGCTGGGAGAGCCGCGGCCGCTCGATGACGGTAATGCCCGGCAGAAGCTGAAACAGGATCGGCTTCATCGTGGCCGAGCCCAGAAGCAGCGTCTCGTCACGGCCGCGCAGATGCAGAAGACGGTCGGTGAAGATGTGTCCGCGTTCCAGGTCGCCGGCCAGCTGAATCTCGTCAATCGCCACGAAGGAGGCCTTCGTCTCGCGCGGCATGGCCTCGACCGTGCAGACCGAGAAGCGGGCGCCCGGCGGCGCGATCTTTTCCTCGCCGGTCACCAGGGCCACCTGCGAGGCACCGACGCGCTCGACCAGCCGCCCATAGACCTCGCGCGCCAGAAGGCGCAGGGGCAGGCCGATGATGCCCGAGCCATGTGCCACCATGCGGTCGATGGCGTAATGGGTCTTGCCGGTATTGGTCGGCCCCAGCACAGCCGTGACGCCGCGGCCGCTCAGGATCATGGGTTGCGAATTCAATGATGGCTCCGCGCTGCAAGGGGTCATCGACCGCGTCGGATGGCGGTCGGCGAGCTTGCCCCACACATGGCGACGATTGCCGACAAAGGCAAGCCATCCGTGAAAGGAGGCCGCGATTCCGGCTTCTGGCCGGCCGGAAACGGCCGAAAACCAGCTGAAACCGCCTGCCGTTAACGCCTGGAACAGGCTGGGAACGAATCGGCGACGAATCGCTGACTCCAGGCGATTCAGGATTTGTTCACGGCTAGATCTCGGCGGCCGTCGAAGAATCGGCACAAAATGCTGAATCGGATCAATGGCTTGCGAAGGCGATTCCGGCATGCCGGTTAACCATGACCGAATGGAACCGTTGCACACCCAGACGCGTTTTGGGCGTTGAGGTTCACCAACATGAAAATTCCACCACCCCCCGCCGAATGGATCAGCGACAAGCCCGGACGGAACTTTGTTCTGCTGCATGGCATGGTCATGGCGCCGGCCTTCTGGAGCGTTTTTGCCCCTGAGGTCACGCTGGACGGGCGCACGGTCGCCTATCCGCTGCCCGGCCACCACCCCTGGTCGCTTCCCGTTGCCGGCGCACCACTGAGCGCCGACCAGGTCGTCGACGCCATGGCGGCTGCCATCGTCAGGGACTTCTCCGGCCAACCGGTCAATCTGATAGGCCACTCCACCGGAGGCTTCCTGTCCCTGCTGCTCGCCGTGCGCCGACCGGATCTGGTGAGCTCGGTCGTTCTGCTCGGCGGCTTCGCCTGTGGACGCTTCGAGGGCAAGGAGCGCTTTGCCGCACGCATGCTGCGCGTGCCTAGGGTCGGCCCCTATGTCTTCCGCCATTTCTTCAAGCGCTGGATCTCCACCCGGGAGCAGTTCCGCTGGGGCTCGATCGAATGCGTCTACAACAAGTCCTGCCCCTGGGAAGACGATCGGGCAGCGAGCGCGATGGAGATGGTCCGCGCCGACCTGCTGCGCACCCGTCCGGAGGACATTGCCGCCTGCGTGCAGTTCATGTCGAGCACCTCGATCCTCTCGGACCTTCCCGCCGTCACCATCCCCGTGCTGAACCTGATCGGCGTGCATGACGCGATCGTTCCGCCGTCGCACCAGCTCAGACTGTCAAAGCTTCTGCCCCGCGCGCAGACCGTGCTGTTCGGCGACTGCGGCCATCTGGTGATGGTCGAGCAGAAGCGACAGATGGACAAGGTGATATCAGGCTTCCTCGATCCGCAGTCCTCCGTCGCCGCTGCCCTTGGCCGCCAGCGCGCCAACCCCTTCGCGCCGCTGATCGAGGGCTTCGATCCGGACTTTTCGCCTGCCCTTCTGGCACGGTTGGAACAATTCTCATCCGGCGACGTTGAGGCGACACGAATACCAAGTTTTGCATTCCCGAATGGAGAGGGTCCCCATGTTGAGCACAATTCTCATCGTCATCGTCATTTTGCTGCTGATCGGCGCGCTGCCCAATTGGGGCTACAGCCGTAACTGGGGCTATGCACCCTCCGGTGGCCTGGGCCTCGTAGTTCTCATTCTTGTCATCCTGCTGCTCATGGGCCGGATCTAACGCCCGTCAACACCGAAGAGGAAAACCGACGATGAAAAAAGTCCTTCTTGCCCTTGCTCTGATTGCCCCCCTGGCCTCCTGCACGGCGACCGAACGCGGTGCCGGCATCGGCGCCGCATCCGGTGCCGTCATCGGTGGCGTAGCCACCAACTCCGTCGGCGGCGCAGCCGTCGGTGCAGTGGTCGGCGGCGCTGCCGGCGCCCTGATCGGTCAGTCCCAGGAACGTTCGGGCTATTGCGTCTATCGCGATCGCTACGGCCGCACCTACGAAGCGCGCTGCCGCTAAGTCGCAAACAGCGCCTCGACAGAAAGCCGCCGGTTCCCCCACCGGCGGTTTTTTGCTGTTTGAGCGCCTCGAGTTAACACATCGACCAAAGCCGGAACGAATCGGCGACGAATCGGTGACGCGCCTGTTTTCCCGATTTGTTCACCGCAATATCTTGTTGAATAACAAATTGTTAACCATAGAAAACGGTGGATATTAGGATCTGCGGCCGCCGGCTCCGGGGCGGCTGTTAACTTTTGGCACAGGACAAAAAAGCCGGCCCGAGGGCCGGCCTAAACTGATCCGTAATCTCAACTCAGACGAAGAACTGGCCGCCATTGGCCGAGATCGTCGAACCCGTGATGAAGCCCGCATCGTCGGATGCGAGGAAGACCACGATGCGGGCGATCTCCTCCGGCTCGCCGAGACGTCCGACCGGGATCTGCGGAATGATCCGTTCGTTCAGCACCTTTTCCGGGATGGCGCGCACCATTTCCGTGCCGATATAGCCGGGGCAGATGGCGTTCACGGTGATCCCCTTGGCCGCCCCCTCCTGGGCGAGCGCCTTGGTGATACCGAGATCGCCGGCCTTGGACGCCGAATAATTGGCCTGACCCATCTGCCCCTTCTGCCCGTTGATCGAGGAGATGGTGATGACGCGGCCGAAATTGCGGTCGCGCATGCCGGACCACACCGGGTGGGTCATGTTGAACACGCCGTTGAGGTTGGTGTTGATCACCTCGTTCCACTGTTCCGGCGTCATCTTGTGGAACATGGCGTCGCGCGTGATGCCGGCATTGTTGACCAGGATCTCGACGGGCCCGAGTTCCGCCTCGACCTTGGCGATCCCCTCGGCGCAGGCCTGGTAGTTGGAGACGTCCCACTTGAAGGCGTGGATGCCCGTCTCCGCCTCGAAGGCCTTGGCCTTCTCGTCATTGCCGGCATAGTTGGCCGCCACCCGATAGTCGGCGGCCTTGAGCGCGATCGAAATCGCCGCCCCGATACCCCGGGTTCCCCCCGTCACCAATGCAACTCTGCTCATGTGCTGATCTCCCCTCAGTTTACAGTTCAGCGTCCACCGACTCTTCTTTCTGACGGAGCCGTTGTTAGGACAGGTTTATGACAAGCAGATCGGCCCAGGTCGTGACGGCCATGCCGTCACGCGCCTTTGGACCGCGTTTTCAGTTCACATCGCCTCAAGGCACATGGCGATGCCCATGCCGCCGCCGATGCACAGCGTGGCGAGGCCCTTCTTGGCGCCGCGGCGCTTCATTTCGAAGACCAGCGTGTTGAGAATACGGGCGCCGGACGCGCCGATCGGGTGGCCGATGGCGATCGCGCCGCCATTGACGTTGACGATCGAGGTATCCCAGCCGAGGTCCTTGTTGACCGCGCAGGCCTGGGCGGCGAAGGCTTCATTGGCCTCGACGAGGTCGAGATCGGAAATCTTCCAGCCGGCCTTTTGCAGCGCCTTGCGCGAGGCCGGGATCGGGCCGGTGCCCATGATCTGCGGGTCGACGCCGGCGGTCGCCCAGGAAGCGATGCGGACGAGCGGGACAAGGCCGCGACGGGAGGCTTCCGCCTCGCTCATCAACACGGCTGCGGCAGCGCCGTCATTGATGCCGGACGCGTTGCCGGCGGTGACCGTGCCCTCCTTGTCGAAGGCCGGGCGAAGCTTGGTCATGCTGTCGAGCGTGGCGCCGGCACGGATATATTCGTCTGCATCGACCGTGACGTCGCCCTTGCGGCCCGCGACCACGAAGGGAACGATCTCGTCCTTGAAGCGGCCGGCCACCTGGGCGGCCTCGGCCTTGTTCTGCGAGGCTACGGCGAAGGCGTCCTGCTCGTCACGCGTCAGCTGGAACTGGCGCGCGACGTTCTCGGCGGTCGTGCCCATGTGGTAGCCGTAGAAGGCGTCGGTCAGGCCGTCCTTGATCATGGTATCGACCATCTTCAGGTCGCCCATCTTGGTGCCGGCCCTCAGATGCGCGCAATGCGGCGCCATCGACATGGATTCCTGGCCGCCGGCGACGATGATCGTGGCATCGCCGGTCGCGATCTGCTGCATGCCGAGCGCCACGGCGCGAAGGCCCGATCCGCAGAGCTGGTTCATGCCCCAGGCGGTGGCTTCCTGCGGAATGCCGGCCTTCATTGCTGCCTGGCGGGCGGGGTTCTGTCCCTGTCCGGCGGTGAGCACCTGCCCGAGGATGACCTCGTCGACTTCCTTGGCGTCGACGCCGGCGCGCTCCAGCACCGCCTTGATGACGGCGGCGCCCAGATCGTGGGCCGGGACATTGGCGAAGGCGCCATTGAACGAGCCGACCGGCGTGCGCGCTGCGCTCGCAATGACGATGGATGAACTGCTCATGGACGCCTCCTCAGGAATTTGCTTCTTTGAGGTTGAAACTGGCAAAGCTTGAGATCGAAGTCAAACAGGAAGAACGCGGGCCGTTTCGTTCCTTAGTTGCAACAGCTTGACTTTCGTCAACCGCGAGTGCCGCATTGCACAAAGAGATTGTCACCGCCCTCGATTTGCGCTTACACTTGTTGCGGGAAGAGCAAAAATCCACAAAAACAACGGGGTTAGGAGACGAATATGGCCAAAACGGACGGCGAGATCGTCATAAAGAAGTATGCCAATCGACGCCTCTACAACACGGGCACCAGCACCTATGTAACGCTGGAGGACTTGGCCAAGATGGTCAAGAAGGGGGAGGAGTTTACTGTCCAGGACGCCAAGTCCGGGGAAGATATCACCCATTCGGTCCTGACCCAGATCATCTTCGAGCAGGAGTCGAAGACCGGCAATACATTGTTGCCGATCTCCTTTCTGCGCCAGCTGATCGGCTATTACGGCGACCAGATGCAGATGGTGGTGCCGAGTTTCCTCGAGCACTCGATGAAGGCTTTCACCGAACAACAGGTGCAGATGCGCGAGCAGATGACCAAGGCCTTCGGCGAGACGCCGCTCACCAAGAACCTGCAAATGCCGATCCAGCTGATGGAAGAGCAGGTGAAGCGCAACACCGAAATGTTCCACCAGGCCATGCAGATGTTCTCGCCCTTCCTCGGCGCCCAGCCGCCGAAAGAGCCCAAGAAGGCGGAAGCCAAGGACATCGATGAACTGAAGGAGCAGCTGCGCACGCTGCAGAGCAAGCTCGACAATCTCTGATCCGTCATCGACGAAA
Organism: Rhizobium sp.; assembly: GCA_002796995.1. Lineage (GTDB taxonomy): Bacteria > Pseudomonadota > Alphaproteobacteria > Rhizobiales > Rhizobiaceae > Allorhizobium. Next base: position 215,222 of record PEKW01000008.1, read on the forward strand.
CCGTCGGGCGATCATTCAGGGCCGGGGCAGACTCCGGCCCTTTTTCTATGGGATCGGGACGCCGGAAGCTTCAGAGGCCGATGGAGACGTCGCGACCGGCCGAGCGGATCGACACGGCAAAGCCGCCGACGACGTCGATGAAGGCGATCGTCATCAGGATGAAGAAAGTCTGCGTCGCAGCACCCCTGACCAGCAGGAACTCCACCAGGAAGGCGACGAAGACAAGCATCGACAGCATGTGGTTGATCAGCGAACCGGAGCCGTTGAGCGTCGCCTTGAGGATCTCGAAGAACAGCACGGCCAGCGCAATGAGGATCAGAACGTCGCTGATCGACAGGGTCCAGATCGCGCCCGACAGCATGGAGAGCGAAAGCAGCTGGCTGTCCAGAACCTGGACGCCCCCGCCGAAAAGGCCGAGCATGGCGAGATTGTAGAGCGCCAGCGGCAGGATCATCAGCGGGATAGCGGCAAACATGGGCAGGCCTCGGATCGTTGAATGCGATCACCGCCGGGTGGCGGGCGATCGAAGGGTAGATTGAACGACCACACGCCCAAAAAATAAAGGCCGGCACAAGGCCGACCTTAAAAAAGTCATCCGAATATTCGGATGTTATGCGCTTTCCTTGGGCGTCAGCACCTGACGGCCACGGTACATACCGGTCTTCAGATCGATATGGTGCGGACGGCGCAGTTCGCCGGAGTTCTTGTCTTCGACGTAGGACGAAGCCTTCAGCGCGTCTGCAGAGCGGCGCATACCGCGCTTGGACGGGCTTGTTTTTCTTTTCGGTACAGCCATTTTACTTACTCCACGTGACGGGCAAAACAGGATCCCGCGGCCGGATGAGGCCGAACAGCACCTGTCTCGATCTCGGAATTTGGCGCGCTTATACATGCCCCGCAGGGCTTTGACCAGTCCCCGGCTCAATTTTTTCAGGCGGGCCGGGCGAAGAGCAGGCTCAAGCCTCGTCTTCCGCGACAATCCATGTTTCCGCCAGTGCCGCGTCGCGCCAGGCGACCCATGCCGGGTGGTTTTCCATGGCCTGCATGTAGTCGAGCGTATCGGCGTCCCTGACCAGGTCATAGACCCTGAAACGGTTGACCACGGGAGCATACATCGCATCGGCGGCGGAGAAGGCGCCGAACAGGAAAGGGCCGCCCGAACGCTGCCGCATGTCGCGCCAGATCGTCTCGATGCGCGCCACGTCGTCCGCCACCCCTTCGGGCAGGTCGATCGCCCGGACCTCGCGGCGCATGTTCATCGGGCAAGCACCGCGCAGCGCCCGAAAGCCCGAAAGCATCTCCATCGAGATCGACCGCGCCATGGCCCGGTCGCCGCTGTCGGTCGGCCAGAGGCCCGCATCGGGGAAGAGCTCGGCCGCATATTCGATGATCGACAGCGATTCCCAAACCCTCAGACTGCCATGGTGCAGCACCGGCACGCGGCCGGTCGGCGAGATGTCCTTGAATTTCGGATTGCCGGCCTCGAAATCAAACGGGATGAGGCGTTCCTCGAAGGGAATGCCGCAGCCGGTCAGCGCAATCCACGGACGAAACGACCAGGAGGAATAGTTCTTGTTGCCGATATAGAGGATGAAAGGGTCCATCGCCGCGCTCCCGAATGGCATCTTGTCTTTTGAGAGTAGGACGGGTTCGCAGCCCGCACCAACCAAAGTTTTGCAACTCAGTCATAAAGACATGTGATGTAAGCGCCGGAGCGCTTGGCGCGACGGTCGACCACGGCCGCCAGACGCTTCATGCCCTTGCCTGGCTTGCCGGCCACCCGCTCGATCGGGTTGGGCAGGGAGACGGCCAGCAGCGCCGCCTGGCTCGGCGTGAGCTTCGAGGCCGAGGTCTTGAAATGATGGCGGGCGGCGGCCTCGATGCCGTAGATGCCCGGACCCCATTCGGCGATGTTGAGATAGATCTCCATCGTCCGTGTCTTCGGCCAGATGAAGTCGGCGAAGATCGCCAGCGGCAGCTCCAGGCCCTTGCGCAGCATCGACCGGCTGTTCCACAGATAGAGGTTCTTCACCGTCTGCATGGGGATCGTGCTGGCGCCGCGGGTCGCCTCGCCCGACAGCGCATCGTCGACCACGCCCTTCATCTGTTCCCAGTCGACGCCCCTGTGCGCGCAGAACTGGCCGTCTTCGGACATCATGACGGCACGCACCAGATGCGGCGAGATCGTCTCGAAGTCGACCCACCGCCGGTCATAACCCTGGAAGGTGACGAGATCGGCGAGCATCAGCGTCGAGACGGGGTGAATGAAGTCTACCCGGTAGAGCAGGACAAGCGCATAGGGCAGGAGCAGAAGGGCGATCACGATGCGCAGAATCCGGCGCACGAGGTCGATGGACCTGCGCGGCGCTGGCGCCTCGCCCTCGTCTTCATCCCCGATATCGCTGTTTTCCGCCAAGAAGGATCTGCCTGGTGTCTGCGAGTGATCGTTTCTCTTAGCGAGCCTGTCGGCCGATAGCCAGACCGCTTGCGACGGCGGGCGGCTTTTCCCGGCCAGATTCCCGTTGCCAGCCCCGCAACCCCATGCCAAATAGCCGCGACGGAGGCCCCGATGACCCCATTCGATGCAAAGCTAGACGCCACAGCCAAGCGGACCGAGAGGCTCCTGGACCAGCTTCTTTCGGCCGAAGTGCAGCCGCAGGAGACGACCCGGCCGGCCCGGCTGCTTCAGGCCATGCACTATGGCGCGCTGAACGGCGGCAAGCGGCTTCGCCCGTTCCTGGTGGTCGAGAGCGCAGCGATGTTCGGCGGCGACGAGACGGCGGCGCTCCGGGTCGGGGCGGCACTCGAATGCCTGCACAGCTATTCGCTGGTCCACGACGATCTGCCGGCCATGGACGACGACGACCTGCGGCGCGGCAAGCCGACCGTGCACATCGCCTTCGACGAGGCGACCGCCATCCTCGCCGGCGACGCGCTCCTGACCTATGCCTTCGACATCATCGCCACACCGGAAACGGATTTGCCCGACCGTGCCAGGATCGAGCTGATACTGGCCCTGTCGCGGGCGGCGGGCCTGGGCGGCATGGCCGGCGGCCAGGCGCTGGACCTCGCGGCCGAAAAAGAGACGCCGGACGAGCCGGGTATCGTCACCCTGCAGGCGATGAAGACCGGCGCGCTCATCCGGTTTGCCTGCGAGGCGGGCGCTATCATCGGCGGAGCCCCGGCGGAAGACCGCGACCGCATGCGCCGCTTCGGCGAGATCATCGGCCGCGCCTTCCAGCTGGCCGACGACCTGCTGGACCTCACTTCGGATGCCGCGACGCTTGGCAAGGCCGCCGGCAAGGATGCCGCGCGCGGCAAGGGAACGCTGGTGGCGCTGAAGGGCCAGCCCTGGGCCGAGGCCGAACTGGATCGTCTCGTCGGCGAGGCAACGGATCTGATCGCCGTTTACGGCGATCGGGCCAGGACGCTCGTCGAAGCTGCCCGCTTCGTCGCCAACCGCAAGAACTGAGCGATCCCGCCGTTCATTGCCCTCACTCATCAATGTCCGGATGGGCCCGCATCAAATCAACTGACGTGTGCTGGCACATGGGAGGCGCTATGCTCCAGCTTTCGGATCCGGGAGAACGGGAACCCATGAACGACATCGCCCAGCACCTGCCGCAGATCGTGGCGGCCTATCTCGTCTACCTCGCCGCGCTGTTGAGTCCCGGCCCCGCGGTCATGGCGATCGTCTCGACATCGATCGGCGAAGGCCGCCGTTCCGGGCTTGCCATGGCGGCCGGCGTCTTTGCCGGTTCCTTCACCTGGGCGATGGCCGCCTCGATCGGACTTGCCGCCCTTCTCACGCATTATGCGGGCGTGCTGCAGGTGGTGAAGATCGCCGGCGGTCTCTACCTGCTCTATCTGGCCTACAAGGCGCTGCGCTCGGCAAGCCGTCCCGACGCTGCGATGCCGCTGGCGACGGCGCATGCCGTTCCGGTGAGAAGCCTCAAGCGGACCTTCCTGCTCGGCTATGCCATCCACCTGACCAATCCCAAGGCGATCTTTGCCTGGGTGGCGATCATTTCGCTCGGGCTGCCGCAAGGCGCCTCGCCTGCCGCCGTGGCGCTCATCGTCGGCGGCTGCCTGCTGACGGGCCTCACCGTCTTCACCAGCTATGCCCTGCTGTTTTCCACCGGACCGGCTTACCGCGCCTATCGCTCCGCCCGCCGGGGCATAGACGCGACGATGGGTGTGCTGTTTGCCGCCGCCGGCATCAAGCTGCTCACCACCCGCATATGAAAAAGGCGCCGCTGGATGGCGGCGCCTCGAACTCTCACCGGTCCTGGACGGATCAGCCGGCCTTGATCGGCGCGATCTGGATCTCGACGCGCCGGTTCTGCGCGCGGCCCTCCGCCGTGGCGTTCGATGCGACCGGCTGGCTGGGGCCGAAGCCGAGAGCCGAGACGCGCCGCGGGTCGACGCCCTGCGAGTTGAGATAGCTTGCCACCGACATGGCGCGGCGTTCGGACAGCGCCTCGTTGTGGGCGACGCTGCCGGTCGAATCGGTATGGCCGTTGACGTCGATCAGCGTCTTGTCGAACTTGCGCAGCACGATCGCCACCGAATTCAGCGTCGGATAGAACTGCGGCATGACTTGGTCCTGGTCGGTCGCAAAGGTGATGTTGGACGGCATGTTGAGGATGATGCGGTCGCCCATGCGGGTGACCGAAATGCCGGTGCCCTGCAACTGGGCCCGGAGCTCGGCCTCCTGATTGTCCATGTAATTGCCGATCGCACCGCCGGCCAGGGCACCGATGCCGGCGCCGATCAGCGCGCCATTGCGGCTGTCGCGGCCGCCGCCGCCGATGACAGCGCCGCCGACCGCGCCGAGTGCGGCCCCCAGCACGGCGCCGCCGGCCAGGTTGGACGTCTTCTGCTGGCCTGTATAGGGATCGGTCGTCGTGCAGGCGGTCAGATAGATCGCGGCACACGCGAGGATCGACATTTTCTTGATCATCGTCGGAATCACTCCAGGGAAAACTCTAATTTCCGTCAACAAGCCAATTGCGGCAATATGAAGTTGCAACCCGCCGCCTGCTACTCGGCAGCGCTTTTGCGGCCATAACGCTTGTCGATATAGTCGATCACCAGAGCCTCGAAATCGGCGGCGATGTTCGTGCCGCGCAGCGTCATTGCCTTCTGGCCGTCGATAAAGACCGGGGCGGCCGGCGTCTCTCCGGTGCCGGGCAGCGAAATGCCGATATCCGCATGCTTGCTCTCACCCGGCCCGTTGACGATGCAGCCCATGACCGCGACGTTGAGCGCCTCGACACCCGGATATTTTTCGCGCCAGACCGGCATGTTCTTGCGCAGGTCCTGTTCGATCTTCTGGGCGAGTTCCTGGAACACGGTCGAGGTGGTGCGCCCGCAGCCGGGGCAGGCCGCGACAACAGGCACGAACTGGCGGAAGCCCATGACCTGCAGGATCTCCTGCGCCACCTGCACTTCGCGGGTGCGGTCGCCGTTCGGCTCTGGCGTCAGCGAGACGCGGATCGTGTCGCCGATGCCGTGCTGAAGCACATATCCCATGGCGGCCGAGGAGGCGACGATGCCCTTGGAACCCATGCCGGCCTCGGTCAGCCCGAGATGCAGCGCGTGGTCGGAGCGTTCCGCCAGCATGGAATAGACGGCGATCAGGTCCTGGACCTGGGACACCTTGGCCGACAGGATGATCTTCGATCGCGGCAGGCCGATCTCCTCGGCGAGTTCGGCCGACAGAAGCGCCGACTGCACGATCGCCTCGCGCGTCACCTGGCGCGCCGAGAGGGGGAAGCCCTCGGCCTGGTTCTTGTCCATCAGCCGGGTCAGCAGTTCCTGGTCGAGCGAACCCCAGTTGACGCCGATGCGCACCGGCTTGTCATAACGGATCGCCATCTCGACGATGTCGGCGAACTGCTTGTCCTTCTTGTCCTTGAAACCGACATTGCCGGGATTGATGCGGTACTTGGCCAGCGCCTCGGCGCAGCCCGGATGGTCGGCCAGCAACTTGTGGCCGATATAATGGAAGTCGCCGACGAGCGGCACGTCCAGGCCGAGGCGCAGCAGACGGTCGCGGATCCTCGGCACGGCGGCCGCACTCTCGTCGCGATCGACGGTGATGCGCACGATCTCGGAGCCCGCCTTGAACAGGCTCGCCACCTGCGCGACGGTCGCATCGATATCGGCAGTGTCGGTATTCGTCATCGACTGCACGACGACGGGAGCGCCGCCGCCGACAATCACGCCGCCGACATCGACGGCAACGGTCTTGCGGCGCGGCTTGGGATCGAATTCGTCTGCGAATGTCATGGAATGACCTTGAACGGCGCGAAAAACATCAAAATCAGGTGGATCAAACATGCGCGCTTGTCAACCATGCGCTAAAGCACGGCGAACAGGCGAACGGCCCGATCCTCAGCCGCACCCTATACCTAGGATCTTGGCCGAAACTTGGTCCATGTCCGCCATTCACATTATCGGGAACGCGGTCGTCACTGCAGGCGTCCACCAATGCCGTCCCTGCCCGCGCCGGCAAGCGGGAGGCGAACCTCCCCCGACGCCCTAGCTGTGCGCCTCGCCGACCCGGTCGGCATGGCGCGCCAGGCCCGACAGTGCCAGCACGACGAGATTGAGCAGCGACACGGCGGTATAGACGACCGAGAGCGTGGTATATTCGGCGATGAAGCCGATGATCGACGGGGCGAACAGGATGCCCGAATAGCCGAGCGTGGTGACGACCGAAAGACCGATCCCGGGCGCAAGGCCGGGTATGTTGCCGCCCGCCGAAAAGGCGATCGGCACCATGTTGGAAATGCCGATGCCGGCAATGCCGAAGCCGATCAGCGCGACGGTGACGTTCGGCGCCTGGCCGGCGATGATCAGACCGACGAAGGAGGCCACCGTGCAGAGCCTGAGCGTCCTCACCGCCCCCAGCCGGTCGCGCACCAGGTCGCCGGCAAAGCGCATCGCCGCCATGGCCAGCGAAAACGCGGCAAAGGCAAAGCCCGACAGGGCCGTCGAGGCGTTCAGCTCGTTGCCGAGATAGAGCGCGCCCCAATCGAGGATGGCGCCTTCCGGAATCATCGAAAACAGAGCCACGAGACCGATCAGCCAGGGCAAGGGCGAAAGCGGCAGCTTGGCCCGGTCGCGCCGTTCGGAGGGATGCGGCCGGTCGACGAGGATCATGGTCTGGGCAAGCGCCAGCAGAGCCAGCGCGACGCCGGCCACCAGGAAGGCGTGGCCAAGGGCCCCGAGCGCTGCGATCAGCAGGCCGCCGGTTGCGGCCCCGACCAGGCCGCCGAGGCTCCAGAAGGCGTGGCAGGACGACATGATCGAGCGCCGCATCGAACGCTCGACCTCCACCGCATTGGCATTCATCGCCACGTCCATGGCGCCGCCGAGACCGCCAAACAGGAAGATTGCGACAGCGCCGGCCCAGACGGAATCGACCAGGGTAATGCCGATGATGGTCGGAATGAACAAGAGCGCAGCGACCTGTACCACGCGGCTCGACCCGAAACGGGCGATCTGCATGCCGGCGATCGGCATTAGCAGCAGAGAGCCGATGCCGAAGACGAACAGCATCATGCCAAGATGCGCTTCGCTGAGCGACAGGGCCTTGGCGAAGACCGGGATCTTCGGCGCCCAGGCACCCATCATCAGGCCGTTGATGAAGAAAAGCATCGACACGGCTGCCCGCGTCCGGGTGAAATAGGCGCCGCGCATCTGCACGCCCGCATCATTGGTCGTTTCCGCCATCGTCCTCTCCTCGGAATTTTGCGGCACTCTATTTAAATCGATTGAAACGGCAACGGCAAAAGCGCCGCGGGAATTTCACATTTTGTTTCCCGCCGAAATGGCAGGCGCTGCCCAGCGAAAGTGCAAAAGGATGCAATTGACAGCAGGTGGCGAAAGGGAAACATGGCATCCGTCTCTTCATCCGGTGCTTCGATCCGCGCTGCCGGCCCGTTCAATGATCCTGCCTCCATGGTGCATGCGTGAAAACAACCGTCGGCTTAGGCATTCTGCTGACCAGCCTGTCCTATTTCCTCTTCACGCTGCATGACGGCATCATCAAGCTGCTGGTCGAGACGACCGCCGTCTGGCAAATCCTGTTCTTCCGCAGCGTCGTCATCCTGGCCGGCTGCCTGATCTTCGGCGGTCCGTCCCTGGTCGAAGAAGCGGTCCGCTCGCCGGTGGTCAAGCCCATGATGATCCGCAGCCTGCTGCTGCTCGGCGCATGGCTTTGCTACTACAACGCGGCCCGCGAGATGCAGCTGGCCGAGCTGACGACCCTCTATTACGCGGCGCCGGTGGTCGCGACGCTGCTCGCGGTGCCGATCCTCAAGGAGCGCGTGACGCTGCCGCGCTGGAGCGCGGTTGTCGTCGGCCTCGTCGGTGTGCTGATCGCCACCAATCCGATGGGCATGACCTTGCGGCCCCCGGTCTTTCTCGCCCTGCTCGCCGCCTTTCTCTGGGCCTTCTCGACCGTGCTGCTGCGCCGCACCGCCATGGGCGCCCGCACCCTGGTGCAGATGAGCGTCACCAACACGTTCTTCCTCGTCCTGACCGGCACCATGCTGTTCAAGGTCTGGCATACGCCGAGCCTGCCTGAACTCGGCCTGTCGCTGGCGACGGGCATCATCGGCGGCGTGGCCCAGGTCGCCTTCTTCGAGGGCATGCGCCGGGCGCCTATCTCGGTGCTTGCGCCGTTCGAATATACCTCGCTCGTCTGGGCCTTTGCGCTGGGCTATGCGATCTGGCGCGATATCCCCACGCTCAACGTGTTTTTCGGCGCGGCGCTGATTTGCAGTGCTGGACTGATCATCATCTTCAGCGAACGCATGCTGTCGCGCCGTCAATCGGCCTGACGCCGCGCGTCATCCCCGACGACCCGACACCTCCTGGCAGGCGCAAATAGTCCTTGCGACTGCGCCAACCATCGTATATACGAATATATGTAGATATATATCCATGGAGGTTTCTATGTCTCTCGATCGTGCCGTGCTGGCCTTTGCCGGCGTGATGGTGCTGGTTTCCGTCCTCCTGACGGCCTTCGTCCATCCCAATTTCGTCTGGTTCACCGTCTTCATCGGCGTTAACATGCTGCAGTCTGCCTTTACCGGTTTCTGCCCCGCCGCGATGATCTTCAAGAAGCTCGGCTTCCGTCCCGGCTGCGCATTCTGAGCATCCCTGTTCGAAGGAAATTCCCATGAAAGCCAAGGCGTTCGTGCGTTCCGCCATTCTCGGCCTGTCGCTGATGTCGACGGCCTCGTTTGCTGCCGAGACGCTCCGTCTCGATCCGGTCAAGGTGCCCGAATGGAAGGCCGTCTACGGCCGCGTCGAGGCGCGCGACAGCGTTTCTGCGCGCGCGCGCATCGGCGGCACCGTGGTCGACCTCAAGGTGACGGAAGGTGACGACGTAAAGGCCGGCGACGTCATCGCCGTGGTCAAGGATGACAAGATCGACTTCCAGATCGCCGCAATCGAGGCACAGCTGCTCGGTCTGCGCGCCTCGCTGGAGAACGCCCAGTCGGAGCTGACGCGCGGCGAGGAATTGATCAAGCGCGGTGTCACCACCGCCCAGCGGCTCGATGCGCTGCGCACGCAGGTCGACGTGGTCCGCAACCAGATCGCGGCATCCGAGGCCCAGCGCTCGGTCGTAGTCGAACAGGGCAAGGAAGGCGCGGTTCTGGCGCCTGCAAACGGCAGGGTTCTGACCGTGCCCGTCACCAAGGACGCGGTCATCATGGCCGGCGAACCTGTCGCGACGATCGGCGGCGGCGGCTTCTTCCTGCGCCTGGCAATCCCCGAACGCCATGCCGACCTGCTTAAGCAGGGTGCATCCATCGAGATCGACAGTGGCAACGGCACCGGGCACCTGAGTTCTGGGCGTCTCGCCAAGATCTATCCGGAAATCGACAATGGCCGCGTGATCGCCGATGTCGAGGTCGAGGACCTGCCGACCGCTTTCGTCAACAAGCGGCTCCTGGTCCGCGTTCCGGTCGGCGAGCGCGATGCGCTGCTGCTGCCCGTCAGCGCCCTCACCAACCGCTTCGGCGTCGACTATGTGACGGTCAAGTCCGGCGAAGGCACGGCCGAACGGGCCGTCGTCACCGCCAAGCCGATCCTGCATGACGGCAAGGAAATGACCGAGATCCTGACCGGCCTTGCCGCCGGCGAAGAGGTCCTGCTGCCATGAAGCTGCCCAGTCTCGGAATTGCAGGTGGCCTGACCAAGGGCTTCATCACCTCGCCGCTCACGCCGCTTTTTCTCATCACCGCCTTCGCGCTCGGCCTGCTCGCCCTTCTGACGCTGCCGCGTGAAGAAGAGCCGCAGATTTCCGTGCCGATGGTCGACATCATCGTGCGCGCCGACGGTCTGAAGGCCGAGGATGCGGTCAAGCTCGTCACCGAGCCGCTGGAAACCATCATCAAGGGCATCAACGACGTCGAACACGTCTATTCGCAGACTTCCGACGACCAGGTCATGGTCACGGCCCGCTTCATCGTCGGCACGTCGGGCGATTCGGCGGTCCTGCGCGTCCACGACAAGATCCGCGCCAATATGGGCTCGATCCCTGTCGGCATTCCCGAACCGCTGGTGGTCGGCCGCACGATCGACGACGTGGCCATCGTTTCCCTGACGCTTACTCCCTCCGCCGAGAAGGGTTCAGGCGTCGATGCCACGGCGCTAACCCGTGTTGCCCGCGAGCTGCGGGTCGAGATGGCAAAGATCGACGACGTGGGTTTGAGCTATCTGGTCGGCGAGAACGGCGACGCGATCCGCATCGCTCCCCAGTCGGAAAAGCTCGCCCTCTACGGCATGACCCTGCAGCAGCTTTCCGCCAAGGTGACGGCCGCCAATCGCTCCTTCTCGACGGGACTGGTGCGCAACGACGGCAAGCAGATCGAGCTCGTCGCCGGCGAAACGCTGTCGACGCCGACCGAGATCGGCAACCTGCTGCTGACCACCCGCGACAACCGGCCGGTCTATGTCCGCGACGTCGCCGATGTCTCCTTCGTCACCGACACGGTCGAGGCCCGCGCCTCGACGGTTACCCGCGGCGAAAACGGCGAGCTCACCCGCGTGCCTGCCGTCACCCTCGCACTGGCCAAGCGCGCCGGCGCCAATGCCGTTCTCGTCTCCGAGGAAATCCTGGCCCGCGTCGAGGAACTGAAGGGCAACCTCATTCCCGACAGCATGGACGTCGAGGTGACGCGCAATTACGGCGAGACCGCCAACGAGAAGGCCAACGAACTGCTCTTCCACCTCGGCCTGGCCACGCTGTCGATCATCGCCCTCGTCTGGGTCGCCATCGGCCGCCGCGAGGCCCTCGTCGTCGCGATCGTCATTCCGATGACCATCCTGCTGACGCTGTTTGCCGCCAACCTCATGGGCTATACGCTGAACCGCGTCTCGCTGTTCGCGCTGATCTTCTCGATCGGTATTCTCGTCGACGACGCCATCGTCGTGATCGAGAACATCGCCCGCCACTGGGGTTTCAACGACGGCAAGGACCGCCGCGAGGCGGCGATCGACGCGGTTGCCGAAGTCGGCAACCCGACCATCGTCGCGACGTTGACTGTCGTCGCGGCTCTGCTGCCGATGATGTTCGTCTCCGGCATGATGGGCCCCTATATGAGCCCGATCCCGGCCAATGCCTCGGCCGCGATGATCTTCTCCTTCTTCGTCGCCGTGGTCGTGACACCCTGGCTGATGCTGAAGATCGCCGGCAAGGCCACGCTTCATCATGACGATGCCCATGCGTCCGGCGGCATTCTCGGCGCTGGTTACGCGCGCGTCGCCGGCCCCATCCTGGCCACCAAGAAGAACAGCTGGATATTCCTGCTGCTGGTCGGCGCCGCAACGCTCGGCTCGCTGGCGCTGTTCTACACCAAGGACGTCACCGTCAAGCTGCTGCCCTTCGACAACAAGTCGGAGCTGCAGGTGACGATCGACCTGCCCGAGGGCTCTTCGGTCGAGGCCACCGATGCGGTTGCCCAGGCCGTTGCAAGGGTAACGCTCGACACCCCGGAAGTGCTGAGCGTCCAGACTCATGCGGCGACCGCGGCCCCGTTCAACTTCAACGGTCTGGTGCGCCACGCCTACATGCGCTCGAAACCCGACATGGGCGACGTGCAGATCAACCTCACGCCTAAATCAGAGCGTGACCGCTCGAGTCACGAGATCGCGCTCGATCTGCGCCAGAGACTGCTCGCCGAGGTGAAGGTTCCGGAAGGCACGTCGCTGAAGGTCGTCGAACCGCCGCCGGGTCCGCCGGTCATGGCGACGCTGCTCGCCGAAATCTACGGCCCGGATGCCGCGACCCGTCGCGCCACCGCGGAAAAGGTCAAGGCCGCCTTCAAGTCGGTCCCCTTCATCGTTGATGTCGACGACAGCTACGGCCAGCCGGCCAGCCGTCTTCGCGCCACCATCTCCGGCGACGATCTCGACTTCTTCGGCGTCTCCGAAAGCGACGTGTTCGACACCCTGTCGATCCTTAACGGCTCCACGACACTCGGCTATTCGCACCGCGGCGACGGCCGCGCGCCGATCCCGATCGTCATCAGCCGGCCGAAGGGCGCCAAGGTCTTCGACGAGACGTTCCTGTCGACGCCGATCCCCGCCAACCTGCTCCCGGGCTCGCGCTCGGTGGTCGAGCTGGGCGACGTCATCCGCGTCAGGGAAGAACAGGCCTCGTTCCCGATTTTCCGCCACAACGGCCGTTACGCCGAGATGGTGACGGCAGAGCTTGCCGGCGACTACGAAGCCCCCCTCTACGGCATGCTCGCCGTGCAGGACGCGCTCGACAGCCAGGACTGGACCGGGCTGACCAAGCCCGAGATCGCCCTGCATGGCCAGCCGATGGACCAGAACAAGTCCGTGCTTCTGTGGGATGGCGAATGGGAGGTGACCTGGGTCACCTTCCGCGACATGGGCGCCGCCTTCATGGTCGCCCTGCTCGGGATCTATATCCTGGTCGTCGCTCAATTCGGCTCGTTCAAGGTGCCGCTCGTCATCCTGACGCCGATCCCGCTGACCTTCATCGGCATTCTCGGCGGCCACTGGCTGTTCGATGCGCCGTTCACCGCAACCTCGATGATCGGCTTCATCGCCCTGGCGGGCATCATCGTGCGCAACTCGATCCTGCTGGTGGATTTCATCCGCCACGCGAAGACGCCGGATCGCGACTTGACCGACGTGCTGATCGAGGCTGGCTCGATCCGCTTCAAGCCGATCCTGCTCACCGCCCTTGCGGCGATGATCGGCGCGGCGGTGATCCTCACCGACCCGATCTTCCAGGGCCTGGCGATCTCGCTGCTGTTCGGGCTTGCCTCGTCCACCCTTCTGACCGTCCTCGTCATCCCGGCAATCTACCGGGTGCTGAGGACCTGAAGGAACGGCACCAGACTATAACGACGAAGGCCCGGGAACGCAGGTTCCCGGGCCTTCGTCGTTACGTTGTCTTGCGGATCGGTGCGATTACGCCCGGTCGCGGATGTTATAGTAGATGAGCGTCCCCATACCCCAGACGAACAGACCGCCGAGCAGGACGAGGAAGGCGCTGAGCAGGCGGCTCGGATACTGCGCCATCTGCGATAGCGTCGGCTGAATGAAGACCGCCAGGTAACGCTGCTTGCTGGTCGCATCCATACGAGCCTTTTCCAGCGAGGCAAGCGCCGCCGCATAGGCACGTTCGCCAAATTCGCGTTCCAGTTCCAGCTTCTCGTAGAGCTGGAGCCGTCCGGACACGTCGGAACCCGTGAGGTCCTGGGTCGTGCGCGCCGTTTTGGTGCCGGCCATGCCGCTGCCGAGCCGCTGCTTCTCAGCCTCGATGCGCGATTCCAAAGCGGCGATCTGTGTCTTGATGACGCGGATCCGCGGCGTGTCTTCCGCCATTTGGGAGCGGGCGACCTCAAGATCGGCATTCAGCTTTGCCAGTTCCCGCTCCATGCCGGCGACAAGCTGGACAGCCAGTTTTGCGCCTTCGACCGGATCGACATCCTGCGACACATCGCGGAATTCGCGCAGCGCCATGCGAGCATCGGTCAGGCGCTTTTCGGCGATGCCGATTTCCTCGCGGGCAAGCCGAAGCGTTTCGTCATGGGCCTTGTCCGACAGCTCGTTGATCAGTTGTTCGGACTTCGCCAGAATGTAGTTTGCGATCTCCTGCGCCTTCTTCGGATCGAATGCCTTGACCTGAAGCTGGAGAATGCCGGAGGTATGGTCGAAATTGATCGTGACCATCTGTCTCCAGTAATTCACCTTGTCCTCGATCGGCTCACCGGCCGCGAGACCAAAATAGTAGTCACCGCCGCGCGGCGCATAGACGCTGTCGAGGTCGAACTTGGCGTCGACGTCCTCCAGCATCCGCTCACTCAGCAGGTAGTCGATCAGGATGTAGGAATCCGCCACGGTGCTGGTTGCCGTACTCTGGCTAAACACACCCAGAATATCGGAGGCACCGACAGAAGAGCTGATGCTTCTGACGGCAAAGGAGGACGAACTGTGATACTGGTCCTGGGCCACGAAGGCGAGATAAAGCGACGCCAGAGTGCTGGGAATGGCCACCAGTGCGATGAAGCCGGCAATCATGATCAGATGCCGGATCTTCAGAAGAGGCGACAGCTTCCTCTTCCGCACTTCTTTCGCGGTCTTCCGGCTTTCGTCGAGCAAGCCTTCCAGAATCCGAACGTTCGGATGCTGCTTCACTTTGGCGGGTGCGTCATCCAGCTTGGGCGGCGTGATCTTCGAACCCGCCGCGTTGTCGGGATTTGCCATATCGTCAGCTATCCTTCATGTTCTTGTCGTGGGCGATGATTGCGTCCTCGACATCGTCGAAATAGGTCAGTTTGCCTTTTTCCAGCACAATCCCGCTATCGCAATATTCTCTGATTGTCGACGTGCTGTGCGAAACCATGATCACGTCGGAATCGGAGAGGCGGGTCTTGAAGACCTCATGGCACTTCTTTTTGAAATTTGCATCGCCGACCGCTGTAATTTCGTCAACGAGATAGTAGTCGAAATTCACACCCATGCTCAAGCCGAAGGCCAGGCGCGCCTTCATGCCGGAGGAATAGGTTCCGACGGGGGCGCGGAAGAATGCGCCGAGTTCGGCAAAATCTGCCACGTAGTCGATCAGCTTCTCGGAATCCACGCCATACACACGGGCGACGAAGCGCACATTCTGCTCCCCCGTGAGATTCGGCTGGAAACTGCCCTGGAACCCGAGCGGCCAGGAGATGTGTCCTTCGCGCACGATACGTCCGCTGTCGAGCCTGATGGTGCCGGCAAAGAGACGCAGCAGGGTGGACTTGCCCGCGCCGTTGCGCCCGAGCAGCCCCACGCTGCGGCCACGTCTCAGCGCCAGCGACACACCATCAAGGATCGGCTTCTTGGTGCCGCGGGCATAGACGAATTTCGAAGCTTGTTCTAACCGGATCATTCGTTGCGCAGCGTCCTGGTGGAAAAGGTGAAAAGCAGCATGCCTACCATCAGCATCGTGAATACCCACCCATACAGATAGTCGATGTCCAGCACGGCGGCGCGATACTCGGGATAGAAACCCTTGCGGAACAACATCATCGCGTGGACAAGGGGATTATAAAGCAAGATGTCCCGAAACGGATGAGGAAGCGCATCCGGCAGAAAGAACACACCCGACAGCATGAAAAGAGGCCGGTTCACGATCTGGAAAATCTTCTCATAGATCGGATAGCGCAAGAACAATACCGTATTGGACAGGCTGATGCCGAAAGCCAACAGTCCGGCGGCGATGGCAGCTTCGATAATATCAGACCAATTCAGGTTTAATGGCATGCGCAGGGTGAGACCGATCGTCCCCAGGACCATGAACGCGACGAAGGTCGTCGTGCCGATCTGGAGGAGGAAGCGTGCGACCAATGTATCGATCGGAGCCACATTTGGATAGCTCAGCAGCGTCTTGTTGGCCTTCAGCGCATCATTAACATAGCCCGAAGTCGCCTGATAAAACTGAAAGCCGATGTAACCTGTTGCGAAAAACAGGGGAAAGCTGGTTCCCAGCGGCGGCAGATGGGCGATGGCCTGGAAGATGAACGTCAGCAACAGGACGTGGGCGGCCGGATCGAGCAGAGCCCAGATGTAACCGCCCGGCTTGTTGCCGAAGCGGGTCGACATTTCGCGGATCAGGAGCGCCGAGACAATGCGGGTGTGCGTTACGAAATACATAGCTCTCAGTCTGTCCTCGCCAACGCCTTTATGTTTCCTGGCCGCATGCCTGCGTCGCGCGTTATTAGCATGAATTATATTTTTATGGCAAAAAGAGGTTGTCGGCTGTCATTGCACACCCTCTTCCTCTATGTGGACAGGATCGAATTCCACCGAGGCGTCATTTCTGGGACTTGGGCATGTCCGCAAAGGAAGTGCCCCCGCAAGACGTTGCAATGCCGACTCTCGATCAGGTGGGGAATTGACGGTGCACAATCGCTTGTCTAATGCCTATCCTAGGTTTGGATCCCCATGGTGAAGCGCCGAGGTTGTCGTGCCGCAATCCAATGAAACTCTGCGATAGAAGTATATGACAGTAGAAGTAATCGGGCGTGCATGCGCCGCACCTGGGGCTAGATCGCCTGAAGCGCTGTTCGAGATGATGCGTGCGGGAATCTGCGCCGTCACTCACATTCCGAGCGAGCGCTGGGACCGTGCGCGCTTCTGGCACCCGGAAATGGGCGTGGCTGGTAAGTATTATACCGATGCCGCAGGCGTACTCGAGGACATCCATGCCTTCGACCCTGCCCTGTTCGGCATTTCCCGGCGTGAAGCGACCTTCATGGATCCGCAGCAGCGCCTTCTCCTGGAACTGACCTGGCGGGCTCTCGAAGACGCCAATCTTCCGATTGCCAGTCTGCAGGACGAGCGCGTCGCCGTCTATGTCGGCGCATCCAGCCTCGATCACGCCAATCTGTCTGTCGAGGATCCCGCTGCGCCCGGTCCTTACTTCATGACCGGCAATACGCTTTCGATCGTCTCCAACCGCATTTCCCACGTCTTCGGCCTCAAGGGTCCGAGTCTCACGGTCGACACCGCCTGTTCGTCCTCGCTGGTCGCCCTCGACCATGCCGTGCGTGCCATCAATTCCGGACTGGTCGACACCGCGATCGTCGGTGGCGTCAACATGCTCGTCCATCCGCTGCCCTTCGTCGGCTTCGCCCAGGCCCGCATGCTGTCGCCCGACGGTCTCTGCAAGGCCTATGACAATGACGGGGTCGGCTATGTGCGCGCCGAAGGCGGCGCCGTGCTCGTTCTCCGCTCTTCCGAGCGCGTCGCCCGCGAGGGCGATCGCAGCCGCGCGACGATCGTCGCATCGGGCATCAACGCCGCCGGCCGGACCAACGGCATTTCGCTGCCTTCGCGCGAGGCGCAGGCGGAGCTGCTGATGTCGATCTATTCCGACGACATCGATCCCCGCGACGTCGCCTTCGTCGAGGGACACGGCACCGGCACCAAGGTCGGCGACCCGGCCGAGGTGTGGTCGCTTGGCCAGGTCATCGGCATGCGCCGGGAAGAACCGGTGTGGATCGGTTCGATCAAGACCAATATCGGCCACACCGAACCGGCTTCCGGCCTGCTCGGCGTAATCAAGGCCATGCTCGCGCTGGAACACGACTATCTGCCGGCATCGCTGCATTTCGATACCCCGAATGAGGACATCGATTTCCAGGGCCTCAACGTGCGTGTCGCCAATGAGCCGGTGGTGCTGGCGAAGAGCGATCGGCCGCGGCTGGCCGGCATCAATTCCTTCGGCTTCGGCGGCGCCAATGCGCATGTCGTGATCGCCGATCCGCAGGCTGCCGTCGCGACCGACGCGTCGGAGCAGGCCGCGGACGCATCGCCGCGACTTCTGATGGTCAGCGCGCACACCGCCGACAGCCTCAAGGGTCTTCTCGCAGCCTATCGCGACCGCCTCGCTTCGGCCGAAAGCGAAGAGGAAGCCGCCGCCATCGTCGCCGCTGCGAGCGCCAATCGCTCGGCGCTGCGCCATCGTTTCGTCGTCACTGCGGAACGCGCGCAGGCCATCGAAGCGATCGACGCGCATCTTGCCGGCACCGAATCTCTCGCCGAGACCGGCGAAGCGCTGTCGCGCGACCCGAAGGTCGCCCTGGTGTTTTCCGGCAACGGCGCACAGTGGGCCGGCATGGGTCTTGAAGCGCTGCGCCACAATGCCTCCTTTCGCAACGCCTTCGAGCGGATTTCCGAACTTTTCTCGCGCCAGTCTCCCATCGATCTCAAGGCGTCGCTGAGCGATCCCGAACTGGAGAGCAAGCTCAGCGACACCAAGCTTGCACAGCCGCTTCTCTTCGCCATCCAGGCCGCCTTGACGGATGCCATGGTGGAGATGGGCCTTCGCCCGACCGCGAGCTTCGGCCATTCTGTCGGTGAAGTGGCCGCCGCCTATGCGGCCGGTGCCCTGTCGCTCGAGGATGCGGTGACCGTCATCGCCAAGCGCTCGCTGCACCAGGACGTGCTGGCCGGCGAGGGAACCATGGCCGCCGTCAAGCTCGGCGAGCAGGCCGCCGTGGAGCTGATCCGTTCGCTAGGCCTGGAAGACCTCGAGGTCGCGGCGATCAACGCGCCCAATTCGGTGACGATCTCCGGCTCCTACGAGAACATCAAGCTGCTGCGCGAGCGTGCCCGCAAGCGCAAGGTCGCGGTCCAGCCGCTCGACATCAACTATCCCTTCCATCACCCGCTGATCGACCGCTCGCGGGATGCCTTCCTCGCCGACATGCCGCCGATCGCGCCGCGTCGCGGCGACACGGCGTTCATCTCGACCGTCACCGGCACCGCGATCACCGGCGAAGCCCTGACGCCGGAATACTGGTGGCGCAATGTCCGCCAGCCGGTCAAGTTCCAGCAGGCCGCCGAAGAGGCGATGGCGCTGGGCTGCAACGTCTTCATCGAGGTGACGCCGCGCGCCATCCTCGGCGGCTACCTTTCGGACATTGCCAAGCAGCGTTCGGCCTCGATCAATTTCGTCGGCACACTGTCGCGCGACGACGGGCATCTGGACAGCGACCCGATCCTCCAGGCCATGGCACGCGCCATCGCCTGCGGCGCGGCCGTCGACCGGGCCAAGGTGTTCGGCAAGCGCAATGCTTTCGTTTCCCTGCCGGAACTGCCCTTCGAGAGGATCGACCTGCAGCCGGATCGCACCAGCGACCGCGCCGACATCTACGGCCGTGACAGCGAAGTCGGCTACACGCTCGTCGGCTGGCGCATCGACCCCAACGGCGCCACCTGGAAAAACCATATCGACGCCCATCTCTTCCCGGACCTGGCCGAGCATGTCGTCGACGGACGCTCGATCCTGCCGGGCAGCGGCTTCATCGAGATCGCGGTCTCGGCGGCCAGCCAGCTGTATGGCCAGCCACGCGTCGAGATCACCAATCTCGAAATCGTTCGCCCTCTCGAGCTCAGCGAAAACCGCTTGATCGAGCTTTCCACCCTGATCTCGCCCGAGACCGGCGACCTCGAGATCCGGTCGCGCGAGCGTCTGAGCGATGACGACTGGACGATCCATGCGGTCGCCCGGGTCCGCAAGCTCACGTCTTCCGAGGTTCGCCCGGTTCCCGCCTTGCCGCAGATCGACGTGACCGCCGAGATCGATGCGAAGAAGGCCTATGGCATCGCCGCCAATTTCGGGCTCGACTACGGGCCGCATTTCCAGCTGATGGAACAGACCATCTGCCGCGGCGACCGGCTGATCGAAGTCGTGCTGGGCGAGCCCGCCTCCCCGGCGCATCCGATGCTGGGCTACAATCTCAACCCGGTTTCGGTCGACGCCGTGTTCCACGGCCTGGTCGCCCTGTTCGACCGGTTCAGCGGCGACCATCGCGGCGCGCCCTATATCCCGGTGCGTTTCGGCCAGATCCGCATCGACCGGACCGGCGCGACGATCCGCCGGGCGGTGATCGAAATCGACCGGTTGAGCCCGACCTCGATCAAGGCGAAGTTCCATCTGTTCGACGCGGACGGCGAGCGGGTTGCGTCCTTCGAGGACTGCCGCTTCCGGCGCACCTATCTGAAACAGCGCAAGACGCTCAATGCGCTCTCCTTCCACTACGAGGCCCTGTCTTCGTCGGTGGCAGGCCGCGCCTTGCCGGCTCCTGCCGCTGCCTCTCCTGCTTCCTGCTTTGCGCATCTGCCGGAAAGCGGGCTCGACAACGAGACTCTGCTGTTCAACGCGGCGATCATGCGGGCCCTGCACGACATGGCCAGCACGCTGGCAGACGGCAAGACGAAGATCACCGCTGCCGATCTTCCCCACGATCCGGCGCTGCGTCCGTTCCTGTTCAACGGTCTGCACCTTCTGGCCGATGCCGGTTTCATCGAACAGCAGGACGGTGAGTGGATCATCGATCCGGAATGTCCCCTGCCGCCGGTCGCCGAAATCCTCGGCGAACTTTACAAGGAGTGTTCGGATCGTGCCGTCGAAGCGGTCCTGATCAACGACGTCTATCGCGAAGTGCTCGATCGCCTGGCCGACCACAAGGCCGGCACAGAGACAGCCGATGAAGTCGCGCCGAAGCGCGACCATTTCCTCAGCGAAGCGACCGTCGAACACCAGGAAATCCACTCCGTCGCCGCCCGCTCGCGCATGGCCATCCTGCTCGACGGCCTGCGGGCCTGGTTTGCCGCGCGGCCGTCGCAGGCAAGCCTGCAGATCCTCGAACTCGGCAGCACCTCGGTGGGCCTGAGCCGCGGGCTCGCGGAAATTGCCGCCGACCATGGTGCGCGGCTGGTGATCTACGAGCCCGATGGCGCGCTTCGCCACCGCCTGGAACTCGCCTTCGAAGACCAGCCGCATGTCAGCATTGCATCGCGCGAAGGACTGCCGGCGATCGCATCGGCAGATCTCGTGATCAGCGCGAGCGGCCGGCTGCGCAACCTAATCGAGGCCGACTTCTCCTCGGAGAGGTCCGCAACGGTGTTTGCCGGAACGCAGGCTCTGCTGGCCGCCGTCGAGGCACCGGCGCTGTTCCACGACTTCGTCTCCGGTCTTTCCGAAGGCTGGTTTGCCCGCAGCCAGACCGTGGAGTTCCCGATCGGCGCGCTGGCGACCGCAAACGACTGGCGTGCGATCCTGTCGAATATCGGCTTTGCCGATGCGGATATCGTCCTGCGCGAGATGACCGGCGGGCCGGTCATCACCATCGAAACGAAGGCCGCTGCCTCCGCCGCAGCGAAACTCGGCGCCCCGGCGCTGAATGCTGTTCTGCTCGTCCACGACGGACGCATCGCAATGGATACCCTGTCGGCCGCAGCCGAAGGTCAAGGCTTCCCCTCCGTCGAGATCTTCGCCGCGAGCGGCGATCTTGCCACAGACAAGAAGGCCTTCATCGAACGCTTCGAACGGCATGCCGGCGGCCCGCTCGACGTGATCCATCTCTCTCCCGCCGTCGATCCGGCGGCAGACGCCTCTGCCGTGCTGCAGGACAATGTGCTGATCCTCAGCGCCTTTGCCCTGGCGCTGGCCGATTACCGTGGATCACTCGCCAAGGAACCGGCACCCATTCGGCTTCTGGTGTCGGCACCAGGCGGCGCGCCGGTGGCAGAACGACCGGCTGCCGACATGCCCAATTCCGGCTTGTGGACCTTCCTGCGCGTCCTGCGCAACGAGTTCGACTTCCTCGACGTGCAGAGCATCGACAGCGGCGCGGCCCGTCGCGATCTCGGCCAGATGCTCGCCGACGTGGCGGCGATCTGCCTGCCGGACGTCGCCAACCGCGAATGGTGCGTCGGTCCCGATGGCACGAGCGTGCTGGAAATTCGGGCCGTTCCGGGCGCCATGCCGGAAACCAGCACGGTCACGGCCGCTTTCGACGCCGCCGTCATCCGCCAGCAGACGCCGTCGCAGGTGTCGAGTATCCGCTGGGAAAGCTGCGACGTCCCGGCGATCGGCCCGGACGAGGTCCTAGTCCAGGTCGCGGCCACGGGCCTCAACTTCCGCGACGTCATGTGGGCCATGGGCCTGCTGCCGGAAGAAGCGCTGGAGGACGGCTTTGCCGGCGCCTCGATCGGCATGGAATTCTCCGGCCGCGTCGTTGCTCTCGGCAAGAATGTCGACGACCTGTCCATCGGTGACCCGGTGATGGCAATTGCCGCCGCCGCCTTCGCCACCCATGTGGCGGTTGACCGCGCCGGCGTGGCCAAGCTGCCGGCCGGCGTCGATCCGGTCGCAGCCGCCTCGATCCCGGTCGTCTTCCTGACCGCCTATTACGCGATCATCGAGCTTGCCCGCGCACGCCCGGGTGAGACGATCCTGATCCACGGCGCGGCCGGTGGTGTCGGTCTTGCCGCACTGCAGGTCGCCAAGCATGCCGGCCTCAAGGTCATCGCCACCGCCGGCACGCAGGAAAAGCGTCGCTTCGTCGAAATGCTCGGCGCCGATCACATCTTCGATTCCCGCTCGCTCAGCTTCGTCAACGACGTGCTGTCGGTGACCGGCGGCGAGGGTGTCGACCTCGTGCTCAACTCGTTGTTCGGCGAGGCGATGGAACAGAGCCTGTCGCTGGTCAAGCCGTTCGGCCGCTTCCTCGAACTCGGCAAGCGTGACTACTACGCCGACAGCAAGATCGGCCTTCGTCCGTTCCGCCGCAATGTCAGCTATTTCGGCATCGACGCCGACCAGCTGCTCGTGCTCCATCCCGAGCTTTCGCGGCGGATGCTGAGCGAGATCGGGGCGCTGTTCGAGGAAGGCGTGTTCTCGCCGCTTCCCTATCGCGCCTTCGATCACGACGAGATCGGCGATGCCTTCCGCCTCATGCAAAATGCCGGCCATATCGGCAAGATCGTCGTCCTGCCGCCCAAGGCCGGCGTCGATCGTGTCGCCGCGCGGGCACAGCACAAGATGGTGGTCGACCCGAACGGCGTGCATCTGGTGGTCGGCGGCATTGGCGGCTTCGGTCTCGTGGCGGCCGGCTGGCTGGTCGAGAAGGGCGCACGCCATGTCGCGCTATGCTCGCGCCGCGGCGTCGCAGATGCCGAAACCGCCGCAGCGATCGAACGCTGGCGCGCGGCTGGCGTCGAGGCCCATCTGTTTGCCTGCGACGTGACGAAGGAAGCCGACGTCAAGAAGATGCTGACAGCGATCCGCAAGGTCGGTCCGCTGAAGAGCGTCGTCCATGCGGCCATGGTCCTGGACGATGCGCTGATCGGCAATCTCAATCGCGAACGCAATCGGCCGGTCATCGACGTCAAGGCCAAGGGTGCCGCGATCCTCGATCGCCTGACCCGTGCCGACAAGCTGGACAACTTCATCCTGTTCTCGTCGGTGACGACGCTGGTCGGCAACCCCGGCCAGGCCAATTACGTGGCGGCGAACGGCTTCCTCGAAGGGCTGGCGCGGGCACGGCGTAGCGCAGGGCTCCCGGGTCTTGCCGTCGGTTTCGGCGCCATCGCCGATGCCGGCTATCTCGCCCGCAACACCGAGGTCGGCCAGCGGCTTGACCGCCGGCTCGGCAAGACCGCGATCGGCTCGCGCGAGGCGCTGCAATGCGTCGAGGACTATTTCGCGTCCGCGCCCGACAGCGTCGAGGCGGCCGTTGTGATGGTTTCCGAGTTCGACTGGGGTGCTGCCCATCACCTGCGGGTGGTCGGCGAAGACCTGTTCGAGGTCGTCATGCGCCGGGCGTCCCACAATGCCGCCGGATCAGAGGGCGGCGACATCGATCTCGCCGCGATGATCGAGGGCAAGGCGCAGGTCGAGGCCCAGGACATCCTGTTCGACGTCGTCGCTCAGGAGATCGCCAATATCCTGCGGGTGTCACGCGAAAGCATCTCCAAGGACAGCGTTCTCAAGGAAATCGGGTTGGACAGCCTGATGGCCGTTGAACTCGGTTTGAATTTCGAACAGAATACTGGCTTCGACATGCCGCTTAGCAGCTTGGCAGACAATGCCACGGTTGGGGACATCACGCGGCGTCTCTACGAGAAGGTGAGATCGCGGAGCGATACGGACGAAGCGGCGGCCGAAGGGTCGGACGATCTGCGGATCCTCGACGAGTTGAGCCGGCGCCACGGTGGAGCCGATCAGGAAGGTAACTCCGATTCGCCGGAGTGAGTGCCTTGGAGTTCTGAAATGGATGAAAGCAAGCGGCAGTTTATTCTGAACCGCATGAAGGGAATGCAGAAGGACGTCGAGGACGGCCGCCGCACCCGCACGGAACAGGCAGCCGCCCAGGCTCCGGTGCGCAAGCAGCCGCGCTTCGAGGAGCTTGCCGAATACAAGCAGGTGGTGATGCAGCAGCTCGCCGGCCGGCACCTCGGCATGGAGAACCCCTTCTATCGGGCCCATGAGGGTGCGAGCGGCGCGACCGCCCAGATCGGCGGCCGCAGCTTCGACAACTTCGCCTCCTACGACTATCTCGGCCTCAACCATCACCCCAAGGTTCTCGCCCGCGCCGCCGAAGCGCTGCAGACCTTCGGCGTTTCGGCTTCGGCAAGCCGCGTGGTCGCCGGCGAACGCACCATCCACACCGTGCTCGAAGAGAAGATCGCCGACGTCTATGACGCACAGGCCGCGGTCTGTTTCGTCAGCGGGTACCTCACCAATGTCGCGGCGATCAGCTCGCTGGTCGGGCCGAAGGATCTGGTGATCCACGACGAGTTCATCCACAACAGCGCGCTGGCCGGCATCCGCCTCTCCGGTGCGACCCGCCGCTTCTTCAAGCACAACGACACGGCCGATCTCGACCGAGTCCTGAAAACGCTCGCCGGCGACTACGAGCGGATCCTGGTGATCGTCGAGGGCGTCTACTCGATGGACGGCGATATCGCCGATCTGCCGGCCCTGATCCGCCTGAAGGAGCAATACGGCTTCTGGCTGATGGTCGACGAAGCCCATTCGCTCGGCGTGCTCGGAGAAACGGGCCGCGGCGTGTTCGAGCATTTCGGCATTGCCGCCGGCGAAGTCGACATTTGGATGGGCACCCTGTCCAAGACCAGCTGCAGCTGCGGCGGCTATATCGCCGGAAGCGAGGCGCTGATCACCCTGCTGAAAGCCCAGGCCGGCGGCTTCGTCTATAGCGTCGGCCTTGCCCCGGCACTCGCCGCCGCGGCGATCGCCAGCCTGGAAATCCTCAAGGCCGAGCCGGAGCGCACGCATCAGCTGCGTCGCAACAGCCATCTGTTCCTGGAGCTGGCCCGCGAACGCGGCCTCGATACCGGGCTGAGCCAGGGCTATTCCGTCGTGCCCGTGCTGGTCGCCGATTCGCTGCGCGCCGTGCAGCTGTCGAACGAATTGCATGCCGACGGGATCAACGTCCTGCCGATCATCCATCCGGCCGTGCCGGAAGGCCTTGCCCGGCTGCGCTTCTTCATCACCAGCGCCCACACCGAGGAGCAGATCGCCCGCGCGGTCGACCGTACCGCCGTCATTCTCGGCCGCCTGAAGCAGGAGAATTTCGGCCTGGCCTCGTTCGACGCCGGCCAGCTGATGGCCCTGTTCGCCAAGTCCTGAGACGGGACTTTCGCACGCTGGTCCCGACCCCACAAATGCGGCCCGGCGAACCCGGACCGAGGTGCCCATGGTCCACGTCGTCATCACCGGAGGTTCGAGCGGGATTGGCCGGGCCGTCGCGCGCGTCTATCTCGAGCGCGACGCCCGCGTGACGCTGATCGGGCGCAGCCTGCAGCGGCTGGAAGCGGCGAAGGAACTGTTGACAGCGGAAACCGGTCGGTCCGCCGATGACATCGGCATTGTCAGCCTCGATGTCTCCGACGACGATGCCGTCCAGGCAGCGATCGCTGCGGTCGAGGCAAGGTCGGGTCCCTGCGACATCCTGGTGACGTCGGCGGGCATGGTGGCCCCCGCGCCGTTCGAAACCCAGTCGGGGGCCGAATTCCGCCGGCATATCGACACCAACCTGCATGGCACCGTACATGTGATCTCCGCCGTCTATGCCGGCATGAAGGCGCGCAGGCGGGGCCGGATCATGGTCGTCTCGTCGGGCGCCGGCCTGATCGGTCTTCACGGCTACACCGCCTATTGCGCGTCGAAATCCGCTCTCGTCGGCTTCGTCGAAGCGCTGCGGCTGGAGTCCCGCCGGCACGGGATCGCCGTGTCGATCTGCTTCCCGCCCGATACCGATACGCCGCAGCTTGCCGAAGAGCTAAAGCTTCGTCCGCCGGAAGCGGTGGCGATGATGGGGACGGCGGGCCTGTGGAGCGCCGAGGCCGTCGCCCGGCGCATCGTCCGGGGTCTCGATCGCGGACATCAGGAGATCTTCTTCACCCCCAGCCTCTACCTGCTGGCACGCTTCGGCGGTCTCGCCAAGCCATGGATCTATCGCTGGTTCCAGCGCGGCCTGCCGCGTTGACGCGCTCTGTTTTCACCCCGCGGCGAGTTCGTCCTCGTAGCGAAATGCAGCCGGCGCGGTCGCGGGCAAGAGATGGGGAGAAGGCGAGACGATGCGATCCAGCATTTGCCGTGCGCCGGTTTCGATCGCCTGCCTGCCGATGAAGCCGCCGCGCACCTGGACCGTCGCGATCAGGGCGCGGGTGAGTGCGTCCGGCATGTCAGCCTCCGGCGCTTGCGGCAGCGTCCAGAAAGACGCGAGGCTCTCCTGGTGGGTGACGCCGGGCATATCGTAAATCGAGGCGCCGAGACAGATCACCGGTTTGCCGGCGATCAACGCGGTCAGGCCGACGGTCGAGTTGACCGTGACCACGCCCTCCGCCCGGGCGATCAGCCGGTCGAGATCGCCGCCGTCGATGAGGTCCACGCGACCGGCAATCCCATGCTCTTCCGCGATCTTGCCGATCCGCTGCTGCCAGTCGCTCAGCCCGTTGTCGATCGGGTGGGTCTTGAACAGCAGGCGCATGTCATCAGGCGCGTGCCGGGCGAAGGATCGGATCACCGATTCGACGAGTTTGTAGAGATCACCCAGGGGCGCGTGGATGCGGATCTGGTAGTCGCCCGGCAGCTGGAGCGGGAACAGGAAGAAGCGCGGCGCCTCCTCTCCCGCTAGCGGCAGGTAGCGGTCCTGCAAGGCCTGAGCCTCACGTCTTCGCCGCCGCGCGGTCAATCCCTTGCCAATCCAGCCGGCATACTCGATGGCGGGATGCACAGGGCCATGGGTGCGGTAGTTCGGGTGGACGATCCAGCCGAGCAGCACGTTGGGCACGTGGAAGGCGAGGTCCAGCAGGGCATAGGTGAGGAAACTCGACTTGAAGTGCCCGCTCAGATCGGCCGGCGGTGTCCCCGCCGCAATGGCGCGAACCGCATCGGGATCGCGTGGAAAGCGCGACCGTCCGGACATCCCGTCCGGCTCGATGGTCAGCCAGTCCGGCCGCAGATAACCATGCTCGAAAATATGCACGCGGATGCCGAGGCGGTGGGCCACGGCGATCGCGGCGGCGTGCTTGGGGCGTCCGTCGCCGAGCATGAGCACATCGGTAATGCCCTTGTCGCGACAAAACCGCTCCAGGAACTGCGGCCATTGCGCATCCGTGCCCCGGAACCAGCTTGCCTTGCGGGGCCACCAGTATATCGCGTCGCCAAGGCAAAAATTGATCTTGTGAACCGCCAGTCCGCGCTGTACGGCGAGGGAGGCGAGACTCTTCAAAAAGGGAGAGGCCGGCCCCTGGAGGATCAGCAAGGAGAAACGGTGCATGATGGTCACTTGCGGCCTTGTTCACGGGTTGGCTGCCACTTATAGTCGCCGCCGTTGCCCAGGTAAAATGTTGGTATCAGTGAAAATGGTTCGGAATGCCCCTCTCTGTCCTTAGTGGCTGGTGCGTCTGCTGATGCAACAATCCGGGAAACAACCTTCGATCCTGTTCCTGCAGGGACCGCCATCGACATTCTGGCGGGCGCTGGCTGACGCCTTCGAGGCGGTGGGCGTCGCGACTCATCACGTCAACCTGTCCCTGGGCGATCAGCTGTACTGGCGCAAGCGCGGCGCGATCAACTACCGCGGCTCGTTCAAGCGGTGGGCCCGGTTCCTCGAGAGGCTGATCCAGCGCGAAGGCATCACCGATATTCTCTATTACGCCGACCAGCTGCCCTATCACGGCGTGGCGCGCGAGATCGGCCAGAGGCTGGGCGTGCGCTGCCACGCGATGGAATTCGGCTACCTGCGCCCCGACTGGATCACCTTGGAGCGCGACGGCATGGGCCGTCTGTCGCATTTCCCCAATGATCCGGCCATCATCCGGGCCATCGGCGAACGCGTCCCCGAGCCGGACATGCAGGTGCTCTATCCCCATACATTCGAACAGGAAGCCTTCAACGAGGTGGTCTATAATCTGACCTCCTATTTCGGCCGCCCGTTCTTCCCCTTCTATCGTGACGACAAGTACTACAGCGCGCTGGTCGACTATCTGCCATGGGTCGCCCGCGCGCTCCGCCGCAAGGCCGTAACCCCGACCGAGCTTCTGGAGAGCGGGCACGTGCCGTTCTATGTCGTGGCTCTGCAGCTCCAGAGCGATTATCAGATCCGCGCCAATTCGCCCTATCCGCATCTCTCCGGCATGCTGGAGGAGGTGATCGGCTCCTTCGCGGCGAATGCCCCGTCCGAGACCCATCTTGTCGTCAAGCAGCATCCGCTGGACAACGGGCTGGAGCGCTGGGACCGCTGGGTATCGCGCATCGCCCGCAAGCACGGCGTCGAAGAGCGCGTGATCTTCATCGAGCAGGGCAATCTCGCAGCCCTGCTCAAGCAGGCCCGCGGCGCGGTCGTCGTCAATTCGACCGTCGGCCTGCACAGCCTCAGGGCGCATGTTCCGACCATTGCGCTCGGATGCGCCGTCTTCGATGTCCCGGGCCTCACCCATCAGGGCAGCCTCGACAGCTTCTGGCGCGATCCCGAACCGGTCGACGAATCGCTGCTCCTGCGGTTCAAGGCGGCGCTCGCCGCGACCATTCAGGTCAAGGGAAATTTCTATCACCAGGAAGGCCGCACCGTGGCCATCGCCGAGATCGTCCGGCGCATCCTCGCGGGGCAGGTCAACGAGCCCGGCGCGTTCATCGATCCACCCCCGCGCTGGTCCTCGCCCAAGGCATGTCCGCGGCATATTGGCAACACTGGTGGTGGATTATGATGACGGACATTGGTCAAATTTTAGCTTCCGTAACCTATTGTGGTTCTACGTCTGGAAGTTCAGCTTTTTCCCGTGCTAAGGGACAACAGCCGATCCAGATTCTGTCGCGGTCAGGAGTGCCCATTTGAAACGCGTTGTTGTTGCCATCGTTTGTGCAGGCCTAGCGGGCTGCGAAGCGGTTCCTGGTGCAGGCCCGCTTGCATCCGATATCAATATGCAGGCAGGCAAGTCGATCTCCGATGTCCACCGTTCCAACGCGGCCGTTTTTGAGATCGTCGATGTGAACGCGGAAAACGCGCGTACCGTCGCCGACTTCTCCGTCGGCATGCTGAAGCGACGCTTCGGCATCGGCGGCGCGGCGCGCAACGTCGTCATCGGCGTGGGCGACCAGTTGCGGGTGACCATTTTCGAAGCGGGCGCCGACGGCCTGTTTTCCACCCAGGACTCCAAGAAGACCGATATCGACGTCGTCGTCCAGCCGGACGGCAAGGCCGCCATCCCGTATGTCGGCCAGGTCCAGTTCAGCGGTCGCACCCTGGAACAGGCACGCCAGGCCGTGTTGAGCGCCCTGGCCAACAAGGCCGTGGAGCCGGATGTTATCATCAGCAGCGGCGGCACGTCGTCGCGCAACGTCACGGTTTCCGGCGCTGTCGGAAAGCCCTCCATGGTGCCGCTCGGCCTGTCCGGCGAGACGATCATGGAAGTCATCGCCAAGGCCGGCGGTCCCGCCGCCCAGCCGTACGAATCCTACGTCACACTCGCCCGCGGCAAGAAGACCGGCACGGTTCTGCTGCAGTCGATCGTCGAAAACCCGTCGGAAAACATCTTCGTCGAGCCGAAGGACCAGATCTTCGTCACGCACGATCCGCGCACCTTCACGGCGCTGGGCGAAGTCTGGAAGAACGGCCGCATCCCGTTCGGCTCCAACGACGTCAACCTGCTCGAGAGCATCGCGCTGGCCGGCGGCGGCTCGGACGAGCGGATCGACGCCAAGGGTTATTTCGTCTTCCGTTACGAGGAGCCGGAGATCGTCTCCGATCTGCTGTCGCCTGAGCGTTTCCACGAACTCGTGGCCAAGGGCATGAAGCCGAACAAGGAAGGTCGCTATCCGATCGTCTATCGCTTCGACATGTCGGTGGCCGACAGCCTGCTGGTGGGTCAGACCTTCCCGATCAAGAATCGCGACGTCATCTATGCTTCGCGCCATCCGGCGGTCGATATCGCCAAGTTTGTCCGCATGGTCTCCGCGCCGCTCTCGGCCGCCCGCACTGGCCAGATCATCGCCAATCAGTAAGGGGGTCCGGCTTCGACCGGTTTCCCGTTGGAGTAAAAAAAAACCCGCCGTCGCCGGCGGGTTTTTTGTTGCCGGGACATTCTTGAGAACGTCCCGGCCTTAAGATCTTTCCTGTTAGTCGCGATTGCCGAGGAACCGCAGCAGGAACAGGAAGAGGTTGATGAAGTCGAGGTAGAGCTGCAGAGCGCCCATGATCGCCTTGCGGCCGGCAACGTCGCTGCCGTCGGCTTCGTAATAGGAGTCCTTGATGTTCTGCGTGTCGTAGGCGGTCAGGCCGGCGAACAGCAGCACGCCGATGGCCGAGATCGCGAACTCGAGCGCCGAAGACGCCAGGAAGATGTTGACGAGCGAAGCGATGATCAGGCCGAACAGGCCCATGATCAGGAACGAGCCCATCGCCGAAAGGTCACGCTTCGTGGTGTAGCCGTAGAGCGACAGGGCACCGAACGAAGCAGCCGTCACGAAGAAGGTCTGGACGATGCTCGCACCGGTATAGACCATGAAGATCGACGACAGGGACAGGCCCATCAGGGCGGCATAGACCCAGAAGGTCGTCTGCGCGGCCGAGACGCTCATCGTGTGGATCTTGAAGCTCATGAAGAACACCAGCCCGACGGGGGCAAGGATGACCAGCCACTTGAGCGGGCTCAAATAGATCGCCTGACCGAAGGCCGTCAGCTGGCCGTCGCTGCCGATCGCCATCTGTGCGGTGACGAATGCAGCAATACCCGTGATCGCCAGTCCGAGCGCCATCAGGTTGTAAACCTTCAGCATATAGGCGCGCAGGCCCTCGTCGATCATCGTCGCCGACTGGGCGCCAGTCTGGCCCGGTCGACTCTGGTAGTTGCGGAGTTCAGACATTGTTTCCTCTTTTCAAGCCCCGAAAAGGTTACGGTGTCGGGTTTCATACCCAGGCGCCGCTGCGGAGCTCCAGCATGCCTAGGGCCAATATGAGGTTTCCCCACGCGCGCGACAAGACCTGCGCTCCTCAAAATGCCGTTATCGCTCGCGGATCCGGCCGTGATGCGACAAGCCTCCAGGCCATCAGAGTTCGCGGAGGACCGGAGCAGCCTTCTGTCCGAGGATGCGCCACGTGCCCGCAAGCCCGATGCCGATCGTGGTGACGAGCGACAGCAGGATGGTCGCCAGAGCGACATCGGGGAGGAAACTGGAGGGCAGTTTCATGACCTGGCTCAGCACGAACCAGGCGATCCCGCCGCCGGCGATCAGCGCAAAGCAGGCGGTTGCCGCACCCAGCAGGAAATATTCGTAGGTGAAGGCACGGATCAGCATGGCGCGCGTCGCGCCCAGCGTCTTGAGGATAACGGCGTCATGCGTCCGCGCCCTGTTGCCGGCGGCCAGAGCGCCGGACAGGACGAGGATCGAGGCGATCAGCGCAACGGCTGCGGCGGCACGGATGGCGGTCGCCAGCTGCCCGACCAGCCGGTCGATCACATCGAGCGCGTCCTTGACCCTGACGCTGGTGATCGTCGGATAGGCCTGCGTCACCGCCTTCAGGATGGCGGCCTCGTCGGCCTGGCTCGCCTGCGGGTCGGTCAAGGTCGCGAGCCACGCATGCGGCGCGCCGGCGAAGGTGTTGGGCGAGAAAACCATGACGAAATTGATCGAGAGGCTTTCCCATTCGACCTTGCGGAAATTGGCGATCTTGGCGGTGATGTTGCGACCGAGCACGTTGACGGTCACCGTGTCGCCGAGCTTCAGGCCGAGCTCGCCGGCCTCCTCGGCGGAGAACGACACCAGCGGTTCGCCGCTGTAATTGGCCGGCCACCAGGCGCCCTCGGCAACGGAGGCGTTTTCCGGCACGGTTTCCGCATAGGTGATGCCGCGATCGCCCCTCAGCACCCAGCGTCCTACCGGCGGCACCTCCATCTTGGTCACGTCCTTGCCGTTGAAGGCGAGGATGCGGCCGCGCAGCATCGGCACTTCGACCAGCTTGCCCTTCGGCGCCTGGCCTTCGATGACGGCGCGGAAACCGTCGATGTCGCTCTTCTGGATGTCGACAAAGAAGAAGTTCGGCGCACGCTCCGGCAAGTTCCCGGTGAGTTCGCGCCGCAGATTGCCGTCGATCAGGGCAAGCGCCACGAGCAGGCTGAGGCCGAGGCCGAGCGACAGGGTGACGGCCGGGGTGAGCGCGCCTGGACGATGAATATTGCCGATCGCCAGTCTCAGCGCGGCGGAGGGCACGCGCGGGCTGCGCTTCGCCAGATAGGCGATACCGAGGGCGACGAGCCGCAGCAGGACGAAACCGGCCGCCATGGCGACGAGGAAGATCGCCGCGATCCGCCGCTCCTCCGACGTGAGAATGGCGAGTGCCGCCAGGGCCGCCAGGGCCGCAGCCGTCGCAGCCACATAAGGCCAGGACGGCAGACCGCGCCGCTCGAAACCCTGTTCGCGAAACAGCGCCGTCGCCGGGACCTGGCGCGAATGCCCAAGCGGGATGATGGCGAAGGCGAGCGTCACCAGCATGCCGAACACGGCGGCAAGCAGCAGGGCACCCGGATAGAGAGTCGGCTCCGCCGAGATCGGCAGGAAGCCGGACAGATAATAGGCGGCGACGAGCGGGGCGATGGCGCCGAGCACCAGGCCGGCGAAGATGCCGATCGCCGCGACCATGGCAATCTGGAAGAAGTAGACCATCACGACGACGGAGGCCGGCGCGCCGAGGCATTTCAGCGTCGCGATCACGGTCCGCTTGGAATCGAGGAAGGCGCGCACGGCATTGGCGACCCCGACACCGCCGACCACGAGCGCCGTCAGGCCGACGAGGGTGAGGAACTGCGAGAAACGGTCGATGTTCTCGGTAAGCGCCGGCGCGGCGCGGTCACTTGTGCGGATCGACCAGCCGGCATCCGGCAATTCGCTCTGCGCCTTCTGGCGGATCGCCTCGGCGCTCGGCGCGGGCGCGGCAAGGCGGATCTTGTAGGCATGTTCGACGAGGCTGCCGGTCTCGATCAGGCCGCTCGCCTTCAGCGCTTCGCGGCTGGTCACGAGGCGTGGCGCAAAGCCGAAGCCGTCGGAAATGGCATCCGGTTCGGTGACGATCGAACCGGTGATGACGAAGCGTGCCTTACCGATCAGCATCTCGTCGCCAACGGAAAGTCCGAGCCGTTCCAGCAGGAGCGGAGCGGCGACCGCGCCGAAGCGCCCGTCCTTCGCGGCGATCATTTCGGCAAGCGGGCGCGCCGGTTCGGCCAAGAAGGTGCCGTAGAGCGGATAGACATCGTCGACCGCCTTGACCTCGACCAGCGACTGGTCCGATCCGTCGGGAAGGCGCGCCATGGAGCGCAGCACGGTCGAGACCGCGACGTCGCCGAGACCGTCGAGGAAGGTCCGTTCCTTGGGGTTGGCCTCGCGGTTGTTGAGCTCGAAGCGTACGTCGCCGGCCAGCAGCGTGCGCCCTTCGGAGGCGATCGACCCGGTGATCGCGGTCGCGACCGAATTGACGGCCGCGATCGACCCTGTGCCGAGCGCGATGCAGGCGAGGAAGATGTAGAAGCCGTTCAGGCCGCCGCGCAGTTCGCGCAGCGCGATGCGCAGGGCAATGGACGCTCTCTTGACCGTCGTTCTCATGCCGTCTGCGCTTCCGAGAGGCGTTCGGCGGGCAGCGCATCGGCCGCGATCCGGCCGGAGGCGACGCGGACCTGGCGCGAGCAGCGCGAGGCAAGCCCGAGGTCGTGGGTCACCAGCACAAGGGTCATGCCGCGCTGGGCCTGCTGGGCGAACAGGAGGTCGGCGATCTGCCGCCCGGTTTCGGTGTCGAGATTGCCGGTCGGCTCGTCGGCGATCAGCACGGCCGGCGATGGTGCCAGCGCCCGCGCGATCGCCACGCGCTGCTGTTCGCCACCGGACAGCTGGCCCGGATAATGGCCGAGCCGTTCTCCGAGACCCACGGCCTGAAGCTCGCGCCGGGCGATGTCGAAGGGGTTGCGGACATTGGCGAGCTCGAGCGGAATGGCGACGTTTTCCAGCGCCGTCATGTTGGCGATCAGATGGAAGGACTGGAACACGATGCCGATGTTTCGTCCGCGGAAATCCGCCAGCGCGTCCTCGCCGAGCTTGTGCAGCGGAGCACCGTTGACGCTGATCTCGCCGCTATCGAGGCGCTCCAGCCCGGCCAGCACCATCAGCAGAGTCGACTTGCCGGAACCGGAGGGGCCGACGATGCCGACGGCTTCGCCCGCATCGATCGTCAGGTCGATGCCTTTCAGCACGTGCACCGAGGCTGCGGCGCTGCCGAGGGTCAGATCCGCCTTCTTGAGTTCGATGATGGTTTTTCTCACGCGTGCCCGCCCTATATATGTGACGCGAAGACACCTTCACGCGCTGTTGCAGCACCTGCCAATTTAGGGAACGCCCGATGACATTTAAAGCGACGTACCTTCATTTAGCCGTGATCGTAGGCGGACTTCTCGGCCCGGGCGTCGCAGCCTCCGCCGAGACGCTGCCGCTGGTCGGCTTCGGCGACAGCCTGATGGCCGGCTACCAGCTCCCCCAGGAGGATGCCCTGCCGGTGCGGATGGAGAAGGCTCTGGTCGCCGACGGCGAGGATGTGACGGTAGCGAATGCCGGCGTCTCCGGCGACACCACCGCGGCGGGCCTGGCGCGGGTGGACTGGTCGGTCCCGGACGGGACCAGGGGCGTCATTCTGGAACTCGGCGCCAATGACGCGTTGCGCGGCATTCCGCCGGAAGAGACCGAAAAGAACCTCGATGCGATCATCAGCAGGCTGAAGAACCGCGGCATAGCCGTCCTGCTCGTCGGCATGCTGGCGCCGCCCAATATGGGCGCCGACTATGGCGAGCGGTTCAATTCGATCTACCCGAAACTGGCGCAGAAGCACGGCGTCGCCCTCTATCCCTTCATTCTCGACGGGGTGGTGACACGCTCGGAACTGCAGCTCGAAGACGGCATGCATCCCAATGCCAAGGGCATTGCAGTGATGGTCGAGCGCATGACGCCGACGGTCCGGGACTTCGTGAAGACTATCCGGGACACGCCGAAATAGGGACTTGCGCCTATGGGCATTGCATGATTCGCTGTGTGCATCTGCAAGAAGATTCGGGGACCTCGCTATGCCGAGATTATTCACTGCCCTCGAAATTCCGCGTAGCGCGGCATTAAGCCTCTCCCTTTTGCGCGGCGGCATCCCCGGAGCACGATGGATCGATGTGGAGAATTACCACATTACCCTGCGCTTCATCGGCGACGTCGATGGCCGCACCGCCGACGAGGTGGTCGACCGGCTCGACCGTATCGACCGGCCCGAATTCAACCTCAGCCTGAACGGCATCGGCTCCTTCGGTTCGA
The DNA here is from genome assembly GCA_002796995.1 of Rhizobium sp. GTDB lineage: Bacteria > Pseudomonadota > Alphaproteobacteria > Rhizobiales > Rhizobiaceae > Allorhizobium. The sequence continues at coordinate 250,917 of PEKW01000008.1, forward strand.
AGAAACCGCATTCCATCTGGGCCGGCGTTTCGCCCGCGCCGGAAATGTTTGCCCTCCAGGCCGAGATCGAGCGCATCTGCCAGCGCATCGGCCTGCCGCCCGATCCGCGCAAGTTCATGCCTCATGTGACGCTGGCGCGCCTCAAGTCCTGCCGCGTTGACGACGTGGTGCATTATCTCGCCGGCCGCGGCGATTTCCATACGGCGCCCTTCCTGACGACACGCTTCGTTCTGCTGTCGTCCAAGGAATCGGTCGGCGGCGGCCCTTACCTCACCGAGGAAGTGTTCCCGCTGCACGAGGCCCGCTCCGCCTCGAGCTTCGCGACGATGGACCTGCAGCCGGTCAAGAGCATGTTGTAGACGTCGCGGAAACCGTCGATCCCGCCGTAATAGGGATCGGGCACATCGATGTCGGAGCCGAGCGCAAAGGCGCCGAACAGCGCGACGGTCGCCGGCGATGCGGGCGGCTTCATGCCCTGGAGATGGCGCAGATTGCTACGGTCCATGGCGAGGATCAGTTCGAAGCGATGAAAATCGGCTGGCTCCACCCGGCGGGCGCGCAGGTCGGAGATGTCGATGCCATGCTCGCGGGCCACCTGGACCGAGCGGCTGTCGGGCGGATGGCCGTTATGCCAGCCCCCAGTGCCCGCGGAATCGGCGGGATAGACATCGGCCCTGCCGGCCTCCGCCGTCAGGTGGCGGAAGATGCCTTCGGCCAGGGGCGAGCGGCAGATATTGCCGAGACAGACGAACAGCACGGGAAATGGAGTCATCTGGTTTTCCAGGGGCGATAGCGAGGTAGGACGATGAAATACGAGAAACTCGATCCGGCGGCAATCGCCGAAGGCATGCGCGGCCTGCCCGACTGGTCGATTTCGGCGGAGGGCGACGCAATCACCCGCAGCTTCGTCTTCACCGATTTCGGCGAGGCCTTCGCCTTCATGACGCGTTCGGCCTTTGCCGCCGAAAGGCTCGATCACCATCCCGAATGGTCGAATGTCTACCGCCTCGTCGACGTGACGTTGACCACCCATACGGCCAAGGGTCTGACCGAGCTCGATTTCAAGCTCGCCGCCGCCATGGACCGGGCCGCGCGGCACCACGATTGATTTTCGCCCCGCATTTCCCATATTCTTGACGTGTCCACACACGAGGATCGAGACGCAATGGACGATATCAAGATCGGTGAAATCCTGTTGCCGGGCGACGAGGATACCCAGGCACGCCAGGAGAGCAATGTCCGGGCGAAGTTCTGGCCGACCATGAAGAAGGCCGTCCGGCAGATCCCCTTCTCCCGTGACGTCATCGCCGCCTTCTATTGCGCGACCGACCGGCAGACGCCGCTGCGCGTGCGCGGCATCCTGCTTGCGGCACTCGGCTATTTCGTCCTGCCGCTCGACGCCGTACCCGACATGTTCGCGCTGGTCGGCTTCACCGACGACATTGCCGTCCTCACCACGGCGATCGCGCTGATCAACGGCCACATCAAGGAGCGGCATTATGACGCCGCCGACCGGATGCTCGCCGACGAGCCGCAGCGCGGGGCGGCCTGAGCCTCGAACCAGCGGCCGGCTTCGTTATATTGCGCACCCGTGCGTGACTTTTTCCGGCCGGAGGGGGCCGGAGTGCCGGGGAAAAACGGACGAGGCCCAACTCTCGCCAGAATTCTTCATTCTAGTCCCGCCTATCGGGGGGAATTGCCTTTTGTCGGACATGCTATGTCCCGGAACAAGGCGGCTTGACCCTCAAATATCGCGGTTTGCGGCCGGAATCGTTTATTGTTGACGGTTTGGTAACGTAAATTAAGTCATACTGAATCAAGTTTTGACGATGGAATGTCCGGCTTACCGTGGCCGGGCAATGGATGGACAAGCAACCGGCAGGAAGACATGTTCGTAAGAAGTAGCGTAACCGCAGTCGCAATCATTCTGGCAAGCAGCACTCTGGCTGCGGCGCAGTCGCCGACGCGTATCGAGCAGTTCAAGGCTTGGGGCGCCTATTCCTACAAGTCGAACGGGGGGAACGTCTGCTACGTCCTGTCCGTCCCGACCGCCAAGGAGCCTGCATCGGTCAATCACGGCGATATCTTCTTCGTCGTATCCCAGCGTCCGGGCCAGAACATCTCCTATGAACCGCAGGCGATGATGGGCTATCCCCTGAAGGAAACCTCCAAGGTCAACGTCACGATCGACGACCGCAATTTCGTGATGTTCGTCAAGGAGACCTCGGCCTGGGTCGAGAACGCCGCGGAAGAGCCGGCACTCGTCGCCGCGATGAAGACCGGCAAGGCGATGACCGTCAAGGCGACCTCGGCGCGCGGCACCGGCACCTCCTACACCTATTCGCTGTCCGGCATTTCGGCGGCTCTGAAGAAGATCGAAAACTGCAAGTAAGGCTTGCGGATCTCCCATGTAGCAAGGGGTCGGCATTAAGCCGGCCCCTTGGCGTTTTGCCCCGCAGGCCCTGCGGAGACGACATTCCGGGTGACGCAGAACGAAAAAACTGCTAGAGGCCCCGGCAAATGCCGGCGAATGGGAAACTCGGATCCCGCCCGGCGCGATTTCTAGGTTCATGCAGGATCGGGTGCGATCGCCGCTTCGGTGGCGGAGGCCGCACCTTTGATCGAAAGGATTCTGACGACATGGCTGTGATGGAAAGTGTGATGGGGCGCAATGACGCCCGGCCTTCGCCGATCGCCAAGGCGAGCGCGGAAATGCCGACCCTGATCGGCGCCAGCCGCGAGGAAATGGCGGCCATGCTGCGTGAAAAGGGCGTTTCCGAGCGGCAGGTCAAGATGCGCGTCAGCCAGCTGTGGAACTGGCTCTACGTGCGCGGCGTGTCCGACTTCGACGCCATGGCGAACGTGTCGAAGGACATGCGCGAGATGCTGAAGGCCAACTTCACCATCGCCCGGCCGGAAATCGTCGAGGAGCAAGTGTCGAACGACGGCACCCGCAAATGGCTGCTGCGCTATCCCCCGCGCGGTGCTGGCCGTCCGGTCGAGGTCGAGACCGTCTATATTCCCGAAGAGGGCCGCGGCACGCTGTGCATTTCCAGCCAGGTCGGCTGCACGCTGACCTGTTCCTTCTGCCACACCGGCACGCAGCGCCTGGTGCGCAACCTGACCGCCGAGGAAATCCTCTCGCAGCTGCTGCTCGCCCGCGACCGGCTGGGCGACTTCCCGGACCGCGACGTGCCGCAGGGCGCCATGATCCCGTCGAGCGACCGCCGGATCACCAATATCGTCATGATGGGCATGGGCGAGCCGCTCTACAATTTCGAGGAAGTGAAGAAGGCGCTGCTGATCGCCACAGACGGCGACGGCCTTTCACTGTCGAAGAGGCGCGTCACGCTGTCGACCTCCGGTGTCGTTCCGGAGATCTACCGCACCGGCGAGGAAATCGGCGTCATGCTGGCGATCTCGCTGCATGCGGTGCGCGACGAACTGCGCGACATGCTGGTGCCGATCAACAAGAAATATCCTCTGAAGGAACTGATCGAGGCCTGCCGCAACTATCCGGGCGTGTCGAACGCGCGCCGCATTACCTTCGAATATGTGATGCTGAAGGACGTCAACGACAGCCTCGAGGACGCCAAGGGGCTGATCCAGCTGCTGAAGGGCGTGCCGGCCAAGATCAATCTCATCCCGTTCAACCCCTGGCCAGGCACCAACTACCAGTGCTCGGACTGGGAGCAGATCGAGAAGTTCGCCGATTTCATCAACCAGGCCGGCTATGCCTCGCCGATCCGCACCCCGCGCGGCCGCGACATCCTCGCCGCCTGCGGCCAGCTGAAGTCGGAATCGGAGCGCATGCGCAAGACCGACCGCCTGGCCTTCGAGGCCATGATGATCGTCGGTCACGGCGAGGACGACTGAGGGCGGAACCGGTGCGACAATGCATCACGAGAAATCATCGACTCCATACCGGCACGTGAATTGATTTCAAGCGATCGCTTACCTAAGACGATCTGCGGTACACCAACCTTTTGGAGGCATTCATGCGCGCCACCCTACTCGCACTTTTCGCTGCTACCGCCCTGATCCTGCCGGCCAAGGCCGAGGAAGTCACGGTCGCCGTCACCGCCATCGTCGAACACCCGGCACTTGATGCCGCCCGCGACGGCATCAAGGAAGCCCTGTCCGAAGCCGGCTACAAGGAAGGCGAAAACCTGAAGTTCGTCTACGAGTCGGCCCAGGGCAATCCGGGCACGGCCGCGCAGATCGCCCGCCAGTTTGTCGGCGATGCGCCGAACGTCATCGTGCCGATCTCCACCCCCTCCGCCCAGGCCGTCGTCTCCGCGACCCGCGACATTCCGGTCGTCTTCACCGCCGTGTCGGATCCGCTCGGCGCCGAGTTGATCAAGGACATGCAGAAGCCGGGCGGCAACGTCACCGGCCTTTCCGACATGTCACCGGTTGCCGACCATGTGGCGCTGATCAAGGAGATCACCCCGAACGCCAAGTCGATCGGCTTCATCTACAACACGGCCGAGGCCAATTCGGTCTCGACGCTTGCCGCGCTGAAGGCGGAAGCCGAGAAGGCCGGCCTGACCATCGTCGAATCCGTCGCCACCAAGTCGGCTGAAGTGCAGGGCGCCGCCCGGGCGCTGGTCGGCCGCGTCGACGTCATCTACATCCCGACCGACAACACCATCGTCTCGGCCTTCGAGGCCGCCGTCGGCGTCGCCGAGGAAGCCAAGATCCCGCTCTATGCCGGCGACACCGACTCGGTGAACCGTGGGGCGCTGGCCGCGCTCGGCTTCAACTATTTCGACGTCGGCAAGCAGACCGGCGAGATCGTCGTTCGTGTGCTCAAGGGCGAAAAGCCGGGCGACATTCCGGTCCGCGTCGCAGCCGGCACCGATCTGGTGATCAACAAGAAGGCCGCGGCCAAGATGGGCGTGACCTTCCCGGAAAGCATCACCAGCCGCGCCACCAAGACGATCGAGTAAACTTGACAACCGGGGCCGTGTTCGCGCGGCCCCGCCAACTGCCTGCGCACGCGCCGCGCCGAAACGACGGTGCGTGGCCTACAAGGACTTCTCCACCGTGAGCCATATCGCCTTCTGGGGTGCCGTCGAGCTGGGACTGGTCTTCGCCTTCGTGGCGATCGGTGTCTATCTCGCCTTCCGCGTCCTCGACTTTCCCGACCTGACCGTCGACGGATCCTTTCCGCTCGGAGCGGCCGTCGCCGCCGTTCTCATCATCGCAGGGCTCAACGCCTGGGTCGCCACGGCCTTTGCCATGGTCGCCGGTTCCGCCGCGGGTCTGGTGACCGCGATGCTCAACGTGCGCTTCAAGATCCTTAACCTGCTGGCCTCGATCCTGACGATGATCGCACTGTTCTCGGTGAACCTGCGCGTCATGGGCAAGCCCAATGTCGCCCTGCTCAACCAGGACACGATGCTCACGCCCTTCTACAGCCAGGGCCTTCCCGAATATCTCGTGCGCCCGCTCTTCATCTTCCTGCTCGTGGTCGCCGTCGTCTTCCTCGTCTGGCGCTTCCTCGAAAGCGACGCAGGGCTGGCGATGCGGGCAACCGGCGCCAATGCGCGCATGGCGCGGGCGCAAGGCGTCCAGACCGACAGCCAGATCTATCTCGGCATCGCCCTTTCCAACGCGCTGGTCGCCCTTGGCGGTGCGCTCTTTGCCCAGACCAACGGCTTTGCCGACGTCACCTCGGGCGTCGGCACGATCGTCGTCGGCCTTGCCGCCGTCATCATCGGGGAAACCCTGTTCGGCAAACGCGGCCTGCTGATCGCGCTGATCGGCTGCGTCTTCGGCTCGATCGCCTATCGCCTGGCGATCCAGCTGGCGCTGTCGAGCGACGTTCTCGGCCTCAAGGCCTCGGACCTCAACTTCGTCACCGCCGTGCTCGTCGCCGTGGCGCTCGTCCTTCCCAGACTGCGCCGGGGAGGCGTTTCGGCATGATCGCGCTTGAAAACATCGAAGTCGTCTTCGGTCGCGGCACGCCGCTGCAGAAGCAGGCGCTGAAGAACGTCAACCTGACGATCGAGACCGGCTCCTTCGTCACCGTCATCGGCTCCAACGGCGCCGGCAAGTCGACCCTGCTCGGCGTTCTCGCCGGCGACGTCCTGCCGACCTCCGGCCGGGTCACGATCGGCAAGACCGACGTGTCGCGCAAGACGACTGCGACGCGCGCCGGCCTCGTCGCGCGCGTCTTCCAGGATCCGCTCGCCGGCAGCTGCGGCGCACTGTCGATCGAGGAGAACCTCGCGCTCGCCTCGCAACGCGGCAGGCGGCGGGGGCTCATGTCGGCGCTCGGCGGCGCGCGGCGCGGCGAATTCCGCGACCGCATCGCCTCGCTCAATCTCGGCCTGGAAAACCGCATGGCCGACCGCATGGACCTCCTGTCCGGCGGACAGCGCCAGGCGGTGTCGCTGGTGATGGCGACGCTGGCCGGTTCCGAGGTCCTGCTGCTCGACGAGCATACGGCGGCGCTCGATCCGGGCATGGCCGAGTTCATCATGGGGCTCACCCAGTCGATCGTCTCGGAACGCAAGCTGACGACGCTAATGGTCACCCATTCGATGCGACAGGCGCTGGACTTCGGCACGCGCACGATCATGCTGCATGCCGGCGAGATCGTCCTCGACGTGGCCGGCGACAATCGCAAGGATCTGCAAGTCGAGGACCTGATCGACATGTTCCGCCGCATCCGCGGCCAGACGCTGGATGACGACGAACTGCTGATCGGCTGATTCGACCGCGGCAAGACATGAAAAAGGCGCCGGCCCCTGGGGCTCGGCGCCTTTTCTTTTTTTAGGCTTGTCGCCTCAGCGTGCCTGGGTGAACAGGATCTTGACCGCGAAGATCGAGAACACGCCGGCAAACGTGTAGTCGATGGCGCGCAGGACCTTGCGGTTGGCCTGGAGCCAGGAGGAGAGAACGTCCGCCATGAAGATGATGGCAAGGCCGATCGGCAGCGACAGGATGATCGACCAGATGCCGAGGAAGAGCAGCTTGCCGGTGACATTCGGGTCGCTGGCGCTGACGAACTGCGGCAGGAAGGTCATGAAGAAGATGATGACCTTGGGGTTGAGCAGATTGACCCAGAGCCCGTTGAGGAAGGCCTTGGAGGGCGAAGCCTGGCGCTGGCCGTCGGCCCGGATGACGAAGTTGGAACCGTGGCGCACGGCCTGGATCGCCAGCCACAGCAGATAGCCGGCGCCGCCGGTCTTGAGGATCAGGAAGGCGGTCGGCGAGGCGACGATCAGGGCTGAAATGCCGAAGGCCACCAGCATGGTGTGGATCGAGATGCCGAAGCTCGTGCCGGCCAGCACCATCAGGCCGGTTGCCCGGCCGTCGCGCAGCGAACGGCTGATCCACAGAGTCATGTCCGGCCCGGGCGTGATGGCGAGCAGCAGGATTGCAAGGCTGAAGGCGAGGAAGGTGGGCAGGCTCGGAAGGAATTCCATGGCGCGGTTCCGCAACGAAGAGAGCCCGGTATGGGCGACGCAGGTTGCGTCTTCCATACCGGGCTCCGCGTTGCTTGCCAATCGGGCTTATTCGCCGGCGAGATAGGCCTTGAAGCGATCGGCATAGTCCGGATGCCAGCGCGACAGCGGCGGGCGGTTCTCGACGATGTCGCCGGCGGCCCAGAGAATCCGCTTCTGATCGGTCGCCCGGTCGACGTCATTGTCCGGGCAGAGAATGTAGAAATCGCCGCGACCGATGCTTTCCAGCATGAAATCCACCGTCTGCTCCGGCGTCCAGGCGCCGTCCGGCTTGGCGGTGCGCCCATTGGCCGTCAGCGCGGTGAAGACGAAGCCGGGGATCAGCAGGTGCGCCGTGACCTTGCAGTCCGGCGTGTTGCGCAGCTCGTGCTGCAGCGCTTCGGTGAAGGCTTTCACGCCGGCTTTCGAGACGTTGTAGGCAGGATCGCCGGGCGGGGTGGTGATGCCCTGCTTGGAGCCGGTGTTGATGATCAGCGCCGGTTCGCCGTGACCGATCATGTGCGGCCCGAAGGTGCGCGTGCCGTTGATCACGCCCATCAGGTTGACGGAAAGCACGTTCTCCCAATTGGCCTGCGGGCCGAACAGGCTGCTGCCCGGCTGGATACCGGCATTGTTCATCAGCACGTGGATCCGGCCGAAGCGCTGGATGACCGCCCGTTCGAGCGCCTCAAGCTCGTCGATCTTGCCGACATCCGTCTCGATGGCCACGACATCGGTGTCGGGGTGCGCGGAGAGCGCGGCGACCTGACGGCAAGCGTCGGCAAGTCTGTCTCCGCCGAGATCCGCGAGCACGACGCACATGCCGCTTCTGGCGAAGGCCTTGGCAGCGGCAAGCCCGATCCCGGAAGCGGCGCCGGTGACGACGGCCACCTTGCCGCTGGCGATTGCTGGATGTTGCATGTCGATGTCCCTCTTCGTTTACAGTCCAAGACTGGTGATATGGGGCCTGTTGCAGTGCGGGTCAAACGCCAAGGGCCTCGCCCGGCTTTTCGCAGGCACGCCGCGGACCATGGCCTCTTCCCCTTGCGCGGCGCGATAATCTCGCTAAAAGTGCCGCAAACCAAGGGCCCTGGTCGATGCGGCTCAACGCTCACGAACGGACTTTCATCATGGCATCGCATAAAGACGTGAAGAAGGTCGTCCTCGCCTATTCGGGCGGGCTCGACACTTCGATCATCCTGAAATGGCTTCAGACGGAACTCAACGCCGAAGTCGTGACCTTCACCGCCGACCTCGGCCAGGGCGAAGAACTCGAGCCGGCCCGCAAGAAGGCCGAGATGCTCGGCATCAAGGAGATCTTCATCGAGGACGTCCGCGAGGAATTCGTCCGCGACTTCGTCTTCCCGATGTTCCGCGCCAATGCCGTCTATGAAGGCGTCTACCTGCTCGGCACCTCGATCGCCCGCCCGCTGATCTCCAAGCACCTGATCGAAATCGCCAAGCGCACCGGCGCCGACGCGATCGCCCATGGCGCCACCGGCAAGGGCAACGACCAGGTTCGCTTCGAACTCTCGGCCTATGCGCTGAACCCGGACATCAAGATCATCGCGCCGTGGCGCGACTGGTCCTTCAAGAGCCGCACCGACCTTCTGGAATTCGCCGAACAGCACCAGATCCCGGTCGCCAAGGACAAGAAGGGCGAAGCGCCGTTCTCGGTCGACGCCAACCTTTTGCACTCCTCGTCCGAGGGCAAGGTTCTCGAAGACCCTTCCGTCGAGGCGCCCGAATATGTGCACATGCGCACCATTTCGCCGGAGGCCGCTCCCGACAAGGCGACGATCATCAAGGTCGGCTTCGAAAAGGGTGACGCAGTTTCCATCAACGGCGTTCGCATGAGCCCGGCGACGATCCTCGCCAAGCTGAACGACTACGGCCGCGACAACGGCATCGGCCGTATCGACCTCGTCGAAAACCGCTTCGTCGGCATGAAGTCGCGCGGCGTCTACGAGACCCCCGGCGGCACCATCCTGCTGGCGGCGCACCGCGCCATCGAATCGATCACGCTCGACCGCGGTGCGGGCCACCTCAAGGACGAGCTGATGCCGCGTTATGCCGAGCTCATCTACTACGGCTTCTGGTTCTCGCCGGAACGCGAGATGCTGCAGGCGGCGATCGACCTCAGCCAGCGCCATGTCGAAGGCGAAGTGACCCTGAAGCTCTACAAGGGCAATGTCATGGTCATCGGCCGCGAGAGCGACAAGTCGCTATATTCCGACAAGCTGGTCACCTTCGAGGACGACCAGGGCGCCTACGACCAGAAGGACGCCGCCGGCTTCATCAAGCTCAACGCGCTGCGCCTGCGCACGCTCGCCAAGCGCAATCTCAAGGGCTGATCAGCCCGATTGTGAGGTTTCAGGCCCGCCGTTGCAGCCGCAGCGGCGGGCTTTTCGTTCCAGGTCCCAGGGCGTTCAGAACCAGCATCGGATCGGCTTCACAGCGCCACATGAATGGCAAAATTGGCAAGTACAGGTTCGCAAGTGACAAAACCTTCGACCGACGACGTGGTGGAAATCGCCATCGCCAGCTATCCCGAAGTCTGGCGAGCAGCCGTGCATGGCCTGACGGACATGTTTGCGGTGGCGCAGAAGCATGACCACCAGCAGTCGACACCCAAAGCCCGGCGGCTGCGGGTCAGCCATTATGAACTCGACGCGGCCGGCACGGTGGCCAGGGTCTTCGATACGCACCCCCTGGAGATTCAAGGCCGGCTGGTCGCCGTGGTGCTGCCGCCCGCCATGAGCGACGAACTGCCCTTCGGCGAGCGCATGGGCAGCTTTCCCGAATGGATCCGCAGCCATCACCAGTCGGGAGCGATCATCTGCTCGGCCTGCGGCGGCGCATCGCTGCTGGCGCAGACCGGGCTGTTGTCGGGTCGATCCGCCACGACGCACTGGCTGCATGGCGACGCGATCGCGAAACGCCATCCGGACGTGCGGATCGATACCGACAAGATGCTGCTGGACGAGGGTGACATCATCACCGCTGGCGGCATGATGGCCTGGACGGATCTGGGATTGCGGCTGATCGATCGCCTGCTCGGGTCCAACGTCATGCTCGCGACCGCCCGCTACATGCTGATCGATCCCGGCGCGCGTGAGCAGAGCTTCTATTCGAAATTCGCGCCCCGGCTCGATCATGGCGACGCGGTGATCCTCGAGATCCAGCATTGGCTGCATGGGACGGATGCCAAGGGGCTTGGCGTGCCGGCTCTTGCGGAGCGGGCGGGGCTCGGAGAGCGAACCTTCCTGCGCCGCTTCCAGAAGGCGACGGGCATCAACCCGACCGACTATGCGCAGCGCCTCCGCATCGCCAAGGCGCGCGATCTGCTGGAGCAGTCCAGCCTGGCCATCGAGCAGATTGCCTGGGCAAGCGGCTATGAGGACGCCAACGCCTTCCGCAAGACCTTCCGCAAGATCGTCGGCGTTTCGCCCGGCGAATACCGCATGCGCTTTTCGATCGTCGGGCCGAGGACGGCTGACGAGGCGGAATTTTGATCCAACGGCGAAACGGCCGAGGCCGGGAAGACCGGGCCTGCGCCTAAGCGCAAGCCTGTCTCCCCGGCCCCTGCCCGCCGCATTCGGTGAGCCAGTCGATCACTTGACCGGGATCGAGGCCTTGCCGTGCTTGACGCCCGGTTCACGCGACCAGAGGCGCAGCTTGCCGAGTTCCTTGATGAAGCCGGCAATGTCCTTCTCCGTCGCCAGCGCGATCACGCCTTCATCCAGACTGTCGGCAATACCGGCCTTCTTGAGCAGCGGCATGGCCGCCTCGACATGGCCGATGAACTTGCAATGCTGGAAGGCGTCGGCGACGAAGTCGCGGGCCGTGGCTTCCGTCGCCAGTTCGTCGACGGCCTCGGACGAGGGCAGGACGGCGACGGCGTCGTAGAGCACCGACGGACCGCCGTCGATCATCTGATGCGCCACGACCCAGCTGCCGTCGGAGGCGGTCACGCCGCCGACCTTCGGGGCAATGATCTCCACCGTCGCCTTTTCCTTGGTCACGGCGGCTACCAGCGCATTGAGCAGCGCGGCGTCCACGCCGTCCGTCACCAGAATGCCGAGCTTGCGGCCTTCGAACCGCTTGGGGCCGTTCAGCAGGATGCTGAGCGCCGGCGACGGCTCGAGATCCTGGCGCGTCTCCACCGCCGCGTCGGCGGGCTTCGGCATGGTCTTCAGACCAAGCTTGGCCGCAACGGTGCTGGCAAGCGTTTCGTCGATGTTCATCAGATGCGAGACGACGCGCTCACGGATGACCGGGGTCTCCACCTTGCTCAGCTCGAAGGTCAGCGCATTGGCGATATGGCGCTGCTCGGGCGGGGTCTGGCTGATGTAGAACTGCCGCGCCTGGCTGTAGTGGTCGGCGAAGCTTTCGGGCCTCAGACGTACCTTCTGGCCCTGTTCCTCGGCCGGGAAGTGGCGGAAGCCCTTGACCGGCGATTCGCGCGGACCCTCGCCCCAGGAATTCGGCTGGTAGTTGACCCGGCCGACCGGATTGCGCATCGCCATGTGCCCGTCCTGCTGGAAATGGGCAAACGGACATTTCGGCGCATTGATCGGAATATGGGTGAAGTTCGGTCCGCCGAGACGCTTCAGCTGGGTATCGAGATAGGAGAAGTTGCGGCCCTGCAGCAGCGGATCGTTCGAGAAGTCGATGCCCGGCGGCACGTTCTGCGTCATGAACGCCACCTGCTCGGTTTCGGCGAAGAAATTGTCCGGCATGCGGTCGAGCACCAGGCGACCGACCGGCTGGGGCGGCAGGATTTCCTCGGGGATGATCTTTGTCGGATCGAGCATGTCGAAATCGAAGCTGTCGGCGAAGGCCTGGTCGAACAGCTGCACCTGCAGCTCCCATTCCGGGAAGTTGCCGGACTGGATCGCCTGCCACAGATCGCGGCGATGGAAGTCCGGGTCGGCGCCATTGATCTTCACCGCCTCGTTCCAGGCGACCGACTGCAGGCCGAGCTTCGGCTTCCAGTGAAATTTGACGAAGGTCGATTCGTCCTTGGCGTTGACGAGGCGGAAGGTGTGGACACCGAACCCCTCCATGAACCGGAAGGAGCGCGGAATGGCGCGGTCCGACATCGCCCACATGATCATGTGCATGCTTTCGGGCGTCAGCGAGATGAAGTCCCAGAAATTGTCGTGTGCCGTCTGCGCCTGGGGGAAGTCGCGATCCGGCTCCTGCTTGGCGGCATGGATCAGGTCGGGGAACTTGATGGCGTCCTGGATGAAGAAGACCGGGATATTGTTGCCGACGAGGTCCCAGTTGCCCTCCTGGGTGTAGATCTTGACGGCGAAGCCGCGCACGTCGCGGGCGAGGTCGGCGGAACCCTTGTTGCCGGCAACGGTGGAGAAACGCACGAAAGCCGGCGTCTTTTCGCCCTTGCGCTGGAAGACGTCGGCCTTGGTATAGGCGGCCAGAGAATCATAGGTTTCGAAATAGCCGTGCGCGCCATAGCCGCGGGCATGCACGACGCGCTCGGGAATGCGCTCGTGGTCGAAATGGAACATCTTTTCGCGGAAATGGAAGTCGTCCATGGCGAGCGGGCCGCGGGCGCCGATGCGCAACGAGTTCTGGTCGTCCGCGACCGGACTGCCCTGCGCGGTGGTCATGACAGGCGCGTCATGCGTTTCCGCCGTCTGGTGCAGTTCGCCGCCGGCGCCCCGGACGAGTGACTGATCGTGGAGGCTGGCCACGTCTGAGGGGGCTGCCTTGGTGGTCTTCTTCGCCATTGCGATTCTCCGGGAAAGTGGGACTGATGCAGGGACCAAACCCTGCAGCCGTCCTTTGGTTCCCCCGAAGTCCTTGCATCCCCTGAAGTCCCGGCGTCAGGCGTCGGCGTCCTCCTTCGGAACGGCCGGCCAGTGCACCTGGTCGAGGCTCGCCAGCATGCCGTTGGCAATCTCACGTTCGCCCATGATCACCCGGTCGGCGCCCAGCTTCAGCAGGTGCTCGACTTCGGCATCGCTGTGCGCCCGGGCGAGGATGAGGATCGCCGGATTGATCTCGCGCGCCCGCTGGATCACGTTGCCGGCCTCGAAGGCGTTCGGAATGGCGACGACGAGGCTCTTGGCTGCAGCGATATTGGCAAGCTCCAGGACCCTTTGCGAGGTGGCATTGCCCATGATGACCTCGGTCTTCTGGCGCAGCAGGTCTTCGACCGGCCGGTCGGAATCCTCGACCACCAGGAAGGCGACACCGTTGGCCCGCAGATTGTCGGCGACGATCTTGCCGACCCGGCCGCAGCCGACCACGATCGCATGGCCGGTGAGCATGCTCGCCGTGGCGGCACCCGTTTCGCCCTCGACCCTGGCGATGTCCTCGTCAAACCCGTGAACCCCATCAGCGCCCACCGCATCGTCCGTGGCAGCACCCGCTACCGGCTTCTCCCCGCGCTGCGGCACCAGGCGCGCCTCGATGCGCGGGATGACCCGTTCGGCGAAGTAGAACATCAGCGGGTTGAGAATGATCGAAATGATCGCTCCGGCGAGGATCAGGTCGCGCCCCTCCTCGGGCAGGAGATTCAGTCCGACGCCGAGCTCGGCAAGGATGAAGGAGAATTCGCCGATCTGCGCCAGGCTGGCGGAAATCGTCAGGGCTGTGCCGGTCGGCATGCCAAAGGCGCGCACGATGACGAAGGCGGCGAGCGACTTGCCGATCAGGATGATGAAGACGACGGCGAGAACCTTGAGCGGGCTGTCGATCAGGATGTTCGGATCGAACAGCATGCCGACCGAAACGAAGAACAGCACCGCGAAGGCATCGCGCAGCGGCAGGCTCTCCTGGGCTGCCCGGTGCGACAACTCGCTTTCGGCCAGAACCATGCCGGCGAAGAAGGCGCCGAGCGCCAGCGAGACGCCGAACAGCTGCGCCGAGCCGAAGGCGACGCCGAGGGCAACGGCCAGCACGCCCAGACGGAAGAGTTCGCGCGAGCCGCTATGGGCGATTGCATGCAGCATCCAGGGTATGAGGCGCCGTCCGACGACCAGCATCAGGCCGAGAAAGGCGCCGACCTTGAGCAGCGTGAGCGCCAGCACCCAGCCGAGATTGAGCTCGATGCCGAGCAGGCCGGCGACGGCGGTTGCGAGCGGGTCGGCATGGCCGGCATCGCCGTTACTGGCGAAGGCCGGGATGAGGACGAGGGCCAGAACCATGGCCAGGTCCTCGACGATCAGCCAGCCGACGGCGATCTTGCCGCGCTCGGTCTCGACCAACCGCCGCTCCTGCAGGGCCTTCAGCAAGACCACGGTCGATGCGACGGAGAGCGCCAGGCCGAAGACCAGGCCGCCGCCCATCGGCCAGCCCATGAACCAACCCATGGCCCAGCCGAGCAGCGTGGCGAAACCGATCTGCACGACTGCGCCCGGCACCGCGACCCCGCGTACCGACAGGAGGTCTTTCAGCGAAAAATGCAATCCCACCCCGAACATCAGCAGGATGACGCCGATTTCCGCCAGTTCCGGCGCCAGATGCTGGTCGGCCACGAAGCCCGGCGTGTGCGGGCCAACCAGGATGCCGGCGAACAGATAACCGACGAGCGGCGGCAGTTTCAGCCGGTGGGCGACGTATCCGAAGGCGAAGGCCAGCACGAGACCGCCGACGATGGTGGAGATCAGGGGTGTTTCGTGGAGCATCAGACCTCGCTGGAAATATCACATGGGAAATGCCATATATTGTTTATATCAACCAATATGGGCAGTATGGAACCATGGGTCAAGGTACGCCGTCACCGATTCTATCGCCTGCGCTTTGTCGCGCGGCCCGCGGCATGCTCGACTGGACGCAGACCGATCTTGCCGAGCATTCACAGGTGTCCCGCAGCACGATCCGCGACTATGAGGGCGCGCGGCACGAACTGCACCGCGCAACGGCGGCTCAACTGCTGCACGCCTTCGAACAGGGCGGCGTCGTATTCGTCGAAGTCGAGGGCCTGGGTGTGGCGCTGGCCGAACGGCGCTGAACGGCAGCCCGGGGCAGAGAGACCTGCCTGCAGCCTATCGTACGGTCAGATCCCGCAGACCGCGCGGCAGACTGTTCATCGGCTCCACCCCATCCGGCGTGACGAGGAACTGGTCCTCGATCATCAGCGCGCCGAGGCCCTGCGCATAGAACGGCGCCTCGAGCGCCACGACCATGCCGGGCTCGATGAGTTCCGGACTGTCGGCCGAGAAGAACGGCCATTCCTCGATGCCGACGCCGCCGCCGACCGAATGGCCGAAATGGCCGCGGAAATATTCGTGAAAGCCATCCTTTCGCATCGAGCCCAGCATCGCCGCATGCACCGCACCGAAGCTGTTGCCCGGCTTCAGCAGATCGAGCCCGGCGGCGAAGGCCTTTTCCAGCGAGGCGAAGACGCGCTGCGCAAGCGGTGCCGGCCGACCGAAGCAGAAAGTCCGCGCCCCGTCCGAGGAATAGCCGTCGACCAGCGTGCCGACATCCGCCTTGATCAGCGCACCGGGCGTCACCACCGCCTTCATGTCGGAAAGATCCGGGCCGACGGAGATGAAATCCCAGTGTCCGCTGAGCGCAAAGCCGCCGGCCGCGGCTGTCGCCTGGGCTCCGGCCTTCCAGGCGGCCGACAGATCGCCGAGCGAAACGCCGGACGCGACCGTATCGGCCATCCGTGACAGACCACCCTCCGCAGCCATCGCTGCGCGCCGCAGGCAGTCGATTTCGCGCGGCGACTTGACGGCGCGCAGCCGCCTCAGGATTTCCGAGCCGTCGGAGAACCGCACCTCCGGCAGGGCGCGCTGGAGGTGTGCGAAATCGGCGGCTGGCATGAATTCAAGATCGACGCCGATTGGTCCATGCGCCAGACCCCGGGCGCTCAACATGTCGCGAAGCAGCGAAAAGCAGGCGGAACGATCGAAGGTCTCCGGCCGCGGGCCGCTGCGGCCCTGGTCGCGATAGGCGGCATCGACCGCCGCCGGATCGGCATCCGCCCGGTCGGCAAGGGCCGAAAGATCCACCATGTCGATCCAGATGCGGTGCGTCGCCAGGTCCACCTCCGGCGCCGCCTTGCGGATCTGCCCCGCCGCATGGTCGCTGGCCACCGCGGCGATCCGGCTGTCGCGATCCGCCGGTACCAGCGCGATCGCCGGCCCTGCCCGGCCCCACATCGTGGCGACGCCGGCCGGTGCGCCGACGGCATAGCGGAAGGCCTCGGGCTGGAAGAGCAGGAGCGCATCGATCCCGGCCTGCTGCATCAGGCGCTCGGCACGGGTGCGGTCGATATCGGTCACAGGCATCGTCTCCTAACACGGCGGCAACCCGACGGGCGCCACCTCATCCGGCACAATGACTTAGCCGCGATCGCGCGGCATGAAAAGATCGCCCCGCAAACGAGCGCCGCGGCCGGCGGCACCGGACATTGTCTTCCGGCCGATGCTCGAAATCTTCGTCCGCGCATACTATCTCTGGCAAATCTTCCGGAGCTGTTTACGATTCGGCACGAGGATGGCTTTCTCACCGGTCAGCCGCCGGCAGCCAGCGGAAACACAGCATGAGATATTACTTGGGAGGGCTTGCCGCCCGCCAGCGCAACGAGGATAGCGACCGCCATCTCGCCTTCTACCTGACCTTCGTGGCCGGTGCGGTGAACGCCGGCGGCTTCATGGCCGTGCATCAATACACCTCGCACATGTCGGGCATCGTCTCGGCCATCGCCGACAACATGGTGCTCGGCAACCGTTTCCTCGTCGTCATAGGCGTGTCCTCGCTCGCCGCCTTCATCGCCGGCGCCGCAACCTCCGCCATCCTGATCAACTGGGCGCGCCGGCGCGCTCTCGAATCCGAATATGCGCTTCCGCTCGCCGTGGAGGCCCTGCTGCTCCTGATGTTCGGTCTCTCGGGCCTGTTCCTGGCAGCCGGCTCTTCCTCGACGATCCTTGTGACCATCAGCCTGCTGTGCTTCATCATGGGCCTGCAGAACGCGATCATCACCAAGCTGTCCGGCGCGCGCATCCGCACCACCCATGTCACCGGACTGGTGACCGATGCCGGCATCGAGATCGGCAAGCTCCTCTATCGCAACGACCCGGCCCGCACGGATCTGCCGCCGGTCGTCGCCGACGGTGCCAAGCTTGCCCTGCTCTTGTCTCTGATCGGTCTGTTCTTCTCCGGAGGCATTGCCGGCGCCCTGCTGTTCAGCCATTTCGGTCTGCCGGTCGCGGCGCTCTTCGCCCTGCCGCTCGGTCTGTTCGCGTCGTTCCCGCTCGTCGCCGACGTCAAGCAGCATCGCGCCCGCAACGGTTGAGAGCGGTTCACCGTCCCGTCAAGCAGATGGACGCGATCGCCAGCCGTCCTGACCGCGAAATTTCAACCGAAAATCGACAATTCGACGCGAATCGAAACTAAAAGTTGACATCAGCGGCTCAATCGCCTATTTAGAGCTTGTCGATATTTCCTTGTTTGACTTTTGTTTTAGCACCCTGACACCGTGCCTCGACGAACTTCCCTTCAAAAGAGATCGAGCTACCCAGCCGCCCGTGCAGTCGCACGGCGGGGATGCAATATTGCTACGAAAGGGTTCGTTATGACCACTGGCACAGTTAAATGGTTCAATTCCACCAAGGGCTTCGGCTTCATTCAGCCTGACAATGGCGGTCCGGACGTTTTCGTCCACATCTCTGCCGTCGAGCGCGCCGGAATGCGCGAAATCGTCGAAGGCCAGAAGATCGGCTACGAGATGGAACGCGACAACAAGTCGGGCAAGATGTCCGCCGGCCAGCTGCAGGCTGCCTGATCGATCTTTGTGCTCTCGGGTGACCACGGATGTACTGGCACCAAGGAGGGCGCGGGAACAATGAAAGGTCAGGCATTTTGCCTGGCTTTTTTTTGGCCGAAAGACCGGCACCGCCATCAAACAATCGAGGATCACAGCCATGACAGAGACCCAGAGCAAGGCTCGCATTCAAGCCGAAGCGGCCTTTGGCAAGACCCAGTCGCAGTTCCTGGCGCGAAGCCGGATCATCTCCGAGAACGACGCCGTCGTTCAGGAGCGCGATGAAAAGACGACGCGCCTCCGCGCTTTGCGGATGGCCAAGGAAGCCGACGCCAACACCGCGTCGTCTTCGACCTCGGCCTATCCGGCCAAGGACTGACTGCCGGAGCGGCGAGCCGCTCCACCCTGAGAGACCGCGCGCAGACCACGCATTGCGCCGCAAGGTGCCGCAAGGCGCGCGACCAAGAAAACCGAACGATCCAATCCGAAAGCGGAACTTTGAAGAACACGAGAGACAACGGCCTGTCCGACCGCCGCAAGGCAACAGCCGACGCGAAGAAAATCCTTCTCGACAATTATCGCGCAGCGAAAGAAGCTGCCGAGCCGCATATCGAGGCCAAGCAGGCGGAACGCCTGGCAGTGGCGACCGCCCGCGAGGAACGTCGCGCCGAGCGCGAACGCGCCAAGACCGAAGAGCGGGACCGCGCGCTGGCCGCAGCCAAGGCGGAAGCCGAAGCAGCCGAAGCGGCTGACCGCGCCGATGCCGAGGCTCGCCTGGAAGCGGAAACGTCGCGCATCAGCCGCGTGATCGAGGACGAAGCGGCCCGCAAGGCCAAGCGCGACCAGCGCTACGCCAGCAGAAAAGCGCGCCAGAGCTGACAGGCTTCCGGTGGTCGCTTGAGACCGCCGGCCATCCGTCCCAGCTGATCCGCGCCGTCCGAAGAACCGGCAGCGCCACCTTCATCGCCCCCGGCCTTGGAGGGCGCTGCGTCTTGTCATGACCTCCGAGCCCTGCGTGACTGGTCGTCAGAGACGTCGCGCCGCGCGTGCGTTTCGATGGCAGGATGCCCCCGACATCAACGGTTTTGGCTGATATCAGACCTTTTTCTGGCCACCACGTCGGTCGCGACTGTTTCAATTCGCCCCGATCTCTGTCACAAGCCGCACTGGAGCGCGGCTGCTGTCATCTATAGGACAGGGCCGGGCAGGCTGATTGACGTCTCACCCGCTGCCACGAAACAACGTGACCGTTCCACTTTTTTCATCGCCATTTCACGATCACCCATCCGTTTCGACCGGACGGAAGTCCCTCGTTGCCGCCGGCTTCGCTGTCGGGCCGGCCTGTCGCCGTCGATGAAGCGAACCGTGACGATGGCGCCGGCCGCGATGATAGGATAGACGAAGCCGAACACGCAGAGCCGGAATCCGACATGCCCAGCAAGCAGAAGCGCACGCGTCTCGAGAAACTGCAAAACTCCTGGACGAAGGCGACGGCCGAGGAACGCTTCGGGTTTCTCGCGTGGCTGCGGCAGCCGGACGCCGCGGGCGACGCTCCCGTCCTCTCGCTCGGCACGCCGCCGATTGCCAGCGGACGTTATCTCCTGCCCTCCGCCATCGCCCGCATCCGCGCCGTGATGGACGCGCGTTGCCTCGCACCGGCCGACGTCATGGCCGAAATCGGCTTCGAGCCCGACGATCCGTCGCTGGCGCGGGCGCTCGACGGAAACGCCAGCCTGCGTCTCGCGGTCGTCGCCGCCCTGGAGCTCTGGCTGGTCGCCAACAACGCTTCCCCCACCGCCTGAACTGCCCACCCTGCGGCCCAATTTCGCTTGACGTCGCCACGGCCGCGGCAGGCTTGCCACACGCTAAAATTCTATACCGGATGACTCCAGTTCATACTTGACTCAAATAATCAAATTTGTGAGTTCAGGTTGGGATTATCATTCGGGGACAATATCATGCGGGTCAGATCAACCCTTCATCGCCACAAGCTCGCCTTCCTCGCAGGCGTCGCCCTGGCCCTTCAACCATCCGTGCTATTGGCGCAGGATGCCGGCGAGACGGTGCTCGACAGCATTGAGGTCGAGGCCGAAAGCGACGACATCCTGGTCCAGGACGGCTATGTCGCCAAGGCCGACCGGATCGGCACGAAGGTCGACACCCCGCTCGTCAAGATCCCGCAGACCGTTTCGGTGGTCACGCAGGACCAGATCGAGGACCAGAAGCCGAGAACGCTGAACGAGGCGCTGGCCTACACCGCAGGCGCCAACCCGAACACCTTCGGCTATGACAGCCGCTACGACGCCTTCTATCTGCGCGGTTTCCCGGCCTATTACAGCGGCATGTTCCGCGACGGACTGCGCCAGTTCAACGGTCCGTCGGCCTGGCTGCGCTCGGAACCCTATGGCCTCGAGGGCGTGACCGTGCTGAAAGGCCCGGCCTCCTCGCTCTATGGCGTGAGCGGTCCCGGCGGCATCGTCAACATGGTGACCAAGCGCCCGACCGACGAACCCTTCCGCGAGGTCGAGGTGACGATCGGCCAGGACAACCGTTACCAGACCGGCATCGATCTCTCCGGTCCGGCGGGCGACAATGACGGCATGCTCTACCGCTTCACCGCCATGGGGCGCAGAAGCGACACCCATCTCGAAGGTTATCCGGACGACAAGCTCTATCTCGCCCCGGCCTTCACCTGGAAACCCGACGAGGACACGCGCCTGACGATCCTCGGCGAATATTCGACGGCGCTGACCGGCGGCACGGCCTTCTTCTACCAGCCCGTCTACGGCGAGCTGACCCATACCTATGGAGGCGATCCGGACTGGAACGACTTCCGCCAGAAGCAGGGCCGTATCGGCTACGAGTTTGAACACCGCCTCAACGAGACGGTGACCCTGCGCCAGAACCTGCGCTACAGCGAAGTCGACGCCGAGCTCGAATACAGCGGCCTCTACGGTGCCGTCCCTACCCGCTACTGGGGCTATTACGAAGAGAAGATGAAGAACTTCGCCGTCGACAACATGGCCCAGTTCGAATTCGACACCGGCACCGTCAGCCACACCGCCGTGGCCGGTCTGGACTATAACTGGTCGGACTACGAGGCCTACAGCGCCGTCTCCTACACCACGCTCGACGACCTGAACGCAGCGCCGACGCCCTTTGCCGGCCAGCAGGAAAGCAACCTCTTCGGCATCTACCTGCACGACCAGATGGAGTGGGAAGACCTCACGCTGTTTGCCAGCGCCCGCTACGACTGGACGAAGACCGACGCGGTCGACGCCTCCTATACGGAGACCGAGCAGGAGGACGAAGGCTTCTCGGGCCGCATCGGCCTTTCCTATCGCACCGAGATGGGCCTCATCCCCTATGCGAGCTACTCCACCTCGTTCTCGCCCAATGTCGGCTTCGTCTATGACGACCCGAGCCTGCCCGACAACCGCGTCGCCGATCCGACCATCGGCAAGCAGAAGGAAATCGGCGTGAAGTACGAGATCCCCGGCGCCAATGCCGTTCTGAGCGCTTCCGTGTTCGACATCGACCAACAGGACGGCGTCGTCTTCGACACCTCGAGCGGCATCAACAAGCAGGTCCAGCGCGATCTCAACTCGCGCGGCATCGAGATCGAGGCCAATGCCTCCTTCGACAACGGCTTCAGCCTGATCGCCGCCTACACCTATCAGCGCATGAAGATCGAGAAGGGCGCCGTCGGCACCGAAGGCAACGAACTGTCCGCCACGCCGAACCACATCGCATCGCTCTGGGGCCACTACCTGTTCGAGGGCGGCGCGCTCGAAGGCCTCGGCCTCGGTGCCGGCATCCGTTATATCGGCGAAAGCTACGGCGACGATGCCAACAGCTTCGAGAACGAAAGCCGCGTGCTGGTCGACGCCGCCTTGTCCTACGATTTCGGCTACCGCAATCCGGATCTCAAGGGCCTTCAGCTGCAGGTCAACGCCAAGAACCTGTTCAACACGGAGAAGGCCATCTGCTCGGCCGGCTCGTGCTATTGGGACGAAGGCCGCACGGTCTATGGCAGCCTGCGTTACCGCTTCTGATGGATGACGCGACACGACCCTCGGCTCCGGTCCTCCTCGCGGGGATCGGCGGCCTCTATATCGCCCAGAGCGTCATCGGCGGGCTGACCTGGACCGGCCTTCCGGCGATCATGCGGGATGCAGGCGTCTCACTCGACCGCATCGGCCTCGTCTCGCTGATCGCCCTGCCCTGGGTGCTCAAGTTCCTCTGGGCGCCGGCGGTCGAACGCTATCGCCTCCCGCCGTCCGGCCGCAACCGCTCCGGTGTCATCGTGCTCGCCGGCGGCATGCTGAGCGTGCTCGGCCTGCTGGTGGTCGGCCTGTTCGATCCGGGCGATCCGCTGCCGATCTTTCTGACGCTGACCCTGGTCGCCTTCGCCGCCTCGACGCTCGACATCGCCTGCGACGGGTTCGCCGTGCAGAGCCTCGCCGAGCGGCACCACGGCTGGGGCAATGCCGCACAGGTCGGCGGCGCCTATCTCGGCTCGGCCCTCGGCGGCGGGCTCTTTCTCTATCTCGTCAGCATGTCGGGCTGGCAGCTTGCCGCCTGGGCCATGGCGGCGCTGCTCTGCCTGCTCGGCCTGCCCTTCCTGCTCGGCATCGCCCGTCAGCTGCCGGAAGAGACGCGCCCGCATGTGCCGTCGCTGATGGCCGCCCTCAAACGGCCCCTTCTACGGCGCGGCCTGATGACAGCAGCGGTCTATGTCGTCGCGCAGAAGCTGGCGCTCGGCATGATCGGGCCCTTTCTCGTCGATTCCGGACTCGATCTTGCAGCCATCGGCCTCGTCAACGGCATGGGCAGCCTGTTCGTCGGCTTCGGTCTGGCGCTTGCCGGCGGCCTGCTGGTGCGGCTCTGGGGCATCCGCACCGTCCTGATCCTGGCGCTCGCCCTGCAGGCCGTCTGCCTGCTGCTCTTTGCGGCGGCTGGTAACGTGACGGTCTTCCCGCAACCCGTCCTGGTCGCCCTGGCGATCGCCAGTTCCTCCGCCGTGCTGCCGCTGGGCTTCGTCGCCCTCTATGCGCAGTTCATGCGCTGGTCGGACCCCCGCCAGGCCGGCGTGGATTTCACCCTTTTCCAGTGCATGGATGCGCTGGTCAGCATCGCCGGCGGCATGATCGCCGGCCAGGTGGCCCATCTGTTCGGCTACTGCCCGTTCTTCGCCTTTGCTGCCATGCTCCCCCTGGCAGCGATCCCCCTGGTCGCCAGACTGGCGGATCGCTGAGCGGGCAAGAACGGTTCAGTCCTCCGCTGCCGGCCGGTCCTCGCCGCCAACCCCGCGACGCCAGTAGGAAACGATCAGCTGGCGGTCCTTGCCGAGTCCCCAGTCCTTGCGCACGATACGCCGGATCTCGCGGAAATCGCCGAATTCGCAGCCCGCCCAGACGTACAGGTCGTCGGGCAGCGTCTGAGGATCCAGCCCGCGCAGTGCCGCCGACAGCAGGCCGGCCGTTCCTGCGGGGCAGCCGGCACGGTAGAGCCAGGTGATCGTGACGTTCGGCCGCTCGAGCGGCAGCCGGTCGGTTTCGCCGTCGACCTCGAGGAAGACGGTCGCCCTGGACGTCTGCGGCAGGCTCTCAAGAATGCGCGACAGCGCCGGAAGCCCCGTATCGTCGGCCAGCATCAGCAGGTTGGTTGCCTCGGGAACGTCCCCGCCGCCCGGACCGATCATGCCGATCACTTGGCCCGGTGTGGCAGTCTCGGCAAAGTGGGCTGCTGGCGTCACCACGCCCGGATGCAGCACGAAGTCGACGTCGATGACGCCCGTCTGCACGTTGATCGCCCGGATCGTATAGACCCTCACGGTCAGCGAATCCTCGCCGCCGGGCCAGACCAGCAGTCCATCCGCGCCGATGGTCGGCCAGACCGGCTCGCGCCCTGCCGGAGGCAGCAGCAGGCGAATATGCAGCCCGCCGCTCGCATAGCGGCCAAGGTCGCGTGCCGCGAACCGGATGCGCTGCAGATGCGGCGTGATCCGCTCTGTCGACAGGACCGTGATCTCGCGGAAGAAGGCCGGCACGGTCCCGACATCGTCCTGGCCGCTCCAGCGGATACCGCCGGTCGAGCCGAGGATTTCCGCCGCGTGGCTCGCCACTTCCATCTTCACATAGGCAAGCCGCGTCTCGTCGTCGGCCAGCACCCGCAGGCGAATGCGCCGGTTCTCGCGCACGGCCGAGACCATGCCGTAATGCAGCGGAAACGCCCAGCCGTTGGACTGCGGCGTAACGCTGCCCAACTCGCTGTGGTCGTCCCGCATCCGGTCCAGCATGAATGCCGCCTGATCATGATCGAGATAGGTCTCGGAACTCAACGCCACCGCATTGCCCATGGTCGCTCCTTGCGCAGACCGCCCTCCGCGGCGGCTCTTCGGAAATTCCATGCCATGAGCGGCGAACCGCGTCTAGAAAGATGAGAAAATAAATCATCTTTAAAAAGAGAAAACTACGTGAGCAGCAATGGCGGCACGACCGCGGCGACCCCTTTTCGGAAAACGAGGTGTTCACGCTTGAGTCATTCGCCCGCCGCATGAACTCATTGACAAACGTCAGCATCCTTCGGCGCTGCAGCATATTATAAGCTGCCTCCCAGAATGATCCTCCTGCAGTTTTCTGGGATGCCTCCGATGACCAAGACCCGTTTTGTCCCGAGCGACGAGATCCGCTCGATGTTTTCCGCCGCCATGTCCGCCATGTATCGCACCGAGGTTCCGGCCTATGGGACGCTGATGGAGCTGGTGGCGAAGGTGAACCAGGAGACGCTCGACGCCGATCCGAGGCTCCGCGAGCGCCTGGAAGATACCGATTCGCTCGACCGCATCACGGAAGAGCGTCATGGCGCGATCCGTCTCGGAACGCCTGCCGAGCTTGCCATGATGCGCCGGCTCTTCGCCGTCATGGGCATGTATCCGGTGGGTTACTACGACCTGTCGACCGCCGGCGTTCCGGTTCATTCGACCGCCTTTCGTCCGGTCGGCGATGCCAGCCTGAAGAAGAACCCGTTCCGCATCTTCACCTCGCTGCTGCGCCTTGATCTGATCGCCGACGAGACCCTGCGCGCCGAGGCCGAGGCAACCCTTGCGAAGCGCCAGATCTTCACCCCCGCCGCGATCGCGCTCACCGAGAAAGCCGAACGCGACGGCGGCCTCGACCGCGCCGACGCTTCGCGCTTCGTCACCGAAGCGCTCGAAACCTTCCGCTGGCACGACAAGGCGCTGGTCAGCCCCGACATGTATGCGCGCCTGCATGCGGCCCACCGCCTGATCGCCGACGTCGTCTCCTTCAAGGGTCCGCACATCAACCATCTGACGCCGCGCACGCTCGACATCGATCTGGTCCAGGCCCGCATGCCTAACTACGGCATCGCGCCGAAGGCCGTCGTCGAAGGCCCGCCGACCCGCAAATGCCCGATCCTGCTGCGCCAGACCTCGTTCAAGGCGCTCAACGAACCCGTCCTGTTCGAGGACAAGGACGGCAGCTGGAAGGAAGGCTCGCACACCGCCCGCTTTGGCGAAATCGAACAACGCGGCATCGCCCTCACCCCCAAGGGTCGGGCGCTCTACGACGAACTGCTCACCGCCTCGCGCCAGGTCGTGCGTCCGGCAGCTGACGGCTCGAATGCCGCCGAATACGACAAGGCGCTGGCAGACGCCTTCGCGCCCTTCCCCGACACCTGGGAGGCGATCCGCGCCGAAGGCCTCGGCTACTTCGCCTATTCGCTGACGGAAAGGGGCCGCAAGGTGAAGGCTGACCCGGAGACCAGCCTCGACGCCCTGATCGCCGATGGCCTCGTCCAGTTCGACCCGATCGTCTATGAAGACTTCCTGCCGGTCAGCGCCGCCGGCATCTTCCAGTCCAACCTCGGCGACGACGCGACCCAGGATTTCGTCGCCAGCCCCAACCAGCAGCGTTTCGAACTTGACCTCGGCGCCAAGGTGCTGAACGAATTCGACCACTACGCCGGCATCGAGCAGGCATCGATCGCTGACTGCCGTCAGATGCTGACGACCGTTCAGGCAGCAGAGTAAGAAATGACGATGATCGACCAGGCGCACATTCGGGCACTGACGGATATCCTCGGCGACAAGGGCATCGTGCAGGAGCCCGGCGCCATGGTCGCCTATCAGACGGGCGCCCGCTATGACGAAGGTCTGGCGGGTCTCGTGCTGCGGCCGGCGACAACGGAGGAAGTCGCGGCCGCCGTCGCCTATTGCGTGCGCCAGGGCCTGCCGCTCGTCCCGCAATCGGGCAATACCGGCCTGGTTTCGGGTTCGACGCCGGACGCCTCGGGCGCTCAGCTCGTGCTCAGCCTCGACCGCATGACGCGCCGCTTCGATCTCGATCTCGACAACCGCTCGCTGCATGTCGACGCCGGGTTCCGGCTCTCCGAGGTCAACCAGCAGCTTGAGGCCCACGACCTGTACTTCCCGATCGATCTTGGCGCCGACCCGCGCCTCGGCGGCATGCTGTCGACCAATACCGGCGGCTCGCGCTTCCTCAAATACGGCGACGTGCGTCGCAACACGCTCGGCATCAAGGTGGTGCTGGCCGATGAACAGGGCACGATCCTCGACCTAGTCTCGGACCTGCGCAAGAACAATACCGGCGTCGACTGGAAGCAGGTCTTCATCGGCACCTCGGGCGCCTTCGGCATCATCACCGAATGCGTCCTGAACCTCGAAGCCCTGCCGAAGCAGGTGGCCACCGCCTATCTGGTTCCGGCCAGCGGCGCGCATGTCATGCCGCTGCTGCGCGCCATGGAGCAGAAGCTCGGCGCCTATCTCTCGGCCTTCGAAGGCATGTCGAAGAACGCGGTCAAAGCCGCCCTCGACCATGTGCCGTCGCTTCGCAATCCCTTCCAGGGCGGTGTGATCCCCGACTATGTCATCCTCTGCGAGATCTCCCGCACCTGGGAGCCGCGCGAGGGCGAACAGGGGCTCGACGCCGTGCTGGAGACCGTGCTTTCCGAGATCTGGGAAAGCGAGGCGACGCCACTGGCGGACGCGTTCGTCGGCCCGGCCCACGAAATGTGGGCGCTGCGCCACGCGCTGTCCGAAGGCGTCAAGCACGCCGGAAAGTTGATCGCCTTCGACCTGTCCTTCCGCCGCGGCGACATCATGGCCTTTTGCGACCGCATGAAGCGCGACATGCCGACGGCCTTCCCCGAGGTGACGATCTGCGATTTCGGCCATATCGGCGACGGCGGCGTGCATTTCAACCTGGTGGTCCCGAAGGACAGCCCGGCGGCCACCGACAAGGCCTTCGAACACCGCCTGCGCGACTGGGTGTTCGCCATCGCCGTACGCGATTTTGGCGGCAGTTTCAGCGCCGAACATGCGATCGGCCGCAAGAACCAGACCTATTACGATCTCTACACCGACGAGAAGATCAAGGACCTGGCGGCCGGCCTGAAGGCGATCACCTCGCCGGGGCCGCTCGGTACGGTCCGGTTCGGCTAAGCAGAATATGACGAGCACCGCTCCCGCAACCGGGAGCAACAGGGAAGAGAGAGGATGGTCATGAACATCAACAGCAAGCCCGAAGAGGCGGTTTTTCGGCCGGCGAAGCGCATCTCGTCGATCGGCGTCTCCGAAATCCTGAAGATCGGCGCCAAGGCACAAGCCCTGAAGCGCGAAGGCCGGCCCGTCATCATCCTCGGCGCCGGCGAACCCGATTTCGACACGCCGGACCACATCAAGGAAGCTGCGTGGAAGGCCATGCAGGCCGGCCAGACCAAATACACGGCGCTCGACGGCACGCCGGAACTGAAGGCCGCAATCCGCGACAAGTTCAGCCGCGAAAATGGCGTCGATTACGCACTCGACGAGATCACGGTCGCGACCGGCGCCAAGCAGATCCTGTTCAACGCGATGATGGCGACGCTCGATCCGGGCGACGAAGTGATCATCCCGACGCCCTACTGGACCTCCTATTCCGACATCGTCCAGATCGCCGAGGCGACGCCGGTTCTCATCGCCTGCAACGCCGAGGCGGGTTTCCGCCTGCAGGCCGCGCAGCTCGAAGCCGCGATCACGCCGAAGACCCGCTGGGTCATCCTCAATTCGCCGTCCAACCCGTCGGGCGCCGGCTACCGTGCCGAGGACTATCGCCCGCTGCTCGACGTGCTCATGAAGCACCCGCAGGTCTGGCTGCTGGTCGACGACATGTACGAGCACATCGTCTATGACGGCTTCGAATTCGTCACGCCGGCAGCCCTTGAGCCGCGCCTGAAGAACCGCATCCTCACCGTCAACGGCGTCTCCAAGGCCTATGCCATGACCGGCTGGCGCATCGGCTATGCCGGCGGCCCGCGCGACCTGATCAAGGCCATGGCTGTGGTACAGAGCCAGGCGACCTCCTGCCCCTCCTCGATCAGTCAGGCGGCCTCGGTCGCCGCGCTGAATGGCCCGCAGGATTTCCTCGTCGAACGCAAGGCGAGCTTCCAGCGCCGCCGTGATCTGGTGGTCGCCGGTCTCAACGCCATCGACGGCCTTGATTGCCGCGTGCCGGAAGGCGCCTTCTACACCTTCTCCGGCTGCGCCGGCGTGCTCGGCAAGACCACGCCGTCCGGCAAGCGTCTCGAAACCGATACGGACTTCTGCGCCTATCTGCTCGAAGACGCCAATGTTGCGGTCGTGCCGGGTTCGGCCTTCGGCCTGTCGCCCTTCTTCCGCATCTCCTATGCCAGCGCCGAGTCCGAACTTAAGGAAGCGCTGACCCGCATCGCGGACGCCTGCGCCCGACTTGCCTGATCCGCACGGCGGCGGGCCAGAATACACACGATGAGACGAACAGCCCGGCGCGGCATGGCCCCGCCGGGCTGTTTGCGTTTACCGATTTCGTCGCCCTGACCGCAGGCCGGGCCGCCGCCCTTTGTCCGCGGTGGGCAAACCGGGGCGGAGGGAAATCCGCCGGCCCGGCAAATTTGCCTTCTGTCACCTTCGTCTGCTTGTGAGCGTCCTCGATCTATGTATACATGGATAACAGCATACGATTTTTGCGCAGTGGTCTTTCGTCGTGGGAGTGACGACAAACCGCTGCACTGCAGCGGATCCGGCATCGGGAGGCCGGATCGGACAAAAGGGAGGAGTATACATGGTTACGAGAAGAATTTTCATTGCCGGCACTCTGCTTTCGATGCTGGCGGCAGGCTCCGCCGGGGCGCAGGAGGCCGTCAAGATCGGCCTCATCCTGCCGATGACCGGCCCCTTCGCCTCGACCGGCAGGCAGGTCGAGGCCGGCGTTCGCGCCTATATGGCCTTGCATGGCGACACGGTCGCCGGCAAGAAGATCGAACTCGTGCTGCGTGACGATGCCGGCACCGCCGACCAGACGCGCCGCATCGCCCAGGAACTCGTC
Organism: Rhizobium sp.; assembly: GCA_002796995.1. Lineage (GTDB taxonomy): Bacteria > Pseudomonadota > Alphaproteobacteria > Rhizobiales > Rhizobiaceae > Allorhizobium. Next base: position 280,508 of record PEKW01000008.1, read on the forward strand.
GTCAACGACGGCGTGTCCATGCTCGCCGGCTTCGGCCTGACCCCACTCGCCATGGCCGTGGCGCCGGTGCTCAACCAGGCCAAGGTGCCGGCTATCATCACCTCGGCGACGACCTCGGCGATCATGAAGCAGTCGGACTATTTCGTCCGCACCAGCATGGGAGGACCCCAGTCGGCGCTGCCGGTGGCAAGCTGGGCCGTGGAAAACGGCCTGAAGCGCGTCGTCACCCTGGTCACCGACTACGGCCCGGGCCATGACATTGAGAAGGGCTTCACCGACCAGTTCAAGAAGGAAGGCGGCGAGATCGTCGAAGCAGTCCGCGTGCCGCTGCAGAACCCGGACTTCGCCCCCTTCCTGCAGCGCGTCCGCGACGCCAAGCCCGACGCCGTCTTCGTCTTCGTGCCCTCGGGCGTCGGCTCGCTGTTCATGAAGCAGTTCGCCGACCGCGGCCTGAAGGAGGCGGGCATCAAGCTGATCGCCACCGGCGACGTGACGGACGACGACCTGCTCAACGCCATTGGCGAACCGGCCGTGGGCATCGTCACCGGCCATTTCTACTCGGCCAACCATGACAGCCCGGAAAACAAGGCCTTCGTCGGTGAGGTGCGCAAGGCCAACGACAACATGCGCCCCAACTTCATGTCGGTCGGCGGCTATGATGCCATGCATCTCGCCTACGCAGCGCTCGAGAAGACCGGTGGAGACACCGACGGGACGAAGTTGATCGAGGCCATGAAGGGCATGGAATGGATGAGCCCGCGCGGTCCGATCACGATCGATCCGGCCACCCGCGACATCGTCCAGGACATCTATATCCGCGAGGTCAAGCAGGTGGACGGCGAGCTCTACAATGTCGAGCTCAAGACCTACGAGAAGATCCGCGACCCGAACGCCAACTGAGCGCCACAGCCGCGTGGAGGGCCTGAGATGAGGCCCTCCACGCCATAGCGAGTGACCATGCTGACAATCCTGTTCGACGGCATCGCCTATGGCATGCTTCTCTTCGTCCTTGCCTGCGGGCTTTCGCTGACGCTTGGCCTGATGAACTTCGTCAACCTCGCCCATGGCGCCTTCGCCATGGCAGGCGGCTACGTCACCGTGATCCTGATGAACCGCTACGGGATCTCCTTCTACTGGTGCCTGCCCGCCGCCTTCCTCGTCTCCGCGCTCGCCGGGGCAATCCTTGAGCGCACGCTTTATCGGCACCTCTACGGCGTTTCGCATCTCGACCAGGTGCTGTTCTCGATCGGCCTGGTCTTCATGTCGATTGCGGCGGTCGATTATTCCATGGGCGGCCAGCAGCAGATGATCGACCTGCCCCCGCTCCTGCGCGGGCGCTTCGAGTTCCTCGGCATCGGCATCGGCCGATACCGGTTGTTCATCATCGTGCTCTGCGCCGTGCTGACCGTCGCCCTGCAGCTGGCCCTTACCCGCACGCGGTTCGGCAGCCAGCTCCGCGCCGCCGTCGACGACGGGCGGGTCGCGCGCGGTTTGGGCATCAATGTCTCGGTAATCTTCGCGCTGACCTTCGCGCTCGGCTCGGGCCTTGCGGGCCTCGGCGGCGCGCTCGGCGTCGACCTTCTCGGCCTCGATCCGAATTTCCCGCTGAAATTCCTCATCTACTTCATGATCGTCGTCACCGTCGGCGGCACCTCGTCGATCACCGGTCCCTTCATCGCCGCGCTCCTGCTCGGCATCGCCGATGTGGCCGGCAAATATTACGTGCCGCAGCTCGGCTCCTTCATCATCTATGCCGTCATGATCGTCATGCTGATCCTGAGGCCCTACGGGTTGTTCGCGCGGGAGGGCGGCCGATGAACCGGCAAGCCAAGTCATCCGCCGCCGACACCGCGCAGGCTCTGCTGAGCCGGGCCGGCCGCTGGCGCCTCTGGGAGATCGCCCTGTGGCTGCTCGCCGTGGCCCTGATCTTCATCCTGCCCTCCAAGATGCTGATCCTGACCGAGATCGCCATCCTGGCGCTGTTCGCCGTCTCGCTCGACCTGATCCTCGGTTACGCCGGCATCGTCTCGCTCGGCCACACCGCCTTTTTCGGATTGGGCGCCTATGCCGCGGGGCTGTTCGCCCGCGACTTCGTCTCCGAACCCGTCAGCGGTCTCCTGGTCGCGGGCCTGGTCAGCGGGGCGTTCGGTTTCGTCACCAGCTTCCTGGTGCTGCGCGGCTCCGACCTCACCCGGCTGATGACGACCTTCGGCGTCGCCATGCTGCTCGGCGAAATTGCCAACCAGGCCGCCTGGCTGACCGGCGGAGCCGACGGCCTGAGCGGCATCATGGTCACCCCCATTCTCGGTCTCTTCGAATTCGATCTCTGGGGCCGCAACGGTTACATCTATGCGCTCGTGGTGCTGATGGCGCTGACCTATGTCGCGCGCCGCATCGTCAATTCGCCCTTCGGCCTGTCGCTGAAGGCGATCAAGCGCAACCAGCGGCGCGCCTCCATGCTCGGCATATCGCCCACCCGCCGCATCGTCGCCATCTACACCCTGTCGGCGGCCTATGCCGGCATCGCCGGTGCGCTCCTGACCCAGACGACCAGCTTCGTCTCGCCCGACGTGCTGGCCTTCCACCGCTCGGCCGACGTGCTTCTGGTGCTGGTGATCGGCGGCGTCGGCTATCTCTATGGCGGCATCTTCGGCGCGGTGATCTTTTCCGTGCTGCGTGACTGGCTCTCCGTCATCACGCCGCAATACTGGATGTTCTGGATCGGCCTGATCCTCATCATCATCGTCTTCGTCGGGCGCGAGCGGCTCGGACGCTGGCGAACCTACCTGCCCGGCGCAGCCGACCGGCTGAAGGCGAAGTCTCAGGCAGCGGAGGACGCACCATGACGGCCGCCCTCGAGACCCGCAACCTGGTGAAGCGCTTCGGTGCCTTCATGGCCACCAATGACGTCTCGCTCAGCATCCGGCAGGGTGCGCGCCATGCCCTGATTGGCCCCAACGGAGCCGGCAAGACCACGCTGATCAATCTGCTCACCGGAGCCCTCACCCCGAGCGGCGGCCAGGTCCTGCTCGGCGGCGAGGACATCACCAGCCTGCCGGCCCATGTCCGCGTCGGCCGCGGCCTGTCGCGCACCTTCCAGATCAATCAGCTTTTTGGCGATTTCACCCCGCTGGAATCGGTGATGCTGGCGATCGGCGAACGGGAAGGCCATGGTTGGCGCGCCTGGAAGCCGCTGTCGCGGGATCGCGAAGTGGCGGACGAGGCGGCACAACTGCTGGAGCGGTTCCGCCTGGTCGACACGATGGGCGTCCCCACGACCCTCCTTCCCTACGGAAAGCAGCGGCTGCTGGAGATCGCGCTCGCAATCGCCACCCGCCCTAGGGTGCTGCTGCTGGACGAGCCGGCGGCAGGCGTTCCCGAGGAAGAGCGCCATGAAGTCCTCTCGATCGTGCGTGAGTTGCCACCCGACGTCACCGTCGTGCTGATCGAGCACGACATGGACCTCGTCTTTTCCTTTGCCGACCGCATTTCGGTTCTGGCGGCGGGCAGCCTCTTTGCCGAAGGCACGGTGGAGGAAATATCCAAGGACCGCCACGTCAAGGCAATCTATCTCGGGGAGGACGCCTGATGCCGGAACTGCTGCGCATCGAAGGGCTGTCGGCCGGATATCGCGAGGCGCGCGTCCTGTTCAACATCGAGCTTGCGCTCGAGGAGGGCAAGTCGCTGGCGCTGCTGGGCCGCAACGGCGCCGGCAAGACGACGCTGCTCGACACCATCGTCGGCACCACGACCTATCATTCCGGGGCGATCTTCCTGGCCGGCCGGGACATTTCCCGGCTTCGCCCGGAACAGCGTGCAGCGCTCGGCATCGGCTGGGTGCCGCAGGAGCGCAACATCTTCCGCTCGCTCACAGTGGAGGAAAACCTGACGGCGACGGCCCGGCCGGGACCTTTCACACTTGCGCGCGCCTTCGGCATGTTCCCGCGGCTCCAGGAGCGCCGGCGCAATCTCGGCAATCAGCTCTCCGGCGGCGAGCAACAGATGCTGGCCGTCGCGCGCGCGCTGATGCTCAATCCGAAGCTTCTGCTGCTGGACGAACCCCTGGAGGGCCTGGCGCCGATCATCGTCGACGAACTCCTGGCCGCCATGCGCCGCATCGTGACCGACGAAGGCATCTCGGCCATCATCGTCGAGCAGAAGGCGCGCAAGATATTGCCGCTCACCGACGAGGTCGTCTTCCTCGAACGCGGCGCGATCGTCTACCACGACACCTCCGCCGCGCTGCTGGCCTCGCCGGAAATGCTGGAGAAGCATTTGAGCGTGTGACGAACGGGGGCCGGCGACCGTCGGGTAGGGCGAAAAAAATGGCGGCCCCCGAAGGAGCCGCCTGTCTTGCGGGCGGACCGGCCGTCAATCCTTGCGCTTGCGCCAGCTGTCGGCATAGTTCTCGCGGGCCTCGCGCGCATAGGGCGTCGGCGCCACGCGCACGCGGATCTCGGCCTGCCGGTGCGGCTCGATGGAGGTCTTGCGCGAACCGCCGTCCGGTTCGCCCCAGATCAGCGTCAAGACGTCGCCTTCTTCGACATCCTGATCGACGACGCCGAGCGACAGCATGCAACGCTCGTTGAAGCTGTAGCCGTTGAACATCGACATGCCGACCATCTTATCGCCCTTCATCACCATGTCGGCGCTGGTCGAGGCATAGTTCGGCTGCGGGAAGTCGATCCACTTGTAGGGCAAGCCGTCCTCGAAGCCGGAGGCGATGACCTTGAGCACGTCCTCGCGGTTCCACTCGAAGGTGACCTTCTTGCGGTTCTTGCGGCCCTTCATCTGCTCGAGCGCCGCCTTGCCGACGAAGTCGTCCTTCTTCCAGCCGATATAGAAATCGTAGCCGAGCTCGAACGGATTGACGTAATAGTCCTCGATATTGTTCGACACGAAGGAGCCGCCGATCGCGCCGGTCGCCTCGTAGGAGTCGGCGCCCAGCCATTTGCGGTATTCGGCGAGCATGCCGTCACCGGTATAGATGCCCGGCAGCGGCGAGGGGATCCAGCCTGACTCCAGCGTATTGGTCGAATAGGCCCGGCTGCCGCAGCGCACGAGGTCGACACCGGCTTCCTTGGCCGATTCGAGGATGACCGAGAGAATATAGGCCTTGTCCTCGTACGGACCCCAGATCTCCAGACCGGGCGCGCCCGACATGCCGTGGCGCAACGCCTGCACCTTCTTCGAGCCGACCTTGATCCAGTCGACATGGAAGAACTTGATCTCCGGAATGGGGCCGCCGTTCATCTTTTCGAAGATCTTCGGCGCGTCCGGACCCTGGATCTGGTAGCGGTAATGGGTGCGCAGCACGCGTTCGCCCTCCGGCCGCGACGGCGAGCGCGGATCGTGCTTGAGCCGCACGTTCCACTGGCCGTAGGCGGCGCAGAACATCAGCCAGTTCGACGTCGGCGCCCGGCCGACGAGGATGAACTTGTCGTCGCGCTCGCGGAAGATGATGTGGTCGCCGATGACGTGGCCGTTCGGCGTGACCGGCACGAAATGCTTGGCGCGATTAAGCCCGAAATTGGCGAAGGAATTGATGCCGTGATGGGCGAGAAACTTCTCCGCGTCCGGCCCTTCGACGATCAACTCGTCCATATGATGCGACTGGTCGAAGAGAACCGCCGAATTGCGCCAGGCCGCCTGCTCCGAACGCCAGTTAGCAAACTCGGCCGCCACTACGGGGTATACATAGACGCCGACGCGGGAATTGCGCAGCAAACCGACAGGATCGGGGTTTTCGCCCAGAATCTCGCTAAGACTGGAATTGGCCATGGTACTCCTCCCTGAGTATTCGCCATCGATGTATACATTCATGCCGATCACGGGAGAGATTGCAAGCCCCTTTCTGAACCGCACAGCGCCCGACAAACGCCAAGGGCGGCCGATGGCCGCCCTTTCGTCGCTGGAAAGATTGGATGCTTAGCGGTGGATCAGCGCGAGGCCCGGGATTCGCTGCAGCAGCTCAGGGTCCTGGCTGAAAATGTATTCGAGATTGTGGCGGGCGGTGCGCGCATGCTCGCGCGCGATCCATTCCGCCCGGGATCCCTCGCGCGCGGCGATCGCCTCGACCAGGGCGTGGTGTTGCTCCTGCGCCGAGCGCAGGGAACGCCGGAAGGCTTCGATCTCGGTCTTGTTGGGCAGGAAGGCCGACGGCGAGGCGAAAGGCAAAGAGCTCGCGCGCTCCACCTCGCGCCGGACGATATCGCTGCCCGAAAGGGCTGCGAGCTGATGATGAAATTCCTCGTTGAGGTCCGCATAGGCGTCGAAATCGACCTCGTCCGCCCCCGGCCCGAAACAGGTATCGAGCTTTCGCACGACGTCGCTGATGCGCGCCAGCGCCTCCGGCGCCACGCCGCGCTCGGCCGCAAGCCGCGCCGCCGTTCCCTCCATGACGCCGCGCAGCTCGATCGAATCGATCACGTCGGCATAGCCGAACCGCCGCACGACGAAACCGCCATTGGGCAGCCGGTCCAGGAGGCCCTCCTCGGCAAGGCGCGACAGGGCTTCACGCACGGGCGTGCGCGAAATGTCCAGCACCTCGGCCAGCGACACCTCGAACAGGCGCGTGCCACCCGGCAGCTCGCCGCTGATGATCTTCTCGCGCAACTCGATCACCGCCCGGCGGCCATGCGTCGCGTCTTCGGAACCCTTCATGAATACACCCCGATTTTCCCTGTCACTCTATAGCACTGCGTGCGCAGCCCACGAAAGCCGGGCGCCGTCCAATCCAACGCACGTCATATGATGTATCCACAAAAGACAGGTCAACGACACAAAACGCACTCACCATTGGAAAAATGCGAACGACCGCGCCCATAATGTATACATGAGCGAAATTTCGCTGTATACATCGCGCAGTTCTGGACCGGGAGGAGACGGTTTTGACGACATTGGTGCTCATTCCGGGACTGCTGTCCGATTCGTCCGTCTGGCGACCGCTTGCCGAGGCCGCAAAGGCGCGCATGCGGATCCATGACGCCGACGTTACCCGCGACGCCTCCATTCCCGCCATGGCAACCCGCATTCTCGCCGAAGCCGAAGGCGATCTCATCGCCGTCGGCCACTCCATGGGCGGGCGTGTTGCGATGGAGATGGCACGGCAGGCGCCACAGCGTATCCGCGGCCTGGTCCTCGCCAATACCGGCTACCAGCCGCGGCGCGACGGAGAGGAAGCCAGGCGCCAGGAGATGATCGATCTCGGCAACCGCGATATCGAAGCCCTGGCCGACCAATGGCTGCCGCCGATGCTGGACCCGGCCCGCACGAAAGACACCGAACTGCTGGACCGCCTGAAAGCCATGGTGCTGCGCGCCGGCTCGGCTGTGCACGCGCGCCAGATCCGCGCGCTGCTCGACCGCCCCGACGCCGGCGCCTATATGGCGGACCTGCATTGCCCGATCCTGCTGGTCGCGGCCCGCCAAGACGGCTGGAGCCCCATCGCCCAGCACGGAGAGATCGCCGAGGCGGCGCCCGACACCGAACTGGTCGTCGTCGAGAATGCTGGACATTTCGCCCCGGTCGAGCGTCCCGACGACGTCGTCGCCGCGGTCTGCGACTGGCTCGACCGCAGATTTGGAGGACCGATGCTCAAACAGCCGCCCATACCCGACACACCACTTTTCGATCGCGCCGGATCGATCCGCGGATACAGGCTGAACAAGATGGCCATGGCGCTCGGCAAGCCGGCCAACCGCGAAGCGTTCCGGGCGAATGAAGAAGCCTATCTCGACAGTTTCGGCCTCACCGCGGAGGAGAAGGCGGCCGTGATGCGGCGCGACTGGCACGAGATGGTGCGGCTCGGCGGCAACCTGTTCTTCATCCTGAAGATCGCCGCGGTGGACCCGACCCCGATCACTGCGATCGGCGCGGCGCAGGCCGGCATGTCGCATGACGATTTTCTCTACGAACGGCTGGGAAAGAAACGCAATGGCTAGGATCATCGGCGGCATCGGGACGAGCCACGTCCCCTCGATCGGCGCGGCACTCGACAAGGGCCTGCGCGACAGCGCCGACTGGAAGCCCTTCTTCGACGGCTACGAAGCCGGCAAGGAATGGATGCGGGACGCGCGACCCGACATCGCCGTCGTCGTCTTCAACGACCACGGCAACACCTTCTTCCTCGACAAGGTGCCGACCTTCGCCGTGGGTGTCGCCGAGACCTACCAGCCGGTGGACGAGGGCTGGGGACCGCGCGCAATTCCCCCCTTCGAGGGCGCCGTCGATTTCTCCTGGCATTTCGTCGACAAGCTCGTCGAGCGACATTTCGATCCGCTGGTCTGCCGCGAAATCGAGGTCGATCACGGCCTGCAGGTCCCGATGGAACTGTTCTTCGGCCGCCCGGAACGCTGGCCGGTCAAGATCCTGCCGATCTGGGTCAACACGATCCAGTATCCGATCCCTACGCCGCAGCGCTGCTGGGACATGGGACTGGTCCTGCGCGAGGCGATCGAGAGTTGGCCCGGCGACGAACGGGTCGTCATCCTGGGGACGGGCGGCCTCTCCCACCAGCTGCAGGGCGCCCGCGCCGGCTACATCAACCAGCCGGCGGACCGCGCCTGGCTCGACGGCATCGCCGCCGATCCGGAACCCTATCGGTCGATGAGCCGCGAGGACTATGTCGAACAATTCGGCTCGGAAGGTGCGGAGCTGATCATGTGGCTGGTCATGCGCGCGGCGATGAACCCGCAGGTGAACCTGCTCCACAAGCACTATCACGCCCCGGCCTCGATGACCGGCGCAGGCATGGTCGTGCTCGAAAACGCGGGCTGAGCCGATGTTCGTCCTCATGCGCTGCCTGCATCATCCCGGACAGGATGGATCCCGCGACGCCCATCGGCCGGCGCATCGCGCCTGGGTCCAGTCCGGCGGCGACGGGACCGCGACCGTGCTGATCGGCTCGGCGCTGCTCGACGAAAACGGCGGGGCCATCGGCAATTTCGGCATCCTCGAGGCCGCCGACTTCGCTCACGCCCGCACCTTCGCCGAGGGCGACCCGTTCAACAGGGCCGGCATCGTCGCCGCGATCGAGCTGACGCCGCTGCCGGATAGCTTCCAGGCCAGCCGCATCAGCAACCCCATGACGGAGCGGACTTAAGCCCTTCCCCCGCCCGTCCCCCAGTGGGATGGGCGCCGGGCCACCGCTCCGACGTCTATTTATGTTTCAGGAGGAGAGAATGGCTTTGTTGAGTTTCAGGGGCCGCGCCGATCGGCAAGCGCCATCCGCCGATCTGGGAGACATTCTTGCGGGCTGGTCGATCGAGGTCATGCCGCGCACGGCGGCCAAGATCGACGACTTCAGGGCGCTCCTGCCGGCCGGAACGCGCGTCTATATCGCCCACATTGCCGGCACCCCCATTGAGGACATGGTGGCGACCGCGCGCCGCCTGCGCGAGGAGGGCTTCCCGGTCATGCCGCACTTTCCGGCCCGCAGCATTCCCGACGCCGCGACGCTGGAAGACTGGATCAAGCGCTATCGTTACGAGGCGGACGTCCGAGAGGCCCTGCTTCTCGGCGGGGGCCAGCCGGAACCGGCGGGCAGTCTCGACAGCTCGATCCAGATGATGGAGACCGGCCTGTTCGACCGGCACGGCTTCACCCGGCTGCACGTCGCCGGCCATCCGGAGGGAAACCGCGACATCGACCGGGACGGATCGACGCGCAGCACCGATCAGGCGCTCGCCTGGAAACAGGATTTTGCCGCGCGAACCGATGCCGACATGGCGATCGTCACCCAGTTCGCCTTCGATGCCCGCGCCGTCACGGACTGGGCCGAGCGCATCCAGCAGGCCGGCATCACCCTGCCGATCCATGTGGGCGTCGCCGGGCCGGCCAAACTGCAGACGCTCGTGCAATATGCGCTGTCCTGCGGCGTCGGCCCCTCCCTGAAGGTGCTGCAGAAGCGCGCCATGGACGTGACCCGCCTCCTCGTTCCATACGAGCCGACCGAGATCGTGGCAGGGCTTGCCGACTACAAGGCCCGCACCCCCCACAGCCTGATCGAGCAATTGCACCTCTTTCCGCTCGGCGGCATCAAGGCAGCCGGCGGATGGGCGGGGCGCCAGCAGGACAGGGCGCCGGCCGAGCTCGAGCGCATGGACCGCTGACGGCAAGGTCGCCGCACCATTCAGGGCACGACGAGAATCCGACGACGGAAAAAGGCGGGACCAGTCCCGCCTTCTCCATTTCTGATATAAGCCGGCTAACGATCCCGTCAAAAGATCAGCTGGGGCAGGCTGAGCACGATCGCCGGGAAGGCGATCGTCAGGATCACCACCACCAGATCCGCCAGCATGAAGGGTGTCACGCCCTTGAACACCTGCACGACCGTCACATAGCGGGATGCCACGTTCTTGATGACGAAGACATTGAGCCCCACCGGCGGGGTGATCATGCCGATCTCCAGCAGCTTGACCACCAGCACCCCGAACCAGACGAGGCTGATGCCCTCGGCCTTCAGCACCGGCAGCAGCACCGGCAGCGTCACCAACAGGGCGCCGAACGGCTCCATGAACATGCCGAGGATGAGGTAGATCACCACGATGATGCTCATCAGCTCGACATAGCCGAGATCCGCCCCGGCGACGAAGGAGCCGATGAAGGACGAGAGCCCGGTGACGCCGAGGAACCGCGTGAACATCGAGGCGCCGATGCCAATGATGAACAGCGACGCGCAAGTGGTCAGCGTTTCCAAAAGCGAGACACGCACGACCTGCATGCTGAGCTTGCCGGTGATCGCCGACAGCAGGAACGCGCCACCGGCACCCACCGCCCCCGCCTCGGTCGCGGTGAAATAGCCGGAGAACAGGCCACCGAACACCAGCAGCACGAGGATGAGCAGCGGCCAGATGCGCAGGATCGCCGCCCGGTTGCCGCCCTCCCCGGATACGGCCGTCAGCGTGCGCGGCACGATGTCCGGCCTCAGCCAGCAGACCGTCAGCACGACGAGGCAATAGGACAGCGCCGTCAACAGCCCGACGCCGATGCCGCCGACGAAGATCTGCGTGATCGAGGTCTCGGCGAAGACGCCGTAGACGATCATCAGGATCGAGGGCGGGATCAGGGCGCCGATCGTGCCGCCTGCGGCCAGCGCCCCGGCAGCAAAGCTCGGCCGATAGCCGGCGGCCACCATCTCCGGAATAGCGATCCGGCCCATGGCGGCGGCGCAGGCGATCGACGAGCCGCTGACGGCGGCAAAGCCGGTACAGGCGAAGATCGATGAGATCGCCAGCCCGCCGGGAACCCGCCCGAGGATCGCCTTCGCCGCGTCGAAGAGATTGGTGGTCAGCCCCGCGTGAAAGGAGATGAAGCCCATCAGCAGGAACATCGGCACGGCGCTCATCGTCCAGCTCGCCACGAAGCTGTAGGGCGTCGAGGTGATCATGCCGAGGGCCGGCTTGAAGCCGAGCAGGAAAGCGATGCCGCCAAACGAGACGGAAATCATCGCCAACGCCACCGGAATGCGCAGCAGCAGGAGCAGGGCCAGGATGGCGATGCCGTAGAGGCCGGTTTCGACGCTCATGCCTCACTCTCCCGCGCCGTGTCGACGCTGCCTGTCGCGATCTGGAGGAAGCGCACCGCCAGGATGGCAGCCGCGAGCGCAAAGCCGATGGACGGCAGGAAATAGCCGGGCCAGGTGATGATCTTGACCTGCAGCGCCACGACGAAGGTGCCGGTCACGTAGTTCTTTACCGCCGTGATCCAGGTCGCATAGGCCATCACCGCATAGATAACCGTGCCGAGCGCGGCGATCATGCCGTCGGACACCTTCATCATACGCGGCGACATCATGAATTCGATCAGTTCGACGGAGATCATTCCGCCCCGGCGTTCGACCCAGGCGAGCGGCAGGAAGGCCACCAGCACCATGTAATAATAGGAGACGATCTCGACCGTGGCCGGCAGCGAGGCCCCGGTGATGATGCGCGCAATGATGTCGGCGCAGACATGCACCATCATCAGCACGACGCCAACGGCACCGACAAAGGCCAGCATGCGCGACAGTCTGTCGGCAAGGGAAAACAGCTGGGACATGGAAGACCCTTTGAAAAAGCATTGGCGAAGAAGACTGGCCGGCGGGTGTCTCGCCCGCCGGCCCACACCTCAAAGTCCGTAGGTGGTGAAGTCGATCTTGCTCCAGACCTCTTCGTCGAGACGCTTGGTGATGGCGTCCGTGTCGCCGTTGGCCTCCTTGACGATGCCGTTCCACTTCTCGACCAGGGCGACGAAGCGGTCGACGCGCGCCTGGGCGTCATCGAAACCGAAGCGCTCCTGCGAAACCTTCGCCGCCGTCGCCTTGTCCGCTTCGGCGAATGCTTCCGACGCCTTCAGGAACTCGGCATCCGGCTCGATAAACTGGATGCCGGCCTTTTGCGCGGCGTCCTTGGCGATCGACGCCATCTCGTAACCCCAGCGCTGGGTGAAGACGACATTGGCCTTGTTGGCGGCCGTTGCCAGTTGCTTGCGCTCCTCGGGAGCAAGTCCCTCCCAGGCGGAGTTGGCGACGGTGAAATCCGAGGTCGCGTGATAGGTGCCGAGCGGGATGAAGGTGATGTTCTTCACCAGCTCGACCAGCCGGAACGACAACAGATCGCCGATAGACGCCATCGAGCCGTCGATCACGCCCTGCGACATGGATTCAAAGGTGTCGCCGACGCCGATATTGGCGGGCACGGCGCCGAAATTCTCGGCCCAGCGCGAGAAAGGCGCGCCGCCGCTGCGCAATCTCAGCCCCTTGATGTCGGCCGCGGTCTTGACCGGCTTGGTGGTCAGCAGCGCATAGACGTCCGAGGAGCCGGATCCCAGATAGACGACGCCGAACTTCTTCAGCTCCGCCTGGCAGGTGTCGCAGGTGACGATATACTCGGTCATCGCCGCGGCCATCGCGTGCGGCTCGCGGCCGGAAAGCGCCAGTTCCCCGGCCAGCGACATGTTCGGCAGGTCGGCCGGGAAATAGAGCGGCAACAGGTTGCCGACCTCGACGAGCTGGCTTTGCAGTGCGTCCTTCATCTGGCCGAGGCCGACCACTTCGGGGCCGAGCATCTGCGCCGTCAGCTTTCCGCCGGAGACCTCCGGCAGATATTCGACGAGCTTTCCATAGAGATGACTGTTGGACGGATGGGCGGGCGGTGCACCCGGCGCGACGCGAAGTTCGCGGGCATCGGCGGTAGTGGCAGCCAGGGCAGCGAGCCCCACGATCATATGCAGCATGCGTTTCATGTTCATTTCCTCCCAGTTCAGAACACGTTACGGGTCGATAGATCTAAAGCTTCAGCAGTCTCCGGGCGTTTTCCTTGAGGATCAGCGGACGAACGTCGTCGCGGATGTCGATGGTCTCGAAATCCTTGAGCCACCTGTCCGGGGTGATCGCCGGCCAGTCCGAGCCGAACAGCATCTTGTGTTTCAGCATGGTGTTGGCGTAGCGGATCAGGATCGGCGGAAAGTACTTCGGCGACCAGCCGGACATGTCGATGTAGACGTTGGGCTTGTGGGTCGCGACGGAGAGCGCCTCCTCCTGCCAGGGAAAGGAGGGATGGGCGAGAATGATCGGCATGTCGGGGAAATCGGCCGCCACATCGTCCAGGTGGATCGGATTGGAGTATTTCAGCCGCATGCCCATGCCGCCGCGCATGCCCGCCCCGACCCCGGTCTGGCCGGTGTGGAAGAGCGTGATCGCGCCCTCTTCGGCGATCGCCTCGTAAAGCGGATAGGCGCTGCGGTCGTAGGGGTAGAAACCCTGCATGGTCGGGTGGAACTTGAAGCCCTTGACGCCGAATTCCCGCACAAGCCGCCGGGCCTCCCGGGCGCCGAGCCTGCCCTTTGCCGGATCGATCGAGGCGAAGGGGATCATGATGTCGGCATTTTCCGCAGCGATCCGCGCCACTTCCTCGTTCTCGTAGCGGCGAAAACCGGTCTCGCGTTCGGCGTCGACGGGGAAGATCACGCAGGCGATCTTGCGCTCACGGTAGTAGGTCGCCGTCTCCTCGACGGTCGGCAGCATGCCCTTCGCGCCGGCCGGGTTCTTGAAATAGCTGGCCATGCCGGCCTGGAACTCGTCATATCCGTCGTCGCGCGGGCCGCAGCACGGCTCCTCGGCATGGGTGTGGAAGTCGATCGCGACCAGGTCGTCGATGTCTATCGGCATGTGCGCTCCTCCTCCAGGCCGACATATTTCTGCAGAAGCGCGATCAGCTGAGCCTGTTCGGGCTTGCTGAGCGGCGCACCGGTCGTTTCCTCATAGGCGAAGAAGGCGGCCGCCGCCGTTTCGACCGCTTGCTCGCCCGTCGGCGTCAAGGTCAGCTCGACCGCGCGCCGATCGGCATCCGGGATCTGCCGGGACACGAAACCCTGCTCCTCCAGCGCGCGGATCAGCTTGGTCATGTGGGCTCGCTTGATCATCAGCCGCTGGCCGAGCGCGTGCTGGCGAATGCCGGGATTGCAGGCGATCACCCACAGCACGGAGAACTCGCCGGGCTTCAGGCCGCGCGGACCGCGGTCGGAGAAGAAGTCCTCGAAGGCGCGCAACTGCGCCAGCCGCAGGAGAAAGCCGAGCGAACCGGCAAGCGAGCCCACCTTGACCTGATCGATGCTGCGGAGAGACAGATCCACGATGCTCTCCTCAGTTCGCGCCGGGCGCTCTCAGGCGCGCCGCACGTTTGTCGAGGAAGGCCTGCAGCCGTTCCTCCGCCTCCGGGCTGGTGGCGGTGAACGAGGAGATGAAGGATTCGACGAAGAGGCCGTCCTCCTTCGCCATGTCCTGGATGCGCGGCAGGGCGTTGATGACGGCATAGTTCGACAGCGCCGCATTCGAGGCGGCGACCACCGCCAGATCATGCGCCTTCTTGCGCGCCTCCCCGGCGGGAACGACATATTGCACGACGTTCCAGCGTTCCGCCTCGGTAGCCGAGGCCACGCGCCCGGTCAGCATCATGTCGGTCATGCGCGCGACGCCGGTCAGTCTTGCGACCCGGACCGACCCGCCGCCGCCGACGAAGATGCCGCGCTGCCCTTCCGGAAGGGCGAAGAAGGCGGTCTCGTCGGCCACGCGGATATGGGTGGAGGCCGCCAGTTCCAGGCCGCCGCCGACGACCGCGCCGTGCAGGGCCGAGAACCACGGAATGGTGCCGTGCTCGATGCCGGAAAAGACGGAATGCCAGCGGCGGGAGCCGCGCACGCCCTCGATCGCCGTCTTCTTCACATGCTCGGCCAGATCGAGGCCGGCGCAGAAATGATCGCCATGGCCGAAGAGCACGACGGCCTTCGCCTCACGCTCGGCCCTGGCGACGGCTTCGGCAATGGCCTCGACGAAGCGGTCACTGATCGCATTGCGCTTTTCCGGCCGGTTGAGCCCGATATGCGCGATCTCGCCCACGGTTTCATAGGTTACGAAATGCGATGAAACGTCTACGCCCATCGTCGGCAGCTCCTTGGATCATCTGTGTTTTGATTTTGTTTTCTTATGGATTGTTTACAATGTGATTGTTTCTTTGTAAACAAATTTTCGGCGCCCGGGAGGGGCGTTCGAACGGCCTCGTTACTGACATTCTGGGAGGAGAGTCATGACGGAAGGACACATGCGCGACATCAAGCTGTGGTCACCCCGGCTTGAGTGGCAAGAGCGAGCCGACGGCTCCATCCTGATCTGGCGCAGCGATGCGCTCGGACCCTATCCCGACAGCATGACTGAGCGTTTCGCCCATTGGGCGCAGTTCGTTCCCGACCGCCCCTGGATGGCCGAGCGCGACGAGGCGGGCGACTGGTCCAGGCTCGCCTATGGCCAGGCCATGGATCGCATAAGGGCCATATCGCAGTTCTGTCTCGATCTCGGTCTTTCGACCGAACGCCCGCTGATCATCCTGTCCGACAATTCGATCGGCCACGCGCTGATGGCGCTCGGCGCGCAGCATGTCGGCATCCCCTCGGCGGCGATCTCGCCGGCCTATGCCACGGCATCGAACGAGTTCGACAAGCTGAGGGACATTGTCGGCCAGATCACCCCCGGGCTGATCTACGCCGAGGATGCGGCACCGTTCCATGCGGCCATCGCCGCGGCCTTCCCGCCCGATGTGCCGGTGGTCTGCCGGCGCAACCCACCCCCCGGGCGGCCTTCGCATCGCCTGGCAGATCTCTTCGACGTCACGCCCAGTCCGGCGGTCGATAAGGCCCACGCCGCCGTCGGCCCCGACACGGTGGCGAAGTTCCTGTTCACCTCCGGCACCACCGGTTCGCCCAAGGCGGTGATCCAGACCCAACGCATGCTGTGCTCCAACCAGGAGATGATTGCCGATTGCTACGCCTTCCTGCGCGAGGATCCGCCCGTTGTCGTCGACTGGGCGCCGTGGAACCACACCGCCAGCGGCAACAAGGTGTTCAACATGGTCATCTACCATGGCGGCACCTTCTACATCGACAAGGGGCGGCCGACGCCTGCAGGCATGCGCGAGACGATCGCCAATCTGCGCGAGATCTCGCCCACCTGGTATTTCAACGTTCCGGCCGGCTATGAAATGCTGGTCCACGCCATGCGCGAGGACGAGACGCTCAGGGACACCTTCTTCCGCGACCTGAAAATGCTGATGTATGCCGGGGCCGGCATGGCGCAGCACACCTGGGACGCGCTCGAGGAACTGTCGAGACAGGCGAGCGGCGAGCCGGTGCATATCGGCACCGGGCTCGGCTCGACCGAGACGGCGCCGTTCTCGCTCTATTGCACCGAACCGCAGGAGAGGCCCGGCAACATCGGCATTCCGGCGCAGGGCATTACCCTCAAGCTCGTTCCGATCGAGGAGAAATACGAGCTGCGGCTGAAGGGTCCCAACGTGACGCCCGGCTACTGGCGCAGCCCCAGGCTGACCGCCGCCGCCTTCGATGACGAGGGCTTCTACATGATCGGCGACGCGGTGAAGTTCGCCGTCGACCGCGATCCCCGGCACGGCTTCTTCTTCGACGGACGCACGGCGGAAAACTTCAAGCTGCAGACCGGCACCTGGGTCGCCGTCGGCAAGCTGAGGGCCCAGCTGGTCGACCAGTTCGGCGGGCTGATCCGCGACGCGGTCATCACCGGCGCCGACCGCGAAGAGCTCGGCGCGCTGGTCGTGCCCTTCTACCCCGCCTTGCGAAAGCTGGTGGCCGGCGGCGAGGAGATGAGCGACGCCGAGATCCTGCAACGTCCGGAAGTGCGGGCGGCCCTTGCCGACAAGCTTGGCGCGCATGCGCGCTCGGCATTCGGCTCGGCCACGCGCGTCATGCGCATCCTGCCACTCAGGGACGCGCCCCGCTTCGAGCGCGGCGAAATCACCGACAAGGGGTCGATCAACCAGCGCGCCATGCTGTCGCACCGCGCCGATCTGGTGGATGCCCTTTATGCCGGCAGCGACGATGTCATAGCTTTCGAGGAGGAGACGGTACGATGAAGATCGAGGGCAGCAGCGCATTGGTGACCGGCGGTGGTTCCGGTCTGGGCGAGGCGACGGCGCGCATGCTGGCGGACCGTGGCGCCATCGTCCATGTGATGGATCTCAACGAGGCTGCCGCCGCCCGCGTTGCAGGCGAGATCGGCGGGATCGCGATTGCCGGCGATGTCGCGAGCGAAGCGGATGCCGAGCGGGCGATAGCCCGCGCCGGACAAGCCGGCGATGGCCTGCGAATCCTCGTCAACTGCGCCGGCATCGGCCCCGCCGCCCGGGTGATCGGCCGCGAGGGGCCCATGCCGCTTGGCGATTTCGAACGGGTCATCCGTGTCAACCTGATCGGCAGCTTCAACATGATGCGGCTTGCCGCCGCGCATATGGCAGACCTGCCCGAGCGCGACGACAAGGCGCGCGGCGCGATCGTCAACACCGCCTCGGTCGCCGCAACCGACGGACAGATCGGTCAGGTCGCCTATTCGGCCTCCAAGGGCGCGATCGTCTCCATGGCCCTGCCGGCGGCCCGCGAGCTTTCCCGCTTCGGCATCAGGGTCAACACCATCGCCCCCGGTATCTTCGCCACGCCGCTGCTCAAATCCTTGCCGGCCGAGGTGCAGCAGAGCCTGGCCGCCTCCATCCCCTATCCCTCGCGCCTCGGCGATCCCGCGGAATATGCCGATGCCGTCCGCTTCTGCATCGAGAACCAGTATCTCAACGCCGAGGTCATCCGCCTCGACGGGGCGATCCGCATGCAGCCGAAGTGAAGCCATGTTGGATTATGCCCGCCAGGCGGAACGAACCGCACGACTGCTCCAGCTGACACCCGGCTGGAAGCGGCTCCAGCAACTGCACCCGGATTGTGACGACGAAACCACGCGAGCCATCCTCGATGAGGCCGCCAGCTTCTCAGAGGGCGTGCTTCAGCCGCTGAACACGATCGGCGATCGCCAGGGTTGCACGGTGAGCGAGGGGCGCGTCCACACGCCGAAAGGTTTTGCCGACGCCTATCGGCAATACGCGCAGGCCGGCTGGCTCGGCATGGATGTGCCGGAAACCTTCGGCGGCCAGGGCCTGCCGCTCACCCTTCACGCCGCCTGCGCGCCGCTCTTCGAGCGCGGCTGCGTCGCCCTGATGATGGCGGCCGGATCGAGCCACGCGGCCTCGCACCTGCTCGCCCGGGCGGCGGACGCGGAGACCGCTGCCGAATGGGTGCCTCGACTGGTCGCCGGCGAATGGGCCGCGACCATCTGCATTTCCGAGCCCGATGCCGGCTCGGACGTCGGGCGGCTGCGCACAAGGGCAGAACGCAGCAACGGCGAATGGCGCATCAGCGGCCAGAAGATCTGGATCTCCTTTGGCGATCACGACATGACGGAACGCATCGGCCACTGCCTGCTGGCCCGCACCGGCGACGCGCCCGGCACGCGCGGCCTCAGCCTGTTTCTCGTGCCCGACCGGATCGACGGCGAGCCGAATGGCATCACCCTCGAGCGGATCGAGGAGAAGATGGGGCTGCACGGCTCCCCCACCTGCGCGCTTGGCTTCGACGGCGCCCGCGGCACACTGATCGGCGAACCGGGGCGCGGCCTGCCCGAGCTCTTTGCCATGATCGAGCTGATGCGCCTTTTGACGGCCTGCCAGGGGCTCGGCATCGCCTCGGCTTCCGCCGACATCGCCGAAGCCTATGCCGCCGAGCGCCGCCAGGGCGGCCCGCCGGAGGCGCCCCCGGTGCCGATTGCGGCCCATCCGGACGTGCGCCGGCAGCTGCAGGAAATCCGCTCGCGCACGGAGGTGCTGCGGTCCGCGGTGCTGGAACTCGCCACGATCATGGACCTCGCCCGCCTGGAGCCCGACCCGCAGCTGCGTTCGCAACTGTCCGATCTGGCCGGCTGGATGCTGCCGCTCATCAAGAATTTCGGCGCCGGCGCCGGCTTCGACGTCGCCAATGCCGCCATCCAGGTGCTCGGCGGCGCCGGCTACACGAAGGACTGGCCGCTCGAACAATATCTGCGCGATTCCCGCGTGATGACCATCTACGAGGGCACGACCGGCATGCAGGCGCTGGATTTTCTCACCCGCCGCCTCTGGCGCGAGGAGGGCCGCGGCCTTCGCCTCTTCCAGGCGCGCGCGCGCCAGGAGATCGGTGATCTCGCAGCCCGCCATCCGGACAAGGCAGAAGAAGCCCTGCGCACCCTCGACGCCCTCGATGCCTTCAGCACCCGCCTGGCGACCCTGCAATCAGACCCCGACACCGCCCTCTATCAGGCAAACGCCTACATGACCGCCGCCTGGCACGCCGTCACGGCCTGGATGACGATAAGACTGCAGCAATCCGCGGGTGGGCTGTCGCTGGCCTGATGAGCAAGCCAAGAGATGTGTTGAGGGACGCGACCGGCGATGGGACGAATGGCGGAGAGGGTGGGATTCGAACCCACGATACGGTTGCCCGTATGCCGCATTTCGAGTGCGGTGCTTTCGACCACTCAGCCACCTCTCCGCTTTGCTGGTCGGCGCAAGTTGTGCGCGGGCTGTCTCTTAGCGGGCAAATGTCGGGCTTGCAAGGGCGAAAATCCAACTATCTCGTGCTTTCATCTTGACAGTTTTTGACCCGTCACGTATGCGAGCCGTGAATTAGACATGGGCTAACTGTGTCCTGATTTCTCCGCCCCGGCGGAACTCCACCGGCAGGCGCCGCGATCGTTGACGATCTCAGGGCCTGCTTCAACATCGACTGACAAGAAGACGGCCGCCTGGTTGCCAGGCAGAGCCGGAACGAACATGAAAGGATAACCAATGTTCGCAGTCATCAAGACCGGCGGTAAGCAGTACCGCGTGAGCGCCAACGACGTGCTGACCATCGAAAAGCTGGAAGCCGAAGCTGGTGCGACTATCGAATTCACTGAAGTTCTCATGGTCGGCGTTGGTGCCGATGCCAAGATCGGCCTGCCCTTCGTGGCCGGCGCATCGGTCAAGGCTGAAGTCGTCGAGCACAACCGTGGCAAGAAGGTGATCGCGTTCAAGAAGCGTCGTCGCCAGAATTCCAAGCGGTCGCGCGGCCATCGCCAGCACCATACCGTCGTTCGCATCACCGACATCGTCGCTGCGTAACGGTCAACGAGACAACAGGTTCTAAAGGAGAACTCCAATGGCACACAAAAAAGCTGGCGGTTCGTCGCGTAACGGTCGCGATTCGAATTCCAAGCGCCTTGGCGTGAAGAAGTTCGGCGGCGAAATCGTCGTTCCGGGCAACATTATCGTGCGTCAGCGCGGCACCCAGTGGCATCCGGGCGCAAACGTCGGCCTGGGCAAGGATCATACGATCTTTGCTCTCACCGCCGGTAATGTCGCCTACCGTACCAAGGCCAACGGCCGAGTCTACGTGTCGGTGATGCCGAAAGCGGCGGAAGCAGCGGAATAAAGCCGGTAACGCTCTAAAACAGCCGGCGTCTCATCGACCCGGCTGGCCGTATCAGGTTCAGTCTAGAAAACAGGGGAGATGGGGCGCCATCTCCCCTTTTTCTTGTGCCTTTTTCAACCAGAAGGAGACTGAACCATGCAGATCGAACTATCGAGGGTCGACCCGTCGCGGTCACCCCAGGACTGGTTGAGGCCGGATCGGTTACGGAGCGATTGCCCCGTCTTGCTGTCGCAGAGGCTCGTCATGCGCGCGCCCCACGAGGAAGACATCGACGCCCTTGCCCATCTCGCCAACAACGCCGCCGTTGCCACCATGGTATCGCGCATGCCGCACCCGTACACGGCACGCGATGCGGCCGATTTCGTGCGACGCACGAATGCTGGCGAGATTGGCAAATGCGTCTATGCGATTACCAAGGCCGAAAACGGCGAATTCCTCGGCTGCTGCGCGCTGGAGCCGCACGTCAACGACGCCGACACGCTGGAAATCGGCTACTGGCTGGGCGAGCCGCACTGGAACAGGGGCTATGCCACGGAAGCCGCCCATGCGCTGATCGACATGGCGTTCCGCACCCGCGACATCGCCCATATCGACGCGCGCTGCCGGGTCACCAACATCGCCTCGCGCCGGGTGATCCAGAAGTGCGGGTTCCAGTTCCAGGGTTCCGGCATGGTCGGCAGCCTCGCCATGGGCGGCATGATGCCGGTCGAATGGTTCAGGCTCGACCGCAAGACCTGGATGTCGCTGAAGAGCTGGGGGGAGATGCGATGATGATGAACGCCCCCCTGAAGAAGACCCTGCCTTCGATGCCCGGGCCCTGCCCGGTCATCGAAACGACGCGGCTCGCCCTGCGCCCGCATCGCATGAGCGATGCGGAGGCGATCGTCGAATCGCTCGGCGACTACCAGGTCGTGCGCATGCTGGCCCGCGTGCCGGTTCCCTATGACCGGCAGGACGCCACCGACTGGCTGAGCCGCGTCACCAGCGGCATCACGCCCGACTGGGCTTTCGCCATCACCGCCGGCGACGACGTTCATCTCGGCGTCGTGTCGATCGAGCTGCGCCACGGCCTCTGGCATCTCGGCTACTGGCTGAACCGCTACTACTGGGGCAAGGGCCTGATGAGCGAGGCGGCGGGTGCAGCGATCGAACGCTTCTTCCGCCGCATGCCGGAGGCGGAGCTGCATTCCGGCGCCTTCGCCGACAATGCGGCCTCGTTGCGCATCCAGGAAAAGCTCGGCTTTTCCATCCTGCGCTGCGGCGATCTCTACTCCCGCGCCCGCAATGCGGTGGCCCCGCATATCGAAACGCGGCTGACCGAAGCGGATTTCCGCCGGCCATGACAGACCGGTCCGGGGCGGCACGCAGTCGCCCCGGACCACGCCCAGGGCGCGCAGCAAGGTCCGGCCGGGCGGCGTCCGTGGCATCCCGCCATCGGGCGGACCGAAGAATATGACGATACTCTTTGACCTCCGGCTCAACCGGCTATATCGATGGCCCAAACAATCCCGCTCATCCCGACCCGCAATCAATTGGCAGAAGCATGAAATTTCTCGACGAGGCAAAGGTCTATATCCGCTCCGGTGACGGTGGCGCCGGCAGCGTCTCCTTCCGCCGCGAAAAATTCATCGAGTTCGGCGGTCCGGACGGCGGCGACGGCGGCCGCGGCGGCGATGTCTGGGTCGAGGCGGTCAACGGCCTCAACACGCTCATCGACTTCCGCTTCCAGCAGCATTTCAAGGCCAAGACCGGCACGCACGGCATGGGCCGCAACCGCACCGGCGCCAATGGCGAAGACATCACGCTGAAGGTCCCCGTCGGCACGCAGATCTTCGAGGAAGACAACGAGACCCTGATCGTCGACATGACGGTCGAGGGCCAGCGCTTCCGCATCGCCAAGGGCGGCAATGGCGGCTTCGGCAATGCGCATTTCAAGTCGGCGACCAACCAGGCGCCGAACTGGGCCAATCCCGGCCTCGAGGGCGAGGAAAAGACGGTCTGGCTGCGGCTCAAGCTGATCGCCGATGCCGGCCTGGTCGGGCTTCCCAATGCCGGCAAGTCGACCTTCCTGGCCGCCGTCACCCGCGCCCGGCCGAAGATCGCCAACTATCCCTTCACCACGCTGCATCCGAACCTCGGCGTCGCCACGGTCGACGAGCGCGAATTCATTCTCGCCGACATTCCGGGCCTGATCGAGGGCGCGCATGAAGGGGTCGGCATCGGCGACCGCTTCCTCGGCCATGTCGAGCGAACCCGCGTGCTGCTGCATCTCGTCTCCGCCCAGGAGGAGCATGTCGGCCAGGCCTACAAGACGGTGAAGCACGAGCTCGAAGCCTATGGCGGCGGGCTGGAGGACAAGCCCGAGATCGTCGCCTTGTCGCAGATCGACGTGCTCGACGAGGAGGGCCTGAAGAAGAAGGCCCAGGAACTGAAGAAGGCCTGCGGCAGGACGCCGCTTCTGCTCTCCGCCATCACCGGCAAGGGCATGACGGAGGCGCTCCGGCAATTGCGTGACGTCATCGTCGCCGAGAGCGGCAATATCCCGCTACCGGAAAAACGCGACCGCAACCGCAAGCGCGACCAGGAAACGGAAGGCGATGAATAAATGTCGGCCGGAGCCAAATCGCTGACGCGCTACAGGCGCATCGTCATCAAGATCGGCTCGGCCCTGCTGGTCGATCGCGGCAGCGGCCTGAAGAAGGCCTGGCTCGACGCGATCTGCGACGACATCGCCGAGCTCAGGGCCCGCGGCGTCGACGTGCTGGTCGTCTCGTCGGGCGCGATCGCCCTTGGCCGCACCGTGCTCGACCTGCCGTCCGGCGGCCTGAAGCTCGAGGAAAGCCAGGCGGCAGCGGCCGTCGGCCAGATCGCGCTGGCACGCCACTGGTCGGAAAGCCTGTCGCGTTCGTCGATCGTCGCCGGCCAGATCCTGCTGACGCTCGGCGACACCGAGGAGCGTCGCCGTTATCTGAACGCCCGCGCCACGCTGCAGCAGCTCCTGAAGATCGGCGCCGTGCCGATCATCAACGAGAACGACACGGTCGCCACCACCGAGATCCGCTACGGCGACAATGACCGGCTCGCCGCCCGCGTCGCCACCATGGCCGGCGCCGACCTTCTGGTCCTGCTCTCCGACATCGACGGGCTCTATACCGCCCCGCCGCATCTCGACCCCAATGCCCGCTTCCTCGACACGATCGCCGAGATCACCCCGGAGATCGAGGCCATGGCCGGCGGCGCCGCCTCCGAACTGTCGCGCGGCGGCATGCGCACCAAGATCGACGCCGGCAAGATCGCCACCGGGGCCGGCTGCGCCATGATCATCGCCTCGGGCAAGACCGACCATCCGCTGAAGGCCATCGAAACCGGCGCCCGCCATTCCTGGTTTGCCCCCGCCAAGACCCCCGTCACGGCCCGCAAGACCTGGATCGCCGGCCAGCTGCAGGCCGCCGGCGAACTGCATGTCGATGCCGGCGCCCAGACGGCCCTTAAGGCCGGCAAGAGCCTGCTGCCCGCCGGCGTCCGCCAGGTCGTCGGCCAGTTCAGCCGGGGCGACACCGTCTCGGTGATCGGCACGCAGGGGCGGGAAATCGCCCGCGGCCTCGCCGGCTACGACGCCGAGGAGGCGCGCCGCATCACCGGGCGCAAATCCTCCGAGATCGAGGACATTCTCGGCTATGCCGGTCGCGCCGCGATGATCCATCGGGACGACCTGGTGATGACCGATCCGGCGCACAAGCACGACGCTGCGCAGGCCGACAACAAGGACGAAGCCCATGCTTGACAAGGCAAAAGCCGATCTGACCGACGTCGATGCGCTGATGCTGGACATCGGCAGGCGCGCCCGCGCCGCCGCCCGGCCCCTGGCGATCGCCTCGACGGAAGCGAAGAACGGGGCGCTTTCCGCCATGGCCGACGCCATTCTCGCCGACGAGCAGGCGATCCTGGCGGCCAATGCGATCGACTTGAAGAATGCCGAGGACAGCGGCCTTGCCGCCTCTTTCGTCGACCGCCTGACGCTCGATCCGGCCCGCATCAGGGCCATCGCCGAGGGCATCCGCGCGGTTGCAGGGCTGAAGGATCCGGTTGGCGAGGTGATCGCCGCCTGGGATCGACCGAACGGTCTTAAGATCGAACGCGTGCGCACGCCGCTCGGCGTGATCGGCGTGATCTACGAGAGCCGCCCCAACGTGACGGCCGATGCAGGCGCGCTTTGCCTCAAATCCGGCAATGCCGTGATCCTGCGCGGCGGCTCGGATTCGCTCAATTCCTCGCGGGCGATCCATGCCTGCCTGGTCAAGGGCCTGGAAAAGGCCGGCCTGCCCGCCGATGCCATCCAGCTGGTTCCCGTGCCCGACCGCGCCGCCGTCGGCGCCATGCTGACCGGCCTCGATGGGTCGATCGACGTGATCGTGCCGCGCGGCGGCAAGAGCCTCGTCGCCCGCGTTCAGTCGGAAGCGCGCGTTCCGGTATTCGCCCATCTCGAAGGCCTCTGCCACGTCTATGTCGACGCCTCCGCCGATGTCGACATGGCCACGCGCATCGTCGTCAACTCGAAGATGCGCCGCACCGGCATCTGCGGCGCGGCCGAGACCCTGCTCGTCGACAGCGCGGCGATCGGCACCCATCTGATGCCGCTGCTCGAGGCGCTGACGGAGGCTGGCTGCGAGATCCATGCCTCGCCGACCGTGCTGAAGGTCCATCCGGGCTTCAAGCCGGCGACGGAGGAGGACTGGCGCACCGAATATCTCGACGCCATCATCGCGGTCGCCATCGTCGACGGCGTGTCGGGCGCGATCGATCATATCGCGCGCTATTCGTCCCACCATACCGAGGCGGTGATCGCCGAGGATCCGGCGGTCGTCGAGCGCTTCTTCAACGAGATCGATTCGGCCATCCTGCTGCACAATGCCTCGACCCAGTTCGCCGACGGCGGCGAGTTCGGCATGGGCGCCGAGATCGGCATCGCCACCGGCAAGATGCATGCGCGCGGCCCGGTCGGCGTCGAACAGCTGACCTCGTTCAAATACCGCGTGCACGGCACCGGACAGGTGCGACCCTAAGGTGGCTGAGGAAGCGATCGCCCATCGCCATCGTTTCATGCCGCATGTCGAACCGGGCATGGTCATCGGCCTGTTCGGGGGATCGTTCAATCCGCCGCATGAGGGCCACGCGCTGGTCGCCGAGATTGCCCTTCGCCGCCTTGGCCTCGACCAGCTCTGGTGGATCGTCACCCCCGGCAACCCGCTGAAAAGCCGCGGCAACCTCGCACCGCTGTCCGAACGGCTGGCGAAATGCGAGGCGCTCGCCGACGATCCGCGCATCAAGGTCACCGCCTTCGAAAAGACGCTGGGCACCAGCTATACGGCACGCACGCTCGATTATGTGAAGGCGCGCAATCCCCGTGCCCGCTTCATCTGGATCATGGGGGCGGACAATCTCGCAAGCTTCCACCGCTGGCAGCAATGGCACCGCATCGCCATGACCTTCCCGATCGCCGTGATCGACCGACCCGGATCGACGCTGGCCTACCTCTCCTCGAAGATGGCCCGGACCTTCGACTATGCCCGGATCGACGAGGACGACGCCGGCGTCTTGTGGAAGAAGAAAGCGCCGGCCTGGACCTTTATCCACGGCCCACGCTCGACCCTCTCCTCGACCGCGCTGCGCGAGGCGCAGGGCCGCTGACCTTCGGGCACCGCGCGTATTTTGGCCGATCCCTTGAAAGATTAACGGAACGGTGCCACTTTCTTGGGGTGATTTCCGATCGTGGGAATCGCCTTCGTGCTGTTACGCAAAGAAAGGAAAAACTCTGACAACAGTACACACCAAGGGAAAGACGCATGCCGTCCTCCCGAAAAGCCCGGAACGTGGCGCCGATGCCGCAGCCCGCGAGCTTGAGCTGGTCCTCGCGAGCCTCGAGGACTCCAAGGCAGAAGATATCGTCACCATCAACATTGTCGGGAAATCCGCGCTGGGCGACTACATGGTCGTTGTCTCCGGGCGCTCGAACCGGCATGTGGCGGCGATCAGCGAGCACCTGATTTCCGACCTCAAGGATGAGGGCTTCGGTTCTCCTCGCGTCGAGGGACTGGAAGCCGGCGATTGGGTGCTGATCGATACCGGTGACATCATCGTGCATGTGTTCCGCCCCGAAATCCGCGAGTTCTACAACATCGAAAAGATGTGGGCCGCTCCGGACATCGAGGAAGGCACGCTGCACTGACACCGACGGCCCGCTGCCGCCGGGCGGCAGTAGCGAAGCCCTGACAAGCGGCAAGCGTCGCGCTTTTGCCGCCGTGTGGGTTGCGCGGCCGGAATGGAAGGATCGAGACATGCGCGTGGGCATCTATGCCGTGGGCCGGCTGAAGGCCGGGCCGGAGAAGGAACTCGCGTCCC
The DNA here is from genome assembly GCA_002796995.1 of Rhizobium sp. Taxonomy (GTDB): domain Bacteria; phylum Pseudomonadota; class Alphaproteobacteria; order Rhizobiales; family Rhizobiaceae; genus Allorhizobium. Next base: position 307,736 of record PEKW01000008.1, read on the forward strand.
GCTATCTTGACCGCTTCGCCAAGGCCGGGCCCGCCTGCGGGCTCGAATTCCTCCGCTCGGTCGAAATCGCCGAAAGCCGCTCCTCCAACGCCGCGACCCGCAAGCGCGAGGAAGCCGCCGAGCTGGTGAAAGCCATGCCGGAAGGCGCCCTCGTCATCATCCTCGACGAGCGCGGCAAGGCGCTCGACAGCCAGGAATTCGCCGAGCTGATCGGCGATCACCGCGACCGCGGCCAGCGGGACCTCGCCATCGTCATCGGCGGCGCCGACGGCGTCGACCCGGACTTGCGCGAAAAGACCAAGCTGGTCCTCAATCTCGGCCGCATGACCTGGCCGCATCAGCTGGTGCGCATCCTTCTTGCCGAGCAGCTTTATCGCGCCTTGACCATCCTGTCCGGCCATCCCTATCATCGCGCCTGACACCCGCGTTCGGGCCTCCGGATCGCCCGCTTTGCGTGGCGGGGCAAATCAGCGTATTTTCCGCCGCGAACCGGGATAGCGCCTTGCGACACGACGACCGTCCATCCATCACAGCCGAACCAGCCGAGCGTCGCCCCGCGATCCGCGCGATGCTGCTCGCATCGGCCATGCTGCTGGGCGGACCGCTTCTCGACCCATGGACGCGCGCCGAAGCCCAGGCTCCGACGCCGGCCGTGACCGCCCCGCCGGCCCCGGTGACGGCCAATGCCGCACCACCCGATCCGGCCGCCGACGACGCCGCACTGGCGCTGCGCCAGAAGCGCGACGAGGTCGGCCGCGAACTCCAGGAGCTTGCCCGCTCGATGCGGGTCTCCGACGACAAGGCCGCCGAACTCGAACAGAGCATCGCCGCCCTTTCCAAGACATCGGAGAGCCTGAAGCAGGCGCTGATCGAATCCGCCGCCCGCCGCAAGGATCTGGAGCGCAAGATCGCCGCCGGTGAAAAGAAGCTCGCCGAGCTCGGCGTCAGCGAAGACAAGATCCGCCACTCCTTCAAGGATCGCCGCGCCATTTTGGCCGAGGTGCTGGCCGCCCTGCAGCGCATGGGCCGAAACCCGCCGCCGGCCCTGCTCGTCAGCCCGGAGGATGCACTCGCCTCGGTCAGGACGGCGATCCTGCTCGGCGCCGTCGTGCCTGGCATCCGCAAGGAGACCGAAAAGCTCGCCGCCGATCTTGCCGAACTGGTGCGCCTGCGCACGGAAGGCGAGAAGGAGACCGAGACGCTGGTCGCCACGATCGCCAGCCGGCAGGAAGAGGAACGGCGCATGGACCTGCTGCTGGTCGAAAACGACCGGCTGTCGCGCCAGAACTCGCTGGAGCTCGCGACCGAAAAGCGCCGCGCCGAGGAGCTGGCGGCCCGCGCCTCGAGCATGGAAGGACTGATCGCCAGCCTCGAGACGGAGATCCGTTCGGTGCGCGAAGCGGCCGACAGGGCGCGCGCCGAGGAGGAGCGGCTGCGCAAGCTCAGCGACGAACAGAGGCAGAAGGCCAGGGAGCTGGCGGCATCGTCATTGCCCGATAAAAACCGCATTGCCCCGGCATATGCTTTCTCCGATCTGAAGCAGAAACTGGAACTGCCGGCGGCCGGCGAAATCCTGCGCCAGTTCGGCGATCCGGACGGAACGGGACACGAGGCCAAGGGCATGGTCATCGCCTCGGCGCCAGGATCCCTGGTGACCGCACCCGCCGACGGCTGGGTCGTCTACGCCGGTGAATTCCGCAGTTACGGACAGATGATCATCCTGAATACCGGCGACGGCTATCATGTGGTACTGTCCGGCATGGACCGCATCAACACCGGTCAGGGCAAGTTCGTTCTTTCCGGCGAGCCCTTGGCGGTGATGGGGGAGAAAAGAGTGGCGAGCGCTACGGCATTGGCGCTGGAAACGGATCGCCCGACCCTTTACATAGAATTTCGGAAAGATGGAAAACCGGTTGATTCCCGCGAGTGGTGGACCGGAAGCGGCTCTGGAAAGGCACAGAATGATTCGTAGGGCTTCTCTTGTTCTCGTCGGCGCGCTCATGGGTGCGACCGCGATGAGCGTTCTCTATTCGGCCGGCATTCCTGCACAGGCCGCCGGCACCTCCACCTACAAGGAATTGTCGATTTTCGGCGACGTCTTCGAGCGCGTGCGCGCGCAGTACGTGACGCCGCCGGACGAGGAAAAGCTGGTCGAAAACGCCATCAACGGCATGCTGACCTCGCTCGACCCGCACTCGACCTACATGAACGCCAAGGATGCGGCGGACATGCAGACGCAGACGCGCGGCGAATTCGGCGGAATCGGCATCGAAGTGACGATGGAAGAGGAACTGGTCAAGGTCATCACCCCGATCGATGACACGCCGGGCTCCAAGGCCGGCATTCTCGCCGGCGACTTCATCTCGGAAATCGACGGCGAATCGGTGCGCGGCCTCAAGCTCGAGGACGCGGTCGAGAAGATGCGCGGTGCGGTCAACACGCCGATCAAGCTCACCATCCTGCGCAAGGGTGCCGACAAGCCGATCGAACTGTCCATCGTGCGCGAGATCATCCCGATCCGCGCCGTCAAGTCGCGCGTCGAAGGCGATGTCGGTTATCTTCGTGTCATCTCGTTCACCGAGAAGACCTATGACGATCTCGAAGCCGCGATCGTCAAGATCCAGAAGGAAGTGCCGGCCGACAAGCTCAAGGGCTTCGTCCTCGACCTGCGCCTCAATCCGGGCGGCCTGCTCGACCAGGCGATCTACGTCTCCGACGCCTTCCTCGAGCGCGGCGAAGTGGTCTCCACCCGTTCGCGCGATCCGGAAGACACGCGCCGCTTCAACGCCAGCGCAGGCGACCTGACCAACGGCAAGCCGCTGGTGGTTCTCGTCAACGGCGGCTCGGCCTCGGCTTCGGAAATCGTCGCCGGCGCGCTGCAGGACCTGAAGCGGGCGACCGTGCTCGGCACGCGCTCCTTCGGCAAGGGCTCCGTCCAGACCATCATCCCGATGGGCGAAAAGGGCGCGCTGCGACTGACCACGGCGCTCTACTACACGCCGTCGGGCCGCTCGATCCAGGGCACCGGCATCGAGCCGGACATCAAGGTCGAACAGCCGCTGCCGGAAGAACTGCAGGGCAAGGTCCGCGCCGAGGGCGAATCGGCTCTGAAGGGCCACATCAAGGGCCAGAACGAGAGCGAAGAAGGCTCCGGTTCGGTCGCCTATGTGCCGCCGGAAGCCAAGGACGACGTCCAGCTGAACTACGCGCTCGACCTGCTGCGCGGCGCCAAGACCGATCCGTCCTTCCCGGCCGATCCGGCCAAGGCCGTCGTGGCAAAATAAGGAATGGGGGCGCCGGAGCGATCCGGCGCCCGCTTGCATTCGCCACCCGACGGGAGCGCATAGACCTTGAGCGCCGATCTCCATGCACCGCTCGGCCAGGGCCGCAGGCCGGGAAGATCGCCGCGTCGCAGGCCCTCCTTAGGCACCATGCTCGGCAGCCTGGCGCTCGTCTCCATTGTCGGCCTCTCCACCTATTCTGCCTTCACGCCCCTGCCGCTGCGTCAGTTTTCCGACGCGGCGCCGAAGCCTGACGGCACGAACGGTGAGACGGCACAGGCGCCAGACGCCGCGGCCACGCCCGCAGGCTCCGGCCAGAACCTCGCCACCAGCCGGCCGCTCGGCGGAGCGACCGTGCAGCGCACGGTGACCGACGACGGTTCGGTCGTCACCAAGTTCAGCCCCAAGCCGCGCGACGGCAACGGACCAGTGCTGATCGACAGCCAGACCGTCGGCCAGGACAGCCGCGTCGCCGCCCTTCCCAACGACGACCTGCTCGAAGACACGCCGGAGGGCCGCCTGCCGATCATCGGCCCCGATGGCCTGAGGCCCTTCGAGCAATATGCGCGTCCCTGGTCGGGCGCCCGCGCAACCCGCGTCGCCATCGTCGTCGGCGGCATCGGCCTCAGCCAGACCGGCAGCCAGCGCGCCATCCGCGACCTGCCCGAAGAAATCACGCTGGCCTTCGCCGCGACCGGCAACAGCCTCTCGCGCTGGATGCAGGAAGCCCGCCGCAAGGGCCACGAAATCGTGCTGCAGGTGCCCTTCGAGCCCTTCGACTATCCGGCCAACAATCCCGGCCGCGGCACGCTTCTGACGACAGACCAGCCAGGCGAGGCGCTGAAGAAGCTGCACGAGGCCATGGGCCGCATCACCAACTACACCGGCGTCATGAACTACATGGGCGCGAAATACATGTCGGACGCCACGGCCTTCGAGCCGATCATGCGTGACATCGGCGCGCGCGGCCTGCTCTTCCTCGACGACGGCTCGACGGCCCGTTCGCTGACCGACAGCTTTGCCAAGGCGATCGGCATGCCGTATGCGCAGGGCAACCTGCTGCTCGACGGCCAGCCGGAAAAGGCGGCGGTGCTGGCCAAGCTCGACGAGCTGGAACGCATCGCCCGCCGCAACGGCCAGGCGATCGGCATCGCCTCGGCCTTCGACGAGACGATTGCCGCGATCCGCCAATGGAGCGACGAGGCAACCGGCCGGGGGATTGAAATCGTCGGCGTCTCCGCCCTTGCGGCCGATGCCGAACAGTAAGGGGGACATGATGGAAAAGACCGTTTCCGCGAAAATCCGCGCCGAGGACCTGCCCTATCGCCCGTGCGTCGGCATCATGGTGCTCAATCCGGCGGGCCTTGTCTGGGCCGGGCGGCGCATCCCGGTGGGCAATTCGGAATATGACGGCTCGCCCATGCTCTGGCAGATGCCGCAGGGCGGCATCGACGACGGCGAGGATCCCTTGCCGGCGGCGCTGCGGGAACTCTACGAGGAGACCGGCATGAGGAGCGTGTCGCTGCTCGCCGAGGCGAGCCGCTGGATCAATTACGACCTGCCGGCCGAACTGATCGGCATCGGGCTTCGCGGCAAGTATCGCGGCCAGACGCAACGCTGGTTCGCCTTCCGCTTCGAGGGCGACGAGAGCGAGATCGCCATCGACCCGCCGCCGGGCGGCCACACCGCCGAATTCGACGACTGGGCTTGGAAGCCGATGGCCGAACTCCCCGACCTGATCGTGCCGTTCAAGCGTAGCGTCTACGAACAGGTAGTCGCCGAATTCCGCCACCTCGCCGGCTGAAAGACTCCCACGTCACATCGGATGCCGACGGTACACCGCACGAGGCTGCTGCCGGGCACGGCCCTATGGGTCGCAAGCCTGCCACGCGACGAGTAGCTGGCTTGCCGCCAGCGTAGAGGTCTTCCCCGTCACGGCCTTCCAGCACCGCGGACCAACATGATCTGCCCCGTGACGGCCAGCATGATGAGGAAGGGGCCACGTAGCGCAGCACGGGGCGGGCGCTGGGGTTCCCGCCGCGGGAAAGTGACATTCGTCGGCATCGCCCGATACAGGAGAAATCTGCGCGACCGCAATTGCCGCATGCCTCAACCACTCCCTGGGGGACTGCGGCGGGTCGACCCTCGATAGTTCGATCTGTTTTCCTGCCATTATTCCCCTTGTCAGAGGCTGGATGCCGATCCCCTCGGTGCCAGTGTTCATGATGGGCACGATTGTCCCCGTTTCCCACGGCATCATGCGGCCTTCCGACGGCTCGCCTGCCTATAGCCTCGTCCCGCCCGGCAATGCTATGGGAGGCAGAACACAGGGGACCAGGGCCATGTCGGTGGAATTCTATGCAGATTACGTGCGGCACTTGCGCACCCTCTTTGCCGAACTCGACCAGCATCCTGAACGGTTCCAGACCTACGACGTGCACATCGAACTCGCCGCCACCGGCAAGCTCATCGTCTACGAGACGAAGAGACGGAAGGGCCAGACCGACAGCCTCTATTACGGCCGCTCCGGCCCCGGCGACAGCCCGCGCCAGATCCCCCAGGGGACGGCCTTCGCCGCGATCGACCACTTCATGGCGCTGAACCAGTTCCTCGCCTTCAACGGCAATCTGGACAAGCTGAAGGGCGAGGAGGCGGCGCAGGCCCTGACGATCGGCTCGCAATACCCGTCCTGCGCAATCCGTTTTGCCTATCGCAAGAAGGGCCAGCCCAAGGCCATGTCCATGTTAATGATCTTCGTCGGCTTCAACGACGATCATGACGCCGAGCAATATGTCGCAAAGATCGCCGACCCCGCCATCCTGGTGGACAGCCGCCCGCTTCGCGGCGACAAGGTCCACGAGTGGAAGTGAAGGCTACGCGGCGGTGAAATAGCCGGAACGGCGGGAAGTAACGGCACAAGGCGGGGGCCAAGGGCGGGACCTAGGGCCTATATGCCGGATCTGTCGGGGGACTGGATTCGGGTGAAGCATTGCCGGCTATCTTTCCGTCCGGTCTGGCCCGGGAGAGGGCGAAAGGATGCAAGGTCCGCCCGTTTCCGCTGAAACGCAGGTTGGGACTTCTGCCCCAATTGTCTCCGCCAAAGCCCAGGTCGAAAGCATTCGGCCCAAACTGGAGCTCGTCATCCTCTGGCCTGATCCGAGGATCCACGCCACGGGCGGAATCTGGACGGCTGGCCGCAACGCAAACCTCATGCTGAGCCCCCGAGCAAAGCGAGGGCCTCGAAGCATTTGGCGAAACATTCGGCCGGCATCGCACTCCACCCGCCCTCGCCCTTCGAGGGTCGCTTCGCTCCCACCTCAGGGTGAGGGCTCACCGCGTGCCGCTTTCAAGTCTTCCACGTCGCCCCTCGTTGAGAGACTCGCCTCGCGTTGTCGGCAAGCATTGCGGGCTGCGTCGTGGATCCTCGGCTCAAGGCCGAGGATCCACGACCGCGGTGAGCGGCGGAATACCCCAAGAACCGCGGTAAGTGGTGGAACCCTCCAAGAGCTATTGGCGCTTGCGGAATCACACGACGGAACCGGCCGGCCACCGACTACGGACTGTCGAATGGGAACAGAGGTCCGGGACGCATTCCTTCCGCTGAAACGAACGCCGGAGGTATCCGGCCTCAAGGTGAAGGTCATCATCCTCGGGCCTGGGCCGAGGATCCACGCCACGGGCGGAATCTGGACGGCCGGCCGCAACGCAACCCTCATGCTGAGGTGCCCGAGCAAGGCGGGGGCCTCGAGGCATCCGGCGACACATTCGGCCGGCATCGCGCTCCACCCGCGCTCGCCCTTCGAGGGTCGCTGGCGCTCCCGCCTCAGGGTGAGGGCTCACCGTGTCCCGGCTTGGCGGTACCCGTTGGGTCGCGTTGAGAGCTTTGGGTCAGTAGGCATTACGGGTTGCGTCGTGGATCCCCGGGTCAAGGCCTAGGATGACGACCGCGGTGAGCGGCGGAATACTCCAAGAGCCTCGATAAGTGGTGGAAGACTCAAGAGCTGTTGGCGCTTGCGGAAACACACGACGGAACCGACAGGTCGCCGACCACGGACCGCCGAATGCGGCTAGACGGTCGAGACGTCTTCTTCCGTTGGGACGAACGCCAGAGGCGTCACTGCTCTAAAGGTAAGGTCGTCATCCTCGGGCCTGACCCGAGGATCCACACCCCATCCCAGGGCTCACCATGGTCCACATCTGGACAGCCAGCCGCAGCGCGACCTCATGCTGAGGTGCCCGAGCAAGGCGAGGGCCTCGAAGCATCCGGCGGCAAGTGCTGTCGTGCATCGCACCCGCCCTCGCCATTCAAGCGGCGCCCTGGGGAAGAGACAACTCCGGGACCATAACCATAGGCCGCACGGGCCGCATTGCCGACCTCCGCCGACAAAGCATGTCGCCAATCGGAGGCCCGCCTTTGCGGACGGGCCTCCAAAAACCTTATTCCGCAGCGTCGGCGGAATCGGCGTTCAGCTGGCCGTATTTCTGTTCGCCGATCTTCGACAGCAGGTCGAGCTGGGTTTCGAGGAAGTCGATATGGCCTTCCTCGTCCATCAGCAGCTCTTCGAACAGCTTCATGCTGACATAGTCGCCGGCCTGGTAACAGATGTCGCGCGAGGCCTTGTAGGCGGTGCGGGCGTCGTATTCGCCGGCGAGATCGGCTTCGAGCACTTCCTTGACGTTCTGGCCGATGCGCAGCGGCGCGACCGTCTGCAGGTTCGGATGGCCTTCGAGGAAGATGATGCGCGAGATCAGCTTGTCGGCGTGCTGCATCTCCTCGATCGATTCGGCGCGCTCCTTCTTGGCGAGCTTGGTGTAGCCCCAGTCGTCGAGGAGGCGGTAGTGCAGCCAGTACTGGTTGACGGCGCCGAGCTCGAGGAACAGTGCCTCGTTCAGCCGTTCGATTACTTTCTGATCACCCTTCATGACGGGTCCCTTCTCCTGTGGTTCATCGCGGTAAGAACTAAGTCCGTTCGCGCCCGCTGTCGAGGCGGAGACGAACGGCGCCGGGTAAACTCTGCTTTGATTTCAATCTAGTGCAGTCTCCCGCCGAAGGAAACCGGCCTTGGGAAGAGGCCCGGCAGAGGCGGACCGGGCATGACGCCCAAAGGCCCCACCGCCATTTCCGCAAGGCCGTGCCGAACCGACAAGGGCGCCACGTCGCACAAGCACTGGTCGTGCCATGCCCTTCGCAGGCGGCACAGCCGGAAGCGCACGGCCAACGCGTCCCGGAGGAACCGCCTCCAGTCGATGGCGCTTCGACAGCTCGTTGGCCGGAGGCGAGGCGAGGCGAGGCGAGGCGAGGCGAGGCGAGGCGAGGCGAGGCGAGGCGAGGCGAGGCGAGGCGAGGCGAGGCGAGGCGAGGCGAGGCGAGGCGAGAAAATGAGCGAATCTCTTCGGGACGCAAGTGCATCCTTCGGCGTCTCGACGGAAGAGTAGGGAAACCCCGGCGCCGAAGCGCTCAGGCCACCTGGGCGGCACGCTGGCGACGCTCGAGGATGGCCGTCTTCTGCTCCTCGTGGAAGCGCTTCAGTCGCTCCATGAAATCGACGACGTCGGCGCCGTCGGTCTGGCGGGCGGCGTGGTATTCCTCTGTCGTGCGGATGATTATCTCGACGACATTGGGGAAGCAGCCGCAGCAGCGGCCGCGCTTGCCCATGGCATGATAGACCTTGGCCGGAACGATCAACTGCCAACAGTCCTCGTCAAGGAGTTCGTTGATGACCCCCTTGATGTCCTTGTCGGTGATGTAATTGCAGCTGCAGACCAGCATGGCCCCTACGCTCTTCCAAACATGACTTTCAGCCACTCCTTTCTGCTAAACAGGATGGCCTTTGTCAAGAAAATTTCCGACGCAGGCCGACCATTGATGCACAGACCCGCCACCGGGACGGAACCGCTGTCCGTTTCAGTGAAAATTCCGCCCCTTCGGCATGGCCTGGCGGACGTCGCCGACCAGGTCCGGCACGTCGCGGATCAGCCGCGCCAGCGGGCCGGTCGACTTGCCGTCGAAGCGGTGCTCGTTGACCGGACGGCGGATCTCGTCGGCATGGGCAAGCCCGCCGAAATCCTTGAGGTCCTCGCGGAGCAGGCCGAGCTTCTCCGTCGCATCGACCAGATGTTCGGCGACCACATGGATCACGCCGTCGGCCTTCTGCAGCCGCCCGCGCACCTTGACCAGCCGGGCGCCCATGACGATGGTCCGGTATTGCTCGAAGGTCTTCGGCCAGACGATGATGTTGGCGACCCCGGTCTCGTCCTCGATCGTCATGAAGATCACCCCCTTGGCCGAGCCCGGCCGCTGGCGCACCAAGACCAGGCCCGCCACCTCGACGCGCCGTCCATTGGCCGTCTGCTCGAGCGCCGAGGAGACGAGCACGCCGCCCCGGGCAAGCTCCTCGCGCAGGAAGGAGAGCGGATGGGCCTTCAGCGACAAGGACAGAACGCGGTAGTCACGGATGACCTGCTCGCCCGCCGGCATCAGCGGCAGCGAGATCTCCGCCTCGACCTGCAACTCGGCATCCGCAGCCCCGGAAAAGAGCGGCAGGTGCTCGACGGCCGCCTGCTGGTCGAGCGCCTGGGCCGCCCAGAGCGCCTCGCGGCGGCTGAGGCCCAGCGAGGCGAAGGCATCGGCATCCGCCAGCCGCTCGATCGCCGCCCGCGACAGGCCCGTGCGTTTCCACAGGTCGCGGACCGAGGCATAGCCGCTGCCGCGGCGCGCCACGAGCAGGTCCATGTCCGCCTCCGACAGGCCCTTGACCTGCCGGAAGCCGAGACGCACCGCCTTGGTGCTCAGGATGACCCGGCGCATCGAGGCGTGCCGTGGCGCGACCCGCCGGACGTCGAAGCCACCCGTCTCCAGAATGCTGTTCCATGAAGAGGCGTTGACGTCGACCGGCCTCACTTCGACCCCGTGCTCGCGCGCGTCGCGCACCAACTGCGCCGGCGCATAGAACCCCATCGGCTGGGAGTTGAGCAGGGCGGCGCAGAAGACGTCGGGATAGAAGGTCTTCATCCAGGCGGAGGCATAGACCAGCAGCGCGAAGGAGGCGGCATGGCTTTCCGGAAAGCCGTATTCGCCGAAGCCCTCGATCTGGCTGAAGCAACGTTCGGCGAATTCCAGCGTATAGTCCCGCTGCAGCATGCCGTCGATGAAGCGTTGCCGGAAATTGGCCACCTGCCCCGTCCGGCGGAAGGTCGCCATGGCCCGGCGCAGCTGGTCGGCCTCGGCCGGCTTGAAGCCGGCGGCGGTAATGGCGATCTGCATCGCCTGTTCCTGGAACAGCGGAACCCCCAGCGTGCGTTTCAACACCGCTTCCAGCTCGGGTTTCGGATAGGTGATCTCGCGGCCGGCCTCCCTGTCCTTCCGGTTCTTCAGGTAGGGATGCACCATATTGCCCTGGATCGGCCCCGGCCGGACGATCGCCACCTCGATCACCAGGTCGTAGAACACCCGGGGTTTCAGCCGCGGCAGCATGCTCATCTGCGCCCGGCTTTCGATCTGGAAGACGCCGAGCGTATCGGCCCGGCAGATCATGTCGTAGACCTCTTCCCGCGGATCCTCGAAGAAGGCGGCAAGCGTCATCGGCTTGCCGTAATGGCTGTCGAGCAGCCTGATCGCCTTGGCAAGGCAGGTAAGCATGCCGAGCGCCAGGACATCGATCTTCAGGATCTTCAGCGTATCGAGGTCGTCCTTGTTCCACTCGACCATGTAGCGCCCGTCCGCCGTGTTCATGATCGGCACGACCTCGTCCAGCCGGTCGCGAGTGATGACGAAGCCGCCGACATGCTGCGAGAGATGGCGCGGAAAACCCATCAGCATCGAGGCATAGTCGAGCACGCGCCGGGTCGTCGGATCGGTGAGGTCGAGGCCCGCGGCCCTGGCCTCGCGCGCCGACAGATCCGCCGTCGACCAGCCCCAGATCGACCCGGACAGCGCCGTCTGCACATCCTCCGACAGGCCGAACACCTTGGCCGTCTCGCGCCCCGCCGAACGCGCCCGGTAGTTGATGACCGCCGCCGTCAGCGCCGCATGCTCGCGCCCATAGGTCCGGTAGATGAACTGGATCACCTCCTCGCGCCGCTCGTGCTCGAAATCGACGTCGATGTCCGGCGGTTCGTCGCGTTCGGTCGAGATGAAGCGCTCGAACAGCAGGGTCGTCTTTTCCGGGTTCACCTCGGTGATGCCGAGGCAGTAGCACACGGCGGAATTGGCGGCCGAGCCGCGCCCCTGGCAGAGAATGCCTTCCGAGCGGGCAAAGCCGATGATGCGGTGGACGGTGAGGAAATAGGGTTCGTAGCGCTTCTCGCCGATCAGGTTCAGCTCGTATTCGAGCAGGTCGGCGATCTTTTGCGGAATGCCGCCGGGAAACCGCCCGGCCGCCCCCTCATAGGTCAGCCGGCGCAATGCCCGGTCGGGCGTCTCGCCGCCGATCGCCTCGTCGGGATATTGATGGCTGAGTTCGTCGAGGGAGAAATCGAGCCGGCCGAAGAATTCGGCGGTCGCCGCGACCGCTTGCGGATAGGCCCGGAAAAGCCGGGCCATTTCCCGGGGTTCCTTCAGATGCCGCTCGGCATGGGCGTGCAGCCGGAAGCCGGCATCGGCCACCGTCACATGCTCGCGGATGGCGGTCACCACATCCGCGACCGGCTTGCGCTCGGGCGCGTGGTAGAAGGGGTCGTTGCTGGCGATCAGCGGCAGCGAGAGCCTCTGCCCCATCTGCTCGATGCGGCTGAAGGAAAGGCGATCGAGGCCGTCGTAACGCGGCACGAGCGCCAGATAGAGCCGCCCCTTGAAGGGCCCTGCCAGTCGAGCCAGCCGCGCGCCGTAATCCTCAGCCTCGGCGTTCGTCGCAAAGCTCGGCACCATGGCCGCGACCATCAGGTCTTCCGCCCATTCGACGAGATCGTCTTCGTAAAGCGTGCACACGCCCTTCAGCGAACGCAGGTTTCCCGCGCTCAGCAGGCGGCAGAGATGGCCCCAGCCGCGTCGGTTCATCGGATAGGCGACGAGTTCCGGCGTTCCGTCGGCAAAGGCGAGCCGCGCGCCCGGGCGGAAGGCATAACCCTTGATCTTCGCCGCGGCATGCAGGCGCACCACCCCCGCCACCGTGTTACGGTCGGCAAGCCCTATACCGGAAAGGCCGATGCGGGCGGCGGTCGCCACCATCTCCTCCGGATGCGAGGCGCCCTCCAGGAAGGAGAAATTGCTGCGGCAGCCGATCTCGAAGAAGGCCGGGGCGCTCATGCGAATATGCCCTGCATGAACCAGCTCGGCCGGGCCGATCCACGTTCGTAGAGACCCTGGCGGAAGAGCCAGAAACGGTGGCCGGCGCTGTCCTCGATGCGGAAATAGTCGCGCGGCGAGGCCTCCTCGCCGTCGATCCACCATTCCGGCGCCAGCCGTTCCGGCCCCTCGGCCCGCGCCACCCTGTGCTGGGCCCGGCGCCAGCGGAAACTGGCGGGCGGACCGTCCGGCACCTCGGCGGTCACCTCCACCGGTTCGGGATGGGCAAAGAGTCGGATCGGCCTTTCGCTGCGAACCGGTGGGCCTGGCAGACGCGCGGCGGTGGCCACCGTCGCCTCGGTGAGCGGCGAAAGGCCGGAGGCGCGTTCCGGCCAATGGCTGGCATGGGTGACGGGGAGCGTGAGGCAGCCTTCGCCGAAACGGGCCGTCACCCGGTCGATGAAGTCGAGGGCCGCATCCTCCTGCCGCGGGCGGGTCCCGAAACTGCCCTGCGTTTCGGCCAGGGCCTCGGTGCGCAAGACGTTGAGCCGGACGATTTCGAAACCGAAGCCGGCATCGAGGTCGTCATGCAGCACGCCGAGCCGTTCGGAAAACAGCGCCTGGATGCGCCGGGCATCCTTGAGCGGCGACGCGGCACCGATCTCGATCCGGAACACCCGGCCATCCACCCGGAACAGCAGGAGTTCGAACAGCCGGCCGCCTTCGCCGCGCGCGTCGAGGCCCGATTTCAGGCCCGCCGCCAGCCGACCGGTCAGGTCGAGGATCACCTCCTCGTCGCGGACCGGTTCCGCCAACCGCCGTTCGACCGAAAGCAGGGCGACCGGCCGCCGGGGCACGATCGATTCCCCCTCGCGCCCGAGCGCCTGGTCGAGCCGCAGCAGCAGGCCGGGGCCGAAACGCCGGGTCAGCGGCCCGCGGGGCGCCGTCAGAAGATCGCCCACCTGCTTGAGCCCGACCCGCGCCAGCGCCGCCGCCATGCCCGCGTCGATCCGGAGCGCCGCCAGGGGAAGGGGCGAGAGAACCCGCACCATGTCGCTGTCGGCCACCACCGCATGGCCGGAAAAGCGCGCGGCCGCCCAGGACAGGCCGGGCGTCGAGGAGATCGCCCCGCGCGCATCGAGCCCCAGCTGAAGAAGCCGGTCGAGCAGTTCGGCGACAAGCTTCGCCTCCCCGCCGAACAGATGGGCGCAGCCCGTGATGTCGAGCATCAGCCCGTCCAGGCCGTCCAGCGCCACTAGCGGCGTATAGCGGTCGCACCAGTCGGCGATCGCCTCGAGAAAGCGCCGGTCCGCCGGCATGTCGTCTTCGGCGACGTCGAGCGCCGGACAGATGGCGCGCGCCTCGGCGAGCGCCTGGCCGGCGCGCAGCCCAATCGCCTCGGCGACCTCGTCGAGCGCGCTCAGCCGCATGGCATTGGCGATCCGCCCGGCGCAGACGACCGGCGGATGCTCAGGACGCCCGGTCGAACGCCACGACTGTCCCCAGCGCCGGCGCGCCAGCCGATCGGTCGAAAGGCGGGGAAACCAGAGCGCCAGGATGCGTCGGTCGGTGTGCAGGGCTTGTGCCGGCGTGAAGGGGAGCTGCGGGGTAAAATTGGCGGTCATCTTTGTTCCACTCCAGGATCAGTTCGCGAGGGCCCCCGAGCCGGATCTTTTCCGGAACGAGGCGAAAGACGGGATTGCCGATGCTGCCGCCAAGCATCGATCCGTCGGGCAGGAAGCGCGCCGCCGCCGGCGCGGGTTCGATGCGAAGGCGAAGGGAAGCGCTACTCGCCTCTTCCTCCCCGCCCTGGCGCACCAGAAGGAGAAAACCGCCGGTGCTCTTGGCCTTCAGGCTGAGCCGCCGGCTTTCGGTCAGGCCGAACCCGCGCGGATTGCCGTTGACCTCCAGCATCACCGCCGAAAAGCCGCCCGAGGTAAGCGCCGCATCTGCCAGCCAGAGCGCATCCTCCAGCCGCCTGGGCATGGCATAGAGGAGCTCGCCCGGCTGCAATCCGTAGTCGGCAAGGCCCGCCGCATGGGGCAGACCCGCCTCCCGGGCGACCATCCGTTCGCCGATCCACAGGATGCGCTTTGCCGGCCGATGGGACCGGCCGAACAGGCAAAGGCCCAGCCCGAAGCCGCTGACGGCCCCGGCGTCCCGCAGCTGCAGGCCGCGCGCCTCGATCATCGAGCCGACCGGAAACCCCTCCGGCAGCAGGCTTTCCAGACCTTGATTTTCCTGGATAACGGGCGCGCAGAACCGCGGATCCGCCTCGTCGCCGGGGCCGCCGGCCACGGGCGCAAGCCCGTCCGCAGGGGGACGCCCTTCGATCTTCGCTATGGCTTCGCGCAAGGCAAAAAGCCTCTCCTGCGCCTGAGCGGTCGCGCTCATGACGTCTCTCCTGCTGGAATGTTCCCTATATGTTCTTATGGATTCCAGAGCTTGCTAAAAGAGTCAACCGGATTCGTTGTGAATTTATTCCTTGACAGAATTCCCACTCGAAATGCGGGGGCAAAGGTCCTATATGGAAAGCCAGTAAGGAGTACCGATGGCACGTATTGACCAGACCGAAGATTGGCGCGAACGCCATGCCCCGACGATCAGCGCGTTCGAATCGCTGGCGATCGAGGCCTATGGCCATTTGCCGGAGGAATTCCGTGCGCTGACGGGCAATCTGATCATCGAGATCGCCGATTTTCCCACCGACGAGGTCTTCGAGGACATGGCGCTGGAAACGCCCTTCGATCTGCTCGGCCTGTTCGAGGGCCGCGGCATTTCCGAGCGTTTCACCATGGAAACCGGCGAGATGCCGAACCGCATCACGCTCTATCGCCGTCCCATTCTCGATTACTGGGCCGAGAACGAGGAAACGCTGGGCGACATCATCACCCATGTGCTGATCCATGAGATCGGCCACCATTTCGGCCTGTCCGACGACGACATGGAGCGCATCGAGGAGAGCGCCGAAGATGCCGCCGCGGAATCCGACGGCATGTCCGCTTCTTTGAAGGATTAACCCCGCGTCGCGAGGAAATGGGCAATGCCCGCTTCCGCGCAGCTGAGATCCTGGGCGGGCATGCCCGAGCTGATGCCGATCCCGCCCACCACCTCGCCGTCGATGATCACCGGCAGGCCGCCGCCGACCACCATCAGCCGGCCGCCGATCGCCGAGTGAATGCCGAAGGCCGGGCTGCCCGGCTGGCTGGCCGCGCCATATTCATGGGTCGCCTTCTTCGCCGCAGCCGCGGTAAACGCCTTGTCGATGGCGATCGTCGTGCTGGTCACCTTGCCGCCGTCCATGCGCTCGAAGGCGATGAGCTGGCCGCTCTCGTCGGTGATGGCAATGCACATCGGCACGCCGATCTCGCGGGCCTTGTCGCTGGCGCCGGCGATCAGCAGGCGGGCATCGGAAATATCGAGACGTCGGATGGTCAGCACGGGCATTCTCCTGCGATGGGTGGGGGGAGGCGCCGCCGCAAGCCGGCAGAGGCGCAAGCCCCGACCATGGCCGCAATCGCGCTCGAAGGACAATGGCGCGCTGCGGAAAAACATCTGTGCAGGGGACGGCATATCCAGGGGGTCGACAGGCAAACCACCCACGGTCCCTGCCGCGTCCGGAAACGGGTGGCCGCCGCCCCGCCTGCTGCCTATCCCTTGGCCTCCAACACCCAAGGAGGTTTCCATGACAAGCCTGAACGACAAGGTCGCCATCATCACCGGAGCGTCGTCCGGCATCGGCCGCGCCACTGCCCTTCTGTTTGCCGCAGAGGGCGCATCGCTGGTGCTCAATGCCAGGGGCAGTGAAGCCCTCGACGAAATCGTCGACCGCGTGCGCCGCGCCGGCGGCAAAGCCCAGGCCGTGCCGGGCGACGTGGCCCTCGCCGAAACCCATGAAAAGCTGGTGGATGCGGCGGTGAGCCGCTTCGGGGGTCTCGACATCGCCGTCAACAATGCCGGTGCCGTCGGTCCGATCCAGCCTTTGGCGGAGGTCACCCTGCCCGAATGGCAGGACACGCTCAACGCCAACCTCACCTCGGCCTTCCTCGCCGCGCGGCTCCAGATCCCGGCCATGCAGGAGCGCGGGTCGGGCGCCCTCGTCTTCGTCTCGACCTTCGTTGGCACGAGCGTCGGCCTGCCGGGCATGGGCGTCTATGCCGCCTCGAAGGCCGGCCTCATGGGACTGGTGAAGGGCATTACCGCGGATTATGGCAGCCGCAACATCCGCGCCAATGCGTTGATGCCCGGCGGCACCGATACGCGCATGGCCGGCGATCAGGCCCAGAAAGACTGGGCGGCAGGCCTGCACGCCCTGAAGCGCATCGCCCGGCCGGAAGAGATCGCCCAGGCCGCCTTGTTCCTGGCCGGCCCGATGGGGAGCTTCGTCGCGGGCTCCGCCCTCTATGCCGACGGCGGCAATTCCGCCGTCAAATGATCCGAGACATCGGGGCGCCCGCCGCACATGGCAGGCGCCCCGAGCCTGTCATTGTTCGCCGAGCTTCATGCTCGGATCGTAGTCCTTGCCGTGCACGGTCTTCACCACGGCCTGCCCGCAATGCATCTGGTTGGTCGCGGCATTGAAGGACAGGCTCGGCGCGCCGTGCAGTTCCCAGCCCTTGTTGAGCGCATCGGTGACGCGATGACAAAAGGCCGCGTCGTCCGGGCCGGTGAGGAAACGATAGACTTTCATGCTGTCCTGCCTTCTCTTGCTTCGATGGCCTGCGCCTTGGCGAGAAGCCGCTCGGCCTGTTCCAGATGCAGCCGCTCGACCATGCGGCCGTTGAGGCTGATGACGTTGAGGCCGGCCGTTGCCGGATCGGCAAAGGCGGAAACGATCGTCTTCGCCTCGGCCAGCGCCTGCGGCGAAAAACCGAAATGCCGGTTGGCGCCGTCGATCTGCGCCGGATGGATCAGCATCTTGCCGTCGAAACCCATGGCGCGGCCTTGCGCGCATTCCGCCTCATAGGTCTCCACCGTCTTGAATTCGTTCGACACGCTGTCGATCGCGTCGAGTCCGTAGGCGCGGGCGGCCAGGATCACCTGCATCAGGAAGGGCACGACATAGGTCCGCCCCGGCTCCGGCGCCACGCCGGTTTCCTTCCTGAGATCGTTCAGCCCGACGACGAAGCAGTCGAGCAGGCCGCCGGCAGTGCGGCCCGAGCCGGCGATCGCCGCGGCGTTGAGAACCCCGCGCGGCGTCTCGATCATCGCCCAGATCCTGAGACTTTCCGTCGCATCCGATTCCGCCAGCATGTCGGCGACGCGCTGCACGTCGTCCGGCCCGTCGACCTTCGGCAGGAGCACCGCATCCGGCCGGCAGGCGATTACCGCCGCCATGTCCTCGAGGAAGAATTCCGTGTCGAGGCCGTTCACCCGGATGATCGCCTCGCGGTCCTTGAGCGGCGTCTCGGTAAAGAAACGGCGCAGATTCGCCCGCGCTTCGGCCTTCTTCTCCGGCGCGACCGAATCCTCGAGGTCGAAGATGACGGCGTCGCAGGACAGGCCATGCGTCTTTTCCAGCGCCCGGACATTGATCGCCGGCACGCTGAGAACGGAACGGCGCAGCCGCGCCGGGTGGTGGGAATTGATCGAATTCATGCGCCAACTTCTGCCAAGCTTTGCGCAGCCATGCAAGGCGACATTTGCCGGAAAGCCCTTGCATTCCGCGGGAAGAAGGACCACCTTGTGGCTTCAGAAAGGATTTCCACCATGCAGAATTTCCGTTCCGTCGCTCTTGCCGCAGCCGGCATCGTCGTGCTGGCCATCGCAGCCGCCTTCACCGTCTCGCTGACGCTGATCGCCGGCGCCGTGCTGACGCTGACGCTTGCCGCCCGCATGCTGACCGCGCGGCCGAAAAAGGCCCCCGTCTTTGCCAAGGCAAAGACTGAAGGTCGCGAGATGCGCGTGTGGAACGACGGCCGCGGCACCATCATCGATCTGTGAGCGATCGGCCGGCACGCCCGGAAAACTGACGCTTCGGCGGCCGGGCGTACCCGTTTGGCCAATAAAGGCCTTCAAATCCGCGCGATTTTCCTCTATGGCCTGCGGAATTCCTGAATTGCATTCCGAAGGCAGGGTCTGATGGAAAAGTTCGTAAAGCTCACCGGCGTCGCAGCACCGCTTCCGGTCGTCAACGTCGACACCGACATGATCATCCCGAAGGACTATCTGAAGACCATCAAGCGCACCGGTCTCGGCCAGGGTCTGTTCGCCGAGGCACGCTACAAGGAAGACGGTTCGGAAAACCCGGATTTCGTCCTCAACAAGCCGGCCTATCGCAATGCCCAGATCCTGGTTGCCGGCGACAATTTCGGCTGCGGCTCCTCGCGCGAGCATGCCCCGTGGGCGCTCCTCGACTTCGGCATCCGCTGCGTGATCTCCACCTCGTTCGCCGACATCTTCTACAACAACTGCTTCAAGAACGGCATCCTGCCGATTGTCGTCAGCCCCGAAGACCTCGACAAGCTGATGGACGACGCCAACCGCGGCTCCAACGCCGTTCTGTCGGTCGACCTTGAATCGCAGGAAATCACCGGCCCGGACGGCGGCCGCATCAAGTTCGACATCGACGCCTTCAAGCGCCACTGCCTGCTGAACGGCCTCGACGACATCGGCCTGACGCTGGAAAAGGCATCGAGCATCGCCGCCTTCGAAAAGACCAACGCCCAGACCCATCCCTGGGCCTGATCGATCCTGGCAACGGCGCGGGCACCGGCTTGACCGACCGCGCCGGCCTCTCCGCTACGGCTGCCTCCCACCGTACCGTTCTGCCGCTGAGTGTCCTTGAAATGCGGGTTTTTGCCCGATAGAAGGCGGCAACTCTTTTTCAAAGCCAGGGAGGCTTTCCATGACACAGCGCAATCTCTTCCTTCTGCCCGGCGACGGCATCGGCCCCGAAGCCATGGGCGAGGTCCGCAAGATCATCGCCTACATGAATGCCGAACAGGGCTCAGGCTTCGCCACCGACGAGGGTCTGGTCGGCGGCTGCGCCTACGACGCCCATGGCGCGGCGATCTCCGAGGACGACATGGCCAAGGCGATGAGCGCCGACGCCGTGCTGTTCGGCGCCGTCGGCGGCCCGAAATGGGACGACGTTCCCTATGACGTCCGCCCCGAGGCCGGCCTGCTGCGCCTGCGCAAGGACCTCGAACTGTTCGCCAACCTGCGCCCGGCGATCTGCTATCCGGCGCTCGCTTCCGCCTCCTCGCTCAAGCCGGAACTGGTCGAAGGCCTCGACATCCTGATCGTGCGCGAACTGACCGGCGGCGTCTATTTCGGCGAGCCGAAGACCATCACCGATCTCGGCAACGGCCAGAAGCGGGCGATCGACACGCAGGTCTACGACACCTACGAGATCGAGCGCATCGCCTCGGTCGCCTTCGAACTGGCGCGTACCCGCAAGAACCGCGTCTGCTCGATGGAAAAGCGCAACGTGATGAAGTCGGGCGTCTTGTGGAACCAGGTCGTCACCGAGACCCACAAGGCCAAGTATCCGGACGTCCAGCTCGAGCACATGCTGGCCGACGCCGGCGGCATGCAGCTCGTTCGTGCGCCAAAACAGTTCGACGTCATCGTCACCGACAACCTGTTCGGCGACATGCTCTCCGACGTCGCCGCCATGCTGACCGGTTCGCTCGGCATGCTGCCGTCGGCCTCGCTCGGCGCACCGGATGCCAAGACCGGCAAGCGCAAGGCGCTCTACGAGCCGGTCCACGGCTCGGCTCCTGACATTGCCGGCAAGGGCATCGCCAACCCGATCGCCATGATCGCCTCGTTCGCCATGTGCCTGCGCTACTCCTTCAACATGGTGAAGGAAGCCGACAACCTCGAAAAGGCGATCGCCGCCGTGCTCGACAAGGGCATCCGCACCGCCGACATCATGAGCGAAGGCGCGACCAAGGTCGGCACCACCGAGATGGGCGACGCCATCCTCGCCGAGTTCAAGGCGCTGTCGGCCTGACAGGCCCTTGCATTTGAAAGCCGCGGCAACCATCTTGCCGCGGCTGCATGCCGTTCGTGGACGCCGTTCCGGCCTCTCCGTCGCCGGCAGACTGGAATGAAGCGGAAGGCTGGACGTGAGCGGCATCGACAAGATCAGGACCTGGCTGAAGAGGCGCCGTGACCTCAACCGTCACCCGCCTGCGCCGCACTACTGGCAGATCTTCGCCGTCGTCGCCGCCAATCTGGTTCTCCTCTCCTTCCTCATCTTCGACGCGCCCGTCGGCGCCTCCAGGCACCGGGATATCTTCACCCGCTCGCTCGGCAAGATGATCACCGAATTCGGCAGTTCCGGCTGGATCCTGACGGCCGCGGCCATGCTGGCGCTCACGGGCTTTGCCTCCTGGCGGCTGTCGCGCGGCGCAAGGCAGCGCTTCCGCGCGCTCTATCTCGGCCAGATCGGCGCCTATGCCTTCCTCGCCGTGGCGCTGTCCGGCATTCTCGCCAATCTCGTCAAGCGGGTCATCGGCCGCGCCCGCCCCGGCCAGTTCGACGACTGGGGCTCGTTCGGCTTCTCCTCTTTCAGCGGCGCCAAGTTCGAGAGCTTCCCGTCCGGCCATGCCACCACGGTCGGCGCCATCTTCATGGTGCTGATCCTGCTTCTGCCGCGCTACCGGCTTGCCTTCATGCTGCTGGCGTTGTGGATGGCGTTCAGCCGCGTCATGGTCGGCGCGCACTATCCGAGCGACGTGATCGCCGGCCTGTCCTTCGGCGCCTGGTTCACGCTGCTGCTGGCCAATATCTTTGCCCGCTACCGCTTGGTCTTCATGCCCGACGCCAAGGGCTGGCCCGTGCCGCGCCTGGCGCTTATCGGCGGCCATCGTCCCGCCTGATCCCGGCCGATTCATCACAAGTCCGTGAAAAGCCGAACCGATCGGCCCTTTGACGTGCAACGTTCAAACCGAATTCCCATGTTCCGCGTAATGGTTTTTGAACGGTCCGCGGCCGGGGACGCTTGCCTTTGGCAAAAATCGACCTACGCGCGATGGAACCCGTATGGCCTTGGCCCGTTCATGCATGAGTGCCGAATAGACGACCCCGTCCTGATCGTACCGCCCATGGAGACGCCGATGAAAGCCATGTCCGCCGACAGACACATCATCCGATTTGCGATGGCTCAGCCCTATCTCGAACGCGAGGAGGAGCTGGATCTGGCGATCCGCTGGAGAGACAACGACGATCAGGATGCCCGCAATCGCATCGCCCACGCCCATATGCGCCTGGTCATCGCCATGGCCTCCAAGTTTCGCGGCTTCGGCCTGCCGCTCAACGACCTGATCCAGGAAGGCTATATAGGCCTACTGGAAGCCGCGGCCCGCTTCGAGCCCGCCCGCGAAGTCCGTTTCTCCACCTATGCCGGCTGGTGGATCCGCGCCTCGATGCAGGACTATATCCTGCGCAACTGGTCGATCGTGCGCGGCGGCACGAGCTCGTCGCAGAAGGCGCTGTTCTTCAACCTGCGCCGCCTGCGCGCCAAGCTCGCCCAGGGCGACAACCGGTTGAGCGACCAGGCCATCCACCAGGAGATCGCCTCGGCCCTCGGCGTCAGCCTGGCCGACGTCCAGTCGATGGATGCGCGGCTCTCCGGCGCGGACGCCTCGTTGCAGGCGCCGATGAAGGGCCGCGACGGCGGCGACGGCAGCGAACAGCTGGAAATGCTGGAGAGCAACGAAGTGCCGCCGGACGAACAGGTCACCGGCATCATCGACGGCGAACGCTGGCGCGGCTGGTTGAAGAATGCGCTGACCGAACTCAACGAGCGGGAAAACCGCATCATCAAGGCACGCCGCCTGACCGAGGACGGCGCGACGCTCGAGGAACTCGGCGCCGAACTCGGCATTTCCAAGGAACGTGTCCGTCAGATCGAGACCCGGGCGCTGGAAAAGCTGAAAGCCGCCCTCACCCATTACGGTCCGAAGACGGGCCAGATGCGCGAAATGGCCTTCTGAGGCAAATCTACAAGGGGCCGATTCGTACCGGCCCTTCTTTCATTCCGAGATGATCTTGACCTTGTTGCCGGCCTGCACCGTGGAGGTGGGTCCGAGCGCATTGATCAGCCGGAAGAGTTCCAGCTTGCGATCCGTACCCATCATGCGCGCCGAAAGCGTGCCGATCGTATCGCCCGGGCCGACGGTGACCACGCGCACGCGCAGGGGCTTCAGCGTCGCCGCTTCCTGCGGGGTGATCCGCCGGAAGCTCGCCCTCAGCTTGTCCGCCGTCGGGGTCAGCACGGCGCTGCCTTTTGGAACGGCGGTCAGGAAGCGGAAGATCTGCGGGCCGATGCGGATGACCGTAATGTCGAAATCCCAGCGCTCGGCCGAGGCGCGCGCGGTCGCCGCCTCCAGTCCGTTGACGGTGATCTCGCGGATCGTCTCCGGCAGCAGACCGGTCACCCAGCCGCTGGAAATATAGTTGGACAGGCTGCGGCGCTCGGCGTCGGCCACGCCGTCGAAACGGATCGCCACGTCGCCCGGGCCGGTGGCGAGCACCGCCTCGACCTTGTTGTCGATCTGGAAGCCGTCCGGAACCTCGAAGCGGATGCCGAGGCTGCCATGCAGGAAGGTCTGCCCGCGGACATAGCCCTCCTGCGGGCTGTCGCCGTAGAGCAGGCCATCGATCCCCTTGAGATAATAGTCGCGGCCCGATTCGCCGTGCGTGCCCTCCGGTCCGAAGGCGCGCGCATGGCGTCTGGCCAGCTCGACGCGCTGCGGCGCGTTCGGATGGCTCGACAGGAAGTCGAGGCTCTGGTCGGCATCGGGATCGACCGAGGTGAAATGGCTGTAGCTCGCCATGGAATCAAGGAAACGGGCGGCTGCATAGGGATCATAGCCGGCTTCGCCGAGCGTGCGCACGCCGATCACGTCGGCCTGAAGTTCCTGCTGGCGGGAGAAGGCGGCGAGCCTAAGCTTGCCGCGCGCCAGTGCCTGCTTGCCGGCGAGATCGCTCGACAGGACTTCGGCGACCACGCGGCTGGCGATCACTTCCGCCTCCTCGCGCCGCTGCCGCTCGATGCCGTGGTTCGCCGTCACGTGGGCCATCTCGTGGGAGAGCACGGCCGCCACTTCCGAGGCGTCGTTGGCGAGCGCCAAAAGGCCGCGCGTCACGTAGAGATAGCCGCCGGGCAGGGCGAAGGCGTTGATCGCCGGGGAATTCAGAATGGTGATGCGATAGGACTGGTTCGGGTTCTCCGAGACCGCGGTCAGCGCGCCGGTGATCCGGGCGACCAGCTTTTCCGTCTTCTCGTCGTGATATTCGCCGCCATAGCTCGCGACGATGCGCGGATGCTCGCGCGCGCCCATCTGCGCCCGCGGGTCGTCCTTCTGCACCTGGTCGACGATCTGCGGATTGTCGGAAGGGCCGACGGTCGGCACATAGGCCTGTTCGAACAGCGTCTGACAGGAGCTGAGCGCCAGCGAGGCGCAGAGAAGCGCAACCGCGCCCCGTGCGACACCGGCCTGACGGTGTCGCCGCACGCGACCGACAAGCGATACGCCTTTACCGCCCATGACGTTCATCCTGCCTCAACAACAACGCGCCCTCGAACCTCCTTTTGAATCGCTCCAGGTACCGATGCAACCGGAAATCGATCCGGGAAACGAGACCTCGCATCGGTGTGGCCCTTTTAACATCATTCGTTAGATATGGATAAAATTGCATGAGGAAAAAGAGGCGGCGCCGGATAAGTAGGAACGAAAAGGCAGAAAGACGGACCCGTCAGGTCCTCTTGAGCGAATGCCACCGGCGAACGTCCAAAATAAGGCGAAGGCTTCCTGCCGTAGCGTCAGCCGCCGTCGGCCTTTCCGAGGAAATCGGCGACGGAGGCGATGTCGGTCCGGGTGAAGAACGTCTCGCGCGATGCCCCAAGCGCGATGCGGCCAGCTTCGAGGAACAGCACGTCGGCGGCGAGCCGCGCCACCTCCTGCGGATCATGGCTGACGATGACGATCGCATGGCCCGTCTCGCGATGAAGGTCGAGCAGCAGGTCGGCCATCGCCGCCCGCAGGCCCGGATCGAGCGCGGCAAACGGCTCGTCGAGCAGCATGACCGGCTTCCGGCGCACCAGCGCCCGGGCAAAGGCCGCCCGCTGCCGCTCGCCGCCCGACAGCGTCGCCGGCAGGCGTTTCTCGTAGCCACCGAGCCCGACGCGGGCCAGCGCCCCGCTCACGGCCAGCCGGTCGCCCGGCTTCAGCCGCATCGCCGGGTCGATGCCCAGCCCGACATTGGTGAAGAGGTCGAGATGGGCAAAGAGATTATTGTCCTGGAACACCAGCGACACCGGACGGTCGGCGGGCGAAAGCCGGCTCACGTCCTCATCGCCGATCAGCACGCGGCCTTGGTCCGGCTGTTCGAAGCCGGCGATCAGGTTGAGCAGCGTCGACTTGCCCGATCCGGACGGCCCGGCGACGGCGGTGATGACGCCGCCGGCAATGCGGCAGTCGAAATGGAATTCGGCCGATCCAAGTCTCAGCCGGACATCGTCGAGCATGACGGCGCTGGCATTTCTATCCGGCATGGCCAGTGTCCTTTCGCCGGGGCTCCGGCGTTCCCGCGAGCGCCAGCATCAGGCAGACGAGGCCGAGCAGAAGCGCCAGCCCGTCGGCGTCCTGGCTGCGATAGGCGCCCATGCGGCTGTAGATCAGCCAGGGCAGCGTCGTGAGGTTCTCCGAGCCGAACAGCGCGACCGCGCCGAGATCGCCGAGCGACAGCGCCATGGCAAAGGACAGGGCCGTGAAAATCGGCCGGCGCAGCACCGGCCAGTCGATCAGGCGGAACCGGGCGATCCCCCGGATGCCGAGGCTGTCGGCGAGCCGGGCGCTGCGCAGCCAATGCGCCTCGAAGGCCGGCGAGAGCACCCGCATGGCAAAGGGCAGCGCCATCAGCGCATTGATGCCGACCACCACGCCGGCCGCATAGCGCGCCACGTCGCCCTGCGCGCGCAGCACGAGGAACCAGCCGGTGGCGAGAACGGCCGTCGGCACCAGCAGGACCAGCGAGGAGACCGCGGCAAGCGCGCCGGAAACGACGGTTGCCAGCGGCGGACGCCGCTTGCCCTCGGCCAGCGCCGCGCGGGCACGGATGACCGCCACCCCGACCAGAACCGAGACCAGCGCTGCGGAAAACCCGATGACGAGGCTGGTCACGGCCGCATCGAGCACCGCCCTGTCGGCGACAAGTCCGGCAAGGTCCGACCGGAGGCCGGCGAACACGACCTGTCCGAGCGGCAGGCCGAGAAAGAGCGTGCAGGCGAGGATCACCAGACCGTCGCCAAGGCGGGAAAGTGGCCTGCGCCCGTCGAAGCGCTGCGCCGCCGCACCGAGCGTCGTGCCGGGATCGGCAGGCGCGGGGAAGAGCGCCATGGCCCCGAGGATCACCGCCGTCACGGCGATCTGCAGGAAGGCCAGCGACACGGCCCGGGCCGGGTCGAAATCCAGCCGCAGCGCCTGGTAGATGGCGACCTCGATGGTGGTTGCCGCCGGTCCCCCGCCAAGCACCAGGACGAGGGTGAAGCTGGTGGCGCACAGCATGAAGATCAGCCCGGCAATGCCGGGAATGACGCGCCGCAGCACCGGCCATTCGATGAAGCGGAAGACCGACAGCCCGCCCATGCCGAGGCTGGCGCCGGAGCGCCAGTATTCGGAGGGAATGCGCTCCAGGCTCGCCAGCATCAGCCGGGCGGCGAGCGGCAGGTTGAAGAACACATGGGCGATCAGGATGCCCGAAAGCCCATATATGCTGAAGCGTTCGCCCGAACCCAGCGCCACCAGCATGTCGTTGACCATGCCCTGCCGTCCCCAGATACCGACAATGCCGAGCGCGCCGATCAGCACCGGCAGGCCCATCGGCACGGCCATCAGCCGGATCAGCCACTGGCGGCCGAAAAACCGCGGCTGGCGCGCAAGCGCCCGCGCCACCGGGATGGCGGCCGCGACCGAGATCAGCGTCGAGAGCACCGCCTGCAACAGGGTGAACCACAAGACCCGGCGCACGACCGGATCACTGACGATCGTCGTAGCCGACGTCTCGCCGCCGACCGAAAGCAGCGACGCGACGGCGGTCACGACGAAACCGGCGATCAGCGCCAGCACGAAAAGGCCGCCGGCGATCGCCGGCAGCCTCTCGTCCATGCGTGATCGCCGCAGAACCGCCATGCTCAGTTGAGCGTCATCGCCGCGAGCCACTCGTCGATCCAGGCCTTGCGATGCGTCGCCACCTCTTCCGGCGTCATCAGGAAGGTCTTTTCCGGCGAGACCAGCTTGCCGAAGGCGTCCGGCAACGGTTCGGAAGTCGCGGCGGCCGGCATCATCCAGTTGTTGGTGGGAATGGTGTCCTGGAAGGCGGGCGTGACCATGAAGGACAGGAACTGCCGCGCCAGGTCCTTCTGCGGCGCGCCCTTGAGCAGGCCGGCCACCTCGATCTGGATATAGTGCCCCTCGGAGAACGCCGCCGCCTGGTAGCGCTCGGTGTTCTCCGCCACCATGTGATAGGCCGGTGAGGTGGTGTAGGAGAGAACCATCGGCGCCTCGCCCTTGGTGAACAGGCCATAGGCCTCCGACCAGCCGGGGGTAACGGTCAGCACGCGGCCCTTGAGCTTGGCCCAGGCCTCGTCCGCCTCGTCGCCATAGACCGACTTGACCCAGAGCAGCAGGCCGAGCCCCGGCGTCGAGGTCCGCGGATCCTCGATGACGATCTTGTCCTTCGGGTCGCCCTCGACCAGTTCCTTCAGGCTCTTCGGCGGGGTCTTCATCGTCTCGGTGTCGTAGATCACGGCGAAGTGGCCGTAGTCATAGGGCACGAAGACGTCGTCGGAGAAACCGCCGGGTACCTTGACCGCCGAGACGTCGATGCCGTGCGGCTCGAACAGGCCGGTCTCCTTGGCTTCCGCCACCAGATTGGTGTCGAGGCCCAGCACCAGATCCGCCTTGGTGCCCGTGCCCTCCAGCTTGAGCCGGGTGAGCAGCGCCACGCCGTCGGCCACGCCGACGAAGTCGACGGTGCAGCCGCAGGTCTTCTCGAAGGCTTCCTTGACCTTCGGCCCCGGACCCCATTCGGAGATGAAGCTCTCATAGGTATAGACGGTGAGCGTCTTGTCGGCGGCAACGGCTGCCGAACCGGTCAGCGCCAGCATGGCGAGCGCGGCTAGGCCGCGGCGAAGATGGAAATGTCGATGGGTCGGCATGAAGGGCCCCTCCTTGGCATGTTGAAAATTCGGGATAGGGCGTCTTCAATGACACGCGTCTAATCCCTCCGCCGGTGTTAGCCGGATCAGGTTCCGCGGGTTGGCTTCAGAGCCTCTCAGCCATCGATCCGTTTGCGGATCAAAGGCACCCCGTTAGAGCAGGAAGACACATAGCGTGGAGCCGCGCGGCTGGCAAGTCGGCGGCAGGGGAGGCGAAGGTGGGACGGCGACCGGGACGGATCGGTCGGACTGTCATTATGCCGCAAACCCTTTGCCAATAGATTCGCGCTAGACTGAGACTATGGACGCCCGGATTTCAGCAGCCTCGCATGGACAAGCGCGGCAGGCATGATATCTGGTATGTCCGATACGGCGAGACAGAAACTGCATGTTCAATACGGTACCCGATACCCCCGCGCCCGAGGACGCTCCGACGGTCGAACTCAGTTTTCGGCGGCAACTCGCCATCGCCGGCGAATCCTTCTGGGCCTCGCCGGTGCGCAACCGCATCCTGCTGCTCGCCGCCGCCCTTCTTGCGATCATTCTGGCCACCGCCTATGGGCAGATCCTGCTCAACCGCTGGAACGCGCCCTTCTACAACTCGCTGGAGCGCCGCGATCTCGACGCCTTCATCGTCGAGCTCGGCAATTTCGGCAAGATCGCCGGCGTGCTGCTGCTGTTGAACGTCACCCAGACCTGGCTCAACCAGATGACGGCGCTCTACATGCGCGAGGGCCTGGCCCGCAACGTCGTCGACGAATGGCTGACCGACCGCCGGGCCTATCACCTGATGATGACGAGCCCGCTCGGCGTCAATCCCGACCAACGCCTGCACGAGGACGCCCGCAAGCTGGCCGAGATGACCACGTCGCTGTCGATCGGCCTCGTCCAGGCGACCATCCTCCTGGTCAGCTTCATCGGCGTGCTCTGGCAGCTGTCGAGCGGCTTCGTCTTCCATTTCCGCGGCTACAGCTTCTCGATCCCCGGCTACATGGTCTGGGGCGCCGTCGCCTATGCCGGCATCGCCTCGCTGTTCAGCCAGATCGTCGGCTGGAAGCTCACCCGCCTCAACGCCACGCGTTATGCGAACGAAGCCGAGCTGCGCTTCTCGCTGATGCGCGCCAACGAAAACCTCGAGGCGATCGCGCTGGCCGGCGGCGAGGAAACCGAGCGCCGCCACATCCACGAAAAGCTCGACGCGGTGCTGCGCTCCATCCGCCACCTGGCCAGGGCGCTCACCAATCTCACCTGGGTCACCGCCGGGTTCGGCTGGCTCGCCATCCTCGTGCCGATCCTGATTGCCGCCCCGGCCTATTTCGCCGGCACCATGACCTTCGGCGGCCTGATGATGGCCGCCGCCGCCTTCAACCAGGTGCATTCGGCCCTGCGCTGGTATGTCGACAATTTCGGCGCGATTGCCGACTGGAAGGCGGCCCTGCTGCGCGTGTCGGCGCTGCGCGCCGCGTTGATCGACATGGACGATGCCCCGGCGCAAGGCCGGATCGTCGTCGTCAAGGGCGAGCCCGGACGGCTGTCGCTCGAGGCTGTGTCGATCGCCTCGCATGTCGACGGCGACTGCGCGCTCGACGGCTTCCGCATCAAGGAAACCGACCCGACCATCGCCCTCGGCGAGCGGGTGATGATCAACGGCGACCAGGGCGTCAACCGCAAGCTGCTGTTCAACGCCATTGCCGGCCTCTGGCCCTATGGCGAAGGCCGCATCCTGCTGCCGCAGGAAGGCGACATGCTGTTCGTGCCCCAGCTCGAATACCTGCCGGAGGGCAAGCTCAGGAGCGTTCTCGCCTATCCGCTCGCCTCTGCCGGCTTCACCGACGAGGCGATGGTCGCAGCGCTTCATCGCGTCGGCCTCTCCCGCATCGCCGGAAGGCTCGACGAGCGCGCCCGCTGGGACCGGCTGCTCGACAAGGACGAGCAGATGGCGCTCGCCTTCGCCGGCCTCATCCTGCGCAAGCCGCGCTGGATCGTGCTGAACGACGTTCTCGAAGGCCTGGAGCCGGATACCGTGACCACGCTTTCCGGCGTGCTGGCCGAGCTCTCCGGCTCGACCCTGATCTATATCGGCCGCTCCGGCGCCTTCTACGACACGCTGTCGCCGAACCTGCTGCATCTGGAGCGGATCAGTTGCGACAGGGAGCAGCCGGCACCGCAGTCATAAGTCACGGAGGCGGGGAGTGGCTCACATCCCGTCCGTCGCCCGAATGGGAATAACGCCGTGAGGACGTTTGTCTTTTACGCGATCATGATTCTGGGAATGATCGTGGTCATCAGATACGATCTGAGGGACACCAAGACCCACAGATGGAGACTTCCCACCGAGGAAAACAAGCTGGGTTACGTCCTTCTTGTGTTCCTTGTTGTCTGCACATTTTTGACGATCATTCTTCGCTGACGCCCATCGCGCCGGAGTGATCGCGCGGTTTTCGCAGCGTCTACCCCTCCAGTTCCTCGCGCAGCATTTCCAGCTCCAGCCATTCCTCTTCCATGCGGACGAGGTCGGCGCGCAGCTTTTCCGTCTCGGCGGCGAGCTTGTTGAAGGTCGCCTGGTCCTTGGCGAAGAGGTTCGGATCGGCCATCTTCGCCTCCCGGGCGGCGATGTCCTTCTGCGTCTTCTCCATCTCCTTCGGCAGGTTCTCCAGCGCGAACTTCTGCTTGTAGGAAAGCTTGCCGCGCGCCTTGCCGCCCGTGTCCGCGGATTTCGCCTCTGAGGTCTTCGCCTTCTCGGCCTTTTCGGCCTTCTTGCGTTCGTCCTCGGCGCCCTTTTTTTGCGCCAGCATGTCGGAATAGCCGCCGGCATATTCGATCCAGCGACCGTCCGGATGCTCGGGATCGGCCGGTGCGATCGTCGAGGTCACGGTGCGGTCGAGGAAGTCGCGGTCATGGCTGACCAGGATGACCGTGCCGGTATAGCCGGCGACGATTTCCTGCAACAGGTCGAGCGTCTCGATGTCGAGGTCGTTGGTCGGTTCGTCGAGGATCAGCAGGTTCGACGGCTTGGCCATCATCCGCGCCAGCATCAGCCGGGCGCGTTCGCCGCCGGAGAGGTTCTTGATCGGGGTTCGCGCCTGCTCCGGCTGGAACAGGAATTCCTTCATGTAGCCGGTCACATGCTTCTGCTCGCCGTTGACCAGAAGGTTCTCGCCGCGCCCGTCGGTCAGGTAATGCGACAGCGTGTCCTCGAGGTTGAGGTCCTCGCGCTTCTGGTCGAGCACGGCGATCTCGAGATTGGTGCCGAGCTTGACCGTGCCGCTGTCGGGTTGCAGCTGGCCGGTCAGCATCTTGAGCAGCGTCGTCTTGCCGGCCCCGTTCGGGCCGATCAGGCCGATGCAGTCGCCGCGATGAACCCTGATCGAGAAGGGCGCGACGATGGTGCGTTCGCCATAGGCTTTCGTGATCTTCTCCGCCTCGATCACAAGCTTGCCGCTTTCGCGGCCTTCCGTGGCGCTCGCCTGGATCGTGCCCTGCGGTCCCTTGTGGCCGCGATATTCGGCCCGCAGGTTCTGCAGGTTGCCGAGGCGGCGCATGTTGCGCTTGCGCCTTGCGGTCACGCCGTAGCGCAGCCAGTGCTCCTCGCGCTGGATCTCCTTGCCGAGCTTGTGCTGCTCGATCTCTTCCTCTTCCAGCACCTTGTCGCGCCATTCCTCGAAATGGCCGAAGCCGCGGTTGAGCCGGCGCGACAGGCCGCGGTCGAGCCAGACGGTCGCGGTCGACACCTTCTCGAGAAAGCGGCGGTCGTGCGAAATCACCACCAGCGCGCTGCGGCTCTTGGCCAGCTCGCCTTCCAGCCATTCGATGGTCGGCAGGTCGAGATGGTTGGTCGGCTCGTCGAGCATCAGGATGTCGGGTTCCGGCGCCATGACGCGGGCGAGCGCCGCGCGCCTGGCCTCGCCGCCCGACAGGCTTGCCGGGTCTTCCTGGCCGGATAGGCCCAGATGTTCCAGAAGATAGGTAACGCGATACGGATCGTCGCCCGGCCCGAGCCCCGCCTCGGCATAGGCCTGCACGGTCTTGTGGCTGCCGAAATCGGGCGCCTGTTCGAGATAGCGGATGGTGGCTGCCGGATGGCGGAACACCTCGCCCGACTGCGGCTCGACCATGCCGGCGGCGATCTTCATCAGCGTCGACTTGCCCGAGCCGTTGCGGCCGACCAGGCAGATGCGGTCGCCCGGCTCGACCTGCAGGCCGGCACCGTTGAGAAGCGGTGCGCCGCCGAAGGAGAGCACGATGTCGTCGAGTTTGAGAATGGGTGGTGCCAAGGTCAAGCTCCGGAAAAATCGTAAGGGCGGGCAAGGACGACGGCATCGCCGCTTTTCAGCGAGAACCGCACGGGACCTTCCGCGACGTTGGAAATGGTGCGCGACGACCCGAAGGGCAGCGCGAAATCTTTGAGCGGATAGCGGGCATTGTCGATCGTCAGCCCGGCCAGCGGCGACAGGCCCAGCACCGAGAACAGCGAGCCCTTCGGCAGGTCGAGGGTAAAATCGTGCCCAAGCAGCGGAAAGGCCTCTTCGCTGCCGGAGGTCATCATCACCTCGATACCGCCCTTGGCCAGCGCCACGCCCGACAGCAGATGCATCAGCGCATGGTCCGAGCGCTCGCCGCCGAGCGCACCGGCGAGCACCAGCCGCTTGGCCCCGCGCGACAGCGCCTCCTCGACGGCGATCTCGCCGTCGGTCGCCGCCTTCTGCGCCGGATAGGGCAGGCGCGGCACGCCGGGAAAATCCTCGACCGGCAGATCGGCGGAGCTGTCGAAGTCGCCGACCCACAATTCCGGCGAAAGGCCGAGCACGGCCGCATGGCGCATGCCGCCGTCGGCCGCAATGGCGCGGCTTCCCGCGACCGCGGCTTTCAGCCGTTCGGTCGGGATGAGCGCCCCGCCGAGCAGGATGGTGAAGGTCGTGTCCGTCATGGATGTGCCCATAGCGCATATGGGCCGGGAAGGGAAAGGCCGATTGCTTGGCCCCTCGCCGCCTGACCGGGCGCCGGGGCGCCGATCAGGCCGGGCACGACGCTTGGTCGTGGTATCGCTGGAGGCCGATGGCGCCTTAGCGCTTGGCGGTGCCGTCCTTGGCGGTTTCGGCATTCTTCAGCTGGCT
Source organism: Rhizobium sp. (assembly GCA_002796995.1). Taxonomy (GTDB): domain Bacteria; phylum Pseudomonadota; class Alphaproteobacteria; order Rhizobiales; family Rhizobiaceae; genus Allorhizobium. The sequence goes on from PEKW01000008.1 coordinate 340,529, forward strand.
GGCAAAGCCGGTCGCCTTGGGCGCATCGGCCTTGGTCTTGTCCTTCTTGGGTTTTCGGGCTTCGCGGTTCGAACGTACCTGACCTTTGGCCATGGGTGTCTTCCTTCGGTGAAGGATCGCGGGCCGCCCTTGATGGCGGCGCTCGATCGGGAACAGGTGATCTTCGGTCGGCTGGCGGTAGAAACTTCGTCTTCGAAGCGAATGCGGCGGGGGATGCCGAGAGCTTGGCAGGACCTGCCGGGAATGCGCCCGCCGCGGTCCCGAATGTGACTTTCCTGCCAGCGGAGGCAAGTGTCGGAACACCAACGGGCGGCATGTGTCGCTGCGTTCAGCCTGTCAGATTCCAGCATTTTTACAAGCTTTATCTGGCGCGCGGCCACCGCCGCCGGCAGCCCCGCCATCTTGCACTGCACCCCTTGCGCCACTAGGTTCACCGCCAAGGATCAGCCAGGAAGACTTGAGCATGCAGTTCACCGGTACCGCCGACTATATCGCCGACAAGGACCTGATGGTCGCCGTCAACGCGGCCATCGCGCTCGAGCGGCCGCTGCTCGTCAAGGGCGAGCCCGGCACCGGCAAGACCGAGCTCGCACGACAGGTGGCGGCGGCGCTTGGCCTCGACATGATCGAATGGAGCATCAAGTCGACCACCAAGGCGCAGCAGGGCCTCTACGAATATGACGCGGTCTCGCGCCTGCGCGACAGCCAGCTCGGCGACGCACGGGTCAACGACGTCGGCAACTACATCCGCCAGGGCAAGCTCTGGCAGGCCTTTGCCGCCGGCGAGAAGACGGTCCTGCTGATCGACGAGATCGACAAGGCCGACATCGAGTTTCCCAACGACCTGTTGCAGGAACTCGACCGCATGGAATTCCATGTCTACGAGACCGGCGAAACGGTGAAGGCCGCTGTGCGCCCGATCGTCATCATCACCTCGAACAACGAGAAGGAACTGCCGGACGCCTTCCTGCGCCGCTGCTTCTTCCACTATATCCGCTTCCCCGACGCCGATACGCTGACCCGCATCGTCGAGGTCCACTATCCCGGCATCAAGCAGACGCTGATCCGCAATGCCCTCACCCAGTTCTACGAGATCCGCGAGACGCCGGGCCTGCGCAAGAAGCCGTCGACGTCCGAAGCACTCGACTGGATCCGCCTTCTGGTCGCCGAGGACGTCGACCCGGTCGACCTGCGCGCCGACCCGAAACAGGCCCTGCCCAAGCTGCACGGCGCCCTTTTGAAGAACGAGCAGGACGTGCACCTGTTCGAACGCCTGGCGTTTATGGCAAGGCGCGAGCGATAGTTAAGGAATGCAATTCCTCGACCCCTGAAGCCGGGGCGATTCGCAATTTCGGCTCTAAGGATAAGGAAATCATCCGACCGAATATGCCCTTGTTCTCGTTTTGAACTAGAAGGGGGAGAATTAAGTATTTGTTTTATTTCAGGAGTTTCTCTTGTATCCCCGTTGTTCACAAGTCTGCCGGTTCGCTCGCTTGACTTGAAGAACCGCCTCAGCGTTACTGGACGGGACCAAAAAGAAAACCGCCTCAACTCCCCAGCCGAGACGGTCTCTTGTAATACCCTGCAAAGATTGGTGTCGGACGCAGGATACAGCGCTTTCACACTGACATAGATTCAGTTTTTTCCGCTGTGGTCAAGTCCGACATTTTGCCAAACCTTGAGAGGTTCAGATGGCAACTCGAACTTATCCGTCATACTGGATGTACAAAGACAATCGCGGTGAATGGCGTTGGACCTACCACTCGTCCAACGGCGAACCAATTGCGGTTAGCAGCGAAGGATACAAGAAGCGGTCTGACTGCGATCACAGTATCCAGATTATGAAGGGGTCATCCAACAGCCCTGTTTGGTTGCCGGCTGACTTGGCAAACGCCGCATAATCGGCATCTGAGAGATGTGCTGTAGCTCCTGCTGCGGCACATCTTCAATTCAAGTAAGCCAATACCAGATGTTGAATCTGCTCCGTATTCCCCCCATTGATTCGCCGGCGCAACAGGCGTAAATAACCCCCTGTCCCGTGGTGATTTGGCCGGCCGGCTTGCAGCCACGTTAAAGAAGTCGCTAAAGGGGCCGAGGAAAGTCGTTATTTTCCCGAGCACCGGTCGCGATTTCTCGCCGCCGGTTTTATTTTGCGGTTTTTCCGCCGATGCTGGGAATGAGAAACGATGCCGATCAGGATACCCGATACGCTGCCCGCCTTTGAAACCCTCGTCAACGAGGGCGTGCGGGTGATGACCGAGACGGTGGCCGTCCGCCAGGACATCCGCCCGCTGCAGATCGGCCTGCTCAATCTCATGCCGAACAAGATCAAGACCGAGGTCCAGTTCGCCCGCCTGATCGGCGCCTCGCCGCTGCAGGTCGAGCTCACCCTCGTGCGCGTCGGCGGCCACAAGGCCAAGAACACCTCGGAAGAACATCTCCTGTCCTTCTACCAGACCTGGGAAGAGGTGAAGGACCGCAAGTTCGACGGCTTCATCGTCACCGGCGCGCCGGTCGAGAACCTGGCTTACGAAGAGGTCACCTACTGGAACGAGATGCAGCAGATCTTCGACTGGACGGAAACCAACGTCCATTCGACGATGAATGTCTGCTGGGGCGCCATGGCCGCCATCTACCATTTCCATAAGGTGCCGAAGCACGCGCTGAAACAGAAAGCCTTCGGCGTCTACCGCCACCGCAACCTGTCGCCGGCCTCCGTCTACCTCAACGGCTTTTCCGACGATTTCCAGGTGCCGGTGTCGCGCTGGACCGAAGTGCGCCGCGAAGACATCGAGAAGCATCCGGACCTCGAGATCCTGATGGAATCCGACGAGATGGGCGTCTGCCTCGTGCACGAGAAGCGCGGCAACCGGCTCTACATGTTCAACCACGTCGAATATGATTCGACCTCGCTCGGCGACGAGTATTTCCGCGACGTGAATTCCGGGGTGCCGATCAAGATGCCGCACGACTATTTCCCGCACAACGACCCGACGCTGACCCCGCTCAACCGCTGGCGCAGCCACGCCCATCTCCTGTTCGGCAACTGGATCAACGAGATCTACCAGACGACGCCGTACGACCTGCAAGAGATCGGCACGGGGCGCTGACATGGCGACGGCCGTCGACATCCGCCCCCTGCGCACGCAGGACGAAACCGAATGGCGCCGCCTGTGGAAGGCCTATCTCGCCTTCTACGAGACGGAGCTGCCGGAGGAGATCTACGCCCTGACCTTCGCCCGGCTGACCGGTGGCGCGCCGGGCGAATACCGGGGCCTTCTGGCATGGGTGGACGGCCAGCCGGTGGGCCTTGCCCACTATCTCTTCCATCGCTCCTGCTGGCACATCGACAACATATGCTATCTTCAGGACCTCTATGCCGATCCCGAGATCCGCGGCACCGGCATCGGCCGGGCCCTGATCGAGGCGGTCGACGAGCGGGCGAAGGCGGAAGGCGCAAGGGAGGTCTACTGGATGACGCAGGATTTCAACGCCACCGCGCGCCGCCTCTACGATCGCCTAGCCGAGAAAACGCCGTTCATCGTCTACCAGCAGAATTTCTGACCGCCGATGTTCATTCCCTTTTTCCTCAAGCTCAAGGAAGCGCGCGTCCCGGTCACGCTGAGGGAATTCCTCACCCTTCTTGAAGGCATGGAAAAGGGGCTGGCCGACTTCGATACCGAAGCCTTCTACTTCCTCGCCCGCACGGCGCTGGTCAAGGACGAGCGCCATATCGACCGCTTCGACCGGGTCTTTGCCGAGATGTTCGGCGGGCTGGAGGCCGTCTCGGGTGCCGATGGCGTCGAGACCGTGCCGATCCCCGAGGAATGGCTGAAGAAGCTCGCGGAAAAGCACCTGTCGGAGGACGACAAAAAGCTGGTCGAGGCGCTCGGCGGCTTCGACAAGCTGATGGAGACGCTGCGCCAGCGTCTCGCCGAGCAGGAGGGACGCCACCAGGGCGGCTCGAAATGGATCGGCACTGCCGGCACCTCGCCCTTCGGTGCCTATGGCTACAATCCGGAAGGCGTGCGCATCGGCCAGCACGAAAGCCGCCACCGTCGCGCCGTGAAGGTCTGGGACAAGCGCGAATTCCGCAATCTCGACGACACGGTCGAACTCGGCACCCGCAACATCAAGGTGGCGCTTCGCCGCCTGCGCCGTTTCATCCGCGAGGGTGCGGCCGACGAATTCGACCTCACCGGCACCATCCGCGCCACCGCCGAACACGGCTATCTCGACGTGAAGACGCAGCCGGAGCGGCGCAATGCCGTCAAGCTTCTGATGTTCTTCGACATCGGCGGCTCGATGGACGACCATGTGCGAACTGTCGAGGAGCTGTTCTCCGCCGCCCGTTCCGAATTCCGCCACATGGACTATTTCTACTTCCACAACTGCCCCTATGAGCGGGTGTGGAAGGACAATCGCCGCCGCATGGCCGAGGTCATCGGCACCGACGACATCATCCGCACCTTCGGCCCGGACTACCGGCTGGTCTTCGTCGGCGACGCATCGATGAGCCCCTACGAGATTAGCCATCCGGGCGGTTCCGTCGAACACTGGAACACCGAGGCCGGCGCCGTGTGGATCGACCGGCTGACGGCGCATTTCCGCCGCAGCCTGTGGATCAATCCCCTGAAGCAGGACTATTGGGGCTACACCCAGTCGGTCGGCATGATACGTCAGCTGATGGGAAACAGGATGTACCCGCTGACGCTCGGCGGGCTGGAAGACGCGGCGCGCGCGCTGGCGAGATAGACGGCGAAAGGCCGCGAACGGGGGGAATGGCATGACCGGCAGGGAAATCTTCGGCACCACCTTGGCAGGCGAGACGGTCGAGCGGGTGACCCTGTCCGGCGGCGGGCTGACGGCACGCATCATCACCTTCGGCGCGGCCATCCAGGATCTGCGCCTTGTCGGCCACGACGCCCCGCTGGTGCTCGGTTTCGAGCGCTTCGAGGACTACGAGCAGCACTCCCCCTATTTCGGCGCCTCGCCCGGCCGCTGCGCCAACCGCATCGCCCGTGGCCACTTCGCGATCGACGGCAAGGACTACCAGTTGGAGCTGAACGAGCGCGGCGTCACCCACCTGCATGGCGGCTCGACCGGCACCGGGCGGATGAACTGGACGATCGTCGAGATGGGCCACGACCACGTGACGATGGAGGTCGTCGATCCCGACGGCCGCGCCGGCTATCCCGGCAACTGCACCATCCGCGCGATCTACACGCTGAAGGATGAGGGCTTGCTCTCGGTGATCTACGAAAGCCGCACCGACCGTGCGACGCCGGTCAATGTCTGCCAGCACGCCTATTTCAACCTCGACGGCCGCAGCGACATTCTCGGCCACGACCTGATGATCGCCGCCGACCGCTATCTGCCGGTCGACCGCGACCTGATCCCGACAGGCGAGGTCCGGCCCGTCGCCGGCACGGCCTTCGATTTTCGCGAAATGGCGCCGATCGCGCGCCAGATCGACGGCAGCCAAGTCCCCTACGACCACAATTTCTGTCTGTCGCGCGCCCGTGGGCCCAAGCATTCGGTGGCCCTTGCCCGCAGCATCAATTCCGGCGTGACGATGGAAGTGCGCACCACCGAACCCGGCGTGCAGTTCTATGCCGGCGTCTATCTCGACGTGCCCGTCCCCGGCCTCGAAGGCCGTGTCTACGGCCCCTTCGCCGGCTTCTGCCTGGAGACCCAGGTCTGGCCGGACGCGATCAACCACGCCGATTTCCCCAAGGCCGTGTTGCGTCCCGGCGAAGTGCTGCGCCAGGAAACCGACTACGTGTTTTCGAAAAGCTGAGTGCGACGCCGCGTCAGATGGCGGTGAAGCCGTTGTCGACGAAGAGATGCACGCCATTGACGAAGGCCGAGTCGTCGCTGGCGAGGTAGAGCGCGGCCCGCGCCACGTCCTCCGGCTCGCCGATGCGGCCCTGCTGGGCGGAGATCGCCGCCTCCGAGACGTCGACGCCATGGGCGGTGAGTTCCGCCACTTCGCGCAGGCCGTGCGGCGTGCGGATGAAGCCGGGGCAGACCGCATTGCAGCGGATGTTGCGGTCGCGGAACTCGACGGCGATGGCGCGCGAGAACATGTGCACGGCGCCCTTGGTCGTGTCGTAGAGCACTTCCATCGGCGTTGCCGCCACCGCCGAAATCGACGAGGTGCAGACGATCGAGCCGCCGCCGGCGCCGATCATCCCGGGCAGCACCGCCCTGGTCATCAGGAACATCGACCGCACGTTGACGGCATGCAGCCAGTCCCATTCCTTAAGCGTGGTTTCCAGGAACGGCTTGATGACGATCGTGCCGGCATGGTTGAAGAGCACGGTGACCGGGCCATACGTCTCCTCGACCGCCTTGACCGCGGCGTTGACCGCCCCCTCGTCGGATACGTCGGCGACGAAGCTTTCGGCCACCCCGCCCGCATCGCGGATGGCAGCGACCGTCCTTGCCGCCTCCTCGCCGTTGCGGTCGATGACCGCGACCTTGGCGCCCTCGGCGGCAAAGAGCCGCGAGGCAGCCCCTCCCATGCCGGTCGCGCCGCCGGAGATGATTGCGATCTTTCCTTCGAGCCTGCCGGCCATGTCCTGTCCCCCGTCTGAATGCCGGGTGGAACTATAGGACGAAATTCGAAAGGGGATAGCCGCTCAGGCCAAAAATCCGCAGCACGCGGCAAGCGCCAGCGGCGCGTCTGCCTGGCATTTCTCTGCAATTCTGGGAGAAGAAGAATTGGAGCGGGTGAGGCGATTCGAACGCCCGACCCCAACCTTGGCAAGGTTGTGCTCTACCCCTGAGCTACACCCGCTCATAACCTCGATCCGGGGGTAGACAGTGGATCGGGGGCCGTCCGTTTGTTGCGGCGACGGGCGCTATATGGCCCAACAACTTTTCAAATGCAACAGGGAAATGACGAATTTTCCGAGAAAAAATTGCGAAACCCACCCCCGTCGCACCAAAGCCCATGAAACGGGGGCTTTCGCAAAATCTCGGCGATTGCCAAGGCCGAAGCCCGGACGTATCACTCGCCGGCAAGGGCGTTCGTCCCGCCCGCCCCAGCCCCGATCCGCAGAAGAGAGCGTTGATGACCACTGAGCCGAAGACCGCCGAAGACCTCTACCGCATGCTCGACGAACTCCACATCAAGCATGAGACGAAGCACCACGAACCGGTCTTCACGGTGGCCGAATCGGTGGCGCTGCGCGACGAGATCCCGGGCGGCCATACCAAGAACCTGTTCGTCAAGGACAAGAAGGACCAGTTCTTCCTGCTGACCGTCGAGGAGAATGCCGTGGTCGATCTGAAGACCGTGCACACGCTGATCGGCGCGGCCAGCAAGGTCTCCTTCGGCAAGCCGGAAAAGCTGATGGAATATCTCGGCGTCATCCCCGGCTCCGTCACCGTGTTCGGCGCGATCAACGACACCGGCCACAACGTCACCTTCGTGCTCGACAAGGACCTGATGGAGCATGACGTCATCAACGGCCACCCGCTGTCGAACGACGCGACCACCTCGATCGGCCGCGACGACCTCCTGCGCTTTCTCGACGCGACAGGCCACACGCCGCTTGTCTTGAAAGTCACGGCCTGACATACGATCTTAAGCGGAAAATTGGCCCGTTGCGGCCTGAAGATGCGGGAGACGATCGATGAGCGACAACAGCAATCCCTATGGCGGCTACGGCGGCCAGATGACGGCCCAGGCGCATTTCGGCGGAGCCCCGGCCACGCCTGCAACCCCTGTCGCGCTCGTCAAGGACACCACGACAGCGGGCTTTGCCAAGGACGTGCTGGAGGAATCGCGCAACCAGCCGGTCCTGGTCGATTTCTGGGCGCCCTGGTGCGGTCCCTGCAAGCAGCTCGCGCCGGTGATCGAGAAGGTGGTCGCCGAGGAAAAGGGCCGGGTCAAGCTGGTCAAGCTCAACATCGATGACCATCCGTCCATCCCCGGCCAGCTCGGCATCCAGTCGATCCCGGCCGTCGTCGCCTTCGTCAACGGCCGTCCGGTCGATGGCTTCATGGGCGCCGTTCCGGAGAGCCAGATCCGCCAGTTCATCGACAAGGTTGCAGGCCCCGCCGGTGCCGACGAGGCGGCCGAGATCGAAGCCGTGCTGGCGGAAGCCGCGACCCTTTTGTCGGGTGGCGATCTCCAGGGAGCCGCCCAGCTCTATGGCGCCGTGCTGCAGGCCGATCCGGACAATGCCAGGGCCGCCGCCGGCATGGCCGAATGCATGCTCGCCGCCGGCCAGCACGAGCGTGCCCGCGAGCTTGTCACCGGCATGCCGGACGAACACCAGAAGACCCCCGAGATCCAGGCGGTCTCGAAGAAGATCGAGCAGATGGAAGAGGCCCGCAAGCTCGGCGATCCGACCGCGCTCGAGCATGCGCTGGCGCTCAACCCGGACGACCACGAAGCGCGACTGAAGCTCGCCAAGATCCTCAATGTCAGCGGCAAGCGGGAAGAGGCCGCCGAGCATCTGCTGCTGGTGATGAAACGCGACCGCACCTTCGACGACGACGGCGCGCGCCGCCAGCTGCTCGAATTCTTCGAAGCCTGGGGACCGAAGGACCCGGCAACCATCATGGCGCGCCGCAAGCTGTCGTCGATCCTGTTTTCGTGACGCTCGGGCACGCCCGCGCCCTTGAGTTTTGAGCGCGGTGAACCACATTAGGAAGACATGCGACGGCCCGTTTCGGGCCGCGCGGAATGGGGTTTCCATGCAAGTCGGCAATGCCAGATATCTGACCGCAAACGACCTGCCGGAGATATTGCCGGTGTTCCCCATCGCCGGCGTTTTGCTCCTGCCCGGTGGCCAGCTGCCGCTCAACGTCTTCGAGCCGCGCTATCTTGCCCTGTTCGACGCGGCCATGGCCGGTAACCGGCTGATAGGCATGATCCAGCCCTCGCTCACCGAAGGCCTGACCGGCGACATCCTGCCCGAGCGCCCGGCGCTCTGTCAGGTCGGCTGCATCGGCCGCATCACCTCGCTTACCGAAACCGGCGACGGCCGCTACATCACCTCGCTCGGCGGCGTCTGCCGCTTCCGCCTGCTCGAGGAAGTGGCCGGCACCAAGCCCTATCGCAGCTTCCACATCGCACCCTTCATGACCGACCTGAAGGGCGGGCCGGAGGAAGAGGCGAGCGTCGACCGCCCCGGCCTGCTGGCCGCCTTCCGCGCCTATCTCGACGCCAACAAGCTCGAGGCCGACTGGGAGAGCGTCGAGCGCGCCAGCAACCTCACCCTGGTCAATTCCCTGTCGATGATGTCGCCCTTCGGTCCGGCGGAAAAGCAGGCCCTGCTCGAGGCCCCCGACCTCAAGGCCCGTGCCGAGACGCTGGTCGCCATCACCGAGATCGTGCTCGCCCGCTCGTTCGGCGACGCCGACACGCGGCTTCAATAGGAAAGGCCCCGGCATGGACGCCCGGATGAGCAAGGTCGACGTCAAGCTGCTGGAACTGCTCGTCTGTCCGCTGACGCAAGGTCGGCTGATCTACGACCGGGAGCACAACGAACTGGTCTCCGAACGCGCCCGCCTCGCCTACCCGATCCGCGACGGCATTCCGATCATGCTGGTGTCGGAAGCCCGCAAGATCGAGGAATAGCGCGTCCAGCGGCGGGCAAAGTGGCGCCACTTGTGCATTCTCCCCGTCAGAACGCCAGGGCAATCGCATATGGATTTTGAGCAGCGCCCGAAGCAGGCTCCCTCTTCTCCCCCGCGGGGAGAAGGTGGCCCGCAGGGCCGGATGAGGGGGGGCGAAGCGCACAAGGTGTGCCGGGCAGCCCCCTCATCGCCTCGCATACGCTCGGCACTTCTCCCCGCTGGGGAGAAGAGGGAGGCCGGAGCCGCCACAGGCATCCCATATGCGATTGCCTTGGTCAGAAAGGGAAGAAGGTGCCGCCAGGCCGATGAGGGGCAGCACGGCACCCTCGCTCAGATCGTCTCGCCGGCCAGAAGCTTCGGCCGGCCACCATCGCCGGTGCCCGCGGCCTCGCGGATGAAATAGGATTTCAGCCCCGGCAGCCGGTCGACCAGGCCGAGGCCGACGTCGCGCATGACCCGGAGCGGCGTAAAGTCGTTGGAGAACAGCCGGTTCAGCACGTCGGTGGTCACACCCATGCGGAACGTGTCGAAGCGGCGCCAGGTCTGGTAGCGCTCCAGGACATTGAGATCGCCGAAGTCGAGCCCCAGCCGGTCGGCCTCGACGATCGTTTCGGCCAGCGCGGCGACGTCCTTGAAGCCGAGATTGAGGCCCTGGCCGGAGATCGGATGGATGCCGTGGGCCGCGTCGCCGGCGAGCGCGATGCGCGGCGCGACGAAGGCGCGCGCCAGCGTCAGGCCGAGCGGAAAGGCGCGCCGATCGCCAGTCGCGCGGATCGGGCCGAGCTTGTGGCCGAAGCGGCGTTCCAGTTCCTCTTCGAAGACGAGGTCGTCCGCGGCCACCAGCCGGTCGGCATCCGCGGTGCGCTCGGTCCACACCAGCGACGAGCGGTTGCCCTTGAGCGGCAGGATGGCGAAGGGGCCGGAGGGGAGGAAATGCTCCTCGGCGCAGCCCTCGTGCGGCCGTTCGTGCTCGACCGTGGTGACGATGCCCGACTGGCCGTAGTCCCAGGTGACCGTCTTGATGCCGGCCATGTCGCGCAGCTTGGAGCGCACGCCGTCGCAGGCGACGACGAGCCGCGTCAACAGCACGCTGCCGTCCGACAAGGTGAGCTCGGCCGCCGGCCCCGCATTCTTGAACCCGGTCGCCCGCACGCCGTGGCGGATACGGATGCCCAAAGCCTCGCAGACCTCGCGCAGCGCGCCGACCATGGCGACATTGGGGATCATGTGGGCGAAGGGCCGCCCCTCTTCCACCGCGCCGTCGAAGGTGAGGAACACGGGACGAACCGGATCGGAGGTCTTGGAATCGGTGACGATCATCTTCGTGATCGGCTGGGCTTCGGGCTCGATGCGGTCCCAGATGCCGAAAACCTCCAGCATCTTGGTCGCCGCGGCGATGATCGCCGAGGCGCGCGGATCCTTCTTCCAGGCATTTTCCGGCGCTGCCTCGATCACCTCGACGGTGAGATGCGGCGCTGCCTGCTTGACGGCGACCGCGACCGACAGGCCGACATAGCCACCACCGACGATCAGCAAATCCAGCATGGCGAACTTCCTTTGCCCTTGTGCATATCCTTGCTCCTATATAGATCAGCCTTGAACTAGTTCCTACTGGCGGAGCCGTGCAATCATGTCGAAATCGAGCGAAAAACCGAGCACCATGGATCGGCTGATCGAGACGCTGAACGTCGAGAAGCTCGAGGAGAACCTGTTTCGCGGCATGAGCCCGCAGAATGGCTGGCAGCGGGTTTTCGGCGGCCAGGTGATCGCCCAGGCGCTGATGGCGGCGCAGCGCTGCGTCGACAGCGACCGTCACGTCCACTCCCTGCACGCCTATTTCGTCCGCCCCGGCGATCCCTCGGTGCCGATCATCTTCCAGGTCGAGCGCACCCGCGACGGCTCGAGCTTCACCACCCGCCGCGTCGTCGCCGTGCAGCACGGCAAGACCATCTTCGCCATGTCCTGCTCGTTCCAGATCGAGGAGCCGGGATACGACCACCAGATGGTGATCCCGAAGGTGCCGCAACCCGAGGAACTGATGGGTGAGACCGAATTCCGCGAGGTCTTCCTCGCCCAGGCGCCGGAGACGGTGAAGCGCTACTGGGGCCGCGAGCGCCCGATCGAGATTCGCCCGGTATCGCTCACCCACTATATCAGCGACGAGAAGCTCGAGCCCAATGCGCATATCTGGGTCCGCACCACGGGCCCGGTTCCGGACGACCGCCACTACCAGTCGGCGGTGCTGGCCTATCTGTCGGACATGACCCTGCTCGACACCTCGCTCTATCCGCATGGAACCTCGATCTTCAATCCGGAGATCCAACCCGCCAGCCTCGACCACGCCATGTGGTTCCACCGCCCCTCGACGCTCGACGACTGGCTGCTCTACACCCAGGACAGCCCGAGCGCGTCCGGCGCCCGCGGCATGACCCGCGGCAGCATCTACGGCCGTGACGGCACCCTCGTCGCCTCGGTTGCCCAGGAAGGGCTGATCCGCAAAAGGGCAGACGCCTAAAACCTGAACATTTTGCAAAATTTGCTCATTTTTTGTGCGATTACCCGCCGATCAAATGCACATTTATTAGATCGCCTTTCTATAGTCTTTAGATTTCAATAACTTATTAGCCAACCTCAAACTGGCACATACTTTGAATGTAGCTCTGCAGTCGCCCGGCCGTTTTCTTGCCGGGGGCAGGAGAGTCGGCTGGGGCCGAGGACAAGCAAAGGATGGGAACCAGATGAAGATTGTGATGGCCATCATCAAGCCGTTCAAGCTGGATGAGGTGCGCGAAGCCCTCACGGCTGTTGGCATTCAGGGCCTGACCGTGACCGAAGTGAAGGGTTACGGCCGCCAGAAGGGGCACACCGAGATCTATCGCGGCACCGAATACGCGGTGAGCTTTCTGCCGAAATTGAAGATCGAGATCGCCGTCTCGTCCGAACTCGCGGACAAGGCCGTCGAGGCAATCGCCGCGTCTGCCAAGACCGGCCAGATCGGCGACGGCAAGATCTTCGTCTACTCGATCGATCAGGCCGTGCGCATCCGCACCGGCGAAACCAATTCTGAAGCTCTGTAAGAACGGCTGTAAGGGGAGTTGTTACTGATGTCATTTTCTAAGTTGAATTCACATTTCGTGCGCCTTGGCGCCGCGTCGGCAGCGTTGCTGGCGCCGGTCGTCGCCTTTGCGCAGGAAGCCGCCCCGGCCGCCGCCGAAGCTGTTGCAGCAGCGCCGGCCATGACTGTCGACAAGGGCGACACCACCTGGATGCTCGTTTCGTCGGCTCTCGTTCTTCTCATGACCGTCCCGGGCCTCGCATTGTTCTACGGCGGCCTCGTGCGCACCAAGAACATGCTTTCGGTGGCCATGCAGGTTCTGATGATCGCCGCCGTCGCGATGCTCATCTGGGTTGCCTACGGCTACTCGCTGGCATTCACCGATGGTGGTTCGCTGAACAGCTTCGTCGGCGGCTTCTCCAAGATGTTCCTAGCTGGCGTCGATGTCACGACGATGGCGGAGAGCTTCTCCAAGGGCGTCGCCATTCCGGAACTGACCTTCGTCATCTTCCAGATGACCTTCGCCGCCATTACCCCCGGCCTGATCGTCGGCGCCTTCGCGGAACGCATCAAGTTCTCGGCCGTCATCCTCTTCACCATCCTGTGGCTCACCTTCATCTACTTCCCGATGGCCCACATGGTCTGGTTCTGGGGCGGTCCGAGCGCCTATGACGGCCCGACCGGCCTGATCTTCGGCTTCGGCGCCATTGACTTCGCCGGGGGCACCGTCGTTCACATCAATGCTGGTATCGCTGGTCTCGTCGGCGCCATCATGGTCGGCAAGCGCACCGGCTTCGGCAAGGACATGATGGCTCCGCACTCGATGACGCTCACCATGGTCGGCGCTGCCCTCCTGTGGGTCGGCTGGTTCGGCTTCAACGCCGGTTCCAACCTCGAATCGAACGCCTATGCCGCACTGGCCATGATCAACACCTTCGTCGCCACCGCAGCCGCGATCGTCTCCTGGTCGATCGTCGAGACCTTCACCCGCGGCAAGGCCTCCATGCTGGGTGCCGCCTCCGGCGCAGTCGCCGGCCTGGTCGTCATCACGCCTGCCGCCGGTTTTGCCGGCCCGATGGGCGCCATCGTCATGGGCCTGATCGTCTCGCCGCTCTGCTACTTCTTCGTCTCCACCGTGAAGAACAAGTTCGGCTATGACGACACCGCGGACGTCTTCGGCGTGCACGGCATCGGCGGCATCGTCGGTGCCCTGCTGACCGGCGTGTTCGTCAACCCCGCTCTCGGCGGCGCCGGTATCGTCGACTACTCGACGGCCGACTTCGCAGCCGGCTATGCAGGTACGGCGACCCAGGTCTGGGCACAGCTCAAGGGCGTCATCGTTACCGTGCTGTGGTCGGGTATCGGCTCTGCGATCCTGTTCAAGATCACGGACGTTATCGTCGGCCTGCGCGTCCCGGTCGAAGCCGAACGCGAAGGTCTCGACCTCGCTTCGCACGGCGAAGCCGCCTACCATAACTAAGCCCTTCGCCGCGCCGGTTCGCCGGCGCGGCCCTCCACCCGTTGCGGCCGCCTAAAGGCGTGCCGTGCTTGCCCGGACCTCACGGTCCGGGTTTTTTTATGCCCTCCGCCCGCCGTGCCCGAGGCGCCATGGTTAATGCGCCATTAACCCTCGCGCATGTACTGTGCCGAAGAGCCATGGTCGGGCGCACCCGCGCGTCCGGCCGACTTCGGGCAGCAGGCACACGGATGGGCAGACAGATGAACAGAGGCAATTCGGCAGCGATGGAGGAACAGTCCAGCCGCTTCGCGCTCAGCGCGTTCGTGGTTCGCCAACTGCTGGCGCTGCTGGGCTTCGCGCTTTTCCTCGGTCTGGTGCTGGCAGTCGCAGCGCTGGCCAGCTGGAACGTCGCCGATCCGAGCCTCTCCTACGCCACCGCCAACGAACCGACCAACATTCTCGGCTATGGCGGCGCCGTGTTCGCCGACATCATGCTGCAGTTCTTCGGCCTTTCGAGCCTGCTCGCGCTGCTGCCGGTGCTCGCCTGGTCGCTGGCGCTGATCACCGGCCGTCCGCTGTCGCGCATTCCCGCGCGCCTCGGCGCCTGGGCCGTCGGCTCCATCGTCGCCTCGGCGGTGGTCGGCTGCTTCCCGCCGCCCACCACCTGGCCGATCCCCAACGGCATCGGCGGGGTTTTCGGCGACATGATCCTGCGTTTCCCGGGCCTGTTCATCGGCTCCTACCCGACTGGCACCTTCTCGATGGTGCTGGGAGCGCTGCTCGCCCTGCCGGCCGCCTGGCTGCTGCTGTTCGCCTCCGGCCTGATCGGCCGCGACAACGCCGACGGCGATGCGGACGAGATCGCCCCGGCCGAGCGCCGCAAGCCCGCAGCAGCCCGTCCGGTGGAGGACGACGAAGAGGACGACCGCGAGGGCCCGATCGCCTTGGCCCTCGGCGCCTTTGCCCACAACTGGTATACGCTCAGAGCCCGCGCCCGCCGCCTGCTCGGCCTGAAGCCGAAGGAGCGCAGCCGCCGCTTCGAACAGCCCTATGATTTCAACGAGGACGAGTTCGGCACGCTGAACGAGCCGGTGCGGCCGAAAGTCCCGACCCCGCTTGAGCGCCGCGAGCCGTCGCTCGACGCAGCACCCTTTGCCGCATCCCGGGTCGCCCCGCCCTCGCGCCATATCGTCTCGCCGCCGCCGATCACCGGCGACATGGACGACGACTTCGACGACGACCAGCCCTTCGACCTCGACGGTATGCCCCGCCCCGCCGGCATCCTGCCCGATGACGGCGACTGGACGCCCCAGCCGGTCACCTCCTCGCCCCGCGCTGCCGCCTCGCCGCGGGTGGTCGCACCCGCCGCGCGTCCGAAGCCCGGCGCCCGCGTCGAGCGCGATGCCCAGGGCATGCTGCTGAAGCCCGACGGCTTCCAGCTCCCCTCGGTCCACCTGCTGACCGAACCCAAGGCGATTGCCCGCGACGCCACGCTCTCGGCCGACGCGCTTGAGCAGAATGCCCGCATGCTGGAGGGCGTGCTGGAGGATTTCGGCGTCAAGGGCGAGATCATCCAGGTCCGTCCCGGCCCCGTCGTCACGCTTTACGAACTGGAGCCGGCGCCCGGCATCAAATCGTCGCGCGTCATCGGCCTTGCCGACGACATCGCCCGCTCGATGAGCGCGATCGCCGCCCGCGTTGCCGTCGTGCCCGGCCGCAACGCGATCGGCATCGAACTGCCGAACCAGACACGCGAGACCGTCTATCTGCGCGAACTGATCGGCAGCCGCGACTTCGACGGCAACAAGGCCAAGCTCGCCATGGCGCTCGGCAAGACCATCGGCGGCGAGCCGGTGATCGCCGACCTCGCCAAGATGCCGCACCTGCTGGTCGCCGGCACCACCGGCTCGGGCAAGTCGGTCGCCATCAACACCATGATCCTGTCGCTGCTCTACCGGCTGTCGCCGGAGAAATGCCGGCTCATCATGATCGACCCGAAAATGCTCGAACTCTCGGTCTATGACGGCATTCCGCACCTCTTGTCGCCTGTCGTCACCGACCCGAAGAAGGCCGTCGTCGCGCTCAAGTGGACCGTGCGCGAGATGGAAGAGCGCTACAAGAAGATGTCGAAGATCGGCGTGCGCAACATCGACGGCTTCAACAGCCGCGTCGAGCAGGCGCTGGCCAAGGGCGAGGTCCTCACCCGCACCGTCCAGACCGGCTTCGACCGCCAGACCGGCGAGGCGATCTACGAGACCGAGGAGTTCGACCTCCAGCCGATCCCCTATATCGTCGTCATCATCGACGAAATGGCCGACCTGATGATGGTCGCCGGCAAGGACATCGAAGGCGCCGTGCAGCGGTTGGCCCAGATGGCCCGCGCCGCCGGCATCCACGTCATCATGGCGACCCAGCGCCCCTCGGTCGACGTCATCACCGGCACGATCAAGGCCAATTTCCCGACCCGCATCTCGTTCCAGGTCACCTCCAAGATCGACAGCCGCACCATTCTCGGCGAGCAGGGCGCCGAACAGCTGCTCGGCATGGGCGACATGCTCTACATGGCCGGCGGCGGTCGCATCCAGCGCGTCCACGGCCCCTTCGTCTCCGACACGGAAGTCGAAGAGATCGTCGCCTACTTGAAAACGCAAGGGTCGCCCCAATATCTGGAAGCGATCACCGTCGACGAGGACGACGACGAGGACGGCGGCGGCCCCGCCGGAACGTCCAACCTCGCCGACTCGGACGACCCCTACGACCAGGCCGTGGCCATCGTGCTGCGCGACGGCAAGGCCTCGACTTCCTACGTCCAGCGCCGTCTCGGCATCGGTTACAACCGCGCCGCCTCGCTGATCGAGCGCATGGAGAAGGAAGGGATCATCGGTGCGGCGAACCATGCCGGCAAGCGCGAGATCCTCGTGCCGACCGAAGCCGACATCATCGAGCGGTGAACCAGACGGCCTGCCGGGCGTTGCCTGCCAGGCGCGCCCGATGGTCGCACCGCGTTTCGCCCGCTCGGCCATGAAGACGCCGTCTTCTTCGGCGATGCAGGGCACCATATGAAGGAGTTCCGGATGACTGAACACACTATCGAACGCCTGGCGGGCCTTGAGGCGTCCACCACGCGCCGTCGGTTCGTTGCCGGCGCCGCTGCGGGCCTGGCGCTCGTCGCGCTGCCCCAGATCGCCATGGCCGCCGCCGATCCCTCTGCGGCGCAGAAGATCGCCGACCATTTCTCCTCGGTGAAGACGATGATGGGCGAATTCGTCCAGTTCGGTCCGCGCGGTGAACAGACCGGCGGCAAGTTCTTCATCCAGCGTCCCGGCAAGCTGCGCTTCAACTATGACAAGCCCTCGCCGATGCGCGTCATCGCCGACGGCAAGAATGTCGTCATCGGCAATGTGAAGCTGAAGACCTGGGATCTCTATCCGCTGTCCAAGACGCCGCTCAGCCTGCTGCTGTCGGAAAAGATCGACCTCGGCAACAAGCTGGTGCGGGACGTCAAGCAGGAGGCGGACCTCACCACCATCGTGCTCGGTGACAAGACCATCTTCGGCGATTCGACCATCACCCTGATGTTCGACCCCAAGACCTTCGACCTGCGCCAATGGACGATCACCGACGTCCAGGCCAAGGACACCTCCGTGATGATCTTCAACGTCCAGAACGGCGTACAGCTCGACCCGAGCGTCTTCGAGATCCCCTACGCCGACGTGCATACGCAGAAGCGCTGATAGCCCTTTCGGCTGTGGAGAAAGGGCGCCCCGCCTGCAGCGGTGGCGCCCTTTGGCTGTTCAGGCCCCGGGAAATTGCCTAAGCCTGCAGGAAAGCGGGAGCAGACGGCATGGATCTTTCGATCACCACCTGGAACATCAACTCGGTCAGGCTGCGCCTGCCGCTGGTCGAGGATTTCCTGAAGAGCGCCAGGCCCGACATCCTCTGCCTGCAGGAGATCAAGTGCCAGAACGACGAGTTCCCGGCCGATGCGCTGAGGGCGCTTGGCTACGACAACATCATCCTGCACGGCCAGAAGGGTTATCACGGCGTGGCGATCGCCTCGCGGTTTCCCTTAACCGAGGACCATCGCCAGGACTATTGCGGCGTGGGCGATTCGCGCCACATCTCGGCGATCTTCGAATGGGGCGGCCGGCGCATCCGCATCCATAACTTCTACGTGCCCGCCGGCGGCGACGAGCCGGACCGCACGATCAACCCGAAATTCGGCCACAAGCTCGATTTCATCCGTGAGATGCGCGACCTGAAGGCCGGCGCCGAACCCGGCGTCTCGGCCATCCTGGTCGGCGACCTCAACATCGCGCCGCTGGAAAACGACGTCTGGTCGCACAAGCAGATGCTGAAGGTCATCAGTCATACGCCGGTCGAGACCGAAGGCCTGCTGGACGTCATGCGCGAGGGCGGCTGGGTCGACCTGATGCGCCATCACGTGCCGGCCGACCAGAAGCTCTATACCTGGTGGAGCTATCGCGCCAAGGACTGGGCCGCCGCCGACCGCGGCCGGCGCCTCGACCATGTCTGGTCCTCGCCGGACCTAACCGAACACCTGCGTTCCATCGAGATCCTCAAGGACGCGCGCGGCTGGGAGCGGCCCTCGGACCACGTGCCGGTGACCGCCCGCTTCTCGCTCTGAGGAAAGGGGCGGATCCTATTCGAACCGGCCGGCCATCGCCGCCGCGCCGTCGATCAGGCTGCCGATCGCCGCGCGGATGCGACCCTCGACCACCACGGCCATGTCCGGATATTCCTCGAGCAGCCGGTGGAACAGCGCCCGCGTGATGCGGATCACGTCGCCGTCCTCCAGCGCCACGGCCGTATACTTGCGCTCGACCATGGTGACGAGCGCGAGCTCGGACAGCATCACGCCCGGTCCGGCGACGCCCTCGACCTTCGCCTTGCCGCCGCGCGCCAGCGTCGACAGCTCGAACGCGCCCCGCGTGACGACATAGGCGCATTCGGCCGGCGACTTCTCGCGAAACAGCGCCTGTCCCTTGCCCACCGGCCGATGCTCGGCGCCAAAGGCGATCAGCCGCAGCTGGTCGGGCGAAAGCCCGGCAAACAGGGGCACCTTGCCCAGAAGGTCGATATCGTCGGCAAGCGCCATGGAGGAACTCCGGTAGTCAGGGAACGATCTTGTAGCCGCCGTTTTCGGTGACCAGGATCTCGGCATTGGACGGATCGCGCTCGATCTTCTGGCGCAGGCGATAGACATGGGTCTCCAGCGTATGGGTGGTGACCCCGGAATTATAACCCCAGACCTCTTCCAGAAGCACGTCGCGCGTCACCACCTTCTGCCCGGCGCGATAGAGATAGCGGATGATCGCCGCTTCCTTCTCGGTCAGCCGGATCTTCTTTCCCTCTTCCGTGGTGAGCAGCTTCTGGCTCGGCTTGAACAGATAGGGGCCCACGCCGAAGGTCGCGTCCTCGCTCTGCTCGTGCTGGCGCAGCTGCGCGCGGATGCGGGCAAGCAGCACGGCGAAGCGGAAGGGCTTGGTGACATAGTCGTTGGCGCCGGCTTCCAGCCCGAGAATCGTGTCCGAATCGGTATCGTGGCCGGTCAGCATGATCACCGGCGCCTTGAATCCGCCCTTGCGCAGCAGCTTGACCGCTTCGCGCCCGTCCATGTCGGGAAGCCCGACATCCATGATCAACAGGTCCACCTGGCCGCTGCGTGCCGCCTGCAGGCCCTTGGCCGCGCTGTCCGCCTCGGTGAGCGTGAATTCCTCGTAGAGCGACAGCTGCTCGACCAGCGTCTCGCGCAGGTCGTTGTCGTCATCCACCAGGAGAATGGTCCGCACTGTCATGAGATCTTCCTGTTTTCGTTCGTGCCGCTCGACTTGGCGCGCCGGTTCGAAGTGCTATGAATACACCGAACTTCACAGGCAAAGCAAAATCTCGTGACCCACTTGCGAAAAACAACCGACAAATCCCACAGGAAGCAGGGCCAGATCGTCGTGCGGCGGGCCCCGGGCAAGGCGACCGAGGCGATCCTGCAATACGGGCCGCTGCGCCTGCGCGCCGCGATCGGCCGTTCCGGCATCACCAGCCTCAAGCGCGAGGGAGACGGCGCGACGCCGCGCGCCCCGATGCGGCTAATCTCCGCCTATCGCCGCGGCGACCGCATGGGCGCCCTTGCGACCGGCCTGCCGATGCAGCGCATCCGGAACGACACGCTCTGGTGCGACGCACCGGGCCATCCCGCCTATAACCACCCGGTCTCCGCCCCCTTTGCCGCAAGCCACGAGAGACTGATGCGCGACGACCGCCTCTACGACGTCTGCATCGTGATGGACTGGAATTTTCGTTCGCGCCGTCGCGGCTGCGGCTCGGCGATCTTCTTCCACATTGCCCGTCGTGACTACGCGCCGACCGAAGGCTGCGTCGCGCTTTCGCCAGCCGACATGCGCCGGCTCCTGCCATACCTTAACGACCAGACCGTACTTACGGTTCTGTGAGAGGCCAGCCGTTCAGCCGAGCGCCTTGGGCGTGACGAAGCGTTCGAGCCGCCCCATGCCCCGGCCGACATCGCGCCATCGCGCCGCCGGAAAGTCGATGACCGCCAGCCCCGCGGTCGGATATTTCGCTGCCATGTTCTCCCGCGAGGCCGCATCGCCGCCGCCCGTCAGCGCCAGGCCCAGGTCCTGCATGCCCGGATTGTGAGCGAGGATCAGCACGGTTCTGGCGGCCGGCTCGACCGCCTGCAGCACGTCGAGGATCTGCCCGGGGCTCGCGGCATAGAGTTCGGCGACCCCGCGCATCTCAGGCTTCAGCGGCAGCCGTTCGCGCACCAGCGCCCAGGTTTCCTGCGTGCGGCGCGCCGTCGAGACGAGGGCGAGGTCGGGGATCAGCTTCGCCTCCGCCAGATAGTCGCCGATCAGCCGGGCGGCGGTGCGGCCCCGGCCGTTGAGCGGTCGCTGTTCGTCGGCCACACCCTCCGGCCAGGCCGACTTCGCATGCCGCAGCAGCAGCAGGCGCAGGCCCCCGGCTTCGCCGTTATCCTGCGGTTTCGACGGCATGGCGGCGGCCTCCCGGACGATGATTCACATGAAACAATGGATGGACGACCGGCACGGAGGCCGGTGTGCGGCCATACTAGAGACTAACGCAGATCGCGCCAACAGCGACGATGACGCAGGCGGCGAGCCGGCGCGCCGTCAGCCGCTCGCCGAGGAAGAAGGCGCCGATGAGCACGGCGAAGACCACGCTCGTCTCGCGCACCGCCGTCACCAGGCCGGCCGGCGCGAAGGAGTAGGCGACCACCACCAGCCCATAGGCGGCGAGCGCCACCACTCCGCCGCCAAAGGCCTTCCACGTCGTCGGCGAGCGCATGTCGATGGCAAGGCCGCGCCGGATCACGGCATAGGTCACGGTGAGCATCAGTCCGTAGAGGAAAAGCACCCACATGGCATAGGCCACCGGCTGCGCCACCAGCCGCACGCCCTTGGAATCCACTGTTGAATAGCAGGCTATGATCAGCCCGGTGGCGAGCGCAAAGAGCAGCGAGGCGTTGCCCGCCCGCGCCTTGCCGAGCGACAGGCTCATGATGCCGGCGGCCACCAACACGACGCCGAGCGTCTGGAAAGGCCCGAGGATCTCGCCGAAGAACAGGAAGCCGCCGAGCGTCACCAGCAGCGGCACCGTGCCGCGCACGATCGGATAGACCTGGCCCAGTTCGCCATGCCGGTAGGCCGCGACGAGGAACAGGCTGTAGCCCACCTGCAGCAGCGACGACAGGAGGATATAGACGAAGGCGTCTGCCCCTGGCAGCGGGAAATAGAGCACGAAGGGCAGGGCGATCAGCGTGCCGGCCAGGCTCATCACCGTCACCGACCACAGCCTGTCGGCGCCATTGCGCAGGAAGGCGTTCCAGCTGGCATGCAGAATGGCCGCGACCAGCGCCAGCCCGACGGCGATTGCACTCAAGGCTGCACCGCCTGCGGTCGATGGAAAGGATAACGGCGCAAGGCAGCTTGAAACGGAGAGGGCATCGGTTGCGGGACTTTTATGACAGTTTTGTGACGGCCGGACGATAGCCACTTTGCCGCGCTTTGCAATCACCGATCACGCCGGCAGCCCGCACGCGGCACGTCGAAAACGCGGCAAGCGGTCGGCCCTCAAGCGCACAACGTCAGCTCTCACCCTGAGGCGGGAGCGCCAGCGACCCTCGGAGGGCGAGGGCGGGTGGGATGCACATCAACGCAAAGAACCGGATGCTTCGAGACCCTCGCTCTTGGTCTCCTCGGCATGAGGACGCGCAAGGGTAGCCTGCGGCATGGATCCTCGGGTTAAGCCCGAGGATGACGACCCTTCCCTGGAGCAGACGACTCTTCCTCGAGGCAATGAGACAATCTGACTCGAAGAACACAAACGTTTGAGGCGGGTTTCCGCCTACCCCACACTCCGTCATCCTCGGGCTTGACCCGAGGATCCAGATCCAGGCGCGCAAACACCCAGACGCGCGGCATCTCCCAGCGGGAATCCCGACAAAAAAGCCGCCGGCAGGAAGGCCGGCGGCTTGGTCGTTTTCAGGCTGTGGCGCGAACGGCGCTTACTTCCACTCGCGGATGTCGACGAAGTGGCCGGCGACGGCAGCCGCCGCAGCCATGGCCGGCGACACCAGATGCGTGCGGCCCTTGTAGCCCTGGCGGCCTTCGAAGTTGCGGTTCGAGGTCGAGGCGCAGCGCTCGCCCGGCTTCAGCCGGTCGTCGTTCATGGCGAGGCACATCGAGCAGCCCGGCTCGCGCCATTCGAAGCCCGCGTCCTTGAAGATCTTGTCGAGGCCTTCGGCTTCCGCCTGTTCCTTGACCAGACCTGAGCCCGGCACCACCATGGCCGAGACGGTCGGCGCGACATGGCGGCCTTCGAGCACCTTGGCGGCGGCGCGCAGGTCCTCGATGCGGCCATTGGTGCACGAACCGATGAACACGCGGTCGATGGCGATGTCGGTCATCTTGGTGCCTGGCTTCAGGCCCATATAGTCGAGCGCCCGCCACTTCGAGACGCGCTTGTTCTCGTCGGCGATCTCGTCCGGGTTCGGCACGACGCCCTCGATCGACACGACGTCTTCCGGCGAGGAACCCCAGGAGACGATCGGCGGCAGGTTGGCGGCGTCGAGCACGACGACCTTGTCGAAATGCGCGCCCTCGTCGGTGTGCAGCGTTTTCCAGTAGGCGACCGCCTGGTCCCAGGCCTCGCCCTTCGGCGCGCGCGGCTTGTCCTTGATGTATTCGAAGGTCTTTTCGTCCGGGGCGATCAGGCCGGCGCGGGCGCCGCCCTCGATCGTCATGTTGCAGACCGTCATGCGGCCTTCCATGGAGAGCGCACGGATCGCCTCGCCGGCGAATTCGATGACGTGGCCGGTGCCGCCGGCCGTGCCGATCTCGCCGATGATGGCAAGGATGATGTCCTTGGCGGTGACGCCGTCCGGCAGCTTCCCGTCGACGCGCACCAGCATGTTCTTCGCCTTCGACTGGATCAGCGTCTGGGTGGCGAGCACGTGCTCGACTTCCGACGTGCCGATGCCGTGCGCCAGCGCACCGAAGGCGCCGTGCGTCGAGGTGTGGCTGTCACCGCAGACGATGGTCATGCCGGGCAGGGTGAAGCCCTGCTCGGGGCCGACGATGTGCACGATGCCCTGGCGCTTGTCGTTCTCGGAATAGTATTCCACGCCGAACTCGGCGGCGTTGTTGGCCAGCGCCTCGACCTGGATGCGGCTTTCCTCGTTCTTGATGCCGGTATGGCGATCAGGCGTGGTCGGCACGTTGTGGTCGACGACGGCGAGCGTCTTCTGCGGCGCATGCACGGTGCGGTGCGCCATGCGCAGGCCTTCGAACGCCTGCGGGCTCGTCACTTCATGGACGAGGTGGCGGTCGATGTAGAGAAGACAGGTGCCGTCTTCCTGGCGGTCGACCAGGTGGTCGTCGAAAATCTTGTCGTAGAGGGTCCGGGGTGCGCTCATGGCTGAAGATCCGTCTGAGTTTTGAAGATGGAATGCGGGCAGGACGCCGCGGGGCGGCGCCGATGACGGACGCTTAGCCTAGCAAGCTAATGAGCGCCCCGGAGACACGCGCGAAAAAGCGTGCCGGCAGACGCTTGTGGTCCTGCAGCACGTAGATATCAGGCGCGAGACATCCGAATTTCGATCCCATGGCCGGCCTCATAGCAGTTTTGCCCCCGCCCGGCAATGATTTTGCCAAAGGCGAAACGGGCGATATGCGTGAGCCTCACCCGTCATCGGCCGCCGCTGCCGTGCTCGCGCATGCGCATCTCCAGCCGCCTGAGCACCAGCGACAGGCCGATGGTCAGCACGAGATAGACATAGGTGACGATCGAATAGGTCTCGAAGAAGCGGAACGAGCCCGCCGCATAGACCTTGGCCATCTGCGTCACGTCGGCGACGCCGAGCACCGAGACGAGGGAGGAATCCTTCACCATCGCCACAAAATCGTTCGACAGCGGCGGAAAGATCACCCGGATCGCCTGGGGAAAGACGATCAACCGGAAGCGCTGGTAGCGGTTGAGCCCGAGCGACATCGCCGCCTCGATCTGCCCCTTTTCGACCGATTGGAAGCCGGCGCGGAAGATCTCGGCGATGAAGGAGGAATAGCCGATCATCAGCGCGATGATCGCCCGCCACATCAGCGAGAGGTCGCGCACCACCATCGGCTCGAGCCAGCCCAGCGAAACGAGCGGCGAGATCGCCAGGTTGTAGAGCGCGACGAAGGCCGGCGCGCCGACGAAGGCGATGTAGAAGAGAAGAACCAGGATCGGAATGCCACGGATCACCTCGACATAGAAGCGCGCCGTCTGGCGCAGCACCAGGCTGTTGGAGAGGCCGAGCAGGGCGATGCCGAGCCCGAGCAGCGTGGCGAGGAAGAAGGCGACGAGCGTCACGAAGATGGTGACGAACACGCCCTTGCCGACGACGGTGAAGACCTGGGCATAGAGATCGTTGAAGGCGATGACCGCCGCCAGCACCAGGCCGATCAGCACGAGGGCGGCCAGCCACCACGGCCGGTCGCCCTTGTCGTCACTGGACGGAAGCGTCTGGAAACCCATCAGCGCCTCGCGCCCGCATCAGCATGCATCAAGGATCACTCGCCCATCTTGTAGTCGAGGAACCACTTCTTGTTGAGGGCGTCGAGCGTGCCGTCGGCCTTCATCGCGGCGATCGCCGCATTGACCGGGGCCACCAGGTCGGAGCCCTTGGTGAAGATGAAGCCGAAATCCTCCGAGCCGAGCGGCCCGCCGACGAGCTTCAGCCCGCCGTTCGAGGCGTCGACATAGCCCTTGCCGGCCGTGCCGTCGGTCAGCACGACGTCGACGTCGCCGGCTTTCAGGGCCTGCACGGTCGCGCCGAAGGTTTCGAACAGCTTGATGCGCGGATTGGCCTCGTTGCCGTCCAGCACCTCGTAGACGGCAGTGTAGAAGGGCGTGGTGCCCGGCTGGGCGCCGACCAGCGCATCCTCGACCGCGGCAAAGCTCTTGCCGTCGGAAAAACGCGTCTCGTCGCCGCGCACCAGCATGAACTGTTCCGAGCGCATATAGGGGTCGGAGAAGTCCACCTTCTCCTTGCGGTCGTCCTTGATGGTGATCCCGGTCATGCCGATATTGTACTGGCCGTCTGACACCGCCTGGATCATCGCATCCCACGAGGTGTTCTGGTATTCGACCTTGAAGTTCAGCCGCTTGGCGATCTCGTCCATCGCGTCATATTCCCAGCCGATCGCCTTGCCGCTCTTCGGGTCGACGAACTGCAGCGGCGGATAGGCGTTTTCGGTGACGACGACGACCGTCTTGCCGCCGAGATCCGGCAGGTCGGCGGCAAGGGCGGAAAAGGGCGCGACGACGAGGGCTGCGAGCCCGGCGAGAAGAGCGCGTCTGGACGGCATGGTATTCTCCTGAAGATGTGGCCGCCGAGAGTGTCACGATTTGTTCGGCGCTGGCAAGGGATGGCGCTTGCCAATCCGCCGGCGCGCCGGGAAGAAAAGTGCAGCCGGCGTGACGGCTCGGAGATTCGTTTCCCGAGGCCCGGCGCCGGTCTCCGGGACCCGTTTCATCCCCCGCGCCTACCGGTCTGCGCTCGCATGCGGCACGACGACGGGCCGGCCGTTCCGGCACGACAGCACCTCCGCCTCGATGCCGTAGACGGTGCGCAGCGCCTGCGGCGTGACGATCTCCTCGAAGACGCCCATTCCCTCGAGCCTTCCGCCATTGAGCAGGAGAACGCTGTCGCTGTGCCGGGCGGCGAGGTTGAGATCGTGGATGGCGATCAGCACCAGCGCCCCGGTGCGGGCGACGTAAGTGCCGAGCAGGTCGAACACCCGCATCTGGTGGCGGATGTCCAGCGCGCTCGTCGCCTCGTCGAGCAGCAATAGCCTGGGCTCGCGCAACAGCCGCTGCGCCAGCAGCACGAGCTGCTGCTGGCCGCCGGAAAGGGTCTGCATCGCCCGTCCGGCCAGCTCGGCGATGCCGAAGCGCTCCAGCATGTCGGAGGCCGCCCGCAGCACCGCGTCCCCGACCCGCCAGCCCAACCGCTCATGGCGCCCGAGCAGCACGACTTCGAGCACCGAAAGCTCGGCCCGGACCTGGCACTGCTGCGGCATGAAGCCGATCGCGCGGATGTCGACCCGCCGTCCGCTCCAGGCGATTTCGCCGCTATAGGGCGCAAGGCCGGCAATGGCATTGAGCAGCGTCGACTTGCCGGCGCCGTTCGGGCCGACCAGCCCGACGATCTGCCCGGGCGCGAGCGAGGCGCTGACGTCGTGAAGAATGCGGGTGCCGCCCCGCCGCACGCCGACTTGGTCAAGGGTCAGCCGATCCGTCATGCGATCCCCTTTCCGCCGCGCCGGGCGATCACGGCAAACAGCATGGGAACGCCGGCGACGGCCGTGATGATGCCGACAGGGATGACGGCGGCGGGCGAGATGAACTTGCCGAACACCGAGGCGCCGACCAGGATGATCCCCCCGGTGACGGCCGAGAGCGGCAGGGCGTAGCGGTGATCCTCGCCGACCAGCGTGCGCGCCACATGCGGGGCGATCAGCCCGACGAAGCCGATCGTGCCGACGAAGCAGACGGCAGCCGCCGTCAGCACCGCGACGATCAGGAAGGCCTCGCGGCGAACGTGTTCGACCGACAGGCCGAGGCTGCGCGCATTGGCGTCGCCGAGCCGGAGCGTCGTCAACGCCCAGCAGCTGCGAAGCACCAGCGGCAGGCAGAGGATCAGGATCGAGCCGGTGACCGCGACGCTGGTCCAGCTCGCCTTGAGCAGGCTGCCGAACAGCCAGAAGACGATCTGCTGCAGCACCTCCGGCGAGGCGAGGAACTGCAGCAGCGACTGCAGCGACTGGAAGAAGAACAAAACGGCGATGCCGCCCAGAACGAGGATTTCCGGGCTCGCCCCGCGCAGGCGGGCGATGAAATAGACGAGCCCGCAGGCGACGAGCGTCATGGCGAACGCCATGGCCGGCACGACGACGAAGGACGGCAGCGGAATGAACTCGCCGAACATGATGCCGAGCGCCGCGCCAAAACCGGCCGCCGCGGAGAAACCCAGCGTGAACGGGCTTGCCAGCGGATTGGCCAGGATCGTCTGCATCTGCAGACCGGCAAGCCCGAGGCAGGCGCCGACCAGCATGCCCATCACGGTCTGCGGCATGCGCAGCTGCCAGAGGATCGTCGCCGTCATCCTGTCATCGCCGTTCGGCCCGGCCCGCAGCCCCTGCCAGACGTCCGCGAGCGGCATGCCGGACGGGCCGGTCGTGAGATCGAGCAGCATGAGGGCGAGAAGGCAAGCCGTGGCGACCAGCAAGGCCGCCGCCCGACGCGATGCTGCGCGACGATAGCCGTCGCGCAGGCCTTCCATGTCGCTGGTGATCGCGGTCATTGTCCCGTCGCTTCATAGGGCAGCACGAACACGCCGTCGGCCTTGATCGGCAGCCAGGTGTCGTAATAGCTGCGGATGTTGGCGGCCGGATCGACGTCCATGAACGCCTCCGGATAGAGCTGCTTGGCAATGTATTGCGCATAGACATAGTCCGACAGCGTGCGGGCACCGCCGTGATAGATCGCGTGAACGCCGCCGTGCTGTACGGCCGGAAGCTCCGACCAGCCCGGGCGGCCGAGATAGGCTTCCATGCGCTCGCGCGTCACCTTCGGATCGGCGCCGAAGCCGACCTGCACGGACAGCGGCTTGTTGACCCATTCGGAGCCGGCCAGGAAGATCAGATCCGGCTTCTGCGCCAGCACATATTCCGGGCTGAGCGGCCCCCAGTTCTCCACCTGCCCCTTGGCGATGTTGGTGCCGCCGAGCCTGTCGATCAGCGAACCCCACATGCCGTTGCCGTAGGAGTTGCCGACTTCGGATGCGCCCTTCTGGGCAAGCTCGACATAGACCTTCTTGCTCGTCGGCCCGGCCGCCTTGATGCGCGCGTCGATGTCGGCCATGGCGGTTCTGTAGTTGTCGGCGAGCCTGGCGGCGCGATCCTCGGCCCCCATCACCTTGCCGAGCACTTCGGTGGAGAGCACATGCTTCTCGACCGTCTGGGCATTGTAGTCGAGCGTGACGACCGGAATGCCGGCAGCCTCGATCTGCTTCACCCCTTCGCCGAGCGCGTCATAGGACCAGGCGGCGAGGATGACGAGATCCGGCCTGGCGGCGATCACCTTCTCGATGGAGAAGGTGCCGTCCTCGGTATTGCCGACATCCGGGATCGAGGAAAGCTTCGGCAACGCCTTCTCGTAGGCGGCGAACTGGTTCGGCCGCCAGTCCTTCCAGGTCGACAGCGACAGGGCGACGACCTTGTCGAGCGCGCCCGGGCCGGCGACGGCGAGGAAATCCTCGTAGTAGAAGCCGAGCACGACGCGCTCGGCCGGTTTTTCCAGCGTCACCTCGCGGCCCTTGACGTCGGTGACCTTGATTTCGGCAAGCGCCTGGCTTGCGGATGCGACGAGCCCGGCGGCGATGGCGATCAGGATCTTCTTCATCAACTGTGTTTCCTATGTCCTTCGGGAAAATTCTCTGGAACGTGCGGCACGATGCGGCTTCACGCCTGGGTGAGCGTCCGTGTTCCGGCGGCGATGTCGGCGAGCGCCTGCGGCTGCAGCAGGGTGACGATTTCGGGGTGGCGGAATTCGATCAGCCCGGCGCGCTTGAGGCGGGTGAAGCAGCGGCTGACTGTTTCCACCGTCAGGCCCAGCCAGTCGGCGAGTTCGCCCCGCGTCGGGTGAAGGTTGAAGCAGACCGTCTCGCGCTTGCTGCGCGAAGGGCGGACGAACTGGCCGGCCAGGTCGAGGATCGCGGAAGCGACCCGCTCGGGCGCGGTCTTGCGGCCGAGCAGCGTCGCGTGCGCCTGTGCCCGCAGCACCATCTCCTCGAGCGCCTGCTCGAGATCGCGGTGATCGACCTCGCCGACCGGCTCGAGCGTGACATAGCTCAGCGTGTCGGCCGAGCAGCGGTTGTGCTCGCCCACGCCGATGCCGAGCAGGCGCCCGGGTCCGACCATGTCGATGATCTGCCGCCGTCCGTCGGGCAGCGACTGGGAAAGGGCGACGCAGCCGTCGAGCACCCGGTATTGCGGCGCGCGGCCGTAACCCTGGAGAAAGACGGAGCTGCGGGGCGGGAGGTGCAGGGCATTGGCGCCGTGGCGCCGCCCGGTCTTGTCGGAAAGCAGGTGTGGCGGCAGGACGCGTGCGTCCGCAGCCTTGAGCGTGAATTGCAGCATGACGAAATCCGGCGTTTCGGCCGGTTGCGCATGCAGGATGCGTCTCTACCGGCCTCGAAGAATGATTCCGGACGCAAGCGATGTCTCGCTCACGCGACCGGGCTCAGGCAAGGGCCGGATGGGGCGGCGCACGGGGTGCGGCATTGGGAGGGAAGAGCTGGCGATAGAAGGCTTCCACGCGCGGCGGAAGCGGCACGTCGACGGCCGCGGCAAGGCGCTTGCCGGTGAGGTCCGTAGGCGCCGGCAGCAGCACCGACGCGGAGATGAGGCAGGCCTCGCAGTGGGCGAAGCCGGATTGTGCCTTGCCGTCGTCCATCTCGCCGGGCAGGCAGAGTTCCGGCAAGGTGCCGTCGGGCAGCGTGAGGGCCGCGACCTCTTCGGCGGAAAGCAGGGGGTATGCAATGGTCGGAGCGCGATGGGAAAAACCGACGGCAAGCAGCGCAACCACGCACAAGGCGCGCACCACGACCTGCAATGTCGATCCCGAACGGCGCATTCGAAGTCCCCTCAACGAGGCAACTGGTAGCAGTCTGCGCCACGCCTCGCAAGGCCGCCCGCCCGCGCCCCAGCGCCGCACCCCAGGCCGCATCCGTCCGAAGCTGGGCCAGAAACGAAAAAGGCGGCCCGAAGGCCGCCTTGTCCAAAAATCCCGTGACGGGAAGTCTTATTCTGCGGCGCCTTCGGCCGGTGCAGCTTCGGCTGCGGCTGCAGCTTCTGCGGCGGCCTTGGCTTCAGCGGCTTCGGCGGCTGCCTTTTCGGCGGCCAGGGCCTGGGCTGCTGCGACCTTTTCAGCTTCCAGACGTGCCTTTTCCTCGGCAACGGCGGCGCGTTCGGCGTCGTTCAGCTTGCGGGCGCGGGTGCCGGTGTTCTCGACGATACGAGCCGACTTGCCGCGACGATCGCGCAGGTAGTAGAGCTTGGCGCGACGGACCTTACCGCGGCGAACGATTTCGACGCCTTCGACCAGCGGCGAGTAGACCGGGAATACGCGCTCGACGCCTTCGCCGTAGGAGATCTTGCGAACGGTGAAGCTCTCGTTGATGCCGCCACCCGAACGGGCGATGCAGACGCCTTCATAGGCCTGTACGCGGGTACGGTTGCCTTCCGTCACGCGCACGTTGACGCGCACGGTATCGCCGGCTTCGAACTTCGGCAGCGGGGCGCCGCGCTTGGCTTCGATCTTGGCAGCCTGTTCGGCTTCCAGTTGCTGAATGATGTTCATGTCTAACCTCTAGTTCTTCTGAAACAGCCAGAGCGCTCTTGCATCCATCGGTCAAAGCCTCCGGATTTTGCCCCTGTCAGGCGCGAGCGGATACGCATGCTCTTTGTTTGTGGCAGACGGGCTGGGCCCATTTCCGACGCGGCCAATACACCAAACATCTTCGGTTGTCTACCAGCTCGACAAATTTGTAGATGCGACCGACCTCTGCCTCCCACCGCAGCTTGTCCGCGTGCGACGGAAGGAATAGGTGTCGCCGGTCGCAAAAGGAGATGCCGCATGTCGATCGCCACCATTGTCCTGCTGTTCGTCGCCGGCTTCCTCTCCGGCGTCGTCAATGCGATCGCCGGCGGGGGTACCTTCCTGACCTTCGGCGCCATGACGCTCGCCGGCCTGCCGCCGATCGCCGCCAACGCCACCTCGTCGATCACCCAGTTCCCTGGCTACATCACCTCGACGCTTGCCTATCGCGGCGAATTTTCCGGTCTGTGGAGGAGCGCGCTGATCCTCGGCCTGGTGTCGGCGCTCGGCGCGCTCGGCGGCGCGCTGTTCTTGATCTCGCTGTCCAACCCGGCCTTCCGCGCCATGGTGCCCTGGCTTCTGATCGCCGCCACCGCCGTCTTCGCCGCCGGACCGAAGCTTCGCCCGAAAAACGCTGGTCAAAGTCACCCGGCCACTCCGCTCGGCCTGGCCCTGCAGGCCGTCACCTCTTTTTACGGCGGCTTCTTCGGCGCCGGCATGGGCATCATGATGCTCGCCTCGCTCGGACTTGCCAGCGGCGGCGACTATCACCGGCTCAACGCCCTGAAGAATTTCCTGTCGATCGTCATTGCCGCCGTCGCCATCATCGTCTTCTCGACCGCCGGCGCGGTCTCCTGGCTGCATGCGGCGATCATGGTGCCGGCCGTGGCGCTCGGCGGCTATGCCGGCGTGGCGATCGCCCGCCGCGTGCCCCAGGCCCTGCTGCGCTGGCTCGTGGTGGCCGCCGGCCTCGGCCTTGCGATCTATTATTTCGTCACGGGGTGAGCAGGCGTCGTACATTCGTTCGCGGCACAATCTCTGCGAGGTACCACTGTCCATGATACCGAATGCCAGACTGCGCTCCGCCATCGACAACGTCTACGCCGCCTTCGAAGACTATCCGCAACCTATGCAGCTTGACGCATCGCCTTTGCGCGACAAAGCAGAGCTAAGGGCGATCGAAGTGAGACCGCGAGGGAGTCTCGGCACAACCGATCTCTGCAATTATGCATCCTGGGCTATGACGACCGTGGGAGACGTGGAGCAGTACAAGTATTTCCTGCCGCGGATATTGGAATTGGCCACCGAGTCGGGCCTGATAGAACCAGAAGTGATTGCCCTCAAGCTTGAATATGCCGCATGGCGTTCTTGGCCGCCACGCGAGAAAACCGCTGTTGAGGAATTGTTTCGTGGCACATTCGCGCAGGCGTTGACGGAGCACCCGGACAATTTCGATGCGGTTTCATGGTTTTGCGGAATGGCCATTCTCGGCTTCGATCTCGGTGGGCTGTTGCGCGCGTGGGATGCAACGAACAACAGCGCTGCGACCCTTCAACTGGCGCAGTTGATTCGCACCCTGGCGTTCCCCGGAAAAGAAGCGAGCGAACGTGGGTATTGGGAATCCGTGCCGGATGACGTCGAGAAAGAATTGCTGAACTGGCTGACCAGCCAGCATACTCGCCTTCGGCTCCGAGTCGCCAAAGGCATCGCAAATCCGTCCGACATCTGGATCCTGGAAAGAGCCGCGGAGATGCTGGAACAGGTCAATCAGCGGCCGGGCTGACACCGAAGGCGCTGCGACGATTATTCGGTTCTACGATTGACTACTTCAGCAGGTCCGGCCGCCGCTCGGCGGTCAGCTTCAGCGCCTGCTCGTGGCGCCAGGCCTCGATCGCCGCGTGATTTCCGGAGGTGAGCACCGCCGGGATCTCGCGATCCTCGAACACCTGCGGCCGGGTATAGTGCGGATGCTCGAGCAGTCCGCCCTCGAAGCTTTCGTGCACGCCCGAAAGCTGGTTGCCCATGACGCCGGGCAGGATGCGCACCACGGCGTCGAGCAGGGTGAGAGCCGCCGGCTCGCCGCCCGAGAGAATATAGTCGCCGATGGAAATTTCCTCGAGCCGCCGCGCCTCGATGACCCGCTGGTCGACGCCTTCGAAACGGCCGCAGACGATGACGACGCCCTCGCCTTCGGCCAGTTCGCGCACCCTCTGCTGGGTGAGCGGACGGCCCCGCGGGCTCATCAGCAGGCGCGGGCGCCCGTCATCGGCGATCGAATCGATGGCGCGGGCGAGCACGTCGGGCCTCAGCACCATGCCGGCCCCGCCGCCCGACGGCGTGTCGTCGACGCTGCGGTGCTTGTCGAGCGCGAAATCGCGGATCTGCACCGCCTCCAGCGACCAGTCGCCGCGCTCCAGCGCCCGGCCGGCCAGCGCCTGGCCGAGATGGCCCGGGAACATGTCGGGATAGAGGGTGAGAATGCTCGCCTTGAACGCCATCGCGGCCGGGCTCACGAATTGTCCCGCGGCGGCTTTCCCTTGGCCCCGGCGCCATAGGGCTTGCCCTCGTCCTCGTCCTTGAGGCCGGCGGCGGTCGGATCGACGAGGATGCGGCCACCCTCGAGGTCGATCTCCAGCACGGCGGCCTCCGAAAACGGGATCAGCACCGGGCGCTTGCCCGGGCCCTTGAGCTCCAGCAGGTCGCCCGCGCCGAAATCATAGACCCCGGTCACCGCGCCGTAATGCTGGCCCTCGGCGTCATAGACCTCCAGGCCCTCGAGGTCGGCATAGTAGAATTCGTCCTCGTCGAGCTCGTCGTCGGGCAGCGCATCGCGCTCGACATAAAGCTCCAGCCCGTTCAGCGCCTCGGCCGCATTGCGGTCGTTGATGCCGCGGAAGCGCACCACCACGACATTCTTCGCCTCGCGGATGTCGAGGATCTCGAACACCCGGCCGTCGGCGCTACGCAGATGGCCGTATTCGCCAAGCGCCATCGGGTCGGCGGTGAAGGTCTTGACCCTGACCTCGCCGCGCAGGCCCTGCGCCGCACCGACCACGGCCATCAATATGGGATTTTCGAGTTTGCTCATCGCTTCGGTCTTTTCCGGTCGGCAAGGTTTATCCTCGCCCTTTTACGGCGAAGTGCGGCAAATGGAAACGGAAAACGGGCGGCAGGATGACCCGCCGCCCGTCGATCATCGCAAGGGATGAGGCTTATTCCGCAGCGGCTTCGGCAGCGGCGGCAGCGGCTTCGGCAGCCTTCATTTCGCGTTCCTTGATGCGCTCGACAGCCTTCTTGCCCGGCTTTGCCTTTTCCGGGTTGCTGCGGGCGTCGCGGGTGGCGATGCCAGCTTCGGCCAGGAAGCGCAGGACGCGGTCGGTCGGCTGGGCGCCCTTGGCGAGCCATTCCTGGATGCGTTCGCCGTTCAGTTCGACACGCTTTTCATTGTCCTTGCCGAGCATCGGGTTCCACGAACCGACCTTTTCCAGGAAGCGGCCGTCGCGCGGCGAGCGGGCGTCGGCGATGACGATCTGGTAGTAGGGGCGCTTCTTGGAACCGCCACGAGCGAGACGAATCTTGAGGGACATGGGTTTACTCCTTGGTTCTTGTTAGGGCCGCCTTCCGGCGGTCCGGGGTCTGGTCGGGCCGCCCTTTCAGGCGGTCCGGGTTGGTCGGGATCGCCGTCAGGCGGTCTTTTCGGTAACGCCGCCGTGCTCGGCGGCAATGGCTTCATGATGCCGGATGACTTCCGTGATGATGAAGTTCAGGAACTTCTCGGCGAAATCCGGGTCCAGATGCGCATCCTGGGCCAGGTGGCGCAGGCGGGCGATCTGGTATTCCTCGCGCGCCGGGTCGGCCGGCGGCAGATCGTACTTGGCCTTCAGAACGCCGACCGCCTTGGTACAGCGGAAGCGCTCGGCCAGCATGTGGACCAGCGCCGCGTCGATATTGTCGATCGACTGGCGATAGCCGGAAAGCTGTTCCTTGACGGATGCTTCGGTCATGGCCGCTCTCCTCACTTCTTCTTCGGCAGGCCCGGCAGGCCGCCGAGACCGGGGAGTTTCGGGCCGCCGAGACCCGGCAGGCCGCCACCCATTCCGGGCAGGCCGCCCATGCCGCCAAGCCCCGGCGGCGGCTTGAGGCCGGCGGCTTCGGCCTGCTTGGCCAGCGCTTCGAGCTGCTTCGGGTCGAGGCTGGACAGGTCCGGCATTCCGCCCATTCCGCCCATGCCACCGAGACCCATCTTGCCGGCGAGGCCGCCCATCATCTGCTTCATCATGCCGCCGCCCTTCTTGCCGCCCATGGCCTTCATCATGTCGGCCATCTGGCGATGCATTTTCAGCAGCTTGTTGATTTCGGCAGCGTCCGTGCCGGAGCCGCTCGCGATGCGCTTCTTGCGGGAATGCTTGAGAATGTCGGGATTGGCCCGCTCGGCCTTGGTCATCGACTGGATGATGGCGATCTGGCGGCCGAACAGCTTGTCGTTCAGACCGGCGGCCGCCATCTTGTCCTTCATGCCCGACATGCCGGGCATCAGGCCCATGATGCCGCCCATGCCGCCCATCTTCTGCATCTGCCGCAGCTGGTCGGCGAGGTCGTCGAGATCGAACTTGCCCTTGGCCATCTTGGCGGCCATGGCGGCCGCCTTTTCGGCGTCGATGTTCTCCGCCGCTTTCTCGACGAGCGAAACGATGTCGCCCATGCCGAGGATACGGTCGGCAATGCGCCGCGGATGGAACTCCTCGAGCTCCGACATCTTTTCGCCGACGCCGATCAGCTTGATCGGCTTGCCGGTGACGGCGCGCATCGACAGCGCCGCACCGCCGCGGCCGTCGCCGTCCATGCGGGTGAGCACCAGGCCGGTGATGCCGACGCGTTCGTCGAAATTGCGGGCGAGGTTGACGGCGTCCTGGCCGGTCAGCGCATCGGCGACCAGCAGGATTTCATGCGGCCTGGCATTCTTCTTGATGTCGGCCATCTCGACCATCAAGGGTTCGTCGATATGCGTGCGGCCGGCGGTGTCGAGGATGACGACGTCATGGCCGCCGAGCTTGGCGGCCTGCACGGCGCGGCTGGCGATATCGGTCGGCGACTGGCCGGCGATAACAGGCAGCACGTCGATGCCGGTCTGGACCCCGAGCTGGCGCAGCTGTTCCTGGGCGGCCGGACGACGCGTGTCGAGCGAGGCCATCAGGACCTTCTTGCGCTCGCGGTCGGTCAGCCGCTTGGCGATCTTGCCGGTGGTCGTGGTCTTGCCCGAACCCTGGAGGCCGACCATCATGATGACGACCGGGGCAGCGGCGTTCAGATCGACGCCGACGCCTTCCGAACCCAGCATTTCGACCAGCTCGTCATGGACGATCTTGACGACCATCTGCCCGGGCTTGATCGATTTCAGCACCGCCGCGCCGACGGCCTTCTCGCGGACCCGGTCGGTGAAGTTGCGCACGACCTCGAGCGCCACGTCGGCTTCCAGAAGCGCACGGCGCACCTCGCGCAGCGCTGCGGAAACATCGGCTTCCGACAAGGCGCCACGGCCGGTCAGTCCATTCAGAATGGAACCAAGGCGGTCCTGGAGGTTATCAAACATCGGCTCTTCCTTATCGTTTCGGATCCCCGAAACGTTGGTCTTTCCCGCGCTGAAAACAAGACGCAAAGCCAAAATGCACCCGAGGGCGCATCGCGCTGTCGGGTGTTGACCTCCGGGATCTCTTTATACCTTGACGGGTCCCGGTCGGCGGCTCGGAGTGCTTGTCTCTTCGCAGATTGGGGGCGATTAACAGCAAAGGGCCGGAAAAGTCAAGAACTACTCAAGGTCGCACAAAACCGGTAGGCCTTGAATCCCATCACACGGAGCACTTTATTCATGGAGCCGGAAACGCGACTGTCGGCAACGCTGTTGGACCGCGCTTCAGTGAAGGGACGGGAATACAGCTGGCCCTTGGAAGACATTCCGAACGTCATTGAAGACGCGCGCAAGGCCCGCCTCGCGAGTATTGGCGGCCAACTGCAATTTCATTTGCCCGACGGGGGCATATGTGAATGCTACTGGATAGAGGTCGACACGATGAGGGGGCAGAAAACCCCTTCGAATTGGGACGAACAAGTGGAATTCACCGCAGCCGAGGCACTCCGCCAGTTCGCCCGCATTGGATCGCAATTCGACATTGTCGCAGAAGGAATAGCGGCTTTTCCCAATCACCTATTGCCGCTCTTGGGCAGTGGTGAAGATCCCCGTGGGCTCGCCCGCTTCGTCTGGTATGTGGAGGCACCCACTTGAGCATGAAACCCGCCAATCCCTACTATACCGGCCCGGTCTCCGACCATTTCGACGGCAAGCGCTTCTTCAACCCTGAGGGCGTCGAGCCCGGCGGCATGCGCGACCTCATCAAGTGGCAGACCAACGGCAAGCGCGCCCGCTGGCCGAAACGCGTGGCGCAGGGTCCGGCATCGGCGCCGCTGCGCGAGCGGGTCGACGGCGCCGACCTGCGCGTCACCATGATCGGCCACGCCACGCTCTTGATCCAGGTGGCGGGTCTCAACATCCTGACCGACCCGGTCTGGTCGAAGCGCGCCAGCCCCTTCTCCTTCGCCGGCCCGAAGCGGGTGGCAAAGCCGGGTATCGCCTTCGAGGACCTGCCGCCGATCGACATCGTGCTCGTCACCCACAATCACTACGACCATCTCGACCTGCCGACGCTCGCCCGCCTCGTCGAGGAGCACGGGCCGCACATCGTCACCCCGCTCGGCAACGACACGATCATCCACCGCGCCCTGCCCGAGGCCAAGATCTCCGACATGGACTGGGGCGACCACCTGCAATACTGGGACGCGCTGTCCATCCATGCCGAGCCCTGCCACCACTGGTCGGCGCGCGGGATGCGGGATCGGCGCATGGCGCTCTGGGCCGCCTTCGTGCTGTCGACCCCGGCGGGCAAGATCTACCACATCGGCGACACCGGCTTTCACGACGGCATCAACTACCGCGCGGCGGGTGAAAAGCACGGCGCCTTCCGCCTCGCCAACCTGCCGATCGGCGCCTACGAGCCGCGCTGGTTCATGAAGGGCCAGCACCAGAACCCGGAAGAGGCCGTCGAAGGCTTCCGCCTGTGCAACGCCGCCAACGCCGTCGGCCACCACTTCGGCACCTTCCAGCTCACCGACGAGGCGATCGAGGCCCCGGTCGAGGATCTGGCACAGGCCCTCTCCGCCGCCGCCATCCCCCCCGCCCGCTTCCGCGCCCTACGCCCCGGCGAGGTTTTTGACGTGCCCGAAATGTGAGCAGGCCGCTTGGGCCCGCGGCCATCCACCCTTGGCACCGATCCGCCCTCGCCCTTCGAGGGTCGCTTACGCTCCCGCCTCAGGGTGAGGGCTACCGTTGTGCCCAGACACCCGAGGTGGGGCACAAGGCGGGCCATCCATTCCCCCTCATGCTGAGGTGCCCGAGCAAAGCGAGGGCCTCGAAGCATCCAGCCGCAAACCCTGCCTCGCGCCGCGGTACCTGCCGAAGGCTACCCTTGAGGCACCCGGCCCTGTCCACCGGCTCGTTAAAAGCGCCTGACCTAGGGCGCAGCACGCTCCCCTCATGCTGAGGTGCCCTCGCGAAGCGAGGGCCTCGAAGCATCCTGCCCCGATCTCAACTCCTCACGCCTCGAAACATTCGGCCGCAGACGCCCCATTTTATTCCCTGCCACGCGATGATGAGATCGGGCCTTCGGAGACCTGACCTCCGCTCCTGACCGGCCCACGATGGGACAGATCGGGAAGCGCCTCGTAGGCATAGGCGATCAGGGCCTCCTTCTTCTGCCGGTTCCACCCCTTGATCTGCCGCTCGCGCGCAATGGCATCGAGGATGCGATCATAAGCCTCCGTGAACACCAGTTCGACCGGCCGCCGGCGCGCCGTATAGCCGTCGTAGACGCCCGCATTGTGTTCCCAAAGCCGCGCCTCGATCGATTGCTTCGTGAGGCCGGTATAGTAGGAGCCATCCCGGCATCGCAGAATGTAGACCGTGACTTCCATCGCTTCGGTCCCCAGATAGAGCCACCATTCTTGATTGTATTTCTCGCAAAATCAACCACCCGACCGCTCCCTCAGGCTGAGGCGCCCGCATCACGAGGGCCCTCAGCCTGAGGTACCTGGCCGCAAGGTCTGGCCTCGAAGCATCCAGCGGCAGACTCCGACCCCACTGCACCCCATCCGCCCCCGCCCTTCGAGGGTCGCTGACGCTCCCACCTCAGGGTGAGGGCTATCGTCGTGCGCCCTGGCGAGGCATTCCCATGGCCAACCAGCGGTGAGAGCCCCCATCGTGCACCCCTCATGCTGAGGTGCCCTCGCAAAGCGAGGGCCTCGAAGCATCCCGCGCCACACGCACCCCCAGACGGGGAAGCCCGCCCCCGATTCCCCAATAAATTCAGCGCCGACGCGAACCATTCTTCCCCGCCCTCGCACACCGGCGATAAACTCATGCCGTTCCGTCGCGGATACACCACAAGGCGTTGTGGCGAGGCGGAGCCGGCGCCGGGGGAAGAGGAAGGACGCGAGAGCCTTTCCCCGGGGTCCGCGGAAAATGGTCTCCCCCTGGCGACGTGGGGGCAAGGGTGAAGGCTTTGGACGGCCNNGCGCCTGTGTGGCGTGGCATGGTGGTAAGACCGGGTTGTCGAGGGTGTGCGGGCGTCCGCCGGCGAAGCCGGGCCCGCGTGAAAAATCCCCGGCAAGGGCCGGCGCCGCAGAGAGGCCGAAGTCGCGGGGCAAAAACCGCCGAACGGGGCGCCTTCGGGTGTCATCTGATTTTTTTACCTTACGCGGCAGCCGGAGGCGCCCCGTCCGCTCAGGTTCGACCTGGGCAAGAGAAAGTGACAGCGGAACCGGAGGGCATCAGGCCCGGCCGGCGCCTTCGGCTGGGCAAGAGGCCGGCCCCGGGTCGATCTCCCCCCTTGTGGGGGAGATGTCCGGCAGGACAGAGGGGGCGAGCTTGGTACGACGCGGAATGATGGCGCATCGTCTGCCTCGACCAAAGCCCTCCCGTCCTCGCACGCAGTCACCCCCCTCTGTCGGCTATGCCGACATCTCCCCCTCAAGGGGGGAGATCGCCTGCCGGCCTCGGGCGCAGCCGCATGCCTTCACACTGGTAATTTCCGGCGGTTTCCGCCATATAAGCCCGAAGATGTCGAGGAATGGTCAAATGGCAGACATGGTCGAATTCGCGAAGATGAACGGGCTTGGCAACGAGATCCTGGTCGTCGACATGCGCGGCCGCAAGGACAAGGTGACGCCGGAGGCCGCGATCGCGCTCGCCGCCGATCCGATCACCGCCTTCGACCAGATCATGGCGATCCACGATCCCAGGGCCGAGGGCACCGATGCCTGGATCGACATCATCAATTGCGATGGCACGCTGGCCCAGGCCTGCGGCAATGGCACGCGCTGCGTCGTGCAGGCGCTGTCGGCCGAAACCGGCCGCAAGACCTTCACATTCCAGACGCTTGCCGGCATCCTCAACGCCATCGAACACGAGGACGGCCTGATCTCGGTCGACATGGGCAAGCCGGTCTTCGAATGGAACCGCATTCCGCTCGCGGAAGAATTCCACGACACCAGCCGCATCGAGCTGCAGATCGGCCCGATCGACGCGCCGATCCTGCATTCGCCCTCGGTCGCCTCGATGGGCAATCCGCACGCCATCTTCTGGGTCGACCGCGACCCGATGGACTACGAACTGGAACGCTTCGGACCGCTCCTGGAGAACCATCCGATGTTCCCGGAACGGGCCAATATCACGCTCGCCCAGGTGACCGGCAAGGACCGCCTGCGCACCCGCACCTGGGAGCGCGGCGCCGGCCTGACGCTCGCCTGCGGTTCGGCCGCCTGCGCCGCCGGCGTCTCGGCCGCCCGCACCGGACGCACCGGCCGCAAGGTGACGATCGACGTCGCCTCGAGCCCGAGCCGCCAGCCGCTGATCATCGAATGGCGCGAGCACAATGACCGCGTCGTCATGACCGGACCCGCCGAATGGGAATGGTCCGGCCGGCTCGACCCGGCCACCGGCGCCTTCGAACGCGATCCGGCCACCGCGGCTGGAGCCCAGGCTTCGTGAGCGGCATCGACGTCATCACCTTCGGCTGCCGGCTCAATACCTACGAGTCCGAAGTGATGAGGGCCGAGGCGGCCAAGGCCGGCCTCGACGACGCCATTCTCGTCAACACCTGCGCCGTGACCGGCGAGGCCGTGCGCCAGGCCCGCCAGGCGATCCGCCGCGCAAGGCGCGAGAATCCCAAGACCCGCATCATCGTCACCGGCTGCGCCGCCCAGACCGATGCGGCGGGCTTTGCCGCCATGCCCGAGGTCGATGCCGTGCTCGGCAACGAGGAGAAGCTGAAGGCCGACAACTATCGGGCCCTTCCCGATTTCGGTGTCGGAGCAGACGAGAAGCTGCGCGTCAACGACATCATGAGCGTCACGGAAACCGCGCCGCAGCTGGTCGGCCATATCGACGGCCATGTGCGCGCCTTCCTGCAGGTGCAGAACGGCTGCGACCACCGCTGCACCTTCTGCATCATCCCCTTCGGCCGCGGCAATTCCCGCTCGGTGCCGATGGGTGCCGTCGTCGACCAGGCCCGCAAACTGGTGGAGAACGGCTACCGGGAGGTGGTGCTGACCGGCGTCGATGCCACCAGCTACGGCGCCGACCTGCCGGGCCGCCCGACGCTCGGCCTGCTCGCCAAGACGCTGCTGAAGCAGATCCCGGAGATCGCCCGCCTGCGCCTCTCCTCGATCGACGGCATCGAGGCCGACCGCCATCTGTTCGACCTGATCGCCGACGAGCCGCGCTTCATGCCGCATCTGCACCTCTCGCTGCAGCATGGCGACGACATGATCCTGAAGCGCATGAAGCGGCGCCATTCGCGCGCCGACGCGCTGGCCTTCGCCGAACAGGTCCGGCGCCTGCGTCCGCAGATCAGTTTCGGCGCCGACATGATCGCCGGCTTCCCGACCGAGACCGAGGAAATGGCGGAGAATTCCGCAAGCCTCGCCGACGCAATCGGCATCGCCCAGCTGCATGTCTTTCCCTACAGCCCGCGCCCCGGCACGCCGGCCGCCCGCATGCCGCAGCATGACCGCCGCCTCGTCAAGGAGCGCGCCGCACGGCTGCGCCAGACGGCGGAACGGCTGCAGGCGCGCCATCTGGCTTCCATGGTCGGCACGCGCCAGACCATCCTTGTCGAAATGACCGGGATGGCCCATACGGAAAACTTCACCCTCGTCGCGGCACCGGACCTTATCCCCCGCAGCCTCGTTACGGTGACGATCACCGGCCACAACGGCCGGCATCTCGACATGCAACCGGCGACCGCCTCGGCCGCCTGACAGAACGGACAACAGCTTCATGGCGCTCGGCTTCATCAAGAAAGTCTTCACCTTCGGCAAGGACAAGCCGGCGGCCGACCAGCCCGCGGAGAGCGAAGCCTTCGCCACCCTGGTGGACGATGCCGAGCGCATCGATGCCGGCGAGACGACCGAGGTGCCGCCTGAGGCCGCCGACCCGGTCGCGCCGCAGGTGATGGACACGGCCGGCGGCCCGGCGGCGGATGGAGCGGCGACCGAGCCGGTCGGCGATATCGCGGCGTCGCCGATCGAACCCGAGGCCGAAGAGCGGGAAGAAGCCGAAGAATTCCACCCGCAGCCCGAGCAGCCGGCCGACGTCACCCATGGCGAGCTGACGCAGGATGCGGACAATGCCGTGACCCTGCCCAAGGGCTTCGCAACCACGGCATCCCTGCCCGAGCCGGCGCCCGAGACACCGGCCGCCAAGCTCTCCTGGTTCCAGCGCCTGCGCCAGGGCCTGGCCCGCACCTCCTCGCAGCTGACAGGCCAGATCGCCGCGCTCTTCACCAAGCGCAAGCTGGACGAAGACACGCTGGAGGAACTCGAAGATCTGCTGATCCAGGCCGATCTCGGCGTCGAGACCGCGATGCGCGTCACCGGCACCCTGTCGTCTGAGCGCTACGGCAAGGACGTGACCGGCGAGGACGTCTCGCGCATCATGGCGGCCGAGATCACCAAGGTGCTGAAGCCGGTGGCAAAGCCGCTGGCGCTCGACCTCTCCCACAAGCCGCACGTCATCCTCGTCGTCGGCGTCAACGGCACCGGCAAGACCACCACGATCGGCAAGCTCGCCGCCAAGCTCTCCGGCTCCGGCCTGAAGGTCATGCTGGCCGCCGGCGACACCTTCCGCGCCGCGGCGATCGAGCAGCTGAAGATCTGGGCCGACCGCACCGGCTCGACCTTCCTCGGCACCAAGCTCGGCGCCGACGCCGCGGGCCTTGCCTATGACGCGTTCGAAAAGGCACGCGCCGACAAGGCCGACGTGCTGATCATCGACACCGCAGGGCGGCTGCAAAACAAGACGGAGCTGATGGCCGAGCTGGAAAAGATCGTCCGCGTGCTCGGCAAGCTCGATCCGGATGCGCCGCACACCGTGCTGCAGACGCTCGATGCGACCACCGGGCAGAACGCCATGAACCAGGTCGAGATCTTCCGCAACATCGCCGGCGTCAACGGCCTGATCATGACCAAGCTCGACGGCACGGCGCGCGGCGGCATCCTCGTCGCCATCGCCGCCAAGCACAAGCTGCCGGTCTATTTCATCGGCGTGGGCGAAGGCATCGACGACCTCGAACCCTTCGAGGCCGAGGATTTCGCCAATGCCATTGCCGGCCTTCCCCACTGAGCTGCAGCCTTGAGCGGCAAGCGGCACAGAACAACGAATCGAGAGACGAACCGATGAGCAATATCGAAAGCGACACCAAGCCGACGACCGAGGAGCGCCACCATCCGCTCTTGAAGATGGCGCTGGAGATCGGGCCGCTCATGGTCTTCTTCTTCGGCAACCTGCGCGGCGAGTGGCTGGCCAAGACCTTCCCGGCGCTGACCGCGGTCGGCGGCCCGCTGCTGATCGCCACCGCGCTCTTCATGGTTGCGACCGTGATCTCGCTGATCGTCTCGAAGATCGTCTTCAAGCACCTGCCGATCATGCCCTTCGTCTCGGGCATCGTCGTCATGGTGTTCGGCTCCCTGTCGATCTGGCTGCAGGACGAAACCTTCATCAAGATGAAGCCGACCATCGTCAACACGCTGTTCGGCGTGGTGCTGCTCGGCGGCCTGTTCTTCGGCAAGTCCCTGCTCGGCTACGTCTTCAACGCGGCTTTCCAGCTCGACGCCGAGGGCTGGCGCAAGCTGACGCTGCGCTGGGGCATCTTCTTTCTGTTCCTCGCCGTCCTGAACGAGGTCGTCTGGCGCAATTTCTCCGACGCCGTCTGGGTCAATTTCAAGGTCTGGGGCACCATGCCGATCACCATCCTGTTCACGCTCGCCCAGATGCCGCTGATCATGCGCCACTCGCTTGAAACTG
The DNA here is from genome assembly GCA_002796995.1 of Rhizobium sp. Lineage (GTDB taxonomy): Bacteria > Pseudomonadota > Alphaproteobacteria > Rhizobiales > Rhizobiaceae > Allorhizobium. Next base: position 385,031 of record PEKW01000008.1, read on the forward strand.
ACGCCCAGACGAAAAACGGGGGCAAGGCCGAATGAGCGACCGTCCCGTGACGCTTGCGGCCGACGACCGCGCCACGCGCTTCTGGCTGGTCGCGGCCGCCGCCTTCCTGATCGTGCAGATCGTCACGCTGGCGCTGATGGGCCGCATTCCGATCTGTGAATGCGGCTACGTCAAGCTGTTCGAGCCGGGCGTCAACACCGCCGGCAATTCGCAGCACATTTCCGACTGGTACACGCCGTCGCACATCATCCACGGCTTCCTGTTCTACTGGCTGGCCATCGTCGTCCTGCCCCGCGCCTCGTTCGGCGCACGGCTGACGCTCGCCGTCGTTATCGAGGCGGCCTGGGAACTGCTGGAAAATTCGCCGATCATCATCGACCGCTACCGCACCGCGACCATGGCGATCGGCTATCAGGGCGACAGCATCCTCAACTCGGCGATGGACACGGTCGCCATGGTTCTCGGCTTCCTGTTCGCCGCCCGCGCTCCGGTCTGGCTGACGGTTGTGCTCGCCATCGGCTTCGAGGTCGCAACCGCCATCGTCATCCGCGACAATCTGACGCTCAACGTGCTGATGCTGGTCTGGCCGCTCGACGCGGTCCGCGAATGGCAGGCGGCGCTGTAAGCGCTCAGGCCGCTTCCATCTCCGGAATCTGAGCCAGTTCCGACTCGAGCGCCAGGCCCTCGCGCTTCAGGTCGTAATTGGCCTGAAGGTTGAGCCAATATTCCGGGCTCGTCTTGAAGAACTTCGCCAGGCGCAGCGCGGTATCGGCGCTGATGCCGATCTTCTCGGCGACGATCCGCTCAAGCCGCGTCCGCGGCACCCGCAGCTTCTTGGCCAGCGCATAGGCGGTCATGTCGAGCGGTTCGAGATAGAGTTCGCGCAGGATCTCACCGGGATGAATGGCGGGTGCCTTGCTGATGGTCATCTTCGATCTCCCGGCCGATGAACGATCGGCTCAATGATAATCCGTGATCTCGACGTGCTCAGGGCCTGCCTCTATCCAGACGAAGCCGATGCGCCACTGGTTGTTGATGCGGATCGAATACTGCCCCTGCCGATCCCCCGAAAGCTTCTCGAGGCGGTTGCCGGGCGGCGAACGAAGGTCGTTGAGGTCCTTGGCCGCATCGAGCAGGACAAGCAATTGTTGCGCCCGGCGAACGAGATCCGCAGGAAAGCCCTTCCGCACGGATCCGTCGTCAATCGAACGGGTCAATTTGTCCCTGAACGAACGGATCATCGACCGCCCTCCAGATTGGTATCATAGAGAGATACCAACAAAAGTCAATCGCACGTATATGGAGGGACACAGGCTCAGGAGCCTGCGAGTGCCTTTTCGATGGCCGGGTAAAGACCGGTCTCGAGCGATTGCGGATCGAAGGGGCCGACCCGCTTGTAGACGATCGTGCCGTCGGCGGCGACGAGATAGCTTTCCGGGATGCCGTAGACGCCCCAGTCGATCGCCGCCTTGCCGTTCGGGTCGACGCCGATGGCCTTGTAGGGATTGCCGAGTTCGCCGAGGAAACGCAGCGCGTTGTCCTGCCTATCCTTGTAGTTGATGCCGACGACATTGAGTCGCGGATCCTGGGACAGTTCCTTGAGGATCGGATGCTCCTGCCGGCACGGCACGCACCAGGAAGCAAAGACATTGACGAGCGTCAGCTTGCCGGCGATCGCCTCGGAGGTCAGCGCCTGGGTATTCGAGCCGTCGAGCGCCGGCATGGCGAGCGCCGGCGCGCGGGTGCCGATCAGCGCCGAGGGCAGGTCGGAGACGTTCTTGCCGTTGACCTCCTGGTCGTAGAGCATCTTGCCCGCCGTCCCGGCGAAGACGGCGAAGATCGCCAGCGGGATGACGGCCAGCATGTATCGCCCGATACCGCGGCGGGCGGCGTCCTTGGTCTCGATCTCGCTCATTCGGAAGCCCCCGATCCGGACGTGGCCGAGCGGCGGCGGATGCCGGCCGCTTCCAGCGCCTTCAGTTCCGCCTGGCGGGCGCGGCCGTCGAGCCAGGTCCAGCCGATCAGGGCAAGGACGATCACCGCACTGATACCGTAGGAAAGATAGATGTAGAAGGCGTGGCTCACGATGCGACCTCCCGGCCGGCCATGCGGGCTGCCATGCGGCGTTGCGTGGCGATCCGGCGGCGCCAAATCTCGTTGCGCATCGCCATCAGGTGCAGCGTGAAGAACAGCAGCGTGAACGCGATCGCCATGATCAGCAGCGGCCAGAGGAATTCCGGATCGATGGTCGGGCCGTCCATGCGCATCACGCTGGCCGGCTGGTGCAGCGTATTCCACCACTCGACCGAGAACTTGATGATCGGGATGTTGACGAAGCCGACGAGGATCAGCACGGCGCTGAGACGGGCGGCCTTCGAGGCGTCGTCCATGGCGCGGTTGAGTGCGATCAGCCCGAGATACATGAGGAAGAGCACGAAGACCGAGGTGAGCCGCGCGTCCCAGACCCACCAGGTGCCCCACATCGGCTTGCCCCAGAGCGAACCCGTGATCAGCGCGATCAGCGTGAAGGCGGCGCCGAGCGGAGCGGCGGCCTTGTGGCTGACATCGGCGAGTGGATGGCGCCAGACCAGCGTGCCGATCGCCGAGATCGCCATGACCGAATAGCACATCATCGACAGCCAGGCCGCCGGCACGTGGATGTACATGATCCGCACCGTCTCGCCCTGCTGGTAGTCGCCTTCGGTGTTGAAGCTCATGTAGAGCCCGACGGCAAAGAGCAGCGCGGTGATGGTCGAAAGCCACGGCAGGATGCGGCCGGACAGCGCCAGAAACCGGGTCGGATTGGCGAGTTCGCTGAACTTTGAAAGGGCAAGATTCATAGTGTTCATGGAATGCTTCTAACCTGAGAGCGGTCGCACTGCAATTGATCCCGGTCAATCCGAGGCGCTGCGCAGCGCCAGCGCCGCGCCCAGCGGACCGATGACCGCGAAGAACAGCGTGATGGCGATCAGAAACAGGAAGGGCGGCATAAATGGGGCGGGATCCTCGACGGCCGCATAGGATGCGCTGACCCCGAAGATCAGCACCGGAATGGCGAGCGGCAGGACGAGGATCGACACCAGAAGACCGCCGCGCGGCAGCGCCACGGCGACGGCAGCACCCGCCGCACCGATGAAGGTGATCGCCGGCGAACCGACGAGCAGCGTCAGCATGACGGCACCGATCGCCACCTCGTTCATGTTCATGAACAGGCCGAGCAGCGGCGAGGCGATGACCAGCGGCAGGCTGGTCGCCACCCAGTGCGCCAGGCACTTGACGAAGACGGTGAGCACCAGCGGCGTTTCCTGCATCAGGATCAGGTCCAGCGACCCATCGTCGCGCTCCGCCTGGAACAGCCGGTCGAGGCCGAGCAGCGCCGCGAGCAGCGCACCGATCCAGACGATCGCCGGGCCGATGCGCGACAGAAGGTTGAGGTCCGGCCCGACGCCGAAGGGAATGACGGCAACCACAGTCATGAAGAACAGAACCCCGATCAGGGCCCCGCCTCCGGCACGCACGGAGAGCTTCAGGTCGCGGAGGAAGAGGGCGATCATGCGGAAACACCTTGGGAATTGCCCCTCACCTTGGCCCTCTTTCCGCGAGCGGGGAGAGGGAAGCGGAGACGTTGCTGCGACCGCCCTTCTCCCCGCTTGCGGGGAGAAGATGCCGGCAGGCGGATGAGGGGCAAGTTCGGATTGGCAATCGTGTCGGGACACCCCCCTCTGTCGCTTCGCGACATCTCCCCCTCAAGGGGGGAGATCGGAACCTCGTGGCCGATCAAGAGGTCCCTCTCGGCGATCGATTGCCCGGGAACGATTGACTGCCGCAGGAGGTCATCCAAGAGAGGCATGCTGAATGAGAGACCGCGCGTGCCGTTTATCCAATCTCCCCCCTTGAGGGGGAGATGCCCGGCAGGGCAAAGGGGGGGCAGCCTCATCATGCCATTTCGTCCGCATCTCGATACTCGAAACCCTTCATCACCAGAGTCTTCGCATCCTTGAGGCCGAGGGGCTGGTGGGTGGCTGCGATGGCGATGCCGCCTTGGGCCAGGTGTTCGTGAACCAGGCCGGCGAACATCTGGTCGGCGCTGACGTCGAGGGCGGCCGTCGGTTCGTCGAGGATCCAGACAGGGCGGTGGGCGACGAGCAGCTTGGCCATGGCGAATCGGCGCTGCTGGCCGGCCGAGAGGTAGCCGAAGGGCAGATGGGTGATTCCGCCGAGGCCGACCGCGTCGGCCGCCCCCGCGATCGAGCGGCCCTCGCCGCCCTCGAAGTCACCGAGATAGGCCTGCCAGAAGGCGAGATTCTCGATGACGGTGAGCTCCTGCTTCATCGCATTGCGATGGCCGAGATAATGGCTGACCTCACGCGCCGGACGCCGTTCGCGGCCGTCGCGGAATACCGCTTCGACGCGTCCCTTTTCGGGCCTGAGCAGGCCTGCGACGACGCGCAGCAGCGTCGATTTTCCCGACCCGTTACGCCCTGTCAGGACCATCGCCTCGCCGGGCGCCAACTGAAAGGAAACATTAACGAAAATCAGGTCTTCGCCGCGCTTTGCGGCCACGTCTTCGGCGATCAGCCGCATGGTTTGAACCTTCCGGCGATACCCTCATCGCCCTTCCAAAAAATTGTCCGAATTCGCCATTCGTTGGTCTGGCACCTTTCTTAGAAATTATCTATAAGACCTGCAACCACGCCAGCGGTCGGCGTGAATATCATCCTTGTGCCGAACCTGGAGTTGCAACAGCATCTTCCACGTGCGGACAGCGGAAATGGCCGTACCCGCATCCTGATGTGCATGAAGTGCATAGGCGTCCGCACGACAAGTGTAGGCTATCAGAATAAGCGGGGCTTTATCCGTGTCAAAATCCATCGACAGCTTCAACTGCCGTTCGACCCTTTCCGTCAACGGCAAGGACTATGTCTACTACAGCCTTCCCAAGGCCGAGGCCAACGGCCTGAACGGCGTATCGAAGCTTCCCTATTCGATGAAGGTTCTGCTCGAGAACCTGCTGCGCAACGAAGACGGCCGCTCGGTCACCAAGAACGACATCCAGGCGATCGCTGCCTGGCTCGTCGACAAGGGTACGGCCGAGGCCGAAATCGCCTATCGTCCGGCCCGCGTGCTGATGCAGGACTTTACCGGCGTTCCCGCCGTCGTCGACCTGGCCGCCATGCGTGACGCCATGGTGTCGCTCGGCGGCGATCCGGAAAAGATCAACCCGCTGGTTCCCGTCGACCTCGTCATCGACCACTCGGTCATCGTCGACGAATTCGGCACGCCGACCGCCTTTGCCCGCAATGTCGAGCTCGAATACGAGCGCAACGGCGAGCGCTACCGCTTCCTGAAGTGGGGCCAGCAGGCGTTCAAGAACTTCCGCGTCGTTCCGCCTGGCACCGGCATCTGTCACCAGGTCAACCTCGAATATCTGGGCCAGACCGTCTGGACCAAGGAAGAGGACGGCGAAACGGTCGCCTATCCCGACACCTGCGTCGGCACCGACAGCCACACGACAATGATCAACGGTCTCGGCGTTCTCGGCTGGGGCGTCGGCGGCATCGAAGCGGAAGCCGCCATGCTCGGCCAGCCGGTCTCCATGCTGCTGCCTGAGGTCATCGGCTTCAAGCTGACCGGCAAGGTCAAGGAAGGCGTCACCGCGACCGACCTCGTGCTCACCGTCGTGCAGATGCTGCGCAAGAAGGGCGTCGTCTCCAAGTTCGTCGAATTCTTCGGCCCCGGCCTCGACTCGATGTCGCTCGCCGACCGCGCCACCATCGGCAATATGGGCCCGGAATACGGCGCGACCTGCGGCTTCTTCCCGGTCGACGGCGAAACCATCAACTACCTGACCATGTCGGGCCGCACCAAGGACCGCATCGCGCTGGTCGAAGCCTATTCGAAGGCTCAGGGCATGTGGCGCGACAATGACGGTTCCGACCTAGTCTTCACCGACACGCTCGAACTCGACCTCGGCGACGTCGTGCCGTCGATGGCCGGCCCGAAGCGTCCGGAAGGCCGCCTGCCGCTCGAAACGATCGCTTCCAATTTCGCGGTCGCGCTCGAGAACGACTACAAGAAGCCGGGCCAGCTGACGAACCGCTATGCGGTCGAAGGCACCGACTACGACATCGGCCATGGCGACGTCGCGATCGCGGCGATCACGTCCTGCACCAACACCTCGAACCCGAGCGTCCTGATCGCTGCCGGCCTTCTCGCCCGCAACGCGGTTGCCAAGGGTCTGAAGTCCAAGCCGTGGGTCAAGACCTCGCTCGCACCGGGATCGCAGGTCGTCGGCGAATATCTCGCCAAGTCCGGCCTGCAGACCTCGCTCGATGCGCTCGGCTTCAACCTCGTCGGCTTCGGCTGCACCACCTGCATCGGCAATTCCGGCCCGCTTCCGGCACCGATCTCGAAGACGATCAACGACAAGGGCCTGATCACCGCGGGCGTTCTGTCGGGCAACCGCAACTTCGAAGGCCGCATCTCGCCGGACGTCCAGGCCAACTACCTGGCTTCCCCGCCGCTCGTCGTCGCCTATGCGCTGGCCGGCACCGTCCAGAAGGACCTGACCACCGAACCGCTCGGCGAAGACCAGAACGGCAACCCGGTCTTCCTCAGGGACATCTGGCCGACCTCGCACGAGATCCAGGAATTCATCCTGAAATACGTCACCCGCGAACTGTACGAATCGAAGTATGCCGACGTGTTCAAGGGCGACGCCAACTGGCAGGCCGTACAGATCCCGGCAGGCCAGACCTATGCCTGGGACGACAAGTCGACCTATGTGCAGAACCCGCCCTACTTCGTCGGCATGGGCAAGACCGGCGCCGGCGTGACGAACATCGTCAATGCCCGCGTGCTCGGCCTGTTCGGCGACAAGATCACCACCGACCACATTTCGCCTGCCGGTTCGATCAAGGCCGCGTCGCCGGCCGGTGCCTACTTGCTGGAGAACGGCGTCGGTGTCGCCGACTTCAACCAGTACGGCACGCGTCGTGGCAACCATGAAGTGATGATGCGCGGCACCTTCGCCAACATCCGCATCCGCAACCACATGCTCGGCCCGAACGGCAAGGAAGGTGGCTACACCATCCACTATCCGTCCAAGGAAGAGATGTCGATCTACGACGCGGCCATGAAGTACAAGGCCGAGGGCGTTCCGCTCGTCATCTTCGCCGGCGTCGAATACGGCAATGGTTCGTCGCGTGACTGGGCCGCCAAGGGCACCAACCTGCTCGGCGTGCGCGCCGTGGTCGCCCAGTCCTTCGAGCGTATCCACCGCTCGAACCTGGTCGGCATGGGCGTCATTCCGTTCTGCTTCGAGGAAGGCACGACCTGGGCCTCGCTCAACCTGAAGGGCGACGAGACCGTGACGATCGAAGGCCTCGACGGCGAGATCAAGCCGCGCGAGAAGAAGATCGCCAAGATCGCCTATGCCGACGGTTCGGTGAAGGAGATCCCGCTGATCTGCCGCATCGATACGCTCGACGAGGTGACCTACGTCAACAATGGCGGCATCCTGCAGACCGTTCTGCGCGACCTCGCCGCTTAAGCGCACACGCTTTGAAACAGGGCCGCCGGGCGACAAACCCGGCGGCCTTTTTCGTGAGGGGACGGGCCGCAGCGACGTTGACGCGGGCTTCACCCCATCGTGACTTTGACAGACACCGATGACGGGCTATTTCTGTACGTCATTCAGGAACCGACCCCGGTAAATCCGCCTTGCGGCGTGCTCCGGGAAGCGTTGAACGGGTTTAGCTCCATGATCTCGAGGATCGTTACCGGCCTGGCTCTCAGCTGCATGATCGCTTTTGCTGCGCAGGCCGACGAAGCGACCGCGCCGAAGGGCGTGGTGGAGCTCTTCACCTCGCAGGGCTGCAGCTCCTGCCCGCCGGCCGACCGGGCGCTCGAGACGCTCGCCCACCAGGGCGGCATCGTCGCGCTCTCCTACCATGTCGATTACTGGAACTATCGCGGTTGGGCCGACACGCTCGCCTCGCCGGAAAACACCGCCCGGCAATATGCCTATGCGCGCAGTCTCGGCCGAAGCGGCGTCTATACCCCGCAGGCGGTTCTGAACGGCCGCGATCACCTGAAAGGCACCGACGCCGAAACGCTCGACGGGCGCCTCGAGGTGCTGCGCGCCAAGGGCCAGGGCATGACCGTGCCGGTCGAGGCCAGCCGCAAGGGTGACGAACTGGCGATCCGGATCGGGGCGGGTCGGGGAAAGGCCGACGTGGTGATCGTCTATTTCCGCCAGCAGCAGACGGTCGAAGTGCTGGACGGGGAGAACACCGGCAAGACCATCGACTACGTCAACAGCGTCACGGACGTGCAGACCGTCGGCATGTGGGACGGCAGCGCGCTCGACCTGGTGTTGCCGGCGAAGATGATCGGGACGAAGGGAACGGACGGCTTTGCCATCCTGTTGCAGTCGAGCGGGCCGCAGGGCGACCCGGCGGCGATCCTCGGCGCTGCGGTGATGACCGCGGAAACGAAGTCGTAGATCTTGGCGGGTCCGGCCTAAAGCATTGGGGGGCTGGGGGTAAGGGGTCAATGCGCCAGACCGGACCCTCTTGGCGTGCTAGACGCCAATCAAGAGCCGTCAATCTCTCCCTGAAATTGGGCGCTGTTTTGTCCAAAATGCGGCGTGTGCCGAGATTTGCCGGCGGCGGCCGTAACCGGTTTTGCGCGCACGCTTATTCCTCCTCGGCCCTTATGCTTGACGATTAACAAGTTCACTCTCTGTTCTTGCCAAATCGGGCAATGTCGGGCAAACCGGAGGAGAGAACGAGCAAGGATGTCGGGAGCGGATGAACGCAACACACCTCGAGGCACTGAACGACCGGCAGCGGAGCGCCGTCGAGCACGGCATCGGACCCGGGGGCGCGACCGCGGAAGGGCCGTTGCTGATCATCGCCGGCGCGGGCTCGGGCAAGACCAATACGCTCGCCCACCGGGTCGCCCACCTCATTCTCAACGGCGCCGATCCGCGCCGTATCCTGCTGATGACCTTTTCCCGCCGCGCCGCGACCGAGATGAGCCGCCGTGTCGAGCGCATCTGCCGCAAGGTGTTGGGCAATGATGCCGGCGTGCTCACCGACGCGCTGACCTGGGCCGGCACCTTCCACGGCATCGGCGCCCGCATCCTGCGTGACTACGCCTATGAGATCGGCCTCGACCCCGGCTTCACCATCCATGACCGCGAGGATTCCGCCGACCTGATGAACCTGATGCGGCACGATCTCGGCCTGTCGAAGATGGAGAGCCGTTTTCCGACCAAGGGCACCTGCCTCGCCATCTATTCCCGCGCGGTCAATTCGCAGACACCGCTGACCGAGGTACTGCGCACCGCCTATCCCTGGTGCGGCACCTGGGAGAAAGAGCTGAAGGCTCTGTTTGCCGCCTATGTCGAAGCCAAGCAGGCGCAGAACGTGCTCGATTACGACGACCTGCTGCTCTACTGGGCGCAGACGGTGAGCGAGCCGGAACTCGCCGCCGAGATCGGCGGGCGCTTCGACCATGTGCTGGTCGACGAATACCAGGACACCAACCGGCTGCAATCCTCGATCCTGACGGCGATGAAGCCGGGCGGACGCGGGCTGACCGTGGTCGGCGACGACGCCCAGTCGATCTATTCCTTCCGCGCCGCGACGATCCGCAACATTCTCGACTTTCCCGCCAGCTTCGACCCGCCGGCCGATATTATCACACTCGACCGCAATTACCGCTCGACCCAGCCGATCCTGGCCGCCGCCAACGGGGTGATCGACCTTGCCCGCGAGCGCTTCACCAAGAATCTCTGGACCGAGCGCCAGTCCGAGGACCGGCCGCGGCTGGTCAGCGTGCGCGACGAGGCCGAGCAGGCCAATTACATCGTCGAGCAGATTCTGGAGAACCGCGAGCGCGGCCTGACGCTGAAGGACCAGGCCGTGCTGTTTCGCGCCTCCAACCATTCCGGCCCGCTGGAAATCGAGCTCACCCGGCGCAACATCCCCTTCGTCAAGTTCGGCGGGCTGAAATTTCTCGACGCGGCGCATGTGAAGGATCTGCTGGCGGCGCTGCGCTTTGCCCAGAACCCGCGCGACAAGGTGGCCGGCTTCCGACTGATGCAGCTCCTGCCCGGCGTCGGTCCGCAGACCGCCTCGAAGATCCTAGACGCGATCGCCGCCGACCCGCATCCGCTGGCAGCGCTCGCCGAGATCCCGCCACCACCGCGCACCGGCGAGGACTGGGGCCGCTTCGTCGACATGCTGAGCGAGATGGGCAGGGGCCAGGCGGGATGGCCGGGCGAGATCGAGATCGCCAGGCTGTGGTACGAGCCGCATCTCGACCGCATCCACGAGGATGCCGACACCCGCAAGGCGGACCTCCTGCAGCTCGGCCAGATCGCCTCGGGCTACGGTTCGCGCGAGCGTTTTCTCACCGAACTGACGCTCGATCCGCCGGACGCCACCAGCGACCAGGCGGGCGTGCCGCTGCTCGACGAGGACTATCTGATCCTCTCGACCATTCATTCGGCCAAGGGCCAGGAATGGAAGTCGGTCTTCGTGCTGAATTGCGTCGACGGCTGCATCCCGTCCGATCTTGCGGTCGGCACCACGGCGGAGATCGAGGAGGAACGCCGCCTGCTCTACGTAGCGATGACGCGGGCCAAGGACAGCCTGCACCTGACCGTGCCGCAGCGCTTCTTCACCCACGGGCAGAACGCGCAAGGGGACCGGCATGTCTATGCCGCGCGCACGCGCTTCATCCCCGCGACCCTGCTGCAATTCTTCGAATCGGCCGCCTGGCCGGTGGCCCAGCCGAGCGCGCCGGGCACGCGCGACGCACGGCAGATCCGGCTGGATGTCGGGGCGCGCATGCGCGGCATGTGGACCTGAGCGGCTGCCGGTCCAGGATCGGACGGGAGCCTCGGCGGCACTATTTCAACGAGAGACGATCAGGCCGATACGGCGGCGTCGTAGGCGGCGATCGTGCGCTTCGCCTTTTCCGCCACAACAGACGCGCTGTCGCCCGGCTTGTAGAGGCTGGAGCCGAGACCGAAACAGGTGACGCCGACCTTGAGATAGGCGGCGAAATCCGCATCGGACACGCCGCCAACCGCACCGATCGGCAAGCCCTTGGGCAGGATGGCGCTGATGGCGCTGATGCCGGCGGGTCCGAGCGCGCTGGCGGGGAAGAACTTGAGGGCAGCGGCCCCGGATTTTGCAGCCAGCAGGGCTTCCGTCGCGGTGAAGACGCCGGGCATGGTGACCATGCCATGCCCCACGGCGCGCTGGATCACGGCCGGCTCGACATTCGGCGTCACCAGGAGATTGCCGCCGACGTCGTTCAGGCGATCGACCTGGGCCACGTCGAGCACGGTCCCGGCGCCGATCAGGCAGGAACCAGGCGCGAGCCGCCGTGCCTTCTCGATCGAAACGAAAGGTTCCGGCGAATTCAGCGGCACTTCGATCGCTTCGAATCCGGCTTCGAGCAGGCCCGCGACCACGCCCTCGATTTCCTCCGGCTTGATGCCGCGCAGAATGGCAACGAGGTTGCGCTTGAGCGACGGCCAGGCGATGCGGGAGTTGGTCATGGCGCGATCTCCGCGAAACGGTGGGGGAAGAGGGCTTGTGCCGCGCTGAACAGGCCCTTGCGGACGAGCTCGCCGCCATCGAGCGACACGGTCTGGACACCGGCAAGCGACAGTGCCGCGGCATAGAGTTCGGTCAGCGCACCGCTGCCGATCAGCTGCACGCGCTGGCCCTCACCGAGCCGCGGCCGCATGGCGGCGATCTCCGCGCCGAGCAACAGGCCGGACAGGCGCGAAGCCGCGCTCGCCTCGTCGGCGCCGGAGAGCAGGGCCTGGGCGCGGATGGAAAAAAGCCGGCTGGTCAGGCTGAAATCGCCGCCGAGCGCTTCCTCGACCGCCTGAGCGAAGGCCGGGTGGTCGGCGGTAGCACGGTCTTCGCCGATCGACAGGCGCAGGATCGATTGCCGGCTAATCAATTGGAAGAGTTCGCCCGTCATCACCGTGGTGAAACGGCTGATCCGGCCGGCTTCGAGCGACACCCATTTGGAATGCGTGCCCGGCAGGCAGAAGAGTGCGTCCGACAGCCCGGACGCGACGGCGCCGAGAAGCTGCGTCTCTTCGCCGCGCATGACGTCTTCGGCACCGGAAATGCGCTGGCAGACGCCGGGCAGGATCCGGACGTCCCGGTCGATGCCGGGGGCGGAGACGGCCTTGAGATGCAGATCCGTCAGGCCTGCCGGCGTTTCGGCATAGGGGGCCTCGATCCAGCCAGCCCGGGCACCGGCCATGCCGGCGACGACCGCCGGCATGTCGCGATCGGCCCCGAGCGCGGCCAGATGGCTCTCCAGAACGCCGGCGAAACGATCCGGCGACAAGGTCCCCATGCCCTCGGGCGACTGACGTTCGGCGAGCACGTTCGCCGCGGCGTCGACCAGCCAGACGCGCAGATTGCTCGTTCCCCAGTCGACCAGTGCCACGGCTTGCATGCTCATATCGCTTGCCCTTAACGCAGGTCTTCGGGCAGCAGCGCCACCGGGATGTCCTGGTAGCAGACCGGCCGCAGGAAGCGGCGGATCGCCATCGTGCCGACGGAGGTCGCGCCGAAATTCGTCGAGGCCGGATAGGGACCGCCATGCACCATGGCATCGGCCACTTCGACGCCGGTCGGGAAGCCGTTGGCCAGCAGTCGGCCGGCCTTGCGCTCCAGGATCGGCAGAAGCTTCGCGGCAAGCGCCTCGTCACCGGCTTCGAGATGAAGCGAGGTGGTGAGCTGACCGGCGAGGCTGCGGGCAACGGCCAGCATCTCGTCGGCGTCCGAAACAGTGACGATCATGCCGAGCGGGCCGAACACTTCCTCGCCGAGCGCGTGGTTGGCGAGCCAATCCTTGCCGGTGGTGGCGAAGAGATACGGCGTCGCATTGCGCAGGTCGCAGGTGGAGGTGAGCACGGCACGCACGCCATCGGCTGCGGCGATCTTCGTCGCGCCGGAGCGATAGGCATTGGCCATGCCCTCGGTCAGCATGGTCTGCGGGCCGACCGCGCCCAACGCCTGCTCGGCGGCGGCGGCGAAGCCATCGGCCTCAGGACCGGCGATCAGAACGACGATGCCCGGATTGGTGCAGAACTGGCCGGCACCCATGGTGAGCGAACCGACCCAGCCCTTGGCGATCGCGTCGCCGCGCTTCGCCATCGCTTCCGGCAGCATGAACATCGGGTTGACCGAACCCAGCTCGCCGAAGAACGGGATCGGCTCCGGACGGCGGGCGCAGAGATCAAAGAGCGCACGGCCACCGCCGAGCGAACCGGTGAAGCCGACGGCGCGGATCAGCGGATGCTCGACCAGCGCGGTGCCGACCTCGCGGCGTCCGCCCTGGACCAGCGAGAAGACGCCGGGATGGATGCCGCAACGCTTGATGGCGGCGTCGATGGCGGCCGCGACGATCTCGGCGGTGCCGGGATGCGCCTCGTGACCCTTGACCACGACCGGGCAGCCGGCCGCAAGGGCGGATGCGGTGTCGCCGCCGGCGGTCGAGAAGGCGAGCGGGAAGTTGGAGGCGCCGAACACACCGACCGGGCCGATCGGCCGTTGGATAAGCTTGAGGTCCGGCCGCGGCATCGGCTGGCGATCCGGCAGCGCCGGGTCATGGCGGCGGTCGAGATACTCGCCCTTGAGGATGTGCGAGGCGAAAAGGCGCAGCTGGCCGACGGTGCGGCCGCGCTCGCCGACGAGGCGGGCCTTGGGCAGGCCGGTCTCGCCGGAGCCGATTTCGGTAATGTCGTCGCCGCGGGCGTCGATTTCCTCGGCGATGGCTTCGAGGAAGGCGGCGCGTTCGGCCCGGCTGGAATAGCCATAGGTCTCGAAAGCGGCTTCCGCCGCACGGACGGCCTCGTCCACCAGGGCTGCCGAACCCATCGAATAGTGCCGGACCGGGCCTTCGGCGGGTGAAGAGGCGAAGTTTTCGTCGCCCGCTACCCAGCGGCCGGCGATCAGGTGTTTGCCGGTGAATTCATAAGCCATGACGCGTATCCTTGCTGTTGCTTTCAGTCTTCGAACGCCTCGACTTCCCGGCGCTCACCGCACAGGAAGGCGTCCGCGACGATGCGGAGCGGCTGGTAGTCCACGTCACTCTCGCGATTGCGGATCAACGTGGCGAAGCGTTCGTAGATACCGGCATATTCACGGTCGGGTCCAGAAGACTTTTCCACGCCCTCGATGAAGAGTTCGGATCCGCCCTTGGAAAGACGCAGCGTTCCCGCATCGGTTTCCACCGTGATGTCCCAGGTCTGCGGGCCTTCCTGGCGCCAGTCGAAGGCGGCCGAGACCGGTGCGCCCGAGACGGTGCGCATGGCGAGATCGGCGGCGATCGGCTGCTTGCGGTTCGACGGGAAGGACAGGCTCGCCGTCTCGACGAGGATCGCCCCCGGCACGATCGCGGTCAGGATCGACAGGGCATTGATGCCCGGATCGAAGACGCCGAAGCCGCCCGGTTCCCAGATCCAGGCCTGGCCGGGATGCCAGCGGCGGACGTCTTCCTTCCACACGATGGAGATGGAGCGGATCGCCTTGTCGGCGAGCCAGGCACGGGCCGGCTCGACGCCGAGCGCGAATCGCGAATGCCAGGTGGCAAACAGCGTGACGCCGGCTTCGCGGGCGAGGGCCGCCAGCGTTTCGGCTTCGCCGAGCGTCGTGGCCGGCGGCTTTTCCATCAGCACGTCATGGCCGGCGGCGATCGCCTTGCGCGCCATGGCGAAGCGGACTTCCGGCGGCGTGCAGAGCGACACCGCCCTGATGTCCGGCCGCTTGGCGAGGAAGACATCGAAATCCTCGAAGTTCTCAATGCCCTCGATCTTGCCGTGGCGGCTGATCGCCGCCTTCAGCTCGAAATCGCTGCCTGCCGCGACCGACGGAATATGCTGGTCGCGGGCGATCTTGCCGACGCCGGCAAGCGCAAGCGGGATACGGGTCTGGGCGGTCATCGTCTTCCTCTCAGTGCGAGTCCTTGCCGACGGCCGAGCCGCGGCAACCCTTGAGGAAGTCGAAGTCGGCACCGGTATCGGCACCCTCGACATGCTCGTGGAACATCCGCGCATAGCCACTGGCCGGCGGTTCGGCGGCCGGACGCCAGGCGGCGAGACGACGCTGCAGTTCCTCATCCGGAATGTCGAGATGAATGCGGCGATTGGCGACGTCGACCTCGATCATGTCGCCATTGCGCACCACGGCGAGCGGACCGCCGACGGCGGCTTCCGGCGAGGTGTGCAGCAGCACCGTGCCATAGGCCGTGCCCGACATGCGCGCATCCGAGATGCGGACCATGTCGGTGATGCCCTTGCGCAGCACCTTGGGCGGCAGGCCCATATTGCCGACCTCGGCCATGCCCGGATAACCCTTGGGACCGCAATATTTCATGACCATGACGCAGTTCTCGTCGATGTCGAGGGCCTCGTCGTTGATCTTCGCCTTGTAGTCGTCGATGTCCTCGAACACCACGGCGCGGCCGCGGTGCTGCATCAGGTGCGGCGAGGCGGCCGACGGCTTCAGCACGCAGCCCTTCGGCGCCAGATTGCCCTTGAGCACGGCGATGCCGCCCTGCTGGGTGAGCGCGCGCTCGACCGGACGAATGACGTCGTCGTTCCAGTTGCGGACGTCCTTGACCTCGTCCCAGATCGTTCCGCCGGAGACGGTGAGGGCATCCCTGGTCAGCTTGCCGGCTTCGCCGAGCATCTTCAGCACCACCGGCAGGCCGCCGGCGTAGAAGAACTCTTCCATCAGGTACTCGCCCGACGGCATGAGGTTGACGATGGTCGGCACGTCGCGGCCGCAGCGGTCCCAGTCGGACAGCGAGAGATCGATGCCGACGCGGCCGGCAATCGCCAGCAGGTGCACGACGGCATTGGTCGAGCCGCCGATCGCGCCATTGGTGCGGATGGCATTTTCGAACGCGGCCTTGGTCAGAATGTCGGAGGGCTTCAGGTCGTCCTTGACCATCTGCACGATGCGGCGGCCGGTGAGCTGCGCCATGACGCGGCGGCGGCTGTCGACGGCGGGGATCGCGGCATTGCCCGACAGCGTCATGCCGAGCGATTCGACCATGGAGGCCATGGTCGAGGCCGTACCCATGGTGTTGCAGGTGCCGGTCGAGCGCGACATCGAGGCTTCGGCCTCGAGGAATTCCTCCTGCGTCATCTCTCCGGCCTTCACGGCTTCCGAGAACTTCCACAGATGGGTGCCCGAACCGACGCGTTCGCCGCGGAAATAGCCGTTCAGCATCGGTCCGCCAGACACCATGATCGCCGGCAGGTCGACGGAGGCAGCCCCCATCAGCAGCGACGGCGTGGTCTTGTCACAGCCGACCAGCAGCACGACGCCGTCGATCGGCTGGCCGCGGATGGCTTCCTCGACCGCGAGCGCGGCGAGGTTGCGGTACATCATCGCGGTCGGGCGATAGGTGTTTTCCGACGCCGAGAAGACCGGCACCTCGACCGGGAAGCCGCCGGCTTCCCACACGCCCGCCTTCACCTTCTCGGCGAGTTCGCGCAGGTGTCCGTTGCACGGGGTCAGGTCCGACCAGGTGTTCATGATGCCGATCACGGGACGGCCGTCGAACAGGTCGTGCGGGTGTCCCTGGTTCTTCAGCCAGCCGCGATGGTAGATGTTGTCGCGGGTATTGCCGCCGAACCATTCCTGGGATCTCAGCTTGCGGGGCCAAACTGCCGGTTTGAAAGCGCTCATGGCTGTTCTCTGTCTCTTTCCTGAAGGCGTCGCCGGGTCGGGCGCAGCGTTCAGAGCGTGGTTACGTCGATGGCTTCGGTGTTGGCGCGGGCCAGGGCATTCGCGAGCGGAAGGCCGAACTGGGCTGCCTGGACTTCGAACACGTCGCCATCCTCGGCCTTGATGCCGTCGGCGAACGACAGGGTCGCCGTGCCGAACATGTGGACGTGCAGGTCTCCCGGCTGGCGGAAGAGGTCGTACTTGAAGTGGTGGTATTCGAGGTTGGCGATCGTGTGGGACATGTTGTCCTCACCCGACAGGAAAGGCTTCTCCCAGACCACCTTGCCCCCGCGCAGGATGCGCGACGTGCCGTCGACATGCGAGGGCAGCGCACCGACCAGAAGCTCGGGCCCGAAGGAGGCGGGGCGAAGCTTCGAATGGGCGAGATAGAGATAGTTGATCTTCTCGGTGACGTGGTCGGAGAATTCGTTGGCCAGCGAAAAACCGATGCGGAACGGCGTGCCGTCCTTGCCGATCAGGTAGAAGCCGGCAATCTCGGGCTCTTCGCCGCCGTCGAGCGCGAAGGACGGGGAGACCAGCGGATCGCCCGGGGCGACCGCGTTGACGCCGGTGCCCTTGTAGAACCATTCCGGCTGGACGCCCGTTTCGCCGGCCTTGGGCTTGCCGCCCTCGATGCCCATTCGGAACATCTTCATCGAATCGCTCATGCCGACGGTATCGGCATGCATGCTGTCGCGCGCCGAGGCCGAGCCGGTGTGGGTGAGGCCAGTACCGGTGAGGAACATGTGGGCCGGATCCGGATGGCGCACCGGGCAGTCGAGCTTGCCGGCGGCCGCCAGCGCCACGAGATCGACGACCTGGCCTTCGCCGCGCTTGGCGATGCAGTCGGCCAGCGAAACGCCCGCCGCGATCGCAGCCTTGGCAAGGTCGTAAGTCGAGGAGAAGCCCGGCACGAGGCGCGCAGATTCCCCCTGGCGGCAGATGACGCCACCATCCTTCAATTGCGAGAGATGCATTTGTCTTACCTCAGACTGCTTTGTTCTTGTTGTAGACGTCGAAGAACACGGCCGCGAGCAGCACCAGACCCTTGATGAGCTGCTGGTAATCGATGCCGATGCCCATGATCGACATGCCGTTGTTCATCACGCCCATGATGAAGGCGCCGATGACAGCACCGATGATCTTGCCGACGCCGCCCGATGCCGAGGCGCCGCCGATGAAGCAGGCCGCGATGACGTCGAGTTCGAAACCGACGCCGGCCTTGGGCGTCGCCGAATTGAGGCGGGCGGCGATGATCATGCCGGCCAGCGCCGCGAGCACGCCCATGTTGACGAAGGTGTAGAAGGTCAGCCGTTCGGTATTGATGCCCGAAAGCTTGGTGGCCTTCTCGTTGCCGCCCATGGCGTAGATGCGCCGGCCGATGGTCGAACGGGTGGTGACGAAAGTGTAGAGGGCAATCAGCACGCCCATGACGACGAGCACGTTCGGCAGGCCGCGATAGGTCGACAGCTGGAAGCCGAGGAAGATGGCGACCACGCTGATCACCGCCATCTGTCCGGCGAAGAACACGAAAGGCTCGTTCGGCGTGCCGTGCTGGTCGTTGAGGCGGCGGTTCTTCATGCCCGAATAGATCGCCCAGCCGACGAGCGCCAGGACGGCGATCAGCGCCACGTAGTTCTTGATGATGCTGGTGGCCGGATCGGTGAAGGACAGGAAGTCCGGGATGAAGCCGGTCGACAGCAGCTGGAATTCCTTGGGGAAGGGGCCGATCGGACGGCCTTCCAGCACGACATAGGTCAGACCGCGGAAGACCAGCATGCCGGCGAGCGTGACGATGAAGGACGGGATCTTCTGGTAGGCGACCCAGTATCCCTGCGCTGCGCCCATCAGGCCGCCAAGGACCAGACACAGCGGCACGACGATCGAGAAGTGCCAACCCCATTTGACCAGCATGATCGCCGATATGCCGCCGATGAAGGCGACGATCGAGCCGACCGACAGGTCGATATGGCCGGCCACAATGATCAGCAGCATGCCGAGCGCCATGATGACGATGAACGAGTTCTGCAGCACCAGGTTGGTGATGTTGACCGGTTTGAACAGAACACCGTTGGTCATGTACTGGAAGAACAGCATGATGACGACAAGCGCCAGAAGCAGGCCGTATTCGCGGATGTTCTTCCGCAGGTAGTCGCTGACGGAAACGTTGGGGGTTTCAGTGCGGGTTTCGATAGCCATTAGTGTTTCTCCCCCGAGCGCATGATGGCGCGCATGATGGATTCCTGGCTCGCCTCTTCCTTCGAGAGCTCGGCGACGATCCGGCCCTCGTTCATCACGTAGATGCGGTCGCAGGTTCCGAGCAGTTCGGGCATTTCCGACGAGATCATCAGGATACCCTTACCTTCAGCGGCAAGCTGGTTGATGATGGTGTAGATTTCGAATTTCGCCCCGACATCGATGCCGCGCGTCGGCTCGTCGAGGATCAGGACTTGCGGATCGGTGAACAGCCACTTCGACAGCACGACCTTCTGCTGGTTGCCGCCGGACAGGTTGACGGCTTCCTGGTAGATCGAGTGCGATCGGATGCGCAGCTTGGAGCGGTAGTCGGAAGCGACCCGCGCCTCCTTGCGCTCATCAATGAAGCCGTTCGCCGACACCGCGTCGAGATTGGCGAGCGTCGTGTTGTGCATGATGTTGTTGTTGAGCACGAGGCCGAGATGCTTGCGGTCCTCGGTGACGTAGGCCAGCCCCGCGGCGATCGCCTTCGGAATGGTGCTGACATCCACCGGCTTGCCGTGCATGGCGACTTCGCCGGTGATCTTGTGGCCCCAGGACTTGCCGAAGATGCTCATCGCCGTTTCGGTGCGCCCGGCGCCCATCAGGCCGGCAATGCCGACGACCTCGCCGGAGCGCACGGTGAAATTGACGTCGTGCAGGAACTGGCGGTCGCGGTGGTTCTGGTGGAAGACGTTCCAGTTCTTCACCTCGAGCAGCGTCTCGCCGATCTTTGGCTGGCGCGGCGGGTATCGGTCTTCCATGGCGCGGCCGACCATGCCGCGGATGATGCGGTCCTCGCTGATGTCGGCGCCGTGACAGTCGAGCGTCTCGACCGTGCCGCCGTCGCGCAGGATGGTGATCTGGTCGGCGACCTTGCGGATCTCGTTCAGCTTGTGGGAGATGATGATCGAGGTCATGCCCTGCTTGCGGAACTCCATCAGCAGGGTGAGCAGCGCGTCCGAATCGGTCTCGTTGAGCGAGGCGGTCGGTTCGTCGAGGATGAGCAGGCGCACCTTCTTCGACAGCGCCTTGGCGATTTCCACCAGCTGCTGCTTGCCGACGCCGATATCGGTGATGCGGGTCGAGGGCGAATCCTTGAGGCCGACCTTGGCGAGCAGCTCCTGGGTGCGGGCGAAGGTCGCCGGCCAGTTGATGACGCCGTTGTTGGCGATCTCGTTGCCGAGGAAGATGTTCTCGGCGATCGACAGAAGCGGCACCAGCGCCAGCTCCTGGTGGATGATGATGATGCCGAGTTCTTCGCTGTCGGAAATGGTCGAGAAGCGGCGCACTTCGCCGTCGAAATGGATCTCGCCGTCATAGGTGCCGGCCGGATAGACGCCCGAAAGCACCTTCATCAGCGTCGACTTGCCGGCGCCGTTTTCGCCGACCAGCGCGTGGATCTCGCCCTCGCGCACCTTGAAGCTGACATTGTCCAGGGCCTTCACGCCCGGAAACGTCTTGGTGATGCCGCGCATCTCGAGAATGATGTTGTCCATGTGCAGAATTCCGGCGCGCGTTCGACGACGGTGACGTCAAGCCGAAGGCGCAAGCTCCTTATACGCTATGGAAAGAGGGTCCGCGACTGTTCGCGGACCCCGTCGATCACAGAGGATCAGTTGTCGATCTGCTCGGCGGTGTAGTAGCCGGAGGAGACCATGACATCCTTGATGTTGGCCTTGTCCACGGCAACCGGCTTGAGCAGGTAGGACGGAACGACCTTGACGCCATTGTTGTAGGTCTTGGTGTCGTTCACTTCCGGCTCCTTGCCTTCCATGACGGCTTCGACCATAGAGACGGCGACCTTGGCGAGTTCGCGGGTGTCCTTGAACACGGTCGAGTACTGCTCGTCGGCAAGGATCGACTTGACCGAGGGAAGCTCGGCGTCCTGACCGGTGACGACCGGCATGACCATGTCGCCCGAGCCGTAGCCGACGCCCTTCAGGGCCGAGAGGATACCGATCGACAGGCCGTCATAGGGCGACAGAACGCCGTTGACCTTGGCATCGGTGTAGGTCGAGGACAGCAGGTTTTCCATGCGGGCCTGGGCGACGGTGCCGTCCCAACGGAGCGTACCGACCTGTTCCATGCCCTGCTGGCCGGACTTCACGACGATTTCGCCGCTGTCGATCATCGGCTGCAGGATCGACATTGCGCCGTCGTAGAAGAAGAAGGCGTTGTTGTCGTCCGGCGAACCGCCGAACAGCTCGACGTTCCACGGCTTGGTGTCCGGGAACTTCGCCTTCAGGCCGTCAACCAGGCTGGTTGCCTGCAGGACGCCGACCTGGAAGTTGTCGAAGGTGGCATAGTAGTCGACATTGCCGCTGTCGCGGATCAGTCGGTCATAAGCGATGACCTTGACGCCGGCGTCGGCAGCCTTCTGCAGGATGTCCGACAGCGTGGTGCCGTCGATGGCGCCGATCACGAGGACCTTGGCACCCTTGGTGACCATGTTCTCGATCTGGGCAAGCTGGTTCGGAATGTCGTCGTCAGCGAACTGCAGGTCCGGCTCGTAGCCGGCATCCTTGAACAGCTTTTCCATGGTCTCGCCGTCCGAGATCCAGCGTGTCGACGTCTTGGTCGGCATCGAAATACCGACTACGCCCTTCGTTTCCGCAATTGCCTGCGACGCGAACACCGAGATGCCCAGCGCGACAGACGCAATAAGAGTGGTGATTTTCTTCACGGAATTCCTCCCTTGGCTGATCGTACGGTCCCAGCTCCTTCCGGCAACCGCACACTGCAAGAACCGGCGACTGCATGAGCCCCGCCTGATCCGAGGCGAGTCTTAGCGCCTCGAATATACCGATCAAATGAATAATTTGACTTTCTGCATACCGTGTTTGATATGTAAAACATGCCTGAGATCCTTGCGAACCGCCTTCTGCCCAAGCACTTCAGCCTCATCCGTGCCGTCGCCGAATACGGCCAGCTCAGCCTTGCCGCCAATGCGCTCGCCATGACGCAGCCCGCCGCCTCGCGCATGCTGGCCGACATCGAGCGCCAGGTGGACGCGCCGGTCTTCGTGCGCACGCCCAAGGGCATGGAGCCGACGGCGATCGGCAGCGCCCTGGCGCGGCGGGCCGAAAACCTGCTGGAGGAGATCCGCGAAGCGGCTCGCGAGGTGGAGGCGATCCGCCGCGGACTGACCGGTACCGTGCGGGTCGGCGCCGTCACCGGCGGTGCCGTCGGCTATGTCGTGCCGGCGATCCAGGCCCTGAAGGCGGAGACCGAGACGGTCGACATCCATGTCGACGTGGCGGCCAGCGGCTCGCTGATCGCCGACCTGCTGGCCGGACAGCTGGATTTCGTCCTCGGGCGCATTCCCGCCGGTGTCGACGCCCGGCAGTTCTCGATCACCGGCATGCTGAGCGAAGAGGTGAACCTGCTCGTGCACCAGAGCCATCCGCTGGCCAATGCCGAGCGGCTGACGATGTCCGACCTCGTGCATTTCCCCTGGGTGATGCAGGCGCCGGGCGCGCCGATGCGCCAGGCGCTGGAGGGCGTCTTCGTCGCCCAGGGCGCGCCGATCCCATCCAACATCGTCAACACGACCTCGCTACTAGTGATGATCGCCATGCTCGCCGCATCGAACGCGATTGCGCCGATGTCGCGCGAACTCTCGGAACTTTTGTGCCGGCACACGACGGGCACGGGCCTCACGCGGCTCGATGTCCGCCAGGAAATCTCGGTCGCCCCTTATCACCTGATCAGCATTGCCGGAAAGCGGATGAGCCCGATCGCCACCCGCATGCGCGATCTCGTGGCCCGCGAATTCGACAGCCGCCGGCGCGGCTGAACACCCCAGCGTATTGACCCAAGGAACCCTGCCGGGCTGCCTCGGCAAGGCGCTCTGTAGCGCCTAAGACGAGTCAGCCGACACCGACCGGACCGGCCAAGACTTGCAATTTCGGCCTCTTGAGGCAGACTGTCATCCATCCGTCACGAAGGCGAGGGTGTGGAGCATTGATGAGCGATCAGTCGGAGACAGGGCCCGATGAGTTCGGCAGCCAGGAACCCAGCCCCGCATCCGTCGTCGATATCCGCGAATATCGCCAGGCCCGCGACCCCCTGCCCGTCACCTTCCACCGCCGCGAACTGGACGCCATATTGTGGATCTATGGCCGCATGGTCGGCGAAGGCGCATGGCGCGACTATGCGATAGACCACCTCAAGGACCGGGCGGTGTTTTCCGTGTTCAAGCGTTCGGGCGAGTTCCCGCTCTACCGCATCGAGAAAAATCCGAAGCTCGCCGGCAAGCAGGGCGCCTTCGCCGTCATCGGCGCGGACGGCCGCATCCTCAAGCGCGGCCACGAGCTGAAACAGGTGCTGAAGGTGTTCGACAAGTCGCTAAAGCTGGTCGAATAGCACTTATCCGCCAAAGAGCGTCCCGGGATAGCGCGACGGATCCGGGTCCGACGTATCGCCCTCGCCCAGCGCGATCTGCATGAACACCGTGTCGAGCCACTGGCCGAGCTTGAACCCGGTGCCGTTGAGCGTGCCGACCATGCGGAAGCCGCAGGAACGGTGGACGGCGATGGAGGCGAGGCTCGCGCCGCCGATGACGGCGACCATCTGGCGAAAGCCGAGTTCGGTCGCGTGCCGCACCAGTTCCTCGAGCAGCAGGCGGCCGATGCCCCTGCCCCGCGCCTGAGGCGCCAGATAGATCGAATCCTCCACCAGCCAGCGATAGGCCGGACGCGTACGAAAGGCCGAGGCATAGGCATAGCCGAGCACCTCGCCCGACGGGTCGACGGCGACGATATAGGGATAGCCCTGGCGGGTGATCGCCTCGAAGCGCGCCATCATCTCGGTCTCGTCCGGCGGCACCAGCTCGTAGCTCGCCGTTCCCGTCATGACCGCATCGGCATAGATGCCGGTAATCGCGGCAATGTCGGCCGCACTGGCGTTTCTGAGCGTCGCTGTCATGGAGGTCACCGGGAGGCTGGGCAGGATGGCGCAGTTTTCCATAGGGCCATCGGCCTTTCAAGCGGGCCGGCCCGGCACCACAACGAAAAAAGCCCGGCGCGTCGGCGCCGGGCTTGCCCCGGGAGCATAACTCCCGGAATGCGTCACATCATCCGCCTCAGGCGTTGATGTCGTTGTCCTTGGTTTCCTTCAGGAAGATCATGCCGATGACGAAGGTCGCACCAGCGATGATGACCGGATACCAGAGGCCGTAGTAGATATCACCCTTGGCGGCGCTCATGGCGAAGGCCGTTGCCGGGAGAAGACCGCCGAACCAGCCGTTGCCGATATGGTAGGGCAGCGACATGCCGGTATAGCGGATGCGGGTCGGGAACATCTCGACGAGCATGGCTGCGATCGGGCCGTAGACCATGGTGACGTAGATCATCAGCACGGTCAGGACCGCGATGACGCCGGTCCAGCTGACCTTGGCCGGGTCGGCGACCATCTTGAACGCACCGCCGTTCGGGATGGTGTAGACGGCCATGTCGGTTGCGCCGGCGGCTTCTTCGGCCGTCAGGAGCTTTTCCTTGACCAGGTCGGCAGTCGGAACGGTGGCCTTTTCGCCTGCACGGATGGCAGCGGCGTCGAGAGCAAGTTCCGGGTTGCCGGCAACGAAGGCATCGAGCTTCGAATCCGGAACCTTGGCGGGAGCGCGAACCAGCGGGTAGCCGTTGGTCTGCAGGGCGAGGTTCATGCTCTTCTGCATCTTGGCATCCAGAGCCTTGGACTGGTCGGCCGACTTGACGGCGTCATAGCTCTCGATGGTGGCATCGCCGATCTTGATCGTGGCGACCGAACCGGCCGGGCCGGCGACGACGTCGTACGGAACCGAATTCTTGGTCAGCGTCGAAGTCGCGATGTCGCACGAGGTGGTGAACTTCGCAGTACCCGTCGGGTTGAACTGGAAGGTGCAGTCTGCCGGGTCGGCGGTGACCGTCGCGCGGATATTTTCCTGTGCTGCGAACAGGGCCGGGTTACCGAACTGGGTCATGGCCTTGAAGAGCGGGAAGTAGGTGAGCACGGCGAGAAGCAGGCCGGCCATGATGATCGGCTTGCGGCCGATCTTGTCGGACAGCCAGCCGAACACGACGAAGAACAGCGTGCCGATGGCGAGCGCGATGGCAACCATGATGTTGGCGGCCTGCGGATCGACCTTGAGCACGTTCTGCAGGAAGAACAGGGCATAGAACTGGCCCGAGTACCAGACCACGGCCTGGCCGGCGACGGCGCCGAGCAGGGCGAGAATGGCGACCTTGGCATTCTTCCACTGGCCGAAGGCTTCGGAAATCGGCGCCTTCGAACGCGTGCCTTCTTCCTTCATCTTCGTGAAGGCCGGGGATTCGTTCATCTTCAGGCGGATCCAGACGGAGATGCCGAGGAGCAGCGCGGAGAGGAGGAACGGAATGCGCCAGCCCCAGTCGGCGAAGGCTTCCTTGCCCATCAGCGTCTGGATGCCCAGGATGATCAGCAGCGAGAGGAAGAGGCCGAGGGTGGCGGTCGTCTGGATCCACGAGGTGTAGAAGCCGCGGCGGCCATGCGGCGCATGTTCCGCGACATAGGTTGCGGCACCGCCGTATTCACCGCCGAGCGCCAGGCCCTGCAGCATGCGCAGGCCGATCAGGATGATCGGAGCGGCGATGCCGATGGTGGCCGAGCCGGGCAGCAGACCGACCAGGAAGGTCGAGGCGCCCATGATCAGGATGGTGACGAGGAAGGTGTACTTGCGGCCGACCATGTCGCCGAGGCGGCCGAACACCAGCGCGCCGAACGGACGGACGAGGAAGCCTGCGGCAAAGGCGAGCAGGGTGAAGATGTTCCGGGTCGCTTCCGGATACTGCGAGAAGAAGGTCGCGCCGATGTAGATGGCGAGCGAACCGTAGAGATAAAAATCGTACCACTCGAAAATCGTACCGAGAGACGACGCAAAGATGACCTTGCGCTCTTCGGCAGTCATGCCACGAGGCGAGCCGCTAACGGCTGCGACATTTGCCATTGTTATTCCTCCACAAGATTACGTTCCCCGCCGACCGCCGACCCACCACTCCTCCGGGTCGCTATGTCGCGGTTACGGGTTGTTTACAAACTGGCAGAAAACGGGCGGAATCAAGAGAGATGCTTTGGGCTTATGACTTTAGTCTAAGACACCTGCACGTTCCGGTCGCATTTGCGCTAACCATGCCCCGTTTCGCGTCGATTTGCGGCATCGGTTCTTTACCACGCCGGATCGGATGCAGAATGACGCTCAGCCCGGCGCGGTCTCGAACGTGAGGTTCGGCCCTGGCGCAAGGCGCGCTTTTGCTTGACTCTCGGCCAAAACCTTTTAATAGCTCGGCGCGAATAGGGATTCGCTCATGTATTCTTTCTGCTCACCTATCGCAGACAGATCGAGCCTGGCGCACGGCGCCGGGATGGACATGCGTTTTTCCGTTTCATTCACGACCAAGGCCAAAACGACGACCAAAACCGTCTGACGTCTCTGGCCCCCGCTCTCTCCCCGGCACGGCCGGGGACAAGGAAGGCGCGCCCTGGCGCGGCTCTCCCCCTCACCACCCCGAGGAGAGACAGAAAGAGAGCATATAAATGGGTTTCAAGATCGCTATCGTAGGCGCCACCGGCAATGTCGGGCGCGAAATGCTCAATATCCTCTCCGAGCGCGGCTTTCCCGCCGACGAGGTGGTGGCGCTCGCCTCCGCCCGCTCCCAGGGCACGGAAGTCTCCTTCGGCGACAAGGTGCTGAAGGTCCAGAACCTCGAGAACTACGACTTCACCGGCACCGACATCTGCCTGATGTCGGCCGGCGGCACGATCTCGCAGAAGTGGTCGCCGAAGATCGGCGCCCAGGGCTGCGTCGTGATCGACAATTCCTCGGCCTGGCGCTACGATTCCGACGTTCCGCTGATCGTTCCGGAAGTGAACCCGGACGCCATCGTCGACTTCAAGAAGCGCAACATCATCGCCAATCCGAACTGCTCGACCGCCCAGCTGGTCGTCGCGCTGAAGCCGTTGCATGACTTCGCCAAGATCAAGCGCATCGTCGTGTCGACCTACCAGTCGGTCTCCGGCGCCGGCAAGGAAGGCATGGACGAGCTGTTCACCCAGACCCGCGCCGTCTTCGTCGCCGATCCGATCGAGGCGAAGAAGTTCACCAAGCGCATCGCCTTCAACGTCATCCCGCACATCGACGTGTTCATGGAAGACGGCTACACGAAGGAAGAGTGGAAGGTTCTCGCCGAGACCAAGAAGATGCTCGATCCGAAGATCAGGGTCACCTGCACCGCGGTGCGCGTGCCGGTCTTCATCGGCCATTCGGAATCGGTCAACATCGAATTCGAAAACGAGATCACCGCCGACCAGGCCCGCGAAATCCTGCGCGAAGCCCCGGGTTGCCTCGTCATCGACAAGCATGAGAACGGCGGCTACATCACCCCGCTCGAATGCGCCGGCGAGGATGCGACCTTCATTTCGCGCATCCGCGAGGACGCAACCGTCGAGAACGGCCTGAACATGTGGATCGTCTCCGACAACCTGCGCAAGGGCGCGGCCCTCAACGCCGTGCAGATCGCCGAACTGCTGATCAACCGCGGCCTGATCAAGCCGAAGAAGGCTGCCGCCTGATCCGACACCGCCGGCCCCTCGGCCCAGCCGGGTCGGGGGCCGGACACATCTCCGCTTTTCGTGATCGCAAAGATAGCGAAAGCACTATCGAAAGAGCTTCACGCCGCGTGACAGAATCAGCGCTCGCTGGCATGTTGCGGACAAAGTCTTAAATCGCAGAATACGAGGCATAGATGCGACTGAACAAGTTCCTGTCGGCGGCGTTTCTCACGGCGGCCGTGTTTTCAACCGTCACGGGCGTAGCCGCCGCGGCGCAATGCGGCAACAACTCGGCCGGATTCGACGCCTGGAAGCAGGAGTTCAAGTCGGAAGCGAATGCCCGGGGCATCAGCCCCAAGCTGCTCGACAAGGTCTTCGCCGGCGTCAACTACAACACCGCGACGATCCGCGCCGACCGCGGCCAGAAGAGCTTCAAGCTGTCCTTCGACCAGTTTATGCAGAAGCGCGGCGGTGCGACGATCATCTCGCGCGGCAAGGGCATGAAGAAGAACAATGCCGCCCTGTTCGCCAGGATCGAGCAGCGCTACGGCGTTCCCGCCGGCCCGCTGATCGCGATCTGGGGCATGGAGACCGGCTTCGGCTCCTACATGGGCAACGAGCACATCCTCTCGGCCGTGGCGACGCTCGCCTATGACTGCCGCCGCACCGAATATTTCACCGACCAGTTCTATGCCGCCCTGCAGCTCGCCGGAAGCGGCACGCTTGCGATGACCGCCCGCGGCGCTGCCCATGGCGAAATCGGCCAGACCCAGTTCCTGCCGCGCAACGTGGTGAAGTTCGGCGTCGACGGCGACGGCGACGGCCGCGTCGATCTCGTCCGCTCGCGCGCCGATGCGCTCGCCTCCACCGCCAACTTCCTGCGCGGTCACGGCTGGCAGCCGGGCGGCGGCTATCAGCCGGGCCAGACCAATTACGGTGCCCTTCAGCAGTGGAATGCAGCCACCGTCTACCAGCAGGCGATCGCCCATATCGGCGCCCGCATCGACGGCGAATAATACAGGTTGAGGCAGGCCGCTCAGGCCTGCCGCATGGCCCTTCTCTCGGCGGTCAGCACATCGCTTTCGCCATCGAGCGCAACGCGGTTGCGGCCGGCGAACTTCGCCGTGTAGAGCGCGAGGTCGGCTCGCCGGATCAGCTCGGGGATCACGGTCGTGCCGATCGGCGCCTCGCCGCTGGCGCAGCCGAAGCTCGCGGTTACCCGCAGCACCGTTCCGTTGTCCAGCGCAAACTCCGTGCCTTCGATCGCCTCCCGCACCCGCTCGGCGACCTCGGCTGCGGATTCCAGATGACAGTCGGGCAGAAGTGCCAGAAATTCCTCGCCGCCGTGCCGCGCCAGCAGGTCACCCGACCGGAACATCGAGCGGGCAATCTCGCCGATGCGTTGCAGCACCACATCGCCGGCCTGGTGGCCGTGGATGTCGTTGACCTGCTTGAAGCGGTCGAGGTCGAAGATCACCACCGACACGGCCTGCATGCTGCCGGCCTCCAGGAGAACCCGGGTCATGCCGTCGAAGCCGCGGCGATTGAAAAGCCCGGTCAGGTGGTCGGTCTGTGCGGCATTGCGCAGTTCCTCGACGAGAAGCTCGCGCTCGCGCAGCAGGCGGGAGGCGAGCGCGACGCCCTTGATCGCCAGCACGATCACCAGGCCCAGCAGCAGCGACAGCACGCCGATGGCACCGACCAGCACGAGTAGCTGATGCCGCGCCGCAGCCGCGAGCGTGTCGCCGGACTGGCGGATCTCGCCGATCACCTGGGCGATACCCCTTTTCCAGAAGGCGACCCTGGCCTCGTTTTCGCGCGTCCAGCGCTGCAATAGCGGACGCGACGGCTCGGCCGTGCCGGCCAGAATTTCGCGGGTGGTCTCCTTCAGCCACAGTCCGGACGGGGTCTCCTCGAAATCCAGCATCTGCTTCAGGCTGGCGCTGGAGAGATGCACCGCGAGCTGATGCAGGGATTCATTCTTCATCGCCGCCGCCCGGACGAACGTGTCCAGGTCGCCGGTCGATAGGGTGCGGCCGCGCAGATATTCCGTTCCGTAGAAGCCGGCGACCAAGCCCGACTCGTTTGCCTTGAGCAGGCTGACGAACGTGTGAAGCTTGCGGGACAGCACCGGATCTGCGATCTCGAAGCGCAGAACGTCGACGAGGTCGACATTGATGTCGGATGCCGGCTTGTATCGGCCGATGATCTCTTCGGTCACCGCATTGCCGTTGTCGACCCGGATGCGGTAGCGATGGATTCCGTCGACCGCCAGGCGCAGTCTCTCGCCATAGGTCTTCAGAACCGGCCGTTTGTCGCCGAATTCGGCGAGTTCGGTCATCAGCCGGGCAAAATCCCGGTCGACGGCGCCGCGGGCCTGCTGTAGGCGGACGGGATTCGTCTCGCCGGGCTCGGACAGGTAGCGGATGGTCTCATGCGCCTCGGTCGGAATGGTCGAGGAGCCGAGCCGGCCGGCATCAGACGTGACATAGGCATAGTTCTTGTCTGCCTCGAGGATGCGCAATCTGTTGAGCGCGCCGTCGATCAGGAGGACGGCCTCCGCGCCCATGACCAGGCCGGGCAGAAGGAGGGCCGCCATGACGACCTTTTTCGTAGCTTTCAGATCCATCCGCACACCTGCCGCTGTCCTGTCGATCCCGAAGGATCGCTCGCAGCCATGGTGGCAAGCCACGGGCGAGCCGGACATCATTACCGGCTCGGCATAAACATTCTCTAAATTAGCAGCAGAAAAGAGGAGAGGCCGAGGCCTCGTCCGTCACGGCTCGAGGCGGACGAAGTCGCGGGTATCCGGATCCATGATCCACAATTCGCCATTGGCGATATCAAACCAGGCGCCATGGATCTGCAGCTTGCCGCGCTCCTCAAGGATCTTCACGCAGGGAAAGCTGCGCAGATTGGCAATCGAGTTACGGATCGAAATGCGTTCCAGCGCCGTCTGGCGCTCGGTGGAGGTCATCACCGAATTGTTCTGCAATTGCTCGGCGGCGGTGCTGACGAGGCCCATCCACTTGCCGATGAAATCGCCCGGCGAAAGCGGTTCGGCATTCGGATCGAGCGCGGCGCGGATGCCGCCGCAACGGCCATGGCCCATGACGATGATATCGCGAACCCGCAGCGCCTGGACGGCGAATTCGAGCGCGGCCGAGGTGGAGTGGTACTGGCCGTCCGGCTCGTAGGGCGGGACCATGTTCGCCACGTTGCGCACGACGAAGAGTTCGCCCGGCCCGGCATCGAAGATCGTCTCGGGCGCGGAACGGCTGTCACAACAGGCAACGACCAGCGTATGCGGCTTCTGGCCCTGGTCTGCCAAAACGCGATAGCGTTCTCGCTCGTCGACATAACGGCCGCTCATGAAGTTGCGATAGCCATTGAGGAGAGTATCTGGAAAGCGCTTCATGTCTTTCCGATTAGCGCGAGTGGACGGCGATGGCAACAGTTTCGCACAAGCTTCGAACGCAAGGCAGCAAAGCGAATCGCGCCTAGCTGCGCTTCGGACGCTGGGCGGGATGCATCAGGTGACGCATCTGGACGAGCGCCATCGGCGTCGAGAGGCTGGAGGCGTCGCTTTCGAGCGTCAGCTCGTCGCCGCCGCGCTTGGCGGTGCGCGCCAGCACTTCGAAGACGCTGGCCGTCGTCAGTTGCAGGGCGCGCTCGTCCGGCACGCCCGCCAGCAGCCGCGCCAGGAACAGCGCCGAGGTGAGGTCGCCGAGGCCGTTCGGCGGATTGTCGATCAACCGGTGCTCGGCAAGCAGGGCATGTTTTCCGCTGAGGAAGAGATTGCCGGTTCCGCCGGTCATCATCGGCACCGCCGAGGTGACCAGCATGCGCGAGGGGCCGAGCGACAAGGCCGCCTCGATGATTTCCGCATTGGACGACAGCTTGCCCCCGACCAGCCATTCCAGCTCGTAGCGATTGGGGGTGGCGACGGAGGCAAGCGGAACGAGTTCGTCGCGGATTGCCGCAGCGGTCTCCTCGCGGATGTAGAGGCCGCCGACATCGCCCATCACCGGATCGCAGACATAGAGAAGCTCGGGATTTCGCGCCCGAAGCGCCGTGATCAGCCGGGCGACCGAGCGCGGCTGGGCAGCATTGCCGAAATAACCGGTCAGCACGGCCTTTACTTCGGGCAGCCACGGCGCGCGAATGAGATCGTCGATCGCCTGGTCGAAGGTGTGCTCGTCGAAGGTCAGGCGGGTGGAGGGACCATGGCCGGGATGCCAGGGAAGCACCACCGTCGGCAGCGCCCAGACGGGAAAGCCCAGGCTTTCGAGGGCGAAAACCGCAGCACGGTTGCCGACCGAGCCGCGCACGACGTGGCTCGAAATGACGATGACCGCGCCCTGCGACTGCTCTGTCATGACTGATGATCCATCTGTTGCGCCGTTGATCGGCCTTTTCGCCTCAAACTGTCAATATCCGTGTCCTAGTAATCGGATATCGGAATGCCGCAAATTTCCATATACAAAGCAGCGTTCACTCATGTTTCGGCAACAAATTTTATTGTACATGTGTGCAACATGCGCATGACATTGGAGGGAGTGAACAATGGTCGCGAGCAAGAAAACCCGGAGAGAGCAGCAGTTCGAAAGCGCCCGCCGCATTGCGGTGGCGAACGACGAGGCTTTCATCGATCCGGGAATCCTGTTCGGCCGCGCCAGCAATGACGACCTCGACATCTACACACCTGAAATGCTTGCCCTTTCTGCCGTTCGGGCGGCTGCGGACCTGGCGGCATGGGACGGCGAAACGCCGCGCATCACCATCGCCGCGGCCGATGACGTGACGCCGAACGGCGTGCCGGTCAGCATCCTGTCGATCGTCGATCACAACAAGGCCTTCCTCTATGATTCGGTCATGGGCGAGGTGACCAGCCTCTACCGCGACATCACCATGGCGATCCATCCGATCCTGTCGCTGGCACCCGGCGGCGAAATCAGCCTGTCCGCGCCGGAGCAGGAGCCGGAGGGAGCGATCCGCGTCAGCTACATGCAGATCCATCTCGCGCCGCTCAGCGCCGAACAGGCCCGGGCGCTCGAGGAGAATCTCGCCGACGTGCTGGCCAAGGTGAAGATGGCCTTTACCGACTGGAAGCCGATGCTCTCGCTGCTCGACGCGGCGATGCAGGAACTGTCGACCACCGTCGCGGGGCGCCGCAAGGCCGACCGCGACGAGGCGCTCGCCTTCCTCGACTGGCTGCGCAAGGATAATTTCACCTTCCTCGGCATGCGCGAATACATCTATTCGGGCGAAGGCGCCGACGCCAAGGTCGAGCGCAGCCTCGGCCAGGGGCTCGGCATCCTGTCCGATCCGGACGTGCTGGTGCTGAGGCAGGGCAAGCATGCGGTGACCACCACGCCGGAGATCCTCGCCTTCCTGCAGGGCCCGGACTTCCTCATCGTCACCAAGGCCAATGTGAAGTCGGTCGTGCATCGCCGCGCCTACATGGACTATGTCGGGGTGAAGCGCTTCGGCCCGGACGGCAAGGTGATCGGCGAACTGCGCATTGTCGGCCTGTTCACCGCCACCGCCTACACGCCGTCGGTCAACCAGATTCCGCTGCTGCGCGCCAAGGTCGAGAAGGTCATCAGCCATTTCGGCTTCGACCCGCAGAGCCATTCCGGCCGCATCCTCGAAAACACGCTGGAATCCTATCCGCGCGACGACCTGTTCCAGATCGACACCGAGCTGCTGGCCAAGTTCTGCGAACAGATCAACGACCTGGCGGAGCGGCCGCGCGTGCGCGTGCTGCCGCGCATCGACCAGTTCGACCGCTTCGTGTCGCTGATCGTCTACGTGCCGCGCGAAGACTACAACTCGATCGTGCGCGAGAAGATCGGCAACTATTTCAAGACCGTCTACGAGGGCCATGTCTCGGCCTATTACCCGGCCTTCCCCGAGGGCGGCGTGGCGCGCGTGCACATCATCATCGGCCGCTCGGAAGGCAG
This sequence comes from Rhizobium sp., assembly GCA_002796995.1. GTDB lineage: Bacteria > Pseudomonadota > Alphaproteobacteria > Rhizobiales > Rhizobiaceae > Allorhizobium. Next base: position 418,587 of record PEKW01000008.1, read on the forward strand.
GACGCCGCGCATCGCCCAGGCGAGGCTCGAGGAAGCCGTGCGCGAAATCACCGCCCGCTGGGACGACCGCTTCGCCGCGCTCGCCGGCAGCGACGCACCGCGGATTTCCGTCACCCAGGCCTTCCAGGAGGCTTTCACCGCGCAGGACGCGGTCGAGGACCTGCGCCATATCGAGGCCTGCCTCGCCGGCGCGCCGGTCTCGATCGCCTTCCATGAGGTCGAGGGCGAAGACCATCCGCTGCTCTATCTGAAGATCTTCCACGCCGGGGCGCATCTGCCGCTGTCGCGCCGGGTGCCGCTGCTCGAAAATCTCGGCTTCAACGTCATCAGCGAGCGCACCTTCGACATCGGCATCGATGAAGGCACCGAACGCGAAGGTCTCGTCGTGCTGCACGATATGGAGCTGCAGGTGCAGGGCGGCCGCGCATTCGATATCGCCACCCAGGGCCGGATGCTCGAGGAAGCCTTCGTGCTGGCCTTTACCGGCACGCTCGACAACGACGCCTTCAACCGCCTCGTCATGGCCGCCGGCCTGACCGCCCGCCAGGCAAACGTGCTGCGCGCCTACGCCGCCCATCTGCGCCAGTGCGGCTTCGTCTACTCGCCGCGCCACATCGCCGACACGCTCTACAAGCATCCGGGCATCACCGCGTCGATCCTTTCGCTGTTCGAACTGACCTTCGATCCGAAGCTTTCCGACAAAGCCCGCCAGCGCAAGCAGGCGGACGCCCGCAGCGAGCTCGAGACGGCGCTCGCCTCGGTGCCGAGCCTCGACGAGGACCGAATCCTGCGCCGCTATCTCAACTCGGTCGAGGCGACGCTGCGCACCAATTACTTCCAGCCGGCCTATCGTAGCGGCCAACGCCCGATGCTGGCCTTCAAGTTCGATCCGCAGCGCCTTGAGGGCCTGCCGGAGCCGCGTCCGTTCCGCGAGATCTTCGTCTACGGCGTCGAGGTCGAGGGCGTACACCTGCGCTTCGGCAAGGTCGCCCGCGGCGGCCTGCGCTGGTCGGACCGCGCCCAGGATTACCGTACGGAAGTGCTGGGCCTGGTCAAGGCGCAGCAGGTGAAGAACGCCGTCATCGTGCCCGTCGGCGCCAAGGGCGGCTTCTTCCCCAAGCAGCTGCCGGTCGGCGGCAGCCGCGATGCCTGGCTCTCCGCCGGGACCGAAGCCTACAAGACCTATGTCACGACGATGCTGTCGATCACCGACAACATCGTCGGCGGAAAGATCGTGCCGCCGGCCGATACCGTACGGCTCGACGAGGACGATCCCTATTTCGTCGTCGCCGCCGACAAGGGCACGGCGACCTTCTCCGACACCGCCAACGGCCTTGCCCAGGCGGCGGGCTTCTGGCTCGACGACGCCTTTGCATCCGGCGGCTCGGCCGGCTACGACCACAAGAAGATGGGCATCACGGCGCGCGGCGCCTGGGAGGCGGTCAAGCGCCACTTCCGCGAAATGAACATCGACATCCAGACGACGCCCTTCACCGTCGCCGGCGTCGGCGACATGTCGGGCGACGTGTTCGGCAACGGCATGCTGCTATCGGAGAAGATCCGGCTGGTCGCCGCCTTCGATCACCGCGACATCTTCATCGACCCCGATCCGGACATGGCCGCCTCCTTCCGCGAGCGCAAGCGCATGTTCGCCCTGCCGCGCTCCAGCTGGCAGGACTATGACAGGAAGCTGCTGTCGAAGGGCGGCATGATCATTTCGCGCGCGGAGAAATCCGTGACGCTGACGCCCGAGGCCGCCGCCGCGATCGGCCTGGACAGGACGGTGGCAACGCCGTTCGACATCATGAACGCCATCCTCAAGGCCCCGGTCGATCTTCTGTGGTTCGGCGGCATCGGTACCTATATCAAGGCGGCCGAGGAGGCTGACGCCGATGTCGGCGACCGCGCCAATGACGCCATCCGCGTCACCGGCCCGGAAGTGCGCGCCAAGGTGATCGGCGAGGGCGCCAATCTCGGCGTCACCCAGAAGGGCCGCATCGCCTATGCCCTGAGCGGCGGACGGCTGAACTCCGACGCCATCGACAACTCGGCCGGCGTCAACTCCTCCGACGTCGAGGTCAACATCAAGATCGCCCTTTCCCCGGCGCTCGCCGACCAGCGGCTGACCCGCGACAAGCGCGACAAGCTGCTCTCCGAGATGACCGACGAGGTGGCGGCGCTCGTGCTGCGCAACAACTATCTGCAGTCGCTGGCGATCTCGCTCACCGAGCGCAAGGGCGCCGTCAATCGCGAGGAACTTGGGCGGTTGATGAGCTATCTGGAAGAGCTCGGCCGGCTGAACCGCAAGGTGGAGGTCCTGCCCGACAACGCGACGCTCGCCGACCGCTATACCGCGGGCAAGGCGCTGACGCGTCCCGAGATCGGCGTGTTGCTCTCCTATGCCAAGCTGGTGCTGTTCGACCAGCTGGTCGCCTCCGACCTGCCGGACGATCCCTATTGCCAGAGCGCACTCACCAACTACTTCCCCGCCCGCATGCGCAAGACCTATGCCGCGGATATTGCCAGCCATCGCCTGCATCGCGAGATCATCGCGACCGTGCTGGCAAACCATGTCATCAACCGCGGCGGCCCGGCCTTCATCGCCACCGTCGGTGACGCCACGGGCGCTACCCCTGAAAAGATCGTCAAGGCGGCATTGATCACCCGCGACGGGCTGCAGCTTCCGGCCATCTGGGAGAAGATCGACGCGCTCGACGCCAAGATCCCCGGCGAGACGCAGAACCGGCTGCATGCCATCGTCGCCCGCGTCTATGCCGGCGTCACCCGCCTGCTGGTCGAGACCGGCATGGCGACCGGCGACCTGTCCGAGGCGCTGGCGCGCCTGAAGGCCGCGGTCAAAGCCTCGAAGCAGGCATTCGGCTCCGCCCTGCCCGCCAATCTCCGCGTCATGTTCCAGCATGAGGTCGCGGACCTCGTCGACGCCGGATCGCCGGCGGAGATCGCTGAGGAAGTGGTCGGCCTCCTGGCGCTGCTGCTGGTGCCGGAGGTGATGCAGATCGCCGCGCGCACCGGAGCGCCACTCGCCCGCGTCATCGAAGGTTACTTCGCCGTGTCGGACGCCTTCCGCATCGACCGCATTCTGGCCGCCGGCAGCCGCATCGTCAGCGGCGACCATTACGAAAGCCTGGCGCTCGCCCGCAGCATCGACCAGATCGCCGCGGCGCGGCGCAACATCGTGGTATCGGCCTTTGCCCATCACGGACGGGAGAAGCAGCCGGTTCATGCCTGGCTGTCGACCCAGCGGCATCGGGCCGAACGGCTCGGCAGCGAGCTGGCGGCACTGAGCGAAACCGGCGAGACCAGCCTGGCGAAGATCGCGGTCGCCGCCGGCCTGCTCAGCGATCTTGCGAACAACGGGACAAAGTGACAGTCTCCGCCTCGATCGATCGGGGAAGGGACCTTGCGTGACGAACATGGCGGATGCGGCGGGGGCGCCCCGCGGCGAAGGAATTTATAGCCGCGGCGTGGTGGGTTGGATGCTGTTCGACTGGGCGGCCCAGCCCTTCTTCACCGTCATCACCACCTTCATCTTCGGCCCCTACTTCGTCTCGCGCATGACCAGCGATCCGATCGCCGCCCAGGCGACCTGGAGCAATATGGCGACGATCTCCTCGGTCATCATCGCCGTGCTGTCACCGATCCTCGGCTCGATCGCCGACGAATCCGGCTCACGAAAGCCGTGGATCGCCTTCTTCGCGACGATCAAGATCGCCGCCCTCTGCCTGCTCTGGACGGCCGCCCCCGGCTCCTCGGTCGCCTTCATCGTCCTGCTCATGGTTCTCGCCACGACATCCGCGGAATTCTCGATCGTCTTCAACGACTCGATGATGACCCGGCTGATCGGCCAGAAGGACGTCGGCCGCGTGTCCAACATCGCCTGGGGCATGGGCTATCTCGGCGGCATGATCGTGCTGATCAGCGTCGTCATGTTCATCGCCGCGAGCCCGGAAACCGGCAAGACCATCCTCGGCACCACGCCGCTTTTCGGGCTCGATCCGGCGACCGGCGAGGATGCCCGCATCACCGGGCCGATCTCGGCCCTGTGGTATCTGGTCTTCATCCTGCCCATGTTCTTCTTCACGCCCGACGCCACCCGCGGCAAGCCGCTTGCCACGGCGGTGCGCTCCGGGCTCGGAGAGCTCGGCAGCACGCTCCGGGAGCTGAAGCACAAGCCGGGCGTCTTCCGGTTCCTCGTCGGCCGCATGATCTACCAGGACGGCGTCAATGGCCTGCTGACGCTGGGCGGCATCTTCGCCGCTGCGATGTTCGGCTGGCATACGATGGAAATCGGCATCTACGGCATCATCCTCAACGTCATCGCCATCTTCGGCTGCGTGGCGGCGAGCTCGCTCGATCGCTGGCTCGGCTCGAAATTCGTCGTGGTGCTGGCGCTGCTGCTGCTGCTGACCGCGACGCTCGGCATGATCTCGACTGGACCGGACTTCACGCTCTTCGGGTTGATCAGCCTGCCCATCGCGACCACCGACGGCCTCTTCTCCACCCCGGCGGAAAAGGCCTATATCCTCTACGGCCTGCTGATCGGCATTTCCTTCGGGCCGGTGCAGGCCTCCTCTCGCTCCTACCTGGCGCGCAGCGTCAGCCCCGCGGAGGCGGGACGCTATTTCGGCATCTACGCGCTCTCCGGCCGCGCCACGAGTTTCATGGCGACGCTTTCCTTCTCGCTGCTCACCTATTGGACGGGGTCGGCGCGCATCGGCATGGCGAGCCTGATCGTCTTCCTCCTGGGCGGCCTGCTGATCCTGCTGAAGACGCCCTACCCGGCGGCCCATCCGGCAAAGCCGCTCGGAGCATGAAAAAAGGCCCGGTTTCCCGGGCCTTCTGCTTGCTCAACGAAACGATCCGCGATCAGTGGCGGAAATGGCGAATGCCGGTGAAGACCATCGCCACATTGTGCGCGTCGGCAGCGGCGATGACTTCGGCATCGCGCATCGACCCGCCCGGCTGAATGACGGCGGTGGCGCCAGCGGCGATTGCCGCGAGCAGGCCGTCGGCGAAGGGATAGAAGGCTTCCGATGCGACGGCCGAGCCCCTGGTCAGCGGTTCGGCGAGGCCGAGCGCCTTGGCCGCATCCTCGGCCTTCAGCGCCGCGATGCGGGCGGAGTCGACACGGCTCATCTGGCCGGCGCCGATGCCGGCCGTCTGGCCGTCCTTCGCGTAGATGACGGCGTTCGACTTGACGTGCTTGGCGATCTTGAATGCGAACTTCATGTCTTCCAGCTCGGTTGCCGTCGGGGCACGCTTGGTGACCACCTTGAGCTCGAGGTCCTCGACCATGACATTGTCGCGCGACTGGACGAGCAGGCCGCCGGAAACCGTCTTGGCGACGATGCCGCGGGCGCGCGGGTCGGGAAGCGCGCCAGTGGTCAGCAGCCGCAGGTTCGGCTTGGCGGCGATGATCGCCCTAGCCTCGTCGGTGACCGAGGGTGCGATGATCACTTCGGTGAACAGCTTGACGATTTCCTCGGCGGTTGCCGCGTCGAGCATCTGGTTGAGCGCGATGATGCCGCCGAAGGCCGAGGTGGAATCGCAGGCCAGCGCCCGCTTGTAGGCCTCCACCAGGCTCGGGCCGGTGGCCACGCCGCAAGGATTGGCATGCTTGATGATCGCGCAGGCCGGGCCGTTTTCGGCCGGGAACTCGGCGACGAGCTCGAAGGCGGCGTCGGTGTCGTTGATATTGTTGTAGGAAAGCTGCTTGCCCTGCAGCAGGGTCGCGGTGGCAACCCCCGGGCGCTGGTCGCCGGTGACATAGAAGCCGGCACTCTGGTGCGGGTTTTCGCCGTAGCGCATGGCTTCCTTGAGCGAGCCACCGATGGCGCGATACTGCGGCATGTCGATCGACAGGGCCTCCGCAAACCAGTTGGAGATCACCGCGTCATAGGCAGCCGTGCGGGCGAAGGCCTTGGCGGCGAACTGCTGGCGGAGTGCATAGGTCGTCTGGCAATCGTCGGCCTTCAGGGCGTCGAGCAGCGCCGGATAGTCCGACGGATCGGTCAGCACGGTGACATAGGCGTGGTTCTTGGCCGAGGCGCGGATCATCGCCGGGCCGCCGATGTCGATGTTTTCGACAGTGGTCGGATAGTCGCCGCCGGCGGCGCGTACTTCCTCGAACGGGTAGAGATTGATGACCGAGAGGTCGATCGCCTCGATTCCGTGCAAGCGCATCGCTTCCGCATGCTCGGCGTCGTCACGGATCGCCAGAAGGCCGCCATGCACATTGGGATGCAGGGTCTTGACGCGGCCGTCCATGATTTCCGGGAAGCCCGTGACGTCGGAGACGTCGGTAACCGGCAGTCCGGCTGCGGCGATCGCCTTGTGCGTACCGCCGGTGGACAGCAGGCGAACGCCCATGGCGTTCAGCGCGGCTGCCAGCTCCACGATACCACTCTTGTCGGACACCGACAGCAGGGCCGTGCGGATTTTGACGCGGTCGGGAACGGGAATTTTCTTGGATGCGACGGCCATGGTTCTGCTCCGATCTGATCTGCCGCGCCGCTTGAGATGGGAGATCGCGAGCGCGATGCCGCCGCCTAGCACAGCTTCCCCGCCGATGGAACAGTTCTATGCGTGATGGGCGAGAAACCAGCGTATTTCCGGCCCCTGGAAGGCGATCTCCAGCTGGTTCGACGGCCGCACACCCGATGCATCGGCGAAGAACACGTCCTCGCCGATCACCAGTTCGCCCGAGGGGATGGAAAAGGTCCAGCTCTCGCCATCCGGCGCCAGCATGCGGACCTTGCGATCGTCGACGCGCTCAAGCGTGATGGCCGGATGGATATGGAAGCGGGCGACCGCCGGCTCCGGTGGCGGCTCGGTCGAGGGCGTACCGTCGGATTTGAGGAAACGGTCGCGCCCGGCGATCTTGTTGCCCGCCTCGTTGACGCGGATCTCGCGCTCGTGCAGCACGCCGAACTTTGCCAGATAGCCGTCATGGCTGACGCAGAGGCGGTCGCTCGCATCCGGGCCGGTCTGGCGCGACACGTCGACCTTGCTGACGCCAGCGATCATGACCGGGCCGAGATAATCGGATTCGGAGAAGCGCGCCGACGAGGCCGTGCCGATGCAGACGGTCGAATGCGCGGCGGTCGTGCGCGCCAGTTGCCTCAGCTTTTCGCCGGCAAAGCGCGGCGAGCCACTGTTGATGATGAAGCGGTGGCGGCCGGAGGATAGCTCGAAGGAGAGACAGCCGGCATGAGCCGTGCGGGACAGATCTGACGAGATGGGCAGGCCGGTATCGACCAGCAGCACCGTGCCGCCCGCCGTCATGCGGTGATACTGCGAATGGGGCAGGGCCTTGAAGGGCTGTCCGGCCGTTTCGTCATAGCGCAGCACCGACATGAGATCATTGGCAAGCGTCGAGCTTGCGCCGTTGAACAGGGCGAGATCGCCGCTCTGATGGCGGAAGAAGCGGATGGCCGGATACATGCGGTCGATCGCCGGGATCAGCTTCACCGGCACGTCATGGCCGAGATTGATATAGGTCTGCCGGAGCGGCAGAAGATCGAACAGCAGTTCGACGGCGGCCTGTGGATTGCGCGACACATGCCCGCCATCCGGCAGGATCTGCCGGTCGATCTCGCGATTGAGATCGCGCGCCGCCCGCCGGATACGCGAGGCGCGCGTTTCCATTGAGATCGACGCCATGGCGAGCGCGATGCGCAGTCTGAGTCGCGGCAGGCCGGCCGGCGCGTGCCGGGCGCAGCGCCTGAGATAGCGGACCTGGAAGGACAGGCTCGACAGGAAACGCTTGTAGAAGCCGCTGTCGGCATCCTGCAGCACCACGGTGGAGTGCGAGAGCCAGGCGATGATGCGCTGGGCCATCACATCGGCTTCCCAGGCCACGCCGCCGATCCGCGAGCCGTGCAGCTCGATCCAGTCGTCGACGATGGCGCGGGCATTGGCGCAGGCCTGCTCGCTCTTGTCGGACCGGATATGGCGCAGCCAGGAGAAGGCATGAAGCCGGATGGCGAAATGGTGGGACGGCAGTTCCAGCAGGAAGGGCGACTGGTTGCCGGCATCGAGCACCCGCCCGGCCAGCGGAAAACGTCCCTCGTAGATCTCTTCGGCGACGAAGGGATCGATGGCGCGCAGGTCGGTCGGCGCGACGATCAGCCGGCCGGACGCCGCACCGGGAAGACCGATCGCCATGGCGCGCGGCAGAGCCAGGCCTCGGACGAACCGACGCCAGGTTTCCGCGATATAGAGATAGGCCAGCCTCTGGCGTAGCGTCAGTCGCATCATCTTCCCAAGCCGTGGCACTGGATCCCGTCCAGCGCGGACGCCGCTTGCGGCTGTCCTGCCTTGATCCGTTCCGTCGTCTGCCTCGATGACCGGGTCCGGCCCGTCAACACGTCGCCGCAACACCCGATCGATGAGCCGGCGAGTGTGCATTCCCTCAAAGTCTAACAATTCTAGTGAAATTTCCGTTAAATTTTAGCGATGACGCACGCATAAAAACCGTCGAGCCCACCCGCGTCGGCGAGCATGGCCGGGGTGGTGCGGAACTCGCCGAGCGGAGTGATGGCTTCCTCCAGCCCGGGCCAGTCGGCGGCGTCGATCGCGACGCGACGATAATCGGGGCTGTCGGCAAGCACGCGCGCGACCATGTCCTCGCCCTCGAGCGGATCGAGCGAGCAGTTGGAAAACACCACGACGCCGCCCGGGCCGACCAGGGTCAGCGTGTGGCGCAGCAGCTTTTCCTGGAGTTCGGCAAGCTTGGTGATGTCCGCCGGTCCCTTGGTCCAGGGCACGTCCGGATGACGGCGCATCGTGCCGGTCGACGAGCAGGGGGCATCGAGCAGGATGGCGTCGAAGGGCTTTTCGGGGTAAAAGTCGAGCAGGCTAGCCAGCACGCAATCGGCCTTGAGACCGAGACGGGCCAGATTGCCTTCGAGCCGCTTCAGGCGCGATTGGGATTGCTCGACGGCGGTCACCTCGGCACCCATGGCGATCAGCTGTGCGGTCTTGCCGCCCGGCGCGGCACAGAGATCCGCCACGCGTTTGCCGCTGATGTCGCCGAACAGGCGGGCCGGGATGGCGGCTGCCGCATCCTGCACCCACCAGGCGCCGTCGTCGAAGCCTTCGAGCGTAGGGATCGCACCACGGAACTTTTCCAGGCGTACGCTGCCGGTCGGCAGAACCTTGCCGTTCAGCCTGTCGGCCCAGACCTGCGCATCCTGCTTGACGGTCAAATCGATCGCCGCCGGCTGCAGCTGCGCTTCGGCAATGGCGAGCGCGGCGTCGCGGCCGTAGACGGCCGTCAGCCGGTCGAGGAACCAGGCAGGCAGGCAGGGCAGGGCGTCGACCGATTGAAGCAATGCTTCCTTTTCGCGGCCGATGCGGCGCAGCAGGGCGTTGACGAGCTTGGCGAAACGCCGACTGCGCGGATCGCGGTTGGACTGTTCGACCGCGAGATCGACGGCGGAATGATCCGGCACGTCGAGATAGAGCATCTGCGCGGCCGCGACGATCAAGAGGTGCTTGAGCGAACGGGCACCCTCCGGCAGCGGTGTGTCGAGCAGGCTGTCGAGGATCGCCTCGATGCGCGGCAGATGGCGAAGCGCGCTGTGAAGAATGGCGCGAACCAGGGAGCGGTCGGCCTCGGAGAGTTCCCGAATCGCCGGATTGCCGTGCTCGGCGTCCAGCATGCCGTCGAGCGGCGTCTTCTTATCGACCACGGCGCCGAGGATCTTGGTCGCGGCAATGCGCGCATCCAGACCGGCCTTCGGTTCAGGAACAGGCCGATAGCTGCGCCCGGCTGGCCGGGCCGGTTTTGCGTTTCTGGATTTTCCGCGCGATTCGTCGTCGGTCAAGACCATGGTCCCCTGGGTGGTTCGGAGCCACCGCGGCCCCACCCGGTATTCGGCACGGAACGCGATTTACGGGGCGGATTAGCAGTGCGTTCGGGCCGCGTCGATCCCCCAACTCCGGTTTCCGGCATATCGAGCAGTGCGGCGATACGGTTTTCGGTGTTGGGATGGGTAGAAAACAAGTTGTCCATGCGCTGGCCGGACAGGGGATTGATGATGAACATATGCGCCGTTGCGGGGTTTCGCTCGGCATCATAGTTCTCGATATGCGAGGCATCGCCGGCGATCTTCTCGAGCGCCGAGGCAAGCGAACGCGGGCTGCCGCAGATCTCCGCACCCCGCCGGTCGGCGGCATATTCGCGCGTCCGGCTGATCGCCATCTGCACCAGCATGGCCGCAAGCGGCGCGACGATCATGGCAATCAGCACGCCGACGAAGCCGAGCGGATTGTTGCGGTCGTCGCGATTGCCGCCGAACAGGAAGGCGAAATTCGACAGCATGGAGATAGCGCCGGCCAGCGTCGCCGTCACGGTCATGGTCAGGGTGTCGCGGTTTTCGACATGGGCGAGTTCATGGGCCATGACGCCAGCGACTTCTTCCGGCGTGAGACGGCGCAGCAGGCCGGTCGAGGCGGCGACGGCAGCATTCTGTGGGTTGCGGCCGGTGGCGAAGGCGTTGGGTTGCGGATTGTCGAAGACATAGACGCGGGGCATGGGCAGGCCGGCATTGGCCGACAGGTCGCGGACCATGCGGTAGAATTCCGGCGCGGTGCTCTCGTCGACCTCCTGGGCATGGTAGGCGGACAGCACCATGCGGTCGGAATTCCAGTAGGAGAAGAAATTCATGCCGGCAGCGACGACGAAGGCGATCAGCATGCCGGTCTGGCCGCCGATCAGGTAGCCGACCCCCATGAACAGGGCCGTCATGAAGGCGAGCAGCATAGCGGTGCGCATGAAATTCATCGCTTCTCTCCCGTCGTTGGGCGCAAATGGCGGATCGCCGCTTGGTTGGCGCGCCGGACTGCACTAGATGTAAATGGCCCAAGCCAAGTTTCAATGATCGCCGGAATGAATCGGACATGAGCGCAAACGCCGACAACGACAATCTCCAGCCAGCACCGGACCAGACAGGCGTCGACCAGCCGCCGCGCAAGCCGCTGACCGAGACGGCGAAGCGGGCTTTGGCCGAGGCGGAGGAACGCCGGCGGGCCGAGCAGAAGGCCGAGCCCGCGCCCGAAATCGGCGGACGCGGCGGCGCCGATCCGGCCCGTTACGGCGACTGGGAGATCAAGGGCCGGGCGATCGACTTCTGATCAGAATAAAAGCCTATTGATCTCGCCGCATGATAGGAATAGATTCCCTTCATGCGCAATCACCCTTTCCACGCCCCGTCACACAGGTTTTTGGCATTACTGGGCACGCTTCTCGCCGGCCAGCACGCTGCGGCCGCGGAAAAGATCGCCGGCCCTGTGGCCGCCGAACTGATCCGGGTGATCGACGGAGACACGGTGCTGGTCAGCGCCATGCCCTGGCCGGACCATCACGTGACGACCTATGTGCGGCTGCGCGGCATCGATGCGCCGGAGCTGAAATCCCGCTGCCCAGCGATCCGCAGCGCGGCGGAGCAGGCGCAGTCGACGCTCACCAACCTGCTGAACGCCTCCCCCGTCGTCGCGCTCACCGACATATCGGGCGACAAGTATTATGGCCGCGTCGTCGCGGCGCTCACGCTCGCCGACGGCAGCGATCCGGCCGAAGCCCTGCTCTCCGCCGGTCTGGTCGATCCTTACCGGGGTGGACGGAAGAAGGCCGTCGCCTGCTCCTGAGCGGCTGCGGACACAAGCCCTGGCTGTCCATGATTGGTGGACAAGGATCACCACATCGTCTTCAATCGCGTGTCTGCCGAACAGACCTACGAGATCGCCATCGCACACCCGCTTTCCCAGCTGCTGATCGTGATTGTCTTCGTGGTGCAGCCCGGCACCGCCGGAGCCGAAGCAGCGGTCACGGAATTTCCGCTCAGCCTTGTGGCAGCGCGGACCTGCAAGCAGGTGGCGAGCTGCGCCGAGGCGGTAGAGCTGTGGTGCAGCGGCTATCGCCGCGCCGAAGTCGATGGAATCCGCGAGGCGATCGGCTGTTGAGGCCTTTAATGCAAAAGGCCCCTCCGGAGGAACGGAGAGGCCCTGTGGATTGCAGTGGCAGGCGCGATCAGGCGATCTTGTTCTGCCGGTTGGCGATCAGATCATCGACCACGCCCGGATCGGCCAGCGTCGAGGTGTCGCCCAGCGCGCCGAAATCGTCCTCGGCGATCTTGCGCAGGATGCGGCGCATGATCTTGCCGGAGCGGGTCTTCGGCAGGCCGGGGGCGAACTGGATCTTGTCCGGCGTCGCGATCGGTCCGATTTCCATGCGCACGTGCTTCACCAGCTCCTGGCGCAGGGCATCGTCACCGTCATGCTCGGCCATCAGCGTCACATAGCAATAGATGCCCTGGCCCTTGACCGGATGCGGATAGCCGACGACCGCAGCTTCCGAGACGAAGTGGTGCGACACGAGTGCCGATTCCACTTCGGCCGTGCCGAGTCGGTGGCCCGACACGTTGAGCACGTCGTCGACGCGACCGGTGATCCAGTAATAGCCGTCCTCGTCGCGGCGGCAGCCGTCGCCTGTGAAGTACTTGCCCTTGTAGGTCGAGAAATACGTCTCCGCGAAGCGGTGGTGGTCGCCATAGATCGAACGCGCCTGGCCCGGCCAGCTGTCGGTGATGCAGAGATTGCCGTCAGTGGCGCCTTCGAGCACATTGCCCTCGTTGTCGACCAGCTGCGGCTTGATGCCGAAGAACGGCAGCGTTGCCGAACCCGGCTTCAGATCGGTGGCGCCCGGCAGCGGCGAAATCAGGATGCCGCCGGTTTCCGTCTGCCACCAGGTATCGACGATCGGCGACTTCTGCTCGCCGACGACGTTGTAATACCATTCCCAGGCTTCCGGATTGATCGGCTCGCCGACCGAGCCGAGCAGGCGCAGCGACGAGCGCGAGGAGCGCTTGACGAACTGGTCGCCGGCGCCCATCAGCGAACGGATCGCGGTCGGCGCGGTGTAGAAGATGTTGACCTTGTGCTTGTCGATGACTTCCCAGAAACGGCCCTGGTCGGGGAAGTTGGGAACGCCTTCGAACATCAGCGTAGTCGCGCAATTGGCGAGCGGCCCGTAGACGATGTAGGAATGGCCGGTGACCCAACCCACGTCCGCGGTGCACCAGTAGATTTCGCCGTCCTTGTAGTCGAAGACGTATTCGTGCGTCATCGAGGCATAGACGAGATAGCCGCCGGTGGTGTGCACGACGCCCTTCGGCTTGCCGGTCGAGCCCGAGGTGTAGAGGATGAACAGCGGGTCTTCCGCGCGCATCTTGACGGGCGGGCAGTCCGGCTTCGCCTTGGCGGTTTCCTCGTGATACCAGAGGTCGCGGCCCGGCGCCCAGCCGATCTTGCCGCCGGTGCGGCGCACGACGAGAACCTTGTTGACGATCACATACTGCTTGGCGGCGATGTCGATCGCGGTGTCGGTGTTTTCCTTGAGCGGAACCGGCTTGCCGCCGCGCAGGCCTTCGTCGCAGGTGATGACGAAGGTCGATTCACAGTCGACGATACGGCCGGCAAGTGCGTCCGGAGAGAAGCCGCCGAACACCACGGAGTGGATCGCGCCGATACGCGCGCAGGCCAGCATGGCATAGGCCGCTTCCGGGATCATCGGCATGTAGATGGTGACGCGATCGCCCTTCTTGACGCCCTGGTCCTTCAGCACATTCGCCAGGCGGCAGACATTGTCATACAGCTGGTTGTAGGTGATCTTCTTGTCGATATAGGGGTTGTCGCCTTCCCAGATGATCGCGGTGCGTTCGCCGTGGGTCTTCAGGTGGCGGTCGATGCAATTGTAGGAGACGTTGGTGAGGCCGTCCTCATACCACTTGATCGACACCTTGCCCTTGAAATTGGTGTTCTTCACCTTGGTATAGGGCTTGAACCAGTCGATCCGCTTGCCATGCTTGTCCCAGAACTTGTCCGGGTTTTCGATGCTCTCCTCGTACCAGCGCAGGTACTTGTCCTTGTCGATCAGGGCACGGCTCTTCGCCGATTTGAGCACCGGATATTTCTTGGCTGACATGAACACCTCCTCATGTTGACGCGCCAACAAGTCTACAGGCCGCAGGCACTCCTCCCGAGACCTCTGTGCTTCATTCATAGCAGCTAAAGACGCTACAGCAATTAGACAAAGGTCATTCTCAAGCAGACGAATTGCATTCCTCCCCATTTGGAGCTATATAGCGCCCTGATTTCCGGAAATTGTGGTTGAGACCCACGGCCCGCGGCTCCCGGCGCGGACGCAGAGAAGGATTGTTTCCATGGCTCAGACATTGCTCATGCCGAAGGCGACGGCCGTATGGCTGGTCGACAACACCGCGCTGTCATTCGACCAGATCGCGCAGTTCTGCAAGCTTCACCCGCTCGAAGTGAAGGCGATCGCAGACGGCGAAGCAGCGCAGGGCATCAAGGGTCTCGATCCGATCGCCACCGGCCAGCTGTCGCGCGACGAGATCGCAAGGGCCGAGAAGGACGTCAACTACAAGCTGAAGCTCTCGGAACCGAAGGTTCGTGTTCCCGACAGCAAGCGCCGCGGACCGCGCTACACCCCGGTCTCCAAGCGCCAGGACCGTCCGAACGCCATTCTCTGGCTGGTCCGCAACCACCCGGAACTCAAGGATGCGCAGATCTCGCGCCTCGTCGGCACCACCAAGTCGACCATCGAGCAGATTCGCGACCGCACCCACTGGAACTCGACCAACCTGACGCCGATGGATCCGGTCACGCTCGGCCTCTGCAGCCAGATCGATCTCGACATGGAAGTGGAAAAGGCCTCCAAGGGCCGGCCGCTGCCGACCGCCGCCGAACTCGGCGCGACCCTGCAGGCGGCGAGCGACACCGAACATCTCAACCTCGGCTACCGCGACGAGGAAGAGAAGGAAATCGACGCGAACGCCGTTTTCGCCAAGCTGAAGTCGCTGAAGTCGGATCGCGCGGAAGACGAGGACGAAGATCGCTTCTGATCCTCGCCAGACGGCATGAAAAAAGCCCCGGTCAGTCGCCTGACCGGGGCTTTTCTTTGAGCGGAGTTACTTGGCCATGCCGTGCTGTTTCAGCACGTCGGTGATCTCTTCGAGGATCGCCGGATCGTCGATGGTCGCCGGCATCTTCCACGGCATGCCGTCGGCGATCTTCTGCATCGTGCCGCGCAGGATCTTGCCGGAGCGGGTCTTCGGCAGGCGCTCGACCTTCATTACGTTCTTGAAGGCCGCGACCGGGCCGATCTCGTCGCGCACCAGCTGGACGATCTCGCGCTCGATCACCTTGAAATCGCGATTCACATTGTGCTTCAGCACGAGGAAGCCGCAGGGGATCTGCCCCTTGAGTTCGTCGGCGATGCCGATGACCGCGCATTCCGCGACATCGGGATGCATGGCGCAGACTTCTTCCATCGCGCCCGTCGACAGGCGATGGCCGGCGCAGTTGATGATGTCGTCCGTGCGCGCCATGACATAGACATAGCCGTCCTCGTCGACGATGCCGGCATCCGCGGTCTTGTAGTAGCCGGGGAACTCCTCGAGGCAGGACGAGCGAAACCGCTCGTCAGCATTCCAGAAGGTGACCAGGCAGCCGGGGGGAAGCGGCAGTTTGACGACGATGTTGCCGAGCGTGCCGCGCGGCACCGGATGACCCGCATCGTCCAGCACATCGATCGCATAGCCCGGCATGGCCACGGCCGGCGAACCGTATTTCACTGGAAGCAGGCCGAGACCGGCGGGGTTGGCGGCGACCGGCCAGCCGGTTTCCGTCTGCCACCAATGGTCGATGACCGGGACGTCGAGAATCTTCTCGGCCCATTTGATGGTTTCGGTGTCGGCGCGCTCGCCGGCGAGGAAGAGGGCGCGCAAACCCGAGGTATCGTGCTTGCGCGCGAATTCGCCGTCCGGATCGTCGCGGCGAATGGCGCGGAAGGCGGTCGGGGCGGTGAACAGCGTCTTGACATCGTGATCGGCGACGACACGCCAGAAGGTGCCGGCATCCGGCGTGCCGACCGGCTTGCCCTCGAACAGGATCGTGGTGTTGCCGGACAGCAGCGGGCCGTAGACGATGTAGGAATGGCCGACGACCCAGCCGATGTCGGAGGCGGCCCAGAAGACTTCGCCGGGCTTCACGCCGTAGATGTTCTCCATCGTCCAGGCGAGCGCGACCATATGGCCGCCATTGTCGCGAACCACACCCTTCGGCTGACCGGTCGTGCCCGATGTATAGAGGATGTAGAGCGGATCGGTTGCGGCGACGGGCTCGCAGGCGACCTCGGTGCCGTTGACCTTCTCGACTTCCACGGCCTTCGCCAGATCGACGTCGCCATGTTCGTAGCGGAGCGGGGCGTGCAGCTGATCGCGTTGCAGGACGAAGGAATATTGCGGCTTGACCTGCGCCATGTCGATGGCGTGGTCGAGCAGCGGCTTGTAGGGAACGACCCGGCCCGGCTCCAGGCCGCAGCTGGCGCTGATGACGGCCTTGGCATTGCAGTCGTCGATGCGGGTGGCAAGCTCATGGGCGGCGAAACCGCCGAACACCACGGAATGGATCGCGCCGATGCGGGCGCAGGCCAGCATGGAAAAGACCGCTTCCGGGATCATCGGCATGTAGATGATGACGCGGTCGCCCTTGCCGATGCCGTGGTTCTTCAGCACTGCCGCGATCGCCTTCACCTCGGCGAGCACCTCGTCATAGGTGAAGCTCTGCTTCGCCCCGGTCATCGGGCTGTCGTAGATGATGGCCTTCTGCGTGCCGCGGCCGGAGGCCGAATGGCGGTCGAGACAGTTGTAGCAGGTATTGGTTTCGGCGCCTGCGAACCAGCGGCCGTAGACACCGGCCTCGGCGTCGAACACCTTGTCGGCGGGCTTGAACCAGTGCAGTCTTTCCGCCTGCTCCTTCCAGAATGCTTCGGGGTCACCCATCCATGATTGATAGGTTTCCAGATACTTGCCTTGCATGAATTCCTCCCGATGCGACGCGAGACTAAGGATAGTTTTGTCGCAATACTAAGGACCGGGCAGGGAATAGGAAAGTGAGACGAAAGCGGTATGCCCGCCGGGTCGGCGGACATGGCGAGGGCAAATCAGGGCAAAGCCGAGGTCAGCGTGAGCCGAAGATCGCCGACCCCACCCTGACGCTGGTCGCGCCGAAACCGATGGCCGTCTCGAAATC
This sequence comes from Rhizobium sp., assembly GCA_002796995.1. Classification (GTDB taxonomy): domain Bacteria; phylum Pseudomonadota; class Alphaproteobacteria; order Rhizobiales; family Rhizobiaceae; genus Allorhizobium. The sequence continues at coordinate 435,726 of PEKW01000008.1, forward strand.
GCCGGACATGCCCATCGACAGCTTTTCAACGCCGTTCTCCGCGGCGAGCTTCGCCAACAGCGCGAAATGCGGGCCGGGGTTTTCGTCGGCCGGCGGGATGCACATCAGGCCCTCGACGGCCATGCCGATCTCGCCCCGGCACAACTTGAGAAAGGCCGCGACGTCGTCCGGCGCGATCCCGGCCTTCTGCGGTTCGAGCCCGGTATTGACCTGCACGTAGAAGCGCGGCGTCCGGCCCTGGCGCTTGGCCTCGTCGGAGAGGGCGCGGGCGATCTTCTCCCGATCGACCGTCTCGATGACGTCGAACAGCGCCACGGCATCGGCCGCCTTGTTGGACTGCAGCGGACCGATCAGATGCAGTTCGAGATCATTGGCCTCCTGCTTCAGCTCCGGCCATTTGCCCTGCGCTTCCTGGACCCGGTTCTCGCCGAAAATCCGCTGCCCGGCGGCGATGACGGGGCGAATATGCTCGGCGTCGACGGTCTTGGATACCGCGACGAGCTGGACTGAATCCGGCTCACGACCGGCCTCGGCCGCTGCCTTTTTCACCCGCGTGCGCACATCGGCCAGTCTTTGTTCGATCGTCATGCCTGTATCCGTCCATAGTCTGTCATCGGGAGCATCATCGCCCGGGCCTTCGCCGCCTGGCAAGCAGGCGCAAGGATGTTTATATCATGCCTTCTAACAGCGACCGGCAAATCGCCGCAATGGCCTCGAAAACTTGACGCTTGGCCGGTTTCGTGGTGAAGGTCGGCGCATCCTTCCTAGCTATTCCGGAAATGCGAAATATGGCCACCGAACGTTACAATCCGCGCGATGCCGAGCCACGCTGGCAGGCGAAATGGTCCGAAGCAGGCGTCTTCGTCACCGACAACAACGACAAGCGCGAAAAGTACTACGTCCTCGAGATGTTCCCCTATCCGTCGGGCCGCATCCATATGGGTCATGTGCGCAATTATGCGATGGGCGACGTGGTCGCGCGCTACAAGCGCGCCCGCGGCTACAACGTGCTGCACCCCATGGGTTGGGACGCCTTCGGCATGCCGGCGGAAAACGCCGCGATGCAGAACAAGGTTCACCCGAAGGAATGGACCTACCAGAATATCGCGACCATGCGCGGCCAGCTGAAGTCGATGGGCCTGTCGCTCGACTGGTCGCGCGAGTTCGCCACCTGCGACGTCGAATACTACCACCGCCAGCAGTACCTCTTCCTCGACATGATGGAGAAGGGGCTGGTCTACCGCAAGCAGTCGAAGGTGAACTGGGACCCGGTCGACCATACCGTGCTGGCCAACGAACAGGTCATCGAAGGCCGCGGCTGGCGTTCCGGCGCGCTGGTAGAACAGCGCGAGCTGACGCAGTGGTTCTTCCGGATCACCGACTTCAGCCAGGACCTGCTCGACGCGCTGGATACGCTCGACCAGTGGCCGGAAAAAGTGCGCCTGATGCAGAAGAACTGGATCGGCCGCTCGGAAGGCCTGACGTTGCGCTGGGAGATTGCCGGCGAAGCTCCGGCCGGTCATTCCGAGGTCACGGTCTACACCACCCGTCCCGACACGCTGTTCGGCGCCTCCTTCCTGGCGATCGCCGCCGACCATCCGCTGGCCAAGGCGGTTGCCGAAGGCAATGCCGAAATCGCTGCGTTCTGTGACGAGTGCCGCCGGGCGGGGACGTCGCTGGCTGCGCTGGAAACGGCCGAGAAGAAGGGCATGGATACCGGCGTCAAGGTTCGCCATCCCTTCGACGCGTCGTGGGAGCTGCCGGTTTATGTCGCCAATTTCGTCCTGATGGACTACGGCACGGGCGCGATCTTCGGCTGCCCGTCGGGCGACCAGCGCGACCTCGATTTCGCGCGCAAGTACGACCTGCCGGTCGTGCCGGTGGTCATGCCCAAGGACGGCGACGCAGCGACCTTCGCGGTCGGCGAAACGGCCTATGACGGCGCCGGCGTGATGATCAATTCCCGCTTCCTCGACGGTCTGGACACGGAAGAAGCCTTCAAGGTGGTCGCCGACCAGTTGTCGGAGAAGACGCTCGGCAATGCGCCGCAGGGCGAACGCAAGGTGCAGTTCCGCCTGCGCGACTGGGGCATTTCCCGCCAGCGTTACTGGGGCTGCCCCATCCCGGTCATCCATTGCGAGGTCTGCGGCGTCGTGCCGGTGCCGAAGAAGGACCTGCCGGTCAAGCTGCCCGACGACGTAACCTTCGACGTGCCCGGCAATCCGCTTGACCGCCACGCCACGTGGCGCCACGTGTCCTGCCCGGAATGCGGCAAGGATGCCCGCCGCGAGACGGACACGATGGACACCTTCGTCGATTCGAGCTGGTATTTCGCCCGCTTCACCGCGCCGCACGAGGATCTGCCGACCGTTCCGGCGATCGCCGACCATTGGCTGCCCGTCGACCAGTATATCGGCGGCATCGAGCACGCGATCCTGCACCTGCTCTATTCGCGCTTCTTCACCCGCGCCATGCGCGAGACCGGCCATGTCAACCTGAGCGAACCCTTCAAGGGTCTGTTCACCCAGGGCATGGTCGTGCACGAGACCTACAAGCTGGGCTCGGGGGCGCAGGGCCAGTGGGTGGCGCCGGCCGACATCCGCATCGAGGAAGTCGATGGCGCACGGCGCGCGGTCCTGCTCGAGACCGGCGAGGAAGTCACGATTGGCTCGATCGAGAAGATGTCGAAGTCGAAGAAGAACGTCGTCGACCCCGATGACATCATCGCCTCCTACGGCGCCGACACGGCTCGCTTCTTCGTACTCTCCGACTCGCCGCCGGATCGCGACGTCATCTGGTCGGAATCGGGCGTCGAAGGTGCGCATCGTTTCGTGCAGCGCGTCTGGCGTCTGATTTCGGAAGCCTCGGAAGCGATGTCCAAGGTGACGGCGAATCCGGCTAAGGAGGGTGCGGCACTCGCCGTCTCCCAGGCCGCACACCGGACGCTCGCCGCCGTTCAGGGCGATTACGACAAGCTGGCCTTCAACAAGGCCGTGGCGCGCATCTACGAACTGGTCAACGCGCTCGCCGGTCCGCTCACCGACGTCGCCAACGGCAAGGCCGATGCGGCGATGATCGCCGCGGTCAAGAATGCCGCCGAGATCCTGATCCAGCTCATCAGCCCGATGACCCCACACCTGGCCGAGGAATGCTGGCGCGTGATCGGCGGCGAGGGCCTGGTGGCCAAGGCCGCCTGGCCGGTCTTCGAGGCAGATCTGGTGCAGCAGGATGAAGTCGTCATGCCGGTTCAGATCAACGGCAAGAAGCGTGCTGAATTGACAATCGGCCGCGACGCGGACCAAGATGCGGTGAAGAACGCGGTTCTCGCACTCGACACCGTGAAAGCCGCTTTGAACGGGCAGGCTCCGAAGAAGATCATCGTCGTTCCGTTGAGGATTGTGAACATTGTCGTCTGACCCCGTCCGCGTACCGGTTCGCCGGACCAGCCTGCTGCTTTGCCTCGGCCTGTCGGCGCTTCTGGCTTCGTGCCAAGTTCGCCCGCTCTACGACGACACCGCGGCGACGCGTCAAAATCTTGGCGCGATCGCCTATTCGGATGCCGACGATCGCGTCGAGCTCGAAGTGCGCAATCAGCTCGTCTTCATGACCGGAGGCGGGGCCGGGGAACCGGCAACGCCGCAATACCGGGTCGACCTCAAGGTCGAGTCCGACGTCAGGGGCGTGCTGCTCGAGCAGTCCTCCGACACGGCCGCCGCCGGCCGCGTCACCGTTTCGGCGGACTACACGCTGGAGCGGGTGGCGGATGCCACCGTGCTCAAGGTCGGACACCGCCAGGCCGTGTCGCTGGTCGACTTCCCGACGCAGCAGTTCGCCAAGCTTCGCGCCGTGCGCGACGCGGAGAACCGCGCCGCGCGCGAGCTTGCCGAGCTGATCCGCGCCGATCTTGCCATGGTTCTCGGGCGCTGAGGGCGCCCGAGCGATGACGGAAGTCAAATCCCACGAATTCGAAGGCTTCCTGCAGAAGTCGGTGCGCTTCTACCGCATCTTCGTCGTCTATGGCCCCGACCGCGGCCTCGTCGCCGAGCGGGCCGCACTGATCGCCGCGACCACCGGCATAGACCTCTCCGACAGCTTTGCCCTCATCCGGCTCGACGTTGGCGACATCACCAGCGAACCCGGACGGCTTATGGACGAGGTCAACTCGTTCGGTCTGTTCGGCGGGGACAAGCTCGTCTGGATCCGCGGTGCGGCCAATGAGAAAGCTCTGGTCGACGGGCTGCAATTCATTGCCGAAAAGCCGCCGGAGAACTGCACGGTCATCGTTGAGGCCGGCGACCTGAAGAAGGGCTCGGCGCTTCGCAAGGTCGCAGAACCGTCACGCGCCGTGGCGATCATTCCCTGTTATCAGGACGACGCCAAGGCGCTCAACGCCCTGATCGACACGGAACTCTCGGCGGTCGGGCAGCGCATAACGCCGGCTGCCCGCGAGCTTCTGGCGGAATCGCTTGGCGGCGACCGCATAGCCTCTCGCAACGAGATCCGCAAGCTTCTGCTCTACTGCCTGCATGAGCCGATGATCGACGAGCAGCACGTCACCGACATCATCGGCGACGCGAGCGCCATTTCGACGGACGAGGTGGTGGACGCTGTGCTGAACGGCGAGCCGGATGCCTTTCTTCATGCGATCCAGAAGATCGTTACCTCGAAGACCCCGGTATTTCTCGTGCTGCAGTCGTGCATGCGCCAGTTCCAGCAGCTCGAGCTCATGCGGATAGAGATGGAGGAACGCCAGCAACAGGCGGGCCAAGTGATGCAGACGCTCGGGCGGGGCATTCACTTCCGCCGCAAGCCGATCATAGAGCGGGCTTTGCGCAACTGGTCCTCCAAGGACCTGGGCCGGGAGGCGAGCCGCATTCAGTCGACCATCCTGCAGACGCGCCAGAAGGCGGCTCTCGAGGACAATCTGGCCCTGCAGACGCTGCTTTCGACGACCCTGCAATCGGCGCGGCGCAATCGCCGCGCCTGAGGGCGATCAGTTGCGGCCTTCGAGAAGGCGGCAGATCTCTTCCAGCTGCTCGAGGGTCTTGTAGGCGATCTTGATCTGCCCGCCGCTCCCCTTGTGATTGATCGCGACCGCAAGCCCCAAGCGATCCGTCAGGCTGCGCTCCAGCGCAACCGTATCGGAATCCTTGGCTTCACGCGGCTCGGCCGGTGGCGCGTTCTGCGCCTTGATATGGGTCTGGGCGAGCTTCTCCGCATCGCGCACGGAAAGACCCTTGGCAGCGATCGTCTTGGCCAGCGTGACCGGGTCCGGCGTCGAGACGAGCGCCCGCGCATGGCCGGCCGACAGGCTTCCTTCGGCCAGCATGTCGCGCACCGGTTCCGGCAGCTTCAGCAGACGAAGGCTGTTGGCGACGTGACTGCGGCTCTTGCCGATGATCTCGCCGAGATCGTTCTGGGTATAGCCGTGTTCGGCGATCAGCTGCTCGTAGCCGAGCGCTTCTTCCAGCGGATTGAGGTCGGCGCGCTGGACGTTTTCGACGATCGCCAGTTCGAGGGCCGTCCGGTCGTCCACGTCGCGGACGATGACGGGGATCTCGACCAGGCCAGCCAGCTGTGCTGCCCGCCAGCGTCGTTCGCCGGCTATGATTTCGAAGCGTCCCTTTTCGCGCGTGCGCACGACGACCGGCTGGACGATGCCGTGCTGGCGGATCGAGCCGGCCAGATCCTGCAATTCGGCCTCGTCGAAATAGCGGCGAGGGTTTTTCGGGTTACGAGCGACGAACTCGATCGGCACGGTGCGGTCCGGATTGATGCTCGGTCGGTTGTCGCCGACCGGCAGGGGCTGGTCCATCTCGCCGATCAGGGCGGCCAATCCCCGGCCAAGGCGCCGCTTGGAAAGATCGTCACTCATATATTATACTCCATAACTTAGTGCGCCGGCGATTACGCTGCCTTGCGCTGTCTTTCCCGCTGGATCACCTCGGAGGCGAGCTGCAGATAGGCCTGGCTGCCGGCGCATTTCAGATCGTAGAGGATGGCCGGCTTGCCGTAGGAGGGGGCTTCGGACACCCGCACGTTCCGAGGGATAAGCGTCGCATAGACCTTGTCGCCGAGATGCGTGCGCACGTCGCTGACGACCTGCTGCGCAAGATTGTTGCGCGCGTCGAACATGGTGAGCACGATACCCTGGATATCCAGCGTCGGATTGACCGTCTGGCGCACCTGGCTGATCGTCTCCAACAACTGGCTGAGACCTTCCAGCGCGAAAAATTCGCATTGCAGCGGCACCAGCACCGAATGTGCCGCGGCCATGGCGTTCATCGTCAGCAGATTGAACGACGGCGGGCAATCGACCAAAACATAGGTGAAGCGGCGCGCGTCATCGGCATTGAGCGCCCTACGCAGACGGAAGACACGATCGGCCTGCTGCGAAATCTCCATTTCGAAGCCGAGCAGGTCGAGCGTCGACGGCACGATGGCGAGATTGGGCACGGCCGTTTCCAGGGCGGCCTCGGCGACGGTGTGCGTGCCGATTAGGACGTCATAGGACGAGAGCTTGCGATCGCGACGGTCAATGCCCAGACCCGTGCTGGCATTGCCCTGCGGGTCCAGATCGACGATCAGCACACGCTCGCCGATCGCGGCGAGCGCCGTTGCCAGATTGATAGCGGTTGTCGTCTTGCCGACGCCGCCCTTCTGGTTTGCAATGGTAATGATCCGGTTCTTCTCGACAGTCATTCCGCACCTTGCGCTGGTTGACTTCTGCGCCGCACACTCGACACTTCCAGTATCACGGAGTCAGCCTCGATGGCGCTTCTGTGTATTACCAGATCGAAGTCCCAGCGACCACGCGCTTTATCGATTTCGGCCTGGTAATCCCGACCTTTGTGGAAGAAACACCGCAGCGACGGATTGCGCATGGCCCATGGCTCGGCAAAGACCAAGAGCTGGCTGAGATCCGCCAGCGCCCGCGCTGAAATCGCATCGCAATCCGGCAATTTTTTCTGGGCTTCCTCGATCCGAATGGGATGAACGGCCGCGCGCGCGCCGGTTTCCGCAATCGCCGTGCGCAGAAAACTTGCCTTCTTGTGATTGCTTTCAACGAGATCAACCCGGCCTTGCAGGCTCTCCGTGAGCAGAATCGCCGTTATGATGCCGGGAAAACCTCCGCCGCTTCCGAGATCGATCCAATGTTTCGGTTCCGGAGCAATTTTGAAGATCTGGGCACTGTCGGCGATGTGCCGCTGCCAGAGGTCCGCCTTGGTCGACGGCGCCACGAGGTTGATGGTGGACGCCCATTTCTGGAACAGACTCGCAAAACGTTCGAGCTTTTCGAGGGTTTCACGTGAAACGTTTATCCCGATATTGTGCGACGTCATACTTATCCTGTCTTGCGAAGCGGTTCGTTCTTGCGCAGATGAGCGATCAGCAATGAGATCGCCGCGGGCGTCATGCCGTTGATCTTCTTGGCCTGGGAGACAGACCACGGCTTCGCCGCACCCAGCTTTTGCTTCAGCTCATTGGAAAGCCCGGGAAGCGCCGCATAGTCGAAGTCCAGCGGGATTCGGCGGTCTTCCTCACGCTGTACGTCGACTATATCCGATGTCTGCCGTTCGATATAGCCGGCATAGAGCGCATCGATCGAAACGCCCGTGGCCACACGATGTGACACGGCAAGTAAATCAGGCCAGAGACGGCATATGTGATCCCAACCGACGTCAGGGTAAGACAACAATTCGCGTGCCGAGCGGTGCTTTCCATCCTGATTGACCGTGATACCGGCGGCCGCGGCCTCATTTGGGGTAACGGTAGCCGCTTCCAGCTGCTCGTAGACCGACAGGCGGTCCGCCTGATAGGCAGAGAAACGGCGTGACCGGGCGCTGCCCACGCAGCCAATCTCCATGCCCAGCGGGGTGAGGCGCATATCGGCATTGTCGGCGCGCAGCGTCAGGCGGTACTCGGCCCGGGAAGTGAACATGCGGTAAGGCTCGGTGACGCCCGAGCTGGTGAGATCGTCGATCATCACGCCGATATAGGACTGCGTGCGGCTGAACACGACGCCTTCGCTGCCGCCTGCCAGACGAGCGGCATTGATTCCCGCGACCAGCCCTTGAGCCGCCGCCTCTTCATAACCGGTGGTGCCATTGATCTGGCCAGCCAGGAACAAGCCCGGCAGCTTGGTCACTTCCAGGGTCGGCCGAAGCTCTCTTGGATCGACATAGTCATATTCGATGGCATAACCCGGCTGAAGGATACGCACCTTCTCTAGGCCCGGGATCGTGCGAATATAGGCGTCCTGCACCTCTTCGGGGAGGGAAGTAGAAATACCGTTCGGATAGACAGTATCGTCGTCCAGTCCTTCCGGTTCCAGGAAGATCTGGTGACCATCGCGGTCACCAAAACGCATGATCTTGTCTTCAATGGACGGACAATATCTAGGGCCGACGCCTTCGATCTGGCCGGAATACATCGCGGACAGGTGAATATTGTCGCGAATGACCTTATGTGTCGCATCGGTGGTGCGCGTAATACCGCAACTAATCTGCGGCGTCTCGATTCGATCCGTCATGAAGGAAAATGGTATCGGATCCGAATCGGCTTCCTGCTTGTCGAGAGACGACCAATCGATCGTCTTCCCGTCCAGACGCGCCGGGGTGCCGGTCTTCAATCGTCCCATCATCAGATTGGCGGCACGCAGCACTGCGCTCAAACCGACAGAGGGAGCCTCGCCGACGCGGCCTGCTGGGATTTTGCGGTCACCGATGTGGATGAGGCCACGCAGGAAGGTGCCGCTGGTGAGAACCACCGCGCGACATGCAATTTCTCGACCATCGTCAAGGGTTACGGCGCGTATGGCGCCGCCATCGTCCAGCCCGAATGAAACGGCATCGCCTTCGATGACGGAAATGCCATCCTGCTCAGCGAGCGCCGCCTGAATCGCTTGACGATAGAGCTTGCGATCGGCCTGAGTCCGTGGCCCCCACACGGCGGGACCCTTTCGACGGTTGAGCATGCGGAACTGGATGCCGCCGAGATCGGCCGAACGGCCCATGATCCCGTCCAGTGCATCGATCTCGCGCACGAGATGGCCCTTGCCGAGGCCGCCGATGGCGGGATTGCATGACATGACGCCGATTGTATCGGCGCGGTGCGTAATCAACGCGACCCTGGCACCGAGACGCGCAGCTGCCGCAGCGGCTTCCGAGCCAGCGTGGCCGCCACCGATGATGACGACGTCAAAAGCTTCGTCTGTCATTTCCATTCCTCCGCCGCTTAAGTCCGACGCAAGCGTCTTTCATTTCGGCAGCGTTGTTTCACGTGAATCATTTGCCGACGCAGAATTCCGAGAAGATCTTGCCGAGCAGCATTTCCACATCGATCCGCCCGGTGATCCGCCCAAGAGCGTCGGATGCACGCCGCAGATGCTCTGCGCGGATCTCCAGGCCGAGATCGCTACGCTCTATGGCCTGGCGAACTTCCTCGATCGCGTCGCGAAGCTGCTGTCCATGCCTCAGACGGCTCGGAATCGCAAGGGAAAACGTCCCAACCTTGTCCTCTACGCGCGACAGCACCAGCGTCTTGAGATCGGCTATACCATATCCGGTCGCGCTGGAGATCAGAATGTCCGCATTCGGTTTCGTATCCGAATCGGACAGCAGATCAACCTTGGTGCAGACCCGGATGCGATCCATGCCTGTCGGTGCTTCGACGAAATCGATAGGCGACAGCGAATCCGCGAGAGACAGAACGAGGTCCGCCTCCTCCATCTTACCCAGGGCACGCCGAATCCCTTCCCGTTCCACCGGCTCGCTCGTGTCGCGAATGCCGGCAGTGTCGTAGAAGTGAACGGCATAGCCGCCGATGTCGAGCTCGCAGTGCAGGATATCGCGCGTGGTTCCCTCGTATTCGGTGACGATCGCGACGTCTCTGCCAGCCAACGCATTGATAAGACTGGATTTTCCGGAGTTCGGTCGCCCGGCGATGACAACCATGAAGCCGTCGCGGATGATCTCGCCCGTCTTCAGATCCTCCAGAGCCTTCTCCAGCTCCAGGAGAAAGGCCCGCATGTCGCCCCAGATCCGGTCGGACACGGGCCCCGGAATGTCCCCTTCGTCGGAGAAGTCGAGTTCGGCCTCGATCATCGCCCGGGCTGCGATCAGCTTGCCCCGCCAGGCCTCATAGATGGCCGAGAGATGGCCGGCACTCTGTTCGACGGCCAGACGACGCTGCATCTCCGTGTCGGCCGCCAGCAGGTCCGCCAGACCCTCTATCTCGACGAGATCCAACTTGCCGTGTTCGAAGGCGCGCCGGGAGAATTCCCCGGCCTCGGCCATGCGGCAATTGTCAAAGGACCCGAGTTCCTCAAGCACGACGCGAACCAGAGCCCGACCGCCGTGGAGGTGAAGCTCGAGGCAATCCTCGCCGGTGAATGAATGAGGAGCCGGAAACCAAAGAACCAGGGCCTGGTCGAGCATGAGACCGTTGCGGGAACGAATCGAGCGCAAGGCTGCCTGGCGTGGCTCAGGTAGATTGCCGGAAAGCTGCTGGCAGATGGTACCGGCCATGGTCCCGCTGATGCGCACGATCGCCACGCCCGAGGGCAGGGCGCCGGTCGAAAGGGCAAAGATCGTTTCCCGGACAGGCATGTGCATGACTATCGACCTCATATCCCATCGCGGAGTTCGATACGGAAGCGAATCGAGCGGCGGTATGACCCGCCGCTCGCCGAATTTTCATTGATGGCTCGACGGAATGTCGACTCAGGTGTTCATCGAGTCGAAGAAGTCGCCATTGTTCTTGGTCTGCTTGAGCTTGTCGATGAGGAACTCGATCGCATCGGTGGTGCCCATCGGCGCGAGGATGCGGCGCAGAACGAAGATCTTCTGCAGGTCCTGGCGCGGAACGAGCAGGTCTTCCTTGCGGGTGCCGGACTTGAGAATGTCCATGGCCGGGAAGATGCGCTTGTCGGCGACCTTGCGGTCCAGCACGATTTCCGAATTGCCGGTGCCCTTGAATTCTTCGAAGATCACTTCGTCCATGCGGCTGCCGGTATCGATCAGCGCCGTCGCAATGATGGTCAGCGAGCCGCCTTCCTCGATGTTACGGGCCGCACCGAAGAAGCGCTTGGGGCGCTGCAGCGCGTTCGCGTCGACACCGCCGGTCAGGACCTTGCCGGACGACGGCACGACCGTGTTGTAGGCGCGGCCGAGGCGGGTGATCGAGTCGAGCAGGATGACCACGTCGCGGCCATGTTCGACGAGGCGCTTGGCTTTCTCGATCACCATTTCGGCGACCTGTACGTGGCGCACGGCCGGCTCATCGAAGGTCGAGGAAACCACCTCGCCGCGCACGGAGCGCTGCATGTCGGTCACTTCTTCCGGACGTTCGTCGATCAGCAGGACGATGAGATAACATTCCGGATGGTTCGCCGTGATCGAGTGGGCGATGTTCTGCAGGAGAACGGTCTTACCGGTGCGCGGCGGCGCGACGATCAGGCCGCGCTGGCCCTTGCCGAGCGGGGCTACCAGGTCGATAACGCGAGCCGACAGATCCTTCGACGTCGGAACGTCGAGTTCCATCTTGAAGCGCTCGTTCGGGTAGAGCGGCGTCAGGTTATCGAAATGCACCTTGTGGCGGATCTTTTCCGGATCCTCGAAATTGATCGTGTTGACCTTGAGAAGAGCGAAATAACGTTCGCCTTCCTTCGGTCCGCGGATCGGACCTTCGACCGTATCGCCGGTCTTCAGCGAGAAGCGGCGCAGCTGCGAGGGTGAGATGTAGATATCGTCCGGACCCGGGAGATAATTGGCATTGGCCGAACGCAAGAAACCGAAGCCGTCCTGGAGAACCTCAACCACGCCTTCGCCGATGATTTCGACGTCCTGGCTGGCGAGCATCTTGAGGATCGCAAACATCAGCTCCTGCTTGCGCATCGTGCTGGCGTTTTCGACTTCCAGGGATTCGGCAAAGGTCAGGAGATCGGTCGGCGATTTGCTTTTGAGTTCTTGTAGCTTCATTTCAGCCATGAAGAAGGACCACGTTCTTTATTTTTATTTTGGGGGAGGCGTGCTGGTTGAATTCAGTACGATCGCGAATGTCGCAAATGACGGAATGTTACGCACGCCGAGAAGATGAGATGCCGCGAAAATAGCGATTCAGCCTTTGAACCGCAAGGGAAAAGCAGAATCCGGCGAAAATAATGCCGGAGCGCCTGTCGTCCGGGCGTTTTCAGAACGGCTTGACGATCACGAGGATGACGATGACGATCATCAGAAGCGTCGGGACCTCGTTCATCAGCCGCCAGAAGCGCGCGTCGCGGACATATTCGCCGCGGCCGAAGGACCGCACGGATTTGGCAAAGAAGCCATGCACCCCGGAAAGGGCGAGCACGGCCGCCAGCTTGGCATGCAGCCAGCCGCCCTGGAATCCGAACACCGTCCAGGCGATGTAGAGCCCGAGCAGCCACGAAACTACCATGGCCGGACCCATGATGACCTTGAGCAGCCGTTCCTCCATCACGCTGAAGGTACTGGCCTGATCTGAACCGGGCTCGCAATCGCCGTGGTAGATGAACAGCCTCGGCATGTAGAGCATGCCCGCCATCCACGAGATGACCGCTATGACATGCAGCGCCTTGATCCAGGGATAGGCGGCATCGGCTCCGAAAACGGCGATGGCCAGCGCGATCGCACCGAAGAACAGAACCGCCGTAGCCGCCTTGGCCGCGGCCTTGCGGCCGGCCGCAGCACTTGTCTGCCGCTCCATCGCCCTATCTCCCGAAGCTTCGCACGCGATCGACCAGCGCCGTCACATGCGCGGGATCGGCCTGCGGCGTGATGCCATGGCCGAGATTGAAGATCAGCGGTCCGTGGCCGAGCTTTTCCAGAATGCGGTCGATGCCTTCCTCCAGCGCTCGCCCGCCGGCGACGACGCGCATCGGATCGAGATTGCCCTGTACCGGCCCGTCCTTCTGCAGCTCGACCGCAAAGTCGAGCGGCACCGCCCAGTCGAGCCCGATCGCATCGGCGCCCGTCTTCTGGCGATAGTCGCGCAGCAGATAACCGGCGCCCTTGGCGAAGGCGATGACCTTGGCAGCCGGCCTCTGCGCCTTGACCGAAGCGATGATGCGCGCCATCGGCCTCACGCAGAAGCGCTCGAACTCGACTTCGCCGAGCACGCCTGCCCAAGAGTCGAAGATCTGCACCGCGTCGGCACCGGCGTCGATCTGGGCGACCAAATAGGTGGCCGACATATCCGACAGCACATCGAGAAGATAGTCGAAGGCTTCCGGATGACGATAGGCGAACAGCCGGGCAGGGGCCTGATCGGGCGTGCCGTGTCCGGCGATCATGTAGGTGGCAACCGTCCACGGCGCGCCGCAGAAGCCGAGCAGCGTCGTTTCATCAGGCAATTCCCTGCGCAGCCGGCGCACCGTTTCGATCACAGGTGCCAGATGCGCCATGAAGCCATCCGTCTCGAGCTTGCGGATGCCGTACGCATCGATCGGATCCATCTGCGGCCCGTGCCCCTCGGTGAAACGCACATTGCGCTTCAGTGCATCGGGGATGACCAGGATATCCGAGAACAGGATGGCCGCGTCGAAGCCGTAGCGGCGGATCGGTTGCAACGTCACCTCGACGGCGAAGTCGGGCGTGTAGCAGAGATCGAGAAAGCTCCCGGCCCTGGCCCGCGTCTCGCGATATTCCGGAAGGTAGCGTCCTGCCTGTCGCATCAGCCAGATCGGTGGCGGCGTGATCGTCTTGCCGCTCAGGACTTCGAGGATTTTCCGTTCGGTAGCGCTCAAGGCGTCAGCCCTCTTAAATAAAGAAAAGATAATTGAATCTTCTTCTATTTCTAAGAGTCTGTGACTATCAAGCATTAAACCCCATCCACAGCCGAGCACCCTATCCGATGAGAGTCTGCCACGCGGTGGATCGGATTCGAGAGCAGGTCGCCGAAATCGGGGAAACCCTCAAAATCGCAAAGCAATTCATTCACTTACAGACGGCGTACGAATCTGGTTACCTGTGGACGACCTGTGGAGAAAATCTGAAAGCTGCGGCTTCTTACCACAATCCACAAGCACGGCGGAAAGGGACCAGCACGAAGGCCGATGTGGATAAGTCGGCACTTTTCCGCTTGCCCTCAGGCCTTCGCCGCCGCTACCTCTCCTTGTCCCGATTTATCAACAGGCGGCCGAGAAGAACGTGGAGAACCGCAGAAACTTCTTTCATCTCCATCTGATTTCTGACTCGACGGGAGAGACTCTCATTTCCGCCGGTCGGGCGGCCGCCGCGCAATTCAAGTTTTCCAACGCGATCGAACATGTCTATCCGCTGATCCGCTCGAAGCGTCAGCTGCTTCCGGTGCTGCAGGCGATCGACGAGGCGCCGGGAATCGTGCTCTATACCATCGTCGATCCCGATCTCGCCAATCTGCTCGAAACCACCTGCCGGGAGATGGGCGTGCCGAGCGTCAATGTGCTCGCGCCGGTGATCGAGAAGTTCCAGACCTATCTCGGCGCGCCGTCGCGTGGCCGGGTCGGCGCCCAGCATGTGCTCAATGCCGAATATTTCGCCCGCATCGAGGCGCTGAACTTCACCATGGATCACGACGACGGCCAGGCGCCGGACGACTATGACGATGCCGACGTGGTGATCATCGGCATCAGCCGGACGTCGAAAACCCCGACCAGCATCTATCTGGCGAACCGCGGCATCAAAACGGCGAATATCCCGATCGTCGTCGGCGTGCCGCTGCCCGAAAGCCTGATGCGGGCGAAGCGCCCGCTGATCGTTGGCCTGATCGCCACCACCGACAGGATTTCCCAGGTGCGGGAGAACCGCGAGCTTGGATCGACGCCGGGGTATGATAGAAGCGATTATACCGATCGCGCGACCATTGCCGAGGAGTTGAAATATGCCCGCGCGCTGTGTGCCCGCAACAACTGGCCGATCATCGACGTGACGCGCCGCTCGATCGAGGAAACGGCGGCGGCGATCGTTGCCCTCCGCGTGAAGCTGCGTTAAGCCGATTCTCGACGACTACACTGCTTCGGGGAATGCTATCGCCATGGCCGAAACGCTCGTGCTTGCCTCGGCGAGCCCATCACGCCGCATGCTGATGGAAAATGCCGGACTGAAATTCCAGGCCGTGGCGGCGCAGATCGACGAAAGGGCCGTCGAGCGGAAGATCGAACACCGCGCGCTGGGACCGGACGAGCTGGCGCTTGAGCTGGCATGCAGCAAGGCGCTGGAGGTGAGCAGTCGCTTTCCGCAGGCTCTCGTTATCGGCTGCGACCAGACCATGTCGCTCGGACAGCAGGTGTTCCACAAGCCGGCGGATCGCGCCGAGGCCCGCGCCAATCTCCTGTTGTTGCGAGGCAGGACCCATCGTCTGAACAGCGGCGTCGTGCTGGTACGCGGAGGGTACGAGATCTGGAGGCACCTGTCGATGGCTGATCTCTCCATGCGGGAATTCTCCGACGCCTTCCTTGAAGACTACGTGGTCCGCTGTGGCGACGACGTGATGAAGAGCGTCGGCTGCTACCAGCTCGAAGGGATCGGAATCCAGCTATTTAATTCCATCTCGGGTGACTATTTCACCATTCTCGGATTGCCGCTCCTGCCGCTGCTGGAACAGTTGCGGACGCTCGGAGAGCTCGATGTCTGATTCACGTGAAACAATTAACCATCGCGCTTTTGTCGTCGGCTACCCGATCAAGCACTCGCGCTCACCGCTCATCCATGGCTACTGGCTGAAGACGCTCGGCATCGCCGGCAGCTATGAAAAGGTCGAGGTCGCCCCGGAGGCCTTCGCCGATTTCATCGCCGGCCTGAAAAGCGGCGACCTTCGGTTCTGCGGGGGTAACGTCACCATCCCTCACAAGGAAGCGGCGTACCGGCTGGCCGACGAGACCGATGAGCTGACCGATGAACTCGGTGCGGCCAATACGCTGTGGCTCGAAGACGGCAAGCTCAAGGCGATCAACACGGATGGGATCGGCTTCAGCGCCAATCTCGACGATCGTCACCCCGGCTGGGACCGCGGCGGAAGGGCCGTCGTGCTCGGCGCTGGCGGTGCGAGCCGCGCCATCATCCAGGCGCTGCGCGAGCGCGGCTTTTCCGAGATCCATGTCGTCAATCGCTCCCTCGACCGCGCCGAGGAACTGGCCGCTCGCTTCGGACCGAAGGTGCATGCCCATGCCATGGCGGACCTCAACGAGGTGATGCGGAAGGCGGACTTCTTCGTCAACACCACGTCGCTCGGCATGGGCGGCGAGCCCGCGCCGCGGCTGCCGTTCGATACCCTTACCCCAGGCGCCGTGGTCACCGACATCGTCTATGTGCCGCTCAAGACCTCCTTCCTCCAGCAGGCGGAGAGGGCGGGGCTGCCGACGGTCGACGGGCTTGGCATGCTTCTGCACCAGGCCGTCCCGGGATTCGAGAAGTGGTTCGGAAAACGCCCCGTCGTCGACGAAGCCCTGCGTGCCCTGATCATCGCCGACATGGAGGCGCATGCATGATCGTGCTTGGTCTCACCGGCTCGATCGGCATGGGCAAGTCGACGACGGCCGGTCTGTTTGCCGAGCAGGGCATTCCGGTCAACGATGCCGACCGCGTCGTGCATAACCTTTATCGCGGCGAGGCCGTTGCGCCCATCAAGGCGCTGTTCCCCGAAGCGGTGCAGGACGGGGTTGTCGACCGCGCTTTGCTCGCCCAGACTCTGGCGAAGAATCCGGCTAAGTTCAGGGAGCTCGAGGCGATCGTCCATCCACTGGTCCGAGAGCGCGAGCGCCAATTCCTTGAGGCGGAACGCGCCGCCGGCGCCGATCTCGTGGTGCTCGATATTCCCCTGCTGTTCGAGACAGGCGGCCAGGATCGGGTCGACCGGATCGTCGTCGTCAGCTGCGATGCGGATATCCAGCGCCGGCGCGTGCTCGAAAGACCGGGGATGACGCCGGAGAAGTTCGAAATGATCTTGTCGCGGCAGCTCCCGGATGCTGAAAAGAGGGCGAGGGCCGACTACGTCATCGACACCGGCCACGGCATCGAGGCGGCCAGGGACCGGGTCACGGACATCGTCGCCGAACTCAGGGCCGGAACAGGGAGTGCGCGGGATGCGTGAAATCATCTTCGATACGGAAACCACCGGCCTCGAATTCAAGAACGACCGTGTCATCGAAATCGGCGGCATCGAACTGCTGAACCATTTTCCGACCGGGCGCAGCTTCCATGTCTATATCAATCCCGGCGACCGTCGGGTGCATCCCGATGCGCTTGCGGTCCACGGGATCACCGACGACTTTCTCAAGGACAAGCCGACCTTCGACCGCATCGTCGACGAGTTACTCGAATTCTTCGATGGCGCCCGCTGGGTGGCGCACAATGCCAGCTTCGATATGAGCTTCATCAATGCGGAATTCGAGCGGCTCGGCCGCCCCCCGGTTCCGGGTGAACTGGTGATCGACACGCTGGCGCTGGCGCGTCGCAAGCATCCGATGGGGCCGAATTCACTCGATGCGCTGTGCCGGCGTTACGGCATCGACAACTCGCACCGTACCAAGCACGGCGCGCTGCTCGACTCCGAGCTGCTGGCCGAGGTCTATATCGAGATGCTCGGCGGCCGGCAGGCGGCCTTCGGCCTGATGCCGACCGACCAGGGGCGGAGCCGCGCCGGGTCCGGGGCGGACAATGAGGTGATCGACATCAGCTACGAGCGCCCGCGGCCGCTGCCCCCGCGGATTTCCGCGATCGAGATCGAGGGCCACGCCGCGCTGGTTGCCCGGCTCGGCCAGAAGGCGATCTGGGCCAAATACGAAGCGCAATAAGAAAAGGCCCGGATCGACCGGGCCTTTTGCATTTCCTCAGAGATCGGGTCGATCAGTTCGGCACGGCCTGGACCTTGGCGCGGGTCTGCTCTTCGGCGACGCGCTGGGCGAACATCTGGGCGAAGTCGATCGGATCGATCAGCAGCGGCGGGAAGCCGCCATTGCGGGTCGCATCGGCAATGATCTGGCGGGCGAACGGGAAGAGCAGGCGCGGGCACTCGATGAAGAGAACCGGCAACATGTGTTCCTGCGGGAAGCCGGTAACGCGGAAGACGCCGCCATAGACGAGCTCGGCCGCGAACAGAACCTTGTCGCCTTCCTTGGCTTCGGCATTGAGCGCGAGAACCACGTCGAAATCGGTTTCCGACAGCGGATTGGCATTGACGTTCACATTGATGTTGATCGCCGGGGCCTTGTCGCGCGACTGCAGCGAACGCGGCGCGCCCGGATTTTCAAAGGAAAGATCCTTGATGTACTGAGCAAGAATATTGAGGGAGGGGCTTGCAGTTCCCTGATCGTCGTTGGCCATAGGGCGTTCCTCGCGGCTGGAATTGGTGAGGCCATCTAACATTTCACCACCGGCCTTACAACCCTCGCGCAGGAGCGTCGATGCGGGTGTCTCAGTCCTTTCGCCCGTCATCGACAGACCACGGAGATTGCCGTTTCTGATCGTGGTGGTAGTCGTCCTCGTCGAGATCGATCACGGTGGCGCGCGGCGCGGCGGGACCCTTGGAAGACGAACGATAGGAGAAACGGCTCTCGCGCATGACGGTCACATGCGGCTTTACCAGCGACCAGGCGAAATCGCGGACAAACGGCACGAACAGCAGGATGCCGACGACGTCGGTGATGAAGCCCGGAATGATCAGCAGGAAGGCGGCGATGACGATCATCGCGCCGTGCACGATCTCGCGCGCCGGATCTGCACCCTTCTGGCTCTCCGTCTGCAGCCGGCGCAGCACGCCGGCGCCCTGCACGCGCAACAGGACGAGGCCGGCCATGCTGGCCAGCACCGTCAGGCCAAGCGTCGCGAGAACGCCCAGATATTTGCCGACGACGACGAAGGCGGCGATCTCCGCAAGGGGCAGAAGAAGCAGGATCGCCAGCGGCATGCGCATGTAAGTACTCCGGTCAGATTTCGCGCCTGCGGCACAGACGCGAGGAAAGGATGAATCGGCATATCAAAGAAAGCCGAATGGCCATTTGAATGATCAGCATTCGCAGACTATATGGGTGACACGACCGAGAATTTAAACAAGGCCGACCGATTGCCATGGGATCCAACGATTTTGTCACTCTCTTCTTTCTTGTCGCGGCTGTCCTGATCTTCCTGCAGCTGCGCAGCGTGCTGGGTCGGCGGACGGGCAACGAAAAGCCGCCGTTCGATCCCTACAGCCCGCGGGATCTGGCGAAGGGCCCAGGCAGCGACGACGGCAAGGTCGTGACCCTGCCAAAACGTGACGACGCCGGTGGCGAGGAACGCTTCGCCGCGATCGACGCCTTTGCCAAACCGGGAACGCCGCTCAATACCTCGCTGCGCGAACTCATCCAGCATGATCCGGGTTTCAATCCGAAAGAGTTCCTCAACGGCGCGCGCATGGCCTATGAGATGATCGTCATGGCCTTTGCCGACGGCGACCGCAAGACGCTGAAGAGCCTGCTGTCGCGCGACGTGCTTGAAGGGTTCGAAACCGTGATCGCCGACCGCGAATCGCGCGGCGAAGTGGTGAAGTCCACCTTCGTCGGCATCGAGAAGGCCGAGATCACCCAGGCCGTCGTGCGCGACAATGAGGAACAGATCACCGTCCGCATCATCTGCCAGCTGATCACCGCCACCTATGACAAGGCCGGCACGCTGATCGACGGCGATGCCGAGCAGGTCACCGAAGTCAACGACCTCTGGACGTTTGCCCGCGACGTTCGCTCGCGCGATCCGAACTGGAAGCTGGTTGCGACCGAAGCCGACGCGTGAGGGTGGAGATCATGGGTTTTCGTCTCCGGCCGGTCGGCTTCGATGCTTTGCCCGGCTGGGACGAGGATGACCCAACACCGCTCTTCCCGGCACTCGCCCGATGCCGCGAGCATATCCTCACCGTAAAGCCCTACCGCACCGGCGAGAGCGGATTGTCCTCCGACGATCTGATGCCCTTGCTGGACGCCGCGGCGCTGGCGAACCCGACGAGTGCCGCGGAGGCCCGCGCCTTCTTCGAGGCCGAGTGTCTGCCCTTCCTGATCGAGCCGGATAAAAGCGCGCGTGGCTTCGTCACCGCCTTCTACGAACCGGAGGTCGAGGTCGCCGCGGAACCCGACCCGGTCTTTCGTTTTCCCTTCTATCGCCGGCCGGACGATCTGGTCGATCTCGATGACGCCAACCGACCGGCGGGTCTCGACTGCAGTTACCTCTTTGGCCGCCGGACTGCTGACGGGATTGCCGCCTATCCCGACCGCCGGGCCATTGATCAGGGCTGTCTCGAAGGGCGAGGCCTCGAGATTGCCTGGGCGAAGTCGAAGGTCGATGTCTTCTTCGCTCATGTCCAGGGCGCCGCCAGGCTGCGGTTTCCCGACGGCCGGCTGAAGCGCGTCACCTATGCGGCAAAGGCCGGCCATCCGTTCACGGCCATCGGCAAACTGCTGGTCGAGCGCGGCGAGATCCCGATGGCGGAGATTTCCATGCAGGCGATCCGCGCCTGGCTGGCCGCCCATCCGGACGAGGTCGATGAACTGCTGTGGCAGAACCGGTCCTACATCTTCTTCCGCGAGGCCGAGGTCGAGGATACGAGCCTCGGGCCGATTGCCGCGGCAAAGGTGCCACTGGTCGCGGGGCGCTCGCTGGCCGTCGACCGGCTGATCCATGGCTTCGGCTATCCCTTCTTCATTCATTCGGAGAGCCTGACCAGGCTGGACGAGGGAAAGCCATTCGCGCGCCTCATGCTGGCGCTCGAGACCGGCACGGCGATCGTCGGCCCGGCCAGGGGCGACATCTTCACCGGCTCCGGCGACGACGCCGGCGAGTTGGCGGGTGCGGTTCGCAATGCGGCCGATTTCTATATACTCGTCCCGAAGCAGGCGGCATCGAGGTTCGGCTAGTGGCGGGCAGGGGCAAACTCAACGCGGAAGACCGCATTCTTTGGGGCAAGGTCGCACGCTCGACCCGACCCATGCCCGGCCGTCTCGAGGACCTGCTGGAGTTCGAGGACGAGCTCGCCGAGCCGGTGGTGTCCCCCGGTGCGCAGCCGCCAGCCACGAACCCTGCCGGCCAGGCAGCCGCCCCCGAGCCGCAGAAGAAACCAGGTGGCGTGCATCACCCGCTGGAGAAGCCGGTCAAGCGCAAGCTGTCGCGCGGCCACCTGGCGCTCGAAGCCCGCATCGACTTGCACGGGCTGATCCAGAGCGAGGCGCACGGCATCCTCCTCGACTTTTTGATCCGGGCGCATGAGCGCGGCCTGCGCCATGTGCTGGTGATCACCGGCAAGGGCAGTTCGCTCGGCAGCGACGGGGCTCTGAAACGGGCGGTGCCTTTGTGGTTCTCCAAGACGGAATTCCGCTATCTCATCTCCTCCTACGAGGCGGCGGCGCGCCAGCATGGCGGCGAGGGGGCTCTCTACGTCCGCCTTTCGCGGAGCGCAGGAGAGCGGCGATGACCCCGTTCGGCGAAGCCCTGCGGCGTCTTCGGGAGCGGAAGGGTGTGTCGCAGAAGGAGATGGCCGCCGCACTCGGCGTCTCGCCGGCCTATCTTTCGGCGCTCGAACACGGACGGCGCGGACGGCCGAACTTCGATTTCCTGCAACGCGTGGCCGGCTACTTCAACATCATCTGGGACGAGGCCGAAGAGCTCTTCATGGTGGCCGACGCCTCGGATCCGCGGGTGGTTGTCGACACGGCCGGAATGCCGGCCGAATATACTGCCCTGGCGAACGACCTGGCGCGGAAGATTCGCGTCCTCACGCCGGATGTGGTAAGGGAATTGAGAAACCTGCTCGAAGGAGCGGGAAAACCTGCCTGACGGCCCCAGAAGAGCCGCATATCCACGGGATTTCCGGATCCCGCATTTGGAACTTGCCTCAAACCTCTTATAGTCCATTCGCCCGAACCCGCTGATTCGTGGATCAGGCCTGTTGAATATATGACTGGAAAGATTGCTGAATGACCGACACACCGATCACCGAGGACGCCGCATCAGCCGAATATGGCGCGGATTCGATCAAGGTGCTGAAGGGGCTGGACGCCGTCCGCAAGCGCCCCGGCATGTATATCGGTGATACCGACGATGGATCCGGCCTGCATCACATGGTCTACGAAGTCGTCGACAACGCGATCGACGAAGCGCTGGCCGGCCATGCCGACATCGTCACGGTGACGCTCAATGCCGACGGCTCGGTCACCGTCACCGATAACGGACGCGGCATTCCGACGGACATCCACACCGGCGAAGGCGTTTCGGCCGCCGAAGTCATCATGACCCAGCTGCATGCCGGCGGCAAGTTCGACCAGAATTCCTACAAGGTCTCCGGCGGTCTGCACGGCGTCGGCGTTTCGGTCGTCAATGCGCTTTCCGTCAAGCTCAAGCTGAAGATCCGCCGTGCCGGCAAGATCTGCGAAATGAGCTTCACCCACGGCGTGCCGGATGCGCCGCTGGCGGTGACCGGCGAATATGAGGGCCGCTCGGGCACGGAGGTCACCTTCCTGCCGAGCCCCGAGACCTTTACCAATATCGATTTCGATTACGGTACGCTGGAGCATCGCCTGCGCGAGCTCGCGTTCCTCAATTCCGGTGTCCGCATTCTCCTGACCGACAAGCGGCATTCAGACATCCGCCAGGAAGAAATGGTCTATGACGGCGGCCTCGAAGCCTTCGTCGTCTATCTCGACCGGGCGAAGAAGCCGCTGGTGGAAAAGCCGGTGGCGATCCGCAGCGAGAAGGACGGGATCTCCGTCGAAGTCGCCATGTGGTGGAACGACAGCTACCACGAGAACATGCTGTGCTTCACCAACAACATCCCGCAGCGCGACGGCGGTACCCATCTCGCCGGCTTCCGCGCCGCGTTGACGCGCCAGATCACCTCCTATGCCGACAGCTCCGGCGTGATGAAGAAGGAAAAGGTCAGTCTGACCGGCGACGACTGCCGCGAAGGCCTGACCGCTGTTCTCTCGGTCAAGGTGCCGGATCCGAAATTCTCGTCGCAGACGAAGGACAAGCTGGTCTCCTCCGAAGTCCGCCCCGTGGTCGAAAGCCTGGTGAGCGAAGCGCTCAGCACCTGGTTGGAGGAACATCCGGCAGAGGCGAAGATCCTCGTCGGCAAGGTCGTGGAAGCCGCTGCCGCGCGCGAGGCCGCACGGCGCGCCCGCGAGCTGACACGTCGCAAGGGCGTTCTCGACATCGCATCGCTCCCCGGCAAGCTGGCCGACTGTTCCGAACGCGATCCGTCGAAATCCGAACTCTTTCTCGTCGAGGGTGACTCGGCAGGCGGTTCCGCCAAGCAGGGCCGCTCGCGCGAGAGCCAGGCTATCCTGCCGCTGCGCGGCAAGATCCTCAATGTCGAGCGCGCCCGCTTCGACCGCATGCTGTCGAGCCAGGAAATCGGCACGCTGATCACAGCGCTCGGCACCTCGATCGGCAAGGACGAGTTCAACGCCGACAAGCTGCGCTACCACAAGATCATCATCATGACGGACGCAGACGTCGACGGCGCGCATATTCGCACCCTGCTTTTGACCTTCTTCTTCCGCCAGATGCCGGAACTGATCGAGCGCGGGCACATCTACATTGCCCAGCCGCCGCTCTACAAGGTGGCGCGCGGCAAGTCGGTCCAGTACCTGAAGAACGAGCAGGCTCTGGAAGACTATCTGATCTCCATGGGTCTCGAGGACACCACGCTCACGCTCGGCAATGGCGAAGTTCGCGCCGGCCAAGATTTGCGCGAGGTGATCCAGGACGCCCTGCGCCTGCGCACGCTGATCGACAACCTGCATTCGCGTTACAATCGCAACGTCATCGAGCAGGCGGCGATCTCCGGCGCGCTCAATCCGGAACTGACCGACAACCGCGAACGGGCGGAAGCCACCGCCGCCGACGTGGCCAAGCGCCTCGACCTGATCGCCGAGGAGACGGAACGCGGCTGGAGCGGCCACGTGACGGAGGAGGGCGGCCTGCGCTTCGAGCGCATGGTGCGTGGCGTCAAGGAGACGGCCAATCTCGACGTCGCCCTGATCGGCTCGGCCGATGCGCGCCACATCGACCAGCTCTACAACCGCCTTCACGACATCTACGGTGTTCCGCCCATCCTGCAGCGCAAGGAAGACAAGAACGAGATCTCCGGGCCGCGCGCACTGCTCTCCTCGATCTTTGCCGTCGGTCGCAAGGGCCTGACGATGCAGCGCTACAAGGGTCTCGGCGAGATGAATGCCGAACAGCTCTGGGAAACCACGCTCGATCCGAACGTCCGCTCGCTGCTGCAGGTCCGGGTCAACGACGCAACCGATGCCGACAGCCTGTTCGCCCGTCTGATGGGCGACGAAGTCGAACCGCGCCGCGACTTCATTCAGGAACATGCCCTGAGCGTCGCCAACCTCGACATCTGATAATTTCACGTGAATCCGGCTAAGCAGTGATTCACGTGAAACATTTGGTTAATACGCCATTTCTCAGTCGCGCGGGAACGAGCCGGCGAAGGCGACCTCGGAGAGGTTCTTGCGACGGTTCGGCACTTCGCGCGCCTTGAGATGGTCCGGCAAATCTTCCGGATTGGCGCGCTTGCCGATGGCCACCGCAGCTTCGGCGCGGAAGCCCTCCGGCGCGCCGAGTTCGCCGAAGGCCCGCTCGAAATCGACGCCGCCCATGGCATGGGCAAGATAGCCCGAACGCAAGGCCTGCAGCGACAGCATCGCCCAGGCCGCTCCTGTGTCGAAGCTGTGGCTGCGCAACGGCTTCGGTTCGGATCCGTCGTCGCGCCGGCTCAGGCTGTCGGAAAACAGGAAGACCAGCGCCGAAGCCGACCGCGCCCACACCTGGTTCGATTCGTTCAGCAGTTCGAGGAAGCGCTCCCAGTCGGGTGAGGTGTTCAGGGTGTAGATGAAACGCCACGGCTGGTAATTGCTGGCGGAGGGAGCCCAGTGCGCCGCCTCGAGAATGGTCAGCAGCGCCGTCTCCTCCATCGCTTCGCCGGTAAAGGCGCGGGGCGACCAGCGATCGAGAAACATCGGATCGATGTCGAATTCGGACGTGCGGTTGTTGCTTGCGGTCATGGTGTTGAGAGCTCCGGATGGAAGGCGAGGGACAGGCCTGCGATTCGCGACTGCGACAAGGGTTAGATATGAGACGGGGCACCTCTTGCAAGGTGGTCTGCGCGTGCCGGTGATAGGTCGCAGCGGCTCGGGAATGTTAACCAGCTTCGCCGGTGGAACTTTAACGCCTTCGTGCAATTGTCAGTGCACAGCGTATTCTGTTCGATCCCCCGGATATCAGGGGGGCGTGTATCAACAAAGATGTTCCTAATTAACCAAACTCTGCTAGTTTTGAAGATCGACTGGCAACCGCGATACAGCGGAAACGAAAAGGCGGCGAAATTTCATGTTCTACCAGCTCTATGAAATGAACCACGCGGTCATGGCTCCCTTCCGGGCCACGGCCGACGCCATGCGGCTCGCCTACCGCAATCCACTCAATCCCCTGTCCCACACCGTGGTCGGACGCACCATGGCCGCAGGGCTTGAAGTGTTCGAGCGGATGACGCGCCGCTACGGCAAGCCGGAATTCGGCTTGCCCACGACGACCGTGAACGGTCAGACCGTCGCCGTCCGCGAGGAAATCGTCTGGCAGAAGCCGTTCTGCAACCTGATCCATTTTCACCGCGACCTGCCGGCCGGCACGGCTCCGGGCCCGCGCATCCTGGTCGTCGCGCCGATGTCCGGCCACTATGCGACGCTGTTGCGCGGTACGGTCGAAGCGCTGATGCAGAATGCCGACGTCTACATCACCGACTGGATCGATGCCCGCATGGTCCCGGTGACCGATGGCGGCTTCGATCTCGACGACTATATCGACTATGTGATCGAAATGGTCCGCTATCTCGGCACCGACACCCATCTGGTGGCGGTCTGCCAGCCCTCGGTTCCGGTCCTTGCGGCCGTGGCGGTGATGGAAGCCAATGGCGATCCGCTCGCGCCGGCGTCGATGACGCTGATGGGCGGGCCGATCGATACCCGCATCAATCCGACCGCGGTCAACGAGCTTGCCCAGAACAAGCCGCTCGACTGGTTCCGCGACAATGTCATCATGAACGTTCCCTGGCCGCAGCCGGGCTTCATGCGATCCGTCTATCCGGGCTTCCTGCAATTGTCGGGCTTCATGTCGATGAACCTCGACCGGCATATGATCGCCCACAAGGACTTCTACATGCACCTCGTCAAGAATGACGGGGATTCGGCCGAGAAGCACCGCGATTTCTACGACGAATACCTGGCCGTAATGGACCTGACCGCGGAGTTCTACCTCCAGACTGTCGACACGGTGTTCATCAAGCATTCGCTGCCGAAGGGCGAGATGCTGCATCGCGGCAAGCTGGTCGACACGAAGGCCATCCGCAATGTCGGGCTGCTGACCGTCGAAGGCGAGAACGACGACATTTCCGGCGTCGGCCAGACCCGCGCGGCGCAGACCATCTGCCCGAACATTCCCGACGACAAGCGCATGCACTATCTGCAGCCGGATGTCGGCCACTATGGCGTGTTCAACGGCTCGCGCTTCCGCAAGGAAATCGCTCCGCGCATCATCGCCTTTGCCAACCAGCAGAGCCGTGGTGTGAAGCCGAGCCCGGTCAAGCGGGTCATCAAGGGCGGCAAGTCCGCCTGACCCCCGCACGTTTTTCGTGAGGGTTTCAGTACATTAGCCGATTGCGAAAACGCTCTCCTTGAACGCAAGGGGGGCGTTTCCCACATCGATTTCATCGGATGGCATAGCGCCACCGACGAAAGCGAGGGTAATCGATGATGAACCAGTCAGCATTGCTTCGGCCGGATTGGACGCCGGCGACCGTTGCCTTGATGGTGCTCGGCTTCATGGTGTTCTGGCCTCTCGGCCTGGCCATGTTGGCCTATATTGTCTTTGGCGATCGGTTCCGTTCCTTCAAGCAGAACGCCAACCAGACGGCCGACGGCCTGTTCAGCAAATGCCGCAGCGGTGGATTCCGCGGTGCGCATTTCACGACCGGCAATGTGGCCTTCGACGATTGGCGCAAGGCCGAACTCGACCGCCTGGAAGAGGAACGCCGCAAGCTCGATGAGATGCGCGCCGACTTCGACCGGTATGTACGCGAGCTGCGCCGCGCCAAGGATCAGGAAGAATTCGACCGCTTCATGCGCGACCGTGCCGCGGAACGTCGCAACGGCGACGTGACTTCCGGCGCCTCGGGCGTCTGATCAATCCGCAGTGCAATCGGCCGGCACCTTGTGTGCCGGCTTTTTCATGCGCGTTACCGGCGAATCGGCTAAGACGAGACCCATGTTTTCCTTCCTGCAGAAGACCGCCCGGGCAAAGGCGCCGGCAACGTCCAGCCGCCTTCTGGCAGTGAGCGGCCGCGAGATGCCGCTGGTCATCCGCAGCAACCCGCGCGCCACGCGCATCACGCTAAGGATCGAGCCGGGCGGCCGGGGTCTGAAGATGACTGTTCCGCCGGGTCTCAGGGAACGCGAGATCGCCGATTTCCTCGAACGCCATCGAGGCTGGCTCGAAGTGAAGCTGGCGAAGTTTTCCTCCGACACGCGGCTGTCCGACGGTGGCGAAGTGCTGCTGCGGGGCGTGCCCCACCGCATCATCCATTCCGGCCGGCTGCGCGGGCTGACCGAAGCCATCGATTCCGAAATGGGCCCGGTTCTGAGCGTCAGCGGCATGGAAGAGCACCTTGGACGTCGGATCGGCGATTTCCTCAAGAAGGAGGCGCGGCGCGACCTGGAAGTCCTGGTCGCCGGCCACGCCAAGGCGGTCGGACGGCCATATAAATCGCTGACGATGAAGGACACCCGCAGCCGCTGGGGTTCCTGTTCCTGGGACGGGGCGCTCAGTTTCTCCTGGCGCATCGTCATGGCGCCGCCGCCGGTGATCGACTATCTCGCCGCCCACGAGGTCGCCCATCTGAGGGAGATGAACCACGGGCCGGCCTTCTGGGCGCTGTGTCGTGATCTCTGCCCGCACATGGAGACCGCCAAGACCTGGCTGAAGCGGAACGGCACGAAGCTCCACGCCATCGACTTCGATTGAAGTCGTCAGGCTGAACCGCCACCGTCGCAAATTGGCTCGACTCTTTTGCATTTTCGTGCGACTTCCGCTGCCATGAGACCCGATATCAAGATCTGCGGATTGAAGACGCCGGAGGCGGTCGATCGTGCCGTCGAGCGGGGCGCGACGCATGTCGGCTTCATTTTCTTCAGCAAGAGCCCGCGCAACATCGAACCCGACCTCGCCGGCATCCTTGCCGATCGGGTGAGGGGACGGGCCAAGATCGTCGCCGTCACCGTCGACGCCGACAATGACGATCTCGACGAGATCATCGCGCTCGTGCGGCCGGACATCCTGCAATTCCATGGCGCGGAGAGCCCGCAGCGCGTGCTGACCATCAAGGCCGTGACCGGCCTTCCGGTGATGAAGGCATTTTCCATTCGCGAGCCCGATGACCTGAAGCGCATCGAGCCCTATATCGGTATTGCCGACCGGTTCCTGTTCGATGCCAAGCCGCCGGCGGGATCCGATCTGCCGGGCGGCAACGGCGTGTCGTTCGACTGGCGCGTCCTGCGAACGCTTGACGCCGATGTCGATTACATGCTTTCCGGTGGGCTCAACAAGGACAATATTGCCGATGCGCTGCGGGAAACAGGCGCGCGGGGCATCGATGTGTCGTCCGGGGTGGAGAGTGCACCGGGCGTCAAGGATCTGGACAAGATGGACGAGTTTTTCGCGGCAGTCGAACGGGCTTCGGTTCGCGAGCCGGTTTCAGGGAGCGCACAGTGAACGAGACACCGAGACCCAATTCCTTCCGTGAAGGACCCGACGAGGACGGCCTGTTCGGCATCTTCGGCGGCCGTTTCGTCGCCGAGACCCTGATGCCGTTGATCCTCGACCTGCAGGCCGAGTGGGAAAAGGCGAAGACCGATGCGGAATTCCAGGCCGAGCTCGCGCACCTCAACACGCATTATACCGGCCGTCCGAGCCCACTCTACTTCGCCGAACGGCTGACGGAAGAGCTGGGTGGTGCGAAGATCTACTTCAAGCGCGACGAGCTGAATCACACCGGCAGCCACAAGATCAACAACTGCCTTGGCCAGATCCTGCTCGCCAAGCGCATGGGCAAGACCCGCATCATCGCCGAGACCGGTGCCGGCCAGCACGGGGTCGCCTCGGCGACCGTTGCCGCGCGCTTCGGTATCCCCTGCGTCGTCTACATGGGCGCGACCGACGTGGAGCGCCAGGCGCCGAACGTCTTCCGCATGAAGCTTCTCGGTGCCGAAGTGCGGCCCGTCACCTCCGGCCACGGCACGCTGAAGGACGCGATGAACGAGGCGCTGCGCGACTGGGTCACCAATGTCGACGACACCTACTACATGATCGGCACCGCCGCCGGTCCGCACCCCTATCCGGAAATGGTTCGTGACTTCCAGTCCGTCATCGGCCGCGAAACCCGCGAACAGATGATGGCGGCCGAAGGCCGGCTGCCGGACATGCTGGTGGCCGCCGTCGGTGGCGGTTCGAACGCCATCGGCCTGTTCCATCCCTTCCTCGACGACGCGTCGGTCAAGATCGTCGGCGTCGAAGCCGGCGGCAAGGGCCTCGACGGCGAAGAGCATTGCGCCTCGCTGACCGCCGGTTCGCCGGGTGTTCTGCATGGCAACCGCACCTATCTGCTGCAGGACGGCGACGGCCAGATCAAGGAAGGCCATTCGATCTCGGCCGGCCTCGACTATCCGGGCATCGGTCCGGAGCATTCCTGGCTGAAAGACCAGGGCCGCGTCGAATACGTGCCGATCATGGACACCGAAGCGCTGGCGGCCTTCCAGATGCTGACCCGCACCGAGGGCATCATTCCCGCGCTGGAGCCGAGCCATGCTCTGGCCGAGGTCATAAAGCGCGCGCCGAAGATGGACAAGGACCAGATCATCGTGATGAATCTCTGTGGCCGCGGCGACAAGGATATCTTCACCGTCGGCAAGATTCTCGGTATGGGGCTCTGACATGACCGCTCGTATGGACAAGAAATTCGCCGCACTGAAGGCTGAGGGCCGGCCGGCGCTCGTCACCTATTTCATGGGTGGCGATCCAGACTACGAAACCTCGCTGGAAATCATGAAGGCGCTTCCCGGCGCCGGCGCCGACGTCATCGAGCTCGGTGCGCCGTTTTCCGATCCGATGGCCGACGGCCCCGCCATCCAGATGGCTGGCCAGCGCGCTCTGAAGGGCGGCCAGACGATGAAGAAGACGCTGCAGATGGCGCGCGAATTCCGCAAGGGCGACGACACGACCCCGATCGTCATCATGGGCTACTATAATCCGGTCTACGTTTACGGCGTCGAACGCTTCCTCGACGATGCGCTCGAAGCCGGCATCGACGGCCTGATCATCGTCGACCTGCCCGCCGAAATGGACGACGAACTCTGCATCCCGGCCCGCAAGCGCGACATCAACTTCATTCGCCTGACGACGCCGACCACGGATGACAAGCGCCTGCCCAAGGTGCTGACCAACACGTCCGGGTTCGTCTACTACGTGTCGATGACCGGCATCACCGGTTCGGCGCTGCCCGATCCGTCAAAGATCGCCGGCGCCGTCGGCCGGATCAAGAGCCAGACCGATCTGCCGGTCTGCGTCGGTTTCGGCGTCAAGACCGCCGAGCACGCCCGCCTTATCGGCGCCAATGCCGACGGCGTCGTCGTCGGCACCGCAATCGTCAATCAGGTCGCGACCTCGCTCGACAAGGATGGCAAGGCCTCCGCCGATACGGTGCAGTCGGTCGCCACCTTCGTGCGGGGCCTGTCGGCCGGCGTTCATGCCGCCCGCCTTGCCGCTGCCGAATAGTCTTCCCATATGGACTGGGACAGTCAGGAGTTAGCCAAGTGAACTGGATTACCAATTACGTGCGGCCGCGGATCAATTCCATGCTGGGCCGCCGCGAGGTTCCCGACAATCTCTGGATCAAGTGCCCCGAAACCGGCGAGATGGTCTTTCACAAGGATCTCGAAGAGAACAAGTGGGTCATTCCCGCTTCGGGCTACCACATGAAGATGCCGGCCAAGGCGCGCCTGGCCGACCTTTTCGACGGTGGCCATTACGAGGCCCTGCCGCAGCCCAAGGTGGCGCAGGACCCGCTGAAGTTCCGCGATTCGAAGAAATATGCCGACCGTCTGAAGGACAGCCGGGTGAAGACCGACCAGGAGGACACGATCCTTGCCGGCGTCGGCACGGTCGAGGGCGTCAAGCTGGTCGCGGTCGTGCACGAATTCAACTTCATGGGCGGTTCGCTCGGCATTGCCGCAGGCGAAGCCATCGTCAAGGCCTTCGAGCGCGCGATCGCCGAGAAGTGCCCGCTGGTCATGTTCCCAGCCTCGGGTGGCGCACGCATGCAGGAAGGCATTCTTTCGCTGATGCAGCTGCCGCGCACTACGGTCGCGGTCGACATGCTGAAGGAGGCGGGCCTTCCCTACATCGTCGTCCTGACCAACCCGACCACGGGTGGCGTGACCGCCTCCTACGCGATGCTGGGTGACCTGCACATTGCCGAACCCGGTGCGGAAATCTGCTTTGCCGGCAAGCGCGTGATCGAGCAGACCATCCGCGAAAAGCTGCCGGAAGGCTTCCAGACCTCGGAATACCTGCTGGAGCACGGCATGATCGACATGGTGGCGAAACGCCACGACATCCCGTCATTGCTGGCGCGGGTGCTGAAGATCATGTTGAAGCGTCCGGTGGGCGTCGGCGACCTGGTGCCTGCCGCGAAGGCCGAACCCCAGAAGGTCTCGGCGTAAGCCGGAACCCTTCTGCCGATCGAGGCGAAGCAGCGGAATCTTGAACATGGCCGAGCCCGCCTTCAGCAAGGCAGAACAGGTAATCGACGAGCTCATGGGGTTGCACCCCAAGGGCTTCGACCTATCCCTCGAACGCATCCGGCGCCTGCTGGACGTGCTCGGCAACCCGCAGCACAAGCTGCCGCCCGTCATCCACGTGGCCGGCACCAACGGTAAAGGCTCGGTTACGGCCTTCTGTCGGGCGCTGCTCGAGGCTCAGGGCCTTTCGGTCCATGTCCATACCTCGCCGCATCTGGTGCGCTGGCACGAGCGCTACCGGATCGGCGTCAAGGGCGGACCCGGCCAGTTCGTCGATGACGAAACCTTTGCCAGCGTGCTCAGGCGTATCGCCGACGCGAATGGCGGCCAGCAGATCACCGTCTTCGAGATCCTCACCGCCGCAACCTTCCTGCTCTTTTCCGAGCATCCGGCCGATGTGGCGATCATCGAGGTCGGTCTCGGCGGCCGTTTCGACGCGACCAACGTGATCGAGGCTCCGGCCGTATCGGTCATCATGCCGATTTCGCTCGACCATCAGCCCTATCTCGGCGACCGCGTCGAACTGATTGCCGCCGAAAAGGCGGGCATCATGAAGAAGGGCTATCCGGTCGTCATCGGCCAGCAGGAATATGATTCCGCCCGCGAGGTTCTGGTAGCGACAGCCGAGCGGCTGGGATGCCCGCACGCGATATTCGGCCAGGATTTCGGCGCCCATGAGGAATTCGGCCGGCTGGTTTACCAGGACGAGTTCGGCCTGATGGACCTGCCCCTGCCGCGGCTTCCGGGACGCCACCAGTATGGCAATGCGGCGGCCGCAATCCGTGCCGTCAAGGCGGCCGGCTTCGAGGTTTCCAATGCCGTCGCCGAGCAGGCGATGACCTCGGTCGAGTGGCCCGGACGACTGCAGCGCCTGACCGAGGGCAGTCTGATCGCTTACGCGCCGGAGGGTGCGGAAATTTGGGTCGACGGCGGCCACAATCCCGGTGCCGGCGAGGTGATCGCCGAGGCGATGGCCGGTTTCGAGGAGCGCCAGTCACGGCCGCTCTATCTGATCACGGGCATGATCAACACGAAGGATCCTGTCGGCTATTTCCGCGCCTTCGCCGACATTGCCCAGGACGTGTTCACTGTGCCGATCCGCGGTACCGATGCGGCGCTCGATCCCGTGGCGCTGGCCCATGCGGCCTTCGATGCCGGCCTCGTGGCGGCCCCCATGTCGACGGTGGCCGAAGCACTCCAGGAGATCTGTGAGCGGATAGACCCCGACATGCCGGCGCCGCGCATCCTGATCGGCGGCTCGCTCTATCTCGTCGGCAATGTTCTCGCCGACAACGGCACCCCCCCCAAATGAAAAAAAGCCGGGATTTCTCCCGGCTTTTTCAATGCAGTGACAATGCCGATCAGGCGGCGCTGGAAATCCAGCTGGCGAGCGCGGTCTTCGGTGCGGCGCCGACCTTGATGTCGGCCACTTCGCCGCCCTTGAACATGGCAAGGGTCGGGATGGAGCGCACGCCGAACTTGGCGGCGATTTCCGGGTTTTCGTCGATATTGATCTTCACGACCTTCACCTTGCCGGCCATCTCGTTGGAGATTTCCTCAAGACTCGGGGCGATCATCTTGCACGGGCCGCACCATTCTGCCCAGAAATCGACGACTACGGGCTCTGCCGAATCGAGAACTTCAGCCTGAAAATTGGAATTGTCGACTTTTACCGTAGCCATGGGCTGCTCCTTTGCCGGTAACGGGATTTGACTAGATATGTGATGGTATCCGGCCCTGATTTCAATATGCGGTATCTCACGATGTCTTGAGCGCGGCAAGCGATTGCGCCAGCGTGTCCTCGTCGAGCGTGATGACGGTCCCGGTTTCGGTATAGACCAGGAGGCAATCGAAGGTGCTGTCGGGATAGAGCGGCCGCAGGATCTCGCGATAGATCGCCAGCTGGGCGCGATGTGACAGGGGGGCGTCGGCGGCACTTCGGGGCGCGCTGCGATTGGTCTTGTAGTCGACGAGCACGACGCGGCCCTCGACCACTGCCATGCGGTCGATGCGGCCGGAAACGGCCCGTTCTTCGCCGTTCAGCGGGAAGCTGCCCATAACCGAGACTTCGGCCTGACCGTCGCCCGAGAAAACCGGGCCGAGGGCAGGGTGGTCGAGCACAGCCATGATCGTCGAGACGAGGGCCTCCCGTTCCGTGGACGGCCAGAAGCGGGCCGCCCTTGCCGCATAGCGCCGGGCAGCCGCTTCGCGTTCGCCGGCGGAAACCTGCGGCAGCATCTGAAGCATGCGGTGGACCAGCCGGCCCTTCTGCAGGGCAATGCCGGCCGATTCGCGCTCGGCAAACAGGGGCGAGGTGACGAGCGCATCGTCCGCCTCATCGATGATCATCGTGCCGGCGCCGGAGGGGCTGAGCGGCCGAGGCAGACCAGGGGACGCGGGAAGAGGTCGCAGAAGAGCAGCGGGCAGCAGGTCGTCGAGCGCATCGACTGTCCGGGCGTCCTCCGTCTCGAATTCCTTCTCAAGCCCCGGGAGCCGCCAACTCAGGCCCTCCCAGTCGCCGTCCGGACCGGAGAACTGCACTTCCGAGCAGTAATCCGCCTTGTCGCGCAGGGCATCGGCGATCATCTGGTGCCAGATCTCGCCCGGCTCGCGTACGCCACGATAGCCGCAGATCACCAGGCGGTCCGCCGCGCGCGTCATCGCCACGTAGAGAAGCCGGCGATATTCCTCCTCCGCCATCTGCTTGCGGCGTTCGACATCGGCATCCGTCAGCGAATTGGACAGCGCCTTGTTGGGGACCCAGATCGGCAGGGGCGGCAAGCCGCTCACGGTCTCGATCAGCCGGAACTTGGCGAGATGGCTGTGATTGAACGGCTTTCCGCCGCCATCGACGAGGAAGACGATCGGCGATTCCAGTCCCTTGGACGCGTGCACCGTCATGATGCGCACCTCGTCGCGATCCTTGTCCTGCTCGCGCTTCACCTCCGGCGCCTCGGTCTCGAGCGTGGAGACGAAGGCCTGCAGTCCAGGCAGCCCGGCCGTCTCGAAGGCGAGCGCGAAGCTCAGGAACTCGTCGAGGATGTCGCTGACCTCGCTGCCGAGGCGGGCAAGATAGGCGCGTCGCCCGCCATGCATGCCGAGCACGCGGGCATAGAAATCATGCACCGGCAGCGCTTGCGACAGGGTGAGAAACTCCCGCAGGCGCCCAGCGGTCTCGCCCCAGCGGACCGGCGATTCGTCGGCCGAGCGCTGAAGATGGGGCCATAGACCGCAAAGCTCCGGCCGGTTGGCGGCCAGCTCGAACAGGTCGTCCTCGCTGTGGTTGAAGAGCGGGCTTTTCAGCAGCGCCGCAAGCGACAGGTCGTCGGCCGGGAGCAGGATGAACCTGCCGAGCGCCAGAAGGTCCTGTACGGCGATGTGCGAGGTGAGCTTCAGCCGGTCGGCGCCCGCGACGGGAATATTGTTGCGCCGCTTGAGCGCGCGGGTCAGGGCATTGACGAAGCTGTCGCGCTTGCGGACCAGAACGAGGATGTCGCCGGCGCGGATCGCCCGGCGTTTGCCCTTCTCGACGATGGTCTGCTTGCCGATCATCTGCTCGATCGTGAAAGCAATGCGCCGCGCCAGGATCGCCGACGGGGCGCTTTCCGGCGTTGCGTCGAAGGGGGCCGTCCAGTCCTCCGTCTTTTCAATCTGCTCGGCCGCGATCATGTTCCACAAATCGACCGCACCGGGATGGCCGATGCGGCTCGACATGTGGACCACGCTGTCGCCGCCGGCGCTGAGACCCCGAGCGTTGCCGGCGACGGAAAAGACCTGGTCGACGGCCGAGAGCACCGCCATGGTCGAGCGGAAGGAAAGCGGCAGGCGCACCGCGCTGAAGGTCTGGCTTCCCGCCTCCACCGCCCGGGCCGTGACCGATGCCTCCTCGGAGAAACGCTCCGGGCGCGCACCCTGGAAGGAATAGATCGACTGTTTCTCGTCGCCGACGGCAAAGAAGGTGCGCGTCAGGCTGCGCGCGCCCTCGCCGGAGAAGAAGTCCTCCCGCAGCGATCGGATAACCGACCACTGCACCGGGCTGGTGTCCTGAGCTTCGTCGACGAGGATGTGATCGATGCCCTGGTCGAGCTTGTAGTGCACCCAAGGTCCGACATCGCTGCGCAGCAGCAGTTCGGCGGTGCGCACGATCAGGTCCTCGAAATCGAGCTGGCTGCGCTTCTTCTTCAGCTCCTCGTAGTCCTCGTCCAGCCGTTCAGCGAGAATCAGCGCCGCCCTGGTCGCCTGGAACATGCGCAAGATCCGCAGGCGGTCCTGGAAGGCGGCAAAATGCTCCCGGGCTTCGAGCATGGCATCGCGCAGGTGCGGTGCGGCCTTGGTCATGGCCGCGGCGATCAGCGAGGTATCCGCCTTCGGCTTGCCGCCCTTGGTGAAGAAGACCGCCTCGACGAGATCGATGCGCTTGCGCGGATCGGGCTCGTGGGCCGCCATCTCCAGCAGATCGGCGACCTCCTGGACCGTCTTGCCGCCCTTGTCGCGAGCCAGAAGAATGTACTCGGTGAGGATGGGCCCCGGCAGGGAGGGCAGGGGCCAGCTCTCTTGCAGCAGGCTGTCTTCGCTTTCGCCCGGATCGATCCCGAGACCCTTGCGCAGCAGCACGTCCGCCCCGCCGGCCTTCTCCGCCAGGCGGGTGAAGGCCCTCACCGCGTGGCGATTGGCCACGAGGTCGCCGAGCAGGGTTTCCAGGCCAGCTTCGTCGGCGATGCTGAGCACCTGCGAGAAGGCCTCGGCCAGCACGGCATCGTCCTCGGCGGAGGTTGCGGTCAGCAGCGTGCGCCGTGCCTCAGCAAGGACCGCATAGGCGGCGCGGTCGTCGAGCACGGTGAAATGGCCGGCGACATTGGCTTCCAGCGGAAACTGGTGCAGCAGCGCTTCGCAGAAGGCGTGGATGGTCTGAATCTTCAGCCCGCCCGGCGTCTCCAGCGCCCGGGCAAACAGCCGGCGCGCCTCGGCGAGCTTGATGCGGTCTGGCCGGCGGCGCTCGACGGCATAGAGCCTCTCCGCCAGCACGTCGTCGGGCAGGGTGGCCCATTCGGCAAGCCGGGAGAAGACGCGGTTCGACATCTCCGACGCGGCGGCCTTGGTATAGGTGAGGCAGAGGATCGAGGACGGTCTCGCGCCGGCGAGCAACAGGCGGATGACCCGCTGGGTCAGGACATGGGTCTTGCCCGATCCGGCATTGGCCGACACCCAGGCCGACCGCTCCGGATCGGAGGCGACCGCCTGCTGCAGCGTTGTCCAGTCGAGCCATTCGGCCGGATCGTCGCCTGCCGGGAGCAGGGTGTCGTCACTCGACATCGGCGGCCTCCTCGCTTTCTGCGGTCGACCATTCGGCCACGCGCGCAAGATGGTCGTATTCGCCGCCGAAATCGTTCTGCTGCGCCGGGATCAGCCGCGAGACATAGCCCCGTTCGCCGCTTCTCAACGCCTCGACGAACCTTGCCAGTTCTTCGATCGATTGATCAGCAAGATCGGTCGCCGATTTCTTGTTGTCGCCCCGGCCGGTGAGTTCGTTGTTCACCTGGTCCACGAGAAGGCTGTCGGCGGGCTTCAGGCGGACATAGAGAAGGTTCTCGGGGCTGAGACGGCCGGCATCCCGGAAAGCCCCGGCACGCAGTGCGGCGGCCTCCAGGGCGAGCTGCGGGTCGAGCAGGCTGCGCGCCTGTGCGACGCTGGGGCTCAGCCCCGTCTTGTAATCGATGATGTCGGCATGGCCCGCCCCCTTGAGGTCGATGCGGTCGGCGACACCGGTCAATGTGATGCCGTTCTGCAGCTCGATGCGTCCACGCGCCTCGGTCAGCGTCTTGCGGATCTCCGGCCTCCGTTCGCGTTCCCAAGCGACGAAGGCACGGCCGACGCTGGCGAACCGCTGCCGCCAGACGATGTCGATATGGACCGGCAGCCGTTCGGCGTCGAAAAGCGTATCGACGATCCGCTGCATCGCGATGAGGGGGCGCGGATCGGCCGGATCATGGCCCTCGCTGACGAAACGTTCGACGATCCTGTGATACAGCGTGCCACGCTCGGCAGCACCGGGATCCTGGTTGAAGCCGTCGACCGGGTCGAGTTTCAGGATGCGGCGGGCATAGAGCGCATAGGGGTCGCGCCGGAAGGCCCCGACCTCGCTGAAGGAGAACTGTTTCGGCTGCAATTCCGCCGGCGGCTTCGGCGCCGGGCGTTGCGCCGGGGCCTGGGCTTCGCTGCGATCGAGGATTGCCGCATAGTGCCGGTAGGCGTCGCCCCGCGTCTTGAGCCGGCCTTCGAATTCGCGGCCGCCGAGCGCCACCAGCCGCTGCAGCCAGCGGGAGGCGACCGTCGGGGCGGACCCCTGGCGCAGCGCACGCGAGTAGACGAGATGGCGGGTGCCGCTCGCCATCTGGAAATCATGGGCCAGCTGGCCGATCCGCCGTTCGGGCGGTTCCAGCCCGATCTCGGCCTTCATCATGCGCGACAGGAATGGGTTGTTGGTGGTCTGGCCCGGCCAGGAACCTTCGTTCAGCCCGCCGATCACCAGCATGTCGACGCTTTGCAGCCGCGCCTCGAGCGTGCCGAAGACGAAGACGCGGGGATGCCGCATGGCCTTCGGCTTGACCGCTTCGCTCGCCGTCAGCGCACCGAAGATGTCGATCCATTGCGGCCCGTCGGCTTCGATCCGACCGTCCGCCGACATGATCTCGCCGAGATGGCTGGCCAGCGTCTCTCCGGCTTCGTCCGACCAGAGCGCCGACAGGTCGCCGCGCTCGTCGGCGCAAACCGCTTCGAGCACGCGCCCGGTCCGCCCCGCCCAGTCGCCGAGCGCCAGCTTGTCGGTCAGCACGCGTCCGTCGGCAATGCGTACCAGTACGGAAACCAGCGGTTCGACCGCCTGCGCTATGCGGGCCGCCAGATCGCGCGCGCCCTCGATCGATTCCGCGGAAAGCGACAGGCGCCATTGCGGCGCATGGCGGTCGGTGGCTTGCTCGGTCAGCCTCTGTTCGAGGAGGGCAGGCAGCGTGCCGAGGTCGACCGTCTGAATACCGCCGCGAAGGGCGATCATCTCCAGGGCGTCGGCTGCCTCGCGATAGGCGTCGTGCGCCAGGCCGAAGCGGGAGAGCGGATGTTTCAGGACGGAGACCAGCGGCACCGGATCGCCGGGGCGCAAGGTCGCTTCGAGCAGAAGCTGGGTGAGGATTCCCTGCTGCGTGGCGCTAAACGGCGTGCCGGCCGAATCGTCGGCGATGATGCCGAACCGCGCGAGCTCGGCGGTCACCCGCCGCGCCAGCGCCCGGTCCGGCGTGATCAGCGCCACCCGGCTTTCGCCGGCATCGGCGCCGGGCTGTTCGAGACCGAGGCGAAGCGCAATGGCGATTGCCGTCGCCTCCTCGCGCTCGTTTGCCGCCTCGATCAGCGCCACGTCGGCAAAAGCCCGTTCCAGGCGTTCGTCACCGAATTGGGCGCGCCATGCCTGCCAGGCATCCGTGGCGCCTGCCGGCGCCATGGCGCGCGACAGGACCTCGGCGCGATCGGCAAGTGCGGTGTCTGCCGAGCCGAGCGGTTCCACCTCGGTCCGGTCGACCTGCAGGTGCTGCAGGAGGCGGAACAGGCCGTATTGCGGATGGCCCCGGCTTGCCGGTTCGGCGGGCCTGCCGGCCTCCGGTTCAAGGCCGACCTTCAGCCAGTCCTCGGGCGACATCACGGTGTCCAGCCCGGGAAGCACGACGACGCCCTCCGGCCGCGCGGCAATCGCGGCGATGAGGTCGGCCGCCGCCGGGATTGACCCGGTGGAACCGGCGACGATCACCGGATGGCCGCCCTCAAGCTTGGCAAGACGCTGCGCTTCGGCCTTCAGCACCGCGTCGCGATGGCGGGCGGGCGAGGAGCGCGTCAGTTCCTCCAGCCGTGCCGGCCAGAAGGCGGTGGCGATCTTGAGGAATTCGACCGTCAGCTGCCACCAGGAAGCAAAGTCGCGGACGTCGAGCTTGACCAGATCCGCCCAATCGCGGCCTTCCGTCTCGACGGCATCGATCAGTTCGGCAAGCGCGCGCGCCAGCCAGACGGCATCGGCGGGGCTTGCCGGCGCGACGAGCGGGGTATCGGCATGAATGCTGCGGACGATCGCCGGCAGCTGATTGCGCCAGGCGAGGATGAGGCGCGCCAGTTCCAGCAGCATAACCGTGCCGCTGACCGGAGGGGCAAGGTCGAGCAGGGCCGGGGCATCGGCCTCGAAGAAGCCGCCATCCTCTTCCGTTTCGCCCAACGGTCGAATGATCGGCAGAATGGCGGATCGGCCGCCCAGCAGGTCGACGAATTCGGAGCGCAGAACGCGTGCCGCACGCCGCGTCGGCACGAGAATGGTCACCTTGGCGAGCGACAGCGGATCGCCGGGATCGTAGCGGTAGTCCGGTGCCAGCGTTCCGTCGAGCAGCCGCGCCGCCAGCACCTTCAGGAAGGGCAGCCCGGCCGGTATCGTCAGGACACGCGGTTGGTGCGCCCGTGCCATCGCTCAGGCTCCGTCGCTGATGGGGTTTCCGAACCGCCGGATCGTCTCTTCCGCCTCGCCGATTGCTTCAGGCGTGCCGACCGTCAGCCACTGGCCGGTCATCACCACGCCGTAGAGCCGGCCGCTCGCGATGGCCCGGTCGAAATAGATGTTAAGGTTGAAGGCATCCGTCGGTGCGTCATCGAACAATTCGGGCATCAGCGCGATCGCGCCGGCATAGACCACCGGATTGGCATCGCCGCCCTCGTAGCGTTTCAGCCTTCCGTCGCTGCCAAGCGAAAAGTCCTTCTTGCCGTTATGGCCCGTCGTTCTTTCCAGCGGTACGCAGAGCAGGGCCATGTCCATGCGCGCCGGGTCGAAGAAATCGGTCAGGAGCGACAGATTGGATCTGTCGGCACTTTCGTCGCCGATCCAAAACAGGTCGGCGTTCATCACCACGGCGGGCGAACGGTCGAGCAGCTTCAATCCCTTGACCAATCCGCCTCCGGAATTCATCAGCGCGGCACGCTCGTCGGAAATCAGGATTTCCAGCCCGCGATAACCGGCGAGATGAGCCTCCATCTGCTCGGCGAAATGGTGCACGTTGACCACGACCCTCTCGACGCCGGCGGCCACCAGCGTGTCGAGCACATAGTCGATCATCGGCCTGCCGGCGATCGGGACCAGCGGCTTCGGCATGCTGTTGGTAATCGGCCGCATCCGGGTGCCGAGCCCGGCTGCGAGTACCATCGCGTTGGTGATCTTCATCGTGCCTGCGGAAGTGATTCGGTCTCGCCGATTCCAACCCTAGCGCACCAGTCGCGCAAGGGGGCAAGCGTTTCGTGCTCGAAGGCGACCGACAGGTGCCAAAGCGTGCGCGGCATGTGCTTCATATAGCCGGGCTTGTGGTCGCGCTTCATCAGCCGGACCCACAGCCCGTTGAGCTTGCAGGCACGCTGCGCCGACATGATCGCCCAGGCCTTAAGGAAATCCGCTTCGTCGAAGCCTGGCTCCTGGCGGCGAAGGTCGAGGTAATCCGCCATCAACAGGTCGACAAGGTCGCGCTCGACCGTCACGCGGGCATCCTGGACGATCGACACGAGGTCATAGACCGAGGGGCCGATCATCGCATCCTGGAAATCGATGAGGCCCACCCGCTGGATGCCCCGCTGCTCGCTCCGCCAGATGATGTTCGGCGAATGGAAGTCGCGCAGCACGAGCGTCTTCTCCGCGCCGGCAAGCTGGTCGATCAGGCTGTCCCAGATTGCCAGGTACTCGGTCCGTTCTGCCTCGGTCGCCCCGGCGCCGTCCCGTTTCCACGGCAGGTGCCAGTCGATCAGCAGCTCGGCCTCCATCTTCATGGCGGTCCGATCGTAGTCCGGAACGTGATGCACCCGGCCGGCTTCGATCTCGATGTCCCGCTCGAATGGGGTGGCATGGAGGGCGGCAAGGCAGGCGACGCCGGCGCGATAGCGCTCGGGGATCGGCTTGCCGTCTTCGTCGAGAACGGTTTCCGGGCCGAAATCCTCGATCAGCAGCAGACCGGCCTCGCAATCCCGCTCAAAAATTTCCGGCGCGGCGAACCCTCGTTGACGCAGCGCCTGGTCGATGGCGACGAAGGGATAGACGTCCTCGGCGAGATGGGCGATCTGCGAATAGGATTTGCCGTCGCGGATCGGCGGGCCGTCGGGCTGGCGCGGTGCGTCCATCAGCACCCGCCGGGTGCCGCCATCGGCCGGATAGATATATTCGTAGGCGCGCGTCGATGCGTCGCCGGTCAGGTGGCGCCGCCGGGCGCCGGCATAGCCATGGGTGTCCAGGAAGCGACGGATCAAAAACACGCGTTCGATGCGCGCCAACTTCGGCGCCGGTGCCGTGATCGTCACCTGTCGCCCGCCGTCGGCGTCGAAGCCGAAGCTTATGTCGATGCGTTTTGCCGGCAGGCTGTTGCCGGCCTTGTCAGGCCATTCGACGAGGCAGACGCCGGTGTCGAGCGCATCGGCAAAGCCGATCTCCTCGAGCTCGCCCGGATCGGAAAGGCGGTATAGATCGAAATGCGCGACGGCGAGCCGCAGGTCGTAATTCTGCACCAGAGTGAAGGTCGGGCTCGGCACTTCGAGATAGTCGTCGTCCGCCATCGCCCGAAGCAGCGCGCGCGACAGCGTCGACTTTCCGGCCCCGAGATCGCCCCACAGGGCCACACAGTCGCCCGGCTTCACCACCAGCGCCAGTTCCTCGCCGAGGCGGATCGTGTCAGCCTCGGCGGCGAGGTGAAGTGAGAGGCTCGGTAGCGTGTCGGTCATTCGGCGGCGGCGATGGCTTGCGGTTGGGCGGCAGATGGAATGCGGCAGGAGACCGTGGTGCCACGACCCG
This sequence comes from Rhizobium sp., assembly GCA_002796995.1. Classification (GTDB taxonomy): domain Bacteria; phylum Pseudomonadota; class Alphaproteobacteria; order Rhizobiales; family Rhizobiaceae; genus Allorhizobium. The sequence continues at coordinate 478,448 of PEKW01000008.1, forward strand.
GCTCGCTGTCGATCGCAACCGTGCCGTTATGCAGGTTGACGAAGCTCTCGACGATGGAAAGGCCAAGGCCAGCCCCACTGCGCTTGCCGGTCTTGCCGTTGGTCGAGAAGCGGTTGAACACGGTCGCCAGCATGTCCTTCGACATGCCGCAGCCGTTGTCGTGGACGGTAAAGACGAAATCCGCGTCCTCGCGCCAGCACTTCAGCTCGATGGCCGAGCCTTCCGGCGCGAAGTTCACCGCGTTGGTGAGGATCTTGATGAGGATCTGCTTCAGCCTCTGCTGGTCGGCAACGATGTGGCCGAGATGGGCCGATGCCGCGATCTCCAGCGAGACATTGCCCTCCTGCAGCCGATCGGTCATCTGCATCGAGACGTCGTCGAGCAGGTCGTTGAGATCAATGTCGGCATAGTCGAGCCGCATGATGCCGGCATCGACGGTCGCCAGGTCGAGAATGTCGTTGACGATGGTCAGCAGGACGGACGACGAGGTGGAGATGTGGTCGATATATTCCGACTGGCGTTCGTTGAGCGGACCGATCGCCGGCGTCTTCAACAGGTCGGTGAAGCCGATGATGTTGGTCAGCGGCGAGCGCAGTTCGTAGGAGACGTGCTGGACGAAGTCGTTCTTCAGCTCGTCGGCCTTGCGCAGCGCCTCGTTCTTCTCCTTGAGCGCCCGCTCGGCGAGAACGCTGTCGGTCTTGTTGACGAAGGTCAGCATGGTCTGGGCGTTCGGCAAGGGCGTCACGGCATAGTCGAGCACCAGGCGGGAATACAGTTCCAGCGTGCCCTGGCTCGACGGCCGTTCGTCCTCGAAGCTGGTGATCATCTTGGCGAAGGCCTTCCAGCCATCCGCGCCGTCATAGGAGCGTGCACAGGCGGCTTCGATCGCCTTGATATGGGTGCCCTGCTTCGAATCGGCTTCGGTAATGCCCCAGAGCGCGCGGAAGGCCGGGTTCGACAGCTCGATGCGGCCGTCCGGACCGAACACCGCGACACCTTCGGACAGGTGATCGATGGTCTCGCCGCGCACCCGGAGCAGCGTATTGTAGCGGCTTTCCAGGTCGAACTGCGCCGTGACGTTCTCGAACACCCAGGTGGCGCCGCCCTGCGGATGGGCCGAAGCGATGATGCGCAGCGTCTGGCCGTTGGGCAGGTGCCACAGATCGGTCTGGGTCTCGAGCGAGCGATAGACCGAAAGGGTATTTTCCTTCCATGCCTTCCAGCTCAGCTGTTCCGGCAGCTTGCGCGCCGAGCGTAGCCGATCCAACAGTTCGCCATGATCCGGGCGGGATTCGAGGAACAGCGGCTCCAGGTCCCAGAGCTTCTGGAAGGGCTGGTTGAAGAATTGCAGGCGGCGCTCGCGGTCGAAGATCGCCACGGGCGTCTCCAGGTGCTCCAGCGTCTCGGCATGGCTCTTCAGCGTGCGTGCCAGTTCCTCGCGGAGCGCCTCTTCGCCGCTGACATCGACGGCCATGCCGCAGGAACCCGACGGCTCGCGAATGTCGACGACGTCGAAGAAGGTCCGCTTGCCGCGCACTGCGGTGGAAACGACGTCGTGGAAGGGCGATTCCGGCGTCGCGCTCGCCTTGATCTTCTCACGGCTGATGCTGGTGAGAATTTCCCGGGATTCGCGCACGGCCTGGTCCGGAGAACCGGCCTCGACGGCCTCGCTATAAGCGTGATTGACCCAGACCAGCCTGCCTTCCGTGTCACGCCGCCAGACCGGCTGCTCGATGGCGTCGAGCAGCGACTCGAAGGTGGCGATGGAATTTCTAAGACGATTGCGCTCGATCTTCAGTTCGGCGAGTTCGGCGCGCAGATTGTTGAGGGCGACGAAGCGGGCAAAGGCGCGGCCGCCGGAGAGGCGACCCTGCACCTCGATGACCTCGCCGCGATGCGTCTCGACGATGACGTCGAAGCTTTCGGCCTTGTAGCGGAGAGCCTCGATCGCTCTTTCGAGGTCGCCGGCCGAGGCGGGTTTCAGCCAGCGGCCAAATGCAAGGAATTCGCCGTCGGTCTGCGGCGCACCGGTTTCGGCCGGCAGCTGGCCGAGAAACTCGGGCTTGCTGTTCTGGCCGTCCCAGATCACGATCCGCCGGTTCTTGTCGGCGATCAGCGCCTGGTAGCGGGAGATGCGCTGGTTCGCGTCGGAGAGGGCCGAACGCATTTCTGCGCCTTCGGCCTCCAACCGGCCGCGCTGGCGGATCAGCCAGCCGGCCGAAAGCATAGCTGCCGAGAGAATTCCGAGCACGAGGGCATAGCCCACCATCTCGACCGAGGTGAAGAGCTTTTCGGCCGGCGGCACGCTCGTCTGAGACCGGGCGAGGCCGGGCGCGAACAGACCGGTGAGGATCGTTCCGCCCATGCAGGCCTTCCACAGGTGGGGCAGCAGATCGCGCCTGAAGCGCGAGCGGGGCTTGTTCCCTGCGCTTTTACTTTCGTCGCTAGATACCATGGCTCGCCGCCGCGAAGCCTGGGCATCCATAGCCGCCGCCGTTTCCCGTTTGAACGGGCCGCTTTTGTTTACCGACATCCTCGGTCTGTCTCCGTCCTATGTGCCGCATCGTCGACAAGACATCCCATTTCGTCGACGCACCTGATGGGTGCGCCACGAATCAAGTTCTAAAACAATACTGCCTAAGGGAATGAGCGGGAAGGGTCGGCCCCAAAAAAGAAGCCGCAGCTTTTGTCAAGGCTGCGGCTACTAGGTTTAGTAGATATCCAGAAGAATATTAATAGCGGTAGTGGTCAGCCTTGAACGGACCCTGCGGCGTGACGCCGATATAGGCGGCCTGTTCTTCCGACAGCTCGGTCAGCTTCACGCCGAGCTTTTCGAGATGCAGGCGGGCGACCTTTTCGTCGAGGTGTTTCGGCAGGACGTAGACCTGATTCTGGTACTCGCCGGGCTTGGTGTAGAGCTCGATCTGGGCCAGGACCTGGTTGGTGAACGAGGCCGACATGACGAAGGACGGGTGGCCCGTGGCATTGCCGAGATTGAGCAGACGGCCTTCCGACAGCAGGATCATGCGGTTGCCCTTGGGGAACTCGATCATGTCGACCTGCGGCTTGACGTTGGTCCACTTCAGGTTGCGCAGTGCCGAAACCTGAATTTCGTTGTCGAAGTGGCCGATATTGCCGACGATCGCCATGTCCTTCATCTCGCGCATGTGCTCGATGCGGATGACGTCCTTGTTGCCGGTGGTGGTGATGAAGATGTCGGCCGAAGACACGACGTCTTCGAGCGTGACCACTTCGAAACCGTCCATGGCGGCCTGCAGCGCGCAGATCGGGTCGACTTCCGTCACCTTGACGCGGGCGCCGGCGCCACGCAGCGAAGCCGACGAGCCCTTGCCGACATCGCCATAGCCGCAGACGACGGCAACCTTGCCGGCCATCATCACGTCGGTGCCGCGGCGGATGCCGTCGACCAGCGATTCCTTGCAGCCGTACTTGTTGTCGAACTTCGACTTGGTGACGGAGTCGTTGACGTTGATCGCCGGGAAAGGAAGAAGGCCCTTCTTGCTCAGCTCATAGAGGCGGTGAACACCGGTGGTGGTTTCTTCGGTCACGCCCTTGATCGCGTCGCGCTGCTTGGTGAACCAGCCCGGCGATGCCTTGAGCCGCTTCTTGATCTGGGCAACCAGAATGGTCTCTTCGTCCGACTGCGGATTGGAGAGAACGTCCTCGCCGGCTTCGGCACGCGCGCCGAGCAGGATGTACATGGTGGCGTCGCCACCGTCGTCAAGGATCATGTTCGACAGGCCGCCGTCACGCCACTGGAAGATCTGGTCCGTGTAGGTCCAGTAGTCTTCGAGGCTTTCGCCCTTGACGGCATAGACCGGGATGCCGGCGGCGGCGATCGCGGCGGCGGCATGGTCCTGGGTCGAGAAGATGTTGCACGATGCCCAGCGCACTTCCGCGCCGAGCGCGACCAGCGTCTCGATCAGCACGGCGGTCTGGATGGTCATGTGAAGCGAACCGGTGATGCGGGCGCCCTTGAGCGGCTGGCTCTGGCCGAATTCCGCGCGGCAGGACATCAGGCCCGGCATTTCGGTTTCGGCGATCTCGATTTCTTTGCGGCCGAAATCGGCAAGGCCAATATCTGCGACGATATAGTCGTTGTGTGCGGTCATGAAGCTCTCCCGGCTAGGATGACGGCGCAGGCCCGGTTCCGCTTTGAGTGCCAGGCAAGCACCATTCGTGACCCCTCTGCAAAAGACGGGTTTCTGATCCGCATTTATCAGGGATCGGTGCCGATGGCAAGAAGACATAAAGAAGTCTTTATGTCTTTATATGATTAAGCGGCGGTTAGATTTCCTCGCCGAACTTGTCGGCGACCAGCGTTTCCAGCGCGTCGAGGACCTCGCCGGCCTGGCTGCCGGTGGCGCTGACCTGGATCGAGCAGCCGGGACTGGCCGCCAGCATCATCAACCCCATGATCGACGTGCCGCCGACCGTCGTGCCATCCTTTGTCACGTGCACGGTCGCGTCGAAGCCGCTCACCGTCTGGACGAACTTCGCGGATGCGCGTGCGTGCAGGCCACGCTTGTTGATGATCAGGAGGTCCCGGGAATTCGGCATGAAGGGGCTTTCGATCACTTGCCGCTCAGGACGCGGCTGGCGACATTGATATACTTGCGGCCGGCCTCCGAGGCGTCCACCAGGGCCTTTTCCATATTGTTTTCGCCGCGAATGCCCGCCAGCTTGATCAGCATCGGCAGGTTGACGCCGGCGATCACTTCGATCCGGCCGGTGTTCATTACGGATATGGCGAGGTTGGACGGGGTGCCGCCGAACATGTCGGTGAGAATGATCACGCCATGGCCGTCGTCGGAACGCATCACGGCGTCCAGAATGTCCTGGCGCCGTTGATCCATGTCGTCATCCGGGCCGATGCAAACGGTTTCGATGAATTTCTGTGGGCCGACGACATGCTCTACAGCATGCTGAAACTCCTCAGCCAGCTTGCCATGGGTGACAAGCACAAGTCCGATCATTCTTCTACTACCCCTTGCCTGCGCAGACAGATGGCGGAGATAACGCAACGCAGGTACTTCGTCCATCGGTGGGACGCCATCTTGGCGATGAAAATCCGAAGTTCAAGCGCAAACTGTAGCGCCTTAGCCTAACGAGGGACAGTCCAGTCCGAGATCAGGGCGTTTATGAAGGAAAAAGGCAGGCGCACATCCGTGGGCACGTGGATGGCCGGCAATCGGACATCGTCGAGCAATGCCACCTGAATACCCTGTTCCGGGAGCCGCTCGCTCGTTGCACGATCTATGGGCAGGACGGCATAGTGAATAACGGCCCGGGGAATGGTGTCGACCCGCGCTATGCCGCCGTGGCGCAGCTCGATCATTCCCTTGATCGTCTCAGGCCGGGCAGCCACCACCTGCGTGCCGAAACGCGAGACGAAGACCTGGTCGTCCGCCACCAGTGCCGTAAACTGCCCGTGTAGCCGGGCTTCGCTCAGGCAATCGAAGGCGAGCGCTGACTTTCCCGATCCGGACGGGCCAAGAAAGATGAGGCCGGTGGTTCCGGCGACGATGGCTGTCGCATGGATGTTGACGCCGCCCGCGCTCACGACGCCGCCTCGACCGGCAGGGCGAGGATGAAGCGCGCCCCGAGAATGCGGCCGCTGGCGGGGTCGATCATGTTTTCGGCCCTCAGCGTGCCGCCATGGGCTTCGGCGATCTGGCGGCTGATGGAGAGGCCAAGGCCAGAATTCTGGCCAAAACTCTCGCCCTCGGGCCTGTCGGTATAGAAGCGCTCGAAGATCCGGTCGATGTCCTCGGCCTGGATGCCTGGTCCGTTGTCCTCGATCTGGATGAGGCAGCGGCTGCGGGTGCGCGACAGCTTGACGGTGATCTTGCCGCCCACTTCGGGCACGAAGGAGCGGGCGTTCTCGATCAGGTTGGTGATGATCTGGCCCAGCCGCAGATCGTGGCCGGGCACGATGAAGCGTGCCTTGGCGCCGGGCTTCTGGTCGATGATGTAGTCGAGTTCGACCGGCTTCTTGGTGCTGCGGATCTGTCGCGACACATCGACCAGGCTGGAAAGCAGCACTTCGAGATCGACCGGCTTGGCGTCGCTGCGCGCCAGTTCCGCATCGAGGCGCGAGGCGTCGGAGATATCGCTGATCAACCGGTCGAGCCGGCGCACGTCGTGCTGGATCACGTCCATGAGCCGCTGCCGCGACTGGTCGTTCTTGGCGAGCGGCAGCGTCTCGACGGCGCTGCGCAGCGAGGTGAGGGGGTTCTTCAGCTCGTGGCTGACGTCCGCGGCGAAGCTCTCGATCGCGTCGATGCGGTCGTAGAGCGCGTTGGTCATCTCGCGCAGGGCCACCGAAAGATTGCCGATCTCGTCCTGGCGGGCGGAGAAATCCGGGATCTCCTCGCGCTCCTTGGCGCCGCGCCGGACGCGGATCGCGGCCGCGGCGAGCCGCCGCAGAGGATTGGCAATGGTCGAAGACAGAAGCAGCGACACGACGATGTTGACGAGCGCCGCGACGCCAAAGACGCGCAGGATGGCCAGCCGCTCGGCATGCACGATCTTGTCGATGTCGCCAGCCTGGGTGGACAAGAGCAGGACCCCGAGCACGGCGCGGAAGCGCTGGACCGGCACGGCGACCGAGACGATCAGCTCGCTCCGGTCGGTGACGCGGACCACGGCGCCGCGAACCCCGGTCAGCGCGTTCATGACTTCCGGGTAGATCGATCCGTCGCCGCCCGGCGCTTCCTTGTAGACCGGCAGGTTGGACGGCTGCAGGGCCATGTTGAAGATGCGGGCGATCCAGTCGGTGACGCTCGACGTTTCATTCTCGACCGGGGGAAGGTCGAAGCGCAGGACCTGGCCGCGCGAATAGAGATGGCGCGAATCGAGCAGCAGATTGGCATCCGCGTCGAACAGGCGGGCACGCGTGCGGGTCGGCGAGATCAGCCGGCGCAGCACGGGCGCCACCCGTTCCGGATTGATCGGGAATTCAAGGTCCTCGTCGTTCGGAACCGGGGTGATGCTCTGCCCGGCCTGCAGTTCGAGGAGCTTCTGCGGATCGATGGTGATCGAGTTCGTGTCGACCGATGCCGAGGCGGAAATCGCGCCGGCGATGATTTCGCCCTGCGTCAGCAGGCTTTCGACGCGCGCGTCGATCAGGCCCTCACGGAACTGGTTGAGATACATGATGCCGCCGACGAGAACGATCAGTGCGGCGAGGTTGAAGAAGACGATGCGTCGGGTCAGGCTGGAGAACAGCGCATGGCCGAAAATCCGGCGCACGAGCGTGAAGGGATGAACCGGGAAACGGCGCTGTTCGGTCAGGCTGTCCAGTTCGTCGTTGGTCCCTTCGGAAACGCGTTTGACCAATCTCTACCCTTTTGCCCGACCGGCCTGTTCTCGATGGCTTCTGCGCTTACGCCGCTTCGCGGAAGCGGTAGCCCACTCCGTAGAGCGTTTCAATCATGTCGAAGTCGGTATCGACCATCTTGAACTTCTTGCGCAGGCGCTTGATGTGGCTGTCGATGGTGCGGTCGTCGACATAGACCTGCTCGTCATAGGCCGCATCCATCAGCGCATCGCGGCTTTTTACCACGCCGGGACGCTGCGCCAGCGACTGCAGGATGAGGAATTCGGTCACGGTCAGTGTTACCGGATCGCCCTTCCAGGTGCAGGTGTGGCGCTCCTGGTCCATGACCAGCTGGCCGCGCTCCAGCGTCCGGGCCTGCTGCTCGGCGCCTGTCTTGGCCGTGCCGCCGGCCGCAAGGTTTTCCCGGCTTGCCGCGCGCCGCAGGATGGCCTTCACCCGCTCGACCAGCAGGCGCTGCGAAAACGGCTTGGTGATGAAGTCATCGGCGCCCATCTTCAGCCCGAACAACTCGTCGATCTCCTCGTCCTTCGAGGTGAGAAAGATCACTGGCAGGTCGGACTTCTGTCGGAGCCGCCGCAAGAGTTCCATGCCGTCCATGCGCGGCATCTTGATGTCGAAGATGGCAAGATGCGGTGGACGCGCCAGCAAACCGTCGAGCGCCGAGGCGCCGTCGGTATAGGTCTCAACCTTGTATCCCTCGGCCTCGAGCGCGATCGATACGGAAGTGAGAATATTGCGGTCGTCGTCCACGAGCGCGATCGTCTGCATATTATTGGTCTCCGTCATCATGAAGCGCGGCTCCTGGTATAGTCCCAGCCCAGGGTGTGGCAATCTTAGCCGCGCTTATTGGGGATAAAGGTGGAACAAATTGTGGCAAAGATAAAGGGGCCGGCCTGAAGCGACCCGGTAAAGGGCGTGCAGTTTGCCCGCACGGCAACCAAATCACGTCGATGCAAACCGATTTAAAAAACGATATTCGGATTTAAATCGATTAAATATTTGAAATTATTGATTGATTTTGATTTTGCTTATTGCGTTTTGAAAACTCGGACACTAGGTTCCCGAAAATTCAACGTCACCGTTTCTAATATAGAGGATGCGCGCTCATGGAGGAGCTTGGTGTAAATAATCCCCTCGTAGGGGTAGCAGCGATCGGTTTGGGTGATGCGGCTCGCATCTACTACAACTTCCGTGAGCGCGACCTCTACGAAGAGGCGATTCGCCGCAACGAAGCCGTGCTGACCGTCGACGGCGCGCTCTGCGCGGTGACCGGGCAGCATACCGGTCGCTCGGCCAAGGACAAGTTCATCGTCCGCGACAGCCATACCGACGACCAGATCTGGTGGGACAACAACAAGCCGATGTCGCCGGAACATTTCGGCGTCCTGCATAAGGACATGCTGGCTCATGCCGCCGGCAAGGAACTCTTCGTCCAGGACCTCGTCGGCGGCGCCGACAAGGAAAACGAGCTGCCGACCCGCGTCGTGACCGAGCTTGCCTGGCACTCGCTGTTCATCCGCAACCTGCTGATCCGCCCGGAGCGTTCGGCGCTTGGCGAATTCCAGCCCAAGCTGACCATCATCAACCTGCCGACCTTCCGCGCCGATCCGGCCCGTCACGGCTGCCGCACGGAAACGGTCATCGCCTGCGACTTCACCAACGGCATCGTGCTGATCGGCGGCACCTCCTATGCCGGCGAAATGAAGAAGTCGGTCTTCACCGCTCTCAACTACATGCTGCCGCCGAAGGGCGTCATGCCGATGCACTGCTCGGCCAATGTCGGCCCGGCCGGCGACGCCGCCGTCTTCTTCGGTCTCTCGGGCACCGGCAAGACGACGCTTTCGGCCGATCCGAGCCGCACGCTGATCGGCGACGACGAGCATGGCTGGGGCGAACACGGCATCTTCAACTTCGAAGGCGGCTGCTACGCCAAGACTATCCGTCTGTCGGCGGAAGCCGAGCCGGAAATCTATGCGACCACCAAGCGTTTCGGCACCGTTCTGGAGAACGTCGTTCTCGATGACGCCGGCGTGCCGGACTTCAACGATGCCTCGCGCACCGAAAACACCCGTTGCGCCTATCCGCTGCACTTCATTCCGAATGCATCGGACACCGGCCGCGCCGGCCACCCGAAGACGATCATCATGCTGACCGCCGATGCCTTCGGCGTGCTGCCGCCGATCGCGCGCCTGACCCCGGAACAGGCCATGTACCACTTCCTGTCCGGCTACACCGCCAAGGTCGCAGGCACGGAAAAGGGCGTGACCGAGCCGGAAGCCACCTTCTCGACCTGCTTCGGCGCACCGTTCATGCCGCGCCATCCGGCCGAGTACGGCAATCTGCTGCGCGACCTGATCGCCGAGCACAATGTCGACTGCTGGCTGGTCAACACCGGCTGGACCAGCGGCGCCTATGGCGTGGGTCACCGAATGCCGATCAAGGCCACCCGCGCCCTGCTCGCCGGTGCTTTGAACGGCGAACTGAAGAAGGTGGAAACCCGCATCGACCCGAACTTCGGCTTCGCCGTCCCGGTTGCCGTCGAAGGCGTCGACACGAAGATCCTCGATCCCCGTTCGACCTGGTCGGATGCCTCGGAATACGATGCCCAGGCCAAGAAGCTGGTGGCGATGTTCATTACCAACTTCGCCAAGTTCGAAGATCACGTCGACCACACGGTCCGTGCCGCCGCTCCGAGCGCCAATATCGCTGCGGAATAAGCGCGCCAGACGAGAACTGACAGAACCCGGCGGAGCAATCCGCCGGGTTTCTTGTTTTCCTCCGCGTTCGAATGTGAAATAGAGCGGACGGAGACCGAACATGGCCAGCGACGCACTCGTCATCAACAATCGCATCACGATCGCCGGCTGGGAGCTGACGGAGCAATTCGTGCTGGCCGGCGGGCCGGGCGGACAGAACGTCAACAAGGTCTCGACGGCGGTCCAGCTTTTCTTCAACATCGCCGGGTCTCCCGCCCTGAGCGACCGGGTCAAGGAGAATGCCCTGAAGCTCGCTGGGCGGCGCGCCTCCAAGGAGGGCGTGCTGATGATCGAGGCGAACCGCTTCCGCAGCCAGGAGCGCAACCGGGAAGACGCCCGCGAGCGCCTCAAGGAGCTGATCCTCGCCGCCGCCGCGCCGCCGCCGCCGCCGCGCAAGAAGACCAAGCCGACAAAAGGGTCGGTAGAGCGGCGGCTGAAGGAAAAGTCGGGGCGCTCCGAGGTCAAGAAGATGCGCGGCAGGCCCGGCGGAGACTAAGCGCGCCACACTGTGACCTAATACAGCGTGACATATTTTAGATATCTGCTTGTGTTTTGCTGCGCCGTGGGTTCAGCTGAGGCCGGACTTTACGAGAAGGGGAGATCCCATGGGTTTGTTCAGTTTTATCAAGAGTGCAGGCAAGAAGCTCGGCATCGGCGGCGATGACGAGGCGCCGGATGCGGACGCGGTAAAGAAGGAACTCGCCTCGCACGATCTCGGCACCGAAAAGGTCGAGGTTGCCGTCGTCGACGACAAGGTCGTGCTGAAGGGGACGGTCAAGGACCAGTCGGCTTTCGAAAAGGCGGTCATCGCCGTCGGCAACACGCTGGGGATTTCCAAGGTCGAAGCCGACGACCTGAAGATCGCCGAGACGCCGCAAGCCGCGCCGGTCGCGCCCAAGGAGCCGGTCTTCTATACGGTCAAGAAGGGCGACAATCTGTGGAAGATCGCCGAAGCGCAGTATGGCAAGGGCAAGGGCGCCAAGCATACGGTGATCTTCGAGGCCAACAAGCCGATGCTCAGCCATCCCGACAAGATCTATCCCGGCCAGGTGCTGCGCATTCCCGATCTGGCCGACTGAATCTGCAATGAAGGCGGCGGCCGATCAGGCCGCCGTTTGTCCATGCCCGAAAAAGCCAAGCGCACATTGCCCGAAGGGCTCCGCTACTTTCCGGATTTCATCGATCGCGCCGGCCAGGAGCAGTTGGTCGCGTCAATCCGCGAGATCGTCGCCGAGGCGCCGCTCTTCGTCCCCGCCATGCCCGGCACCGGCAAGGAAATGTCGGTCCGCATGACCAATTGCGGGCCGCTCGGATGGGTGACGGACAAGGAGCGCGGCTACCGCTACCAGCCGACTCATCCGGTCACGGGGAAACCATGGTCTCCCATTCCCGCAATGTTGCTCGATATCTGGAACCGGGTTGCCGGCTCAGACAAGCAGCCGGAGGCGTGCCTGGTCAATTTTTACGACGACAGCGCCCGCATGGGCCTGCATCAGGATCGCGACGAGAAGGATCTCGAGGCCCCGGTCGTGTCGATTTCGCTGGGCAACGCGTGCCACTTCCGCATCGGCGGAACGAACCGCAAGGATCCGACCATGTCGATGAAGCTCACGAGCGGAGACGTCTTCGTCATCGGCGGGGCAGGGCGCCTGTGCTTCCACGGCGTGGACCGCATCTATCCGTCGACATCGACTCTGCTGAAGAACGGCGGGCGCATCAACCTGACGCTGAGGCGGGTTAACCCCTGATCTCGATGCCGAATCCGGCAAATATAGCGCGCTATTGAATAAACTGCCGGCTATATATCGCCTACAGTTTTCTCAGCGCGACCTGCTCGACCAGATGATTGTCGCCCTTGCGCAGGATGAGGTCGGCGCGGGGGCGGGTCGGCAGGATGTTTTCCCTGAGGTTCTTCAGGTTGGTGTTCTTCCACAGGCCCTCGGCGATCTCCAGCGCCTCCGCCTCGCTGATTGTGGCATAGCGGTGGAAGTAGGAGTTGGGGTCGCGGAATGCTGTCTGGCGCAGCTTCATGAAGCGGTCGACATACCAGCGGTGGATGAGTTTCTCGTCCGCGTCGATATAGATCGAAAAATCGAAGAAGTCCGAGACGATCGGCACGATCTTGCCGTCGGCCGGCAGATCGCGCGACTGCAGCACGTTGATGCCCTCGAAGATGAGGATGTCCGGCCGGTCGATGATCTTATACTCGTTGGGCAGCACGTCATAGGTCAGGTGCGAATAGCCGGGCGCCTTGACGTTGGGCAGTCCCGCCTTGATCGCGGAGAGGAACCGCAGCAGCGCGCCGATGTCGTAGCTTTCCGGAAAACCCTTGCGGTTGAGGATCTTGTGGCGAACCAGATGGGCGTTCGGGTAGAGGAAGCCGTCCGTGGTGACGAGATCGACCTTCGGGCTTGAGGGCCAGCGCGCCAGCAGTTCCTTCAGCACGCGGGCCGTTGTCGACTTGCCGACTGCGACCGATCCCGCGATGCCGATGACGAAGGGCGTCTTCGAAATGTTCGAGGTGTTGAGGAAGCGATTGCGCTGCTCGAACAGCAGCTGCGAGGATTCGACATGGGCCGAGAGCAGGCGCGACAGCGACAGATAGATCCGGCGCACTTCGGAAAGGTCGATCGGGTCGTCGATCGAACGCAGCCGCTGGACCTCGTCTGCGGTCAGGGTCAGCGGCGTATCGGCCCGGAAATGTGACCATTCCTCCGAATCGAAGAACAGATAGGGGGAATATCCATCCGCCTGGAAATGGTCGAGTGCTTCTGGCGTTTCGGATTCCCGTGTCGCTGTCGTCATGGATCCTGCCGGCTGGCTTTTTCGCTGAGACCCGTCTGGGCCGTACGCCGTTGAAGCTCTTCGAGCACGGCTTTAAGCGGGATGTCGGCGATTTTCAATACGACCATCAGGTGATAGAGCAGGTCGGCACTCTCGTAGACGAGGTTTTCGCGATCGTCCTTGATCGCCGCGATCACCGTTTCCACCGCCTCTTCGCCAAGCTTCTTGGCGGCTTTCGACTGGCCGCCGGCGACGAGCTTCGCCGTCCAGGATTCGTCGGGCCGGGCCTGGGCCCGGTCGGCGACGATCCTTTCGAGGTCGGTGAGGGAGAAGTCACTCATTGCAGATCCCTTTCGCGGGCGCTCAATCGAGCCGCATGGCGATGCCGTGCCGGGCCATATACTGCTTGGCCTCGGCGATCGAATAGGTGCCGAAGTGGAAGATCGACGCGGCAAGCACCGCGGTCGCGTGTCCGTCCCGGATGCCGGCGACCAGATCGTCGAGGGTGCCGACACCGCCCGAGGCGATGACTGGTACCCGAACAGCATCGGCAATGGTCCGCGTCAGTTCCAGATCGTATCCGATCTTGGTACCGTCCCGGTCCATCGAGGTGACCAGCAATTCGCCGGCGCCGCGCTCGACCATCTTCCTGGCGAACTCCACCGCGTCGATGCCGGTCGGGGTGCGGCCGCCATGGGTGTAGATCTCCCAGGCGCTCACATTGTCGCCGCCCGCTTCCTGCTTGCGCCTCTGCTTGGCGTCGATCGACACGACGATGCACTGATCGCCGAACTTGTCGGCGGCCTCGGCAATGAAATCCGGATTGTTCACCGCCGCCGAATTGATCGCGACCTTGTCGGCGCCGCAGAGCAGCAGTTTTCGGATGTCGGCGATCGTGCGCACGCCTCCGCCGACGGTGAGCGGCATGAAACACTGGTCGGCCGTCTGGGCGACGACCTCGAAGATCGTGTCGCGATTGTCGGACGATGCGGTGATGTCGAGGAAGCAGAGTTCGTCGGCACCGGCGGCATCATAGGCCTTGGCCGCCTCGACGGGGTCGCCGGCGTCGATCAGGTCGACGAAGTTGACGCCCTTGACGACACGTCCGTCCTTGACGTCCAGGCAGGGAATGACACGGGCTTTCAGCGTCATGGTCTATCCTCGTTCAGGCGCGGGCGGCGCGGATGAGCGCCAGGGCTTCGGCCGGGTCGATGCGGCCGTCATAGAGTGCGCGGCCGGTAATGGCACCCGCGAGCTTGGCCGCGTCGGGCTGCAGCATGCGACGGATGTCGTCCATCGAGGCCAGCCCGCCGGACGCGATCACCGGAATGGAGACGGCGTCGGCCAGCGACAGCGTCGATTCCCAGTTGATGCCGGTCAGGATGCCGTCGCGATCAATATCGGTATAGATGATCGCCGATACACCGGCCCCTTCGAATTTTTTCGCGAGCTCGATCACGCCGAGTTCCGAGGCCTCCGCCCAGCCCTCGACCGCGACCTTGCCACCCTTGGCGTCGATGCCGACGGCGATCTTGCCGGGGAAACGCCTGCAGGCCTCGATCACCAGCGCCGGATCGCGCACGGCAACCGTGCCGAGGATGACGCGCGAAAGCCCGCGTTCAAGCCAGCTCTCGATATGGTCGAGGCTGCGGATGCCGCCGCCGAGCTGCACCGGATTGCTGGTCGCCTTCAGGATCGCGTCGACCGCAGCCCCGTTGACGCTTGTCCCGGCAAAGGCGCCGTTCAGATCCACCACATGCAGCCATTCGAATCCCTGGTCCTCGAAGGCTCTCGCCTGGGCGCCGGGATTGGTATTGTAGACGGTGGCCTGCTCCATGTCGCCCAGCTTGAGCCGCACGCACTGGCCGTCCTTGAGGTCGATGGCGGGAAAAAGGATCATGCGGAATTGTCCGATACTCGAGGAGACTTATGGTTGCCAGGAAAGGAAGTTGGCGATCAGCCTGAGGCCGAGCGTCTGGCTCTTTTCCGGATGGAACTGCGCACCAACCATATTGGCGCGACCGACGAAGGCCGTCATCGGCCCGCCGTAGTCGGCGGTGGCGATCACGTCATCCGGATTTTCCGCGGCAAGATGGTAGGAGTGGACGAAATAGGCATGCAGCCCGTCCGGCCCCGTCTTGATCCCGTCGAACAACGGATGCGTCTGGTGCAGGTCGAGCGTGTTCCAGCCGATCTGCGGGATCTTGAGGGTCGGATCGTCCGGCGTCATCTCGACCACATCGCCCTTGATCCAGCCGAAGCCGGGGGTGATCGTCTTTTCCAGCCCGCGGCTCGACATCAGCTGCATGCCGACGCAGATGCCGAAGAAGGGCCGGGCCTTCTTCTCGACGACGTCGACGATCGCCTCGTGCATGCCCGGGACGGCGTCGAGCCCCCGGCGGCAGTCGGCGTAGGCGCCCACACCCGGCAGCACGATGCGGTCGGCGGTCGCCACGCGGTCGGCTTTGTCGGTCAGTTCGATGACCGCATCGACACCGCTTTCGCGCGCCGCACGTTCGAAGGCCTTCGTTGCCGAACGGAGATTTCCGGATCCATAGTCGATGATCGCCACGCGCATCGTCGAACGTCCTTTTCCTGAGTGCGACGCCGTGAGGCCGAGGCCCCGATGCGCCGCAAAGCGATGATCAAGCTGCTTTCCGCCGTTTCCGGTCGGGCGGACCTCAGACGAGGGTGCCCTTGGTCGAGGGAACGCGGCTGGCCTGGCGCGGATCGATTTCGACGGCTGTCCGCAATGCCCGGGCCACGGCCTTGAAGCAGGTCTCGGCGATATGGTGGTTGTTGGCGCCGTAGTGGTTGAGGATATGCAGCGTGATGCCGGCATTCTGCGCCAGCGCCTGGAAGAACTCGCGCACCAGTTCGGTGTCGAAGGTGCCGATCTTCGGCGCGCTGAAGGCAACGTTCCAAACGAGGAAGGGTCGGCCCGAGACGTCGATCGCCGCCTTGGTCATCGTTTCGTCCATCGCAAGGTCGATCGAGGCATAGCGGTTGATGCCGCGCCGGTCGCCGAGCGCCTTGGAGATCGCCTGGCCGATGGCAATGCCGGTATCCTCGACGGTGTGATGGTCATCGATGTGCAGATCGCCCTTGACCTCGATCTCCATGTCGATGAGCGAATGGCGCGAAAGCTGGTCGAGCATGTGGTCGAAGAAGCCGACGCCCGTGGAAATCCTGGCCGCGCCGGTGCCGTCGAGATTGACGGCTACCGAAACGGAGGTTTCGTTGGTTTTGCGGGAAATGCTTCCCGTGCGACGGATCATTGTTTCGCCCATCAGGGTCCGCTCCATGCCTTTGGTCAGGGGTTCCTTATCAGGCGGTCGGCCAAATATCCAGCAAAAGCAGGCCCGGTTTTGCCGCGATGCGTCACAAGATTGCATTCGCGCAAGGCCGACTTACATAGGGATCAACCGAACGATTTCGCGTTCCCAATCGAACGCCCGGCAGACGGGCCAACAGGTGCGTAAATGACAACGATTATTACTGTGCGGAAGGGCGGAAAAGTCATCATGGCGGGCGATGGCCAGGTGAGCCTCGGCCAGACTGTGATGAAGGGCAATGCCCGCAAGGTGCGCCGGATCGGCAAGGGCGACGTGATCTCCGGTTTCGCCGGTGCGACAGCCGATGCCTTCACGCTGCTGGAACGCCTGGAAAAGAAGCTTGAGCAATATCCCGGCCAGCTGATGCGTGCCGCCGTCGAGCTCGCCAAGGACTGGCGAACCGACAAGTATCTGCGCAACCTCGAGGCCATGATGCTGGTCGCCGACAAGACCATCACCCTTGCCATCACCGGCAATGGCGACGTGCTCGAACCGGAGCATGGCGCGATGGCGATCGGCTCCGGCGGCAATTATGCCTACGCTGCTGCCCGCGCCCTGATGGACAGCGACAAGTCGGCAGAAGAGATCGCCCGCCAGGCCATGGCGATCGCCGCCGAGATCTGCGTCTATACCAACGACAATATCGTGGTCGAGTCGCTCGACAGCGACAACTGATCCTCTTTCCTCCGACCATTGGAACAAGCGATATGACGACTTTTTCTCCCCGCGAGATCGTATCCGAACTCGACCGCTTCATCATCGGACAGCACGAGGCGAAACGTGCCGTGGCGATCGCCCTGCGCAACCGCTGGCGCCGCCAGCAGCTCGACGAGGACCTGCGCGACGAGGTGATGCCGAAGAACATCCTGATGATCGGCCCGACCGGCGTCGGCAAGACCGAGATCTCGCGCCGTCTTGCCAAGCTCGCCGGCGCCCCCTTCATCAAGGTCGAGGCGACGAAGTTCACCGAGGTCGGCTATGTCGGCCGCGACGTGGAACAGATCATCCGCGATCTGGTCGAGGTCGGTATCGGCCTGGTGCGCGAAAAGAAGCGCGCCGAGGTCCAGGCCAAGGCCCATGCCGGCGCCGAGGAACGCGTGCTCGATGCGCTGGTCGGATCGACGGCTTCTCCCGCCACCCGCGACAGCTTCCGCAAGAAGCTCAGGGCTGGCGAGATGGACGACAAGGAGATCGACATCGAGGTCGCCGACAGCGGCAGCGGCATGCCCGGCTTCGAGGTTCCCGGCATGCCGGGCGCCAATGTCGGCATTCTCAACCTGTCGGAAATGTTCGGCAAGGCCATGGGCAACCGCACCAAGAAGGTGCGCACCACGGTCAAGGCCTCCTATGCCGACCTGATCCGCGACGAGTCCGACAAGCTGATCGACAATGAAGTGATCCAGCGCGAGGCCGTCCGCTCGGCCGAGAACGACGGCATCGTCTTCCTCGACGAGATCGACAAGATCGCCGCGCGGGAAGGTGGCATGGGTGCAGGCGTTTCGCGCGAAGGCGTGCAGCGCGACCTGCTGCCGCTGGTCGAAGGCACCACGGTGTCGACCAAGTACGGACCGGTGAAGACGGACCATATCCTCTTCATCGCGTCTGGCGCCTTCCACGTGTCCAAGCCTTCGGACCTGCTGCCTGAACTGCAGGGCCGCCTGCCGATCCGCGTCGAGCTGAAGCCGCTCACCAAGGAGGACTTCCGTCGCATCCTCACCGAGACCGAGGCGAGCCTGATCCGCCAGTACAAGGCGCTGATGGCGACCGAGGAACTCGATCTCGATTTCACAGAAGACGCGATCGATGCGCTGGCCGATGTCGCGGTCAAGCTCAACACGTCGGTCGAGAACATCGGCGCGCGCCGCCTGCAGACCGTGATGGAACGCGTGCTGGACGACATCTCGTTCAACGCGCCCGACCGGGGCGGTTCGAAGGTGATGATCGATTCGGCCTATGTCGCCGAGCATGTCGGCGAGATCGCCGCCGATGCGGATCTGTCGCGCTATATCCTGTAGCGCCGGGGAGAATATGCGGGTCCCGCCGAAGGAATGCCGCAAATGTGACGCAGGGCAAGGTCGACAAACACGGCCTTGCTTCTGTATGGGTGGCGCCGGAAAGCGATCTGCATTTTGAAAACTTGGGGTGAAGCTATCGTGGGACGACTTGCTCGGGCATTCTTTCTGGCGCTGCTCGTTCTTGCGCCGGCAGGTGTGAACGCAGGGTCGCTCCGTGTCGTGCCCGAGGGCAACCGCCATGCCGAGCAGCCGCCGATCCCGGGCGCTTCGGTGCGGCGTACCCAGGCCGGAAAGACCACGTTCGACCTGAAATACGAGAAGGTGCGTGACCTTCTCGCGTCGGACGACCGGCTGCGCTCGAAGATCAAGAAGACGGCGGCGACCTATGGCATCGATCCGATCCACATGGTGGGCGCGATCGTCGGCGAGCATACCTTCAACGTCGATGCCTATGACAGCCTGCAGAGCTATTACGTCAAGGCGGCATCCTATGCCGGCAACAGCTTCCGTTTCGCCTATGAAGGCGAGGGGATTTCCGACTTCGTCGCCCGCCCGGAATTCTCCGCCTGCGCCGCGATGAACGACTCCTACAAACTATGGTCGTGCCGCGAGGACGTCTGGGAGGCCAAGTTCCGTGGCCGCAGCGTCGGCGGCAGGTCCTATCCCAACAACCGTTTCAGCGCCGTGTTCTTCCAGCCCTTCTATGCCGGGCAGACCTTCGGTCTCGGGCAGATCAATCCTCTGACGGCTCTGATGCTGTCGGACCTGGTGTCGCAGAAGTCGGGCGTCGCCAGGCTCGACGAGAACGATGCGGCCGGCGTCTACAAGGCGATCATGGAGCCCGACATTTCGCTGGCCTTCATGGCGGGCGTGCTGCGCAAGGCGATCGACGATTACCGCACGGTCGCCGGCATGGACATTTCCAAGAATCCCGGCGTGACGGCCACGCTGTTCAACGTCGGCAACTCGCTGCAGCGGGCCCGGGCGCTGGCGGCCCGCAATGCCGGCGCCGGATCGCCGGTCTGGCCGGAAGAGAACTATTACGGGTGGTTGGTCAACGACCGCCTGAGTGAACTCAAGGCGCTGTTCTAGCCCGCTCCGGGCTGAGCGCGCCACCGCGGAGCGGAATCATGGCAGTTGTCGACAGCCCCGACCTTTTCGAGCCGCCAGCGCCCGTTCCGCGCCCATATCCGCCGTCGAAGCTCGAGATCATCCGGACCGTCCTGCGCAATCCGCTCGAACTCTGGGGCGTACCCTCCTATACGCTGCCCTGGATCGATACCCGGTTTTTCGGCCGCACCACCGTAATCGTCAACGATCCGGATCTGATCCGCCACGTGCTGGTCGACAATGCCGGCAACTACGTGATGGACAAGGTCCGGCAACTGGTCCTGCGCCCCATCCTGCGCGACGGGCTGCTGACCGCCGAGGGCGGGGTGTGGAAGCGCTCGCGAAGGGCGATGGCGCCCGTCTTCACGCCGCGCCATGCACGCGGCTTTGCTCGCCAGATGCTGGAGAAGAGCGAGGAATTCGCCGCGCGCTACGCGACTGACGATACGCAAGGCACGGTGCGCGACATCGCCGCCGACATGACGGGGCTCACCTATCTCATCCTCTCCGAGACGCTGTTTTCCGGCGAGATTGCCACCGACGGCGATGACGTCGCCGGCGACGTCGACGCGCTGTTGCACCATATGGGGCGGATCGATCCGCTCGACATGCTGGCGGCTCCGGGGTGGATTCCGCGGCTCGCCCGGCTGCGGGGCCGTGGCGTGTTGCGCAAGTTCCGTGCGCTGGTCCGGTCGACCATGGAAAAGCGCAAGGCAGCGATTGCGCGGGATCCGCAATCGGCGCCGCGCGATTTCCTCACTCTACTGCTCGAGGTCGAAGGACCGCAGGGCCTGACGACCGAGGAGGTCGAGGACAATATCCTGACCTTCATCGGCGCCGGCCACGAGACCACCGCCCGGGCGCTCGCCTGGACCTTCTTCTGCGTCGCCAATTGTCCCGACATCCGCGATCGCATGGAGACCGAAATCGACACTGTCCTCGATAGCGGTGCGGATCCGGTCGACTGGCTGGAGCGCATGCCGCTGGTACGTGCCGCCTTCGAGGAGGCGATGAGGCTCTATCCGCCGGCCCCGTCGATCAACCGCCAGGCCATTGCGGACGACCACTTCCAGGCACCCGACGGCACGGCGATCGACATCCGCAAGGGCGCGACGATCCTGATCATGCCCTGGACGCTGCACCGGCACGAACTCTACTGGGAAAACCCGCGGGCCTTCGACCCGAGCCGCTTCCTGCCGGAAAACCGCGAAAAGATCGGCCGCTTTCAATACCTGCCGTTCGGTGCCGGGGCACGGGTCTGCATCGGGGCAACCTTCGCCCTGCAGGAAGCCGTGATCGCGCTCGCCGTCTTGATGCGGCGCTATCGCTTCGACATGACCGATGAAACCAAGCCGTGGCCGGTGCAGAAGCTGACGGTGCAGCCGGCCGGCGGCCTGCCGATGCGGGTTACCGCGCGTGTTGCGGTTTCGCGGCCATGATTTGCCGTTTGTCAGCTATTGCCGCCCGGTTTCTCCATGCGATAACAGCGTGATCCTTGTTGGTGAAATTCTGAAAGACCGAGGCAGCTGGCGTGACACTCCATTACCTGTTGGGCATCGATACCGGCGGCACCTACACCGACGCGGTGCTCTACAGCGAGACGCAAGGCATCCTCGCCAAGGCCAAGGCGCTAACGACGCGCCATGATCTCGCGATCGGTATCGCGGAAGCGCTGGAAAAGGTCATCGAAGCCTCAGGCGTCTCGGTCGGGGCCATCGGTCTGGTTTCGCTGTCGACGACGCTGGCGACAAACGCGCTGGTCGAAGGGCAGGGGGGACGCGCCGGCCTCGTCATGATCGGCTTCGGACCCGACGACCTGAAGCGCGACGGTCTGTCCGATGCGCTGGGTTCCGATCCCGTCATCTATCTCCCCGGCGGCCATGACGTGCACGGCACCGAGACGCCGCTCGATCTCTCGCCGCTGGAGAAAGCCCTGCCGGAGCTGAGCCGGACGGTGTCCTCCTTTGCCATCGCCGGCTATTTCGCCGTGCGCAATCCCTCGCACGAAAACCGGGTGCGGGATTTCATCCGCGCTCATTGTCCTCTGCCGGTAACCTGCAGCCACGAGTTGTCGTCCAAGCTCGGCGGTCCGCGCCGGGCGCTCACAACGCTGCTCAATGCCCGCCTGGTGTCGATGATCGACCGGCTTGTCGGCGCCTGCGAGGACTTTCTCACAAGGCGCGGCATCGACGCGCCGCTGATGGTCGTGCGCGGCGATGGCGCCCTGATATCGGCGGCGGAGGCCCGGCTGCGGCCGATCGAGACGATCCTGTCGGGTCCCGCGGCAAGCCTGGTCGGCGCCCGTCATCTGACCGGGCTTGCCGATGCCGTCGTCTCCGACATCGGCGGCACGACCACGGATGTGGCCATCCTCGAGGGCGGCCGCCCCCGCCTCGACGCCGACGGTGCCGTGGTCGGCGGATACCGCACCATGGTCGAGGCGGTGGCCATGCGCACCTATGGCCTCGGTGGTGATTCGGAGGTGAGAATCGACGACCGCAGCATGAATGCGCGGATCGATCTCGGACCGCGGCGGCTGGTGCCGCTCAGTCTGGCGGCCACGCTATATGGCCGCCCGGTCATCGACATTCTCGAACGGCAGCTGCGCGCCGCCCATATGGGCCGCCATGACGGGCGCCTTGCGGTCCGCACTGGCGTGCCGGATCATCTCGCCGCCGGTCTGGCGGCGCAGGAGGCGGCGCTGTTCGCCCGCATCGGATCGGAGCCCGTAGCGCTTGATCAATTGATGACGGCAACGTCGCAGCTGGCGACGCTCGATAGGCTGGTGGCGCGCGGGCTCGTGCATATCTGCGGCATCACGCCGTCGGATGCCATGCATGTTCTCGGCCGGCAGGGCCAGTGGAATGCGGAGGCGGCCGAGCTCGGCCTGAGGCTCGCCATGCGCCGCAAGAACGGCGCCGGCCAGCCGATCGCCGCGGCGCCCGAGGAGCTCGCCCGACGGATCGTCGACAGGCTGACGCGCCAGTCGGCCGAGGTCATTCTCTCCGCCGTGCTGCCCGAGTCCGGGCTCACCGATGTCGATCCCGCCCGCTCGCTGCTGATCGACCATGCGCTGCGGCGTGAGGCTGGCATCGTGCGCTTCGCCCTGTCGCTTGACCGTCCGCTGGTCGGGCTCGGCGCCTCGGCTCCGGTCTACTATCCGGCGATCGGCGACATGCTGTCCGTGGCCTGCGAAGTCCCCGCGGACGCGGATGTCGCCAATGCGGTCGGTGCCGTGGTCGGGCGGGTCCGCGCCACCGTCACCGTCTTCGTTACCGCACCCGAGGACGGCATCTTCATGCTGTCGGGTGCGGGAGATGGCCGCCGCTTTACGGACGAGGAAAAGGCGTTCGAGGCCGCGCGCGACAGGGCCAGCGAAGCGGCGCTCGGACACGCCCGGCAGAATGGTGCTGCCGATGCGGTGCTTTCCCTTGTCGAGGAAATCGATGCGCCTGTGATCGACGGCAGCCGCAAGCTCGTCGAAGCGCGTTTCATCGCCACGGCGAGCGGCAGGCCGCGCCTGGCGCACGGGTAATAATTTCCGATATGGCACAAATCTTTGTAATTCGTGCTCGATTGACAATGAATCAGAACAGATCAAAGTCCGCCCATCAAGGTTACAGCCAGACTTGCGAGGAGACAGCGTCATGAGCCGGATCGAAAGCCACGGCCTTTCCATCGACACGGAACTGCATCGGTTCCTGATCGAAAAGGCATTGCCGGGAACCGGGGTCGACCCGGACACCTATCTCGAGGGCTTCTCGGCCATCGTGCACGACCTCGCGCCGAAGAACCAGGCGCTGCTGGCCAAGCGCGACGAGATGCAGGCGAAGATCGACGCCTGGCACAAAGAGAACGGCGCGCCGATCGACATGGATGCCTATGAGGCTTTCCTGCGCGACATCGGTTATCTCCTGCCGGAAGGCGGCGAGGTCAAGGTCACGACCTCCAATGTCGATGCCGAGATCACCCGGATCGCCGGACCGCAGCTCGTCGTTCCGGTCATGAACGCGCGTTATGCGCTGAACGCGGCCAATGCCCGCTGGGGTTCGCTCTACGATGCGCTCTATGGCACGGATGCGATCGCCGAAACCGACGGCGCCGAAAAGGGCAAGGGTTACAATCCCGTCCGCGGTGCGAAAGTCATCGCCTGGGGCCGGCAACTGCTGGATGATTCGGCGCCGCTTGCCGCCGGAAGCTGGAGCAATGTCGCCGGCCTGTCGATCCAGGACGGCGCGCTCTTCGTCACGCTGTCCGATGGCGGCGTAACGGGCCTTTCCGACCCGGCGCAGCTTGCCGGCTATCGCGGCGCTGCCGACAAGCCGGACGCGGTCCTGCTGGTCAAGAACAACCTGCACACCGAAATCGTCATCGATGCGAACGGCATGATCGGCAAGACCGATCCGGCGCATATCAACGACATCTGGCTCGAATCGGCGATCACGACGATCATGGACTGCGAGGATTCGGTTGCCGCCGTCGACGCCGAGGACAAGGTCGTCGTCTATGGCAACTGGCTCGGCCTGATGAAGGGCGACCTGACCGAAAAGGTCTCGAAGGGCGGCAAGAGCTTCACCCGCGCACTGAACGCCGACCGCAGATATACGAAGCCGGATGGTTCGACCCTCACGCTGCATGGCCGCTCGCTGATGCTGGTGCGCAATGTCGGCCACCTGATGACCAATCCGGCGATCCTCGACCGGGATGGCAAGGAAGTGCCGGAGGGCATCATGGACGCCGCGGTCACCGCGCTGATCGCGCTGCACGACATCGGGACGAACGGCCGCCGGGCCAACTCGCGCAGCGGCTCGATGTATGTCGTCAAGCCGAAGATGCACGGGCCGGAAGAGGTCGCCTTCGCCTGCGAGATATTCTCGCGCGTCGAGGCCCTGATTGGCATGGCCCCGAACACCATCAAGATGGGCATCATGGACGAGGAGCGCCGCACGACGGTCAACCTCAAGGAATGCATCCGCGCGGCAAAGGATCGCGTCGTGTTCATCAACACCGGCTTCCTCGACCGTACCGGCGACGAGATCCACACCTCGATGGAAGCCGGCCCGATGATCCGCAAGGGCGACATGAAGCAGGCAGCCTGGATCTCTGCCTATGAAAACTGGAACGTCGACATCGGCCTCGAATGCGGCCTGTCCGGTCATGCGCAAATCGGCAAGGGCATGTGGGCCATGCCCGACCTGATGGCGGCGATGCTGGAGCAGAAGGTCGCCCATCCGAAGGCCGGCGCCAACACGGCTTGGGTTCCGTCGCCGACGGCCGCCACCCTGCATGCCACGCACTATCACCGCGTCAACGTCGCCGAGGTCCAGGCGGGCCTGAAGAGCCGCCCGCGCGCCAAGCTGCGCGACATCCTCTCGGTGCCGGTGGCCGTGCGGCCCAACTGGACGCCGGAAGAAATCCAGCGCGAACTCGACAACAATGCCCAGGGCATTCTCGGCTACGTGGTGCGCTGGATCGACCAGGGCGTCGGCTGCTCCAAGGTTCCCGACATCAACAATGTCGGCCTGATGGAAGACCGCGCGACGCTGCGCATCTCCGCCCAGCACATGGCCAACTGGCTCCATCACCGCGTGGTCAGCGAGGCGCAGATCCTCGAGACGATGAAGCGCATGGCCGTCGTCGTCGATGGCCAGAACGCGGGCGATCCCGCCTATCGGCCGATGGCCGGCAATTTTGACGGCTCGATCGCCTTCAAGGCGGCGCTCGACCTGGTGCTGAAGGGCCGCGAGCAGCCGAATGGCTATACCGAGCCGGTCCTGCATCGCCGTCGCCTCGAACTGAAGGCCAGCCTCGCAGGCTGACCCGAGCAAAGTGCAAACGAAAAAGCCGCCGGATTTCTCCGGCGGCTTTTTGCATGGGAACGCTTCGAAGCGCTTACTGCTGGACGACGACCTTGGCGCCCTTGCCCGGACGGACACGGCTGTAGAGGTCGATGATGTCCTGGTTCATCAGGCGGATGCAGCCCGACGAGGCGGCGGTGCCGATGGAGGCCCATTCCGGCGTGCCGTGCAGGCGGAAGAGCGTATCCTGGCCTTTTTCGTTGAACAGATAGAGGGCGCGTGCGCCGAGCGGATTGCGAAGGCCCGGGCCCATGCCGTTTTCGACATACTGGGCGACGTCCGGCTTGCGGGCCGCCATTTCCTTCGGCGGGTGCCAGGTCGGCCATTCCTGCTTCCAGGCGATATAGGCCTCGCCCTGCCAGGCAAAGCCCTGCTTGCCGACGCCGATGCCGTAGCGGACCGCCTTGCCGTTCGGCAGGACATAGTAAAGGAAGCGTTCGCGCGTGTTGACGACGATCGTGCCGGGCTTTTCCTTGGTCGAATAAGCGACGATCTGCCGGTGGAACTTCTTGTTGACCTTGTTGATCGGGATGGCCGGCAGGGCATAACCTGCGTCGGTGACGCTGCCATAGGAGTCGGTGAAGATCTTGGCCGTCGTGGCTTCGGCCTGCTGGGTCTCGGTCGTGGTCGTGCAACCTGTCAGGGCGATCGTCGCGACGAGGCCGAACACAGTCAGTGCATTGCGGAGGCGCATGGGAAACTCGTTCATTTGGGCTAGGAGATGGTGATCTCGACCATCTTTGATTATGGTTTATTTTTGATTAAAAGCGCCTTTGCAAGTAGCGGATCGCCGCCCGATGGCTTCGGCGCTGCAAAATGACTCCACATGGCTTTTTTGCAACATGCGGATGAGCTTCCCTGGACAGGAACATGACGATTCTTTCTATCGCCGTAAACAATCCGTTAATAGACGGACGCCAGTCGCACCGGGCTATGCTTGTGCGGCGGGGCGTCCAGATTCTGCTGCACGACATGCGGCTCGCCGTGCTGCCCGAACTGGCGTTGGCCAATGGTCGGCGTGCCGACCTGGTCGGTCTGTCGGAAAAGGGCGAGATCTGGATCGTCGAGATCAAGTCTTCGATCGAGGATTTCCGCGTCGATCGGAAATGGCCCGAATACCGCGCCTATTGCGACCGGCTGTTCTTCGCCACCCATCCGGAGGTGCCGCTCGACATCTTTCCGGAGGATTGTGGCCTGCTGCTCTCGGACGGATACGGCGCCCACCTGTTGCGCGAGGCGCCGGAACACAAACTGCCGCCGGCGACCCGCAAGGCCGTCACGCTCGACTTTTCCCGATCGGCAGCGCAGCGCCTGATGATGGCCGAATGGGCCGCGCACGCACCGGTACGGGACTGACTGTTATTTCGGCGCGCGCTTGGCGAGAATGCGCTGCAGCGTCCTGCGATGCATGTTGAGCCGACGCGCGGTCTCCGACACGTTGCGGTCGCAGCTCTCGAATACCCGCTGGATATGCTCCCAGCGCACTCGGTCGGCCGACATCGGGTTTTCCGGCACTTCGGCCTTTTCACCCGGACGCTGGGTCAGCGCCAGGAAGATCTCGTCGGCGTCGGCCGGCTTTGCCAGATAGTCGAGCGCGCCGAGCTTCACCGCCGTGACCGCCGTGGCAATATTGCCGTAGCCGGTCAGGACGACTATATGGGTGTCCGTCCGGTGCTGGCGGATGGCCTCGATGACGTCGAGACCGTTGCCGTCGCCGAGTCTGAGATCGACCACCGCATAGCCCGGCGGCGTGGCCTTGGCCTTGGCGACACCTTCGGCGACGGAAGCCGCAGTCTCGACGACAAAGCCGCGCGATTCCATGGCCCGGGCCAGACGGCGCAGGAAAGGAACATCGTCATCAACGATCAGCAAGGTTGGGTTCGGACCCAGGGCGTTATCGCCGGTTGTCGGCGAAGGGTCGGAGGTTGCGTTTTCTGTCATGGCTAGGCAATCCTGCGGTGCAATCTTGAGCGTCCGTGTGTGGTTATGGCCAGTAATGGCCATGCGGTAAAGTCATTTCGCCACAATTAGGCTTCCATCCGCTGTCGCGGCCAGACGATTTCCACCCGGGCACCCGGCGTTTGCGGCGGGCGGTTTTCAAAGCGCAGCCGCGCGCCGGAACGCTCAAGCAGGGTCTTGGCGATGAAGAGCCCAAGCCCAAGCCCGCCTGCCTTGTCGTCGCGATGGCGATTTGTCACATAGGGCTCCCCGATGCGCTGCAGCACGTCCGGCGAATAGCCGATGCCATCGTCCTCGATGGTGATCGCCACCTTGGACGCGTCGTGCTCGACGGTCACGGTAACCCTTTCCCGGGCAAAATCGACGGCGTTCTCGATCAGATTGCCAAGGCCGTAGAGGATCGCGGGATTGCGGATGCCGACCGGTTCCTTGGCGCGATCCGACGTCTCGATCAGTTCCAGCTTGATGCCGAACTCGCGATGCGGCGCCAGCACGTCCTCGATGAGCGAGGAAAGCGGCAGGCGGCGCATATGCTCCTCGCTCTCGGAGGGCAGCGTCGCAATGCGCTTGAGGATGTCGCGGCACCGCTCGCTCTGGCTGCGCAGGAGCTGGATGTCCTCGCCGAAGCGCTCGTCCTTGCCGAGTTCGCGCTCCATCTCCTTGGCCACCAGGCTGATGGTGGCCAGCGGCGTTCCGAGCTCGTGTGCGGCGGCGGCGGCAAGACCGTCGAGCTGTGAAAGGTGCTTTTCCCGCTGCAGGACGAGCTCGGTTGCCGACAGCGCATCGGCCAGCAACGTCGCCTCCTGGGAAACGCGATAGGCGTAGAAGGCTGCAAAGGCCATCATGGAGGTGATGGCGAACCACACGCCGAGCTGCATCACCGGCTGGAGTGTCGGCGCATCGCCTGCATACCAGGGAAGCGGGTAGGGCGAGAACGGCAGAGCCGAAATCAGCATCATCGCGAGCGCGAAGAGCGCCAGCGCATGCCGGAGCGGCTGCGAGGCAAAGGAAATGATCACCGGCACGCAGATCAGCGGTGCGAACGGGTTGGCAAGCCCCCCGGTGATGAACAGCAGGGCGCCGAGCTGCAGGAGGTCGAGGCCGAGCACGGCGAAGGCGGCGATCGGCTCGAGCCGGTAGGTCGGCGGGAAGCCGACGGACAGCAGGAAATTGACCGCCGCCAAGGCGCCGATCAATGCTGCGCAGGTGACGAGCGGCAGTGGGAACTGCAGCCCGAAAGCAACGACGAGCACGGTGGCACCTTGCCCCGCGACCGCGAGCCAACGCAGCCATACCAGGGTCTGCAGGCGCAGTCGCCGGCTCGATGGTCCGAACTGGATTGCGGTGTCCGGTGTGCTCATCCTCTCACCTCCTCGGTGCAGTCGTTTCAGGTGCCGCGCGGCTTGGCGCGCGTCGTTGGCAAGGCCCCGGCCGGATCCTCCGGCCAGGGATGTTTCGGATAGCGTCCGCGCATGTCGGCCCGCACATCCCTCCACGAACCTGCCCAGAAACCCGGCAGGTCGCGGGTCGTCTGGATGGGGCGATGCGCCGGCGAGGTCAACTCCAGGACGAGCGGCAATTTGCCGCCGCCGATCGCCGGATGCGTCTTGAGGCCGTAAAGCTCCTGCACGCGGATGGACAGCATGGGCTCGGCGCCGTCATAGCGGATCGGATGGTTCTGCCCCGTCGGCGCGGTGAAATGGGTGGGGGCCAGCCGGTCGAGTTCGCGCTGCAGCCCGTGGGGAATGAGCGAAGCGAGGCCGTCGGACAGCCCGCCGGGCGAGAGGTCGTCGATGCCGCGCGCATTCGTTTGAAAGGGCGTGAACCAGCTGTCGAGGGAATCGAGCAGGACGGCATCCGACAGGTCCGGCCAAGGCTCGCCGATCGTCCGGTACAAGAAGCCGACCCGCTGGCGCATCTGCTCGGCTGCCTTGGAAAAGGGCAGGGCGCCGATGCCGATCTGCCGGACGCCCTCGGCAAGCGCCGCGGCCGCGGCAGGACCGTTCGGCCGGGCAAGCGGCGTTTCCTCCAGCACGATCGCGCCGAGCCGGGTGACCCGCCGCGCCCGAACCTGCCGGCTCGCGGCATCGAAGAAGCACTCCTCGCGGCGCTGGATGGCATCCGGAAGCATGGCTTCGACTTCCGCCCTGCCGATTTCGGCCGCCGCCAGAACGCGACCCTGTGCGGCGCGTCCGGTCAGGTCGGCGATGACCAGCATGTCGGCCCCGGCGAGCCGCTCGGTCTCGGGTATCTCGGCCCCGCGGCCGTTGGCCATCACGAAGCGGCCGCGACCGCCGCGCCTCAGCGCAATGCGGTCGGGATAGGCATGCAGCAGCAGCTGTCCGGCCGTCAGTTGGATCGTTACTGGCTTGGACGGGCCCGCACTCGAAGCCAGCCTCACTGCCAGTTTGCGCGCCGAGACGGCGCGGTCGCCGCTCTCCTGGCGGAACCGGCGCAGCCGCTCCTCGATATCGATGCCGGTGCCGCCCAGCCCCTGTTCGGTCAGCAGCACGGCGAGTTCCGCCGCCTGCCGGGCCGCGCCAGTTTCGGCCGCCGCGAGCACCATGGCGGCGAGCCGGACCGGCAGGCCGAGCGAACGGATCTGGCGGCCCGTAGCGGTGATCGCGCCCGAGGCGTCGAGCGCGCCGAGAAGGCGCAGCAGCGTCCGGGCCTCGTTCCATGCCGCTGTCGGCGGCGGGTCGATGAAGGCGAGCCCGGCCGGATCGAGCACGCCCCAATGCGCCATGTCGAGCACCAGGTTCGACAGGTCGGCCGACAGGATTTCCGGCGGGGTGAAGGCGGGAAGCGCTGCCGTCTGGCCGGAATGCCAGAGGCGAAGGGCGATGCCTGGTTCGGTGCGACCGGCGCGACCTGCCCGCTGGTCGGCCGAGGCGCGGGACACCCTGACCGTTTCCAGCCGGGTGATGCCGGTCGACGGTTCGTAGACGGGCAGGCGCTGCAGGCCGCTGTCGATCACAACCCGCACGCCGTCGATGGTGATCGAGGTCTCGGCAATCGAGGTGGCGAGCACGATCTTGCGGCGGCCGGCGGGTGCGGGACGGATCGCTGCATCCTGTTCCTTCTGGCTCAGATTGCCGTAGAGCGGCACGACAAGGGTGTTTTCGTCGAACCGGCCATCCAGCCGTTCGGCCACCCGCCGGATCTCCGCCTGGCCGGGCAGAAAGGCGAGGATCGATCCGCTCTCCGACTGGTGGGCCTGCACGATGGCCGAGGCCACGGCATCCTCGACCCGTTCGCCGCCCGGCCGGTCGCGATAGCGGATCTCGACCGGAAAGCTGCGGCCCTCGCTGGAGATTACCGGCGCGTCGCCGAACAGCGCGGAAATCCGCTCCACATCGAGCGTCGCCGACATCACCAGAAGGCGTAGATCCGGCCTGAGCGCCGCCTGGGCATCGAGCGCCAGCGCCAGCCCGAAGTCGGCGTCGAGCGAGCGCTCGTGAAACTCGTCGAACAGCACGGCGGTTATGCCCTGAAGCTCGGGGTCCTCCAGGATCATCCGGGCAAAGACGCCCTCGGTCACCACCTCGATCCGGGTTCTGGCCGAGATCCGGTTGTCGAGACGCATGCGATAGCCGACGGTTTCGCCGACCGACTCCCCGAGCAGGCTTGCCATGCGGCCGGCGGCGGCGCGCGCGGCCAGCCGCCGCGGCTCGAGCAGGATGATCCGGCCGTCACCGCGCCAGGCTTCTCCCAGAAGATGCAGCGGCACGATCGTCGTCTTGCCGGCGCCGGGCGGCGCCGACAGGATCGCCCGGTTCGTCTCTTTCAGCGCCGTGGTCAGCGCCGGAAGGCTGTCGGAAACCGGCAGATGCGGCAGCGTGACGGCCATCACGAGTCCTGGCGGGTGAACGGCTCCATGACGGTCTCATAGGCGAGGATCGCGCCGGCGAGATCCTCGAGGGCCGCACCGACCGACTTGAACAGGGTGATCTCCGCCTCGTCCGAGCGGCCCTTGTGGCGGCCCGCGACGAGATCGAAGAGGTCGGCCTTGATATCGGTCTCGCTGATCACGCCCGCCTTGAGCGGCTGCAGGATGTCGCCGGCCTCACTCATCGCGCCGGCCCGCGTATCGACGAAGATCGTCGCGCGCCGCACTGCCTCGTCGTCGCTCTCGCGCATGGTCGGCTTGAAGGCGCCGATCAGGTCGAGATGGGCGCCGGGTTTCAGCCAGGCGCCGTGAACCAGCGGTTCGTTCGACAGCGTCGCGCAGGAAATGATGTCGGCGGTGCGCGCCGTTTGTTCGAGATCGGCGCAGGCCACGGCATCGATGCCCAGCGCCCGGGCCTCTTCGGCGGTCTTTTCCGCATTGGCGAGATTGCGTCCCCAGATGGAGACGCGGCTGATCGGACGAACGCTCGCATGCGCCTGCATGAGATTGAGCGACAGTCGCCCGGTTCCGACCACCAGCAGATGCGAGGCATCCGCGGACGCGAGATAGCGGGCAGCCAGCGCCGAGGTGGCGGCGGTCCGCCGCGCCGTGAGCTCGCCGCCGTCGACCACGGCCAGCATCTTGCCGGTCTTTCCGGAGGACAGGATATAACTGCCATAGATCGCCGGCAGGCCGCGCGTATGATTGTCGGGAAAGACGGAGACGAGCTTCACGCCGATATAGTCGCCCGGAACCCAGGCCGGCATCAGCAGCAGCGTGGCGTTCGCCTCGCCGGGCACCGCCACGTCGTGGTGATGGCGTACCGGCATGACGCACTCGCCGCGGAACATCCGCTCGATCGCGTCAATGAGCTCGGGCCATTTGAGGGCCGCCGCGGTTTCGGTTTCGTGCAACACCAGCATGCTGTTCTCCTTGTCGAATGCGTGCCGACACTAGCAAGAGCGGGCCGCCGTTCAAGCGGCAATACGCAAGAGCGGCCGACTTTGCCTTCCTGTGCAGTTGCCGGGACCGTGCACTCCATCAGTAAAGCCAATTCGGGGGCCCATGCGGGACCCTGCCGCGTCCTGGCACGGAATTTTTGTTTGATAACAGGTGCTTGCGTGATTTTTTGGAAA
>PEKW01000043.1 GCA_002796995.1 Rhizobium sp.
CCGCGTAGACCGCACAGCCCTGCCCGCCGAACATTTCTACTGCAGCCAGGCAGCGAGGCGACATGTCCATTCTCTCGATCCTCAAGCTCGGGGCCGGACCCCGCGTGCAGCCCGATATCCGGAACGAGCCCACCGTCGACGCGAACGCGCGCACCTACCCCTCGGTGGACCCTGGCGTGCGGGCCAGTTCCGTCGACGAGATCCTGGCCGCACACGAGGACCTGATTTCCCGCATCAAGCTCTGCTACGGGGCGGACCGCGCGGGCTTCGAGGCAGATCTGCTCGCTCCGATCCGAAACTACGCCGCCTTCGTCAACCTGCTGCCGGCCACCCCGGACAATTTCTTCTGCGAGGTCGGCGGGCTGTTCCGGCTCGGGCTCGAAGTTGCGTTCTATGCGCTGCAAGGCACAGATGGCCACATCGTCTCCGGCCGAGCGACGATCTCGACGCGGCGCCAGCTCGAACCTCGCTGGCGCCACGCCACCTTCATCGCCGGCCTGTGCTCTGAACTGCACAGGACTCTCAGCCAGGTCGTCGTCACCGACGAACGCGGCGAGGAGTGGCCGGGCTACCTCGGTCCCCTGACGGCATGGCTGGAACGTCGCCGAGCCCGTCTCTTCTTCGTCCGATGGCTGACCAACTCCCAGGAGTCCCGGGCGCTCGGCCTGTTCGCCCTGCCGCACATCGTGTCGTCGGAGACGATGCAGCACCTGGCCACCGCCAACACGATCGCGGTGCCGCAAATGCTGTCCTGCCTCGCGGGCGCGGCGCTGTACCGCGAACAGAACATCCTGGTCGATCTCGTGAAGCGGGCCGCTGCGCTGGTGATCGATCGCGACCTGATCGCCTGCGCCAACCGGTACGGACGTCCGATCCTCGGTGCACACCTCGAGCGCTACCTGATCGACGCCATGCGCCGCCTGGTCGTCTCGCATGCCGCGTGGGCGCCGAACCACGATCGCTCGCGGGTCTGGTACGGCCGAGAAGGCCTCTTCATCGTCTGGCCGAACGCCGTCACCGAAATCCGCAAGCTGCTGGAGGAAGACGAACTGCCCGGCATCCCGAAGGCGCCGGACACCATCCTGGAGATCCTGCTCGGCGCGGGTGTGTTCGAGAGCCGGAGCACGGGCAGCCCGCTATGGACCATCGAGCCACCGCCGGGCAAGACGGTCTTCGAAGCCGTCAAGCTGGCAGCACCTGAGATCCTGCTGCACGGCCACGGACAGACGGTTATCCCGCTCTCGACGCCGCTCGTGTCGAAGGCCGGCGCCACGACGGCATCGGTTTCGACGCCGGCCTCCGCACCACTGGCGCCAATTCCGGCGGCCTCAGACCCTCCAGCCGCCGAAGCACAACCGGCCGATGGCACGATCACCCCGGGGTTGGACCTCCTCGGCGACCCGCTGACGGGCCAGGCAGTCGGCCCAGAGCCAGAACACGACTCGCCCGAAGTCGAAGCCCGGCCGGAGTTGCCGGCCGAAACCACCGCTGCACCGGCACCGGCCTTCCGACTCG
>PEKW01000044.1:0-1211 GCA_002796995.1 Rhizobium sp.
GGGATGTAGAGGACGATGCAGAGAATGGCCAGCATGGTCCCGATCCACACGTAGCGCACCATCACGCGGCCTCCTTGACGTTGGCCTTCGGTCGATCGAAGTCAGGGTCGAGGATCGGGAAGCGACCTTTCACGAGGCGCCCGGCGACGGAGCCGAAGTACTGCAGGTTGGGAAGCTTGCCGAGGATGTCGACAGGTACGCGTTCCTCCATCGATTCGGTGAGCTGCACGCTCTGGCCGGCGCTCCAGTCGCCGAGGTGCGTGTCGGCGCCCTGGTTGATGCCTACGCGCATCGTGTGGATGCCGGTCTTGCCGAAGGTCTCGACGATGAAGTCCTGCGTCGGCCGATCCTTGGAACGCAGCGCAAACAGGTTGTTGAGGTTGCCCAGGGCCATGCGGGCGGCATCCTCGGAACCCAGGCGCTTGGCCAGATCGGCGAGCGTCTGCATCGCACAGATTGAATGGATGCCGCCTTCGGCGCCCTTGTTCAGGATCTCGATCAGGGGCTGGTTGATGACGTTGGCGATCTCGTCGACGACCAGCGTGATGCGGCGCGTGATGCCAAGGTTGTAGCGCATGCCCGCGCGTGCGGCCAGGTCGGCGATCGCCAGCGCCCCGATGGCCGAAGCCACCGACGGGTCGGGCAGCGAGTCGAGGCACATGTAGAGCACGTGGCCACCGCGCTCGATCTTCTCGAAATTCATGATCGGGCGCTTGTCTGCCAGATCAAACGGGTCGGGCGACAGGCTCCCACCCAGGTCACCCGAGGTGAGCATCGACAGGATCGGCAGCAGGTTGGCGGTGATCTTCTGGTAGTGCTCGCGGTTGTGGCGGAAGACCCGGATCTGCGAGTCGATGACCTTGTCGCGCTGGTTCTGGGGAATGTGCTGTTCGTAGTACGAGACGCAGGCCATGAGCTGGGGAGTCGCGACCTCGGACGGACGCTTGATCTGACCGCGCACGGCCGCCTGCATCAGCGCGCGCATCTCCTGCAGGTCGCGCCAGGCCGGGCCGAGTGACGCATCGAAGAGCCGTTGGAGAGACGCCTCGAGGACCGGTTCGATGCCACCCTCGATGTACTTGGTGAGCTTGATGAGGTTCGGCCGGTCCTCGAGACTGACCAGGCCCTGCACCACGACATTGACGGCGTCCCAGCCGAAGGCGGTGAAGGCGCCGCCGGTGTCGACCGGCATGATCGACTGGATGCGCGAG
>PEKW01000044.1:1258-2104 GCA_002796995.1 Rhizobium sp.
TAGTCGCTGCAGGCACGCTGCACCACGCGCTTGAGGCGCCGGCTGTTCTTCGGGTCGATGAAGACGACGACGTCGCCGCGCCGGATGGCCTGGGTGAGGAAGCTGCCCAGCGCCACCCCCTTGCCGGCCTGTGTCGTTCCCACCAGCAGCGTGCCGCCCTCGAAGTTCTGCAGCGGCCGGTACAGCGCCATCTCCCTAGGTTCGACGCCATGGATGAAGGGCAGGCCGATCTCGGAGTCGGGCTGCGGGTTGACGGCGTAGCCCAGCAGACGCAGAACGGCTGGCGGTGCGGCGTAGTCCTTGTAGTTGACCTTTGCGAGTTCGTAGAGGCGTTGCGAGTGCACCGGCAGCCACTCGAAGCCGAAGCCCAGGAAGACCTGAGAAGGATCACGCGTCAGGGCTTCCAGCCTGCGTGTCGTGATGACCTGCATGGCCTTGCCGGACAGCGACGCCCGGACGGTCAGCACGTCGAGGCCCTGTCGCAGTCTGTGGCCGGCCATCAGCAGCGCGAGGAACGCCAGCGCGAGGGCGATGCTCGCCGTGAGCAGGCCCTTGCCGCCGAGGTAGATGAAGTAGCAAAGGCAACCAGCCCAGGCCGCCGCTGCCCACAGCTCGTAGGCCGGTCGCCAGGGCATTTCGTAGGGGCGCACGAGCATGACTGCAACTCCTCAGGCGGACGGTGCGAAGTCGGACGGATCGAGGCCTTCGACGAAGTCCGCCCGGATGACGAAGCCGAGTTCCTGCTTGCCGCCCATGTCGTGCTGGACGGCACCGGCCCGTGCGTTGCCGCACTGCGCCAACATGCCGGTTTCGGTCAGCGATCGCTGCACAACGGGAATATCGATG
>PEKW01000017.1 GCA_002796995.1 Rhizobium sp.
TTCGCGATCCGCGAAGGCGGCCGTACCGTCGGCGCCGGCATCGTCGCCTCGATCATCGAGTAAGACTTTCCCGCAAGGGATCGATGAAGCCCCGCCGGTGACGGCGGGGCTTTTTTCGTTCGAGGGAGCGCTCTGACAGAGGTCGGTGGAGAATCGCTCTGGACGGGGAGGGGCCATCGCATTCGAGGCGACGCGGCAGAGCTCTGCGCGCTCGATTTCGGTACTCTCTGACGGCCCAAACGCTTCGCCTTGGCGGCGTTTCCGGCGTCGGCGAATACGGCTGTGGGCTCTTTGAAAAAGCTTGAAAAAGAGACTTGCCATTTTCTTCAGACCACCTTAAACAGCGCCAAGCTCGCAAGCGACGGTCGGTGACCAGGGCTTGTCGAGAGACGGCTTAGGGGTATAGCTCAGTTGGTAGAGCGGCGGTCTCCAAAACCGCAGGTCGTAGGTTCGAGCCCTGCTGCCCCTGCCAGTCCGACATTTCGGCGCACAGAGTTGCGACGGTCGTTTGACAGCGTGTCGGGTCGTTGAAGTTTAAAGTTGCGGGCGGATGGATTCTCTCTTGTATAAAGAGGAATCGGTCTTTATGTAGGGTTCAAACAGACACGCGGTGCGTGGGGCTGACTCAGTCGGCTTTACGCGCCGTAAATGCGTGGGCATTAAATGGCATCCAAGAGTAATCCATTCGCGTTTCTGCAGCAGGTTCGCTCCGAGACGTCCAAGGTCACATGGCCATCGCGCCGCGAGACGATGATCTCGACGGCGATGGTGCTGTTCATGGTGGTCTTTGCTGCGCTGTTTTTCTTTTCGGCCGATCAGCTGATCGGCTGGCTGATCAGCTTTGTGCTGAATCTCGGCAATTAACAGGCGGAGACGAACATGGCTGCACGTTGGTATATCGTCCACGCTTATTCAAATTTTGAAAAGAAGGTCGCGGAAGACATCGAGAACAAGGCGCGTCAGAAGGGTCTGACTCACCTGTTCGAGAAGATCCTCGTCCCGACGGAAAAGGTCGTCGAAGTGCGCCGCGGCCGCAAGGTCGACAGCGAGCGCAAGTTCTTCCCCGGCTACGTGCTGGTGCGGGCCGACCTGACCGACGAGGCTTACCACCTCATCAAGAATACCCCGAAGGTCACCGGCTTCCTCGGCTCCGACAACAAGCCGGTTCCGATCCCGGACTTCGAGGCCGACCGCATTCTGGGCCAGGTCCAGGAAGGCGTCGAGCGCCCGAAGTCCTCCGTCTCCTTCGAGATCGGCGAGCAGGTCCGCGTATCCGACGGTCCGTTCGCCTCGTTCAACGGTGTCGTTCAGGACGTCGACGAGGAGCGTTCGCGCCTCAAGGTCGAAGTTTCGATCTTCGGTCGCGCGACGCCGGTCGAACTGGAATACGGTCAGGTCGAAAAGGTCTGATCGGAAGGGTTCTTTGAACCCGCAAGCGCGTGGGAGGGTGAGGGTCTGAAGCCGGACCTTTCAAACGTACCACGCAACCGCAGCCGCCGGGCAAGTCCGGCACATCTGGGCCGGGCAACCGGTCCTCATCGAAAGGCAGAGAGATATGGCTAAGAAAGTTGCAGGCCAGCTCAAGTTGCAGGTCAAGGCAGGATCGGCGAACCCGTCCCCGCCGATCGGCCCCGCACTTGGTCAGCGTGGCATTAACATCATGGAATTCTGCAAGGCGTTCAATGCCGCCACGCAGGAAATGGAAAAGGGCATGCCGATCCCGGTCGTCATCACCTATTACCAGGACAAGTCCTTCACCTTCGCAATGAAGCAGCCGCCGGTTACCTACTGGCTGAAGAAGGAAGCGAAGATCACGTCCGGTTCCAAGACGCCCGGCAAGGGCGCCAAGGTCGGCACCATCACCAAGGCTCAGGTCCGTACGATCGCCGAGGGCAAGATGAAGGATCTGAACGCGGCTGACGTCGAAGGCGCAATGGCAATGGTCGAGGGCTCTGCCCGCTCCATGGGCCTGGAAGTGGTAGGTTGATCATGGCTAAGCTCGCAAAGCGCATGCAGAAGATCCGCGAAGGCGTTGACCCGACGAAGCTCGTCGCTCTGTCGGACGCCATCGCAATGGTCAAGGAACGGGCCGTCGCCAAGTTCGACGAAACCGTTGAAATCGCCATGAACCTCGGCGTTGACCCGCGTCACGCCGACCAGATGGTCCGCGGCGTCGTCAACCTGCCGAACGGCACCGGCCGTGACGTTCGCGTCGCCGTCTTCGCTCGTGGCGCCAAGGCTGACGAAGCCAAGGCTGCCGGCGCCGACATCGTCGGTGCGGAAGAGCTCGTCGAAATCGTCCAGGGCGGCAAGATCGACTTCGATCGTTGCATCGCGACCCCGGACATGATGCCGCTCGTCGGTCGTCTCGGTAAGGTTCTCGGCCCGCGCGGCATGATGCCGAACCCGAAGGTCGGCACCGTCACCATGGACGTCGCTGGCGCCGTCAAGGCTTCCAAGGGCGGTGCGGTCGAGTTCCGCGTCGAGAAGGCTGGTATCATCCATGCCGGTATCGGCAAGGCCTCGTTCGACGCCAAGGCGCTCGAAGAAAACATCAAGGCTTTCGCTGACGCCGTCGTCAAGGCGAAGCCGGCGGGCGCGAAGGGCAACTACGTCAAGCGCGTAGCCATCTCCTCGACCATGGGCCCGGGCGTCAAGATCGACCCGGCGACCGTTTCGGCCTAATCAATTTGTCCGGAGCTTCGGCTCCGGGCGAGACTGAATTTCCGGCCCTTCGGGGCCGGGAATTTCCGGGGAGACCCGGAATTCCTGTCCGAGATTGTGGGTGGCCGCAAGGCCTTAATTACCGCCTGCATGAGACGGGTAAGACCCGATATTTAAACGTCTGAAGACGTCTTGAAGTTCGGTTCGAGCCTTGTGTGCCTTGTGCCTGGAGCCCTTGTGGCAACAGTGCGAGGGGACAGGATCCTCAAGCGTCGCTTGGGATCCAGGATAAATGGATCCCTTGGGGCAAAAGGCAAACCCGATGGGGCCTGCAGGATTGCGGTCCCATCAACTGGAGACAGACAGTGGAAAGAGCGGAAAAACGCGAATTCGTCACGGAGCTGAACGAAGTCTTCAAGACTTCCGGTTCGGTTGTCGTGGCCCACTATGCTGGTGTCACGGTTGCGCAAATGAACGACTTCCGTTCGAAGATGCGCGCAGCTGGCGGTACCGTCAAAGTCGCGAAGAACCGCCTGGCCAAGATCGCTCTTCAGGGCACGGAGTCGGAAGAGATGTCGGATCTCTTCAAGGGTCAGACGCTGATCGCATTCAGCGAAGACCCGATCGTGGCTCCGAAGGTCGTCATGGATTTCGCCAAGACCAACGACAAGCTCGTTGTTCTCGGTGGTGCCATGGGGGCAACCAAGCTCAACGCCGAAGCAGTCAAGTCGCTCGCGACCCTGCCTTCGCTGGACGAGCTGCGTGCGAAGCTGCTGGGCCTTCTCAATGCCCCGGCTACTCGTATCGCCACGGTTGTCGCAGCGCCGGCAAGCCAGCTTGCTCGCGTATTTGCGGCCTATGCCAAGAAGGACGAAGCCGCGTAAGGCGGTTTTTCGCTGTTCATACCCTAAACCCGTTCGTTTCGAACCGAACATCTATTAAGGAACTAGTAAAATGGCTGATCTCGCTAAGATCGTTGAAGACCTCTCCTCTCTGACCGTTCTGGAAGCTGCTGAGCTTTCCAAGATGCTCGAAGAAAAGTGGGGCGTTTCGGCTGCTGCTCCCGTAGCAGTTGCTGCTGCTGGCGGCGGTGCTGCTGCTGCTCCGGCTGAAGAAGAAAAGACCGAATTCGACGTTATCCTCGTTGACGCTGGCGCCAACAAGATCAACGTCATCAAGGAAGTCCGCGCCATCACCGGCCTCGGCCTGAAGGAAGCCAAGGACCTCGTCGAAGGCGCTCCGAAGGCTGTCAAGGAAGCTGTTTCCAAGGCTGAAGCCGCTGACCTCAAGAAGAAGCTTGAAGACGCCGGCGCCAAGGTCGACGTCAAGTAATACTGGAATAGCGTTTGGGAGACGGCGCACGCCGTCTCCCATTCGTCTTTTCTTCTGGAACAAATTACCCAAAAGCCCGTCAAACGGCTTTTGGGTAATGGGTTCTCAAGAGGATGGTCCTGAACCGAGGCACCCGGCAATCCGGCCGGCCGCTTCGGACCCAGGACGAGATTGAGCGATCCATTTATTGACGGAGTCGACTGGCCAGCGGTCTCCGTCTGTTGCAGGCCCGGATGCAAATTGACAAGGAGCGACGATGGCTCAGACCCTTTCCTTTAATGGTCGCAGGCGCGTACGCAAGTTTTTCGGAAAAATCCCTGAAGTCGCGGAAATGCCGAACCTCATCGAGGTTCAGAAGGCATCCTACGACCAGTTCCTCATGGTTGACGAGCCGGTCGGCGGCCGTCCCGATGAGGGCCTGAATGCCGTTTTCAAGTCCGTCTTCCCGATCACCGATTTTTCCGGTGCGTCGATGCTGGAATTCGTGTCCTACGAATTCGAGCCGCCGAAGTTCGACGTCGACGAATGCCGTCAGCGCGATCTGACCTATGCAGCGCCGCTGAAGGTGACGCTGCGCCTCATCGTGTTTGATATCGACGAGGATACGGGCGCTCGTTCGATCAAGGACATCAAGGAGCAGTCGGTCTACATGGGCGACATGCCGCTCATGACCAACAACGGCACCTTCATCGTCAACGGTACCGAACGCGTCATCGTCTCGCAGATGCACCGCTCGCCGGGCGTGTTCTTCGACCATGACAAGGGCAAGAGCCATTCCTCGGGCAAGCTGCTGTTCGCTGCCCGCGTCATCCCCTATCGCGGCTCCTGGCTCGACATCGAGTTCGACGCCAAGGACATCGTGCACGCCCGTATCGACCGTCGCCGTAAGATCCCGGTGACGTCGCTGCTGATGGCGCTCGGCATGGACGGCGAGGAAATCCTCTCGACCTTCTATACCAAGTCCACCTATCTGCGTGACGACAAGGGCTGGCGCATTCCCTTCACGCCCGAAACGCTGAAGGGCGCGAAGACCATCTCCGACATGGTCGACGCCGACACCGGCGAAGTTGTCGTCGAAGGCGGCAAGAAGCTCACCCCGCGCCTGCTGCGTCAGCTGCAGGACAAGGGCCTCAAGGCACTGAAGGCGACCGACGAAGATCTCTACGGCAACTACCTCGCCGAAGACATGGTCAACATGGCGACCGGCGAGATCTATCTCGAAGCCGGCGACGAGATCGACGAGAAGACCCTTCCGATGATCCTCGAATCTGGCTTCGGCGAGATTCCGGTTCTCGGCATCGACCACATCAATGTCGGCGCATACATCCGCAACACGCTGGCTGCCGACAAGAACGAGAACCGCCAGGACGCGCTGTTCGACATCTATCGTGTCATGCGCCCGGGTGAGCCGCCGACCATGGAATCGGCCGAAGCCATGTTCAACTCGCTGTTCTTCGACAGCGAGCGCTACGACCTGTCGGCCGTCGGCCGCGTCAAGATGAACATGCGTCTCGACCTCACCGTCGAGGACACGGTTCGCGTTCTGCGCAAGGAAGACATCCTGGCCGTGGTCAAGATGCTGGTCGAACTGCGTGACGGCAAGGGCGAAATCGACGACATCGACAACCTCGGCAACCGCCGTGTGCGTTCGGTCGGCGAGCTGATGGAAAATCAGTACCGTCTCGGCCTGCTGCGCATGGAACGGGCGATCAAGGAACGCATGTCGTCGATCGAGATCGACACCGTCATGCCGCAGGACCTGATCAACGCCAAGCCGGCAGCCGCCGCCGTCCGCGAATTCTTCGGCTCCTCGCAGCTGTCGCAGTTCATGGACCAGGTGAACCCGCTTTCGGAAATCACCCACAAGCGCCGTCTTTCGGCTCTTGGCCCGGGTGGTCTGACGCGTGAGCGTGCCGGCTTCGAAGTCCGCGACGTTCACCCAACCCACTACGGCCGTATTTGCCCGATCGAAACGCCGGAAGGCCCGAACATCGGTCTGATCAACTCGCTCGCCACCTTCGCCCGGGTCAACAAGTACGGCTTCATCGAAAGCCCGTACCGCAAGATCATCGACGGCAAGGTGACGAAGGAAGTCGTCTACCTGTCGGCCATGGAAGAAGCCAAGTACTACGTCGCGCAGGCCAACTCCGAACTCACCCCCGACGGCCAGTTCGTCGAAGAGTTCGTCGTTTGCCGTCATGCCGGCGAAGTCATGCTGTCGCCGCGCGACACCATCAACCTGATGGACGTTTCGCCGAAGCAGCTCGTCTCGGTCGCGGCAGCGCTCATCCCGTTCCTGGAAAACGACGACGCCAACCGCGCTCTCATGGGCTCGAACATGCAGCGTCAGGCCGTGCCGCTAGTGCGCGCCGAAGCGCCTTTCGTAGGCACCGGCATGGAGCCGATCGTGGCTCGTGACTCCGGCGCCGCCATTGCCGCTCGTCGTAGCGGCGTGGTCGACCAGGTCGACGCGACCCGTATCGTTATCCGTGCAACGGAAGACCTCGAAGCCGGCAAGTCCGGCGTCGACATCTACCGCCTGCAGAAGTTCCAGCGTTCCAACCAGAACACCTGCGTCAACCAGCGTCCGCTGGTCACCGTCGGTGACATTCTGAACAAGGGCGACATCATCGCGGACGGTCCGTCGACCGACCTTGGTGACCTGGCCCTCGGCCGCAACGCGCTCGTCGCGTTCATGCCGTGGAACGGCTACAACTACGAAGACTCGATCCTGATGTCGGAACGCATCGTCGCTGACGACGTGTTTACCTCTATCCATATCGAAGAATTCGAAGTGATGGCCCGCGACACCAAGCTTGGTCCGGAAGAAATCACGCGCGACATTCCGAACGTTTCGGAAGAAGCGCTGAAGAACCTCGACGAAGCCGGTATCGTCTACATCGGTGCCGAAGTTCAGCCGGGCGACATCCTGGTCGGCAAGATCACCCCGAAGGGCGAAAGCCCGATGACGCCGGAAGAAAAGCTTCTGCGCGCCATCTTCGGCGAAAAGGCCTCCGACGTTCGCGACACCTCGATGCGCATGCCGCCGGGCACCTTCGGCACGATCGTCGAAGTGCGCGTCTTCAACCGTCACGGCGTCGAAAAGGACGAACGTGCGATGGCCATCGAGCGCGAGGAAATCGAGCGCCTGGCCAAGGACCGCGACGACGAACAGGCGATCCTCGACCGTAACGTGTACGGCCGTCTGCTCGACATGCTGCGTGGCCAGATGGCGGTTGCCGGTCCGAAGGGCTTCAAGAAGGGCGTGGAGCTTTCGAACACGGTCGTCTCCGAATACCCGCGTTCGCAGTGGTGGATGTTCGCCGTCGAGGACGAAAAGGTCCAGGGCGAGATCGAAGCCCTGCGTGGCCAGTACGACGAGTCGAAGTCGCTGCTCGAGC
The DNA here is from genome assembly GCA_002796995.1 of Rhizobium sp. Classification (GTDB taxonomy): domain Bacteria; phylum Pseudomonadota; class Alphaproteobacteria; order Rhizobiales; family Rhizobiaceae; genus Allorhizobium. The sequence goes on from PEKW01000017.1 coordinate 7,398, forward strand.
ATCGCTTCATGGACAAGGTCGAAAAGGTCCAGCGCGGCGACGAAATGCCTCCGGGCGTCATGAAGATGGTCAAGGTCTTCGTCGCTGTGAAGCGCAAGATCCAGCCGGGCGACAAGATGGCCGGCCGTCACGGCAACAAGGGTGTCGTGTCGCGCATCGTTCCGGTCGAGGACATGCCGTTCCTCGAAGACGGTACGCATGTCGACATCTGCCTGAACCCGCTCGGCGTGCCGTCGCGTATGAACGTCGGTCAGATTCTCGAAACCCATCTGGCCTGGGCTTGCGCCGGCATGGGCAAGAAGATCGGCGACATGCTCGAGGCCTACCACAAGTCGCTCGACATCACCGAGCTGCGCACCGAGCTCACCGACATCTATGCGAGTGAATCGCATGACGAGGTGAAGCGGTTCGACGACGAGTCGCTCGTCCGTCTGGCCGAGGAAGCCAAGCGCGGCGTATCGATCGCCACGCCGGTCTTCGACGGTGCGCACGAGCCTGACGTCGCTGCCATGCTGACCCGCGCCGGCCTCGATCCGTCGGGTCAGTCGGTTCTCTATGACGGCCGTACCGGCGAGCAGTTCGACCGCAAGGTGACCGTGGGCTACATGTACATGATCAAGCTCAACCACTTGGTCGATGACAAGATCCACGCCCGTTCGATCGGTCCTTACTCGCTGGTCACCCAGCAGCCGCTGGGCGGCAAGGCGCAGTTCGGCGGTCAGCGCTTCGGGGAAATGGAAGTCTGGGCGCTCGAAGCCTACGGCGCCGCCTACACCCTGCAGGAAATGCTGACGGTGAAGTCGGACGACGTGGCTGGCCGTACCAAGGTCTACGAAGCGATCGTCCGCGGCGACGACACCTTCGAGGCCGGCATTCCCGAGAGCTTCAACGTTCTCGTCAAGGAAATGCGGTCGCTGGGTCTCAGCGTCGAGCTCGAGAACTCGAAGATCGACGAGACGGCGGCAGGCCAGCTGCCCGACGCGGCAGAGTAACAGGTTGACAAGGGCGTGCGGGGGTCACCTCGCACGCCATTCCCTCCTTGGCCAGGTTCGGCCGCGCAGGGAAGTTTCGCCGCATTTTGCGGTTATTGTCATTTAAGGGTTCGGTGCGGCATCCCGGGAATTTGCCGGCACCGTGACCCAATTGAGGGCTCTTTTGCCCCATGAAGGAGACAGGCATGAACCAAGAGGTCATGAACCTTTTCAACCCGTCGGTACCGGCGCAGCACTTCGATTCCATCCGGATTTCGATTGCCAGCCCGGAAAAGATTCTTTCGTGGTCGTACGGCGAGATCAAGAAGCCGGAAACGATCAACTACCGTACGTTCAAGCCGGAACGCGACGGCCTTTTCTGCGCGCGCATCTTCGGGCCGATCAAGGACTACGAATGCCTGTGCGGCAAGTACAAGCGCATGAAGTACAAGGGCATCATCTGCGAAAAGTGCGGCGTCGAAGTCACGCTGTCGCGCGTTCGCCGCGAGCGCATGGGCCATATCGAGCTCGCTGCACCGGTTGCCCATATCTGGTTCCTGAAGTCGCTTCCCTCGCGCATCTCGACCCTGCTCGACATGACGCTGAAGGATGTCGAGCGCGTTCTCTACTTCGAGAACTACATCGTCACCGAGCCGGGCCTCACCGCCCTCAAGGAGCATCAGCTCCTCTCGGAAGAAGAATACATGCTGGCCGTGGATGAATATGGTGAAGACCAGTTCACCGCGATGATCGGCGCCGAGGCGATCTACGAGATGCTCGCCTCGATGAATCTTGAGAAGATCGCCGGCGACCTGCGTGCCGAACTGGCTGAGACCACTTCGGATCTCAAGCAGAAGAAGCTGATGAAGCGCCTGAAGATCGTCGAGAACTTCATGGAATCCGGCAACCGCCCGGAATGGATGATCATGAAGGTCGTTCCGGTCATCCCGCCGGACCTGCGTCCGCTCGTTCCGCTGGACGGCGGTCGTTTCGCGACTTCCGACCTGAACGATCTCTATCGCCGCGTCATCAACCGCAACAACCGTCTGAAGCGCCTGATCGAGCTTCGTGCGCCCGGCATCATCATCCGCAACGAAAAGCGCATGCTGCAGGAATCTGTGGACGCGCTGTTCGACAACGGCCGCCGTGGCCGCGTCATCACCGGCGCCAACAAGCGTCCGCTGAAGTCGCTGTCCGACATGCTCAAGGGCAAGCAGGGCCGCTTCCGCCAGAACCTGCTCGGCAAGCGCGTCGACTATTCCGGCCGTTCGGTCATCGTGACCGGTCCGGAGCTCAAGCTGCACCAGTGCGGCCTGCCGAAGAAGATGGCGCTCGAACTGTTCAAGCCGTTCATCTACGCCCGCCTCGACGCCAAGGGTTACTCCTCGACCGTCAAGCAGGCCAAGAAGCTGGTCGAAAAGGAAAAGCCGGAAGTCTGGGATATCCTCGACGAGGTCATCCGCGAGCATCCGGTTCTCCTGAACCGCGCACCGACGCTGCACCGCCTGGGCATCCAGGCCTTCGAACCGATCCTGGTTGAAGGCAAGGCCATCCAGCTGCATCCGCTCGTCTGCACGGCCTTCAACGCCGACTTCGACGGCGACCAGATGGCCGTTCACGTGCCGCTGTCGCTCGAAGCCCAGCTCGAAGCCCGCGTGCTGATGATGTCGACCAACAACATCCTGCACCCGGCAAACGGCGCGCCGATCATCGTTCCTTCGCAGGACATGGTTCTCGGCCTGTACTACCTGTCGATCATGAACCAGAACGAGCCGGGCGAGGGCATGGCCTTCTCCGACATGGGCGAGCTTCAGCACGCCCTGGAGAACAAGGTCGTCACCCTGCACTCGAAGATCAAGGGTCGCTTCAAGACCGTTGACGCCGATGGCAAGCCGGTCTCGAAGATCCATGACACGACGCCGGGTCGCCTGATCATCGGCGAGCTTCTGCCGAAGAACGTCAATGTTCCCTTCGACACCTGCAACCAGGAAATGACCAAGAAGAACATCTCCAAGATGATCGACACGGTCTACCGTCACTGCGGCCAGAAGGACACGGTCATTTTCTGCGACCGTATCATGCAGCTCGGCTTCGCCCATGCCTGCAAGGCCGGCATTTCGTTCGGCAAGGACGACATGGTCATTCCGGAAACTAAGGCGAAGATCGTCGGTGACACCGAGTCCTTGGTCAAGGAATACGAACAGCAGTACAATGACGGTCTGATCACCCAGGGTGAGAAGTACAACAAGGTCGTCGACGCTTGGGGCAAGGCAACCGAGAAGGTCGCCGAGGACATGATGGCCCGCATTAAGGCCGTCGAGTTCGATCCGGCAACCGGTCGTCAGAAGCCGATGAACGCCATCTACATGATGTCGCACTCGGGCGCCCGTGGTTCTCCGAACCAGATGCGTCAGCTGGGCGGCATGCGCGGCCTGATGGCCAAGCCGTCGGGTGAAATCATCGAGACGCCGATCATCTCGAACTTCAAGGAAGGCCTGACCGTTAACGAGTACTTCAACTCGACCCACGGTGCCCGTAAGGGCCTCGCAGACACCGCTCTGAAGACCGCGAACTCCGGTTACCTGACCCGTCGTCTCGTCGACGTCGCGCAGGATTGCATCGTCAACCTCGTGGATTGCGGCACCGACAAGGGTCTCACCATGACGGCGATCGTCGATGCCGGCCAGGTCGTGGCTTCGATCGGCGCCCGCGTTCTGGGCCGTACCGCGCTCGACAACATCGATCATCCGGTCACCGGCGAGCGTATCGTCGATGCCGGTCGCATGATCCTCGAGCCGGATGTTATCGAGATCGAGAAGGCTGGTATCCAGTCGATCCGCATTCGCTCCGCTCTGACCTGCGAAGTTCAGACCGGCGTCTGCTCGATCTGCTACGGCCGAGATCTGGCCCGCGGTACGCCCGTCAACATGGGCGAAGCCGTCGGCGTCATCGCGGCACAGTCGATCGGCGAGCCGGGCACCCAGCTCACCATGCGTACCTTCCACTTGGGCGGTACCGCGACCGTGGTCGACCAGTCGTTCCTGGAAGCCTCGTACGAAGGTACGGTGCAGATCAAGAACCGCAACATGCTGCGCAATTCCGAAGGCAATCTCATTGCCATGGGCCGCAGCATGGCCGTCACCATTCTCGACGAGCGTGGCGTTGAGCGTTCCTCGCAGCGTGTGGCCTACGGTTCGAAGGTCTTCGTCGACGACGGCGACAAGGTCAAGCGCGGCCAGCGTCTGGCGGAGTGGGACCCCTATACCCGCCCGATGATGACGGAAGTCGAAGGTATCGTGCATTTCGAGGACGTCATCGACGGTCTCTCGGTGCTCGAAGCCACCGACGAATCCACCGGCATCACCAAGCGTCAGGTCATCGACTGGCGCTCGACCCCGCGCGGTTCGGATCTCAAGCCGGCAATCGTCATCAAGGACGCTTCCGGCAATGTTCTGAAGGTGTCGCGTGGTGGCGAAGCCCGCTTCCACCTGTCGGTCGACGCGATCCTCTCGGTCGAACCGGGCACGAAGGTCTCCCAGGGTGACGTTCTGGCTCGTTCGCCGCTGGAAAGCGCCAAGACCAAGGACATCACCGGCGGTCTGCCGCGCGTTGCCGAACTGTTCGAAGCCCGTCGTCCGAAGGACCACGCCATCATCGCTGAGATCGATGGTACGATCCGTCTGGGCCGCGACTACAAGAACAAGCGTCGCGTCATCATCGAGCCGGCGGAAGACGGCGTCGAGCCGGTCGAGTACCTGATCCCGAAGGGCAAGCCCTTCCATCTTCAGGATGGTGACTACATCGAAAAGGGTGACTACATCCTCGACGGCAACCCGGCACCGCACGACATCCTGGCGATCAAGGGCGTGGAGGCTCTGGCTTCCTACCTCGTCAACGAGATCCAGGAAGTTTACCGACTGCAGGGCGTCGTGATCAACGACAAGCACATCGAGGTGATCGTTCGCCAGATGCTGCAGAAGGTCGAGATCACGGACTCGGGCGACAGCCAGTACATCGTCGGCGACAATGTCGACCGCATCGAACTGGACGACGTCAACGAGCGCCTGATCGAGGAAGGCAAGAAGCCGGCTTACGGCGAGCCTGTCCTGCTCGGCATCACCAAGGCCTCGCTGCAGACGCCGTCGTTCATCTCGGCCGCATCCTTCCAGGAAACCACCAAGGTTCTCACGGAAGCTGCGATCGCCGGCAAGACCGACACGCTGCAGGGCCTGAAGGAAAACGTCATCGTCGGCCGTCTGATCCCGGCCGGTACCGGCGGCACCATGACGCAGATCCGCCGCATCGCATCCTCGCGCGACGAACTCATCCTCGAGGAACGTCGCAAGGGCACGGGCGCCGATCTGGCCACCCCGATGCTGCAGGATCTGGCTTCGGCCGAAGGCCGTCCGGCCGCCGAATAAGGCCGGACAAGGGGAGGCGATTTTGTCGCATCCCGGATTTGATGAACATCAGGCGCCCGGGTCTCCCGGGCGCCTTTTTCGTTTGCACCCCGCAAGGGCCGGACCTATTCATTGATCCAGGACAAGGCCTCAGATTAGAATCATTCTAAAATGATCTCCGTTCACAACGAACGGAGGCTATCATGAAAAAGCTACTGACATCCGTCGCCGTCCTGGTCCTGGCCACCTCGGCCTTTGCCGCCGACCCGGCGCCCGCGGATCTTCGGGCAAGCGCGCTCGAGATCTTCAAGGCACTGCCGTCGACCACCCCGGCGGTCGCCAACAACCCGATCACCCCCGACAAGATCCTGCTCGGCAAGGCACTGTTCTTCGATCCGCGCATCTCGGCATCGGGCGTCTTCTCGTGCAACTCCTGCCACAACCTGGCGACCGGCGGCGACGACAACCTCGAAACCTCGATCGGCCACGGCTGGCAGAAGGGTCCGCGCAACTCGCCGACCGCCCTCAATGCCGTGTTCAACGTCGCCCAGTTCTGGGACGGCCGCGCCGAAGACCTGAAGGCCCAGGCCAAGGGTCCGGTCCAGGCCGGCGTGGAAATGGCCAATACCCCGGTGCAGGTCGTGGCGACGCTGAAGTCGATGCCGCAATATGTCGAATGGTTCAAGGCGGCCTTCCCGGGTGAGGAAGATCCGGTCACCTTCGACAACTTCGCGAAGGCGATCGAAGCCTTCGAAGCAACCCTGGTCACGCCGGCACCCTTCGACGCCTTCCTGAACGGCGACGATGCGGCGCTGACGGCGGAACAGAAGAAGGGTCTGGCGCTCTTCATCGACAAGGGATGCTCGACCTGCCATGCCGGCACCAATGTCGGCGGGGAGGGCTACTTCCCCTTCGGCCTGATCGAAAAGCCCGGCGCCGACGTGCTGCCCGAAAAGGACAAGGGCCGCTTCGCCGTCACCAACACGGCGGACGACTCCTACGTCTTCCGTGCCGCACCGCTGCGCAACGTCGCCCTCACGGCGCCGTACTTCCACTCCGGCAAGGTCTGGGACCTGAAGCAGGCCGTGGGCGTCATGGGCACCGCGCAGCTGGGTGAGGAGCTGAAAGAGGACGAAGTCGACCTGATCGTCGCCTTCCTCGGTTCGCTGACCGGCAAGATGCCGGAAGTCACCTATCCGGTGCTGCCGGCCGAGACCGATGCGACGCCGCGTCCGAGCGGCGACATCGTCGCGAAATAGGCGATAAGCGCCAAGGCGCGCAAACAGAAGGGCCGCCCGGCATCCGGGCGGCCCTGGTCTGTTGATCCGGCAATGGGATCAGTTGAAGCGGATGATGGCCACTTCGCCTTCGAGCGCGCCCTGATAGGCAGAGGCATGGGGCTCTTCGTCCGGCACTTCGGTGATCATGCCGATCTGGTCGAGGTCGGCCTCGAGGAAGCCCTCTTCGGACAGCGCGTTGAGCGCCATGCGCACCGCGGTATCGTCGTCCGGCGCAGCCAGCATCACATGCAGGTCGATGCCTTCGTCACCCTCGACCTCGTAGGCCTTGGCAATGATGATGAAGACCATCGGTTCGTCTGGGGTGTTGTCGTTGTCGGGGTTGGAGATCATGACCTGGTCTTCTTCTGATGGCGTTGGTTGATTCCCTCGCGCGGCGAATCGTGCGCGGCGGGCAGGGGAGTTGACGGCTGCCCCGATCTTTATCTAAGACTTCCCCGGATAAATCCCAAAGCAATTTGTTTGGATCGCGCCGGATTCAGCCGCGACACCCGCCAAACCCCTGCGGTTGCGGGGCTCTGGGCCAATAATTTGCGATAGAGACTTGACGTCTACGGGTGAAAACAGTAGTACGCCCCCCATCGGAGCCTATGTGAGGCTAGGCTTTTCGGAACGACACGTTCTGGAGTTCGCCTCAAACAGGGTTCTTTTCGCACGTTGACGACACGAATGCTGCACGCAAGACGCACTCATCCGTGCGTCCTCTGCTTTTTGTGGTCCATCCGCTAAAGGCGGGTCGGGCCACATTTTGCGCATGAAGAAATCGTGCGATCACTGCCGGAAACGGTTAAGCCGGGGCCCGAAAGGGCCTTAGAGACAAGAATTTGCAAGGGATGGTTATATGCCTACCGTAAACCAGCTGATCCGCAAGCCGCGCCAGGCCCAGGTAAAGCGCAATAAGGTTCCTGCTCTGCAGGAAAACCCGCAGAAGCGCGGCGTTTGCACCCGCGTCTACACCACGACCCCGAAGAAGCCGAACTCGGCTCTGCGTAAGGTTGCCAAGATCCGTCTGACCAATGGCTTCGAAGTCATCGGCTACATCCCGGGTGAAGGCCACAACCTGCAGGAACACTCCGTCGTCATGATCCGTGGCGGTCGTGTAAAGGACTTGCCGGGCGTTCGTTACCACATCATCCGCGGCGTTCTCGACACCCAGGGCGTCAAGAACCGCAAGCAGCGCCGTTCCAAGTACGGTGCGAAGCGTCCGAAGTAATTTCGGGTTTCATTTTTCCGGCGCTGCGCGAGGTTCTCCGCGTGATAAAGCGTCCTAACTAGTTGAGAGACAAAGTATGTCCCGTCGCCATAGTGCAGAAAAGCGCGAGATCAACCCGGATCCGAAGTTCGGTGATCTGGTTGTAACCAAGTTCATGAACGCCATCATGCTTCACGGCAAGAAGTCGGTCGCTGAAAGCATCGTTTACGGTGCATTCGACGCGGTCGAAGGCAAGCTGAAGCAGGAGCCGATCACGGTCTTCCATCAGGCGCTCGAAAACATCGCGCCGCATGTCGAAGTCCGCTCCCGCCGCGTTGGCGGTGCGACCTACCAGGTCCCGGTCGACGTCCGTCCGGAGCGCCGTCAGGCTCTCGCTATCCGCTGGCTGATCGCTTCTGCGCGCAAGCGCAACGAGACCACCATGGTCGACCGCCTCTGTGGCGAACTCATGGATGCCGCAAACAACCGCGGCAGCGCTGTCAAGAAGCGTGAAGACACGCACAAGATGGCCGACGCGAACCGCGCGTTCTCGCATTACCGCTGGTAATCTGAACCGATCGAATATTGAAAGGCAGTCCGTTATGGCTCGCGAATATAAAATCGAAGACTACCGCAACTTCGGCATCATGGCGCACATCGATGCCGGCAAGACGACGACCACCGAGCGTATTCTTTACTACACCGGTAAGTCTCACAAGATCGGCGAAGTGCACGACGGCGCTGCCACCATGGACTGGATGGAGCAGGAGCAGGAACGCGGCATCACCATCACGTCCGCTGCGACCACGACCTACTGGAAGGGTCGCGACGGCAAGATGCGTCGCTTCAACATCATCGACACCCCCGGCCACGTCGACTTCACCATCGAAGTCGAACGCTCGCTGCGCGTGCTCGACGGTGCGATCGCTCTGCTCGACGCCAATGCCGGCGTTGAGCCGCAGACCGAAACCGTCTGGCGTCAGGCTGAAAAGTACAACGTCCCGCGGATGATCTTCTGCAACAAGATGGACAAGACGGGTGCTGACTTCTACCGCTCGGTAGAAATGATCAAGACCCGCCTCGGCGCCACCGCCGTGGTCATGCAGCTGCCGATCGGCGCTGAGACCGAGTTCAAGGGCGTCGTCGACCTGATCGAGATGAACGCTCTGGTCTGGCGCGACGAGTCGCTCGGCGCTGCCTGGGATGTCGTCGAGATCCCGGACGACCTGAAGGAAAAGGCCGAGGAATATCGCGAAAAGCTGATCGAGACGGTTGTCGAAGTCGACGAACAGGCGATGGAAGACTACCTGAACGGCATCATGCCGGACAATGACAAGATCCGTGCCCTGGTTCGCCGCGGCACCATCGACGTCAAGTTCCATCCGATGTTCTGCGGTACCGCGTTCAAGAACAAGGGCGTTCAGCCCCTGCTCGACGCCGTCGTCGAATACCTGCCGTCGCCGCTCGACATCCCGGCGATCAAGGGCATCGACGTCAAGACCGAAGCCGAGATCGAGCGTCATGCAGATGATGCCGAGCCGCTCGCCATGCTCGCCTTCAAGATCATGAACGACCCCTTCGTCGGTTCGCTCACCTTCGCCCGCATCTATTCCGGCAAGCTCGAAAAGGGCGCGTCGGTCATGAACACGGTCAAGGACAAGCGCGAGCGCGTCGGCCGCATGCTGCAGATGCACTCCAACAGCCGTGAAGACATCGAAGAAGCCTTTGCCGGCGACATCGTTGCTCTGGCTGGCCTCAAGGAAACCACGACCGGCGATACGCTCTGCGACCCGCTGAAGCCGGTTATCCTCGAGCGCATGGAATTCCCGGAACCGGTCATCCAGATCGCGATCGAGCCGAAGTCCAAGGGCGACCAGGAAAAGATGGGCCTCGCGCTCAACCGTCTGGCTGCCGAAGACCCGTCCTTCCGCGTCAAGACCGACCAGGAATCCGGCCAGACCATCATTGCCGGCATGGGCGAACTTCACCTGGACATCATCGTCGACCGTATGCGTCGCGAGTTCAAGGTTGAAGCCAACGTCGGTGCTCCGCAGGTTGCCTACCGCGAAACCATCACGCGTCAGCACGAAGAAGACTACACCCACAAGAAGCAGTCGGGTGGTACCGGTCAGTTCGCGCGCGTCAAGCTCGTGTTCGAACCGAACCCGGACGGCGACGACTTCAAGTTCGAATCCAAGATCGTCGGCGGTGCTGTTCCCAAGGAATACATCCCGGGCGTTCAGAAGGGTATCGAAAGCGTTCTGTCTTCGGGTCCGCTCGCGGGCTTCCCGATGCTCGGCGTCAAGGCAACCCTGATCGACGGCGCATACCACGACGTCGACTCCTCGGTCCTCGCCTTCGAAATCGCCTCGCGTGCCTGCTTCCGTGAAGCAGCCAAGAAGGCCGGCGCCCAGCTGCTCGAGCCGATGATGAAGGTCGAAGTCGTCACCCCCGAAGACTACGTCGGTGACGTTATCGGCGACCTGAACTCGCGTCGCGGCCAGATCCAGGGCCAGGAAAGCCGCGGCATCGCCGTGGTGATCAACGCCCACGTGCCGCTCGCCAACATGTTCAAGTACGTCGACAACCTGCGCTCCATGTCGCAGGGCCGCGCTCAGTACTCGATGGTGTTCGACCACTACTCGCCGGTACCGAACAACGTCGCCGCCGAAATCCAGGCAAAGTATTCCGGTCAGAAGTGACCGGAATACGTTACAAGCCTTAAAGAATAAACGGAATTTCCCCTCAGCGGGATCAAGAACGGAGAGCCGAAAATGGCAAAGAGTAAGTTTGAGCGCAATAAGCCGCACGTCAACATCGGTACGATCGGCCACGTCGACCATGGCAAGACGTCGCTGACGGCTGCGATCACCAAGTACTTCGGTGAATACAAGGCCTATGACCAGATCGACGCAGCGCCGGAAGAAAAGGCCCGCGGCATCACCATTTCGACGGCCCACGTCGAGTATGAGACGCCGGCCCGCCACTACGCCCACGTCGACTGCCCCGGCCACGCCGACTACGTCAAGAACATGATCACCGGCGCTGCCCAGATGGACGGCGCGATCCTGGTGTGCTCGGCTGCCGACGGCCCGATGCCGCAGACCCGCGAGCACATCCTGCTGGCCCGTCAGGTCGGCGTTCCCGCGATCGTCGTGTTCCTCAACAAGGTCGACCAGGTCGACGACGCCGAGCTTCTCGAGCTCGTCGAGCTGGAAGTGCGCGAACTTCTGTCGTCCTACGACTTCCCCGGCGACGAGATCCCGATCATCAAGGGTTCGGCTCTGGCCGCCCTCGAAGATTCGGACAAGAAGATCGGCGAAGACGCGATCCGCGAACTGATGGCGGCTGTCGAT
>PEKW01000009.1 GCA_002796995.1 Rhizobium sp.
TGTGGCGGCAAGGTTGGAATGTCCGCCGTGGCGCAAAGTAGAAATGTCACTCCAGGCTGCCGCACGGCACGCCGACCAGCCCCGACCGGACCGGCTGGTCCGGGTTGCAAGGACAGATCGGGGCGGGTGGATTAGCCACTGATCGGCTTTAGCTTTGACAGCCCGAGCAGTCGATCATTCTGCCGCATCGAGGTTAGAAAGCGCCTGTTGCCGCCGAGCAATGACAGCTGGATCGTTGATGAAATCCGTCTTCCGACCCGGTTTGCGGCTCCGGGGTGTGTAGCCGGTCTTCTCGCTGTTGGTCTTCACCTTCGGCGTTGGTCGCTGATCCTGGCGTTCCTTGATATAGGCCAGCACATCACTCAGCCGCTTGTTCTCGGTGATCGCCGCATGCGTCACCCGCTGGTCCTTGTCGAACGTCCTGTAGGGTAGGCAATGCCCCTTCCACCGGACATCCAAGCGACCATCGGCATAGGCATAGGTCTCGACATAGCGACCGGCCAATCCGCGCGTCACCTCGGTCTCCTCCAGCATGATCCGCTTGCGCTCAAACGAAAACGTCAACTGCGCCCCGACATAGCGCTGCTCGCGCTTGCACAGGATCTCGGCCAGCCGATCCGACGTCAGGTTCATCGGCCGATGTAGGTCGTGGGACCGGGCAGGGGCGACCGCAAACCGTCTATTGTAGTCCTCCATGAAGCCGGGCAAAAACGTGTTGCCTGACTCCATGGTGTCGATGCCGGCCAGCCGCAATTCCTTGACCAACCGGTCCTGCAGCGTCCGGTTCATTCGCTCGACACGACCCTTGGCCTGGCTTGAATTTGCACAGAGAATCTCGATGTTTAGCTCGCAGAGCGCACGTCCGAACTGGGTCATGCCCTGGCCAGCCTTGGCGTCCTTCTTCGCCACCCGAAACACCGAATGCTTGTCGGAATAGAAGGCCACAGGCGCGCCGTGATGCTTCAGATAAAGCGCCAGCGCCTCGAAATAGCTGAAGGCGCTTTCCGAGCGGACAAAGCGCAACTGCATCAACTTGCCGGTCGCATCGTCGACAAACACCAGCAGCGAGCACGGCAGTCCGCGATCTTCAAACCAGCGATGCTCGGAGCCGTCGATCTGAACCAGTTCGCCATAAGCCTCGCGCCGTAGCCGCGGCTGGTGAAACGTCCGGCGCTGCTTGCGCGACAGCCAAAGTCCGGCCTCCGCCATCCAACTGCGCAACGTCTCGCGCGACACCCGCAATCCATCTCGCTCGGCGAGCTTCTCGGCCGCCAGCGTCGGACCGAAATCCGTATAACGCTCGCGAACCAGCGTTACGGCGTAATCGCGCACGCCGTCGCAAATCCGATTGTTCGATGGCCGGCCGCGCGCCTTGTGCCGGATCGATGCCGCACCATTCGTCCTGATCCGCTCCAGCAACCGGCGCACCTGGCGCTCGCTCAGCGCCAGAACACGCGCCGCCGACACTATCGTCATCCGGCCGTCCACGACCTTCGACAAAACCTCGATCCGCTGCAGATCACGCTCGCTCATCGCAATCAATCCCATCCGCAATCTCCCAGGTCATTAAAACCCGGGGAGAGTGACATTCTTACTTTGCAGGATCAGGACACTTTAACTTTGCGGCTACAGCTGGTGTGATCATAACAAGGAATATGGCGGACATGCCGGAAAAATCAATTGCGCGCTCGTCCGTTTGCCAGCGCCTGGCGGTAGAGGCCGAGCGTCTGGCCGACCATGGCGTCCACGCCGTAGCGGTCGCCGCGTTCGCTAGCCGCCGCGGCCAGACGGGTGCGTGTCGCCGGGTCGGCGAGCTTCGCCATGGCCGCGGCAAGCGGCGCGGTGTCGTCCGTGTTCGGCACGACCAGGCCGTTCACGTCATGGTCGAGCACGTTCGACGTGCCCCCGACATCGGTGAGGATCAGCGGCACGCCGGCGGCCGCACCTTCCAGCATCACATAGGACATGGCCTCGTAGCGGCTCGTCATGACCAGCACGTCGATCGCCTGGAGGGCCTCCGAGCCCGGCAGGTCCGCATCGATGACGACGCGGTCGCTGATACCGTTTGTCGTGATCTGGCGCCGAACCTCCGCCTCCAGCTCGCCGCTGCCGATGATCAGCAGCCGGGCTTGCGGCAAGGCCCCGGCGATCGCCGCAAAGGCGGCGATGAGCCGTTCGGGCGCCTTCTGGGCCGAGAGCCGGCCGATGAAGCCGAACACCAGGGCATCCTGCGGAAATCCGAATCGTGAACGGATCTCAGAGCGACGACCGTTCGGCATCGTGCCGACGCCGTTGACGACGACGGCGAGCTTACTTGCGGGGATGCCGAGTTCGAGGGCGTGATCATATTCGTTCTGCGAGACGCAGATCAGCCGGTCGGTCAGGAAGCGCCCAAGGAGGCCCTCGATCGCGCCGAAGATCAGGCGTCCCTTCCACGACAGCGTCGGGTCCATGGTGCGGAAGGCATGCGGCGTGTAGATGCGTGGTACATGCGGGCCGGGCAGGCGGAAACGGGTCAGCGCGCCGGCCTTGGAACTGTGCCCGTGGATGATGTCGAAGGGCCCATCCTCGCCGATCACGCGTTCGAGCGCCCGCCACGAGGCGTAATCCTTGGGGCCGACCGCGCGTAGCATGGGGAGGGCAATGACCTTGGCGAGATCGAGACCCATCAGTTCGCGCACGAAGCGCGCCTCTGCGCGAACGGGCGAATAGACCGCAGTCACCATGTGGCCGCGATCCTTCAGGCCGGCACACAGGTCGACGAAATGGCGGCCGGAGCCACCGCCGCTCGGTTCGAGCACTTCGAGGATTTTCAAGGGGGGCTCGTTCTCTTGCATGGTCAGGCGGGGGAAGGGCCGCGTCGGAGCATGCGCTGGTGGCGCCACTCCAGCGCGCCGCAACCCCAGACGATGCCGAGCAGCAGGTAGAAATGCCGCCAATGGTCGGTGTCGATGACATTGCCGATGATGACGTGGCCGACGATGACGATCCAGGCGATCATCAGATACGGCTGCCAGGGGCGGTCGCGCAGCAGGAAGCGGAAGCCGATCGTCAGCGTCCAGGCCATCATGGCGATATAGGAGAGGAAGCCGAGCCAGCCATAGGTGGTGAGCGACTTCAGCCAGATATTGTGCTCGTCCTCGGGGAATATTTCGCTGAATACCATCGGCCCAATGCCGAGCGGATTTTCCATCATCATCAGAAAGCCGATGCGATGCCGGGCGAAACGGCCGAGATGGCCGCCGTCATAGTCCTTGACCAGCGTGGTGCGGTCGAGGAACAGGTTGCGCACCTGCTCGAACTGGAGCGCGACGACCACCGCGACAACCAGAACCGCGACGGCCGCGAGCGACAGCAGCAGGATCTTGAGCCGGAAGGCCCCCGTCCGCTCCTTCAAAAGCAGGATGAAGACGAGCGCGACGGCCGAAATCAGGAACAGCGCCCAGGCGGCACGCGAGAACGACAGGAATACCCCGAGCGAGATGATCAGCAGACCGACGACCCGGAGCGGTGCCGCGGACAGATTGCCGGTCAACAGTCCGTGCATGAGATAGAGCGCCGGTGCGATCAGGAAGGGACCGAAGACGTTGGGGTCCTGGAAGGCGCCCTTGGCACGATCATAGAGCGTGAAGGCTTCTGCGCCGGGGAAGGCGTGGAAGTAGCCGAGGATGCCGAGCAGTGCGGTGATGATCGCCGCCGCCACCCAGGCCTGGAAGATCAGGCGAAGGCGCTGGTGGCGATCCTCGATGATCGCGGCGTAGAAGACGGAGGTGAGCGCCAGGAAGGTCGAGACCGCCAGATACATCGGCCCGGTGCCGAGGTCCTTCATGACGGTCAGCGACAGGATGCCACCGACATTGAACGTCAGCAGGAAGGCGAGGAGCGGGGCGACGGCCCGCGAGATCTTCAGGCCGAGCAGGAACCAGACGGCGACCTGAACCACCATCAGCAGCTCGTAGGGCGCCGGTTCCGACATGACGAAGCCGGACAGAAACACGCCGCAGGCCACCATCGCCGAGCCGAGCATGGTCAGGACCGCGATCTGCGGCCTGAACGGCACGGGATGCTGGGCGTCGAGCGTGCTCAATAGGCATTTTCCGTGTTGAGCAGGCGGAACGGCGTGAGGAACAGGATCTTCAGGTCGAACAGCAGCGACCAGTTCTCGATATAGTAGAGATCGTAGGCCGTACGGAACTTGATCTTGTCGTCATTGTCGACCTCGCCGCGCCAGCCGTTGATCTGCGCCCAGCCAGTGACGCCGGGCTTGACCCGGTGGCGGGCGAAATAGCCCTCGACGACTTCGCCGTAAAGACGATCGTGGGTCTGCGCCATGACGGCATGCGGACGCGGCCCGACGAGCGAGAGATCGCCGCGCAGCACGTTGAAGATTTGCGGCAGTTCGTCGATCGAGGACTTGCGGATGAAGCGTCCGACCGGGGTGACGCGCGGATCGCCCTTGGTGACCGCCATACGTGCCGTCGGGTCGCTCATTTCCGTGTACATCGAACGGAACTTCAGCACGTTGATGACCTCGTTGTTGAAGCCGTGCCGTTTCTGGACGAAGAACACTGGCCCCTTGGAGGTCGCCTTGACGGCAATCGCCGCGCCGATGAAGACCGGCCAGAGCAACAGCAGCGCGACAATGCTGAAGAAGATGTCGAAGCCGCGCTTGGCGACCGAATCCCAGTCGCGGATCGGTTTGTCGAGGATGTCGAGCATCGGCACCGCGCCGACATGCGAATAGGAACGCGGACGGAAGCGCAGGCTGTTGGAATGGGCGGCGAGGCGAATGTCGACCGGCAGCACCCACAGCATTTTCAAAAGCTGCAGGATGCGCGCCTCGGCCGACAGCGGCAGGGCGATGATCAGCATGTCGATATGGGCAAGCCGGGCGAATTCGACGAGTTCGGCGATCGTGCCGAGCTTCGGATAGCCCGCGACGACATCCGGCGAGCGTGCGGATCCCCGGTCGTCGAAGATGCCGCAGATGCGGATGTCGTTCTCCGGCTGCTGCTCCAGCGCGCGGATGAGGTCCTTGGCCGGCTTGCCGCCGCCAACCACCACGGCGCGCCGCTCCATGATGCCGTTGCGGGCCCAGCGCCGGATGCCGAAGCCGACGAGATTGCGCTCGACGAACAGGAAGGCGAGGCCGAAGCCGTACCAGGAGACGAGCCAGTCGCGGAAGTCGAAGCCGCCAGCGCGGAACATGAAGAGGGCAAGCGCGACGAGGGCCGTCGCGAGCGTCCAGCTACCGGCGATGCGCGGCAGGGCGCGAAGCGGCGTGCGCAGTGCCGAGACCTGATAGCTGTCGGCGATCTGCATGAACAGCACGGCAACGGAGGAGCCTGCAAGGCCGATGGCCATGTCGGTGAGGAAGCGGGAGGACGGGTCGTTGAAGAGGAAATAATGGACCGCAAGCCCGATCGCGAACAGGCTGACGAGTTCCAGCAGGCGCAACTGCCCGGTGATGATCGAGGGCGAATAGTTCTCCTCGCTGAACTGCGTGGCAATCTGCTTGGCCAGCGGATTGATCTCCGCCTCTTCGCCGTTGGCGGCTGCTCCCCTGGCCGCGTCACCGCCTTCCGACACCTTCCGGCGCATGGCGTCGATATCGAACTGTTCCGGCTTTTCCATCTGGTTCATCGCAATATCCCGCTCGTTGACGCGGGAGGATAGCGGAGACTTGCTAAGAAACTTTTGAGAATGGCCGGCGAAGCGTCCGGGAAGGGGCCAAGATTGGTTCAATTCGGGACAGAACAGCGAAAGCATCCCTTTCGTCCGGTTTGACACGGATCAGCAAAGCGTGAGACGGATCGTGCCATGGGGTGATCTGGCCCAACGGCCGATGCACAACGGGATGTCAGTCTATGGAAAAGAAACACGTCTTCAACTTCAGCTATTTCCTTTTCGCCTTTGCTCTGTTGATGGCCTTCCAGGCCTGGATCGGTTACCGCGACTACACCCAGCTGAGCTACAGCGACATGGTCCGCATGGTCGGCGAAGGCCGCATCGCCTCCGTTACGCTGACCGAAAGCCGGGTCGAGGGAGAATTCAAGGAGCCGGTGGATGGGCGCAAATATTTCATCGCCAACCGCGTGGATCCTGAATTCGCTGCCCTGTTCGAGAAGGCCGGCGTCAAGATCACCGGTGCGAGCGACAGCAACTGGCTGACCTCGATTCTTTCCTGGGTGCTGCCGGTCATCATTTTCTTTGCGCTCTGGTCCTTCTTCTTCCGCGGCATCGCCGAGAAACAGGGCATGGGCGGCCTGATCAACATCGGCAAGTCGCGCGCCAAGATCTATCTCGAACGCAAGACGGGCGTGACCTTCGACGACGTCGCCGGCATCGACGAGGCGGAAGCCGAGCTGCAGGAAATCGTCTCCTTCCTCAAGGACAAGGACCTCTACGGCCGGCTGGGCGCTCGCATCCCCAAGGGCATCCTCCTAGTCGGCCCGCCCGGCACCGGCAAGACGCTGATGGCGCGTGCGGTCGCCGGCGAGGCGGGTGTTCCCTTCTTCTCCATTTCCGGTTCCGAATTCGTCGAGATGTTCGTCGGCGTCGGTGCGGCCCGCGTGCGCGACCTGTTCGAGCAGGCGAGGCAGGCGGCGCCCTGCATCATCTTCATCGACGAACTGGACGCGTTAGGCCGCGCCCGCAATTCCTTCGGCGGCATGGGCGGCAATGACGAGAAGGAGCAGACGCTCAACCAGCTGCTCGCCGAACTGGACGGTTTCGACCCGCGCGTCGGCATCGTGCTGCTCGCCGCCACCAACCGCCCGGAAATCCTCGATCCGGCGCTGATGCGGGCCGGCCGTTTCGACCGCCAGGTGGTGATCGACAGGCCCGACCGGAAGGGTAGGGCGGCGATCCTCAAGGTCCACATGAAGAACGTCACCATCGCGCCGAGCGTCAGCGTCGACGAGATCGCCGGGCTCACCCCCGGTTTCACCGGCGCGGATCTGGCAAACCTGATCAACGAAGCGGCGATCCTGGCCACGCGCCGCGGCGGGAACACCGTCGCCATGGAGGATTTCGTCGCCGCCGTGGAGCGCATCATCGCCGGTGCCGAGCGCCGCAGCCGGATCCTCAACGCAGACGAGCGCCGCCGCGTTGCCTATCATGAAATGGGTCATGCACTGGTGGCGGCCGGTTTGCCCTCGGCCGACCCTGTGCAGAAGGTGTCGATCATTCCCCGTTCGATCGGTGCGCTCGGCTACACGCTGCAGCGCCCGACCGAGGATCGCTTCCTCATCACATCCGGCGAGCTCAAGGACCGCATGGTCGTGCTGCTGGCCGGCCGCGCCGCGGAAGACCTGGTGTTCGGCGAAATCTCCACCGGCGCCGCCGACGATCTGGCCAAGGTGACCGACATCGCCCGCGAGATCGTCACACGCTTCGGCATGGATGCCTCCGTCGGCCAGGCGGTGCTGGAGCCGCAGCGGCAGCAATGGCTCGACGAGGGCCAGTTCCGCGTACGGCCGAAGGATTATTCCGAGGAAACGGCACGCGAGGTCGACCTCGCCGTGCGCAGGATGATCGAGGCGTGCTACCAGCAGGCCAAGCAGGCGCTCGAAGGCCGGATCGACGTGCTGAAGGAGGGGGCGAAGCTGCTTCTGGAGCGCGAGACGCTGACGCCGGACGACTATGCGCCGCTGAAGCGGGCGGAGCCGGAATCCAAACGGGCCGCCGAATAGGCCTGGCGACCGTATCGGACGCGGTGCCCCTCAGTGCCTGGAGAGGCGCTCGTGATAGAGATCCGCCATCTGCTCGGCCATGGTCGAGGCGGAGAACCTGGCCTTGAAGGCTTCGGGTTCCGGCATGGTCGCGCCGTGCCAGTCGGGCGTGGTGATGGCGCGGACCATCACGCGGGCGAGGTCCTGCGCGTCGCCCGGCTCGACCAGCGCATCACTGTCGGCGCCCAGCACTTCCGGAATGCCGCCGACGCGCGTGGCGATCAGCGACTTGCCGGCGGCAAGCGCTTCCAGAACGATATAGGGCATCGCCTCGGCCCGGGACGGCACGACGACGATGTTCGACATGGCGAAGGCTTCCCGGATGGGCATGGCCGGAAGCAGACCGATGCGCCGGCCGAAGCCGCGCTGCTCGATCGTCTCGCGATACTTGTCCCGGTCCGGGCCGTCGCCGATGATCAGTGCGCTCAAGGGGTGTCCGACCAGGCGCTCGGTATGGGCAAAGGCGTCGATGAAGACGTCCGGCCCTTTGAGGTCCCGCAGCATGCCGACATAGATGAAATGCACGCTGTCGGAGCGGGCCGGGATGACGGCGAAGTCGCGGTCGCTGAGGCCGTTGTAGATCATCCGGTGGGCACAGCGCGGCACGCCGATCTTCGTCTCGTATGTCCGCCGTTCATAGTCGCAGACAAAGACTATGGCATCCGTCAGGCGCTCGAGGAACCGTTCCGCGGCGAGCACGCCGCGTCCGGACATCGACGTCCGATCGAAATGCAGGCTGCCCCCATGGGGCGAATAAAAGCGGGCAACGCGATACCTTTTCGCCCGCAAGGCTGAGCCGATGATGCGTGCCACCGCGCCGCCCTTGGCGCCGTGACCGTGCAAGACATCCGGCCGCAAGCTTCTGATTTCCTTGTAACTCTTGTAGAGCGCCGCGACGTCGCCGAAACCGACGGAGCGGGCGATCGGCATGCGGTGCAGGCCCAGCGAGAGATAGGGCATGATTTGCTCGAACAGGCGGTCCTCGTGCTCGCTTCCGGTCGTGCTGTCGCACAGGATGCCGACTTGATGGCCGGCCCGGCTGTGTTGCTCGGCAAGATCCCGCACATGGCGGAAAATGCCACCCACGGGGGATCGGAAGCAATGGAGGATACGAAGCGGCGGACCATCTGGCATGGATCAGAACAGCCGCTCGCGGACGTAGATCGTATCGCCGGCCAGGATCGGGTCGGTGATCGGAACGCGGCCGGTCAGGATGTTGCCGTTGATCTTGCGGGTGACGTCCACGTCGCGCTGGTTGGCGCGGCTCGAGAAGCCTCCGGAAACGGCGATGGCGTTGAGCACTGTCATGCCCGGGACATAGGAGTACTGACCCGGCTGGCCCACTTCGCCCATGACGAAGATCGAGCGATAGCGGTCGATTTCGATCGTGACGTCCGGATCGCGCAGATAGCCCTGCTTGAGCTTCTGGGCGATGACGCCCTCGAGCTGGGAAACGGTGGCGCCGCGGGCCGCCACCTGTCCGACGAGCGGGAAGGCGACATAGCCGGCCTGGTCGACGGTATAGGTGTTGCTGAGGCTCTGTTGCTCGAACACCGTGATGCGCAGCCGGTCGCCGCTGTCGAGGCGGTAGGGCTGGATCGTTGCTTCGTGGAAGACCTTCGGCACCGGCCGGTAGGTCGCACAGCCGCTCATCGCCGCGACAATCATCGCAACCACGAGCAACATCATTCCCCTAGTGCCAGCCAGTAACATGCGCCGTCGCGCTCCCGATGCGAGAATTCGATACCGCCGTTATCATTCGGTTAGGGTTAACGCTCGGTAAAGGCGACATGCATCCATTGGCCTTTCTGTCGATTTCGGCATCGAGGCAGGGCAGGGGCACGGCAGTCTTCGCCAATTAACGCTTGGGTTACCATGATCCTTTACATTCTCGCGAGAACTGTCCCGGGAGTTAAGCATGTCGAGCGTAAGCAACGGTCACCAGGATGTAGATATCGATCTCGCACAGCTGTTTCGAGCGGTGTGGAAGCGCAAGGGACGTATCCTGGCGGCGACGGCGCTTGTCGGCTGCCTGGCCTTCGTCGGCGCCAGCATGATGTCGCCGAAATACAGCAGCGAGGCGCGCATCCTGATCGAGCCGCGCGAGCCGAACTTCACCACCCAGACCAACGTCCAGGCGCCGGCCGAGCCTTTGTCGGACGAACTCAACATCGTCAGCCAGGTGCAGCTCCTGCAATCGGTCGACCTGATCAAGCAGGTGGCGCGCGACCTCAAGCTCTATGAACTCGAGGAATTCGACCCCGACACCAATCCCTCGGCCGTCTCCGACCTGCTGGTCATGCTGGGACTGAAGAAGAACCCGCTCGACATGGCGCCGGAAGAACGGGTGCTGAAGGCCTTCCAGGAGAAGCTGCAGGTCTACCAGGTCGAGAAATCCCGGGTCATCGGCATCCAGTTCACCTCCAAGGACCCGAAGCTCGCCGCCGAGGTGCCGAACGCCATGGCAAACGTCTATCGCTTGCTGCAGAGCGGCGCGAAGCTGGACAGCAATTCGGAAGCGGCGCGCTGGCTCGAGCCGGAGATTGCCAATCTGCGCGAAAAGGTGAGGGAGGCCGAAAACAAGGTCGCCGAATACCGCGGCAATGCCGACCTGATGCAGGTCAGCGAGACGACGAATTTCTCCTCGCAGCAGCTTAGCGACATTTCTGCCGAACTGGCGCGGGTGCGCGGCGAGCGGGCCGATGCCGAAGCCAAGGCCGAGAACGTGCGCAATGCGATCAAGGCTGGCAAGTCGACCGATACGCTGGTCGCCATCACCGGCAACGAAGCGATCCAGCGGCTGAAGGCCAGCGAGTCGGAGATCCGCGGCAAGATTGCCGACCTGTCGACGACGCTGCTCGACGGCCATCCGCAGATGAAGGCGCTGCGTTCGCAGCTCGTTGGCATCCGCGAGCAGATCACCTCGGAATCGACCAAGATCGCCGCCGGGCTGGAAAACGACGCCAATGTCGCCCGTTCGCGCGAGACTCAACTCATTCAGCAGCTGAACACGGTGAAGGCCGACAGCGCCCGCGCCGGCACCGACGAGGTCGGCCTGAAGGCGCTGGAGCGCGAAGCGACCGCGCAGAGACAACTGCTCGAAACCTATCTCGCTCGTTACCGCGAGGCGACGACGCGCCTCGACAAGGGTGCGAGCCCGGCCGATGCGCGCGTCATTTCCAGCGCCGTCGAACCGCATGAGGCGAGCTTCCCCAAGGTCATCCCGATCACCGTCGTCGCCGCTCTCGCCACGTTTGTGCTGAGCGCCGTCATCGTCATGCTTTCCGAACTGTTCAGCGGACGCGCCTTGCGTCCTGTCGGTCCCGTCCTGCGCGCGGAAGGGGAGCCCGCAAACGAGCTCGCCGTCGAGACTGCGAACGAGCGTTCGGCCGCTGCCGTTCCGGCGCCCCGTGCGGTTGCCGCCGCTCCGGCGCACACCATCCCGGCAAGCCTGCTCTCCGTTGAACCGGACGAGGACCTGGCGGAGGCTATGGAGGAAACGCTCGAGTTGCGGGAGCAGCCCAGGGCGGAACCGGAAGACCAGGACGAGTTCTCGGTCGAATCGGTGGCCAAATACCTGATCGGCTCGCAGGCCCGCATTGCCTTTGCCATCTCGCCGTCGGGCGACGACGGATCGACCGCCACGGTCATGCTTGCCCGCGAACTCGATGAGCGCGGCCGCAAGGTCGTGGTGATCGACATGACCGGATCGGCTTGCCCGACCTGGCTGATGGCGGCACGCAAGGATCTGCCCGGCATCACCGACCTGCTGTGCGGCGCGGCACCGTTCTCCGAGACGATCCACCCGGATCGCCTGTCCGGCGCCGATGTCATTCCCCAGGGCAATTCCGATGTGCGCCAGGCCATGCGCGGCGCCGACCGCCTGTCGATGATCGCCGACGCGCTTGCCGACGCCTACGACTTGGTTCTGGTCGAATGCGGCCCGGCCAATGCCGAGAGCGTCGCACGGCTGAGCCGCAACGGCGCCCACGAGATCATCCTCTCGGCGCCGAAGCCGGACGAGCATGAGCTCGTCGAAATCATGGCCGCCTTCGAAAAGGTCGGCTATTCCGATCTGGTGCTGATGAGCGGTGGCGGCAACAGGCAGCGCAAGACGGCAAAGCGCAGCGCCGCCTGATCAGTCGTCAGTGCCGGTCGCGCGGACCGGCACTTCGTCGGCGTGGGCCCTCAGGCGCTGGATCACCGAATAGAGCTGCGGATTGCCCTTGATTACGGCCTTGGCCCGCGTCACGCCGCGCTGGGCGATCGCCGCCAGGTGGCCGGTCGCGCTGACCGGCAGCAGGATGTCGTGCTGGACCGTCTCGACCGTGCACCAGCGGCGCTTGTAGTCCTGGTCGCCGAGCCCGAAGTCGAACAGGGCTGCACCCTCTTCGCAACTCCGCTCGATCATCAGCCAGAACAGCAGTTCGCCGGGGCTCGCATCGGCCACGACGCTCTCGTCGATCGAGCCGAACTGGCAGATGACGTGGTCGCCCTTGCGCGACAGGCCGGCAATCGCCGCGATCCTGCCTTCGAACTCTCCCTTCAGCCGGATGGCGTGCAGTTCGAGCGGTGTATCGTGGCCGCCGCTGTCGGCCTCCAGCAGCAGGCGGAAGAAGGCCTGGGTTTCGGGCGCCTGGAAGACGTTGGGGATACCGAGCGCCTTGAAGCGGATCGCCTTCTGTTCGAAGAAGGTATCGAGCAGCGCATTCTTTTCCTTGGACGTGCGGGCAATCAGATGATCGAACCCGCCCGAAGCCTCCAGCCTGCGGCACTGGCTGCGGAATTTCTTGCGCCGGCGCTTGGCGTTCAGCTGGCCGATCGTCTGTTCGAAATCGGCCATCAGCGGCAGTTGGAAGGCGTGGTTCTGGTTCTCGATGGCCGGCAGGCCGGCCAGCGGGTGGCGCTCGCCCCGCCATTCGAGCGGGATATTGGTCAGGCTGACGAGGTCGGCCTTGCCCGAGAGCAGAGTGGCGAACGCCTGGCTGATCTGGGTCGCCTCGGCCGCTCCGGCTGAGGCACGGAACCCGGCCGAGAACAGGCCGCTATTGATGTTGTTGAAGCGCGCGCCGATGAACTGGGCGCTCTTGATCATGCTGTGCCGGACGATTTCGAGCGGCAGGATGAAGGCGGTCTCGCCCGCGCGGCGTCCGAGCACGATCGCCAGAGGATTGCGATGCGTCTTCGCCCAGGCCAGGCACCAATCATAGGCCTGGTGCAGCGAATTGGCGGGGTCGGCATCAAGCCTTCGCCATTCGGCCTCCAGCGGCTCGATGCGGTCGAACAGGCGGATCTCGAGATCCTGGCTCATGGTCACACCGCCCTCCTTGGGGCTTGCAGGTGCGCTCAAGCCGGCAGAGGCTGCCGCCACGCGTACGGTGCTGTGAAATTCCAGCGGCGATGTCTGCACGGTCCCTCTCCGACGGACGAAACTCTGTGCCGAGCATAGCGAAGCGAGAGGGAAGAATCGGTTAGCGGCCGAGGCATGCCCCGGAATACCGCAAGATGCGGTTATCGCCCGGTTAACGGCCTGGGAAACGGGTAAAGCACCAAGGTTGCTACTTGCGGATCGGACCGGCCATCCACTTGATGATCAGCATTGCCGGGAGGATCCAGAGCAGGCCGGAAAGCAGGAAATAGAGGAAATGCACCCACCACGGCGACGAACCGAGATAGGCGGATGCAATCGCCGTCGCGAGAATCGCGTATAGCAGGACGAGACAGATGATGAGGATGGTGCCAATGAATTTGCGCAACCTGAGGGGCATCGTCTATCTTCCTTTTCCGCGGCCGGGCGCTTCGTTTCCATCGGTGGGACGCGACCGCTTGCCGCAAACAGCCGGGCTTGTTTTGCACAGCCATGTCATGCAAATCAACTGGCGAAACAAGGATTGACGAATGACAAGCGCGATGACCGTCGACGAAACCGCCGTACGCCACAGGATCGACCAGCTGGAAAACAATCGCCGGGCCATCCGCATCTGGCTGGGCGTCGTGCTTCTCACGCTGTTCTGTCTGGTGCTGGTCGGCGGCGCGACGCGGCTGACCGATTCCGGCCTGTCGATCACCGAATGGAAGCCGATCCACGGCGTCGTTCCGCCGCTGTCGGCTCAGGAATGGGACGAGGAATTCGCCCTCTACCAGCGCATTCCAGAATATGAGCAGGTCAACAAGGGAATGACCGTCGAGCAGTTCAAGACGATCTTCTGGTGGGAGTGGGGCCACCGGCTGCTGGCCCGCAGTATCGGCCTCGTCTTTGCCCTTCCGCTCCTTTATTTCTGGGTCTCCGGCCGCATCGAGCGCCGCGTCAAGCTTCCGCTGCTCGGACTGCTGGCGCTTGGCGGCTTCCAGGGCTTCATCGGCTGGTGGATGGTCTCTTCCGGTCTCGCCGAGCGCGTCGATGTCAGCCAGTACCGGCTGGCGACCCATCTCGTCATCGCCTGCCTGATCTTCTCCGGCTGCGTGTGGATCATGCGGGCGCTTGCGCCGCACAGCGATGATCCGGTGCCTTCGGCAGCGGCGCACAAGCTTGCGGCGACGCTCGCCGTGCTCGCCCTGTTCCAGATCTATCTCGGCGCGCTGGTCGCCGGTCTCGATGCCGGCCTCGCCTACAATACCTGGCCGCTGATGGACGGCGCGCTGGTGCCGGGCGATCTGTTCGTCCAGAGCCCGGCCTGGCTCAACCTGTTCGAGAACGCCAAGACGGTGCAGTTCGTCCACCGGCTCGGCGCCTATGTGCTGTTCGCGGCCGCGCTGTGGCACATGGTCCAGTGCCTGCGGCAGGGGCCGGGAACGACCCATGCCCGCCGCAGCGTCGTCCTGTTCGCGCTCATCACGCTGCAGGCGGCGCTCGGCATCACCACTCTCGTCATGCAGGTGCCGCTGCATGCGGCGCTCGCCCACCAGGGCGGGGCACTGGTTGTGCTCGGTTTCGCCGTCGCTCACTGGCGCGGCTTTCTCGGTGCCTATCCTTCGGAGATCGCGATCGCTGAGCGGGACTGAGCTTCGTGCTCAGCCGAAACGGTATCCCGAATAGGGCTTTCCGCGGAATTCGCCGCGGAAGACATGCTGCCCCGCATCCTGGCCCGCCGCGCCCGCTGCCACGAACAGCGGAACGAGGTGGTCGTGGTCCGGCACATGGCAGGCCTGTGCATCCGGGTTCTGTTCCCATAGGGCGAGCCGTGCGGCGCGCTCGTCCGGATCCTTGATCGCGACCGCTTCGCTCAGCCAGTCGTCGAAGCGGAGGGCCTGCTGTTTGTGCTCCGGCGTGTCGTGGAAGAACATCCGCATGTTGTGATAGCTCATGCCCGAGGCGAGGATCAGGATACCCTCGTCACGCAGCGGCTCAAGAGCCTTGCCGATGGCAAAATGGCTCTCCGCGTCCAGCGTGTTCTTCATCGACATCATGACGACCGGGACGTCGGCATCCGGGTAAGCGACCATCAGCGGAATGAAGACGCCGTGGTCGTAGCCGCGCTTGTCATCTTCTGCCGCCGGAATGCCGGCCGTTTCGAGCAATGCCTCGGCCCGCCGCGCGATCTCGGGCGCGCCCGGTGCGGGATAGGAAAGCGTGTAGGTCTCCGGCGGGAAGCCCGAATAGTCATAGATCATGCCCGGATGGGCAGCGATGCTGAGCGTCGGATTGGCCTCGTGTTCCCAGTGCCCGGAAATGATCAGGATGGCCTTGGGCCGTCGTCCGATCGCGGCGTCGAGCCCTTTGAGGAAGGTCTCGAGATCGGCCCAGGGCTTCTTGCCGTCGGGGCCTGCCGGAAAGTCCATGAACGGCCAGGGGCCGCCGCCATGGGGGATGAAATAGACCGGAAAACGTTCGTTGCTCATGGCGCGCCTCATCTGTGTCTTGAACAGATATAGCGATCGGGCAGGGGCGTGACGATCCGTGGATCAGGCGACGAATCGTTCGACATTCTCGAACGCAGCACGGCAGTGCACGACGAAACCGTGAGCAGCCGGGGGATGGCGCGGCAGTTTACTCCGGCGCGTGGCAGACGGCCTCGATATTGTGTCCGTCGGGGTCGAGCACGAAGGCGGCGTAGTAGTTCGGATGATAGTGGGGGCGAAGGCCCGGGCCGCCATTGTCCTTCGCGCCAGCAGCCATGGCGGCTGCGTAGAAGGCATCGACCGCGGCGCGGTCCGGGGCGGTGAAGGCGATGTGCACCTGGCCCCTGCTGCGGTCGCCGGAGCCGATCCAGAAGGACGGCTTGCCGGCAAAGCCGTAGCCGGAGCCCTCATAGGCGCCGCCGGTTTCCTCGGCGGTCACCGCCATGACGCAGTCGGCACCGATCGACGGCACCACGGCGTCGTAGAAGGCCTTCGATCTGGCATAGTCCGAAACGGAAAGACCGACATGGTCGAGCATCGAAATCCCCTTCTCGTCGTTGCGCAGCCCACCGGCGACCTTACGCCGAGAGCATCAGGTCCATGTTCTGTACCGCCGCGCCCGAGGCACCCTTGCCGAGATTGTCGAGCACGGCCACGAGGTTGACGTGCGCACCGCCCGGCGTGCCGAAGACGTAGAGCTTCATCGTGTCCTGACCGACCAGTTCTTCGGCATCCACGCGCGGCAGCGCGCTGCTCTCGCTGAGCGGCACGACCGAGACGATGTCCTGGCCGGCATAGTGGGCGACGAGCGCCGCATGGATCGACTCGATCGTCGTGCTGTCCTTGAGATCGTCGAGGAAGAGCGGCAGTTGCACGATCATGCCCTGGGCGAAGCGGCCGACCGAGGGCGCGAACAGCGGCGCGCGGTCGAGCAGGCCGTGGATCGTCATCTCCGGCACGTGCTTGTGCTTGAGCGTCAGGCCGTAGAGGAAATTGTTGGCGGCGAGGTGCTCCGGATGGCTCTCGTCTTCCATCTGGGCGATCAGCTGCTTGCCGCCGCCGGTATAGCCGGACACCGCATTGACCGTGACCGGATAGCCGTCCGGCAGGATGCCGGCGGCCCGCAGCGGCCGGATGAGGCCGATCGCGCCCGTCGGATAGCAGCCCGGATTGGCCACGTAGCGCGATGCGCGGATCTTCTCGCCCTGCGCCTTGTCCATTTCGGCAAAACCGTAGGCCCAGTCCGGCGCGACGCGGAAGGCCGTCGAGGTGTCGATGATCCGAACCTTGTTGTTGCCGGAGACCATCTTCACGGCTTCCTTCGACGCATCGTCGGGAAGGCAGAGAATGGCGATGTCGGCGCTGTTCAGCATGTCCTCGCGCAGAGCGGCATTGCGCCGTTCCGCTTCCGGGATCGACAGCAGCTCGACGTCGCGGCGGCCGGCCATGCGCGTGCGGATCTGCAGGCCCGTGGTACCGTGTTCGCCATCGATGAAGATCTTTGCTGCCATTTTATCCTCTCCTGTCAGGAGCTTGAGGCGATTGCCGGAATCGCATTGTCAAAGGTGTCGATCAATGTCTCAACGCTGGCGCGCCAGGCGCTCGGCATGAAGGCCCAGCATATACATCGCGACCGTCGCCCCGGCAATGGCGGTGATGTCGGCATGGTCATAGGCCGGCGCGACCTCCACGACGTCGGCGCCGCGAATGTCGAGCTGGTAGAGCCCGCGCAGCACCGAGAGAATCTTGGCGCTCGACGGGCCGCCGGCGACCGGGGTGCCGGTGCCGGGGGCGAAGGCCGGGTCGAGGCAGTCGATGTCAAAGGTGAGATAGGTCGGCAGACCGCCGGTATGGCTGACGATCAGCGAGGAGATGTCGCCGGCCCGCATGTCCTCGACTTCGTGGCCGTAGACGATGCGGATGCCGCAGTCTTCGGGCGCATGGGTGCGGATGCCGATCTGGATCGAGCGGTCCGGATCGATCAGGCCCTCGCGCACGGCGCGGCCGACGAAGGAGCCGTGGTCGATGCGCTTGCCGTCGTCGAACCAGGTGTCCTGATGGGCATCGAACTGCACGAGCGCCAGCGGGCCATGCTTGGCGGCATGGGCCTTGAGCAGCGGCCAGGTGATGAAGTGGTCCCCGCCGAGCGTCAGCAGGAAATCGGTGGCGGCGAGAATCTTCGCAGCTTCGGTTTCGATCGTCTCCGGCGTCTGCCAGTGATTGCCGTAGTCGAGCAGGCAATCACCGTAGTCGATCACGGCCATCTCGGCGAATAGGTCTCGCTCGAAGGGGTATTGCGGATCGTTGTCGAAGATCGCCGAGGCGCGGCGGATCGCCTGCGGTCCGAAGCGCGCGCCGGGGCGGTTGGAGGTTGCCGCATCGAACGGAATGCCCCAGACCACGGCATCGACGCCTTCGAGCGACTTGGTATAGCGGCGGCGCATGAAGGAGAGCACGCCGGCATGGGTCGGATCGGTCGCGGCCGATTTGAGGTCGGTGGCGGTGATGGCGTGATCGATTGTCTTCTCGGCCATGAAATGGTCTCCCTTGCGGCAGGCTCTGCCGGTGTTGCGGCGCAATATTAAGGTCGCAGCCGTCGATTGCCAGAGGTTTTTGCACTGGGAGGAGGAGATTGATGGCGGTGCGGCTGGCGCGGCGCGCGCGACTGGCGGCCGGCAAACGAAAAGCCGCGGAACGTACGATCCGCGGCTTCGAGACGTGTCGGACGGGATCGTCAGAACTTGTAGGTCAGCTTCGCCGAAATGGTGGAAACCTTGCCGTCCACGTCCTGATTGGACGCGCTGTCGCCGTTGAGGCCGCGGAAGGTGTATTCGGCGCCGAGCACCACATTCTCGGTGAGGGCGAAGTCGATGCCGCCGCCGATATTGTAGCCGTGCAGATCGAAGTCGTCGCCTTCTTCGTCGAAGCGCGCAAAGCTGTAGCCGCCGGCCACGTAGAACAGGGCGCGGTCGACGGCATAACCGGCACGCGCCTTGACGTCGACCAGCGCCTCATAGATGTAGTCGGGGAAGCCGCTCTCCTGCATCTGGCCGAACAGGCCGACGATTTCTGCGCCGAAGACGAAGCTGTCCCATTGGTGGTTGTAGCCGATCACCCCGCCGCCAAAGGCCGCGCCGTCGAGGTCGAAATGTCCGTCGACCGACCAGTCATCCTCGCCGAAGCCATAGGCGCCGACGGCCCCGATATAGACGCCGCTCCAGTCATAAGCCGATGTCTGGTCGGCAACGGCGGCAGGGTCTGCCGCCCGGGCTGCCGTTGATCCCAATGCCAGCGCGCCGATCACGCCGAGAAGTCTGAAGACACCCTGCATCGCACTCTCCTGTCCCCGTGCGCGACCTTGGTCGATGAGCGCCTATGATATGTTACAAATTCTCGAAATGTGCACGTGGATTCGTCGCGCCGGAGCAGGCAGACGGTGAAAATCATCCAATCCGTGGGACGCCCGCATCACGACAGGGTCTGGCAAGGTGGCAAAACGACAAAAGGCGGAGCCGAAGCCCCGCCTTTTGCGAATTCCGAAATCCGGAAGCGATTAACGCTTGGAGAACTGGAACGAACGACGGGCCTTGGCCTTGCCGTACTTCTTACGTTCGACGACGCGGCTGTCGCGGGTCAGGAAGCCACCCTTCTTGAGCACGGCGCGCAGGCCCGGCTCGAAGTAGGTGAGGGCCTTGGAAAGGCCATGGCGCACGGCGCCGGCCTGACCGGAAAGACCACCGCCGGCGACGGTCGCGACGATGTCGAACTGGCCGGTGCGGGCAGCGGCGACGATCGGCTGCTGCAGGATCATCTGCAGGACCGGACGGGCGAAATAGGTCGTGTAGTCACGGCCGTTGATGATGATCTTGCCGGAGCCCGGCTTGACCCAGACGCGGGCAACGGCGTTCTTGCGCTTGCCGGTCGCGTAGGAGCGGCCTTGGGCGTCGACCTTGCGGACGTGAACCGGAGCAGAGGCTTCCGGAGCGGCCGTGCCGAGATCCTTCAGGGAAGAGAGGTCAGCCATTATCAGGCGCTCCTTACGTTCTTGCTGTTCAGCGAAGCCACGTCGAGTGCGACCGGCTGCTGGGCTTCATGGGGATGGTTCGAACCGGCGTAGACGCGCAGGTTCTTCATCTGGCGACGGCCGAGCGGGCCACGCGGAATCATGCGCTCGACGGCCTTCTCGAGAACGCGCTCCGGGAAGCGGCCTTCGATGATCTGGCGCGCGGTGCGCTCCTTGATGCCGCCCGGATAACCGGTGTGCCAGTAGTACTTCTTGTCGGAGTACTTCTTGCCGGTCAGAGCGACCTTCTCGGCATTGATGACGATGACGTTGTCGCCGTCGTCAACGTGGGGGGTGTAGGTGGCCTTGTGCTTGCCACGCAGGCGCATGGCGATGAGGGAGGCGAGGCGACCAACAACGAGGCCTTCGGCGTCGATGATGATCCACTTCTTCTCCACCTCTGCAGGCTTCTGAACGAAGGTAGACATGAGTGATACTTTCCGTTTGGGACCCTGCTTGCCGAGGCGCGCGGGGCGTTTCTTGTTGCTTGATTTCGCGCGCCTTGACCCACGAAACAGAAAGCGGTCCCGAAGGGCCGCAGACTGGGCGTTGTATAAGCCGAGGGCTTTTCGCGGTCAAGAGCAGCCGACGTGGTTGATATTCTGAATAGCTACATGAAAACAATGATTTGTGTGTGTGGTAATATTTTACCGCACCAATGCTGCGGCTCGGACGGCGCCTTGCGACCTTGTTTCGCGCCAAACAGCGGGCCGTATCGCTTAGCGCGGCGGAATCGAATAGGTCGCGGTCGCCTGGGCGATCGGGCCGTCGCTTCCGTCCTGGAGCAGCAGCGCATCGATCACGGCGAGCCGCTTGCCGAGTTTCAGCACCCGGCACTCGCAGCGGATGAGCTGCGGCTGTGGCAGGCGCAGGAAGTTGATGTTGAGGCTGGTGGTGACGGCGAGCGCCACTGGCCCGATATGGGCGAGCACCGCTGCATAGGCCGCGACGTCGGCCAGCGCGAACATCGCCGGTCCCGACACCGTACCGCCGGGACGCAGATGCCGCTCGGACGGATCGAAGGTCATCGTGATGCCGCCGGGGGCGACGGAGATCACGTGAAAGACGCGGCCGTCGGTATGGATCTGCGGAAAGTCCGTCTCGAGAAAGGCGTTGATCTCGTCGGCGCTCATGATCGGCTGCATCGGGCAAGTTCTCTATTCGAATGGGCTTTCAAAGGGTGAGCGTTTTATGGCAGGCTTTGGCCCAAGTGCAAACGCCAAGGGAGATCGGTGATGGCGGAAGTGGTGTCGTTCAAGAAGGATGGCGGTGAAAGCGGGGCGGGGCCGGTGCTGTCGTCGCGCGACAAGGGCGTGCTGCGCCTCACCCTCAACAACCCGCCGGCCAATGCGCTGTCGATCGCGCTGATGGAGGCGCTGATGGCCGAACTTGGCGCCGCAGCGGACGATCCGGAGGTGCGCGTCGTCGTGCTCTCGGCGGCCGGCAAGCTGTTCTCCGCCGGTCACGATCTCAAGGAAATGACTGCCCACCGGGCAGACCCGGATCGCGGCCGGGGCTTTTTCGAGAAGACTATGCGCCTCTGCGCCGACCTGATGCTGGCGATCACCCATCTGCCGAAGCCGGTGATCGCCGAGGTCGACGGGCTCGCGACCGCTGCGGGCTGCCAGCTCGTCGCCTCCTGCGATCTGGCGATCTGCACCGACACCTCGGCCTTCTGCACGCCGGGCGTCAACATCGGTCTGTTCTGCTCGACCCCCATGGTCGCCGTCAGCCGCGCCGCGCACCGTAAGCAGGCCATGGAAATGCTGCTGACCGGCGAGACGATCGATGCCTCGACCGCCAAGGATTTCGGCCTCGTCAACCGCATCGTGCCGAAACAGTATCTCGCCCAGGTCGTCGACAAATACGCCGCCATCATTGCGTCCAAGTCGCCGTTGACATTGAAGATCGGCAAGGAAGCCTTCTACCGGCAGATCGAGATGCCGCTCGAGGAAGCCTATGACTATGCCGCCCGCGTCATGGTCGAGAACATGCTGGCGCGCGACGCGGCGGAAGGAATAGGCGCCTTCCTCGACAAGCGGCATCCGACCTGGACGGGAGAATAGACCCTGCCAGGCGGCCTTCGAGGCGGGCGAGATCTCGCCTCGGGTCGTTAGTTACATATTAAAATGATTGTAGTTCGCGCTTTTACAACCATGAGCTTACCCTAATATTGACGTGAATGAAAAGTAAACATAAGAAGAACAAAACGGAATTTCGACTCAATATTCAGGAGTGGGACCATGTCGCTCGAGCGGCGTATATCGATTGTTACCCTTGGCGTCGCCGACGTAGCCACCAGCACTGCCTTTTACGAAAGGCTGGGCTGGAAGAAATCCTCGGCCTCGCAGGAAAGCGTCACCTTCATCCAGATGAAGGGGACCGTGCTCGCGCTGTTCGGGCGTGGGGCCCTGGCCAAGGATGCCGAGGTCGCCGATACAGGCCCTGGTTTCTCCGGCGTGACGCTCGCCCACAATGTCTCGAGCCCGACCGGCGTCGATGCGGTGATCAAGTTCGCCGTCTCCTGTGGCGCAACCCTCGTCAAGGCGCCGGAGAAGGTCTCCTGGGGTGGCTATTCCGGTTACTTCGCCGACCCCGACGGTCATCTGTGGGAAGTGGCCCACAATCCCTTCTTCCCGCTCGACGAGCAGGGGCATGTCGTGCTGCCCGAATAGGCCCTTTAGGGCGTCATTGTGCAATCACTCGCATTTGTCCCATTCCCGGCATTATTGATTAAGGGACCGCTCATATAGTTCGGATGGGAACGAAGGGCGGGGTTCGCCGCACGCGGCTTGGCCGCAAGGAGGACACCATGATGCACGACACTTATTCCGACGCCTATCTTGCCGGCATATTGGGATCGGCGCGCACGATCGCGATTGTCGGGGCTTCTCTGAAGGACAACCGGCCGAGCCACTGGGTGACCGGCTTCCTGCTCGGCAAGGGCTATCACGTCTTTCCCGTCAATCCCGAGCATGCCGGCGAAAAGATTCTCGGCCAGACGATCTATGCCAGGCTTGCCGATATTCCGGAACCGATCGATCTCGTCGACGTGTTCCGCCGGTCCGAACATTTTTCCGAGGTGGTCGACGAGGTCCTGCGCCTGCCGGACCTGCCCATGGCGATCTGGGGCCAGCTCGGCGTGCGTGACGATGAAGCCGCCGCCCGGGCCGAGGCCGCCGGCATCAAGGTCGTGATGAACCGCGCCCTGGTGACCGAATATCCGCTCGTCTACGAATTGACGCACGCGAACACCCACCACCCTTTGCAGGGCAGGGGGCGTAGCGCCGCCTGAGGCGATCCATCGTCCGGGACGAAGGGGTCCCCTGTTCTCAGAATGGGATCCAGGGCCGGCGCAGAAGGCCAAAGCGATCGTCGGGAAGCGGTTCGCAGGCGAGCACCGGGCAACGCGCCTCGTCCTTGGTCGGAATATAGGCGCGTGCCGCATATTCGTGCGAGTCGCATTGGCGGTTGTCGCGCACATAGCGGTCATAGAGCGTCAGCCCCGCGACCCTGCGCGAGGGGAAGCGGAAGATGACGGCCCGCTGGCCAAGCACCGCCTGGCGAGCCGCGGCACAGGTCATCGACTGCGCATTGTAGCGCGAGATCGCCAGGGCTGGCGACGCCGCCAGCACCGTCGCCAGAATGCAGATCAGCTTCTTCATGTCTTCTGTCCTTTGACTGCGGCGCCGGGCTTTCCAGATCGGCAAATCGCCGCACCGACCACCTGCACGCTAACCAGATATGCCTCTCGACTGTTCCACGCCATAGCCCGGAGCGGCACGGCGAACATCAGAGATGCGTCGGGTCGTTGGGACCGCGCTCCTGACCGCCGTCGCTATTGTCGCTCGGCTCGTCCGGTTTGCACTTCAATACGGGACAACGGAGCCGGTCGGCGCTCGGCACGCTCACCCTTTCGGTGATCTCGCCCGGCCGACAGAAGCGGCGGCTGGCGACATAGGTGTCATAGAGCATGCGCCCGCCCTTGCGTGGGGATGGATAGGTCAGCACGACGACGCCCTGCTGGCGCACGGTGGCCTGGACGCGGTCGCAGTTCATGCGCGTGGACGTGTATTTCGGTACGGCTTGCACCGATGTTGCAATCACCAGCATCGGCAGGACGGCAAACAAGGTCTTCATCATGGCACTCCTCCGAGAAAAGAATGGGTCCTCTGTGCGCGTCTGCTTGTTGTCGGGCGGCCTCGTCCCACATAAGCAAGACAGACAATCATACGCTCCTCAAGCAAAGACTGAAATACGGGAGGTTTGCCCATGAAGATCGATCACGACCATTACGAAGCCGCCTATCTCTCGGGCATTCTCCGCGACACGAAGACCATCGCCCTGGTCGGCGCATCGCCCAATGCGGCGCGCCCGAGCTATGGTGTCATGCGCTTCCTTTTGTCCAAGGGTTACCGCGTCATCCCGGTCAATCCGGGGCAGGCAGGCAAGGAAATCCTCGGCCAGACGACCTATGCGACCCTGGCCGACATCCCCGAGCCGATCGACATGGTCGACGTCTTCCGTGCCTCGGAATATCTTCACGAGGTCGTCGACGATGCGATCGCCCTCGATCCTCGCCCGAAGGTCATCTGGTCGCAACTCTCCGTTCGCGACGACCTTGCCGCACGCGAAGCCGAGGCCGCCGGGATCAAGGTCGTGATGGACCGCTGCCCGGCGATCGAAATGCCGCGCCTCGGGCTTTGATCGGACAATCCGGCAATCTCAGCCGAGCAGAAATTCCGGATTGGCGCGCAATGCGTTGAGATCGCTCGCATTGCCGCAATAGTGAGCGAAGTTTTCGCTCGCCGTGTGTGCGCCCAGATCCTTGCGGCACTCGCCCTTGGAGGCGCAGTGCGCGCAGGTGATCTGCATGTCGCGGAACTGGTTGCGCAGCCGCAACTCGACCTCGGCCGGATCGATGTTCAGCGCCCGCATCATCTCGATCATCTCGTCGGCCGCATGCGGACCGGCCTTGGCAAGTTCGATCAGCTGATCGGGCGAAATGCCGCAATCATGCGCGATGTTGTTGATGGTGAACTGGTCCAGCGAAGCGATCATTTCGGCCTCGGCGCTGCTTTCCCATCCCTTGGCGAACCAGTCCACCATGCGGGAAAGGACGGTGCGTGTCGGATCGTTGACGGCGGTATTCATGGACAACCTCCAAATTGTATCCGCAGGATGCGACCGCGACACGATGGTTGCATTGATTTCGATCAACGCCGGCGGCATGCAAACGCCCTCGGATTGTTGAAAATACCGGGCTGACATCACGGCTTGAGCCGCTATGATCGCCGCGACTGAATTCTAGTGGAGGCAAGAAATGTCCAAGAACAATCCGGGTTTTGCGACCCTTTCCGTGCATGCGGGCGCCCAGCCGGATCCCGCGACGGGCGCGCGCGTCACGCCGATCTATCAGACCACGGCCTATGTCTTCAACGACGCCGACCATGCCGCGGCACTGTTCGGCCTGAAGCAGTTCGGCAATATCTACACGCGCATCATGAACCCGACTCAGGCCGTGCTGGAAGAGCGCGTCGCAGCCCTCGAAGGCGGCACGGCAGCGCTTGCCGTCGCCTCGGGCCACGCCGCCCAGATGCTTGTCTTCCACACGCTGATGCAGCCGGGCGACAACTTCGTCGCGGCCAAGAAGCTCTATGGCGGCTCGATCAACCAGTTCGGCCATGCCTTCAAGAACTTCGGCTGGCAGGTGCGTTGGGCCGACCCGGCCGATCCGGACAGCTTTGCCGCGCAGATCGACGACCGGACGCGCGCCATCTTCATCGAGAGCCTTGCCAACCCAGGCGGCACCTTCGTGGACATCGCGGCCATTTCCGAAGTCGCCAAGCAGCATGGTCTGCCGCTGATCGTCGACAACACCATGGCCAGCCCCTATCTGCTGCGCCCGCTGGAACATGGCGCTGACATCGTCGTGCATTCGGCCACGAAATTCCTCGGCGGCCACGGCAATTCCATGGGCGGCATCATCGTCGACGGCGGAACCTTCGACTGGTCGACCTCCGGCAAGTTCCCGATGCTGTCCGAGCCCCGGCCGGAATATTCGGGCGTCGTGCTGCACCAGACCTTCGGCAATTTCGCCTTCGCCATCGCCTGCCGCGTGCTGGGCCTGCGCGACCTCGGCCCGGCGATCGCGCCGATGAATGCCTTCCTCCTGCTGACCGGTATCGAGACCCTGCCGCTCCGGATGCAGCGCCATTGCGACAACGCGCTGAAGGTCGCCACCTGGCTGAAACAGCACCCGAAGGTCGCCTGGGTGAACTATGCCGGCCTCGACAGCGATCCGAACCACGCGCTGCAGAAGCGCTACTCGCCGAAGGGCGCGGGCGCCGTCTTCACCTTCGGCGTCAAGGGCGGTTATGCCGCCGGCAAGGCGCTGGTCGAAGGGCTGCAGCTCTTCTCGCACCTCGCCAATATCGGCGATACCCGCTCGCTGGTCATCCACCCGGCATCCACCACCCATGCCCAGCTGACCGAAGCCCAGCAGATAGCTGCGGGTGCCGGTCCGGACGTAGTCCGGCTGTCGATCGGCATCGAGGATGCCGAGGACATCATCGGCGATCTCGAGCAGTCTCTCGTCAAGGTCTGATCCGTCACCCGAACGAGCGCCGCAGCCCGCGCGGCCGCGGCGCCGAGGAGCGAGCATGTCGCACTATCTGAATTTCGATCCCTCGACGGTCGAGCCGGAGGAGGGGGCGCCTGCCGCCGACCGCCTGCTTTCCGGCAATCCGCGCTTCACAACCTGGAACCTCGAAGAGGCCCCGGGCGGCGTCTATGCCGGCATCTGGCAGTCGACCCCGGGCAAATGGCGGATCTCCTACGAGGAGTGGGAATATTTCCACGTGCTCGAAGGCCATTCGGTGGTGACGGAGGACGGCGGAAAGCCCGTGCATCTGAAGCCCGGCGACCGGATGATCCTCAGGCCCGGCTTCAACGGCACCTGGGAAGTCGTTGAAACGACTCGCAAGGATTACGTCATCCGTATCTAGCCTTAAGCTCACGACGCGCACCGGTCCCGGTGCGCGTCGTGACTTCTAACGGAACGAAAGCCACCGTCTCAGGCGGCGTTGCCGGTCATCGCGTCCACCTCGGCCTGGTGCCGGGCCGCAAGCTCGGCGTCTTCCTCCGCCACCTTGCGAAACGATTCCAGCGCCGTCATGCGCGCGATGTAGTCGCGGAACAGCGGCCGCTCCGGGACGATGCCGAACATCGTCGTCCAGTGCAGCGCCGTGCCCCACAGAAGGTCGGCAGCACTCATCCTGTCGCCCAGCAGATAGGGGCCGGGCTTCAACGCATCCTCGATCGCCGCCAGCATGTCGTCAAAATTGCTGTACGGCGTGTCGTTCGGGCTCGCCGGTTCGCGCTTCAGGTAGCGGTCGATTACCGCCGGCTCGAAGCAGTTGCCGTAGAACACCAGCCAGCGCAGATAGGCGCCGCGGTCCGGGTCGTCGAGCGCCGGCGCGAGGCCTGCCTCGGGAAACAGGTCGGCGAGATAGAGGTAGATCGCCGCCTGCTCGGTGACGAAGGCCTTGCCGTGGCGAATCGCCGGCACCTTGCCGAGCGGATTGATGGCGAGATAGGCGGGCTTGCGCTGTTCGCCGGCCTTCATGTTGAGCACATGCAGCTGATAGGGCGCTTTCAGCTGCTCGAGCAGGAAGCGTGCGCCGGTCGCGCGGGTCTGGGGCGAGTAGTAGAGGGTGATGGGTTCCTGGATCATCGGTCGTCTCCTTCGGTTGGTGGAATGGATGGGTGAAGGATGGCGCCCCATACCTGTCAGCTTTTGTCAGGTTGGTTTAGGATAATTTCCGAAAAGGAGATTTCCTGATGCGGGCGAGCCGGCTGATCAACATCCTCACCACCTTGCAGGCGAACGGCCTGGTAACGGCAGAGACCCTGGCGGAGGAGAACGAGGTCTCGGTCCGCACCATCTATCGCGACATCGACGCGCTCTCGCTCGCCGGGATTCCGGTCTACAGCGAACGTGGCTCGGACGGCGGCTACCGGCTGCTCGACGGCTACCGCGTGCGGCTGAACGGCATGTCGCAGGCGGAGGCGGAAGCCATGTTCCTCTCGGGCCTGCCGGGCGCGGCCGCCGATCTTGGCCTCGGTTCCCTGATGGCCGGCGCACAGAAGAAGCTGACCGCGGCGCTGCCGGAGGAGTTGCGCCAGAGTGCGGCCAAGATGCAGGCAAAATTCCATCTCGATGCGCCGACCTGGTTCGGCGAGAACGAGCAGCCGCTCTATCTCCAGGCGATCGCCGATGCGGTGTGGAACTCCAAGCGCATCCGTATGCGCTACCGGACCTGGACGTCGGAGAAGAATCGGGAGGCCGAGCCCCTCGGCGTCGTGCTGAAGGGCGGCGCCTGGTACATGGCGGCAAAGGTTGAGGAGAACGTCCGGACCTACCGCATTTCCCGCATTCTGGATCTCGTCGTGACCGAGGATCGCTTCGAGCGGCCGGGCGATTTCGATCTCGCATCCTACTGGAACGAGAACACGCGCCGCCTGGAGGAGGAGCTTCACCCAAACACCGCCACGCTGCGCCTGTCGCCCTGGGGGCTGAACATGCTTCAGCACAACAGCCCGTCCTTCGTGCGCTCACGCATGGAGCTGTCGGACGAGGCCGATCCGGAGGGCTGGCGCACGGTCAGGCTGCCGGTCGCCACCAACCGGCATGCCGTATCCGAATTGCTGCGGCTGGGGGCGGATGTGGAAGTCCTGGAGCCGGCCGATCTCCGGGCCGCGATCGGCGACGAAGTGCAGCGCCTGACGGAGCGCTACCGAGCGGACGCCGGCCTCTGACCGCGTCGCGGGCGGGGGGCTTGCGGCCCGTTCAGCGTGATTCCCTGTCTCAGACGCCGCGCGCAAGCCGTTGAAACGACACGGCGAGCGCCGCTTGCCCCGTTTGTAGCGCTCAGCCGTTCTCTTCGCCCGAAAATGCCTTGGCAAAGTCCTTCGAGGCGATGAAAGCAAGTGTACGTCGAAGCTCTTCCGACCGTTCCTTGCCGAAGGTCTTGTCGAATCGCGTCTGAGCGTCCTGCCAGCGGATGACCATCTCCCGCTGCCGTGCGAGGCCAGCTTCCGTCAGCCGCACGCGCTTGGCGCGGCGGTCTTTGTCGTCCGGCACGAGTTGCACCAGCCCGTCGCGGATCAGCGGCTTCAGAGTGTGGCCGAGCGCCGAGAGGTCCATCACCATGGCCTCGGCCAGCTCCTTCTGCGTCGGCGCACCCGACTGGGCGATCTGCGACAGGAGCGAGAATTGCGTGCCGCGCAACCCGCTGTCGCCCATGGCGTCGTCGTAGAGCTGGCCCAATTGCCGCGCGGCGCGGCGCACCGCGCTGTTGCTGCAATACTGCCAGACCCCTTCGTCCTCGCTACCGTTCATGCTGTCCTCTTCGATCCGCTTGTCCGGAATGGCGCAACCATGCCCGCATTCGGGCGCAGCTTCCATCGCCCGCAGAAAATTTGTCGTGGGGGCTTGAATGCCGGCGCCTCTTCACAAATATAGTGGCATATACCAGTAAATGCCAACCCAGGAGAAGAACATGACCTCGAACCCCACAACCGCCCCCGGAACTGCTCTCGTCACCGGCGCCTCGTCCGGCATCGGCGCCACCTATGCCGACCGGCTTGCCCGCCGCGGCTTTAATCTCATTCTCGTCGCCCGCGACGCCGCCCGTCTCGATGCGCTCGGAAGCCGGCTGGCCGGCCAGTACGGGATAAAGAGCGAAAGCCTGAGGGCCGATCTCTCGGACCGTGCCGACATCAAGAAGGTCGAAGACCGGCTGCGCGGCGATGCGGGCATCACGCTCTTCGTCAACAATGCCGGCGTCGGACCCAAGGGTCCGCTCCTGCAGGGCGATCTCGATGATTACGATCGCATGGTCGAACTGAACGTGCTTGCCGCCAACCGGCTGGCGATCGCGGCAGCCCAGGCCTTTGCCGGGAGAGGGACGGGGGCGATCATCAACACCGCATCCGTCGTCGCGCTCGCCCCGCATTTCTTCAACGGCACCTACGGCGCCTCGAAGGCCTTCGTCCTCATCCTGACCGAATCGCTCGCAGCCGAACTGGAAGGCACCGGCGTGCGGCTGCAAGCCGTGCTTCCCGGACTGACCCGCACGGAACTGTTCGACCGCGTCGGCCGCTCGATCGACGATCTCGATCCGAACATGGTAATGGAGGTCGGCGACCTCGTCGACGCGGCCTTGGCCGGTTTCGACCAGGGCGAACTCATCACCATCCCGTCGCTGGCCGACAGCAGCCTCTACGACAGCTATCAGGCAGCCCGGAGCGTGCTGATGCCGCATCTGTCTCTGAGCCGGCCGGCGGCGCGCTACGGCCTTGCCGGCTGACGATCACCAGCTTAGGTCGAGCCGTTCCAGCCCGTGGAAGTGATAGACGTCCTTCACCGTGGGCTGGGCGGCGAGCTTCAGTCCCGGCAGGCGCCTGAACAGCAGCGGCAGGACGATGTTGAGCTCGAGCCTCGCCAGCGGCGCGCCGATGCAGAAATGGATGCCGGCGCCGAAGGAGAGGTTCGGCGCCTCGTTGCGCTCCGGCTTGAATGTCAGCGGGTCGGTGAACTTCAGCGGATCGAGATTGGCGGCGGCAAGGATCAGGCTCACCTTGTCGCCGCGCTTGAACGTGACGCCGTCGATCTCGGCCGGTTCCAGGCAATAGCGCTGGAAGATATGCACCGGCGCGCAGATGCGTAGCGTCTCCTCGACTGTCCGTTCCGTCGCCGCTTCGTCGCGGAACATCTCGGCGGTCGACAAGCCGCTTTCGAGGATGATCCGCACCGAATTGCCGACCTGGTGCACGGTGGCCTCGTGGCCGGCATTGAGCAGGACGATCGTCGTCGAGATCAGCTCGTCCTCGGTCAGGAACTGGCCCTTGTGCTCGGTGTGGATCATATGGGTCAACAGGTCGTCGCGCGGATTGGCGCGACGCTCGGCGATCATGCCGCGCACATAGTCTGCGAATTCCCGGGCCGACCGGTCGGCGGCCTCCTCGTCGGCGCGATTGCGCTTGAACATGTACATGCCGACATAGTCATGGCTCCATTTGAGCAACTGCGGCCCCATCTCCTCCGGGATGCCGATCATGCGGGCGATCATCGTCACCGGAATGATGTCGGCGAAGGAGGCGAGCAGTTCGGTCCTGCCGTCCTTTTCGAAGGCGTCGATCAGCCCGTTGGCCAGCGACTCGATCTCCGGCTTCATCTTCTCGACATGACGCGAGACGAAGGCCCGGTTGACGAGGGTCCTCAGTCGAGTGTGCTCCGGCGGCTCAAGCTCGAGCAGCGAACGCGCCTCGGCCGCATCGAAATGCCTGGTGTGCGGGCACGGTGCCGGCATGCCCAGTTCTTCGCGCGTCGCGATATGCAGGATCTGCCGGCCGAAGCGGCGGTCGCGCAGCAAGCCGTTGACATGGTCATAGCCGGTGAAGAACCACTGCTTCTGCTCCTCCCAGTAGAAGGTCGGGCAGGAAGCATGCAGGGCGGCGTAGACGCGGTTCGGATCGCTGTAGAAGGCCGGGTTGCGGGCGTCGAGGCTGACACGACGCGCGGTCGTGTCGATGGCGAGGAAAGGGAGTTGGGTCATCGGGGTGATCTACAGAATTTGTCGGGCGCGCGAAAGGCCGTTTAAGGCTTGGACATGCCGGTCGGCGGCGATGCCTTGGCAACCAGGCGCTTGAGGGCGGCGACCTGCCGGTCGGCCTGTTCGTCCAGCCCTTCGGGACCGTCCGTCGGAACGGTCAGGACACGGTCGCCGCTCAGCACCGTGGTGCGGTTGCGGCCGCGCGCCTTGGCCTTGTAGAGCGCCCTGTCGGCACTACTCATCAGCAGGTCGAGATCGAACCCGGCGGCAGGCGCCGTGGCGATGCCGATGCTGACCGTCGCCGAGATCGGCCCCTTGTCGGTCTCTGTCCGGGCGGCGGCGAAAGCCTGGCGGATGGCTTCGGCGACGAGTGCCGCCTCGCGCACCTCCCTGACCTCGATGCCGGCCATGAATTCCTCGCCGCCGGTGCGGCCGAAAATGCCGGTGGCGGGGACGAGCGACCGGCAGATGCCGGAGAAGGCCAGCAGCACCGCATCGCCGGCCTGGTGGCCGTAGGTGTCGTTGATCTTCTTGAAGTGGTCGAGGTCGAAAAGCGCAAGCGCGATCAGGCGGCCGGAGGCGGTCCGGGAAGTGGAGAGGCGGGCGAAATCCTCGACCAGCCCGCGGCGATTGAGCACGCCGGTCAGCGGATCGCTGCGGACCAGGTGGTGCAAGCGCTGTTCCGAACGATCCATGACGATCCGCGCGCCGATCATGATCACGGCAATGAAGCCGAAAACGGTGGTCGCGGTGGAGATCGCCGAGAACGGCGCGTCCTGCAGACTGCGGGGGAGGGTGATCAGGCATAACGCCGCGACGAGCAGGCCGACCAGCGCCTGCCCGGCCCAGATACCCGCCAGCAGCCGTCGCAGGCTCGGTCCGGCGA
This sequence comes from Rhizobium sp., assembly GCA_002796995.1. Classification (GTDB taxonomy): domain Bacteria; phylum Pseudomonadota; class Alphaproteobacteria; order Rhizobiales; family Rhizobiaceae; genus Allorhizobium. The sequence goes on from PEKW01000009.1 coordinate 32,140, forward strand.
TGTCATGGCGGACGGCGACGGACGACAGCATGGCGAAACCGCAGGCGGCGGAGAAATTGTAGAGGGCGATCCGGTAGGCGATGTCGTCCCGGATCGGCTCGATCAGCATTCCGGCGATCCACAGGAGCACCGGAATGGCCGCCCACCCCGCCAGAGGGCGTTTCGCCAGGAACAGCATTCCGGCGATCCAGAAGGGGAAGCTCGAGAGCGCGACCGCATTGGCGACCGGGATGGACAGCCAGTCCGGGATCTGGCCGCGTGCGGCGACCAGCGCGACGCCCAGCCCATGCCCGGCAAAGCCGAGCGACCAGAGGCCGTAGTGCCGCTGGGAACGGTCGTGCAGCCAGACGGCGGCGAGCAGCACGGCCAGGGTCGAGGCTTCCATCGCCCACAGGAATAGCGCGGTCTTGATATCGAGCACGGGATCGGCCTTGCGTGCGGTCGGGAGGATTGTCGCAAGATGGGGCAGAGTGTTTAACGAGTCCTTACCCCAAGGCCTTTCACCGCAGTCTCGCACAAGCTTGACAGTATTTATTAGCAATTGATTTACCAACGGCCGCGCAATAGCTGTGGCTGCTGGGGGCGGCGGCATAGGCGAGGGCAGGGCAAGGGTTTATGCGTCTTGCTCCATGCCCGAGGTATTAAGGATAACCGAGCCGCGAGTCTTGAAGTCGAGGGTGCGGACACTCTATGTAGGGATTGACAGGTTTTATTTGATTCCCGCCGCGCATCGAGTGTTTGGGGATGAGGCTGATAAAGGACGGACATGAGAAATCCAGTTGATACCGCCATGGCCCTGGTGCCGATGGTTGTGGAGCAGACGAACCGCGGCGAGCGCTCCTATGACATCTTTTCCCGCCTCCTGAAGGAGCGCATCATTTTCCTGACCGGTCCGGTCGAAGACACGATGGCGTCGCTGGTCTGCGCGCAGCTGTTGTTCCTCGAAGCCGAGAACCCGAAGAAGGAAATCGCGCTCTACATCAATTCCCCCGGTGGCGTGGTCACCGCCGGCATGGCGATCTACGACACCATGCAGTTCATCCGTCCGGCCGTCTCGACGCTCTGCGTCGGCCAGGCCGCCTCGATGGGTTCGCTGCTTCTGGCCGCCGGCGAGAAGGGCATGCGCTTTGCCACCCCGAACGCCCGCATCATGGTTCACCAGCCCTCCGGCGGGTTCCAGGGCCAGGCCTCGGACATCGAACGTCACGCCCGCGACATCATCAAGATGAAGCGCCGCCTGAACGAAATCTACGTGAAGCATACGGGCCGCAGCCTCGAAGAGGTTGAACAGACGCTCGATCGTGACCATTTCATGGAAGCGGGCGAGGCCAAGGACTGGGGTCTGATCGACAAGATCCTGACCTCGCGTCAGGAGATCGAGGGCGTTCCTGCGGCATGAGTTCGGCCCCGGCCGGAAGTGGTTCGGTTTCCATGAACCGCTTGTGATCGGCTTTAGGGGTGTAAACGGTCGAGGAAAGCGCTATTAGTACCTATTAAGGCTATGTTGTGGTTTGGTGACGTAGCCTTGCGATTTGAAGGGGTTCTCGTTGCCGCCGGTCCTGAAATTGGATTGAATGGATCGGTAAGTACCTCCAAGTCGGGTAAGGTTTCGGCCGTCAGGTGACAGCCGGAACCGGCGGTGTGAGTGACCGCCCTCCGCTGGTCGGAGGAGCGGCGTGCTGGAAGGATAAAGACATGAGCAAGGTCAGCGGAAGCAACGGCGGTGACTCCAAGAATACCCTCTATTGTTCCTTCTGCGGCAAGAGCCAGCACGAGGTCCGCAAGCTGATTGCCGGACCGACGGTGTTCATCTGCGATGAATGCGTCGAATTGTGCATGGACATCATCCGCGAAGAGAACAAGTCGTCGATGGTCAAGTCCCGCGACGGCGTTCCCACGCCGCAGGACATCATCAAGATCCTCGACGAATACGTGATCGGCCAGAGACAGGCCAAGAAGATCCTCTCGGTCGCGGTGCACAACCACTACAAGCGCCTGTCGCATGCCTCCAAGGGCGGCGATGTGGAGCTGGCCAAGTCGAACATCATGCTCGTCGGCCCGACCGGCTGCGGCAAGACCTATCTTGCCCAGACGCTCGCCCGCATCATCGACGTGCCCTTCACCATGGCCGATGCCACGACGCTCACCGAAGCCGGCTATGTCGGCGAGGACGTCGAGAACATCATCCTGAAGCTGCTGCAGTCGGCCGACTACAACGTCGAACGCGCCCAGCGCGGCATCGTGTACATCGACGAAGTCGACAAGATTTCGCGCAAGTCCGACAACCCCTCGATCACCCGCGACGTTTCGGGCGAGGGCGTACAGCAGGCGCTTCTGAAGATCATGGAAGGCACCGTCGCTTCGGTTCCGCCGCAGGGCGGCCGCAAGCATCCGCAGCAGGAATTCCTGCAGGTCGACACGACGAACATCCTGTTCATCTGCGGCGGCGCCTTTGCCGGCCTCGACAAGATCATCTCGGCCCGTGGGGAAAAGACCTCCATCGGCTTCGGCGCGACGGTTCGGGCGGAAGACGATCGCCGCGTCGGCGAAGTGCTGCGCGAACTGGAGCCGGAAGATCTGGTGAAATTCGGCCTCATCCCGGAATTCATCGGCCGTCTGCCGGTCCTGGCGACGCTCGAGGACCTCGACGAGGATGCGCTGATCCAGATCCTGTCGGAGCCGAAGAACGCTCTGGTCAAGCAGTACCAGCGCCTGTTCGAAATGGAAGACATCGAACTGACCTTCCACGAGGACGCGCTGCGCGAGATTGCCCGCAAGGCGATCACCCGCAAGACCGGCGCCCGCGGCCTGCGCTCGATCATGGAGAAGATCCTGCTCGACACCATGTTCGAACTGCCGGAACTCGAAGGCGTTCGCGAAGTGGTCATCTCCGAGGACGTCGTGCGCGAATCCTCGCGTCCGCTCTATATCTATTCGGACCGGCAGGAAGAGAAAGCCAACGCGTCCGCCTGATGCGAGCCGCGGTTTCTTGAGACGAAAACCCGCCGCACCGGCGGGTTTTTTTCTTTTGGCCGGTCCCTGGCCGATAATCGCGTGAGAAGTCGGCGAATTTGCCGATCCGTGGTTTTCCGAAGCAGTCGGTTGGGATACAAAGGCGAAGTGCTTCGGCGCGACCGATCGGGTCGCCGGCCGGAGCAGGGCGCCTCGCGCTCCGTTCCGCGCCCGTCGGGCAAGCGTGTTTTGTAGCGTTGTGTCGCCGTCTGTAACGGTGCTGTCACATTTGGGTGCGGCGGCTGTTTCGGCAGGCTTGAATTCACTGTCGCGGAACTCCACTTGTTGGGGGAGCAAGAGATGTGCCAGTTGCCTTCGGGGACTGGCGCCAGGTCCCGGCTCACCCCGGGACGTCGGAAAGGAATGAAAATGTCGAAAACGTCTGCAGCAAACGAAGGCAATATCTATCCCGTATTGCCCCTGCGCGACATCGTGGTTTTCCCACACATGATCGTGCCTCTGTTCGTCGGGCGCGAGAAGTCCATTCGCGCTCTCGAAGAGGTAATGGGCTCCGACAAGCAGATCATGCTGGCGACCCAGATCAATGCCGGGGACGATGATCCGGCATCCGACTCGATCTACGAAATCGGCACCGTCGCCAATGTCCTCCAGCTGCTCAAGCTGCCGGACGGAACGGTGAAGGTCCTGATCGAGGGCCGCGCCCGCGCCAAGATCGAATCCTATACCGGCCGCGAGGAGTTCTATGAGGCGACCGCCCATGTTCTCGCCGAGCCGGACGAAGACCCGGTCGAGATCGAGGCGCTCAGCCGCTCCGTCGTTTCGGAGTTCGAGAACTACGTCAAGCTGAACAAGAAGATTTCGCCCGAAGTGGTCGGCGCCGCAAGCCAGATCGAGGACTACTCGAAGCTGGCCGACACGGTCGCCTCGCACCTCTCCATCAAGATCACCGAGAAGCAGGAAATGCTGGAAACGGTGAGCGTGAAGACGCGCCTCGAAAAGGCGCTCGGTTTCATGGAAGGCGAGATTTCGGTTCTCCAGGTCGAGAAGCGCATCCGCTCGCGCGTCAAGCGCCAGATGGAGAAGACCCAGCGCGAATACTACCTGAACGAACAGATGAAGGCGATCCAGAAGGAACTCGGCGACGGCGAAGACGGCCGCGACGAGATGGCCGAACTGGAAGAGCGCATCGCCAAGACGAAGTTCTCCAAGGAAGCCCGTGAAAAGGCCGACGCGGAGCTGAAGAAGCTGCGCCATATGAGCCCGATGTCGGCGGAAGCCACCGTCGTGCGCAACTATCTCGACTGGCTGCTCGGCCTGCCCTGGGGCAAGAAGTCCAAGGTCAAGATCGACCTCAACGCCGCCGAGAAGATCCTCGACGAGGACCATTTCGGCCTCGACAAGGTCAAGGAGCGCATCGTCGAGTATCTCGCCGTGCAGACGCGTGCGACCAAGCTCAAGGGCCCGATTCTCTGCCTCGTCGGCCCTCCGGGCGTCGGCAAGACCTCGCTCGCCAAGTCGATCGCCAAGGCGACCGGCCGCGAATACATTCGCATGGCACTCGGCGGCGTCCGTGACGAAGCCGAAATCCGCGGCCATCGCCGCACCTATATCGGCTCGATGCCCGGCAAGGTCATCCAGTCGATGAAGAAGGCGAAGAAGTCCAACCCGCTCTTCCTTCTCGACGAGATCGACAAGCTGGGCCAGGACTATCGCGGCGATCCGTCGTCGGCCCTGCTCGAGGTCCTGGATCCGGAACAGAACTCGACCTTCATGGACCACTACCTGGAAGTCGAGTACGACCTGTCCAACGTGATGTTCATCACCACGGCGAACACGCTCAACATTCCGGGCCCGCTGATGGACCGCATGGAGATCATCCGGATCGCCGGCTATACCGAAGACGAGAAGCTGCAGATCGCCAAGCGGCACCTGCTGCCGAAGTCGATCAAGGAACATGCCCTGCGTCCGGAAGAGTTTTCGGTTTCCGACGATGCGATCAAGGCGATCATCCAGCAGTATACCCGCGAGGCCGGTGTCCGGTCCTTCGAGCGGGAACTGATGAAGCTCGCCCGCAAGGCTGTGACCGAGATCCTGAAGGGCAAGACCAAGTCCGTCGCCGTCACGGCTGCGAACATTCATGACTATCTCGGCGTGCCGCGCTATCGTCACGGCGAAGCCGAAGGCGAGGATCAGGTCGGTATCGTCACCGGTCTGGCCTGGACCGAAGTGGGCGGCGAACTGCTGACCATCGAAGGCGTGATGATGCCGGGCAAGGGCCGCATGACGGTCACCGGCAACCTCAAGGAAGTCATGAAGGAATCGATCTCGGCGGCGGCATCTTACGTCCGTTCGCGCGCCGTCGATTTCGGCATCGAGCCGCCGCGCTTCGACAAGTCGGACATTCACGTCCACGTTCCGGAAGGGGCAACCCCGAAGGACGGCCCGTCGGCCGGCGTCGCCATGGCAACCGCCATCGTCTCGATCATGACCGGCATCCCGGTCAACAAGGACGTGGCAATGACGGGCGAGATCACGCTGCGTGGTCGCGTTCTGCCGATCGGTGGTCTGAAGGAAAAACTGCTCGCGGCACTGCGCGGCGGTATCAAGAAGGTTCTGATCCCGGAAGAGAACGCCAAGGACCTCGCGGACATCCCGGACAACGTCAAGAACAACCTTGAGATCGTCCCGGTCTCGCGTATGGGCGAGGTCATTCGACATGCCCTGATCCGCGTACCTGAACCGATTGAATGGGACGGAACGGTCGAAACACCGGCCATCGGCACCGTCGAAGGTGTCGACGAAACAGGGGCGACTTTGGCGCATTGAGGCAGTTTTTGCCTTAGTCTTGCCAAATTGGCACATCGAACGGAAAAAGGCTGGCAAAAATGCCAGCCTTTTTTGTGTAAACTCCCCGAAACCGCTTGTTTTCCGGGCCATTGCGGTGCTTTTGAGTTGCTTAGGGCAGATGCATACGTATTCTCCGCCCGACTTATCCATTGAGTCGTTTCATACCAATCAGAAAGGGTGGAAACATGAACAAGAACGAACTCGTATCCGCGGTCGCCGAGAAGGCCGGCCTCACCAAGGCCGATGCAGCTTCCGCCGTTGACGCCGTTTTCGAAACGGTTCAGGCCGAGCTGAAGAACGGCGGCGATGTTCGCCTCGCTGGCTTCGGTGCTTTCACCGTTGCTCGTCGCGAAGCTTCGAAGGGCCGCAACCCGTCGACCGGCGCCGAAGTCGACATTCCGGCTCGTAACGTGCCGAAGTTCACGGCTGGCAAGGGTCTCAAGGACGCCTGCAACAGCTAATCGGCAGGACGCCTTTACGCCGATAGGGGCGAAAGGGCCTGTTGACACTCATGGAAAAGCCCGGTGCGGAGACGCGCCGGGCTTTTCCTTTTGCGGCGTGAGTTGACGTCAGTAGTCGCAGTAGCCGCCGTCGAGGCCGACGGAGGGGTCGTGGTTGTCGAAGAGGACGCGCATGTCGCAGGTCTCTGTGTCGGGCGCGGAAATCGGTCCGGCGCAATAGGAACCTTCCGGCGTGTAGACCTCGACGAACCAGCGATGGTGCACATAGGTCTGGAAGCCGGATTCCTCACCCGGTTGCACCAGGGCGTATTCGCGCAGGTTCCCCTCGAAGTCCGCCCAATAGATGCGGAAGGCATAGGCCGTGTCGTTGTGGAAGCGGATGCCGGTCGGAATATTGGTTTCGGGTGATGAAGCAGCACCGGCAACACAATCGTCGGCCTTCAATGGGCTTGCCGGCAGCAGAAGCAAGGTTAAAGCACTGGCGCTGAGAAATAGCCTAAAGTTCATTGGTGTCTTTCTTGATGGCGGCGGCGATGGCCGATTTCTGCATGAAAGCGGAAGTGAAGCAATGGGCGGGCGCTGACCGTTTCTTCCGACCTCGGCTGATCTGTTTCAAGGGGCGCTAAAACCGCTCGGGCGCACCATCCCTTGTGCGGGAATGGCATTTGATCTATTCGCAGAGATGCTGGCTTTGCCGGCATTCGTTCTCAGGGCGGGGTGCAAGTCCCCACCGGCGGTAAGGAGGTTCGCCTCCAAGCCCGCGAGCGCCTCCCGGCCGATGGTCGGAAGGGTCAGCAGATCCGGTTGGATTCCGGAGCCGACGGTCACAGTCCGGATGAAAGAGAATGAGGCAATTGGTTATGGCGCCGCGTTTCCGGATGGATGTATCCGGATGCAGGCGGCTCGGCCTGCGTATGCCGTCCGCTCGTGTGGATGGCCGCGCATGCGGGTGGGCTCGTCCAGGCAGGCCCTGCCGCGAATGCCCTCATGCGTCCTGATTTGTGTTGGTCCTTGTGAAGGAAAGAAACATGAATCAGAGCTCCCTTACGCTCTCCCGCTCCCGCGCGTTTGCCGGAGCCTCCTACATGGTGCTGGCGGGTATCGCCTTCGCCCTGCTCAATGTCGCGACCCAGTGGCTGGCCATGACCCTGGCCTTCCCGCCGGCCTCGGCGGCCTTCTGGCAATATGGCTTTGCCCTCGTGCTGTCCCTGCCGCTGCTGTTCAAGCTCGGCCTTCGGGCGATGCGCACGCGCTATCCCTGGCGGCACCTGCTGCGCGTCCTGCTCGCCGCCCTCGGCGTGCAGGCCTGGGTCACCGGGCTGGCCACCGTGCCGATCTGGCAGGCGATCGCACTGGTCATGACCTCGCCCTTCTTCATAATCATCGGCGCCAGGCTCTTTCTCGGCGAAAGCGTCGGCTGGCCCCGCTGGGTGGCGACGCTTGTCGGCTTCGTCGGCGCGATGATCATCCTGCAGCCCTGGGCGGACACGTTCTCGGTGGCAGCCCTCCTGCCGATTTTGTCGGCCCTGCTGTGGGGCGGATCATCCTTGCTGATGAAGAACCTCACGGCCTTCGAGCCGCCGGAGACGATCACCGTCTGGCTGCTGGTGCTGCTGACGCCGATCAATGCGGGTTTGGCGTTCGCCTCGGGCTTTGCCGTGCCGACCGGTCTTGCCCTGGCGCTGCTGCTGGCGGCCGGGCTCCTGACGGTCGTTGGCCAGTATCTCTTGACGCTAGCCTATAACGCGGCGGACGCGGCCTATGTGCAGCCCTTCGATGACCTGAAGCTGCCGCTCAACGTGCTCGCCGGCTGGCTGGTTTTCGGCTATGCCCCGGCCGGCTATCTGTGGCTCGGCGCGCTGCTGATCCTCGGCGCCTCGCTGTTCCTGATGACGGCCGAGATGCGCAAGGAACGGACCTCCGCCTGACCCAGGGGAGGGGCGTCGCGCAATCCGCCCGGATTGTCATCCGCCTGTCATCCGCATGACGCAAAAGCCTCCTGTTCCTTTCTCACGGAAACAGGAGGTTTCCCATGACGTATGGCTTTTCCCGCGCGGCCCTGACCGCAGCCCTTTTGGCTTCCGTCGCCGCACCCGCCGGCGCCGAGCAGGTCTTCAACCGCATCGCATCCTTCCCCGTCGCCACCAATATTCCGGCCGACAAGGATGCGAAGTCCGTCTCCTCCGCCGAAATCATCGCGGCGACGGAAGACGGCATGATGCTCATCTATTCCGACAGCCCGCTCGGCGCGATCGGCTTCGTCGACATTTCCGACGCCAAGGCCCCGAAGGCTGCCGGCGCCCTGATGATGGACGGCGAGCCCACCTCGGTCACCGTCGTCGGCGGCAGGGCGCTCGTCGCCGTCAACACCTCCGAGAGCAAGGCCAAGCCCTCGGGCCGGCTTTCGATCGTCGACATCGCCTCGAAGGCGATCGACGCCAGCTGCGATCTCGGCGGCCAGCCTGATTCGGTGGCGATCTCCGCCGACAAGAGCTTTGCCGCTGTTGCCATCGAGAACGAGCGCGACGAAGATCTGAACGAGGGCAAGCTGCCGCAGCTGCCGGCGGGCGATCTCGCCATCGTTTCCCTGAAGGACGGCGTTGCCGACTGCGCTTCGATCAAGCATGTCGCCTTGACCGGCCTTGCCGAAGTCGGCGCCGATGATCCGGAGCCGGAATTCGTCTCGATCAACAGCATCGGCGAGATCGCCGTGACGCTGCAGGAAAACAACCACATCGCCATCGTCGACGGCAAGACCGGCACGGTGAAGACCCATTTCTCGGCCGGCGCCATCGACCTCGCCGGCATCGACACCAAGTCCGACGGCGCGCTGAAGTTCACCGGCAAGAAGGAAGGCGTGCTTCGCGAACCCGACGCCCTGAAGTGGCTGGACGACAACCGTTTCGTCGTCGCCAACGAAGGTGACTACGAAGGCGGCTCGCGCAGCTTCACCATCTTCGACAAGAACGGCAAGGTCTTCTACGAATCCGGCCCGTCGCTCGAACTGGCCATCGCCCAGATCGGCCACTTCCCCGACAAGCGCGCCAAGTCCAAGGGCGTCGAACTCGAAGGCCTGGAAGCCGCCACCTTCGGCGACCAGAAATACTTCTTCGTGCTCTCCGAGCGTGCCTCGATCGCCGCTGTCTATAAGGACACCGGCGCCGAGCCCGAACTGGTCCAGCTTCTGCCGTCGGGCGTTTCGCCGGAAGGTGCGGTCGCCATCCCGAGCCGCAACCTGTTCGTCACCGCCAACGAGGTCGACCTGGTCGAGGATGGCGGTGCCCGCTCGCATGTGATGCTCTATGAACTCGGCGAAGGCGAAGCCGCCTATCCGACCATCCGCTCCGAAATCGTCGACGGCGCTCCGATCGGCTGGGGTGCGCTCTCGGGCCTCGTCGGCGATGCCGAGAAGGCAGGCCAGCTATATGCCGTCAACGACAGCTTCTACGCCATGCAGCCGACGATCTTCACCATCGACGCGACGCAGAAGCCGGCCGTCATCACGGCGGCCCTTCCTGTTACCCGTGGTGGCCAGCCGGCCCAGAAGCTCGACATCGAAGGCATTGCGCTCGACGGCAAGGGCGGCTTCTGGCTCGCCTCCGAAGGCGATCCGGCAAAGCTCGTCGGCCACGGCATCTACAATGTCGACGCCAAGGGCGAGATCAAGGCTGAGATCGGCATGCCCGTCGAACTGCTCGCCGGTCAGACCCGCTTCGGCTTCGAGGGCATCACCTCGGTCGGCGAAGGCGACGACCTGACGCTGTGGATGGCCGTCCAGCGCGAATGGAAGGACGACGAGAAGGGCACGGTCAAGCTCGTGTCCTATAACCCGAAGTCGAAGGAATGGGGCGCCGTGCGCTATCCGCTCGACAAGGGTGCCGATGGCTGGGTCGGCCTGTCCGAAATCACCGCCCATGGCGATCACGTCTACATCGTCGAGCGCGACAATCTGATCGGCGACGCCGCCAAGCTCAAGAAGCTCTACCGCGTGGCGATCGCCGACCTGAAGCCGGCCAAGCTCGGCGGCGAACTGCCGCTGGTCAAGAAGGAAGAGGCCCACGACTTCCTGCCGGACCTCAAGGCCGCGACCAACGGCTATGTCGTCGACAAGCTGGAAGGCTTCACCTTCGACGCGGAAGGCAAGGCCTTTGCCGTCACCGACAATGACGGCGTCGACGACTCCTCGGGCGAGACCCTGTTCTTCCCGGTCGACCTCAAGGGCACCAACTGACCAACATCGTTCTCCCAAGACGATTGGAGGCCGGGTGAGCGATCACCCGGCCTCCACTGCATTTGTGTCCCGTTTGACTCCGGGGCGTCGCCTACCAGCGCTGATGGACGTGCGGGGCGATCAGCCGGTCGTAGATGTCCTTCGCCGCAGCCATGACGTCGGAGGATAGGGCTGGCAGGTCGGAAGACGCCGCATTCGCCTGTGCCTGGGCGGCGTTGCGTGCGCCGGGAATGGCCACCGTCACGGCCTCGTGCATGAGGATCCAGCGCAGCGCGAACGCTGCCATCGCCGTGCCGGCCGGCACCAGCTTGCGAACCTCCTCGACGGCCTGGAGGCCGGTCTCCAGCGGCACACCGGCAAAGGTCTCGCCGACGTCGAAAGCCTCGCCATGACGGTTGAAGTTGCGGTGGTCCTCGGCCGCGAACTGCGTCGCCGCGGTGATCTTCCCCGACAGGAGGCCGCTTGCCAGCGGCACGCGGGCGATGACCGCGACCTTGCGGCGCCTGGCCTCCTGGAAGAAGAGGCCGGCCGGGCGTTGGCGGAACATGTTGAAGATGATCTGCACGCTGACCACATTCGGATATTCGATCGCTTTCAGCGCCTGCTCCACGTTCTCGACGCTCACCCCGTAATGGGCGATCTTGCCGGCGCGCTTGAGCTCTTCCAGTCCCTCGAACACCTCCGGGTGATAGTAGACCTCGGCCGGTGGGCAGTGCAGTTGCACGAGGTCGAGCCGCTCCACGCCGAGATTCTGCAGGGAGCGGTCGATGAAGCCCGCCAGATTGGCTTTGGTATAGCCGCCGGCCACATGCGGATTGAGCCGTCTGCCGGCCTTGGTGGCGACCATCGGCCGCGCGCCGCCGCGGGCCTTCAGCACCTCGGCAATGATGCGCTCCGAGCGCCCGTCGCCATAGACGTCGGCCGTGTCGATGAAGGTCATGCCGGCATCGAGCGCCGCGTTGAGGGCCGCGCGGCCGTCCGCTTCGGAAACCTCGCCCCAGGAGCCGCCGATCTGCCACGCGCCGAAACCGATGTCGCTGACGGTGAAGTCCGTTCTGCCGAATGAATGCTGTCGCATGGTCGATCCTCCTCGTTGATGAACTCTGCATCGTTGCAGTTGGCAAGGGCCGGGCAGGCGGGCAAGGGAAGCGGCAGCGACGGCACGTGATGATCGAATGCGTCAGGCATGCACGCCGTAAAATCACCGTGAAGGACCGGTAGGAGAGGGCTCTTCGGTTGCTGCACCTCGAATCCGGGATGAAGGCGTGAGACTGCTGACGGCGTTCTTGAAGGTTCTGCGACTGGCTTCGCTGCTGGCCCTCGGGCTCGCGGCCTGGAATGCCGCGACCACCGTCTATCGCTCCGGCATGATGTTCGGCTTGTTCGACCCGGCGGCACTTGCCGAATACCGGCTCTATGCAGCGCCGGCCAGCACCTATGTCGCCGAGATCGAAGAGGCCATCGCCGCCGGCGACCACGACTATGCCGTGGCGCTCTACGACCTGGCAGTCCGTCATGGCCACGCCCTGTCTCCCGCGCTTCGGGAACGGGCCGAGGGCACATGGCTCGGCCGTGCCTATCTGACCGGCAGCCGCGCGGCAAAGGGCTTCGTCGTCGGTTCGCTCGACAGCGGCGCGGAGATCGCCGGCTCGGTGACCAGCGACCTGATCGGCGTCGGCGACCTGCGCGACTTCTCCGTCCAGGGTTTCCGCTACGTGGCAGGCGACGACTACGACCCGATCCTGCTGGGGTTGTCGGCCGTCGGCATCGGCCTCACCGTCTCGACGCTCGGAACGGCGGGCGCCGCAGCCGTTCCCGATGCCGGCCTGTCCGTGCTGAAGAACGCCTACCGCGCGCGCAAGATCTCTTCGGCGCTCACCGCTTATCTGACGAAGAATGCGGCAAAGCTGGTGGACACCCGCATATTGAAGGCAGAACTGAAAGCGGCGAGCGAGGAAGGCGCGCTCGGCCTCGCCCGGCTGCAGAAGGTGGCCGCCCGTTCCGTGGACGGCAAGGTCGCGCAGACCCTTGTCGATGATGCGACGGTGCTCGGAACGATCGGGACGAAAGGCGGGGTACGCAGTTCGCTTGCCGCTCTGGCCATTGCCGACGGCCCGAAGGACCTGCGCAAACTGCAGCGGGTCGCGACTCGCTTCGGCGATGAGTCGCACGCGGTGATGAAGTTCCTCGGCCGGTCGATTCTCGAGATCGGCGCGGCGCTCTATGCCATCGTCGCGGCCGTCGCCAGCCTGTTGCTGGCATTCATGCTCGCCGTGCTGCGTCTCTCCGCAAGAATATTTGCCCGGTTCGCTCTGGCCGGGGCGCCGGCCTCCGTGCCCGTGCAGAAGATCCTGCGACTCATCTGAACCGCGCTCGCCGCCATTCTCCCGAACTGCCGTCACGCGGGGCCGGAAAACCAGTCAGCCGTCTCTGCCGTAACGGGATAGGCCGCAGTCGATCCCTTGCGGCCCGGAGAGCACCCGACATGACCCATCCGGCGCCGCAGCCGCGGCAGTCCGCCCTGACCTGCTTCTACTACGCCCTGCCGGCCCTGCCGATGGCAGCCATCGCGCTGCCGCTCTACATCATCGTGCCGAGCTTCTATGCGGCCGCCTTTGCCATTCCCCTTGCGGCCATAGGCGGGGTCCTGTTGGCGATTCGTCTGATCGATGCCGTGACCGATCCGCTTTTCGGCTGGCTTGCCGACCGGGTGACGTGCCGATTCGGTCGCCGCCGCGGGTTCTTTCTCTCCTCTGTGCCTTTGACGGCCCTTGCCGCCTTCATGCTCTTCTGGCCGCCGGCCGATGCCGGCCTCGTCTATCTGGCGCTCTGGGGAACGGCGCTGTCGATCGGGGCCACCTGGACGCTTCTGCCCTATACCGCCTGGGGTGCGGAACTCTCTGACGGCTATCACGACCGCGTCCGGGTCTCGGCCTGGCGCGAGGGCGCGACGCTTGTCGGATCGCTGCTGGCTATCTCGCTGCCCTTCGTCGGCGGGCTCGAGCGGGCGGATGCCTTTCACGGCCTTGCCTGGATCGCGGTCTTCGTTGCCGTCGTCCTGCCGCTAGCCGGCGGCCTGGCGGTCTGGCGGGTGCCAGAGCCGGTCAACCGGTCGGTGCGCCGCCTGTCCCTTCGCGAGAGCCTGTCGCATCTCGCCGGCAACCGGCCTTTTCTCCGGCTGGCCGCAGCTTTCCTGCTCAACAGCTTCGCCAATGCCATACCTGCCTCGCTGTTCATCTATTTCGTCACCGCCCGCCTGGACGCGCCGGGATGGGAAGGGCCCTTGTTGTTTTCCTATTTCCTCGCCGCGGTCGCGGGCGTTCCGCTCGCCGTGTGGACATCGGCCAGAATGGGCAAGCACCGCGCCTGGTCGATCTCCATGACGCTTGCCTGCCTGGTCTTCTCGGGCGCGGGCCTGCTCGGGGCGGGGGATGTCGCCTTCTTCGCCGTGATCTGCGTGGCGACCGGCCTGCTTCTGGGATTCGACCTGGCGCTCCCGCCGGCCATCCAGGCCGACGTCATCGACAACGACACCGTTCGATCGGGAGAGCAGCGGTCCGGGCTCTATTTCGCCGCCTGGAGCTTCATCACCAAGCTGTCCCTGGCGCTGTCGGCCGGCATCGTGTTTCCGCTGCTCGGGCTGGCCGGCTTTTCGACCGCCCCGGCTGTGTCGCAAAGTGCGACGGCACTGCAGGCGCTGGGCGCGCTCTATGCTTGGCTGCCGATTCTGCCGAAGCTCGCCGCCATCGCGCTGATGTGGCGTTTCTCGCTCGACGAGGCCGAACAGAAGCGATTGCGCACGCTGCTCGCGTGAGACGCGGGCGCTACGGATAGGGCGGTATCTTATCGATGAAGGTAATGGTGGGCGATGAGAGACTCGAACTCCCGACATCCTCGGTGTAAACGAGGCGCTCTACCAACTGAGCTAATCGCCCTTCCGCAAGGCCGGGCGTTGCCGGCTGCGTCGGTGGCCGTGATCTATGCGGATCGGCAAAAATCCGCAAGAGTGTTTGTGAAGATTTTTTGATTTTTTTGGCTCGCCCCGGACCGTCGCCAATGACAAAGCCCGGCATTGCAGGCTTTTGGCCGGGGGCGGGGAGGGAGAGTTTTCCACCGGCCTCATCCGGCCGCGGGAGGGCTCCCGAACAAATTTCGCTCTGTCATGGATTTGTCTCCGATCGTGCTTGACACCAATAAGCGAACCCCTTAGTTAGCCGCTCATCGAACGGCCTAGCCGATCGAAACGAAGCGGCAACGCTCTCGTTTGAGAAATGCGCGGGTGTAGCTCAGTTGGTTAGAGTGCCGGCCTGTCACGCCGGAGGTCGCGGGTTCGAGCCCCGTCACTCGCGCCATTCTCAAAACTTCTGCCCTTGTCGTCATGCCGGAGAGGCGGCGCCAGGGATCGGATCGCCTCCCGGTGATCCAACAATGCGCGGGTGTAGCTCAGTCGGTTAGAGTGCCGGCCTGTCACGCCGGAGGTCGCGGGTTCGAGCCCCGTCACTCGCGCCATTCATTCTCCCATCGTCTAGTGTTTTGTTGCGCCGCACGGTCATAATATACCGAATTGACGCGACAGGGTTTTTACCGGCTGGTAAAGTCCTTGAGGTATCGGGTGAAAAGCCCTCCGCCGGTCTTGCGCAAGCGGGCCGGCTGCGCTAACCACGGCTCGTTGCAACACTCTTTTCGGCTTGTTGGCCTTGTGCCCGAACTGCCGCCCGGCATTCGATACAAGCAGGGATGGACATGATGACTGAACTGCTCAGTTCCTACGTTCCGATTGCTATTTTCATCGGTATTGCTCTCGTAATCGGTCTGGCGCTGCTGATCGCGCCGTTCGCCGTGGCCTTCAAGGCGCCCGACTCGGAAAAGCTTTCGGCTTACGAATGCGGCTTCAACGCTTTCGACGATGCGCGCATGAAATTCGACATCCGCTTCTACCTGGTGTCGATCCTCTTCATCATCTTCGACCTCGAAGTCGCTTTCCTTTTCCCCTGGGCGGTGTCGTTCGGCGAACTCGGCTGGTTCGGCTTCTGGTCCATGATGGTGTTCCTCGCTGTGCTGACCATCGGCTTTATCTATGAATGGAAGAAGGGGGCACTCGAATGGGAGTGAGCCAGTCCAACACGACGCTGGTTGCGCCGCAGGCCAAGGGGATCATCGATCCCAATACCGGCAAGCCGATCGGTTCCGACGATGCCTTCTTCGGCGAGATCAACAACGAGCTCGCCGACAAGGGCTTTCTCGTCACCTCGACCGACGAGCTGATCAACTGGGCGCGCACCGGCTCGCTGATGTGGATGACCTTCGGTCTCGCCTGCTGTGCGGTCGAGATGATGCAGCTCTCCATGCCGCGTTACGACGTCGAGCGCTTCGGCTTCGCGCCGCGCGCCAGCCCGCGCCAGTCCGACGTGATGATCGTCGCCGGCACGCTGACCAACAAGATGGCGCCCGCGCTCCGCAAGGTCTACGACCAGATGCCGGAACCGCGCTACGTCATCTCGATGGGCTCCTGCGCCAACGGCGGCGGCTACTATCACTATTCCTATTCGGTCGTGCGCGGCTGTGACCGCGTCGTGCCGGTCGACATCTACGTGCCGGGCTGTCCGCCCACGGCAGAGGCGCTGCTCTACGGCGTGCTTCTGCTGCAGAAGAAGATCCGCCGCACCGGCACCATCGAACGGTAAGGCGAAGGGACGAGACAAATGAGTGAAGCCCTGAACGAGCTTGCATCCTACCTCTCCGAGGTGCGCGGTGCGCTCATCGCCTCTTCGGAAACGCTTTACGGCGAGCTGACCCTGACGGCCAAGCCCGAGAACGTGATCGCGCTCCTCACCTTCCTGCGCGACGACGTGCAGTGCGGGTTCGTCAACCTGATCGACATCTGCGGCGTCGACTACCCGAAGCGCGCAGATCGCTTCGACGTGGTCTACCACCTGCTCTCGCCGCGCCAGAACCTGCGCATCCGCGTCAAGGTCCAGACCAACGAAGACAAGCCGGTTCCGTCGGCCTGTTCCGTCTTCCCAGGCGCCGACTGGTTCGAGCGGGAAGCCTGGGACATGTACGGCATCATGTTCACCGACCATCCGGACCTGCGCCGCATCCTCACCGACTACGGTTTCGAGGGGCATCCGCTGCGCAAGGACTTCCCGACCACCGGCTTCGTCGAGGTCCGCTACGACGACAACGCCAAGCGCGTCGTCTATGAACCGGTCGAGCTCAAGCAGGAATTCCGCAATTTCGACTTCCTCTCGCCCTGGGAAGGCACGGACTACGTGCTGCCGGGCGACGAGAAGGCGAAGCAATAGGATTTGGGCAGTCGCCAGTAGGCAGTAGGAAGGAAAGGGGCAGTCAGACGACGATCAACTCCTACCAGGATCTTAGAGTGTGGCAACGCGCTATGGATCTCGCGGTAGAGAGCTATGAGTTGACGAAGGGCTTTCCGCGGGATGAGGTCTATGGCCTCGTGTCGCAGATCAGGCGGGCAGCAGCATCTGTGCCCGCCAACATCGCGGAAGGCCACGGTCGAAATGTTACGGGCTCCTATGTCCAGCATTTGAAAATCGCTCAGGGTTCTCTCAAGGAGTTGGAGACGCATTTGATACTAAGCTCGCGCCTTGGGCTTCTAACCGAACAGAGAATCGGAAAGGGGTTGGCGATGAGTGAGGAAGTCGGGAAAATGCTGAGGTCGCTGATCCGCAGTTTGCAGGATGAACGGAATGGTCGCACGAGTGAATAGACGCCCTACTGGCTACTGCCTATTGGCTAATGCCTCGATGCGCGGAGCGAATCGCAATGACTGAACACAACGTCCGCAATTTCAACATCAACTTCGGCCCGCAGCATCCCGCGGCGCACGGCGTTCTGCGTCTCGTGCTGGAACTCGACGGCGAAATCGTCGAGCGCGTCGATCCGCATATCGGCCTGCTGCACCGCGGCACCGAAAAGCTGATCGAAACCAAGACCTATCTGCAGGCGCTGCCCTATTTCGACCGGCTCGACTATGTCGCGCCGATGAACCAGGAGCATGCCTATTCGCTGGCGGTGGAAAAGCTGCTCGGCGTCGAGATCCCGATCCGCGGCCAGCTGATCCGTGTGCTCTATTCGGAAATCGGCCGTATCCTGTCGCATCTCCTGAACGTCACGACCCAGGCCATGGACGTCGGCGCACTGACGCCGCCGCTCTGGGGCTTCGAGGAACGCGAAAAGCTGATGGTGTTCTATGAGCGGGCCTGCGGCGCGCGCATGCACTCGGCCTATATCCGTCCGGGCGGCATTCACCAGGACCTGCCTCACGAACTGGTCGAGGACATCGGCAAGTGGTGCGACCAGTTCCCGGCCAAGCTCAATGACATCGACGATCTCCTGACCGGCAACCGCATCTTCAAGCAGCGCAACGTCGACATCGGCGTCGTCAGCCTCGAGGACTGCTGGGCTTGGGGCTTTTCCGGCGTGATGGTGCGCGGCTCGGGCGCCGCCTGGGACCTGCGCAAGTCGCAGCCCTACGAGTGCTACGCCGATCTCGACTTCGACATCATGGTCGGCAAGAACGGCGACTGCTACGACCGTTACCTGATCCGCATGTTCGAGATGCATGAATCGGTGAAGATCATGAAGCAGTGCGTCAACCGCCTGCTCGGTGACGCCAAGACCGGTCCGATCTCCTCGATCGACGGCAAGGTCGTTCCGCCGAAGCGCGGCGAGATGAAGCGCTCGATGGAGGCGCTGATCCACCACTTCAAGCTCTACACCGAGGGCTACCACGTTCCGGCCGGCGAGGTTTACGCCGCGGTCGAGGCGCCCAAGGGTGAATTCGGCGTCTATCTCGTCTCGGACGGCACCAACAAGCCGTACCGCTGCAAGATCCGCGCGCCGGGCTATGCGCATCTCCAGGCGATGGATTACATCTGCCGCGGACACCAGCTCGCCGACATCTCGGCGATCCTCGGTTCGCTCGACATCGTGTTCGGTGAGGTCGACCGCTGATGATGCGCCGGCTTTTGACGATCGCCACCGTGCTTTTCGCCGCCGGCGCATATGCGCAGGATGCGGGCGTGTCGTCGAGCGGATCCGCATCGTCGATGGGAGACCTCATCAAGCAGGGCTACGAGATCAAGTCGACCGTCTCCAACGGTTCCAAGCTGATCGTGTTCCTGCAGAAAGAAAACTCGGCCTACGCCTGCGAATTCACGTCCCTGACGAGTTCGCGGTGTGGATCCATAAACTGAGACAAGGCGTGAGGAAGTAATGTCCGTTCGTCGACTAGCCGATGACCAATTCCAGCCGGCAGCTTTCTCCTTCAACGAGGAGAACGCGGCCTGGGCCGAGGCAACGATTGCCAAATATCCGGAAGGCCGGCAGCAGTCTGCGGTGATCCTTCTGCTGATGCGTGCGCAGGAGCAGGAAGGCTGGGTCACCCGCGCGGCGATCGAGTATGTCGCCGACAAGCTCGCCATGCCGTATATCCGCGTGCTGGAAGTGGCGACCTTCTACACCCAGTTCCAGCTGAAGCCGGTCGGCACGCGCGCCCATGTCCAGGTCTGTGGCACCACGCCGTGCATGCTGCGCGGCGCCGAGGACCTGATCCGCGTCTGCAAGTCGAAGATCCATCACGATCCTCTGGAACGCAATGCCGACGGCACGCTGTCCTGGGAAGAG
The DNA here is from genome assembly GCA_002796995.1 of Rhizobium sp. Classification (GTDB taxonomy): domain Bacteria; phylum Pseudomonadota; class Alphaproteobacteria; order Rhizobiales; family Rhizobiaceae; genus Allorhizobium. Next base: position 51,307 of record PEKW01000009.1, read on the forward strand.
GTCGAGTGTCAGGGCGCCTGCGTCAACGCGCCGATGGTGATGATCTTCAAGGATAGCTACGAAGACCTGACGCCGACCCAGCTCGAGCACATCATCGACCGTTTCCAGGCTGGAAAGGGTTCCGACATCAAGCCCGGCCCGCAGGTCGATCGTGTCTATTCGGCTCCGGCCGGCGGCCCGACCACCTTGACCGAGCCGGACGTGAAGCCGGCCCCGCACATGGAGGCCACTCCGGCCGCGGACGTCGCCGTTCCCCCGGCGAATGCGGCAAAGCCGGTGACCACCGCCGACGAGACCAATGCGGCCCTGAAGACCCCGGCCGACGGCAAGACCGCGACGCCGGGCGGTCCCGAAGTGAAGCCGGCGCGCAAGAGCGCGAAGCCTGCGAGCGACGAGATCAAGGAAGTTATTTCCGAGACGGCGGCTGCCGACGGTGCCGGCAAGGCGCCGAAGGCTCCGGTCGCCGCCCAGCCTTCGCTCGACGACAAGAACCGTCCGGCCTCCGTCGAGAAGCCGGCCACGCCGGACGACCTCAAGATGATCTCCGGCGTCGGTCCGAAGATCGAGGGCATCCTCAACGGTCTCGGCATCTACACCTTCACCCAGATCGCCGGCTGGAAGAAGGCCGAGCGCGAATGGGTCGACGGCTATCTGATGTTCGCCGGCCGCATCGAGCGCGACGACTGGGTCAAGCAGGCCAAGGCGCTCGCCAAGGGCGGCGAAGCCGAATACATCAAGGTCTTCGGCAAGAAGCCGCGATAAGAGGTTAGGATATGTTGAGAGATCAGGATCGCATCTTTACCAATATCTACGGCCTCAAGGACAAGTCCCTGAAGGGCGCCATGAGCCGTGGCCATTGGGATGGTACCAAGCAGCTGCTCGAAAAGGGCCGGGACTGGATCGTCAACGAGGTCAAGGCCTCGGGCCTGCGTGGCCGTGGCGGCGCCGGCTTCCCGACGGGCCTTAAATGGTCGTTCATGCCGAAGGAATCCGACGGCCGTCCGCATTACCTCGTGGTCAATGCCGACGAGTCCGAACCCGGTACCTGCAAGGACCGCGACATCATGCGCCACGATCCGCACACGCTGATCGAAGGCTGCGTGATCGCGTCGTTCGCCATGGGCGCCCACCATGCCTTCATCTATGTGCGCGGCGAGTTCATGCGCGAGCGCGAGGCGCTGCAGGCAGCGATCGACGAGTGCTATGAATACGGCCTGCTCGGCAAGAACAACAAGCTCGGCTATGACATCGACATCGTCGTCCATCACGGCGCCGGCGCCTATATCTGCGGCGAGGAAACCGCGCTGCTGGAAAGCCTGGAAGGCAAGAAGGGCCAGCCGCGCCTGAAGCCGCCGTTCCCGGCCAACATGGGTCTCTATGGCTGCCCGACGACGGTCAACAACGTCGAATCGATCGCGGTCACCCCGACCATCCTGCGCCGTGGCGCCGGCTGGTATTCCAGCTTCGGCCGTCCGAACAACACCGGTACCAAGCTCTATTCGATCTCCGGCCACGTCAACAAGCCGTGCACGGTCGAGGATGCCATGTCGATCCCGTTCCACGAGCTGATCGAAAAGCATTGCGGCGGCATCCGCGGCGGCTGGGACAACCTGCTCGCCGTCATCCCGGGCGGTTCCTCGGTCCCTTGCGTACCGGGCGCCCAGATGAAGGACGCCATCATGGACTATGACGGCCTGCGCGAGGTCGGTTCCAGCCTCGGCACCGCCGCCGTCATCGTCATGGACAAGTCGACAGACATCGTGAAGGCCATCTGGCGCCTCTCGGCTTTCTACAAGCACGAGAGCTGCGGCCAGTGCACGCCTTGCCGCGAAGGCACGGGCTGGATGATGCGGGTCATGGAGCGCATGGTGAAGGGCAATGCCCAGAAGCGCGAAATCGACATGCTCTTCCAGGTCACCAAGCAGATCGAGGGTCACACCATCTGTGCGCTCGGCGATGCGGCCGCCTGGCCGATCCAGGGCCTGATCAAGCATTTCCGCCCGGAAATGGAAGCCCGTATCGACCAGTACACCCGCAATGCAATGGCGCATGGCGTGGTGCTGGAAGCGGCAGAGTAAGGACCAGGGGGCATGGCCAAGGTATCGGACAAGACGGGGGAAGGGCAGTCGGCTGAGCCGGCGGACTTCAGCCATCTCGCCGATGCGCTGAAGGACATGCCGCATGTGCCTCTGCATCCGCTGATGGCCCATCCGACCGCGGCGCTCGCGGCGGCCACGGCCATCGGGTTCGGTTTTGCCACGCACATGACGAGCGTGTTTCTCGGTTCGCTGCACGGCGCGATCGATGCGACCAGCAAGCTTGCCCGCAGGCTCGAGGAAGAGCAGCAGGCAAAGGCCGGGACGCCTGACGAGGACGCATCGTCTGCGGACGCAACGGTAGAACCGGCGCCGGCGGTCAGGGACGTGAAGCCCCGAAAGGCGGCGCAGCCGAAGCCGGCAACGGTGAAGGTAGCCAAGCCGGTTGCGGCGAAGGCCAAGCCCGCGGCTGAAAAGGCACCCGCCGCAAAGGCGGCGGCAGGCGCCAAGGTCGCAACGGCCGAAAAGCCGGCGGCTGCCGTGAAGACGACCAGGGCCGGACGGGCGAACGGCAAGACGGACGATCTGAAGAAGATCGAAGGCGTCGGGCCGAAGCTGGAGCAGGTGCTGAACAGCCGCGGCATCCGGCGCTTTGCCGATCTGGCGGCGCTCGATGCGGCCGAACTCGAAGCGCTCGACGCGGCGATCGGTCTCGACGGACGGGCCGTTCGCGACGACTGGGCCGGTCAGGCGCGCCAGCTGGCGCGCGGCAGGAAATAGGGACCGCGTAGCGCCCGACAGGGGGCGTTTCGCGGTCGGCGACGAACAACGGATCTCCAGCCTCGCGATACGGGGCGAGGATAAGGAAATAATCGGCGGGGACGAGCCAATCCAGGTTGGTCGGTTCCGCCTGCCGCAGCGAAGGCTGCGGTGCAATGCGCACTATGCGTGAGGCAGGAAGGCGAATATGGCAAAGCTGAAAGTCGACGGTAAAGAGATCGAAGTCCCGGATCATTTCACGCTGTTGCAGGCGTGCGAGGAAGCCGGCGCCGAAGTCCCGCGCTTTTGTTTCCATGAACGGCTGTCGGTTGCCGGCAATTGCCGTATGTGCCTCGTCGAGGTGAAGGGTGGCCCGCCGAAGCCGGCGGCTTCCTGCGCCATGGGCGTGCGCGACATCCGCGGCGGCCCGAACGGCGAACTGCCGGAAGTCTTCACCAATACGCCGATGGTCAAGAAGGCCCGCGAAGGCGTGATGGAATTCTTGCTGATCAACCACCCGCTGGATTGCCCGATCTGCGACCAGGGCGGCGAATGCGACCTGCAGGACCAGGCCATGGCCTTCGGCATGGACTCGTCGCGCTACACCGAGAACAAGCGCGCGGTCGAAGACAAGTATATCGGCCCGCTGGTCAAGACCGTGATGAACCGCTGCATCCACTGCACGCGCTGCGTCCGCTTCACCACCGAAGTCGCCGGCATTGCCGAGCTCGGCCTGATCGGCCGTGGCGAGGATGCCGAGATCACCACCTATCTCGAGCAGGCGATGACCTCCGAGCTGCAGGGCAATGTAGTCGACCTTTGCCCGGTCGGCGCGCTGACCTCCAAGCCCTTCGCCTTCACCGCCCGTCCGTGGGAACTGAACAAGACCGAATCGATCGACGTCATGGACGCGCTCGGCAGCGCGATCCGGGTCGACACCCGCGGCCGCGAAGTGATGCGCATCATGCCGCGCGTCAACGAGCAGGTGAACGAGGAGTGGATCTCCGACAAGAGCCGCTTCGTCTGGGACGGCCTGAAGACCCAGCGTCTGGATCGGCCCTACGTGCGCCGTGACGGCCGCCTGCAGGCCGCCACCTGGGGCGAAGCCTTTGCCGCCATCAAGTCGGCGGTGTCCGCTACCACGGGCGCCAAGATCGGCGCGATCGCCGGCGATCTGGCTTCGGTCGAGGAAATGTATGCGCTGAAGGCGCTGATCGCCTCGCTCGGCTCGGCCAATACCGACTGTCGCCAGGATGGGGCGGCACTCGATCCGTCGCTCGGCCGCGCAAGCTACCTCTTCAATGCGACTATCGAAGGCATCGAGTCGGCCGACGCGATCCTGATCGTCGGTGCCAATCCGCGCTACGAGGCGGCCGTGCTCAACGCCCGCATCCGCAAGGCCTGGCGCCGCAGCGGCCTGCCGATCGGCGTGATCGGCGAAGGCGGCGAGATGCGTTATCCTTATGAATATCTCGGTGCCGGCACGGAATCGCTGGCCGAGCTGGTTTCCGGCAAGAGCGGCTTCGTCGAGAAGCTGAAGGCCGCCAAGAACCCGCTGATCATCGTCGGCCAGGGTGCGCTCGCCGGTGCCGAAGGTGCAGCCGTTCTGGCCAGCGCCGCCAAGCTTGCAGATGCCGTCGGCGCGGTCTCCGAAGAGTGGAACGGCTTTGCCGTCCTGCACACCGCCGCCTCGCGCGTCGGTGGCCTCGATCTCGGCTTCGTGCCGGGCGCGGGCGGTGTCGCTGCTGCCGACATGCTGACCTCGATGGACGTGCTCTTCCTGCTCGGCGCCGACGAACTCGACTTTACCAGGAAGTCGGCAAAGTTCACCGTCTACATCGGCAGCCATGGCGACAACGGCGCCCACAATGCCGACGTCATCCTGCCGGGTGCGACCTACACCGAAAAGTCGGGCACCTGGGTCAACACCGAAGGCCGCGTCCAGATGGGCAACCGCGCCGGTTTCGCACCGGGCGATGCCCGCGAGGACTGGGCGATCATCCGCGCGCTTTCCGACGTGCTGGGCAAGAAGCTTCCCTATGATTCGCTGGGCGCTCTGCGGGCGAAACTCTATGCGGACTACCCGCATTTCGCTGCCCTGGACGAGATCGCACCGGGCACCGGTGCCGAAATTGCCGCACTTGCGAAAAAAGCCGGGACGATGACCAAATCCGCGTTTGCGTCGCCGGTGAAAGACTTCTATTTGACGAACCCGATCGCTCGCGCTTCGGCCGTCATGGCCGAGTGCTCGGCGTTGGCCCGCAACAATTTCAAGGCTGCGGCAGAGTAAGGGCAGGGGATCATGGATAGCTTCGTTTCCACATATGTCTGGCCGGCGGCCATCATGATCGGCCAGTCGCTTCTGCTTCTGGTCGCCCTCCTGCTGTTCATCGCCTATATTCTGCTGGCCGACCGCAAGATCTGGGCCGCCGTGCAGATGCGCCGCGGTCCGAACGTCGTCGGACCCTGGGGTCTGTTCCAGTCCTTCGCCGACCTTTTGAAGTTCGTCTTCAAGGAACCGGTCATTCCGGCCGGCGCCAACAAGGGCGTCTTCCTCCTGGCGCCGCTGGTCGCCGTGACGCTGGCGCTCGCCACCTGGGCCGTCGTGCCGCTCGCCGACGGCTGGGTGATCGCCAACATCAATGTCGGCATTCTCTACATCTTCGCCATTTCCTCGCTCGAGGTCTACGGCATCATCATGGGTGGCTGGGCCTCGAACTCGAAGTACCCCTTCCTCGGTGCGCTGCGCTCCGCGGCGCAGATGGTGTCCTATGAAGTGTCGATCGGCCTCGTCATCGTCACCGTTCTGCTGTGCGTCGGTTCGCTGAACCTCACCGACATCGTCTACGCCCAGAAGGACGGTCTCGGCACCATGGTCGGCCTGCCGAACTCCTTCCTCGACTGGCACTGGCTGGCGCTCTTCCCGATGTTCGTGATCTTCTTCATCTCGGCACTGGCAGAGACCAACCGTCCGCCCTTCGACCTTCCGGAAGCGGAATCGGAACTGGTCGCCGGCTTCATGGTCGAATACGGCTCGACCCCGTACATGATGTTCATGCTCGGCGAATATGCGGCGATCTGCCTGATGTGCGCCATGACCACCATCCTGTTCCTCGGTGGCTGGCTGCCCCCCGTCGACGTTTGGTTCCTGAACTGGGTACCGGGCATCATCTGGTTCGTCCTGAAGGCATCGATGGTGTTCTTCATGTTCGCCATGGTGAAGGCTTTCGTGCCGCGCTACCGCTATGACCAGCTGATGCGCCTGGGCTGGAAGGTCTTCCTTCCGCTCTCGCTCGCCATGGTCATCATCGTTGCATTCGTGCTGAAGATCATGGGGTGGGCATAATCATGGCCATCCGTTCATTCGGCAGATTTGGAGGTTGAGATGGCTGGTCTTTCCCAGGCTATCAGTTCCCTGTTCCTGAAAGAGTTCGTCGGCGCCTTCTTCCTGTCGATGCGCTATTTCTTCGCGCCCAAGTCGACGATCAACTATCCGTTCGAGAAGGGCCCGATTTCCCCGCGTTTCCGCGGCGAACATGCGTTGCGCCGCTATCCGAACGGCGAAGAGCGCTGCATCGCTTGCAAGCTCTGCGAGGCGATCTGTCCTGCCCAGGCGATCACCATCGAAGCCGGCCCGCGCCGCAACGACGGAACCCGCCGCACGGTGCGTTACGACATCGACATGGTGAAGTGCATCTATTGCGGCTTCTGCCAGGAAGCCTGCCCGGTCGATGCGATCGTCGAAGGTCCGAACTTCGAGTTCGCCACCGAGACTCGCGAAGAGCTGTATTTCGACAAGGCCCGGCTGCTGGACAACGGCGACCGCTGGGAACGCGAAATCGCGCGCAACATCGCGCTGGATTCGCCGTACCGCTGATCCGCGGTATGACGGCGCCTTGGCGAGGGACGAGCCCCCGCCGCGGCAGAATTTGAAACGGGGCGCTTGATCGGTGGGGATGCCGGTTGAGCGTCATCGGGCGGCAGGGCAGGGGCCCGCCCCCGGGGGAAGATGAAAAGGCACCAACATGGGTCTTCAGGCTCTCTTTTTCTATCTCTTCGCCTTTGTCGCGGTAGCGTCGGCGTTCATGGTCATTTCCGCTCGGAATCCGGTCCATTCGGTCCTGTTCCTGATCCTCACCTTCGTGAACGCATCGGCTCTGTTCCTGCTGATCGGCGCCGAGTTCCTGGGGATGATCCTTCTGGTCGTCTATGTCGGCGCGGTGGCGGTTCTCTTCCTCTTCGTCGTCATGATGCTCGACATCGACTTTGCCGAGCTTCGCTCCGGCGCGCTGAAATACGCCCCGATCGGTGCGCTGGTCGGCGTGATCGTCGCAGCCGAGCTTCTGGTCGTGATCGGCGGTAGCGCGATCTCGCCGGAAGCCGCCAGGTCGGTCACCATGCCGATCCCGGCTTTGACCGATCGCACCAATACCGCGGCGCTCGGCGACGTGCTCTATACCAACTACGTCTATTTCTTCCAGATCGCCGGCCTGGTGCTTCTGGTGGCGATGATCGGCGCGATCGTGCTGACGCTGCGTCACCGCACGAATATCAAGCGGCAGGACGTCTCCCGCCAGGTTGCCCGCACGCCTGAGACCGCCGTCAAGGTGGTCAAGGTCAAGCCGGGCCAGGGCATCTGAGGCAGCTGAGAGGTTAAGGAACAAGAATTATGGAAATCGGTCTTTCCCACTACCTGACTGTCAGCGCGCTGCTCTTCACGCTCGGCGTGTTCGGCATCTTCCTCAACCGCAAGAACGTCATCGTCATCCTGATGTCGATCGAGCTCATCCTGCTTGCGGTCAATGTGAACATGGTGGCCTTCTCGGTCTTCCTGAACGACATCGTCGGCCAGGTCTTTGCCCTGTTCATCCTGACGGTGGCGGCCGCGGAAGCGGCGATCGGCCTCGCAATCCTCGTGGTCTTCTATCGCAATCGCGGCTCGATCGCGGTCGAAGACGTCAATATGATGAAGGGCTGATACGGCTATGCTCATCTACAAGGCTATCGTCTTTCTTCCGCTGATCGGCGCTCTCATCGCCGGCCTGTTCGGCCGCCAGATCGGCGCCAAGGCTTCGGAATACATCACCAGCGGTCTGATGATCATCGTCGCCGTGCTGTCGTGGATCGTCTTCATCAATGTCGGCCTCGGTCATGGCGAAGGCCACGAGGTCATCAAGGTCTCCGTCCTGCGCTGGATCCAGTCCGGCGGCATCGACGTCGAATGGTCGCTTCGCATCGACACGCTGACCGCCGTCATGCTGGTCGTGGTCAACACCGTGTCGACGCTCGTGCACATCTACTCGATCGGCTACATGCACCACGATCCGCATCGGCCGCGCTTCTTCGCCTATCTCTCGCTGTTCACCTTCGCCATGCTGATGCTGGTGACCTCGGACAACCTGCTGCAGATGTTCTTCGGCTGGGAAGGCGTGGGTCTGGCCTCCTATCTGCTGATCGGTTTCTGGTTCAAGAAGCCCTCGGCTGCCGCCGCTGCCATGAAGGCCTTCATCGTCAACCGCGTCGGCGACTTCGGCTTCATCCTCGGCATCGCCGCGATCTTCGTGCTGTTCGGCTCCATCAACTTCGAGACCATCTTCGCCGCCGCCCAGACCTATCTGCCGGCCGAAGGCGCGGAGAGCACGGAAGCCGTCATCAACCTGTTCGGCATGAGCCTCGATAAGGGCCATGCGATCACCGCCGTCTGCCTGCTGCTGTTCATGGGCGCCATGGGCAAGTCGGCGCAGTTCCTGCTGCACACCTGGCTGCCGGACGCGATGGAAGGCCCGACCCCGGTCTCGGCCCTCATCCATGCTGCAACCATGGTCACCGCCGGCGTCTTCCTCGTCGCCCGCATGTCACCGCTGTTCGAACTCTCGCCGGATGCGCTGACCTTCGTCACCCTGATCGGTGCGATCACCGCCTTCTTCGCGGCGACCGTCGGCCTGGTGCAGAACGACATCAAGCGCGTCATCGCCTATTCGACCTGCTCGCAGCTCGGCTACATGTTCGTGGCGCTCGGCGTCGGCGCCTATGGCGCCGCCGTGTTCCACCTTTTCACCCACGCCTTCTTCAAGGCGCTTCTGTTCCTTGGCGCCGGCTCGGTCATCCATGCCGTCGACGGCGAGCAGGACATGCGCTACATGGGCGGTCTCCGGAAGCACATTCCCTATACCTTCTGGGCCATGACAATCGGCACGCTGGCGCTCACCGGCGTCGGCATCCCGGGCACGATGATCGGCTTTGCCGGCTTCTTCTCCAAGGATGTGATCATCGAATCGGCCTTCGCCTCGCATTCGAGCGTCGGCGGCTTCGCCTTCACGCTGCTCGTCATCGCTGCGCTGTTCACCAGCTTCTACTCCTGGCGCCTGGCCTTCATGACCTTCTTCGGCAAGCCGCGCGCTTCGGCCGACGTCATGCACCATGTGCATGAATCGCCGATGGTCATGCTGCTGCCGCTCGTCGTGCTGGTGCTTGGTGCTGTCTTCGCCGGCGTCGTCTTCGAAGGCTACTTCTTCGGCCACGAATATGCCGAGTTCTGGAAGGGCGCGCTCTTCACCGGGCCTGAGAACGAGATCCTGGAAGAGTTCCACCACGTCCCGACCTGGGTCAAGTGGAGCCCCTTCGTCGCCATGCTGACCGGCTTCGTCACCGCCTGGTACATGTATATCAAGTCGCCCTCGACGCCGAAGGTCCTCGCAGAGCAGCATCGCGTGCTCTACCAGTTCCTGCTCAACAAGTGGTACTTCGACGAACTCTACGACCTTCTGTTCGTCCGCTCCGCCAAGGCGCTCGGCCGCTTCCTGTGGAAGAAGGGTGACGTCGGCGTCATCGACGCCTACGGCCCCGACGGTGTCGCCGCCGGCGTCGCCGGCCTGACCCAGCGTGTCGTCCGCCTGCAGTCTGGCTACCTTTATCACTATGCCTTCGCGATGCTGATCGGTATCGCGGCCCTTGTTACCTGGATGATGCTCGGGAGTTCCTTCTGATGACCGATTGGCCCATTCTCTCGACGGTCACCTTTCTGCCTCTGGTCGGCGTGGCGCTGCTTCTCCTGACGCGCCAGGACACCAGCCTCGGCCGCCGCAACATCCTCAATGTCTCGCTTCTGACGACGGTCTTCACCTTCGTCGTCTCGCTCTTCGTCTGGATCGGCTTCGACAATTCGAATGCCGGCTTCCAGATGGTCGAGAAGAGCGAGTGGCTGAACACCGGCATCTCCTATCATCTCGGCGTCGACGGCATTTCCATGCTGTTCGTCATCCTGACGACGCTGCTCATGCCTTTCTGCATTCTCGCCAGCTGGGTTTCGGTCGAGAAGCGCATCAAGGAATACATGATCGCGTTCCTGATCCTCGAAACGCTGATGATCGGTGTCTTCGTCTCGCTCGACATCGTTCTGTTCTACGTGTTCTTCGAGGCCGGCCTGATCCCGATGTTCATCATCATCGGCGTCTGGGGCGGCAAGGATCGCGTCTACGCCTCCTACAAGTTCTTCCTCTATACGCTGCTCGGCTCCGTGCTGATGATGCTCGCCATCATGGCCATGTACTGGAACGCCGGCACGACCGACATCACGCTGCTGCTGAACCACAAGTTCCCGGCCGAGATGCAGACCTGGCTGTGGCTCGCCTTCTTCGCCTCGTTCGCGGTCAAGATGCCGATGTGGCCGGTCCATACCTGGCTTCCCGATGCCCACGTTCAGGCGCCGACCGCCGGTTCGATGATCCTGGCCGGCATCCTGCTGAAGCTTGGCGGCTACGGTCTGCTGCGCTTCTCGCTGCCGATGTTCCCGCTGGCCTCCGACTTCTTCGCGCCGATGGTCTTCACACTGTCCGTCATCGCCATCATCTACACCTCGCTGGTGGCGCTGATGCAGGACGACATGAAGAAGGTCATCGCCTATTCCTCCGTCGCCCACATGGGCTATGTGACGATGGGTACCTTTGCTGCTAATACCCAGGGCGTGCAGGGCGCGATCTTCCAGATGATCAGCCACGGCTTCGTTTCCGCTGCGCTCTTCTTCTGCGTCGGCGTGATCTATGACCGCATGCACACCCGCGAGATCGCCGCTTATGGTGGCCTCGCCAACAACATGCCGAAATACGCCACGGCCTTCATGATCTTCACCATGGCCAATGTCGGCCTTCCGGGCACGTCCGGCTTCGTCGGCGAATTCCTGACCCTGATCGGCGCCTTCCGCGCCAATACCTGGGTCGCGCTGTTCGCCGCCACCGGCGTCATCCTCTCGGCCGCCTACGCGCTCTGGCTCTATCGCCGGGTCGTCTTCGGTGCGCTGGAGAAGGAAAGCCTGAAGGGTCTGCTCGATCTGTCGCTGCGCGAGAAGTTCATTCTCTACCCGCTGATTGCGCTGACGATCTTCTTCGGCGTTTATCCGGCTCCGATCTTCGACGCCACGGCCGCATCGGTCGACCTTCTCGTGAACAACTACGAAGCCGCACTGCAGGCAGCGCAATCCGTTGCGCTCATCGCGAACTGACGACAGGATCCATTGGACATGACCCCTGAAACACTCCTCGCTAGTCTGCATCTGGTCACGCCGGAACTGATCCTCGCGGTCGGCGCTCTGGTGCTGCTGATGATCGGCGTCTTCTCCGGCGAGAAGTCGGCGACGACCGTCATGGGCCTCGCTGTCGCACTGCTGATCGCGTCCGGCCTGTGGATGATCCTGGTTCCGGCAGAGGGCACCGCTTTCGGCGGCGCCTATCTGGCGGACGGCTTCGCCCGCTTCATGAAGGTGCTGGCCCTGGTCGGTTCGATCACCGCCATGATCATGGCGGTCGGCCATGCCCGCCGCGACCATCTCGACAAGTTCGAGTTCCCGGTCCTGCTGGTGCTGGCGACGCTTGGCATCATGCTGATGATCTCGGCCAACGACCTGATCTCGCTCTACCTGTCGCTGGAACTGCAGTCGCTGGCGCTCTACGTCGTCGCCGCGATCAACCGCGACAGCCTGCGTTCGACGGAAGCCGGCCTGAAATACTTTGTCCTTGGCGCCCTGTCGTCGGGCATGCTGCTCTATGGCATGTCGCTGGTCTACGGTTTCACCGGCAATACCGGCTTCGACGAGATCGCCACCGTGCTCGCCGCCGGCAAGCCGGGTCTCGGCCTGATCTTCGGCCTGGTCTTCATCCTCGCCGGTCTCGCCTTCAAGATCTCGGCCGTTCCGTTCCACATGTGGACGCCGGACGTCTACGAAGGTGCACCGACCCCGGTCACCGCCTTCCTGGCCGCCGCTCCGAAGATCGGTGCTATGGCGATCATCGTGCGCATCGTCATCGATGCCTTCCTGCCGATCTTCGCCGAATGGCAGCAGATCGTCGTCTTCATCGCGATCGCTTCGATGCTGCTCGGTTCCTTCGCCGCGATCGGCCAGCGCAACATCAAGCGACTGATGGCCTATTCGTCGATCGGCCACATGGGCTATGCCCTGGTGGGACTCGCCGCCGGAACCGAAACCGGCGTCACCGGCGTGATCACCTACATGCTGATCTACCTGATCATGACCCTCGGCACCTTCGCCTGCATCATGGCGATGAAGCAGAAGGAAGGCGGCAATGTCGAGAACATCGACGATCTCGCCGGCCTGTCGACCACCAAGCCGTTCATGGCGATCGTGCTGACCGCGCTGATGTTCTCGCTGGCCGGCATTCCGCCGCTCGCGGGCTTCTTCGGGAAGTACTTCGTCTTCGTCGCCGCCATCGAAGCCAAGCTCTATGCGCTTGCCATCATCGGCGTGCTGTCGTCGGTCGTCGGCGCCTTCTACTATCTGCGCGTTGTCAAGGTCATGTGGTTCGACGAAGCCAAGGGTGAGTTCTCGCGCATCGCCGGCGAACTTCGCCTCGTCTTCGGCCTCTCCGGCCTGTTCGTCGTCGGCTATGTGCTGGTCGGCGGGCCGCTCGGCACTGCCGCCGAAGCTGCCGCCAAGACGCTCTTTAATTGAGCGAGGGCCGCAGACAGCGCCGGTTGTCGCTCGACGACTTCCGGCATGAGGCCCTCGGCGCCGTTGCGTCGACCAATACGGAATGTCTCGCCCGCGCTCGCGCGGGCGATTTCGGTTTTCTCTGGATCACGGCCGACAGCCAGACCGGAGGACGCGGCCGCCGCGGCCGTGCCTGGATGTCGGAGCCCGGCAATCTCTATGCGTCGCTGCTGCTGATCGACCCGGCGCCGATCGAGCGGATGGCCTCCTTGCCGCTCGCCGTCGCGCTGGCCGTCCATGGCGCGATCCGCAATGTGCTTCCCGCCGATGCCCCGCCGCTCGAAGTCAAGTGGCCCAACGACATCCTGATCGGCCGCAGGAAGACCTGCGGCATCCTGCTGGAAGGCGAGCGGCTGACCGACGGACGCTATGCGCTGGTGATCGGCATCGGCATCAACATTCGCGCCAAACCGGAAGAGACAGCCTATCCCGTCACCTCGCTCAACGATCATGGGGTTTTCGTTGCGCCGCAGGAGCTCTTCGCCCATCTGTTCGCCAGCATGGCCGATATCCTGGCGGTCTGGGACGAGGGCAGGGGAATTGCCAGGATCGTCGAACGCTGGCGCGCAGTCGCCTGCGGCATCGGTGAAAAAATCACGGTGAACCTGCCGGACCGGTCGATTTCCGGTTACTTTTGCGGAATCGATGATAAAGGCATGCTGATACTCGACCGCGGCGAAGATGGCCGCATGGCGATCGCGGCTGGCGACGTCTTCTTCGGGTGAACTGGATCAAGGAAAGAATGGCAAAGAACGAAGAACTGGTGTTCGTGCCGCTGGGCGGCGTCGGCGAAATCGGCATGAACCTCGCACTCTATGGCTACGGCGCCCCGTCGAGCCGCGAATGGATCATGGTCGATTGCGGCGTGACCTTCCCGGGTCCCGATCTGCCGGGCGTCGATCTCGTGCTTGCCGATGTCAGCTTCATCGCCGCCCGCAAGAACAAGCTCAAGGCGATCATCATCACCCATGCGCATGAGGACCACTATGGTGGCCTCAACGACATCTGGCCTGGCCTCAATGTGCCCGTCTACGGCTCCGGCTTCACCGCCGGCATGCTGGAAGCCAAGCGCGACTACGAAGGCAGCCGGGCAAAGATCCCGGTAACCCCGTTCAAGGCCGGCGACGTGATCAATGTCGGCCCGTTCTCGATCGAGGCGGTCGGCGTCAACCACTCGATCCCCGAGCCGATGTCGCTGGTCATCCGCACGCCGCTCGGCAACGTCATCCACACCGGCGACTGGAAGATCGACCATCATCCCTCGCTCGGACCGCTGACCGACGAGGCGCGTTTCCGCGCGCTCGGCGACGAGGGCGTGCTGGCCGTCATGTGCGACAGCACCAATTCCATGCGCGACGGCGTTTCTCCCTCGGAGGAACAGGTCTCGGAGGGGCTGCGCCAGATCATCGAGGCGGCCGAGGGCCGCGTCGCGATCACCACCTTCTCGTCGAATGTCGGCCGTATCCGTTCGATCGCCCAGGCGGCCGAAGCGGCCGGCCGCGAGGTCCTGCTGCTCGGCTCGTCGCTGAAGCGCGTCTGCGCCGTCGCCGACGATCTCGGCATCATGCAGGGCTTGAAGCCCTTCATCGCCGAAGACGAGTTCGGGTTCATCCCGCGCGACAAGGTCGTCATCATCCTGACCGGCAGCCAGGGCGAACCCCGCGCAGCGCTCGCCAAGATCGCCCGCGACGAGATGCGCAACGTGGCGTTGACGGCCGGCGACACCGTGGTCTTCTCGTCGCGCACCATTCCGGGCAATGAGAAGGCCATCATCGAGATCAAGAACGGTCTGATGGAGCAGGGCATTCACATCGTCACCGACAGCGAGGCGCTGGTCCACGTATCGGGCCATCCGCGGCGCAACGAGCTGTTGCAGATGTATGAATGGACAAGGCCGCAGATCCTCGTGCCCGTCCATGGCGAGGCCGCCCATCTGATTTCGCAGGCGGAACTCGCCGAGCAGGCCGGCATCAAGAGCGTGCCGCGCGTGCGCAACGGCGACATGCTGCGTCTGGCCCCGGGCCCGGCCGAGGTCATCGACCAGGTGCCGCACGGCCGCATCTACAAGGACGGCAAGCTGCTCGGCGATCTCGACGAGATGGGCATCGCCAACCGTCGCAAGCTCTCCTATGTCGGCCACGTCGCCATCAACGTGCTGCTGGACAGCAAGCTGGAGTTCCTCGGCGATCCAGGTCTCGTCACCTTCGGCCTGCCGCAATACGACCAGGAAGGCGAATCCATGGAGGACACCCTCTATGACGCCGTTCTCGGCGCGGTCGAGAGCATTCCGCGCGCCAGGCGCAAGGACCTGGAAATGGTGCGCGAGAGCATCCGCCGCGCGGTGCGCGGCACCGCCAACGATGCCTGGGGCAAGAAGCCGATCGTCACCGTGTTCGTGACCAAAGTCTGAATGATCTTCGCGGTGAAGCTGGTATAGCTTCGCCGCGTTTCGTCTTTTAGGGAGTCTGTCATGCTTGGACGCGTCAATCACGTCGCCATCGCCGTTCCGGATCTCGTGGCTGCGACCACATCCTACCGCGATACGCTGGGTGCCCATGTCTCCCAGGCGCAGGCTCTACCGGAGCATGGCGTGACGGTCGTCTTCGTCGAACTGCCCAATACCAAGATCGAGCTGCTCGAGCCGCTCGGCGCCGACTCGCCGATCGCCGCCTTCCTCGCCAAGAACCCGGGCGGCGGCATGCACCACATCTGTTACGAGGTCGAGGACATCATCGCCGCGCGCGACCAGCTGGCCAGCGGCGGTGCGCGGGTGCTCGGCGGCGGCGAGCCGAAGATCGGCGCCCATGGCAAGCCGGTACTGTTCCTGCATCCGAAGGACTTCTACGGTACGCTGATCGAGCTCGAACAGGTCTGACCCGCACGGTCCTGGCATTTGCGCTGAGCGCCTGGCGGTCCTATAAGTCGCCCGAGGCCCTGCACATCGCCTGTGCCGGCCAGCCATAGGAAACCCGACGATGCCCATCCTCTCCGCCTTCGCGGTCTATTTCGTCATCTGGTGGATCACGCTGTTCGCCATTCTGCCGATCGGCATGCGCACCCAGGCCGAGGCCGAAGAAGTCGTCCCTGGCAGCGTCGAGAGCGCACCGGCGCGTTTCCGCGGCGGCAAGGTCGTGCTGACGACCACCATCGTGTCGGCCGCCATCTATGGCGCCTGGTATGTGGTGACGGCCTATTTCGGCGTCGGCCTCGACAGCCTGCCGAACATCCTGCCGAAATTCGACTGACAGCGCTTGTCCGCGAGGGCGCACGCCTAGATGTGCCGTCGCGGGCAAGCTGATCCCGGCTGGCAGTAGAACCGATCAAGTCATTGTGATTTCAGCGGAAAGGGCGGGCGACCGTGATGTCGCCCCATGCTTCGAGATCTCTGAAGGCAAAAAAAAACAAGGTCCGAAGACCTTGTTCAAGTATCGCGTGATCCTTCACCATTTAAGGGGCTGCGAACGAGCGCGCCTAAGATCTGATCCTCCCAAGACTTGACCGCGAAATGGCAAGAATTTGAACTCCCTGCCTCTTTTATGGGCTCACGCTAGCCCAACTTGTGCGCTTTGTCACCCCATTTTTTGCATATTTGCTACAGTCACCAGAAAAAATCCACAGGGTCGGATTTGTCGCAGGGGAAGTGACGCAGAGCCGCATTCGGTCACTTGCGGCTGCATTCGTCGGCCATTTGCGATCGCCCTGTGGGTGACGGGATGGCGCGGCGGTGGCGGGTTTTCTTCCCGGAGGGAAACCGCTATGAACGCTTCGAGAATTACCCTCGTCATGGCTGATTCCGCTGGTTTCGCGGAATCCTCAACTGTTGGAACCTGTTATGCGTCTTTCGCGCTATTTCCTGCCGATCCTCAAGGAAAACCCCAAGGAAGCGGAGATCGTCTCCCACCGCCTGATGCTGCGCGCCGGGATGATCCGGCAGCAGAGCCAGGGCATCTATTCCTGGCTGCCGCTCGGCAAGCGCGTGCTCGACAAGGTCAATGCCATCATCCGCGAGGAGCAGAACCGCGCCGGCGCGATCGAGCTCCTGATGCCGACGCTGCAGTCGGCCGAACTCTGGCAGGAAAGCGGCCGCTACGAGGACTACGGCAAGGAAATGCTGCGCATCAAGGACCGCCAGGAGCGGCCGATGCTCTACGGTCCGACCAATGAAGAAATGGTCACGGACATTTTCCGCTCCTCGGTCAAGTCCTACAAGGACCTGCCGCTCAACCTCTACCATATCCAGCTGAAGTTCCGCGACGAGATCCGCCCGCGCTTCGGCACCATGCGCTCGCGCGAGTTTCTGATGAAGGATGCCTATTCCTTCGACCTGACGCAGGACGACGCGATCCATTCCTACAACAAGATGTTCGCCGCCTATCTGCGGACGTTCTCGCGTCTTGGCCTTCGGGCGATCCCGATGCGCGCCGACACCGGCCCGATCGGCGGCAATCACAGCCACGAGTTCATCATCCTGGCCGACACCGGCGAATCCGAAGTCTTCAGCCACAAGAGCTTCGTCGACTTCGACATTCCGGCCGAAGACACCGATTTCGATGATGTCGCCGGTCTCCAGGCGATCTTCGACAAGTGGACCTCGGTCTATGCCGCGACCTCGGAAATGCACGACGAGGCCGCCTTCAATGCCATTCCCGAGAGCGATCGCCTCTCGGCGCGCGGCATCGAGGTCGGCCATATCTTCTATTTCGGCACCAAATATTCCGAGCCGATGGGCGCCAAGGTTCAGGGGCCGGACGGCAAGGAGCACCTTGTCCACATGGGGTCCTACGGTATCGGCCCGACCCGCCTTGTTCCCGCCATCATCGAAGCCTCGCATGACGAGAACGGAATCATCTGGCCGGATTCGGTTGCGCCGTTCGACTGCGTCGTCATCAACATGAAGACGGGCGATGCGGCCTGCGACGCGGCCTGCGAACGGCTCTACGGCGCTCTGACCAAGGCTGGCAAGGACGTGCTCTATGACGACACCGACGATCGTGCCGGCACCAAGTTCGCGACCGCCGACCTGATCGGCGTTCCCGTGCATATCATTGCCGGCCCGCGCTCGGTCGCCAATGGCGAAATCGAGATCAAGGACCGCAAGACCGGTGCGCGCGAGACGATTACCATCGAGGCCGCCATCAACAAGCTGGTCGGATAAACCGGCCCAGGAGACGACATGACGAGTGCATCCTCCGCCAATGAGACGGCCGGAGCCGGAAGCGGCGGCACCGCCCGGCCTTTTTCCGCCTTCGAGCGCATGGTCGCGTGGCGTTATCTGCGCGCCCGGCGGAAGGAAGCCTTCATCTCGGTGATCGCCGGCTTCTCCTTCTTCGGCATCATGCTGGGGGTGGCGACGCTCATCATCGTCATGGCGGTGATGAACGGTTTCCGCACCGAGCTCATCTCCCGCATCCTCGGCATCAACGGCCACATGATCGTGCAGACGGCCGCCGCACCGCTGGACAATTATGCGGAGCTGGCGACCAGGTTCGCCGCCGTTCCGGGCGTCACCATGGCGCTGCCGCTCGTCGAGGGGCAGACGCTGGCCTCGGGTCGCGCCGGGGCCGGAACCGGCGCGCTGGTTCGCGGCATCCGTTCCGAGGACATGACGAGGCTCACCACCGTTTCGGGCAATATCCGCGCCGGCGATCTGGTGGGCTTTGCCGCGGGGCAGGGGGTGCTGGTCGGTTCGCGCATGGCGGCCGATCTCGGCATCACGGCCGGCGATACGATCACGCTGGTCTCGCCCGAAGGCGACATCACCCCGCTCGGCGTCAATCCGCGCGTCAAGGCCTATCCGGTTTCGGGCGTCTTCGAGATCGGCATGTCGGAATATGACGCGTCGATCATCTACATGCCGCTCGAGGAATCGCAGCTCTATTTCAATGCCGAGGGCCTTGTGCAGTCGATCGAGCTGTTCGTTTCCGATCCGGACGCGGTCGATGAAATGCGGCCGAAGATCGAGGAGGCCGCCGGCCGGGAGATCCTGATCACCGACTGGCGCCAGCGCAACCAGACCTTCTTCTCCGCCCTGCAGGTGGAGCGCAACGTGATGTTCATGATCCTTACCCTGATCGTGCTGGTCGCGGCGCTCAACATCATCTCCGGCCTGATCATGCTGGTGAAGGACAAGTCGAGCGACATCGCCATCCTGCGGACCATGGGGGCGAGCGCCAACGCCATCATGCGGATATTCTTCATGACCGGTGCAGCGATCGGCACGGCCGGGACCTTTGCCGGCGTGCTGCTCGGCGTGGTCGTCTGTCTCAACATCGAGTCGATCCGCGGCTTCTTCTCCTGGGTCTCGGGCACGGTCCTGTTCGACCCCGAACTCTATTTCCTCAGCAAGCTTCCCGCTGACATGAACGTCGGCGAGACGGTGTCCGTCGTCGTCATGGCGCTCAGCCTCTCCTTCCTGGCGACGATCTTCCCGGCCTGGCGCGCCTCGCGCCTCGATCCGGTCCAGGCCCTGCGCTACGAATAAGGATACCGGTCCCATGGCCTCCGACACCGTTCTTTCGCTTTCCGGCATCGACCGCCATTACGGGCAGGGCGAAACGATCCTCAGCATCCTCAAGGGTGCCAATTTCA
Source organism: Rhizobium sp. (assembly GCA_002796995.1). Classification (GTDB taxonomy): domain Bacteria; phylum Pseudomonadota; class Alphaproteobacteria; order Rhizobiales; family Rhizobiaceae; genus Allorhizobium. Next base: position 70,690 of record PEKW01000009.1, read on the forward strand.
GCCTAAGGAGCGGCGAGACCGTCGCTCTCGTCGCGCCCTCGGGCACCGGCAAGTCGACGCTCCTGCACATTGCCGGCCTGCTCGAGCATCCGGATGCCGGCGAGGTGACGCTGGGCGGGGTTGCCTGCCAGGACCTGTCTGACGAGCGCCGCACCACCATGCGCCGCCACTCTGTCGGCTTCGTCTATCAGTTCCACCACCTGCTGCCGGAATTCTCGGCGCTGGAAAACATCATGATGCCGCAGCTGATCGCTGGCCTTTCCCGCGAGGAAGCCCGTGAGCGCGCGTCGCAGCTGCTCGACTACATGCGCATCGGCCATCGCGGCGAACACCGTCCGGCCGAGCTCTCCGGCGGCGAACAGCAGCGCGTCGCCATCGCCCGCGCGGTCGCCAATGCACCGCTGGTGCTCCTGGCCGACGAACCGACCGGCAACCTCGACCCGGAGACGGCGTCCTACGTCTTTTCCGCGCTCGAGGCGCTGGTGCGGCAGTCGGGCCTTGCGGCTCTCATCGCCACCCATAATCATGAGCTTGCCCGCCGCATGGACCGCTGCGTGACTCTGATCGACGGACAGGTCGTCGATTTCGTCGCATAGTCGCGAGGGGTGCGGGACCGCCTAGAAGAACCCGCAAGCCTTGCTGCCGATCTCGTCCGTCCAATCCTCGATCGACACGGTCCTGGGGGCCTCGCTGCGGGTGGCTTCGTCCCGCGTGAGCTTGCCGGTCACGACATTGTAGTCGCAGGTGCCGCTGTCATCGAGATTGATCGTGTCATAGTAGTGGTAGGTGTAGCCGGCGACGATGAACCGGCCCCCGCGATAGGCAAGCGTCAGGGTTCTTTCCCAGCGATTCCGACCGATGGTGGAATTTTGCGACATCACCGCGATGGAGCCGTTTGCCAGTGCGGTGATCGCCGGGTCCTGGCCATAGAAGCCATCCAGCCTGCTGTTGCCCCAGACCTTGTCCGGTGCTGATGCCACCAGTTTCAGCAGCCCGCGATCGCTCTCCGTGACATAGAGATAGATGCCGATATTCCCGTCATCGTTTTCGGGGGCGACAAGGAGGGCCAGGTCGGTTGCTTCGTCCTTGTTCCAGTCGCCCGACGCCCCGGCGATGATCCGCTCGGCCGGAAACGATTGGGCAAGAACACCCATGGCCGGCAGCAGCCCCACCGCCACCCACGAAAAGAACTGCCTGATCACTGCCGATCCCCCAAAAGCCTGTGGGCGCAGTCTGTCGGATATCCAGCGCGAAGTCACGCGAGAGCCCGACCTAAATTGGTATTGACACCAGAACAAAATAAGAACATAAAGGAGACATAACGAGTAAGGAGAGAGCCATGACCGAGATTCTTCGTGACGTTGCCGCATTCGCCTCGATTTCCATGTTCGTCGCCAGCGTTTCGGTGATCATGCTGGCGCTCTGATCCGCCGTCTGACCGTCTGTTTCTCCTAAAGCTGTAGAGAGTGCCCGTTCGGGGCAAACTGTTCTGGACTTCCCAACCCGCACGGCCGAAAATCACGGCTGATTCAAATGTGGTGCGAGGACTGGACTCTATGGGCGATATGGCAGCAGGCGGGAGCGGTTCGGAACCGGTCGGCACGGATCCCGGTTTCGTCCATCTGCGGCTGCATTCGGCCTTCTCGCTGTTGGAAGGCGCGTTGCCGCTGAAGAAGATCCTCAGCAAGGCCGTCGCCGACAATCAGCCGGCGATCGCCATCACCGACACCAACAACCTGTTCGTCGCCCTCGAATTTTCGCAGAAGGCGATCGGCGACGGCCTGCAGCCGATCATCGGCTGCCAGCTGTCGATCGACATGGAAGACGGCGGTGGCGAGAAGCGCAGCGGCCAGTCGTCGGTCAGTGCCTATCCGGCGATCGTTGTTCTGGCCGCCGATGCAGGCGGCTATGAACGACTGGTCGATCTGGTCAGCCGGGCCTATCTCGGCGGCGATTCCTCGCAGGCTGTGCACATCTGCCTGTCCTGGCTGGAAGAGCTGGGCACCGACGGGTTGATCGTGCTGACGGGTGCGGCCAAGGGGCCGGTCGATCTCTGCGTCAAGGAGGGCCATCGCGCCCAGGCCGAGGCACGGCTTCTCGAACTCAAGCGGCTGTTCGGCGACCGTCTCTATGTCGAGCTGCAGCGCCACGGCGAGTTCGACCGAGGCCACGAGCGCCGCATGGTGGCGCTGGCCTATGAGCACGACATCCCGCTGGTTGCCACCAACGAGGCCTTCTTTCCGTCGCGCGCCGACTACGAGGCCCATGATGCGCTGATGGCGGTCGCCCACAATGCCATCGTCTCCGACGACAATCGTTTTCGCCTGACGCCGGATCACTATCTCAAGAGCCGGAAGGAGATGCGGGCGCTGTTTGCCGATCTGCCGGAGGCACTGGACAATACGGTCGAGATCGCCCGGCGCTGCGCTTTCGTGCTCGACACGCGCAAGCCGATCCTGCCGCGCTTCACCGGCGGCAGCGACGATCCGGCGGAGGCCGAGCGCGCCGAGGCGCTCGAACTGCGCCGCCAGGCGGAGGAGGGGCTGGACGGACGTCTCGCGGCGCTCGGCATGGCCCCGGGCTATGTCGAGAAGGATTACCGCGAACGGCTGGAGTTTGAACTCGGCGTCATCGAGCGAATGAAGTTCCCCGGCTACTTCCTGATCGTTGCCGACTTCATCAAATGGGCCAAGCAGCACGACATTCCCGTCGGCCCCGGCCGTGGTTCGGGCGCGGGTTCGCTGGTCGCCTATGCGCTGACCATCACCGACGTCGACCCGCTGCGTTTCTCGCTGCTGTTCGAACGCTTTCTCAATCCGGAACGCGTGTCGATGCCCGACTTCGACATCGACTTCTGCCAGGACCGCCGCGAAGAGGTGATCCGCTACGTGCAGCGCAAATATGGCCGCGAGCAGGTGGCGCAGATCATCACCTTCGGTTCGCTGCAGGCTCGTGCAGCGCTGCGCGACGTCGGCCGCGTGCTGGAAATGCCCTATGGCCAGGTCGACAAGATCTGTAAGCTCGTGCCGAACAATCCGGCCAACCCGACGCCGCTATCGAAGGCGATCGAGGAGGAGCCGAAGCTGCAGGAGGCGGCCGACGAGGAGCCGGTGGTCGCGCGTCTGCTCGACATCGCCCAGAAGATCGAGGGCCTCTACCGTCACGCCTCGACGCACGCCGCCGGTATCGTGATCGGCGACCGCCCTCTGTCGAAGCTGGTGCCGATGTACCGTGATCCGCGCTCCGACATGCCGGTCACCCAATTCAACATGAAGTGGGTCGAGCAGGCCGGCCTCGTCAAGTTCGACTTTCTCGGCCTGAAGACGCTGACCGTCCTCAAGACGGCCGTTGACTTCGTGGTGGAGCAGCGCGGCCACAAGGTCGATCTTGCCGCCATCCCGCTCGACGACAAGCTGACCTATGAAATGCTATCGCGCGGCGAGACGGTCGGTGTGTTCCAGGTGGAAAGTGCCGGCATGCGCAAGGCGCTGATCGGCATGCGGCCCGACTGCATCGAGGACATCATCGCGCTGGTGGCGCTCTATCGCCCGGGCCCGATGGAGAACATCCCGGTCTACAATGCCCGCAAGCATGGCGAGGAGGAGATCGCCTCCATCCACCCGCAGATCGACTACCTGCTGAAGGAAACCCAGGGGGTAATCGTCTACCAGGAACAGGTCATGCAGATCGCCCAGGTGCTGTCGGGCTATTCGCTCGGCGAAGCCGACCTTCTGCGCCGCGCCATGGGTAAGAAGATCAAGGCGGAGATGGACCAGCAGAGCGCCCGCTTCGTCGACGGCGCGATGAAGAACGGCGTGTCCAAGCCCCAGGCGGAGAACATCTTCGAACTGCTCGCCAAGTTCGCCAACTACGGCTTCAACAAGTCGCACGCCGCGGCCTACGCCATCGTCTCCTACCAGACCGCCTATATGAAGGCGCATTATCCGACCGAATTCCTTGCCGCGTCGATGACGCTCGACATGGCGAACACGGAGAAGCTCAACGATTTCCGTCAGGATGCCGGCCGCCTCGGCATCGAGATCGTGCCGCCTTCGGTGCAGACCTCGTTCCGCCATTTCCAGACCGGCTCGAACCGCATCTATTATGCGCTCGCCGCACTCAAGGGCGTCGGCGATTCCGCCGTCCAGCACATCGTCGAGGTGAGGGGCGACAAGCCCTTTGCCAATATCGAGGATTTCTGCCTGCGCATCGACCCCAAGCAGGTGAACCGCCGGGTCTTCGAGAGCCTGATCTGCGCCGGCGCCTTCGATTGTTTCGGCCATGACCGCGCCGAGCTCGTGGGCGGCCTCGACCGCATTCTGGGCTACGCCCAGCGCGCCCAGGAAAATGCGGTGAGCGGCCAGTCGGACATGTTCGGTTCCGGGGGCGCGACCGGACCGGAGCGCATCTCATTCCCCGGTTATACCGCCTGGCTGCCGTCCGAAAAGCTGATGCGTGAATTCCAGGTGCTCGGCTTCTATCTCACCGCCCATCCGCTCGATTCCTATCGCTCGCTGCTCGACAAGATGCGGGTACAGAGTTTTGCCGATTTCTCCCAGTCGGTTCGCCAGGGTGCGACGGCGGGGCGGCTCGCCGGCACGGTGATCGCGCGCCAGGAGCGCAAGACGCGCACCGGCAACAAGATGGGCATCGTCACCTTCTCCGACGCATCGGGCCAGTATGAGGCCGTGCTGTTTTCCGAAGGGCTGAACCAGTATCGGGATCTGCTCGAACCCGGCAAGTCGCTGGTCATCACGGTGGCCGCCGAAGAGCGGCCCGAAGGCATCGGTCTGAGGATCCAGACGGCCCAGTCGCTGGAGGAGAAGTCGGTGCAGATGCAGAAGGCGCTACGCGTCTATGTCCGCGATTCCGGCCCGTTGAAGGCGGTCGCCGCCCATCTCAACACGCGCGGCGATGCGCTGGTCTCCTTCATCGTCATCAAGGACGACGGCCAGCGCGAGATCGAGGTCGAACTCACCGACAAGTTCCGCATCTCGCCCGAGATCGCCGCGGCGCTGCGTACGGCGCCGGGCGTCGTCGATGTCGAACTGGTCTGAGCCCGAGGCCCTGATCAGGCCTTCGGTGCGCGGTGGGTGATGGTGATGAAGTCGGTGCCGGCGCCGGTTTCCGGACCAAGCCCGGTATCCGAAATGGTCAGCGACGTGCCTTCGCTCATCAGCGTTTCGATCCTGTGGCGGATATGGGCGGGAATGGTGATCCGGTCCAGTGCGGCTGCGGCGTTGTAGACGCTTGTATCGTCCGCCGGCGTCGTGATGCCGAGCCGCTTGGTGGTGGCGTTCGACAGATGGTTTTCCAGCGTCACCGCGCGCCACTTGGCCTTGCTGCCATAGCGATCCACGTCGACCGCCTCGATGAAATGTGTGCCGAGCGCGATCTGCGGATTGGCGATGGTCACCGGCGCTTCGAACAGAGGCGTGAACTTCTGGCGCACCATGATCTGGCCGAGCGGCGGCTCGCCCTTGCCGGCGCTCTTGAACAGCTCGCCGAGGAATTCGGCGGTGAACAGCTCGCCCTTGGTGTCGAGGCCCTTCCAGCGCTTGAAGCCGTTGACGGCGGAGACTGTCGCCTTGCCGACATGGCCGTCCGGAATGCCGGCATCGAAGCCGAGTTCGCCGAGCAGTGTCTGCGCGTCGATCAGCATTTCGCGCTGGCCGCGCCGGGTGATGAGGATGCGAAGCGGCGGTTCTTCCTCGAGCACGACCTTTGCCTCGGCGCCGGCCTTCGGCAGCACGTCGGCCATCGCCACTTCGACGGATTTCAGCGATGCGTCGAGCGTGCTGGGGCGCAGTTCCGCGTCGGAGAGCAGCTGGCCCGCCTCGACCGGAACGCGCGGGGTGAAGAGGTTGGCATGCTCCAGCCAGACCGGGGCGACCGGCTGGTCGGTGATGATCACATGGGCGCCGCGCTCCGTCATGGAGAAGAGCTGCTTGGCAAAGGCCCGCGGCAGGCGCACGCAACCATGCGACGCCGGATAGTTCGGCACGCTGTTGGATTCATGCAGCGCCACGCCCGACCAGGTGATGCGCTGCATCCACGGCATCGGCGCGTTCGAATAGAGGTTGGACTCGTGGTATTTGCGCTTTTCCAGGATCGAGAAGACGCCGGACGGGGTGGTGTGGCCGGCCTTGCCGGTGGAAACCTTCGACGTGGCGATGACCTGGTCGCCGTCATAGACGGTCAGGGTCTGCTCCGCCTTCGAGACGAAAATCTGAAGCACTGCGCCATTGCCGGCCAGGGCCGGCGCGGCGAAAACGGTCGCGGACAGAAGGCCGAGCGAAGCAGCCAGCGACTTGAACATGATACAGGATCCCCTACGCAATACGGATTGCGGCAGATTATAATGGGAAGCTTAAGGAAAGTTTGAAGAAAATTCGACGTTCACGAACTCGTGTAGAGGCACAAAGACTTGTGGACGGTGTCGGATATTCACCTTGTATTAAACAAAGTCGGCTCGCCTAAGTAAAGGTCGTCAGCCGCGTGTATTTTCCTTGCCCGGGAACGTATAACCGGTCTGCACACTTGCCTTTCCGAACTTTTCCCTGAGTTTGTCCATGGCCATCTCGGCCGCCGCCCGGCGCTGCGCCTGTTCGTCGACCAGATCCGGCGGATCGGCCAGCGACTCGTCCTGCAGGTCGCTGACGCCGATGCCGATCAGGCGGAAACGCGTACCGTCCGCTTCCTTTTCCAGGAGGGTGAGCCCGGTGCGGAAGATCCGATCGGCGAGCTGCGTCGGGTCGTCGAGCCTGCGGTTGCGGGTCCTCAGCTTGAAGTCCGCCGTCTTCAGTTTCAGCGCCACGGTCTGGCCGGCAATGCCGCTTTTCTTCAGCCGCCAGGCGACCTTTTCGGACAGCGCCCGCAGATGCGTCACCAGTTCCTCATAGTGCCAGATGTCATCGAAGAAGGTCGTCTCGGCAGACACGCTCTTGGCCGCGTCGTTGAGGTGCACGTCGCGGTCGTCGATACCGCGCGACAGGCGGAACAGACGCTGCCCCATCGTGCCGTAGCGGCGCATCAGGTCGCCTTCCTCCATCGTCTGCAATTGTCCGACCGTGCGGATGCCGTCGCGCTCCAGCGTCGCGGCAAAGGCCTTGCCGACGCCCCAGATGGTGGTGACGGGCCGGGGGGCGAGAAAGGCCAGCGCCTCGGCCTCGCCGATTACCGAAAAGCCGCGCGGCTTCTGCAGGTCGGAGGCCACCTTGGCGAGGAACTTGCAGTAGGAGAGCCCGACGGAAACGGTGATGCCGATCTCCGTCTCGACGCGCCGGGCAAAGCGCGCCAACACCCGCGCCGGCGGATCGTGGTGCAGCCTCTCGGTGCCCTTCAGTTCGAGAAAGGCCTCGTCGATCGACAGCGGCTGCACGAGCGGCGTGAGCTCCTCCATCATCGCGCGCACCTGCCGCCCGACCCGGACATATTTCTCCATGTCCGGCTTGATCACCACGGCCTGAGGACAGGCCTCCAGCGCCTTGAACATCGGCATGGCCGAGCGCACGCCGTGGATGCGGGCGATGTAGCAGGCGGTCGAGACGACGCCGCGCTTGCCCCCGCCGATGATCACCGGCTTGTCGATGAGATCGGGATTGTCGCGCTTTTCCACCGAGGCATAGAAGGCGTCGCAGTCGATATGCGCGAGCGTCAGCCTGTGGAGCTCCGGATGATAGACGAGTCGAGGGCTGCCGCAGGCCCGACAGCGCGACTTTCCCTCCGGCTGCCCGGCCAGGCAGTCGCGACAGAAGCCGGGAGATGGGGGCGGTTCATCGGTCATCGATCGGAACAAAGGTTGAACATCGGCAGATTAGGCGCTAGCGTGATCGCACTCAAGAGGCAAGATTCGATGAATGAGGCCGTGTTCACAACAAAGCCTTTGACTGCTGACCTCTGGCCCGATTTCGAGACGGTGGTGGGGCCGCAGGGCGCCTGTTATGGCTGCTGGTGCACTTATTTTCGCCTTGCGCCGGCGCAGCGCAAGCTGCTCGGTGGTGCCGAAAAGAAGCAGTACATGCGGGCGCGCGTGCTGTCCGGGCCGCCGCCGGGCCTGATCGGCTATCGCGACGGCCAACCGGTCGGCTGGGTGCAGGTGGGGCCGCGCAGCGATGTGCCCAACTGGAACTCGCCGCGCACCGTGTCCCGCCCGGTGGACGAGGCCGATGCCGCCGATCCGGGCGTCTGGGCAATCAGCTGCTTTTTCGTCGTCTCGTCCGGTCGTGGTGTCGGCCTCAGCCATCTCTTGCTGGCCGCAGCCGTCGACTTTGCCAGACAAAACGGAGCAAGCCGCGTGGAGGCCTGTCCGATCGATCGCACCAAACAGTCGAAATCCGTCGGTCTCTATGTCGGGCCGACGCGGATTTTTCGCGCTGCCGGTTTTGAGGAAGTGGCCTTGCGCAAGGAGGGCAGGCCGCTGTTGCGGCTGGCGTTCTTATGAGGTCCGGCTGGTGCTGCAATGCCGGCGGATGTGCTGCGTTGCCTCGGGCCAGTCTGCAACGCGCAGGACAGGCGGCAAGGCCGGCGGCGCATGCCGATGGATCTCGGAGACCGGGATCATGTGCAAGAGCAGGCAATCGGTGACATGGGTTCCAACCGAAACCAGATTGTGCGCCATGTCGTCGATGAAGGCGACCGGCAGCGGGCGCCCGCCATGCAGGGTTTCGACAACAGGCCCCTTGGGCTGTTGGGTCGCCACCAGCGGCTGGCTGAGGCCGATCGAGTCGAGCAGGCGCCGGCGTCGGTCGGCAAAGCGCGGCGGCATGGCGGTCAGGAACACGATGTCGGCATCACGGGCGATGGCCTCGATCGCCGCTGCCGTCGTGGGAAATGGCGTCTGCCAAGTCTCCTGGGCGTCGAAGAAGGCGTCGATAAGATCGCTGGCCTCCCGATCGGGCAGGGCGGTCTCCGTCGCTTGGGACACGATATTGCCATGCAGCCGGAACGAGCGGGGAACCAACCTGTGACCGAGACTGTCGAGATAGGATTGAAAGGGGACGATGAACTGCAGCACGACGTCGTCGACATCGCAGACGACGAGCGGCCGATCGGTCAACCGGACGGCGTCCAGCCCCTCAGGCATTCAGAAGTCTCCCGAATCGAGGGTGGGGCCGTTGTAGTGCTGCGAGGCGCTGACGACGGCCTCCGGCTTGGTGTCGGTCGCAGCGCAAAAGGCCATGAGCGTCGGTTCGTGCGCCATGAGGAAATCGAGCATGCCGGCCATGAAGGCGGGGTCGCGAATCGACTGGCGCAACTGGTCGGGCTGGGTGCCGGAGAGGGCCAGAAAACGGCCGAGCATGTCTGGTTCGCCGGCAAGCCAGCCGAGAACAGCAATGGCGGTTTCCTCGGCGCTCAAGGGTATGCTGCTGTTCTTCATGGGCCTTTCCGCATTTCTCGTTACAGTTACCTATTTCTCAACCAAATGACCTTAGCATGACATCGCACCAGAAGTGCAAACTGCCGCACCGCAGTGTTCTGTGGACGCAAGGCGGGATCAAGGGACGGGATTAATGCCGAAGAAGGTAATGATTGTCGAAGACAATGAGCTGAACATGAAGCTCTTCCGCGATCTTATCGAAGCTTCCGGCTATGAGACGATCCAGACTCGCAATGGCATGGAAGCGCTCGATCTGGCGCGCAAATACCGTCCGGACCTGATCCTGATGGATATCCAGCTGCCGGAAGTCTCCGGCCTCGACGTGACGCGCTGGCTCAAGGAAGACCCCGAGCTCCATGTGATCCCGGTGATCGCCGTCACCGCCTTCGCCATGAAGGGCGACGAGGAGCGTATCCGCCAGGGCGGTTGCGAAGCCTATGTCTCCAAGCCGATTTCCGTGCCGAAGTTCATCGAGACGATCAAGACCTATCTGGGCGACGCGTGAGGGAACGGGGCCGATGACCGCGAGAATACTTGTCATCGACGATATTCCGGCCAATGTGAAGCTGCTCGAGGCGCGCCTCATTGCCGAATATTTCGAAGTGCTGACGGCCGACAACGGCCGCGATGCGCTGGACATCTGCGACCGCACCCAGGTCGACGTGGTCCTGCTCGACATCATGATGCCCGACATGGACGGTTTCGAAGTGTGCGAGCGGCTGAAGGCCAATCCGCGCACGGCGCATATTCCGGTGGTCATGGTGACGGCGCTCGACCAGCCCTCCGACCGCGTGCGAGGCCTGAAGGCCGGCGCCGACGATTTTCTCACCAAGCCGGTCAACGACCTGCAGCTGATTTCGCGGGTCAAGAGCCTGGTCCGGCTGAAGACGCTGAGCGATGAATTGCGCATCCGCGCCGATACCGCCCAGTCGATCGGCATCGACGACCCGCTGCGCCTCAGCGAAGGCCGGCTCGAGGATGCGGCGCAGGTGCTGCTGGTCGACAGCCGCGGCAGCTCGCAGGAACGCATCATCAAGACGCTGAAGCCGATCGCCGTCGTCACCGCGATGTCCGATCCGCAGGCCGCGGTCTTCGACGCGGCCGAGAATCCCTATGACCTGGTCATCGTCAACGGCAATCTCGACGACTACGATCCGCTCCGCCTCTGCTCGCAGCTGCGCTCGCTGGAGCGCACGCGCTTCATTCCGATCCTGCTGATCACCGAGCATGGCGACGAGCAAATGATCGTGCGCGCGCTCGATCTCGGCGTGAACGACTATATCGTGCGGCCGCTCGATCCGAACGAGCTGGTGGCCCGCACGCTGACGCAGATCCGCCGCAAGCGCTTCAACGACCGCCTGCGCCACAGCGTGACGCAGACGATCGAACTGGCGGTTACCGACGGCCTGACGGGCCTGCACAACCGCCGTTATCTCGACAGCCACCTGAAGATGCTCTTCACCCGCGCCCAGGCGCGCGGCAAGTCGCTGTCGGTCTGCATCACCGACATCGACCGCTTCAAGCTGGTGAACGACACCTATGGCCATGATGCCGGCGACGAAGTGCTGAAGGAGTTCGCCATGCGCATCCGCTCGACGGTGCGCGGCGCAGATCTCGCCTGCCGCTATGGCGGCGAGGAATTCGTCGTCGTCATGCCCGATACCGCAGCTGACGTCGCGGCGCTGATTGCCGAGCGCCTGCGCAGCATCATCGAGTCGAAGCCCTTCGTGCTGAAGGGCACCGGCGTGTCGCTCGACATCACCGCCTCCATGGGCATCGCGACTGCCGGCCGCGGCATCGACACGCCCGAGCAGCTGCTGAAGCAGGCCGATCTCGCGCTCTATCAGGCGAAGCGCGACGGGCGAAACCGGGTGGTCGCAGCCGCCGCCTGAGGCGTGATGTGCCGAAACGGCGCGCGCGGTGTTCCCGATCCGGGGCACGTCGCGATTTCTTTTTTTGTCAAGTTGCCGAATTGGGGGATTGCGCCAGCATCCCCCGTGAATGACAATGATCAAAATTCAGTATTTTATCGACGTGCGTCGCGAACCGCCGCAACCGTACGGAAGTCTTGTTCTGCAGGCTTTCTTGGTGTTTCAGGTTCGAAAACTGTGATTTGTGCGTAATCCGAGTATTCCGCAACTATAGATCGATAGTCCGGCAATTCTGAAGTGCGCGGATTTATTTCTGTACCTATTTATATTAGATTTATATTATATTCTCTGCGGGCCAAAGCCATGGCAAGCTTGGTTTTTCCTGTGGCTGACCGCGGCGGTTACTTTAATATTGCAATGCCGGCCGGAAGTAGAAATCTCATGGCAGGATTGTAGTCGGTTGCCCTAAACTGTGCCGACCTTCTGCATTTTAACCATAGCCACAAGCAAAATGTGGAAGAGTTAAGAAACTATTGATTTTCTTCTCAAGTTGAGCGAAGTTGAGGTCAACAGAAAGAACGCCTCGAAAAGAGGCCAATCGATGCCCCATGATGTTCAGGTCCGCCGCATCTCCTGGGTCGTGGGGTCGGTCGGTTGGTACGCAAGTGATTAGCGGTTCCTCGTGCCGTATTTGTGTACCGACCGACCCCCGTTTATCAAGCAAGGGCACCGCAGCCGGCAAGGCGCGGTGCCTTTTGCTTTTGGTCCATCCGTCGAGACAGTTTGAGGCGAGGGGCTGACAGTGGCCGCGAGAAATCCCGATTGCTCAAACGAAAAGGCGCGCTGCCGGGGGCAACGCGCCTGATACGCTGAAAACCGATCAAGAATTACTTGATCTTGGTTTCCTTGAATTCGACGTGCTTGCGTGCGATCGGATCGTACTTCGTCTTCGTCATCTTATCCGTCATCGTACGGCTGTTCTTGGTGGTGACGTAGAAGAAACCCGTGTCGGCTGTCGACAGCAGCTTGATCTTGATTGTTGTAGCCTTGGCCATGGTCGTCCTGCCTTTAATAAACGAAGCCGTGGACGACCGAACGAAGCCCACGGCAAATCTGGCGCGAAACTACAAATCGCGCCGGAAAAGTCAAGTCCGTTTCCCCCTGAAAAGCAGCCGGCCCACCGAAAGCGCCACGTAAAGGCCGAAGAATCCGGCAATTGCCCAGGCAAAGCCGTGGTTTCCGGAAATGTCGATGGCGGCGCCGATCGCCTGCGGGCCGGCGACCGTGCCGACCGCGTAGCAGAACACGAAGGCCGCATTGGCCGCCGCGAGATCCGAGCCGGTCAGTCGCGAGCCGAGATGGCTGAGTCCCACCGTATAGAGGCCGGAGACGCTGCCGCCCCAGAAAAGCAGCACGATGGCCATCAGCACCCAGTTCTCCGACAGCCAGGGAAGCGCCAGCGAACCGGCAAGGCCGATCACCGCCATGGCGGACAGCAGCAGCCGGCGGTCCTTCAAATGGTCGGACAGCATGCCGAGCGGGATCTGGAAGATCATGTTGCCGATGCCCATCACCGTCAGCAGCAGCGCCGCCTGCGATTCGCCAAAGCCGATTCGCGTCGCGTAGATCGGGAAGAGCGACAGCCCGCCGACCTCGACGGCGCCGAAGATGAAGACCGCAGCCGTCGCCGTCGGCACGAGGAAGATGTAGCGCAGGAAATGGCTGCTGGGCTTCTCGTCGAGCGCCGGGCTCTCGCCGCGGGCGATATAGATCGGGATGGCGGCGACGAGGATGGCGATTGCGCCCACGGCGAAGGGCAGGATGCCGTCGCTGCCGAGAACCGAGAAGAGCAGGGGCCCGGAGGCGAAACCGACCGACAGCACGGTCGCATAGATGCCGAGCACCAGGCCGCGCCGCGATGGCGGTGCGGCCGCGTTGATCCAGAACTCGGACAGGATGAAGAGGGTGGTGGTCGCCCCGTGGAAGACGATGCGCAGCGGAAACCACATCCAGAACTGTTCGGCATAGTAGAAGCCGAGCGAACTGATCGCCGCCAGCAGGACCGCCCATAGCATGGTGCGCGCCACCCCGAAGGAATGGGCAAGCTTGGTGGTGACCGGAGCGGCCGCCATCGCCGCGACGCCGGCCATCGCCGAGTTGAGGCCGATCAGCGTCGAGGATATGCCGCGCTTCTCGAGAATGATGCTGAGCAGCGGCAAGCCGAGGCCGATCGCGATGCCGACCGCGGTGATGGCCGATATGGCGGCAACCAGCGAAGGCCAGTGGATCTCCTCGCGGTGACCGTTTGCGCCGCAGTCCGGCTTTGACATCAGTCTGACCTCAAATGGTTTCGCGGAAAAAACGCCCGTTGCGGGAGAAGTAGAACGGGCCGTCGCTTCCGAACGGCAGGGATGGATCGCTCTTCATCTGTGCCTTCACGTCGTCGAGGATCGTCCTCGTGATCGCCGGCATGTTCAGACTGGAAAGCTCTTCCATGTCAAGCCAACGAAGGTCGTGTAATTCCGACGAATCGCGGATGCCGGCCGGATCGACCGCCGCTTCGTCAGTAAAAGTCAGGAAAAAGCGCGTGTCGAAGCGCCGCACATTACCCGGCGGCGTGATGGCGCGCGCGACGTAGCGCAGGCTGCCGAGATCGGCGACGAGGCGGGAAATTCCCTTGCGGCCGTTCTCCGTGCGTCCGACGAGCAACCCGGTCTCCTCGACCAGTTCGCGCACCGCCGCAAGCGCGAGGCCGCGGCCACGGTTGACCGCAGCCGTGCTCGCGTCGCCGCCCGTCAGCCTCGACAGCACGAGCGGGTTGAGGTCGCGAAGATATGCCTGCCGGCTGTCGCCGCGGTCGCGGCGCCCGCCCGGAAAGACGTAGAGATTGGGCATGAAGACATGCGCGCTGCCGCGCTTGCCCATCAGCACGCGGAGCGGGCCGCTGGTCCGGTCCACGAGCAGAAGCGAGGCGGCGTCCCGCGGACGCATCCTTGCGGACGCCTGGGATGCGGCGTCCTGCTGCTGGAACGGATGGCTGCTCATGGTGTGGTGGTCGGGCCAAAGCTTTCGGGTTCGTCCGACTCGCCGCCGAAGCCGTGCATGCGCAGCGCCCACTGCAGGCCGATCACGCCGCCCTTGATCGGCTGGATGGTGGCAAGCGCTGTAATGACGCCGAGCGGCGCCCAGATCGCCAGATGGATCCAGTCCGATGCCGGGAAGATCAGGTCGGTCATCATGAAACCGCCGAGCAGCACGTGGCCGAGCACCATGATGACAAGATAGGGCGGCAGGTCGTCGGAACGGTGATGGAAGATCTCTTCGCCGCAGGCCGCACAGGTGTCGACCGGCTTCAGATAGGCGCGAAAGAGCTTGCCGCTGCCACACGCAGGACACTGATTAAGCAGACCGCGCATGATGGAGCGGCCGAGCGGGCGCTCCGGCAACGCGTCTGCGCCGAAGCGTACGGGTTCGTCCTGCTGGGTTACGGTCATGTCTTTTCCTTCCATGTCATTCCTCACCGTCTCGGCCGACTGGGCCGGGTGCCGGGCTTCTTGGACGCACCGCGCCGGCCGGCCTTGTGGAACGAGCGGGTGGCGGTCGGCATGGGCCGCCCATCGCTCAGCATCTCGAAGCGCAGTGCGCCGGCAAGTGGGATCGCCTCGACGAGCTTCACCTCGACCGAATCGCCCAGCCGGTAGCCGAGCCCGGTCTTTTCGCCGGACAGCGCCTGATGCGCTTCGTCGTAGATATAGTAGTCGCGGCCGAGCGTCGACACGGGCACGAAGCCGTCGGCGCCGAACTGCGGCAGGGTGATGAACAGTCCGGCCTTGGTGACGCCGGAAATCTGCCCGTCGAATTCGTCGCCGACCCGGCCGGCGAGATGATGGGCGATCAGCCGGTTGACGGTGTCGCGTTCAGCCGCCATCGCACGCCGCTCGAAGGTCGAGATCTCGGCCGCGATGTCGTCGAGCGACGCCTCTTCCTCGGGCGTGATACCGCCTTCGCCAAGCCCCAGCGAGCCGACCAGCGCGCGATGCACAATCAGGTCGGCATAACGCCGGATCGGCGAGGTGAAATGGGCGTATTTCAGCAGGTTGAGGCCGAAATGGCCGATATTCTCCGGGCTGTAGATCGCCTGGCTCTGGCTGCGCAGCACCATTTCGTTGACCATGGTCTGGTGCGGCGTGTCGAGTGCCTTGGCGAGAATGCCGTTGAAAGAGTTGGAGCGCAGGCCGGCCCCCTTGGCGAGCGTCAGGCCGATGGTGGCGAGGAATTCGCGCAGGGTCTCCTGCTTGGAAAGCTTCGGCGCGTCATGGATCCGGTAGACGAGCGGCTGGCGCTTCTTTTCCAGCGTTTCTGCGGCCGAGACATTGGCCTGGATCATCATCTCCTCGATCAGCTTGTGGGCGTCGAGACGTTCCGGCACATGAACGCGGTCCACGGTGCCGTCGGGCTTGAGGATGATCTTGCGCTCGGGCATGTCGAGTTCGAGCGGCTGGCGACGGTCGCGGCCGCGCTTCAGAACCTCATAGGCGTGCCACAGCGGCTTCAGGATAGGCTCCAGCAGCGGTCCTGCCTTGTCGTCGGCCTTGCCGTCGATCGCTGCCTGGGCCTGCTGGTAGGAGAGCTTGGCCGTGCTCTTCATCATGACGCGATGGAATGTATGCCCGGCCTTGCGGCCCTCCTTGGAGAAGGTCATGCGCACAGCGAGCGCCGGCCTGTCGACGCCCTCGCGCAGCGAGCAGAGATCGTTGGAGATCCGCTCGGGCAGCATCGGCACGACCCGGTCGGGGAAATAGACCGAGTTGCCGCGCTTCAGCGCTTCGCGGTCGAGCGCCGATTTCGGCCGCACATACCAGGAGACGTCGGCGATCGCCACCGTGACGATCACGCCGTCGGGATTGTCGGGCGAGGGGTCGCGCTCGGCATAGACCGCGTCGTCATGGTCTTTGGCATCGTGCGGGTCGATGGTGATCAGCGGCACATGGCGCCAGTCCTCGCGGTGGGACATCGAGGCATGCTGTGCCGCGTCCGCCTCGTCGAGGACCGACTGCGGGAAAATGTGCGGAATGCCATGCGAATAGATGGCGATCATCGAGATCGCCTTTTCCGAGGCGACCGAGCCGATGACGTTCAGCACGCGGGCCTGCGTCAGACCCATGCGGCCCGTGCGGGCAATCTCGACCTCGACCAGGTCGCCGTCCCTGGCGTCTCCGAGGTCACTGGCGGAGATCAGCATTTCCTCGCCGCGCCGTTCGATCGGCATCAGCCGTCCGCCACCGCCCGGCATTTCGCGGTACACGCCGAGCAGCGCGTTGCGGTGCCGGTCGATGACCTTGATGATGCGGGCGCTGTAGGCGGGACCGGCCCGGTCCTTGGAGGCAAATATCTTGGCAAGCACCCGGTCGCCCAGGCCGCCGACGGGCGCCTTGCCCTTGGCGCGGTCGGCGCTCGACTGGCGGATGGCGACGGCGGGCGCGACGCCCAGCTCCTCGTTCCATTCCGCCGGCCGGCCGATCAGTTCGCCGTCCTTGTCGCGCGTGGTGATGTCGAGAACGGTGACGGGGGGAAGGGCGCCCGGCCGCTTCAGCGACTTGCGGTCCTTCTGCACCAAGCCGTCGTCCTCGAGCGAGCGCAGCACTTCCTTGAGTTCGACCCGCGTCTCGCCCTTCAGCCCGAAGGCCTTGGCGATTTCGCGCTTGGAGGCGCGGTCTGGATTGTCGGCGATGAACTGCAAAAGCACGTCGCGCGGCGGGATCTCGCCATGGATGATGGTCGGCTTGTCGCCAGTCGCTGCCGCACCCTCCGCGCGCCGGCTCCTGCGGTTGCCGGAGGCGGGGTTGGGAGAACGGTCGCGCGGGGTCTTGCTCAAATCTAGCTCTTCTTCGTCTTTGGCGCCGCCTTGGCCTTGGGCTTGGCGGCAGTTGTCTTCTTCGGCTTCGCCTCGGTGGCGTCGGCGGCCTTGGCCTTGACGGCTTTGGGCTTTGCCGCGGCCTTGGCCGGAGCCTTCTTCGCGGCGGTCTTCTTGGTGCCGCTCTTGCCCGCCTTCTCGGCGATCATGAGCAGCGCCTCCTCCAGCGTCACCGATTGCGGGTCCTTGCCCTTCGGCAGCGTGGCGTTGACCTTCGCCCAGTTTATATAGGGACCATATTTGCCATCGCGAACAGTAATCGCGCCGCCGTCGGGATGTTCCCCGATTTCCTTGAGTGCGGCAGCCGTCCGGCCGCGCCCGCCGGGGCCCTTGCTCTGCTTTTCCGCAAGGACGGTCACGGCGCGGTTGAGACCGACCGAAAGCACGTCCTCGATGCTGTCGAGATTGGCATAGGTGCCGTCATGCAGGATGAACGGTCCGTAGCGGCCGAGGCCGGCGGAGATCATCTTGCCGGTCTCGGGATGGGTTCCGACCTCGCGCGGCAGCGAAAGCAGCGACAGGGCCTTCTCGAAATCGATGCTGTCCGGCGTCCAGCCCTTGGGCAGCGAGGAGCGCTTGGCCTCCTTGCCGTCGCCGCGCTGGACGTAAGGCCCGAAGCGGCCGCTGCGAAGGGTGATTTCCTCGCCCGTCGTCGGGTCCTTGCCGAGCGCCTTCGGTTCGTTCGAGCCGGATGCCTCGGCATCGGCACCGCCCTCGGAGGTGAGCTGGCGCGTGAAGCTGCATTCCGGATAGTTAGAGCAGCCGACGAAGGCGCCGTATTTGCCAAGCTTCAGCGACAGGTTGCCCGTGCCGCACACCTGGCAGATGCGCGGGTCCGAGCCGTCCTCCCGTTTCGGGAAGACCAGCGGGGCGAGGGCCTCGTTCAGCGCGTCGAGCACATTGGTGACGCGCAGTTCCTTGGTGTCCTCGATCTGGGCGAAGAAATTCGTCCAGAATTCGCGCAGCACGTCCTTCCAGTTCAACTCGCCGGCGGAGATCTGGTCGAGCTTCTCCTCGAGATCGGCGGTGAAGTCGTACTCGACATAGCGGGTGAAGAAGTTCTCGAGGAAGGCCGTCACCAGACGGCCCTTGGAATGCGGGATCAGCTTGCGCTTGTCGATCGTCACATATTCGCGGTCGCTCAGCGTCTTCAGCGTCGCGGCATAGGTGGAGGGGCGGCCGATGCCGAGCTCTTCCATCTTCTTGATCAGCGTCGCTTCCGAGTAACGCGGCGGCGGTTCGGTGAAATGCTGGGTCGCGTTGACCTTCTGCTTGGCCAGCGCTTCGCGCGCATTGATCTCGGGCAGACGGCCTTCGTCGTCGCCGTCCTCTGCCGGTTCGCCCTCTTCCTTCTGATCAGTATAGGCGGCGATGAAGCCGTCGAATCGGATGACCGAGCCGACGGCGCGCAGACCGGCCTTTTCGCCATTGTTGTCGGCGAGGATCTCGACCGTGGTGCGCTCGATTTCCGCCGACGCCATCTGGCTCGCGATGCCGCGCTTCCAGACGAGGTCGTAGAGGCGCATCTGGTCGGCGTCGAGGAAGCGGCGCACCTTGTCGGGCGAACGGTTGAAGTCGGTCGGACGGATCGCTTCGTGGGCTTCCTGGGCGTTCTTCGCCTTGGTCGAATAGAGGCGCGGCTTCTCCGGCACGTAGCGCGGACCGAACTGGTCGGCAACGGCGGCACGGGCGCCGTCGATCGCCTCGGGCGCCATCTGCACGCCGTCGGTACGCATATAGGTAATGAGACCGACGGTTTCGCCGCCGATGTCGATGCCTTCATAGAGCTTCTGGGCGACCTGCATGGTGCGCGACGCCGAGAAGCCGAGCTTGGAGGACGCGGCCTGCTGTAGGGTCGACGTGGTGAAGGGCGGGCCCGGATTGCGCTTGACGGGCTTTGCCTCGACGCTGTCGACGACGTATTTCGCGCCTTCGAGCAGCGTCTTGATGCCGCCCGCCTGCTCGCCATTGGTCACCGAATTGCGCTGGATGCGCTTGCCGAGATGCGAGACGAGCCTTGCCTCGAACTCGTCGCCGCGCGGCGTCCTCAGCAGCGCGGAAATGTTCCAGTATTCCTCGGCTACGAAGCGTTCGATTTCGGTCTCGCGGTCGCAGACGAGGCGCAGCGCCACCGACTGCACGCGGCCGGCCGAGCGGGCGCCCGGCAGCTTGCGCCACAGCACCGGCGACAGGTTGAAGCCGACGAGATAGTCGAGCGCGCGGCGGGCGAGATAGGCGTCGACCAGCGCGCCGTCAATGTCGCGCGGATGCGCCATCGCGTCGAGCACCGCCTTTTTGGTGATGGCGTTGAAGACGACGCGCTTGACCGGCTTGTCGCCGATCACCTTCTTCTTCTTGAGAAGGTCGAGCACGTGCCAGGAGATCGCTTCACCCTCGCGATCCGGGTCGGTTGCAAGAATGAGGCCGTCGGCGCCCTTCATGGCGTCGGAAATATCCTTCATCCGCTTGGCCGAAGCCGTGTCGACTTCCCAATCCATGGCAAAGTCGTCGTCGGGGCGCACCGATCCGTCCTTGGCCGGCAGATCGCGCACGTGACCGAAGGATGCAAGCACCTTGTAGCCGGGACCCAGATACTTGTTGATCGTCTTGGCCTTGGCCGGAGATTCTACGACTACGACATCCATTGCGTTTCTCTGTACTACGGAAAAGGCTTTTCATCCGGGCCTTTGCGGCCTGGCCCCGAAAACCGGTTCCCCGACATGGAGGGGGATTCGGTCGCGGTCAAGGGGGCAGTTGGATTTTCTCCCAGATGCAACGCGATGCAACCAGATGTAGATTCGCGGTAGATTGCAATTTAAGATAATAGGCACTATCGTTTTCGCAACTGGGGTACAACCGCATCGCGCGGTAATTGCGGGTGGCAAACATGGTCTCGAAAACGACGAACGGTGGCGAGTCGCGCACGGGAGAAAACATAGCCTATATCCGGCAGATGCTCGGCGAGTTGCGCATGGTCGCCGAGAACGAGGGCGCCGAGATGCTCTGCTACCTGATCGAGATGGCCTATGTGGAGGCCGGAGACCTGCAGATGGGGCGCCGCTCTCTGTCAATCCATCATCGCAATGGAAACAAGCCCACCCGGATGCCGGTGTAGCCGCCCGGCAATGTCCAGTTCCAGCAGCACCAGATAGACCGCGGAAGGCGCAAGCCCCGTATGGCGCACGATGTCGTCGATCTCGACCGGCGTCGGGCCGAGCGCGTCGGTGATGCGCGCCCGATCATTGTCGCTCGGCGGCGGAGCCATTCCATGGTCCTCGCTGCCGCCGGGTTCATCGGCTTCACGGCCGGAAAAGAGATCGATGGCGGTCAGCGGCGCGAGCGCCTGCAGCACGTCGTCCGGCCGCGTCGTCACGGTTGCGCCGTCCTTCAGCAGGCCGTTGGTGCCTTCGCAGCGCGGATCGAGCGGCGAACCCGGCACGGCAAAGACGAGCCGGCCGAAATCGCCGGCCAGCCGCGCGGTGATCAGCGAACCGGAACGTGCCGCCGCCTCGACGACCACCACGCCCAGGGCGACGCCGGCGATCAGGCGGTTGCGACGGGGGAAGTCGCGGGCGCGCGCCTCCCAGCCGAACGGCATTTCCGAGATCGCCAGCCCCCGGCCGTCCCAGATCTCGCGCAGCAGGTCGATGTTCTCAGGCGGGTAGGGCCGGTCGAGCCCGCCGGCCATGGCGGCAATCGTGCCGGTCTCGAGGCTCGCCCGGTGTGCGGCGGTGTCGATGCCGCGCGCCAGGCCGGAAATGATCGCGTAGCCCGCCCGGCCGATGTCGCGCGCCATGAGCGCGGCGAATTTGGCACCGCTGATTGACGCATTGCGCGAACCGACCACGCCGACGGCCGGCAGGCTTGCCGCCGAAAGGTCGCCCTTCACCGCCAGCAGCGGCGGCGTGCCGTCGATCTGTCGAAGGGCTGCGGGATAGTCCGGTTCGCCGATGCCGAGGAAGCGGGCGCCGAACCGTGCGGCCGTTTCCAGCTCCTGTTCGGCCTCCGCTTCGGTGGCAATGCGGATAGCCCGCGTCGATCCGCCGCGCCGGGAAAGCTCCGGCAGCATGGCAAGCGCGGTTTCCGCCGTGCCGAAATGATTGATGAGATCGCGAAAGGTCGCGGGGCCTACATTGTCGCTTCTGATCAGTCTCAGCCAACTGATCCTTTGCCGGTCGTTCAGCGCAATCCCTGTCCGTCTTGCGCCTGGCTCCGGCATGACCTCATCCCTTTTTGCCGATCTTGCTCTCGGTTCCGGCGATCAGCCGTTCGATATTGGCCTTGTGCCGCCAGTAGGTGATGGCCGTCATAACGGCGGTGACCAGGGCCGCATCAGGGATGCCCAGTATCCACAACACAACCGGAATGACAAGGGTTGCAACCAGGGCGGACAGCGAGGAGTAGCGGGTGACGAAAGCCAACGTCAGCCAGACCACGGCGAAGACGGGAACCATCAGCGGCGCGACGCCGAGCAGGGTGCCGATATAGGTCGCGACGCCCTTGCCGCCCTTGAATCCGAGCCAGATCGGAAAGAGATGGCCGATGAAGGCGGCAAAGCCGGCGATAAGGCCGGCGTTCTGGCCGAACACCGCCTGGGCGATGACGGCGGCAACGGTCGCCTTCAGCGCATCGAGCAGAAGGGTTGCCGCGGCGAGCTTCTTGTTGCCGGTGCGCAGCACGTTGGTCGCGCCGATATTGCCCGAGCCGATCGAGCGCAGGTCGCCATGGCCGGCCATGCGGGTGAGCAGAAGGCCGAAAGGGATCGAACCCAGCAGGTAGCCGAGGCTCAGCACGGCGATCAGCGCCGGCCATCCGATTGCAAGAAAATTGACGCTGGCCAACTGAGCTCCCCCTTGGTTCTCTTAAAGCGAATGCACGCGCTTGCCGGCGACATAGGTCGCGACGGCACGGCCGGAGAAGCGGGCATCCTCGAAGGGCGTGTTCTTCGACCGCGACAGCAGCAGCTCCTTGGCGACCAGCCACGGTTCGTCGAGGTCGATCAGCGTGATGTCGGCCTTCGAGCCGGGCCGGAGCGAGCCGGCGTCGAGACCGAAGATCTCCGCCGGCCGGGTCGACATGGCGTCGATCAGCCGCATCAGCGGCACGTGGCCGCTGTGATGCAGGCGCAGCGCCGCAGACAGCATGGTTTCCAGGCCGATCGCACCATCGGCCGCGTCGGCGAAGGGCAGGCGCTTGGTATCGACGTCCTGTGGATCGTGCGACGAGACGATGATGTCGACGGTGCCGTCGGCGATCGCCTGGACCATCGCCATGCGGTCGTCTTCGGCCCGCAGCGGCGGCGTCAGCTTGAAGAAGGTGCGATATTCGCCGATGTCGTTTTCGTTCAGCGCCAGATGGTTGATCGAAATGCCACAGGTGACCTTCGCGCCGCGGCCGCGCGCCACGCGGATCGCCTCTGCCGACTCGGGCACGGAGATCTTCGCGGCATGGAACTTGGCGCGCGTCAGACCGGCGATGCGCAGATCGCGTTCGAGCGGGATGATTTCCGCTTCCCTGGGCACACCGGAAAGCCCGAGCCAGCTGGCGAACAGCCCCTCGTTCATCACGCCGTTGCCGAGATATTTCTCGCGGGGTTCGAGGTCGATGACCGCGCCGAATTCGCGGGCATAGGTCATCGCCCGGCGCAGAACCAGCGTGTCGGAAAGCCCGTGGCGACCGTTGGTGAAGGCGACGGCGCCAGCGTCCTGCAGCAGGCCGATCTCGGTCATTTCCTCGCCGGCGAGGTGCTTGGTCAGCGCCGCTGCCGGATAGACATTGACGATGGCCTTGTCGCGGGCCGTCTTCTTGACGAATTCGACCAGCGCGATGTCGTCGATGAAAGGATCGGTGTCCGGCATCATGATGAAGGAGGTGACGCCGCCGGCGGCGGCCGCACGGCTCGCCGAGGCGATCGTCTCGCGATGTTCGGCACCGGGTTCGCCGACGAAGACGCGGGCGTCGACGAGGCCCGGAACGGCGGTGAGACCGGCGCAGTCGCGGATTTCGGCGCCGTCGGGCGCGCCCTGGTTCAGGGCGTCGGCGCCGGCGGCCACCACGCGACCGTCTTCGCCGACGACGATCGTGCCGATGGTGTCGAGCTGGCGGGACGGATCGACGATACGGGCATTCTTGAAGACGAGCGGCCGGTTCATGCGCCCATTCCTTCGCTGCGCGGACCCTGGTTCTGCGAAATGAGCAGGGCTTCCATCACCGCCATGCGCACGGCGACGCCCATTTCCACCTGCTGTTCGATGACGCTCTGCGGACCGTCCGCCACTTCCGAGGCAATCTCGACGCCACGGTTCATCGGACCGGGATGCATGACGAGCGCGTCTTCCTTGGCGGCCTTCAGCTTTTCCGCATCGAGACCGTAGAAGTGGAAGTATTCGCGGACTGACGGCACGAAGGCGCCGGCCATGCGCTCGCGCTGCAGCCGCAGCATCATCACCACGTCGGCGTCCTTCAGGCCTTCCTTCATGTCGTGGAAAACCTCGACGCCCATGTCGGCAATGCCGGAGGGCAAAAGCGTCGCGGGCGCGACGACCCGCACCCGCGCGCCCATGGCGTTCAGCAGAAGAATGTTGGAGCGGGCGACGCGCGAGTGCAGCACATCGCCGCAGATCGCCACGATGATGCGCGACAGCTTGCCCCTGGCGCGGCGGATCGTCAGCGCGTCCAGCAACGCCTGGGTCGGGTGTTCATGCTGGCCGTCGCCGGCATTGACCACCGAGCAGGCCACCTTCTGGGCCAGCAGCGCCGCAGCACCTGCGGACGAGTGGCGCACCACCAGCACGTCGGGCCGCATGGCATTCAGCGTCATGGCGGTGTCGATCAGGGTCTCGCCCTTCTTCACCGACGAATTGCCGACCGACATGTTCATCACATCGGCGCCAAGGCGTTTTCCGGCCAGCTCGAACGAGGACTGGGTCCGCGTCGAGGCCTCGAAGAAGAGGTTGATCTGGGTGAGGCCGCGAAGCGTGGAAGTCTTCTTCTCCCGCTGGCGGCTGATTTTGACGGCTTCGTCGGCCCTGTCGAGCAGATAGGTAATATCCTGCTCGGTCAGACCCTTGATGCCGATGAGATGGCGATGGGGAAAGAAGACCATGGACGTCCTCCTGAGATGTCACGCGGTCTATAAAGAAGGCCGGGCCGGGGGGCAAGCATATGCTATGTGGATCGAAGCGCGGTCCCCATGTAAAACGAATCGATTTCCGCTAGAGGATCGGCATGACCCCAATGAACCGGACTGAAGAAAAGCTCGCAGAACTGAACCAGCCGAAACCCTGGTCCGGTATCAACGCCTATCGCACCGATCCGTTGCTCGTCGACCTGACCGCCTCGCTGTCGCGCGGACTGCGCGAGGAATACGACGTCATCGGCAAATACGTGACCTCGCACGAGGCGCAGGAACTGGCGCGCATGGCGAACCAGAGCCCGCCGCAGCTGCGCACCCACGGCGTTCGTGGCGAGCGGCTCGACGTCGTCGAGTTTCATCCGGCCTGGCACGCACTGATGCGCCGATCCATGTCGGTCGGCCTGCACTCCTCCGTCTGGGAGAACCAGAGCGAGGCGCGCGGCCATGAGCATCTGGCCCGCGCCGTGCGGTTTTTCCTCACCGCGCAGCTCGAATGCGGCCATCTCTGCCCGCTGACCATGACCAGCGCCTCGGTCGCGGCTCTCGTCGCCTCGCCGCACGTGCAGAAGGAATGGGCGCCGAAGATCCTGTCGCGCAAATATGATTCGTCCAACAAGCCGGCCATGCAGAAGACCGCCGTGACGATCGGCATGGGCATGACGGAAAAGCAGGGCGGCACGGATGTGCGCGCCAACACCACGTCCGGCGAGCGGGTGGGCGAGGGGATCTACCGCCTATCCGGCCACAAGTGGTTCATGTCGGCGCCGATGAGCGACGCTTTCGTCATGCTTGCCCAGACCAAGGACGGCATGGGATGCTTCCTCGTGCCGCGCCTGCTCGAGGACGGCTCGGCCAACGGTCTGGAGTTCCAGCGCCTCAAGGACAAGATCGGCAACCGCTCCAACGCCTCGTCCGAAGTGGAGTTTTCCGAGACCTTCGGCTTCCTGCTCGGCACGCCCGGTGACGGCATCCGCACCATCCTCGACATGGTGACGCTGACCCGGCTCGATTGCGCGCTGGCCTCGGCTGGCATCATGCGCGCCTCGATGGCCGAGGCGGTTCATCACGTGCGCGGCCGCTCGGTGTTCGGCAAGAAGCTGATCGACCAGCCGATCATGACGCGAGTGCTCGCCGACATGGCGCTCGACGTCGCAGCCGCCACGGCCCTTGCCTTGAAGCTCGCCGACTCCTTCGACCGCGCCCGCGAGAATGCGGTCGATGCCGCCTATGCCCGCGTCATGACGCCGGTGGTCAAGTACTGGATCTGCAAGATGGCCCCGGCGCTGATCTACGAGGCGATGGAGTGCATCGGCGGCAGCGGCTATATCGAGGAGCGGCCGATTGCCCGCCACTACCGCGAGGCCCCGGTCAACGCGATCTGGGAAGGCTCCGGCAACGTCATGGCGCTCGACCTGCTTCGGGTGCTGAGCCGCGGCAAGGACCTGTTCGAGACGATTTTTGCCGGGCTGGAGCGGGATCTGGGCGCGTCCGGCAAGAAGACGGTGGAAGTGCTGCGTGCCGCCACCGCCCTTGCCGAGCGTGACGAGGGGGCGGCCCGCCTGCTGATCGAGCAGCTGGCGCTCGCCGCGGCCGCTGCCGAACTCTACAAGCTCGGGGCCGGCAAGATCGCCGACGCCTTCCTCGAATCGCGCCTCGCCGGCGGCTGGCGCCATACCTATGGCGTGCTCGATGCCCGCTTCGACGCCCGCTATGTGCTGGACCTGCTCTATCCCGCCGCGAACTGACCGACGAGATAAAGGACCAGCGGGATGGTGATGACGGCAGCGACCGTCTGGACCGTTGCCGCTGCCGCATAGAGCGGCGCATCGCCCCCCATCTGCTTGGCCAGAAGATAGCCGTTCATGGCGGTGGGCACCGCCGCGGACAGCGCCAGCATCGTCAGCGCATCTCCGTGAACGCCGAACAGCATGGCGATACCGGTCGTGACCGTCGGAAACACCAGGAGCTTCAGCGCCGTCGCCAGGATCACGTTGGCCCGCGGCCGCAATGCGTCCATGATCCGGAGGCCGGCACCGACCATGATCAGGCCGAGGCCGAGCGAGGAGCGCGCCACGAGGTCGACGGCCGTCATCAGCGGGTCGTAGACCGTTACGCCCGAGACGTTGACCAGGACGCCCAGGCCCGCGCCGAGAATGATCGGGTTCGACACGATCCGGACGACCAGGTCCATGAAGCTGCGGCGGCCGCCGGAGAACCAGATCATCACCCCGACATTGATGACGTTGAGCGGGATGATGTTCACGGCCATCACGACCGCAACCAGGGTGAGTCCTGGCTGTCCGAACAGCTTTTCGGCAATGGCGAGCGCCATGAAGGCGTTCCACCGGGTGGCGGTCTGGAAGATCGAGGTGAAGGCCGGGCCTTCGACCCCGAGACGATGAAGCGGCCGCCAGAGCCCCAGCACCAGCGCCGACATGACGCCGACCGACAGCACGGCGCTGGTACCGACGGCACCGGTGTCCATGGTCGAGAAATCGGCCTTGGCCAGCGTCTCGAACAGCAGCGCGGGGAAGAGCACGTAGAAGCCGAACTGTTCCAGCCCGCCCCAGAGGCTGTCGCTGATCAGCGGCCATCGCTTGAGCAGCGCGCCGAGCAGCACGAGCAGGAAGATCGGCAGGATGCTTTCGAAGATCAGCAGCATGGATTCACTTTCGGGACGGCAAGCCGGGGAGGGCGGTTCCGCTTAGCAGGTCAGGGTCGGGCGAGGCAATCGAGGCATGGCGTGTTGGCGGTTCGGTCACCTCTGGATTGGCCGTCGACGCCGATCCGGACCTCTTGCGTTATCCCCAACGGCCGTTAACCTTAAAAAAGGGTTTACGTTGCGAGCCATCGGTTAACAGGCCAGTTTCCTCCTGGAACGGGACAGGTGAATCGGACGGCCGCAATGGGAACCGCAGTGGCAAGAGTGACGTTGACAACCGTCATGGCGGCGTTTTTCGCCGGCCTTGCGCTGGATATCGCGGTTCCGGCCGTGGTGCTGAGCGTGATGGCGGGGTCGAACTGGCTGGTTCAGGTCTGGCCCGAATCACGGGACCGCGCCGGGCCGCAGCCGCAGCGATGGAAGGGGAGACCCGCGTGAAGGTATTTCTGGTGTTGTGGGCGCTGCCGATCCTGCTGCTGGGCAGCTGGTACAGCCTGTCCTACTACGACATGAGCTTCGGCATCTTCATGCTGACCCGCCAGGCGCATGACCTGGTATTCTCCATCTACGGCCACGTCCTTGGCCTGCCGCCCGAAACGATCCCGCCGCTCGTCGCCCGCGCCGTCGTCATCGACAGCGCGGTCGTCTTCGCCATCATCGGCTTTCGCCGTCGCAAAAAGATCGCGGCCTGGTGGGCGGCGCGTCAGGCCTCGTCCGAACTGCGAACCGCTGCGGTGCCGAGCGCCGACAATCTGTCCAACGCGCCTTGAAGAATGAAGCTCGCGGCGGCGGAATCGATCCGCTCGCTGCGTTTGGCCCGCGACACATCCATTTCCAGAAGCGCCCGTTCGGCCGCAACCGTCGACAGCCGCTCATCCCAGTAGACGAAGGGGATGTCGGTCTTCTCCGACATGGCGCGCACGAAGGCCCGCGTCGCCTGGACGCGCGGCCCCGCCGAGCCGTCCATGTTCGTCGGCAGGCCGATGATGAAGGCGGCGACATTCTCTTTTGCCGCGAAAGCCAGGAGCGTTTCCGCATCCTGGGTGAACTTCACGCGCTTGAGCACGGTTCGCGGCGTGGCGAACCGCCGACCGAGATCCGACATCGACAGGCCGATGGTCTTGGTGCCGAGGTCGAGGCCGGCGATCGCCTGTCGGGGCTGCAGCACTTCCGCCAATTCTTCGATGGTAAGCGTGGTCATGCTGCGGCCCCGGCCAACTAGTTTGTCAGGGAAAAGTGGAAACCGGTTTTCCCGAGAAGGCAAACGAAAACAAAAGAGCTAGAGTCTGGCTGGTTCAGAATGAACCTGACAGACTCTAGCGCTTGCGCACGAACTCGGTCCTGAGGACCAGTCCCTTGATCGTGTCGTTGCGGCAGTCGATCTCTTCCGGATCTTCCGTCAGGCGGATCGACTTGATGACCGTTCCCTGCTTGAGGGTGGTGTTGGTGCCCTTGACCTTCAGGTCCTTGATCAGCGTGACGGAATCGCCGTCCGCCAGCACATTGCCGGCCGAATCCTTGGCGACCGGCTTGGCATTGGCGGTAGCGGCCACTTCGGAGGCCGGGCGCCATTCGCCTGTCACTTCGTCATATACATAATCATCGTCGTCGGCGGCCATTCTGGTCTCCTGTCGTAAGCGTTGATAGTCGGCCGGACGACCGGAGCGGTAAGGGCGGCCCTGCCCAACCCGAAAGCTGGTAGCTGCGGCTTATCCCACGCTCGACCGGTGCGCAACACGATGTGCCGGCCGTTTGCCGAGAACACGGTTGCCGCGGGAATGGCATGGCATATATTCCGGGCAAAGCACCGAAGGGAAAACATCATGAAGATCACGTGGCTCGGCCATTCCGCATTTCGCCTCGACACCGCCAAGGCCAGCATCCTCATCGATCCGTTCTTCACCGGCAATCCCGGCTTTTCCGGGCTGGACGCCAAGGACTGGGCGGCGGGTGTGACGCACATCCTATTGACCCATGGCCATGGCGACCATGTCGGTGACACGATCAAACTCGCCGATGAGACCGGGGCGACGGTGTTGGCCAATGCCGATCTTGCCGCTTGGCTCGGCTCGAAAGGGGTGACCAAGCTCGAGGCCGGCAATACCGGCGGCACGATCGCCTTTGACGGCTTCAGCGTAACCTTCACCAACGCGCTGCATTCCTCGGCGCAGATCACCGAGGACGGCGTGTCCCATGCGCTGGGCAATGCCAATGGCCTGATGCTGCACATTGAAGGGGATGCCTCGCTGCTGCACATGGGCGACACCGACATCTTCTCCGACATGAAGCTGATCCACGAACTGCACCAGCCCGACATTGGCCTTGTGCCGATCGGCGACCGTTTCACCATGGGCGGCGCGGTGGCGGCGCTCGCCTGCCAGCGCTTCTTCGACTTCAAGATCGCCATGCCCTGCCATTACGGCTCGTTCGGCATCATCGATCCGACCCCGGAGAAGTTCGTGCTCGGCATGGAGGGCACGCGCACCCGTGTGGTCACGCCCGCCGCCGGTGATAGCCTCGAGGTCTGACAAATCCCCCGTTGCGCCTGAGCTTTGCGGCCATTATAGCGAAGGAAACGAAAGACCTGGAGAATACCGATGTCCGTTGATCTCAAGACCGTCAAGCGCGTCGCGCACCTGGCCCGCATCGCACTCAGCGAAGACGAAGCCGAACGGATGATGGGTGAGCTCAACGGCATTCTCGGCTTCGTCGAGCAGCTCTCCGAGGTCGATGTCACCGGTGTCGAGCCGATGACCTCGGTCACGCCGATGGCGATGAAGAAGCGCGAGGACGTGGTCACCGACGGCGGCAAGGCCGACGACATCGTCGCCAATGCGCCGGAAACCGACCGCAATTTCTTCCTGGTGCCGAAGGTGGTCGAATAAGCAGGGGAGACCAAGCGTCTCTCCGCCGTCCGCCGATCCCTGTTTCCGCGCGCTTGGCCAAAGCGCCGATTTTCTGAAGTGAACCGACATTATGAGCGAACTGACCAGCCTCACCATTGCCGAAGCCCGCGCCAAACTGGTGGCCAAGGAAATCACGGCCGTCGAACTGACGGACGCCTATGTCCAGGCGATCGAGGCCGCCAATGACGCCATCAACGCCTATGTGACGGTCACCGGCGACAAGGCCCGCGAGATGGCCAAGGCTTCGGACGCGCGCATCGCCGAAGGCAAGGCGGGCGCGCTGGAAGGCATTCCGCTCGGCATCAAGGATCTGTTCGCCACCCGCGACGTGCACACCCAGGCCTGCTCGGGCATCCTCAACCGCTTCAAGCCGAAATACGAATCGACCGTCACCCAGAACCTGTGGGACGACGGCGCGGTCATGCTCGGCAAGCTCAACATGGACGAGTTCGCCATGGGCTCGTCCAACGAGACCTCGCACTACGGACCCGTGGTCAACCCTTGGAAGGCGAGCGGCTCCAACCAGCAGCTCGTGCCGGGCGGCTCGTCCGGCGGCTCGGCCGCAGCCGTTGCCGCGCATCTGTGCGCCGGCGCCACCGCAACCGATACCGGCGGCTCGATCCGCCAGCCCGCCGCCTTCACCGGCACCGTCGGCATCAAGCCGACCTATGGCCGCTGCTCGCGCTGGGGCGTCGTCGCCTTCGCCTCGTCGCTCGACCAGGCCGGCCCGATCGCCCGCGACGTGCGAGATGCCGCGATCCTGCTGCGGTCGATGGCCAGCACCGACGCCAAGGACACGACCTCGGTCGACATTCCGGTGCCGGACTACGAAGCCTCGCTTGGCCAGTCGCTGAAGGGCATGCGCATCGGCATCCCGAAGGAATACCGCGTCGACGGCATGCCGGACGATGTCGAAAAGCTGTGGCAGCAGGGCGTCGCCTGGCTGAAGGACGCCGGCGCCGAGATCGTCGACATCTCCCTGCCGCACACCAAATATGCGCTGCCGGCCTATTACATCGTCGCACCCGCCGAAGCCTCGTCGAACCTCGCCCGTTATGACGGCGTGCGCTACGGCCTGCGCGTCGACGGCAAGGACATTGCCGACATGTACGAGAAAACCCGCGCGAGCGGCTTCGGCACGGAGGTCAAGCGCCGCATCATGATCGGCACCTATGTTCTGTCGGCCGGCTATTACGACGCCTATTACCTGCAGGCGCAGAAGGTTCGCACGCTGATCAAGCGCGACTTCGAACTGGCCTTCAACGACGTCGATGCCATCCTGACGCCGGCGACCCCGTCCTCGGCCTTCGCCATCGGCGACGAGGCGCTCGCCGCCGACCCGGTCGCCATGTACCTCAACGACATCTTCACCGTGACGGTCAACATGGCCGGCCTGCCGGGCCTCTCCGTGCCCGCCGGCCTCGACGCCAAGGGCCTGCCGCTCGGTCTGCAACTGATCGGCCGCCCGTTCGAGGAGGGTACTCTGTTCAAGACCGCCCACGTCATCGAACAGGCCGCCGGCAAGTTCACGCCTGCGAAGTGGTGGTAGGCCGGATCCTGATTAGACCGATGACCGAAGCCGACGCGGACCGCGTCGGCGAAATCGGTTTTGCGGCTTGGGCGGCGAACCCCGTGCTGAACGACTTCGGCGCCGATATGCCGGAACGCGTGCGCTCTGCCTTCCGCGATTTCGCCGACACCGGTTCCAAGGTCATTCGTGTTGCCGAGAGCGATGGTGAGATTATCGGCTGGACCGTTCGCGATGGCGAGGCCGACTATGTCTCGGACTTGTGGGTTGATCCCGATCACCAGGGAAGGGGCGCCGGCAGGGCGCTGCTCGAACACGTCTTCTCCGTAATGAGGCGCGAGGGCATCGAGCGCGCGCGCATCGCCACCCACGCCCGCAATACCGCTGCCATCCGACTGTACGAGCGCTGCGGCTTCGTCCTCGTCTGGCGGGGCATGGAGCGGTCGGAGGCGATGCAGATGGATGTGGAAAAGGTGCACCTTGAAAAGGCGCTGTAGCGACCGGCCTTCGCTGAGAAGGCCGGTGCTGTTTCACCTGTTGTCCGGCTGTGACCTGACCAGCACCAGGCCGCGTTCGGTGATGCGGTAGGGGTGGCCTCCGGAGGATTTGATCGCCTTCTTCTGTTTCAGCTTGCGGAAGGCGATGGTGTCGAGGCCGCCGAAGACCCAGCCTTCGCGGGTGAAGAGCTGGATCTTCTCGATCTTTCGATTTTCGTCACGGGTGAGTTCGATGCGCCCGCCCTGGGCGAGCAGGTGGAGGATGCGCTGTTCGGCGCGGGAGATGTCCATGGTGTCGATCCGGATAAGCGCTCTGAGGCGAGCGCACAAAAACGATACCGGCGCCGCAAGGGCGTCGGGGCTTCGCTTTTTTCGGGCCCAAGCGCGCATCACTAAGATCGCGGGCTGGGGCCGTTACCGGGTCTCCGACTGACGGAACATCCACACTCCATGGGTTACGGGTTGAAAATGGGTCTGTCGGGCCTTGAGGTCAAGCGTCATCCGCTGCGGCATGACGTCCTCTCTCGACAGCGTGTCGAATCGGTCACAGCGCGGTTCTGGCCACGGCCGGCCATCTCTTTTGGCGGAGGCTTCGGTGCTGATTTGGCTAACGCACTGAAAATAATAGGGAACGTTCAACGCTTTGGGCGAGGCCGATGCCGGGCTGGAAAAACCGCGGCTGCGATGGTCTACTACTGCCGAAAGATGGGGTGCCGATGATCACCATACGCAATGCGCGCCGCGACGAAGCGGATCTCCTCGCCGCCATCGGCTTTCGCGCCTGGGAAAAGGCGATGATCCCCGTCGGCGAGACCAAGACCATGGTCGAGGGCGCCCGCTCCGCCTTCCTCAATTTCACCCGCTCAGGCTGGCTGACGATCTCGGTGATCGAACTGAACGGTCAGCCCGCCGGCTGGGCGGCGCGCGAGGAGCTCGACGAGAACATCACCGACTTCTGGATAGATCCGGATTTCCAGGGGCAGGGCCTCGGCACGGCACTGCTCGAGGAAATCGAGAAGGAGGTCCTGCACCAGGGCTTCACCAAGGCGAGCTTGCAGACCCATGCCAAGAACGATGAGGCGGTGCGCTTCTTCGAGAAGCATGGCTATGCGGTGCACTGGCTGACGATCGCCTACAATCCCAAGCTCGATCGCGACGTCCAGTCGGTCGGCCTGTCGAAACAGCTGGCCGCGCCGGTCTCTCCGGCCTACGGCCAGGAATTCTAGGACCCCGCAACCGCTTGAATGCCGGCTCGGATGGCGGCAAGGGCTGTTTCGGGGGCGAGAAGCATGGTGAACCCGAGAGACACCTGCAGCACGAACAGGGCCGGCAGCAGCACATGGAAAGGCGGCTTGCGCGTCTTGTGGCGCAAGACCCGCTGGCCGAGAAAGGCGCCGATCCCGCCGCCGAGCACGGCGAGCCAGAGCAGGGTGGATTCCCTGACCCGCCAGTCGCCGTTGCGCGCCGCCGCCTTGTCGAAGGCGTAGACGCTAAAGACGACGACATTGTAGAGCGCGGCGATCGCCACCAGGATGGGCAGGTTTGCAGAGGTCATGCGCACCAGACTAACCGCTGCCGTTTAACGTTTTGTGCGCGGCCTAGCCCTGCGCGCGGACCCCACAAGCCTTGCGCCACCGCCGCATTTGTTCTACCTCACGGGCTTGAGAAATCCACGCATGACACGAGCAGCCGATGACCCTTGTTGACACCCGCACGCCCGATCCGAAACGTTTTATCCCCGGCGCCACCGGTGACTGGGAGATCGTCATCGGCATGGAAGTCCACGCCCAGGTGACGAGCAATTCCAAGCTGTTTTCGGGCGCGTCGACGACCTTCGGCAATGCGCCGAACTCCAACGTGTCGCTGGTCGATGCCGCCATGCCCGGCATGCTGCCCGTCATCAACGAGGAATGCGTGGCCCAGGCCGTGCGCACCGGTCTCGGCCTGAAAGCCCAGATCAACAAGCGCTCGATCTTCGACCGCAAGAACTACTTCTATCCCGACCTGCCGCAGGGCTACCAGATCTCGCAGTTCAAGGATCCGATCGTCGGCGAGGGCAAGATCATCATCTCGCTCGGTCCCGACCGCCAGGGCAATTTCGAGGATATCGAGATCGGCATCGAGCGCCTGCATCTAGAGCAGGATGCCGGCAAGTCGATGCACGACCAGCATCCGACCATGTCCTATGTCGACCTGAACCGCTCCGGCGTGGCGCTGATGGAAATCGTCTCCAAGCCCGACATGCGGTCCTCCGACGAAGCCAAGGCCTACATGACCAAGCTGCGCTCGATCGTACGCTATCTCGGCACCTGCGACGGCAACATGGACGAGGGCTCGATGCGCGCCGACGTCAACGTCTCCGTGCGTAAGCCGGGCGGCGAGTTCGGCACGCGCTGCGAGATCAAGAACGTCAACTCGATCCGCTTCATCGGCCAGGCGATCGAATACGAAGCCCGCCGCCAGATCGCCATCCTCGAGGACGGCGGCTCGATCGACCAGGAGACCCGCCTCTTCGATCCGGGCAAGGGCGAGACGCGCTCGATGCGCTCCAAGGAAGACGCACACGACTATCGCTACTTCCCCGATCCGGACCTGCTGCCGCTCGAATTCGACGACGCCTTCATCGAGGCGCTGAAGAAGGACCTGCCGGAACTGCCCGACGACAAGAAGGCCCGTTTCGTCCGCGATCTCGGCCTCTCGGTCTACGACGCCTCCGTGCTCGTCTCGGAACAGGCGATCGCCGATTATTTCGAGGCGGTGGCCGAGGGCCGCGACGGCAAGACGGCGGCGAACTGGGTCATCAACGACCTGCTCGGCGCCTTGAACAAAGCCGGCAAAACCATTGAAGAGACTCCGGTTTCGCCCGCCCAGCTCGGCGGCATCATCGACCTCATCAAGGCCGAGACCATCTCCGGCAAGATCGCCAAGGACCTGTTCGAAATCGTCTTCAACGAGGGCGGTGACCCGGCGGAGATCGTCGAGAGCCGCGGCATGAAGCAGGTGACCGACACCGGCGCCATCGAAAAGGCCGTCGACGAGATCATCGCCGCCAACCCCGACCAGGTCGCCAAGGTGCTGGCCAAGCCGACGCTCGCCGGCTGGTTCGTCGGCCAGGTGATGAAGGCGACCGGCGGCAAGGCCAACCCCCAGGCCGTCCAGGCGCTGGTCAAGGCCAAGCTCGGCATCGTCGAGGAATAGGCCCTTGTTCTTCGTCCGCACCGCCGGCCCGCAGGACGTGGAAGCGCTCCGCTCCCTGCTGTCGGAGACCTTCCACGCCACCTATGACCCGTTCTACGGCGAGGCGAAGGTGCGCGAACTGGTCGACGCCTGGCATTCGCTGCCGGCGCTCAACGCCCGCATCGCCAAGAAGGGCGGCGAATTCCTCGTGGCGGACGATGGCAGACAGCTCGGCGGCATGGCCTATGCGGCCATGTCGACGAAGATGGCGAAGACCGCCTTCCTGCACCAGCTCTACGTCAGGCCCTCGTGCCAGCGCATGGGCATCGGCCGCGATCTCTTCGCCGAGCTCGAAACCTGCTTTCCCGATGCCGAGATCATGCGGCTCGAGGTCGAGCCGCGCAACACGGCGGCCGTCGCCTTCTATCAGGCGCACGGCTTTAACGAGGTCGACCGCACGACGAGCTGCGGCGGGCCGGAGAGCGGTCTGCCGGCCATCGTCATGGAAAAGCGGCTCGGCTGAGCGGCTGGCCCCGGGGCACCGCGGTCAGTTGTCCATCGGCACTTCTTCCGAATTGCCGTCTTCGTCGTAGATCAGCACCGGCGTACATTCGACCAGATAGGGTCGCTTGATGTTGTCGCAGGCGACCTTGGCCGCAGCGAGCGCCAGTTCCTTCGTGTCCCAGCCGCAATAGTATTCGTGCCAGTGTGGCCCTTCCGACGATTGCATGAAGACGTCGACGCTGAAGCGCGCCGGGAAGCAGTAGGCCGCCTCCAGGCAGTCCTCGTCCGTGCCTCCGCCGTCGACGCACTGCTTTTTGGCGCAGTCGAAGGCGGTGGCGGCATCCTTGCCGGTGCAGACCCCGCTCGACATCTCCGGCGCCTGGACGAAGGCGATGCCTTGGCGTCCGCCGTCCTGGGTCATCGCTCCCGTGGCCGATAACGCGATTGCGAAAATAAGCGTGCAAAACCTTCTCACTGTCATACGGTCCTCCTGCATTCTCCCTAAACCTCGCCAAGAGTAACGCGCGGAAGGGAAGATTATGCAAGCACCGGCAGTGACCATCAGGCAGGCCCGCGAGGAGGACGTCGCAGCCATCGTCGCGCTTCTCGCCGCGGACGATATCGGCGGCCATGGCGACACCACGGACGAAGCCGCCCGTGCCGACTATCTGGACGCCTTCTGCACTCTGCAGCAGACCCCACGCGAAACCCTCTATGTCGCCGAGTGCGAGGGAGAGATCGTCGGCACGTTCCAGACCCTGCTCACCACGACCCTGAGCGGGCGCGGCGGAACCTCGATGATCGTCGAAGCGGTGCAGACGCGGTCCGATATGCGGGGTCGCGGCGTCGGCGGCCAGATGATCGGCTTCTGCCTGGAAGAGGCGAGGCGGCTCGGCCTGCGCCAGGTGCAATTGACATCGAATGCCGCCCGCACCGATGCGCATCGCTTCTACGAACGCCTCGGTTTTGCCAAGAGCCATTTCGGCTTCAAGTACAAGCTGAAATGAGTGCCGCAGCGCGGCGAATCACTGGACAACCGGCCACCGAGGCGGCATAAGCGGAGAACGATGACAAGCCGGCGGCCGCCAAGGCCCGGAGCCAAGGACGAGACATGAAGCAGCTTCTGTTGGAACTTTTCACCTGGTGGAACGGTCAGACCATGGGCACGCGTTTCTTCACCTGGCGCAAGGGCTCGAAGGTCGGCGAAGACCAGTTCGGCAACATCTATTACGAGGGCGGCACCACCACCTTCGGTCTGCCGCGCCGCTGGGTCATCTACAAGGGCTATGCCGACGCCTCGACCATTCCGGCCGGCTGGCACGGCTGGATGCACTACCGCACCGATGTTCCCCCGTCCAAGGAAGACTACAAGGCCGCCGAATGGCAGAAGCCGCACCGCGCCAATGCCACCGGCACGCCGAACGCCTATCGGCCCCAAGGTTCGATCGCCGCGACAGGCGAACGTCCCCGCGTCACCGGCGACTACGACGCCTGGACCCCCGGCAACTGACACCCGTTTTGGCCACAATTCGGTTCTAGGGCCTCTGTGTTGGGCCGCTCTGATCGCGGCGCCCGCATAATCGAAGGCTGGAGAATGGCAGACATGAAGCGTATCGGGCGTGGCTCTACCCTTGCTGTGATGGGCATGGCGGCATTGGCCGCATCTGCCGCCGCAATGGTCGGAGCGGGTCCTGCTCGCGCCGAGCGGATTTCCAATCCGGTCGCGCAGTTCGCCGGCATCGACAAGATCACCGGCCGCATCACCTCCTTCGACGTCTACATCGACGAAACGGTCCAGTTCGGCGCCCTCCAGGTGACGCCGAAGGTCTGCTATTCCCGAGACGAGACCGAAGCGCAGAAGACCGACGCTTTCATCGAGGTCGACGAAATCACCCTCGACCGCAAGATTCGCCGCATCTTCTCCGGCTGGATGTTCGCCGACAGCCCGGCGCTCAACGCCGTCGAGCATGCGATCTACGACGTCTGGCTGACCGGCTGCAAGCAGTCCTCCGACGTGCCTGCGCCGAAGGGCGTCAAGGCGGCCCATCCGGCGCCGGTGCCGGTCACCGAGGCCTCCCAGAAGCCCGTCGAGGCACAGCAGCCTGCCCTGGGCGCGCAGCCCCAGCCGACGGTCGCGCCGGATCAGGCCGCTCCCGACGGGACCGCGCCGGTCGAAGTTCCCCAGCTTGAGGCACCGCAGGAAATACCGGACGACGTCACCGGCGAAGGCTTGCCGCCGCTCGACCTTCCGCCGGCTGGTGAGGAAGTGCCGCCGCAGCAGCCCGAACCGCCGGTGCAAGGGATCAAGCCGGGAAGCGTGGGACTGTTCTGAAGTCCTGATCCGAATACCGCGTCGGAAGAGGGCGCTCGTCGGTAGCGCCACAAGCTTTTGCAGCTTGCCCGTAAAGGCCAATTAAATCACATATTTCCGCAATTCGGCTCATCTGCACCGCGCAACGAGCGGCGGCGCTTGACATTGTCTGTGAATGGGAACATTCAGGGAACGAACAGGAGTTGCGACCATGGCCCTTTCTGAAAAATTCATCGTCTTGCCGTTCAAGAAGAACCGCGGCAACCTGGTTCCTGGCGAGATGCGCCAGGCCTCCAATGCAATGTCTGCCGAGAAGATCGCCACCGCCATGTCGACGCGTCATATCGGCGTCGCGGCCTATTCGGTGCAGGTAGACGAGGAGAGCGGCGACATGTCGAGCCCGCGCCTGCTGATCCAGTTCGGCGAAACCGCCGACCTCAACGCGGCCTAGCCTGCCGCGAGCGACTGCCGGATCTTGGCCGTCGGCTGGGGCGAAGCTCAGAACGGCAGTGTGCCGCTGTCCATCGCCCCGTCGAGCAGTTTCAGATAATCCTGCTTCGGAACGTCGATGGCGCCGAAGGTCTTGAGGTGCTCGGTGGTGAACTGCGTGTCGAGCAGGGTGAAGCCGCGCATCTTCAGTCGTTCGACCAGATGCACCAGGCAGATCTTCGAGGCATTGGTGCGCCGCGAAAACATGCTCTCGCCGAAGAAGGCCGAGCCGAGCGACACGCCGTAGAGCCCGCCGACCAGCGCATCGCCTTCCCAGGCTTCGACCGAATGGGCGTGGCCCAGCTTGTGCAGCGCCCCGTAGAGTTCCTTGATGGTGTCGTTGATCCAGGTGCTCGGCCGGTCTTCGGCTTCCTCCGCACACTTCTCCACGACGGCGTCGAAGGCCGTGTCGAAGCGGATGTCGAAGGGCTTCTTGCGCACCGCCTTGGCGAGGCTCTTGGAAATATGGAAAGCGTCGAGCGGCAGGATGCCGCGCATTTCCGGTTCGACCCAGAAGATCTCCGGGTCGTCGGCGGCATCCGACATCGGGAAGAGCCCGATGGAATAGGCGCGCAGCAGGAGTTCCGGGGTTATCCTCTGGTCCCTGCTGCGGCGCCCTGCCATGTCCGTCTCACCTCACGGTGCAGTCCTGGCCAGATAGTCTTCCAGCCAGTGGATGTCGTAGTCGCCATTGGCGATGTCCTGGTTTGCCACCAGGTCCTGGAACAGCGGCAGTGTCGTCTTGATGCCGTCCACGACGAACTCGTCGAGCACGCGGCGCAGCCGCATCATGCATTCGACGCGGGTGCGGCCGTGCACGATCAGCTTGCCGATCAGGCTGTCATAGTAGGGCGGGATCTTGTAGCCGGCATAGGCGCCACTGTCGACGCGAACGCCAAGGCCGCCCGGCGCGTGGAAATGCGTGATCGTGCCCGGCGAGGGAACGAAGGTGCGCGGATCCTCGGCATTGATACGGCATTCGATGGCGTGGCCGGAAAACGTGATCTCGTCCTGCGTGACCGACAGGCCGGCGCCGGAGGCGACGCGGATCTGCTCGTGCACAAGGTCGATGCCGGTGATCGCTTCGGTGATCGGATGCTCGACCTGCAGGCGGGTGTTCATTTCGATGAAATAGAACTCGCCGTTTTCGTAGAGGAATTCGATCGTGCCGGCGCCCCGGTACTTCATCTTCTTCATCGCGTCGGCGCAGATCTGGCCGATCTTCATGCGCTGCTCGACGTTGAGGGCAGGGGAGTTGGCCTCTTCCCAGACCTTCTGGTGGCGCCGCTGCAAAGAGCAGTCGCGCTCGCCGAGATGGATCGCATTGCCTTCGCCGTCACCGACCACCTGCACTTCGATATGGCGCGGATGGCCGAGATACTTCTCCATGTAGACCGCGTCGTTGCCGAAGGCGGCGAGCGCCTCGGAGCGGGCGGTCGAGACGGCCTCTTCGAGTTCGGCCTCGTTCTTGGCCACCTTCATGCCACGGCCACCGCCACCGGCGGTCGCCTTGATGAGCACCGGGAAGCCGATCTGGCGGGCGATCTCCAGCGCATTCTCCGGCAGTACTTCGCCGGCGGAACCGGGAACGACCGGGATGCCGAGTTCGACGGCGGTCTTCTTCGCGGTGATCTTGTCGCCCATCAGGCGGATATGCTCGGCGGTCGGCCCGATGAAGGTGATGCCGTGGGCGTCGAGGATGTCGGCGAACTTGGCGTTTTCCGACAGGAAGCCGTAGCCGGGATGAACGGCGTCGGCGCCGGTGATTTCGCAGGCCGCGACGATCTGATGGATGTTCAGATAGCTGTCGCGCGACGGCGGCGGACCGATGCAGACGCTTTCGTCGGCGAGGCGCACATGCATCGCGTCGGCGTCAGCCGTCGAGTGCACGGCAACGGTAGCGATGCCGAGCTCCTTGCAGGCGCGAAGCACCCGGAGCGCGATCTCGCCGCGATTGGCGATGAGGATCTTGGAGATTGTCATCGGCTTACTCGATGACGATCAGAGGCTCGCCGTACTCGACCGGGCGACCGTCTTCGACGACAATTTCGACAACCTTGCCGGAGCGCGGCGCCGGGATCTGGTTCATGGTCTTCATGGCTTCGATGATCAGGAGCGTCTGGCCTTCCTTGACGATCGAGCCGACCTCGACGAACGGGCGCGAGCCCGGGGCGGGCGCGAGGTACACCGTGCCGACCATCGGCGCGGTCAGCGTGTTGGCGAGGTTGCGCGTCGGTTCGGCGGCGACCACTGCAGCCGCAGCCGGTGCTGCCGCCTGAGGGGCGGCGAACTGCTGGTAGGCCATCTGCGGCATCGCCATCATCTGAGGCGCGGCGCGCGACACGCGGATGCGGATGTCGTCCTGCTCGACCTCGATCTCGCTGAGATCCGTGTCGTTGAGGATGTTTGCCAGATCACGGATCAGCGCCTGATCGATTCCCGATTTCTTGTCAGCCATGGAAAGGGGTCCTGTATTCTTGTTATTGCGTGATGTTCTTCAGCGCGTGAAGCGCCAGGATGTAGCTGTGAGGGCCGAAGCCGCAGATCATGCCCTTGGTGGCGGGTGCGATCACCGATTTGTGGCGAAACTCTTCCCGCGCATGGATGTTGGAGATGTGCACCTCGACGACCGGAACGCCGATCGCGCGGATGGCGTCGTGCAGCGCGATCGAGGTATGCGTATAGGCACCGGCATTGATCGCCACGCCCACCGACTTCTCGCCGGCCTCGTGCAGCCAGTCGACCAGCACGCCCTCGTGGTTGGTTTGACGGAAGTCCACCGAAAAGCCGAGCTCCGCGCCGGCAGCCGTGCAATCGGCTTCGATGTCGGCGAGCGTCTTGCCGCCGTAGATCCCCGGCTCGCGTTTGCCGAGCGCGTTGAGATTTGGGCCGTTCAGGACGAAAAGGATCTTGCTCATCTGCGGTTCCGTCGACTTTCAACCGCCTCCTATAGACCGGCGGGGCCGCAAGGGAAAGCCCTTTGCGGCCCGGGCGCCTTTCGTTCCCCGGAAAATGAGGGGCAAGGTTAAGCGCGGTGCGTTGCGCCGTCAGCAGGTCGTCTGGCCGCAGGTGCGGACATTGGCAAGCTTCTGGCCGATCGCCTCGGAGCCGATGGCGCCGAACACGGCCTCGTTGCCGACGATGTAGGAGGGCGTGCCGGTGATGCCGAGGCTGGTGGCCAGCTGGTAGGCTTCCTTGACCGAGGCGTCGTTCGGACTTTCCGCCATCTTGGCGCGGATCTGCTCCTCGGTGACGCCGAGGGAGGAGGCCACTTCAAGCGCACTCTCTTCGCCGGCGCGACCTTCGGCACCCAGAAGGGCCCGGTGGAAATCGCCGTACTTCTCGGGGGCGATCTTGCGGAAGGCGTCGGAGACCTTGTGGGCCGCTTCGGATTCCGGTCCGAGGATCGGGAATTCCTTCAGCACGAAGCGCACGTTCTTGTCCTTGGCGAGAATGTCGTCCATGTCGGAGAGGGCGCGCTTGCAGTAACCGCAATTGTAGTCGAAGAATTCGACGATCGTCACGTCGCCCTTCGGATTGCCGAGCGAGAGATCGTACTTGGACGCGAACAGCGCGTCCTTGTTGTCCTTGACGGCCGCCGAAGCCTGCTGCAGGCGGGCGTCCTGCTGCTTCTTCTCAAGCGCATCCTGGACGTCGAGCATGATCTCCGGATTGGCGATCAGATATTCCTTGATGAAGGCGCCGAGTTCCTTCTTCTGCGCGTCGTCGAGCGCACCGGCCGACGTGGGCAGAGCCACCGGCAGGAGCACCAGGGCGGTCGCGGCGAGCTTCCTGAAATTCAAGGCCATGTCTTTCCTCTTGCATGCTGTCCGCCAGGGCGGATGTCGTATGGACGGCCGGAGCCGTCCCAAACCGTTGATTTGCTCTAGCGTATCGGCAGCGAACGGCAAGTGGAATCGGAAAAATGGCCGCAGCGAAGCGCTCTCGCCATTGTGATGACTGCAATAATACGGCAATTGTCGGGCGACGTTTATCGACCGGAGAGAGTTGTTGGTGGTTTCCCTTTCAAGACGCAGCGCAGTCGAACCCTTCCACGCCATGGACCTGCTGGCGGAGGCGACGCGGCGGCGCAATGCCGGAAAACCGGTGATCTCCATGGCGGTCGGCCAGCCGGGCCACCCGGCCCCGCAAGCGGCCCTTGCCGCCGCGCGCGAGGCGCTCGGCCATGGCCGGATCGGCTATACCGATGCGCTCGGCCTGTCCGAGCTTCGGGCAAAGCTCGCCGACTATTATCGCCGTCGCCACGGCGTTGCCGTGGATCCGGCCCGCGTCGTCGTCACCACCGGCTCCTCGGCCGGT
This sequence comes from Rhizobium sp., assembly GCA_002796995.1. GTDB lineage: Bacteria > Pseudomonadota > Alphaproteobacteria > Rhizobiales > Rhizobiaceae > Allorhizobium. The sequence goes on from PEKW01000009.1 coordinate 113,383, forward strand.
TTCAACCTGGCCTTCCTGGCGTTGTTCGATCCCGGTGATGCCGTCGCGATCGCGAGACCCGGCTACCCCGCCTATCGCGCCATCCTTTCGGCGCTCGGCCTCAAGGTGATCGAGGTGCCGGTCAATGCCGACACCCAGTTCACGCTGACGCCGGAGAGCCTCGAGGCCGCACAGGCGACGGCGGGCCTGCGCCTCAAGGGCGTACTTCTGGCAAGCCCGGCCAACCCGACCGGCACGGTTACGGGGCGGACGCAGCTGAAGGCGGTCTATGACTATTGCCAGGGGCAGGGCATCACGCTCATCTCCGACGAGATCTATCATGGCCTCACCTATGCCGGCGAGGAGGCGACGGCTCTGGAAATCGGCGACGAGACGATCATCATCAACTCCTTCTCCAAATACTATTGCATGACCGGCTGGCGCATCGGCTGGATGGTCGTGCCCGACCACATCGTCCGGCCACTCGAATGCCTGGCCCAAAGCCTCTACATCTCCGCCCCGGAACTATCGCAGATCGCGGCGATCGCCGCGCTCGACGCAGAAGAGGAACTGGAGCACTACAAGGCCAGTTGCCGCAGTAACCGCGACTTCCTGATGACCCGGCTGCCGGAACTCGGACTGCCGCTGCTCTCGCCGATGGACGGGGCCTTCTACGCCTATGTCGATGCCAGCCGCTATACGAATGACAGCATGGGCTTTGCCCGGCGCATGCTGGCCGAAATCGACGTGGCGGCAACGCCGGGCATGGATTTCGATCCCGTCGACGGTCACCGGGCGCTCAGGATCTCCTATGCCGGAACCTATGCCGAAATGGTCGAGGCGACCGATCGCATGAGCCGCTGGCTGCCGTGAATTACGATTCCGGAACAAGGCCCTGGCGGCGTTTCCGGAATCAGTCTGGCAAGGTGTTGAATCAGAGTGTGAACGCGGCCTGATCGTACGGACGGGCAACTTGGAAGGCTCCGGCATGTCCAGAACGAAATCCCAACCGCCCTTCGGCCAGACGCCCGAACTGCTGACGCCGCGGCTCCTGATGCGCGGCCACCGGGTGGGAGATTTCGACGCCATGCTCCGCCTGTGGAGCGATGAGCGTGTCGTCCGCCACATCCTCGGGCGCCCCTCGACGCCGTCGGAAACCTGGACGCGGCTGTTGCGGTATGTCGGTCACTGGCAGGTGCTGGGCTTCGGCTATTGGGCGATCGAGGACAGGACGACAGGCGCCTTTCTCGGCGAAGTCGGGTTCGCCGACTACAAGCGCGACATTCAACCGAGCCTCGATGGCGTGCCCGAAGCGGGCTGGGTGATCGCTCCGGAGGTGCAGGGGAAGGGGCTTGCGACGGAAGCGCTGGCCGCGGCCCTTGCCTGGGCGGATGCCAATTTCGTCGATCCGAAGACCACCTGCATCATGGCCCCGCAACACGCCGCCTCGATCCGCGTCGCAGCGAAAAACGGCTTTGTGAAGCGCGGTCTCGCGACTTTCATGAACGAGCCGACGCTGGTCATGGAACGGATCCGCCCCAACGGTTGAGACCGGCCACACCGTCGACCACCGACCGCCCAGAAAAAAGGCCGCGTAAAACGCGGCCTTTGTCTTGTCCTGGTGCTAAGGAGCTTCTCAGAAGAAGCCGCGCTTCTGCCACCAGCCGCCCTTTTTCGGCTTCGTCGGCTCGTCGTCGCCATCCGTCGACGTCTTGACCGAGGTCACGACCGGTTCGGAGGTGGAGACGTTCGACTGGCGATTGGCGCGGGCCGGCTTGGCCTCTTCGGCAGCTTCAACCTCGGCTTCAGCTTCCGCTTCCGGTTCAGCCGGTGCCGCGACCTCTTCCACGACCGGTGCGGCGGCGGGAGTCTCGACTTTGGGCTCGACCTTGGCGACCGGTTCGTCGGCAATCACCGGCTCCTCGACGGGAGACACGGCGACCTTGGCCTTGCGGCTGCGGCGCGGTTTCGGCTGGACGACTTCCTCGGCGGATTCGATCGCCGCCATGGCGGCCGGTTCGACCGCGACGGCCTGTTCGGCGATGTCCTCGATCAGAGCAGCTTCGGTATCGCTGTCGTCGCCTTCGCCTTCGTCGCCTTCAGCGGATGCTTCGGCACCGTTCTCGGAGCCTTCTTCGCCCGGACGGCTGCGGCGGCCGCCGCGCTTGCCGCGACGACGGCGCTTGCGCTTCTGGCCGTCTTCGCCGACGGTTTCGTCCTGTTCGCGGGCTTCGCCGGAGGTTTCGACGGCGCCGTCTTCGTCGCCCTCTTCGCCTTCGTCTTCGTCGCCTTCGGCATCGCCGTCAGCGCCGGCCTGGGCGCCGTTGACGGGCTGGCCGTTCTTGTTGCGCCGGCGCCGACGACGCTTGCGCTTGCGGTTCTGCTCGTCGCTGTTGGCGGCGGCAGCTGCGGCCGGCTGGGCGGCCGGTGCGGCTGCGATGATTTCTTCTTCTTCCTCTTCCTCCTCGATCTCGGGGACGTAGTCGTCCTCCTCGATCGGAGGAAGCAGTTGCATCAGGCTCTCGATCTTCACCGGATTGGCCACCGGCTCGCCGCGGTCGATGCCGAAGTGCTGGGAGCCGACGGAAACATCGCTGTCGATGACGATGGCGACGCCGAAGCGCTGCTCATAGTCGACGATCGTGCCGCGCTTCTGGTTGAGGATGTAGAGCGCCGTTTCCGGCGTCGTACGGACCGTGATGTCGTGGGTCGTGTTCTTCAGCAGGTATTCTTCGATGCCGCGCAGGACGTGCAGGGCGACCGAGGACTGCGAACGGATGAGGCCCGTGCCGCCGCAATGCGGGCAGAGCTGGGTCGTTGATTCCAGAACCGAGGCGCGAATGCGCTGGCGCGACATTTCGAGCAGGCCGAAATGCGAGATCCGGCCGACCTGGATGCGCGCGCGGTCGTTCTTCAGGCAATCCTTGAGCTTCTTCTCGACGGCGCGGTTATTGCGCTTTTCTTCCATGTCGATGAAGTCGATGACGATCAGGCCGGCAAGGTCGCGCAGGCGCAGCTGGCGGGCGACTTCCTCGGCGGCTTCCAGATTGGTCTGGAGTGCCGTGTCCTCGATCGAATATTCGCGGGTCGAACGGCCGGAGTTGACGTCGATCGCCACCAGCGCTTCGGTCTGGTTGATGATGATGTAACCGCCGGACTTCAGCGTCACCTGCGGCTGCAGCATCTTGTCGAGCTGACCTTCGATACCGGAGCGCGAGAAGATCGGGTGCAGGTCGCGATAGGGCTGAACCACCTTGGCGTGGCTCGGCATCAGCATCTTCATGAAGTCTTTCGCTTCGCGATAGCCTTCCTCGCCGGCGACGACGATCTCGGAGATGTCCTTGTTGTAGAGGTCGCGGATCGAGCGCTTGATCAGCGAGCCTTCTTCATAGACGAGGCACGGCGCGGTGGAGTTCAGCGTCAGGGTCCGGACGTTTTCCCACAGGCGCATCAGGTATTCGAAGTCGCGCTTGATCTCGACCTTGGTGCGGTTCGCACCGGCGGTGCGCAGGATCACGCCCATGCCGAGCGGCACTTCGAGACCGCGGGCAATTTCCTTCAGGCGCTTGCGGTCGGCCGGATTGGTGATCTTGCGGGAAATGCCGCCGCCACGTGCCGTGTTGGGCATCAGGACCGAATAACGGCCGGCGAGCGACAGGTAGGTGGTGAGCGCTGCGCCCTTGTTGCCGCGTTCTTCCTTGGCGACCTGCACGAGCAGGATCTGGCGGCGCTTGATGACTTCCTGGATGCGGTACTGCTTGCGCGGCTTGCGCACGATCCGGTCCGGAACCTCTTCCATGGCGTCTTCGGCGCCGACAGATTCGATTTCTTCCTTCTCTTCGATGTGGTCGTCGTCATCGTCGAAATCGTCGTCGCGGCCGCGGCGTCCGCCGGCATCCTCGGAGATCTCGTCATCGGTCTCGAACAGGGCGGCCATGTCGCCCTTGCCGTCGTCCTCGATCGCCTCGACGGCTTCGGAAACCTGTTCTTCGGTTTCGGCCGTCTTCTTGGCGCGCGGCTTGCGGGCGCGCTTCGGCTTGGCCTTCGGGGCGTCCTCGGCGGGAGCCACTTCTTCGGCGGCGGCTTCGACCGGTGCTTCGCTGGAAGCTTCGGCTTCCGGCTCTGCGGTTTCTTCCGGCGCGACGCCGACGTCGGGCTGTTCCTGCTTGGCCAGATCGACCGTCGGTGCCTCGTCGCCGTCGGCTTCATCTTCGCGACGATGTTCCTCGGCTTCGGCGCTCAGGAGCGCCTGTCGGTCGGCATAGGGGATCTGGTAATAGTCGGGATGAATTTCGGCGAAGGCCAGGAAGCCGTGGCGATTGCCGCCGTAGTCGACGAAGGCGGCCTGCAGCGAGGGTTCGACCCGCGTTACCTTCGCCAGATAGATATTGCCGCGTATCTGCTTCTTGTGCTGGGACTCGAAATCGAATTCTTCGATACGGTTACCGCGTACGACGACAACGCGCGTCTCTTCTTCGTGAGACGCGTCGATCAACATTCTGTCTGCCATTTAAGCTGTGCTCCTCGGCGTCGCCAGGAAGGAGTTCACTCGCTCGCTTTGCTTTGGTGCGGGTGATGCCTTGGGGGCTTGGCGCCGGATATAAATGTTCCCGCCCGGTGGGGTGCGCTGGCAGCACTTGAACGGCTGTCGGGGTGCTTGAAAAGCCCGATCCGCCAAACGTGTTCAAGATCAACTGCAATGACATCAAAGACCGAACGAAAACGACAATGACCTAGGCCCCTGAGGACCCGATGAGTGCTCTTTTGAGCATGCGGTGGAAACCACCAGTTGCGTTTGCCGGCCGAGCCGGCGTGTTAAACAAGTTTCAGGAAAAAAAGCGGAGACGGCGGATGAAGATCCGACAAGCTAGGCGCCAAGTCCTTGAAGAGGTTGGCAGCCGTGGCGGTCATTCTATCCCGTTGGCACTTTTAACCCTCATCTGCCTTGTATGTTTTCTCCGTGACAATAGCAAGGGGAAACGAAATTATGCCATAATATCGATTGATTAGCGTGGCTTGTCGTGGAATCCCGATTCTCGGCCGGAAGTGGCGGTTGTGCCGTTTTGACACAGGTTAGGGGCACTAAAGCCTGCGGTTTTCGGTCGAACGGGACGGATTTCATGCAGGATCGGCACGATGGCGGCGGCAGAATGGCGATCGTCGGCGATTCGATACGGGGAAGCGGATTGGACATGAAGCTGTCTCTTTGGGGACATTTGCCTCGTCTGGGGCTGAAGCAGGCACGAATCGCTGTCGTGGTACTGCTGGCGGTTGCCGGCCTGTCGATCGATGCCGCTTCGGCAGTCGAGAATGCGCCCGTAGTCCCGGCCGATCCTCTTGCCGCCTATGCGGCGCGTATCGTCGGCGACCGAGCCCGCACCCGCATCGTGCTCGAATTCGATCGCAAGCCGGAAATCGCCGTTCGTTATATTGGCAAGCCCGACCGGATCGTCGTCGACCTGCCGTCCACCGTCTTCACCTTTCCCCAGGCCGATCTTCAGGCGAAGGGTTTGTTCCGTGACATCCGCTACGGCTCGATGGACGCGGACTCGGCGAGACTGGTGCTGACGGCCGAGCGGCCGGCCCGGCTGGTTGTCAGCGACGTCCTGGCGAACGAGGGCGGCGGAGGCTATCGCCTCGTGCTCGACGCCGAAATGGTCTCGCAGCAGGATTTCGAAAAGCTGGTGCACGACCAGACCTGGACGACTGCCGCCGCCGATGCGACCGCCGGGGTCCAGCGCGGCGATCGCCTGGGGACGACGGCGCCGGATGCGTCGGGCGCCTTCGTCATCGCCATCGACGCCGGGCATGGCGGCATCGACGCCGGTGCGGCGGGAGCGGCGACCAAGACGCCCGAGAAGGAAATCACGCTTGCCTTTGCCAAGGCGCTGGCCGAGCGGTTGAAGGGGGAGGCGGGCATCGAGGCGTTCCTCGTGCGGGAGGGCGACGAATTCCTGTCGCTCTCCGAGCGCGTCACCATCGCCCGGCAGCGCGGGGCCAACCTTCTGGTATCGTTCCACGCCGACACGCTGCGCCAGAACAATATCCGCGGCGCCACCGTCTACACCATTTCCGACAAGGCATCGGACCGCATGGCCGAGGACCTCGCCGAGCGCGAAAACCTCTCGGATGCCGTGGGCGGCGTCAGCCTGTCGGCCGAGCCGGCCGAGGTGTCCGACATCCTGCTCGACCTGACCCGTCGCGAGACCCAGGCCTTCTCGATCTCCATGGCCGATTCCGTGGTCAAGTCCTTCGAGGGGCAGGTGCAGTTGATCAACAATCCGCACCGGTATGCCGGCTTCCGCGTGCTGCAGGCCCATGACGTGCCGTCGATCCTGCTCGAGCTCGGATTCCTCTCCAACAAGGACGACGAAAAGCTCCTGCTCGACCCGGCCTGGCGCGTGAAGATCGCCGACCTGCTGGCCGCGGCGATCAAGCGTTATCGTGTGCCGGTCGTCGCCAATGGCGGCTGATCGCCTGTGCGCGCCCGGCCGCGTGGGCCGTGCATAACATAAAGACGGCCCTATTTTCCTCACAATCGGGCGGTTACTCCGAACAGGGCCGCTTGTGTCTTGCCAAGGGCGGCATGACGTGCAAAACGCCACGCTATGTGCGATGTTCGCCCATTGCGCGCTGAACCGAAAGCATTGCCGGTAGCTCGAACATGATCAGACTGATTGGTTATCTCTTCGGACTCGCGTCCGTCCTGGCCCTCGGCGTGGCGGTGGTCGTCGCCGTCTACCTGAACGGGGTCTCGAAGGATCTGCCGGACTACGCGGTGCTGTCGAGCTATGCGCCGCCGGTGACGACGCGCATCCACGCCGGCAATGGCGCTCTGATGGCCGAATATGCCCGCGAGCGGCGGCTCTTCCTGCCGATCCAGGCGATCCCGGACCGCGTCAAGGCAGCCTTCCTTTCGGCCGAAGACAAGAATTTCTACAATCACCCCGGCGTCGACATCTACGGCCTTGGCCGCGCCATCCTGGTCAACGTGCAGAATCTCGGTTCCGGCCGCCGCCCGGTCGGCGCATCGACGATCACCCAGCAGGTGGCCAAGAACTTCCTGCTCTCCGCCGACCAGACGATCGACCGCAAGGTCAAGGAAGCGATCCTCTCCTTCCGCATCGAGCAGACCTATTCCAAGGACAAGATCCTCGAGCTCTATCTCAACGAGATCTTCTTCGGCATGAATGCCTACGGCATCGCCGGCGCGGCGCTCACCTATTTCGACAAGTCGGTGACGGAACTGACGATCGCCGAGACCGCCTATCTGGCCGCCCTGCCGAAGGGTCCGTCCAACTACCATCCGTTCCGCCACACCGAGGCGGCGATCGAGCGCCGCAACTGGGTCATCGACCGCATGGTGGAGAATGGCTTCGTCGTGAAGGCCGATGGTGAGGAAGCCAAGAAGCAGCCGCTCGGCGTGACCGGCCGCCGCACCGGCTCCTATCTCTTCGCCTCCGACTATTTCGCCGAAGAGGTTCGCCGCCAGATCATCGAGAAATACGGCGACAAGTCGCTCTATGAAGGTGGCCTGTCGGTGCGCACCTCGCTCGATCCGCAGATGCAGATCTTTGCCCGCAAGGCGCTGCAGGACGGCCTGATCACCTACGACCAGCGCCGCGGATACCGCGGCCCGGTGGCGAAGATTTCCGCCCAGGGCGATTGGGGCGCCGAACTTGCCAAGGTCAATGCGCTGAGCGACGTGCCGGAATGGAAGCTCGCCGTCGTGCTCGCCGTGTCGGCCGCGCGCGTCGACATCGGCCTGCAGCCCGCCAAGGAGGCCGGCGGCAAGGTCGTCGCTGAACGCGAGACCGCGACCATCGCCGCCGACGACATGGATTGGGCCTACCGCTCCGCCGCGGGCGACCGCAAGACGGCGAAGTCGCCGGAAGGCGCTCTGGCGCCGGGCGACGTCGTCTATGTCGAGAAGAAGGGCGAGGGCGGTTATCGCCTGCGCCAGCCGCCGAAGGTACAGGGCGGCCTCGTCGCCATGGACCCGCACACCGGCCGCGTGCTCGCCATGGTCGGCGGCTTCTCCTACGCCCAGTCCGAATTCAACCGCGCCACCCAGGCCATGCGCCAGCCCGGCTCGTCCTTCAAGCCCTTCGTCTACGCGGCGGCGCTCGACAATGGCTATACCCCGGCCTCGGTCATCATGGACGCCCCGATCGAGTTCGTATCCGGCGGCCAGGTGTGGCGGCCGCAGAACTACGGCGGCGGTTCGGCCGGCCCGTCCACCCTTCGCCTCGGCATCGAGAAGTCGCGCAACCTGATGACGGTCCGTCTCGCCAACGACATGGGCATGAACCTGGTCGCCGAATATGCCGAGCGCTTCGGCATCTACGACAAGATGAACCCGGTGCTCGCCATGTCGCTCGGCTCGGGCGAGACGACCGTGCTGCGCATGGTCTCCGCCTATGCGGTGCTGGCAAACGGCGGCAAGCAGATCAAACCGACGCTCATCGACCGCATCCAGGACCGCTACGGCAAGACCATCTTCCGCCATGAGGAGCGCGTCTGCGAAGGCTGCAACGCCAATGGCTGGGAAGGCCAGGAAGAGCCGACCATCGTCGACAATCGCGAGCAGGTGCTCGATCCGATGACCGCCTACCAGATCACCTCGATCATGGAAGGTGTCGTCACGCGCGGCACCGCGGCCGGCAAGATCAAGCTCGATCGCCCGACCGCCGGCAAGACCGGCACGACCAACGACGAAAAGGACGCCTGGTTCGTCGGCTATACGCCCGATCTCGTGGCCGGCCTCTATATCGGCTTCGACAATCCTGCACCGCTCGGCCGAGGTGCGACCGGCGGCTCGATGTCGGCGCCGATCTTCAACGAATTCATGCAGGACGCCGTGGCCGGTACGCCTCCGGGCAAGTTCCGCCTGCCGGAAGGCATGAGCCTCATCCCGATCAACCGCAAGACCGGCATGTATGCGGCCGAGGGCGATCCGGATACCATCATCGAAGCCTTCAAGCCCGGCACCGGCCCCGCCGACACCTTCTCCGTCATCGGCATGGAGGGCTATGTCGCGCCCGAGGAAATCCTCAGGGAATCGCCGCAGGCCAACCAGGCCGTGACGTCGGGCGCCGGCGGCCTGTTCTGACATCCAGCTGCTGTTCAATGCGCGTGGCCGCCCCTTTACATCGGGGGCGGCCGCAACTAATTGACGAACCAGTTTTAGACCGAGGTGAAGATCAACCACGATGCGTAATGAAATCGAGAATGTAGTCGACGAAATCAAGCAGGCCATAAGCCTGCTGAGGAGGCATCTTTGACTGGGATCAGGCTGTAAGGCGACTGGACTGGTTGAACAACAAGGCAGAGGATCCGAACCTCTGGAACGATGCCGCCGAGGCCCAGAAGCTGATGCGCGAACGCCAGCAGCTGGATGACAGCATCAATGGCGTCAAGCGCCTCGAACGGCAGATGACCGACAACATCGAGCTGATCGAGATGGGCGAGGAAGAGGGCGACGAGTCGGTCGTCCGCGAAGCCGAGGAGGCGCTGAAGGCGCTGAAGGCCGAGTCCGGCCGCCTGCAGGTGGAAGCCATGCTGTCCGGCGAGGCCGACGGCAACGACACCTATCTCGAAGTCCATTCCGGCGCCGGCGGCACCGAGAGCCAGGACTGGGCCAACATGCTGTTGCGCATGTATATCCGCTGGGCCGAGAAGCAGGGCTTCAAGGTCGAGGTCATGGAAGTCCACGACGGCGAAGAAGCCGGCATCAAGTCCGCGACGATCCACGTCAAGGGCCACAATGCCTATGGCTGGCTGAAGACCGAATCGGGCGTGCACCGTCTCGTGCGCATTTCGCCCTATGACAGCAATGCCCGCCGCCACACGTCCTTCTCGTCGGTCTGGGTCTATCCCGTCGTCGACGACTCGATCAACATCGAGATCAACGAAAGCGATTGCCGCATCGACACCTATCGTTCGTCGGGTGCCGGCGGCCAGCACGTCAACACGACCGACTCGGCGGTGCGCATCACGCATATCCCGACCGGCATCGTGGTCGCCTGCCAGCAGGAGCGGTCGCAGCACAAGAACAAGGCCAAGGCCTGGGAAATGCTGCGCGCCCGCATGTACGAGGCGGAACTGATGAAGCGCGAAGCGGCAGCCAATGCCGAAGCCGCCTCCAAGACCGACATCGGCTGGGGCCACCAGATCCGCTCCTACGTCCTACAGCCCTACCAGCTGGTCAAGGACCTGCGCACCGGCGTCGAGAGCACCGATCCGGATACGGTCCTGAACGGCGGCCTGAACGAGTTCATGGAAGCAGCCCTTGCCCACCGCATCAGCGGCAGCGCCGATTCGGTCAGCGACATCGACTGATTAAGGCCAGACAAACGAACTTCAAAGAAACGGCGGGCCAAAACCCGCCGTTTCTGCGTTTTATGTCTTCAGTTCGTCTCGCGCTCGACCCGGATCTCGCCGAACTCGTCGATCAGCACCGTCCAGCCCTCCGGTTCGATCTGCGCCGGGTCCGTCTTCAGATAGACAGTGGCGAAAAAGCCCGGCTGGCGGCTGACACCGGTCGAATCCTCAGGCCGGATATCGGTGACATAGGGACGGATCGCGGTGAATTCCTCAAGCTCGACGCTTTCCAGCACCTGGGGACCGGTTTCGCTCGACAGGATCTGCTGCAAATAGACCTTCGCCGTGCGGTCGGGCTGGCGGATGGCGATCAGCTTGTAGTAGCCGCTGCGCATGGCCGGCGCTGCGGTCTCCGCTGTCGGTGCGGGTGCAGGAGCCGGAGTGGCTGCGTCACCAGGCGCGGGGGCAGGTGGTGTTGCGGGCTTGGTGGCGCCAAGGCTCTCGGCATCGCCCTCCCAGGCGCCACCGCTGATGACGAAGGTTGCCGTGACCGGCAGCTGGTCGATGTCCTCGGCGAGCGCGGGGCCGCTCGCCAGCAGGAGGCCGACAAGGCCGGCGCGGAGAAACTGGATGGATGCCATGCGTTGATCTCCCTCAGTCGGAAAACTGTTCGGCGAGAATGCGATCCGACCAGGAGCGATCCGGATCGGAAAGAATGCGGGCGGTCGTGTCCTCGGACTGGGCGATCTCCACCCGCACGACGGACTTCACCTCGGTATGATCGGCGACGGCGTTCACCGGGCGTTTGTCCGGTTCGAGCACGATGATCTCGACGCTCACCTTGTTCGGCAGCAGCGCCCCGCGCCAGCGGCGAGGGCGAAACGGGCTCACCGGCGTCAGCGCCAGAAGCGGCGCCTCCAGCGGCAGGATCGGCCCGTGGGCGGAGAGGTTGTAGGCGGTTGAGCCGACCGGCGTGGCGACCATCAGCCCGTCGCAGATCAGTTCGTCCAGCCGCACCTTGCCGTCGATCACTACCCGCAGCTTCGCGGCCTGGTAGGATTGCCTGAGCAGCGAGACCTCGTTGATCGCCAGCGCCACCGAATGCGAGCCGTCGGCATTGGTGGTGGTCATCTTCAACGGGTGGAAATCATTCTCGACCGCAGCGGCAATGCGCTCGCACAGGCTCTCGGTCGAATAGTCGTTCATCAGGAAGCCGACTGATCCCCGGTTCATGCCGTAGACCAGCTTGCCGGAATTCATCGTGTCGTGCAGCGTCTGCAGCATGAAGCCGTCGCCGCCGAGCGCGACGATGACGTCCGCCTCCGCCGGCTCCACATTTCCATAGCGTGCCGAGAGCTCGGCCCGCGACGCCTGGGCCTCGTCGGAATTGGAGGCGATGAAGGAAAGCGACCGGAACACACGCGACATGGGCAGCCCTTTGTTATCGGCGCCAGTGGTACATGATAAAGCCCTGTAACCACAAGCCATTCACGCCGGCAAACGGTTCTCCCGCAAGAAGCGTCGCCCGCCATGGCGCAGGGCCATGGCGCTAAATTTTTGCTTTACCGCAAATCGATTTGCCCTTAATGACGGCACCACTGCCCTTGTAGCTCAGTTGGTAGAGCACCTGATTTGTAATCAGGGGGTCGCGGGTTCGAATCCTGCCGGGGGCACCATTTCATTCTTCGTCGGAAATCACAGCGTTTTCACGCTTTTGCCTGCTCAAAAGGCAGGCGAGAGCATGCGATCGGCATGAAGCTCTGCCGATCGCCAAAGGTCGTGCGTGGCCAAAGATCATGCGTAGCCGATGAGATCGGGCTGCACCTTGCGCTGGGCGCCGTAGTCGCGGGCATAGGAACCGCGGCCGGCGTCCTGGCGGGACACGACTTTGAGGTCGACGGCGGGGATGGAAAGGGCGCCGTCGGCGAAGGTTCCGGTCTCGGCCGTCTCGACGATGTTTCCGCGAATGGTGTTGAGCAGTTCGAGCATGATCTTTCCTCCCTATCGACGCAGAAACGCGGAGCCATGGTTTCGGTTCCGATGATAGCCACGCCGGGTTGACCGATCGTTAACCATGACCGGAAGAACGGCGGAAACATGTCTCCGTTCCGCCATCGTGGTTGCCGGCCCGCAGGCGCAGATGTGCGGGTCCGCCCCGCCTCGTACTCCGGCACCTGCCCGATACGGGCGCAGGCCCCTGTCCTAGCTCCCTGGAAAAGTCGCGCGCCCGTCAGGATCTCCGCCGTCCGCCCGGATAAATTTGCCTTTTGACAAGAAATCGCAATTTACAGGCGAACCGATTCGGCCTCTACTGAGGCTGCGGCTATCTAGGACGGAGTTTCATCATGATCTTCGGAATGACGCCTTTCACCTTTTTTCATGTGGTCTTGAGCCTGATCGGCATCGCGGCGGGGTTCGTCGTGCTCTACGGCTGGTTCCGGTCCGATCGCATGTCGCGCTGGACCGCCGTGTTCCTGCTCGCCACGCTGGCGACGGTGATCACCGGCTTCCTCTTCCCCTTCACCGGTTTCACGCCGGCGATCGGGGTCGGGATCATCACCACCGTGACGCTCGTCGCGGCCATCCTCGCGCTCTATCGTTATCATCTCGACGGCCGCTGGCGCGCCATCTTCGTGATCTTCTCGGTGATCTCGCTCTATCTCAACGTTTTCGTTCTGGTGGTGCAGGCCTTTGCCAAGATTCCGGCACTGAACGCCCTGGCGCCCACCGGCTCCGAACCGCCTTTCGCGGCGGTCCAGGGTCTGGTGCTGCTCGCCTTCCTCGGTGCCGGCTATCTGGCGCTGAACCGATTCCATCCGACGGCGGCCTGAGTTCGGCGGGCGGGGCGGGCTAGTCGTCTTCCCTGTCCGCTCGAACTGCCGCCTGAATGTCGTGGATCAGGTCGGGCAGGGCACTCTGGACCCTGTTCCAGCTCGGCATGAAGGGCGTGGCGTTCGGATTGTCGAGAAAGATGCTGCCCGCCTCGACGAGGTTGGCGGCAAAGAGTTCGACCGCCTGTTCCTCGCGATGCCGGTCGGTCGTCAGGCCGTTCATCCGCGCATCATTGTGATAAATCTCCACCAGGTCGAGCGCCGTGCGGAAATAGGTCGCCTTGAGGGTTCGAAGGCTCTCCTGGCTGAACACCACGCCGTCGGTCGCCAGCTTGCGCAGCAGCGCCTTGGAAATGTCGATCGACATGCGCGACAGGCCGCTGGCCGCATCCTCCTGCGACAGCGGCTGGTGCTTGTGGTCATAGGCGTCTGCGATGTCCACCTGGCAGATGGCATTGTTGGAATAGCTGCGCCACAGCTCCGAGAGCACGCCGATCTCCAGGCCCCAGTCGGAGGGAATGCGGATATCCGGCAGCAGATGGGTGCGCATGGCGAACTCGCCGGCGAGCGGATAACGGAAGGCCTTGAGATAGTCGATATAGGGATGATGGCCGATCACCCGCTCGAGGCTCAAGAGCAGCGGGGTGACCAGCAGCCGCGTCACCCGGCCGTTGAGCGACCGATCGGCGATGCGGGGATAGTAGCCTTTGGAGAAGACGTAAGGAAAGCCGGGATTGGCGACCGGATAGATCAGGCGCGCCAGCATCTCCCGCGAATAGGTGATGATGTCGCAGTCGTGCAGCGCCACCACGCCGGAATTGCGCGCGCCGAGCACATAGCCCATGCAGTACCAGACATTGCGCCCCTTGCCCGGCTGGTCGGGGGCGAGGTCGGCTTCCGCCAGCTTGGCATCAATGGCCCGCAGGCGCGGCCCGTCATGCCAGAGGATCGTGTGCTTCTGCGGCAGGCGGGAGAAATAGGCCTTGGCGTGTTCGAACTGAGAGCGGTCGGCCTGGTCGAGGCCGATGACGATTTCCGCGATATAGGGAACATGCGTCAGTTCGTCGACGATATGGGCAAGCGCGGGCGCTTCGAGTTCGGAATAGAGCGAGGGCAGGATCAGGGTGATCGGCCGGTTGGTGGCGAACTGTTCGATCTCGCGTTCCATGCGTTCGATCGAGCGTTCGCGCAGGTTGTGCAGGGTGGCGACCACCCCGTTCTGATGAAAATCCGCCATCACTATCCTCACTGGAAAAGGCACGGTTGCGGCCGTGCGGCTAAAACCCTGTTTCAACGAGTTGCAGAATGCTTTCGTTCCAGCCTTCCGGGCCGGCCTTTCGCGACCGCGAAATGAAACCCAGCCGCTCCCGCTCGGTGACGGGCAGCGGTGAGTGCGCCGGATTGGCGATGATGAAGCCGCGGTCCGCCGCCTCGAGCATGGCGAGATCGTTGGGCGCATCGCCAAGGGCAACCGAGCGGACCGGTTCGCCGGAGATGTCCCGGTAGTGGACAACCACCTCGGCCATGCGCTCCGCCTTCGACGTCTTCGGCATCAGCGTCAGGAAGCGCCCGCCCTGCACGGCCTGATAGCCGATCGCGTCGAGACGGGCGCAGAACTCAGCCTTCTGTTGGGCGCTGCCGGAAAACAGCCCCGGTTCGGAAAACCGGCGATGTTTGGCAAGCCGGGCGGCCGCGGGCGGAAGTCCGGTGCGTGCGGCGACCTCCTCGACGCTCCAGTCGCCGAATCCCTGGAACAGTCCGGCGAGAGGCTCGGGAAGGGCCTGAAGAAAACGGCGCAACGAGTCGAAATGATTCGATTCCTTGACGTCGTGGCCCGGCAGATTGGCAATGCCCGCACCGTTTTCGACGATCATCGGATGGTCGATGCCGATCGCATCCGCAATCGGGCGCATTTCCGCCTCCGTCTTGCTGCTGGCGAGCACGAGCGGAATGCCGCGGACCCTCAGCGCGGCAAGAGCCGGAAGCGCCGCGTCGTAGGAATAGGTCTCATGGTCGAGCAGCGTTCCGTCGAGGTCGGTGAAGACGACGATCATGCCGTCCGTTTCAACAGATGCTGGCGGGTGGCATAGAGCGCGATGGCCGCCGCGTTCGATACGTTGAGCGACTTGATCTCGCCCGGCATGTCGAGCCGCGCCAGGGCATTGACCGTCTCGCGGGTCTTCTGTCTCAGGCCCTTGCCTTCGGAGCCGAGCACCAGTGCCACCTTGTCGCCGGTGAACGCACCCTCCAGCGGTGCCGGGCCTTCCGAATCAAGCCCGACGGTAAAGAAGCCGAGCTTGTGCAGTTCGCCGAGCGCATCCGACAGATTGGTGATCTGGATATAGGGGATCATTTCCAGCGCGCCGGAGGCCGATTTGGCCAGCACGCCGGATTCGGTCGGGCTGTGGCGCATGGTGGTGATCACGGCGCCGGCCCCGAAGGCGACGGCGGTGCGCATGATGGCGCCGACATTGTGCGGATCCGTGACCTGGTCGAGTACCAGCAGGAGAGGGCTGTCCTTCAGCGCTTCCAGGCGGCGCACGGGAAGCGGCCGGGTTTCGAGCATGGCGCCCTGGTGGATGGCGTCGGGGCCGAGCTGCTTGTCGAGATCCTGCGGCGTGACGATTTCCACAGGAAAGCTCAGCGAATCGACCGGGCCAATATCCAGCCTGACGAGCGCGTTTTGCGTCACGCTGAGCTTGATCAGCTCGCGTTCGGGATTGTCGATCGCCGCGCGCACGGTGTGCAGGCCGTAGAGGCGGACCTGGTCGGGCGCCAGCTGCGGCGGCGTCCAGTCGGTCTCCTTGCGGCGGTCCTTGCGGGGATCGGGGGTGGGAATCTCGCCGCGTTCGCGCTTGCCGTCGCGCACCTGGCGGCGCAGCGTGGCGTAGTGGGTGTCGCGGGCGGTTTTGTCGGTCTTCGGATCTTTTGCCATGCGGTCTTATAGCCGCCCGGGATCGTCGGGGATAGACCCGCCGGGCCGCCGGGGATTTTCCGCGGCGGGAAATTTTTTCCGGTTTTTTCCACATTCATCGTGTTGACATGAGCGGGAAGGGCCGTCATATACCCGCCGCAGAACGCAGGGCCAACGGCACTGCAATCTCGACTGAAAAGCTTGGTCGCTTGATCCGGACGAATAGACTGGAGAGATGCCCGAGTGGTTAAAGGGGACGGACTGTAAATCCGTTGGCTCAGCCTACGTTGGTTCAAATCCAACTCTCTCCACCATTCGTCCTCGGATCGAACCATCGCGGGTATAGCTCAATGGTAGAGCAGCAGCCTTCCAAGCTGAATACGCGGGTTCGATTCCCGCTACCCGCTCCAGTCAGGCACTCCCTTCTTATAATCCGCCCCTACGCATAATCCGCAGCACAGTCTCGTCCATAGGATCGGACCAGGCGGCAACGTTCCCCCGTAGACTTCGATGGCGCATCCGCCTCGAATTGCCGATCCGGTCGCCGCGACCGGCCGGAAAATTCGCCCGAAACTTGGCAATACGCAATCGTTTCGCAGTATTTTCCGGGTCCTCGCAGGAACGTGTTCAAGTTGTCTTGCGATTGCACTACCCTCCGCTCCAACCACAATCCGCGGAGGAAAATGACATGGCGCAAAAGATGAAAGCGGCAATTTTCGTTGAAAAGGGCCGTATCGTACTCGACGAAAAACCGATCCCCGACGTCGGCCCGCTCGATGCCCTGATCCGCATCACGACGACGACGATCTGCGGAACGGATGTGCATATCCTGAAGGGCGAATATCCCGTCGCCAAGGGCCTGACGATCGGCCACGAGCCGGTCGGCGTGATCGAGAAGCTCGGCTCCGCCGTGGACGGTTACAAGGAGGGCCAGCGCGTGATCGCCGGCGCGATCACGCCGTCCGGTCACAGCTATGCCTGCCTGTGCGGCTGCGGCTCGCAGGACGGCGCCGGCACGAAGCACGGCTTCAAGGCCATGGGCGGCTGGAAGTTCGGCAACACCATCGACGGCTGCCAGGCGGAATATGTGCTGGTCAAGGATGCGATGGCCAATCTCAGCCCCATCCCGGACCACCTGTCGGACGAACAGGTGCTGATGTGCCCCGACATCATGTCGACCGGCTTTTCCGGCGCGGAGAGCGGTGGCGTGAGGATCGGCGACACCGTGGTCGTCTTCGCCCTCGGGCCGATCGGCCTGTGCGCGGTCGCCGGCGCCAAGCTGATGGGGGCGACGACGATCATCGGCGTCGACACGCTCGCCTCGCGCATGGAAGTCGCCAAGAAGCTCGGCGCCGACCACGTCATCGACTTCAAGGCCGGCGATCCCGTCGAGCAGATCATGGCGCTGACGGACGGACGCGGCGTCGATGTGGCGATCGAGGCGCTCGGCACGCAGGGCACCTTCCGATCGGCGCTGGAATCCCTGCGCCCCGGCGGGACCCTGTCCAGCCTCGGCGTCTATTCCAGCGATCTGACGATACCGCTCGGCGCTTTCTCGGCGGGACTGGGCGACAATCGCATCGTCACGACGCTCTGCCCGGGCGGCAAGGAGCGCATGCGCCGGCTAATGGAAGTCTGCGCTTCCGGCCGCGTCGATCTGAAGCCGCTGGTCACCCATCGCTACAAGCTCGACGACATCGAAGAGGCCTACGACCTCTTCGCCAACCAGCGCGACGGCGTGCTGAAAGTGGCGATCCAACCGTAAGGCAGGAGCGAAATAGCCGGCCTTTCCGGCGCCATCCGCGCCTCTGGCGGACCCGATTTGGCCCCGGTCGACAGGGCAGGGCACGGCCGTGTCCCCGCGATCCGGGGGCAAAGCAATTAAGTCTTGCGCAATCCTCTCGAAAGCCTTAAACGGCGGGACCAAACCGGTACGCCGGCTTCACATCTTTCTCGATCATAGGAAGCATTCAAATGGCAAAGAGTAAGTTTGAGCGCAATAAGCCGCACGTCAACATCGGTACGATCGGCCACGTCGACCATGGCAAGACGTCGCTGACGGCTGCGATCACCAAGTACTTCGGTGAATACAAGGCCTATGACCAGATCGACGCAGCGCCGGAAGAAAAGGCCCGCGGCATCACCATTTCGACGGCCCACGTCGAGTATGAGACGCCGGCCCGCCACTACGCCCACGTCGACTGCCCCGGCCACGCCGACTACGTCAAGAACATGATCACGGGTGCTGCGCAGATGGACGGCGCGATCCTGGTATGCTCGGCTGCCGACGGCCCGATGCCGCAGACCCGCGAGCACATCCTGCTCGCCCGTCAGGTCGGCGTTCCCGCGATCGTCGTGTTCCTCAACAAGGTCGACCAGGTCGACGACGCCGAGCTTCTCGAGCTCGTCGAACTGGAAGTGCGCGAACTTCTGTCGTCCTACGACTTCCCCGGCGACGAGATCCCGATCATCAAGGGTTCGGCACTGGCTGCTCTCGAAGATTCGGACAAGAAGATCGGCGAAGACGCGATCCGCGAACTGATGGCGGCTGTCGAT
>PEKW01000010.1 GCA_002796995.1 Rhizobium sp.
CATGGGCATGAAGCCGCCGCGCTATTTGAAACCCGGCGACGTCGTCGAACTCGGCATCGACGGCCTCGGAACACAGAAGCAGACACTCAAAGCCGACCTTTGAACCCCATCGACAACCAAGGGCCTGATCCCATGACCAAAATTACCAGCCTGCGGTCGGTCGACCTGCGCTTTCCCACCTCCGAGAGCCTCGACGGTTCCGATGCGATGAACCCGGACCCGGATTACTCTGCGGCCTATGTCATCCTCGGCACCGACATGCCCGGTCTCGAAGGCCACGGCCTGACCTTCACCATCGGCCGCGGCAACGAGATCTGCTGCGCGGCGATCGAGGCCATGAAGCATCTGGTCGTGGGACTGGAACTCGAATGGATCACGGCCAATCCCGGACGCTTCTGGCGCCATGTCACGAGCGACAGCCAGTTGCGCTGGATTGGCCCGGACAAGGGTGCCATGCACCTGGCAACGGGCGCGGTGGTCAATGCCGTCTGGGACCTCATGGCCAAGGCGGCCGGAAAGCCGGTCTGGCGGCTCGTCGCCGAGATGAGCCCGGAGGAAATCTTGTCGATCATCGATTTCCGCTATCTGACCGACGCGATCACGCCGGACGAAGCGCTGGCGATCCTTAGAAAAGCCGAAGCCGGCAAGGCCGAACGCATCGCCCTGCTCGAGAAGGAAGGCTACGCCTGCTACACGACCTCGGCGGGCTGGCTCGGCTATGACGATGCCAAGCTGCGCCGGCTCTGCCAGGAGGCAGTCGACCAGGGCTTCACCCACATCAAGATGAAGGTCGGCCGCGATCTCGAGGACGACAAGCGCCGTCTTCGGATCGCCCGCGAGGTAATCGGCGACGATAGTTACCTGATGATCGACGCCAACCAGATCTGGGAAGTCGGCGAGGCGATCGACTGGGTGAAGGCGCTTTCGGTCTACAAGCCCTTCTTCATCGAGGAGCCTACAAGCCCCGACGACATCGCCGGCCACAAGACGATCCGCGAGGCAGTCGCTCCGGTGAAGGTTGCGACCGGCGAGATGTGCCAGAACCGCATCGTCTTCAAGCAGATGATTGCCGGCGGCGCGATCGACATCGTGCAGATCGATTCATGCCGGATGGGCGGCCTGAACGAAGTGCTGGCGGTGCTGCTGATGGCGGCGAAATTCAACCTGCCCGTCTGGCCGCATGCCGGCGGCGTGGGCCTTTGCGAATATGTCCAGCATCTGTCGATGATCGACTACATCGCCGTCTCCGGTACGAAGGAAGGCCGCGTCATCGAATATGTCGATCATCTGCACGAGCACTTCATCGACCCCTGCCGGATCGAGAGCGCGGCCTATATGCCGCCCACCCTGCCCGGCTTCTCGATCGAAATGAAACCGGAGTCGATCGCCCGCTACCGCTTCACCGGTTGAACTGCAGAATGCCGGAGCCTCCGCCACCCTGCCCACGGACGCGCCGGCCAGCAGGAACAGCAGGACTCCGCCATTTCTTTCAGGCCGGGATGTTCTGCACGTCGGCGGAGAAATGACCCGTTCCGGTTCCCTGCCCATCGCGATCGAGGAACAGCACCGAAAGCCGCATGGCTCGGGCGAGCGGCAGACCGCGATCGACACCCAGCACCATCATCGTCGTCGCCCAGGCATCGGCATTCATGCAGGTATCGGCAAGGACCGTGACCGAGGCCGGCGAGGCTGCAAGCGGCATGCCGCGGCGGGGATCCATGGTGTGGGACAGCCGCCGATCGCCGACCTGGACCCAATGACGATAGTCGCCCGACGTGGCCACCGCCGCGTCGGAAAGCGCAAGCACGGAATGGGGCGCGCGCCGCTCGGGGTCGGGCGCCTCCACCGCGATCGCCCAGGGCGAGCCGTCGGGCTGGTTGCCGAGCGCCCGCAATTCGCCGTCGATGGCGAGCAGGGCCCCTTGGATGCCGAAGGCACGTGCGGTTTCAGTCAGGCGATCGACGCCATACCCCTTGGCGATGCCGTTCAGGTCGAACGCCATCGGCTCGTGCTTGCGCGCGCGCGATTGCCTCCTGTCGAGTTCGAGAACCTCGTGGGCCGGGCGCCGCACCCGCTCGCGGGCGCGGCGAATGCGGTCCGTATCGGCAGACTCCGCCCCAAAACCCCAGGCCGCGACGGCATCGCCCATGCCGATATCGAAGGCCCCACCCGAGGCCCGACCGATGGCGAGACCGGTTTCCAGCACTTGCATCAGTTGCGGCGGCAGGCTCACCCA
Source organism: Rhizobium sp. (assembly GCA_002796995.1). Classification (GTDB taxonomy): domain Bacteria; phylum Pseudomonadota; class Alphaproteobacteria; order Rhizobiales; family Rhizobiaceae; genus Allorhizobium. The sequence goes on from PEKW01000010.1 coordinate 2,237, forward strand.
TTCCCCGGGGGAGGCAAGACTCAGGCGGTTGATGTCGCTCTCCGGCTTCCACGTGGACATTTGTGCATCCACTGCGGCGACCGCCGCCGCCATCGCGGCCTCGACGGGTCCCGGGTCGAAGCCGGCCGGCGCATGGAACAGGCCGGACCAGCGGGTGCCCATGGTCGGCCCGTTCAGCGCGTGGCGATCTAGATCAGTAAACGTCTTCCGCATAACGTCCCTCCGCTTTGAGTGCTGCAAGGGTCAGCCCTTGAGGCGCCAGGATGTCGCTCAGCGCACTGGCAACACCTGCCGCCATTTCGCGACCGCCGCAGACCATGACCTGGGCACCGGCGGTCACCAGCTTCGCCACGCGCGAGGCATCCTTGCGCAGGGCGTCCTGCACATAGATCGGCCGCGACCCGCGGGAATAGGCATGGGTGACCGAGGCAAGCCGGCCATCCTGCTGCCACCTCGTCAGTTCTTCCGAATAGAGCGCATCGCTGGAGGGATGGCGTGCACCGAAATAGAGGTGCATCGGGCGCAGGGATCGGTTGGCGCGGGCAAAGCCTGCAAGCGGACCGATACCCGTACCGGCGCCGATCAGCAGCACGGGCGTCTTGCCCCGCAGCGGACGGAAGCCCGGATTGCGGCGCAGGAACGCGTGCACGCTGTCCCCCGGCTCCAGCATGGTGAGCTGGCTGGAGCAAAGACCGCCCGGATGCCGCCGCACGCAGATCTCGAGGAAACCGTCGCGGCTTCCCGAAGCCAGCGAATAGAGACGCGGCAGGTCGGAACCTTCGGGAAGGATGCCGACGAGATCACCCGCCTCGAAACGGGGAAACCCCTGACCAGTCAGCCTTTGCCAGAACGAAACCTTCGGCAGGGCGAAGCGCAGGATGGCTGTCGTCGCCTGGACGTCGGCGCCATAGTCGCGTCGCGACAGCAGACGCAGTTCCAGGGTCTTCGGTGCCACCGCCTGGTGATTGAGTTCGAAGGCGAGGCCGAGCGCTTGTGCCAGATCCCGGCCCCAGCGGGCGAAATCCTGCGGCGACTGCCGGTCGACCGTGTCCATCGGCAGGAGCTGGCGCCAGCCCTTGGCCTCGGCCGCACCGACGATCTCCGCTGCGTAGGCGCAGAAGGCGGGGAACGACCGATCGCCGAAACCGAGGACGGCGAGCGGAGCCTTGGGAGCCGACGGCAGGGCGGCAAGCCGCTGGAGGAAACCATGGGCCGAAGACGGTGCCTCGCCGTCGCCATAGGTGGCGGCGAGCAGGACGATCCGTTTCGCCTGAGGCCAGCGAGCGGGCTCGAAGGCCGACATGGGACCCACATGGACTTTTTCTCCCGCGGCAGTGAGGGCGGCGCGGAGCGTTTCCGCAAAGCCCCAGGTGGTGCCGCCTTCGCTGCCGACAAGCACAATGGTGTCAGCCTCGTCGGCGGGCACGGAGGCACTCTTGCGATCCTTTCGTCCGCCGAGCCAGAGGCGGATACCCGACCAGCTCATGACCGGCACAGCGAGCGCCGACAGGCCGAGCAGAAGACCGAGCACGGACGCGCCCTGCCCGGTATGCAGCATGATGATGAACTCGGAGACCGACGCCCATGCACCGGCATCCGACCAGGCAAGCAATGCACCGGTTCCCTGATCCAGATAGCCCTCGCCGGCGGTCGTCTTCAGCGTGAAGACGTCGTTCTTGTCGCCGGCAACCGGGAAGGTCAGTTTTCGCAGATCGGAAACCGGCGTCTGTTGCAAGAGTTCGATGGAAGCCGGAGCAAGCCCGGTCCGCCCGCTGACATCGGCGGGGAAGGTTGGCGCGCCGGCGCCTTCCGGAACGAAGCCGAAGGTCGACGCCGTCATCCACAGGGCGGTGAGCGAAGACAGCATCAGGCCGGCGACCGAAAACCGGGCGATCGAGGCATGCAGCCTGCCGTCGCCACGACCGCGTGGAGATGCGAAGATATGGCGCCAGCCGCCGGCACGCCGCGCAAGAAGCGCAAGCCCGGAGATCGTCAGCGCCAGCATGGCCGCTGCCCCGATTGCAGCGACGATCCGCCCGGCATCGTCGAGGAAGAGCGAACGGTGGAGATTGGTCAGCCAGCGCTGGACTGCGGACGTATCGGCACTGCCGATGGCTGCCCCGGTCGCGGGATCGATGATGGCCGCCGCCGGCTGGTCGCCCTCGTAGTAGTAGGCGGTGATCCGGCCGGACGGCGCCTGCCGGATCTGCTCCACCGTCGGCTCCACGGCCTGAACGCGCGCGGCGAGTTCCGCCACGCTGATCGCCGGCACGGCCGGCGAACTTGCGGATTCGAGCGCGGGAAAGAGCGAGAGCGCCGTACCGCTGAGCGCGATGACGCACAGGAGCAGGGCGGCGACCAGCCCCGGCCAACGGTGAAGCGAGCGGATCATGGCGGGATCTTCCTGTCAGAGCTTGTAGTTGAAGTCGGCGATGTAGCGACTACCCTGCACCGCCTGGCCGGAGCCGCTCACGGTCAGCGGAACGACGACCTCCGAGGGGCTGTCGCGCATGTCCTCGACGGCGGCATCGATGTGCAGCTCGTAGCCGGCATCGAAGAGGGTGTCGGCGAGGTCGAGCGTGACGCTGAGCGAGCGCCCGGAACCGACACTTGCACCGGTGATGCCGCTGATTTCACCGGTGTCTCCGCCGGTGGCGCGGTACCAGCCGCTCAGATGCTCGTAATAGCGGGCTTTTCCGCCCGCCAGCCAAAGGCTACCGACATAGGCGCCGTTGGCGTCGGTGACGTAATAGGCGAGATAGGCGCCGTCACCGCCGTAGTTCTTCAGGTTCGTGGTGAGGGTCACCTCGCGCGCCATGGCGAGGCCCGGCAGGGTGAGCGCGGTGGTGATGGAGAGAATGGCAAGAAGGGATTTCATCGTCTGGCTCCGTATGGATCTGGAAGGGGATCAGTTCACCTGGACCTTCGGGGCGCTGCCCTCGAGGATCAGGCCGTTCTTCGGCGGTATTGTCGTGCCGAACTGGCCGGGATTGTTCCGGCCGCCTTGGCGCTGCCCGTCGTCGTCGTCGTCTTCGCCATCGTCATCATCGTCATCGCCGTGGTGCTCGCCGTCATCGCGGCCGTGTCCGTGGCCGGACTTCCTCCAGTGGAAGTACCCGCCTTCGTCTTCGTCTTCGTCCTCGTCATCGTCGACCAGCACGAGGGGAGCGCTTGCTCCGGTGACCCCGGCCGCAGCATTTGACAGACGACCGAGGGGGCCGGCCCCACTCGCGAAGGCGGCGAGAACGCCGCCGGTGGCGACCGTGGCCAGAAGCAGGATGCGCAGGTTCTTCATGATGAACTCCTTGGGGTTTTCGGTTTGGATGTTTGGCCCGGCGTCAGGGCCGGACCGGTGGTGGGGAAGAAATGGCGGGCCTCGCTGATCGCTTGCTGACGCCGTCCTGAAATCCGCTTCAGCTTGGCGTCAGCATTCGGCGTGCTCAGCGGTGATGATGGTCGGCCTCGATCTCGATGATCTCGAGCGTCGCAGGGTCGATCATCGCCTCGAAGCGCTTGCCCTCGGCATCGGTCACGTGGACTTCGTAGCAACCATCGTCGATCTTGATGCGATCGAGCCGCCAGCCGCGGGCCTCGACCATGGCGCGCACCGCTTCGCGCGGTTGCCAGTTGGCCATGGGAATGTTGCAGTCGTCGCCGGCCAGGGCGGTGCTGGCCGCGAGTGCGATGAGCGCCGCTGTCGCGACGGTTCGGGCTGTCATTGTCTGCCTCCTTGTCGGCTATGGTGCCCTGTGTCGCGCCGCAAGCTGACAGGCGCCTGAAGGTCGGGGCGTCGTTGCTTCAGCTTCCCGTCAGGTCGGCAATGGATTAGTGATCGAATGAACGAGGGGGCGAGAGCCAAACATGCGAATCCTGCTGATCGAGGACGACACCGTGCTGGGGGCTGCCGTGCGCGACCAGATCGCCGCCGACGGCCATTCAGTCGACTGGGTCATGCGTCTGGACGCGGCAGGCGACGCGCTGGCCGCGGCCGCCTATGACCTGATCCTGCTCGACCTGATGCTGCCCGACGGCCGCGGCATTCCCTTCCTGAAGACCCTCCGCGGCCGCGGCGACGTGACCCCGGTCATCATCCTGACGGCGCTCGACCAGGTCTCCGACCGGATCGGCGGCCTGAACGCCGGCGCCGACGACTATCTGGTGAAACCCTTCGACCTCGCCGAACTCTCGGCGCGCATCGGCTCGGTCGCCCGGCGATACACCGGCAATCCCAATCCGATCATCACGCACGGCCCGCTGCAGATCGATCTCGCGGCACGCAGCATCGTCGGCAACGGCAAATCGATCGTGCTGACGGCCCGCGAATGGGTGCTGTTCGAAGCCTTCCTGCAGCGTCCGGGGCAGTTGCTGTCCAAGGCCCAGCTCGAGGAGCGGCTCTACTCGTTCGACACCGAGATCGACAGCAACGCGATCGAGGTCCATGTCAGCCGCCTGCGCAAGAAGCTCGGCGCGCATGTCATCGAAACGGAACGGGGCCTCGGCTACCGTCTGGGCCGGCCATGAGACTTCCCCGCTCGCTTCAGGCAAGACTGGCCCTGGCCGTCGGATTGCCGATTACCGTGCTGTGGATCGCCGCCGCCTCGGTCACGGCGCATCGCCTCGGCCACGAGATGGAGGAGGTTTTCGACAAGGGTCTTCAGGCAACGGCGGAACGTATCCTGCCGCTCGCCATCCACGACCTGCGCCGCGAAAGACGCGACGACAGCGGCCACGACGATGAGGACGACGACCGGGACGAACATATCGGCCGGCTCCGCACCGAGGACGAGGCTGTCACTTATGTGGTGAGGAACAGGGAGGGCCGGGTCCTCCTCAGGGCGGCGGGTGCCTCCGATGCTGTGTTTCCGCCCTATGACGGCCGCGGCTTCCGCCAGACCGCGACCCACCGGCTGTACTATGACGCAGCGCTCGACGGCGACCTGACCATCGCGGTCGCCGAGCCGCTCGACCATCGCCAGCAAACGTCGCGCGGAATGCTGATCGCCCTGATCCTTCCGCTGATCGTGGTCATCCCGCTCAGCCTGCTCGCCATCGTCGTCGCGGTCCGACGCGGGTTCCGTCCCGTTCGCACGCTGCGCCAGGATCTGGCAAAGCGCGGCGCCCAGGACCTCTCGGCCCTGCCGGACAGCGGTCTTCCGACGGAACTCGAACCGATCATCGGCGCGGTCAACCAGCTGCTCGACCGCCTGCGGGCCGCTTTTGAGGCGGAGCGCGCCTTTGCCGCCAGCGCCGCCCATGAGCTGCGGACGCCGGTCGCGGGCGCCATTGCCCAGGCCCAGCGCCTGCGCACGGAAACCGACGACGTGCAGGCCCGGCAACGCGCGACCGACATCGAAACGACGCTCAAGCGCCTGATGCGCATGTCGGAGAAGCTGATGCAGCTCGCCCGCGCCGAGGGCAGCCGTCTCGAGCTCGACGAGCCCTCGGATCTAAGGATCGTCGTCCGCCTCGTGGCGGAGGATTTTACCCGCTCCGGCTCGGGCGTCGGCCGCCTGGACGTCGTCCTGCCGGACGTGCCGGTCCTGTCCACGCTCGACCCGGATGCCTTCGGCATCCTGTGTCGTAACCTGATCGAGAACGCTTTGCGCCACGGTGCGCAAGACCGCCCGATCACGGTGACGCTCGATGCCGGCGGCCTGCTTTCGGTCTGCAATGAGGGGCCGGCCCTGCCGCCCGAAGCCATCGATCGGCTTATGCAGCGCTTCGAGCGCGGTTCCGCCACCACGGAAGGCAGCGGGCTTGGCCTCGCCATCGTCAAGGCGATCGCGGACCGCGCCGGCGCGGCGATCACCGTGACATCACCGCTCTCCGAGACAGAGGGGGGCGTGAAGGTCTCCGTCCTGCTGCCCCTTGCGGTCGCCAGATAGCCGCAGCCTCCTCGCGGAGCGGGTTTCGGTTGTCGCCGGCTACTGCCCGAGGCTCTTGAGATAGATCGACAGGAGCTGCGTCTGCGATGATATGCCGAGCTTGCGATAGACGTTGCGGCGGTGAACCTTGACGGTCCCCGTCGAGATGCCGAGCCGAAGGCCGACCGATTCCGACGAGTGTCCCTGCAGGACGAGCTCGACGATGGCGGCTTCGCGATCGGTCAGATTGAGATCGCGCCACACGCGTTCCGCGGCGGGCGGGGCGGCCTTTCGCCCGCTTCTGCCGCGCTTCGCGATTGCCTGGTCGAAGCGGCGGCCGAGATCGGGCCATGCGTGGCGCACAAGGGCAACCACCACCGGCTCCGCCTTCTTCAGCAGCGCGAATTCGGCAGCGGAAAACACCCCCGACTGCTCCCGCCGCATCAGCGACAGAACGACCGTGATGCCGTTGTCGAGCGTGACGAAGAAGCCGACTTCTTCGGCCAGCCCGGTCTGGGTATAGTAGCTGCGGAAATATTCGCTGGAGAAGAACCGGTCGGGCGCCAGCTCCCGCATGCGCCAGACCCCGGGCTTCGGCTCCTGCGCCGCGCTGTAGAACGGGTCGAGCAGATAGGGCCCGGCTTGGTACATGTTGACGAAGACGACGTGCTCCTCGGGCGTGAAGGTGCTGTAGAGATCGATGGGGCGTTCGGGGCCGCGATAGGCGAAGACGACGATATAGTCGAAGCGCAGCAGGCTCTTCATCAGCGCATGGAAGGCAGGCCCCGCCGCATCCTCGCCCGGCGCGCTCTCGCCCACCAGCCGCCCCAGGACTTTGAACAAGGCTTCGAGATCCATGCCGACATCCACCCGATTGCGAAAAAGAGCAGCAGATGCTCCCGGGGTATACACCCTCCACATTGCGAGACGGCTTGGAATACCTCTTTCGGGGTATATACCGCAATCGGCCGGTTTGAATAGGTTTGGACCAGACGGTGTGGAGCCGGGCGATCGCAAGAGGACCCGGCATTCAGAATAACGACCGCGGGGAATATGACGTGACAGCGCCTTCGACGAACGACATCGAGTTCCGTTCGGTCGCCAAACGCTATGGCAGCGTGACGGCCGTATCGGACATCAATCTGGCCGTGCCGAAGGGTGCGTTCGTGGCCCTGCTCGGACCGTCGGGTGGCGGCAAGACCACATGCCTGCGCATGATCGGCGGCTTCGAGCAGCCGAGCGAAGGCACGGTGCTGATCAACGGCCGCGAGATGAACGGCGTGCCGCCCTATCGCCGCCCCGTCAACATGGTCTTCCAGCACTACGCCCTGTTTCCGCATTTCAACGTCGAGCAGAACGTCGCCTACGGACTGAGGCAGCAGCGGCCGCGTCTCGGCGCCGCCGAGATCGCCGCCCGGGCGCGCGAGGCCCTGGAAATGGTGCGGCTCGGCGGCTTCGAAAAGCGCCGCGTGCACGAAATGTCCGGCGGCCAGCAGCAGCGCGTGGCGCTGGCCCGCGCCATCGTCAACAAGCCCTCGGTGCTGCTGCTCGACGAACCGCTGGCGGCCCTCGACAAGAAGCTGCGCACCGCCATGCAGATCGAGCTGCAGACCCTGCAGCGCGAGCTCGGCATCACTTTCGTACTCGTCACCCACGACCAGGAAGAGGCGCTGTCGATGAGCGATATGGTCTGCGTGATGAACGCCGGCCGCATTGTCCAGATGGACAAGCCCCAGGCGATCTACGACCACCCGGCCGATCTCTTCGTCGCCGATTTCGTCGGCAAGACCAATCGCATCGCCGCCACGCTGGAGGCCGACGGAACGACGATCCGGCTCTCCAACGGCATGGCGCTCGGACGCGAAGGCAAAGGCATGCTGGCACCCGGCGCCGTGACGGTCGCGCTGCGTCCCGAGGCGATCGACCTCGTCCGGCAGCAGCCGACACAGGGCGTCGGGCTTGCCGGCACGGTCACCCACCGCATCTTCCTCGGCTCAACCGCCGAATATCAGATCAACGTCGATGGACTGGGCGATTTCCTCGTCACGGCCGACCGGCGCAGCGTGCAGGAAAGCGACCTCGTCGAACCGGGCGAACGGGTCGTTCTGAAATTCGATCCCGGCAAAATGCATGTTTTTCCGGCCTGAGGAACGGCCGTACTCGTCAAGACAAAAAAAGGGAACAGCGTCATGACAAAGTGGTACAGAGAAAATGCCCCGGTGACCGCCGAACAATTGAGCGACGAATGGATGCGCCTGAAGCGCGGGTCCGTTTCGCGCCGTCACTTCCTGGGCGTCACCGGCCTTGGCCTTGCCGCAGCGGTGCTCGGCCGCCAGCCCGGCGCCTTCAACGCCAACGCCTATGCCGGCGACCTCGGCACGACCATGTCGCTCGCCACCTGGCCCAACTATCATGATCCGGCAACCTTCGAGGCCTTCACCGCCGCGACTGGCGTCGCCGTCGAAGTCAACGTCTTCGGCTCCAACGAGGAGATGCTCGCCAAGCTGCAGGCCGGCGGCACCGGCTGGGACCTCTTCGTGCCCACCAACTATACGATTTCGACCTATGTGAAGCTCGGCCTGATCGATCCGCTCGACATGTCGAAGCTGCCGGCTTTCTCGCAGGCCAGCCAGTCGCCGCGCTTCACCTCGGAAGGCGCCATCGACGGCGTGACCTACGCCCTGCCGAAGAACTGGGGCACGACCGGCATGGCCGTCAACACGGCCAAGATCAAGACCAGGATCACCTCGTGGAAGGACTTCTTCGAGGTCGCCCAGACCGAGGCCGACGGCCGCGCCATGGTTCACGACTATCAGCTGACCACGATCGGCAGCGCGCTGGTCTCGCTCGGCTATTCCTTCAACTCGATCAAGCCCGAGGAACTGGCGAAGGCCGAGGAACTGCTGATCAAGGTCAAGCCGCATCTCTACGGCATCAACAGCGACTACCAGCCGGGCATGCGCGGCACGGACGCCTGGATGACCATGTGCTGGACGAATGACGGCGCGCAGCTCAACCGTGACATGCCGGAAATCGCCTACATCCTCGGCTCCGACGGCGGCGAGATCTGGACCGACTTCTACGCCATCCCGAAGAGTGCCGCCAACAAGCCGGCCGGCTATGCGCTGCTCGACTTCCTGATGACGCCGGAAAACGCCGTCAAGGAACACATCGCCAACGGCGCCCCGACCACCGACAGCCGGGTGCTGGCGCTCCTGCCGGCCGACGTGACGTCGAACAAGATCGTCTATCCGGACGAGGCATCACTCACCCCGCTGGAATTCGGTGCAGCCGTGACGCTCACCGACCCCGCCCGCGCCGAGCTGATGGCCCGCTTCAAGTCGGCTTAGTGGCCTCGGCCGGATCAGGCGGCTCATTGCCCCTCATCCGGCTGCCGCCACCTTCTCCCCGCCAGCGGGGAGAAGGAAGACATCGGCGCCCGCTCGTTCCTTGTCACCGAACGCGCTCGAAGCTTCAACATTCCCTCTCCCCGCCTGCGGGGAGAGGGCCAGGGTGAGGGGCAAATCCTCGCTCGATACCTGCCGATCATACACACCAGGACCACGCATGGCCTTCACAACGGACACACGAAAGAGACTGGTCACCGCCACGCTGGTAGCGCCGGCGGCCATCTGGCTGTTCGTCTTCCTCGTCCTGCCCTTCATGGCCATCGTCGTCTTTTCGGTCGGCGAGCGGGCGCCGGAAGGCGGCTATCAGGCGGCCTTCACTTTTGCCCAGTTCGCCAATCTCGGCTCGCGCGCGGCGGCCTTCCGCAACACCATGCTGATCGCTCCGCTCGGCGCCTTCCTCTGCCTTATCGTCGCCTATCCGGTCGCCTATTTCCTGGCGATCAAGGCCAGTCCGCAATACCGGCTGCTGCTCGTCTCGCTGGTCGTCGTGCCCTTCTGGACCAGCCTTCTGGTGCGCACCTACGCCTGGATGTACATCCTCGGCTCGCGCGGCATCCCGAACCTGCTGTCGATGATCGGCATTGAGGACGTGCGGCTGCTGAACACGCCCGGCGCAGTTCTGCTCGGCATCGTCTACGGCTATCTGCCGCTGATGATCATGCCGATCTATGTGAGCCTGGAAAAACTCGACCGTCGCCTGCTCGAAGCCTCGGCTGATCTCGGCGCAAGGCCCGTCTCGACCTTCTTCGGCGTCACCCTGCCGCTGTCGCTTCCGGGCGTCATGACCGGCGTGGCGCTGGTCACCATCCTGCTTCTCGGCGAATATCTGATCCCGCAGCTTCTCGGCGGCGGCAAGGTGTTCTTCATCGGCAATGCCCTGGTCGACCTCTTCCTGCAATCGCGCAACTGGCCGTTCGGTTCGGCGATCGCCGTGACATTGGTGGTGGTCGTCGTCATCGTGCTGAGCGTCGCCATGCGCATCGCCTTCAGGATTTCCGGCTCAAGACAGGTGGATCTCGTCTGATGCGCGCGCTCGTCACCTCCGTCTACCTGTTCCTCTATGCTCCGATCGCGCTGGTCGTGCTGTTCTCGTTCAATGCGGGCCGCAGCGCTTCCGAGTTCACCGGCTTCTCCACGATTTGGTATGGCAAGGCGCTCACCAATACCTTCCTGATCACCGCCTTGCAGAACAGTCTGCTGATCGCTTTCACCAGCGCCGGGCTCGCCGCGGTCTTCGGCACCATGGCGGCGCTCGGCATGGAACGCCTCGGACCCCGCGGGCGCGCCATCTTCGACGGCCTGTTCGCCGCGGCCATCGTGGTGCCGGGCGTGGTGATCGGCATCGCCACGCTTGTAGCACTGGTCGAGGTCTTCTCCTTCCTCAACCCGGCGCTCGCCTCGATCTGGCCCGGCGACAAGCCACCGCAGCTGGGGCTCGGCTACGGCTCGATCATCGCCGCGCACGGGCTGTTCTCGCTGGCGCTGGTGACCATGATCGTCAAGGCGCGGATCGCCAGCCTGGGCCGCGACATCGTTGAGGCATCGAGCGATCTCTACGCGACGCCGTTCACCACCTTCCGCGAAATCGTCCTGCCGCAGATCCTGCCCTCGATCCTCGCCGGCTTCCTGCTCGCCTTCACCTTTTCCTTCGACGATTTCATCGTCGCCTTCTTCGTCGCCGGCTCCAAGACCACGTTGCCGATCTACGTCTTCGCCTCGATCCGCCGGGGCGTCACGCCGGAGATCAACGCGATCGCCACGCTGGTTCTGGTGGCCTCGATCTTCCTGATCCTCATCGCCCGCACGCTGATGCGCGACAGGAGCAAAAACACGCATGCCGGAGAGTAGACCATGATCCTGAAGGACCGGATCGCGATCGTCACCGGCGCCGGCTCCGGCATCGGCCAGGCGGGCGCCGCCATCATCGCCCGCGAGGGTGCCCACGTCGCCATCATCGACCGCAATGTCGAGGCAGCGCACACGGTGGCGGCAGAGATCCGCGCCTCCGGCGGCAGCGCCGAAGCGCTCGGCCTCGACGTGACCGACGATACCGCCCTCGAAGCCGGCCTGTCGGCGCTCATGGCCCGCCACGGCCGCATCGACATCCTGCACAATCATGCCGGCGCGCAGGTCGCCGGGGACCTCGAACAGGTCGCGATCGAGGGCTTCGATCGCTCCTGGAACCTCAATGTCCGGGCGCACTTCATGGCCGCTCGCCTCGTCATGCCGATGATGAAACGTCAGGGATCCGGGGTCATCCTCAACACGTCCTCCTCGTCGGGCGTGCTCTACGATCGCGAGATGATCGCCTACACCACGACCAAGCACGCCGTGATTGCCATGACCCGGCAGATGGCGGGGGACTATGCGCGGTTCGGCATCCGGGTCAACGCGCTCTGCCCGGGCTGGGTCGACACGCCCTTCAACGCCCCCTTCATCAGCCAAATGGGCGGCCGGGCGGCAATCGAGGCCTATGTGCGGGAAAAGGTGCCGATGGGTCGCTGGGCAAGCGTCGAGGAGATCGCCGAATCCATCCTCTTCCTGGTCTCGCCCCGCTCATCCTACATGACCGGCCAGATCCTGGTGGTCGACGGCGGCGAGGCCGTCGTCTGACCTGATCGCAACGCTCGGCTGACCCCTTGGGCCGACTAGCCTTGCTGCGGATAGGAGATGATCGAGAGATAGCGGGCCGGCAGCCTGACCAGTTCCTCCGGCCCGTGCGGCGCATCGGCGTCGAAGAACAGGCTGTCGCCCGGCTGCATGCGATAGAGGGTCTCGCCGTGGCGATAGACCACCTCGCCCTCCAGCATGTAGAGGAATTCCATACCTTCGTGCTGGAAGGTCGGGAAGATGTCCGATTCCGCGTTGAGCGTGATCAGATACGGCTCCACCGCCACGCCCGACGTGTTGTTCTCGATATGCCCGAGCAGGCTGTAGTGGTGGCCGGCGCGCGTACCGCGCCGCTCGATGTTCACGCCCTCGCCCGCCTTGACGAAGCTGGCGCTCTTCGGCTCCTCATAGCCGCGGAAGAAGGCGGTGATCGGCACGCTGAGCGCGGTGGAGAGCGACTGCAGCGTGTTGAGCGAGGACGAGATATTGCCGTTCTCGATCTTCGACAGCATGCCGACCGACATGCCGGTGGCGGAGGCCAGGTCGGCAACCGTCAGCCCGAGCTTCTTGCGATAGGTGCGCACCTCGTGGCCGATCGCCATTTCCAGCGTATTGGCCCGCGGCTCGCGCACCGCATGCGGATTTTGTGCCAGAACCGCCTTGGCGACCTTCGCCGCCTTTGCCGCATTCTTCCTGTCCACCGTCATCACTCCCTCACTCCCGGTTCGCGCGCCGAACCGCCTTCGTCTCATCTACGCTCTAACGGATTTCGGCTGGATGCCAAAACGCTGTTTGTAGGCCCGCGAAAAGTGCGAGGCGCTCGAAAAGCCGGTGGCAAAGGCGACCTCCGAAATGGAAAGAGGGCTCTGCTCGAGAAGCTTGCGGGCATGATCGAGCCGGATATTGCGGTAACTCTCGAGGAAACCGGCCGGCATCTGTTCGGCAAACAGGCGGTCGAGATGGCGCGGACTGATGCCCGCCAGGCGCGCCATGTCGCGGCGGGAAAGCGGGTTTTCGATCGTCGTTTCCATCGTTTCGAGCACCGTGACGAGGGCCGGATGATGCGTGCCGAAGCGTTCCGCCGACGAGCCCCTTTGCGGCCCGCCGGGCTCGGCGACGGCGGTGTGCAGATACCAGTCGCTGACCCGCCGCGCGAAGGCCTGGCCCATGCGTCCGGCAATCAGCGCATGCATCATGTCGAGCGGTGCGACGCCGCCGCCACAGGTGATGCGATCACCGTCCAGCACATAGCGCGCCTGACGCGGAACAAGCTGTGGAAAGGCTTCGGCCAGGGCCGGCGCGTGCTCCCAGTGAATGGTGAAGTCACGACCGTCCAGCAGGCCGGAAGCGGCAAGAAGATAGGAGCCACTGGAAATGCCGCCGATCCGGACGCCCTGGCGCGAAAGACGCCGCAAGGCTGGATGCAGGCCCGCCGCCTGCTTCCAGTCTTCGGGATTGCCGCCGGCGACGACGAAGATCGTGTGATAATCGCTGCCGGCCGCGGCTATGTCCCGGCAGGGGATGGAGAAGCCCGCGGAGGATAATACGGGCCGCCCGCCGACCGAGAGCGGGACGACCTCATAGAGCGGGGTCTGGGCGATCAGATTGGCCGCGCGCAACGGCTCGGTCGCCGATGAATAGGACATCAGCGCGAAGTTGGGGGTCAGCACAAAACCATAGCGGTGCGTCGAAGAAGGCGAAACATCTGTCACGGCCCATTTCTATCCTTATCCGTCTCTTTTATGCAATTCATAAAACTCGTCGCGGACGTATGCTGCGGGTCTCCTCCAATCAGCAGGCGGCACTGATGCGCTATTCCGCTCTTTCGATTTTCCTCAACGGTCTGCGCGGCAACAGGAATTGGGCCGCCCATTGGCGCCAGCCGGACCCGAAGCCGCATTACGACGTGGTGATCGTCGGCGGCGGCGGACACGGGCTGTCGACCGCCTACTATCTTTCCAAGGTCTTCGGGATCAAGAACATCGCCGTGGTCGAGAAGGGTTATATCGGCTCTGGCAATGTCGGACGCAACACGACGATCATCCGCTCGAACTACCTTCTGCCGGGCAACAACCCGTTCTACGAACTGTCGATGAAGCTCTGGGAGGGCCTGGAGCAGGACTTCAACTTCAACGCCATGGTGTCGCAGCGCGGCGTGCTGAACCTCTACCATTCCGACGCCCAACGCGACGCCTATACTCGGCGCGGCAATGCCATGCGCCTGCACGGGGTGGACGCCGAGCTGCTGGACCGCGAGGCCGTCAGAGCGAAACTGCCCTTCCTCGACTACGACAATGCCCGCTTCCCGATCCAAGGCGGCCTCCTGCAGCAGCGCGGCGGCACGGTGCGCCACGATGCCGTGGCCTGGGGCTATGCCCGAGGAGCGGACGCCCACGGCGTCGACATCATCCAGAACTGCGAGGTGACCGGCATCCGCCGCGAAAACGGCAAGGCTGTCGGCGTGGAAACGACCCGCGGCTTCATCGGTTGCAACAAGCTCGCGCTCGCCGCCGCCGGCAATTCCTCGCGCGTCGCCGAAATGGTCGACCTCAAGCTGCCTATCGAGAGCCATGTGCTTCAGGCCTTCGTCTCCGAAGGGCTGAAGCCCTTCATCGACTGCGTCGTCACCTTCGGCGCCGGGCACTTCTACGTCTCGCAGTCGGACAAGGGCGGCCTCGTCTTCGGCGGCGACATCGACGGCTACAATTCCTATGCCCAGCGCGGCAATCTGGCGACCGTCGAGCACGTCGCGGAAGCCGGCAAGGCGATGATCCCGGCGCTGTCGCGCATCCGGGTCCTGCGCTCCTGGGGCGGCATCATGGACATGAGCATGGACGGTTCGCCGATCATCGACAAAGTCCATCTCGACAATCTCTATCTGAATTCCGGCTGGTGCTATGGCGGATTCAAGGCGACGCCCGCATCGGGCTATTGCTTCGCCCACCTGATCGCCCGCGAGGAGCCGCACGAGACCGCCCGGGCCTTCCGCCTCGATCGGTTCCGCCGCGGTTACGTGATCGACGAAAAGGGCCAGGGCGCCCAGCCGAACCTGCATTGAAGGACGAGTGCCATGGCCAGCCGCATCCCCTGCCCCCATTGCGGGCTTCGACCCAAGGAAGAATTCACCGTCAGGGGCGAGGCCCTTGCCCGCCCATCGCCCGATGCCGGACCTGACGTCTGGTACGACTATGTCTACCTGCGCGACAATCCGCGCGGAGCCTATCACGAATACTGGCACCACACGTCCGGCTGCCGCCGCTGGCTCGTCGTGTCCCGCGATACCGCCACCCATGAAATCCACGGCAGCCGCGACGCCGCCGACAAGGCCGAGGTGAGCGCATGACCTCCTATCGTCTGGCAAAGGGCGGCCTGATCGACCGGGCAAGACCGCTCTCGTTCACCTTCGACGGCAAGTCGATGCAGGGCCTTGACGGCGACACGCTGGCATCTGCCCTGCTCGCCAACGGCCAGCGGCTGGTCGGCCGCAGCTTCAAGTATCACCGCCCGCGCGGCATTCTGACGGCTGGCGCGGCCGAACCCAATGCGCTGATGACTATCGGCCGGGGCGGACGTACCGAGCCGAACACCCGCGCCACCATGCAGGAACTGTATGAAGGGCTGGAAGCGAAGAGCCAGAACCGCTGGCCCTCGCTGGAACACGACATCGGCTCGATCAACGGCCTGCTGTCGCCCTTCCTGTCGGCCGGCTTCTACTACAAGACCTTCATGTGGCCAGGCGCGCTCTGGGAGAAATTCTACGAGCCCGTCATCCGCAAGGCCGCGGGCCTCGGCAAGGCAACCTATGAAACCGATCCGGACACCTACGAAAAGTGCTGGGCGCATTGCGACCTGCTGGTCGTCGGCGCAGGCCTGACTGGTCTCACCGCGGCGCTGGCCGCCGGCCGCGCCGGCGCGCGCGTCATGCTCGTCGATGAGAATGCCGGGCTCGGCGGTTACCTGCTGAGCGACAGCGCTCTGGTCAACGGCCAGCCCGCCGCCGCCTTCGCCGCAGGCATCATCGCCGAGCTTGAGAGCCTGCCGAATGTCGAACTCCTGCCCCGCACCACCGCCTTCGGCTGGTATGACGGCAATGTCTTCGGTGCGGTCGAGCGCGTGCAGAAGCATGTGGCGTTGCCCGCGTCCAACCGCCCGGTCGAACGGCTGTGGCGCATCGCCGCGAAGAAGGCGATCCTAACCACCGGCGCCGAGGAACGGCCGCTGGTCTTCGGCGGCAACGACATTCCCGGCGTGATGATGGCCGGCGCCATGCGCAGCTATCTGAACCGCTACGGCGTCGCTCCCGGCAAGAAAACCGCGGTCTTCACCACCAATGACAGCGGCTACGCGCTTGCCGCCGATCTCGAAGCGGCCGGCATCGAAGTGGCGGCCCTCATCGACAGCCGGCGCGACGCGGCCATCGCCTATGCCGGCAAGGCCCGGCTGGTGCGCGGCGGCTTCGTCGCCAATGCCGAGGGCGGCAAGTCCCTGGCGAGCATCGAACTCTGGCGCGAGGGCCAGACCGAAAGGCTGGACGTCGACAGCCTCGCCATGTCCGGCAGCTTCAGCCCGATCATCCATCTCGCCTGCCACCGTGGCGGCAAGCCGCAATGGTCGGACACGCATTCCGCCTTCCTCGCGCCGGACGGGCTCAAAGATCTGGCGCTCGCCGGTTCGGCAGCCGGCATCATCGGGCTAAGCGCTGCGTTTTCCTCCGCGCTGCAAGCTGCAAATGCTGCCCTGGCCGATCTTGGCATGGGCCAAGCGTCGCTCGATCTGCCAGTCATCGAAAACGACATCGCACCCATACCGACCAGGCCGCTCTGGTCGATCCCGGGCATCAAGAGCAAGGCCTTCGTCGATTACCAGAACGACGTACACCTCAAGGATATTGGCCTTGCCGTTCAGGAAGGCTATGGCCATGTCGAGCTTGCCAAGCGCTACACCACCAACGGCATGGCGACCGACCAGGGCAAGCTGTCCAACATTAACGCCATCGGCCTGCTGGCCGAAGCGCGACGCATCTCGCCAGCCGAGGTCGGCACAACGACCTTCCGCCCATTCTACACACCGGTCTCCTTCGGCGCGCTGGCCGGCACCTCGCATGGCAAGGATTTCCAGCCGGTGCGAAAGTCGCCGCTGCACGACTGGGCGGCAAAGAACGGCGCGACTTTCGTGGAGACGGGCCTCTGGTATCGCTCGGCCTGGTTCCCGCGGGCAGGCGAAACCGGCTGGCGCGAGAGCGTCGATCGCGAAGTCCTCAACGTCCGCACCAATGCCGGCCTCTGTGATGTATCCATGCTCGGCAAGATCGAGGTCTGCGGACCGGATGCGGCGGAATTTCTCAACCGCGTCTACTGCAACGGCTTTCTGAAGCTTCCCGCCGGCAAGGCGCGTTACGGGCTGATGCTGCGGGAGGACGGCTTCATCTACGACGACGGCACCACGAGCCGGCTTTCGGAAGACTGCTATTTCATGACCACCACGACCGCCTATGCGGCGGGCGTGATGAACCATCTCGAATTCTGTGCCCAGGCGCTGTGGCCGGAACTCGACGTCCGCCTCGCCTCGGTCACCGACCAGTGGGCGCAGATGGCCCTTGCCGGACCAAAAGCCCGCATGATCCTGCAAAGGATCGTCGACGAGGACATTTCCGACAAGGCCTTCCCCTATCTGGCGGCGAAGGAGGTCTCCCTGTTCGGCGGTCGTCTCAAGGGCCGGCTCTTCCGCATCTCCTTCTCCGGTGAACTTGCCTATGAGCTGGCCGTGCCGGCAGACTTCGGCGAAAGCGTCGCCGACGCCGTGATGGAGGCCGGCAAGGAGCACGGCATCTGCGCCTACGGCATCGAGGCGCTGGCCGTCCTGCGCATCGAGAAGGGCCATGTCACCCACAACGAGATCAACGGCACCGTGGTGCCGGCCGATCTCGGCTTCGCCAAGATGGTGTCGGCGGCAAAGACCGATTTCATCGGCAAGCACATGCTGTCGCGCGAGGGCCTGACCGATCCGGATCGCCCGCAGCTCGTCGGCGTCGTGCCGCTCGATCCGGCGACGTCCTTCCGGACGGGTTCGTACATCCTCGCGAAGGACGCGGCGGCCACCCTGGAAAACGATCAGGGCTACGTCACCTCCAGCTGCTTCTCGCCGCATCTCGGCTCGACCATCGGCCTTGCCCTGGTCAAGGGCGGCGCCTCCCGCCATGGCGAAGAGGTTCTCGCTTGGAACGGCCTGCGCAACGAGTTCACCCCCGCCCGCCTGACCAGCCCGGTCTTTTTCGATCCTGAAAACGAGAAGCTCCATGTCTGACGCGCTCATGTCCGATTTTCCACTGACCCGCCGCCCGGCGGTGGATGCCGTCGAGCCGGTCCGCTTCGGCGCCCTGGCGATCGAGATCGTCACCGAGGGCTCGGTCCTGCAACTGCTTGGCCAGCCGGGAATATTCGATGCCGCCGCAGCTGGCGCCGCACTCGGCCCCCTGGCTCCGAATGCCCGTCGCGCAGCCGGGCCGGGCCAGTGTTTTCTCGTCTCGGACGAGGCGGCCGACATCGGCCAGATCGCCGCAAGGCTCGCGGGCATCGCCCATGTCGTGGACCAGACCCATGGCCGCACCCGGCTGCGCATCCGTGGTCCTGAGGTTCGCCGAGTGCTTGCCAAGGGCACCGCCGTAGACCTGCACCGGGAAGCCTTTGCGATCGGCCACGCGACGATGACGCTGATTGGCCATATCGGCGCCAATCTCGCCCGAACCGGCGAAGACGAATTCGAGCTTCTGGTGCTGCGCGGATTTGCCGAAAGCCTGTGGCATGAGCTCAAGGTCATGAGCGCCGAATTCGCCTGATCCGCCACGACATCCTTCCGCACGAAGCGGGCAGGATGCTCGAAAGTAGCGACCAATACCGCAGGCTCCCAACAGGAGGCTTGCGGCGCATGCAATTTTGGTAGACCATAATACCAAATGCAGAATTGCTGCCGTATGTGGATAGCCAGATGACAAATTCTTCGACCGAGGGCGCGATCCGCGTCGAGAGACCCTCCAAGACCTTGCGCGAACTAGCGCTCGAAAAGGTCCGGGACGCCATCTTCAGCGGCCATTTCAGGCCGGGCGACCGACTGGTCGAGCGGGACCTCTGCATGCAGCTCGGCGTCAGCCGCACCATCGTGCGCGAAGTCCTGCGCCATCTGGAATCCGAGGGACTGGTGTCCAACCCCGCAAACAAGGGGCCGATCGTCGCGCGGCTCGACCTCGACGAAGCCCGGCAGATCTACGAGATCCGCGGCGCGCTGGAAGGCATGGCTGCCCGGCTCTGCGCCGAAAAGCGCGACCCCGCGATCGTCGCGGAACTGGAAAAGGCGTTGGCCGATATTCGCCATGCCTATGACGACAACGACATGGCCCAGGTCCTCGCCCACACCACCCGCTTCTACGAAACGCTGTTCACCAGCATCAACCGCCACGTCGCCTGGGGCGTGGTGAAGTTGATGATGGTGCGGATCAACCACTTGCGCTCCATGACCATCAAGACCGAGCGCCGATCGGTGGAGGGCCCGGCGCAGATGCAGAAGATCGTCGATGCCATTCGCGCCGGCGACGGTGCTGCGGCCGAACGGGCCGCCGCCGAACATGTCCAGCGTGCCGCCTCGATTGCCGAGGCCGTCTTGCGCGAGCAGGTGGCCTCCGCCGGCTGACCATCGCTCCGCGCCACCGCGATTCCATGGGCGGTGCTGGAACAATCAGGGTTCAATTCGTCGGGTGACATCGTCGTCCGGCAGGATGAATCGCGCCTGAAATTTTCGTATAAAGAAAAAAACATTCCCTTCCGACAAGTCGCTTGACTCACTCATATCATGGTATACCATAATACCATCAAGAGATGAGACGCGACCATGACCCTTCAGATACGCAAGACTTTGCTGCAGATTGAAACCACGCTGATCGAAGGCGGAAAGCAGGCGGCCACTCCGCTGAAGCTCTTTTCGGCCTTCGCCGTGGTGAAGAACCCTTGGGCCGGCCGAGGTTTCGTCGAGGATCTCAAGCCGGAGATCCACGAGGCGGCCCCGATCCTTGGTGAACTGCTGACCAGGATGATCCTAGACGCCGTCGGTTCCGGCGAGGCAGTGGAGGCCTATGGCAAGACGGCAGTGGTCGGGCTCGACGGCGAGCTCGAGCATGCATCGGCGCTGATCCACACCCTGCGCTTCGGCAACCACTACCGCACGGCGGTCGGCGCCAAATCCTATCTCGCCTTCTGCAATACGCGCGGCCCGGCGAATGCGCCGGTCATGATCCCGCTCATGGACAAGAACGACGAAGGGCGCCGCTCGCACTACCTGACCATCCAGACCTCCATTCCCGATGCCCCGGCGGCGGACGAGATCGTCATCGGCCTTGGCGCGTCGGTCGGCGGTCGTCCGCACCACCGGATCGGCGACCGCTACCAGGATCTCAGGGATCTTGGCCAGGACGTCCAGAATCCGGCCGGCGTCTGAGCGGAGCAGGGACAATGGCCGTGGTCAGCTCCCCCCTCGCAGCAAAGGCGCTTCCGCCCATCGAGCGCAGGGTCACGCTGGACGGCACGGCCTATAGCGACACGGGACAGGGCGAACCGCTCGTGCTGATCCATGGCGTCGGCATGCGGCTCGACGCATGGGCGCCTCAGATCGGCACATTGAGCCGCACCCATCGCGTCATCGCCGTCGACATGCCCGGCCACGGCCGAAGCGCAGCGCTACCGGGCAGCAGCGATCTCACGGCCTTCGTCGGCTGGCTCGGCCGGTTTCTCGACACGCTCTCGCTCGACAGGGTCAATCTCGCCGGCCACTCCATGGGCGCGCTCATAACCGGCGGTGCCGTGTCGACTTTCCCCGCGCGCATTCGCCGGGTGGCCCTGCTGAACGGCGTCCATCGCCGGGATGCCGCCGCCAAAAGCGCCGTGCTGGAACGGGCCGCGTCGATCGCATCGACCGGCATCGACATCGACGGCCCGGTGAAGCGCTGGTTTGCCGATGATGCGGCCAGCGCCCTGGCCCGCGAGCTGACGAGAGAGTGGCTGAGTCTGATGGACGTCGGCGCCTATGCGACCGCCTACAGTGCCTTTGCCGGAGGCGACGCGATGTATGCGGACCGGTGGAGCGAAGTGACCTGCCCTGCCCTTTTCCTGACCGGCTCGGACGATCCGAACTCGACGCCGGCCATGGCGCAGACGATGGCGGCACTTGCTCCGCGCGGCTACGTCCGGATCACCGACGGACACCGCCACATGGTCAACCTGACGGCACCGGACGAGGTCAACCGTCTGCTCCTCGAATGGCTGCAACTGCCGGAGGTCCCCGCATGACCACGACCGCCTTCGACCCGCGTGCCCTGCGCGATGCCTTCGGCGCCTTCGCCACCGGCGTGACCGTCGTCACCACGGTCGGCCCGGATGGCAAGCCCCTCGGCTTCACCGCCAATTCCTTCAGCTCGGTCTCGCTCGATCCGCCCTTGCTGCTGATCTGTCTTGCCCGGACCTCGCGCAATTTCGCGGCGATGACGGAGGCGCAGGGCTTTGCGGTCAACATCCTGTCCGACAGCCAGAAGGACGTTTCCAACACCTTCGCCCGTCCGGTCGAGGATCGCTTTTCCACCGTCGACTGGGCTTTCGGGCCCCTTGGCTCTCCGGTGCTTGCCGATGTCGCGGCGTGGTTCGACTGCCGTCTCGAACAGGTGATCGAAGCCGGGGATCATGTCATCCTGCTCGGCCGCGTCGAGGCATTCGGCAACAGCGGCCGCAACGGTCTGGGCTATGTGCGCGGCGGCTACTTCACGCCGACGCTGGCCGGCAAGGCGGTATCCGCCGCGAGCGAGGGCCACCTGCACCTCAGTGCGGTGGTCGAAAGAGCCGGCGAAATTCTGCTGGTGGGCGACGATGCCAGAGACCTCCCGGGCTGTGTCGTCGATCAGGGTGAGCCGCTCGATGTGCTCAGATCTTATCTCGAACAGCTCACCGGACTGCCGATCACCATCGGCTTCCTCTATTCCGTCTACGAGGGGTCGAGCGACGGGCGTCAGCACATCGTCTACCGGGCCTTTGCCGGCGAAGGCCGGGAGCGCGGCGGCAGCTTCGTCGGCCTGGAGCAGCTCGCCGACGAAAAGCGCGGCGGCTCGGCCACGGCCGATATCCTGAACCGCTACGTCATGGAAAGTTCGATCGGAAACTTCGGCGTCTATTTCGGCAACGAGACAGCCGGCCGCGTCCATTCAATCGCCAGGAAGGCATCCGCATGAAGTTCTCGCTTTTTGTCCATATGGAACGGCTGGACGCCAGCCAGAACCACAAGAGCCTCTACGAGGAATTCGTCCAGCTCTGCGAGATCGCCGACAAGGGCGGTATGCACGCGATCTGGACCGGCGAGCACCACGGCATGGACTTCACCATCGCCCCCAATCCGTTCGTGACGATTGCCGATCTGGCGCGCCGCACGACGAATGTGCGCCTCGGCACCGGCACCGCCATCGCCCCCTTCTGGCATCCGATCAAGCTCGCCGGCGAAGCAGCGATGACCGACATCATCACCGATGGCCGGCTCGACCTCGGCATCGCCCGCGGCGCGTATAATTTCGAATACGAACGCTTGATGCCGGGTCTCGACGCCTGGGGCGCCGGCCAGCGCATGCGCGAGCTGATCCCGGCCGTCAAGGGCGTGTGGGACGGCGACTATGCCCATGACGGGGAGTTCTGGAAGTTCCCGGCGACGACCTCCGCGCCGAAACCGCTGCAGGCGTCGATCCCGATCTGGGTCGCCGCCCGCGACCCGAATTCGCACGAATTTGCCGTGGCCAACGGCTGCAACGTCCAGGTCACCCCGTTGTGGAACGGCGATCCGGAGATCGAAAGCCTGATGGGCCGCTTCAACGCGGCTTGCGAGAAGGCGCCGGACGTCTCCCGTCCGAAGATCATGCTTCTGCTGCACACCTATGTCGGTTCCGACAGCGACGACATCGCCCAGGCGTCCAGGGAACTGAGCGTCTACTACAATTACTTCTTCGCCTGGTTCAAGAACGAGAAGCCGATCCATCAGGGCCTGATCGAACAGCTGACGGAGGAAGAGATGGCAGCGAATGCCAATCTGTCTCCGGAGGTGATGCACAAGAACCTTCCCGTCGGCACGGCCGACGAAGTGATCGCCCGCGTCAAGGCCTACGAGGCGATGGGTTATGACGAATATTCCTTCTGGATCGACACCGGCATGAGCTTCGAGCGCAAGAAAGCCTCGCTCGAACGCTTCATCCGCGATGTCATGCCGGCCTTTTCGGAGTAGCACCATGCAGCGCTTCCAGCTCTATATCGACGGCACATTCCAGGACGGTGAAGCGCGGTTCGACAGTCTCGATCCCGCAACAGGTGAAGTCTGGGCCGAGATGCCGGAAGCGCGCGAGGCCGACGTGGATCGCGCCGTCGAGGCGGCCGATCGCGCCCTTTATGACGGCCCCTGGGCCAGGATGACCGCGACCCAGCGCGGCAAGCTGCTCTACAAACTCGCCGACCTGATCGCCGCCAATGCTCAGACGCTGGCCGAGCTCGAGACCCGCGACACCGGCAAGATCATCCGCGAAACCTCTGCGCAGATCGCCTATGTCGCGGACTATTATCGCTACTATGCCGGCCTCGCCGACAAGATCGAAGGCGCCCACCTGCCGATCGACAAGCCGGACATGGAAGTCTGGCTGAGACGCGAGCCCGTCGGCGTGGTCGCCATGGTCGTGCCGTGGAACAGCCAGCTCTTCCTCTCCGCCGTGAAGATCGGGCCCGCCCTTGCCGCCGGCTGCACGATGGTCGTCAAGGCCTCCGAGGATGGCCCGGCGCCGCTGCTCGAATTCGCCCGCCTCGTGCATGAGGCCGGCTTCCCCGCCGGTGTCGTCAATATCATCACCGGCTTCGGCCCCGCCTGCGGCGCAGCACTCACGCGTCATCCGAAGGTCGCCCATGTAGCCTTCACCGGCGGTCCGGAAGCAGCGCGCCATGTCGTGCGCAACTCAGCGGAAAACCTCGCCTCCACCTCGCTCGAACTCGGCGGCAAGTCGCCCTTCGTCGTCTTCGCCGATGCGGACCTCGATAGCGCGGTGAATGCCCAGGTCGCCGGCATCTTTGCCGCGACCGGCCAGTCCTGTGTGGCCGGCTCGCGGCTGATCGTCGAACGCAGCATCAAGGATGAGTTTCTCGCCCGCCTGAAGGCCAAGGCGGAGGCGATCCGCATCGGCTCCCCGCTCGATATGGCGACCGAAGTCGGACCACTGGCAACCCGACGCCAGGTGGATCACGTCGATGCGCTGGTGAGATCCTCCGTGGCGGCCGGCGCGAAACTGCTGACCGGCGGCGTGCGACCGGAAGGTCCGGGCAATTTCTACCCGCCTACCATCCTCGATTGCGACGGTACTGCCTCCCCCTCGCTGGTCAACGAGTTCTTCGGCCCGGTGCTGTCCGTTGTCTCCTTCGAGACGGAAGCCGAAGCGCTGACGCTGGCCAACGACACACGCTACGGCCTTGCTGCCGGCGTCTTTACCCAGAATCTCGGTCGAGCCCACCGCATGACCCGGGGCATCCGCGCCGGCGTGGTGTGGATCAACACGTACCGCGCCGTCTCGCCCATCGCCCCCTTCGGCGGCTTCGGCCTGTCCGGCCACGGCCGCGAGGGCGGCATGGCCGCCGTGCTCGACTACACCCGCACCAAGACCGTCTGGCTGAAGACCTCCGACGATCCCTTCCCCGACCCCTTCGTGATGCGGTGAGCCGATGTATTACGAGATCCGCACCTACCGCATGAAAAACGGCTCCATCCCCGGCTACCTCAAGGTGGTCGGCGAGGAAGGCATCGCCGTCCAGAAGAAGCATCTCGGCCAGCTCGTCGGCTACTTCTTCTCCGAGATCGGCCCGATCAACGAGATCGTGCACATCTGGGCCTTCGAAAGCCTTGATGATCGCGAGGCGCGCCGCGCCCGCCTCATGGCCGATCCGTTGTGGCAGGCCTTCCTGCCAAAAATCCTCGACCTGATCGAGGTCGCCGAGAACAAGATCATGAAGCCAGCCCCCTTTTTCACGGAAGGACACAGCTGACCTCACGAAGGAATGCAGGTTGCGGCCGGAACGACCAGAAGAAGCCTATCGGCGGCCACGACCTTGAATGCGCGTCAAGAACAGCGTCAAACAAGGACAAGGGAACATGAAGAGCAAGACCATCATCGCATCACTGGCCGTATTGCTGGGAGTAACCGGCCAGAGCTACGCCGCCGACATGGTATTCACCAGCTGGGGCGGCACGACGCAGGACGTCCAGCAATCCGCCTGGGCCGACAAGTTCACCGCCAAGGAAGGCATCAACGTCCTGCAGGACGGCCCGACCGACTACGGCAAGATCAAAGCCATGGTCGAGGCGAATGGCGTGACCTGGGATGTCGTCGATGCCGAAGGCGACTACGCCATCCAGGCCGGCAGCCAGGGCCTGCTCGAAAAGCTGGACTTCTCGATCATCGACAAGAGCACGCTCGATCCGCGCTTCGTCACCGACTATTCCGTCGGCAGCTTCTATTATTCCTTCGTCGTCGGCTGCAACAAGGATGCGGTCGCCGCCTGCCCGAAGAACTGGACGAACCTGTTCGACACCAAGGCCTTCCCCGGCAAGCGCGCCTTCTACAAGTGGTCGGCTCCGGGCGTGATCGAGGCGGCATTGCTGGCCGACGGCGTTGCCGCCGACAAGCTCTATCCGCTCGATCTCGACCGCGCCTTCAAGAAGCTCGACAGCATCAAGGCCGACATCATCTGGTGGACCGGCGGCGCCCAGTCGCAGCAGCTGCTGGCCTCGGCCGAAGCGCCCTTCGGCTCCTTCTGGAACGGTCGACTGACCGCGCTTGCCGCAACCGGCGTCAATGTCGAGACCTCCTGGGACCAGAATATCACGGCGGCCGACGCGCTCGTCGTTCCGAAGGGCACCAAGAACAAGGAAGCGGCGATGAAGTTCATCGCGTTTGCGACCTCGCCCGAGGGCCAGGCCGAGATGGCGGCCGGCACCGGCTATGCGCCGACCAACACCAAGTCGCCGGCGCTGATGGATCCGGCGATCGCCAAGACGCTGCCCGACCAGCAGACCGCCTCGCAGATCAACGCGGACATGGCCTACTGGGCCGAGCACCGCGACGAGATCGGCGAACGCTGGTACGCCTGGCAGGCCAAGTAAGCAGCGGACCAGCCGGTGGGGTGGATCGATGCCGCCCCACCGGTCAACCGATCGGCACGGCTCGGGCCAAGAGCGGCGGACCCGACTGGCGAACAGAAGATTGCGCAAGGTGATGGCTATGGTTTCTCTCGCCGAGACAGCAGAAGGCAGGCAAGCGCCACGCCGTCGCCGGTTGCTGCCGCGCGGGCTGGCGCCGACCCTGCCCGCCCTCGTGCTGGTGCTGGTCTTCTTCGTCCTGCCGGTTCTGGCGCTGCTCAGCCGGAGCATCACCGAACCCGTCTTCGGCCTGCAGAACTACATCGATCTGCTCGGCAGCTCGACCTACCTCAAGATCTTCTTCAACACCTTCTTCGTCTCGGCGCTGGTGACCGCGATCTCGCTGATCATCGGTTTCCCGGTTGCCTGGGCGCTGGCGATCATGCCGCAACGGCAGGCCAACATCGTCTTCGCGATCATCCTTCTGTCGATGTGGACCAACCTGCTCGCACGCACCTATGCCTGGATGGTTCTGCTGCAGCGCACCGGCGTGATCAACAAGACGCTGATGGGGCTCGGCCTGATCGACCAGCCGCTGGTCATGGTCAACAACCTGGTCGGCGTGACGATCGGCATGACCTACATCATGCTGCCCTTCATCATCATTCCGCTCTATGGCGTGATCCGCAAGATCGACCCGGCCATCCTGCAGGCAGCGGCGCTGTGTGGCGCCACCCGCATGCAGGCCTTCGTCCACGTTCTGCTGCCGCTCGCAGCCCCCGGCATGATCGCCGGCGCGCTGATGGTCTTCGTCATGTCGCTCGGCTACTTCGTCACGCCCTCGCTGCTCGGCGGCACGGCCAACATGATGCTGGCCGAGCTGATCGCCCAGTTCGTTCAGTCGCTGGTCAACTGGGGCATGGGCGGGGCGGCCGCGCTAGTGCTGCTCGTCGTCACCTTGAGCCTCTATGCCGTGCAGCTAAGGCTGTTCGGCGTCGCGGGACAGGAGAAACACTGAGATGCTTCTCAACCTCAACAGCCTCGGCGCCTGGAAATGGGTCCTGCTCGCGATCACGGTCGCGACCTCCGTCTTCCTGCTGCTGCCCATCCTGTTCATCGCCGCGCTCTCCTTCGGCTCGTCGCAATGGCTGATCTTTCCACCGCCGTCCTGGACGCTCAAATGGTATCAGGATCTGCTGGCCGACCCGCGCTGGCTGGAAGCCGCCTGGACGAGCTTCCGCATCGCCCTGATGGTCACGGTCCTTTCCGTGCTGATCGGTCTTGTCGCCGCCTTCGGCCTGGTGCGCGGCCGGTTCGTCGGACGCGTCGCACTGCGCGCCCTGTTCATGACGCCGATGATCCTGCCGGTGGTGGTGCTGGCCGTCGCCCTCTACGCCTTTTTCCTGCGCCTGGGCCTCAACGGCACGACGGCCGGTTTCGTCATCGCCCATCTGGTAGTCGCGCTGCCGTTCTCGATCCTTGCGCTGACCGGCGCCCTCGAAGGCTTCGACAAGTCGATCGAGGATGCCGCCGTGCTCTGTGGCGCCTCTCCCCTGAAGGCGAAGATCCTGATTACCCTGCCCTGCATCAGCCACGGACTGTTCTCCGCCGCAATCTTCTCCTTCCTCACCTCCTGGGACGAAGTGGTGCTGGCCATCTTCATGGCGAGCCCGACGCTGCAAACCTTGCCGGTCAAGATCTGGGCAACGCTGCGCCAGGACCTGACCCCGGTGATTGCCGCCGCATCGACCCTTCTCATCGTCGTCACCATGTTGCTGATGCTGATCGCAGCCGCGGTGAAAAAAGGAATGAAAGCATGACGCCCTTCCTCGAGATCCGCGGCATCCGCAAGCAATACGGCCCGGTGCTCGCGGTGCACGACGTGAACCTGACCGTCGACCATGGCGAGTTCCTGACATTTCTCGGACCTTCCGGTTCGGGCAAGAGCACCACGCTCTACATCCTGGCGGGCTTCGAGCGGCCGACGCGCGGCGACATCCTGCTCAACGGCAAGACCATCCTCGACACGCCGTCGCACCAGCGCAATATCGGCATGGTCTTCCAGCGCTACACGCTGTTCCCGCATCTCTCCGTCGGCGACAACATCGCCTTTCCGCTCAAGGTGCGCGGCTGGTCCAAGGCGGCGATCACCGAGCGCGTGCGCCAGATGCTGACGCTCGTCAGGCTCGAGGGTTTCGAAGACCGCAAGCCGGCGGCGATGTCGGGTGGCCAGCAGCAGCGCGTGGCACTCGCCCGAGCACTCGCCTACGATCCGCCGGTGCTGTTGATGGACGAGCCGCTTTCGGCCCTCGACAAGAAGCTGCGCGAGGAAATCCAGCACGAGATCCGGCGCATCCACCAGCAGACGGAAGTGACGATCCTCTATGTCACCCACGACCAGGAAGAGGCCCTTCGCCTGTCCGACCGCATCGCCGTCTTTTCGCACGGCGTGATCGACCAGATCGGCACGGGCGAACAACTCTACGCCGATCCCGCCACCCGTTTCGTCGCCGAGTTCATCGGCGACAGCGACTTCCTTCCGTGTCGCGTGGTGGAGCAGGTCAACGGCCGCGCCAGGATCGCCCTCACCGACGGCCTGATCGTTTCCGACATCCCCCTGCACGGCAACTCCGCGCGCAAGACGGATGGAATGTTGATGCTGAGACCTGAGCGGCTGTCGCTGTCGACCAAAAAGACGGAAATGGCGCTCCCGGCCACGGTCGAGGACATCACCTTCCTCGGCACGCACGTCAATGTGGCGACCCGCACCGCGGACGGAACCGCCGTTTCCGTCCGTCTTCCGTTCGGCCATCATGCCATATCCGGCATCCCGCGCGGCGCCGGCGTCTGGCTGACCTTCGATGCGAACGCCGCACACGTTTTCCTGTAGAGACCATTCCCGCACGACACTTGCCCCGCTGCGCCGAAGCGGGCGATGACGTTCGCTGTCCCGTCGGCGCCTGCGGCTGCCGTCCCGTTCGTTCTGCGACAAAGGCACGCGCGCGCACAAAACAGTTGCGCCGACCCTCTGTCGACAATATGCATGCAAGCGTGATCATTCATTGGCGATCAGGCGCGAACCCACCCGTGACAGACATGACGGCAGACGATCCCCAGGCCGAAGTACCGCGCTCCAGAGGCTCGGGCACCCAGACGGTCTACAGCAAGCTGCGGCAGGAGATCCTGGCGATGACCCTGGCGCCGGGAAGCGCGCTGGATGAAGTGCGGCTGTCGGAACGCTTCGGCATGTCGCGCACGCCGGTCCGCGAGGCCCTGCTGCGGCTTGCTTCCGACGGCCTGGTGACCACGCTGCCCAACCGCAACACGATCGTCTCGACGATCGATTTCGCCACCCTGCCCACCTATTTCGATGCGCTGACATTGATGTACCGGGTGACCACCCGCGCCGCAGCCAGTCGCAGCAATCCCGCGATCATGGCGACCATTCGCCGGCGCCAGGGAGAATTCGAAGCCGCGGTCAAGGCGCAGGACGCCTTTGCGATGATCGAGGCAAACCGCGAGTTCCATGTCGCGATCGCCGAACTGGGCGGCAACCCCTATTACACGAGCTTCTTTGCCCGCCTGCTCGACGAAGGTCGGCGCATCCTGCGGCTCTACTATTCCACCTTCGACGACCGCCTGCCGCTGCAATATGTCCAGGAACACGAGGACATGATCGCGGCGATCGAGGCCGGCGACGTCGAGGAGTCCGACCGCCTGGCCATCGCCCACGCCGCCCAGATCGTCCACCAGATCCAGGATTATGTCGCCCGCGACATGCAAAAGGCGCTGGCGATCGGCAACCTTTGAACACGCCCGATCCGCGATCCCAACCAACAGACACAAAAACCGGAAGAGATGATATGACTGCCCAATCCAATGCTGACGCTGTCGTCATCGGGGCCGGAATCGTAGGCGTGATGGCGGCCCACTACCTGCAGAACGACGGTCGCAAGGTTCTGCTGGTCGAGCGCGACGAGGTCGCCGCCGGTGCCAGCGCCGGCAATGCCGGCATCCTCGCCTTTCCCGAGATCATACCCATCCCCTCGCCCGGCATCATGTTCAAGGCGCCTAAATGGCTGCTCGATCCTCTGGGGCCGCTCAGCCTGCCGCCCGCCTACGCGCTGAACATGCTGCCGTGGCTCTGGCGCTTCTGGCGGGCAAGCTCGCGAAAGGCATTTGCGCACGGGATAGCCGCGCAGACGGGCATGATGCAGCTCGCCGCCGGCGAAATGGAGCGCGTGAGGGCGATCGCCGAGCTGTCGTCCTTCTTCACGCATACCGGCACGCTCGACCTCTATGACAGCGAAGCGAGCTTCAACGCCGCCACCCCGGACTGGCTGGAGAAGGAAAAGGCCGGCTTCCAGTTCACCAGCGTCGGCAGAGCCGACATCGAGCGGCTGCAACCGGGTCTCGCGCCGCAGTTCCGCCACGCCATGTATTCGCCGGCCGGCATCCAGGTGAACGACCCGAAAGGCCTGACCCGCGCGGTGGCCGATCTCGTCGCCGCCCGTGGCGGCACCCTGCAGAAGGGCGAGGTCCGGGACATCGTGCCGCATGCAGACGGCGCGACGATCACGCTGGCCGATGGCGCGACGATCGCCGCCCGCACAGTCGTGGTGGCCGGAGGCGCCTGGTCGAAACCGCTGGCCACCCGGCTGGGCGATCCCGTACCGCTTGAAACCGAACGCGGCTACAACACGACGCTTCCGGCGCAGGACTTCCAGCTGCAGCGCCAGCTCTATTTCAACGACCACGCCTTCGTCGTCACGCCGCTGGCCGAGGGCATCCGGGTGGGCGGTGCCGTCGAACTGGGCGGGCTGGAGCTTGCCCCCAATTATCGCCGCTCGAAGGCACTGCTGGCCAAGGCCTCGCGCTTCCTGCCAGAACTGAAGACCGAAGGCGGCCGCGAATGGATGGGCTTCCGGCCGTCCATGCCCGATTGCCTGCCGGTCATCGGCCGGTCCAGCGCGAGCCCTTCGATCCTCTACGCCTTCGGCCACGGCCATCTCGGCCTCACCCAGTCGGCCGCGACCGGCAGGCTGGTATCCGATCTTGCGGCGGGGCGTGCCACCAGCCTTCCCACCGAACCTTTCAGCCCCGGCCGTTTTCGCTGACGCGAGCCGCAGATGCGGCGCGAGCGACCCAACGGTTTCGATGGACCGCCCCCACAATTTTCATCGAAGAGGAAGACAAGATGAATGCCCACTCTTTCCCGGCACCGATCCCGAATGAGGAACGCTCCCAGCGGCTGACCCGCCTGCGGGCGGTGCTGGCCGAAGAGGGGATCGGTGCCGTGCTTCTCGGCTCGACGGAAAGCCTGCGCTACTATACCGGGCTCGTCTGGCACCAGAGCGAGCGCCTCGTCGGCGCCGTGGTCACACCGACCGCCCTGCACTACATCGTGCCGGGCTTCGAGCTCAGCCGTGTTGAAAGCATCCCCCATCTGCCCGGCGAAATCCACGTCTGGCAGGAGGAGGAAAGCAGCGCCGCCCTCGTCGCGTCCCTGCTCGGTCCCGGCGAGCGACTGGCGCTCGACGACGCCCTGCCGCTCTTCGTCTATCACGCGCTGGCCCGCCAGTTCGGGCCTGAACGCCTGATCGACGGTGGGCCGATCATCCGCCGCCAGCGGCTGCGCAAGTCGGAGAGCGAAATCGCCATCATCCAATACGCCATGAACCTCACGCTCGAAGTCCACAGGCGTACCCACGCCCTGATCAAACCCGGCATCCGCGCCTCCGAAGTCATCCGCTTCATCGACAACCAGCACCGCGCGCTGGGCGCCGAGGGCGGCTCGAGCTTCTGCATCGTCTCCTTCAGCGAGGCGACCTCCCTGCCGCACGGCGCCGACGGCGACCAGACCTACAAGCCGGGTGATGTCATCCTGGTCGACACCGGATGCCGCATCGACGGATACCACTCCGACCTCACGCGCACCTACATGCTCGACGAGCCGTCTGCGGAATTCGCCCGGATCTGGGCGATCGAGCGGGAGGCGCAGCAGGCCGTGTTCGACGCCGCGCGGCTCGGCGCCCCTTGCGAAAGCCTCGACGCCGCCGCCCGCGCCGTCCTCGTCCGCCACGGTCTCGGGCCGGACTATGCGTTGCCCGGCCTGCCCCACCGCGCCGGCCACGGGCTTGGACTCGAGATCCACGAGGAACCCTATATCGTCCGAGGCAACCGCACTTCTCTCGAAGCGGGCATGTGCTTTTCCAACGAGCCGATGATCGTCGTGCCCGGCCGGTTCGGCATTCGCCTCGAAGACCACATCCACATGACCAAGACCGGGCCAGAATGGTTCACCACGCCCGCCAAGGGTCCGACCGAGCCATTCGCCTGATCGCGCGCATCAAGGGGCGGTCCCATCTGCACGACCCACTTGGCGAAGGCTTTGTACCCGGCAAGGTCAACGCAGCCTGGGTCGTAAAAATACCCGCAGCCCCGCCTTGCCTCCTGTCGACAAATTGTATACTGATATATCACACCAACCCAAGGAGATTGCGATGACCACTGGCTGGCGCGGCGTCATTCCCGCTGTAACGACCCAATTCAACGAAGACCTGTCGATCGATTTCGAAAACACCCGCCGGGTGCAGGACGCACTGGTCAACGACGGCGTGCACGGCCTGATCGTCATGGGCACCTGTGGCGAAAACAACTCACTCGACCCGGATGAGAAGCGCGCCATCCTCAAGGGCGCCGTCGAAGTCGTCGCCGGCCGCGTTCCGGTCATCACCGGCGTCTCCGAATTCGACACGCGTCGCGCCGTCGCCTATGCGCGCGACGCCGAGAAGGCCGGCGCCGACGGCCTCATGCTGCTGCCCGCCATGGTCTATGTGCCGAAGCCGGAAGAACTGGTCGCCCATTTCAAGACGGTCGCCGAGGCTACCTCGCTGCCGATCATGCTCTACAACAATCCGCCGGCCTACCGCGTCAACATCGGCACGGACGTGCTCCGTGCGCTCGAAGGCGTGGCCAACATCAAGGCCGTCAAGGAAAGCGCGCCCGATACCCGCCGCTTCACCGACCTCCTCAATGAATTCGGCGACCGCTTCGACATCTTCGCCGGCCTCGACGACGTGGCGCTTGAAGGCATGATGCTCGGCGCCAAGGGCTGGGTCTCCGGCCTCACCAGCGCTTTCCCGCAGGAATCGGTCGCGCTCGTCGCTGCCGTCGACCGGGGCGACTGGGAAGAAGCCCGCCGCATCTACCGCTGGTTCATGCCGCTTCTGCACCTCGACGCCGAGCACGACCTGGTCCAGACCATCAAGCTCGCCGAACAGATCATGGGCCGCGGTTCCGAACGCGTCCGCATGCCACGCATGATCCTTCAGGGCGCCCGTCGCGCCGAGATCACCGCCATGGTCGAAAAGGCAGCCGCCACCCGTCCGTCGAAGACGGCAAAGGCTGCCTGAGCCGCAGTCCGGCCCGTCCTGCAGAACTTCGGGCCGCCAGCCGCATCGCGCTGGCGGCCCTTTCTTTTTCAACCCGACAGGAAGCATCCCATGTCCCAGGATCTCGAATACCTCCCGCTCGAAGACGCCAGGCGTCTCGCAACCGACATCCTTCTCGCGGCCGGGCTTTCCGAGGGGCATGCCGAAACGATCGTCAAGTCCGTCGTCTCGGCCCAGCGCGACGAGTGTTATTCCCACGGTCTCTGGCGCCTGCTCGGCTGCGTGGCGACGGTGCGCAAGGGCAAGGTCGATCCGAAGGCCATGCCGACGGTCGACGCCTCGGCACCCGGCATCGTCAAGGTCGATGCCAGGTTCGGCTACTCGCTGCTCGCCTTCCGGGAAGGCCTGCCCGAACTGATCGGCAAGGCCAGCCGCCTCGGCATTGCCGCCATGGCAATCAACCACTGCTATCATTTCTCGGCGCTCTGGCCGGAGGTCGAGCAGATCGCCGAAGCCGGTCTGGTGGCGCTCGCCATGACGCCGAGCCACAGCTGGGTGGCGCCGGCCGGTGGCACGAAGCCCGTGTTCGGCACCAACCCGATCGCCTTCGGCTGGCCGCGCGCCGCCTCCCACCCCTTCGTCTTCGACTTCGCCACGAGTGCTGCCGCCCGCGGCGAGATCGAACTGCATCGCCGCGCCGGCAAGCCCATCCCCCTCGGCTGGGCGATTGACAGCGACGGCAATGACACGACCGATGCGACAAAGGCGATGGAGGGAGCCATGCTCACCTTCGGCGGGCACAAGGGCTCGGCGCTTTCGGCGATGATCGAGCTGATGGCCGGCCCGCTGATCGCCGACATGACGAGCGCCGAATCCATGGCCTTCGACGATGGCGCCGGAGCAGCCCCGTGCCACGGTGAACTGATCCTCGCGCTCGATCCCAAGGTCTTCCTCGGCGGCGGCATGGAAGAGCATATGCACCGGGCGGAAGACATGTTCACGGCCATCACGGCCCAGGGCGCCCGCCTGCCGTCGCAGCGCCGCTACGAGGCGCGCGCCCGCAACGAAAGCCGGGGCATCCCTGTGCAGACCTCCCTGCTCGAGGAACTGAAGGCTATGCTGGCTTCGCTCGCCTGAACCACAGCGAGCCGTCTCCCCGTCGACGGCCAGGGACCGTTCCCTGCCAGCTGCTGGCAAAGCCTGATGAAAAAGCAGGCGAATTGCCGCGAAAAAGGTTGTGCTTGCGACCGTTCGCAGTCACATTGTCGACCGTCGGGCAAGGAGGTCTGACAACATGACAACACGGAGGAGACGTTCATCATGGCGTCGCTGAACGAGAAGAAGGCGCTGATCACGGCCTCGGGCCAGGGGATCGGGCGGGCGAGTGCGCTGGCCTTTGCCCGCGCCGGTGCAAGCGTGGTCGCGACCGACATCAATGCGGAGGCGCTGGACAGCCTGGCGGCCGAGGCGAAGGCGGAAGGGCTCGTGCTCGAGACCCGCGTGCTCGACGTGCTGAAGGATGCGGCCGTCGAGGCCATCGTCGCCGAGACCGGACCCTTCGACATCCTGTTCAACTGCGCCGGCGTCGTCCATGGCGGCACGGTGATGGACATGACGACCGCCGATCTCGACTTCGCCTTCGACCTCAATGTGCGTGCCATGATCCGCACCATCCGCGCCGTCCTGCCCGCCATGCTGGAGCGCGGCGACGGCTCGATCATCAACATGGCCTCGGTCGCATCCAGCGTGAAGGGCGTGCCCAACCGCTGCGCCTATACCGTCACCAAGGCCGCCGTGATCGGGCTCACCAAGTCGGTCGCCGCCGACTATGTGACGCAAGGCATCCGCGTGAACGCCATCTGCCCCGGCACGGTGGAAAGCCCCTCGCTGCAGGACCGCATACGCGCCCAGGGCGACTATGACGCGGCGCGCGCTGCCTTCATCGCCCGCCAGCCCATGGGTCGGCTCGGCACCCCGGAAGAGATCGCCGATCTCGCCGTCTACATCGCCGGCGCCACCTATACCTCCGGCCAGGCCTTCGCCATCGACGGCGGCTGGACCATCTAATTCTTCTGGAAAGGACAAACCCATGAAACTGATGCGCGTCGGACAGCCCGGCCAGGAAAAGCCCGCCATTCTTGACCGGGACGGCAGGATCCGCGATCTCTCCGCCCATGTGGCCGATATCGGCGGCGCGGCGATCTCGCCCGAGGGGCTTTCGAAGATCGCCGCCCTCGACTTGAGCACGCTACCGGAACTGTCGGCAGACGGGCGCATCGGCGCCTGCGTCGCCGGCACCGGCAAGTTCATCTGCATCGGCCTCAACTATTCCGAC
>PEKW01000018.1:0-3619 GCA_002796995.1 Rhizobium sp.
CGCGCCACGTTACCCCGCGTGGCGGTGGACCGATTGGAGGAGCTGGCCGCGCCGGACTTCTCGGCTTTTTGCCTGGATGTGCGTGAAATTCATCCCGACGTGGAGCGGGAGGAAACCAGGGAGGGCTAGCGAATAAAGGCTCATCTCCGCCCGGCGATGTGACAATACCGTTGAAGTTGTGGAAAACTAAAAGGACAACAACGCAGTAAGGAGACGCAACGCGATGGTCGCACCCGCCAAGGTCCCGCCCGCCGATGTCCTGATTGTCACTGCCACCCGAGTCGAGAGCAAGGCGGTCCTCGACGCCTTCGCGAAGTTGACCGGTCAGACCGCCCGCATCGTGACCAAGAATCGCCGTACCTATCGCGACCTCGGCGAGGTGGGCGGAACGCGGGTGTTTCTGGCGCTGACCGAAATGGGTTCGAGCAGTCTGGGCGCTTCGCAACAAGCCGTCCAAAAAGGCATCGAAGCGCTCAATCCAGGGGCCGTTATTCTGGTGGGTATCGCCTTTGGCATGGACGAGAAGAAGCAGCACATCGGCGATGTGCTGGTCTCGCGACAGCTTCAGCTCTACGACGTGCAGCGGGTCGGCACGGATCGAATCATCCCACGCGGCGACAAGCCTCATGCGTCCACACGGTTGATCGATTCTTTTCGCCACGCCGACTTGGATTGGGACGAGTCCAAGGTCAACATTGCGTTCGGCCTGCTGCTGTCCGGTGAGAAGCTGGTAGACCATCTTGATTACCGCGAACAACTGAAGCAATTTGGGCCGGAAGCCATCGGCGGTGAGATGGAAGGCGCGGGCCTGTACGTCGCCTGCCAGGATGCCAAGGTCGATTGGATCGTGGTCAAGGCCATCTGTGACTGGGCGGACGGCCACAAGAGGCGCAACAAAGCCGCCCGCCAACGCTTGGCCGCTGGCAACGCCGCCGCGTTCGTGGCGCGCGCTCTACAACAAGCCCCGCTGAAGCGGCCGGAGTCGCCGATGGCACAGCCTCCCACAGCGATCCAGAACACCGGTTCCGGCGCGGTCGCCCAAGGCGGCGTGGCCGTCGGCGCGGGCGGCGTGGCGGTGGGCGGGAACGTAAACGGTGGCATTCATCTTCATAACCCGCCCGCGCCGGAACCCTTTTCTCCGGCCCTGCGCGACGCCTATTTGCGGCGGGTCATGGAGCGCTGCGGCACCCTGTCCCTGACCGGCATCGACCCGGCCGCCGCCGGGCAACGCGACACCGACCCGCAACTGCGCCTCAACGCGGTCTACACGGCCTTGCTCACCCGCTCGCCTCGGCCGGAGGAGGTCGACGACCTCGAACCGCGCGCGTCGAAAAAGCGGGCAGAGGAAGAACCCTTGCGCTCCGCCCTGGAGCAGCTCGACCAACAGCAACGGTTGGTGTTGCAAGGCGATCCCGGCAGCGGCAAGAGCACCTTCGTCAACTTCGTCGCCCTGTGCCTGGCCGGCGAAGCGCTGAAGGACGGGCAAGCCAACCTGCGTCACCTGACCGCGCCCTTGCCGGATGAGGAAGGGAAGGACGGGAAAAAGCGCCAACCCTGGCGGCATGGCGCGCTGCTGCCGGTGCCGGTGGTGCTGCGGGATTTCGCCGCCACCGGCCTGCCGGAACGCGGCGCGGCGACCGCCGAAACCTTGTGGAACTTCATCGCCCAAGAACTGACAGCGGCCTGCCAGGCCGAGTGCGCGCCCTGGCTGCGGCACGAACTGCGCGAACGGGGCGGCCTGCTGCTGCTGGATGGGTTGGACGAGGTGCCGGAGGCGGAACATCGTCGGGAGCAAGTCCAGCAGGCGGTCGAAGCGTTCGTGCAAAGTTTCGGCAACTGCCGGGTGCTGGTCACCAGCCGGACCTATGCCTACCAAAACCAGGGCTGGCGCCTGCAAGGCTTCGGCGAAGCTACACTCGCCCCGTTTTCCGACGGACAGATCCGGCGGTTCGTCGCCCACTGGTACGCGCTGACCGCCGGCTTGGGGCGCTTGCCGGCTTCGGAAGCCGCCGGGCGAGCAGAATTGCTCAAAAGAGCGATTTTCAACCGACCCACCCTGCATGAACTGGCCCAGCGCCCGCTGTTGCTGACCCTGATGGCCAGCCTGCACGCCTGGCGCAGCGGCGATCTGCCGGAGAAGCGGGAAGCGCTATACGCCGAGACGGTCGATCTGCTGCTCAACCGCTGGGAACAGCGCCTCGTCCACCGCGACGAACAGGGTCAATATCAGTGTATTCAGCCCAGCCTGGCCGAATACCTGAAAACCGACAAGGATCAGGTGCGCGCGGTTCTGGAAGCACTGGCCTTTGAGGTGCATCGCTGCCAGTCGGATTTGACCGGGACGGCGGACATCGCCGAGAAAGACTTGGCCTACCGGCTCTTCGATCTGCGCAACAATCCCGACGCCAACCCCAAGCGGCTGGTGGAATATCTCCGGGACCGGGCGGGATTGCTGTATCCACGCGGCGTCGGGGTCTATACCTTCCCCCATCGCAGCTTTCAGGAATACCTGGCGGCCTGTCACCTGACCGACGAAGACTACCCGGACCGGATTGTCGAGCTGGCCCGCGCCGAGCCCAACCGCTGGCGGGAAGTGGCGTTGCTGGCGGGCGCCAAGGCCGCCCGAGGCGCCGCCGCGAGCCTGTGGCAACTGGTGGACGCCTTGTGCTTCCGTGCCCCGACCGACCCCGACGTCGAACCCGCCGACACCTGGGGCGCCCAAATCGCCGCCCAAGCCCTGATCGAAACCGCCAACCTCGCCAAGATCGGCCCCGCCCATCAACGCAAGCTCGCCCGCGTTCAACACTGGCTGGTCAAATTAATGCGCGACCAACGGCTACCCGCCACCGAGCGAGCCTTGGCCGGCGACAACCTCGCCGCGCTGGGCGATCCGCGCTTCGATGCGAATCTCTGGTATCTACCCGATGAACCGCTGTTGGGTTTCATCGAAATACCCGCCGGTCCTTTCACGATGGGCAGCGATCAGCAACGCGACGGAGAAGCATTCGACGACGAATTCCCGCAACACGAGGTAGACCTGCCTGGCTACTACTTGACCCGCTGGCCGGTGACGGTGGCGCAGTTCGCCGCCTTCGTGCGGGATAGCGGCCACGAGCCAAGGGACCCAAACTGCTTGCAGGGGATCGCCAACCATCCGGTGGTCTACGTCACTTGGCACGACGCGATGGCTTATGGCCGCTGGCTGAACGAGCAATTGCGGGAACTCGCCCGCGAACGGCTGGCCACGGCAAACCCGCTGTCCGAGTCCGAACGCCGGTTCTGGCAAGGACTGGCCGACGGCGCCCTGGGCGTCGGGCTGCCCTCGGAGGCGGAATGGGAAAAAGCCGCGCGCGGCGACGACGGGCGAATTTATCCTTGGGCAGACCCACCCGACCCCGAAAAAGCCAACTATACCGACACGGGCCTTGGGGGAACCAGCGCCGTGGGCTGTTTTCCCGGTGGTATCAGTCCCTATGGCGGCGAAGAGATGAGCGGCAACGTTTTGGAATGGACGCGCAGTTTGTTTGCGGACTATCCCTATCCCCCAGCAGGTGCGGAGCGCCAAGCACGGGAGGACCCGGGGGCCGAAGGCCGCCGGGTGCTGCGGGGCGGCGCGTTC
>PEKW01000018.1:3711-11960 GCA_002796995.1 Rhizobium sp.
TCGGTTTTCGGGTGGTGGTGTCCCCATTGGTTTTCTCTGATCGATGAAATCTCTGATCTCTGGTCGGTGCTGGTTTGGACAGCGGGGGCGACTTGCCGCTACTATCGGTGTTGTCATGACTGCGCCCGAAATGCCCATCTTTACCCGCACGTTCGACCTGCTCGGTTGGTTGTTGCAGGCGAGCCACCATCTGCCGCGCGCGCACCGGCACGACTTCACCAAACGTCTGCTGGACGCCGCTTTCGACCTGCGGGAGTCGTTGGAGGAGGCGAACGCGCGCCGGGGGGACGCCCGCCGAGAACGCTTGGCGCGGGCGGACGAAGCCCTGGCTAAACTTCGGCTGTATTTGCGGCTGGCCAACCGGCTGGGCTGGCTGTCGGCGGGACAATACGGCCATGCCGCTGAGCTGATCGCGGAGGTCGGCCGGCTGCTGGGGGGTTGGCAAAAGGCGAGTCATGCCTGAGCAATGGCGGGTTCACGCGCGGTGAGCCCGCCTTGCGGGGACAGACCCGAAACGCCGCCGGGTGCTGCGGGGCGGCGCGTTCAACAACAATGCGAGGAACGCGCGCTGCGCCAACCGCAACAACAACGACCCCGACAACCGCAACAACAACAACGGTTTTCGGGTGGTGGTGTCCACGCTCTCCAACTCCGGGAATACTTGGCGGGGTTTCGCGCCCTGCCGGGCCGAGGAGAATGGCGGGGTCTGTTCCTGGCCGCGTCCCCCCGTGATCGTGGGGCCGGGCAAATAGCAACCGTCCCGTCCCCTGGCTATCCTGGGACGGGACCTCCTCTCGCACGGGCCGTCGAGGGATGCGGCGGATCGCGCCGGGGATTCGCGGGCGGGCCGGGGATGGCCGGTCGGTGCTAGCGGAAATCGCCCACTGGGACAACCTGCTCCTGGCGTTCCGAAAGGCCAGCAAGGGCAAGCGGGGCCGTCCCGAAGTCGCGGCCTTCGAATACCGGTTGGAGGATCACTTGGTCGATTTGAGTGGCGAGCTGCGGGAACGCCGCTATCGGCCCGGCCCTTACGCCAGCTTTTACATCCACGACCCCAAGCGGCGGTTGATCAGCGCCGCGCCCTTCCGGGACCGGGTGGTGCATCACGCACTCTGCAACGTCATCGAGCCGGTGTTCGAACGCGGCTTCGTGGCCGACAGCTACGCCAACCGGCTTGGCAAAGGAACGCATCGCGCCTTGAATCAGACCCAGCGGTACGCCCGGCGGTTTGACTACGTTCTGCAGGTCGATGTGCGGCAGTTCTTTCCCTCCTGCGATCATGCCCTCCTGCGCGCCATGCTGGCGCGCAAGCTCCCGGACGCCGGCAGCCTGTGGTTGATCGACCGGATATTGGAAAGCGGCGTGGGCGTCTTGGCCGAGGAATACCGGATGGTCTATTTTCCCGGGGACGATCTGTTCGCGGTGAACCGTCCGCGCGGCCTGCCCATCGGCAATCTCACCAGCCAGTTCTGGGGCAACGTCTATCTCGATTCCCTGGATCATTTCATCAAGCGCGAACTGCGCTGTCCGGGCTACGTGCGCTACGTCGACGACCTGCTGTTGTTTGGCGATGACAAACCCACCCTGTGGCGTGGGTGGCGCGCCCTGGTGGAGCGGCTGGCCGCGCTGCGCCTCACCCCGCATCCCGGCGCTCATCCCCGGCCCGTCACGGAAGGCATTCCGTTCCTGGGGTTCACCGTGTATCCCGCCCGGCGGCGACTCAAGCAGCGCAAAGGCGTGCAGTTCCAGCGCAAGCTGCGTGGCCTGGTTCGAGCCTGGGAATCGGGAGAATTGGATACCGAAACGCTGAAGGCCAGCTTGTCGGGCTGGGTCAATCACGCGCGATACGGCAACACCGTGGGGCTGCGCAAAGCCGTGCTAAGCGGCGTTCCCGAGTCGTTCGCTCTATACTCGTAAGGGTTTTCCTAAACGCAATCAGCACGAAAGAGGAGGTGATTGATCATGGACATTCCAACCTTGGCGGCTGGGGTAACCACGGCGCTGGTTCCGGCGCTGCCGTTCTTGGTGAAGGCTGGCGAAAAGGGCATGGAGACCCTGGGCGAGAAAGTCGGTGAGGGTATCTCGGAAACCGCCCAGGCGCTGTGGCGAAAGCTCTGGCCGGCGGTGAAAGCCAACCCGACGGCGGCGGCGGCGATTGAGGACGTGGCCGCTGCGCCCGACGATGCGGATTTTCAAGCGGCGCTGCGGGCGCAGATCAAGAAATTGCTGGCGGCCGATCAAACGCTGCTCGCCGATCTGGCGCGGGTGCTGGAAGCGGCCGGCCACCCGCAACACTATCAGGCAACCGTCCACGGCGACGGTGCGGTAGCCCAAGGGCCAGGCGCGGTCGCTGCCGGCAAAGGTGGGGTCGCTGTCGGGGGTGATCTGCATGGCGGCGCGCGGATCGGTGGAACGGAAATCACTGGGACGGCGATCAAGAAAGAATAGGGCTTCACCCTCGGCGTTCCATCATGTCGATGTTATTTCGGAAGCTGGCAACCCGGATTGCTACGGCCCTCAGTCGCTGGGCGCAATATCCCCAGGAAGCGCGACCGGAAACCCACAAGACCCAAAATGCCGAGCTTAGCGGCGCGGGCGCCATCGCCCAAGGCGACAGAGCTGTCGCGGCGGGCACGGGTGGCGCAGCGATTGGGGGCAACGTGTATGGCAATGTGAGCGTCGGCCCCGTGCCCCCCGACCAAACCGCCGAATCCGCCCTGCGCGCCGCCTACTTGCACCGGGTCCGGGAACAGTGTGGCACCCTGTCCCTGGCAGGGATCGATCCCGCTGTTGCCAGCCAGCGGGAAACCGAGTCCCGGCTCAGCCTGGACGCCGTTTACACCGCCTTGCTGACCCGCTCGCCCCGCCACCGTGCGGAAGACGGGGGCGCGAAGAAAGCTCCGGAACGTCTCCCGGACCGCGACGAACCACCGCTCTCGGCGCTGGAGCAGCTCGACCGCCACCCCAAACTGGTCTTGCAGGGCGATCCCGGCAGCGGCAAAAGCACCTTCGTCAACTTCGTCGCCCTGTGCCTGGCCGGCGAAGCGCTCAAAGACCCGCAAGCCAACCTGCAACATCTGACCGCGCCCTTGCCCGATGAAAAGGGTGATGACAAAGAAGAACCCCAGCCGTGGCGTTACGGCGCGCTGTTGCCG
The DNA here is from genome assembly GCA_002796995.1 of Rhizobium sp. Lineage (GTDB taxonomy): Bacteria > Pseudomonadota > Alphaproteobacteria > Rhizobiales > Rhizobiaceae > Allorhizobium. The sequence continues at coordinate 6,867 of PEKW01000018.1, forward strand.
GTGCCAGTGGTATTGCGGGATTTTGCCGCCACCGGGCTGCCGCAAGACGGACCCGCGACCGCCCAACATCTTTGGGCGTTTATCGAAACAAGCCTGCGGGTCGCCTCCCTGGAGGATTATGTCGCCCCGCTGTGCAAGGAATTACACGAACACGGCGGTCTGCTGCTGCTGGACGGGTTGGACGAAGTGCCCGAGGCCGAACGGCGCCGGGCGCAGGTCAAGCAGGCGGTCGAGGATTTCGTCAAGAGCTTCGGCAAGTGCCGAGTGTTGGTGACCAGCCGCACCTACGCCTACCAGAACCAGGGCTGGCGCCTGCAAGGCTTCGTCGACGCCACGCTCGCCCCGTTTTCCGACGGCCAAATCCGCCGGTTCGTCACCGGCTGGTACGCGTACACCGCCGGCCTGGGGCGACTGAACCCAGAGGACGCCACGGGTCGAGCGGAACTGCTCCAACAGGCCATCTTCGCGCGGCCCGCTTTGTACGAGCTGGCGCAGCGCCCGCTGCTGCTGACCCTGATGGCCAGCCTGCACGCCTGGCGCGGTGGCAACTTGCCGGACAAGCGGGAAGCGTTGTACGCCGAGACCGTCGATTTACTGCTCAACCGCTGGGAACAGCGCCTGATCCAGCGCGAGGCCCAAGGCCAGTACCGGCTGATCCAGCCCAGCCTGGCCGAATATCTGAAAGTCGATCAGGCCAAGGTGCGCGGCGTATTGGAAACGCTGGCGTTCCAGGCTCATCAATCGCAACCGGAACTGACCGGCACGGCGGACATCGCCGAAGACACCCTGGCGGGTTGCTTGCTGCGTCTCAGCGCCAACCCCGATGCGAATCCCAAACTGCTGGTGGACTATCTCCGGGATCGGGCCGGTGTGCTCTATCCCCGTGGCGTCGGGATTTACACTTTTCCTCACCGCAGTTTCCAGGAATATCTGGCGGCCTGTGATCTGACTGATGACGACTACCCCGAAAAACTCGCCCAATTGACCCTGGCCGATCCGAACCGCTGGCGGGAGGTCGCGTTGCTGGCGGGCGCCAAGGCGGCGCGGGGTTCCGCGGCGACTCTCTGGCTGCTGGCCGAGGCGCTTTGTTTTCGCGAATCCGATGACTCAGCCGCCACCATCGACGACGTTTGGGGTGCCCAGATCGCCGCGCAGGCGATGGTGGAAACCGCCGATCTCTCCCGCCTCAGCCCTGCCAACCAGCCCAAGCTCGCCCGTATCCAGCGCTGGCTGGTCAAGCTGCTGCGTGACGAGCGGCTACCCGCCACCGAACGCGCCTTGGCCGGCGACAACCTGGCGCGATTGGGCGATCCGCGTTTCAATGCGAATCTCTGGTATCTACCCGATGAACCGCTGTTGGGTTTCATCGAAATTCCCGCCGGCCCCTTCACGATGGGCAGCGACAAGCAACAACACGAAGTGAGCCTACCCGCCTACTACCTGACCCGCTGGCCGGTGACGGTGGCGCAGTTCGCCGCCTTCGTGCGGGATAGCGGCCACGAGCCAAGGGACCCAAACTGCTTGCAGGGGATCGCCAACCATCCGGTGGTCTACGTCACTTGGCACGACGCGATGGCTTATGGCCGCTGGCTGAACGAGCAATTGCGGGAACTCGCCCGCGAACGGCTGGCCACGGCAAACCCGCTGTCCGAGTCCGAACGCCGGTTCTGGCAAGGACTGGCCGACGGCGCCCTGGGCGTCGGGCTGCCCTCGGAGGCGGAATGGGAAAAAGCGGCGCGTGGCGGCGACGGCCGGATGTATCCGTGGGGAAACGAACCCGATCCCAACCGCGCCAACTACGACGATACCGGCCTCAACGCGACCAGCGCGGTGGGCTGTTTTCCGGGCGGCGCCAGCCCCCATGGTTGCGAGGAGCTGAGCGGCAACGTCTGGGAATGGACCCGTAGTCTGTATGCCGACTATCCCTATCCCCCGGAAGGTCCGCAGCGCCAGGCGCGGGAAGACCCGATGGCCGAAGGCCGCCGGGTGCTGCGGGGCGGCGCGTTCGACGGCACTGCGAGGCTCGCGCGCTGCGCCTCCCGCGTCGACGACGTCCCCGGCTCCCGCAACTGCAACCTCGGTTTTCGGGTGGTGGTGTCCCCATTCTTCTCTGACCGATGAAATCTCTGATCTCTGTTGGACGCGCGGGCTGACCGCGAGGTTAAAAGATCATTGTGAAGCGGCGTCATCGTGGCCATACTTTTGGTATGAAAACGGCGATCTCCCTACCCGACGACCTCTTTCTCGCCGCGGAGCGGCAGGCGAAGCGGACGCGGAAGACCCGCAGCCAGCTCTATGCCGAAGCCCTGGCCGAATACCTGGCGCGACATGCCCCGGACGAGGTGACCGAGGCGATGAACCGGGTCGTCGAACGGCTCGGCGAACCCCGACCCGATCCGTTGCTGGCGGCGGTGGCACGCCGGACGTTCGAGCACACCGAGTGGTAGAGGTTCGGCAAGGGGAAGTCTGGTGGGCGGAGTGACCGGAGCCCGCCGGGTCTGGACCCGGCTTACACAAACCGGTGGTCGTGGTTCAGGGCAATCCACTGAACCGGAGCCGTATCGCCACGGTCGTCTGCGTGCCGTTGGCCAGCAATCTGGTCTGGGCCGACGCGCCGGGGAACACGTTGATCTCCACCAAGACCGCCGGCCTGCCCAAAGACTCGGTGGCCAACGCCTCACAGATCATTGCCCTCGATCGGACCTTTCTGACCGACCGGGCCGGGCGGCTCCCACCAAAACTGTTTGCGCGGATTCTCCAAGGCATCGATATCGTGCTGGGTCGATGATCTGGTACGGACGGCGAGTCCGGTACGGTTTCGCCATGCGGTGTGCGACGCGTCGAGAGGAGACCATAAACCGGCATGGCAACACCGTGGGGTTGCGCAAAGCCGTGTTGGGCCGTGTTCCCGATAGGCTATCCATATTGATAGCGTTGTCGTCGTTCCGTGGCGGAGGCCAGTGGTGGGAACCGAAACAGGTGATGCGCGCGCGAAACCGCCAGGGACGGGCAAGCCCGAAGTCATGCCTGGGAGATCGCGATAAGCCGCCGCCGTGGCAACACGGCGACGCACACGATGAACCAGGAAACCGCCGCCAAAACCCCGTGGGTTGAGCGGCGAAAAATGTCATCAACTCCGAGACCGCAATCATGGCCGTGGTGATACCCGACGAAACCCTCTACGCCGCGCGCCTGACGGCGGCGGAACTCAAACAGGAATTGGCGGTGCTGCTGTTCGAGCGAGACCGTCTGACCTTGATGCAGGCCGCCAAACTTGCCGAAATGCCGCCCATCCCGTTCCAGCACCTATTGGCCAGCCGGGGTATTGGCCCGCATTACGACGTGCCGGAATTCGAACAGGACATGGCCACCCTGAAGCAATTGGGAATGCTCTAAGTGATCGTCAGCAACACCTCACCGATCATCAACTTAGCCTGCATTGGCCGACTCGACCTATTGCCCGCCCTGTTCGGCGTGATCACGATTCCCGATGCGGTATTCCATGAAATTGCGGTTGCCAATCCCGATGCGCCCGGTGCCTCGGACGTGCGCACGGCGTCCTGGATTCGCCGCTACACAGTCGTCAATCGACCGTTGGTAACCTCGTTGCGCTTGGAACTCGATCCCGGCGAAGCGGAAGCGATTGCCTGCGCGATGGAAGCCAACGCCCGACTGCTGTTGATCGACGAGCGCCGTGGTCGCACGGTTGCCCAACGCCTGGGTTTGGCCACCACCGGCTTGCTGGGCGTGCTGTTGCTGGCAAGAAGAAGAGACTTGATTGCGTCGATCCGTCCCCTGTTGGACGACCTCCGCCGCGTGGCCGGATTCTGGATCGGCGACGCCTTGTACTCGCAAGTGCTACGCGATGCGGGGGAATAACCCTGGGACATCGCGAACTTCGAACCTGCGTAAGGGCTTCTCCTCGCAAAGATCAAATGGATGCCTTGAATCCAGCCAAAAACTCAACGAACCACCGACAAATCCGCCTCGTCCCGCGCCATCCGCTCGGACGGACACCCCGCCAAGATCTGGCCGACCTCGACCAGCACCGCCCACAGCGAGCGCTCATCCTCGTCGGACCACCCCGCGCCCAGTTCGGCGGTGGCCAGCCTCAAGGGCGCTTGCGCGCGGATCGTCCAAGGGTCGCGGCGCCGCGCCGTCCGGCCCGTCCAGCGCGAAGTCGAGGCTGGCGATCACCGAGCGGTCGATCCCGAAATCCCCGCTGTTCGGTCCGACGATCCGGGCTTCCTCGTAAGCCCCCAGGCTCAACACATACGGCTCGTCGTCCCGAACCGGATCGTGGCAGTACAGACCGGCGTTGATTCCAGACCCCGTCGCGGGATCGAGGTGCATCCAGGTCACGGATTCACCGGGCCGCAAGCAGGGATCGATCCCCAGGGCGCGGCACGCCTGGGCCAAGCTCAGGCGGCTGTTCAATAGAGCGTCGGCGTGGGGCATGGTCAAGCTCCCGGCGTCAGGGCCGCGACCCGGCGCGGTGGTTCGTGGGCCGCCACGGTCGCCGCCGTGGGGGTTTCCGTCGTCGGTACGGCGGACGGTTCGGCATCCGGGCGATCCCCGTCAACCGCCGCATCGACGGCAGTGTCGGCCAGTTGGTTATACCAGTCCCGGTAGTCGCTGGCCACGGACCAGGCTTTGAGCTGACCGAGCACCGTCAGCGCGCCGGGCAGGGCGCTCTCGGGAATCGTGCCCTCCAAGGCGGTCCGGTTGCCTTCCAGGGGAATATCGAGCGCTTGCCAGCGGGCGTCGTGGAGCAGCGGCCCGTTGCGGCCGTGCGCGCCCGGCACGATCAGTTGCACATCGCCGTCCTTCAGCAGCAGGACGAAGTCGATGCCGCGCTTGAAGCGCTCCGGCCGGCCACCGGTGTCGCTGGAGACCAGCACCACGCGAGGGGCATCGCGGTGGTCCTCGACGAAGCGTTGCAGGTGGTCGACCGTGCGCAGCAGGACCGGTTTCGCGCTGAGCTGTTGCCACGTCACGTCGGCGTGCAGGAGGATACCGCGCTCGCGGGCACCGTCCGCCGTGGTATAGATCACCGGCCGGCCCAGATCGTCCCGAGCGGCCATCTGGAGCGCG
>PEKW01000001.1 GCA_002796995.1 Rhizobium sp.
CGACGCTTTCGGCACCGGCTACTTCTACATCCCCGGCACCGAAACCTGCCTCAAGATCGGCGGTTACGTTCGTGCACAGGTCAACATGTATGAGCGCACCGACGGTGACTTCGGTTGGGACATGTTCACCCGTGGTCGTCTCGTTGTTGAAGCCAAGAACGATTCCGAACTCGGCACTATCGGTTCGTACATCGCAATGCAGGCTGACGGCGACGCAGATGGCGAAACTGCCGGCGTTTACCTCGATGAAGCCTACATCACGGTCGGCGGCTTCAAGGTCGGTTACCTGTACAACTACTGGGACACCGGCCTGGCTGGTGAAACCGATGACCTCGGTTCGAACCTCCTGAACTCTGTCGGTTACGAGTATACGTCTGATGCCTTCTCGTTCGGCGTATTCGTCGACGAACTGAACAAGACCTATACCTCTTGGGATCCTGCATTTGATTACTACGGCGGTGCTGACAGCATCGGTATCGAAGCCCAGCTTTCCGGCACCTTCGGTGTTGCCACCGCAACCCTGCTCGGCGCTTACGACTTCGCTGCTGAAAACGGCGCTGTTCGTGCTATCGTTGAAGCTGAAGTCGGTCCGGGTACGCTTGGTGTTGCCGGCGTCTGGTCGTCGGGCGCCAACGCCTATTACGACCTGGCTGAATGGACTGTCGCTGCTTCGTACTCTGCAAAGCTGACCGACAAGCTGACCCTGACCCCGGGTGCCCAGTACTTCTGGAACTACGGTCATGCTGACGTTGACGGCGACTTCATCGGCAGCAACGATGCTTGGGCCGCTGGCCTGACGCTCGACTACGCTCTGGCTGAAGGTCTCGCTCTGAAGGCTAACGTCGAGTACCTCGACGAAGGCGATCTGGCCGATGACGGCGAGTGGAGCGGTTTCGTCCGCCTGCAGCGTTCGTTCTAATAAGATCTCCGGATCTAGGAAAGCCCGATCGAAAGATCGGGCTTTTTCCGTTTTTGCGCCTTTCAAGCATAGCCACCCGACAACAGCCGCGGATCCGCTGTCGCCCAGCATGCAGAAATGCGTGCCGAGAATGGACGGTCGAAGCGTCTAGATGGACGGAGTGGCGAGAAGACCTTGTATGCGCTCGGCGATGCCGTCGAGGTGCAGGATGGGGGCGTGACCCTGTCCCGTGGCCGTGAACGGCACCATGCCGGGATGCCGCGCGGCCATCTCGGCCAGCGTTTCCGCAGACAGCAGGCGGGACATGCCGCCGCGGATGGTCATCAGCGGCTTGCCGGCAAAGGCTTCGAAATTCTTCCACAGATCCGGAAGCGGTTGCTCGAGATCCGCAGCGCGGAACTGCTCGGCGATCGCCGGATCGAAATCCGCAACGATCCGCCCGTCGATCTCCCGGTATATGGCGTCCGCCATGTCGCGCCAGTCTGCCGGCGCAAGAGCCGGAAAGGCAGGGCCATGCACCTGCTCGAGAAGCGCTGCGGCTTCGTCGAAATCCTTCGGTTGCCGCCCGCGGCCGAGATAGGCCTGGATCTGTTTCAGCCCTTCGACCTCGATGACCGGACCGATGTCGTTGAGCACCACGGCAGCAAGGCGCTCGGGGTGCGTGACTGCCAGCAGGTGCAGGATCAGGCCGCCGCGCGAGGTGCCGATGAAGGCGGCGCGCTCGATCTGAAGCGCATCGAGGACCGTGATGACGTCAAGCGCCTCGATCGGAAGCGTATAACGGCTCTTGTCTGGATCGCGATCCGACAGGCCCCGGCCGCGCGAATCGATGGTGACCACCTTCGATGGGTTGGCGGACTGGGACAGAATCGACGCAAGTTGGTGAAAATCGCGCGAATTGCGTGTCAGCCCGGGCAGGCAGACCACCGGCCGGCCGGGCAGGTGTTCGCCGTAGATCCGGACGTGAAGCGAGAGGCCGTCCACGCTTTTAGTGTACAGGCCAGTGCTCACATTCACCTCCACTGTGCAGGAAGATATTTCACGATGTCGATAAAATCATTCCGGGAAGGAGCGGCTCGCCGTTGCGGTCGCCAGTGTCTTCTTGTTGGCGTCCAGCGCTTTTACGGTGAAGCGATACTTGTGCTTGCCGGATGGCGGGCAAGGGCCCTTGTAGCGGAAAGCTCCATAAGGAACGGATTTGGCGTAGGCAACGGTGCCGCCACCGTGGCGATAGTCCGGGACGTTAATGTCAGTCATCGATATCTGGAGCTTAACAGTCCCTTCGGGTGCATCTCTTACTGAGATTGGCGGTGATTTCGTATCGCATTTTTTCGTGGGTCCCCATTCGAAGCTCACCGACATCTCAGCCGCAGCATTGATTGTGCTGGCCAACAGGATCATTAAAACGGCTACACTGCGCATATCGAACTCCCCATCCCTCTGGTCCGATCAAGGTCGAGGTAAAGTCGGCAGTTGTCAATCCACCGACCTCACCGCCCGTAACGCAGGTCGGCGACGATATCCGCCTTCTGGCCCAACCGGCTCTTGTAGATCTGGTAGTTTTCCGTGACCCGCTGGACATAGTTGCGGGTCTCGGGGAAGGGGATGCGCTCGATCCAGTCGACGACCTCGTCGATCGGCTTGCCGCGCGGGTCGCCGTAGCGGGCGATCCATTCGGGAACGCGCCTCGGCCCGGCATTATAAGCGATGAAGGTGAGGATATAGGATCCGCCGAAGGCGTCGATCTGTTCGCCGAGATAATGCGCGCCGAGCGTTGCATTATAGCCCGCATCGGTCGTCAGCTTCTCCTTCGAGAAGGCGAGTCCGTGGCGAACGGCAACGGCCTTGGCCGTGCCCGGCATGAGCTGCAGCAGGCCGCGCGCATCGGCGGGAGAAACCGCGGCCGGGTTGAAGGCGCTTTCCTGGCGCGCGATCGCATAGGCCAGAGCCTTGCCCGAGCCGCCGATATTGGCACTGGCCGGGATCACGCCGATGGGGAAGGCAAGCGCCGGCACGTTGATGCCGCGGGAAAAGGCGATCTTGCCGATCTGCAGCGACAGGTGGTGATCGCCGGACTGTTCCGCCTTGGCCGTCAGGAGCGCCAGTTCGCCCGGCCGGTCGAGCTGTTCGGCGAGCGCCCGGTACAGGCTCCCCGCCCGCCAGCCATGTCCGGCCGCCTCGAATCGGGCGATGGCCTGCACGGCCTCGCGTGTGGCAAAGCTCTGGCGATCCTGTTCGCTCGGTGCGGGGTAGGGAATGTCGAGCCCGTTGCGTTTCAGCCGGGCTGCGGCAAGCTGCCCATAGAAGGTGCTGGCGAAGCGCGACGCCTTGGTGAAATATTCCGGCGCCTTGCCGTCGCCGCTCGCTTCCGCGGCACGCCCCAGCCAATACCAGGCGCGCGATGCCGACAGAGGCTTGTCGGAGACCTGCAGGATTTTGCGGAAATGGCCGGCCGCCACGTCGGCGTCCTTGAGCCCTCGCAGCGCGTACCAGCCGGCATGGAATTCGGCATCGGCCACATCGACCGGACTGGTGGCAAAATGGCGGGAGGCGATCTGATAAGCGGCCTTGAACTTGCCCTGGTCGGCGAGCCCCCGGGCAACGATGCGCTGTTCGTTCCACCATTCGCCTGTATTGACCAGTTTGACCGGATCGTTCGGTGCCTTGGCGATCAGCTTTGCCGCCTCTTCGTACTTGTCCTGCCGGCGCAGATGCTCGATGCGGGCGAAGAGAAAAGCGGGATCGGACTGCCAGCGCGGATCGACCGCCGAAAGCAGCGACGCCGATTTCGACGACTTGGCCAGCACCGCCGACCAGGCCTTGTAGAGCGATTGCGCTTCGCCGAGCGAGGAGAAGCGTTTGGCCTGGGCCGCGCGGCCGCGATAGAGCAGATAATCCATGCGGGCCTTGTGGTCGCCGGCCGAAAACAGGCCGGAGAACTCGCCCAGGATGCGGTCTTCCATGTCGGTGTCGAGCGCGTTCTCGCGCCAGAGCTTGCGCAGCACCTTGGCGGCGCGCTCCCTGCCGCCGGTGGCACTCAGCGCGCGGGCGAGGATGATCGCGCCCTCGGCGGTCTCTGGCGCGGTCTGGCCGAAGGCCGAGATGACGTCGGCGGCGGTGGGGTTCTCGCGGTAGAGCGCCCGCTCGCTATTGGCCCGGAAGGCCGAAAGCCCGGGCCAGCCCTTGAGCTCGCGCTGGGCGCTGGCGATTTCCGACGACGGAATGTCGCGCATGCCCGAAACCGCGATCGACCAGGTCAGCATGTGGCGGTCGAGACCGTCCGGCATGCGGTTGCGGATGGCGAGCGCCTCGGCGGCCTTCTTGTTGGACAGCGCGTCGAGGCCTGCCTTGAGCAGGGGGCTTGCAGGGTTGATGCGCGCGGTGCGCGGAATGGCGCCGGTCACTTCCAGCGTGGGCGGCGGGGCGACGGCGGCCGATGGCATTTGCGGCTTGGGGGAGGGGACAGGCGCGACGTCCGGCGCTCCGCGCGCCGCGGCGCCCTGCAGCGCCGCGAGGGTCAGGCCGAAAACCGATGCCCGGAGAATGGATGTCCTCATCACGATTGCCCGCCGAAAATGCGTATACCCTCCATTAGCCATTCGCGAGATTAACGAAACCTTACCGGGAAAGCAAAAATGCGCGCCGCAAAGGCGCGGGAAACAGACATAAAAGCCCGGATACTCGGCTTGTCGCGCCCCTGTCGGCAAAGTAATGTGCGCGCGTTGTAGCCAAGGAATACGGCCGAAGCATGGATGCCGGCCCTGAGGAGTTTTGTTGCATGTTCCAGGGATCCATTCCCGCCCTCGTCACGCCCTTCACCGAAACCGGTGCAGTCGACGAGAAAGCCTTTGCCGCCCATGTGGAGTGGCAGATCGCCGAGGGTTCGAGCGGCCTGGTGCCGGTCGGCACCACCGGTGAATCACCGACGCTCTCCCATGCCGAGCACAAACGCGTGGTCGAGCTGTGCGTCGAGGTGGCGAACAAACGCGTTCCCGTGATCGCCGGCGCTGGATCCAACAACACCAAGGAAGCGATCGAGCTTGCCCAGCATGCCGAAAAGGTCGGCGCCGCTGCGCTGCTCGTCGTCACGCCCTATTATAACAAGCCGACGCAGAAGGGCCTTGTCGCCCATTTCGCGGCGATCGCCGAAGCCGTGTCCCTGCCGATCTTCATCTACAATATCCCCGGCCGTTCCGTCGTCGACATGAGCCCCGAGACCATGGGTCTGCTCGCCAAGGCGCACAAGAACATCGTCGGCGTCAAGGATGCTACCGGCAAGCTCGAACGCGTCTCGGATCAGCGCATCACCTGCGGCAACGACTTCATCCAGCTTTCGGGCGAGGATGCGACCGCTCTCGGCTTCAACGCCCATGGCGGCGTCGGCTGCATTTCGGTGACGGCCAATGTCGCGCCGAAGCTCTGTGCCGAGTTCCAGGCGGCGACGCTGGCCGGTGACTACAAGAAGGCGCTCAGCTATCAGGACCGCCTGATGCCGCTGCACAAGGCGATCTTCATGGAACCGGGCCTGTGCGGCGCGAAATATGCGCTGAACCGTCTCGGCCGCATGAGCCGCACGGTGCGCCTGCCGCTCCTGCCGACGCTCGAGGCCTCGACCGAGGCGGCGATCGACGCGGCGCTGAAGCACGCCGGTCTTCTGGCCTGATCGGCCGCAGCCAGATCGATGAGGCCGGGCGGTTTCTGCCCGGCTTCTTTTTTTGTGGCGACCGCTATATTACATATCGACGACAAGAGCCGGACGGATGCCCGCCGCCCGGCCAACAACAAGCATTCCGGGCGGATCGGATCATCACCATGGCACCCAGAGGCAGCCAGCGCAACGTCAACAAGATTGTCGCGGAAAACCGCAAGGCCCGCTTCAACTATGAGATCATCGACACCTACGAGGCCGGTCTTGCCCTGACCGGCACCGAGGTCAAGGCGTTGCGCGAAGGCAAGGCGAACATCGCCGAATCCTATGCCTCGGACGAGGGTAACGAGATCTGGCTGATCAATTCCCATCTGCCGGAATATCTGCAGGCCAACCGCTTCAATCACGAACCGCGCCGCCGCCGCAAGCTCCTGCTCAACAAGCGCGAGATCAACCGTCTGCGCCAGGCGATCAATCGCGAAGGCATGACGCTGGTCCCGCTCAAGATCTATTTCAACGAGAAGGGCCGCGCCAAGCTGGAACTGGCGCTCGCCAAGGGCAAGAAGCTGCACGACAAGCGCGAGACGGAGAAGGAACGCGACTGGAACCGGCAGAAGTCCCGACTGCTCAAGACGGGCCGCTGACATGGCGGACCTTTTGAAGGTCAGCGTCGGCCCGTTCGTATTCACCGCGCGGTTCGAGATCGAGAAGGCGCCGGAGACCTGCCGGATTTTCAGGAGCTTCCTGCCGTTCCGCAACCAGACGATCCATTCGCGCTGGAGCGGGGAGGCGGTCTGGGTGCCGCTCGGCGATTTCCAGTTCGGTGCCGGGTTCGAAAACCACACCTGCCACCCGTCGCGCGGCGACATCCTGCTTTATCCGGGCGGCTACAGCGAAACCGAACTTCTGTTTGCCTATGGCAGCTCGCATTTCGCCAGCAAGATGGGCGCGCTGGCTGGAAACCACTTCCTGACGATCGTCGACGGGCGGGAAGATCTCGAGGCCATGGGCAGGATGGTGCTCTGGCAGGGCGCCCAGCCGATCCATTTCGAAGCCGTCTGACGAACCGCGCACCGTTGGCGCGGCCGTCCGTTTCGTCGCCCGCAGCGTTCTGCCGCGGGCGATTGTCGCCTACCGGTCAGGCTGCGTAGCGCTGGCGGTAGTCCTGCGACTGGCGCGGCATGGCGATTTCCTTCGACACGGTGAAGCGCGAGACGAGGGTCGTCAGGTGATGCGACACCTCCAGCAGCGCATGGGTCGAGGCATTGGTTTCCTCCACCATGGCGGCATTCTGCTGGGTCATCTGGTCCATGCTGTTGATCGCCGCATTGATCTCGCTGATGCCGGCCGACTGCTCCTGGGACGAGGTGGTGATCGCGGCGATATGGCCGTTGATCGCATGCACCTGCTCGCCGATCGTGCTTAGCGCCTCGCCGGTCTTGTGAACCAGCGATACGCCGCGCGCGACATCCTGCGAGGCGCGGTCGATCAACGTCTTGATCTCCTTGGCGGCCGCGGCCGAGCGCTGGGCAAGCTCGCGGACTTCCTGGGCGACGACGGCAAAGCCGCGTCCGCTTTCGCCGGCCCGCGCCGCCTCGACGCCGGCATTGAGCGCCAACAGATTGGTCTGGAAGGAGATCTCGTCGATCACGCTGATGATGTGGGTGATCTTCTTCGACGATGCCTCGATGTCGCCCATGGCTTCGACGGCCTGATCGACGACCTTGCCGGAGCGGACCGCCTCGTCGGCGGAGGCGACGACAGCCTCGCGCGCTTCCTGGGTGCGCAGTGCCGTCTGCTTGGCGACCGTGGTGATCTGTTCGAGCGCTGCGGCCGTTTCCTCGAGGGCGGCGGCCTGTTGTTCCGTGCGCTTGGCCATCTCGTCTGTGGCCGAGGTAAGTTCGCGGGTGTTGGACGCCGTGCGCGAGGCCTCGGCATAGATGTCCGAAAAGGCTGCGGCGAGCGCGTTGACCGCCGAATTGAAATTATTGCGCAGATTGTCGAACTTCGGTGCCAGGTCCTTGTCGATCGTCGCGGTCAGATCGCCGGTGCAAAGCTTGCCGAGCGCGACGTCGAGAGCCGCGAGCGCCACTTCCTGCTCCTGCTCCAGGCGGTGACGTTCTTCCTCCGCGCGCGACCGCTCCTCGGCCAGCGCATCCAGATACACGGAGATCGAATAGTCCATGTCCAGCATGGCGGCCTTCATGATGGTGGTCAGGTTCTGCGCCAGGCGCTTGGCCTTGCGACCCTGCATGAAGCCGCGCATCTCGTCGGCAATCACCCCCTCCATGATCCCTTCGAGCACCAGCGCGTAGCCACCGATATACCAGCGCGGCTCCAGACCGAGGCGCGCGTGGGTGCGGCCGATGGTCGAGACGGCTTCCACATAATGATTGTCCAGCTTGCCGGAGCTGATCAGCGTCCAGTGGGCTTCCTGCTTCTGCTTGGCATGGGCGATATGGGCATCGCTGGCGAAGAAGCGGGCCGTTTCGGGGTGCGACTTGGCGCGGGCATAGAAATCGTCGAGCGCCGGGCCGATGGCCGTCTTGATCAGAGGTTGGAGGCTGCCGAGGCGCGCACGCTCTTCTGCGCCTAGACCGAGGAAATGAAGGCGATCGTTGAGCTGGGAAACGGAGCGTTGAAGACCGGGCATTGCTATAACCTATAAAAATGTGGGGGCAGAATTGTTGTGCAGATAGGCCGCCCCCGAACGACTGTAAACCGCCGTCGAGGTCATCGTCGCGGACGCGATTAATGAACAATGAAGTATTAGACGTAAATTGATGAAGAGAATGATAATAATCAAATCTACAGCGATTTGACGTTTTGCCGGTCGTGGTCTTCAGCCATGCGACCGGGACCCGGCCCCGAGAGCTGCCGCGCCTATGCTTCGGAGAAGTACAAGCATTTTCAATTGGCTGAGGGAATTTTCACCAAGGTTTCCCGGCCGGCATTCAGCCCCGATCTGGTGCGGGACCTACTAGATTTTGGGTATCGGACGCCGTTTCGGGCCCTTTTCCGATCACTCGCCCATATCGTTGGCGGGGGCGGGTTCGACCTGGCGCACGGGGCGCTCGCTCGGATCGCGGCCGATTTCCGCCTTGAGCGAAATGAGATCGATGAAGTGGTCCGACTGCCGGCGCAGGTCGTCGGCGATCATCGGCGGCTGCGTCGCCATGGTCGACACCACGGACACCTTGCGGCCCTTGCGCTGCAGCGCCTCGACCAGGGTTGTGAAGTCGCCGTCGCCGGAGAAGATCACCAGATGGTCGACCGTCTCGGACTGTTCCATGGCATCGATGGCGAGCTCGATGTCCATATTGCCCTTGACCTTGCGGCGGCCCATCGAGTCGATGAACTCCTTGGCCGGCTTGGTGACGACCTTGTAGCCGTTATAGTCCAGCCAGTCGATCAGCGGGCGGATGGAGGAATATTCCTGATCCTCGATCAACGCGGTGTAATAATAGGCGCGCAGAAGATAGCCGCGCTTCTGGAATGCCTTCAGCAATTTCCGATAGTCAATGTCGAAGCCGAGGCTCTTCGAGGCTGCGTAGAGGTTCGCGCCGTCGATGAAGAGTGCTATTTTTTCCCGGGGATCAAACATCGTTCTAATATCCTTTGTTGGGAATAAGAGATAGTGATAAAAGACAATCAAAACAAAACCTTGCCTTTTCACTCATGAATACTCCACTTAAATTATGAAATATTCATATAAGAAATATCTAGGGCAGGGAATCTCATATTCCAAGCACGTATAGGTTGAATTTGTCGCCGTGCGCATGCATTTTTTGACCGGCACGCATCGCCCGCCGGCGGCGTCGATGACGAAAAACTTGAATTTGCCTTCCATTGATTGTATCGGGCTGCTAAATCCTTAAATTCCCGAGCGCAAAGGACAGGCAATGGCCCGTGTCACCGTTGAAGACTGCATCGACAAAGTAGATAACCGCTTCGAGCTCGTTCTGCTCGCCAGCCACCGTGCCCGCCAGATCTCGCAGGGCGCGCCGATCACCGTCGATCGCGACAAGGACAAGAACCCGGTCGTGGCTCTGCGCGAGATTGCCGACGAAACGCTCTCGCCCGGCGACCTCAAGGAAGACCTGATCCATTCGCTGCAGAAGCATGTCGAAGTCGACGAGCCGGAACAGGATACCGGCGCGCTGATCAGCGGCGGCACCGTCGCAGCCAAGAACGAAGACGAGGACGAACTGCCGGAAACCGTCAGCTTCGACCAGATGTCGGAAGAAGATCTGCTGGCCGGTATCGAAGGCCTTGTGCCGCCGGAAAAGAGCGACGATTACTAATCGTCAAGTAATCGGGCTTTAGAGTCTCGGAAACTCGGTCACGTGCGCCAATCCCTGTCGATTGGCGCGCTTTTCGTTTATGGAGCGCCTTGGCATGATGCGGCAATACGAGCTCGTTGAGCGGGTTCAGAAATACAAGCCCGATGCCAACGAAGCTCTGCTCAACAAAGCCTATGTCTATGCCATGCAGAAGCACGGCAAGCAGAAGCGCGCCAGCGGCGACCCCTATATCTCCCATCCGCTCGAAGTCGCCGCCATTTTGACCGAAATGCATCTCGACGAGTCGACCATCGCCGTCGCTCTGCTGCATGACACGATCGAAGACACAAATGCGACCCGCGCCGAGATCGACGAACTGTTCGGCGAGGACATCGGCCGCCTCGTGGAAGGCCTGACCAAGCTCAAGAAGCTCGATCTCGTCACCAAGAAGGCCAAGCAGGCGGAAAACCTGCGCAAGCTGCTTTTGGCGATCTCCGATGACGTGCGCGTGCTTCTCGTCAAGCTGGCCGACCGCCTGCACAACATGCGCACCCTCGAGCACATGCGTGACGACAAGCGCGCCCGCATCTCCGAGGAGACGATGGAAATCTATGCGCCGCTCGCCGGCCGTATGGGCATGCAGGACATGCGCGACGAGTTGGAGGACCTGTCCTTCCGCTACATCAATCCGGAAGCCTACGAGACCGTGACGCAGCGGCTCGCCGAGCTGTCGCAGCGCAACGAGGGCCTGATCAAGAAGATCGAGGACGAACTGCGCGAGCTGCTGGTCGCCAACGGGCTGATCAACACCTCGGTCAAGGGGCGCCAGAAGCAGCCCTATTCGGTGTTCCGCAAGATGCAGTCGAAGTCGCTGTCCTTCGAACAGCTCTCCGACGTCTATGGCTTCCGCATCATCGTCGACGACCTGCCGTCCTGCTACCGCGCGCTCGGCATCGTGCACACCCGCTGGCGCGTCGTGCCCGGCCGGTTCAAGGACTATATCTCGACGCCGAAGCAGAACGACTACCGCTCGATCCACACGACCATCGTCGGCCCGTCGCGCCAGCGCATCGAGCTGCAGATCCGAACGCGTCGCATGCACGAGATTGCCGAATACGGCATCGCCGCGCATGCGCTCTACAAGGACGGCGAGGGCGGTGGCGACGGCGAACTCCTGTCGCGCGAAAGCAATGCCTACTCGTGGCTGCGCCACACCATCGAGGCGCTGGCCGAAGGCGACAATCCGGAAGAATTCCTCGAGCACACCAAGCTCGAACTGTTCCAGGACCAGGTCTTCTGCTTCACGCCGAAGGGCAAGCTGATCGCGCTGCCGCGCGGGGCCACCCCGATCGATTTCGCCTATGCGGTCCACACCAATATCGGCGACACCACGGTCGGCGCCAAGATCAACGGTTCGATCATGCCGCTCGTCACCCGCCTGTCGAACGGCGACGAGGTGGAGATCATCCGCTCCGGCGTGCAGGTTCCGCCGGCCGCCTGGGAGCAGATCGTCGTCACCGGCAAGGCGCGCGCCGCCATCCGCCGCGCCACCCGAATGGCGATCCGCAAGCAGTATGCCGGCCTTGGCCATCGCATTCTGGAGCGCACCTTCGAGCGGGCCGGCAAGATCTTCTCCCGCGACACGCTGCGCCCGGTCCTCCACCGTCTCGGCCAGCGCGACGTCGAAGATGCGATTGCCGCCGTCGGCCGCGGCGAGCTGTCGTCGATCGACGTGCTGCGCGCCGTCTATCCCGACTACCAGGACGAACGCGTCACCGTGAAGCCCTCGACCGACGAGGGCTGGTTCGCCATGAACAGCGCGAACGGCATGGTCTTCAAGATCCCCGGCAAGGCACGCCCGGGCGAGGGCGAAGCGGCGGCCGAGGATCGCCTGCCGATCCGCGGTCTCGGCGGCAATGCCGAGGTACATTTCTCGCCGGCCGGCGCAGTACCCGGAGACCGCATCGTCGGCATCATGGAGGATGGCAAGGGAATCACCATCTATCCCATCCAGGCGTCCGCCCTGCAGAAGTTCGACGACGAGCCGGAGCGCTGGATCGACGTACGCTGGGACCTCGACGAGGCCAACAAGTCACGCTTCATGGCGCGCATCATGATCAATGCGATCAACGAGCCCGGCACGCTGGCGACCGTCGCGCAGACCATCGCCCGTCTCGACATCAACATCCGCACGCTGTCGATGGTGCGCGTCGCCACCGACTTCACCGAGATGGCGATCGACATCGAGGTCTGGGACCTGCGCCAGCTGAACCAGCTGCTGGTCGAGGTCAAGGAACTGGACTGCATCTCGACGGTCAAGCGCGTCTACGACTGACCGGCAAAGGCTTGGCGCGAACCGGCCCGGGCGATTGATCGCCGGCCGCTGATGATGCAATCTGCTGCCATGCGGAAACCGCAGGCCGGCGACGGAAGCCTGCCGGGCGGGCCGCTCGGGGGCCGTTCGCCATGGTGAAGTCACGGATCTGCACGCTCGTTCTCACGCTGGCCGCACTGCTCGCAGCCAAACCCTCACTCGCCGGCGAGGGTGAGCAGCGCGTGCTCTACGGGCGGGCGTTGAAGGAGCGGGAACTCGGCTGGGCCTGCTATGCCCGTCACTATGATGCGGCCCATCTGCGCACCCATCCGGACCAGAACGTCAGGGACATCGCCATGCTCGCCTATCGCCCGGATTGGCAGGGCGCCGATGCGAGCATCCTCAATTTCGAGGCGCGGTTCCGCGACGGCGGCGAACCGGCCCAGTTTTCCGGCGAATGCCGCTCGGTTGACGGCGGCATTCTGTTCTGCGGCATCGAGTGCGACGGCGGAGAATTCAGTATGAAGACCGCGGCCGGCGGCGCGATCCTTGTCGATCTGCCGGCCGAGCCCGGTCTCTGCGACTCGGCAGATGGAACGGGTTTCGGTCCTGATGATAAGCGTTTCCGTCTCGATCGGGTCGACATCGGCGATTGCCGCGAGCTGATCTGGGACGACGAGATCCGCCCGCGGCTGCTGAAGGCCGCCGGCCGGTAGTATCCGCCCGGCGTTAACGTGGTTTCCGCAATCTTAAGTCTTCCTTAGGGCGCCATGCAAACGCCGCATGCCAGCGATCCTCTTTCAGATCTGGTGGTTTGTGCGCCGCACAATTACATTCACCTCACATAAGAGAGAAAGAAAGAGGACAGAGAAAATGTTCAAGCCCCTTCGCAAGATCGCCAATGCCCTTCGCGTCCCCACTTCGGCCGAACGTGAAATGGCCTACCTCAACGGTGCCCGCGACATGGTCGACCTGGAATTCCGCCAGCGCGAAATCGAACGCGGCCTGTTCCGCAGCGGCTTCTAAGAAGCCGACGATGACTGACCGAGGCGCGCGTGACATAACCGCGCGCCCAGCTGCGGCCAAGGCCGCGGGGCAGGGCAATTCGCTCTCGCCGCCCTTGTCTGTATGGGGCCTCATCCCCTACATGTGACCCATGTTGTTTCGCCGCCGCAAACCCGCTGGAATTGCCGACAAGCTGCGCAGCCTGCTGTGGCCGGCCAAGGGTTTCATGCGCCCGTTCCACTATTTCCGCATGCGCGTCATGCGGCTCAGTGCCTCGCCGCACGCCGTGGCGGCAGGCGTGGCCGCCGGCATCGCGTCGTCCTGGACGCCCTTCATCGGCCTGCATCTCATCGTTTCCGTGCTGCTGTCCTACCTGGTCGCCGGCGATCTGATCGCCGCGGCGCTGGCGACGACCTTCGGCAATCCTCTGACCTTTCCCTTCATCTGGGCCGCCACCTGGAAGATCGGCACCTGGATGCTCGGCGAAGGCGATCCGACGATCGGCCATCACCTCGACCTCCACCATCTCTTCAGCAATTTCGGCTGGGCCGACCTCTGGGGGCCGGTGATCGAACCCATGCTGATCGGTGCCGTCCCGCCTGCGCTGCTCAGCGGCCTGATCGTCTATGGCCTGACCTTTTACGTCGTGCGCGGCTTTCGCCGGCGGCGGCGCCTGCGCCTTGCCGAAGTGGCGAGGAACCGGCCGGTCCAGGCCGGCGCGGGCATCTGATCTCGTGAAAACTAGGTGAAGCGGAAAAGCCCATGATCATCGGCATTGGCAGCGACCTCATCGACATTCGCCGCATCGAGCAGTCGCTCGAGCGTTTCGGCGAGCGCTTCACCCAGCGCTGCTTCACCGATATCGAGCGCGCCCGCTCAGACGGCCGCAAGAACCGCGCCGAATCCTATGCCAAGCGCTTCGCCGCCAAGGAGGCGATGTCGAAGGCGCTCGGAACCGGCATGGCCCAGGGCGTGTTCTGGAAGGACATGGGCGTGGTCAATGCACCAAGCGGCAAGCCCACCATGCAGCTGACCGGCGGAGCCGCTGAGGTCCTGCAGCGCCTGATGCCGGCCGGCCATGAGCCGGTCGTGCACCTGACCATCACCGACGACTATCCGCTGGCCCAGGCCTTCGTCATCATCGAAGCGCGCCCGGCAACCGGCTGATCGCCCGCGAGATTGGGCATTTTCCGCGCCTCTGCCGTTGCCGCAGCGGCGCGAACCGACTAGACAGGGCAGGATTTGCCAGAAAAAGGAAATGACGGCGTGGAAGCTGAAAAGAAGCACAGTGCCCTTTGGGAAAACATCAAGGTCGTCATCCAGGCATTGCTCCTGGCGATGGTCATCCGCACGGTCCTGTTCCAGCCCTTCACCATCCCGTCGGGCTCGATGATGCCGACGCTCCTGGTCGGCGACTACATCTTCGTCAACAAGTTCTCCTACGGCTATTCGAAATACTCGCTGCCGTTCTCGCCGGACCTGTTCGAGGGCCGCATCTTCGGCAGTGAGCCGAAGCGCGGCGACATCGTCGTCTTCCGCTTCCCGCCGAACCCCAAGATCGACTACATCAAGCGCCTCGTCGGCCTGCCGGGTGACCGCATCCAGGTCATCGACGGCATCCTCAACATCAACGGCAAGCCGGTACCACGCGCCGAGGACGGCCGTTTCACCTCGGACTACAGCCTTGATCCGGGCACGGACGTGCCGGTCTTCCGCGAAACCATGGACAATGGCGTGAGCTACGACACGCTCGACCAAGCGCAGAACACCCGCGGCGACAACACCCGCGAGTTTCTTGTCCCGGAAGGCCACTACTTCATGATGGGTGACAACCGTGACAACTCGCTCGACAGCCGCTTCGACGTCGGTTTCGTGCCGGAAGAGAACCTGATCGGCCGCGCCTCGGTGATCTTCTTCTCGCTCGGCAACGACACCTCGTTCCGTGAAGTGTGGAAGTGGCCGTCGAACATGCGTTGGGATCGCCTGTTCAAGGTGGTCGAATGAAACGACTGAAGGGGCTCGGCGAGGAGGACCGGACGCGCATCGAGACCGCGATCGGTTACACCTTCGTCGAGAAGCAGAGGCTCGACCGCGCGCTCACCCATTCGAGCGCGACGCCGTCGACCAAGGGCAGCGACTACGAGCGGCTTGAATTCCTCGGCGACCGGGTCCTCGGCCTGTGCGTCGCCGAGTTGCTGTTCAAGACCTTCCGCAATGCGACCGAAGGCGAGCTCTCCGTGCGCTTCAACCAGCTGGTCAGCGCCGAGGCCTGCGCCACGATCGCCGACGAACTTGAGCTGCACCGCTTCATCCGCACCGGGTCCGACGTCAAGAAGCTGACCGGCAAGGCCATGCTGAACGTCCGCGCCGACGTGGTGGAAAGCCTGATCGCGGCGATCTATCTCGACGCAGGGCTCGAGGCCGCGCGCGGCTTCGTCCTGCGCTTCTGGGAAGAGAAGGCGAGCCGTGCTGATGGCGCGCGCCGCGACGCCAAGACCGAGCTGCAGGAATGGGCGCATGCGAAATTCGCAACAACCCCTGTCTACCGGATTGCCGAACGGGCCGGACCGGATCATGATCCCCGTTTCACGGTGATCGTCGAAATACCCGGCATCGCCCCGGAAAGCGGAACGGATCGCTCCAAGCGCGCCGCGGAGCAGGTGGCGGCCACGAAGATACTCGAACGCGAAGGCGTCTGGACGAAGTCCACGGACGCAGGCTGATTGGAAACCATGACCGATACCGAAAACCCCTCCGTCGAAGGTGCCGCAGCGGACGAACGCCCGACGCATTCCGGCTTCGTGGCCCTGATCGGCCCGACCAATGCCGGCAAGTCCACCCTGCTGAACCGCCTGGTCGGCGCCAAGGTGTCGATCGTCAGCCACAAGGTGCAGACGACCCGCTCGATCGTGCGCGGCATCGCCATCCATGACAATGCCCAGATCGTCTTCATGGATACGCCCGGCATCTTCAAGCCGCGCCGCAGGCTCGACCGCGCCATGGTGACGTCCGCCTGGGGCGGGGCCAAGGATGCGGACCTGATCCTGCTCCTGATCGACAGCGAACGCGGACTGCGCGGCGATGCCGAAGCCATCCTCGAGGGTCTCAAGGACGTGCACCAGCCGAAGATCCTCGTGCTCAACAAGATCGACCGGGTTCGCCACGAGGATCTCCTGAAGCTCGCGGCCAAGGCCAACGAAACCATCGCCTTCGAGCAGACCTTCATGGTTTCGGCGACGACCGGCTCGGGCTGCACCGACCTCATGGACTTCCTGGCGAAACGCCTGCCGGAAGGCCCGTGGTACTATCCGGAAGACCAGATCTCCGACCTGCCCATGCGCCAGCTTGCGGCGGAAATCACTCGCGAAAAGCTGTTCCTGCGCCTGCATCAGGAGCTTCCCTATTCTTCGCATGTCGAGACCGAGAAGTGGGAAGAGCGCAAGGACGGCTCGGTCCGCATCGAGCAGGTCATCTATGTTGAGCGCGACAGCCAGAAGAAGATCGTGCTCGGCAAGGGCGGTGACGCGATCAAGTCGATCTCGACGGCATCGCGCAAGGAGATCTCGGAGATCCTCGAGCAGCCGGTGCATCTCTTCCTGTTCGTCAAGGTGCGCGAGAACTGGGGCGACGATCCGGAGCGTTTCCGCGAGATGGGCCTCGAATTCCCCAAGAACTAAGCGCGTCCGGCCTCAGATGCGGCGGGCGACGAATTTCGAGATCGGCCCGCCGAGCAACAGCACCAGGAACAGCCGCGCCGTCTGCAGCGCCATGACGAAGGACAGGTCGACCGGCGTCGAGGCGGCGATAATGGCGACCGAATCGAGACCGCCGGGGCTGGTCGCCAGATAGGCGGTCAGCGGGTCGATGCCGAACTGGTACGTCAGGAGGGCCGCAAGCCCGCCGCAGAAGGCGATCAGGATGACGATCGAGGCGAGGATCTGCGGCAGCGCATGGGCGGCATGGCGCAGGATCCGGCGGGTGAAGCTCAGCCCGATCTTCCAGCCGAGCGTGGCATAGCCGATCGCCAGCAGCCAGGGCGGCAGGTCGATGGTGATCAGGCCGGCTGCGTGCAGCGCCGCCGTGGCGATCAAGGGCAGCAGCATGGTGCCGGCCGGGATCCTCAGCCAGGCACCGAGGGCGCTCGCCGCAAAGGACACAGCCAGCGTCTTGGCGAGCTCCAGCCAGCCGACGGCGGGAAACCAGACGATCTCGTGCACGGCGCCACCCTTGGCCTCGAAGACGAAGGCGGCGACCAGCGAGGCGGCGGAGGCGACGCAGACCACCCGCAGATACTGCATGAAGGCGACGAGGCGGATATCCCCGCCATGCGCTTCGGCCATCAGCATCATCGCCGAGGCGGCACCCGCCGAGGTGCCCCAAACCGCCGTCGTGCCGGGCAGTGTGCCGCTTCGCGCCATGAAAAAGCCCATCACGCTGCTGGCGCCGATGACGGCGAGCACGATGGCCAGGAAGATCGGCCAGTCGGCGGCGAAGGTGCTGACGATGCCGCCGTCCAGCGAACGGGCGATGACGCAGCCGAGCAGCGAATGGGCGGCGATATAGGGAATGCGCGGGACCGACAGCCGCGCGCCGTTGGTCGCCACCAGGATCGCGGCCACCATCGGCCCGAGCAGCAGCGAGCCCGGCAGGTGGATGAGCTGGAGTCCTGCCGAAAGAAGCAGCGAGAGCGCGAGCAGGATCAGCCAGCGGGCTGGAACGGCAAGCTGCGTCAGCAGGCCGGGGTCTGGGCTGTGGTCGGAAGAGCCGGTCGGCGATGGCTGCATTGCGGGAGGCCTGATACGGGGGGGGGCGTGCATGGAACGGATGCCCGTCCCAACGGATCGGCCCCGACTATACCGATTCGTGTGACGGCCGGGCGAAAACTTGGCGAATATCATGCCTGACAGGGTTTGGGCTGCCGCAGGCGACCGAAGATATCTGTCCCGGGCGCTGCAAATCGGCTAGAACAGAACCATGCAATGGACGGACGAAGCGATATTTCTCGGCGCGCGGCGCCATGGCGAGACGAGCGTCATCGCCGAGGTGATGACGCGCGCCCGCGGCCGGCATCTGGGCATGATCCGCGGCGGCCGCTCGCGCACCATGCAGCCGGTGCTGCAGCCGGGAAATCGTGTCGAAGTGACCTGGCGCGCCCGGCTCGACGAGCATCTGGGCGAATTCCGCGTCGAGCCGGTGACGCTGCGCGCCGCGCGGCTGATGGAAAGCGCCACCGCCGTCTATGGCGTTCAGGCGCTGGCGGCGCTGCTCCGGCTCCTGCCGGAACGCGAGCCGCATCCGCATCTGTTCGACGCGCTGGATGTCATCCTGGACCATCTGGAGGAGCCGGCGGCCGCCGGCGAACTGTTCATCCGCTTCGAACTCGAAGTGCTGAACGATCTCGGCTTCGGCCTCGATCTCGACCAGTGCGCGGCAACCGGCCGGCGGGACGATCTGGCCTTTGTGTCGCCGAAGACGGGAAGGGCGGTGTGTCGCGAGGCTGGATCGCCTTGGGCCGACAGGATGCTGGCGCTGCCGGGCTTTCTCAATCCCGGCGCCACCAAGGCCGCCAATGGGGAGAGCCTGGCCGAAGCCTTTCGCCTCACCGGCTTCTTCCTCAACCGCCACGTCTACGAGCCGCGCGGGCTCGAGCCCGGCGCGGCGCGTGAGGGGTTCTGTCAGGCGGCGTTGAAGACCCTGCGGGCCGCGCCAGCGCTTGAGCCGTTGGCGGCTACCCGGAACATGCCCTGATCGTCCTCGGACTTCTGCAGGTGCTGGTGAATGGCGCTCTGCAATTCGCCGAGATTGCGATAGGTGCCGCCATCCAGTTCGATGACAGGATACTTGACGGCGATGAACTTCAGCCTGTCGCCGTCAGGGATGGTGATCCCGACCGGAATGCCGGCATATTCGATAACTTGCTTTTCCATAACGGTTTCCCCGCCCGCGCAAGGCGCAGGCTTAAAAATAATGTGTCGATTGAAGGCTTCAGTGCTTGCGCAGCGTCACATTCGACAGGTGCGTTCGAGGCGATTGCATGTCGCCACGCCCAGCGGGGATTTATGCCAAGGGCGGGCGGCATGATGGAAAACAACACGCATTTCGCTAACCTCCTTGTTGGCAAGGGCTTCCGTCGTGAAAGCCTGGTTTGTTTTCGATGCTTCGGTCACTGACCGGGCAGCGCAAAGGTAGGTGTGAGACGTTCTCCCGTCAACTGGTCTGGGAAGAAAAACAAAATATAATTCTGTCATACTCCCGCATAGCAGCAATTGCGGCAAAAAATGATCGCCTCTGCCCTAATCCTTAAAAAAGCCATCCGGCCGCGCCGCCTCAGGCGGCGGCCGGAATACCCCGTTCCACCGGCCTCTCGGCGATCGGCCAGTGCACCACGGCGGCGAACAGTCCGAGCGCGACGCCGAGCCACCAGACGCTGTCATACGAGCCCAGGCGGTCATACAGGTAGCCGCCCATCCATACACCGAGGAACGAGCCGATCTGGTGCGACAAAAAGACGAGGCCGCCGAGAAGTCCGAGATGGCGCGTGCCGAACATGATCGCCACCAGCGCATTGGTCGGCGGCACGGTCGAGAGCCACAACAGCCCCATGACGGCGGCAAACAGCACGACCGAGGCCGGTGTCTGCGGCAGGAGCAGGAAGGCGGTGACGGCGATCGAGCGGCCGATATAGATGAAGGCGAGGAAATAGGGCTTGGAGTAACGCTGGCCGATCACGCCAGCGGCCAGCGAGCCGATGATATTGAAGAAGCCGATCAGCGCCATGGCGATCACGGCATAGCGCGCCTCAATGCCGATGTCGCCGAGATAGGCGGGGAAGTGCGCGGTGATGAAGGCCACCTGGAAACCGCAGACGAAGAAGCCGGTCGTGAGCAGCAGATAGCTCTTGTGACCAAGAGCCTCCTTCAGGGCTTCGCCGACCGATTGCTTGAACTGGCTTTGCGACTGGCTGCCGGAACTGGCGTTGCCGCGCAGCGGATAGGCGAGCAGCGGCACGATCAGCATCATGACCGACATCGCGACCAGGCTGTCCGACCAGCCGAGATTGCTGATCAGCGCCTGGCTCAGCGGTGCAAACAGGAACATGCCGGCCGAACCGGCGGCCGTGCCGATGCCGAAGGCCATGGAGCGCTGCGCCGGGGTCACGTGCCGGGCAAAGGCGGAGAGGATGACGCTGAACGAGCCGGCACCGATCGCCATGCCGACCAGAACCCCGCCGCCGATATGCAGCCAGATGGGGGCATCCGCATGGGCCATCAGCAGAAGGCCGGTGGCATAGAGCAGGCCCGACGCGATCAGCACGCGGCTCGTGCCGTATTTGTCGGCAAGCGCGCCGAAGAAAGGTTGGCTGATGCCCCAGCAGAGGTTCTGCAGCGCCATGGCCAAGCCGAAGGTGGAGCGATCCCAGCCGGTATCCGCCAGCATCGGCAACTGGAAGAAGCCCATGGCGGAACGTGGGCCGAAGGTCATCATGGCGATCAGCGATCCGCTGATGATGATCAGCCAGGGCATGGGGGTGCGGGCGGTCGTGACCATTTGAATCGTCTCCTGTGGCAGGCGCGACGATAAAGCGCAGGCAGGGCGACGAAAAGCGTCTTTTCGTGAAGCGTCGATAAGCGAATTTGATCGAAGCCAGCTCGAGCGAAAGAAAAACTGAACGGCCGGGGTGGGCTCGGCCGTTCGATTTAGCCCTCGCGTCCTATCGGAAGAGCGACAGGATGTTTTCGGTGTTGGAATTGGCGATCGACAGCGACTGAATGCCAAGCTGCTGCTGGGTCTGCAGCGCCTTGAGCCGGGTCGATTCTTCGTTCATGTCGGCATCGACCAGACGACCGACGCCGCTGTCGATCGTATCGCTGAGGTCGGCGACGAATTCGCTCTGCAGTTCGAGCCGGCTCTGCGTGGCGCCGAGCGTCGCGGCGACGTCGGTCATCATCATCAGATATTCGTCGGCGGCCATGATCATGCCCTCGACATCTTCGTCTGAGGTCGAGGAGCTCAAGGTGATCTCGTTACCGGCCGATCCCGCTGCGGACCTGATCAGGAAATAGTCGACCGGCGTCGTGCCGGTGCCCAGCGGCTGGTCGACCGTCACGCGCATGGTCAGCATGCCGTTGAAATCGGCCTCGTCGCCGATCAGGACGGCCGAATCGACGTCGAACACGGTGGTCTGCACCGCGACCGTTCCGTCGGCTGCCCGGGTGAAGCCCGAGACCATTTCTGCATCCGGTGCCGCGCCGACCTCGTTGCGATAGAGCCAGTTCTCGCCGCTGAAGCTCGAGGATTCGACGACAGAACGGATCTGGCTCTTGAGTTCGGTGATTTCCTTGTCGATCTTTTCCTTGTCGACGCCCGGCTCGCGCGCCGCCACCAGCTTGGCCTTGATCTCGTCGACGATTTCGATGGCCGACTGCATGCCTGTATAGGCGGTGTCGACCTTGGCGGTGCCAAGCGCGATCGCGTCTTCCACGGCGCCCAGCGCCTTGTTGTCCGACCGCATCGTCGTGGCGATCGACCAATAGGCGGCATTGTCGGATGCGGTCTCGACGCGGTAGCCGCTCGAAACGCGCGACTGGGTGGTGCCGAGCTGCGAACTGATCGAACGGAGTGTGTCCAGCGCCGCGATCGCGGCCCCGTTGGTTTTGATGCTGACCATGGCTGAGTCTCAAAAGGGGTCTGTAATCAATGCGCATCCGGAGGCCGGTGCCGATCATGGCGATGTGTCGCGCAGTGTCAGGTTAGAATAAGGTCGTAAATAGATGCTTAAAATCGAGAATTACATTAAAAATGTCGGCCACCTAGGACGGTAATTGTCGAATATATTTAAGTTAGGCGACGAGTATTCCGAAGAGGGTGATGTATTTCAGATTCTGTATTCATTGGTACTTTCGGAGAAGAGGAGAGACGGGCATTCATGGGCGAATCCTGGCCTATTGGAAAGGCGATACGATGTTCCGCGAATTGGTATTGGCGGACGACAAATCGATCTGCATCCGGGATTGGGTTGCGTCGAGCCGACTGCTGATGAGTCGCAACGAGTCCAAAGTGGTAGTGGCCGAAGCAGTCGTCATAGTACCGGTCATGCCTGGCTCAAAATGAATGAAAAATACAAATTCGACCCGGGACGAAAAAAATCCCGCCGTCTGTTCATGACGGATCAAATGTCGATCAGCCGACTATGAGTAAAGAGCCTAAAGAAAGGATGAATCGCTACAAGAAATAGCCCGCAATAAACTATAGGTCTCATATGAGACTGTTTTATTCGTGACATTCGTCAAGTTGTCGGTGGCGTCACTTTACCGCTTTTTGATCGCCCAGCCTTCCGGTCTGTGTTCGATCACCCGAACGGCATCACCGAGGGCAAGCTGCCCCTCGCCACGCGGCACGGCGTTCCAACCGAACAGTGGGCCCGGCACGCGGCGGTCGGCGGACATGCGGATGCGGCCCATCGCCGGCATCGGGTTGGCGCCCTCGCGCGATCCGGTCTGCTGGTCCTGCGTCGTCATGATGCAGCGGGCGCAGGGTTTGACCAGGTCGAAGCGGATGCCGCCGATCTCGATCGCCGCCCAATTGTCCTCGGCCCAGGCTTCGTCGCAATCCACGACGACGTTCGGCCGGAAGCGCTCCATGCCGACCGATCCTTCTCCATGGGCGGCCATGTCCGCATTGAGAGCCGAGAGCGATCCGGTCGTGGTGACGAGCACCTGGTATCCGTCGGCGAAGCTCACCGGGCTGTCGGGGCCCGCCCAGTCCCTGGTCGCGGTGCGGCTGGCCCCGCCGTCGAAGAACACCAGCTTCACCTCGCGGCCGAACCATTCCGACAGCCGGTTGTTGACGCTGTCTTCGGCGACCGCCGCGCTGACGATCGACTTCCACACGGCTACGTCCATGCGCCGCTCGGGATGCGGCGGCGCCACCATCATCTCGCGGCCATCGGCAAGTGACAGTTGCAGGTGCGACGATTGGGGCAGCGCGGTCAGCGTCGCCAGCGCCGGCAGTTCGCGCTGGGTGATGAAGTGTCCCGACGGATCGGTCAGCATCATGCGCCGGTCGCCGGAAAGGCCAAGGGCGTCGACGCGTGCGGCGGGCAGGGCAATGCCGCGGCCGCTCTTCAAGGGATAGATGTTGATTTCGGTGACGTGCATGTCGTGAGCCTCAGATCTCGTCGATGAACTGCACCAGGACCGTCTTCAGCCGGTCATGGCGCTCGCGGGCCATCAGGCGGCCCGCCGCGGTCTGGAAATTATCGGACAGCTTGAACAGCTTGGCGGCGAAATGGTCGATGGCGAAGGCCCGGTCGTCAAGGGCGCGATGCTCGGCCAGCGGATCGGCCGGATCGTAGAGTGCCGAACCCATGCGCCCGGCGGTGTAGAAGCAGCGGGCCGCGCCCACCATGCCGATCGCGTCGAGCCGGTCCGCATCCTGCAGGATCTTCGCTTCGATCGTCTCGGGCGCCAGCGCGGCGGAGAAGCTGTGGGTGGTGATCGCATGGGCGACGGCGGCGATTTCGCTTGCGTCCCATCCGAGACCGGCCAGGATGGCGCTTGCCTTTTCCGCCGCAAGCCGCGAGGCCTGGGACCGGAAAGGCGAACTCTTCTCGACCGCGACGCAGTCGTGCAGCAGGACGGCGGCCGCGAGCACGCGGCCATTGCCGCCCTCCGACGCTTGGATGCGCATGGCATTGCGGAAGACGCGGTGGATATGGGCGAGATCGTGCGAACCGTCGCCGCCCGACGCGGCGTGGGCGAGCAGATCGCGGGCGAGTGCCTCATGCGGGTCAAAGGCGGTTTCGCTAAGGCCGTTCGTCATCGCAGGTCCAGATTGGCAGAAGGAAGCGTCCATCTAGGGGACCGCGGCGGGCCATGGCAACCGCCTTCAGCCGTTTTCCTCCGCCGTCACGGTCGGCCGTGACTTCCGGCTGGTCAGTATCTTCTGGTAGAAGAGCCCGATGCCGATCAGCACGACGCCGAGGCCGATGAAGGAAAGCGCCCTCAGGACGCCTTCGAGATGGCTCATGTCGATCAGGAAGGCCTTGCCGACCGAGATGAACACCAGGACGGCCGAGGCGAGCCTCAGGCTGCGGGCATCGAATTTCGTGCCGAGCGCCAGAAGGCCGACCCCGATGGCTAGCCAGGCGACCGAATAGGTATAGGTCTCGGCCTGCTCGAAACCTTTCCAGGAGGCGATGAACTCGCCGTGCCAGAAGCGCCGCACCGAGAGCGTGACCCAGGCAAATCCGAGCACGGCGCCGCTGATCGCGAGTGCCGTCACGTAAGGGAGCGGGCGCTTGTCGCGCGCGTAGAAGGCGAGCCCCGCATAGGCGAGGCCCGGCAGCAGGTAACCGATCAGAAGCAGGTTGACGAGCGGCCAGGACCCCGTGCTTTCGCCGGTGAAGAACGGATTGAGGGCGAACAGATGCAGGACCAGCACATTGGCCATCGACAGCACGCCCGCCACCATTGAGCCGTAACGGAAGACCGGGCTCGGCGACTTGAGGTCGAGGGTCATCAATATGCCCGAGAGTCCGGTGATCAGCAGCGTGTAGATCGACTGTTCGCCGAGCGTAGGCACGCGGTCGTCGAGCACGCCGCCGTTCATCGCATGGCGGATGAGGATGGCGACCGCCAGCAGCCCGAGAAGGCTGGCGAGCCCCTGCAACGCATTGCGCACGCGAAAGCCCGGCCAGTTGCGCAATTCGTAGGCTGACAGGATCGCCAGGATCGCCGGAATGCCGTAGCCGGGGAGAAGCGCATTGAACAACGGCGTCGTGGAGAGATGTTCCGGCCCGACCAATGTCGGGTCGTTTGCGATCCTCGCGAGAACGCAGACAAGGGCGGCAGCCATCATCCAGGGCAACCCGCTCCATG
This sequence comes from Rhizobium sp., assembly GCA_002796995.1. GTDB lineage: Bacteria > Pseudomonadota > Alphaproteobacteria > Rhizobiales > Rhizobiaceae > Allorhizobium. The sequence goes on from PEKW01000001.1 coordinate 25,049, forward strand.
GCCGCACCCGGTTGGCCATCAGGTAGGCGAAGCCAAGGATCGGCTGAAGGATGGTGGTGACGATGCCGTCGCTCAGCATGTGCAGGCTGAAGGCGAAGGCGGCGAACGAGCCGGCGATCAGCAGGTCGAGGCCGCGGCGAAGGGTCGTGGCGAGGCCGGTGCGCGCGAAGAACTCGGTCGCACCGAGAAGTACGAGGCCGGGCGCGATGCCGTAGAGACCGTGCGTCCAGTCCCGTGCATAGACGCCGTATTGCACGAAGCTGATCGAGGCGATCGTCACCGGCACGGCAGCGGCAATCGCGGCCCACAGCGTCGAAAGGACGGCATCGGCCGCACCCCGGCGGCGGATGAAGGCGAGGCCGCACAGCAGGAAGACGGCGCCGAGGCCAAGGGTGATCGCCATCGACTGACCGTCCAGGCCGGGGAGCGGCGTATCGCCGCCAAGGCCGGTGTCGAAACCCCTGACGATATCCGTGGTGGCGGCGGCGTTGAGGCCAAGGCCGAGGATGGCGCCCGACATGGCGACAAAGGCCGGCCAGGCGGCGCCGCGACGGGCAGCACCGGCGGCCGCGAGCGCCGCGATCAGGGCAGCCATGGCAAACAGCGGATTGAGATCCGCCGCCACGCCGACGGCGACGATGGCAAGGGCGGGGAAGAACACGGCCAGCGAGACCGAGAGCCAGAGCCCTGCCGGCTTGCGGATGAAGGCACGGCCGAGGTTCCGCCAGCTGAGCGCGTCCGCCGCCCGATCCGTCTCGCCTGCATCAGCCGGCCAGATCAGCAGAGCACTGGCAATCAAAGCAATCAGCGCCAGCGTCACCGGCGCCAGCTCGACCCCGTCGCTGAACAGGATGTAGACGATCGCCCAGAGACCGAGCCCGGCATTGGCCAGAACCGGCACCACGCGCCAGGTTTTCAACCGCGCCGCGGCCGCGGTTGCGACCAGCGAGACGGTGAGGAAGGAAAACAGCGTCCATGGGTTGGGCGAGGTGCTGGACACCAGCGCGGGCGTGGCGAGCGACGCGGCGAGCCCGAGGCCGGCGAGCGCCTGTCCGTGCAGCAGCGACAGGCCGAGCGTGGCAAAGGCGACGAGCGCCAGCAGCAGGAAGGCCAGCGTCGGGCCGATAAATTCGTAGATGCCGTGGGCGGCATAGATCGCGCCGAACAGCGAGAGGGTGCCGGCCGCCGTGAGGATGCCCGGGATCATCGCATTGTCGTAGAGGGCGGCCGCCTGGGGCAGGGCCTTGCGCCGCACGATCTCGCCGCCGGCCACCAGCAGCAGGCCGAAGAGGGCAGCGATCGAGAGGCGGACCCCGGGGCCGAGCAGGCCGCTTTCGATCGAATACCGCACGAGGAACAATCCGCCGAGCGCCAGCGCCAGTCCGCCGGCCCAGACGGCCCAGCGCGCGCCGAGATAGTTTTCCAGGCTTTCGCTCCGTCCGGCTGGTGCCGGGGCGGACGTCGATGCCGCAGGCTGCAAGAAGGCTTCCCCGGCCGGGGCTTCTGACGCCGCATGATCGTCGATGCCGGCTTCCGCCATCGCTTCAGCCGGGACGTCCTGCGTGGGGGCAGGCGCTTCGGTGATCGCCAACTGCTCGGCCGCTTCGACCGCCTCCGGCTCAGTCGCCGGCGCGGCTGCGCCGGATGATGCCAGGCGTCCGACCCGCTCCGACAGCATGGCGATATGCTTCTCCATCTGGTCGATCCGCTTGAAGGCGGTGCGATTGTTGACAAACAGGATGACGATCAGAATGAGCGCTAAAAGTTCAAGCATGGGACCTCTCGGCGGCGTGCCGCGTATTGCGCGACACTACCTGTTTTCGCCGATCCTGAAAGAGAGCATGGTCACCAAACGGGCAGAACCGGCCGGCAGGGCTATTTATCGCCCTTGCAAACCGTCATAAAACTTTCTAAATCAACGTCACCGGCTCTGGCCGGTTTTCTTTGATCCTATTTTTGCTCAATCTGAGCATAAGTAGATTGCCAACTGGAGAGAGGGTTCGGCATGGCACATATCTCAGGGACCGGCAATCTTGCCCAGATGCGCCAATCGCAGACAGCGGCGGAGCGTTTCGGCGTTCTGGAACGGCCCGATCTATCCTTCACCCCGGCCGTGGCAAAGGAAACCGAGCATCTCTACGAGCGGGTCAAGGCCTTCATCCCGGCGATCGAATGGCCGGTCTTCGCGCCCTATATCCACGCCATCAACCGCATCAAGAAGGAACGCGGCGCGGTCATCCTCGCCCACAATTACCAGACGCCGGAAATCTTCCACTGTGTCGCCGACATCAAGGGCGATTCGCTGCAGCTCGCCCGCGACGCGACGCGCGTCGATGCCGAGGTCATCGTCCAGTGCGGCGTGCATTTCATGGCCGAGACTTCCAAGCTGCTCAATCCGCAGAAGACCGTGCTGATCCCCGACGGCCGGGCCGGCTGCTCGCTGTCGGAATCGATCACCGGCGCCGACGTGCGGGCGCTGAAGGCGCGCTATCCGGGCGTGCCGGTCGTCACCTATGTCAACACCTCGGCCGACGTGAAGGCCGAGACCGACATCTGCTGTACCTCGTCGAATGCGGTCGCCGTGGTCGACAGCTTCGAGTCGGATACGGTGCTGTGCATTCCCGACGAATACCTGGCGATGAACGTCGCCAAGCAGACGACGAAGAAGATCCTCACCTGGCAGGGCCATTGCGAAGTGCATGAGCGCTTCACCGCGGAAGAGCTGATGGAATACAAGGCCGCCGATCCGTCGATCGAGATCGTCGCCCATCCGGAATGCCATCCGAGCGTTCTGGCGGTCTCCGACTATGCCGGCTCAACCTCGGGCATGATCGACTATGTCAAGACGAAGCGCCCGGGCCGTGTATTGCTGGTAACCGAATGCTCCATGGCCTCCAACATCCAGGCGGAAGTGCCCGACGTCGACTTCGTCAAGCCGTGCAATCTCTGTCCGCACATGAAGCGCATCACGCTGCCGAAGATCCTCGACAGCCTGCTCTTCATGACGGAGGAGGTCGTGGTCGATCCGGCGATCGCCGGTCGGGCGCGCCTTGCGGTCGAACGCATGATCAATTTGAAGAATTGACGAGGACCGGCGTCTCGCCGGCGGAGATTGCCTGAATGTCCACGAAACTTGAATCCATGCGCCCGCAATCCTGGCAGGGCGTCGACGACATCGTCATCATCGGCGGCGGCCTGGCGGGGCTGTTCTGCGCCCTGAAGCTCGCGCCGCGTCCGGTGACCGTGCTTGCCGCAGCCCCGATCGGCCAGGGGGCGTCTTCCGCCTGGGCGCAGGGCGGCATCGCCGCGGCCATGAGCCCCGGTGACACCTTCGAGAAGCACCTCGCCGATACGCTCGCGGCCGGCGCCGGCATCGTCGACGAACGCATTGCCCGCCTGATGATCTCGGAGGGGCCGGACCGCATCCGCGACCTTCTCGCCTATGGCGTGCCGTTCGACCGCGATCTCGAAGGCCATCTGCTGCTGTCGCGCGAGGCGGCCCATTCCGAGCGCCGCATCGTCCGCGTCAAGGGCGACCAGGCCGGGCGCGCCATCATGGAGGCGCTGATCGCCACCGTGCGCAAGACGCCGTCGATCCGCGTAATGGAAGGTTATGTCGTCGAGGAACTGGTGGCCGAGGGCCGTTTCGTTTCCGGCGTCATCGCCCGTCCGGATGCCGGCCAGTCGAAGACCCGCGTCGCCTTTCCCGCCCGCGCCGTGGTGCTCTGCTCGGGCGGCATCGGCCATCTCTACCAGGTGACCACCAATCCGGCCGAAGCGCGCGGCGCCGGCGTCGGCATGGCGGCCAAGGCCGGCGCCATGATCGCCGATCCGGAATTCGTCCAGTACCACCCGACCGCCATCGACATCGGCCAGGACCCGGCGCCGCTCGCCACCGAGGCGCTACGCGGCGACGGTGCGATCCTGATCAACCGCGCCGGGCATCGCTTCATGACGGACCTGCATGCCGATGCCGAGCTTGCGCCGCGTGACATCGTGGCGCGCGGCGTCTTTGCCGAGGTGAAGGCAGGCCGCGGCGCCTTCCTCGATTGCACCAAGGCGGTCGGCGCGCATTTCCCCGATCTCTTCCCGACCGTCTACGCCTCGTGCAAGGCGGCCGGCATCGATCCGGTGACGCAGCCCATCCCGGTCGTGCCGGCCGTGCACTATCACATGGGCGGCGTTCTGGTGGACGCCGACGGCAAGACCACCGTCGACGGGCTTTGGGCGGCCGGCGAGGTGACCTCGACCGGCGTGCACGGCGCCAACCGTCTGGCCTCCAATTCGCTGCTGGAGGCTGTCGTGTTCGCCGCCCGGATCGCCGAGAGCATCAAGGGCATGCTGCCGGAATCCTCGCTCTATGAATGGCCGAAGGATGCCGGCGAGAACGACGAGCTGGTGACGCTGGAGGACAGCGCCGAGCTGAAGACACTGCGCCGCGAGATGTCGGCCCATGCCGGCGTCATCCGCGAGGCCGAGGGCCTGAAGGACCTGATCCGCCAGATCGTGCGCCTCGAAGGCATCAACAAGCGTGTCCGCTTCTCCAACATGGCGACGACTGCCAAGCTCATCGCCACCGCCGCGCTCAAGCGCGAGGAGAGTCGCGGCGGGCACTACCGTTCCGATTTCCCGGAACCGGTGGAGGCCTTGCGCCATCGCACCTTCATGACCCTCAAGGATGCCGAACGCATCGCCGCTGAAATCGCCGGCTGATCCAAGACAGAGGTAATATCCGATGACCGAGCCCCTTCGCCCCGTATTGCTCCCGCTGATGGTCGAGGACCAGGTGCGGGCGGCGCTGATCGAGGATCTCGGCCGCGCCGGCGACATCACCACCTATGCAACCATTGGACCGGAAAAGGCGGCGCGGGCGGCGCTCAACAGCCGCGAGGACGGCGTGATCGCCGGCATCGAGCTGGCGCGCGCCGCCTTCCGGCTTGTCGATCCCTCGGTCGTCTTCGAGGCGAAGGTCTCGGACGGCGACCGGGTGAAACCCGGCGATGCGCTGATCCGTGTCGAGGGCCCGGCGCGCTCCATCCTCTCGGCCGAGCGGGTCGCCTTGAACTTCCTGATGCATCTCTCGGGCGTCGCGACTTACACGGCGCGCTTCGCCGCCGAGATCGCCCACACCCATGCCCGCGTCACCTGCACGCGCAAGACCCTGCCGGGCCTGCGGGCGGTGGAGAAATACGCCGTTCGCCTCGGCGGCGGCTCCAACCACCGCTTTGGCCTGGACGATGCCATTCTCATCAAGGACAACCATATCGCTGTGGCGGGCGGCGTCGCTGCTGCCATCGGGGCGGCCCGCGCCTATGCCGGGCATCTGGTCAAGGTCGAGGTCGAGGTCGACACCCTCGGCCAGATGCGCGAGGCGCTGGGCGCGCGGCCGGACGCCATCCTGCTCGACAACATGGGTCCCGACCTGCTGCGCGAGGCGGTCGAGATCAACCGGCAACATCACGGGCTTTCCGGTGCCAACTATCCCTCGGCCGTCGGCCGTGTGATGCTGGAAGCGTCCGGAAACGTCAACATCCAGACGATCCGCGCGATTGCCGAATCGGGTGTCGACTACATCTCCACTTCCAAGGTCACCATGGCCGCACCGACCCTCGACATCGGCCTCGATGTGGAAATCGGCTGACAAAAATCAGTTCTTTTGTCTCGGTGGATAGACCTGGGTCGCGGTGTTTTTCGTCACACCGCGAACGAGAAATTCCATGAGTTCAAGCAATTGACGTATGTTAGAAGCGACGCAAACTACTTATTGTAGATTATTATTGGTTTTTGACCCTTTACCGCGAATCCCATAGCCCAGAGTCATCCCGTCGGAAGAGTATAGCGTACTGCGGATACAGGCACTTTCAGCCGATACTTACGGGGATTTGTATGACCAGTATTTCTTCGTCGCCGAGCGGCGGTTCTCTGTACTCCACATCGCTTTCCGGTCTCGATACCAATGGTGACGGCATCATCAGTGCCGAAGAACTGGCCGCCGCGGAAAAATCCTCCGGCTCGCCGCGCACCCAGGATCCGACGGTCGAAAATCAAAACGCAGCAAGCGGTGTCGCCTCCCAGGTGGCAGGCGGCGTGATGGCCATGCTGCTCGCCAATGCCGGCGGCGCGGCCGATACCGGGGCGGATGACCGCCCCTCCGCCGCCGACCTGTTTGCCAAGATCGATACCGACGGCGACGGCAAGGTAACCGAAGCCGAATTCGTCGCAGCCCGTCCCGAGGACATGAGCGAGGAGGAGGCCACGTCCCTCTTCGCCGAACTCGACGGCGAGGGCACCGGATCCCTGACGCAATCCCAGTTCGTTGATGCGATGGAGCAGCTGCGGCCGGAAGGCCCGCCGCCTCCGCCGGCCGATGACACCTCAGACGAGGACGACGATACCGTCAGCCTGTTCGACGTGCTGGAAGAGATGAAGCAGGTGATCGCCGCCTATTCGGCTTATGCCGGCAGCACCGAAGGCGACGACGGCGAGACCTCGGCAACCAAGCTGTCGCTCTGACGCGGCTTCCGTCCATGATCGCCGCTCAGGCGTCTTCCCGTTCGGCCTCGGCCTCGGAGGCCACGAGCCCCGGAAAACGGGCATTGTAGGTCACCTGCGGGAACGGGATGGAGATCCCGTTCTCGTCGAAGGCCTGCTTGACGGATTTGATCATCTGGCGCGAGGTCGGCCAGAAGTCGGCGGCGCTCGTCCAGTACCACAGCGTCAGCACCACGGCGCTTTCGGCCAGTTCGTTGACGAAGGTGTCCACCGGCGGGCTTTTCAGTACGCGCTTGTCCTTCTCCGCCAGCTCGCGCATCAGGCGCTGGGCGAGATCGATGTCGTCGTCGTAGCCGATACCCACCTTCAGCTCGAAGCGGCGCGTGGTCTCGCGGCTGAAATTGGTGATCGGCACATTCCACAGGATCGAGTTCGGCGCCAGCCGGTAGAGCCCGTCGGGCGTCTTCAGTTCGGTAGCGAACAGGCCGATCTCGCGTACCGTCCCGGAAATATTGCCCGTCTCGATATATTCGCCGACCCGGAACGGGCGAAGCACCAGCAGCATGATGCCGGCGGCGATGTTCTGCAGCGTCCCCTGCAGGGCAAGACCGATGGCGAGGCCGGCGGCGCCGAGGGCTGCGATGATCGAGGCGGTCTGCACGCCGAATTGCCCAAGCACGGTGACGAAGACCAGCAGCAGGGAGGCATAGCGGATGACGTTGGCGAAGAAGCGGGCGAGCGTCTCGTCTATGCCCCGGACACGCAGCAGACCCTCATGCGCCCACCGGCTGAGCAGCGAGGCGAGCGTCCAGCCGATGATCAGCAGGAGCAGCGCGCCGACGATCGAGAACGAATACTGCACGGCAAGAGCGCTCGCCTGGCTGAGCGCCGTGCGCGTCGCGATGATGACTTCGCTGGCCTGCTGTTCCATCCTTCGGTTCACTCCTTCACGTCGAGATGCGTCAAGGGGCTAGATGGGGCAGGACCCTTCGGGGTCAAGCGCAAGGGGAGGGATTGGCGGGGGCTGCGGCCTCGGCTCAGCGTCCGCCGAGCTTGAGGCCGGGCGCCGGCCGCTCCTCGAGAATCTGGCGGCGGAAGCGGAAAAGTGCCGCCGGCCGCCCGCCGGTCGCGAGCGTTTCGCCGGTCGGTTCCACCAGTTCGGCGCCCTCGACCAGGCGGCGGAAATTCTGCTTGTGCAGGTGCCGGCCGGAGATCGCCTCGACCGTCGCCTGCAGTTCGGTCAGAGTGAACTCCGATGCCATCAGTTCGAACACCACCGGGCGATACTTGATCTTGCCGCGCAGCCGCGCGAGCGCGGTCGCGGCGATCCGCCGGTGGTCGAAGCGCATGGCTATGCCGATCGGCTCCGACACGCGCCGGGCCGCGACCCGGCCGTCGAGCACGGCCTCTTCCACCAGTCCGGCCTCGTAGAGCAGCTCGTAGCGCTCGAGAACCCGCTCCTCGTCGAAGGGAAAATCATCGAGACCGAAGGCGAGCTTCAGCCGCGAGCGGCGCGACGGCCGCATCTCGGCCTTGTCCTCGCTCGGGTCCTCTTCCGCCCATTGCGCAAGCGCCGGCAGAACCACCCGGTCGATTACCGCCGGCCGGCCGTGTCGCCAGTCCTCCCAGGGCAGGTAGCTGTACCAGTCGCGCCAGTGCACGCCTGCGGCGTTAAGGCTCGCCTCGCGGGCGGGATCCATGCGGGTGAGCGCCAGATAGCCGACCGAAACGACATGCGGTCCGACATCGCCGGCCATCTTGTACCGGCCCCGGTCGCCGAAGGTGTAGAGCTGTTCGATATAGCCCATGTGCAGTTCGGTCTGGGCCGTCACCGTGGTGCGCAACGACATTTCCATCGTCCGATGGCGGACGGGGTCGAACGGGCCGAAGGGCAGGCTTTCCAGGAAGCTGGTCGGGTCGCTCACCACCAGAATGCGCGGATTTCCGCTGGTCACCGCGACGATCGCAGCATTGAGGCCGATCTCGACGGAGGTGGTGCGGTCCGTCATGGATGGTCCGCCACGATCGGAACGGTCAGCACGAAGGGCGCATTGCCGTCGGCATCCGCACCGCGGCCGATCGCCTTGACCGCCGCCGTCAGCCGTCCGCCGCGCGACAGCAGGCTGTCGCCGATCTCGATCAGGCGGGAGTTGGGGGTGGCATAGGGCGAGGCGGCGCGCAGGCGGAGCGCCAGCGCCTCGTCATCGTCGCCCGGCGCTACGGCGAGGCTGGCGATCAGCGCGGCGGCGGGCGAGCGCGACACGCCCATCCAGCAATGGATGAGCAGAGGTGCGCTCTGGTCCCAGGCGCGGGCAAACGCGATGATCTCGAGCACGTGCCGCTCCTGCGGCGCGATCAGGTCGCCGGTGCCGGCAAAGGTGATGTCGTTGACGCCGAGCTTCAGGTGGCGGTCGGCGGAGATCACCGCGGGGCGGTGAAAATCCTGCTTCTCGGCCATCAGCGTGATCATCTCGCGCGCCTTGTGGCGGACGGCGAGTTCGGCGATGCGCGACAGCGGCGAGACGACGATTTGGCTCATGGGGTCACCTTCGGGCGCACCGCACGGGCCGCCTCGATCGCTTCGAAGCGCTCGAGGAACAGCGCCTGCGCCCGGTAGGCCGGAAGTGGCGCGATCAGCAGGGTATCGCGGGCAATCCCGCGCGGCTGGCCGAAGAACTTGCGGGCTTCCGCCTCGGCGAAGCCGGCAAGTTCGGTCGCTTCGAAATAGGCGGAAATCGTGTCGGCCCTCTTGATCTGGTCCTTCAGCGCGCGGGTCGGATGCGCCGGAAGGCCGAAGCGCAGGTGAATCGCCGCCTCCAGGCGCTTCTCCACCAGCTTGTAGCCGCCGCCGACTACCGCCTTGAACGGCGAGATCATATCGCCGATCACATATTCCGGGCCGTCATGCAGCAGGGCCATCTGCAACTCGTCGGCGGTCGCCTTCGGGGTGATGCGGCGGAAGATGTCTTCGACCATCAGGCTGTGCTGGGCGACCGAAAACGCATGGTCGCCGGAGGTCTGGCCATTCCACCGGGCGACGCGCGCCAGCCCGTGGGCGATGTCGGAAATCTCCACGTCGAGCGGCGAGGGATCGAGCAGGTCGAGCCGCCGTCCGGACAGCATGCGCTGCCAGGCGCGCCCCGAAAGTGCGGCGGCCTCGGCCATGCTCAGCCCTCCTCGGCCGCGCTGGTGGGAAAGGCAAGCCCGGTCCAGGACGGAAGCGACAGCGTAACGGCGGTCTCGCCCGCCAGGATGGGCGTGACGGACGCGATGGCCTCGCCGGCGCGGTCGATGCGGACGATGGCCAGGCCGCGATTGCCGGCGACCGTGCCGAGCGTGCCAATCGGCTTGCCGCCGGTCAGAAGCTCCGTGCCGGTGGCGGGCAGGGCGGCGTCGGCGGTCACCACGACCACTCGGCGCCGCGCCGTGCCGCGATGCTGCATGCGCGACACCACTTCCTGGCCGACATAACAGCCCTTCCGGAAGGAGACGCCGCCCATCAGGTCGAACAGGACGTCATGGGGAAAGGCGTCCTGCAGGGCAAAGTCCGGACCGGATTCGGCGATGCCGGCAAGCACGCGCAAGGCATCGTAGCCCTGCGGGACCTCCGCCTGTCCCGCGCCCGGCTTGCGCGTCACCCTGACGCCGGCAACGGTGAATCGGTGATCGACGAGACCGGCTTCGCCCGCATCCTCGCCCCAGGCGACGGTCACGCCTTCCGGCTCGAGAGCCACGATCTCGACGGCGGCGCGGAGCTTGTACATGGAAAGCCGTTTGATCAGCGCCTCGCGCTGGCCAGCGGTGGTGTCCAGCACGAAACCGTCGCCGTCGCGCCAGACGAGAAAGTCGAACAGGATCTTGCCCTGCGGCGTCAGCAGAGCGCCGGGCCAGGCCTCGCCGGCGGGCAAGGCCGCAATGTCGGTAGTCACCAGATTGTGCAGGAAATGCTCCGCGTCGGCACCGGTTACCTGGATCAGTGCGCGGTCGGGCAGGGAGGCTGCTGGCATCGTCGTTCCCTTCCGGTTGGTCGATGCCCGAGAGTTAGAGCATCGCATCGCAAAAGGGAATCGATTCCCGCCACCGGGCGGCAAATGATCCACGGCGAAAGTTGTGCCGAAGTGCGCAGGGAGGAGGGGCGACTCAGTCGCCGGCGGTGAAGAACTTCCACTTGCCGTCCGGCGTGATGCCGAGCCGGAAGAAGTTGTAGTTGCCGAGTTCTTCCATCGCGGCAAAGTCGCCCGCAGTGACGATGCGCAGCAGTTCGACCTTCTCCGGCGGCGTCAGCATGGCCGGCGGCTTCTCGGCGAAATAGGGCCAGACATAGGTCTCGTTCGGCGTGCCGGCATCGACACGCACGAAGCCGGTCGACAGGATGTCGATCAGGATGGCGAGGATTTCGACGCCCTCGTCGTCGCCCGACAGTTGCTTCAGCGCTGCGACCGGATCGGTATCCTCGCTGGTCTCCATCAGGATCTGGGTCTGGTTCGGACCGGGATTCATCAGGGCCCGCAGCCGTTCGATGTCGCCCGAAGCGGCCGCTTCGATCATCTGTTCGCGCAGGCGCCGCACCGGCTCTGGCGCCTTGGTGATGTCGTAGATGACCTCCGGCGGCGGCTCGTCCGCCTCGGCATTGGCGGGAGGCTGTTGCGTCTCGGGCTTCTTGATCAGCGGATCGGGATCGGGAATGCCGGTCAGGCCGGGGTCGGGAAGCTCGTCGAGCTCTTCCTCCTCCTCAGGCGCCTGCGGCGCGGTCGGATCCTGCTGGGGGGCTGGAATGGGCGGGATGTCGGAGAGCGCCAGTGCCGGCCGTAAGGGCGCGGCCGTCAGACCGACGGCCAGGGCAATAGAAAGGAGGCGCACGAGGCGATCGTGCCACAAGGGCTTCAGCCTGCTATGCATTGCAGTGCCTCTGGATCCTGTTACTGAACACGACGTTCGGGCGAGAATTCGCCGGCAAGCAAGCGGTTGCGCAGCGATTCGAGCACCGCTTCGGCGCCGTTTTCGCCATGGATGCGGATCGTCTCCCGCATGGCCAGCGCGAAGGCCGCGTCGGCAATGATCTCCGGTTCGATGCCATCCGCGATGCCGTCGGCCCAGGCTTCGTTCTGGTATTCCAGCGCGGCCTGCGTCTTTTCATGCACGATCATGTCGTCGATCTCGTTGCGGCGCGGTTCCATGGTCATTCCCCGAAGCGTAGTCCTTACTCACCTGTTAATGACACTATCAGCCTTTTGTCAAAACGACACGGCCCGAGACCAAAACAGGTGAATTAATCGTTAATTTCCATAGCGGGCGGCGATTTCGACGGCGAGTGTTGCGCCTTCGTTACGGTAGAAGCCTTCGGCGGCGATCGCCGATGCCGTGCATGTCGTATAGACCGAGGCGAACGAGCGGTATCCGCGATTATAGGCGGAGACCATGCGGGCGCGCCGTTTCGGCTCGGTACCGGTCTCCGCATCCACCAACTTCTGCATGGCCTCGCGCCATTCCGGCTCGCCTTCCTTGTCGCACAGATTGCGCAGATAGTGCACCGCGCCGATGATCTCCGACAGGCGGGCGAGCTTGTCGTCGTAAGGGGCGGGCTTTTCGGTCGAATCGAGTGCGGCTTCCGGTGTCGCGGGCGGCTGCGGCGTCTGGGCATTGGCCGCGAGCGACCCGAGGGCAAAGGCGGCGGCCACGAAGAAAGCCTTGGCGGAAAATCCTGTCGCGCGCATGCCCTGCCTTGTCGTCGCTGCGGTAAAATCGTCGGCGATCGAACGCCGGCCCCCCCTGTTTATCCCGCTTCGCCGCCCTTGACCAGCCTTTCGACGCAGGCGCGCACGCTGTCGGGAACGGGCAGGCGGGCGATCTCCTCGGGGAGGAACCAGCCGGCCTCGAGCGCATCGTCGTCGGCGATGGCGACCGTTTCCGCCGCCGCCTCGACGCGGAAGACCGAGAGCAGAAAATGGCTTTCCGGCATGCCGTCCTCGGGCAGGAGTTCGAGTGTTTCGAAGAGACGCGCCTCGCGCCCCTCCAGTCCGGTCTCCTCGAACAGTTCGCGGATTGCGGTTTCCTCCGGCGTCTCGCCGGGCTCGGCCCGTCCGCCGGGAAAGGCGAAGAGATCGGCAGCGGGCGGATTGCGCCGGCGCACGAGCAGGAAACGGCCTTCGCGTTCGACGATGGCGGAAGAGGCGAGGCGAGGGCGGGTCTGCATGAAGCGGATCTCCTGGGGGCTGTCGACGTGCACAGGCGCGCGGCGGAGAATCGACGATCTGACTATCGCCAGTTTTTCCCGGCCTCGCAAGCGCCGCGGCAGAGCGCGCCGTCGCCTTGACCGGTCCGGCGGCAAGTGCGATGGATTTGCCATGTGCGGACGTTTTTCACTGACGGCGACACCTGAAGAGGTTCAGGAGTTCCTCGGGCTGCTCGAGCTCGAAGGGTTTCCGGCGCGTTACAACATCGCGCCGACCCAGCCGATCCTGGTCGTCATCGCCGGCGATCGCCCGGAGGCCGGAAGCAATCTGCCGGACCGCAAGGCGGTGCTGGTGCGCTGGGGTCTCATTCCCGGCTGGGTCAAGGACCCGAACGATTTTCCGCTGCTGATCAATGCGCGCTCGGAGACGGCGATCGGCAAGGCTTCGTTCCGCGCCGCCATGCGGCATCGGCGCGTGCTCGTCCCGGCATCCGGCTTCTATGAATGGCATCGGCCCGCCAAGGAAAGCGGCGAGAAATCGCAGGCCTACTGGATCAAGCCGCGCCACGGCAAGATCGTCGCCTTTGCCGGCCTGATGGAGACCTGGTCTTCGGCCGACGGATCGGAAGTCGACACCGGTGCCATCCTGACCGTCGGTTCCAACCGTACGATCGGGCGCATTCACGATCGCATGCCGGTGGTGATCAAGGCGGAGGATTTCGAGCGCTGGCTGGACTGCAAGACCCGCGAGCCGCGCGAGGTGGCGGATCTTCTGGTGCCGGCGCAAGAGGATTTCTTCGAGGCGGTGCCCGTGTCCGACCTGGTCAACAAGGTCAAGAATACCGGACCGGAGGTGCAAGCCCCGGTCGGGGAAAGCCTGGTCGTGGCCAAGCCGGAGAAGAAGTCATCGGGCGGCGGCCAGATGAGCCTGTTCTGAACCTCAGGCGACGGCCTTCTTGGCCGGCTTGCGCTTCAGCATCAGCGCTGCGGCGACGACTGCCTTGAGACCGAGCGGCCTGTAGTGGGAATCGAGAGTCTGGGTCGCCGGCTTCGCCTCGGCGGGGGCCTTGGTGGTCATGTCGTGCTCCTGAAGTGTTTCCTGGGTATTTCTTGTTTTTTGTTTTTTGCTCTATTCGAGCAGATCACGACAAAAGCGTGGCGCAAACCATGACGCAAATCAATTTTGATCAGAAGCGGCCATGTTTCGCGAGAAAAGACCGATTTTCTTCGGGAAAAAGCGGCGGTTCGGCGAAAACCGTGGCTCAGAGACCCCGATCGATCTCGGAAAGTCCCTTTTCCGGGGCTTCCTCGCCGATGGTCAGCGTGCCGTAGCGGCGGTGCCAGGAGCGGGCGCCGAAGGGCAGGGACAGAAGATAACCGAGAACGGTCAGCGACAGCACTTCCCAGGTGAAGCTCATCAGCAGTGCCACATAGAGCACCACGCCGAGAATCATCGGCAGCGCCAGATCGCGGCGGATGCGGCTGGTCTCCGATTTGCCTGACCATACGGGCAGGCGGCTGACCAGCAGATAGGCGATCAGGATCGTGTAGACGGCGCCGGCAAAGGCGACGGGCGCGCTCGGCGGTACGCCGAGAAAGCCGAGATAGACCGGAAGCAGCACCAGCATGGCACCGGCCGGGGCCGGCACGCCGACGAAGAACTCCGACTGCCACGGAACCTTGGTCTCGCGCTCGGCCATGACGTTGAAGCGGGCAAGGCGCAGGCCCGCGGCGATCGCATAGATCAGTGCCGCGATCCAGCCGAAGGACCGGGCCTGGTCGAGGATGAAGACGTAGAGCACAAGGGCGGGGGCGACACCGAAATTGACGATGTCGGCGAGCGAATCCATCTGCGCGCCGAATTTCGACGTCGCCTTCATCATGCGGGCGATGCGCCCGTCGATGCCGTCGAGGAAAGCCGCGGCCAGCACCATCGCAACCGCCAGTTCGTAGCGGTTTTCGAAGGCGAGCCGGATGCCGGTCAGGCCGGCGCAGATCGCCAGAACCGTGATGAGGTTCGGCACGAGCAGCCGCAAGGGGATCTCGCGAAGGCGAGGGCCACGTGCGCGATCATTGTGCTCGTTCTCTTCGACCGGCGGCTTTGGCATCTGCATGCGGCTTGTCCTTCCTGCGTCAGCTGCGACGGCTGACGACCGGTCCCTTGGCCGAGCCGAACTCGGCGATCACCGTCTCGCCGGCGATGGCGGTCTGGCCGATAGAGACGCGCGGTTCCGCGCCGACGGGCACGAAGACGTCGAGACGCGAACCGAAACGGATCAGGCCGAAGCGTTCGCCGGCGGCCAGCGGATCGTTAGGATTTGCCCAGCAGACGATGCGACGCGCGACCAGGCCGGCGATCTGCACGACGCCGATTTCGCCATGGGTCG
Organism: Rhizobium sp.; assembly: GCA_002796995.1. GTDB lineage: Bacteria > Pseudomonadota > Alphaproteobacteria > Rhizobiales > Rhizobiaceae > Allorhizobium. Next base: position 40,100 of record PEKW01000001.1, read on the forward strand.
TCTCGATGACGAGGCCGTTGCGCTCGTTTTCTTCGCTCGCCTTGTCCAGCTCCGCGTTGAGGAAGCTGCCCTCGCGGTAGACGATGTTGGAAATGCGGCCGCGCACAGGCGAGCGGTTCACATGGCAGTTGAACACGTTCATGAAGATCGAGATGCGCAGCATCGGCTCGGTGCCGAGATGCAGTTCCTCCGGCGGAACGGTCATCTGGATGGCGGAGACGCGGCCGTCGGCCGGGCTGACGACGAGATCGTCATCCTGCGGGGTGACCCGCTCCGGATCGCGGAAGAAATAGGCGCACCAAAGGGTCAGCACCATGCCGATCCAGAAGAGCGGCTCGAATATCCAGCCAAGGATCAGGGACGCCACGAAGAAGATGGCGACGAAAGGGTAGCCCTCCTTGTGCACAGGCACGATAGCCTTACGGATACTCTCGAACAGATCCATGAAAAACCCCGTTTCGCTGCAAAGGATCGACGTGGCTGACTACCCCGAAAGCGCGCCCGGGGCAATGCTTTCGGCGCTGAAACCGAGGGACGCGGCAAATGGCATCACATCGCGATCATTTTTGGTAGTTGGGGCGCCATGCACCTTCCGTCAACATTTACCCCCTTAAATGGCAGGTCAAAACTTGCAGGCACGTCCGCAAGAACGCATCTCGCCACCAGGGAATCGGAAGAGCAGTTGTCGAGTATTGAACAGAGTTCGATGCGGCAGGCCCGTGCGAAGGAGGACCGCGAGGTCTTCTGGCTCGCCGTCGATGGCCGTCCGATACCGGCGCTGCTTGAGGCGCAGGGCGTGACCGCGCCGTCGTCCATCGACATTCCGGGGCGGCCGATCGCGTATTTCGTGCCTGTGGCGGTCGAACGGCTGGGCAGTGCCGTGCGGGAACTCCGCCGCACTCTGGGCGAGCACGCCTATCTCGTCATTGCCACCGAAGGACTGAGTGGCGGGTGCAGGGAGCGCGCCATCGCGCTCGGCGCCGACGACGTCGTCGATCCGACCTCGGGCGAGGACATCGTCGTCTGTCTGGCCCGCACGCGGCGGGCACTCGAGCGGGTTCGCGCCACCTTCGAGGAACGCGGTCATCTCGCCATCGAGCGCGACTATCTGCAGGCCTGCATCGACAACCTGCCGGCACCGATATTCTTCAAGAATGCCGACGGCGTCTATATCGGCTGCAATGTCGCCTTTGCCACCTTCATCGGCCGGGCGCCGGACGGCGTGTTCGGCCGCTCGGTGTTCGAAGTGGCCCCGGAGCCCCTGGCCAGCCGCTATCAGACGGCAGACGACGAGCTGTTGCGGCGCGGCGGCACCCAGGTCTACGAGAGCGAAGTCCGCCATTCCGACGGCGCGAGCCGCCATGTCGTCTTCCACAAGGCGGCGATGCAGGGCGGCGACGGGCGCGTGCGCGGCATTGCCGGCGCCATCCTCGACATCACCGAGCGCAAGAGGCTCGAGGCGCGGCTGATCGAGGCCGCCGAGCGCGATCCGCTGACCAATGCCTATAACCGGCGCAAGTTTTTCGAACTGGCCGAGCAGATCGTGCAGGCGGCCGCCGGCAATGGCCAGCGTCTGGCCGTGGCCGTGATCGACGTCGACCAGTTCAAGCTGATCAACGACCGTCTGGGCCATGCCGAGGGCGACAACGCGCTGCGGCTGATCGCCGGCGTGCTGGAAGAAACGATCGGAGAGGGCAATGTCATCGCCCGGGCCGGTGGCGAGGAGTTCTACGCGCTGTTCCCGGACGCCTCGATCGACGACGCCGCACGCATTGCCGACCGCATGCGGTTCGAGGTCGAGCGCGGTTGCCGTCATTCAGCGCTGTCGTCCGTCGCCGGGACGGTAAGCATTGGCCTTGCCGGCTTCGATCCGCTGGCGGAAGCCCTGGACGAGGCTCTGAAGCGCGCCGACGACGCGCTCTATCTCGCCAAGAATAACGGCCGCAACCGGATCAGTATCGCCGCCTAGGGTCGAACCCTCGGCGGCGACGGAAGTTGCCTCAGGATGCCGGGGGCTTGCGCACCACCACGCCGAGTTCGTCGCTCTCGCGGACCTGCCGCAGATGTTCCTCCGCCTGGGTGGCTTCGCGCTGGCGATTCCACATCGAGGCGTAGAGGCCCTGCTTCTCCAGCAGGGCGGCATGGGTGCCGCGCTCGGCGATCTCGCCGCCCTTCAGCACGATGATCTCGTCGGCATTCACCACGGTCGAGAGCCGGTGGGCGATGACAAGCGTCGTGCGGTTCTTCGACACCACGTCGAGCGCCGCCTGAATTTCCTGTTCGGTCGTCGTGTCGAGCGCCGAGGTCGCCTCGTCGAGGATCAGGATCGGCGGCGCCTTCAGCACGGTGCGGGCGATCGCCACGCGCTGCTTTTCACCGCCCGAGAGCTTCAGGCCGCGTTCGCCGACCTTGGTCTGGAAACCGTCCGGCAGGTCGGTGATGAAGTGGCCGATCTGCGCCACTTCGGCGGCCTGGGCGATGTCGGCATCGCTGGCAGAGGGACGGCCGTAGCGGATATTGTAGGCAATCGTGTCGTTGAACAGCACGGTGTCCTGCGGAACCATGCCGATCGCCGATCGCAGGCTCTTCTGGGTGATGTCGCGCACGTCTTGGCCGTCGATGGTGATCGAGCCCTGCTGGATGTCGTAGAAGCGATAGAGCAGCCGCGAGATCGTCGACTTGCCGGCGCCAGACGGGCCGACCACGGCGACGGTCTTGCCCGCCGGCACCTCGAACGAGATGCCCTTGAGGATGGGGCGCTGCGGATCATAGGCGAAATGCACGTCCTTGAAGGCGATCGCGCCGCCCTGGCGGATCGAAAGCTCGGTCGCGCCGGGCTTGTCGACGACTTCGGCGTCCACTTCCAGGAGGTCGAACATCTGCTCGATGTCGGTCAGCCCCTGGCGGATTTCGCGATAGACGAAGCCGATGAAGTTGAGCGGGAAGGACAACTGCATCAGCATGGCGTTGACGAAGACGAAGTCGCCGATTGTTTGCTGGCCCTGCTGCACGGCGATGGCGGACATCACCATGACGACGGCGGTGCCGACGCCGAAGATCACGCCCTGGCCGAAGTTGAGCCAGCCCAGCGAGGTCCAGACCTGGGTGGCGGATTTTTCGTAGCGCGCCATCGACTGGTCGAAGCGGCTCGCCTCCATCTCTTCATTGCCGAAATATTTGACGGTCTCGAAGTTGAGCAGCGAGTCGATCGCCTTGGTATTGGCGTCGGTGTCGCTGTCGTTCATCGCCCGGCGGATGCCGATGCGCCAGTCGCTGGCGCGGATGGTGAACCAGATATAGGCCCAGACGGTGAAGGCGGTGACGGCGAGATAGGAGAAACCGTAGCTCCACCAGAAGATCGCCGCCGTCAGCAGGAACTCGATCAGCGTCGGGATCGAGTTGAGGATGGTGAAGCGGACGATCGTCTCGATGCCCTTGGTGCCGCGCTCGATGATGCGCGACAGGCCGCCGGTCTTGCGCTCCAGATGGAACCGCAGCGAGAGGCGGTGCATGTGCACGAAGGTGCGGTAGGCGAGCTGGCGCACGGCATACTGGCCGACGCTGGCAAACAGCGCATCGCGCAGCTGGTTGAGGCCGACCTGGGCGATGCGGGTGAGGTTGTAGACGATGACCAGTGCCACGGCGCCGAGCAGGAAGGTGGGCAGAATGCCCGCCATGTCGAGCTTGCCGTTCAGCGCGTCGGTCGCCCATTTGAAGAAATAGGGCACGAGGATCAGTACGAACTTCGACACCAGAAGGAAGATCGTCGCCCAGACGACCCGCATCTTGAGGTCCAGCCGGTCGCGCGGCCACATATAGGGCCAGAGGTTCACCAGCGTGCCGAGCGGATTGCTGCTGTCCGCCGAAACCGTCTTCTTCTTGTTGTCCGCCATTCCCGTCCGCCCCTGAAAGCCTCTTTATCGCAAAAGGCGGCGGCTCCTTGAGAGCCGCCGCCTGCTTCGCAGATAAGGCGTCGTTTCGCCCAATGCAATGTCCGGGCGGAGAAAGTCCCGCCGTTTGCTCAGTTCACCGGCTTGCCGGTCAGCCGCTTGCGGTGGATCTCCTCGGCATTGGGCAGCGCTTCGTTCGGCACCTGGAAGACCTGGCCGGGCTCGATCAGGTCCGGATTGCGGATCTGGTTGGAGTTGGCGAGGTAGATGGTCGTATAGCGCACGCCCTGGCCGTAGACGCGGCGCGAGATCTGCCACAGCGTATCGCCGCGACGGATGATCACGCTGTTGCGGCTCTCGGTCAGCGGGGCCTGCTCGATCGTCTTCGGTTCGGCCGGAGCCGCTGCCGTTGCCGTGTCCTGCGTTGCGGCGGGCGCGGCCGGCGTCGCCGTTGCCCCCGCTGCGGCCGGCGGCGTGGCCGGCTCCGGCGAGGGGGCGACCGGCGAAAGCACGGCCTCGATCAGCGCGGCGATCTTCGGCAGTTCCGCGCCGACCGCATCGATGTCGTTCGGAAGTGCCTGCAGCGCGGCCAAGGCCTTGCCGGCCTTTGCGGCGGTGGCGGCGACGAAATCGGCAAGCGGGACCGCGGACATGGCGGCCGGACGGAAATCGGCGATCGATTTCAGGCCGATCTCGGTCGCCGACCGGGCGGCGGCGAGTTCTTCCAGCGCCGGCTTCTTGCCGTCGGCGTAAAGTCCCTGCAGCAGCGCAAAGGCCTGGCCGAGTGACCCGCGCAGCTTTTCGAAGGCGGCGAGGTCGACCGGGACCATGGCGCCGCCCTGACCGGACGCCGTCTGGCTGTTTTGCGCGACGACCGATACCTGCTCGCCCTCCGGCCGGTCGAACGGCACGGAGGCACGCACGACGACCGTGCCGTTGGCGTCGAGCAGTTCCGCCCGGATCACATGGGAGCCGACGTTAAGTGGCACCTCACCGTCGACGACGAAGTGACCGCTGGGATCGGTGACGACGGTGCCGATCAGCGTCTCGTCGGCAAAGCCGCGAACGCTGCTGCCGGCGGGTGCCTTGCCGGCCACGAAGATGCGGTTGCCCTCGATCTCCACGGCCGTGACCTGAATCTCAGGCGCCTGGGCGGCCGGCGCGGTGCCGGCCGGTGTCGTGGACGGCGTGGTCGCAGGGGCTGCGGTCTCGGCAGGTGCCGCAGCATCGCCGGGGGCGGCTGCCGGTGCGTTGGCAGCCGGTGCGGCTTCGCTCGCGGCGACGCGCTCCTGCTTGGCGCCTGAATTGACGCTTTCGGGTAGAGTGATCAGGCGGCTCGCCTCGCCGGGTTTGGAAACCATGGCGAGCAGCTTGCCGTTGGGGTCGGTGGGAACGGAAATGGTCGCGACCTCGTCCGAAGTCACCGCCTTGCCGTCCGTGCCGGTCGCCTTGAGTTGCAGGCTGTGGTCGCCCGGCGGCAGCGGCTGGTCGAGAACGGCGGCAAAATCGCCCGTCGGATCGACGTCAAGCGTGGCGATCACCTTGTCGCCGGAAACGATCTCAAGCTTGGACCCCGGAGCGGCATTGCCGGCGATCACGGTCGAGCCGTCGGGCTCGACGCGCAGCACGTCGAAGCGCGGCAGGCCGGCATCGGCCGCCTCGTCAGGTGCTGCGGCCGGAGCGGCGGGGGTCGGCTCAGGTGCCGGGGTGCCCGTGAGTGCGCTTTCGATGGCGGCGATGAGACCGGCGGCCTTGGCCGGATCGTCCGGCAGCGACTCGATGAGGGCGAGGGCCTTGGAGGCATCTTCGCGGGCCTTCCTCATCGCCGTGTCGAGGGCTGAGTCGATCCCGGCCGGAATGTCGAGGGCGGCGAGCGCGGAGACCGCGGCCCGGGCGACACCCTTGGCGGTGGCGAAGGCATCGGCCGCCGGCGTGCGGCCTTCGGCAAACAGCGCCTTCATCGACGTCACAGCGGTGGTCGCCTCGGCCTTCAGCCGGTCCATCTTTTCCGCTGCCGTCTTGGCGGCGTCCGCGACCGTGGCTTCCGCCGTGGCGGCTGCCTCCTTGGCCGTATCGACGGCCGTGGTGACGGCCTGCGAGGCATCGTCCTTGACCGGCGAGACGCGCGGCAGGACGAAGAACACCATCAGCAGGGTTGCAACGCCGAGCACCAACAGGGCCACCCAAACGGCGCGGTTTTTCATCATCGTCAGTCTCCGGGCGGAACAGCCGCCATATTCTTCAAAATTGCTAGCCCTATCTTTCGACTTTCACAAGCGTTCTCAAGGGATTCCGGATTGTGGCGAACAGGTTTCCGTCAATTTTGTTGACCTCGCCGCCGCTCCATAGTCATGTTTCGGACATGAGTGAAAAAGCATCCTCGATTCGATCCGTCTGCGTCTATTGCGGTTCCCAGCCTGGTCGCGACCCCGCCTACATGGCCGCCGGCCGCGCGCTCGGCCGTTCCATCGCGGCCAACGGCATGCGCCTCGTCTATGGCGGCGGCACCAAGGGCATCATGGGTGCGGTCGCCAGCGGCGTTCTGTCGAACGGCGGTCAGGTGACCGGCATCATCCCCGAATTCCTCGTCGACATGGAGGCCACGCGCCATTCCCTCGGCCAGCTAGACGAGCTGATCGTCACCAAGGACATGCATGAGCGCAAGCACGCCATGTTCGAACGCGCCGACGCCTTCGTCACCCTGCCGGGCGGGATCGGCACGCTGGAAGAGATCGTCGAGATCATGACCTGGGCACAGCTCGGCCGGCACGAAAAGCCGATGGTTTTCGCCAATGTGAACGGTTTCTGGGATCCGATGCTGGAACTGGTGCGCCACATGCGCGAGCAGGGCTTCATCCACACAGCCCACCGTGTCCAGCCCATGGTGATCGCCGAGATCGACGACATCGTCCCGGCCATTCTCGAAAAGCTGGAAACGGTAGTCGACCTCGACGGGGCCGACGAGGTCATTTCCCGGCTCTGAGGCCGGGGCCGATCAATCGACGATGAACAGTTTGGCGCCGACTTCCGTTGAGGAGCGGTGGGGTTCGGCATTGTCCGCCACCTGGTAGCTCATGCCGGGCTTCAGCACGAAGACGCGGCCGTCTGCGAGTTCCGTCGTCAGCTCGCCCTCGAGGCAGAGCAGGACATGCCCCTTGACGCACCAGTGGTCCGCCAGATAGCCGGGCGTGTATTCCACCATGCGGACCCGGATCGGGCCGAAATGGCGCGTGCGCCAGGTGGCGACGCCCGTCTCGCCCTTGTGCTCCGTCGCCTCGACCGTGCTCCAGTCGGTGGTGCCGAAGGCTATGTCCGCGATCTGCATCGCAAGTCTCCACTCGGTTTCGCCGATGCGTCGCGCGGTGTCGGCCGCTCAGCGGTTGCGATACTCGCGGATCATCGGCCAGGAATAGGTGATCAGGCCGGCCCAGATGAACAGGAAGGCGATGAACTTCGTCTGGCCGAAAGGTTCGTGGAAGACGAAGACGGCGGTGATGAAGACCATGGTCGGGGCGATGTACTGCATCATGCCGATGGTCGACAGTCTGAGCAGCTTCGCGCCGTTGGCGTAGGTTATCAACGGGATGGCCGTGGCGATGCCGCTGAAGATCAGCAGCCCGATATCGCTTGCCCCGTTGCCGTTGGCCATGTGTCCCGTGCCGCTCAATTCGACGAACAGGATGTAGAGGCAGGCCGGCACCGATAGGATCAGGATCTCGAGGAAGAAGCCCTGATTGGGGCCGATCGGCAGGGTCTTGCGGAAGAAGGCGTAGAAGCCCCAGCTGAACGCCAGCGCCAGCGAAATCCACGGCAGCCCGCCGGCATCATAGGTGAGGATGGCGACCGCGATCGCCGCCAGAAGGATCGCGACCTTCTGCGGCAGCATCATGCGCTCCTTGAGCAGGATGGCCCCGATCAGCACGGAGATCAGCGGATTGATGTAGTAGCCGAGTGCGCCCTGAAGCGCATGGCCCGATGTGATCGCGTAGACATAGACCAGCCAGTTGACCGTCACGAGACTCGCCGTCACCAGCGCCATGGCCAGCATCGAGGGCGTGCGGATCGCCTTCCACACGTCGCCGCTGCGCTTGAGCAGCAGCAGGATCACCGCGGTGATCGGCAGCGACCAGATGACGCGATGGGCGACGACCTCCATCGGCGGGATATGCGCCACGAGCTTCAGGTAGAGCGGCAGGAAACCCCACATGAAATAGGCTGCAAAGGCGAACGCGAAGCCGCGCGCGCTGTCCTCGTTCTTCAATGCCGGGGCGATTTCTTCGCTCATGATGCTCGCATCCTGATCAATATCTGGGCATGCGGGTTACCGGATGACTTGCGAATGAGCAAATTCATTCGGGTGAACAATGCCTGATTGCTTTTGATGCGTGCGCGCGGCAAATTTGCGTCGGGGGCCGAGCAGATGGAGACGGATCATGCTGGCCGGTTCGACGATGGAGCAGCGTCGGCACTATGCGGTGCGCATGTTGCAGAAGGCGGGCATTCTCGAAGACGGCGCTCTGGCGCGTGCCTTTTCCCAGGTCAGGCGCGAGGATTTCCTCGGACCGCCGCCCTGGCTCATCCAGGAACATGGCGGCTATCGCCAGGCACCGTCGCACGATGTGGCGACCCTCTATGAGGATGTGCTTGTGGCGCTCGATGTGCCGCGCGGCGTCAACAACGGAAGCCCGTCCCTGCATGCGCTCGCCCTTCATTCTCTGGCGCCGCAGCGCGGCGAAACGGTCGTCCACGCCGGCGCCGGCACGGGCTACTACACCGCCATCCTGGCGGAACTCGTCGGACCGCAGGGGCGCGTGCTCGCCATCGAATACGACGCGGCGCTTGTCGAGCGGGCCAGGGCCTGCCTGGCCGGCCGGGCCAATGTCGAGGTGATCTGCGGCAATGCGGTGGAATGGCCGAAGGAAGATGCCGACATCGTCTATGTCAACTTCGCCGTCGACCGGCCGGCCGATCCGTGGATCGAGCGGTTGAAGCCGGGCGGGCGACTGCTGTTTCCCCTCGGTGTGCCGCTTTTCGAGGGCGGCGGCAAGGGCCCGGAATATACCGCCATGGCCGGCTTCCTGCTGGTGCGGCGGGAGGCGGCGGGCTACGCTGCCCGCTTCATCGAAGGCGTCTCCTTCGTCTGGGGCGAGGGCGTCGCGCAGTCGGACTGGGCCTGTCATACGCGGCTTCGGGCCGCCTTCGCCGACAACTGGCGTGCGGTTCAGAGCCTGCGCTGGAAGGGCGTTGCAGCCGAGGACGAATGGTATTCCGAGCCCGACTGGGGCCTCTCCACCCACGCGCTGACCGTGGCCGCGGCGGAGTGACGTTAGGGAGCGAATATTGGCTGGCCGTCGTCGCGATCAGGAGACCCGGCCGTGCTCCGAAAGAAAATCGAGCATAACACGGATGCGGGCGGGCAGGTGGCCGCCCTGGCCGACATAGACCGCGTGGAAGGCTTCGCTGACCCGGGTGCGCGGGTCGTCGAGCACCTGGACCAGCCGGCCGGCGGCGATGTCCTCGCGCACGGTGAAGGCGGCGAGCCGCGCCAGTCCCGTGCCGCCGATCGCCAGATGACGGAGCGCCTCGCCGTCGCTGGCGCTGACGCGGCCCACCGCCGGCACCGGAACGATGGCGTCGCCCTCCGGAACGTCCCAGTCGGACAGCGCCCGGACATAGCCGAAGCCCAGCCGGCAATGGCGCTCCATGTCGGCGGCGGCGCGGGGTTCGCCGTGGCGCGCCAGATAGCCCGGCGACGCGACGATCACGAGCGCGGTCTCGCCAAGCTTGCGGGCGACGAGGCTGGAACTCGCCATCGGCCCGGCGCGAATGGCGATGTCCGCCCGTTCCGCCAGAAGGTCGACCACCTGGTCGGTCTGGACGATCTCCACGGAAATGCCGGGATGGGCTTCCAGGAAGCGGGAGAGCACCGGCGCGAGGATATGCGTGCCATAGGCTGCGCTGGTGTTGATGCGGATCAGGCCGCGCGGATTGTCGAGCGAGGCTGCACTCTTCTCCGCCTCGTCGATGTCGGCGAGGATGCGCATCGAGCGATCGTAGAAGACCTGGCCTTCCGGCGTCAGCAGCAGCTTGCGGGTCGAGCGATTGACCAACCGCGTGCCGAGCCGGGTTTCCAGCCGCGCGACAAGCTTGCTGACGGCCGACGGGGTCATGCGGCAGGCCCGGGCGGCGGCGGAAAAGCCGCCCCGTTCCACCACCTGCACGAAAACCTCCATCTCGCCGGATCGATTGATGTCCTGTCGCGCCATTCGGTGACTTCAGTTCACATATATTGTTCTTGTCGGCATACTATTTCACCGAACTGCATCTGTCTATCTGGAGAGCCTAACGGCACCAGATAGAGGATTTCTCTCAATGCCCCTTGCCCTTTATGCCCTGACCGCCGGCGCCTTCGGGATCGGAGTCACCGAATTTGTCATCATGGGATTGCTGATCGAGGTCGGCCGCGATCTCGGCATCTCGATCGCCACGGCCGGTCTGCTGATCTCCGGCTATGCGCTCGGTGTCGTCGTCGGCGCACCGATCCTCACCGCCTTTGCCGGCCGGATGAAGTCGCGCACCATACTTCTGCTGCTCATGGTGGTCTTCACCATCGGCAACGCGGCCTGTGCGCTGGCCCCGAACTTCGAAGCGCTGATGGTCGCCCGCCTGGTCACGGCGCTGGCGCATGGCACCTTCTTCGGCGTCGGCTCCGTGGTCGCGACCAGTCTCGTCGCCGAGGACCGCCGCGCCTCCGCCATCGCCGTCATGTTCACCGGGCTCACGGTCGCCAACATCGCCGGCGTACCGCTCGGCACCTGGCTCGGCCAGGAATATGGCTGGCGCATGACCTTCTGGGCGGTCGCCGTCGTCGGCGTCATAGCCTTTGCCGTTCTCGCCATCTTCCTGCCGAAGGAAGATGCCGCGGCCGACAAGACCGAGAAGGGCACGTCGCTTTCGGTGCTGTTCAGCGAACCGGTGGTGACCAGCCTCGCCATGACCGTGCTCGGTTTCGCCGCGGTCTTTGCCGTCTTCACCTTCATCGCGCCGATCCTCACCCAGGTCAGCGGCTTTGCCGAGACGGCCGTCTCGCCGATCCTGCTGCTGTTCGGGGCAGGCCTGGTCGTCGGCAACCTTCTCGGTGGCCGCCTGGCCGACCGCAATCTCGACCGTGCCCTGATCCTGTCGCTGGGCGGGCTCGGCGTCGTGCTGGTCGCCATGGAATTGCTGATCGGCTACCCGTTCGCCGCCGCGGCCATGGTCGGACTGCTCGGTGCCGCCGGCTTTGCCACCGTCGCGCCGCTGCAGTTGCGCATCCTGCAGAAGGCCAGAGGCATGGGGCAGGCGCTGGCCTCGAGCCTCAACATTGCCGCCTTCAACCTTGGCAACGCGATCGGCGCCTGGGTCGGCGGGCTGACCATCGAACACGGCCCGGGCCTTGCCCACCTGCCGATCGTCGCCGCCATCTTCCCCGTTGCCGCCGTCGGGCTTGCCCTCGTCGCTATGCGCCGCGAGCAGCGGAGCCTGGATGCGGCGCCGGCCAAGGCCTGAACCACACCCCACCAACGCATCAATTATCGAAAGGACACTGTCATGGAATATCGTCGTCTGGGAGCTTCCGGCCTGCGCGTGCCGGCCTTGAGTTTCGGTGCCGGCACGTTCGGCGGCTCCGGCCCGCTCTTCGGCGCCTGGGGCAATACCGATGTGACCGAGGCGCGGCGGATGGTCGACATCTGCCTCGAGGCCGGGGTCAATCTGTTCGATACGGCCGACGTCTACTCGGCCGGCGCCTCCGAGGAGGTGCTCGGCCAGGCCATCAAGGGCCGGCGCGGCGACGTGCTGATCTCCACCAAGACGGGACTGCCGATGGGCGACGGCCCGGCGGATTGGGGCACGTCCTCGGCACGCCTCGTGACCAGCATCGACTCCGCCCTGCGCCGCCTCGGCACCGGCTATATCGACCTCCTGCAGCTTCATGCCTTCGACGCCTCGACGCCGGTCGAGGAGGTCTTGTCGACGCTCGACCGTCTCGTCGCATCAGGCAAGCTTCGCTATGTCGGCGTATCCAATTTCGCCGGCTGGCAGATCATGAAGTCGCTGGCGGCCGCCGAAAAGCACGGCTGGCCGCGCTACGTGGCCAACCAGGTCTACTATTCGCTGGTCGGCCGCGACTACGAATGGGACCTGATGCCGCTCGGCCTCGACCAGGGCATCGGCGCGATGGTCTGGAGCCCGCTCGGCTGGGGCCGTCTCACCGGAAAGATCCGTCGCGGCAGCCCGTTGCCCAAGGAGAGCCGCCTGCACGAGACGGCAGCCTTCGGCCCGCCGGTCGACGAGGAACGGCTCTACCGTGTGGTCGATGCGCTGGACGTCATTGCCGAGGAGACCGGCAAGACCGTGCCGCAGGTGGCGCTCAACTGGCTGCTGTCGCGTCCGACCGTCTCCTCGGTCATCATCGGCGCCCGTAACGAAGAGCAACTGCGCCAGAACCTCGGTGCGATCGACTGGACCCTGACGGCCGAACAGATCGCCGCGCTCGACGCCGCGAGCGTGACGGACGCCGCCTATCCGCACTTCCCGTACTATCGCCAGGAAGGCTTCGCCCGTCTGAGCCCACCGGCGGTGTAAGGCTTCGCATGTCGATCGCCGCCGTTCACTCGGCGGCGATCTTTCCGGCCAGCTGGCGGTTCTTCATCAGCTTGTAGACGATCGAATCCATCAGCGCCTGGAACGAGGCGTCGATGATGTTTTCCGACACGCCGACGGTCCACCAGCGCACACCGGTATCGTCGGTGGACTCGATGAGCACGCGGGTGATGGCTTCGGTGCCGCCATTGAGGATACGCACCTTGTAGTCCGCGAGTTCGAGATCGGCGATCTCGGCCTGGAACTTGCCGATGTCCTTGCGCAGGGCTAGATCGAGCGCGTTGACCGGGCCGTCGCCTTCGGCGACCGACATGACGGCCTTGCCGTCGATCACCATCTTCACCACCGCCTCCGACACCGTCTTCAGACGCCCATGGCTGTCGAAGCGGCGCTCCACCATGACGCGGAAGCTTTCAACCGAGAAGAAGTCCGGCACGGTGCCGAGCGTGCGGCGGGCGAGAAGCTCGAAGCTCGCATCCGCGCCCTCATAGGCATAGCCCGACGACTCGCGCTCCTTGACGATCGAGATCAGCTTGTCGAGCCGCGGATCCTGTTTGTCGACCTCGATGCCGCGGCGCTTCAGCGCGTTGATGAAATTGGCCTTGCCGCCCTGGTCGGAGACCATGACCTTGCGGAAATTGCCGACGCTTTCGGGCACGACATGCTCGTAGGTGCGTGGGTCCTTCAGCAGCGCCGAGGCATGAATGCCGGCCTTGGTGGCGAAGGCGGATGCCCCGACATAAGGCGCCTGGTGGTCGGGCGAGCGGTTGAGCAGCTCGTCGAAAGCGTGCGACAGCCGGGTGAGTTCGACGAGCTTCTCCGTGTCGATCGCGGTTTCGAAGCGCGACGCATAGGTCTCTTTGAGACAGAGCGTCGGGATGATCGTCACCAGATTGGCATTGCCGCAGCGCTCGCCGATGCCGTTCAGCGTGCCCTGGATCTGGCGTACGCCGGCCTCGACGGCGACGAGCGAATTCGCGACCGCCTGGCCGGTGTCGTTATGGGCGTGGATGCCGAGCGAGGCGCCGGGAACGCCGGCCGCGATCACAGCCTGGACGATGTCGCGGATTTCCGGCGGCTGGGTTCCGCCATTGGTGTCGCACAGCACCACCCAGCGCGCCCCGGCCTCATACGCCGCCTTGGCGCAGGCCAGCGCGTATGCCGGATTGGCCTTGTAGCCGTCGAAGAAATGCTCGCAATCGACCATCGGCTGCTTGCCGGCGGCGGCGACCGCCTCGACGCTCTCGCGGATGCTGTCGAGATTCTCGTCGTTCGTGCAGCCGAGCGCCACTTCAACGTGGTAGTCCCAGGTCTTGGCGACCAGGCAGACGGCGTCGCTCTCGGCCTGCAGCAGCTGCGTGAGCCCCGGATCGTTGGAGGCCGAAACACCGGCGCGCTTCGTCATGCCGAAGGCGACGAAGGCGGCCTTTTGTGTGCGCTTCTTGGAAAAGAAGGCCGTGTCGGTCGGGTTGGCGCCCGGATAGCCGCCCTCGACATAGTCGAGACCGAACTCGTCCAGCATGGCGGCGATGGCAATCTTGTCCTCGACCGAGAAATCAATGCCCGGCGTCTGCTGGCCGTCGCGCAGTGTCGTGTCGAAGAGATAGATTTTTTCTATGCTCATTCTATTGCCTCTACCTTGTTTGCAATGGGTAGCTCCTCCCACATGCCCTCCTGCGGGAGAGCCATGCCCCAGTTGATGCCTGAGAAGCGAGGATCAAACTTTACGCCGCTAACTTGATAGCTGTTCATCGTGTCGGTTAGACGTTTCTGGTTGAATATGAAGAATCTGTTGGACAAGCCAGTGGGAACGTAAGCCAGCACGTAAAACAGGTTATCCGTTTGTTTTTTCTGTTTTATCTGCCAGAAATTTTTTGTTTTCAGCCCCTTCACGTCGACCAAGAAAGTAGTGTTCTTGTCGGGTGCCAAAACAAAGAGATCTGCTAGCGGCGTATTGTGACCCATTGTGAATCCGACATCGCAGCCTCTCTTGCAGAGCTCGCTTGCGACAGCGAACTGCGCAGCCCACTGTGTCTGATGCCTTCCCCCACTGCTCATCTATTTCCCCGCAAACCGGTCCGTCGCGCGGATCAGCTGGTCGAGGATGCCCGGCTCGAGATAGGCATGTCCGGCGCCCTCGATCAGGTGGAAATCGGCCTTGGGCCAGGCCTTGTGCAGCTGCCAGGCATATTTCGCCGGGCAGGGCATGTCGTAGCGGCCGTGCACGATCACGCCGGGAATGTCCCGGAGCTTGTGGGCATCGCGCAGCAGCTGGCCCTCGTCCATCCACCCGCCATGGACGAAGAAATGGTTTTCGATCCGGGCAAAGGCGATCGCATAGTCGTCCTCGCCGAAATGCGCCTCATAGTCCGGGTTCGGCAGAAGCGTGATGGTGCCGCCTTCCCAGGTGCTCCAGGCGATCGCGCATTCGAGCTGCTTCTTCCTGTCCGTGCCCGTCAGGTAGCGGCGATAGGCACCCATCATGTCGTGGCGTTCGTCTTCGGGGATCGGCGCCTGAAAGCGCTCCCACTTGTCGGGGAACATTTCTGACACGCCGAACTGGTAGTACCAGTCGAGCTCCGCCTTGGTCAGTGTGTAGATGCCGCGCAGGACCAGTTCCGACACATGGCTCGGATGCGTCTCCGCATAGGCGAGCGCCAGCGTCGAGCCCCAGGAACCGCCGAACACCAGCCATTTGTCGACGCCCATCATCTCGCGCAGCCGCTCGGTGTCGGCGACGAGGTGCCAGGTGGTGTTGGCCTCCAGTCCGGCATGCGGGGTCGACTTGCCGCAGCCGCGCTGGTCGAACAGCAGGACGTCGTAGAGCTTCGGATCGAACAGGCGGCGCTGCAGCGGGCTCGTTCCGCCGCCCGGGCCGCCATGCAGGAAGACCGCGGGTTTGGCGCCCTTGGTGCCGACGCGTTCCCAATAGATCGTGTGGCCGTCGCCGACATCGAGAAAGCCGGTCTCGAACGGTTCGATCTCCGGATAGAAGCCGCGCAATTCAGTGGTCATGATCAATCCTTCTGCGGCGGCCAGACCGCCGTATCATGGTCGGGATGCTGGTGGTTGCTCCGCGCGATCCGGGCGTTTCCGTCCGGCAGGTCCGAACGGTCGGTCGCCTTCTGCGGCAGCGAGAAGAGCTTGTCGAAATAGGAAATCCGCGCCTCCACCCCGTCCTGCGACACGGGCGTGGTGGCTTCCGGATCGTCGAGGCTGCCGATCGTCACGCCGAGGTAGGGCGAACCGGCGGTCTTGAAGAAAAGCGGCGTGCCGCATCTCTCGCAAAAGCCCCGGCGGCAGGGATCGGAGGAGGAAAACCAGCGCGGCGCGCCGCGGGTGATCTCAAAGGTCTCCTCGCGGGTACCGGCGAGCGCCATGAAGAAATTGCCGCCGGCCTTCTGGCACATGCGGCAGTGGCAGAGATGCGGATAGCCGAGCTTGCCGGCGATGCGATAACGCACTGCGCCGCACTGGCAACCGCCGCTATGGCTTTCAGTTCCGCTCAAGCCTCACTCCTCCTCGGGCGGCCAGACGGCCGTGTCATGGTCGGGATGCTGGTTCGACACCACGGAGTCGAAAAACGCTTCCATCTCCGGTGAGGTCGCCGCCGGCTTTTCGAACAGGTGGTCGATCCATGGCAGCCGCTTGTCGTGGTTGACCTGCACCTGCGGCTCGATCAGCTCGGGATGGTCGAAGGCGCCGATCGCCAGCTCGATATGCTCGCCGACATGGTAGGTGAGGGGCGTGCCACACTTGTTGCAGAAGCCGCGCTTGACCTTGGCCGAGGAGCGGAACAGCGAGGGTTGGCCGCGCGTCCAGGTGAGATGCGCATGGTCGGCCGTCACCAGCGCGCCGAAGAACGAGCCGAAGGCCTTCTGGCACATGCGGCAATGGCAGATCGACGGCCGCCCGAGCTTTTCCGCCCGGAATCTGACCGCACCGCACTGGCATCCGCCGGTGAAAATTCCATCCATTCGATCTTCTCCTAGCGAAGGGCCACGTAGGCGACGACGCCGACGGTGATGAGCACGACCACGATGCCCTTGCCGATCAGGCCGTAGAGCAGCCATTTGGGCATCTGCGTATTGGGGTTCTTTTCCGTCATTCCGTGCTCTCCTTCGGCCACTCGCCCCCGGTGTCGTGGTCGGGATGCTGGTAGGATACGACCTCCAGCACGAAGGGCGCCTCTTCGGCATCCTCTTCCGTGCGGTGGCCGGGCAGTTCGTGTAGGTGGTCGACGAAGTCGATCTTGCCCTCGGTGCCGAACTGCACGATGGGCGGCAGGAGCGACGGGTCGTCGAAGGCGCCGGCGGCGATCGCCACGCCGTCGGGCGCCTCGTAGGTCAGCGGCGTGCCGCAATGGTCGCAAAAGCCGCGAAGGGCGAAATTCGACGAGCGGAATGTCTTCGGCTGACCGCGTGTCCATTCGAGCTTGGCCCCCCGCGTCGAGACGAGCGGCGCATAATAGGAGCCGAACGCCTTCTGGCACATGCGGCAATGGCAGATCGACGAGTCCTTGAGGACGCCCGCGACCCGAAACCGGATCGCGCCGCACTGGCATCCGCCGGTGTAGATGGGATCGGTCATGATGCGTCTCCTTTCCGGGTCTGTGCCAGAACAGACATCCTACCGCTTGACTTCCCAGGTGGTCACCCGATCGCCGCTTTCCTTGTCCTTGCCGTCCTTGAGCTGGATGCCCTTGGCCAGAAGATCGTCGCGGATCTTGTCGGCTTCGGTAAAGTTCTTCGTCTTCAGCATTTCCAGGCGCATGGCGACGAGCGCTTCGACGGCGGCGGCAAGGTCGTCGCTCAAGGCCGCCTTCTTCGGCACGATGCCGAGCAGAGCGGCGCTGGCAGCAAACGCGCCGGCCTTCGACGGATCGGCATTGGCGGCCTGAGCGAGCGCATGCAAGGCCTGCACCGCGGCGACCGTATTGAGTTCGTCGGCCAGCGCATCGATGATCGCAGCGTCGGGCTCAGCGTCACCGGTGTCGGCCACCGGCCACTTGGCAAGCAGCCTTTCCGCCTCCTCCAGCCGCTTCACCGAGAAGTCGATCGGCTCGCGATAATGCGTCATCAGCATGGCGAGGCGGAGCACTTCGCCGGGCCATTTGCGGCCGCCGAACTTGTCGGTTTCCAGCAGCTCGTTGATGGTGACGAAATTGCCCTCCGACTTCGACATCTTGCGGCCCTCGACCTGGACGAAGCCGTTGTGCATCCAGACATTGGCCATGATGTCGGTGTCGAAGGCGCAGCAGGACTGGGCGATCTCGTTCTCGTGATGCGGGAAGATGAGGTCCAGCCCGCCGCCATGGATATCGAACTGGTGCGGGCTTGCCTTGGCGCGCGGCGAAAGCCGGTCCTTGATGTCCTCCCAGAGATAGCGATCCGCCATGGCCGAGCATTCGATGTGCCAGCCGGGACGGCCGTGGATCGCCACGGTCTTGCCTTCGAACGTGAAGCTGGCGCTCCAGCCCGGTTCGGTATCGGCCGACTGCTTCCACAGCACGAAATCGCCGGGATTGGTCTTGTGGGCTTCGACCGCGACGCGGGCACCGGCCTGCTGGTCTTCGAGCTTGCGCTTCGAAAGCTGGCCGTAATCGGCCATAGAGGCGGTGGCGAACAGCACTTCGTGGCCTTCGGAGCCGGAAGCCACATAGGCGTGCCCCTGGTCCAAGAGCCGCTGGATGATGACGATCATCTCGCCGATATTGTCGGTCGCCCGCGGCTCGACGGTGGGTTGGAGGCAGCCGAGCGCCGCCACGTCGGCATGGAACTGGCTCTCGGTCTTGCCGGTGACGGCGCGGATGGCCTCGTTCAGCGTCATCGATCCGTCGGCGATCTGCGCGCCGAAGTCGCGCAGCGCCCGGGCGTTGATCTTGTCGTCGACGTCGGTGATGTTGCGCACATAGGTGACGTGGCTTTCGCCATAGACATGGCGCAGCAACCGGTAGAGCACGTCGAAGACGATCACCGGGCGCGCATTGCCGATATGGGCGAAGTCGTAGACGGTCGGGCCGCAGACATACATGCGCACGTTGTCGGCATCGATCGGGGTGAAATCGACCTTGTCGCGCGTCAGTGTGTTGTAAAGCTTGAGGCTCGTCGCCATTCCAGTCTCCCAATAGCCAAATCGTCCGGCTGGACCGGGTCGTTTGTCATCTGGGACTTGATCAGGAGACGAAAACGGCCGGGCCAGCGTTTGCGCTAGCGAATAATAGTCCCGCAAATGATGCAGATGGTCGTTTTCATGGGGCGTGTTATGGCGCGGGCCGGGCCCGAGGTCAAGAGGCCGCCGCCGACCCGGATCGCCGCACCAGCAGCCCCTTGAACCCGCTCCTCAGGGATAGACGTAGGAGAACGAAGCGCACATGTCGCCGCTGCTTTGCGGCACGTCCTGGGTGTCGAACATGGCGACGATGGTGACGTCGTCGGCGGCCCAGGAGGCGACGTAGGTCACCGCGCTTGTGCCGCAGAGCGTGTTGCCGTTGAGCAGTTCCGTTACGCTCGGATCCTTCACGCTGTAGACGGAGGCGGGAACATCTTCGCCGTCGACGACGAAATGGTCGCCGACCAGTTCGTCGAACTCAATCTTCTCGCCATTGGCGAAGACCATTTCGAAATCGTCCATGCTGATGTCGCCCGTGATCGCGGTCGCGGTTGTGCTCAGCGCCACCAGATCGTCGGCGAGCACCGGGCTTGCGGCGAGCAACAGGACGGCGGCATAGGTGAAGGCTTTCATTCGAGATCTCTTCCCGGTTTCACAGTGACGCGCGACGCTAGCCAGATGTTCGGGCGAAGGAAAGGCAGGGGCCGCTGCCGAAGCGGGGAAACCCCGCGGAAAGGCGGAATTAGCCGGACCAATTTTGGCATCAAGGCATGGAGGCCGAACACCGGGCCGGGCTTTCCCACCTCCGGAAGGAGAAGCACCCAGGCAGCGTGGCGGCGGCAGGGCAGGGACCCGGAATGTCCCATCCCGCGGCACCTTCGGCGTAAGGGTTTCTCAATGAGCCGTCTTGTAGGATCAGATTGCAAGGTCTCTTTGAGCGGACACTTTTTTCAGCATGAACCATTTCCTGCATCTTCCGACCATCATGGTGATCCATGCATGTTCGACGTTGATATCCGCGCTGCTGATCGGAAATCTGTGGCGCCAGCGCCGCCACAGCGTGCTGCTCGGCATCCTGACTTTCGCCGCGGCCATCGGCTTTCTCGGCACGGTGGTGCATGCCATGCGTCCCATTCTGCCCTTCTGGATGTCCGCCGGAATGGCGCTCGGAGCCGGAGCCCTGGCGCTCGGACTATTCTGGCAGGCGATCGCGGTATTCGAAGGCAAGCGTCCTAATTACTTCCACGCCTCCGCCGGCACGCTGATCTGGTTCGTTCTCTATCTGACGCCGATCTTCCACAGCTCGATCATGTTCCGCACGGCGGCGATCGCCCTGATCATGGGCACCTATTCGGTGCTCGGCGGGCGCGAGATCTGGCTCGGCATGCGGCGCGAACCTCTGCCGTCGCGCAGGTTCGCCGCCGGGGTGCACTGCGCCCGCGGCGCCGTCTGGTACTCGGTCCTTGTCGGCTCGCTGCTGCTCGAGCCGGCCTACAAGGCGCCCGGCGAATATGCCGACTGGTTCGTGCTGGCATCGCTGCTTCAGACCCTGCTGGTCATGCTGTCGATCATCACGCTGCTGATTCTCGCGCTGGAACGCGACGAACGCGCAAGCCGCCTGGTCGCGGAGCGCGATCCGCTGACCAACCTGCGCAACCGCCGCTCCTTTGTCGAGCATGCCGAGGCACTGCTCAAACGTGAGACCACGCCCTCGGCCCTGCTGCTCTTCGACATCGATCATTTCAAGCAGATCAACGACACGCATGGCCATGCCGCCGGCGACACGGTACTGACGGAATTCGCCGCCATGCTGGAAGGGCGAATGCAGGCCGACTGGCTTCTGGCCCGAATCGGTGGCGAGGAGTTCGCCTGCCTGATCCCGAACGCCGGGGCCGCCGACGCGGCCGACATTGCCGAAGCCATGCGCCGCGCCGTCGAACGCCTGCAGGCGACGATCGACGGGCGGTCCGTCTCGGTGACGGTCAGCATCGGCGTCGCCGCGACCGACGACGCGGCCTCGAGTCTCGATCCGTTGCTGGCCGCGGCAGACGTCGCGCTCTACCTGGCCAAGGCTGAAGGCCGCAACGCCGTACGTATCTACCAGCCGGGCCAGTCTCTGCGCGGCCTGCTCGCCAACGACCATACGCCTCCGTCCGCAGCGAACCAGGCGCGGGCCTTTGTCCGCGCGTCTCGGATCAACCGCCGCCGTTGAACAGGGGCTGTCTGCGCCCCGTGCCGGATATATTGTCCGAGCGGTCGGGTCGTGTCATCCGACAGTGGCCGCCAGAGGTGCGAGGGCAGCAACAATGCGCAAGCCGGTCAAGGCGACCATCATCGGAGCGGCAATCCTGGCTGCTGCATCGGCGGCCTTTTTGACGTATGAAACCGCCATGGCGCCCTTTCATCCTCCGTCGCGCGAAGACTATCCGATCCAGGGCATCGACGTCAGCCACCACCAGGGCGACATCGACTGGTCAAGGCTCGCGGCGCTGCCGAACGTGCGCTTCGCCATCATGAAGGCGACCGAGGGCGGCGATTTCAGGGACCGGAAATTCGCCGAGAACTGGCGGCGTGCGGGGGAGGCGGGCATCGTGCGGGGCGCCTATCACTTCTTCACCTTCTGCCGCCCGGGCAGGGACCAGGCTGAGAATGTGCTGGCCACGGTCCCGCCCGATCGAGCAACACTGCCGCTCGCGGTCGACATCGAATTCCACGGCAACTGCGGCAAGGTGCCGACGGTCGACGAATTGGCCGACGAGCTCAACGCCTTCATGGACACCATTCGGGGAACGTTTCCGGACAAGCCGATCTTCTACGTCACCCAGGAAATCTACGACCGCTACCTGAAGGGAAACGAGAACCATTTCCCCAAACACCATCTCTGGCTTCGCAGCATCGCCCGCGAACCGCAGCAGCAGGACTGCGGCCGCTGGTCTATCTGGCAGTTCGCCGACAACGGCACGCTCGAAGGCATTCAGGGTCCGGTGGACCTGAATGCCCTCTGCCCAACGGAGACGGGATTGTCCGGTCTTTTCAGCGAGAAGCCGGAGGATTGATCCTGCCGGTCACTCCGGCATGCGGTAGTCGACCAGCTTGTTCTCGCGCACGACGAACAGCTTGCCGGTTTCCGTGAGCTCGGGGCCGCAGAGCGGCAGGAGTTTCGCGGCGACTTCGGAGGGATGCGGCACGGTGCTCGGGTCTTCTCCCGGTACGGCCTGCGCTCTCATGGCGGTGCGGGTTGCGCCCGGGTCGATCGACACGATGCGCAGCGGCAGGCGCTGCGTTTCGCCGGCCCAGGTGCGGGCGAGCGCTTCGACCGCTGCCTTCGAGGCGGAGTAGACGCCCCAGAACGGCCGGCACTTGTGGGCAGCGGCCGAGGACAGGATCAGCGCGCGGCCCTGGTCGGACTTGACCAGCAGCGGCTCGACCGAGCGGATCAGGCGCCAGGTGGCGGTGACGTTGATGGTCATCACCTTCTCGAACACTTTGGCCTCGATATGGCCGATCGGCGAGATGACGCCGAGCATGCCGGCATTGGCGACGAGAATGTCGAGCTTGCCCCAGCGTTCGTTGATCGAGCCGCCCAGCGCGTCGATCGCGTTCATGTCGGCGAGGTCGAAGGGAACGAGGGTCGCGCTGCCGCCGACGGCCTTGATCGCATCGTCCAGTTCTTCCAGGCCGCCGACCGTGCGGGCGCAGGCGATCACATGGGCACCCGCCTTGGCGAGCTCGAGGGCGGTGTGATAGCCGATGCCGCGCGAGGCGCCGGTGACGAGCGCGATACGGCCCTTCAAGTCAACTGTCATGATGTCTGTCCTTGGAGCTCAGCCGTTGGTGGCCAGCATGGAAACCTTGCGGCCCATCTTCTCGCCTTCCTTGTCGAGCAGGCGGGTGGGGTAGTCGCCGGTGAAATAGTGGTCGGTGAACTGCGGTGCGGCATCGTCGCGCGGCTTGCCGCCGACGGCGCGGTAGAGCCCGTCGATCGACAGGAAGGCGAGCGAATCGGCGCCGATATACTTCGCCATCGCCTCCGGTCCGGCATACTGGTTGGCCAGCAGCTTGTCGGCGTCCGGCGTGTCGATGCCGTAGAAGTCGGGATGGAAGATCATCGGCGAGGCGACGCGGATATGCACTTCCTTGGCGCCGGCATCGCGGATCATCTGCACGATCTTCAGCGAGGTCGTGCCGCGCACGATCGAATCGTCGACCAGCACGACGCGCTTGCCCTCGATCATCGCCCGGTTGGCGGAATGCTTGAGCTTGACGCCGAAGGCGCGGATCTGCTGCGTCGGCTCGATGAAGGTCCGGCCGACATAATGGTTGCGGATGATGCCGTATTCGAAGGGAATGCCGCTCGCCTGGGCATAGCCGAGCGCGGCCGGCGTGCCGCCGTCGGGCACCGGCACCACCACGTCGCCGTCGCACGGGGCTTCGTTCGCCAGGTTGAGACCCATGGCCTTGCGCGTCTGGTAGACGTTACGGCCGCCGACCACGGAATCGGGACGGGCGAAATAGACATATTCGAACAGGCACAGCCGTTCCGGCTGCGGCTTGGCCGGCTTGCGGGCGTCGATGGTGATCGAACCGTCCGGCTGGATCTCGCAGATGATGACTTCGCCGTTCTCCACGTCGCGGACGAACTTGGCGCCGATGATGTCGAGCGCGCAGGTTTCCGAGCAGAAGATCGGCTTGCCGTCCAGCTCGCCCATGACGAGCGGGCGGATGCCGATCGGGTCGCGGGCGGCGATGAGCTTGGTGCGGGTCATCGCCAGCATCGAATAGCCGCCTTCCATCTGCCGGATGGCGTCGATGAAGCGGTCGGCCGTCGACGAATGGCGCGAGCGGGCGATCAGGTGCAGCACGACTTCGGTGTCCGAGGTCGACTGACAGATGGCGCCGGTGGCGATGATCTGGCGGCGAAGGGTGAGGCCGTTGGTGAAGTTGCCGTTGTGAGCAATGGCAATGCCGCCTTCTTCCAGCTCGGCAAACAGCGGCTGCACGTTGCGCAACGCCACTTCGCCGGTGGTCGAGTAGCGGGTGTGGCCGATCGCTGCCGAACCCGGCAGCTTCGCCAGCGTCGCCGGATTGGTGTAGTGGTCGCCGACCAGGCCCATGTGCTTTTCGGTGTGGAACTGTCGCCCGTCGAAGGAGACGATACCCGCCGCTTCCTGGCCGCGATGCTGTAGGGCATGCAGGCCGAGCGCGGTCAGGGTTGCCGCGTCGGTGTGGCCCAGAATGCCGAACACCCCGCATTCCTCATGGAGCGTGTCGTCTTCGAGACTCCATTCGGAACCGGAAAAAGCTGACTGAGACATGGAAGCAGGCCTTTGCTCGATCGGACAGATGTGCCGGGACGGCTTTAACACGGAAGCCGCCGGTCTGTCCTGATCCGGCGGCGTCCGCTTGTGGATTTCAAGGGCGCGGCCGAAGGCCGCAGCCTGGTCAGTTGTTGGCGGCCGGAGCGTCTTCGGCCGGTGCCTGTTCCGCAGGTGCCTGGTCGGCCGGCGCATCGGCGGCCGGGGCGTCCGCCGCGGGCTCTTCCTTGCCGAGGATGCGGGCGCGGATCTGCGGCTCGATATCGGCCGGCAGGACGGCTTCGAGCTTAAGCACCAGCGTGTCGAGGAACGGCTTGGACTTGGCATTGTTGACCCAGTCCGGGCGATGCTTGACGTCGATCAGCCAGTTCCAGAAGGCGACGGCGACGACCAGCAGCAGGATGCCGCGCGCCGCGCCGAACAGGAAGCCCAGCGTGCGGTCGAGCGCGCCGATGCGGCTGTCGATGATGAAGTCGGCGATGCGGCTGGTGATGAACGAGATGACGATCAGCGCGACGAGGAAGATGATGCCGGCCGAGCCGGCCAGGGCGATGCGGTCGTCGCTGGTGTAGTTCTTCACATAGGGAAGCAGCAGCGGATAGAGATAGTAGGCCGCGGCAACCGCGCCGGCCCAGCTGGCGATCGAAAGGACTTCGCGCGAGAAACCGCGCACCATGGCGAGCACGGCCGAAAACAGCACGACGCCGATGACAATACCGTCAAAAATCGTAATGGGCATAAATACCAACTCCAAGACTTGCCGGCCAACGCCTGCTTGATTGCCATCGCGACCGTTGCCGCCTTAAGCCGGCCACGCCGGATTGGATCAGTCGCCGGCCTCTTCCGAACGCGCCTTCAGCCGGGAACCGGCAATTCGCGCCACGAGATCGGGCAGGCTCTCGACTTCGTTCCACTTCCCCGCCGCTCCCTTGGGAAGCTCCGACGAGGCTGCGGGCAGTACAGCGGAGGAGAAGCCGAGCTTTTCCGCTTCCTTCAGCCGCTGGGCCGTATGCGCAACCGGACGGACGGCGCCGGACAGGCTGACTTCGCCGAAATAGACGCAATCGGCGGGAAGGGCAAGACCGGCCAGTGACGAAACAAGGGCAGAGGCGATCGCCATGTCCGCCGCTGGCTCAGAGATGCGGTATCCGCCGGCAACATTCAAGTAGACGTCGTGCTGTCCGAGCCGAACACCGCAATGCGCCTCGAGCACGGCGAGGATCATGGCGAGCCGGGATGAGTCCCAGCCGACCACGGCGCGGCGCGGCGTGCCGAGCGTCGTCGGCGCGACCAGCGCCTGCACTTCGACCAGAACCGGACGCGTGCCCTCCATGCCGGCAAAGACCGCAGCACCCGGCGACTTCGCATTGCGTTCGCCGAGGAAGAGTTCCGACGGGTTGGCGACCTCTCGCAGGCCCTTGTCCGACATTTCGAACACGCCGATCTCGTCGGTCGGTCCGAAGCGGTTCTTGACGGTGCGAAGAATCCGGTAGTGATGGCCGCGGTCGCCTTCGAAATAGAGCACGGCGTCGACCATGTGTTCGACCACGCGCGGGCCGGCGATCTGTCCGTCCTTCGTAACGTGGCCGACGAGCACCATGGTGGCGCCGGTCTGCTTGGCAAAGCGGATCATCGCCTGCACGCCGGTTCTCACCTGGGTCACGGTGCCGGGCGCGGATTCGGCCGTGTCGCTCCATAGTGTCTGGATCGAATCGATGATGACGAGGTCCGGCCGTTTGCCCTCGGAAATGGTGGCGAGGATGTCCTCGACATTGGTCTCGGCGGCGAGCAGCACGTCGGTATCGGCGGCGTGCAGACGCTGGGCGCGAAGCCGCACCTGCGCCACGGCCTCTTCGCCCGAGACGTAGATGACGCGGTGGCCCTTGCGCGACAGGGCAGCGGCTGCCTGCATCAGAAGAGTCGACTTGCCGATGCCCGGGTCGCCGCCGATCAGCACGGCCGAGCCGCGCACGAAGCCGCCCCCGGTCGCCCGGTCGAGTTCGCCCATGCCGGTCGGGATGCGCGGCGCTTCCTCGATCTCGCCGGACAGCGAGGTGAGGGTGACCGGACGGCCCTTCTTCGGCGTCTTGCCGGGACCGGAGCCGATTCCGCCCATCGGGTCTTCTTCGACGATGGTGTTCCACTCGCCGCAGCCGTCGCACTTGCCGGCCCAGCGGTTATGCACCGTGCCGCAGTTCTGGCAGATGAATTGGGTCTTCGCTTTCGCCATGCTGGAGATTCCCGCGTCCGCGCCGCAGCGGAACAAAAAGTGAATATCGATCTCTCAGTTAGGAGAAATCGCGGGAATGCGCAAGCCGGTCATGCATGAGCTCAGAGCGCGTCGATATAGCGTCGCTCGTAGCGCAGGCCGAGCCCGGTCAGCAATTCGTAGCCGATCGTGCCGGCGGCGCGGGCGACCTCGTCGATCGGCATGTTGGCACCGAACAGCTCGATATAGTCACCGGCGGAAATGGCCTTCGGCGGAACGTCGGTCACGTCGAAGATCGTCAGGTCCATGGTGACCCGGCCGGCGACCGGCACCTTGTGGCCGGCGACGAAACCGTGTGCGCCGGCAATACCGGTGTTGCGAAGCGGCACGCCGCTGCCCGACAGCGAACGCAGATAGCCGTCGGCATAGCCGGCCGAGACGATGGCAAGCCGGCTGTCGCGGGCAAGCCTGCAGGTCCCGCCATAGCTCACCGGTTCTCCGGCCTTGGCGTCGCGGATCTGCAGGATGCGGGCCTCGGCGGTCGCCACCGGCCGCATCGGGTTCTTCACGTTATTGACCGCCTCGCCGCCGTAGAGCGCAATGCCGGGCCGGGTCAGGTCGAAGTGGTATTCGGCGCCGAGGAAAGTTCCAGCAGAAGCTGAAAGGCTTGAATCGATGCCTTCGAAGGCTGCGCTAACCTTGCGGAATGATTCCAGTTGCTGGCGGTTCATCGGCGAGGCCGGATCATCGCCGCAGGCGAGATGGCTGAGTACCAGGACCGGCGACAGGCTGGCCGGACGCGACACGTCGTCGGCCAGCGCCAGGGCATCTTCGAGCGGCAGACCGAGGCGGTTGAAGCCGGTATCGACATGGAGCGCGCAGGGGTGGTCGCCATGCTCGGCGACGACCGACATCCAGAAGGCGAGCTGTTCCTGCGAGGCGATGACCGGCACCAGATCATGCTCGAAGAAGACGGCTTCCATGCCGGGCCAGATGCCGGAGAGAACGAAGATCCGCGCCTCGGGCGCATAGGCGCGCAGCGTGGCGCCTTCGGCCGGAACGGCGACGAAGAAATCGCGTGCGCCGGCATGGTAGAGCGTCTGGCCGACATCCTCGATGCCGAGGCCATAGGCGTCGGCCTTGACCACGGCCGCGGTGCGCGCCGTGCCGGAGCGCCGGGCCATGTCCCGCCAATTGTCTGCGAGGGCGGAAAGATCGATGGTCAACCGCAGCGGGGCGGCGAGGAACTCATCGGAGGCGTCGGTAAGATCGAAGGCGGCAGACATTTTGAAATCGGGAACCACGTGTCATGAAAGAACTGGCCGGACCCTAGCACTTTTCTTCAAGACTGGAATGCTCGGAGCGGGTATAATTTTGCAATGCACAATGTTTCGCAGAGGGATGCGGCGGACGACATGCCGCTGACGCCGGCCGAACGCACCAGCTTCTGGCGCGACGGACGATTCGGCGGCATGGAATGTCTGAGTGCCACCTTCCAGACCCATGCCTATGCGCCGCATGCCCACGACACCTTCTCCATCGGCGCGATCGAGAGCGGCAGCCAGATCGCCCGCATCCGCGGCGCCCGCGAGGAAACGGGGCCCGGCTGCCTCTACCTGATCAATCCGGAGGTGGTGCATGACGGAGCGCCCGGCCCGGACGGCTACCGCTACCGGATGATCTATCCGAGCGAGGCGCTGTTCCGTGACGTACTGGAGGAAGTGACCGGCAAGGCATGCCGCTCGACGCCGAGCTTCGCGCGCGAGCTGCCGCAGGATGCCGAACTGGCAAGAGCCTTCCACCGCGCCCACCGGGCACTCGAAGAGAATGTCGGCGCCCTGGAGGCGGAGGAAAGCATGTACAGCGTGCTCGCGGCGCTTTTCCTGCGTCACGGAAGCGAGCAGCGCGCGCCGATCGAGACGCGCGAGCGCACCGCCGTCTGGCGTGCCCGCGACTATCTCAGCGAGCACTTCGCAACGGATATTGGCCTGGAGGAACTGGCGGGCATCGCGGGTCTGTCGCGCGCCCATCTGATCCGCGCCTTCCGCAAGGAATTCCACATCACCCCGCATGCCTTCCTGACCGACATCCGCATCCGCCGGGCGCGGGCGCTGCTTTGCCTCGGCCGAAGCCCGGCCGACGTCGCCTTCGCCTGCGGCTTTGCCGACCAGGCGCATTTCACCCGCCACTTCAAGGCACGCGTCGGCATCACGCCGGGGCAGTTTCGCAAGGCCTGATCACTTTCGTTCAAGACCGGCACGTCCGTCGCCCCCTAGAAGGCGCGTCAAAGGTTTTGATGGGAAAGCGGAATGCCGACAGAACGCTCATCCATGCAGGAATTTTTCCAGGGGCTACGGCGCATGGCGCCGCTCATCGTTGCCGTGCTGCCGGTCGGCATGGTCTTCGGCGCGGTCGCCGCGACCAAGGGGTTGTCGACGCTCGAAATCACCCTGATGAGCGCACTCGTCTTCGCCGGCGGGTCGCAGTTCGTCGCCATGGACATCTGGACCCATCCGGCGAGCTGGACGGCCGTCGGCTTCGCCGCGCTTCTGGTCAATGTGCGCCATGTGCTGATGGGAGCCTCGATCGCCGGCAAGATGGGGGCTTTCAGCGGCGTTCAGAAGGGCGTCTCGCTGCTCTTCCTCGCCGACGAGATCTGGGCGATGTCGGAGTTCCGGGCCCGCGAGGCGCGGCTGACGCCTGCCTGGTATGCAGGTGTGGTCGGGGTTTTCTACCTCGCCTGGGTGCTTGCCAGCGTCCTCGGTGGCCTGCTCGGACGTTTCGTCGGAGATCCCGCGGTGATCGGCCTCGACTTTGCCTTCCCTGCCGTCTTCATCGTGCTGGTGACGGGCTTCTGGAAGGGCAGGGAGACCGGTATCGTTCTGGTCGCCAGTGCGCTGAGCGCGCTTGCCGTGCATCATTTCGTGCCTGGCGTCTGGTACATCGCGGCCGGTGCGGCCGGCGGCCTGCTGGCGGCGGCCTTCAGCGGCAATCCGGAGGGAGACGTCCGATGAGCCTCGATCCTGCGACGCTTGCGGCGATCCTCGCCATGGCCGGAGCCACCGCGATGACCCGGCTGGCCGGGCTGGTCGTGCTGAAGTTTACGACACTGACGCCCCGCACGCGGCGCATGCTGGATGCCATTCCGCCTGCGGTGATGGTGGCCGTCGTCACGCCGACGGCGCTTGCGACCGGCCCCGCAGAGAGCCTCGCCTGTGCCGTGACGGCCCTTGCCGCCCTCAGGCTGCCGATGCTTGCGGCCGCGACGGCCGGCGTGGCGACCGTCGCGCTGATGCGGTTTGCCGGCTTTTGAGGCGCCTCACGGCTCCTGATATTCGACGAAGCTCGGATCGGCCAAGTCGGCGAAGCGGGTGAATTCCGACTGGAAGGCGAGCTTGACGGTGCCGGTCGGTCCGTGACGCTGCTTGGCGATGATGACGTCGGCCGTACCCTTGACCTTGTCCATCAGCGCTTCCCATTCCGGATATTTCGGATCGGCCAGATCGCGCGGCTCGGCGTTCTTCACATAGTATTCCTCACGGAACACGAAGAGCACGACGTCGGCGTCCTGCTCGATCGAGCCCGATTCGCGAAGGTCGGAGAGCTGCGGGCGCTTGTCGTCTCGGCTTTCGACGCCACGCGACAGCTGCGACAGCGCGATGATCGGCACGTTGAGTTCCTTGCCGAGCGCCTTCAGGCCCGTGGTGATCTGGGTGATTTCCTGCACGCGGTTTTCGCCCGCCTTGCCGGTACCGGTCATCAGCTGGATATAGTCGACCACCAGGCAGTCGAGGCCGCGCTGGCGCTTGAGGCGGCGGGCACGGGCGGAGAGCTGGGCGATGGAAATACCACCGGTCTGGTCGATGAACAGCGGCACCTTCTGCATCATCTGGCTGCAGGCGACGAGTTTTTCGAAATCGGCCTCGGTGATGTCGCCGCGGCGGATCTTCGACGACGAGACTTCCGTCTGTTCGGAGATGATACGGGTGGCGAGCTGTTCGGACGACATTTCCAGCGAGTAGAAGCCGACGACGCCGCCGTTCTTCGCCTTGAACGAACCGTCCGGCATGATCTCTGGCTCGTAGGCCGCCGCGATGTTGTAGGCGATGTTGGTGGCCAGCGAGGTTTTGCCCATGCCGGGACGTCCGGCGAGCACGATCAAGTCGGAACGCTGCAGGCCGCCCATCTTGCCGTCGAGCGACATGATGCCGGTAGAGATGCCGGACAGGTGACCGTCGCGTTCGAAGGCGGCGCCCGCCATGTCGATCGCCTGGGCCACGGCATCGTTGAACGACTGGAAACCGCCGTCATAGCGGCCGTTCTCGGCCAGCGCGAAGAGGCGGCGCTCGGTGTCTTCGATCTGCGCCTGCGGCGGCATGTCGAGCGGCGCGTCATAGGCGATGTTGACGACGTCCTCGCCGATCTGGATCAGCGCGCGGCGAAGCGCGAGGTCGTAGATCGCCCGGCCGTAGTCCTCGGCATTGATGATGGTGACGGCTTCGGAAGCCAGCCGCGCGAGATACTGCGCGACGGTAAGATCGCCGACCTTCTGGTCTGACGGCAGGAAGGTCTTGATGGTGACCGGGTTGGCGGTCTTGCCCATGCGGATGATTTCCGAGGCGACCTCGAAGATCTTCCGGTGCAGGGGCTCGTACAGGTGATCCGGCTTCAGGAAGTCGGAGACGCGGTAATAGGCGTCGTTGTTGACGAGGATCGCGCCCAGCAGGGCCTGTTCGGCTTCGATATTGTTCGGCGCTTCCCGGTAATGGGGTTCGGCCGGCTGGATTGGGGCAATCTTGCGCGCAGCATCGTTCATCGCGGGCTACCGTCTTTTCTTCTCGGGAATGTCGATCTTGTTGGCCCTAGGATTTGGCGGCTGGCTCGGTGCGAGTCAACTTCAATCGAGCGCGTCAGACTTGTCCCCGTATATCCACAGGGGGCCTGAAAGAATCTGCGCGCCACCGATGAAAGAGCTTGCATACCCATTTGCCGCGCGAATCGCAGGACAGCGTCCAATCATATCCCAAAGGGGTGCCCGTCGGCGCAAATAGTTCGCGCCTTCGCTGCCCGACGCAGAGGGCCTGGCAAAGAAAAACGCCCGGGTCGAAGGACCCGGGCGTTCTCACATGCGGCGTGAGCCGATGCTTATTCTTCGTCGCCGTCGCGGTCAGCGTCCGGATCGAAGAAGTCTTCCGGACGAAGCGCGTCTTCGTCCACGCCATAGATGGCGTCGGCCGAGGTGAGGCTTTCGCCCTTGGCCTGGCGCTCGGCTTCTTCCGCCGAACGGGCAACGTTGAGCTCGACCGAGATCTCGACTTCGGCATGCAGGTGGATGACCACCTTGTGCAGGCCGATGGTCTTGATCGGGGTGTTCAGCTCGACCTGGTTGCGGCCGATGACGAAGTTTTCGGCGCCGAGGATCTCGACGACGTCACGGGCGGCGACCGAACCGTAGAGCTGGCCGGTTTCGCCGGCCGAACGGACGACGATGAAGGACTTGCCGTCGAGAACGTCGGCGACCTTCTGGGCTTCGGCCTTGCGCTCGAGGTTGCGGGCTTCGAGCGTTGCGCGCTCGGCGTCGAAACGGGCCTTGTTGGCGGCGTTGGCGCGCAGCGCCTTGCCGAGCGGCAGGAGGTAGTTACGGGCAAAGCCGTCACGAACCTTTACCGTCTCGCCCATCTGGCCGAGCTTGGCGATGCGTTCAAGAAGAATGACTTCCATTTTTCTGTTCCTTTCAGTTTGAGTTCAAGATTTCGATTTGTCGGTTTCGGCCTTGCGGGCCGGGGTCAGGGCCACGGTTCGCCGCGTGTCGGCGAGCCCGAGGACGAGAATGATGAAGGCGGGCAGCACCATCGGCGTCGCGAGATAGGCGAGCACGAGGACCGGCAGGCGCCAGTCCTTGCCGCGCGTGCGCAGGTGCAGCGCGCCGAAGCCGGCGAGCAGGAAACCCGCGCCGAACGTGCCGCAGATCGTGGCTCCGATCAGGGCCGGAACGCCGCCGACGAAGCAGGCGACGATGCCGGCGAGGAAGACGAAGGTCGCGTTGCGGTTCATGCGAAGCGACGAGGGCAGGTCCTCGCGCGGGCGAAGCGCCCGGCCGGACGCGCTGACGACGCGCATGGCGATGTAATAGGCGGCGAACAGCATCAACACCCACATGCCGCCCTGGACGATCGGCAGCAGCAGCACCATCATGCCTTTGATCTGTTCGATCGAGGCCGGGTCGGCGGCAAGCGTCGGGTCCCGGTCGGCGACCGATGCCATGAGCAGATCGACCATCTGGCCGGTGAGTTCCGGGCCGTAGCCGATCATCACGCCGAGGAAGATGACGGCCACCGACACCAGCGCGCAGAGATGCAGCAGGATGTCGGAGAGCGGATACCAGGCCATCAGGTCGTCCGGGCCGCCGATCTCGGAGGCGGGGCGGGCGAGGTTGGCGAGATGGCTGAGCCAGCCGGCCGGCAGCAGGGTGAAGACCGCCATGGCGACGGCGAACATCGGCGAAATGACGAGCGCGCCGATGACAGCCGCGGTGGCGACGGCGGCGATGGCCGCGACATTGCCCCAGCCGAGGCCGACGATCAGCACGGGCAGGGCGGAAGCGGCATAGAGGATGGACGAAAAGGACGGCTGCGCGTTCGCGCCCAGCACGAGCAGGGCGGCGGTAAGACCGGCGATCAGGCCGATCAGCAGCAGTTGTCCATTTACCTGTTTCACGTTCGCTGTCCTGCTGGTTCAAGCAGTTAGGGGATAGATCGGATTCAGATCCTGAAGTCCGTCCCCAACATGGGATTTCACCTGAGGTCGTTCATGCTTCGGATGAAGTCGCCCGACCTTGGGCATGGGTTCCGATCCGCGCCCAACGCGGAAGGGATGAAGCCCGCCGGCGAAATGCCGGCAGGCTTCGGATCAGATTACGCTACGACGTAGGGCAGCAGGCCGAGGAAGCGGGCGCGCTTGATGGCCTGGGCCAGTTCGCGCTGCTTCTTCTGGGAAACTGCGGTGATACGCGAAGGAACGATCTTGCCGCGCTCGGAAATGTAGCGCTGCAGGAGACGAACGTCCTTGTAGTCGATCTTCGGTGCGTTCGCGCCCGAGAAGGGGCAGGTCTTGCGACGACGATGGAACGGACGGCGTGCCGGAGCAGAGGATGCATCAGCCATTGTGTTTTCTCCTATTGCTCGAAATTACGCGCGGTCTTCGCGCGGACGACGCTCGAAGCCACCTTCGCGCGGACCACGGTCCGGACGCGGGCCACGATCGCGATCGCCGAAGCTGCGCTCCGGACGGTCGCCGTCACGACGCGGACGGTCGTCACGGTCGCGCTTCTGCATCATGGCAGACGGGCCTTCTTCGTGGGCTTCCACGGCGATGGTCATGTAACGAAGAATGTCTTCGTTGATGCGCATCTGGCGTTCCATTTCGTGGATCGCTGCACCCGGAGCTTCGATGTCCATCAGGGCGTAGTGAGCCTTGCGGTTCTTCTTGATGCGGTAGGTGAGGGACTTGAGGCCCCAGTTTTCTACGCGCCCGACCTTGCCGCCATTCGCTTCGATAACACCCTTGTACTGTTCGACGAGGGCATCAACCTGCTGTGCGGACATATCCTGCCGGGCAAGGAATACATGTTCGTAAAGAGCCATTGTAAGCTTTGCCTTTCTTGCGGTTGTCATCACCCGGATCCGGCGCTAAGCCTCAACGACTGCTCCTGTTTGGGAAACCCAAGGCAAGAAAAGCTGTTGTATCGAGACGGTCGAGAGCGGAGACACGGGAGGCCGGAACCTCTCTTGGTTCCTGCGGTATCCTCATCGGATACCGGCCCTCCGTTCAGCCACCAGCCATGAGACCGGGTGTTGTGAACAGCGCGCTTATACGGATTTTCGCCGGGATAGCAAGGCCGGTGCGGGAAAAACCGCTCAGACCACCGCTTTCGCCTTCTTCCACTTGCGGATGCGCGCCCGCGCATTGGCATAGGGCGAGGCGGTGTTGAACTGGATCATGCGTCCGAGCGTCCACCGATCGTACCAGCCGTGGCCATAGAGGGCGTCGTCGTCGAGACGCTCGACGAGTGCGACCAGCCGCGCGTGGGTCGCTCTCAGTTTTCCGAGGCGGTCGGGAAAGTCCAGACCTTGCTGGTCACGGTAGAATTTCAGCGCCAGCGCGCCGAGCTCGTTCCATTTGTAGCCCGTCTCCGGAAAGTCGGGCTCCAGGCCCCGGTCGCGCAGGTCGACCCATTTCAGCACCAGTTGTCCCCAGCCGTCGAGATAGGCGACGAGGTCGTTGACGCTCATGGTGGTTCCCCGGGCATGGCCTTCCATGCCCGGATGCTGCGCTTCCCCAGGAGCGATCGTCGAAAGCTCGGCTTCCAATTTGGCAAAGCCCTGCTTCATCGCGTCCAGAAGTTGGGCCTTGTTGGTCGGAACGGCCATAGTGCGTCAGATCGGCGCCGGATAGACCCGGTGCACCTTGCCGATCTCCTTCAGGATCTCGTCCGACAGCGTGATGTCGGCCGAGCCGATGTCGGTCTTCAACTGTTCCATCGTCGTCGCACCGATGATGACCGAAGCCATGAACGGCCGGGTCAGGCAGAAGGCGATCGCCAGCTGGGATGGGTCGATGCCGTGCTTCTTCGCCATGTCCACATAGGCGCGAACTGCGGGCTCCTGCAGCGGCTGCAGGCGGCCACCGAGATCGCCGTTGATCGCGCCGCGCGAGCCGGTGGGCTTGCGGCCGTCGAGATATTTGCCGCTGAGCAGTCCGGCGGCGAGCGGCGAATAGGCGAGAAGGCCGACGTCCTCGTGGTGGGAAAGCTCCGCCATGTCGAGATCGTAGTGGCGGTAGAGCAGATTGTATTCGTTCTGCACGGTCGCGACGCGCGGCAGTCCGCGCGCCTCGGCGAGCGCGATGAACTTCTGCGTGCCCCAGGTCGTCTCGTTGGAGAGGCCGATGGCGCGGATCTTGCCGGCCTTGACGCATTCGTCGAGCGCCACGAGCTTCTCGTTCATGTCGGCCAGCGTGCGCTCGCGATCCTGGCCATAAGGGTTGTAGCTCCAGGCCTGACGGAAGTGGAAATGCCCGCGGTTCGGCCAGTGGATCTGGTAGAGGTCGATATAGTCCGTCTGCAGGCGCTTCAGGCTGGCGTCCACCGCTTCGCGGATCGACGCGCCGGTGATCGGCTTGCCTTCGCGAATATAGGGCCGGCCGGCGCCGGCGACCTTGGTGGCGAGCACCACGTCCTTGCGCTTGCCGCTCTTGGCTAACCACTTGCCGATGATCGTCTCGGTGAGCGCATAGGTCTCGGGCGACAGCGGCGTGGTCGGGTAGAGTTCGGCGGTGTCGAAGAAATTGACGCCGTGCTCGACGGCATAATCCATCTGCTCGAAGGCTTCGGCCTCGGTGTTCTGCGAACCCCAGGTCATGGTGCCAAGGCAGATTTCGGAGACGGATATGCCGGTGCGGCCGAGTATGTTGTGCTTCATAAAAAAGGGATCCGTAATGGGGCTTCTGAGAGCGGGGAGGTTCTGCGGGAATTTAAGGGCGCTTCGACCATTCGCAAGTGCAAAATGTGCGTAATTCGTTCCGTGGGCAAAATGCAGGCTCAGGGACCTTGGTCTTGACTCACCTGAAAAACACGTCAATGGGAAAGGAAAAAAGCCAGGGAAGAACATCGTCCCGAGAAGGAATATCGCCATGAGCATTGCATTCACATTCCCCGGCCAGGGCAGTCAGGCCGTCGGCATGGGCAAGGAGCTTGCCGAAACCTATGCTGAAGCGAAGGCGGTCTTTGCGGAAGTCGACGAGGCGCTCGGCGAAAAGCTCTCGACCACCATGTTTGACGGTCCGGAAGAGACCTTGACCCTGACGGCCAATGCCCAGCCGGCCTTGATGGCCGTGTCGATGGCGGTCATCCGCGTCATGCAGGCCCGCGGCCTCGACCTCAAGTCGAAGGTATCCTTCGTCGCCGGCCATTCGCTCGGCGAGTATTCCGCACTCTGTGCCGCAGGCACCTTCTCGCTCGCCGACACCGCGCGGCTCCTGCGCATCCGCGGCAACGCCATGCAGGCGGCCGTTCCGGTAGGCGAGGGCGCCATGGCGGCGATCATCGGCCTCGAGCACGGCGATGTGCAGGCAGTCTGCCAGGACGCTTCGTCGGCCGGCCCCTGCCAGATCGCCAACGACAATGGCGGCGGCCAGCTGGTCATCTCCGGCGCCAAGGCGGCGGTCGAGAAGGCGGCGGCCCTTGCCACGGAAAAGGGCGCCAAGCGCGCCATCATGCTGCCGGTCTCGGCACCCTTCCATTCGGCCCTGATGGCCCCGGCCGCAGACGCCATGCGCGAGGCGCTGGCCAAGGTCGAGAAGCACAATCCGGTCGTGCCGCTGATCGCCAATGTGCGCGCCGCGCCCGTCACCGACGCCGGCGAGATCGCTGGCCTGCTGGTCGAGCAGGTGACCGGCCAGGTGCGCTGGCGCGAGACCGTCGAATGGTTCGGCGCCAACGGCGTCACCAAGCTTTTTGAAATCGGCTCCGGCAAGGTGCTGACCGGGCTTGCCCGCCGCATCGACAAGAATGTCAGCGGCATTGCCGTCAATTCTGCGGCCGACATCGACGCGGCACTTGCCGCGCTTCTCGGCTGATTGTCTGGATGATCTGGAACAAGGAACTTAGAACATGTTTGACCTGACCGGCCGCAAGGCCCTCGTCACCGGCGCGACCGGTGGCATCGGCGAGGAGATCGCCAGGCAGTTGCACGCCCAGGGCGCCATCGTCGGCCTCCACGGCACCCGCGTCGAAAAGCTCGAGGCATTGGCCGCCGAACTCGGCGACCGGGTCAATATCTTCCCGGCCAACCTGTCCGACCGCGACGAGGTCAAGGCGCTCGGCGAGAAGGCCGAGGCCGACCTCGAAGGCGTCGACATCCTGGTCAACAATGCCGGCATCACCAAGGACGGCCTGTTCGTCCGCATGCAGGACGCCGACTGGGACAGCGTGCTCGAAGTCAATCTGACCGCCGTCTTCCGCCTGACGCGCGAACTCACCCATCCGATGATGCGCCGCCGCTTCGGCCGCATCATCAACATCACCTCGGTCGTCGGCGTTACCGGCAATCCGGGCCAGGCGAACTATTGCGCCTCGAAGGCCGGCATGATCGGCCTCTCCAAGTCGCTCGCCCAGGAAATCGCCACCCGCAACGTGACGGTGAACTGCGTTGCGCCGGGCTTCATCGAAAGCGCCATGACCGGCAAGCTCAACGACAAGCAGAAAGATGCCATCATGGGCGCCATCCCCATGCGCCGCATGGGCACCGGTGCCGAAGTCGCCTCCGCCGTCGTCTATCTCGCCTCCAACGAGGCGGGCTACATGACCGGGCAGACCCTGCATGTCAACGGCGGCATGGCGATGATCTGATGGATCCTCGCCCGCGGCGCCACGGCTTCTCAATTGCATGTTGAGCAACCGCTGCGGGCGAATTTCTGGCTTTGCGGCGCGGCTAAACCGTGTTAAGCGGGCCATGACTGTGAACAGTCGTCCTGTCATTTAAGACGATTGCTATGCGTTTGATTGCATGGTTGGTTCGTTGAGACAGGGCTGAACGGGTTTGCCGGGGGAACGAAACGTTCTCCGGTTTGATACAGGGTAGGGAAGTCGTCACGACGGCCCTGAGATTAAGAAGGTCGAGGAAACCGACATGAGCGATATCGCAGAACGCGTTAAGAAAATTGTTGTTGATCATCTCGGCGTTGACGCTGAAAAGGTTGTTGAAGGCGCCAGCTTCATCGACGATCTGGGTGCGGATTCGCTCGACACGGTCGAACTGGTCATGGCCTTCGAAGAAGAATTCGGCGTCGAGATCCCGGACGATGCCGCTGACTCGATCCTGACGGTCGGCGATGCCGTGAAGTTCATCGAGAAGGCTCAGCCCTGATCGATTGCAGGAATAGCGGGACGGCGGCTTTGGCCGCCCTTCCCGCCGAGGCCCGCGACATGCGGGCCTTACTGTTTTCTAATGACATCGACTGCAAGAGTGGGGTGGACTACGGGCGATGAGACGTGTCGTTATCACCGGTACCGGCATGGTATCTCCGCTAGGGTGTGGAACTGAACTGACCTGGTCGAAACTTCTCGCCGGTGAAAGTGGTGCCCGCCTCGTGACCGAATTCGAGGTCGATGACCTTCCCGCCAAGGTTGCCTGTCGCATCCCGACCGGCGATGCCGAGGGCGCCTTCAGTCCCGACGACTGGATGGAGCTCAAGGAGCAGCGCAAGGTCGATCCCTTCATCATCTACGCGATCGCCGCCGCCGACATGGCGCTGAACGATGCCGGCTGGCATCCGAAGACCGACGACGACCAGTGCGCCAGCGGCGTGTTGATCGGTTCGGGCATCGGCGGCATCGAAGGCATCGTCGAGGCCGGCTATATCCTGCGCGACAAGGGCCCTCGGCGCCTGTCGCCCTTCTTCATTCCCGGCCGCTTGATCAACCTCGCCTCCGGCCAGGTATCGATCCGCCACAAGCTGCGCGGTCCCAATCATTCGGTCGTCACGGCCTGCTCCACCGGCGCCCATGCCATCGGCGACGCGGCGCGACTGATCGCGTTCGGCGATGCCGACGTGATGGTGGCCGGCGGCACGGAATCGCCGATCAGCCGCATTTCTCTCGCCGGCTTTGCTGCCTGCAAGGCGCTGTCGACGGCACGCAACGATGATCCCAAGGCCGCCTCGCGCCCCTATGACAAGGATCGCGACGGTTTCGTCATGGGCGAAGGTGCCGGCATTGTCGTGCTCGAGGAGCTCGAACACGCCAAGGCGCGCGGTGCAAAGATCTATGCCGAGGTGGTCGGTTACGGCCTGTCCGGCGACGCCTTCCACATTACCGCTCCCTCCGAGGACGGCGACGGCGCGTTCCGCTGCATGACCATGGCGCTGAAGCGCGCCGGCCTGACGCCTGCGGACATCGACTATATCAATGCCCATGGCACTTCGACCATGGCCGACACGATCGAGCTCGGTGCCGTCGAGCGCCTGGTCGGCGAGTCGGCCTCGAAGATCTCGATGTCGTCGACAAAGTCGGCCATCGGCCATCTGCTGGGTGCCGCCGGTGCCGTGGAAGCGATCTTCTCGGCCCTTGCCATTCGCGACAATGTCGCCCCCCCGACGCTGAACCTCGACAATCCCGCTGTCGAGACGGCGATCGATCTCGTGCCCCACAAGGCGCGCAAGCGCGAAATCAACGTCGCGCTGTCCAACTCCTTCGGATTTGGCGGTACGAACGCCTCCCTGGTGCTTCGGCGCTACGAGGGCTGAGCGCCGCGCGAGCACGGCGAAGTTTGTGGATGCCGGGGCGCGAGCCCCGCTTCCACCTGCTTTTTGCCGTATTGCTTGGCCAGACAGCAGCGATACCGAACTGAAGAGGATTGCCGGTGACCGACAATAGCCAGAACAGCGGGGTTTCCTTTGGCCGCGGAGCGGAAACGTCTGCGAAGGGGCCGATCATTCCAAAATCTCCGACCGAGGCACTGCGGCCCGAGCGCGTTCCCGCGCCGCCGCGCCGGTCGCGCAAGGCGCGCAGCCAGCTGGTGATCTTCCTCAACTTCCTGATGACGATGACGGTGGTGGTCTGCGTGATCGCGGTTGCCGTCTTCTTCTATGCGATGCAGACCTACCAGAATCCCGGGCCGCTCGCGACCAACACCAATTTCGTCGTGCGCACCGGCGCGGGCCTCGCCGAGATCGCCGGTAGCCTTGAGCGCAACGGCATCATCGCCGACGCCCGCATCTTCCGCCACGTCACCTCGACCTATCTGCGGGAGGGCGAAAGCCTCAAGGCCGGCGAATACGAGATCAAGGCCGGGGCCTCGATGAAGGAGATCATGGAACTGCTGAAGTCCGGCAAGTCCATCCTCTATTCCGTCTCGATGCCGGAGGGTCTCACCGTCAAGCAGATGTTCAAGCGGCTGGCGGACGATCCGGTGCTGGAAGGCGAGCTGCCGGCCGAACTCCCGGTCGAGGGTTCGCTCCGTCCCGATACCTACAAATATTCGCGCGGCACCAAGCGCACCGAGATCGTCAGCCAGATGGCTGCGGCGCAGGCCAAGCTGGTCGACCAGATCTGGGAAAAGCGCGATCCGGACCTGCCCTTGAAGACGAAGGAGGAGTTCGTCACGCTCGCGTCCATCGTCGAGAAGGAAACGGGCAAGGACGACGAGCGCGCCCATGTCGCCTCCGTCTTCATCAACCGCATGGCCAAGGGCATGCGGCTGCAGTCCGACCCGACGATCGTCTACGGCCTGTTCGGCGGAGACGGCAAGCCGACCGACCGGCCGATCTACCAGTCGGACCTCAAGAAAGAGACGCCGTACAACACCTATGTCATCAAGGGCCTGCCGCCCGGGCCGATCGCCAATCCGGGCCGCGCGGCGCTCGAAGCCGTCGCCCATCCGTGGAAGACCAAGGACCTCTACTTCGTCGCCGACGGCACTGGAGGCCACGTCTTCGCCGCCACGCTCGAGGAACACAACGCCAATGTGAAGAGCTGGCGCAAGCTCGAGGCGGAACGGGGCGAGGATCCGGGCGCTGCGGTCGACGCGACGCCGGAAAGCGATCCGGACGCGGCTGCCGTCAAGAAAAAGAAGACCAACTGATCTCCAGGGCGAGGGTAGGGGCGATGGCACTGCAATCCATGACCGGCTTTGCCCGCAGCGAAGGCACCGTCGGGCGATATCGCTGGGCGTGGGAACTGCGCTCGGTCAACGGCAAGGGCCTGGATATCCGTATGCGCCTGCCGCAAGGCATGGAGAGTTTCGAGGGCGAGGTCCGCCGTCTGGTCTCGCAGTATGTCACGCGCGGCAATGTGCAGGTCGGATTGTCCGTACAGGTCAGCGAGAACCGCGTTGAGGCGGTGCTGAACCGCGAAACGCTCGATGCCGTGCTGAAGCTGCGCCAGGATCTCGGTGCCGAGCTGGTCGATCCCGCACCGCTGACGCTCGATGCCCTGCTGTCGATCCGCGGGCTGGTCGAATTCAAGGAGGCCGCCGACGATATCGAGGCGCTCGCCCGGCGCGACGCCGATGTGCTCAACGGGCTCGAACAGGCCGTGCACGCGCTTTGCGAGATGCGGCGGATCGAGGGCGATGCGCTCTGTCGCCTGCTGTCGGACCAGGTGACGCGCATCGAGGAGCTGGCGCAGATCGTCGAGGCCGATCCGTCGCGCCAGCCGGACGAGATCGCCCGCAAGCTCGAGAGCCAGATCGCCGCGCTGATCGGTGCTGCCGCGACGCTCGACCGCGACCGGCTCTATGCCGAGGCGGCGCTTCTGGCCACCCGCGCCGATCTGCGCGAGGAAATCGACCGGCTGAAGGCGCATGTCGCCGCCGCCCGCGATCTTCTCGGCATGGGCGGCCCGGTCGGGCGCAAGCTCGATTTCATTGCGCAGGAATTCAACCGCGAATCGAATACCATCTGCTCGAAGTCGAACGCCGTGGCCGTGACCTCCGCGGGCATCGAGTTGAAGGTCGTGATCGACCAGTTCCGCGAACAGGTCCAGAATTTGGAGTGAACCGATGGTAGAGGGCAAGGGGACGATCATACCGATCGCGCGCCGCGGGCTGATGCTGGTGATCTCGTCGCCGTCGGGCGCGGGAAAGTCGACGATCGCCCGCAATCTGATGGAACGCGACCGCCAGATCGGCATGTCGGTGAGCGTCACCACGCGCCAGCGGCGGCAGAGCGAGATAGAGGGGGTGCATTACCACTTCGTTTCGCAGCGCGACTTCGAACGCATGCGCGACTCCGATTCCCTGCTGGAATGGGCCGA
Source organism: Rhizobium sp. (assembly GCA_002796995.1). GTDB lineage: Bacteria > Pseudomonadota > Alphaproteobacteria > Rhizobiales > Rhizobiaceae > Allorhizobium. Next base: position 82,079 of record PEKW01000001.1, read on the forward strand.
GGTTCACGGCAATTTTTACGGCACGCCGCGCGATCCCGTAGAGCTCGCCATGTCGGAGGGCCGCGACATGCTGTTCGACATCGACTGGCAGGGTGCCCAGCAGCTGCAGGACAAGATGAAGGCGGACGTCGTGTCGATCTTCATCCTGCCGCCGACCATGGCGGAACTGCAATCCCGTCTGCACCGCCGTGCGGAGGACACCGAGGAAGTCATCCAGACCCGGCTTGCCAATTCGCGGGCGGAGATCTCCCACTGGCGCGAATATGACTACGTGATCGTCAACGACGACCTCGATGCCGCCTTCGATGCGGTGCAGTCGATCGTCAAGGCCGAGCGCCTGCGCCGCGACCGTCGCCACGGCCTGTTCGACTTCGTCAGCACACTGGTCACCTCGGACGGGCGCTGACGCCAGCATCTGATGGCTCCGGGGCATAAATAGGCCCAGGGCTGCGTCTGCTTTTGTGAATTCGTCTTTGCGTTCGTCGCTAGGCGACAACGCCTTTCAGTCCTTCCGGCCGGGAGCGGACAAGCGATCCCGGCCGGAAGACAGGCCGCCGCATCATTCGCCGCGCGGGAAGCGCTGGTTCTCCTCGAGCACGTTGAGATCCATGTGGTTGCGCATGTAGCGCTCCGACGCCTTTTGCAGCGGCTGATAGTCCCACGGGAAGTAGGCCCCGTTGCGCAGCGCCGCATAGACGACGTGGCGCCGCGCCTGGCTTTCCCTGACCGCCGCATCGTAACGTTTGAGGTCCCAGCGCTTCGTCGCTGCGGCGGAGAGGCGCTGGAAGGTCTCGGCATGGGCCGGCTGCCCCGCCAAGTTCTGCAATTCCTGCGGATCGGCCTCGAGGTCGACGAGGATCGGCGGATCCTGATCGCAGAGCGTCAGCTTGAAGCGCCCGTCGCGCAAACCCACCAGCGGTGCAATCGAACCCTCGGCCGCATATTCCATCGGCACGGGACTGCGCGAGCCTTTGCCATTTGCAAGCGGCAGCAGGTCCTCGCCATCGGTCCAGGCGGCGAGCGCCGACATGTCGATGCCGGCAAGGCGCGCGAGCGTCGGCGTGACGTCGAGCGTCGAAACGGGCTGGGCGACCAGCCCGGCCTCCAGACCGGGCGCGCAAAGCATCAGCGGCACGCGGGCGGAACCCTCGAAGAAGTTCATCTTGAACCACAGGCCGCGCTCGCCCAGCATGTCGCCGTGGTCGGAGACGAACAGGATGGCGGTATTATCCGCCATCCGGGCGCGCTCCAGCACGTCGAGGATCTCGCCGATCTTCTCGTCGACATAGGAGACATTGGCGAAATAGCCGCGCCGGGCCCGGCGGATGTCCTCGTCGGTGATGGCGAAGGCGGTGTGGTCGCAGGCGTCCATCAGCCGCTTCGAATGCGGGTCCTGGTCGGCGTAGGGGATCGCCGGAACGGTCGGATCGAGTGCCGGGCAGTCCTCGTAGAGGTCCCAGAACTTGCGCCGCGCCACGTAAGGGTCGTGCGGATGAGTGAAGCTCACCGTCAGGCACCACGGCCGCTCGTCCTGGCCGCGCGACAGATCATAGAGTCGGCGGGTCGCGTGATAGGCGACCTCGTCGTCATACTCCATCTGGTTGGTGATCTCGGCCACGCCTGCCCCGGTGACCGAGCCGAGATTGTGGTACCACCAGTCGATGCGCTCGCCCGGCTTGGAATAGTCGGGCGTCCAGCCGAAATCGGCAGGATAGATGTCGGTGGTCAGGCGCTCCTCGAAACCGTGCAACTGGTCGGGGCCGACGAAATGCATCTTGCCCGACAGGCTGGTCTGGTAACCGGCATTGCGCAGGTGATGGGCGAAGGTCGGGATGTCCGAGGCGAATTCCGCGGCATTGTCATAGACGCGGGTGCGGCTCGGTAATTGTCCCGACATGAACGAGGCGCGGGCGGGCGCGCAGAGCGGGCTGGCCGTATAGGCATTGGCGAAGCGCACGGAGCGCTTCGCCAGGGATTTCAGATGGGGTGCGTGAAGAAATTCGGCCGGCCCGTCCGGAAACAGCGTGCCGTTGAATTGATCCACCATCAGGATCAGGATGTTGGGACGGGACTGCACGATGCTTTCCTTCTCAGAGCCCGAGGGACGACTTGACGGCTTCGGCACCCGGCTTGCCGTCGAAGGTCGTCACGCCGGCCAGCCAGGGTTCGAGCGCTGCGGGGTTGGCTTTCAGCCAGGCGCTCGCCGCCTCCTTGGAATCCTTGCCGCCAAGGATCTCGCCCATCAACACGTTCTCCATGCCCACTTCGAACTTGAGCTGTTTGAACAGGCTCGCCGCGTTCGGGCAGGTCTCCGACCAGCCGGTGCGGGCCAACGTATAGACTTCGGCGCCGCCGTAGTTGGGGCCGAAATGGGCGTCGCCGCCGGAGAGATAGGTGATCTGGAAGCGCTCGTTCATCGGATGCGGAGCCCAGGCAAGGAAGACCACGCCCTTGCCCTCCTTCGTCGCTCGTTCGACCTGCGAGAGCATGGCCTGTTCGCCGGATTCGACGAGCTTCCAGTCCTTCAGCCCGAATTCGCCGGCGTCGATCATCTTCTGGATGTTGAGGTTGGCCGGCGCGCCGGGCTCGATGCCGTAGATCGTGCGTTCGAATTCGTCGCGGTGCTTTTCGAGATCGGCAAAGTCCTTGACGCCCTTCTCGGCCGAGGCGGTCGGCACTGCAAGGGTGAACTTGGCGCCTTCGAGATTCTTGTTGATCACCTCGACCGCCTTGGCAGCGTTGAGGTCGTCGACGAAGGCCTGCTGCGCCGGCATCCAGTTGCCGAGGAAGACGTCGATCTCGCCGTTCTTCATCGACTGGTAGCCGATCGGCACGGCGAGCGTCTTGACCTCGGCCTCGTAGCCGAGCGCCTCGAGCAGCACCGACGCCACGCCGTTGGTCGCGGTGATGTCTGTCCAGCCGGGATCGGAGAGCCGGATCGTCTGGCAGCTTTCGGCATCGGCGGCCTGAGCCGGTGCCGTTGCGCACATCGCCACGGCGATTGCGGCGCCGCCGAGCCAGTAACGGGTCAAGCCTTTGTTCTTGTGCATGTCTTCGTTCCCTCTTTTTTTGACATTCGCTAGGTTTATTGAAACGGAAACTACGATAGGCTGTGAAGCTGGATAATTTCGATGATTGGCATAAAGGGCGTTTATGGCAGATGCGCCGGTGGATCTGGGATGGATGCGCTTGCTGGTCGAGATCGGCCGGCGTGGCTCGCTGTCGGCCGCCGCTCGCGCACGGGGATTGAGCCAGCCTGCCGTCAGCTACCAGATGCGCCAGCTGGAGCAGAGTTTCGGCGTGCCCCTGCTCAGGCGGCTGCATCGCGGCGTAGCCCTGACGGACGAGGGACGGCGCGTGTTCGACATCGCCGCCCGCACGGTCGCGGAACTGGACGAACTGGAGCGGGTCATCCGTGCGGCGGGCAACAGGCCGGTCATCCGGCTCTGCACAGACTATGCCTTTTCGAGCCTGTGGCTCATTCCCCGCATGCATGCCTTTCGCCAGTCGCATCCGGAACTGGACCTGCAGATTGTCGCGACCCAGCGGCTGGCTGCGGGCTGGGAGGAGGATTCCGACATCGCGGTTGCCTTCGGATCGCGCGGCGAGTTCGGCCAGGAGGCCATCCTGCTGATGCCGGAGCGGGTGCTGCCGATTTGTACGCCGGCCTTCCTCGCCAAGCATGGGCCGTTCGACGAGCCCGGCGCGCTGGCTGGCGTGCCGCTCATCCACCTGGATGCCGCCGTGCCGTCGCCGTGGTTCGAGTGGACGAGTTACCTTGCCGAGGCTGGGAACGGCCGCAAGGCCGACGCCGTGCTCGGCGACATGAGTTTCAACACCTATGCCATGGTCATCCAGGCCGCACTGGCAGGGCAGGGGCTGGCGCTGGGCTGGCTCGGCCTGGTGGACCAGATCATCGACAGCGGCATGCTCTGCCGCGCGGGAGCCGTTCTGGAGCGCAAGGAACGCGGCTACTGGCTGCTCGTCTCCAGGGCACGGCGCGCAGGCGTCGAGCAGCTGGCGGACTGGCTGGTCGCGGAGGCAAATGGCGGGGGGCCGGAAGCGGGCGCCCGGGTTGCACCCACGATCACCGGCGGCCAATAGGCTGCCGGGTTGCCGCCGCTACAGCAGATTGGCGATACGGCAGAATTCCTCGACCGACAGGGTTTCGGCACGACGCGCCGGATCGATCCCCGCCTTGCCGAGCAACGTCTCTCCGCCGAGCGATTTGAGGCTCTGGCGCAGCATCTTGCGGCGCTGGCCGAAGGCGGCCTGTGTCACCCGTTCGAGCTTTTCGACGTCGCACTCCAGCGGCTGCGGCCTCGGCACCAGATGCACGACGGAGGAGGTCACCTTCGGCGGCGGCGTGAAGGCCTGCGGCGGCACGTCGAAGGCCATATGCGCGTCGGTGCGCCAGCCGCACAGCACGCCGAGCCGGCCATAGTGGTCGTCGCTCTCGTCGGCGACGATGCGCAGGCCGACTTCCCGCTGGAACATCAGCGTCATCGACTGCCAGAAGGGCGGCCACGTCCGCGGCAGCAGCCAGTTGATGAGCAACTGCGTGCCGACATTGTAGGGCAGGTTGGCGATGATCTTGACCGGACCGTCCGGCGCCATCGCCTCGAAATCGGTCTTCAGCGCATCGCCCTCGATGACCTCAAGTCGTCCGGGATAGTGGTCGGCGATCTCGGCCAGCGCCGGCAGGCAGCGCGCGTCTCGCTCGACGGCGATGACCTTCTTGGCGCCGAGCGACAGGATGGCGCGCGTCAGGCCGCCGGGGCCGGGGCCGACTTCGAACACGGTCACGCCCTCGAGCGGCCCGGCGGTCCGGGCGATCTTCTGGGTGAGATTGAGGTCGAGCAGGAAATTCTGGCCGAGCGCCTTGCGCGCGTCGAGCCCGTGGCGGGCGATGACGTCACGGAGCGGCGGCAGTCCGTCGATGGCGGCCATCAGGATTGCGCTTCGGTCGGCCGGCTAATCGTGTCGGCGAGCTTCAGCGCAGCGACCAGACTGTCTTCGTGGGCGATGCCCTGGCCGGCGATGCCGAAGGCCGTACCATGATCCGGAGACGTGCGGACGAAGGGAAGGCCGAGCGTGACATTGACCGAGTCGTCGAAGCCGAGGGCCTTGACCGGGATCAACGCCTGATCGTGATACATGCAGACCGCCACGTCGTAGCGGCGGCGCGCCTCGTCATGGAACATGGTGTCGGCTGGCAGGGGTCCGAAGGCATCGATGCCCTCGCTGCGCAGCTTCATGATGGCCGGATGGATGATGTCCTCGTCCTCGCGGCCGATCGCGCCGCCTTCTCCTGCGTGCGGATTGAGGCCGGCAACGGCAAGACGGGGATGGTCGATGCCGAAACAGTTCCGGAGATCGGCAGCGACGATCCGGCAGGTCTCGACGATCACCGCCTCGGAAAGCGCTCCGGGGACGTCCTTGATCGGAATATGGATCGTCACCGGCACGGCCCGGACCTTCGGGCCGGCCAGCATCATCACCGGTCGGTAGGTTTCGCCGGTGCGGCGCTTGGCGAGGTCGGCGAGGAATTCGGTATGACCCGGAAAGCCGAAGCCCGCCTCGTACAGCAACGCCTTGGCGATCGGATTGGTGACCATAGCGCGGACCTTGCCGTCGAAGCAAAGCTGCACGGCGGTCTCGATTGCCGCGATCGTGCCCTTGGCATTGGCGACATGCGGCTCGCCCGCCACGACGTCGAAGCCGATCGGCACGGACAGGACGGGCAGGGCCTTGTCGAACAGGCCGACGGCACCGGCCGCATCCGTTTCCTTGAGGGGAACGTCAAGGTCAAGCTGGCGGGCGCGCACGGCCAAGACCGCCGGATCGCCGATGAAGAGGAAGGGCGGAAGCTGGTGCTCCGTCCTCTTCACCCAGGCGGCAAGCGCAATGTCGGGACCGATGCCGGCCGGGTCGCCCTGGCTCAGCGCAAGAGGAAGATCGTCGGCAGGGGTCATCCGGTGCTCGGCTCAGTTGTTGACGATCCGTGCTTTCGCGCGCAGTTCGTCCAGATATTTCTTGGAGTTCGGATTTTCGTCCTGCTTTTCCTTGCCGAGATCCTCGGCGCGGAACACGACTTCGGCCGCGACGTCGTCAGAGACCTGGCGCTGGTTGCAGATCGCCAGATATTCGACGCCGCGTTCGGTGACGCGCGTCCCGGTCGTGCCGCCCTTGGCCTTCTCGATCAGAGGCTTCCAGTCCGGCGGCAGCTCGGGTTCGAGCACGCGGCCGAGATTGCGGATCGACACGTCGAGATAGTTCTTGGCGAAATCCATGGCGCCGTCGCAGCCCGGGAACTTGGCGCGGGACGCTTCGGCTTCGGCCTTGCGCTTGCCGGTGATGCCCTTCTTGGCAGCCGGTACCACGAAGATCACCTGCTTGAGGAAATACTCGGTCGTGACCGGCTTTTCCTTCTTTTCCAAAAGGCGGGTGACGAGGTCCTGGTTGGAAAGACGACCCTTCGTGCCGTAACGGGCATTCACCAGCCGCGGCCAGCTCATCGTCACGGCGATATAGGCCTTGAAATGCTCGACGCCGACGCCTGCTTGCCCGAGGATCTTGTCCATCTGCTGCGGCGACATCTTGTTGCCCGAGGCGAAACGCGCGTAGGCGGCATCGACTTCGCTGGTGCTGACGGACATGCCGACGCGGGCAATTTCCTCGCGCTTGAGCGCTTCTTCCACCAGTTCGTCCTTGGCAACCTGGTTCAGGTTGCCCTTGCGGCGCTGCAGGCGAAGGAAGGCCACGCGGCGCGAAACGTCGCCATTGGTGATCGCGGTCCGGTTGACGACGGCGGCAACCTGGCTTGCTGCCTGAGCGACGCTGACGACGGATGCGTCACCCGCGATGATCGCCAGTGCGACCGCGCAGGCGACAACCATCCGCTTCCCCTTCATTGCAATGGCCATCATCTTCCTCTCCAGCGGGAGCAGCAATGCGCTCATCCCGCGTACGCATAGTCCGGTGAAAGTATAATCTGCCGCACCGATTGCACAATCCGTGCGGCGAAACAATGACGAGAACCCGCAATAGTCAGGGGTTTTGTCAGCAAACCTCGATCAATTGAAGCCGGCCAGCTGCGTATCGCCGATCTTGACGTCGCCAAGCGTGCGGAAGGTCAGGCGTGCGCCGATCGACCAGTCGCTCGCGGATTCCTCTTCCGGGTCGTATTTGTCGGAATAGACCAGCGAGAAGACGGTGCACTCGTCGGCGTAGGAAATGCCGATGCCCTTGCGGTTGATCACGCTCTCGTCGAGATCCCAGGTGACCGAGCCGAACAGCGACCAGTATTCGTTGACCTTGATCGAGCTTGCCGACTGGATCTCGTCATTGCGTTCGGTGAAGCCGTATTCCGGCTGGGCGGCGATCTGCGAATAGGTGAGGCTCGTCTGCAGCTTCTCGTTGGAGAAGGAGACGTTCGCGTCGGTCCGGCGCAGCGCCAGCGTGCGCTCGTCGAGCCGGACATTGGTGGCCACCGACATGCCGTTCGGCATGTCGACACCGGCCATGCCGACGAAGTCGGAGACATCGGTCTCCAGGCCGGAATTGGCACCGGCCTTGACCAGGTCGTCGGTGGCAAACGAGTTCAGCCCTGCAATGTGGTAGGACTGGCCGAAAACGCCGCGGACGCCGAAGCCGTTGTCGAAGGAGCCGGTATAGCGCAGCCCGACATTGGCGCGCGTGCCGCCCTCGACGCGGTCATAGCCGGAGAACTTGTCGCGTTCGAACAGGTTCGTCGCGTCGAAGACGAAGCTCTGTGCGTCTTCGTTCGGCAGGCGGCCGGCCAGCTGCTCGTCGTTACGGGCGTAGATCTGGGCGATCGGCTCGATGATGTGGCTGCTGTTGTTGGTGGTCAGCAGGACCGGATAGCGGGCTTCGAGGCCTGCCGTCAGCATGTGGCGGGTTTCCGCCGTCTCGGTGGTGAAGTCGCCGGTGTAGCCGACCGGTGCGTTCAGGTCGAGGCCGAAGGCGTCGCCCCGTGCGGCGAGCAGCGGCGTCAGCTGCAGTCCGCCCGGAACGCTCAGCGTGCGCTTCCATTCGAGTTCGCCCGACAGGCGGCTCGACGTGCCCTCCAGCCCGCGGTAGCGGGTCAGGTCGTCCACGCCGTCGCCATTGGTGTCGACGTCGAACTCGTCCGACTTGAAGCGCGACAGGGCGGTGAAGTTCAGATTGCCCGAGAGCTGCCCGCCGGCGATCGGTTCGGGCGCATAATAGGCGTAGTCGACGGACGGCAGCACGGTCGGCTGCTTCTTTTCCGCGGTGTTCTCGGTGTCGGCGTCCTGGACGTCGAAATAGTAGCCGCGCATGTCGAAGGAGTTACGCTTGCCGAGACCCGTCAGATAGACCTGATTGGTATGCGTCGTGTCGTCCAGGCCCTCGAGGCTGTAGGTGCGGGCGAAATTGTTGTCGCTCTGGAACATCACGTCCCAGCCGAAGGTCCAGCGCGGATTGATCTCGAACTTGCCTTCCGACGCGACCATGCCGCGCAGGTCGCGGTTGGCGTCGCTGGTGTTGGCGTCGAAGCTCTCGCGATGCAGTTGGTCGATGCCGGCGGCGCGCACGGTCGCGGTGCCGCTCTCGAATCGCTGGCGGATTTCCGCTTCCAGCAGGACGCCCTGGCTGGTGAAGCCGGTCGCCTTGACGGTCGCGTCGCGCTGGTTGGAGATGGCAAAGTAATAGGGAACCGTCAGGCCGAAGCCGAGGTTCTCCGAGGTCCGCATCTCTGGGAAGAGGAAGCCGGACTTGCGCTTCACCGTGTGGTCGGGAACCTCGATCGCCGGCAGCACGGCGATCGTGCGGCCGAACAGCTCGAATCGGGCCTTCTCCAGTCGCACCGTATGCTTCTGGCCATTCTGGATGACGCGCTCGGCCTTGACCTGCCAGAGCGGCGGGCGTTCCGGATGATCGGCGCAAGGCAGGCAGGCCGTGTAGACGCCCTTGTTGAGAATCATGTCCGTGCCGTTCACCCGCTCGCCGCTTTCGGCAGCCAGACGCGTGTTGTCGGTCGTCTCGATTCTCAGTGCCTTGACGAAACCGTCGGCGAAATTGTCGGTGACGTCGAGCGTGTCGGCATAGATGCGGTTGCCGCCCGGCTCGACCAGCTCGATATTGCCGCTGGCCGTCATGCGGCCGGACTTCTGGTCGTAGACGACCTTGCGGGCCACCATCTGGTAGCCGCCGTAATTGATCTGCACACCGCCGACCGCCGTTACGCGCTCGGCGTCACGGTCGTAAAGCAGTTCATTGGCTGCCAGCAGAAGCTTGGCGTCTTCGGGAATACCGCTCACAAGCGAAGAGGCCGGCTGGCTGTCCTGGGCACGTGCGACGACGGCCGGCGACACGAATGCGCACACGGCGACTCCCGTCAGCAGGGCTAGGGCTAGCCTTCTGATCTTCTCGCGGTCACTTGCCGCCACTAACCATCCTCCTGATGAAGCAGGATTGTCGCTCCCAGGGCCATCGCCACGACGACCGGAACCCAGGCCGCGACGAACGGCGGTACGACACCGCTGCTTCCGAATGCTTTTACAAGCACGGTAACCACATAAAGCACGAAGCCGGACAGGATTCCACCCAGAATCACCGAGCGCGACTGGTTGAACCTACTGAATTTTAATGAAACGGTTGCAGCAATCAGCGTCATTGCGACCAAAAGGAAAGGGAGTGAAAGCAGGGAATGGAACTGCGTTTCCAGCGCCTTGGTCGACACGCCGAATGATTTTGCCACCGCGATCTTTCGAGAAAGCTCATAAAAAGCAACGGTCTCCGGCTGCGCCAGACGTTCCTGGACGAATTCCTGTTTCAGATTGGTACTGACTTTGGCTGTGGCGAGCCTTGTGGGTACGTCACCGGGACGGGTTTCCGTCACGTCGGTAAGCATCCAGTAACCATCTTTCAATTTCGCCGAGTGCGCATCCTGTCTCAGTATGATGCGACCGTCGCTGTCGAAATGGATCAGGACGGCGTCGACGAGAAAGGTTCCGTCCTCGAGAACCGTCTCCGCACCGATGATCACGTCGGCCTTGCCGCTGATCTGGCGCAGCCATGGCACCGCGTTGGAGGACGGCCGCGCGCCGCTTTCGCGCGAGCTCGCCTCGATCTGCAGCGCCTGTCGCTGTCCCCAGGCGGCAAGCGGATTGACGACGAAGGAGGTGACCAGCCCGACGAGGAAGGCGCCAAGGATGAAGGGCGTCATGAACTGCCAGACGGAAATGCCGGCGGCCCGGGCCACGACCAGCTCGGATTTCCGATTGAGGGCGATCAGCGTCGTCATGCCGACGAAAAGCGTGATGAAGGGGATCGTCTGCTGCAGGATGAGCGGCAGGCGAAGCGCGGTCAGCCACAAAAGGCCCCAGACGGAAAAGACGCCGCGTCCGGCGAGCCGTCCCGAGGTCTCGCTGAAGTCGATCAGATAGCCGATCGCGATCACGCCGGCGAGGAACCAGAGCATCGTCGTCACATAGCGACGGAAGAAGTAGCGGCCGAGCGTGAACATCATGGCGTGGAACCCTTGCCCGATGATTCGCGACGGGGGAAGTAAGCCGACATCGCGTTCCACAGGCGCGCCAGCGCATGGCGGATGCTGCGCGGCAGGCGCAGCTGGCGTCCGCTGAACAGCAGAAAGGCGGAAAGACCGCCGCCGACGACCGGCACAGCATAGACCAGCGGCACATAGACCGCGTCGCCTTCGGCCAGCTTCACGGTGTAGTTCGAGAGCCAGTAGAGCCCAAGCGCAATGGCGAGCGACGAGGCCATGGGATGCAGCCGTGCCTCGCGATGCGAGCGGGCATTGCCGCAGATGACCAGCGAAATCAGCGCGAACACCAGCGGCATCGCCCAGGTGCTCATGCGGCGATGCAATTCGCTGCGGTACTCGCCGCCGTTCTTCTGCACGTCCGGATCGTTGGGGTCGGGATTGAGCAGGAAGGAGAGGTCGCGGTCGATCGCGTGCAGGCGGGCCTGGCTGCGCGTCTGCGACAGGTCCGACAGGTCGAAGGAATAGGAATCGAATCGCACGATCGAGACCTCGCCGTTCGGGGTCTTGCGCTGCACCTCGCCGTCCTTCATCACCAGCGCGGTTCCGCTCTCGTCCACGGCACCCTCTCGGGCATAGTAGATCAGCGAATAGGCGGGATCGCGCGAATCGGCGACGAACAGCCCGCGCAGCACGCGACCCGACAGGCGTTCGGAAATCTGCACGTAGAGGCCGTCCTCGATGCGGCGGAAGCTCTTTTCCTCGATGACCGTGGACAGGAGGTCGGCATAGGCGGCGGCAATCATCTCGCGGGTGCTGACACGCAGCTTCGGCTCGACGAAATTCGCCATCAGGAAGGAGAAGACGCTGAGCACGGCGGCGGCTATCAGCAGCGGCCTCGAGATCGTGCGGCGCGGCGCGCCGGCCGCGTCGATGACCGCGAGCTCCGAATCGTTGTTCATCGCCGTCAGCGTCTGGGTGATGCCGATCACCAGCGCGAAGGGCAGGACGGCCGGGATGATCGTCGGCAGGATAAGGGTGGCGAGCTTCATGAACGAGCCGACCGACTGGCCGCTGTCGGTCACCAGGTTGATTCGCGCCAGCACCTGCGTTGTCCAGATGATCGCCAGCACCGGCAGCAGCGCGGTGAGGAACATCTGGCCGACACGCCGCAGGATGTAGAGTTCGAGAAGCTTCATGCCGTTCCCTGGGAGCGCGGTGACCGGATCGCGCCCGCGATTGAGGATTGGCTCTCTCTACGACGCTTGCGGCTTTTTGGCGACAGCGCGCCTTCGCTTTTCCTGCGTGTCATGCTGCGTTTTTCCGCACTCGCGTTATTTCGAACACGGCCACGACCAGGACGAAGACCACCGGCGACGACAGCCAGCCGAGAACGACGTCGGAAAGATAATGTCCGCCGAAGGAAAGGCGGAAGGCAGGCGTCACCAGCGAGACGGCGATGATGCCTGGCGCAAGCGCAAGGCGGAGCCGTGGCGGCAGCAGCGGGATCAGGCAGATCAGCCAGCCGGCGCCGGCGGCCTCGCCGGAAATGAACGAGCAATTGTTGTCGCATTGGCCGGAAAACGACCCGGCCGGCATGAAGGGCAGTTCGCCGCCGAAGAGGTCGGTCTGGTGTGGCCTCGGGCGGCCGGAATAGCTCTTCAGCAGCAGGTTGACGAGCACATAGGGGCCGAGGAAGAAGGCGATCAACGACTGGGTGTAGAGGCGGACCTTCTGCGGCTCGTAGGTGGCGCCGTGGTGCTGCAGCGCCATGATGAGGGCGATCGCGACGACGACCGCCGCGGCCGAAGGCGCATAGAACAGCACCTTGCGCAGGAAGAGGAATAGCCCGTCCAGCCGATAGGGGAAGTCGCCGCAGACCAGACCTGGAGCGGTCCCCTCAGGGCATGCGGCCTTTTCGAAGAAGGTGGCACTTGCGGCGATGTCCAGCGACGGCACGAAGTGGAAGATCGCCAGCAGCAGGCACCAGAGTGTGAGCAACGCGAGCGCCAGCACGCAGGCGCGATAGGCGTCCGCATCGCGGCGGATCGCTTCGATCAGGGCTTGGTGGTCGGGCTTCGGCAAGGGCGGCTCCATCTCGACAGGCCTGGCCTCGCCTTACCGGCGAGGAGCGCGCGGAACCTATCCGCAGTCGCCTTCGCCTGACAAGAGGCGGCGTGATCACGTTCCTTCCATCGGGGATTGTGTCCGGGCGCCGTCCGGTTTTCCTTGCCTTCGAGACGGAAAAGGAGAAGATCGCGGTCCGCAAGTTTTCTCCCTTCCATCGTTCGTTGGAGTCCCCATGACCGGCAAGATCGACATCAGTTTTTCCAAGTCCCATCGCGTTACCGAGGGTGTCGCCATCCTGCTGAAGACGGTCGAAGCCGAGCTTCCGGCCGGTGTCGCGGATGCCGATCCGGCCGGCATCTTCGGTCGGGCGGCCAAGGTCGCAAAGTTCACCGGCAAGTCCATGTCCGTGCTGGACATCGTCGCGCCGCATGGTTCGGAAGCCGACCGCATGGTCGTCGTCGGGCTCGGCAAGGCGGCGGCGCTGACCTCGCATGACTGGTTGAAGGCCGGCGGCAAGGCGGCGGCTGCGCTCAAGGGCGCCGACAAGGCGACCGTCTTCCTCGACGTTCCCGGTCTGGAGATCTCACCTAAGGCGGCCGCCGACTTCGCCCTCGGCATGCTGCTGCGCGCCTACAAGTTCGACACCTACAAGAGCAAGAAGAAGAACGACGCCAACGGCGACGACGAGGGCAACACCAACGACAAGGACGTGAAGGTCACCATCGTCACGGCCGACGCCTCTGCCGCGAAGAAGGCCTTCTCCGACGCGGAGGCAGTGGCCGAGGGCGTCGTCCTCGCCCGCAATCTCGTCAACGAGCCGGCCAATGTGCTCGGCCCGGAAGAGTTCGCCGATACGGCAAAGAAGCTCGAGGCGCTCGGCGTCGATATCGAGATCCTCGGCGAAAAGGAAATGAAGAAGCTCGGCATGGGCGCGCTGCTCGGCGTGGCCCAGGGCTCGGTGCGTCCGCCACGCCTCGTCGTCATGCAGTGGAAGGGCGGCAAGTCCAAGGACAAGCCGATCGCCTTCGTCGGCAAGGGCGTCGTGTTCGACACCGGCGGTATTTCGATCAAGCCGGCCGCCGGCATGGAAGAGATGAAGGGTGACATGGGCGGGGCGGCTGCCGTCACTGGCCTGATGCACACGCTCGCCGCCCGCAAGGCCAAGGCCAATGTCGTCGGTATCATCGGCCTCGTCGAGAACATGCCCGACGGCAATGCCCAGCGGCCGGGCGACATCGTCACCTCGATGTCCGGCCAGACGATCGAGGTCATCAATACCGACGCCGAAGGCCGCCTCGTGCTGGCCGACGCGCTCTGGTACTGCAACGACCGCTTCAAGCCGGAATTCATGGTCAATCTGGCCACCCTGACCGGTGCCGTGCTGGTGGCGCTCGGCAACCTGCATGCCGGCCTGTTCTCCAATGACGATGCGCTTTCGGAAAAGCTGCTCGCCGCCGGACTTGTCACCAACGAGCGCCTCTGGCGGCTGCCGATGGGCAAGGACTACGACAAGATGATCGACTCGAAGTTCGCCGACATGAAGAACTCGAGCGGCCGCCACGCCGGCTCGATCACCGCCGCGCAGTTCCTCAAGCGCTTCGTCAAGGATACGCCCTGGGCCCATCTCGACATCGCCGGCACGGCCATGGCCTCGCCTTCGGACGAGATCAACCAGTCCTGGGGCTCGGGCTTCGGCGTGCGTTTGCTCGACGAGCTGGTCCGGACCAACTACGAAGCGTGACGCTGGAAAGGGCAGGGGCCTTGGCCGAGATTCTCTTCTACCATCTGACGGAATCGAAGCTCGAGGATGCCCTGCCGCCGCTTCTCGAAAAGAGCGTCGAGCGGGGCTGGAAAGTGGCGGTTCAGACCGCCGATGCCGCGCGCCGCGATGCGCTCGACACGCATTTGTGGACCTTTCGCGACGACAGCTTTCTGCCGCACGGCACGGATTCCGTCGAGGGGGCGGAAGGCCAGCCCGTTCTGATTACCACCGAGCAGGACAATCGCAACGGCGCCACCGTCCGCTTCCTGGTGGACGGCGCCGAGCCGCCGGAAACGCTCGACTACGACCGGGTCGTCTTCGTCTTCGACGGCCATAACCAGGAACAGCTCGAAGGCGCGCGCGGCCAGTGGAAGAAGCTGAAGACCGAAGGTCACAAGCTCACCTACTGGCAGCAGACCCACGAAGGACGCTGGGAAAAGAAGGCATAAGCCGCGTTCCGGCGAACCGCCGGTGCCCGAGCCCGGGTACAGCGGCTTCCTATTTGTGTTCGACCGTGTCGCCGACCCGCGGGCGGGCAAAGGCGTTGCTGCTCAGCCGGTAGCTGTCCAGACCCGTCACCTTCGACAGGAGCGAGGTGAAGGTCGTGGTCATTTCGAACTTCACCACGGTCACGATGATCTGCACCCCGGGCTGCTTGATGGTCGAGGGTATGTCGACCGGTGACTGCGCGCCGGCGCCCAGTGCTGCGATGTTGTAGCCGTAGGACCAGTTGACGGTCGCCTGGCCCTTGGCGTCGATGTCGAGCACCGAAACCAGGACCGTGGCCGGGTTGGCCACGAAGGGTTCAAGAATGCTGGTGGCGCCGTCGAGCAGGGTCTTCAGCTGCTGGTTGGACCAGGCCGATTCCTGCGTGACGATGTCGCTCGTCGTCGTCGCGATCTGGTTGACCCGCCGGTTGACCATCAGCGCTTCGCCCAGATCGAGTGTGGCGGCAAACAGCATGACGATGACAGGCAGGAGGATGGCGAACTCCAGACCGGACAGGCCGCTTCGATCCTTGAACAGACGCCGGACGAGGCTGCCGGCTCGTGTCGAAGAAAGGAGGTTTTTGTCGGTGCGTTTGTCGGACATGGTCATTCGAAGGGCTCGTTTCTGAACAGAGCCGCAGCCGCGAGAGCGTAGGATCCATCGTCGAGCGTATGGGCGTCGACCCCGGCAAAGCCGAGCACGCTGTCGAACGGCAGGAAGGCCTGGATCAGCATGTAGTCGCCCGACTTGCCGGCCGAAAAGCTCTCCTCCACCGACATCTTGCCGCCCTTCACCGCCGAGACGTAGCTGACGGAGGAGAAGTTGGCCATGGCCGTGGTCTTCACCAGCAGCTTGTTCTCGCAGTCGAAGGCGAGCGACATGTTTGCGCAGACCTTGGACTTGAAGGTCGCGAGGTTCCAGTTATCGGTGGATGCCTTGCCCGTCCTCACCTGCCGCGCCGTCATCTGCAGGGCCGCATCGAGCGAGCTGTCTATGAAGAACATGAAGGCCACTTCGAGAATGGCGAAGAGCAGCGTGAAGAACGGCATGGCCATCAGGCCGAACTCGATGGCCGCCGCTCCCTCTTTGTCCCGGATCAGACGCCGGCTCACTTGCATGGCGTGCTCCTCAGTTCGTCAGCCGCACTTTGGCGACATATTGCTGGAACAGGCTGGAGAGGCCGGCCTCGATCTCGGCGGCCGAACTGGCTTGGAGGAACATGTCGCTGCTGGATGCGCATTCTTCGAGTGCAACCGGAATATAGGCCTGTCTGGTCTTGTTTTTGCTGCCGGATTGCATCTTGCCTCCCCAGACGGAGGAGAACACGCTGGTCGACATCTTCTCGCCGACCGTGACGTTGTAGCCCCAGTCCCAGGTCATCGGCAGGTATTCCGTGTAGAGGACGCCGAAGGCTGCATTGAGATCCTTCACATTGTCGCACCAATCCGGATTGAGCGGCGTGGTGGCTTTCCGCAGGCTGTCGACCTCGGTGGGGAAGCGGATGCCGTTTGCCGTCTGGTGAACCCAGTTGCGCTCGGACTGGATTCCGTCGGTCAGCATGAGGACGAGCTTCATCGGGGAGTTCGCCGTCTTGCCGTCACCGGCCGTGCCGATCAACTTCTTCAGCGCCGCCAACGAATAGTCGAAATAGGTGGCATCCTCTGACGTCGCGCCGGTCATCTTCTTGGCGTCGTTGGCGAGCACCTTGCGTGCCGTCGTGGTCGAATAAGTCGGCGCCAGGGCTTCGGCGGCGGTCTTGCCGACCGTGTAAAACCCGACCTTGATGCGCTTGTGTGCCGAGTCGTAGACGTCGATCATGTCGAGCACCTCCGACACGGCGTTCATGGCGACGTCGGTTCGCAATTGCACGCCCATCGCCTTGGCGAGGGCAAAGTTCGTCGAGTAGTTCTTGCCCTTGTAGGTGTGGCTGCCCTCGGACACGTGGCATGCGAAGGCACAGCCCGCCGTGTCCTGCATCGCGGTCTGGCCGGCACTCGTCGCGGCCAGCATCATCGAGGCCGATTTGTCGAGCACGATGTAGACATTCATGTAGGAAGATCCAGGCCCCGCGACGGAGGAACTGACGCTGACGTCCACGCTGTCGATGTCGGCGATCCGAAGCAGGGTGGTCGGAACGGTCACCTTGGCCTTGGCCGTGATCTCCTGGCTGTTCGTGTCGATGTCGATGTCGCTGAGTTCGTAGCCCTTGTCGGTCAGGTTCGTCTGGGCGGCAAACCAGTTCTGGATCTGCGCCTCGATGGCGTCGTTGTTCAACGTGCCGATGTCCTTGGCGACGGCCAGCAGCGCCGTGTCCAGATCGGCCTGCATCTTGGTACGGATATTGTAGGCGCGCACATAGTCGAGGCTCATGCCCACCGCGCTGATGAGCGGCACCAGCAGAAAGGCGAAGGTGATGGCGATGTTGCCGCGGCGGTCGCCGAGGAAGTTCCGAATATGCCTGTTCATACGCATTACCGAGAAGTGAGCACGCGCCGCGTTAAGGGGAGTATTCCCATATTTAACAGGGGGCTGTTACGTTTCGGTTAAGTGATGTGGCAGGTTTGAGACGCGCCGCCAGCGCTGGCTGAAGCCGGGCTTTGACCACAGCTTCGACCCCTGAGGCTGGCGCAGTACGACAGGCCGCGGCGATGTAGTGGCGGTCAGCCAATGGTCGGCACGAACGCCACGACCGGCACGCGGGGTGCCGGTCTTTCGGCAGTCCGAAAGATGTCATGGATCGGTGGAAAGCGGTGACGGCAGCTAGCCTGCCATCGCCTCTTCATATTCGGCGGAAAGTTCCAGCCATTGCTCTTCCGCAGCCGACAGTTTGGCGGCCGCCTCGCCGCGCTGCTTGACCTTGTCGGCGGCCTTGGCCGGGCTCTTCTCGTAAAGCGCGGGGTCGCCGAGTTCTGCATCCAGCGTGGCGATCAGCTTTTCGAGCTTCTTGGTTTCGGCCTCGATCTCGTTGATCTTCTTGCGCAGCGGCGCAAGCGAGGCCCGCCGCTCGGCAGCCAGCTTGCGCTGGTCGGCCTTGCTCGCCTGGTCCGCTACGGGTTCAGGCTTGTCCTTTTCGTCTTTTTTTTTACCGGAAGAGACGATCAGGCTCCGATACTCCTCCATGTCCCCTTCGAAGGGTGAAACCGTGCCGTTGTTGACCAGCCACAATCGATCGACGGTCGCCTCGATCAGGTGACGGTCATGGGAAATCAGGATGACCGCGCCCTCATAGTCGTTGAGCGCCGCGATCAGCGCCCGGCGGCTGTCGATGTCGAGATGGTTGGTCGGCTCGTCGAGGATCAGCAGGTTCGGCGCATGGAAGGCGGCGAGGCCCATCAGCAGGCGTGCCTTTTCGCCACCCGAAAGGTCTTTCGCTGCGGTCGCCATCTTTTCCGTGGCAAGGCCCATCTGCGCGACGCGGGCGCGCACCTTGGCTTCCGGCGCACCGGGCATCAGCCGGCGCACATGTTCGACTGGCG
Source organism: Rhizobium sp. (assembly GCA_002796995.1). Taxonomy (GTDB): domain Bacteria; phylum Pseudomonadota; class Alphaproteobacteria; order Rhizobiales; family Rhizobiaceae; genus Allorhizobium. Next base: position 100,368 of record PEKW01000001.1, read on the forward strand.
TGTCGTTCGGAACGAGGTCTTCCAGCTGGTGCTGAGCGAAGAAGCCGATCTTCAGGCTCGGTGCCAGCTTGATCTCGCCGCTTTCGGCCTTGAGCCTGCCGGAGATGAACTTGGCGAAGGTCGACTTGCCGTTGCCGTTGGAGCCGAGCAGCGCGATGCGATCGTCGGCGTCGATGCGCAGGTTGATGTTCTTGAGGATCGGCTTGCCGGGCTCGTAGCCGACCGCGCCGCCGGAAATGGCGATGATCGGCGACGCGGGCTGTTTTTCCGGTTCCGGGAAGGTGATCGGCTGCACATGGTCCTCGATCACCGAGGCGACCGTGCCCATGCGCTCCAGCGCCTTGACGCGGCTCTGGGCCTGCTTGGCCTTGGATGCCTTGGCCTTGAACCGGTCGATGAAGCTCTGCAGGTGCTTGCGCGCCGCCTCGTTCTTCACCTTGGCCTTGGTCTGCAGCTCGTCGGCTTCCGCCTTCTGCCGCTCGAACTGGTCATAGCCGCCGCGATAGAAGGTCAGCTTCTTCTGGTCGAGATGGATGATCGAATTGACGGCGGTGTTCAAGAGGTCGCGGTCATGGCTGATGACGATGACGGTATGCGGGTAGCGCCGCACATAGTCTTCCAGCCACAGCGTGCCTTCGAGGTCGAGATAGTTGGTCGGTTCGTCGAGCAGCAGCAGGTCGGGCTCGGAAAACAGCACGGCAGCCAGCGCCACGCGCATCCGCCAGCCACCGGAAAACGACGAGGCGGGACGCAGCTGCGCTTCGGCATTGAAACCGAGACCGGCAAGGATGGTGGCGGCGCGCGCCTCGGCCGAATGGGCGTCGATGTCGGACAGCCGCACCTGGATATCGGCGATGCGGTGCGGATCCGTCGCCGTTTCAGACTCGAGCATCAGGGCCGCGCGTTCCTTGTCGGCGGCCAGCACGATCTCGATCAGCGAATCCTCGGTTCCGGGCGCTTCCTGCGCCACCTGGCCGATGCGCGCGTTCTTTGGGATCGACACCGAACCGCTCTCGGGCGAGAGGTCGCCGGTGATGATCTTGAACAGCGTCGACTTGCCGGCGCCGTTACGGCCGACGAGGCCGGCCTTGGTGCCGCTCGGCAGCGAGACGCTGGCATGGTCGATCAGAAGGCGGCCGGCAATGCGGGCCGAAATGTCGTTGATGGTAATCATGTCCGCGCTTTTGGCCGATGTGCGGCACAAAGGCAAGCTGCGGGCGGATTGACGAGGGCCGTCACCGCGGGTGGCCGGGCGAAGGTGGCATCCGGGCAACAGACGTGCCGCCCGATCGATGACCTTCTGCCGTCAGGCGACGTGGCGTCCGGCCGGACGGCTGCGTTCCGGCGGATAGCCGGCGATCGGCGCCCGTGGATTGGCCCGCGCAGTGTTCAGCGCCGCCTCGGCATGGGCGAGCAGCTGCATCGGCTCATCGGCGTCATGGGTCAGCGCAAAGCCGATCGACAGGCCGAGCCCGCCATGGGTCGAGCCATGCTCGGTGGCAAAGACCAGATTGTTCTCGACGGCGGCGTGCAGGCGATCCGCGATGGCATGCGCATCCTCGGCCGCGACGTCGCTGAACAGGAAGGCGAAGTCGTCGCCGTCGATGCGTGCGACGACGTCGTTCTTCTTGATCGTCTTGCGGAATATCGTCGCGAGCCTCTGCAGCAACCGGTTCCCGGCCTCTTCGCCATACTGGTGGTTGATCGAGCGGAAGTCGTCGATGTCGACGAGAAGCAGCGCATGGCCGGTCGGCGGGACGTCGTGCCCGTAGAGATCCTCCAGACGCTTGATGAAGGCAAGCCGGTTCGGCAGACCGGTCAGCCTGTCCTTTTCCGTCGCCGCCTTGGCCGTCTCCACGGCACGCTTGGCCGTCTCGATCTGCTGCAGGCCGGTCTTGAGCTTCAATCCGAGCTCGGTTTCCGAATGCAGAAGGTCGCTCGTCGCGCCGTTGAGGAAGTCGAGCTCGGCGATCAGGTCGCCAACGCCGCGGCCTTCGTCCTCGCGGATCGATTTGAGGATGGTCTCCAGCGCCCGGGCAAAGGTCTGCTTGTGCAGGATGCCGAGGGACACGTGTTCGCCGAGCTTGTCGAGCAGGCCGGTCGCGTCCGCCTGCAACCTCTCTTCGGCGATGCCGCAATGGCCGAGCAGGCGATGCTTAAGGCCCAGCTGGTCGAGATCGTGCTGGGAGGGGCGCTGGCCGAGCGCGGCCAACCCGCGCGCCAGGGCCGGGTGGTGGCCGTTGAGCGCCTCGTGAACCAGCTCGTAATTGCGGGGGAGGCCGCCGATCATGTGCTTGGCCATGTAGCCTGCCACCTTCTGCAGCTGGTCGTGACCGGCTGCAATCCGCGCATTCTGCTGGTGTCTCTGTTGCGCGGTGCTGGCATCGTTCTGCATGGCATTCCCCTTCGTGGTCCGCCGGATTGGTCCGGTCTGCTTGTCGATAGGCCGGTCAAGGCTTTGCGGGAGAATGTTGCCGGCAAGTATCAGCATTCCGTTAAACGCGGCCGCCTAGGTCGAACGACGGTTAATGCCTGCTGAACCAGGATGTGAGACCGGACTTGCTTTGCCAATTCTGTCCGCGGGCGACAACTTAGGCGATCCTATAGAACTTAATTAAATCTTAGTTGGCGCCGTCTATTTTGACACTGCGGCGCGACCATATCGGATCTGGAGGGATCCGGTCGCAAAGCAACGCCACTGAGCGAGGAGCGGTGCGCGAAAGAACGAGGAGTAGCGACTTATGGCAATCCAGAAGTCGATCGTCTTGGCACACTTCGCTATCTTCCTGCTGCTGATCGTGGCGGTCTGGGTGCGTCCTGCCGGGCCGTTCGTTCTGGTCGTGACGGATCCGGAAAAAGACGCGAGCGGGAACATGCAGGTGATCGGCGATGCGGGCGGTCGGCTCGTCTGGTCCGGGCGCTATGCATGGGTTTCGGTTGCCTATTCCGATGCAAATGATTTTGCCGGCCGCCTGATGCGGGCTGGCGCTCTCCTTGTCTTGAATCATGATTTGGCAGTCGGCTGCCTCGAAGGGAACTGACATGAATGCTCTGAACGCACTGCGATACAAGGCTTCGACGGGGATCGTCGCGCTTCTGTGGCTCAATCTTGCGCTGATCGCGCTTCGCAACGCTTTGCGGGCCGATGGCTTTGACGTCTTCGCGATCGTCGCTACCCTGTTGATCGTAGGTTCGGCGACCCTGACCTGGATGAAGGATCGCACCGGCGCGACCACCCGTGTCGTCACCTCGATGGCGCATGCGGCAACCGTTGCCGTGCTCGTCTATTCCTTTGCCGGCTCGCCGCTGCAGATCGACATCCACATGTACTTCTTCGCCTCGCTGGCGATCTGTGCGGTCTGGGTCGATTGGCGCGCGATCATCGGCTATGCGGCCCTGGTCGCCGTGCATCACATCCTGCTGTTCTTCGCCATGCCCTTCGCGATCTTCCCCGGCGAGTCCGACTTTTCGCGCGTGGTGCTGCATGCGGTCGTGCTGATCCTGCAGAGCGGCGTCCTGATCGCGCTCACGCATTCCGTCGTCAGCGCCTTCATGGCTTCGGAGGCCGCCGTCGAGGCCGCCACCAGCGCCGAGCGCAGCGCAACGACCATGGCCGAACATGCCCGTCAGGCGGACCGCCAGGCCGAAGAACTGCGGACCCAGCGCGAACAGGAAAAGGCCCGCGAAGCCGAAGCGGTCAATTTCGTCGTGCAGAAGCTGGACGAGGCGCTGACCCAGCTCGCTGCCGGTAATGTCTCGCACCGCATCTCCGAGAAGTTCGACGGCGAACTGGACAAGCTCCGCAGCGCCTTCAACGCCTCGGTGGAGGGGCTGGAATCAGTCCTCGGCCAGGTCAGTCAGGTGGTGCGGATCATCCGCGACGGCACCGGCCAGATCGGCGACGCCAACCACGACCTGTCGGCGCGGACCGAGCGCCAGGCCGCATCGATCGAGGAAACCGCAAGCGCGCTCAGCAACGTCACGGAAACCGTGCAGCAGACGGCCAAGGTGGCGGAACATGTCGGCCGTCTGGTCGAGCATGCGCGCAACGGCGCCGAACGCTCCGGCTCGATCGTCACCAATGCCGTCCAGGCCATGGGCAAGATCGAGACGTCCTCGCGCGAAATCTCGCAGATCATCAACGTGATCGACGAGATCGCCTTCCAGACCAACCTGCTGGCGCTGAACGCCGGTGTCGAGGCCGCGCGCGCCGGTGAAGCCGGCAAGGGCTTTGCCGTCGTCGCCCAGGAAGTGCGCGAACTCGCCCAGCGCTCGGCCAATGCCGCCAAGGACATCAAGGCGCTGATCAATGCCTCCGGCGCCGAGGTCAAGAACGGTGTCGGGCTGGTCGACCAGACCGGCGAGGCGCTGCACACCATCGCCAACGAAGTCACCGCCATCAGCCTGGAGGTCGAGAAGATCGTGACCAGCGCGCGGGAACAGTCGACCGGTCTCACCGAGATCGACGCTGCCATCGGTCAGATCGACCGCAATACCCAGCAGAACGCGGCAATGGTGGAGGAATCCTCGGCCGCCATCCAGTCGCTCGCCAATGAGGCGTCCGCGCTAGAGCAACTGATGGTCCGCTTCCAGATCTCCGGCAGCGACAGCCATGCACGGCGCCAGCGCGCCGCCTGACCGGCGCACGCCGAGACGAATGTCAAAAGCCGGCGGAGCGATCCGCCGGCTTTTCTCGTTCGGGATCCGGCGCGACCGGGCCTAAAGCCAGGCCTGGCCCTTCTGGCGCAGGAAGTAGAGCAGGTCAAGCGAGAGGCTTGGCTTGCCCAGCGCCGTCAGCGTCATGTGACACTGGCCGCGGTGATGGGTCTGGTGGTTGAAGAAGTGCGACAGGCCGGGTGCCAGCATGTGGCTGACCGGAACGGGATTGCTCACCGGCGTATAAGCGATCGTCGCCTCAAGCTGTTCGTCGTTCAGGCCGCCGATCCAGGTGACGATCCGCTCGTCCTCCGCCGCGCGGGCTAAGGCCAGGTCGGCGAAATTGTCGCAAGGCCGCGCGTCGAGCGCCTTGTAGGTCGGTCCTTGCCCGGTGAAGCGATGCAGCCAGATCCGGTCGGCCACGAGAATGTGGCTCATCGTGCCGAACAGGGAGCCGAAGAACCCGCCCGCATTGCGGTTGAGTTCCTCGTCGTCGAGCTGGTCCGCGGCTTCGTAGAGAAGGGCGTTCGCCCACCGATTATAGGCGGCGAACATCTGGAAATGCTGGCGCATGACTGTCTCCGATGACTGGGCTCGCGGCATCCTAACCGGGATCGCCACAAGTTGGTTTGATGAAACCGATGAAATTTCCTGATTTGATTATTGGCAGAATTTACGGTCGAGTTCGCCGCGACCACCCCACCGTCCACCATCGCCACGAGGAATGACCGATGTCCAGAACGCTCTACACCCTTTGCGGTGCCGACAGCGCCCGCCCGTTCTCGCCCCATTGCTGGAAGACGGTGATGTCGCTGCGCCACAAGGGCCTCGATTTCGCCGAGACGCCGCTGCCGTTCACCGAAATCCCCAAGGTGGAGGACGGCGCGACGAAAATCGTCCCGCTACTGCGCGACGGAGAAAAACTGGTGGCCGACAGCTTTGCCATCGCCCTCTATCTGGAGGAGACCTATCCGGAGCGGCCGTCGCTGTTTCGCGGCGAGGGCGGCAAGGCCATGGCGCGCTTCGTCGAAGGCTATTCGCAGATCGTGCTGCACACCGCGATCAGCCGTATCGCGCTGCTCGACATCCACGACATGCTGGCACCCGTCGACAAGGCCTATTTCCGCACCAACCGCGAGGAACGCTTCGGCAAGCAGCTGGAACAGGTGGCGCCCGATCGCGCCGCCGAGATCGCCGCCTTCCCGGCCAAGCTCGAGCCCCTGCGGCACATGCTGAAGTTCCAGCCCTTCATCGGCGGCGAGCTGCCGCTGTTCTGCGACTACATCCCGTTCGGCGCGCTGCAATGGCTGCGCATCACCACCGGCTCGATCCATCTGGCCGAAGACGATCCGGCCCGCCTGTGGTTCGAGCGCTGCCTCGATCTCTATGACGGAGAGGCGAGGGCGGTCGCCTGAACGAGTGCGGGCCGAATGCCGCTCAGCGACCGTAGGTGACCGTGATGGAGGCGCGGGCCAGCGCATTCGCATTGGTTATGAAGCCGATCAGCGCGCCGCTCGCGGTCTCGTCGAGTTCGAGCTTTTCGACCGAAAGCGCCGTGACGCTGAAGACATAGCGATGCGTCTGGCCGGCCGGCGGGCATGCGCCGAGATAGCTGGCAAAGCCAGCATCCGCCCGGCTCTGGACCGCGCCCTTGGGCGCGCCGCTGTCCGGGGTGATCCCGGCATCGATCCCTTCCACATAGGCAGGGATGTTGAACATCACCCAATGCCAGAAGCCCGAGCCTGTCGGCGCATCCGGATCGTAGGCAGTGACGACGAAGCTCCTGGTTCCGGCCGGCGCGTTCTGCCACGACAGCGCCGGCGACACATTGCCGCCGTCACAGCCGAACGTATTGGAGACCTGCGCCTCGGCAAGCCTGCCGCCGTCCTTGAGGTCGGGGCTCGACAGGGAGAAATCGGCCGCGAGGGCGGGCATGGCGGCGAAGGCAGTCAGTGTGGCGGCGAGGGCGAAGGTTCGGAATGTCATGGTCGGGCTCCTTTGGATTGGCAAGCCCGACACTAGCCCAGGGACTACTCGGCTGCGGCTCTGGGGCGCTCGACCTCTGCCCCGGAACGCTCATCCGCTTCCGCTGCGACCCGGATGTCGCGCGGCGAGAGGCCAAACCGGGTGCGGAACCGTGCCGCAAACTTCGATGCCGATTCATAACCCACGTCGAGCGCGATGCGGTTGATCGGCAGCTCGGTAGCCTGCAGCAGCGCGAGCGCCGTCGTCATGCGCACGTCGGCGATCACTTCGGTGAGGCTGGTCTCCAGGAGAGCCAGCTTGCGCCGCAGTGTCTGTTCGCTCATCCCGACCTGGCGGGCAATAGTGCCGGCCGTCCAGTCGCATGCCGGATCGGACCGCACCAACGTGCGGATGCGCAGGGCAAGGTTCTCGCGCGCATCGGGCAGCAGGCCGATCCCGAGCGCCTGCAGCCGGATGACCAGTTCGCCGAGAACATGGCGATGCACCGCCTCTTCGGTCTCATCCCCTTGCGAGATCGTCTCGCGGGCGCGCTCCAGCGCCTGACGGAAACCGGTGTCGGGCTCGATCAACGTCGCCTCCGAGGTCGGGCGGAGTTTCGGGTCGGCATAGAGCGCCACGAGACTGGGGGAGAGCACATAGGCGTCGGAATGATAGGCGCCATCCGCGCCGACCCCGTTGGTCACCGTGCATTCGAGCCCCTGGGGCAGGAATATCGCCTGTCCTGGCCCTGCGGTCGCCTGCGCATGCTCGGTTGCCGCGCGCTTCCAGCCTTGCCTGACCAGGATGACGGCCGGATGGTCTATGTGGAAATGCCGGAACTGTCCCGTCGAGGCCTGCAGGATCGAGCAGTGCACCGCCATGTCCGGCAGCGCCCGTGTTGAGCGCCGCGCGCTGTCGGAAAATCTCTGCATGGACCGCTCCCCTTGATGACCGTTCCTTGTACGCCCTGGGCCAGGAGGCGTCGCGTCAGGATGGCGATGTTTAGTATGACGCTGGCGTGAAATTCGTCCATCCCCCTTGTTTTCAGGGCCTGAGACGGCTAGAAACCGCCCACTTTCCCAATAGGACAAAAGGACTAGACCGATGGCGATTGAACGCACCTTTTCGATGATCAAGCCGGACGCAACGAAGCGCAACCTGACGGGCGCCATCACCAAGATGCTCGAAGACGCCGGCCTGCGCGTCGTCGCCTCCAAGCGCGTCTGGATGAGCAAGCGCGAAGCCGAAGGCTTCTACGCCGTTCACAAGGAACGCCCCTTCTTCGGCGAACTGGTTGAAGGCATGACCTCGGGCCCGACCGTCGTTCAGGTTCTCGAAGGCGAAAACGCCATCCTGAAGAACCGCGAGATCATGGGCGCCACCAACCCGGCCCAGGCTGCCGAAGGCACCATCCGCAAGACCCACGCCCTGTCGATCGGCGAGAACTCGGTTCACGGTTCGGACGCTCCGGAAACCGCTGCCCAGGAAATCAAGTACTGGTTCTCGGACACCGAAATCGTCGGCTGAATCGGGATTTGAGCTCGGCCGCACAAGGCCTTGCAAAGTTTGAGGGAACCGGGGTCGAAAGATCCCGGTTCTTTCATTTCGGGCAGGAGAGGTCCTGCGCATAGTCGGCGCTGCCGTCGGCTTTGAAGACCTCCGGGTTCTTGGTGTAGACCGGCCCGACCACCAGCGGTTTCGACGGCAGGATGGACTGATCCTGACTGGAGACGATGGTCGTCTCGATCGTCTGCAGCTCGCGCCCGCCGGCATCGACGATCCGCATCGAGACCGCATAGGGACGATCCTTGGCGATGCAGCGCATCGGCGGGCTTTCGACCGTCACCTTCTTCCAGAAGGGAAAGATCTTCGCCCGGGTCACATGCGGCGCGCCGCCGTCCGGGTTCTCGAAGGTCGTCTCGACATAACTCTCGTCCGGCAAAGTGCCGTTGCGCGCCAGCGTGATGACGGCGGTCGCCTGCGCCACGCGGTAGTTGAAGATGAAGACCTTGCCGGAAATGACCAGCGGCTTCTCGATATCGTCGCGCTGACATCCTGCAAGCGCCAGGATGACGGCGGCGAGGAGCAGGGTTTTCCGGTGGGCTGTCACGTCGTGTCTTCCTTTCGTGTCCGCCGATAATGGCGATTGGCCTTCATGCGGTTGCCGCAGACCGCCATGTCGCACCAGGTGCGGCTGCGGTTCTTGCTGCGGTCGAGAAACAGCCAGCCGCAATTACCGCAGATCTTCAGGCGATCCGGCTCGGGCGTGGCGGCGAGTTGGAGGGCCGAGCGCGCGGTTGCCGCCTCGAGCGCCGTCTCCGACGATGCCGAGCGCAGCATCAGGGCGGCTGCTTCCAGCAGGTCGGCCAGAGTGCGGCGATCGGCCTGCCCCAGAACCTGCGCGCGAAAATGCCGGTCGATCGCCTCGCGCAGGTGCAGGAAATCCGCGGTGTTGGATGCTTCGACCGGGGCAATCGGGCCGAAGAGAGCGCGTTCGGCACAGAACTGCTCGGCCGCGGCCGGAAAGGCGGCGAGTTGCTCCTCGACGGCGAAACGGTCGATGCTGCGGGCGCCATCGAAGCGCAGGATAACGCTGTTGGCGACGTCGAACGCCAGCGCGCCACCGGAGAAACGATGCGGGGTCCAGGAAAAGGTCATGCGAAATAATAACTGGTAAAATGGTTTTTGCCAGTTATAAATGCGAGCGGAGGCGATGATGGTCTATCTCTTGCAGCAATTGGCCAATGCCGTGCCGATCGCGGCGCTCTATGCGGCGCTGGCCTTCGGCTATGCGCTGATCTTCGGCATGACGCGGCGTCCGGACATCACCTACGGCGCGCTCTTCGCCTTCTCGGGGCAGATATTCCTGATCTTTGCCCAGTTCGCCTGGGATCGCCTGTTCCTCATCCTCCCGGCCGCCCTCACGCTCGCCGCGGTCGCGTCGCTGCTCTATACGCTGGGCACGGCAGGCGGCATCGCGCGCTACGTGATGCGGCCGCTGCACCGGCATTCGCCGAATGCCGTCATCGTCGCCTCGCTCGCCCTGCTGATCCTGCTGTCGGAATCGACCCGGCTAGCCATGGACAGCCGCGAGATCTGGCTGTCGCCCTTTCTCAACGACCGGCTCGTCTTCTTTCGGTACGGCGGAGCGGAGGTGGGGCTGACGGTCATACAGCTCGGCAATGCGGCGATCATGGCGACGCTGGTGACCTTCGGCCATCTGCTGCTGGTCCGCACGAGGGCGGGGCGCGTCTGGCGGGCGGTGGCGGACGATGCCGGTGCCGCACAGCTCTGCGGCGTCAACGCCGACGCGGTCTTCGCGCTGTCCTATCTGTTCGCCGCCTTCGTCGCGACGGTCTGCGCCATCTTGGCCACCTCGTACTACGGCACGATGGATTTCTCCTCCGGTCTGCTGTTCGGCCTGAAAGTTGTGCTGATCGCCGCGATCGGCGGTCATTCCGTGCCGCTGCGATCGGCGCTCGGAGCGGCACTCTACGGGTTCGCCGAGATGCTCTGGGGCTCCTACCTGCCGCTCGCCTGGCGCGATATGGCGCTTTTTTCCATGCTGGTGCTGCTGGCGGTGATGTATCGCCGCGAGGCGCGGGTCTGAGCGCCTGTCACGGCCGGACCTAAGCGCCACCGGCACCTTCCGGTGGACCGCCGAGAGGTGCGATTGACGACGGCATTCGGGCGCGCTTTATGAGGTGAGGATGCGGCCAGTGCCGGATTCGCCCGCAAACGCCAGAGCGCCAGACGGACCCATGAACAGCATTCGCCGGCAATTGATCCCCTGGCTGAAGGTCCTCGTCTCGCAGGGCCTGGTTCTGGCGCTCGTGCTGTGGCTGCGGGAGTCCATCCCGGTCGGCGGGCCGCTGCTGCTGGTCGCCCAGGGACTCGCCGCGGCGCTGATCGGCAGGCTGCTGGGCCTCTCGTCCTTCTGGATCCCCATCCAGATCCTGCTGCCGCTCGCTGCCGCCTATAATGCCGTGGTGCCGGCCTGGGCCTATCTCGCCGCCTTTGTCGTCTGCGCCCTGATCTACTGGAACAGCGCGTCCGAGCAGGTGCCGCTCTATCTCACCAACCGCAAGACCTGGCAGGCCCTGGACACCATCGTCTCCGAGCAAAAGGCGACGTCCTTCGTCGATCTCGGCAGCGGCATGGGCGGCGTGGTCACCTTCCTGGCGGGCGCAAATCCGGGATTGCGCGCCCGCGGTGTGGAAACCGCGCCACTGGTGTTCCTGGCATCGAGGATCCGGCTGATGCTGCGGCGCCTGCCCAATGCCGAATTTGCCTATCGCAGCATCTGGGACGAAGACCTGTCGGCCCATGACGTCGTCTATTGCTTCCTGTCGCCGGTGCCGATGCCGAGGATGTTCCTGAAAGCCAAGGCTGAGATGCGGCCGGGCACGCTGTTCGTCAGCAACAGTTTTGCCGTGCCGGACGTTGAACCGGATGCGGTCGTCGAGGTCGACGATACGAGAAAGACGCGGCTTTATCTCTACCGGATCTGACCGGGTCGATCAGCGCCACTTGTCGCGGGCGCGGTCGTCCGCATCCTTGGCCGAGACCCAGTCGCCGGTCGTGCCGTCCTTTCGGTGTTCCTTCTTCCAGAAGGGCGCCGAAGTCTTGAGATAATCCATCATGAAACTGGCGCCGTCGAAGGCGGCCTGGCGATGCGGGGCGGTGGCGATCACCAGCACGATCTGCTCGCCCGGCGCGATCCGGCCGAAGCGGTGGATGGCGGTGAGGCCGATCAGGTTGAAGCGGTCGATCGCCATCTCGCCGATGCGCCGGATCTCGGCCTCGGCCATGCCGGGATAGTGTTCGAGCTCCAGCGCCGAAAGCGTGCCGGCCTCGTCGCGGCATAGGCCGACGAAGGAAACGACGGCGCCGATATCGGCCCGGCCCTCGGTGAGAGCGCGGCTCTCGGCGGAAAGGTCGAAGTCCTGGCTCTGGACGCGCACGGTCGGCATGGTCATCTCAGCGCTCCTCCCGCTTGCATGGTCACGCGGCGAGCCCGTGTCACCCGCCGGTCATCGGCGGGAAGAGGCCGATCTCGCGGGCGCCGGCGATCGGCTCGTCGTGCTCGACATGCTCCTGGTTGATCGCGACGCGGATGGCCTTGGGAAACTGCAATGCGTTCTCGTATTCCTCGCCAAGGGTCGCAAGATGGGCGATCAGGTCGCCCGCGGTCTTCACATGGGCCGGAAGATCGATCTCTTCCTCGCCCTTGCCGATCCGCTCCCTGACCCAGGCGAAATAGACGAGCTTCGTCATCCTCAGTCCACCATGTGCTTCACGCCGGCGCGGAAATAGTCGTAGCCGGTGTAGAAGGTCAGGACGGCCGCAATCCACAGCAGCGTAATGCCCATTTCGGTCGTGTAGGGCAGGACCTTGTCGCCGGCCGGGCCGGCCAGCAGGAAGGCCAGCGCGAACATCTGCGCCGTGGTCTTCCACTTGGCGATCTGCGTCACGGGCACGCTGACCTTCAGCGCGGCGAGGTATTCGCGCAGGCCCGACACGAGGATTTCGCGGCAGAGAATGGTGATCGCGGCCCAGAGCGACCATCCGGCGATCGTGCCGTCGGCGGCCATCAGCAGCAGCACCGAGGCAACGAGCAGCTTGTCGGCGATCGGATCGAGCATCCGGCCTATATTGGAGGTCTGATTCCAGATGCGCGCGAGATAGCCGTCCAGATAGTCGGTGATCGAGGCGACGATGAAGATGCCGAGACCGGTCCAGCGGGCGAAGTCCGAACTCTCCAGCCGGCCCTCGATGAAGAAGCACACGACGATCAGCGGCACGGCAAGAATGCGCGCATAGGTCAGGAGATTCGGAATGTTGTAAGCGCGCGAAGCCATGATGCCCTGTCTGTCGGATGATTTTCGAGTGTAGATGACGGTTTCCCGACGCGACCGTCAACACAAGAATTCTTAATTGTTTTTAAGCTGGCGAGTGATGAAAGCACGCTTGGTGGCGTCAGTCTGCGGCGTTTTCGTGGAAATGATTGTAAATAAGCCGGGCAACCGCCTCGGAAATGCCCTCGACGGCCGTGAGATCGGAAACCGCGGCGCGCGACACAGCCTTGGCCGTTCCGAAATGCTGCAACAGCGCCCGCTTGCGCGTCGGGCCGATGCCGGCGATCTCGTCGAGCGGGTTCTTCACCATTTCCTTCTTGCGCCGTGCCCGGTGCGAGCCGATGGCGAAGCGGTGCGCCTCGTCGCGCAGGCGCTGGATGAAATAGAGTACCGGATCGCGCGGTGGCAGGGTGAAATCCGGGCGGCCGAGCGCGAAGAAGCGCTCGCGCCCGGCATCGCGGTCGACACCCTTGGCGACGCCGATCGCGGTGACGCTGTCGGAAATGCCCAGTTCATCGAGAATGGCGCGCACCGCCGTCATCTGGCCCTGGCCGCCGTCGATCAGGACAACGTCGGGCCAGGCGGGGAAAGCGGCATCGGCCGAGTCGTCCGGCGCCGCGCTGCGGTCGGGCTTTCCCTCTTCCTTGAGAAGACGCGAGAAGCGGCGGGTCATCACTTCGCGCATCATGCCGAAGTCGTCGCCCGGAGTGATGTCCTCCGACTTGATGTTGAACTTGCGGTACTGGCCCTTGACGAAGCCTTCCGGCCCGGCGACCACCATGCCGCCGACGGCATTGGTGCCCATGATGTGGGAGTTGTCGTAGATCTCGATGCGGCGCGGCACGTAGGGCAGGCCGAAGGTTTCGGCAAAACCCTGCAGCAGGCGGCCCTGCGATGCCGTCTCGGCGAGCTTGCGGCCATGGGCCTCGCGCGCATTGGCCGTCACGTGGTCGACGACGTCCTTCTTGTCGCCGCGCTGGGGCACGAGGATCTGCACCCTGTACCCGGCGCGTTCGGTCAGCGCCATCGCCAGCAGTTCCTGTTCCTCGATCACCTCGGAGAGCAGGATCAGCCGCGGGCATGGCTTGTCATCGTAGAACTGCGCAAGGAAGGCGTTGAGCACCTCGACGCTGCTCATCTGCGGATCGGCCTTGGGGAAATAGGCCTGGTTGCCCCAGTTCTGCCCGGCGCGGAAGAAGAAGACCTGGATGCAGGTGAGCCCGCCCTCGTGATGGATGGCGAACACGTCCGCCTCCTCGACATTGGCCGGGTTGATGCCCTGGTGGCTCTGCACGTGGCTGAGGCCGGCGAGGCGGTCGCGGAACACGGCGGCGCGCTCGAAATCGAGATTCTCGGCCGCCTCGTTCATCGCCGCTGCGATCGATGCCTTGACGTTCTGGCTCTTGCCCGAGAGGAAGTCCTTCGCCTCGCGCACCAGTTCGGCGTAGTCGGTGTCCGAAATCTCGTGGGTGCAGGGGCCGGAACAGCGCTTGATCTGGAACAGCAGGCAGGGCCGGGTGCGGCTCTCGAACACACTGTCGGTACAGGTCCGAAGCAGGAAGGCCCGCTGCAGCGAGTTGATCGTGCGACCGACCGCACTCGCCGAGGCGAAGGGGCCGAAATAGTCGCCCTTGCGGCCGCGCGCGCCGCGATGCTTGTAGATGGCCGGTGCCCGGCTGTCGCCGGTGATGAGGATATAGGGAAAGCTCTTGTCGTCGCGCAGCAGCACGTTGAAGCGCGGGCGCAAGCGTTTGATAAGATTGGCTTCCAGCAGCAGCGCCTCGACCTCGGTCCGGGTCGTGACGAATTCCATGTTGGCCGTCTCGCGCACCATGCGCGTCAGCCGGTTGGAATGGAGGCGGCCCTGGGCGTAGTTGGAGACGCGCTTCTTCAGGCTGCGCGCCTTGCCGACGTAAAGCACGTCGCCCTCGGCATTGAGCATGCGGTAGACGCCGGGGCTGTTGGGCAACTGCTTGACGAATTCGCCGATCAGTTCGGCGCCGACGAGCCCGGTTTCGTTGACGTTGGTCACGCTCCAGTCGACGCTCAGCACCGCGCGCGGCGCATCGCTCTCGACGACGATGTCGTCGTCCTCTTCCGTCCCGTCATAGAGAATGCCGCCGTCCGGCAGCTTTCCTCCGGTCATTCATTGATCTCCGTTGCACCGGCCACGCGCCAGGCGAGATGCTGTCCGCCGTCGAGCGCAATCATTTGGCCGGTGATCGACGGCGTGTCAAAAAGAAAGCGGATCGTCCGGCCGAATTCCCCGAGTTCCGGCCCGCGTCCGAGCGGCAGGGCGTCGATCTGCGCCTGGAAGTCCTCCTGCGCCTGCCGCGCGCTCTTCAGCGTCGGCCCCGGGCCGATGCCGTTGACGCGAATCCGCGGTGCGAAGGCCTGCGCCATGGTGTGCGTGGCGGCGAACAGCGTGGCCTTCGACAGGCCGTAGGAAAAGAATCGCGGCGTCGGCGCCAGCACCCGCTGGTCGATGATGTTGACAATCAGCCCGTCGCGAGCGGCCGGAAGATGCTGGTACAGCGCCGAGGCGAGGATCGCCGGGGCGCGCACATGCAGGGCGAAATGCTGGTCGAATACATCGGCTTCGAAGGCATCTGCGCTGTCCTCCAGAAAGACGGAAGCATTGTTGACGAGCAGACCGATCGGTCCGAGCGCAGCGGCGGCGTCCGGCAGCAGCCGAGCCGTGGCGTCGAGGTCCCGCAGGTCGGCCTGCAGTGCGGTCGCCCGTCCGCCCAAACCACGAATCTCACCGGCAAGGCTCTCCGCTTCGTCCAGAGAGTGGTTCGCATGCACTGCGATGGCAAAACCGTGGCGGGCCAAGTCGAGAGCAATTGCGCGCCCAAGTCTCTTTGCCGAGCCGGTGACGAGGGCCGTCTTCGGGATGTTGTTTTCCATAGCGATCTGACTTGGTTCTATGCGGTTATGCTTGGCATATAGGACGCCCGGTGCCTGTTTGCATAGGGATTCGCCAATTCTTTTCTTTCTGCGTTGCAGCGTATAATTGGACGTAATTTGAGTTTAACTTAAGGGGTCATCAGTATATCCGCGTTTACACATGGTTATGGTTAATGAAAAGTTTGTTGCCGTTAAGCAACATCCAATTTTCGTCACGCGTGTGCCACAATGAATTCATATTTCGGCTCTTTCAACTCCTCAATTGCCCCCCATGTTTAGTTCGGAACGGGCAGGGATTTACATCGATCGTTCAAGCCGTTGTCGAATTGTTTTTGACGCGGCTGAGAACCGAAAGGAGACAAGTATGCGTACCCTCACTATGATTCTTATGGCTTCCGCCACCAGCTTGATGGCGCTTCAGGTTGCTAACGCAGCCGACGCCGTCGACCAGATCCCGGAAGCACCGGCTGCAACCGAAACCTATGCCGCTCCCACCGGCTGGGGCGGTGCCTATGTCGGCGGCGCGGTCACCTATGACTGGGGCCGTTTCGGTGGCAGCGACGAACGTGACGCCAATGCTGTCGGCGGCACGCTCTACGGCGGTTACAACATGCAGAACGGCCAGATCGTTTACGGTGCTGAAGCCGACGTCGGCTACAACGGCGAAGACGGTTCTGCCGGCGCAGGCCTGACCGGCACCCAGGGTGTCAACGGCTCGCTCCGCGCTCGTGTCGGCTACGACATGAACCCGTTCCTGATCTATGCGACCGGTGGTGTTGCCGCCGCGAACCACACGATCGAGAGCGCGACTGACGAAGATTCCAAGGCTGCCATCGGTTACACCGTCGGTGCCGGCGTTGAAGCCCTCGTCACCGACAACATCATGGCGCGCGTCGAGTATCGTTACACCGACTACGCTTCGCGTGACTTCGACATCGACGGTGCCACGGTATCGCGCGGCTTCGACGATCACTCGGTCAAGGTCGGTATCGGCGTGAAGTTCTGATCCGAACGCACGATGAATACGGAAAAGCCGGGCGCAAGCCCGGCTTTCTTGTTTGAACGCCAGGCTTTTTGAAGCCTGATCACGTCTGCGGACGGAACTCTCCGTAGGCCTTGAAGCGCTCGGAAAACTTGCCAGGCCAGGCGGCCAGGCGTGTGCGGCCGTTCTCCCATTCGCCGGGAAAGCGCAGCATCAGATAGCCGAGCAGCGAGGCGAGGGCGAAATGCCCGCCATGCAGCGACTTGCCGAATTTCGGCATGTTGGAGTTCAAATAGTCGAGGCTGCGCTCCACCTTCACCCATTGGCGGTCGATGGCGTCCTGGCTCACCAGTTCCGGCGGCCGCAGGCGCTTCTCGTAGACGATCGCCAGCAGGCAGTCGTTGATGCCGTCGCACAGCGCCTCGAGCACTTCGGCGTCGGTGCGCTTGTCGTCCTTCTTCGGATAGAGCCGCCGCTTCGCGCTTCTGTGCAGGTAGTGCATGATGGCGCGGCTGTCGAAGATCGCCTGGCCTTCGTCGGTCACCAGGGTGGGGATCTTGCCCAGCGGATTGCTCCCGATCAGTTCGGGCGGGTTGTCGGAGGTGTTGACGACGACATTGTCGATGGCGATGCCGAGATGGTGGGCGGCCATGCGAACCTTGGCGGAGTAGGGAGACGTCGGCGAACTGAACAGCTTCATCGGTGTGGTCCTGGTTGTGATTCTCGGTCGGGAGGCGGGGACGTATGCCTCTAGTCTATCGGCGGAACGGAGATCCGGCCCTGACGGCAGCCGTTTCCGTCGACCTGCGGGCAGGTGCGGAATCGAAGGTCCTTGGTCAGGCAGATCTGCACTTCGTCGAGTTTGCCCGCCTCACAGGTGACGGCGATGCCGCGCGGGCTGAGGCCCCGGTTGGCGGAAACGAACTGGAGCTCGATCTCGTCCGGCGCGACACGCGTCTCCTTCGACGTGTGCCTGAGCGCGGGCGGTATGGTCACGCCTTCGAAGGCTTTGCGCATGGCGGCAAAATAGTCCGGCTGGGAGAGGCCGGAACAGGTGCCGTGCTTGCGCCACTGATGGCCGATCAGGCCCATGGACGGCATGATGTCGAGATACTGGCGCCCGAGGCTCGACGGGACCCGGCTCGGCTGGTCGCTCGGACAGGATTGCGGATAACCCCGTTCATATTGCGGCCAGAGCCCGTGGACGATCAGCCCGAACGCACGGGCCGTGCCGCACTGGTCGCGGTTCTGCGCTGCCTTGCCGGTGGCGCAGAAGGTCGGCGACCAGGAAAGCGACAGGACGTAGAAATCGAAATCTCGCCCGCGGTCCTCGCTGTGCGCCGCGCCTGCGCCGAGCCAGACGAAACTGGCCAGGAAAAGTCCAAATATCGTCCGGGAAGGTTGAACCATTAATGCTTCATCCCCAAAATGGGCAGGTCGCCAGCGGTCTGGCGGCAAAGCGCTCGGTATCGGGGAGAGATGATCGGCAAGACTGGATGACCCTGAAGAAATATTTCTGGCCTTTGGTGGGCGCCGCGACGATCGCGATTTCCGCCTGGCTTCTTTACAAGGAATTGCGTGGGCTGTCACTCGACGACCTGCATGACAGCCTCGCCCAGATCCCCACGCATGGCTGGGTCCTGGCCGGTTTGTGTTCGCTGGTCGCCTATGCCGCGCTGGCCGGATACGACCGCATCGCGCTGATGCATCTCGACCGCAAGGTCAACTGGTTGTTCATCGCGCTCGCCTCCTTCACCGCCTATGCCCTGTCCCACAATGTCGGTGCCTCGGTCATCTCGGGCGGCATGGTGCGCTACCGGGCCTATTCCTCCAAGGGGCTGACGGCGCGCGAGATCGGCGGTCTGATTGCCCTTTGCTCCTTCACCTTCCTGCTCGGTGCCCTGCTTCTCACCGCCCTCGTGCTTGTCCTCGAGCCGGACATCACCGAGCGATTCGGCGACCTCTTGCCGATGGGCGCATCGACCGCCACCGGCCGCGTGATCCTTGGTCTCGTCGGCCTCTATGCGATTGCCAGCATGCTGCGGCTTCGGCCCCTGCGGATCCGCAGCTTTCAGGTGACCTATCCGGCGCCGCCGGTCGTCCTGTCGCAGCTGCTGGTCGGCCCGATGGAACTGATCGGCGCTGCGGGCATCATCTATTTCGCTCTGCCGGAACTCGGCAATCCGGGCTTCGTCGTCGTGCTCGGCATCTTCCTGGTCTCGTTCTCCGCGGCGCTGATCTCGCATGCGCCGGGCGGGCTCGGCGTGCTCGAGCTGGTCTTCGTCATGGGGCTGCCGGAAATGGACCAAGCGGATGTCATTGCGGCGCTTCTGGTGTTCCGCCTGTTCTACCTGCTCATTCCGCTGGCGATCGCGCTCTTGGTCATTCCGATCTTCGAGCGGACGCAGTTCCGCGCGGGCCAGGAGCCGGACGGCGACAGCGAGGTCTGAGTTAGCGCAGAGACCGGCAGTGTGCGCCGTAGACATGCCACGGATCGAGGCCGCTCACGCAGAATTCCACCGATGAGCCAAGGCCGGCATAGCCCCAGTCGCTCTCGATCAGAAACCAGAGCTGGCGGGGCGCGCCGTCGCTGGTCGTCACCTTCGCCTGGCAATAGCGTCGCTCGACGCGGTGGGTCTCGTCGCGGAGCTCGAGCCTGGTCTCGTAAATGATGCCGAAACCGGCGATCGACAGGTCGCTGCCCAGAAAGCTTCGCATGTTCTGGGCAAAGCGGCTCGACACCGTGCCGGTCACCTGTTCGCAGGACGGCGCGCCGGCAACCGCCTCGGTCACGGCGACGAGCGGCAGGAGCGCTACAAGTGAAAGCGCGATGTGGATCGGCGATCTGGCGGACATGGAAGCTCTCCCCATTGTACCGCCAGAATGTTGACAAAGCAGGGTTAGGTCAAGGGAGCCGCGGGACGGTGCCCCGTCAGCCGTCCTGCCGGTCCGAACCCGTGGCCTCGCCGCGCAGCCAGAAGCAGCGGTGCGACGCATAGCGATCCTGCGCCATGACGCGCTTCAGTTCCGGGAGTGCCGCATGCAGCTCGTCCTTCAGCGTGAAGGGCGGATTGACGATGATGAGGCCGGTGCCGGACAGGCCGGTCGTGTCGCGGTCGCTCTTCACCGACAGCTCGGCGCACAGCATCTTGGGGATCTCCAGCGCCTTCAGGCCTTCGTGGAAATCGGCGATCGGCGCGCCCTTCTTGATCGGATACCAGAGGCAATAGACGCCGCCCGGGAAGCGGCGCCAGGCGCGCGCCAGCCCTTCGATCAGCCGGTCGTATTCGCCCTCCTCCTCGAAGGGCGGGTCGACCAGCACGATGCCGCGCTTTTCCTTCGGCGGCAGATGGGCGCCGAGCGCCAGCCAGCCGTCGAGTTCCGTCACCCGCACCTGATAGTCGCCTTCGAACAGCCGGGCCAGCCGACGGCAGTCGTCGGGATGGAGCTCCATCGCCGAAAGTCGGTCCTGCGGCCGGAACAGCATGCGGGCAAGTTTCGGCGAACCCGGATAAAGCGTGATCTCGCCCTCAGGGTTGAGGCTGCGCACCGCGTCGAGATAGGGCGCGAGGATCGTGGCGACGGGAGCAGGCAGGTCCGCGTCCAGAAGCTTGCCGATGCCTTCGCGCCATTCGCCGGTCTTCTGTGCCTCCTCGGAGGACAGGTCGTAAAGGCCGATGCCCGCATGGGTGTCGAGCAGGCGGAAGGCCTTGTCCTTCTGCTGCAGGTAGA
Organism: Rhizobium sp.; assembly: GCA_002796995.1. Lineage (GTDB taxonomy): Bacteria > Pseudomonadota > Alphaproteobacteria > Rhizobiales > Rhizobiaceae > Allorhizobium. Next base: position 120,471 of record PEKW01000001.1, read on the forward strand.
CGATCAGCCGCGCCAGCACCGCATGCTTCAGCACGTCGGCGAAGTTGCCCGCATGGTAAATGTGGCGATAGTTCATCTGTCGTCCTGATGGGTTCTATGAATTGTCGGAATGGGGCTTTTGAGCCGTCCGGCCATGCAATATACAAACGTCATGAACATCGCGAGCCCTATCCGAACCACTGGTCATACGGTCTGTCCGCACGACTGTCCATCCGCCTGCGCGCTCAACGTCGATCTCGACGCGGAAGGCCGCATCGGCCGCGTTCGCGGCTCGCCCGACAATAGCTACACGGCCGGCGTCATCTGCGCCAAGGTCGCCCGCTATGCCGAGCGGCTCTATCAACCCGGCCGGCTGTTGACGCCGAAGCGCCGCAAGGGCGCGAAAGGCGAGGGCGCCTGGCAGGAGGTTTCCTGGGACGACGCGCTGGACGAGATCGCCGAGGCCTTCGTCAAGGCCGAAGCGGCGCATGGCTCCGAAGCCGTGTGGCCCTACTTCTATGCCGGCACGATGGGCCAGGTGCAGCGCGATTCGATCGAGCGCCTCCGCCACGCCAAGCGCTATTCCGGCTTCTTCGGCTCGATCTGCACCAACATGGCCTGGACCGGCTATGTGATGGGGACCGGCGCGCTGCGCGGTCCCGATCCGCGCGAGATCGCCAAGGCCGATTGCGTCGTCATCTGGGGCACCAACGCGGTCGCCACCCAGGTCAACGTGATGACCCATGCGATGAAGGCCCGCAAGGAACGCGGCGCGAAGATCGTGGTGATCGACGTCTACGACAACGCGACGATGAAGCAGGCCGATCTCGGCCTGATCGTGCGCCCCGGTACCGATGCGGCGCTCGCCTGCGCCGTGATGCACATCGCCTTCCGCGACGGTTACGCCGACCGCGCCTACATGGCGCAGTATGCCGACGACCCAGCGGGGCTCGAGGCCCATCTTCAGGCCCGGACCCCGGAATGGGCGGCCGCGATCACCGGGCTGTCCGTCGAGGAGATCGAGACCTTCGCCCGCCTGATCGGCACGACGAAGAAGACCTTCTTCCGCCTCGGCTATGGCTTTGCCCGCCAGCGCAACGGTTCGGCCGGCATGCACGCCGCACTGTCGGTCGCCACCGTGCTCGGCTCCTGGCAGTATGAAGGCGGCGGCGCCTTCCACAACAATGGCGACATCTTCCGGCTGAACAAGGCCGAACTGATGGGCACGAGCTATGCCGATCCGGAGATCCGCATGCTCGACCAGTCGCAGATCGGCCGCGTGCTGACCGGTGACCCAGAGGCCCTTCGCCACCGCGGCCCGGTGACCGCGCTGCTGATCCAGAACACCAATCCGGTCAATGTCGCGCCGGAGCAGCGGCTGGTGAAGAAGGGCTTCCTGCGCGACGACCTCTTCGTCGCCGTGCACGAGCATTTCATGACCGAGACAGCCGATGTCGCCGACATCGTGCTGCCGGCCACCATGTTCGTCGAGCACGACGACGTCTATCGCGGCGGCGGCCACAGCCATATCTTGCTCGGCCCGAAGATCGTCGAGCCGCCGGAAACGGTGCGCACGAACCTCTTCGTGATCGAGGAACTGGCCAGGCGCCTCGGCGTTGCCGACCGGCCGGGCTTCGGGCTCTCGGAATACCAGCATATCGACCACATGCTGAAGGCGAGCGGCTGGCCGGGCTACGACACGTTGAAGGAAGAACGCTGGTTCGACTGCCAGCCGGACTTCCGCCAGGCCCATTATCTCGATGGTTTCGGCCATGCCGACGGCCGGTTCCGCTTCCGCCCGGATTGGCAGAACGGCAAGTCGCCGAACAAGCCACCGGCCAGGCTCGGCAATCTGGGGCCCGTCGCCGCGCTGCCTGAGTTTCCCGACCAGGTCGACCTGATCGAGACGGCGGACGCTGCGCATCCCTTCCGGCTGGCGACCTCGCCGGCGCGCAACTTCCTCAACTCGACCTTCTCCGAGACGCCGACCTCGCGGGAGAAGGAAGGGCGTCCCGAGGTGATGGTCAATCCGGCCGATGCGGCCCGGCTGTTGATTGCAGACGGCGACATCGTCCGCCTCGGCAATATGCGCGGGACCCTGCGCATCCATGCCCGTGTGACCGACGCGGTCAAGCCCGGCGTGCTGGTGGCCGAGGGGCTGTGGCCGAACAAGGCGCATCTCGACGGCGAGGGGATCAACGTGCTGACCGGGGGAGACGCTGTCGCGCCGCATGGCGGAGCCGCCTTCCACGACAACAAGGTCTGGCTGGAAAAGGCCGCCGGATGAGCCGCTTCGATCAGATCCGTATCTCGATCCTCAAGGACGAGACCTTGTGGAAGGGCTGGAGCCATTTCCGCCGCATCGTCTTCGATTATATCCGGCCCGACGACAGCAAGGTCCAGCTGGAATGGGAGGTGTTCGACCGCGGCGAGGCCGTGGCGATCCTGCTCTACGACCCGAAGCGGCGCATCGTCGTCATGGTCCGGCAGTTTCGCATTCCGGTCCACCTGATGGGCGATCATGCCTTTCTGCTGGAGGTGCCCGCCGGCTCGATGGAACATGGCGAGGACCCGGCGGAGACTGTCTGCCGCGAGGCGATGGAGGAAACCGGCTACGAGGTCGCCGCGCCGCGGCATCTCTTCAGCGCCTACACCTCACCCGGCGCAGTGACGGAGAAGGTGCATTTCTACTTCGCCCGCATCGAGGCCGCGCACAAGACGGCGGATGGCGGCGGGCTGGCCGAGGAGCACGAGGATCTCGAGATCACCGAGCTGTCTCTCGACGAAGCCATGGCGATGATCGTCGACGGGCGCATCTGCGACGCCAAGACCATCATGCTGCTGCAATGGGCGGCGCTCAATCCGGACGCCCTTTCGCCCTGACGAAAAAAATGGCCGCGGACGCGCAAAGGGTGCGTCCGCGGCCGGACGGACAGCGCCAGGCGCTGCCCGCGGGGGGCTCGGTATTCTTAGAACTTGCCCTTGAGGCCGAACGAGATCGACATCGCCTGATAGGTCGCGCCGGCCGCATCCGACTCGTGCGAATCGGCGCTCGCACCCGTCGTGTCGGTGATTTTCATGTCGCCGCGCGCATGGAACACGCGCTCGAACGAACCGGTGACGTAGAGCGCCGCCATTTCGTTGAGCTGGTAGTTGGCCGTGACATTGGCGCCGATCATCGGGGCGACCGACATGCTGTCGAAGAAGCGCAGGTCGCGCATCCAGTGGTCGTCGATGTCGTCGATGCCGAAGCTCAGGCCACCCTGCAGGCCGCCGCTCAGCGTCAGCGCGCCGATCGTGTGGGCGCCGTTGACGGCCAGGAAGCCGACCGGAATCTTCTGCTGGTAGCTGATGCCGCGCTCGCCATCGGGGAAGTCGCCGATGTCGTCGCGAAAGCCGCCGCTGCTGTAGATGTAAGAGCCGCCATAGGCGGTCCACTTCACGTCGGTGTAGCGGAAGCCGGCGCCGACATCGACACTCGTCGTGTCGTTTTCGTAGACCCCGCGATCGACTTCGACCGAGCCGCTGAAATAGTGGTCGAGTTCGGTGTCGGGATGGGTCGAGCGATCGGTCCAGTCGTCGTTGCTGTAGTCCATCCAGTCATAGTCGACCATGTGGCCGTCGCCGCCGGTGCCGACGTTGAAGGCCGCGCGGACCTTCCAGTTCTTGTCGATCTGCGCGTCGGCACCCAGCGTGTAGAGCGTCATGCCCTTGGTTTCCCAGTTGAGCTGGCTGAGCTTGTGGGAGCCGTCATAGACGAACTCGCCAGCCTTGACATTGGCAAGGCCGACGCTGCCGTAGAGCGAGAAGGCGCCGTCCGGCGAGGTGAAGAGGTTGTCCGCCGCGGCAGCGAAGGTCGGGCAGAATGCCAGCCCGGCAAACAGCGCGGTCGTGGTCAACAGCTTGGTCATGCGAAACGTCCCCATAAAGATGTAATGTCCGATGGCCGGCACCCTTACGGAAAACACAAATAGTCTCAATGGCTTGCATCGGCCACTTCTGGACCTTGTGGCGGCCAAATCTGGGTCCATTCATGCTTTTCGTGGGGGGCGCTCTCGTTGGCGGGCGCGTATGTATCCTCGGCGCGGCCTTTGCGCTTGCGGCGACGGCCCCTTTTCCCGATGATCGGGCGGCAAGCAGGGAGACGGTTATGGCGGACGATCGCAAATGGGCTTTGATCACGGGGGCAACCGGCGGGCTCGGGCAGGCCTTCGGCCAGGCGCTTGCCCGGCGCGGCTATAATCTCGTGCTCACCGCCCGCACATCGGAGGCCCTGGCGGCGATGGCGGCGGAGCTTCGCCAATTCGGCGGCGAGGTGGTCGTCGAGGTCGCCGATCTGGCCGAGCCGGATGCCTGCTTGCGCCTGAAACAGGCGCTCGACGCACGCGGACTGGTCGTCGAGACGCTGGTGGCGAATGCCGGCTACGGCGTCCAGGGCCGATTCGTCTCGCGACCGCGTGACGCCGAACTCGGCATGGTGGACGTCAACATTCGGGCGCTGACCGATCTTTCGCATCTCTTCGGCAGTGCCATGGCCGAGCGCGGCGGCGGGCATATCCTCCTGGTCGCCAGCACTGCCGCCTACCAGCCGGTACCCGGCTATGCGGTCTATGCCGCGTCCAAGGCCTATGTGCTCGCCTTCGGCCACGCGCTGCATCGCGAGCTCGCTCGCCGCAAGGTCGTCGTCAGCGTGACCTGTCCGGGACCGACCAGGACCCCGTTCTGGGAGCGGGCCGGCCACCGGCTCAACCCCATGGCATCCGCGGTGCTGATGCCGCCCGAGGCAGTCGTCGAGGCGAGCCTCAAGGCCCTCTACGCCGGACGGCCGAGCGTGGTGCCGGGCGTCGCCAACAAGCTCATCACCCTGTCCACGCGCCTTTTCCCCCGCAGCCTGCTGGCCTGGGGCGCGTCCTATTTCATGAGCAATGCGAAATAGTCTCTAGACCGAGACCAGGCTCGCCGCCGCGTCTCCGGCATAACCGGTCCGCACGACGCGGCCGTCGGCGTCCATGCGAAGCGTGCCGTCGGCGAAGAGGCGCAGCGCCTGGGCATAGCTGCGGTGCTCGACGGTGAGCACCCGGGCCGCGAGGCTGTCCGAGGTGTCGCCGGGCAGAACCGGTACGACGGACTGGGCGACGATCGGGCCCTCGTCCATGCCCTCGGTGACGAAATGCACGGTGCAGCCCGCCACCATCATGCCGGCGTCGAGCGCCCGCTGGTGCGTGTGCAGACCCGGAAAGAGCGGCAGCAGCGAAGGATGGATGTTGAGGATCCGGCCTTCATAGGGACGGATGAAATCGGCCGAGAGCAGGCGCATATAGCCGGCGAGGCAGATGATGTCGGGCGAGAGTGCCGCCAGTGCGGCGAGGATCGCCGCCTCATGCTCGGTCTTGCCGGCATAGGCGCGGCGCTCGAAGACATGCGTGGCGATGCCGCGCTCGGCGGCCCTGGCCAGCCCGCCCGCCGTGGGCTTGTCGGAGATGACCGCGACGATTTCGGCCGGGAAGTCCCGCGCGGCGCAGGCATCCGCCAGCGCCACCATGTTCGAACCGCCGCCGGAAATGAAGACGACGACGCGTTTGCGGGCCGTCGTCATAGGGCGAGCTTGCCTTCGTAGCGGGTGCCGGCCTCGCCCTCGGCGCGAGCGATTATGCGGCCGAGGGTCACGACGTTCTCGCCTTCGGCGGAGAGCACTTCGGTGACGCGCGCGGCATCCTTCTCGGCGACGACGACGATCATGCCGACGCCGCAGTTGAAGGTGCGCAGCATCTCGTTCTGGGCGACGCCGCCGGTGCGGGCGAGCCAGGAGAAAACAGGCGGAACGGTGATGGCGTCAAGGTCGATCGAGGCGGCGAGGTGCTTGGGCAGCACGCGCGGAATGTTCTCCGGGAAGCCGCCGCCGGTGATGTGGGCAAGCGCCTTCAGGGCGTCGGTCTCGCGGATTGCCTTCAGAAGCGGCTTGACGTAGATGCGGGTCGGCTCGAGCAGGGCGGCGCCCAGCGTCTTGGCCGTGTCGAAGGGCGCGGTCGCATTCCAGTCGAGACCCGAGAGGCCGACGATCTTGCGCACCAACGAGAAGCCGTTGGAATGCACGCCCGAGGAGGCAAGCCCGAGGATCACGTCGCCCTCGGCGATGTCGCCGGCGGGCAGAAGCCTGCCGCGTTCGGCGGCGCCGACGGCAAAGCCGGCAAGGTCATAGTCGCCACCCGAATACATACCCGGCATTTCGGCGGTCTCGCCGCCGATCAGCGCGCAGCCCGCCTCGCGGCAGCCGGCGGCGATACCGCCGACGATGGCCGCACCCTGGTCCGGGTCGAGCTTGCCGGTGGCGAAATAGTCGAGGAAGAACAGCGGTTCGGCGCCCTGGACCACGAGATCGTTGACGCACATGGCGACGAGGTCGATGCCGACCGTATCGTGGATGCCCGCGTCGATGGCGATCTTGAGCTTGGTTCCGACGCCGTCATTGGCAGCGACGAGGACCGGATCGGTGAAGCCTGCGGCCTTGAGGTCGAACAGGCCGCCGAAGCCGCCGATTTCGCCATCGGCGCCCGGACGGCGCGTCGAGCGAACGTGAGGCTTGATCTTCTCGACCAGCAGATTGCCGGCATCGATGTCGACGCCCGCGTCGCTGTAGGTCAGACCGTTGCGTTCAGACTGGCTCATCTCATGCCTCCGATGGGTGTCGATATTGCCGGTGGCCATTGCATGAAGAGCCCGGATATGCAAGTCGCGCGACGGGCAAAGCACGGTTTTCCGGCGTTTTCGCCGTCGCCGCCACGCTCCTGCAGGCGCACAGCCTTGACCTTCGCTTTCGGCCTGACCTATCTGGCGTTTCCTGCTAGAAGAGCCTTCGAGGCATACGGCGGCGGCAAGAAAGAGGAAGACGGACAATGGTTCAGCACATCAGTGGTAGCGGGCTCAGGCGGCAGTTGATGTTCTGGCTGGCCGCGCTGGCGGTCTTCATCTTCTTCCTGATGATGTTCCGCACCATCCTTCTGCCCTTCATCGCCGGCATGGCGCTCGCCTATTTCCTCGATCCGGTCGCTGACCGGCTGGAAAGGCTCGGCCTGTCGCGCATGTGGGCGACGGTGGTCATCCTGGTCACCTTCATCGTCGTCTTCGTCCTGTCGCTGATGATCATAATCCCGATCCTGGCGAGCCAGCTCAACGAGTTCATCCAGCATATTCCGGAATACATCACGCAGCTGCAGACCTATATCACCACGTCCAACGCCGCCTGGCTGCCGGCCTGGCTGAGCACCCAGACGGATACGATCAAGGAGAACTTCTCCAAATATCTCTCCGAAGGCGTCGGCTTCCTTGGTACGCTGCTGGGGCAAATCTGGAACTCCGGCAAGGCGCTGGTCGACATCGCTTCGCTTCTGGTCGTCACCCCGGTCGTCGCCTTCTACCTGCTGCTCGACTGGGACCGCATGATCGCCAAGGTCGACGGCTGGATCCCGCGCAACAACGTCGCCACCGTTCGCGAGATCGCCAGCGAACTCGACAGCACGATCGCCGGCTTCGTCCGCGGGCAGGGCTCGCTCTGCCTGTTCCTCGGCATCTACTATGCCGTCGGCCTGTCGCTGATCGGCCTGAACTTCGGCCTGCTGATCGGTTTCCTCACCGGGCTCCTGAGCTTCATTCCCTATGTCGGTTCGACCGTCGGCCTGGTGCTTGCCGCCGGCGTGGCGCTGGTGCAGTTCTGGCCGGACTATGTCCACCTCATTATCGTCGTGCTGTTCTTCTTCTCCGGCCAGTTCATCGAGGGCAACATTCTCCAGCCGAAATGGGTGGGCAAGAGCGTCGGGCTGCATCCGGTCTGGCTGATGTTCGCCCTCTTTGCCTTCGGCGCGCTGTTCGGCTTCGTCGGCGTGCTCGTCGCCGTTCCGGCGGCCGCATCGGTCGGCGTGCTTGTCCGCTTCGCGCTGTCGCGGTATCTTGAGAGCGATCTGTATTACGGGCAGGCGCCGACGGTGATCGACGCTCCCAGACCTGGCATTTCAGAGAAGTAGATGCGTGACACAAAGAAGGCCGTGCCGCGCCGCAGGGCAGGCGAACAGCTGCCGCTCGCCTTCGGGCACGGCTCGGCCTCCGGCCGCGACGACCTCCTTGTTTCCGACCGTCTGGCGACGGCCGTCGCGCTGGTCGATAGCTGGCCCCACTGGCCGTCGCCGGTGGTGATCCTGGCGGGACCGCCGGGTTCCGGCAAATCCCATCTGGCCGAGATCTGGCGCGAACAGGCGGAAGCGACCGCCATCAACCCCGTCGGCGGCGGCGACGCGGCCGAGGTGGCCGCCCGAGGACCCGTTCTGCTGGAGGATGCCGACCGGATCGGATTCGACGAGGTCGAGCTGTTCCATGTGATCAACAGCGTGCGCGAGCATGGCACGAGCCTGCTCATGACGTCGCGCACCTGGCCGCTCTCCTGGCCGGTGGCGCTTCCCGATCTGCGCTCGCGGTTGAAGGCGGCGACCATGGTCGAGATCGGCAGCCCGGACGAGGCGCTGCTATCCCAGGTCATCGTCAAGCTGTTTGCCGATCGTCAGCTTAATATTGACGACAAGATCGTCGACTATATCGTGAAGCGCATGGAGCGCTCGTGCGCCGCGGCACAGGAGGTCGTCGATCGAATCGACCGGCTCGCCCTGTCGCGGCGGACGAAAATCACGCGGGCGCTGGCAGCCGAAGTCCTGGGAGAACTCTACGAGCCTGACGGCACGGAGTGAGCGTCACAGGATTGTCGTCAAACTGTTATAATTGCGGGCACTCCGGCAATTGAGGGATGGGCAATGGATTCTGTGGTGACTGAGACGAATACCCCCGACGTCGTCGTGGGTGAGGCACCGGAGGATCTGTCCAACAGCCCCTTGCGCTTCATCAACCGCGAGTTTTCCTGGCTGCAGTTCAATCGCCGCGTGCTCGAGGAGACCCTCAACACGGCGCACCCGCTGCTGGAGCGCATCCGCTTCCTGTCGATTTCGGCCGCCAACCTCGACGAATTCTTCATGGTCCGCGTCGCCGGCCTCGAAGGACAGGTGCGGCAGGGCATTTCCATCCGCAGCCCGGACGGCAAGACGCCCGCCGAGCAGCTCGACGATATCCTCAAGGAAATCGACAATCTGCAGATGGAACAGCAGGCTTCGCTTGCCGTGCTGCAGCAGTATCTCGCCAAGGAAGACATCCTGATCGTGCGGCCGGCGGCGCTTTCGCGCGAAGATCGCACCTGGCTGGCGACCGAGTTCGAGGAATCGATCTTCCCGGTGCTGACGCCGCTGTCGATCGACCCGGCCCATCCGTTCCCCTTTATCCCTAATCTCGGCTTTTCCATGGGCTTGCAGCTCGAAAGCCGGCGCACCGCCGAGCCGATGACGGCTCTTCTGCGCCTGCCGCCGACGCTCGATCGTTTCGTCCGCCTGCCGGACGACAAGTCGACGATCCGCTACATCACCCTGGAGGACATGGTCGGGCTCTTCATCGACCGGCTCTACCCCGGCTACGAGGTCAAGGGCTTCGGCACCTTCCGCATCATCCGCGACAGCGATATCGAGGTGGAAGAAGAGGCCGAGGATCTGGTGCGCTACTTCGAGACGGCGCTGAAGCGCCGCCGCCGCGGATCGGTGATCCGGATCGAAGTCGATTCCGAAATGCCGGTCGGCCTGCGCCAGTTCGTCGTGCATGAACTGGCCGTTCCCGACAACCGCGTCGCGGTTCTTCCCGGTCTGCTCGCGCTCAACACCATTTCAGAAATCGCCAAGGCGCCGCGCGAAGACCTGCGCTTCGAACCCTACAATGCCCGTTTCCCGGAACGCGTGCGCGAACATGCCGGCGACTGCCTGGCGGCCATCCGCGAGAAGGACATGGTCGTCCACCACCCGTATGAATCCTTTGACGTCGTCGTGCAGTTCCTGCTGCAGGCAGCGCGCGACCCCGACGTTCTGGCCATCAAGCAGACGCTCTACCGCACCTCGAACGACAGCCCGATCGTCCGCGCGCTGATCGACGCTGCCGATGCCGGCAAGTCGGTGACGGCGCTGGTCGAACTCAAGGCGCGCTTCGACGAGGAAGCCAATATCCGCTGGGCGCGCGACCTGGAGCGCGCCGGCGTGCAGGTCGTCTTCGGCTTCATCGAATTGAAGACCCACGCCAAGATGTCGATGGTGGTGCGTCGCGAGGACGGCAAGCTCCGGACCTATTGCCACCTCGGCACCGGCAACTACCATCCGGTGACAGCGAAGATCTACACCGACCTGTCCTTCTTCACCTGCAACCCGAAGATCGCCCACGACATGGCGAATGTCTTCAACTTCATCACCGGCTACGGCGAACCGGAAGAGGGCATGAAGCTCGCAGTTTCGCCCTATACGCTGCGTCCCCGCATCCTGCGCCACATCGAGGAAGAGACCGTGCATGCCCGCAACGGCAAGCCGGCGGCGATCTGGATGAAGATGAATTCGCTGGTCGATCCGGAGATCATCGACGCGCTCTATCGCGCCAGCCAGGCCGGCGTCGAGATCGACCTCGTCATCCGCGGCATCTGCTGTCTGCGTCCGCGCGTCCCGGGTCTGTCCGACAATATCCGCGTCAAGTCGATCGTCGGCCGTTTCCTCGAGCACAGCCGCATCTTCTGCTTCGGCAACGGCTACGGCCTGCCGTCGGAAAACGCGCTCGTCTATATCGGTTCGGCCGACATGATGCCGCGCAATCTCGACCGCCGCGTCGAGACACTCGTGCCGCTCGTCAATCCGACGGTCCATGAGCAGGTTCTTTCACAGATCATGCTGGGCAACTTGATTGACAACCAACAGAGCTACGAGATATTGCCCGACGGAACGTCACGGCGCATGGAAGTGCGGCCCGGCGAGGAACCTTTTAACGCGCAGCACTATTTCATGACCAATCCGAGCCTTTCGGGTCGGGGAGAATCGCTGAAAGAAAGCGCGCCGAAACTGATTGCCGGGATCATCTCCGGCAGGAAACAATAAAACTGGTACTTCATGACAAGATCAGAAGCGCAGGGGCGACTGCCTGGCATAGCCCCTGTCTCCGTCGTCGACATCGGTTCGAACTCGATCCGACTGGTCATCTATGAAGGCCTGTCGCGGGCGCCGACGGTGCTGTTCAACGAGAAGGTGCTCTGCGGTCTCGGCAAGGGGCTCGCGACCACCGGTCGCATGGACGACGAGGGCGTGGCCCGCGCGCTGAATTCGCTGCGCCGCTTCGGCGCTCTGTCGCGCCAGGCGCGGGCGACCGCGATGTATGTGCTGGCCACGGCGGCGGCCCGCGAGGCGGCCAACGGCCCGGACTTCATCCGTCGCGCCGAGGAGATCCTCGGCCGCGGCATCGAGGTGCTGACTGGTGAGCAGGAGGCGCTCTATTCAGCTCTCGGCATCGTCAGCGGCTTCCACGATCCGGACGGCATCGCCGGCGACCTCGGCGGCGGCTCGCTCGAACTCATCGACATCAAGGGGCGTGAACTCGGCACCGGGATTACCCTTCCGCTCGGTGGCCTGAGGCTGTCCGAGACGGCCGGCGGTTCGCTCGGCGCGGCACGGGCCCATGCCCGCAAGCTGATCCGCCCGGCCGCCATGCTGGAACGCGGCAAGGGCCGCACTTTCTACGCGGTTGGCGGCACCTGGCGAAACATCGCCAAGCTGCACATGGAAATGCGCAATTATCCGCTGCACATGATGCAGGGATACGAACTGCAATTCGACGAGATCGCCCAGTTCCTCGACGAAATCATCTCCGGCGCCAGCGTCCGCGATCCGGCCTGGGGCGCGATCTCCAAGAGCCGCCGGGTGCTCCTGCCCTACGGCGCGATCGCCATGCGCGAAGTGCTGGATGCCATGCGGCCGGACCGCGTGTCGTTTTCGGCGCAGGGCGTGCGCGAAGGCTATCTCTATTCGCTTCTGTCGGAAGAAGACCGGGCGCTCGATCCGCTGCTCACCGCAGCCGACGAACTGGCGATCCTGCGTGCCCGCTCGCCCGAGCATGCCCGCGAGCTCGCCGACTGGACCGGCCGGATGATGAACTATTTCGACGTCGCGGAGACGGAGGAAGAAAGCCGCTACCGGCAGGCGGCCTGCCTGCTCGCCGACATCAGCTGGCGCGCCCATCCAGACTATCGCGGCTTGCAGGCGCTGAACATCATCGCCCACTCCTCCTTCGTCGGTATCACCCATCCCGGCCGCGCCTTCATCGCGCTCGCCAACTACTATCGATTCGAGGGTCTGAACGACGACGGCCAGACCGGTCCGCTGGCGACGATCGCCACCGATCGCCTGCTGGAACGCGCCAAGCTGCTCGGCGGATTGCTGCGTGTGGTCTACCTGTTCTCGGCCTCGATGCCCGGCATCGTCCACAACCTGACCTTCCGCAAGGCCCAGCAACCGGATCTCGACCTGGAGTTCGTGGTGCCCTCGGCCTATCGCGATTTCGCCGGCGAACGCCTCGATGGCCGCCTGCAGCAGCTGGCACGCCTGACCGGCAAGCGGCTGGCCTTCCGGTTCGAATAGCGGCCCTGCCGTCCGTCCGCTGACATTGCGGCGGATGGAGTGCTCATATTGGGTCGCATTTTACCTGATATGTTTGTTGGCGTTTAACCACCTGTTTTACAAGGGAAATACGCCCAGTTCCGGTCGTTGTATTCGCCGGTGTTCGCAATAGTTTGCCGTTATTCGACATAACGAGGTTAATACTATCATGGCATCATACAGCATATCGGTGGTCAACAATTCCGGCAGTGGCGCAAACTATACGGTCTTCCAGAAGTCTCCGCAGACGGCGACGGATGCCGCGAGCCTGCCCTGGATGACCAAGGCTCCGTCGACCGGGACATCGATCGACTGGACCAAGTCTTACACCTATGACGATCTGACCGCCGCCGTCGCCCAGACGCGGCCGTCGCCCCAACCGAACGCGGACGGCAGCTTTGCCTACGACATTTCCGGCTCGGCGCAGAACTGGGTGTTGCCGACAGCCAACGTGCTTTATCTCTGAGACGACGCGAAACAAGGTAAAAGCCGGCGGGATCTCCCGCCGGCTTTCCTGTCTTTGCGGCGTGCAGCCGATTTACTTCGCGGCGAGGAATTCGCCGACTTCCAGCAGCACGAATTCGTTGTCGTCGGCCTTGTCGAGCGCGCGGCCGGCCGAGAAGGGCAGGTTGTTGTCATTGCCGACGACGATGTGGGTCGGGTCGATGACATCGACGTCCTCGATCGTGACGAACGGCATGTCGTAGAAGCCATCGCCGCCGCCCTGGCGCTTCTTGTTGTCCGGATCGGCGATCTTCATCAGGTCGATATAGCCGATCTTGCGGGCGGCCTTGCCGACGTTCTCGTCGGTCATCTCGATCTTGTAGATACGCTTGTGCTTGGCCGGCGTGGCAAAGCAGGTCGTTTCCGGCTTCTTCGGATCGGCGCAAGCCTTGTCAGCCGTGCCGGCACCGTTGTCGCGCTCGATGACGAGGGCGGTCGTGCCGTCGATCATGTTGAAGTCGCCGATCGCCTCTCCGCCTTCCGACAGCGGATAGAGCCACGAACGGCCGGTCCAGGCCTTGGAGGCGGTGTCGAGTTCGATGATGCGCAGCGCGGTCAGGCCATCGGCCTTCTCGACCGAGCCGTCTTCGAGGAAGAGCGGACCTTCGAGCAGGCCGTAGAGTTTCGAGCCGTCCTTCGACATCGCCATGCCCTCATAGCCGCCCGAACGCTTCAGATTGAAGGCGGGCAACTTGGCGGTCGGGTTGGCCGGAACGACAAGGGTCGCGTTGTCCGGCGACTTCACCTCGGTCTCGCCGGCCTTGGTCGGGATCACGTCGGTCAGCTTGCCGTCCTTCGTGAACTTCAGGATGTAGGGGCCGAATTCCTCGCCCACCCAGAAGCCGTCAGCCGTGGGCTGGATCGACTCGACGTCGAAGTCGGCGCCGGTCAGGTAGCGCTGCTCGGCGCCCTCCATAACAATCGGGAAGGGGGCCTTCCTGTCGGGGTCGGAGAGGAACACGGTTTCGAGGTGCTCGACCTTGCCGGCATCCCAGTCGAATTTGATGTGATGCAGCATCAGCATGGAGTCGGACGAGTTGATCTTGGAGCCGAAGCCGTTGTCGGACAGGCTCCAGAATGTGCCGTCTTCCATCGTCTTGATACCGGAGAAGCCCTGCATGGCCTGGCCGTCGAAGGGCATGGAAAGCCCGGTCGGGCGAACGCCGTCCTTGCCGGGCACTGTGCCGAGACCGTCCGCACGCTTGCGGTCGGCGGTGGTAAACTTGCCCGAGGTCTTCAGATGCACCGGCGCGTCGGCTGGGGCGGCGATGATCGAATTGGCCGGCAGCACGGCATGGCTGACGAGCTTGGCCGGGAAGGCGACCTCGTCGGCAAGAGCCGGAGCGGCCAGAAGGAAAAGGCATACGGAGGCAAAGAGATGATTTTTCATGGCGTCACCGTTTCTGATAATTGTCAGGACGCGGCATGGTTAGGGGCGATTGATGTCGCTCGGATTTCCGTTCCGTGAAGTTTCGGTGACTGTCCTCAGGCGCGAAGCAGCGCCAGCCAGTGTCCCGGCGTCATGCCGTAGGTGGCCTTGAAGTGGCGGGTGAAATGCGCTTGGTCGGCGAAGCCGGAACCGAAGGCGGCTTCCGCAAGCCCCGTCCCCTCGCGCATCATCATGCGGGCGCGATCGAGCCTACGCATGACGAGATAACGATGCGGACTGGTGCCGAAGGCGCGGCGGAACTGCCGCGCGATCGTGTAGCGGTCGAGGCCGGCGATCGCTTCGAGCTCTCCCGAACCGACGTCGCGCGTGCAGTGGCCTGTGAGATGATCGCGGCAGGCAAGGATCCCGGCCGAGAGGCCGCGATCTGCGGTTGCCTGACGATCATCGGCATGGCGCCTCAGCCCGTCCGTGATCATTGCGACGATGCCGGAGACGGCGAGTTCGCACGGCTCGTCGTCGAGCTGGGCCAGCGCCTCGCCGAGCCGGCGGCGGAACGGTCCGTCGCTGACGACCGGATCGGCGACGAAGGGCAGGCCGCCCTTGCCGCCCTGGGCCTCGACGATCCGCTCGGGCGCCACATAGATCATCCGATAGACGAGACCAGTTTCGGTGCCGGCGGCTCCGTCGTGCAACTCGTCGGGATGCAGCACGATGACATTGCCGGGAAGGCTCGCGCGCAGGGCGCCGCGATAGTGGAAGGTCTGCACCCCCGAAAGCGTCACGCCGATGCCGTAGGTATCGTGCCGGTGCGGCGCAAAGCCGTCGCCGGTGAAGGCAGCCTCGATGTGTTCGAGCCCCGACAGCCCGCCGAGCAGGCGCAGCCGGTCCTGGACGATCGGCGCGCACGATCGTTCAAGACCGTTCAGCGGATCTTTCGCTATTGCCGCGGTCGGGGCGGGTTCGCCCTTGAAGCCACGAAGGGAATTGTCACTCATGTTCGATACCAAGATCGTCGTCGTCCTGCGCGAGGACCTTGCCGGCTGGCAGAAGCTCAACGTCACGGCCTTCCTGACGAGCGGCATCGTCGCGCAGGCGCCGGCTGTGATCGGCGAACCTTACCGCGATGCCGCCGGCAACGTCTACAATCCGTTGAGCGTTCAGCCGATCGTCGTGCTCAGCGCCGATCAGCAGACCCTGCGCACCATCCACGGCCGCTCGCTGGACCGTGGCGTGACGAGTTCGCTCTATATCGAGGAGATGTTCGCGACCGGCCATGACGCGGCCAACCGGGCCGTGTTCGCCGAGTTTGCCCCGGAGACCGCCAAGGTCGTCGGCATCGCGCTCAGAACCGACAAGAAGATCGCCGACAAGATTACAAAGGGCGCCAGGCTTCACGCATGAGGTCGAGACCGACGGGCAGCAGCAGGATCATGGCGCTGAGCGGGTTCGAGAAACCGAGCAGGACGAAGACCGCGATACTGAGAATCATATAGACACCCCACGCGATCCTCTGCCGCGTTTGCAGGCCGCCGACGGCGACGGCGAGATTGCAGAGCCAAAGGGCGCAGGCGACGCCGAAGGCGACCGACGGGGTAAAGAGGCCGCGTCGGGTCAGATCGCTGGCCAGAAGCGATGCCACCGCGATCAGCAGGACATAGGCCAACAGCCGTCGGGAATCCGGGCCGCGCATCACGCCTCCAGCGCCAACACGGCAAAGCTCGCCAGCCAGTGCTCGCCCATATAGTCGCCGGCGACATGGGGCAGGGCGGCCTGCAGATGGCGATCGGCGGCCGCATTCATCAGCCCTCGGCGGGCATCCGTCTCAGCAACCGATGCGGCCAGCGACCGCCAGCACCAGGCGCGCGACAGGTTGAGCCCGTCAAGATGGGCGATCTTGCCGTCGGAGCGATCCGAGACAGAAGCCGGCGAGAACAGGGTCTCCGGTTCGCCGCTTGCGAGGCCGGGCAGGAACCACGCAAACCAGTCGGCAAAATCCGAAGCCGGCAGCAGTCGGTGCATGCATTCCGCCTCGATCAGCGCCGAGGACAGAAAGTCGTCGCCCGAGGGTTCGCCCCAGGCGGGGCAATTCCGATCTGGCCCATACCAGCGGAGCGCCGTCGTGCGCAGCAGATCGATGAAGCTTTCGTCACCAACCGCATCGCCATAGTCGGCGGCGAGGCGAAGGGCGAAGCCGGTGTTGTAATGCGTGCCGACCCGCACCGGATACGTGGCGACCGGCAGGAACTCGTGAAAGCGCGCGACGATCCGTTCCGTCAGCGGCTGCAAGATCCGGGAAAAGCTGCGGTCTTCGGCCGCCTCCAGTTCCGCGGCGAGCTTGAGCAACCAGCCCCAGCCATAGGGCCGCTCGAAGCCGCGATTCATCGGCCGTTCGAAGGTGGTGCATTCGCCGGCGACGGTCTCTGGCGTCAGCCGGCGGTGAAGCAGGGCGCGGATCGCCTCGGCCGATGGCATGTCGGGAAAGCGGTTGAGCAATCGGACCAGCATCCAGTAGCCGTGCACGCAGGAATGCCAGTCGAAGCTGCCGAAGAAGACCGGATGGGTTTCGCGCGGGCCCTGCACCTCGCTTGCCCCGGCAAGCACATGACCGGGCTTGTGCGGATATTCCCGCTCGACATGGCCAAGGGCGATCCGCGCGAAGCGGTCGGCGGTGGCGCGATCAAGCTTATTCGTCATCGCTGCCGCCTTCACGGGTTTCCGGTTCAAAGCAGTCACCCCAGTCGGCGCGGCGCGCTGCCTTGAACACTGCGCCGTCGCGGCGGCTGACGGTCAGCTCCTCGGCGCGACCGTCGGCGAGACAGAGCTTCAGCCTGGCAAGCCCGCTTGAAGCGCGCGGCGGCGCCAGCACGCGGGCGGCGGGCGGAGCGGCGGCATGGCGCGAGGCGGCGATGAAGATGTATTTCTCGTCTTCCCACGGCACTTCGGCACCCTTGGACAGCCGGTGGACCCGCGAACGCGCGACCCGGCGGGAGAAATGGCACCAGTCCGGTGCCGTGATCGGACAGGTCTGCGCGTGCGGACATGGCGCCACGACCTTGGCGCCCGCGTCGATCAGCGTCTGCCGCGCCGCAAGGATCCGCCGCCAGCCGGCCGGCGTACCCGGTTCGACGATGACGATGGTACGGGCGGTCAGATCCCAGAGCCGCTGGACGACATTCGCTATGGCCGCCTCGGCAATCTCGTCCAGCACATAGGCAAGCGTCACGAGGTCGGCCGGTTCGAGCGGCGGTACGGTGCCGGTGATGTCGCCGGCGAGCCAGTTGGTCGCAATGTTCGAGTGTTTTGCCAGCGACGCGCCGACCGATCGGATGGCGGGGCTCGCCTCGACGAGGGTAGCGCGCCCGAGATCCGGCCAGGCATCGCTGGCCGCCCAGAACACCGTACCGGGTCCGGCGCCGAAGTCGAGAAGGCTTGTGGGCCGGAAATCGGGGGAGGCTTCCTCGACCATGGAAAGGGCGGCGCGCACCGCGGCATAGGTCGCCGGCAGGCGGGTGGCGAGATAGGCCTTGGCGGCGAGCTCTCCGTCGAGATGGAATTTTCCGTCGCGGACCTCGCGCCGATAGCGGTCGGAGAGTTTTTCGCTGGCGCGGGCCAGGCGCTCGATCGGCTCGTGCGCCAGCATCTGCTCGACGGCGGCTCTGAGCGGGGCGGGCAGTTCCATCGGGCGGACCTTAAGTGCGCGCGGCCCATTCGGGCCGCAGCATCGACATCATGACGAGATCGGTCCGCTCGCCGCCCGGCGTGACCACGGCCTCCCGCAGGATGCCTTCGTCCTGGAAGCCGGCCTTGCGATAGACGTTCCAGGCGCGGGCATTGTCCCGCACCACATCGAGCCAGAGCCGATGCACGGGCGTTGTCGAGAAAGCGTGGTCGATGATGGCGGCCAGCATGCGTGAACCGCATCCGCGTTCCGGCACGGCCACGGCGAGGCGTTTGATGCAGAGATTGCCGTCGCGGTTGTCGAGGCCGCTGAGGATCGTGAAGCCCACGGGCGAGCCCGCCTCGTCCTCGCCGATGAAATAGTTCATCGCCGGATCGTTCAACTGCTGCCGATGTCGATCCGCATCGAACTGGCCGATGAAATGGTCATAGCCCGGCAGCCGCTCGACCTGCATGACGTAGCCGATGTCGTCCGGGGTTGCCCGCCGAAGCGTCACGGCTGCCATGGCTTAGAATTCCACCGCTTCGACGCGCTTGTCGATGAAACGCAGGCCGACGCCGCCGGAGATAAGCTTCAGGGCGACATCGCCGAACAGTTCGCGCCGCCAGCCATGCATGGCCGGAACGTCAGCTTTTTCGCCTTCGGCGGCGATCTTTTCCAGGTCCTCGGTATTTGCGATGACCTTGGAGGCCACGCCGTGCTTCTCCGAGGTGAGGCGCAGCAGAACCTTCAGGAGCTCGACGGCCGCCTGTGCCCCTTCGGGGGCCTGGCTGTGGCGATTGACATGCGGCATCTCGGTCTTCGGCAACGCCAGCGCCGCATTGACCTGTTCGATGATCGCAGCACCCGAGGTCGAACGCTCCCATCCCTTGGGGATGGTGCGCAGC
Source organism: Rhizobium sp. (assembly GCA_002796995.1). GTDB lineage: Bacteria > Pseudomonadota > Alphaproteobacteria > Rhizobiales > Rhizobiaceae > Allorhizobium. The sequence goes on from PEKW01000001.1 coordinate 139,449, forward strand.
CGGCTCAGCGCATCCGTGTCCTTCGGCTGCTGCTGGGCGATCTCGTAGATCGCGTCGTCCTTCAGCACGCGCGAGCGCGGTACGTTGCGGTTGCGGGCCTCGCGCTCGCGCCAGGCGGCGACATACTGCATGACGGCCAGTTCCTGCGGCTTGCGCAGGCGCATCTTCAGCCGCTGCCAGGCATCGTCCGGATGCAGGTCGTAGGTTTCGCGGGATTCGAGGATGGCCATTTCCTCGGTCAGCCAGCCGGCGCGGCCCTCGCGGTCCAGCTCTTCCTTCAGCTTCAGGTAGACGTCGCGCAGATGGGTGACGTCGGCCAGCGCATAGTCGAGCTGCTTTTCCGACAGCGGCCGGCGGCTCCAGTCGGTGAAGCGCGAGGTCTTGTCGATATGGACGTTCTTCACCTTCTGCACGAGCTGGTCGTAGGAGACGCTGTCGCCGAAGCCGCAGACCATGGCCGCGACCTGGGTGTCGAAGATCGGATGCGGGATCAGGTTGCCGAGATGGAAGATGATTTCGATGTCCTGCCGCGCGGCATGAAACACCTTGATCACCGAGGTGTCGGCCATGAGCGCGAAGAAGGGCGAAAGATCGAGGCCCTTGGCCAGGGGATCGACGATCACTTCGAGATCGGGGCTCGCCATCTGGATCAGGCAGAGTTCCGGCCAGAACGTCGTTTCCCGCAGGAACTCGGTATCGATGGTGATGAAATCCGATTGGGCCAGCTTGAGGCAGGCTTCTTCTAATGCGGCAGTGGTCTCAATCATTGGGGCTCGGTCATGAAATAGAGTTGATCAACCTTAGTTCCCCTTTCGACCGGTGATGTCAATATGAACGGCCCATTGCGCGCCCTCGCAGGGCATTGCCGCACGGCTTTTCGCACGTCTGGACATTGTCAGGCCGGATCGGCGGCCCCGATCCCGCGTGCCTTGCGCACCTCGGCGATGTTGGCGCGGTGAACCACTTCATAGCGTTCGAAATAGATGATGCGCCCGGCGGCGATATCCTCGGCCACGAAGTCGCGCAGGGAGAGGCCATCGAGCATGGGGTCTTCGGCGCGATCGATCAGGCGTTGCAGATAGTCGCGATTGGCGTCGATCAGGCTCGGCTCGTAACCGCCCGAGGCGATCTGCTCGCGCGCGCCGTGGTCCGGCAGGATGCGGCGGATCGGCAAGGTCTTCAGCCGGTTGAGTTCGGCGATATGGGTGGAGATGTGCTCGGGCTCGGAGACATAGGTGATGGTATCCTCCAGCGTGTCGCCAGCCAGCAGGATGCCCGCGTCGGGGAGGAAAAGCACGGTGCCGTCGGCGCTGTGTATGTCGAATTGCATCAGTTCGACCGTGCGCCCGCCGAGCGTCAGCGTCATCTGCCGGTCGAAGAGCCGGTTCGGCATGACGACGGGATTGATCGGCGGCGTCTTGCGGGCGAGCGTCTTGACGTTCTCGATCAGCGTTTTGGCGGTCAACCGGTTGGCGATGATCTCGCAGTCGGCGAAGATCGCATTGCCGGCGATGTGATCGGTGTGCCAGTGGCTGAGCACGAGGCGGATGCTGGTGACGCCCAGCCCTTCGAGGTGGTCGCGCACGGCCTGGGCATGGTCGAGCGAGGTATGGCTGTCGTAGACGATCGCCTCGTGGCCGGAGACCAGCGCATAGGTGGCGATGCCGAGCGAATAGGCGCCGTCGTCGAGCCAGTTCTTCGCCTCGGAATGGAGGCGTTTTCCGGCGATCCGCCCGTCGTAATAGGCATAGAGGCCGGGATAGGGCTCGAGCACGGTCATGGTGGCGGCGAGATTCGGCAAGGCATGGCTCCTTGTGGTGCTGCGGCGCGAGAAGCGCATCTATCGCATCCCGCGCGACGTCCCGCCAGTTGTCAATTGCCCCGCGGCGTCTCAGACGATGCGCACATAGCCAGTCATCCCGGTCTTCTGATGCTCGATGATATGGCAATGGAACACCCAGTCGCCGGGATTGTCGGCGACCACCGCGAGCTGCACCTTTTCGTCCGGGAGGATCAGATAGGTATCCGAGACGAGCGGCATCACTTTGCGCGTCGAGGACGAGACGACCTTGAAGTTCACGCCGTGGATGTGGATCGGATGGGCGTGCGGCGTGACGTTCTCGACATTGAGCAGATAGGTGCGGCCGAGCTTCATTTCGGCGAGCGGCGCCATGGGATCGGGCGTGTCGCCCGGATAGGGAACCTTGTTGATCGCCCAGAAGGAATAGCCAAGCGAGCCGCAGATCGAATCCTTGGCGGCCTCTTCCGCCGTGGCGCTGAGCACCAGAGGGATCGGCGTCGCATTGGCGAGATCCGGTTCGGCAGCCGGATTGGCAGCCAGCGGCGGCACGTCGCCAAGGCTGCGCCTCAGTGAGGCCCCGACGCTGCGGAAGCTTGCCACCGTCTTCGGCGTCGAGGGGCGGATGTCCTCGAGCGCCACGACCACTCCCTCGCTGTCGGGCATGCGCACGACGAGGTCGAGCCGCTGGCCGGGAGAGACCACCGCCACGTCGAGCGGCATGGTGACGGGCACAGGCTGTCCGTCGATCGCCACGATCAGCGCCTCGGCGCCGGCGAGCTTCAGATTGTAGAGCCGTGTGACATCGGCGACGAGGATGCGCACCCGCACGAGACCGCCGGAGGGCATGTCATAGGTCGGGGAGGGCTGCCAGTTGGCGGTGCGCACCGTGCCGAATGTGCCGGACTTCGCCGCATCGCGCGCCTTGAACTGCTCGATGAACTGGCTGTCGCCGCCGAGCCGCCAGTCGCGCAGGTTGAGCGCAATTTCGGCATCGAGGACCGGGTCCTTCGGATCCTCGACGATCAGCATGCCGGCAAGACCGCGGCCGATCTGGGTCAGCGTGTTGCAGTGCGGATGGTACCAGAAGGTGCCGGCATCGGGCGGAGTGAAAGCGTAGTCGAAGCTGTCGCCCGGATAGACGTAGGGTTGGGTGACGAAGGGCACGCCGTCCATGGCATTGTCGATCCGCAGTCCGTGCCAGTGCACCGTCGTCGGCTCGTCGAGATGGTTGACGAAACGGGTCGCGAACTTCTCGCCGCGCCGGGTTCGCAGCACGGGCGGCATGGGGTCGGCGCCGATGGGGCCGGTCGCGTAGGTCATGACGTTGCGGGTCTTTCCCTTGCCGTCGAGCATGGCCTCGGCGATCCGGGCGTCGAGAAGGGCGGGATCGCCTGCGGCAAGCGCTGAAAGACGCGGCGCCAGCACCATGCCCGCGCCATAGGCGCCGGCCACGGCGGAGGCCTTCAACAGATTTCGACGGGTCAGAATGGCCATGGGAGTCCCCGGGGATTGTCTTCGGGTCCTGTTTAAAGTTGACTTCGGCTTTCAGCAATATGCCCGATACGGCCAAACTGCCGCAGGCAGCCTCAGGCGTCCCTGTCGGAAGGCGGGGCCGCCAGCTTGTTGAAGAAGGTCGAGGTGCGCAGCAGGTTGCGGAAGCGCATGCTGCGCCTCGATGTCGGCACGCCCTCGCGGACCAGCATGCGGCTCAGTGTGTAGACCATGAAGCCGGCGAGTACGACGACCATGTAGATGAACAGCGCGCGCGGTCCGAACCTGTCGAGCATAACGGAGGCGAACAGCGGGCCGATGACCGCGCCGAGCGACCAGAAGAACAGGCTGCCCGCCGACACCAGCGCATGCTGTCCGGGCGCGGCGTGGTCGTTGGCATGGGCGGAACAGAGCGAATAGAGCGGCATGGCGAAGGCACCGAATAAGAAGATGCCAACGAAGTTGAGGAAGGCGTTGGATCCGGCGACGAAGGCGAGGAACAGGCCGGCGGCGAAGGCGCCGAAAGTGGCGATGAGAATGATCAGCCGGCGGTCGAGCTTGTCGGAATAATGCCCGAGCGGATATTGCAGCACCACGCCGGCGAAAATGCCGACGCTCATGAAGGTGGCGATGGACGTCACCGACATGCCGATGCCGTCGGCATAGATCGGCCCGAGCGAGCGAAAGCTCGAATTGGTCAGCCCGACGACGATGCAGCCGACGGTCGCCAGCGGCGACACCTTCCACAGCACGCGAATGTCGAAGCGGACATGCTCCGGCGGTTCGGGACTGGAGCGGTCGGCAAAGGAGATCGGCACCAGCGACAGCGTCAGCGCCATGGAGATGATGGCGAACAGCTCGAACCCGCCGATGCCGACCGCCGGGATCATGTATTGCGCGAGCGTCACGGCGCCGAGGTCGACGAAGCGGTAGAGCGACAGCGTGCGGGCTCGGGTCGAATTGGTCACACGCGCGTTCAGCCAGCTTTCGACGACGGCGAACAGGCCCGCGAAACACACGCCCTGCACGAGCCGCATGGAGAACCAGCTTGTCGGATGGATGAACAGCACCATGCAGATCGAGGCGGCGGAGGCGATCGCCGCCAGTGCCGAGAAGGTCCTGATATGGCCGACAGCGCGGATGATGCGGGTGACATAAATGCAGCCGATGGCGAAGCCGATATTGTAGCCGGTGCCGATCACGCCGATCATCGAGGTCGAAAAGCCTTCCTCCAGCGCCCTGAGCGAGATGAAGGTTCCCTGCAGCCCATTGCCGCCGATCAGGATTCCGGCGGTGATGAGAAGAGGGATGAGCGGACGGATCGTCGACATGGCGGCCTATCGGGGCTGGAAGCGGCACGACTCGGTTCCTCCCGGGCGCCGCCATTCTTGTAACTGCGCCCGGCCGATGAAAACAGTTCACGTCGTGAATGCAGCCATAACCAAAATCGATTGTCGCAGGCACGAACGCAGGCCCGGCCAAGCCTTCAGCCTTGACAAATCGGGCGCGTCATGCGCTTGTCCGCGCGATTTAAAGCCCGAGATTCCGTGCCCTTGCCGGATGCCCTTCAAAGAATATGCAGGATAAAACCATGCACCGTTACCGCAGCCACACCTGTGCCGCTCTCCGCAAGTCCGACGTCGGCTCCACCGTCCGGCTTTCCGGCTGGGTCCATCGCGTCCGCGACCATGGCGGCGTGCTGTTCATCGACCTGCGCGACCATTACGGCATCACCCAGGTGGTCGCCGATCCGGACAGCCCGGCCTTCAAGCTCGCGGAAACCGTGCGCGGCGAGTGGGTGATCCGAATCGACGGCCTGGTCAAGGCCCGCACCGAGGACACGGTCAACAAGACCATGCCGACCGGCGAGATCGAACTCTACGCCCAGGAAATCGAGGTTCTCTCGGCCGCCAAGGAACTGCCGCTGCCGGTCTTCGGCGAGCCGGACTATCCGGAAGACGTGCGCCTCAAGTACCGCTTCCTCGACCTGCGCCGCGACACGCTGCACAAGAACATCGTCAAGCGCACCCAGATCATCTCGGACATGCGCCGCCGCATGGGCGATATCGGTTTTGGGGAGTACACCACGCCGATCCTGACGGCTTCCTCGCCGGAAGGCGCGCGCGACTTCCTCGTGCCGAGCCGCATCCACGAAGGCCAGTTCTTCGCCCTGCCGCAGGCCCCGCAGCAGTACAAGCAGCTGCTGATGGTCGCCGGCTTCGACCGCTATTTCCAGATCGCCCCCTGTTTCCGCGACGAAGACCCGCGCGCCGACCGCCTGCCGGGCGAGTTCTACCAGCTCGACCTGGAAATGAGCTTCGTCACCCAGGAGGACATCTGGGAAACCGTCGAGCCGGTCATGACCAAGGTGTTCGAGCAGTTTGCCGAAGGCAAGCCGGTCACCCAGAACTGGCCGCGCATTCCCTATGACGTCGCGATCCGCAAATACGGTTCCGACAAGCCGGACCTGCGCAACCCGATCGAGATGCAGGCCGTCACCGAACACTTCGCCGGTTCCGGCTTCAAGGTGTTCGCCAACATGATCGCGTCGAACCCCAAGGTCGAAGTCTGGGCGATCCCGGCCAAGACCGGCGGCTCGCGCGCCTTCTGCGACCGCATGAACGCCTGGGCCCAGTCGACCGGCCAGCCGGGCCTCGGCTACATCTTCTGGCGCCAGGAAGGCGCCGTGCTCGAAGGCGCCGGCCCGCTCGCCAAGAACATCGGCGAGGAGCGCACCGAGGCGATCCGCACCCAGCTCGGCCTGGACGAGGGCGATGCCTGCTTCTTCGTCGCCGGCGACCCGGCCAAGTTCTACAAGTTTGCCGGCGAAGCCCGCACCCGCGCCGGCGAGGAACTCGACCTCGTCGACCGCGACCGTTTCGAGCTGTGCTGGATCGTCGACTTCCCGTTCTACGAATGGAGCGAGGAAGAAAAGAAGATCGACTTCGCTCACAACCCCTTCTCCATGCCCCAGGGCGGCATGGAAGCGCTGGAAAGCCAGGATCCGCTGTCGCTCAAGGCCTATCAGTACGACGCGGTCTGCAACGGCTTCGAAATCGCTTCCGGCTCGATCCGTAACCAGTCGCCGGAACTGATGGTCAAGGCATTCGAGAAGGTGGGCTTGAGCCAGGCCGACGTCGAGGAGCGCTTCGGTGGTCTCTACCGCGCCTTCCAGTACGGCGCCCCGCCGCACGGTGGCTGCGCCTTCGGCATCGACCGCGTCGTCATGCTGCTCGTCGGCGCGAAGAACCTGCGCGAGATCTCGCTCTTCCCGATGAACCAGCAGGCGCAGGACCTTCTGATGAACGCCCCGTCGCCGGCAACGCCGACGCAGCTGCGCGAACTGGCGCTGCGCGTCGTGCCGTCGCCGAAGAAGGATTGAAGCAGCTCCTTGCTGAGATGAGAAAGGCCCCGGAAGCGGTTGTTTCCGGGGCCTTTTTGTTGGCAGCGCAGGTGCCCGCCTCTCCCACAAGGGGAGAGGAGCCCGCTCACCCTTTCGGCAAGGCATTGTCGAGGAAGAACCACTGGTCCAGATGCTCGCGGATCACTGGTTCGATGGCGTCGTTGAGGAGCTGGATGTCGTCGAGCAGGCGCTCGCCGGACTTCGTCTCCGGCGGCAGCACGATCGGCGGCAGGGCATAGGCCTCGAAGCGGAAACCCTCGGTACGCAGATTGTACCAGGGGCAGAGAGTCGCCCCGGTCATGCGCGCCAGCCTAATGGTCATCGCCAGATTGCCTTCGAGATGCGGCTTGCGGCCGAACAGCGGGCCGCGGATCTTTCCGTTGACGCCCTCGTCGCAGAAGGCCGAGACGATGCCGCCCTTCTTCAGCACGCGTACGGCCGGCCGGATTCCTTCAAGGCCTGGCGGCAGGAAGTTCAACCAGTTCTTGCTGCGGACGCGGTCGGCGATCCAGGCCTTGGCGCGCCCCGGCGGGGGCGTATAGTTGATGTACGGCACGAGCCCGACACGGTGCAGGATGATCGGCCCGATTTCCCAGTTGCCGAGATGCATGCCGACGAAGATGACGGGACCGCGTTTGGCGGCGTCAATCACCCATTGGATATTGTGGATGCCGATCCGTTCGGGGTGTCGGTTCAGACGGTTGATGACCGAGAACTCGGTCATCAACCGTCCCTGGGTGCGGCAATTCTCGAGGAAGAGGGCCTCCTGTTCGGCCGGGCTCAGATGCGGGCACAACTGGGCTATATTGGCCCGTGCACGCTTCTCCGCAACCTTGTGAAAGCGCGGGACGGCATAGATGCCGAGCCGCGCGCCGAATTTCGAGCAGGCGTCCATCAGCAGGATCTTCAGGCCGAAATGGCCGATGAGATGCAGGCCGTTCCAGAGATTGTCGCTGATCCAGTAGCGAATGAAGGTCTTCCGCTTGTCTCCGCCTGCCAAGAAATCGGCAAGTCCCGGTGCTTCCGGGGGCCGAAAACGCCAGGCCTTGCGCTTGGCAATGCCGGCCTTGGGAGGGGTCTTGTCGTCAGCCATCGGCTCTCATGCCTCCCGTCGATGAAGTGTCACCGGCAGCCCGCCCTTGGGACGCAGCGTCAGGCGGCAGAGCGGCTCGACCTTGTGGTCCTGGCGAAGCCGCAGGCTGAATTTCTGTGCGAGGATGGCGAGGCACAGGATCGCCTCCGTCTCGCCGAAATGCTGGCCGGGGCAGACGCGCGGTCCGCTGGCAAAGGGAATGAAGCTGTAGGGCTTCGGCCGGTTGTCGCCGAGAAAGCGCTCCGGCTTGAAGTGATGCGGCTTGTCGAACAGGCTCGGCGTCCGGTGCAGCAGCCATGGCACGATCAGGACCAGCGAGGCGGGCTCGACGTCGATATTGCCGATCCGGTCCTTCTCCTTGGTCTGGCGGGCGAGGATCGGCACCGGAGGATAGAGCCTGAGCGTCTCGTTGATCACCGCGCGGCACCAGTCCAGCTTGGGCACATCGTCGATCGTCGGCACGCGGTCGCCGCAGACGCGGGCGATCTCGTCATGCAATTCCTTCTCGACCCAGCTCGCCTGCGACAGTAGGTACCAGGCCCAGGTGAGGGTGGCGGCTGTCGTCTCGTGACCGGCCATGAAGATCGTCGCTGCTTCGTTGCGCAGCGCCACCACGTCGAGATTGAGCTCCGGATTGCGCTGCTGGCGGCGGATCAGCAGTTCGACCATGGAACTGTGATCGCCGAGGCCGGCGAGGTGATCCTCGACCACCTTGTCGATCAGGCCATGGATGCGCTTGACCGACCGGCGCAGCGAGGGCGTGCGCAGCACCGGCAGACCTTCGTCGAAGCCGATGAAATAGCCGAGATTCACCGAATCGATCAGCGCCTGGTAGCTGGAGAAACTGTCGGTGATGGCATCGGCGCTCTCGCGGCCGAGCTGGTTGCCGAACACGCTGCGCGAGATGATCTCGGCGGTCAGGCCCGCCATTTCGTGCAGCACGTTGATCTCCGTGCCGTCGGGCATGGAGTTCCAGCGCTCGACCATCTCGCTCGCCGTCTTCTCCATCACTGGGCCGAAGGCCGGCACCCGGTTGCGATGGACGATGTCATTGACCAGCGAGCGGCGCTGCTTCCAGGTTTCGCCGTCGGAAATGAACAGGCCGTCGCCCAGCAGATATTCCAGTGCCCGTCGCATCTGCGGGGACTTGCGCTCGAAATTGTCGTGGCGATTGACGACCACGTAGCGGATCAGGTCGGGCGAATTGACCAGGACGATCTGACGGCCGAGGATCCGGATCGAGCTGACCTTCTCCTTGAAGTCGCCGATTCGCCAAACCGACAGGAAGTCGGTGCGGGCCTGCAGGAGCAGGCTGAGCGGGCGGTTGGGCTTGCCATCGTAATAGTCGGCATGGGCCGGCTCGAAGTCGTGTCCTTCGAGTCTCTCGGAGATGTTGACGGGGCGCTGCAGCCAGCCGAGCATGATGTTCCGTTCCAAGAATAGAGCCGTGGAGGCGGTAGATCCCGCGGGCTAGCCTTAGCGGAAGTCCCGCGCCGGTCAATCCTCAAGCGTGGGAAATGCCACAGCTCCCGGCCGGGTTGCCGGGAGCTGTGGCCGGTTCGCGATCGTCGGTGGGATTATTCTTCGTTGGCGGTGACGGAGACGCCGAGCAGGCCAGGCACACTCTCCGGCGCGCCCATCGCGGCACCCATGATCATCGGGAAGGGGACAGCCTTGTCGGGCTCGGCGGTCACCGTGAGGTTCTTCGGATCATCGATGAAGGCGTTGACGGCCTCGGAGACTTCGTTCTGCAGCGCGCCGAGCTTGGCCTGGGCGAGCAGGATCGGCAGCATGCCCTTGACCATCTGCGCCATCTGTTCGCCGTCGGATCCCTGCTGCTTGCCGGCATAGTCGAGACCGCGCTTGGTGATGCCGGCGTCCTCGAAGCTGATCTGCGCGCTCTGGAAGGACATCTGCTGCATCAGGCCGAACATGGCGATGCCTGCGGCCTGCTGGGCCTGCTCGTTGTTCGGATCGGCCTGCATGGTGCGGGCGGTTTCCTGCAGCTGCTTGACCAGTTCCATCGTGTAGCCGGAAAGGGCGAAGGACAGGGAGAGGCTGCCGACATCGGCAAAGTCGAGCGTGTAGTCTTCGAGATTGATCGTGCCGGATGCCGGCTCCCAGTTGCCGCTGACGCTGATTTCGCCGTTGACCGTCTGCAGTCCGAGCGCGTTGATCGCATCCTTGCTCTTCGGGTCTTCGACGCTGGTGAGGTCCGCCGTGATGCCGGTGACGCTGCCCTCGAAGGAGAGCGAGCTCTCGTCGTCGGAGAGCGCCATCGTGCCGCTGGCTTCGGAGATGGCAAAAACCTGCTTGCCGTCGTTCGTCACGGTGATCGGGCCGCTATGGGCTTCCTCGTACATCATCATCGAGGAGAGGCCTTCGCCCGCCGTGCTGCCGGGAACGACGACGCCGGCGAGGTAGAGATCCTTGACGTTGAAGCTGCTCTTCTCCTCGGTCACGTTGACCTCAGGGAATTCGATGCGATCGATGTGATAGGCGCCGCCGTCTTCCTGCGTCACGTCCTGCAGCGTCAGATTGCCGAGCATCACCGATTTCTCGTTGGGGCCTGTGGCCGTGAAGGTCGTGCCCTTGAGGACGACGTCATTGCCGTTGACCTCGATCGATTCGGCCTTCAGCACGCCGCTGCCGGAGGCATAGGCGGCATTGATCTTGGCGAGCAGGTCCTGACCGTCGATGGCGGCGAAGGCCTCGCCGGAGAGGGCGACGAAGGCGGCGCCTGCCATCAGAAGCCTGGTGGTGCGGAAATGGGTCATCAAACGGTCCTTTCGTGAAATCGGGGGGATTTCGCCACTGAAAATCATTGGTTCCTTTTATATGGGTCCGGTTGGAAACTTCCACAGCTTTCATTCGCCGGCAGCGATCCGCCGTCCTCTCGGTGACGATTGTCACACTCCCGGTAATCCACAGCCGGAATGCCGGGATTCCTTGCTGTTTACGGTGTTCTCGTCTAGTTGAGAGCCATGGGGAAAAGTCTTATTCCGCCCGGTGACGGCGGCGACCACATTCAACCGATCGATCTGAAGGCGGCGCTCGAGGAGCGTTATCTCGCCTATGCTCTGTCGACCATCATGCACCGGGCGCTGCCCGATGTGCGCGACGGGCTGAAGCCGGTGCATCGGCGCATCATCCACGCCATGAGCGAGATGGGCATCCGTCCCAACTCGGCGTTCAAGAAATGCGCCCGTATCGTCGGTGACGTCATCGGTAAGTTCCACCCGCACGGCGACCAGTCGGTCTACGATGCGCTGGTGCGTCTGGCGCAGGATTTCTCGCAGCGTTATCCGGTGGTCGACGGGCAGGGCAATTTCGGCAATATCGACGGCGATTCGGCTGCCGCTTATCGTTACACCGAAGCGCGCATGACCGACGTCGCGGCGCTGCTGCTCGAGGGCATCGACCAGGATGCGGTCGACTTCCGCCCGACCTATAACGAGGAAGACGACGAGCCGGTGGTTCTGCCGGGCGCCTTCCCGAACCTTCTGGCCAACGGCGCCTCCGGCATCGCGGTCGGCATGGCCACGTCGATCCCGCCGCACAATGCGCATGAGATCTGCGACGCGGCGCTCTTCCTGATCAAGAATCCGGGCGCGACCGTCGAGGAACTGCTGGCCGATCCGGCCAACCCGCAGAGGGGCGGCATCGAGGGCCCCGACTTCCCGACCGGCGGCATTATCGTCGAGAGCCGCGAGAGCATGATCGAGACCTACCGCACAGGTCGCGGCGGTTTCCGCGTCCGTGCCCGGTGGGAGACCGAGGATCTCGGCCGCGGCGGCTACCAGATCGTCATAACGCAAATCCCGTTCCAGGTGCAGAAGTCGCGCCTGATCGAGAAGATCGCCGAACTGCTGATCGCCCGCCGGCTGCCGCTGCTCGAGGACATTCGCGACGAATCGGCCGAGGACGTTCGTGTCGTGCTGGTGCCGAAGAGCCGGACCGTCGATCCGACCATCCTGATGGAATCGCTGTTCAAGCTGACCGAGCTCGAAAGCCGCATCCCGCTCAACATGAACGTGCTGAGCCAGGGCAAGGTGCCGAGGGTCATGGCCCTCAACGAAGTGCTGTCCGAATGGCTGGCGCATCGCAAGGACGTGCTCGTCCGCCGCTCGAAGTTCCGGCTGGCGGCGATCGACCGGCGGCTCGAGATTCTCGGCGGCCTTCTCATCGCCTATCTCAACCTCGACGAGGTGATCCGCATCATCCGCGAGGAGGACGAGCCGAAGCCCGTGCTGATCGAGCGGTTCACGCTGACCGACAACCAGGCCGAAGCCATCCTCAACATGCGGCTCAGGAACTTGCGCAAGCTCGAAGAGTTCGAGATCCGCAAGGAGCATGAGGCCCTGTCGGCGGAAAAGGCGGAAATCGAGTCGCTGCTCGCCTCCGACGAAAAGCTCTGGCAGACGGTTGCCTGGGAGATCGGCGAGGTCAAGAAGAAGTACGCCAAGGCGACCGAACTCGGCCGCCGCCGGACGACCTTCTCGAATGCGCCGGAAGCCGATATCGAGGCGATCCAGCAGGCGATGATCGAGAAGGAGCCGATCACCGTCGTCATCTCCGAAAAGGGCTGGATTCGTGCGCTGAAGGGCCACATTTCCGATACGTCGACGCTGACCTTCAAGGAAGGCGACGCGCTTCGCGTGGCGTTCCCGGCGCAGACCACGGACAAGATCCTGCTCATCACTACGGGCGGCAAGGTCTATACGCTGGGTGGCGACAAGCTGCCGGGCGGGCGCGGCCATGGCGAGCCTCTGCGCATCATGGTCGACATGGAAAACGACCAGGACGTGCTGACCGCCTTCGTTCATGTCCCGAGCCGCAGGCTTTTGATCGCCTCGACGGCCGGCAACGGCTTCATCGTCGCCGAAAACGAGATCGTTGCCAATACCCGCAAGGGCAAGCAGGTGATGAATGTCGGCATGCCCGACGAGACGAAGCTCGTCGTTCCGGTGACCGGCGACCACGTCGCCGTGGTGGGCGAGAACCGCAAGATGGTGGTCTTCCCGCTGGAGCAGGTTCCCGAAATGACCCGCGGCAAGGGCGTCCGCCTGCAGCGCTACAAGGATGGCGGCATTGCCGACCTCAAGTGCTTCGCCATGGCCGACGGCCTGACCTGGGAAGACAGTGCGGCCCGCGTCTTCACAAAGAACAAGGACGAGCTGATCGAGTGGCTGAGCGACCGCGCAGCCGCCGGACGGACGGTGCCGAAGGGTTTCCCGCGCAGCGGCAAGTTCTCCGGCTGACCGAACCGGATCAGGACAGCGGAACGGTGTGATCCCTAAGGAAACGCGTAGCACCTTCCTCATCGATTTCGCCCGCCGCGACGGCGAGCACGAAGGCCACCACCGACGCTTGGTCCGCGTCGATCAGTAAGCCGTTGATGTAGAGGAACGTGAACGCCGCCAGAAATCCGGTTCGCTTGTTGCCGTCGGAAAAGGGGTGGTTCCTGACGATGCCGTAGAGATAAGCGGCTGCCAGTGCCAGAACGTCGCTTTCTCCATAAGCTGCCTTGTGAAGGGGCCGCGCAAGAGCGGCTTCGAGCGCGTTTTCGTCCTTGAGGCGGGGCAATCCTCCATGCTCCGCGAGTTGTTCACGGTGCATGACTTCCACGGCTTCACGGGAAAGCCACTTAGGCCCGCTCATTTGGCCAATTCACGCAGAGCGATCCGGTATTTCTTCATGCCTTCGCGCGCTGCCTCCATCTGTTCGGCCAGATCTGCCGGCTCAGGCGTCAGGCGAATACCGCCATCGGTCTCTTCGACGCCCAGTTTGTCCCCGGCCTTCAGGCCGAGGCGATCAAGGATCTCCTTGGGGATGATGATGCCTTCGGAATTCCCGATCTTGCGGATGATGACGTTCATGGAAACGGTCCCTGTGTTGCAACGGCGTTATAACATGAGGCCGTAGGCTGGTAAAGATCGCGCCAAGGCTCCCGGTGCGGGACGCCGACCGCTGCAATTGATCGCCGTCAAGGCGGCGCGCACTGGCGGGCCTAAGCTGCGACGCGCAAACGCAGGAGATAGTCCATGCTGACACGACGCGGGATACTGGCAGGCGGGGCGGCGGTTCTGGCCCTTGGCGGGGCCGGGACGATGCTGTCCACCAGACTGGCGGCGGATCGCTACACCGCTTTCGCCGCGCTTCTGCGGGAACCCCTGAAACCATCCGGCGGGTCCCGCGATCTCATCCGCTATGCGACGCTCGCGGCGAGTGGGCACAACACCCAGCCCTGGCAGTTTCGCGAAAGCGCGCAGGCCATCGCCGTGACGCCCGATCTCTCGCGACGCACGCCGGTCGTCGATCCCGATGACCATCACCTCTATGTCAGCCTCGGCTGCGCGCTCGAGAACCTGGTGATTGCGGCAGGGGCGATGGGGCGGCCGGGCGAAGTGACGGACATGGGCGAGGGCGGTGCCATCTTCACCTTCTCTTCACAGGCGGGAACGGCCGGTCCGACGGTCGGCGAACTGTTCCAGGCCATTCCGCTGCGCCAGTCGACGCGCAGCCTCTATGATGGAAAACCCGTATCCGCCAACCAACTTGAAAGGCTGACGAACGGAGCGGCGGTCGACGGTGTCGATATCGCTCTGATCACGCAGCGTCCGGCCATCGATCAGGTGCGCGACCTCGTCATCGCCGGCAATGACGCGCAGATGGCCGATCCCGCCTTCATCCGCGAACTCAAGGACTGGCTGCGCTTCAGCCCGTCGGCGGCCATGCGAAATGGCGACGGGCTCTACGCGCCGGCAAGCGGCAATCCGCCCTTGCCGGATTGGCTCGGACCCATCGCCTTCGACCTGGCGTTCAAGCCGAAGAGCGAAGCGGACAAATATGCGCGCCAGATGGATAGCTCGGCCGGTGTCGCCGTCTTCTCGGCACGGGAGGAAGGGCCGGCCGGGTGGATTGCCGTGGGGCGTGCCTGCCAGCGTTTCTGCCTGACCGCGACGGCGCTGGGCTTGAAGACCGCCTTCGTCAATCAGCCCGTCGAAGTGCCAGCGTTGCGCGATGACATGGCCGCATTGGCGCGCTTTGGCGCGCGCAGGCCCGATATCGTCCTGCGGTTCGGCCATGCGCCGGCAATGCCCTATTCGCCCCGCCGTCCGGTGGACGCGGTGCTCATGGCATGATGCCGGGACGTTGCGCAGCTGCGCGTCCGTTCTGGCGGGCGTGCAGGCCGACGAGGGAGTGCGCAAGCAAGGCGCCGACGATCAGCGTCCCGCCGAGCAGGGTCGCCGTCGACGGCACCTCGCGGAAGATCATCCACATCCAGACCGGTGCCAGCACTGTCTCCAGCAGGTAGAACATGCCGACTTCGGCGGCCGGCAGATAGCGCGGCGCGGTCGCCAGAAGCCAGAAGGCGACCGGCATCATCACCAGACCGTCGAGCAGGGCCCAGCCGGGAGACTGCATGGCAAAGACTTCGGGCCAGGCGAAGAACAGGCTGATGGCGGCGGGAATGGCCGAGGCGAGCAGCGGCACGAAACCCATCGCTTGTCCGGAGGCGCGCGCGGTGGTCAGGCCGGCTGCGATCAGGACGGCTGCGGTCAGGGCCAGCAGGTCGCCGAAGAAATGGCCGGCGGCGAGGCCGTCGCCGACGATCAGCACGACGCCCGCGACCATCGCGCCCATGGTGATCAGCGTCGATCGGCTCGGGACTTCCTTCATGAAGAGCCAGGACAGCAGCGCGGCGAACATCGGTGAGAACGCGACGATGAAGACGACATTGGCCGTCGTGGTGTGATAGACGGCGGCGACGAAGGCCATGGTGCTGAGGCCGTAGAACAAGCCGGCGAGCAGGCCCGCGCGGCCGGGCACGAACGCCTCGCGCCTGCCCATCACGAAGCGGATGACCGCCATGGCAACGAGGGCGACGACGAGCGTGGACAGGCTGCGCAGGGCAAGCACCGGCCAGAGGTTGCCCTCGGTCAGACGCACGAGAGGAATGTCGAAGGACAGGAAGAGCCCGCCGGCCGTCGCGACGAGAAGGCCGGTGCGGCGCACGGCATGATGGTCTGGCGTCATCCTAGGTCCGAACGCTCATCGACATCATTCGGCTGGTATCGTTCCCATCCCTGGTTGGTCAAGTGCTCCTGCGGCTGGAAGCGGGTCTTGTAGTCCATCTTGTGCGAACCCTTGACCCAGTAGCCGAGATAGACATGCGGCAGTCCGAGCGCCTTGGCGCGCTTGACGTGATCGAGCACCATCATCGTGCCGAGCGACCGCTTCACCATCGTCGGGTTGAAGAAGGAATAGACCATCGACAGGCCGTCGCTCATCAGGTCGGAGAGCGCGACCGCAATCAGCTCGCCCTTCGGCTGCTGGCTGATGCCGTCGCCGGGGCTGCGGAGCCGGTATTCGATCAGGCGCGTCTGGACATGGGTGTCCTCGACCATGATGGCATAGTCGAGCGCCGACATGTCCGACATGCCGCCCTGCTGGTGGCGGTAGTCGAGATAGGTGCGGAACAGCGAGAACTGTTCGGTCGAGGGCTGGGCCGGGAAGACCGTCGAGATGACGTCTTTGTTGGCGGCCTGTACGCGCTTGAAGGCGCGTCCCGGCTCGAACTCGTCCACCAGGATGCGGACCGACACGCAGGCACGGCAGCCCTCGCAGGCCGGCCGGTAGGCGATGTTCTGCGAGCGGCGGAACCCGCCTTGCGTCAGGAGGTCGTTCATCTCCGTCGCGCGCGGCCCGATCAGATGGGTGAAGACCTTGCGCTCCATCTCGCCCGCCAAGTAGGGGCACGGCGCGGGCGCCGTGAGGTAGAACTGCGGGGAGGGAGATGCCTGGGTGTTCATCGTTCGCCGGTCAGGAGCCTCTCGCCACGAATATGCGCTTTAGCATGGCGCAAGATTGCAAAACGTCAACACTCCGTCACAAAACGATACGCGCCTTGTCCGGGAAGGCGTGGCGGGCGATGCCCGCCACGGACGCGTCAGGCTGTGCGGATCGTCGCCGTGCCGAGCAGCAGGTCGTGCACCAGGCGCGAGCGTTCGATGAACAGGCCGGCGAGAAGGATGAGCGGCGTCAGCACCGAGTTTAGGATCCAGAACAGCGCCAGATGGGCGATCGCCGTGACGAAATCGATGCGTCGTCCGTCGAGCCGCACCATGGCGATGCCCACGGCCCGCATGCCCGGCGTCGCCTGCGACGGTCCGGAGAGCGACAGGCCGAAATAGAGCCCGGCGACGATGAAGAACAGGATCGGATAGAGCAGGAAGCCGAGGCCGAGCGTCAGCACGCCGAGGAAGAAGACCAGGACGGCGGCCGGGACCCAGAGTGCCGCGACGATCAGATAGTCCATGAGAAAGGCGAAGACGCGGCGCGACAGCACGCCGCTATAGGCGCGCCAGTCCTCCGGTGCGGCATAGATCGGATTCGGGTCGAGGCTCATGGTTGTCTCCACAGATGTTTCGACTGTTCCATATGGGGAGAAGGAGCCGAAATACAATCGGTCGAGCGGTCGTCAGCCCTGCTTGGCGAGAAATTTCGCCACGTCCATGGCGAAATAGGTGAGGATGCCGTCGCAGCCGGCGCGCTTGAAACAGAGCAGGGTCTCCATCATGGCCCGCTCGCCGTCGATCCAGCCATTGGCGGCGGCCGCCTTGATCTGCGCATACTCGCCCGACACCTGATAGGCGAAGACCGGAAGGCCAAAGGCCTCCTTCATCCGCCAGCACATGTCGAGATACGGCAGGCCGGGCTTCACCATCAGCATGTCCGCACCTTCCTCGACGTCGAGGGCCGCGTCACGCATCGCCTCGGTGCCGTTGGCCGGGTCTATATAGTAGCTCTTCTTGTCGCCCTTCAGCAGCCCGCCGGTCGAGATCGCCTCGCGATAGGGGCCGTAATAGCAGGAGGCGAACTTGGTGGCATAGGACATGATGCCGACCGACTGGTGGCCGGCGGCATCGAGGCCGCGGCGGATCGCGCCGATCCGGCCGTCCATCATGTCCGACGGTGCGATGATGTCGGAACCGGCATCGGCCTGCAGTACGGCGGCGCGGACGATCTGGTCGACGGTCTCGTCGTTGACGATTTCGTTGCCGCGCAGAATGCCGTCATGGCCGTGGCTGGTGAACGGATCGAGCGCCACGTCGGTGATGACGCCGATGTTCGGCACGGCCTTCTTGATCGCGGCGGTCGCGCGGTTGATCAGGTTGTTGGCTTCGAGGATCTGCGAACCCGTCTCGTCGCGCAGGTTCATCTCGACATTGGGAAAGGTGGCCAGCGCCGGGATGCCGAGATCTGCCGCTTCCTTCGCGGCTTCGACGGCCTTGTCGATCGTCATGCGGTTGACGCCCGGCATGGCGGCGATCGGCTCGACGATGCCTTCTCCGGTAATGATGAAGATCGGCCAGATCAGGTCGTCGACGGTCAGGCGGTTTTCCAGGACGAGGCGGCGGGTCCAGTCGGCCTTGCGGTTGCGGCGCATCCGGCGGTGACCGGTGATGTCGTCGACCAGATGTGTCTTGTCCGTCATGGCGAAGTCCTCGTCCTTGTCTCACGAATAGCGGCTGGATAGCACTTACGGCAGGGATTGCCAAAGCGGAAGACGACGCATGGTCGCGGCGGTAGCTGGCGGCGGCGGGTGCCTTCGGCGTATCCTTGCGCCATGGAACCTGATTCTCACAGCACACCCAAGCGCAGCCTGACCGAAATCCTGTTCGTGATCTTCCTGCGAATGGTGGCGGTGGCGTGCCTTTGGTTCGCATTGCAGTACTGGGCCATGCTGGTCGGCTATTCGCTGGGCGGCCGGGCGCGGTTCGATCTGCTGGACCTGCCCTGGAAAGTGGCGGGCACCAGCCTGGCGGTAATCTTCCCCGTCGCCGCGCTCGGGCTCTGGATGGCTGTGTCCTGGGGACCGGTCATCTGGGCGCTGGGGGCAGGGGGGCAGATCCTGATGTACTGGCTTTGGTCGGGCATCTTCGGCTACAATCGGCTCGCCATCATGATGCATGCCCTGGTCGCCTTCGTGTATCTGGTGTTCCGCTTGGCGCTCTGGCTCGAAATGCGCCACAAGGGCGAAGAGATAAGGGTTGATTTACCCTGATCGCATGAGCGGCTTTGGTAAGCCTCTGTTAAGCCTGCGTTTTAAATAGAATTTTATGCGCATTGGATATGGTCCTCACTAAGGCGGGAGAAAACAACAGCCGCCACCCAAACAGTGAGGCAGACCGACATGAACACCAAGATGAAGCCGCAGCCGGCAACGCTCGATCCCCAGGAAGAGGCGATCCGGAATCTCTATCTCGAATCCCTGCACCTCGTTGAACGTCTCCATCGCCGTCTTCTCGACGTGATCAAGGACGAGTTCGACCGCCAGGGTCGCAACGACGTCAATGCCGTCCAGGCTCTCCTGCTCTTCAACATCGGCAATTCGGAACTGACCGCCGGTGAACTGCGCTCGCGCGGCTACTATCTCGGCTCGAACGTTTCCTACAACGTCAAGAAGCTCGTCGACCTGGGCTTCATCAACCACCAGCGTTCGCGCATCGACCGCCGCTCGGTCCGCATCAGCCTGACGGAAGCCGGTCAGGAAGTGGCCGAAACCGTGGCCAAGCTCTACGAGCGCCACATCGGTTCGATCCAGAAGGTCGGCGGCATCGGTTCCGACGAATTCACCCAGATGAACAAGCTGCTGCAGCGCTTGGATCGCTTCTGGAACGACAGCATCATGTACCGTCTCTAATCCACGAGAGACCTGCTTCTGCTGTATTTCCTCCAGTCATACCGCAGCACGAGATGGCGCCAGGTGGCAGAATTGCCCACCATGGCGCCCGCTCGCGTTTGACCGGCTGGCGAGCTTGCAAGGGCGGGCGTTTCGGCTTGTCTGGCGCGGCCCGTGACCGGTACGATGACGTGTTCGTGAATCGCACACAATGGCCCGAGCCACGAATTGGCCATATTGATATGGGACCCGCCATGCATGCAAAAGCTGCAATTGTGACGTGGCCGAAGCCCGCTGTTTGGCACGGCGAGGGGCGTTCATCGTCCATTTGTTAACCATGCCGCCGTAAGGGATGGTATGAGTCGTTCAATTTGGAAAACGGTAGGAAAAATGTCGAAAAAGTCCGGAAACGTTGCCTTGTCGCGCCGCGCCCTTCTTCAGGGGGCCGCAGTCGCCGGCGCCGCCGCCTTTGCCGGCCAGGCAGCCGCCCAGACAGCCATCGATGAGGTGATCACCGCACCGAGGCGCGGCAACTGGGACGATCAGTTCGACGCCAAGGCCTCGCGCACGGTCGCCGGCGTGACCTCCAATACGCCGATGCTCAGCCCCAACAACTTCATCTACATTCAGCAGGCGATCACCGACTATCAGACGATCGTGGCGAACGGCGGCTGGCCGCAGGTCAATCCGTCGGTCAAGCTGAAGATCGGCGTCAACGATCCGTCCGTCCAGCAGCTGCGCCAGCGCCTGATGATCTCGGGCGACCTGCCGCGCTCCGCAGGCATGTCCAGCTCGTTCGATTCCTACGTCGACGGTGCGGTGAAGCGCTTCCAGGCCCGTCACGGCCTGCCGGAAGACGGCGTTCTGGGTGAATTCACCCTGAAGGCGCTGAACGTATCGGCCGACACCCGCCTGATGCAGCTCAACGTCAACCAGCAGCGCCTGCAGGCGATGATGAGCAAGCAGCTGGAAAACCGCTACATCGTCGTCAACATCCCGGCTGCCTATGTCGAGGCCGTCGAGGGCGATCGCGTCGCTCTGCGCAACACCGCGATCGTCGGCCGTATCAGCCGTCCGTCGCCGACGCTCGATTCCAAGGTCAGTGACGTCATCCTCAACCCCTACTGGACGTCGCCGCGCTCGATCGTTGAAAAAGACATCGTGCCGATGATGCAGAAGGACCCGACCTATCTGAAGCGCAACAGCATCCGCCTGATCGACGGCAACGGCCAGGAAGTCGCGCCGGAAACCATCGACTGGTTCGCCCCCAAGGCGCCGAACCTCATGTTCCGCCAGGACCCGGGCAAGATCAACGCCATGTCCTCGACGAAGATCAACTTCCCGAGCCCGGATGGCGTCTACATGCACGACACCCCGACGCAGGGCCTGTTCAACAAGCTGATGCGTTTCGAATCCTCGGGTTGCGTCCGCGTCCAGAACGTCCGCGACCTCGTCGTCTGGCTCTTGAAGAACACGCCCGGCTGGAGCCGTCAGGAAATCGAACGCGTCATCGCCACCCGCGTCAACACGCCGATTCCGCTGACCGACGAGGTCGGCGTGCACTGGGTTTATATCTCGGCCTGGTCGGCAAAGGACAATATCGTCCAGTTCCGCGACGACATCTATGAGCTGGATGGCAATGCGCAGCTTGCTCTGCAGACCAATATCGGTGTCGAGCAGGTCGGCGGTTCGGTCGACGACGACATCCTGCCGCAATAAGCCCGATCGTCGATCGGCAAGTTATACCGGCCGCGCCCCAAAAGGCGCGGCTTTTCTTATGGTCGATGAAGCTGCCGAAGCCGGGAAAGATACCAAGGATTGATCGGGATCGCTCTTTGATGCGCAAATGTCGCGTCCCGTATTGCCCTTGCCGAAACGGAACGCTAAGACCCCTTGGCATCAACCCGTCAGGAGCCTGCAGTCATGTCGAACACCGATGCCTTCTTTTCCCGTACGCTTGCCGAAACCGATCCGGATATCTTCGGCGCGATCGAGAAGGAACTGGGTCGCCAACGTCACGAGATCGAGCTGATCGCCTCGGAAAACATCGTGTCCCGCGCCGTTCTCGAGGCGCAGGGTTCGATCATGACCAACAAGTATGCCGAGGGTTATCCGGGCAAGCGTTATTACGGCGGCTGCCAGTTCGTCGACATCGCCGAGGAACTGGCGATCGAACGAGCCAAGAAGCTGTTCGGCGTCAATTTCGCCAACGTCCAGCCCAATTCCGGTTCGCAGATGAACCAGGCCGTGTTCCTGGCGCTGCTGCAGCCGGGTGACACCTTCATGGGTCTCGACCTCAACTCCGGGGGCCATCTGACCCACGGTTCGCCGGTCAACATGTCCGGCAAGTGGTTCAACGTCGTCTCCTACGGCGTTCGTGAAGGCGACAACCTGCTCGACATGGATGCGGTTGCCGAATCTGCCCGCAAGCACAAGCCGAAGCTCATCATCGCCGGCGGCACCGCCTATTCCCGCATCTGGGACTGGAAGCGTTTCCGTGAGATCGCCGACGAAGTCGGCGCATGGCTGATGGTCGACATGGCGCACATCGCCGGTCTCGTTGCCGGCAACCAGCATCCGTCGCCGTTCCCGCACTGCCACGTCGCCACCACCACGACCCACAAGTCGCTGCGTGGCCCGCGCGGCGGCATGATCCTCACCAATGACGAGGATCTGGCGAAGAAGTTCAACTCGGCCGTCTTCCCCGGTCTGCAGGGTGGCCCGCTGATGCATGTCATCGCCGCAAAGGCCGTGGCCTTCGGCGAGGCACTGCAGCCCGAGTTCCAGGACTATGCCGCCCAGATCGTCAAGAACGCCAAGGCGCTGTCCGAAACGCTGGTCGCCGGCGGCCTCGACATCGTGTCGGGCGGTACCGACAACCACCTGATGCTGGTCGACCTGCGCAAGAAGAACGCCACCGGCAAGCGCGCCGAGGCAGCCCTCGGCCGCGCCTACGTCACCTGCAACAAGAACGGCATCCCCTTCGACCCGGAAAAGCCCTTCGTCACGTCAGGCGTCCGCCTCGGCACGCCGGCCGGCACGACCCGCGGCTTCAAGGAAGCGGAGTTCCGCGAGATCGGCAATCTGATCGTCGAGGTTCTCGATGGCCTGAAGGTTGCCAATTCCGACGAGGGCAATGCTGTCGTCGAAGCATCGGTGCGCGAGAAGGTCGTGGCTCTCACCGGCCGCTTCCCGATGTACCCCTACATGTAAGGAAAGCGCATGCGCTGCCCGTTCTGCGGTTCGGAAGATACCCAGGTCAAGGATTCGCGTCCGGCGGAGGATAACACCTCCATCCGCCGGCGGCGTATCTGTCCCGACTGCGGTGGTCGCTTCACGACGTTCGAACGGGTCCAGCTGCGCGAGCTGATGGTGGTCAAGAAGACGGGCCGCAAGGTCCTCTTCGACCGCAACAAGCTGGTGCGGTCCTTCCAGATCGCGCTGCGGAAACGTCCTGTCGACAACGAGCGCATCGAGCGCGCCGTCTCCGGCATCGTCCGCCGCCTGGAAAGTTCGGGCGAGACGGAAATCTCCTCGGAGGAAATCGGCCTGCAGGTTCTCGAAGCGCTGAAGAGCCTCGATGACGTCGGCTTCGTCCGTTATGCCTCCGTCTATCGCGATTTCTCCCATGCCGAGGACTTCGAGAACGTGATCGCCGAGATCAATGCCAAGATCTCCCGCGACAGCGGCGTGGAGTGATCCTTGACCGGGGCGCCCGATGACGAGCGCTTCATGGCGGAGGCGATCCGCCTGTCGCTCAGCCATCTCGGACGCACCTCTACGAATCCCTCCGTCGGCTGCCTGATCGTCAAGGACGGCTTGATCGTCGGCCGCGGCGTGACTGCCGAAGGCGGCCGTCCGCATGCCGAGCCGCAGTCTTTGGCCGATGCCGGCGACAGGGCGAGGGGGGCGACGGCCTATGTCACGCTCGAGCCCTGTTCCCATCACGGCAAGACCCCGCCCTGTGCCGATGCACTGATCGCCGCCGGCGTCGCCCGCGTCGTCGTCTCGGTGACCGATCCCGACCAACGCGTCTCGGGCGGCGGCCTGAAGATGCTGGAAGATGCCGGGATCGCGGTGACGACCGGCGTTCTCGAAACCGACGGGCGGCGCGCGCTGGCCGGCTATCTCATGCGCCAGACGAAGGGGCGTCCTTATGTGATTCTGAAGCTTGCGGTTTCTCGCGACGGCATGATCGGCCGCAAGGGCGGCGGACAGGTGGCGATATCAGGCCCGGCCGCCCGCGAAAGGGTCCAACTGCTGCGCGCCGAAACCGATGCCATCCTCGTCGGCATCGGCACCGCCCTCGCGGACGACCCATTGCTGACCGTGCGTCTGCAAGGCCTCGAAGACCGTTCGCCGATCCGCATCGTGCTGGACCGCAATCTCGACCTGCCACTCTCTTCGAAACTGGTGTCCAGCGCGCGGGAGGTCCCGCTGATCGTCGTCCGCGGCGTCACGGACGAAAGCATTGAAGGCGGGAAGGCCGCCGAGACGCTGGCGGCGCGAGAGGCCGCGCTCAAGGAAAGGGGCGTGGAGGTGCTGGAGGCCGCCGACCTTGGAAGCCTGCTCTTTGCGCTTGGCAGTCGCGGCATCTCGTCCCTGCTGGTGGAAGGGGGCGCGCGCGTCGCCACAGATTTCCTCGCGGCCGATCTGGTGGACGAGATCCAGCTCTATCAGGGTTCGCCGGAGGTCGGCGCCGACGGCATTGCCTCGCCCTTGACGATCGGCACCATCCCACAGAACTTCAAGCCACTGCACAGCCTCAAGGTGGGGCCGGACCGGCTGGACGTCTTCGAACGGACGCAATCCGCCTAACGCAAAAAGGCCCGACTGTCAGACAGCCGGGCCTTTGTATTGGTCGTCACACGATGGGGATCAGGCGACGGCGATCAGGTCTTCCTCATCGTCGCGCTGACGGCCACCGATGGCGGCAGCAACCGCTGCGATGAAGGCACCGATCATCAGCGATACCGCACCGGCCAGGGCAACGGCGGTCGCCGCCTGCTTGGCCGTATCGGCTGCTTCCTTGGCTTCGGTCTTCGCAGCCTCGATATTGGCGAGCGTCTGGTCGACACGGGCCGTGGCATCGGCTTCCGAAAGGCCGGTGCGCGAGGCAACCACCCGATCGAGATAGGCGCGGTCGTCTGCCGGCATTTCGCCGCGCAGCGTGCCGTTGATGAGGATGCGCGAGACTTCGGTGGTGACGCGTTCGTCGGTCTGCACGGCCGGCGGCGTTGCCGGATCGGCAGGGCGCAGGATGGCATCGGCAAAATAGTCGACCGAGAAGCCGGCACCATCGTCGCTGGCATTGGCCGCTGCGGTGACACCGGCAGTACCGGCGGCGCCGACGGCCGTCGCCGTTGCACCGGCAACCGTGCCTGCAGCCGAAGCGATGACCGAGCTCAGCAGTCCGGCGACGAGGATCGTCGAGAGTGCCCAGGACAGGAAGCCGTGGGCCGTGTCGCGGAAGAAGACTTCATCGGTGCGGACACCGACCCACTTGGTGCGCAGACGGCCGGTCATGTAACCGCCGAATGCGGAAGACAGCCACTGGACCAGAACGAGCCAGACTGCTGTCGTCCAGCCGATCGCCTCCAGCGACGCGCTTTCTCCGCTCCACGGCGACACCATGGTGAGGCCAAGGCCGGAACCGATGAGCGTCAGGATGAGGGTGATGGCGGAGGCAGCGAGGGCGCCGGCGATGATGGATCTAAGCGAGACGGCCGAAACCGCGGATTCAACCGGCATTAATGTCGGGGAAGAGGAGACTGGAATGGACATGCAGCCTCCTACCGCCAGAAAAGCATGATGAGAATGATGAACGGGAGCGGAACCCCCAGAAGCCAAAGCAAAATACCGCGACCCATGATCTACCTCCTATCGGCCTTGCCGATGATTTCGTTGTACCTCCCAGCCGCGCCTCAGCGACGCGACGGTCTCGTAAAGAACACCGGTTCGCCGCTTTTGTTCCACCAAGCTGACGGCGCCCATCCGCTCGATGGTTTCGAGAACCCTCAGGCCAGCTTTCGGCTGCTCCGGTGAAAAACACTTGCCAAGCCCGGTGCGCCGTGGTTTGACCGCGCTTCATCCTGCATTGCGCCGAATTCTCATGAAAACCGGGGTCGAGATCATGGCTAAGAAGAAATCTGCACCGCATCTCCTGATCGTCGAGGCAAGGTTCTACGACGACATGTCCGACGCCCTTCTGGACGGAGCCAAGACGGCTCTCGACGAAGCAGGCGCGACCTATGACATTGCCACGGTTCCGGGTGCGCTCGAAATCCCGCCGGCAATCTCCATGGCGCTCGACGCCGCCGATGAAGAGGGTGTCCAGTACGACGGCTTCGTCGCCCTCGGCATGGTCATCCGCGGCGAGACCTATCACTTCGATATCGTCTCGAACGAATCCTCGCGTGCGCTGATGGATCTGTCGGTTTCCGAATCGCTGCCCATCGGCAACGGCATTCTGACAGTGGAGAACGAAGAGCAGGCCTGGGCACGCGCCCGCCGCTCGGAAGTGGACAAGGGCGGCTTTGCTGCCCGCGCGGCGCTGGCGATGATTGCGCTGAAGAAGAAACTGGGTAACTGAACGAATATGTCGACGGAAGAAAACCAGCCGGTCAAGACTGCCAACCAGCGGGGCGCCGCGCGCCTCGCCGCCGTGCAGGCGCTGTATCAGATGGATATTGGCGGCACCGGCGTGCTGGAAGTGGTCAGCGAATACGAGACCCATCGCCTCGGTCAGGAAGTCGACGGCGAAACCTATCTGAAGGCGGATGCCTCCTGGTTCCGCTCGATCGTCGCCGGCGTCGTGCGCGATCAGACGGTGATCGATCCGATGATCGCCGGTGCCCTGCAGGACGACTGGGCGCTGTCGCGCATCGATTCGACGGTCCGCGCGATCCTGCGTGCAGGCGTCTTCGAACTGCTCGAGCGCAAGGACGTGCCGGTCCCGGTCATCGTCACCGAATATGTCGAGATCGCCCGCGCCTTCTTCGAGGACGAGGAACCCAAGCTCGTCAACGCCGTGCTCGACCGGATCGCCAAGCAGGTCCGCGGCCCCGCCAAGAAATAATTCCAAGGATCAGGACATGGCCGCTCACGAGTCGCAAGGGTTGGACGGCCAGCTTCGTGCGGCCAAGCGCAACGTGTCCATTCTCACCGTGGCCCAGTCGATCCTCGGATCGGCGGCGCCGCTCAGCTTTTCTGTCGGCGGTCTCGCCGGCTTCCAGCTGCTGGGCGCAGACAAGTCGCTCGCGACCGCGCCCTTGACCGGCTTCAATGTCGGCGTGGCGCTCGGCGCCATCGTCGTTGCCGCCGCGTCGCGTTTCCTCGGTCGGCGCGAGAGCTTCATGGTCGGAGCGCTGATGGGCGCCATCGGCGGTTCCGTGGCGGCCCTTGCGCTGTTCCGTTCCGAATTCTGGCTCTTTGCCTTCGGCCTGATGCTGATCGGCCTGTCCGGCGGCTTCACCCAGAAGATCCGCTTTGCCGCGGCCGATGCGTCGCCGAGCTTCTACAAGGGCAAGGCGATCTCCTGGATCCTTGCCGGCGGCATCGTCTCGGCCATCGTCGGCCCGCAGCTGGCGATCTGGCTCAAGGACTGGATGGAGCCGGTGACCTTTGCCGGCGCTTTCATGGGCCTCGTCCCGCTGATGCTGCTCGCCATCGTCGTCCTGTCCTTCCTGAAACTGCCCGACACCTCGTCGAAAGCCGCCGGCAGCGAACCTGCCCGCCCGCTGCGCGAGATCGTCATGACGCAGCGATTCATCACCGGGATGATCTGCGGCATCAGCTCCTACGCGCTCATGACCTTCATGATGACGGGCGCGCCGCTCGCCATGGTCGTCGGCTGCGGCTTCTCCTCCGATCTGGCGACACTCGGCATCCAGTGGCACGTGATCGCCATGTTCGCGCCGAGCTTCTTTACCGGCATGCTGATCACCCGCTTCGGCACGGAAAAGGTCGTCGCCGCCGGTCTGCTGATTCTGATGAGCTGCGCCATCGTCGCCCATATGGGGGTCGAGCTGTGGAACTTCTGGCTGGCCCTGGTGCTGCTCGGCATCGGCTGGAACTTTGGTTTCATCGGCGCAACCGCCATCGTCGCCTCGAGCTATCGGCCGCACGAGGCCGACAAGGTCCAGGGCTTCCACGACATCATCCTGTTCGGCACGGTGGCCCTTTCCTCCTTCTCGTCCGGCAAGGTCTTCTCGGCCTTCGGCTGGTCGGTGATGAATCTCGTGATCTGGCCCGTGACCATCATCTGCCTGATCCTGGTCGTGCTGCAGATGCGCGCAGCCGCCCGCAAGGACCGCGCCTGAACCCGTCCGGCTGCGACACCGCCGGGGCTTGACGTTAGGGAATCCGCAACGCAATCTCGCCGCAAGTCGGGCAGCTTCCGGAGGAGGGGCCGAGCCTGACGTCACCGCCCGCGGGGAGTGAGGCGCGGGCAATACGGGAGGTATTGCGAATGACAGTGCTTTTAGGCGTCATATTTTGCGGTTTGCTGTCGGTAGCCTATGCAATCTGGGCGACACGCTCGGTGCTGGCGGCCGATCAGGGCAATGCCCGCATGCAGGAAATTGCCGGTTATATTCGTGAAGGGGCGCAAGCCTATCTCGCCCGCCAATACCTCACCATTGCAATCGTGGGCGTCGTCGTCTTCGTGGGTGCCTGGCTGCTGCTGTCGGCGACGGCGGCGATCGGCTTCCTCATCGGTGCCGTTCTGTCCGGCGCGGCCGGCTTCATCGGCATGCACGTCTCGGTCCGCGCCAATGTGCGCACCGCCCAGGCGGCATCGCAGAGCCTGGCCGCCGGCCTCGACATCGCCTTCAAGTCCGGCGCTATCACCGGCATGCTGGTCGCCGGCCTGGCGCTGCTCGGCGTCTCCATCTACTTCTATGTCCTGACCGTGGTGCTCGGCCATGAGAGCGGCTCGCGCGAAGTCATCGACTCGCTCGTCGCGCTCGGCTTCGGCGCCTCGCTGATCTCGATCTTCGCCCGTCTTGGCGGCGGCATCTTCACCAAGGGTGCGGATGTCGGCGGCGACCTCGTCGGCAAAGTCGAGGCCGGCATTCCGGAAGACGATCCGCGCAACCCGGCCACGATCGCCGACAATGTCGGCGACAATGTTGGCGACTGCGCCGGCATGGCTGCCGACCTGTTCGAGACCTATGCGGTCTCGGTCGTCGCCACCATGGTTCTGGCCGCCATCTTCTTTGCCGGTTCGGCCGCTCTCGACATCGCGATGATCTATCCGCTCGCCATCTGCGGCGCCTGCATCATCACCTCGATCATCGGCACCTTCTTCGTCAAGCTCGGCACCAACGGCTCGATCATGGGCGCCCTCTACAAGGGTCTAATCGTCACCGGCGGTTTGTCGATCCTCGGCTTGGGTGCCGCGACTTCGCTGACCATCGGCTGGGGCTCGATCGGCACTGTCGCCGGCATGGACATCACCGGCTGGAACCTGTTCATCTGCGGCATTCTCGGCCTCGTGGTCACCGCGCTGATCGTGGTCATCACCGAATACTATACCGGCACCAACAAGCGGCCGGTCAACTCGATCGCTCAGGCCTCGGTCACCGGCCACGGCACCAACGTGATCCAGGGTCTGGCCGTCTCGCTAGAATCGACGGCGCTGCCGGCCATCGTCATCGTCGGCGGCATCATCTCGACCTACCAGCTTGCCGGCCTGTTCGGCACGGCGATTGCGGTGACCACCATGCTCGGCCTTGCCGGCATGATCGTGGCGCTGGACGCCTTCGGTCCGGTCACCGACAATGCCGGCGGCATTGCCGAAATGGCCGGCCTGCCGTCGGAGGTCCGCAAGTCGACCGACGCGCTCGATGCGGTTGGCAACACGACCAAGGCGGTCACCAAGGGCTACGCGATCGGTTCGGCCGGTCTCGGCGCGCTGGTTCTGTTCGCCGCCTATTCCAACGACCTGCAGTTCTTCGCCGCCAACAGCGACAAGTATCCGTACTTCGCCAACATGGGCGACATTTCCTTCAGCCTGGCCAATCCTTATGTCGTGGCCGGCCTGATCTTCGGCGGTCTCATCCCCTACCTGTTCGGCGGCATCGCCATGACAGCGGTCGGCCGGGCCGCCGGTTCGATCGTCGAGGAAGTCCGCCGGCAGTTCCGCGAAAACCCCGGCATCATGCAGGGGACGGTCAAGCCCGACTACGGCCGCGCCGTCGACATGCTGACCAAGGCCGCGATCCGGGAAATGATCATCCCCTCGCTGCTGCCGGTACTCGCTCCGCTGGT
This sequence comes from Rhizobium sp., assembly GCA_002796995.1. Classification (GTDB taxonomy): domain Bacteria; phylum Pseudomonadota; class Alphaproteobacteria; order Rhizobiales; family Rhizobiaceae; genus Allorhizobium. The sequence goes on from PEKW01000001.1 coordinate 169,198, forward strand.
CGTCTATTTCGGCGTGCTGCTGATCTCGGGCTCCAAGGCCTCGGCCTTTGCCGCCCTCGGCGCCTCGCTGCTCGGCGTCATCGTCAACGGCCTGTTCGTGGCGATTTCGATGACCTCGGGCGGCGGTGCCTGGGACAATGCCAAGAAGAGCTTCGAGGACGGCTTCGTCGACAAGGACGGCGTCAAGCACCTGAAGGGCTCGGATGCGCACAAGGCATCGGTCACCGGCGACACGGTCGGCGATCCCTACAAGGACACGGCCGGTCCGGCCGTCAACCCGGCGATCAAGATCACCAATATCGTCGCCCTGCTGCTGCTCGCCGTCCTGGCCGGCTGACATCGGGCGAACCATCGTCGGGCAAAGAAAAAACCGCGGGAGCAAGCTTCCGCGGTTTTTCTCTGTTCTTGTGTGATGCGGCTGGCGCCTACATGCCGCCGAGCATGTTCTTGACGCTGTTGGCTGCGCCGCCGCCGCCCGACAGGATCTGCTGCAGGAAGGTGAGGTCCTTGCCGCCTGTGGGGGTGGTGCGCGAGATCATGTCGAAGACCTTGCCATCCTTCAGCGTATAGTTGGCCCGCTGCGCAACGACGCCTTCCTTGTCGAAATAGATCGCCAGGATCTGCTGTTCGACCAGCTTCTGCTTCATGAAGGCGACGGCACGCGTGCGCTTCTGCGAGATGTAGTAGAAGACTTCGCCGTCGAAGGTGGCGGTTGTCGAGGGCGTGCCGAGCGACAGGATGACCTGCTCGCGGCTCGAGCCGACCGGCACGAGCTCCAGCGCATCCTGGTCGATGACATAGCCGTTATGAAAGACTTCGGAGGTCGTGCAGCCCGTCAGGCTGGCGACCGAAAGGGCGAGGGCGAGGGCAGTGCAGCCGAGAACTTTTCTGTCCGATCCGAGATACCGCATTTCCAACCACACGTCTCCAATGACTCCAAGCGGCCGCCCGACACGGTCGACCGCAAACCTGATGCGCATACCATTGTGGCCTTTCCGGGGACAAAACCTGCGCCGCGCGGCCCTTGTTCGGACGAAGCGGCCAGCGACCCGGTGACGGCCACGAGGATCGGGCCGGACGGCAGAAACGGCATTGCAATTCACGTCTGCTTCGGTAAACCAGCTTTCGCAATCATGCAACACGACCCGGGGCAGGCGAGCCCGTTCCCTGGGTTCTTTTTGGTGAAATGAATGCTATTCGGGTATTTCCGACAGAAAAAGCATAACCGGATCATCGTTGAGCGGCAGTATGCGGCATTGACCGCGACGGCGCGCACGCCGGTATTCTATGCCGAACTCGGTGTGCCCGACACGGTCATGGGCCGCTTCGAAATGCTGTCGCTGGTTTTGATTCTTTACTTTCGGCGCATGAGGCAGTCGGCCCGCGGCGGCCAGGAGATCGCCCAGGAGATCATCGACGCCTTTTTCGAGGACGTCGATCATTCCATTCGTGAGCTGGGCATTGGCGACCAGGGTGTGCCGAAGCGCATGAAGAAGCTCGCCGGCATGTTCTTCGGCCGGCTGGAGGCCTATGCCGCAGCCCTCGATAAAGATGATGCCGGCCTGTTGGCGTCGGCCCTTCGGCGCAATATATATCCCGAAATGGGTGACGACGCGCCGGACATGGCCGGCCTTGCCGAATGGATGATGGACGCCGAGCGCAGGCTTCGCGCCCTCGATGAGGAGGTCGTCGAGACCGGTAGCGTCCGGCTCGACGCCCCTGGAGGTTTGCTCTGAAATGACTTCGCACAAGAAGGATGCCGACGCATCGGCCTTCTCCTATCTGGTGAAGGTTGGCCACGTCTCGGCCAATCCCGTCCGGGTTCACGTCGAGGCGGATGCGCGCGAATGCAAGGCGCTGGCCGACGTGTGGCGGGTGGAAGCGGTCAACCGGCTGAGCGCCGAACTGCAGATCAACCGCTGGAAGAAGGACGGCATCCGCATCCGCGGCCAGGTCGATGGCGAGGTCGTACAGGCCTGCGTCATGACTCTGGAACCGGTGGTGTCCGAGATCCGGCAGGAGATCGACCAGATCTTCGTTCCCGAGGGATCGAAGCTTGCCCGCATCGTCACCGACGAGGCCGGCGAGATGATCCTCGACCCTGACGGCCCGGACCTTCCCGAGACCTTCGTCGGCGACACCATCGACGCCGGTGCGGTGGTTGCGGAGTTCGCCGCCCTCGGCATCGACCCCTATCCGAAGAAGCCGGGCGCGCAATTTGCCGGACATATCGAGAGCGACGGGGCGGACGACCGGCGACCTTCGCCTTTCGCCGCGCTCAAGGACTGGAAAAAGGACTAATCGCAGCCACAACGTCGGTGAATTGGGTTGTGCGGTACGGCGAAACCGGTATTTTGGCCGAAATTTCGCCGGGCAGCGAATAAGAAGGATCGGGCATAAGTGATCAGAATTTCTCTTGACGTCATGGGGGGCGACTTCGGCCCCGAAGTCGTCATTCCCGGTGCTGCCAAGGCGCTGGAGCGGCATCCCGACATCCAGTTCGTTCTGTTCGGCCAGCAGGAGCGCTGTCTCCCGCTCATCGCCCAGTATCCGAAGCTCAAGGAGAAGTCGGTCTTCCATCATTGCGACGTCGCCGTCGGAATGGACGAGAAGCCGAGCCAGGCGCTGCGCCGAGGCCGCTACATCTCCAGCATGTGGCGCTCGATCGAGGCGGTGAAGACCGGCCAGGCCGACGTCATCGTGTCCGCCGGCAATACCGGCGCGCTGATGGCCATGGCCAAGTTCTGCCTGCGCACCATGGCGACCATCGAACGGCCGGCGATTGCCGCCATCTGGCCGACCTTGTCGGGCGAGAGCATCGTGCTCGATGTCGGGGCGACGATCGGTGCCGATGCCCAGCAGCTGCTCGACTTCGCCCTGATGGGCGGCGCCATGGCGCGCGCCCTGTTCGAGGTGGAGCGCCCGCTCGTCGGCCTGCTCAATGTCGGCGTGGAGGAGATCAAGGGCCAGGAAGAAGTCAAGGAAGCCGGGCGCATGCTGCGCGAGGCCGGTCTCGACACCATGGACTATTACGGCTTCGTCGAAGGCGACGATCTCGGCAAGGGTACGGTTGATGTCGTCGTGACCGAGGGCTTCACCGGCAATATCGCGCTGAAGACCGCCGAAGGCACGGCTCGCCAGATCGCCGAATACCTGCGTGCCGCCATGTCGCGCACGCTGCTCGCCAAGATCGGCTATCTGTTCGCCAAGGGCGCCTTCGACAAGCTGCGCGAGAAGATGGACCCCCGCAAGGTCAATGGCGGCGTCTTCCTCGGCCTCAACGGCATCGTCATCAAAAGCCATGGCGGCACCGATGCCGAAGGCTTCGCGGCCGCCATCGATGTCGGCTACGACATGGCGCGCAACGGCCTGACGCAGAAAATTGAAAACGATCTGAAGAAGTATCATGCCCGGCACCCGTCTTCCGCGGGTCCGGAAGCCGCATGATCGACGGGGTAAGGAAGACAATGATCCGTTCTGTTGTTCGCGGTTTCGGGGCAGCGCTCCCGAAACGGGTGGTGACCAATCGCGAATTGGAGGAGATGGTCGAGACCTCCGACGAATGGATCGTGCAGCGCACGGGCATTCGCCAGCGCTACGTCGCCGGCGAGGATGAGACCACCGCCTCGCTGGGTGCCGAGGCCGCCCGCAAGGCGCTCGACAATGCTGGCCTGACGATCGCCGACATCGACGTGATCATCTGCGCAACCTCCACCCCCGACAACACCTTTCCGGCGACGGCGGTCAATATTCAGAACCGTCTCGGCATGCATCACGGCTTCGCCTTCGACCTGCAGGCCGTCTGTTCCGGCTTCGTCTATGCGGTGTCGACCGCCGACCTGCATATCCGCGGCGGCATGGCCAGGCGCGTCCTGGTAATCGGCGCGGAAACCTTCTCGCGTATCCTCGACTGGACGGACCGCACCACCTGCGTGCTGTTCGGCGACGGCGCCGGCGCTCTGATCCTCGAAGCGACCGAAGGCGAGGGCAGCAATTCCGACCGCGGCGTTCTGACCTCGCAGCTGCGCTCGGACGGCGTGCACAAGGAAAAGCTCTATGTCGACGGCGGTCCTTCGACCACCGGCACGGTCGGCCATCTGCGCATGGAGGGCCGTGAGGTCTTCAAGCATGCGGTCGGCATGATCACCGACGTGATCGAAGCGGCCTTCGGTGCCACGGACACCACGGCGGGCGACATCGACTGGCTGGTCCCGCACCAGGCCAACCGCCGAATCATCGACGCTTCGGCCAAGAAGCTCGGCATTCCGCTCGAGAAGGTCGTCGTCACCGTCGATCTGCACGGCAACACGTCGGCCGCCTCGATTCCGCTGGCGCTTTCAGTCGCTGCGGCTGACGGACGCATCAAGAAGGGCGACCTCGTCATGCTTGAAGCGATGGGCGGCGGCTTCACCTGGGGCGCCGTTCTGCTGCGCTGGTAACGGCGTTGCGCGAAATAAAGGATTTTTAACAAGCGCTTGACCGTCACGCCCAAGGGCAATACTCTCTGGCGAATTCAACAAGATCATTGATTTAAGCGGACGAGAACCATGGCCGGTAAGACAGTGACGCGAGCAGACTTGGCGGAATCGGTGTTTCGCAAGGTGGGTCTCTCCCGTACCGAGTCGGCTGAACTGGTCGAAACCGTGATCGATGAGATCTGTAACGCCATCGTCCGCGGCGAAATGGTCAAGCTCTCTTCCTTCGCTACCTTCCAGGTTCGCAGCAAGAACGAGCGGATCGGCCGCAACCCGAAGACCGGCGAAGAGGTTCCTATCTCGCCGCGTCGGGTGATGACCTTCAAGGCGTCCAATGTTCTCAAGCAGCGCATTCTGCGTTCGCATCTTCAGCGCAAGGCGAAGCAGAAGCCGCAGAACCCGGCCACCTGACCGCGAAAGTCGTGGAACAAACGGGCAGGCCTGTCGAGTTGCTTGAAATTTCCGGTGTAAATCGTTGAAATAGCCGCGAGTCGCGGCGTTCGCGTGCAATGGCTGTGCAGGAGCGGTAAGATGCAATTGGACAAGAGCCCGGACGCCTTTCGCACCATCAGCGAGGTCGCCGACGATCTCGATCTTCCCCAGCACGTTCTGCGTTTCTGGGAGACGCGCTTTCCGCAGATCAAGCCGATGAAGCGCGGCGGCGGCCGTCGCTACTATCGCCCGGACGATGTCGAACTGCTCAAGGGCATCCGCCATCTGCTCTACGATCAGGGTTATACGATCAAGGGCGTGCAGAAGCTTCTGAAGACCAACGGCAACAAGTTCGTGATGGCGGTCGCCACCGGCGATGTCGCCACCATGGAAGCGCTGATGGCGGCCGGGGCGGCAAAGGGCGACGAGCCCAAGCTCGGCCCTGCGGAGGAGGATCAGATCGTTGGCCGGCCCAAGGCCAAGGCCAGCGGACGATTCTTCGGCTTCGGCGGAAGCGACGACGACATGCCCGAAATTTCCGTCGGCAAGGGAAGTTCCGTCGGCAAGGAGGACCGGGCCCTGCTGCAGGAAGCGCTGTTCGATCTCCTGGAATGCAAGCGTCTGCTCGACCAGGTTCGGTGACCTCACGAGCCGCTTGGCAAATTCGTCGCTTTTACCCCTTGCGTGCCGATGCCCTTGCCATTATGGAGAACGTGCTTTGCGAAAAGCAGGTCGGGGCGTAGCGCAGCCCGGTAGCGCACTTGACTGGGGGTCAAGGGGTCGCGTGTTCGAATCACGCCGTCCCGACCAAAGAAATCATATGGTTAGCCACTTCCCCCAGGGGTGGCTATTTTTCCAATAGCCACTTTGTCGCCGGGCATTCGCGGATTGAGGTCTGCGTCCTGCCAGCGCTTGGACCGATTAGGTCACGGCCGAATTTCAGGTCCGCAACGCCTTTCGGAGCTTGGCTTTGACATTCGCTCAGGCACCCTGTCGGATGCCGTATTCGCCACCCCCTGGCGGACTGCACGGTCGCTAAAGTCGAACTCCATCAGCAACTGGCGATACTCCCGCACTTAGCAACAGCCATCGCGCCGGCTGTGCCGGCTATGACGTGAGCGTCGCGGACAGATATTGCCTGCACGGTGGGGAGATTGGCTGTTGATCCGATTGTTTCGATACGATACTTTTGGATCAATCAGCGACGTATGCCGCCAAGTTTTGATGCGATTGGATCAATGATGCTATCAGGAAGACAGATCGCAGCGGCCCGTGCTCTCGCCGGCCTGACGCAGGTACAATTGGCTACGGCGGCGAACATCTCGGTTCCAACACTCAAGCGGATGGAGGCCAGCGAGGGGGACGTCGTCGGGCTCCGCAACAATGTCTCGGCCGTCCAGCACGCCCTCGAAACCGCAGGCATCACGTTCATCGACGACCACGCGAACTCGGCCGCAGGTGGCCCCGGAGTGCGTCTTTCCGCGTCTCCGAAGGCGCCCAGGAGCGACGACGAAACAATTCAGTACAAGGAATACCTGAACCCAGACGCCAGCTTCGGCAGTGGTGGGTGACATGAAGCAGACCGTTGATCTGCTCGCCGCAGTGAGCCGCATGCGTGACCGATACCGAGATGACAAGGTCGACCGAGACATTCTTCGGAAATGGATTATCGGGCTCGGGTCATATCCGGCGCCCTATGGTCCTCGCGTCGATGCCGCCAAAGCGTGGTTCGGGCAGTCGCCTGCAGAAGTCACGGACGCGGTCAGGGACTTTGACATGCAGCATCTATCGGCGATCGTATTGGCGGCGCCTACCACCGAGCGCTAGCTTTCATCAGCGTCTTCACCACGCGCGAAGGACGGGTCTGTCCGCCTGGCACCGTACAAAGAGGTTTGCGCCGCCAACGGCATTTTCGCCGGAGGCGAAGTTGAAACCGGTTGTGAAGGTCCGAGTGGATCCGCCCGACAAGATCGTCTGCGTTGCGCACCACCCATCGGAACTGATTGATGAAGGCTAGGCAAAACAGGCCATCGTGGAGTACGTCCGCCGGGTAAACCCGATCGATTCCAGCATGGGCCGGCGCCTCGATTATCTGCTCGCCGTCTCCTGGCCGGTACGGCAAGGCGACGCGACGCGACGCTGATATGACCGGCAATCCTCCCCTCAACCGACGCTCCACAACCGACGAGGCTGCAAAACGGCTGCGCCTGACGACCCGCCGGGGGTCAAGCTGGGCCGGTCGTCGCCTATGATTGACAACACGCCACACCGGATGCCGGGCAAGATCCATGGCTCCGGCTGATGCCCGATGGGCCAGCGAAGTGGCAATGCAAGGTTGCACCCATATGTCGTGTTTGGTATATGTCTGGTGTACACGGAAAAATTGTGCGCTTCATGGAGAGCCAGCATGACGTTTCTGAAGTCGATTCAGGCCTTTGCCGACCTGCCGGCAAAAATCAACAGGCTAGACAAGAAGATTACCGAAATGGCGGCCAAACCCGCCGAGGCCAATGCGATCCCGCCGTCATCGCGCGCGCAGAGGCCGATAGGTCTCGTGTTCGACGAATTGTCGCGCGGGATAAACCCCTTCAGCCTCCTTGAGACGGCTGGCGTTGCCGATGCGACGGATTCGATTGAGTCGATCGCGGAAAAATTCAACCGCTTCGGCATAGTGAAGGTAAAGCGTGTCTACTCCCCGGAAGCATCGCGTGAACTGAACCAGCAGTGCATCAATTTTTCGGGGCTCAAGCCACTCGATTTCAGCGCCGTATACTCGAAGAAAAAGAAATGGGGAACCGGCGGGGCCCCGGTCTTCAAGGACGAGGTGTTTTGGCCTTATGCCGCAAACCCCGTCATTCGAGACGTTATCGTCACACTGCTAGGTGAGCGCTGTTTCGAATTCGGGACGGCTGTTGCTGCGCACTATTCGGCGCGTGGCCTTCATCGTGATTTTCGCAACTTTGTCGAGGACGACTCCTCGCCGTATTCCGTCAAGAACCCACAGCGTCGGGTAATCAGGATATTGCACTACTGCGGAATTTCCGGCGGGGCCCTGGGCTATATTCCGTTTTCACACAACGAGAAGATGTTTGCTGAGCAGGCGAAGCGCATCGGGCTGAAGCATGGCACAGCATGGTTCGACAGGCATCGCGAAGTGCTGACCAAGGCCAGAATTGAAAAGAACTTCGTGGATGCCGACGAAATCGAGCGACACATCTGCTGGTCCTACGCTGACCCAGGGGACGTGATCATATCCAATTCCGCAATGTTGCACTGCGGCGAGTACCTCACGGGACCGCGCTATTTCTTCGTGTCGACATATGCAGCAAGCGACGAGCAGTCACTCAAGGCCGCCCGCAACAACATCAAGACGTTCCGCAGATGGGTGAACGATATTACCGGTACATGTCTGAGCAGGGGTTCAAGGGAAGCGACGATGTTTTACTGCCCGAACAGGCAGAAAGTGAACATCTGGCCTAGATTGGTCTCATTCGCGCCCGCCGTCCGACTCATGGAAGGCGGCTTTTCAGCCCGGCTAGAGCGACTGATTAACGGGCATGTCGAACAATGCGCCTCGCTGGCTATCGATCCACGTACACCAGAAGACATCGCAGAATGCGAAGAAAGTGCGTGGATCGATGACGCTACGTAGGATGGCGATGTGTCGGCCTATTGGGCCGCGGGAGTCACAGTTGCCGTAGATATTGCCGACCTCGACAAACCTCCCGGACGCAATCTCCGGTTTGAGGCCTTACTTTTGACATGTGTTAAAGACGATCATTGGCATCCTGTTCGTCATGAGGTTGCTATGCTCTATCTTTCCGTTTTCGGTTTCAATTTCGATCGGTACAATCAGACATTCTACGCTGAGGGATCGGTGGACTTCACCTATTACGATCCGCAGACGGGCGAAGACCTGAGCGACTGGACCTTCCACACGACGATCGACGGATATTCCGCCGGCTCCGGCTATGGGGCCGGATACATGTCGTTCGTCGCCTTCAACGACTATGTCAGCACCGGCATCCATACGATCACCGTGACCGCCACCAGCGACTGGACGGGCGAGACCAAGGACTGGATCGCCGAACTCGTCAACGACACGCGCGCGACGGCCGACCAGTACTATGCCGGCACCACCGGCACCGATATCATCTTCGGCAGCAATTATAACGACGACTACTATCTCGGCGCCGGCAACGACTTCGCCGATGGCGGCTCTGGCAGCGACCTGCTCGATGGTGGGTCCGGTGTCGACGAATTGCGCGGCGGAGCCGGCAACGATTTCATCCGCGGCGGCACGGGTGCTGACGGCATGTGGGGCGATACCGGCAATGACACCTATTATGTCGACAACTCGCAGGACAAGGTCTTCGAGGATTCCGGCGAAGGCTCTGATCTTATCTACACCAGCGTCAGTTATGTGCTGGCCGCCGGAGAACATATCGAAAGCATGAGGACGACGAACGACAACGGTACGGCGTCGATCAACCTGACCGGCAACGAACGGGCCAACACTCTCGTCGGCAATGCAGGAGCCAATATTCTGAACGGCCGGGCCGGTGCGGACCGCATGTTCGGCTTTGGCGGGGACGACACCTATATCGTCGACAATGCGGGCGACACCGTCTCTGAGGCCGTCGGGAGAGGCGTCGATCTGGTCAACGCTTACGTCACCCATACGCTCTCGGCCAATGTCGAGATCCTGTCTCTCGAAGGCAGCGCGTCGATCAACGGCACCGGCAATGAACTGGCCAACACGCTTCTTGGCAATGGCGGCGCCAACGTCCTGAACGGCCGCGCCGGTGCGGACCGCATGTCCGGCTATGGCGGCAACGACACCTATGTCGTCGACAATGCAGGTGACGTGGTTCGCGAGTCAGCAGGTGCGGGGATCGACACCGTGCAGACCGCGGTCAGCCGCAATCTCGAGGCCAATGTCGAGCGCATGACGCTCCTGGGCACCGCAAACCTCAATGCGGGCGGCAACGCGCTTGCCAACGTGCTCGTCGGCAATTCCGGTGCGAACCGGCTGAATGGCGGCACCGGCAGCGACACGCTGACCGGCGGCCAGGCGAACGACATCTTCGTTTTCAACTCGGCCCTCGGCGCCTCGAACATCGATACCATCACCGACTATTCCAATTCGGGCGGCAACAACGATACGATCTGGCTCGAGAACAGCATCTTCACCGCGCTGACGGCGACCGGTGTTCTGGCATCGTCGGCGTTCAAGAACCTCGACCTGGCCGCGGCCGACAGCAACGACCGCATCCTCTACGATCAGGACCACGGCGATCTCTACTATGACCGCGACGGTTCGGGCACCGCCTACAGCGCGATCAAGATCGCCGATATCTCGAACTTCGCAACGCTGACCTACACGGACTTCTCCGTCATCTGATTTGCGGCAGCAGCGCCTCTGCGGCGCTGCACCGACGTCCGCGGCCTTGAACGGTCCGCGGGCGGAACGTCCATCAGGCTAAGCCTCTGCCGGCGCATTGCAGAGGGGATGACAGGGATCAGAAAGGCCGCTCGGCGGCCTTTTTTTGTCGGCGCAAGCTTTTGCCCTATAATTGCTGCATCGCAATATTATATGAATTGTCGATTGTACCCCGACGGATGGGAACCGGAGCGCGCGGCGGGGCTTTACACGAGGGAGCGATATTTAGAATTTTCGAAAAGGAATTCCTTTTTCATGCGCCTCAAGATTCCCATGCCGTTGTCCTTCATCCTCGGCCAGCAAAAAAAGCTGCAGAAGAAGATCCTGAAGGCCATTCCTTCCTTGCCGCTCGTCGCGCCGGCGCGACCCGCCCGCCCCAGAAAACCGCGCGCGGTCCGTGCGCGTCTCCAGGAAGTGACCGGCTTCGGCACCAATCCCGGGCATCTGCGCATGCTGGAATATGTGCCGCCGAAGGCAGGGAAGGGCGCACCGCTCGTCGTTGTTCTGCATGGCTGCCTGCAGTCGGCCGATGATTTCGACAAGGGCAGCGGCTGGAGCGCGCTCGCCCGTGACGGCGGTTTCGTGCTGCTCTATCCGGAACAGCGCAAGTCCAACAATCCCAATCTCTGCTTCAACTGGTTCCGCCCGAGCGCCGTCGCGCGCGACCGCGGCGAACTGATGTCGGTGCGCCAGATGATCGACAATGCCTGCGCACGGCATCACGTCGACAAGAAGCGCATCTATGTGCAGGGCCTCTCGGCCGGCGGGGCCATGGCCTCCGCGCTTCTCGCCACTTATCCGGAGCTGTTTGCCGCGGGCCAGATTGTCGCCGGTCTTCCTTTCGGCGCGGCCCGCGATGCCATGTCGGCCCTGTCGGTGATGAATTCCGGCGTCAACCGCTCTGCCCGCGAATGGGGCGACCTGGTGCGTGCCGTCACACCGGAGGTGAAGAAGAAGCCGGTGATTTCGATCTGGCACGGCACCGCCGACCGCGTCGTTTCTGTCGCCAATGCCCGCGCCACGCTGGCCCAGTGGCTGGATGTCTATGGCCTCGACGAGGCCGACGGCAAGGCCGTGACGATCAAGGGGCAGGAGGCGTGGGTCTGGCATGACGCGGCGGGCAAGCCGCTGATCGAGTTCTGCCTGATCGATGGGCTCGGCCATGGCCTGCCGATCATGTCGAAGCGATCGGCCACGGCGAAGGCGGGCATGCCCTACATGCTGGAGGGCGCGATCAGCGCCCCGACCCATATGAACCGCACCATTCTGGCAGGCCGCTGAGGCACGGATTCATTAAGTCATCCAGACGTGAAAAAGCCCGGAGAACCCGGGCTTTGTCGTCTCTGTCGCTACGCCATGGTACATCCGGCGCCGTCGGCGGCGCTCAGTTCTCCTGGATCGTCACGCCGTCGCGCCCGATCGTCATCTCGACGCCCTGGGGCTTCGTCTCTTCACGATAGAGATAAATGCCGAGGCCGACGACAACGACGACCAATGCGCCGATGACCAGATAGAGACCGTTGTTCCGATTCATGCATAGCTCCTGTCAGGTGTGATGGGCGATAAATCGGCAGACGCGTATTTGTTCCATGACGATGGAAGGATTCAGCCGTCGTTGGTCGCGTTGAGATTTTCTGGCCGCAGGCCTTCGCCGGTATCGTGGCGTGCGACCAGCCTTACGCCCATGCCTCCCGGCGGACAATCCCCGTCGGCGAGAAAGGAGATGCCGGCCCGCTCAAGAGCGCCCCGCAGGGTGAGCATCGTCGCCTGGTCGAGCGTGGCGGACTTCTCGTCCTCGACCTGAAGGATCAAGAAGGCGGACACGCCGCTCTCAGCTGAGAGCTGGTCGACGCTGAGGCCGAGGAGCGCGCGGGCTGCGCGGATCTGTGCTGGTGTGGCGGCAAGGTTGGAATGTCCGCCGTGGCGCAAAGTAGAAATGTCACTCCAGGCTGCCGC
>PEKW01000019.1:0-203 GCA_002796995.1 Rhizobium sp.
AATAGTCCACGTCATTCGGGCACAGCAGGCGATCGATCTTGACCCCACCGCCCGCGCCGACGTGATCGGCCACGATCGTACCGATTTGTAGCAGGGTCTTGTAGATGGCCTTGAAATTGACCTTGCTCGCCTCCACCGCCTCGATGATCATCGGGATGATCTTTTCCATGTCGAACTGATCCATCGCCCAATTCCCGGGAAAC
>PEKW01000019.1:391-604 GCA_002796995.1 Rhizobium sp.
ACGGTGGCCGCCCACTCGATATACGCTTCCTTGGGAAAACGGTCCGAGGTCATCCCATGCAACGCGGTCATGTAGTGCTCGACCCGAGGCACGACGTAGATTTCGACGCTGACGCCGGTATAACGGACCCGAATCTCGAAGCCCAACAGGCAATACCGCAGGCATTGGGGCAAGGCCTTGACGGTATCGACGATCAGGGTCTGGGTGTCGTAG
>PEKW01000019.1:685-1494 GCA_002796995.1 Rhizobium sp.
TCAAGGCGGAAGCGATGGCGAACCGAAGGGCCAACTCGGTTCGGATTTCAGCGTCGCAGGGAACAACGGTCGGGCCAGCCCGGATCGTTTTTTCCATGCGCCCAACCTCCGCCCCCTCGCGGGGGCCAGGGTCAGGACCCTCAGACGTGGCGCATCAAGCGCTGGAGCGCGACCTGGGCTTCTTGCCGGGTGGTGACCACCGGCGGCTCGATGCCGCGCACCCTCGCCTGCTGCTCGATCTGGCGGATCAGGGCCGTCAGGGCACGGGCGTCGCGGTCGGACACGGGCGGCGCCGCGACCGGAGCCGGAGCGGCGGGCGGCGAAGCGACCGGGGGAATCCCGGCCGCCACAGCCAACGGCATCACCCCCTCGGCGACCTCGGCCACCGGAGCGTCCTGGCTGGATGCCGGGGCCTCCGCCGCATCCTGGATGGACGCTGGAGTCCCCGCCGTGTCCTGGATGGACGGCGAGGGGACGATCGGCGTCGCCCCCACGGCTCTGGTGGCTGGAACGGCTGGAACGATCGGCCGGGATACCCAGCCCTGATCGGTCTGATCCCGGGTTTCGTCCGTGTCCAGGACCTCGCCACCGAAGCCCAGCGCCGCCAGCAGACGCTGACGCGCGGCGGTTTCCAGCACCTCCAGGTCCTTGTAGGACTGGATGGGTTTGGCCGCCGTGGCGGTGGCCAGGACCCGCCCCGCTGGATCGCGCAAGGTGGCGCGACCGACCAGGGTCTGACCGGCCATGCTCAGCGGCGGCAATCCGGCCTCCTCGGGCTTGCGCCCGGCGTGCAGGACGATCTCGTACAG
>PEKW01000020.1 GCA_002796995.1 Rhizobium sp.
CGTCGGCGCGGCGCGCGGCATACCGAATGCCGTTGGTGGCCACCCGCGCGCACTCGCACGCTCAGGTATGCCGCCCGCGGCCGACCAATGGCATTCCTTGTGCTCAGCCCGCCCTCGCTGCCACGCCCACTAGCCTGAGCGCGTGAGCGACCCCCGGCCCCATTCCGTCCTGCTGCTCGACGTGGACGGCACGCTGCTCGACTACCAAGCCCAGCTCCCCGAGAGCGCCGGCGCCGCCGTGCGCGAGGCGAGGTCGCGGGGGCATCGGGTCTACCTGTGCACGGGGCGCAGCCGCGCCGAGATCTATCCGTCGCTGTGGGACCTCGGCCTGGACGGGCTGATCGGCGGCAACGGCAGCTACGTCGAGTCCGACGGCGAGGTGGTCTGGCACCAGGTGCTGCCCCGCGACGTCGTGGAGCGCGCGGTGGCCTGGATGGAGGAGCACGGCCTGGCGTTCTATCTGGAGTCGAACACCGGGCTCTTCGGCACCGAACACCTGCCCGAGCGGACCGCCGTCCTGCTGGGCGGGGCCACCGAGGAGAACATCGCGCAGGTCCGCCAGGGCTTCCCCCACATGATCTACGACCCCACCCAGGGCCGCGACGAGGTCAACAAGATCAGCTTCGTGCTCGAACCCGGGCTCGACCTGGCGGCCCTCGCCGAGTCCTTCGCGGGGGAGGCCGGCATAGACACCTGGTCGCTGACGGGACGCGGCCCCGAATTCGGCGAGTTCGGGCAACTGGGCGTCCACAAGGGCGCGGCCGTGCGTCGCCTGGCTGAGCACCTCGGCATGCCTGTGTCGTCCCTGATCGGTTTCGGTGACGCCCGCAGCGACGTCGAGCTCCTGACCGCGTGCGGCACCGGAGTGGCCATGGGCAACGCCCCCGACGAGTTGCTCGCGGTGGCCGACGTGGTCACTGACCGCGCGGACGAGGACGGTCTGGTCAAGGCCTTCGTCCGGCTCGGCCTCATCGACGGCTGATCGACGGCCGACCGCTCGCACCAGCGTGCGGAGGGTATGCCGCGTGCGGGCCGGCGCGGACGGCATACCGAATGCCGTTGGTCGCCAGAGGCTTGTCATCCCACGCGCGGGTTCCCGCTACGCACCTTCCGCTACAGCCGGTGTGGGCGCCTTGGGGTTGAATCGGGTCGGTGATCGCACTCCCGGGGTCACCGACCGCGCGACAGGCCTTGCGCAGGCCAGGGGAGATGAACGGGTGACGCCCGAGATCGAGGCCAAGGTGCGCGCGGTCTCCGATCTGCACGTGCAGGCGATCGCCCGGGCGCACGCGGCCGGAGTGAAGATTGCGATGGGCACCGACAGCGGCGTCTTCGCCCATGGCATCAACCACAAGGAACTCGCCTGGATGGTTCGCGCCGGGCTGTCCCCGCAGCAGTCGCTCATGGCCGCCACCGGGTCGGCTGCCGAGCTTCTCGAGCGTTCCGACATCGGTGGGGTTGCGCCCGGCAAGCTCGCGGATCTCGTTGTCGTGGGCGGCGATCCGTGGAACTTCGACCGGTTCGACCAGAACCTCCAGCTCGTCATGAAGGGCGGCCAGGTCGTCCGCGACGCGCGCTAACGCTCACCGCCACGACCCAGCCAGCACACGGCATACCAATGGTCGCCGCTCGCTCGCCTTCCCACGCTCAGGTATGCCGCGGGCGCCAGACCATTGGTATGTCCTGTGCGCGGGCCACCCCGAGAGGGAAGGTCACGGACGGATTATGGCCTTGAGCACCTCGCGCGCGTCCATCGCGGCATACGCCGCCGGGATGTCCTCCAGATCGAAGGTGCGGTCGAAGACGCGANNGCGGTCGAAGACGCGACCGGGGTTGACGGTGCCGTCGAGCACCCCCGGCAGCAGCGTCTCAAGGTAGGCCCGCACCGGGGCCGGGCCGCCGGTGAGGGTGATGTTGGGGCCGAACAGGGTGCCGAAACCGACTGGGGCCTGGTCATATTGGGGGACCCCGACGCGACTGATGACGCCTCCGGGGCGGACGATGCCGATCGCCTGCTCGTAGGCGGGGTAGTGGCCGACCGCCTCAAGAACGATCTGGCTGCCGCCGCCCGTCAGGTCGCGGACC